>NZ_AP035945.1:0-4234857 GCF_059730575.1 Pantoea sp. X-Soil-YNGN-775 | reverse complement strand
TTATACGCAGTAAAAGAGGGTAGTTATCCACAAAATAAACGGCTGCAAAAGGACAAAATCAGCATCTTCCACTGGGGATCGTCACTATTTCACGATCCCCGACCAGTCTCAGATCGCGTTTTTCCAGCCCATGACCCAGGCTTCAGCCGGATCTTCAGGGATCTCATGCTCAAGCACGTCGATTTCCAGTCGATCGCCAATCCGCTGCGCGCCCTGGGCGATCAACAGTGTCTCGATCTGACGAATCGCCCCGCAAAACAGGTCATATTCATGATTGCCGAGACCGACGGCACCAAACCGGACCTGAGAGAGATCGGGCTGGCTTTCACTGATGGCCTCGAACCAGGGTTGCAGATTATCCGGAATCTCACCTGCACCATGGGTTGAACAGACCACCAGCCAGATGCCTTCCTGCGGCACCTCATCCAGCGCCGGGCCGTGCAGCATCTGCGTTGAGAAGCCTGCGTCCTGTAATTTTTCTTCCAGATGCTCAGCAACATATTCGGCGCTGCCCAAGGTACTGCCACTGATTAAGGTAATATCGGCCATCTTGCTCTCCTGGACATTAAGGCGGGCATTGTACGCTGTGATCAAGCGGTGATCCACCTGTGGAAAACAGGGTTAATAGATCAGGAGAGGTGAACGCAGCCGTTGTCAGCCGCTGCATTCGTCCGGGATAAGGTTGTGCACAGGGGAAGTGCGATCAGGGTTTGATGGTCCGCATGATCGGGTTTTGCAGCGAGATCAGGGTTTCTGTTGATTGAATTTCATCAATGGTCTGGATCTTGTTGATCAGCACCTGCTGCAGGGCATCAATCGAGCGGCACATCACTTTTATAAAGATGCTGTAGTGGCCGGTGGTGTACCAGGCCTCCACCACCTCATCCAGCGCGTCCAGTTTGCTCAGCGCTGCTGGATAATCGCGGGCACTCTTCAGGATGATGCCGATAAAACAGCAGACATCAAAGCCCAGCTGGCGCGGATCGATGTCGACGCGGGTGCCCAGTATTATGCCGGCCTGCTTCATCTTCTCCACCCGCACATGGATGGTCCCCGGGCTGACATTAAACTGTTTTGCCAGTTCGGCGTAAGCGGTACGCGCGTTATCCAGCAGGGCATTCAGGATGCCGCGATCCAGGTTATCGAGCTGCAGATGTTCGGCCATGGCCATCCTCGTTAGGCTGCTTTGAATTGAACAAGGGAGAATGTGCAGCAAAAGCGTGATTCAGGCAACAACCGGCAGCGACGGGTGCCGCTGCCAGGTAACTTAGCGTTTACGCCAGACGGTAACCTGCGCCAGCGTGTGCTGGAATTTGCGCGCCGTTTCACGGATTACAAACGGCATCTCCTGCGGCGTATCCAGCAGTTCAAAGTCGGCCGCCAGCAGCCGTTGCAGCGCCTGCAGCGTTGTCAGCGCCTCACCATTTTCGCGTATGCCGCCCAGCCAGTTCTCTTTAGGCGTGTACGCTTCCAGCCAGGTATAAGGTGAGGAGAGCAACAGGATACCGCCCGGACGCAGCATCGGCGTGACATCCTGCAGGAAGCGCGCGGGCTGGCGCAGGCGATCGATCAGGTTGGAGGCCAGCACCAGATCGTAGCGGGCGGGTTGCGGTTTGAGGTTACAGGCGTCGCCCTGCACAAACTGAATGCGCTGCGCCAGATCGCTCTCCAGCCCGAAATCTTTCAGGCGCACCTGGCGATACTCCACCAGATCGCCCTCCTGTGGTAGGACGTAGCGGAAATCTTCGCCGCTGGTCAGCTGCAGCGCCACGTCAATAAAGCGCGCCGAGTAATCCATACCGGTAACGCGTTCAAAATGGCGGGCCAGCTCAAAACTGGCGCGTCCGGTGGCGCAGCCAATATCCAGCGCTTCAGCGTGTGACGTGGTGTAGTTCAGCGCCATTTTCACCAGGCTTTCGGCGTAATTATCGACCCCGAAATAGCGTGGGCCATACTGAAAATCGAGATACTGCGACACCATGGCGTCGGTTTCATACGGATTCAGCGTCATGCTTTCCTGATGGCGGGAGACCACGTAGCGGAAACCAGCGTGCTGGAAGAAATGACGGCGGAACGCATAGCGCGCCGATTTCAGCGCTTCGTTACCGGTCGAGATCCAGCTGCCGCCTTTAATCAGCGAGTGCTTGCCATCAAAGGTCGGGGTGGAAAAGTCATCATACAGTGGATGAACTTTAAAGCCTTCAAAGCCGTTGGTCGGCGTGGTGGTCCACTGCCAGACGTTACCGACGATATCGAAGAACTCGCCCTGGGCGAACAGATCGACCGGGCTGGAAGAGGCCCAGTACGCCAGATTGATATTGCCAGGTGCCCGATCCCACTGCGGCTGATCGCCGGCGACCTGTTCACGCAGCTGATACCACTCCGCTTCGCACGGCAGCTGAATAGCCATTCCGCTCTGGTCAGCTTTCCAGCGACAGAAGGCGGATGCTTCCAGCTGGTTCACTTCCGCTGGCCAGTCCCACGGCATCGCCACTTCTTCACACATCAGACGCAGCTTAAGCTGATCGGGCATCGCGGGCGTGCCGACCCAAAATGTTGGCATCTCCGCCTCGGCAAACTGGCGCCAGCCCCAGCCTTCGTCATCCCACCAGCGGGCATCCTGATAGCCGCCTGCGCTGACAAATTCAAAAAACTCGGCGTTACTGACCAGCATTCTGCTGGCTTTGAACGGCTGCAGCGTGATCTGCTGGCGGCCATATTCGTTATCCCAGCCGTAGGTATCATCGGTTTTACCCAGCGTAACGCGGCCGCCCGGCATCGGCAGCAGGCTGTTGGCTGGCACATCCTGGCGCTGATGGCGCGCCAGCGGACAGACTGGCCAGGCCGGCTGCGGCGTCACCCAGTCAACCGGCAACTGCCGGATCAGCACGCTGGAGGTTTCCAGGTGAATACGCTCATGCTCGATCCCCATCAGGATCACCCAGGCCGGGCTGTCCCACTGGATCGGCAAGCTCAGCGGCATTGTCTGGATCAGATCGCTGACCAGCGCTTTGACCCGACCACGATAGACGCGTACCTCGTCGATGGTTGGCCACTCATAGTGGCTGTCGTTGAGATCGTCCCAGCTCATCTCATCGACGCCAATCGCCATCATCGCTTCAATGCGATCGTCGAGGCGTGCCTCAATGTAGCGTCCGGCCATCAGCTTATTAATGTAGAAGGTGGCGGTATGACCAAAATAAAAAATTAGAGGATGACGCAGCGGAATGGCTTTGGTAAACCAGGCCTGCGAATCAGTCAGACAGGTAAACAGGCTTTCGTACTGCTCCCAGGTCTGGTGGAAGTAGGTCAGCAGTTCGGCACGTTTTTGTTCAATATTGTCGCCGGAGAGCAGTAAGGTTCGCGTCGGCGCAGGCAGATCGCAATGGGGGTGGACGGTCGTCACAGGGTGCTCCAGATTGCTGTGTGAAAAAATGGCAGTGATTCACTATAGCAAATAAGCATTTCTGCCTGATGACTTAGCGCCGCCAGTGGCGCAGCAGGCGGCTTTTCATGCCGGTATCGAAGCGCCAGATATGGTCGAAGATGCGCATAATACCGGGCTTTCCGTGGGTCGACATCGCCACGGCGTGAAAACGTTGCTGATTGTGTCGCTGACGCTGTTTAATGGCGCCGATCACCTCTTCCGGCAGCCGCTGGGCGATAAAATCGGAGACAATCACCGCGTCCGCCTCCTGCCAGATCGCTCCTTCCATGCGCTTAACCACGGCCGAGAGGCAGGCCGCCAGATCGGTGCCGCCGCGAAAACGCTGGCTAAGAAAGCGAATGGCCTGCTCAAGGCCATCATCACCGGTCAGCTCATAGCCAATCACCTCATGGGCGAACAGCATAATGTAGCAGCGACGACGATCGGCCAGCGCCACCTTCAGCAGTGCCAGGCAGAATGCTTTGGCGCAGCGCTCGTTGAACCCGCCCATCGAACCGGAGGTATCGACACAGACAATAAACGGTCCGCGCGGCTGCTCTTCATGATGCTGGTGGCTGACCGGCCGCTGGGTCACTTTTTCATGCCAGGCATCGCCCTGCAGCTTGTAGGTCAGCAGGCGTTTCTCTACCAGACGGCGATAAAATTCCAGCTCCAGCTCGCTGATGCTGAGCGCAGCCAGCTCTGGTGGCAGCAGGCGCAGTACATCATCGCTCTGATGAATACCGCTGACCTCTTCCGGTACCGCCGCCGGCTCGTGGACCAGCTGATGAAATGTCTCCAGCGGTGCATCCTGTGACGGCACCGATTTCGCTTCCCGGCTGCGGCCAAGCTGTTGTGCCAGCTTCAGCAGTTCCGGCTGCTGCGCCAGAAAATCACCGTACTGCAGCATCAGCTGGTAGTCGCCTGGCTGCAGTGAAGTTTTGCTCATGTCCCACAGCCGGCCTGCCGCCGCTTCGTCATCGTCGCTCAGCATCGGTGCCAGCTGACCACTCAGCGCCATACGCTGCAGCAGTTCCGCCATCAGACGTTCGCGCTGCTGCTCCAGCAACTGCTGATTCAGCGTAAGGGTTTGCAGCGTCAGGCTGAGCCGCCAGCGCTGTAAAAACAGCGTATGCTGCGCACTGCTGAGATGATGGATGTCGGTGTGTTGCAGTAGCCGGCGGGCTTCATCAATAAATGGTGAAGGCAGGCGTTCCAGCGTTTGTAGCGTGTCATCGAGCTGCTGGCTGAACTGACGATCGCTGAGCAGCTGCACCCGCTGGAACAGCTGAAACTCCTCCGCCAGCACGGCGGGTACCGGCGTGGCCTTCAGTTCAGCGTTGATTTCCGCTTTCCAGCGCGGCACATCGCGCAGCAGTGCTTTTTTCAGGCCGGGAAATTTTTCAAAAAACAGCGCCAGTTGCGGCGACGCCAGCAGAGCGATAATCAACTCTTCAATCAGCTCCGTTTCGCCGATTGAGAGCAGCGTGCTGAGCGTCTCCAGTGAGATCATTTACGCGCCTGTTTTAGCTGTTCCGCTACATCCTGCAGGCTGGTCTCCACCCGCGCCAGCCAGTCATCGCTGATAAACAGGCAGCGCTGATGCTGGCTGAACAGGTGACGCTGGCTGCGTAGCTCACTTTCCAGCGTATCCAGCGCCTCGATAATTTCGCCGGGCAGCTGGTCGCTATTACTGGCGCCAGGCAGCGTCAGGCGTGACGATTGCAGGCTGACGTCACGTATCGCCAGGCAGTGTTGCGCATCGACCTGCAAATCCAGCGTCTGCGCAAAGCCGATACCGTTGAGCTTGCCGCGTATCTCGCCGCCTTTTTGCAGCCACTGATGCAGGGCGTCGCGGGCGATCACCAGATGCGTGACCTGCATATCGTGCAGCGTCAGTGGATGTTGCAGCATCAGCGTCAGCTGATCGTCGGAGAGATTTTCCGGCAAATCGTAATAGGGTTTGCGGCTGAACATGCCGCTGTGCTTCTCCAGCGTGATCGCCTGCGCCATGCTCTGTTGCTGCTGTAAGGCCATCCGGCGCGTTTTGATCTGTTGCAGCCTGAGCAGCATTGGCTGCTGTTGCCAGGCATGCTGGGTCATTAACAGGTCGATTTCGCGTTCCAGCAGCTGCATTGAGGCAACATCGTGCCACAGGCAATCTTTCAGCAGGATCAGGTCGATCGGCGCGATGGCGTTGCGGCCGCTGTAAAAGGCGCTGGCCTGCAGCAGGTGAATGGCTTTTTTCCAGCGCCGGTCAGAAATGTAAGGGGCCGCTGGCTGACTCTCCAGCTGCTGACGCAGTTGGTAAATCAGTTCAAACACCGCATCGGGTAAACTGACCTGGCTGATGCCGAGCTGCCACTGGGCATACTCTTCATCGCTGATGCGCAGCGATTCGGCCACCGGATTAGCATTTTCATCCTGCTGATGCGTCAGCATGCTGCGGAAGTTCTGCTTTTCATGCACGTTGTCCAGCCATAAGCGGATCAGCATCCGGTCATACAGCGCTTCCAGACCGCTGTCGGCTTCCGGCAGTTCGTTGGAGGCGGTGACCAGCAGCCGCATCGGAATTTTTTCTTCGCTGTCGCCGTTGCGGAAGCGGCGTTCGTTAATCGCGGTCAGCAGGGTATTCAGAATGGCCGGACCGGCTTTCCAGATCTCATCGAGAAACACAATCTCCGCGTCGGGCAGATAGCCTTTGGTCAGGCGCTGATAGCGGCCCTCATCTTTGAGCGCCTGGATCGACAGCGGGCCAAACACCTCTTCCGGGGTGGAGAAACGGGTCATCAGGTATTCAAAGGCGCGGGCGTGCTGGAAGGCATATTTCAGGCGGCGGGCAATCAGACTCTTGGCAATGCCAGGCGGACCCAGCAGGAATACGCTTTCACCGCTGAGCGCGGCCAGCAGGCAAAGGCGAATGGCATGATGCCGTTCATACAGGCCTTTTTCTAACGCATTGCTGAGGCGAGAAATTCTTTCTGCCAAAAGATGGGGTTGAGCCATAATCACATCAATGTCCTTACGATCGTCGGGCCGCCGCGCTTAAGCAAGCGCCTTACTCTATAGATAATGATGCGTGAAAGCGTTGATAGCTGTCAGCTTTTTTGTTGCAGAAGATTCGGTTAACGGGAAAGCGGCCCTAAGCCGCGGTTTCTGAGGTAAAAACCGCCGCATTCCGCCGGTGGTCAGGTTAACCGGGGATAGGAATTTTTGGCAATACGTGCATACTGTGCGCTTTTTGATGGCTTGAGCGAGGGGTTTTTGCGCCTCTTAGACTCCAACAAAAGATAACTCTATGAGCTCGGATAATAAGCAGTCACTTGGTGGGCTAACGCTGGCCGCTATTGGTGTTGTCTATGGGGATATCGGCACCAGTCCGCTGTATACCTTGCGGGAATGCCTCTCCGGCCAGTTTGGCTTCGGCGTGGAACGCGGCGCGGTATTTGGTTTTCTGTCGCTGATTTTCTGGCTACTGGTGCTGGTGGTTTCACTGAAATACATCAGCTATGTCATGCGGGCCGACAATGCTGGCGAAGGGGGAATATTGACCCTGATGTCGCTGGCGGGCCGTCATACCGGTGCCCGCGCCACGGCGGTGCTGGTGATTATGGGCCTGATTGGCGGCAGCTTCTTCTATGGCGAAGTGGTGATCACCCCAGCGATTTCAGTGATGTCGGCGATAGAAGGTCTGGAAATTGCCGCGCCGTCGCTTGATCCCTTTATCGTGCCGCTGTCGATTGCGGTGCTGACGCTGCTGTTTGCGATTCAGAAACACGGAACCGGCATGGTCGGCAAGCTGTTTGCGCCGGTGATGCTGCTGTGGTTTCTGGTGCTGGCGATCCTCGGCGTTAACGGCATCATCAAGAACCCGGAAGTTCTTCAGGCGCTCAATCCTGCCTATGCGGTTAACTTCTTCCTGCAATACAAATCAGTCTCCTTCTTCGCGCTGGGCGCGGTGGTGCTGGCAATTACCGGCGTGGAAGCGCTGTATGCTGATATGGGCCACTTCGGTAAAATCCCGATCCGGCTGGCGTGGTTTTCAGTGGTGCTGCCGTCACTGGTGCTGAACTATTTTGGTCAGGGCGCGCTGCTGCTCAGCGATCCTAAAGCGATTAAGAACCCCTTTTTCCTGCTGGCACCCGACTGGGCGCTGATCCCAATGCTGATTCTGGCGACCCTGGCGACGGTCATCGCCTCGCAGGCGGTGATCTCCGGCGTCTTCTCGCTGACGCGTCAGGCGGTCCGGCTCGGGTATCTGCCCGGTATGCGGATCATTCATACCTCGGAGCGTGAATCGGGCCAGATTTATATTCCGATGATCAACTGGGTGCTCTATTTCGCGGTGCTGATTGTGATCATCAGCTTTGAACACTCCAGCAATCTGGCCGCGGCCTACGGCATTGCGGTGACCGGTACTATGGTGCTGACCTCGATTCTCTCCTGCACCGTGGCGATTAAAAACTGGCACTGGCACAAGCTGGCGGTTGGCGTGATCCTGCTGCTGATGCTGTTTATCGACGTGCCGCTGTTTACCGCGAACCTGGTTAAAATCTTCTCGGGTGGCTGGTTGCCGCTCTGCCTCGGCCTGGTGATGTTTATCATTATGACGACGTGGAAAAGCGAACGTTTCCGCCTGCTGCGTCGGATGCATGAGCACGGCAATTCACTGGAGGCGATGATTGCATCACTGGAGAAATCGCCGCCGGTGCGGGTGCCGGGCACCGCGGTCTATATGTCGCGCGCACTGAACGTGATCCCGTTTGCCATGCTGCATAACCTCAAGCACAACAAAGTGCTGCACGAACGGGTGGTGCTGCTGACGCTGCGTACTGAGGATGCGCCCTACGTGCACAATGTGCGGCGGGTGACGATTGAGCAGCTATCGCCGACCTTCTGGCGCGTGGTGGCCAGCTATGGCTGGCGCGAAACGCCGAACGTGGAGGAGATTTTCCACCGTTGTGGGCTGGAAGGGCTGAACTGCCGGATGATGGAGACCTCTTTCTTTATGTCGCATGAGTCGCTGATTATCGGCAAACGGCCGTGGTATCTGCGGCTGCGTGGCAAGCTGTTCCTGGCGTTGCAGCGCAATGCGTTACGCGCCCCGGACCAGTTTGAGATCCCGCCAAACCGGGTGATTGAGTTAGGCACTCAGGTCGAGATTTAACCTGTGCAACCCGCCTGACCGGCGGGTTTTTTATGACCAGCGCAGCGTTACGCACAATCCGCCGCCCGGGCGCTGGCTGAACGCCAGCTGCATCGCGTGCAGCTGAGCGATATTGCGCACAATCGATAATCCCAGCCCGCTGCCGCTTTTCTCCTGGCCGGGCGGTCGCCAGAAACGCTCGCCTAACCGTTGCCGATCGGCTTCACTCAGACCCTCTCCGTTATCCTCGACGGACAGGCTGTTGGCCGCGAGCCGCACATCCACTTCACTGCCGGCGGGAGTATAGCGAATCGCGTTATCCAGCAGGTTGCGTACCAGCAGCGAGAGCAACAGCGGATGGCCCTGAATTACTGGTTCAGCTTCCGCGTGCAGACGCAAGGTTACGCCAGCTTTATCCGCCAGCGGCAGTTGCGCCGCCAGCGTTTCCTGCAGCGTCTGTTTTAACGACACCGGTTCAAAGGCACTGCGGGCATCATCCGCTTCCACCCGCGACAGGGTAAGCAGCTGATCCACCAGCCGGGTGGCGCGCGTAATGCCGCTATCCAGCTGTTTCAGCGCATGGGTGCGCATCGCTTCATCGTCGACGGCCAGCTGGATCACTTCGCTTTGCACCTGCAACGCAGCCAGTGGACTGCGCAGCTCATGCGCGGCATCTGAGGTAAAACGCCGTTCACGTTGCATCATTGCATTGATGCGGCTGAACAGGCCGTTCAGCGCAAAAATTAGCGGCTGCACCTCTTTCGGCACCCGTTCGGCCTGCAAAGGAGTACCGTCATCCGGCGCTCGCTGCGCCAGTTGCGTAGCCAGCTGCTTTAACGGACGTAATTCCGACCAGACCAGGCCGATCAGCAGCAGCAGCATAAAAGGCAGGGCGATCAGCCAGGGTAATACGCTGGCCTGCATCAGATCACCGGCCATCTCATCGCGATATTCCCTCTCCTGGCCGACCACCACGCGGAACTGCTTGTCTGGCGTGGTCAGCCAGACAAAACGCCAGCGGTCATCATCATTAGTGAGCTGGCCATCATGAAACCCTTGGTAGTCCGCCTCAAACGGCAGGTATCTGCCATTATCGCCATCGTTGAGCACCTGCCGGCCATCAGGGGTGAAGACAGCAAACGCCAGCGCGTCATCATCCTGATCGCCACGGTGGTGCCGCAGCAGCTGTCGGGTTTTTGGCAGTGACGGCGCGTCAAGCGAGGCGTAATCGAGGGTCAGCAGGCGCTTGGCCAGCAGCATCTGCTGGGTGTCGAACAGCTCGTTAATGGTGTCTCGCGTCTGATGCCAGGCACTGAGGCTGGCACTGGCCCAGCAGATGCCCAGCAGCAGCACAAAACCGATGCCAAGCCGCAGAAACAGACTTATCGATCGCATTCTGTCGCTCCAAGGGTGTAGCCGACGCCGTGCAGCGTGCGGATAAACTGGCTGCCGAGTTTCTTACGCAGATGATGAATATGCACTTCCACCGCATTGCTGGAGACATCGGCGTCCCAGCTATACAGTTTTTCTTCCAGCTGGCTGCGGGTCAGCACCCGTCCAGGGTTGCGCATAAACAGCTCCAGCAGCGCCAGCTCGCGGCTTTTCAACTCTATCGGCTGGCCGTCGCAGGTGACGCTGTGGCTGTCGGGCTTCAGTACCACGTTGCCATGACGCAGCTCCGGTTGCAGCTGACCATGCCGGCGGCGGATCAGCGCCTGTAAGCGGGCTGCCACTTCGGTCAGGGCGAACGGTTTGCAGAGATAATCATCCGCACCCATCTGCAGCCCTTCGACTCGCTGATCGAGCGCATCGCGCGCCGTCAGGATCAGCACCGGCACATCCTGCCCTTGCTGACGCCACTGTCGCAGGATATCCAGCCCGTCCCGTTCGGGCAGAGAAAGATCGAGGATCACCGCATCCCACGGCGCGGCGTTTAATGCCTGAAATCCGGCCTCGCCGGAGGTAAACCAGTCGACGCTAAATCCCAGCTTACCCAGTCCCGCTTTAATCCCGTCGCCAATTAAGCGATCGTCTTCTATCAGTAAAATACGCATCATTTCTCCCGGCGGTGATAGCGCTTTATACGAAGCAGACTGCCGCTTGTACAGCGCATTTCGGCGAAAATGGCTTATTTTTGCTTCTTAAGAAGCTGTTAAGAACCTTATGGTCAACTAGGCTCAACAAAACGAAACACATCATGGAAACGAGGTGACAAAATGAAAAAGCACGCTGCAATTTTAGCTGTCGTTATGCTGGCTTCTGCCCCGGTTTTTGCTGCTCAGCAAGGCGGCTTCGTCGACCCCAACGCCCCGGCGGCACAGGTTCAGAGCCGACAGGGCGGCTTTAGCGCTGACCACTCCAGTGTGGTGACGGTGAAGCAGGCAGAAGAGATGAAGGATGACAGTTGGATTACCGTACGCGGTAAGCTGGAAAAACAGATCGGCGATGAAGATTATCTGTTCCGCGATCAGACCGGTACCATGAAAGTCGAGATAGACCATAAGCACTGGAACGGCCAGACTATCTCGCCAAAAGATACCGTTGAACTGACCGGTGAGCTGGATAAAGATTTCAACAGCATCGAAATGGACGTTAAACAGGTGAAGAAACTGCCTTAAACGTCCAGCCCGGGACCGCATCAGCGGTCCTTTTTTTTGCCCTGCAGCCCGCCTTAATTCAAATTTCCCACCGCGTAAGCGAAACGTTTCGATAACGATCACAAATTTCAGCTTCGCCGATTGAGTTGCTGACGGCTTTTCATACACTCCTGTCAGCGAAACGTTTCGCTGTGGAGTGAAAAATGAAAAAAGGTCGCTTGTTAAACGCTGAACTCTCTCACGTGATTGCCCGCCTGGGTCACACTGATACGCTGACGATTGCCGACGCCGGTTTGCCGATCCCGGCAGGACCGCAACGCATCGATTTAGCCCTGACACCGGGTACGCCCGATTTTATCGAGGTGGTTAAGGCCGTCACGCTTGAGATGCAGGTAGAAAGCGCCCTGATTGCGGAGGAGATTAAGCAGCACAATCCGCCGCTCCATCGCGCACTGCTCGCCGTGCTCGAAGCCTTGCAACAGCACCAGGGGAATAGCATCACCATCCGCTACACCAGCCATGAACAATTCAAACAACAAACGCAACGCAGTCAGGCGGTCATTCGCAGCGGAGAGTGTTCTCCGTTTGCGAATGTCATCCTGAGCGCCGGTGTGACCTTCTGAGGCCGCTATGCAACCTTTACTGCAGCTCAACGGCATTGAAAAATCGTTCCCTGGGGTAAAAGCCCTGAAGGGTGCTTCGCTGAATGTCCGGGCAGGACGCGTTATGGCGCTGGTGGGTGAAAACGGTGCCGGCAAATCCACCATGATGAAAGTGCTGACCGGAATTTATCAGTTCGACGCCGGTTCGCTGCACTGGCTCGGCCAGGAGACCCGCTTCAATGGCCCTAAAGCGTCACAGGAAGCGGGCATCGGCATTATTCATCAGGAACTGAACCTGATCCCTCAGTTAACCGTGGCGGAGAATATATTTCTCGGTCGCGAATTTGTTAACCGTTTTGGCCGCATCCAGTGGACGCGCATGTATGCCGAAGCGGATGCGTTGCTTAAGCGGCTTAATCTGCGCTTCAACAGCCACAAGCTGGTCGGCGATCTGTCGATTGGCGATCAGCAAATGGTCGAAATTGCCAAAGTGCTGAGCTTTGAGTCGCAGGTGATCATCATGGATGAGCCGACCGATGCGCTGACGGATACCGAAACGCTGTCGCTGTTCCGGGTGATCAACGAACTGAAAGCGCAGGGCTGCGGCATCGTCTATATCTCACATCGTATGAAAGAGATCTTTGAGATCTGCGATGACGTCACGGTGTTCCGTGACGGCCAGTTTATTGCCGAGCGTCCGGTCAGCGAACTGACCGAAGAGAGCCTGATCGAAATGATGGTCGGTCGCAAACTGGAAGATCAGTATCCTCATCTGGATCAGGCGCCAGGCGAGGTGCGGCTTAAAGTCGACAACGTCAGCGGTCCCGGCGTGCACAACGTCAGCTTCAGCCTGCGCAAAGGTGAAATTCTGGGCATCTCCGGACTGATGGGCGCGGGCCGTACCGAACTGATGAAAGTGCTGTATGGCGCGTTGCCGCGCTATCAGGGCAGCCTGTGGCTCAGCGGTCGGGAAGTGGTGACGCGTTCGCCACAGGATGGGCTGGCTAACGGCATCGTCTATATCTCGGAAGACCGTAAGCGTGACGGCCTGGTGCTGGGCATGTCGGTCAAAGAGAACATGTCGCTGACCGCGCTGCGCTATTTCAGTCACGGCGGCGGCACGCTGAAGCATGCGGCTGAGCAGCTGGCGGTGGGTGACTTTATCCGGCTGTTCAACGTGAAAACCCCCTCTATGGCTCAGCCGATCGGGCTGCTTTCCGGCGGCAATCAGCAGAAAGTGGCGATTGCCCGCGGCCTGATGACCCGTCCCAACGTGCTGATTCTTGATGAGCCGACCCGTGGCGTCGATGTTGGCGCGAAAAAAGAGATCTACCAGCTGATTAACCAGTTTAAAGCCGAAGGGCTGAGCATCATCCTGGTCTCTTCTGAAATGCCGGAAGTATTAGGAATGAGTGACCGCATCCTGGTGATGCATGAAGGCCGTTTAAGCGGCGAATTTACCCGTGAAGAAGCCACTCAGGAGAGCCTGATGGCCGCCGCCGTAGGCAAGCAACACAGCGAGGATTTAGTGGTATGACGACCCAATCTTTACCTGCCAGCCGCCGCTGGTTTAGCAAAAGCTGGTTACTGGAACAAAAGTCGCTGATTGCGCTGATGGTGTTAATTGCCGTGGTGGCGAGTCAGAGCCCGAACTTCTTTACCGTAGCCAACCTGTTCAACATTCTGCAGCAGACTTCGGTGAACGCCATTATGGCGGTCGGCATGACGCTGGTGATTCTGACCTCGGGTATCGATCTCTCGGTGGGCTCGCTGCTGGCGCTGACCGGGGCGGTAGGCGCGTCGCTGGTTGGCATGGAAGTGAATGCGCTGGTGGCCGTGGCGGCATCTCTGGCGCTCGGCGCAGCGATCGGTGCGCTGACCGGCACCATCGTGGCGCGCGGTAAGGTGCAGGCATTTATCGCCACGCTGGTGATGATGCTGTTGTTGCGCGGCGTCACCATGGTCTACACCGACGGCAGCCCAATCAGCACCGGGTTTAATGCCAACGCCGATCTGCTGGGCTGGTTTGGTATTGGTCGTCCGCTGGGTATTCCTGCGCCGGTATGGCTGATGGCGCTGGTGTTTATCGCCGCCTGGTACATGCTGCACCACACCCGCCTCGGCCGCTACATCTATGCGCTGGGTGGCAACGAAGCCGCGACTCGCCTCTCCGGTATCAATGTTAATCGCGTCAAGGTCATCGTCTATTCACTGAGTGGCATGCTGGCCGCGCTGGCGGGCACCATTGAGGTGGCGCGTCTCTCCTCAGCGCAGCCAACGGCCGGTACTGGCTATGAGCTGGATGCAATTGCCGCCGTGGTGCTGGGCGGTACCAGCCTGGCGGGCGGTAAAGGACGTATTGTCGGCACGCTGATTGGTGCGCTGATCCTCGGTTTCCTTAATAACGGCCTGAACCTGATGGGCGTCTCTTCGTACTACCAGATGATCGTTAAAGCGGTGGTAATCCTGCTGGCGGTGCTGGTGGATAATAAAAGCAGTAAATAACTCTGACCTTTACACAGGATGAAATGATGAAAAAGTTAACCGCACTGGCCATGATCCTTGGCGCGACGCTCAGTACCAGCGCCATGGCAAAAGAGACCATCGCGCTGGTGGTATCGACCCTCAATAACCCGTTCTTTGTTTCACTGAAAGAGGGCGCACAAAAAGAAGCCGACAAACTGGGTTACAACCTGGTAGTGCTGGATTCGCAGAATAACCCGGCGAAAGAGTTGGCGAACGTGCAGGATCTGACGGTGCGCGGCACCAAACTGCTGCTGATCAACCCAACCGATTCTGATGCGGTCGGCAACGCAGTGAAGATGGCTAACCAGGCCAACATCCCGGTCATTACCCTGGACCGCGTGGCCGCGCAGGGCACGGTGGTCAGCCACGTCGCCTCTGATAACCGTTTCGGCGGGAAAATGGCCGGTGACTTCATCGCTAAAAAAGTCGGCGAAAGCGCCAAAATTATTGAACTGCAGGGCATTGCCGGCACCTCCGCAGCCCGTGAACGTGGCGAAGGATTCAAACAGGCTGCTGATGCCCACAAGTTCCAGATCCTTGCCAGCCAGCCGGCTGACTTTGATCGCACTAAAGGGCTGAACGTGATGCAGAACCTGCTGCAGGCCCACCCGGATGTGCAGGCGGTGTTTGCGCAGAATGATGAAATGGCGCTGGGTGCACTGCGTGCGCTGCAGACCGCCGGTAAAACCGATGTGATCGTGGTGGGGTTTGACGGCACCGCTGATGGCGTGAAAGCGGTAGAAGGTGGCAAACTGTCTGCGACCGTGGCACAGATGCCAGACAAAATTGGCATGATCGGCGTTGATACCGCTGATAAAGTGCTGAAGGGTGAAAAAGTGAAGGCGATCAACCCGGTCGACCTGAAGCTGGTCACTCAATAACTCAAAGAAAAGCAGGGCACTGCGCCACCCTCCCGGTGGCGCACTTATTCCGGACTCCCCTAATGAGCAAAAACGCAAAACTGGCCGTTCTTGGCAGCATCAACGCTGACCACATCCTTAATCTGGCGCACTTTCCTCGTCCCGGTGAAACGGTGATCGGGCAGGATTACCAGATTGCGTTTGGCGGTAAAGGTGCCAATCAGGCCGTGGCCGCAGGGCGTGCTGGCGCGGATATCGCTTTTATCGCCTGTGTGGGCGCGGATGACATTGGCGAACGTATTCGTCAGCAACTGGCCCGCGACAATATTGATACTGCCCCGCTAGAAGTGGTGGCGGGCGAGTCGACCGGGGTGGCGATGATTTTCGTCAACCGTGAAGGCGAGAACAATATCGGCATTTATTCAGGCGCTAACGCCGCGTTAACGCCGGACTGTGTGGCACGTCATCAACAGGTGATCGCCGAAGCTGATGCGCTACTGATGCAGCTGGAGTCTCCACTGGAAAGTGTGCTGGCGGCGGCGCGTTTCGCCAGAGAGCAACAGACTCAGGTGATCCTCAACCCGGCACCGGCTACGCCGCTCTCCGATGAACTGCTGGCGTTGATCGACATTATTACGCCGAATGAAACCGAGGCGGAAATCCTGACCGGGATTGCCGTTCACAACGATCAGGATGCGGCCCGGGCTGCGGCGGCACTGCATGCCAAAGGCATCGATACCGTACTGATTACGCTGGGCCGGCGCGGTGTCTGGCTGAGTGAACAGGGCCAGGGGCAGCGCATTCCGGGCTTTAGCGTTAAGGCGATTGATACCATTGCCGCGGGCGATACCTTTAATGGTGCCTTTATTACCGCGCGACTGGAGCAGAAACCGATGCAGGATGCGGTGCGCTTTGCGCATGCCGCTGCGGCTATCGCCGTAACCCGATCCGGCGCGCAGCCCTCCGTGCCGTGGCGCGCGGAGATCGATGACTTTTTGCAGCAGCAGGATTAAGCGCTTGGCCACCATGAAAGATGTCGCTCGCCTGGCGGGTGTCTCTACCTCCACCGTCTCGCACGTCATCAACAATAATCGCTTTGTCAGCGAGGGCGTTCGGGAGAAAGTTGAACAGGCGATCCGCAGTCTAAACTACGCTCCCTCGGCGCTGGCGCGCAGCCTGAAGATTAACCAGACCCACACCATCGGCATGCTGCTGACCACCAGTAGCAACCCGTTTTATGCAGAAGTGGTGCGCGGCGTCGAGGACAGCTGCTATCAGCGTGGCTATAGCCTGATCCTGTGTAATACCGCCGGTGATGAGGAACGGATGAATCGTAGCCTCGAAACGCTGATGCAAAAGCGCGTCGATGGACTGCTGATGATGTGTACCGAAAGTCATCTGCCGTCAGCGGACATTCTGAACCGTTATCCCTCTATCCCGACGGTGATGATGGACTGGGCGCCGTTTGAAGGTCGCGGCGACATCATTCAGGACAATGCGCTGCTGGGCGGTGAGCTGGCGACCCAGCACCTGATCGATAGCGGCTATACCCGCATCGCTTGTATCGCCGGTCCGCAGGATAAAACCACCGCGCGGATGCGGCTGGAAGGGTTTCACAATGCGATGGCGAAAAGCGGTCTGGAGGTGTTGCCGGGTTATGTGGTCAACGGTGACTTTGAATTTCAGGGCGGTTACAACGGGATGATTGAGCTGCTGGCGCTGGAAACGGTGCCGCAGGCGGTCTTCACCAGTAACGATGCGATGGCGGTTGGGGTTTATCATGCGTTATATCAGGCGGGATTACAGATTCCGCAGGATGTCGCTGTGATGGGTTATGACGATATTGAGCTGGCGCGTTACCTTTCGCCGCCGCTGAGTACCATTCATCAACCTAAAGATGAACTGGGCGAACTGGCGATTGATACCTTAATCCATCGCCTGCGCGATCCCGACGCCAGCCAGCAGACGCTGGTACTGACGCCGGAGCTGGTGGCGCGGGGCTCAGCTTAAGCCGTTTTCTTCTTTTTCTTATCGCGGTTGGTGATCAGATTCCGCCCGTCGCCGTTTTTCAGCAGCATAAAGGTCAGCGCTGACAGCACCGTTACCACGCCCATGGTCAGAAACGTTGCGTGGAACTGTGCAACGGTGCTGGTTTCAAATTCCTGATAGAAGCGCAGGACGGCGGCGCTTACCGCGACCCCAAAACTGATCGCTAACTGCTGTGTCACGGCCAGCACGCTGTTACCCCCGCTGGCGTTATCGTCATTCAGGTCGGCGAGGGTAATGGTATTCATCGCGGTGAACTGGGTCGACATCGCCATGCCGAGAATAAACAGCGGCAGTAATAACAGGATCATGCCTTCCTCTGGCGACTGCAGAGAGAAGGTGGCAATCAGAATGCCAATAATCACGGTAATAGCGACCAGCAGACGGCGATAGCCTAACCAGCGCAGCAGCTGTGTCACCGTCGACTTGGCCAGTATCGACCCCACCGCGGTAGGGGCCATCATACAACCGGCGATAATTGCCGAGTAGCCAAAGCCCACCTGCAACATCAGCGGCATCAGGAACGGCACGCAGCCGGTGCCCAGACGAGAAGCGATATTGCCGATGATGCCTACCGAGAAAGTGCGGGTTTTAAACATCGGCAGATTAATCAGCGGAGAGGGATGGCGGCGCGCGTGCACTATATAAAGAAGCAGCAGAACGATCCCGCCGAGTAATACCCCGCCAGCCAGCCAGGCTGACACAATACGCTCACCAAACAGTTCAATCCCTGTTGAGATCATCACCAGACCCAGACCAAACAGTATAAAGCCGAAGAAATCGAAGCGGCGTTTCGGCGTGGTGAAGTCCGGCATATATTTGCGGGCATAGACGATGCCGAGTATGCCGATAGGAATATTAATCAGGAAGATCCAGTGCCAGGTGGCATAGGTCACCAGCACACCGCCAAGCAGCGGACCGAGTATCGGCCCGACCAGTCCCGGCATGGTGACAAAGTTGAGCACCGGCAGCAGTTCGCTGCGCGGATAAGCACGCAACAGCGCCAGGCGCGCAACCGGCATCATCATGGCGCCGCCCACCCCCTGTACGATGCGTGAGGTCACCAGCACAGAGAGGGTGGGTGACAGGGCGCAGGCCAGCGAACCAAGCGTGAACAGCGAGACCGCAGCGATAAACACCCTGCGGGTGCCATAGCGATCGGCAAGCCAGCCGCTGACCGGGATCAGCATTGCCACAGTCAGGGTATAACTGATTACAGCGGATTGCATGGCCAGAGGAGAACGTTCGAGGCTGGTGGCGATAGCGGGCAGAGCGGTGTTGAGAATGGTGGCATCCAGTGCCTGCATGAAAAATGCCATGGCAGCAATCCATGGCAAACCGGCCATGCTGCGCGCGGATTTTATCATTGAGCGTCCTTCTTAGAGTTATCCAGCGAGAAGAATGAAAAAGAATAGCACCGCCAGCGCAACGCGGCAGGCCTGTTTTTATCGCTTTACCGGGATTTCTGCGCGTTATTCGATCATCAAATGGTGCTTTTTAATACGTTCGTTTAAAAAAAACGCGCTTAGAAAATTTATTTAAAGAAACGCTTGTCAGCCTCCGGAAACTCCCTATAATGCGCCTCCACTGACACGGAACACCGGCTTACGGAGAGACGGGTCAGCAGGCACAGGAGACTGCGCCGCCGGAGAAAAGCTTCTGAAAAAGAAGTTGACTCTGAAGGAGGAAAGCGTAATATACGCCACCTCGCGACAGACGGTTAACCCGCTGCTCGCACTGCTCTTTAACAATTTATCAGACAATCTGTGTGGGCACTCGCAGGATTGATATCAGCGTCTCCGGACGTAAAAAATATCAAGTCTCACGAGTGAACACATAATGAAATTCATTATGACGTTTTACAGATGAGCACCGCTTAACTTGTTTAAGCAAATCAAACTTAAATTGAAGAGTTTGATCATGGCTCAGATTGAACGCTGGCGGCAGGCCTAACACATGCAAGTCGGACGGTAGCACAGAGGAGCTTGCTCCTTGGGTGACGAGTGGCGGACGGGTGAGTAATGTCTGGGGATCTGCCCGATAGAGGGGGATAACCACTGGAAACGGTGGCTAATACCGCATAACGTCGCAAGACCAAAGAGGGGGACCTTCGGGCCTCTCACTATCGGATGAACCCAGATGGGATTAGCTAGTAGGCGGGGTAATGGCCCACCTAGGCGACGATCCCTAGCTGGTCTGAGAGGATGACCAGCCACACTGGAACTGAGACACGGTCCAGACTCCTACGGGAGGCAGCAGTGGGGAATATTGCACAATGGGCGCAAGCCTGATGCAGCCATGCCGCGTGTATGAAGAAGGCCTTCGGGTTGTAAAGTACTTTCAGCGGGGAGGAAGGCGATGCGGTTAATAACCGCGTCGATTGACGTTACCCGCAGAAGAAGCACCGGCTAACTCCGTGCCAGCAGCCGCGGTAATACGGAGGGTGCAAGCGTTAATCGGAATTACTGGGCGTAAAGCGCACGCAGGCGGTCTGTTAAGTCAGATGTGAAATCCCCGGGCTTAACCTGGGAACTGCATTTGAAACTGGCAGGCTTGAGTCTCGTAGAGGGGGGTAGAATTCCAGGTGTAGCGGTGAAATGCGTAGAGATCTGGAGGAATACCGGTGGCGAAGGCGGCCCCCTGGACGAAGACTGACGCTCAGGTGCGAAAGCGTGGGGAGCAAACAGGATTAGATACCCTGGTAGTCCACGCCGTAAACGATGTCGACTTGGAGGTTGTTCCCTTGAGGAGTGGCTTCCGGAGCTAACGCGTTAAGTCGACCGCCTGGGGAGTACGGCCGCAAGGTTAAAACTCAAATGAATTGACGGGGGCCCGCACAAGCGGTGGAGCATGTGGTTTAATTCGATGCAACGCGAAGAACCTTACCTACTCTTGACATCCAGCGAACTTGGCAGAGATGCCTTGGTGCCTTCGGGAACGCTGAGACAGGTGCTGCATGGCTGTCGTCAGCTCGTGTTGTGAAATGTTGGGTTAAGTCCCGCAACGAGCGCAACCCTTATCCTTTGTTGCCAGCGATTCGGTCGGGAACTCAAAGGAGACTGCCGGTGATAAACCGGAGGAAGGTGGGGATGACGTCAAGTCATCATGGCCCTTACGAGTAGGGCTACACACGTGCTACAATGGCGCATACAAAGAGAAGCGACCTCGCGAGAGCAAGCGGACCTCACAAAGTGCGTCGTAGTCCGGATCGGAGTCTGCAACTCGACTCCGTGAAGTCGGAATCGCTAGTAATCGTGGATCAGAATGCCACGGTGAATACGTTCCCGGGCCTTGTACACACCGCCCGTCACACCATGGGAGTGGGTTGCAAAAGAAGTAGGTAGCTTAACCTTCGGGAGGGCGCTTACCACTTTGTGATTCATGACTGGGGTGAAGTCGTAACAAGGTAACCGTAGGGGAACCTGCGGTTGGATCACCTCCTTACCTGAAGATACCTTCCCGCGCAGTGTCCACACAGATTGTCTGATAAAAAGTAATGAGCAAGACGGCTGCGAAGTCGTGACACCTTTGTGTCCCCTTCGTCTAGCGGTTAGGACTCCGCCCTTTCACGGCGGCAACAGGGGTTCGAATCCCCTAGGGGACGCCACTTGCTTGGTGACAGGTGAAAGGTGTCTCCACGAAGTATCTCAAAACCGATTCAGTTGCGTGAGCAGCCGAGCCGCGTTTGAGATATTTGCTCTTTAACAATCCGGAACAAGCTGAAAATTGAAACGACATGTCGTTTTCATTCTCCGTAATAAGAATGAAAGCCACGACATGTTCGAGTCTCTCAAATGCTTGCAGCACGCAGCGTTGAAAAACGCCTGTGGGTTGTGAGGTTAAGCGACTAAGCGTACACGGTGGATGCCCTGGCAGTCAGAGGCGATGAAGGACGTGCTAATCTGCGTAAAGCGACGGTAAGGTGATATGAACCGCTACAGCCGTCGATGTCCGAATGGGGAAACCCGGTGCACTCAGTGCATCATTGCAGCATGAATACATAGTGCTGCAAGGCGAACCGGGGGAACTGAAACATCTAAGTACCCCGAGGAAAAGAAATCAACCGAGATTCCCCCAGTAGCGGCGAGCGAACGGGGAGCAGCCCAGAGCCTGAATCAGCTTGTGTGTTAGTGGAAGCGTCTGGAAAGTCGCAGGGTACAGGGTGATACTCCCGTACACAAAAACACACAGGCTGTGAGCTCGATGAGTAAGGCGGGACACGTGGTATCCTGTCTGAATATGGGGGGACCATCCTCCAAGGCTAAATACTCCTGACTGACCGATAGTGAACCAGTACCGTGAGGGAAAGGCGAAAAGAACCCCGGCGAGGGGAGTGAAACAGAACCTGAAACCGTGTACGTACAAGCAGTGGGAGCCTCTTTATGGGGTGACTGCGTACCTTTTGTATAATGGGTCAGCGACTTATATTCTGTAGCAAGGTTAACCGTATAGGGGAGCCGCAGGGAAACCGAGTCTTAACTGGGCGTTAAGTTGCAGGGTATAGACCCGAAACCCGGTGATCTAGCCATGGGCAGGTTGAAGGTTGGGTAACACTAACTGGAGGACCGAACCGACTAATGTTGAAAAATTAGCGGATGACCTGTGGCTGGGGGTGAAAGGCCAATCAAACCGGGAGATAGCTGGTTCTCCCCGAAAGCTATTTAGGTAGCGCCTCGTGAACTCATCTTCGGGGGTAGAGCACTGTTTCGGCTAGGGGGCCATCCCGGCTTACCAACCCGATGCAAACTGTGAATACCGAAGAATGTTATCACGGGAGACACACGGCGGGTGCTAACGTCCGTCGTGAAGAGGGAAACAACCCAGACCGCCAGCTAAGGTCCCAAAGTCATGGTTAAGTGGGAAACGATGTGGGAAGGCACAGACAGCCAGGATGTTGGCTTAGAAGCAGCCATCATTTAAAGAAAGCGTAATAGCTCACTGGTCGAGTCGGCCTGCGCGGAAGATGTAACGGGGCTAAACCATGCACCGAAGCTGCGGCAGCGACACTATGTGTTGTTGGGTAGGGGAGCGTTCTGTAAGCCGTCGAAGGTGGCCTGTGAGGGCTGCTGGAGGTATCAGAAGTGCGAATGCTGACATAAGTAACGATAAAGCGGGTGAAAAGCCCGCTCGCCGGAAGACCAAGGGTTCCTGTTCAACGTTAATCGGAGCAGGGTGAGTCGACCCCTAAGGCGAGGCCGAAAGGCGTAGTCGATGGGAAACAGGTTAATATTCCTGTACTTGGTGTTACTGCGAAGGGGGGACGGAGAAGGCTATATCAGCCGGGCGACGGTTGTCCCGGTTTAAGCGTGTAGGTGTGTGTTCCAGGCAAATCCGGTTCACTTTACACTGAGGCGTGACGACGAGGCACTACGGTGCTGAAGTGATAAATGCCCTGCTTCCAGGAAAAGCCTCTAAGCATCAGGTAACACAAAATCGTACCCCAAACCGACACAGGTGGTCAGGTAGAGAATACCAAGGCGCTTGAGAGAACTCGGGTGAAGGAACTAGGCAAAATGGTGCCGTAACTTCGGGAGAAGGCACGCTGGCGCGTAGGTGGAGGGACTTGCTCCCCGAGCCGAAGCCAGTCGAAGATACCAGCTGGCTGCAACTGTTTATTAAAAACACAGCACTGTGCAAACACGAAAGTGGACGTATACGGTGTGACGCCTGCCCGGTGCCGGAAGGTTAATTGATGGGGTTATCCGCAAGGAGAAGCTCTTGATCGAAGCCCCGGTAAACGGCGGCCGTAACTATAACGGTCCTAAGGTAGCGAAATTCCTTGTCGGGTAAGTTCCGACCTGCACGAATGGCGTAATGATGGCCAGGCTGTCTCCACCCGAGACTCAGTGAAATTGAACTCGCTGTGAAGATGCAGTGTACCCGCGGCAAGACGGAAAGACCCCGTGAACCTTTACTACAGCTTGACACTGAACATTGAGCCTTGATGTGTAGGATAGGTGGGAGGCTTTGAAGCGCAGACGCCAGTCCGCGTGGAGCCAACCTTGAAATACCACCCTTTAATGTTTGATGTTCTAACGTGGCCCCGTGATCCGGGGTGCGGACAGTGTCTGGTGGGTAGTTTGACTGGGGCGGTCTCCTCCTAAAGCGTAACGGAGGAGCACGAAGGTCAGCTAATCACGGTCGGACATCGTGAGGTTAGTGCAATGGCATAAGCTGGCTTGACTGCGAGAGTGACGGCTCGAGCAGGTGCGAAAGCAGGTCATAGTGATCCGGTGGTTCTGAATGGAAGGGCCATCGCTCAACGGATAAAAGGTACTCCGGGGATAACAGGCTGATACCGCCCAAGAGTTCATATCGACGGCGGTGTTTGGCACCTCGATGTCGGCTCATCACATCCTGGGGCTGAAGTAGGTCCCAAGGGTACGGCTGTTCGCCGTTTAAAGTGGTACGCGAGCTGGGTTTAGAACGTCGTGAGACAGTTCGGTCCCTATCTGCCGTGGGCGCTGGAGAATTGAGGGGGGTTGCTCCTAGTACGAGAGGACCGGAGTGAACGCACCACTGGTGTTCGGGTTGTCATGCCAATGGCATTGCCCGGTAGCTAAGTGCGGAAAAGATAAGTGCTGAAAGCATCTAAGCACGAAACTTGCCCCGAGATGAGTTCTCCCTGACCCTTTAAGGGTCCTGAAGGGACGTTGAAGACGACGACGTTGATAGGCCGGGTGTGTAAGCGCAGCGATGCGTTGAGCTAACCGGTACTAATGACCCGTGAGGCTTAACCTTACAACGCCAGAGGCGTTTTTGAGGGACAGATTTTCAGCTTGTGACGGATAAAAATTAGCGGGAACGAAGGATTCTGCGGCATGGCAGCACGGTCATGACGCAAAAGATTCGTTCCGTGCACCAAGATTTGCCTGGCGGCTGTAGCGCGGTGGTCCCACCTGACCCCATGCCGAACTCAGAAGTGAAACGCCGTAGCGCCGATGGTAGTGTGGGGTCTCCCCATGCGAGAGTAGGGAACTGCCAGGCATCAAACAAGTGAAGAAGCCCCGCACGGAAGTGCGGGGTTTTTTTACGTCTGCAGATCGCTGAAATTTTTGCTGAAACGCTACAAAAAACGCGGATCAACGAGCTTTTAGCCAGTCTGCAATGAACGCCGCAATCACTACCGGCTGGTTTAAATCCAGTACCGGCACCGACAATGCAGACAATGCAAGAGTCTGATCGCTGGCGACGGCTATCACCTGTTCATCCAGCAATTCGTCTATACCCCCTTTGATACCGGCGCGCCACAACACAATTTTTGGCACAGCCTCATTTTTGAATCCTTCCACCAGCACCAGATCCAGGAGAGACTGTTCCATCCGGCTCACCAGATAATGCAGATCAATGCGCTCTTCATCGGGTGTTTCACACATTAATGCCCAGCGCTGGGAACTGGCTACGATAACCTGATTCGCTCCGGCTTTTCGAAGGAGATAGCTGTCTTTGCCGGGTGTATCCACCTCCATCTGATGATGGGTATGCTTGATCAAACCACTGCGAATACCCTGATGGCTAAGAATTGGTATAACTTGCTGTAAAAGCGTTGTTTTTCCGGTTCCACTCCAGCCGGTGATAGCCAGTAAAGGTAGCGACATATTAAACTCTCTCGTCCAGATCATCCGGGGTATTAATGTTGTGAAAGGCAGATTCGTCATCCGGTAGCAGCACCGCATGTCCGCCCTGATCGCGTAAAAAATGCATCAGGCGGCGTTCACCGGCCTGCAGATAGGCCTGCAGTGGCATAGCAACGTCGCGGTGAATCAGCGCCAGAGTGGGGTGATCGCGCGTCTGTGAGCGTACCCATACTGCTGGGGCGTCGCCGCGTTGCTGCACCAGCTGTTCAACAAAGTTAAGCGGGATAGCAGGTGTATCGCAGGAACTGAACACCGCCCAGTCTCCCTCGATAGCGCATAATGCGCTGTAGATCCCCGCCAGCGGTCCCGGATAATCAGCAAATACGTCCTGCACTACCCGACATCCGCTTAACTGATAACGATCAATATTGCGATTCGCATTAATCACCACAATGTCGACTTGTGGCCTTAACCGTTCAAGGACATGCTGATACAGCGGCTTGCCATTCAGTGGCAGCAAACCTTTGTCCTGTCCACCCATACGGCGGCCCTGACCCCCGGCCAGAATCACGCCGGTTAACATTGTCATGGCATTATCCTCGCTAATGACATACTGAAAAACGGGAGTAAGCGATATGAAATGCCATCGTCTGAACGAATTGATGGAACTGTTACAACCCGCCTGGCAAAAAGAACCCGATCTTAACCTCATCGCATTCTTACAGAAACTGGCTCAGGAAGCTGGATTCCGTGGCCCATTAAGTGAATTAACCGATGACGTATTGATTTACCATCTCAAAATGCGTGACGCAGGCAGCCATGATGAAATACCCGGCCTGAAAAAAGATCATGAAGTCGATTTCAAAACAGCGTTGCTACGCGCACGGGGTGTCATTAAAGGTGACGAGTAGTGTTATCCTTGGTGGCTAAATACACCGGCCACGACAGGTAAAATGATGAGCGACGCTGCGTTTAATTTTCAGACCTTGAATCCCGACGTGCTGCTGGATGCGCTTTGGGAAACAGGTATACGCGTCGAATCAGGACTGACAGCGCTGAATAGCTATGAGAACCGTGTTTATCAGTTCAGTGATGATGAGAAACGCCGTTACGTGGCCAAATTCTATCGCCCGCAGCGCTGGCGTGCCGAACAGATTGTCGAAGAGCATCAGTACGCGCTTGATCTGCTGGCTGACGAAGTGCCGATTGCGGCACCGCTGATTTTACAGGGTGACACCCTGCAGAGCCACGCCGGCTTCTATTTTGCGGTGTTCCCCAGCCTTGGCGGACGTCAGTATGAAACGGATAATGAAGACCAGATGGAGTGGGTTGGCCGCTTTCTGGGACGGATTCATCAGACCGGCCGTAAAACGCTGTTCAGCCAGCGGCCGACTATCGGCCTGGATGAATATCTCCATCAGCCCCGTGAGGGGCTGGAACAGTGCCTGTTAGTGCCTGCTTCACTGAAAGATGCGCTGCTTAAGTCGGTCGACAAGCTGGGGCACACGTTACAGCAACGCTGGCATAGTACGTGGCAGCCGCTACGATTACACGGTGACTGTCATCCGGGTAATATCCTGTGGCGTGACGGACCGCTGTTTGTCGATCTGGACGATGCCCGCAATGGTCCGGCAGTTCAGGATCTGTGGATGCTGATCAGCGGGGATCGGCAGGAACAGCGTATTCAGTGGGATATCCTGCTGGAGGCGTACGGTGAATTCAGTGACTTTGATATTAATGAATTGTCACTGATTGAGCCTTTACGCGCGATGCGCATGGTTTATTATCTGGCCTGGGTCATCCGACGCTGGCAGGATCCCGCTTTTCCGCGCGCCTTCCCCTGGATGACAGATGAAGATTTTTGGCGCCGGCAGATTTCGCTTTTTACCGAGCAGGAGAAGCTGTTGCAGGAACCTCCTTTGCAGCTGACCCCGCAATTTTAATGAAGTAGTCAGGAGAGTTTTTCACGATGAAAAAGATTTGGTTTGCACTGATTGGTTTAGTGCTGGCGTTCAGCGCGTCTGCTGCACCATTCACCGAGGGGAAACAGTACGTCAGTCTGCAGAAGCCGGTTGCAGGCGAACCTCAGGTGATGGAGTTTTTCTCCTTCTTCTGCCCGCACTGCTATCAGTTCGAACGTATTTATCACGTCAATGATGCGGTGAAAAAGAATCTGCCTGCTGAGACTAAGATGGTGAAATACCACGTTGATTTCCTCGGCGGCGACCTGGGAGCGGTGGTGACTCAGGCCTGGGCTGTGGCAATGGCGTTAGGCGTGGAAGACAAAGTCACCGCACCAATCTTTGATGGTATCCAGAAAACGCAGACCATCACCGATCCTGCCAGCCTGAAACAGACCTTTATCACTGCGGCCGGCATTTCAGCGGCGGATTATGATGCGGCCTGGAACAGCTTTGCGGTAAAAGCGCTGGTTGCTCAGCAGCAGAAAGCCGCGGCTGATGTTGATCTGCGCGGTGTACCGGCGATTTTCGTTAACGGCAAATACATGGTCAATAACGGCGGTCTCGACACCAGCTCTATGGATAATTTCGTTGCCGATTACGCGAACGTTGTGAAATTCCTGGTCAGCCAGAAGTAACCTGTTGTCTGATCGCTAAACGCCAGCGCTGCTGGCGTTTTTTTTGTCCTGCGATCGGTGACAGCATTTTTATCCATCTCCTGGGCATAAATTTAATATCCACACAAGGGATCACGTAATTAAAAATGGCGATCGGATCACGGAAAGAAGGTAACTGTATGAAAATAAATAACTTAAATCAGAGTCGTTTTATCTAAACGCCTAAAAAACAGCGCGTTATAATTTTTACGCACAAAGTTATCCACAGAATGATCGTTGCGATCCTTCACTCAAAAGCGTTAAAAACGCCAGACGCTGCTCGCCTTATTTCACCATTCTTGCCAAGCTGTGGCATCCTTATAGACCAATCCATGGCAACGAAGAATAGACAGACTTATGGCGCAAATCGCAGAAAATCCCCTGATTCTGGTTGATGGCTCATCCTATCTTTATCGCGCGTACCACGCGTTCCCGCCGCTGACCAATAGTGCAGGTGAACCCACAGGCGCCATGTATGGCGTGCTAAATATGCTGAAAAGCCTGCTGACGCAATATAGCCCAAGTCATGTTGCTGTGGTGTTTGATGCTAAAGGCAAAACGTTCCGCGACGAGCTGTTTGAGCATTACAAATCGCATCGGCCACCGATGCCTGACGATCTGCGCGCGCAAATCGAACCGCTGCACGAGATGGTGCGCGCGATGGGATTACCGCTGCTGGCAGTTAGTGGCGTTGAGGCTGATGATGTTATCGGTACCCTGGCGCTTGAGGCCGAGAAAAAAGGCCGGTCAGTGCTGATCAGCACCGGTGATAAAGATATGGCGCAGCTGGTGACGCCGGGTATCACCCTGATTAACACCATGACCAATACCATCCTGGGGCCGGAAGAGGTCGAGCAGAAGTATGGTGTGCCACCTGCTTTGATTATCGACTTCCTCGCCATGATGGGCGATAGCTCAGATAACATCCCTGGCGTTCCTGGCGTGGGTGAGAAGACCGCGCAGGCGCTGCTGCAGGGACTGGGCGGCATGCGTTCAATCTATGACAACCTGGATAAAGTGGCCGAACTGTCGTTCCGTGGTGCCAAAACCATGGCAGCGAAACTTGAACAGAACCGTGAAGTGGCATTCCTCTCTTACCAACTGGCAACCATCAAAACCGACGTTGAACTGGAATTGCCGTGCGAAGAACTGACGGTGACCGAACCGGACGTGGCGGCGTTGCAGACGCTGTTCAGCCGTTATGAGTTCAAACGCTGGCTGAATGATCTGCAGGATGGGAAATGGCTGCAGGGTAAAAAGAGTAATCCTCAGGCGCAAAAAGGGCTGCCTGATGAGCCGGTAGCAGTGGTTGAGACCAGCAGCATATTATCGGCGGATGGTTACGTCACTATCCTGGATCAGGCGACCTTTGATAGCTGGCTGGAGAAGTTAAAGCGCAGCGAGGTGTTCGCGTTTGATCTGGAAACCGATTCGCTGGATACCCTGAGCGCCAATATCGTCGGTATTGGTTTTGCGGTCGCGCCGGGTGAGGCTGCCTATCTGCCGGTGGCACATGACTATCTGGATGCGCCTGAACAACTCGATCGTGCCACCGTGCTGGCACAGCTTAAGCCGCTGCTGGAAGATGCCAGCGCCTGGAAGGTTGGTCAGAATCTCAAATACGATCGCGGCGTATTGAAGAACTACGATATTGAACTGGCCGGAATTAAATTCGATACCATGCTGGAGTCTTACATTCTCAACAGCGTGGTCGGCAAACACGATATGGATAGCCTGGCTGCACGCTGGCTGAACCATAAAACCGTCACCTTTGAAGAGATTGCCGGCAAGGGCAAAAATCAGCTGACGTTTAATCAAATCGCTCTGGAACAGGCGGGGCATTATGCTGCGGAAGATGCCGACGTCACCTTACAGCTGCACCTGAAAATGTGGCCAGAGCTGGAGAAAGAAGCGGGCCCGAAAAACGTGTTTGAGCAAATTGAGATGCCGCTGCTCACCGTTATCTCGCGCATTGAGCGTAATGGCGTGTTGATTGATCAGGCTATCCTGGCGCAGCATTCGAAAGAGCTTACCTCCCGGCTGGCTGAACTGGAACTCAAGGCGCATGAACTGGCGGGTGAGCCGTTTAATCTCTCTTCGACCAAACAGCTGCAGGTTATTCTGTTTGAAAAGCAGGGCATTAAACCGACTAAAAAGACCCCGGGCGGCGCACCTTCAACCAGCGAAGAAGTGTTAGCCGAGCTGGCGCTCGATTATCCGTTGCCCAAGGTGATCCTGGAACATCGCGGTTTATCTAAACTGAAGTCTACCTACACCGATAAATTACCGCTGATGATCAACCCGCTAACCGGGCGGGTTCATACCTCTTATCATCAGGCGGTTACCGCGACCGGGCGCTTATCCTCGACCGATCCTAACCTGCAGAATATTCCGGTACGTAATGACGAAGGGCGCCGTATCCGTCAGGCTTTCATTGCTGGCAAAGGGAATCGCATCGTTGCGGCTGACTACTCGCAAATTGAACTGCGTATCATGGCGCATCTCTCGCAGGATAAAGGATTGCTGGATGCCTTCGCCCAGGGCGAAGACATCCACCGTGCAACTGCGGCTGAAGTGTTTGGTGTCGCGCTGGACAAGGTCAGTGGAGAACAGCGCCGCAGCGCCAAAGCGATCAACTTCGGTCTGATCTACGGCATGAGCGCATTTGGCCTGTCTCGCCAGTTAAACATTGGTGCCGGTGAAGCGAAAAAGTATATGGATCTCTACTTTGAGCGCTATCCAGGCGTGCTGCGCTACATGGAAAACACGCGCCAGCTGGCCGCCAGCAAAGGCTATGTCGAAACTCTGGAAGGCCGCCGCCTGTGGCTGCCGGATATTAAATCCAGCAACGCAATGCGGCGTAAAGCCGCGGAGCGTGCAGCGATCAATGCACCAATGCAGGGGACGGCAGCTGACATTATCAAGCGTGCAATGATTGCAGTTGATGGCTGGTTAGAGCAGGAAAAAGAGAGCGGTGTCAGAATGATTATGCAGGTGCATGATGAACTGGTGTTTGAGATCAGGGCAGAGGCCGTTGAGGCAGCCAGTAAGAAAATCCAGGCCTTGATGGAAGGCAGCGTGCAGCTTGATGTTCCGCTGCTGGTGGAAGTGGGAGTGGGTGATAACTGGGATGAAGCCCACTAATTTGCCCTAATGCGCTGGCGCTGCGGCGTCATTGCGGGTCTGGTATGAGGCATAAGTAAATCGTTTACTTAATCGCTTCAGCCACTGGCAGTGACGCCGCGGTCTCAAGAAAATCACTAACTGCTTATCGGCTAAGCACTTTTTTTGTCATTAAACTACATCGCGACGCCATTTTTGTGACGTACATGGTAAAAAAAGACTTATTTGATGTAAGTAAGCGACAAAAAAGCCTTTGTAGCTCAGAAAAAATCAGGTAAAGTTCGAGGCGTAGGGTACAGAGGTAAGATGTTCTATCTTTCAGACCTTTTACTTCACGTAATCGGATTTGGCTGAATTTAGCCGCCCCAGTCATTCTGTGACTGGGGCGTTTTTTATTGGGCTTTTTACACCCTCAGCGGACAGAACGCGCTGGCGCGGCTTACTCTTCCGCGTCCTGATCGTCGCGGGCGGGCTCAAGGTTGGTGAACCAGCCATCGAGTTTCTGCCGTACTTTGTCCACGCCAATCTTCTTCAGCGACGAAAACAGTTCGACCTGTACATCACCCATAAACGCCAGTGACGCTTCTCGCACCATAGTCAGCTGCGCTTTACGCGCGCCCGACGCGAGCTTATCGGCCTTGGTCAGGAGCAACAGCACCGGAATACTGCTTTCCACTGCCCACTGAATCATCTGCTGATCCAGGTCCTTAAGCGGATGACGAATATCCATCAGCACTACCAGACCCTTCAGCGCCTGTCGTTTTTGCAGATATTCACCTAATGCACGTTGCCATTTCAGCTTCATCTCTTCCGGCACTTCGGCATAGCCGTAACCCGGCAGGTCGACCAGCCGTTTCCCTTCTGTGACTTCAAACAAGTTAATCAACTGGGTGCGGCCCGGCGTTTTACTGGTACGCGCCAGACTTTTCTGGTTGGTTAAGGTGTTCAATGCGCTGGATTTCCCGGCGTTGGAGCGGCCAGCAAAGGCAACTTCAATTCCGGTATCGGCGGGAAGATGGCGAATATCCGGCGCGCTCAGGACAAAATGGGTTACGTGATAATTCAGTTCAGACAAAGTGACACTCCAGAAAACGCATTAAGGCAATGGCGCCGATTATACGCGTTATGGCGCGAAAGTGCTCAACCGCTTGGCAGTCAACTTTTTTGTAAGAGATTTGCCATAGACGTTGCCCGTTATGTCGTTATTTACTTTAATTACTAAAAATAAAAATCATTATTATTCATTTGATTAAGCATATTTAGTCTTTTTTTTCAGCAACTAACCTTGCCGCTTACTTGAGGGTTTTACCAGTTGGTCTACATTAGTGTGCAGTGCATGGCAGCATACATCAGGAAGATGCGTTCAGGGATGTCAGGAAGGCAAAGAGCGGTGGAGTGGAAATGGTCAGGGATTGCGGACCAGACAGGGATAAGGAAAAGCTCAGGTGTTGAGCAGGCGCGGGATTGACCGGGATGTTACGAGCCGAAAAGGATTTAAAACATGATTCCTTCGTATGAAGGTATGAAATAAGGCGACAGCTTGAGCTGTCGCCTTTTTTCTTTGGCTACTTTCTGCTAGATTTCGCCGCAATTCTATACTGAATAAAAAAGCCGGGACCGAACACTATGAAGCAACCTGCACGAGCTGCGCACGGCAAACCTGCCGTCAAAGCCAAACGCAAATCGCGTGAAGATATTAATAACGAAGCACGCGATCGTAAACGTGATAAAAAGCATCGCGGCCATGCGTCAGGCAGCCGTGCAAATCCGACTGCGTCGGACAACAACGGCGGCGGCCAGAGCAGTAAGGCTAAAGATCCGCGTATCGGTAGCAAAAAACCGGTCGCGCTGATCGCCGATAGCCAGACTGCGCCGGCTAAGGCGAAGAAAAGCGTGGCAAAACCTGCGGCTGAGAAAAAAGCACGCCTGACGCCGGAAGAAGAGCTGGCGAAGCTGGAAAATGACGAACGTCTGGATGCACTGCTGGATCGGCTGGAAAATGGTGAAACGCTGTCGGCAGAAGACCAGGGCTGGCTGGACGCGGCACTCGATCGCATCGATGAACTGATGGAGCAGTTGGGCATCGCCATGGATGACGGCGATGACGAGCAGGCGGAAGAAGATATGTACCGTCTGCTGAAAGGCAACTAAGCCAATTTGATCGGCATGCGGTTTCCGCATGCCGCCCCTCTCAGGTAAACGACAATGTTTTGGCCTGGATCAATCTTCGCACTGCTGACGACATGTTATCTGCTGTGGTTATTGTTTAAACTACGTCGCCTGTCGCGCCTGAAGCAACGTTTACGTCGGGTTTCTTCCCGCTCACCTTTCATCCCTTCTTCATCGCGACCTTCTCTTAGACGACGTCACCGGAAGGAGTGAGCATGCCATCGCTGCAGATTGATTGGGACCAGGCGCTGATTGAGAAATACAATTACGCCGGGCCGCGTTATACCTCTTATCCTACTGCGCTGGAGTTCAGCGAGCAGTATGGAGAGCCTGACTTCCTGCGTGCGGTAGCGCGCTATCCTGAACGTCCCCTGTCGCTCTACGTCCATATTCCTTTCTGTCATCGTCTTTGCTACTTCTGTGGCTGCAATAAAATAGTCACACGTCAGCGGCATAAAGCCGACCGCTACCTGGATGTGCTTGAGCAGGAGATTATTCAGCGCGCGCCACTGTTCCGTCAGCGGCAGGTGCGGCAACTGCACTGGGGCGGCGGCACACCAACCTTTCTCGATAAGGCGCAGATTAGCCGGCTGGTAGCATTACTGAAGCAACATTTTACGGTGGCGGACGATGCCGAAATGTCGATCGAGGTTGATCCACGCGAAATTGAGCTGGATGTCATCGATCACCTGCGCGCGCTGGGATTCAATCGTCTTAGCATGGGTGTGCAGGACTTTAACAAAGCGGTGCAGCAGCGGGTCAATCGGGTACAGGATGAAGCGGTCATCTTCGGACTGATGGCACGGGCGCGCGAGCAGGGTTTCAGCTCAACCAGCATCGATCTGATCTACGGTTTGCCGCTCCAGACGCCGGCCAGCTTCGCCTTCACGCTGGAGCGGGTGCTGGCGCTGAATCCCGACCGGCTGAGCGTATTCAACTATGCGCATCTGCCCGCGCTGTTCGCTGCCCAGCGTAAAATCAAAGATGACGAACTGCCGTCGGCACAGCAAAAACTGGATATTCTGCAGCAGACCATCGCCACTCTGACGCAGCAGGGTTACCAGTTCATTGGCATGGATCATTTTGCGAAGCCGCAGGATGAACTGGCCATTGCCCAGCGCGAAGGAGAGCTGCATCGTAACTTTCAGGGCTACACCACGCAGGGCGACAGCGATTTACTCGGGCTTGGCGTCTCTGCCATCAGCATGATTGGTGACAGCTATGCCCAGAATCAGAAAGTGCTCAATAGCTGGTACAGCAGCGTGGAGCAGCAGGGCAACGGCCTGTGGCGCGGTGTGGCGTTAACCGATGATGACTGTCTGCGTCGTGAGGTGATTAAGACCCTGATCTGCAACTTCTCGCTCGACTTTGCGGCGGTTGAAACCCAGTGGGGCATCCGATTTGCCGACTACTTCGCCGAAGACCTGGCGCTGCTGAAACCGTTAGTGGCGGATGGGCTGGTGGTGCAAACGGCGACGGGCTTGCAGGTGACGGGAGTGGGACGCTTGCTGATCCGCAATATCTGCATGTGTTTTGATCGCTACCTGCGTCAGAAAGCGCGTCAGCAGCAGTTTTCGCGGGTGATCTGAACACGGGCTGAGACTCCCCAGCCCGCATCAGGATGTTTATTCCATCCCCAGTTCTTTCAGTTTGCGCGTCAGGGTATTGCGTCCCCAACCCAGCAACCGGGCTGCTTCCTGCTTATGACCCTGAGTATGGCGCAGGGCGGTTGTGAGCAGCGTGCGCTCCATCTCTGGTTGCGCTTCTGACAGCAGATTCTGATGACCGGAGCGCAGCGCGCGGTCGGCCCACTGAGCCAGCAGCGTTGCCCAGCTGTCCGGCAGCGACTGTACCGGATTTTCCGGCGTGCTGGATTCAAACAGTTCGGCAGGCAGATCCTGAATCAACACTTCCTGGCCCGCCGCCATCACGGTCAGCCAGCGACAGGTATTCTCCAGCTGACGCACGTTACCTGACCAGTGCAGGCGGGTCAGCGCGGCTTCGGTTTCCGGATGCAGGATCTTCGCCTCTACCCCCAGTTCACGTGCGGCAACCTGCAGGAAGTAACGTGCCAGCCGCGGAATATCTTCCCGGCGCTCACGCAGCGGCGGCAGGTGTACCCGGATCACATTCAGGCGATGAAACAGATCCTCACGGAACTTGCCTTCCTGTACCCGCAGCTCCAGATTCTGGTGGGTTGCAGCGATGATACGCACGTCGACTTTGACCGGCGCATAGCCGCCAACGCGATAAAACTGTCCGTCGGCCAGCACGCGCAGCAGACGAGTCTGCACATCAAGCGGCATGTCGCCGATCTCATCTAAAAACAGTGTGCCGCCATCTGCCTGCTCAAAGCGGCCCTGACGAATCTGGTTAGCGCCGGTAAATGCCCCTTTTTCATGACCGAACAGTTCTGACTCAATCAGATCTTTCGGGATGGCGGCCATATTCAGCGCGATAAACGGCGCTTTGGTCCGTGGGCTGTGGCGATGCAGCGCGTGTGCCACCAGCTCTTTACCGGTACCGGATTCGCCGTTGATCAGCACGCTAATCGACGATCGCGACAGGCGGCCAATAATGCGGAATACGTCCTGCATGGCCGGGGCTTCACCGATGATATCGGTGGTCGGCCCGCTCACCGGCTGATTACGTGGCTGCTGCTGCTCCTGATAGTGACTGATGGCACGCTCTACCAGCGCAACCGCCTCATCAATATCAAACGGTTTAGGCAGGTAATCGAACGCCCCTTGCTGGTAGGCGCTGACCGCAGCATCCAGATCGGAGTGGGCCGTCATTATGATGACCGGGAGCATCGGGTGGCGCTGTTTAATCTGCTTCAGCAGCGCCAGACCGTCCATACCGGGCATGCGGATATCTGATAATAAAACGTCCGGGGTTTTGGTCGAGAGGGCATCCAGCACCTCTTTTGCGCTGTCAAACGTGGCACAGCTTAAACCGGCTCCAGTGAGCGCGCGTTCAAGCACCCAGCGGATGGAGCTATCGTCATCGACGATCCAGACTATCCCTCGTTGCATAGAAACCTCACTGGCGAATGGGCAGGTAAACCGAAAATTCGGTATGTCCCGGCCAACTGTTAAATTCTATTTTTCCTGAATGTTGATCAATCAGGCTACGGGCGATGGAAAGGCCTAAACCGGTTCCGCCTTCACGGCCGCTGACCATCGGATAAAACAGCGTATCCTGCAGCTGGGCGGGAATGCCGGGGCCATCATCTTCAATATCAATCCGCGCCACCAGACGGTAACGCGTGCCGTGCAGCGTGAGCTGGAACGCAGTACGGGTGCGAATAATAATGGTGCCGCCGTCGTCGCCTAACGCCTGCAGCGCATTACGGACGACGTTGAGTAGCACCTGTTCAATCTGATCGGGATCGTGCGGCAGTTCCGGCAGGCTGGGATCGTAATCACGCACCAGAGAGACGTTATCCGGCAACTCCATCGACACCAGATTCACCACGCGCTCGGCCACCTGATGGATGCTTTGGGTGATATGCATGCCGGGCTGCTGCGGCCCTAACAGGCGATCAACCAGATTTCTTAACCGGTCCGCCTGTTCAATAATCACTTTGGTATATTCATTTAGCGACGGATCGGGCAGGGCGCGTGACAACAATTGCGCGGCCCCGCGTAATCCACCCAGCGGATTTTTGATTTCGTGCGCCAGTCCGCGAACCAAATCGCGTGCGGCCACCTGCTGGGCGTGCTGCAACTGTTCCTGACTGAGACGACGCTGATTATCCATCGGCGCCATTTCCAGCAAAAGTAAGCCATCGGGCAAACGCTGCGCGGTCAGCGACATGATGTGCGCGCGTCCATCGACCACCAGCGTGACTTCACTGTCGGTAAATCCCTGGCCAGCCTCAAGACTCTCGCGCATCACCTCAATATTCAGCGAAAAGTAGCCGGTCAGCTCCGGTAACGGCGTGCCAAACAATTTACGTGAGCTTTGCGCCAGTAATTGCTGCGCCGCCGGATTGGCATAGTGAATAACCAGGTCGTTATCCACCAACAAAATACTGTTGATTAACGCGTTGAGAATCTGCCCCGCATCGGGCAGAGAGCCAGTTGCCATACAGCGTTCCTCTGCACAAAATTAGTGCATTTTAGTCTTTAAGCCGAAATAAAGGCGAATGAACGGTGAATTCGCGGAGAAAAAAGCCCATCCGAAGATGGGCTGAAAGTTTCCACGGCAACAAAAACGTCTGACCAATTAAACGCTGTAGTAAAGCTCGAACTCTACCGGATGTGGCGTCATGCGGACGCGGTCCAGTTCTGCTTTACGCAGTTCGATGTAAGCATCGATGGTTTCGTCGGTGAACACGCCGCCACGAGTCAGGAACTCGCGATCTTCGTTCAGGGCGTTCAGCGCTTCTTCCAGCGAGCCAGCAACTTTTGGAATCTCAGCTTCTTCTTCCGGTGGCAGGTCATACAGGTTTTTATCCATCGCATCGCCAGGATGGATCTTGTTGATGATGCCGTCGAGGCCAGCCATCAGCAGCGCGGTGAATGCCAGGTATGGGTTAGCCGCTGGGTCCGGGAAGCGCGCTTCAATACGACGTGCTTTCGGGCTGGCAACTACCGGGATACGGATTGAGGCTGAACGGTTACGGGCAGAGTACGCCAGCATAACCGGGGCTTCGTAACCCGGGACCAGACGCTTGTAGGAGTTGGTCGTCGGGTTCGCCAGGGCGTTGATCGCTTTAGCGTGCTTGATGATACCGCCGATGTAGAACAGCGCCATTTCAGACAGGCCGCCGTATTTGTCACCGGAGAACAGGTTCTGGCCACCTTTAGACAGTGACATATGGCAGTGCATACCTGAACCGTTGTCGCCAAACATTGGCTTCGGCATAAAGGTTGCCGTTTTGCCATAGGCGTGAGCCACGTTGTGCACGACATATTTGTAGATCTGAATTTCATCGGCTTTCTTGGTCATGGTGTTGAAGCGGGTTGCCACTTCGTTCTGACCCGCGGTCGCCACTTCGTGGTGATGCGCTTCAACCACCAGACCCATCTGCTCCATAGTCAGACACATGGCAGAACGGATGTCCTGTGATGAGTCAACCGGTGGCACCGGGAAGTAGCCGCCTTTCAGACCTGGACGGTGACCTTTGTTACCGCCTTCGTACTCTTTGCCGGTGTTCCAGGCTGCTTCGATATCGTCGATAGCAACGTGTGAACCGGAAGTCGATGAACCGAAACGGATGTCATCGAACAGGAAGAATTCAGGCTCTGGCCCAAACAGCACGGTGTCAGCGATGCCGGAAGAACGCAGGAAATCTTCAGCGCGCTTGGCAATTGAGCGTGGGTCACGATCGTAGCCCTGCATGGTGCCTGGCTCGAGAATGTCACAACGGATGATCAGCGTAGAATCTTCAAAGAAAGGATCCATGACCGCCGTGGTAGCGTCAGGCATCAGCACCATGTCTGATTCGTTAATGCCTTTCCAGCCACCGATGGAGGAGCCATCGAACATTTTGCCTTCTTCGAAGAAGTCAGCGTTAACCTGGTGAGCAGGGATAGTAACGTGCTGTTCTTTACCTTTGGTATCGGTAAAACGCAGGTCAACAAACTTAACTTCATGCTCGTTCATCATCGAGAGAACGTGTTCAGCGGACATACTCAACTCTCCTGGAAATGGTCATTGTCTACATGGTGAGGGAACGTCGTTGCCGGGAATGCGTTTCTGACTACTGCCATCCCTGACCTGGCTATTCCGGCACGCTCTTCAACCGTCGTCTGACTGGCGTTTGCGCTTAAAAGAGATAAAGCGAATTCTGTGCCAACTTTATCCGTGGCGGTTAAATCGCCCTGTGATGCCCCTTTTTGTCCTGCGGGCGCTGCACCACGATAGTCTTCATGCACCATCGTGGTGCTTTTGTGCGTTCGTCAGGCACCAAAGTGGTGCAATAGCCCAACTTAGTGCATTTTCTGCACCGGGAACAGGGCAAATTTGCGGCAATGCAATAAACTTTCAGTGAAAAGTGTGATCGTGTTCAGTCTTCCGCTTAATCCGTGTACAATAGCGCGCTATTTCTAATGCCTGAGGCAAAGCTGTGATCGAAAATTTGCGTAACATCGCCATCATCGCGCACGTTGACCATGGAAAGACCACCCTGGTTGACAAACTGCTGCAACAATCCGGTACTTTTGATGCCCGTACCGAAGCAACCGAGCGCGTGATGGACTCCAATGATTTGGAGAAAGAGCGTGGGATTACCATCCTCGCAAAAAACACCGCCATTAAGTGGAATGACTACCGTATCAACATCGTTGATACCCCAGGACACGCCGACTTCGGTGGTGAAGTTGAGCGCGTCATGTCCATGGTGGACTCGGTGCTGCTGGTTGTAGATGCGATGGATGGCCCTATGCCGCAAACTCGCTTCGTGACCAAAAAAGCGTTCGCGCATGGTCTGAAGCCGATCGTGGTTATCAATAAAGTTGACCGTCCTGGCGCGCGTCCGGACTGGGTTGTGGATCAGGTATTTGACCTGTTCGTTAACCTCGACGCGACCGACGAGCAGCTCGACTTCCCTATCATTTTCGCCTCGGCGCTGAATGGTATTGCAGGTCTGGAGCACACCGATATGGCGGACGATATGACCCCGCTGTATCAGGCGATTGTTGACCACGTTTCTCCACCACAGGTTGAAGCTGAAGCGCCACTGCAGATGCAAATCTCGCAGCTGGACTACAACAACTACCTGGGTGTTATCGGTATCGGCCGTATCAAGCGCGGTAAAGTGAAGCCTAACCAGCAGGTCACCATTATCGATAGCGAAGGCAAAACCCGTAACGGTAAAGTCGGTAAAGTGCTGACTCACCTGGGTCTGGAGCGTATCGACAGCGACCTGGCTGAAGCGGGCGACATCATCGCCATCACCGGTCTGGGCGAGCTGAATATCTCTGACACCATTTGCGATCCACAAAATGTTCAGGCGCTGCCAGCGCTGAGCGTGGATGAGCCAACGGTAACCATGTTCTTTAACGTCAACACCTCACCGTTCTGCGGTAAAGAAGGTAAGTACGTGACTTCACGTCAGATCCTTGAGCGTCTGAACAAAGAACTGGTTCACAACGTGGCGCTGCGTGTTGAAGAAACCGAAGATGCTGACGCGTTCCGCGTATCAGGTCGTGGTGAGCTGCACCTGTCTGTTCTGATCGAAAACATGCGTCGTGAAGGTTTCGAACTGGCGGTATCCCGTCCGAAAGTTATCTTCCGCGAAATCGATGGCCGTAAACAAGAGCCATTTGAGAACGTAACGCTGGATATCGAAGAGAACAACCAGGGTTCAGTCATGCAAGCCATGGGTGAGCGTAAGGGCGATCTGAAAAACATGGATCCGGATGGTAAAGGCCGCGTACGTCTCGACTACGTGATCCCAAGCCGTGGCCTGATCGGCTTCCGTAACGAATTCATGACTATGACTTCAGGTACCGGTCTGCTGTACTCCACCTTCAGCCACTACGACGATATTCGTCCGGGCGAAGTGGGCCAGCGTCAGAACGGCGTACTGATCTCTAACGGTCAGGGTAAAGCAGTTGCGTTTGCGCTGTTCGGCCTGCAGGACCGCGGTAAGCTGTTCCTGGGTCACGGTGCGGAAGTATATGAAGGCCAGATCATCGGTATTCACAGCCGTTCTAACGACCTGACAGTCAACTGTCTGACCGGTAAGAAGCTGACCAACATGCGTGCTTCTGGTACGGATGAAGCGACCACTCTGGTGCCGCCAATCAAGATGACGCTGGAGCAGGCGATCGAGTTCATCGATGATGACGAACTGGTAGAAGTTACGCCACAGTCTGTACGTATTCGTAAACGTCACCTGACTGAAAACGACCGTAAACGTGCTTCACGTGGTCCTAAAGACGCATAATCTGCGCCTTTAATTGATGAAAAGCCCCGTTATCGGGGCTTTTTTTTGCCTGCTATTCCTGTCGCTGGCCACCAGGCCAGCGATAAATGGTGTCGCCTGTCAGGGCATTACGCGCCGGTCAGCGTTTCCGTTTTTCTCTCTGCGGTTAGCTGTTCAGCCTGCACTTTTGCCGCTAGAGTGAATACTCCAGGGAACCGAAGGAGGCGCACCATGTTGTACATTTTTGATTTGGGCAATGTGATCATTGATATCGATTTTAACCGCGTGTTAGGTGTCTGGAGTGACCTTAGCCGCGTGCCGCTGGCGTCACTGCAAAGTCATTTCGAGATGGGTGAGGCATTTGAACAGCACGAGCGCGGTGAAATCAGCGATGAAGATTTCGCGGTAGCGCTGTGTGAAAAGCTGGAAATCGCCCTGAGCTACGAGCAGTTCACCGCCGGCTGGCAGGCGGTATTTGTCGGCGTACGGCCAGAGACGCTGGCGCTGATGAACCGGCTACGGCTGGAAGGGCATCGGGTAGTGATCCTCTCCAATACCAACAAGCTGCATTGCGCCTTCTGGCCGACCCAGTACCCGGACGTGCAGCAAGCGGCCGATGCGCTCTATCTGTCGCAGGAGCTGGGAATGCGTAAGCCCGAAGCGCGCATCTATCAGCACGTGCTGGACGCGGAAGGCGTCAGCGCCGACCAGGCGGTGTTCTTTGACGATAACCCGCAGAATATTGACGCGGCCCGGGCGCTGGGGATTGAAAGCGTACTGGTCACTGACAATAAGACGGTGCCTGACTGGTTCGCAGGTCAGCCTTAACCCATGACGTCGCGTAAATTTCGTCCCGGGCTACATGCGTTCTGGCTGTGGCTCAAACTACTGTGGAAACGGGTTGATGAGGATGGCATGACGACCCAGGCCGGGAATCTGGCCTTCGTCTCATTGCTGGCGCTGGTGCCGCTGATTGCGGTAGTTTTCGCCCTGTTTGCGGCGTTTCCGGTGTTCTCCGATATCAGCGTGCAGTTAAAGCACTTCATCTTTACTAACCTGATGCCGGCTGCGGGTAACACGCTGCAGCGCTACCTTGAGCAGTTTGTAGCCAACGTCAATCGGATGACGGCGGTCGGTGCGGTCGGCCTGATCGTCACGGCTCTGCTGCTGATGCATTCGGTCGATACCGCACTCAATACCATCTGGCGCAGCAATAAGAAGCGGCCGATGGTCTACTCTTTTGCGGTTTACTGGATGATCCTGACGCTCGGCCCGTTGCTGGCGGGTGCCAGTCTGGCCATCAGTTCCTATCTGCTGTCGCTGCGCTGGATAAACGCCACCGGCGTGACCAGCCTGGTCGATCAGGTACTGCGCATCTTCCCGTTACTGCTCTCCTGGTTCGCCTTCTGGCTGCTCTACAGTATCGTTCCTACTCAGCGGGTGCCGCCGCGCGATGCGTTGATTGGCGCGCTGGTGGCGGGCGCGCTGTTTGAGCTGGGTAAAAAGGCTTTCGCGCTCTATGTTACTATGTTCCCCTCTTATCAGCTGATCTACGGCGTACTGGCCGTGATCCCGATTTTGTTCCTCTGGGTCTACTGGACCTGGTGTATTGTGTTGTTAGGCGCGGAAATTACTGTCGCATTAGCCGACTATCGCCAGTTAAAACAACAGCACAGAGAAAAAGAACGCGAGGAAACATGATTGCATTGATTCAACGCGTGCAGCGCGCCAGCGTCAGCGTCGATCACGTGGTGACCGGTGAAATCGGTGCCGGATTACTGGTGTTACTGGGCGTGGAAAAAGGCGATGACGCACAGCGTGCGGAACGTCTCGCAGAACGCGTACTGGGTTATCGCATCTTCAGTGATGAGCAGGGCAAAATGAACCTGAGCGTCAAACAGGCAGGCGGCAGCGTGCTGGTGGTTTCGCAGTTTACCCTGGCGGCGGATACGCAAAAGGGGATGCGTCCCTCGTTTTCCGGCGGCGCGGAACCGGCGGAAGCTGAACGCCTGTATGAGTATTTCAGCGACTGCTGTCGTCGGCAGGGCATCACGACTGAGAATGGCCGATTTGCTGCGGATATGCAGGTCGCGTTGGTGAATGATGGTCCTGTAACGTTTTGGTTGCAGGTGTGAGATCGTCAGCCGAGCGGCAAGGGATAAGCCACACAAGCTCCGAACGAGAGAAACATTTTATGTATCATCTTCGCGTGCCCCAGACGGCGGAAGAGCTGGATATCTATTACCAGTTCCGCTGGGAAATGTTACGAAAACCGCTGCGCCAGCCGCAGGGTTCCGAGCGGGATGCCTGGGATGCCTTAGCGCATCATCAGATGGTGGTGGATGAACAAGGGCAGCCGGTCGCGGTAGGACGTCTGTATATCAATGCCGACAATGAAGCGGCGATTCGCTTTATGGCGGTCCATCCCTCGGTGCAGGGCAAAGGCCTGGGCACGCTGGTGGCGATGACGCTGGAGTCGGTGGCACGTCAGGAAGGGGCCAAGCGTGTCACCTGTAGTGCGCGTGAAGATGCCGTCGCCTTCTTCGCCAAGCTGGGCTACGTCAACCAGGGTGAAATTACCGCTCCGCAGACCACGCCGGTTCGCCATTTTCTGATGATCAAGCCGGTGGTGACGCTCGACGATATTCTGCATCGCGCCGACTGGTGCGGTCAGTTGCAGCAGGCCTGGTACGCGCATATCCCGCTAAGCGAAAAAATGGGGGTGCGCATTCTGCAATATACCGGCCAGAAATTTATCACCACCATGCCGGAAGCGGGCAACCAGAATCCGCATCAGACGCTGTTCGCCGGCAGCCTGTTCTCGCTGGCGACGCTCACTGGCTGGGGATTAATCTGGCTGTTACTGCGTGAACGTCATCTCGGCGGCACCATCATTCTGGCGGATGCGCATATTCGTTACAGCCAGCCGATCAGCGGTCGTCCGGGCGCCATCGCCGATCTTGGCTCGTTGAGCGGCGATCTCGATCGTCTGGCGCGCGGCCGTAAAGCGCGTGTGCAGCTTGAAGTTGAACTGTTCGGGGATGAAGAGCGCGGGGCGGTGTTTGAAGGGGTTTACATCGTGCTGCCCGCCGATCCAGACGGGCCGCTGGAAGAGGGCGGTTCCGGCGCGCGGATTAACTGATGAACAGGGCCGGTAAAACCGGCCCTGTTTTGTTATCGCACCTGACCAGCCTGCAGGGTCTGCTGTAACTGCTGGCTGTCGGTGGTCACCGACAAACTGCCATTGGTGGTCGGCCGCAGCGGCTGACCGGCTTTTAAGGCGGCATTCAGCTGCAGCTGCAGGTTGCTGTCACCGGTTAACGGTAGCGCCGGCCATCCCCAGTTCTGCAACACATTCACCGGCACGGCACGGCCCGTCAGCTGTAACTTCAGCGGACGATCGGGTTGCTGGCCGATCGTCGCACGTCCTTCCAGCAAACCTTTGTCACTGAACGCGCTCAGCTCGGTCACCTGAATCTGCTGCGGGTCAGCACTCAGCGCAATAGAAGGATGGCGCAGGTCGGTGCGGTTAAAGGTCGATTCCGCCGCATTCAGGCTCAGTTTACCGGACCAGATGCCCCACTGATGCTGACGAGCCAGCAACAGGTTCTCGCCGCTGCCATCCAGCGACGTCAGCTGGAAAGGAAACGCCGGGTTAATATCGATAATCAGATTACGGTTTGAGGTGAAACGCGTCACCAGCACGCTGTCGAGCCAGTCAGGCAGGGTTGCCTGCCAGCGATCGCGCCAGTCCTGCGGCAGGGTATATTCCAGTCCGGCAACGGCGAGGGACTTCAGCGTCAGGCGTTTATCGGCGCGCGACCAGTCGCCGTCTGCCCGAATTACACCATTAACCCAGCGTGAACTGAACTGCGTCAGCGCGATACCCTGCGGAGAAAAGTCCAGGTTGACGATCGGATCATTAAGCTCCAGCCCGCCGTTAATGAAGTTACTCGCGTTCAGCGCCAGCGAACCGTCATTGCTCTGCCAGTCATTGCCCTGCCAGTTAAGATTGCGCAGGGTCAGATCAAGGTCGGTCACCGCCCAGTCAGGCCCCTGCAGGCGTGCATCGGTAACATCCAGCCGGGTAATCGCAATCGAAGGCACCGCCTCTGCATTTCGCAGAAACGCTTTCAGGCTGCTGGCGGTCTGCAGGCGAATATCATTCAGACGCAGCTGGTTAATTTTCCAGTTACCCTGCGCGTCGCGCTCACCGTTACCGGTCATCGAGCCTCTCGCCAGGTCGGCACCGACATTGTTGAAAACCATCCGCCCCTGCGAGACGCTGCCCTGAATCAGCACGTTTTCGCCGGGCACCTTATTCAGCGTCATGCTGCCAGCACTCATCTGGAAGCGGGCATCACGGCCCAGCATATCGCTGGCGATGGGTTTCCACGGCAGAATACCGCCGTTCACCTGCTGTGCGACCAGCGGCAGCGCACTGTTGGGACTGTCGATACGCATGTTGTTGAGTTGCAGGCGCTGAGCCTGAATCGGCAGCGCGCTTGAAGGTGCCAGGTTGGCCAGATTAACTTCGCCGTCACGCAGTTCGATGCTGCTGAAGTGCAGCGGATCGCTGAACTGCACCAGCGCCAGACCCAGATCGACGCGTTTCGCCACCAGAACCGCAGGTTGCCCGTCGTGACCAAAGCTGAAGTCATCCAGAATGACGTGAGAGGGTGAGGAGAAGTTGTGTTCAATTTTACTCAGGGAGAGATGCCACTCCGTTTTGTCGCTCACCCATCGGCTAAACCAGCCTGCACCCCACTGTGTTTGCAGCAGCACATAGATCACCACCAGGATGAACAGCAGCAGCAAAAGTAAGGTGAGGAAAAACTTTCCAAGAAATTTCATAGCATCCTTCCCGAGTTAAATCCGGTGAGAGGTTGTTATGCCTGAATTACCGTTACAGCTCAACAGCCTGGATGTAAATCCGACTAAATAGCAGACGGGCCGAAGCCCGTCATGAGCCTTATTTCTCCTGCGGAAAAATCAGGTTCAGCACAATAGCGGTAATTCCGCCCGCCGCAATGCCGGAAGAGAGCAGGGTTTTCAGCCACTCAGGCGCAAATTGCAGGATCAGCGGCTGCTGCGATACGCCCAGTCCTGCCGCCAGCGACAGCGCGATAATCATGATTGCGCGACGGTTAAGCGGCTCGCGCGACACGATGCGCACGCCGGAGGCGGCGATGGTGCCAAACATCACAATGGTGGCACCGCCCAGCACCGGCTCAGGAATGTGCTGTACCAGTCCACTGACCGCCGGGAACAGACCCAGCACAATCAGCATCAGCGCCACCACAAAGCCGACGTAGCGGCTGGCAACGCCGGTTAACTGGATGACGCCATTATTCTGGCCGAAGCAGGAGTTAGGGAACGTATTGAACAGCGCTGACACGCAGGAATTAAGGCCATTAGCCAGCACGCCGCCCTTCAGACGCTTCATGTAGAGCGGACCGCTCACCGGCTGCTCGGAGACATCCGACGTCGCGGTAATGTCGCCGATGGTCTCCAGCGAGGTCACCATAAACACCAGCATCAATGGAATCAGCAGGTTCCAGTCGAAGCCCAGCCCGTAGTAAAGCGGCGTCGGCACCGCAATCAGCGGTTGATCGGCTGTCGTGCTGGTGGCGGGCAACATATCCAGCGCCCAGGCCAGCAGATAGCCGACCGCCATCGCGATCACCAGTGAGGCGACGCGCAGATAGGGATTTTTCTGGCGATTCAGCAGCACGATCACCAGCAGCACCGCGCCTGCCAGCAGCAGATTTTTCGGTGCGCCAAAACTGTGGTCGGCGATGGCGCTAAAGCCGCCGCCAATCGACGTCAGTCCGACCTGAATCAGCGACAGGCCAATAATCATCACCACGATCCCGGAGACCAGCGGCGTAATAATCCGGCGTGCCAGATGCAGAACGCGTGACAGCACCATCTCAGTACAGGAAGCAACCATCAGGGTGCCAAACAGCGCCGCCATCATGGTGGGCACATCGGCACCGCCATTTTTCAGCGCCATCCCGCCCATAATCAGCGGCGTGACGAAGTTAAAGCTGGTGCCCTGAATCGATAACAGGCCTGAACCCACCGGACCCCAGGTTTTGATTTGCAGAATCGATGCCACACCCGACGCGAACAGCGACATGCTGATGATGTGCCGGGTATCCTGAGCGGGCAAACCCAGCGCCTGACAAATCAGCAGAGCAGGAGTGATCACCGCTACAAACATGGCTAACAGATGCTGGCCGGCGGCGAACAGCGTTTGCGGCAGCGGTGGACGATCTTCAAGACGATAGATCAGTTCACTGTGGCGGGTAGAGGGTTGATCTGGCTGCGGATTGGTGGACATCTTCTACTGTTCCCGAAAATAAGTGTGGCGATTGTAATCATCCGCCGGTTAAAAGCAATCGTTTGCCCGGCAAGGATAAAAAACGCCGGTCAGACATTGGTGTAACGGGTGTTCTCCGGCAGCCAGCGTTCAATCAGGGCGCTGGCCTGCTCGGGATAGTGCTGGTGGATATGTCGTGCCACGCGCTGGACTTCAGGCACCATCGCCTGGTCGCGCAGTAAATCCGCCACTTTGAACTCGGCGTTGCCGGTCTGGCGGGTACCCAGCAGCTCGCCAGGTCCGCGGATCTCCAGGTCAAACTGCGCAATCACGAAGCCGTCATTGCTGTCACGTAACACCTGCAACCGCTTCTGGGCGGTTTTGCTCAGCGGCGCTTTATAAAGCAACACGCAATGTGAGGCCACCGCACCACGGCCAACCCGTCCGCGCAGCTGATGCAGCTGCGCCAGGCCTAACCGCTCCGGGTTCTCGATAATCATCAGGCTGGCATTAGGTACGTCTACGCCCACTTCGATCACCGTGGTCGCCACCAGCAGTTGCAGCTGATTGGCTTTAAACGCCTGCATCACCGCCTGCTTTTCAGCCGGTTTCATCCGGCCGTGTACCAGACCGATATTGAGGTCAGGCAGTGCAGTTTTGAGCGCTTCCCAGCTGGCTTCCGCCGCCTGCGCTTCCAGCAGGTCCGACTCTTCAATTAGCGTACAGACCCAGTACGCCTGACGGCCTTCGCGACAGGCATGCTCGACCCGCGCAATAATCTCATCACGTCGGGTATCGGGAATGGCGACGGTGGTAACCGGTGTGCGGCCCGGTGGCAGCTCGTCAATCGTCGAGGTATCGAGATCGGCATACGCGGTCATCGCCAGGGTGCGGGGGATTGGCGTTGCGGTCATGATCAACTGATGCGGATGGAAACCCTGCTCCTCGCCCTTTTCCCACAGCGCCAGGCGCTGATGGACGCCAAAACGGTGTTGCTCATCGATAATCACCAGCGCCAGACCGTTAAACTGCACCTGCTCCTGGAACAGCGCATGGGTGCCGACCACCATGGCAACCTGTCCGCTGGCAATGGCGTCCTGCTGAGCCTGACGCGCTTTTCCTTTCTGTTTTCCAGCCAGCCAGCCGACTTCGATGCCCAGCGGCGCAAACCACTGGCGGAAGTTGCTGGCATGCTGTTCAGCCAGCAATTCAGTCGGGGCCATCAGGGCGACCTGTTTACCGTGCGCAATCACGTTCAGCGCAGATAATGCTGCCACCAGCGTTTTACCGGAGCCGACATCGCCCTGCACCAGCCGCATCATCGGGAAGTCATTGGCCAGGTCATGCTCGATCTCTGCCACCACCCGCTTTTGCGCTCCGGTGGGCGAGAACGGCAGCGCCGCCAGCAAGCGATCGCTCAGGTCATGGCGCGCCGGCATCGGCAAGGCGTAATAGCGCTGCGCACCGGCGCGTACCGCCAGCATGCTGAGATTATGCGCCAGCAGCTCTTCCAGAATCAGACGCCGCTGTGCCGGATGGCGACCGCTCTCCAGTTCGCTCAGCTTGAGATCGGGTGGCGGACGGTGCAGCGTGCGAAGCGCGTCGGGCAGGCTGATTAAGCCGCCGCTCAGCTCCTGGGGCAGCAGTTCGGCAATCGGGCAGCTCTCCAGCAGCGTCAGCGCCTGATCGGTAAGATTACGCAGCGTAGCCTGCCGGATGCCTTCGGTGGTGGGATAGACCGGCGTCAGCGTCTCCTCCAGCGCCACATTGCTGTGTTCGCCCTGGATACGGTACTCAGGATGGATAATCTCGGCACCGCGCTGGCCGCGTTTGATCTCACCGTAGGCGGTGACGCGACGCCCCGGTGCCAGGCTGTTTTTCATGCCGGCATTGAAGTTGAAAAAGCGCAGAGTCAGCACGCCGCTGCCATCGCTGATCTGACACACCATCATCCGGCGGCGACCAAAGGTGATGTCGGAATGCAGCACTTCACCTTCTACCGTGGCCCAGATGCCGGGCAGCAGGTCATCAATGGCGTAGAGTTGGGTACGATCTTCGTAACGCAGCGGGAGATGGAGCAGCAGATCCTGAATGGTGTGCAGGCCAATTTTGGCCAGCTTTGCTGCCTGGCTGGCACCGACGCCGGTCAGGGTACTGAGCGGGATGGCATCCAGCAGACGGCCTTTCATCTTTTACTTTTACCGGTCGATTGCATGGTGGCCCACCAGCTGGCATCAGCCTCGACTTCACCTTCGGCGTTGATGTGCGGATAAGGCAAGCCTTTCTGCCTGGCGACGCGCGCCAGCACCGGGAAACCGCCTTCGAACAGCAGACGCTGCTGCTCATCCTGATCCAGCAGGCTGTAATTACGCTGGTAAAGGCCGGCATTCTGCCGTTGTCGCTGGGCTTCATACAGGATCAGGGCGGAGGCCACCGAGACGTTCAGCGACTGCACCATACCGACCATCGGAATGATAATCTGCTGATCGGCCAGCGCCAGGGCTTCATCGGTAATACCGGTTTTTTCCTGGCCCATCAGGATGCAGGTCGGACGGGTATAATCAATCTCGCGGAAATCGACGGCGTCAGCTGACAGATGCGTGGCTAAAACCTGCATCTTCTGCTGTTTAAGCTCTGCGACTGCGTCGCCGATGGTGCGGTGCGTCACTACCTTTACCCAGCTGTTGCTGCCGGCAGAGGCAGACGCCTGAGTGCGCATCCGCTGGCTCGGCCAGACCGCATGCACTTCATGAATACCCACCGCATCGGCGGTACGGATCACCGCAGAGACGTTGTGCGGCTTATGCACCTGTTCCATGCAGACCGTGAGATCGTGCTGGCGCAGCGCCAGCATCGCCTGAATTCGGGCAAAACGTTGATCGTTCATGCACTAATTACGGTTACGGTGAACTTTGATCACATCCGGCATCACGCGAATTTTACGCATGATGTTGGCCAGATGGACGCGATCGCGGGCGGTGAGGCGGATAAAGGCGCTGTAAACCCGGCCATCGCGCTCTTCGGTGTTCAGGCTCTGAATGTTAGAACCGGCCGTGTTAATCGCCGCCGTCAGGTTGGCCAGTGCACCCTGATGGTTAAACATATCGACCTTAATTTCCGCCACAAACTCCTGCTCAGTCACTTTGTCCCATTCGACCGGCATGAATTTCTCCGGCTCTTTCTGGTAACCGCGAATGTTACGGCAGGATTCGTGGTGCACCACCAGGCCTTTGCCGGGACTGACGTGCGCAACAATCGGATCGCCGGGAATCGGTCGGCAGCATTTGGCGAAGGTAATCAGCACACCATCAGCGCCCTTGATCGGCAGCTTGCCGCGTTTGCTGTTGCTGACCGCTTTGCTGTCAGCCTGCAGCAGATTTTTCGCCACCACCACGCTCATCGCGTTACCGAGACCAATCTCCGCCAGCAGATCGTCCAGCGAGGTCAGCTTCATGCGGTCCAGTTCCTGCCTGATATTCTCAGGCGGGATCTCAGCCAGTTTACGGCTACCGCCCAGCGCATGGCTCAGCAGGCGACGGCCCAGATTGACCGAGTCTTCGCGTTTGAGGTTTTTCAGTAACTGACGGATTTTGGCGCGGGCTTTAGAGCTGACGACAAAGTTAAGCCAGGCGGCATTAGGCCGGGCGCCCGGTGCGGTGATGATCTCAATCGTCTGGCCGCTGGTCAGTGACTGCGACAGCGGATAAGGTTGGCGATCGACACGAGCACCGACGCAGGCATGGCCAATATCAGTGTGAACCGCATAAGCGAAATCCACCGGCGTGGCGCCTGTCGGCAGCTCAACGATGCGGCCTTCAGGTGTAAAGACATAGATCTCATCAGGGAAGAGATCGGACTTCACACTTTCAATAAATTCAAACGAACTGCCGGCGCTCTGTTGCAGCTCCAGCAGGCTTTGCAGCCAGCGCTGGGCACGAATCTGTGCCGTAGTGCCACTTTCGCCCGCCTGTTTGTAAGCCCAGTGCGCAGCGACCCCCATTTCCGCCATCTGATCCATATCCTCGGTGCGAATCTGCACTTCAACCGGCACGCCGTGCGGGCCGATCATTGAGGTATGGAGCGATTGATAGCCGTTGGCTTTGGGGATGGCGATGTAATCTTTGACCCGGCCCGGACGCGGCTTATATAAGCTGTGCATCTGGCCCAGAACGCGATAGCAGGTATCCAGATCTTTCACGATGACGCGAAAGGCATAGATATCCATGATCGAGTGAAAACGCTGCTCTTTCAGCGTCATTTTGCGGTAGATCGAGTAAAGATGCTTTTCACGACCGCTGACGCGACAGGGAATGCCCGCTTCCTGCAGACGGCCATCAATCTCAGAAAGAATCTTCTGGATCATCTCTTTACGGTTACCGCGTGCCGCCTTCACCACCTCTTTAATCACCCGATAACGGTTCGGATAGAGAGCTTCGAAACCGAGCTCTTCGAGTTCAGTTTTAAGGTGATGAATACCCAGACGATGCGCCAGAGGGCTGTAAATTTCCAGCGTTTCCAGCGCGATGCGGCGGCGTTTATCCGGGCGTAATGCGCCGAGGGTGCGCATGTTATGCGTACGGTCAGCCAGCTTGATGAGAATGACGCGGATATCCTGCACCATCGCCATAATCATCTTGCGGAAGTTCTCTGCCTGAGCCTCTTTCTTGTCGCGGAATTTCAGCTTATCCAGCTTAGAAACACCTTCGACCAGCTCCGCGACGCTCTTACCGAACAGCTGTTCCATATCCTGGTAAGTGGCGGGCGTATCTTCGATCACGTCATGCAGCAGCGCAGCCATCAATGTTTCATGGTCGAGCTTCATTTCCGCCAGAATACAGGCCACGGCAACCGGATGGGTGATATAAGGCTCACCGCTGGAGCGTGTCTGTCCCTCGTGGGCATCACGTGCGACAAGGTAAGCTTGCTGGAGGCGCTTGATATGCTCCTCTGGCAAGTATTTTTCAATCAGTTGATTGAGGCTTTCAAACAGATACAAGGGTGACCTGCAGGTGGCTGTTAACGACGACCTTCAGCGATAGCGGTAACGGCCTGTAACTCAGCGGCTTCCTGCTCTTGCTGTTCCTGACGATCACGCACATCTAAAATCTGATTGGTGACCAAACCTTCTTCGATTTCGCGCAGGGCGATAACGGTAGGTTTATCGTTCTCTTCCGGAACCAGCGGATCTTTGCCGCCTACCTGCATCTGACGTGCACGACGTGCAGCGACCAACACCAGGTCAAAACGATTACCAACTTTTTCTACTGCGTCCTGAACGGTTACGCGTGCCATAGGTGTGCTACTCCACAGATGAAGAAATGACTGGGCATCATACTGAAACTGAATTCAGACTGCCAACAGTTTGCTGATTAAAGCATCATGGCGCGCCTTCTGACGCGCCATACGCAGACGTTCTGCGCGAATAATGGTTTTCAGATCGGACAGCGCCAGATCAAAATCATCATTCACAATTAAATAATCATATTCGGCGTAGTGACTCATTTCCGCCACGGCTTGTGCCATGCGGCGGGTGATCACCTCTTCGCTATCCTGGCCACGGCCGCGCAGACGGCGATCGAGCTCTTCTTTCGAAGGCGGCAGAACAAAAATACTCCGCGCACCGGGCATTTTGGTGCGAATCTGCTGCGCGCCCTGCCAGTCGATGTCGAGAAAAACGTCAACACCGGTCGAGAGAACCTGCTCAATGGCCTGGCGTGAGGTGCCGTAATAATTGTCGAAAACTTTGGCATGTTCGAGGAAAGCGTCTTCCGCAATCATCTTCTCAAACTCATGTTTTTCAACAAAAAAGTAGTGTTCACCATGGGTTTCACCCGGTCGCATGCCGCGGGTGGTGTGCGAAACAGACACCTGCGTATCATATAACGGCTGGGTCTTTAACAGTGCCTGAATCAGGCTGGATTTACCTGCGCCGCTGGGAGCAGAAACAATATAGAGCGTGCCTTGAGCCATGGTTTTCTTGAATTGATTAAAAGCGGAGTCGATTTCCTGCACAGTATACACAGCTTCCCGTCAGCACGCAGCGTTTGCGCAGCGGCAGCGGCTAAACTTTTGCGTGTTGCTGCGCAAATGAGTGTCGACTGCGCGTAAAGGGTGACGGATTTTGCGGCGATCTGTTCCGGATTGAATCTCTGGCTCTGGCTGAGGCTCACATCTCTGTGTTGAATGACGCAAAACGTCAGGAGGCACATCATGAAAGGATTTAGCGGGTTGCTGGTTGCTCTTTTGATTGCGGTGATGCCCGCTTACAGCGCGATGTGCCCCGCCTGGACGCCGGCGCGGGCGGCGACCGAAATTGGCCAGCTGCAGCAGCAACTTCAGCATTGGGATCAGGCTTATTATGGGCAGGGCCTCAGTCCGGTCAGCGATACGGATTACGACAATCTGCAGTCGCGCCTGAACCAGTGGCTGCATTGCTTCCGTTCTCCACAAGCCGGTTACACGGCGCAGCTGCCTGATAGCGGTGAGCATCTGCATCCTGTCGCTCATACCGGGGTGAAAAAACTGCCTGACAAGCTGGCGGTGGCCTACTGGATGCAGGATCGCCACGATTTGTGGGTCCAGCCCAAAGTGGATGGGCTGGCGGTGACACTGGTCTATCGTCATGGCCGTCTGGTTTCACTGCTGAGTCGTGGCGATGGGTTGCGCGGTGAGGAGTGGCTGAATAAAGCCGCCCTGATTCCTGCCATTCCCCAACAAATAAACAGCGACCGCGCGGAGATTGTTTTGCAGGGAGAACTGTTCCTGACGATGACCGATCACCACCAGGCGCAGGACGGCGGTAAAAATGCCCGTTCAAAGGTCGCTGGCGCGATGATGAGCAACCAGCCTGTTCCGCTGTTATCGCGCCTCAACATTTTTATCTGGGCATGGCCGGACGGTCCGGCGCAGATGCGCGATCGGCTGGCACAGCTGAGTCAGTGGGGACTGGGCATCGCCGCGCAGTGGAGTCAGCCGGTCAGGGATGAAGAACAGGTCGCGAGCTGGCGTGAGCGCTGGTTTCATGGAGGGCTGCCGTTTGTGACCGACGGCGTGGTGATTCATCAGACGTCGCGACCTGCTGGCAAAAACTGGCGACCCGGAGAGGGAGAATGGGCGGTGGCCTGGAAATACCAGCCGCCTGAGATTGCGACCGAAGTGCTGTCGGTCGATTTTCCGATTGGGCGTACCGGAAAAATTGCCGTGGTGCTGAATCTCCGGCCGGTGCAGTTGGATGATAAAACGGTCAGACGGGTAAATGTTGGCTCACTGCGTCGCTGGCGGGAAAGCGACGTTATTGCGGGGGATCAGGTGATTGTGAGCCTGGCCGGCCAGGGTATACCCCGGCTGGATCGCGTTATCTGGCGGCTGGCTGAACGTCAGTACCCGCAGCCACCCGACGAAACGCGCTTTACCTCGCTGAGCTGTTATCGCTTCAGCGCCGGCTGTCAGAAGCAGATGCTGGCGAAACTGCACTGGCTGAGTCGAAAGTCGGTACTGAATATTGCGGACGTGCAGCGCAATACCTGGCTGAAGCTGCTGGAAAGCGGCAGCATGCCGCATCTGTTCTCCTGGCTCATCTTAACGCCGGAGCAGATCGCGACAGCAGCAGGCCTCTCTTCTGTACGTGCCGGCCAACTCTGGCACCGCTTCAATCTGACCCGGCAGCAACCGCTGCGCCGCTGGATCCGCGCACTGGGTGTTTCGCTGCCCCGCAAAGCCGTGGATGCACTGCCCGATCAACACTGGGATGACCTGATACATCGGGATGCGGCGGCATGGCAAACTTTACCGGGCGTCGGTGCTACGCTGGCTCAGCGCCTTGTTGACCAGTTTCACCATGCGGAGCTGCAATCACTGATCGCCTTTCTGCAGCAGCAGGGCATCCCTGCCGCCTTAGTGTTCCGGGTGGGGATAGTTGAAAATTGGCAGGCCGAGGCGAAAACGCAGCGCCAGTAAACGGGCAAAAAACCCGAACAGCAGCGTAATGATGATCACCGCTTCATGCGCCAGTGTGGTTTTCAGCAGCAGGATGTACATCCAGCCTGAGGCGAAGGCGATACCCGCGTACAGCTCTTTCTGAAACACCAGGGGAATGCGGTTGCAGAACATATCGCGCAGTACGCCACCGAATACGCCGGTAATCACGGCGCTGATGGCGGCGATAATCATTGCATGACCGGAATCCAGCGCCACCTGAGCGCCAATAATAGAGAAAACCACCAGCCCAAGCGCATCCAGCACCAGGAACACTTTGCGCAGATGCGTCATTAAAGGCGCAGTAAACGTAGTGACCACCGCGGCTGCGGCGACAATCATGATGTATTCAGGGTGTTTGACCCAGCCCAGCGGATAGTGACCGAGCAGGATATCGCGTACTGAACCGCCGCCAATCGCGGTGACTGAGGCAATGATGATGACGCCGAACAGATCCATTTTACGGCGGCCCGCAGCCAGCGCACCGGTCATGGCTTCGGCAGTGATGCCGATGATGTAGAGAACAGTCAGTAACATAGCAGACTCCAGTTAGACGGCGGCTAGGCTAAGGTATAGCGTAATAAACGGCGACTGAGATTTTATTGCGTCAGGCAGTTGGGATTAGCTGAGGTTATGAATGTAGCGTTAAAAAGCAGTAATATCAGTTCACTAGAAGGAGTGATTACTGATGATGGATAAGAAAAATTCAGTAGAAACATCCGCTAATTGACGCTTTACGCTTGGCGATCCGCTAAATTCTGGATGGCGGGCAGATGACGCCAGATCGTTTCTGGCACCCTGCAGATGAGAAATAATAGTGAAGATCTGCCTTATTCAACCTGGCAGTTATCCGTCCGGTTACGGCGATTGAGAATAGCGGTAACCGGACCTGCATTTTTAATGCGGGAATCCGACAAAACGGAATGAGCGAGATTTATTTAAGCCTGAAAGCGGGAGCAGGCATTTTATAATGTGATTGGTGGTGCTGCAGGTCAGAGAGAACGGTTTATTTCAGCATCAGAATAATGCGAAAAATTAAAAAGAAAAAGCGTGCTGGTTCACAGCACGCCAACGCATCCCTGAGGATGCTCAGAGCCCACCATACAGACTTGCTTTATTATTTGTTTCTTGCACGAATCTGAGAAAATTTTTTCAGGCTAAAACGGTATTCTGGCTGAAACCATGAACGACCATAGTAGCAATAAATCAGCATGCGAATCGATGCCATCGCCAGATAACCCCAGATTGCGCAGAGTACTGAGGGCGTCAGCCAGACGGTAAATAAGGTGACGCTCAGCCCGGCTAATACCGAGGAGGTCTCAGCAAATGCGATACGGGTATATTGCTTTTCACGTTGCAAAATTGCACGGTACTGCTGACCCTGCGGAATGATAATAAACACCACAGACGCCATCTCCAGCATTAAGGCCAGTTCAGGCTGGTCAAACATCCGATTAAGCAAGTGGCTGCTGACAAATAACAGACCAAACACCGCCGCACCCATCAACATATTGCCCCAATACAGGATCGAGAGATCGTTGATAGAGAGCATACAACGGCGGATTATCGTATTCGAGAAGCCCCGATCGGCCAGGGTATCGATAGCCAGTAACGCCAGCACTGCAATGGCCAGCAGGTTCAGTTCATTTGCCTGCAGAATTTGCGCCAGTAAAGAAAGCTGCAACACGCCAATGCCAATAATCTTAATCGAAGAGAGGAGAGACCATTTTGCGCTATTCAGATTGCTTTCACGTATTGCCATAATATGCTCGTTAGAGTACAGGTACTCTGTGAGAATTAAATATTTGTGTAACGGCAATGAGGTTGCTGTGACACCGTTAGTTAGTGCAACTTTTCCGGCCGAAGTCCTGAAATACCTTGCCAGGCTTGCCATGTTATTATTGATTCAATCAAATGATGCTCGGATAAAAAATAGATATCCCTGGAATATTCACGGTTTCGTGTCATGGCGGAATCTCCCGCTGTTAATAAGAAGTCCGCCAGATCACGAATAAATCCTGTTGTAGTTTTATATTCTCCTGCCAGCATCCTGCCGGCAATCTCAACAAATTCTTTTTCTGATAACAAAGGATAGGTCGAGCGGTCCATGTCTTTTTTCCTGCTTTATCATTATGGGTATTGCTGTGTGTGGAGTGATTTATACATTGTTTTATTTAAATTAACACCATAAGAAAACTCTGATAACGCGACCGCAGGAATTAATGGTTTCACTCTATGCATGATAAATATTAAATCTCTGACAACTGCGTAATAAATATTTGTTAAGGATTAATGTATAGCAGCGACAAAGGGTGACGCCAGTGTTGGCAAAACCAGCATGAAATCAGGCATTGCAAGGGAGAAGAAGGCCGCATGGCCAGGAGTTTTCCTGATGACAATGCTTAAGCATAACTGTTGATAGAGTGATAAACAGTACAGGTAATCAGCTAAGGGCTTTATGCTTTTTGGCGCAATATTTTTGTATTTTTTTTCATTAACGACCAGCCTAAAGTACAGCAGAAAAAAACAGCTAACTCCTTGATTTACTGAGTCAGCAGTTGATTGAGTTTTTCGAGATCTTTACTAACCCATTCAATATCCTGCATAAATTTTTCTTCTGAGGTAAATGGCTGGCGGTAGACGGTCACCACCACTTCGGCTCCCTGTTCGTTAGCGATCACCCGCATTGGCATATAAATCTCTTTGCCAAAACCGGTATCCACCCAGTGATCCATTACGCCAAACGGATTATGGGGAGTGAAGCGAATCTTCACCGTGCCTTGTGGTCCTTTGGCGCGCCAGCGATTTCCATCAGGTTCGAAGGTGCTACTGGTTAACCCGGATGCCCATTTTGGAAAGAACTCGGGTTTCCAGATGGTTTCATACAGATCTAACCAGTGTCGTGGAATCGTCAGGCTCAGAGTACGAGATGAGAGCATGTTACCTCCGGCAAGGTAGCGGAAAAGGGCATTAAAGCATGGGGCTACGCCAGGTAAAATATTGTGACGACAGAAGTGTGGGGTAGATAGGGTTTCGTACAAACCGCAGGCAACGTGGATTGTTGCCTGCGATGAAATCAGATGAAATTGCCGCGTGCAGAAACGGCGTGCTGCTCTGCATCACCCTGTTCATGACGCAGGATAAACGTATCTGATTGCGCCATCACCGCACAGCTGTGGTTTGGGAAGATGCGCACTAAGCTGCCAACATCAGGACGCTGCTGCGGACAGAGCAGGAAACCGTGCTCTTCGGACAGTTTAGCGATCTCATAAGTCTGGCCCATGGCATCAACTGCGATGCCGAACCCGCTGGCGTTGGTGCCGTGCGGTCCTTTATCTGAACTTAGCATTTTCGAGCCAGCGTCAATAATTGCGAAATGCTCGTTTACTGCCACCACCCGGCTGATAACACTCAGCGCTAACTGGTCGACCTGGCTCAGGCCGAGGCGGCAGGCGGTAAGATCCAGCAGTGCATAATTGCCGGGACGGATTTCATCAATGCCTGAAGCGATATCGGTCGCCAGTGCAGTAGGAGTTGAGCCGACAGAGATTGGACAGGCGGTGAAACCCGCAGCCTGAAGCGTCGCCTGTAGCTGCCGCATCAATGCCGCCTCCTGCCGGGCAATATCCGCGATGGCTGCAGGGTTGCCGGCACCATATGCGTGGCCAGCATGAGAGACCAGTCCGGCAAAGCGTAACCCTTTCTGCCGCAGAGCCTGCGCAATCACCACGGCCTGATCGGTATGTGGGTTAACGCCGATACGATGTAATCCAACGTCAACTTTGATCGCTACTGACAGGTCGCTGTCGGGTTGCAGTTGCCTGGCATCCGCGATAGCCTCAACGCCCTGTAGCGTATCGGTAATCAGGGTGATTTTCGCCTGATGCTGCACCGCCAGACGCAGTAATTCTGCCACGCTCTGCGCCTGCACAACCGGGTAGGCCAACAGCAGATCACGGATGCCGCCCCGAATAAAACTGACACCTTCACTCGGTTTAGAAACCGTTACGCCCTGGGCACCTAATGCCAGCTGACGCTGGGCAATCCAGACGCTTTTGTGGGTTTTGATATGCGGACGAAATGCGACGCCGGCTGCATCTGTTTTACGCTGCATCTGTTGCAGGTTGTGCTCCAGACGCGTTGCGTCCACTTCAATGTAAGGTGTCAGGCGGTCATCAATCAGTGGGCGCTGCCACTGTTCAGCGGTATTGATATCCATATGATCTTTCAACTCTGGCTTGCGGGTGAGTATTCATCATTCCTCAAACAGGGGTCTGATGCCAGCGCGTCATTCAAGGCTAACGGCGTGGAGGTCATACAGTGAGAAGCGGGGGAAGGGGATAAGCGCGCGGAGGTTGGCTGTGGCATAAAACAACAAAGCAGGCGCGTGGCCTGCTTGGTGATCGGTCTCAGACGTAGAGTGACGCTTCACCCGGCGGACGGGTTTTAAAGCGACGATGCAGCCAGAGATACTGTTCCGGTGCGCGCAGAATCTGGTTTTCGATCACCTTATTCATATATGCCGCCGCCGCCGATTCGTCGGTGTGAGGATAATTTTCCAGCATCGGTTCGATAATCAAATGATAACCATCGTTGCCAGGATTACGGATCAGCATAATCGGCACCATTGCGGGTTTAGCCAGACGCGATAACACGAAAGTGCCATTAGTGGTTGCTGCTTTCTCAACGGCAAACAGCGGGGCAAAGGTACTGCCTTTTGGGCCGTAATCCTGATCGGGCGCAAACCACACTGACTCACCCTGCTTCAGCGCATGTACCATTCCGCGCAGGTCGCGACGATCGATCATCGCTTTATTTGAGCGCATCCGGCCTTTGGTCTGAACATACTCCATCGCCAGATTGTTGTGTGGACGGTACATCGCCATCATCGGCTGACACAGTCCACTAATGCGGCCGCCCAGTTCCAGCGACATAAAATGCACGCCAATCAGCATCACGCCGCGCTTTTCATTTTGCGCAGCGTGTAAATTTGCCATACCGGAGACGGTAAACAGGCGTTTCACCGCGCGATCGGACCAGAACCAGGCGATGCCGGTTTCGGCCAGCGCCATGCCCAGTGAGGCAAAGTTGCCGGCGATCATCTGCTCAGTTTTTTCTTCACTGATACCGGGGAAACAAAGTTCAATGTTGCGACGGGTAATGCGCTCACGGCGCTGCAGGAAATGGCGGGAAATTTTGCCGGCACCGGCACCAAGACGCATAAGAACAGGGTAAGGAAGCTGAACCAACAGCCAGAGTATTCCCAGGCCGAACCAGGTAAACCAATAACGCGGATGCAGCAGCGAACTGCTAAATTTTCCGGTGTTTTTCATTACTAACCTTCATGAGATAAATGGATGTATCGCATAAAGAGCACTTCCATAAGTCTCCAGGCGGTACAGCTGTACTGATTTCGACCAACACTTTATCAAAAAGTGCCTTGAAAGACAGGTAATCTCAGGAATCTACAGGATTGACCTGTTTCATGGTGCCGCGTTAAAACAGTCAAAAAAAAGAAGTTTTCAGATTAATGCTAATAAAATTCAGTCGGTTAAGCGAAGCGTAAGCAAAATTTTAATTATGAATTTTTGGCTTTGCAGAAGAGTCTGGAAATTATTATTTATCTAACTTTACGCAATTCTTACGCGGGAAGTGCTGAAAAAGTGTCCGGGCAGTATGCCGTTGCTAACCAGCGGTGAAGGGAAATCCATTGAGGGAACAAAGCGCCTGGGTGGGCGCTTTGTTAAGGGAGGTTACTCGATATTCTGAATCTGCTCACGCATCTGCTCAATCAGCACCTTCAGCTCAATCGCGGAGGTGGTGATTTCTGCATTGATCGACTTCGATGCCAGCGTATTCGACTCACGATTAAACTCCTGCATCATGAAGTCCAGACGACGGCCAACCGCCTCTTTCTTTTTCAGAATGTTATAGGTTTCTTTAACGTGAGCATCCAGTCGATCCAGCTCTTCGGAGACATCAACACGCTGCGCCATCATCACCAGTTCCTGCTCCAGGCGATTATTTTCCAGCTGCACTTCAGCATCTTCCAGTTTGGCGACCAGACGTTCACGCTGCCATTTAATCACTTCCGGCATCTGCGCGCGGACTTTGCTGACTTCCTGGGAGACGCCTTCCAGACGCTGCTCAATCATCGCCTTCAGTGCCGTCCCTTCGCTTTCGCGTGCCGCAATGAAATCATCCAGCGCGCCGTCAAGCGCCTGCAATAACTGCTGATTAATCACGTCCAGGTCCTGCTCCTGAGCAGACATCACGCCCGGCCAGCGCAGGATATCCAGCGGATTAATCGCGCCTTCATCGCTTTGCATCTTCACCCAGTTAGCGGCCTGCACCAGCTGTTTCGCCAGCGCTTCGTTCAGCATCAGTTCGCCCTGCGCGCTGGGGTCAGCATCATAACGCAGATTGCACTCAATCTTGCCGCGCGTCAGACGCTGGCGAATGCGCTCGCGGATCACCGGCTCCAGTCCGCGGAACTGCTCCGGCAGACGGATATAGGTTTCCAGATAGCGTTGGTTCACGGAACGCAGCTCCCAGGCGGCGCTGCCCCATTCGCCTTTAGCTTCGCGGCGGGCATAAGCGGTCATACTGCGGATCATAAGCGGTACTCATTTTCGGAAAGATGAGGGGAAGTATAGCGAGGGCAGCCACGGCATAACAGGCATAAGCGTCTCAGGGCGAAATAACGAATCATTTCCGCTTTGTACCACGGGCACTTATGATGATGGCTGGCCGACTAAGTGAGGATGCCGATCTATGTTTCGCGTTATTGCTGTTCCCGTTGCGCTGGCTCTGTTGCTGGCGGGTTGTCAGGCGCCACCTTCACCGTCAACCAGACCCCAGCCGATTTGCGCTGGCGGTGACGTCATGATGCAGACCACGTTATGGTTTGGTCTGAGCAAGCCACAGGGGGGAACAGTGAGTTCACTCGAATGGATGAATTTCGTGGATAACGAGGTGACACCGCGCTTCAGGGCCGGGTTGTCGGTGTATGACGCTAAAGGGCAATGGCTGGGCGACAATGGCCAGCTGGCGCGTGAAAACAGCAAAGCGCTGATGCTGATCCACGGCTTTGATTCGGCGGCTAACGCGAATATCGAGGCGTTACGCAGCCTATATAAAAAGCGCTTTGGTCAGGAGTCGGTGATGCGGGTTGATGCACCCGTCTGCGTTGGGTTCTGAGACGAGAAACGGCGGCAGGATGGCCGCCGTTGATTATCAGATAAACAGACCGGCAAAGGCCGCTGACAGCAGGCTTACCAGCGTCGAGCCGTACACCAGCTTCCAGCCAAAACGTGAAACCACGTTGCCCTGCTGCTCGTTCAGTCCCTTAATCGCACCCGCTACAATGCCGATAGAGGCGACGTTAGCGAACGAGACCAGAAACACCGAAAGAATACCCAGTCCGCGAGCGCTCATGCCTGACGCGACTTTCTGCAGCTCAATCATCGCCACAAACTCATTCGCCACCAGTTTGGTTGCCATAATGCTGGCCGCCTGCAGCGCATCGGCAGTCGGAATGCCAATCAACCAGGCAAACGGATAAAACAGATAGCCGAGCAGCTGCTGGAAGCTGTAGCCGAACACGGCGGCAAACAGCGCATTCACGGCCGCGATCAGCGCAATAAAGCCGATCAGCATTGCCAGTATAATCATCGCCACTTTAAAGCCAGCCAGAATGTATTCGCCCAGCATCTCAAAGAAGCTTTGGTCTTCATGCAGCTTATCGAGAGCAATGGGCTGCTGATCCTGGCTTTTCATCGGGTTAATGATCGACAGGATAATGAAGGTGCTGAACATATTAAGCAGCAGCGCCGCGACCACATATTTGGCTTCGATCATCGACATGTACGCGCCAACAATCGACAGCGAGACGGTGGACATTGCGGTCGCCGCCATGGTGTAAAGCCGGCGCGGCGGAATATCGCCCAGAATACCTTTATACGCGATGAAGTTTTCCGACTGGCCAAGGATCAGCGTGCTGACGGCGTTAAAGGATTCCAGCTTACCCATGCCGTTAATTTTCGACAGCAGGGTCCCGACCAACCGAATCAGCAGCGGCAGAATGCGCCAGTGCTGCAATATGCCGATTAAGGCCGAAATAAACACAATCGGGCAGAGGACGCCGAGGAAAATAAATGCCAGCCCCTGTTTGCTCATCCCGCCAAAGACGAATTCTGTGCCCTGTGCGGCAAAGCCGAGCAGGGTTTCAAAAAAGCCCGCTACCGATCCGACCAGCGCCAGGCCACTGGCTGAATGAAGAAAGAACCAGCCGAGCGCGGCTTCTGCCACAATCAGCTGAACAATATAGCGCAGGCGAATCTGTTTACGGTCATGACTGACCAGTAGCGCCAGGGCGAAAATAACCCCCAGCGCCAGCAGGAAATGAAGAATGGCGGCCATAATTTATTTAATCAGAGAGAAAGGAACGCGCATTTAGCCACAGTCGGCCGGGAATTTCATCTGATGATGCGGCGGACCAGCGCAAGAGACAGCGGGCAAGGAAGTCCGTATAATGCGCAGCCAATCATTAGCAAGCCGGAGATTACCCATGCGTCCAGCAGGCCGTAGCGCACAACAGGTGCGTCCAGTCACATTGACCCGCAATTACACCAAACACGCAGAGGGTTCCGTTCTGGTGGAATTCGGTGAAACCAAAGTGCTCTGCACTGCCTCGGTAGACGAAGGGGTTCCGCGTTTCCTTAAAGGCCAGGGCCAGGGCTGGGTTACCGCCGAGTATGGCATGCTACCGCGTTCGACCCACAGCCGCATGGCGCGTGAAGCCGCAAAGGGCAAGCAGGGTGGACGTACGCTGGAGATTCAGCGCCTGATCGCCCGTTCGCTGCGCGCCGCGGTGGATTTGAAAGCGCTGGGTGAATTTACCATTACGCTCGACTGCGACGTAATCCAGGCCGATGGTGGCACCCGCACCGCCTCTATCACCGGTGCCTGCGTGGCGCTGGCCGATGCGCTGAACAAGCTGGTCGCCAGCGGCAAGCTGAAAGCTAACCCGATGAAAGGGATGGTGGCGGCCATTTCGGTCGGTATCGTTAAGGGCGAAGCGCTGTGCGATCTGGAATACGTTGAAGACTCCGCAGCAGAGACCGACATGAACGTGGTGATGATGGAAGATGGCCGCATGATTGAGGTACAAGGCACTGCCGAAGGTGAGCCGTTCAGCCATGAAGAGCTGCTGACGCTACTGGCGCTGGCACGCGGTGGAATTGAAGAGTTAATTCAGGCGCAGAAAGCAGCCCTGGAAAATTGATGTAACAGGCGACCACAGAGTCGCCTTTTCTTTATTTGAGGAGTGAGAAATGAAAGCCTGGCAGCGTCAGTTTATTGAATTCGCCCTGAACAAGCAGGTGCTGAAGTTCGGTGAGTTCACTTTAAAGTCCGGGCGTAAAAGCCCCTATTTCTTTAACGCCGGTCTGTTTAACAGCGGACGGGATTTAGCGCTGCTGGGACGCTTCTACGCGCAGGCACTGGTGGATGGCGGCGTCGATTTCGACCTGCTGTTCGGCCCGGCCTACAAAGGTATTCCGATTGCGACCACCACGGCGGTCTCGCTGGCCGATCACCACGACCGCGATGTGCCTTACTGTTTTAACCGTAAAGAGGCCAAAGACCACGGTGAGGGCGGATTACTGGTTGGCAGTCCCCTGCAGGGCAAAGTGATGCTGGTGGATGATGTGATCACCGCGGGCACCGCGATTCGTGAGTCAATGGATATCATCGGTGCGCACAACGCGACGCTGGCTGGCGTGCTGGTTTCGCTTGATCGTCAGGAGCGCGGACGCGGTGACATGTCGGCGATTCAGGAAGTGGAACGTGATTACGGCTGCAAAGTGACCGCGATTATAACGCTGGCAGACCTGATTGCCTGGCTGGAAGAGAAGCCTGAGATGGCGGATCATTTAGCCCAGGTGCGGGCGTATCAAAAAGCCTACGGCATTTAAACAGAAGGCGGGCGTGATGCCCGCCTTCTTGTTATACCAGCTGGGCAGCAATCAGCGGCCAGCGAGCCTCAAAGTCTGCGGTCGGACTAAAGCGAAACTCCGAGCGGACATAGCGCGACAGTAAACCTTCACAAAACGCCAGCAGCTGGCTCGCCAGCAGCGTCTCGTCAGACTGAAAGCCTTCACCTTCACGCATTTTGCGCTCACGCATCACCTGGCGCAGCTGCACTTCAATCCGCTCAAACAGTTGATTGATGCGGCCCTGCAGGCGGTCCTGCTCAAACATCAGCGCATGGCCGGTCAGAATACGCGTCAGCCCCGGATTACGCTCACCAAATCCCAGAATCAATTGCACGATCAGACGCAGGCGCGTCATGGTCTCTTTCTCATCTTTCAGGATCAGATTGATGCGGGTAATCAGACTGTCTTCGATAAACTCAATCAGGCTGTCGAACATCCGTGTTTTACTGGGGAAGTGACGATAGAGCGCCGCTTCTGACACGCCGACTGTGGCTGCCAGTTTGGCAGTGGTAATTCGTTGGCTGCCATCACCCGACTCCAGCATTTGCGCCAGCGCCTGCAAAATCTCTTCGCGACGATTTCGCTTCGCGACTTTTTTTTCTGCCATGACCTTAAAGACCCCTGAAATTCACCTTGAACAGGCAACACCTACGCATCTGCCACAAGCACACGTCTCATGGCGATGAGAAAAAATAATTGGCGTAAGTGAAAGTCGGTAGCGTTGGTTATTGACGGCCTGAGTGACCGAAGCCGCCTTCGCCGCGCAAGCTGGCGTCGAAGTCTTCCACCAGATTAAACTCGGCCTGCACCACCGGGACAAAAACCAGCTGTGCCATGCGGTCGCCCGGCTGCAGCGAGAAGCTTTCCTGACCACGGTTCCATACTGAAACCATCAACTGTCCCTGATAATCCGAGTCGATCAGTCCCACCAGATTACCCAGCACGATGCCGTGTTTATGGCCGAGGCCCGAGCGCGGCAGGATGACCGCAGCCAGATCAGGATCGGCAATGTGAATCGCCAGGCCGGTAGGAACCAGCGTGGTGGTGCCTGGGGCGATGTCGAGAACATCGTCGATGCAGGCACGTAAATCTAACCCAGCGGAACCCGAGGTGGCGTAGGTCGGCAGCGGAAATTCTTTGCCGACGCGCGCATCAAGGATTTTAACGTCTATTTTTTTCATCATAACGGCTGACAATCTCGTCTAATAATTGTTGGCCAAGGAGAGACTTATCGCTAAGCGGTAAGCGTTTTTCTCCATCCTGCCAAAAAAGGTGAAGAGCATTGGTGTCGCTATTGAACCCTTGTCCGGCTTTAGCAACGTCGTTAGCGCAGATCAGGTCCAGATTCTTGCGCACCCGTTTTTGCCGGGCGTATTCTTCCACATTCCGGGTTTCAGCAGCAAATCCAACCACGAAAGGCCGATGCTCCTGTAACGCGGCGACGCCGGCAACAATATCGGGATTCTTTATCAGTTGCAGCGTGACGTTATCATCGCCGCCCTGTTTCTTGATTTTTTCGGCCGCAATGTCGGCTGCCCGGTAGTCTGCCACGGCTGCGCTTGCAATGAAAATATGTTGTTTGTCTATCTCGCCCATCACCGCCGCCTGCATCTCCAGCGCACTGATGACATCGACCCGTTTTACCCCCGCAGGTGCAGGTAGCGTCACCGGCCCGCTGATCAGCGTAACGTTGGCACCGCGTCGGGCCGCTGCGGCCGCAATAGCAAAGCCCATCTTGCCGGAGCTGTGATTAGAGATGTAGCGCACCGGATCCAATGCCTCACGGGTAGGGCCGGCGGTAATCATAATGTTGAGATGTTGCAGATCGTTGACGGGAGTAGCCCACTGTACCGCATGGTCGACAATCGCCAGCGGATCGAGCATCCGGCCCGGCCCGACGTCGCCACAGGCCTGGCTGCCGCTGTCAGGCCCCCAAATCAGGATGCCGCGCTGCTGCAGCGCCTGCAGATTTTGCTGGGTTACTGCTGCACGGTACATCTGCTGATTCATCGCCGGCACCACCGCAACCGGCGATGCGGTAGCCAGTACCGCAGTGGTCACCAGATCGTTGGCCATGCCAGCGGTAATCCGGGCAATCAGGTCGGCGGTTGCCGGGGCCAGCACAATTAAATCCGCCCATTTAGCCAGTTCAATATGCCCCATTGCCGCTTCTGCCGCCGGGTCGAGCAGATCGTTAAATACCGGGTAACCGGAAACCGCCTGCAGGCTGAGCGGCGTAATAAACGCTTTAGCTCCGTCCGTCATCATCACGCGGACATCGGCGCCGCGATCGCGCAGGCGCCGCACCAGCTCAGGTGCTTTGTAGGCGGCAATCCCGCCACTCACGCCAAGAAGAATTTTTTTACCGGCTAATCCCATCATGATGTTGGCCTCACTAAACTGTCTGCCGCCTGCCGCGGCGAATGCACGGACTTTATCACAAAAGCCGTGACGCGCCTTTTCACTGCCTGCGTTTGCGAGCCATCTCGTAAAATGTCACGCTGCTGATGGTGGCGTTGCGCCAGATGGGTCACCCTGACGTTCGCCACAGGGAGAATGCAGATGAAAAGTATGGCACCACGGGAGAAACTACAGCAGCAGGGCGCACAGGCGCTGAGTGACGTCGAGCTGCTGGCCCTGTTTCTGCGCACCGGCACGCCGGGGCAAAACGTGATGGCGCTGGCGCAGCAGATTGTGCAGGAGTTTGGCTCGCTCTATCACATTATGACCGCCAGCAAAGCCGCATTCAGCGGCATTAAGGGTGTTGGTGATGCCAAACTGGCACAGCTGCACGCGATTGCGGAACTGGCGAAGCGCTTTTTTGCCAGCCAGCTGGCGCGCGAAAGTGCGATGGAAAATCCCCAGGTTACGCGCCATTACCTGCAAAGTCTGTTAGCCCAACAGGAACGTGAGATCTTTATGGTGCTGTTTCTTGATAATCAGCATCGGGTGCTGGCGGCGCAAAAGATGTTTTCGGGGTCCATCAACAGCGTAGAGGTCCACCCACGTGAGATCGTACGGGAGGCGCTGAAGGTCAATGCAGCCGCACTGATTCTGGCGCATAACCACCCTTCCGGTATGGCGGAACCGAGCCGGGCTGACCGCGATGTGACGCGAAAAGTCAGCGAAGCCTGCCAGTTACTCGACATCCGTTTGCTCGATCATCTGGTGATAGGCCATGGCGAATATGTCTCGTTTGCTGAGCGAGGCTGGCTTTAACACAGCAAAAATTCGCGCCAGGTGGCGGCTTTTTACCCGATCATTCGGGATCTTTATCTGTTCGGGACTTGAGCACTTGGGCTGAGCGGCGTATACTACGCCACCTTTGAGAATCTCGGGTTTGGCGGTTAGGCCAGCTTAGCGGGTTCCATGGAACTCGCCTGGCGGGCTGCAAGCCTGACGAGGCGGCCAAAACCTAATTTTTAAAGCTCGAGCTGATTTGATTTTTGGAGAATAGACATGTCACGAGTCTGCCAGGTAACTGGAAAGCGTCCGGTGACCGGTAACAACCGTTCCCACGCAATGAACGCGACGAAACGCCGTTTCCTTCCGAACCTGCACTCACACCGTTTTTGGGTTGAGAGCGAGAAGCGCTTCGTTACTCTGCGTGTATCTGTAAAAGGTATGCGTATTATCGATAAAAAGGGCATTGATACGGTGTTAGCCGACATGCGTGCCCGTGGTGAGAAGTACTAAGAGTACTAAGGAACTGAATCATGGCTAAAGGTATTCGTGAGAAGATCAAGCTGGTTTCCTCTGCTGGTACAGGTCACTTCTATACCACCACGAAGAACAAACGTACTAAACCAGAGAAGCTGGAACTGAAAAAGTTCGATCCGGTTGTACGTCAGCATGTGATCTACAAAGAAGCTAAAATTAAGTAATTTTAGTGTTCTGCTAAAAACCCGGCTCCGGCCGGGTTTTTTGTTTGTGCAATCTGCTGAGGAGAGGTTATGCCAGAGTTGCCAGAGGTTGAAACCAGCCGCCGCGGTATCGAACCGCATTTGGTCGGTGAAACCATCCTTCACGCCGTGGTGCGTAATTCGCGTCTGCGCTGGCCGGTTTCGCAGGAGATCCTGTCGCTGAGCGATCAGCCGGTGCTTAGCGTGCAGCGTCGGGCAAAATATCTGCTGCTGGAGCTGCCGCATGGCTGGATCATCATCCATCTCGGGATGTCCGGCAGTTTACGCGTGCTGCCAGAAGAGTTGCCGGCCGCCACCCATGACCATGTTGATCTGGTGATGAGCAATGGCAAAGTGCTGCGCTACACCGATCCGCGTCGCTTTGGTGCCTGGCTCTGGAGCAACGATCTGGCTGGCAGCAGCGTGCTGGCGCATCTGGGACCGGAGCCGCTCAGCGACCATTTTGATGGTGCTTACCTGTTCGAAAAGTCGCGCGGCAAACGGACGCTGATCAAGCAGTGGTTGATGGATAATAAAGTGGTGGTCGGCGTCGGCAATATTTACGCCAGTGAGTCGCTGTTTACCGCCGGGATCCTGCCCGATCGACCTGCCGGCAGCCTGTCGCAGTCAGAGGCCGGATTGCTGGTCAATACCATCAAAGCGGTGTTACTGCGCTCCATCGAGCAGGGCGGGACCACGCTGCGTGACTTCTTACAGAGTGATGGTAAGCCGGGGTATTTTGCGCAGCAGCTGCAGGTTTATGGTCGGGCCGGGGAACCGTGCCGGGCATGTGGTACGCCGATTGTCAGCGGCAGACACGGGCAGCGCAGCACATACTGGTGCCCGAATTGTCAGCACTAAGCTAATTTAGCCAGCAACGCCTGATAGACTGGCGCGGGCAGGAAGGCAGTGACATCGCCACCGTGACGCGCCACCTCTTTGACCAGCGAAGAGGAAACAAATGAGAAGCCTTCCGACGGCATCAGGAACACGCTCTCCAGCGTCGGCAGCAGATGACGATTCATGTGCGCCAGCTGCATCTCATATTCAAAGTCCGATACCGCACGCAGTCCACGAACCAGCACGTTAGCCTGCTGAGCACGGGCGAAATTTGCCATTAAGTCACTGAATCCGACCACCTCAACGTTAGGCAGATGCGCCACTACCTGGCTCGCCAGCGCCACGCGCTCGTCCAGACTGAACATCGGCTTCTTGCTGGGACTGGCGGCAATCGCCAGCACTACCCGATCAAACATCTGCCCGGCCCGCGTCACAATATCGAGATGTCCCAGCGTAATGGGATCGAAGGTGCCGGGATAAATGGCTTTAGTACTCATACTCGCCCTTTTGCCGATGCGTGATTCAGCGCCCACAGCGCCGAATATTTGTTAAAGGTATATTGTGCGTTAACCACCGCCAGGATCCAGCCCTGTTTGCCATCCAGAAAGCCCGCGCGTAACAGCAGGGTTTTTACAAATGCACCCAGCGTATGGCTGAAGATAGAAAACAGGCCGCAGCGTTTACCGCGCTGATGACGTTCCGTCGCCCAGGCTTCGGCATACGCCAGTTGCTTGCGCTGAAAAGCAATCAAATCACGACAGGTCAGATGTTGCAGATCTCCCTTCAGTGCCACCACCGGCGCGTCTTCGGCGTTCAGCGATTCATGCACCAGGTTGTCATTGTAGTGCAACGTCGGGGGATAGAGCCGCATGACGCGGTCAGGATACCAGCCGCTGTGGCGCATAAAGCGGCCCAGAAACAGGTTGCTGCGGCCAAGGCTGTAAACCGTGCGGCTGGGGGGGGCGATCAATACCTGCTCAATGGCGGCGCGCAGCTCAGGCGTCACGCGCTCATCCGCATCGATCATCAAAATCATGTCGCCGCTGGCGTAACGCTGCGCGCGCTGGCGTTGGATGCCATAACCCTGCCAGTCATCGCTGCGAAACACCTGCGCGCCCGCCTGGGTGGCAATGTCCACGCTGTTATCTTCGCTACCGGAATCCAGCAGGATAATCTCATCGGCCCAGCTGACGGAGGCCAGACAGTCAGGCAGCAGTTCCGCTTCGTTTTTGGCGATCATCACCACTGAAAGACGTTGGCGTGTTGGCATCAGTGGGCCCGTGGCGGTAAATGGGGTTCGAGTAACTGCAGCAGACGTTGCAGCGCGCCCTGGTTCTGATGCAGCACGTCCACCGCGTGGCGTCCGTAATAACGACGATAGTCATCATCCTGCAACAGGTTGGTGACCTCTTTTTCCAGCGAAATCACGTCGGTGACGGTAATCAGGCCCTGGCCCTGTTGCAGTTTGCTGCAGATATCTTTGAAGTTCCAGGTGTGCGGCCCCATCAGAACCGGAATCGCATGTGCAGCAGGCTCCAGTGGGTTATGGCCGCCCCGTTCAACCAGGCTGCCACCGACAAAAGCCAGATCGGCAATACCGTACAGCAGCATCAGTTCACCCATCGAGTCACCAATTACCACCTGAGTCGAGCCAGAAGGAATCTCACCGCTGCTGCGCAGGATAAAGCTGAAGTTACGCTGCTGGGTCAGTTCGCGCGCATCGTTGAAACGTTCGGGATGACGGGGAACCAGAATCAGCAGTAAATCCGGGAAGGATTGCAGCAGTCGGCGATGCGCATCGAGCACGATCGCCTCTTCGCCTTCATGGGTGCTGGTGGCAATCCACACCGGACGCCGCGGCGCCCACTGACGGCGCAGCGTGACGGCTCTGGCCGCCAGCTCTGGCGTCACTGAGATATCAAATTTCAGGCTGCCGGTAATCGCCAGCTGCGAGCGCTTCAGGCCCAGCTCAAGGAACCGGTCGCCATCTTCACTATTCTGCGCCGCAATCAGCGTGATGCTCTGCAGCAGCTGGCGCATGAATTTGCCCAGCTTGCGGTAGCCTTTTGCCGAACGCGCCGAAAGACGGGCGTTGGCGATCACCAGCGGAATATTGCGCTGATGCAGAATGCGGATGATATTGGGCCACAGCTCGGTTTCCATGATGATCACCAGCCGTGGGTTGACCGTATCGAGGAAACGATTAATCGAGCCTGGCAGGTCATAAGGCAGATAAACGTGATGCACATCTTTGCCAAACGCCGATTGCGCCCGCTCTGAACCGGTTGGTGTCATGGTGGTGACGGTAATCGGCAGGGTAGGATAACGATGACGCAACGCACGCACCAGGGGGATCGCCGCCAGCGTTTCGCCGACCGACACCGAGTGCAGCACAATACCGTCTGGCTTAACTTTGCCGACACAATAGCCATAGCGCTCTGCCCAGCGTTTGCGATAGGCCGGCGCTTTACGACCGCGCAGCCACAGGCGCAGCCAAATCAGTGGCTGAATAAGATAGAGCAGTGCGGTGTAAATGGTCGTCATAGTTACCGTTACGACACGTTCGCGTCTAAAACCAGATTAAAATCAGATGGCGGCATGTTATCAGAAACCCTGCATCCACTCATCCCACATTGTCAGTTGCTTCGCAGCACCTGTTGATACAGCGAAGTCAGCGAGCTGGCCAGTCGCTGCGGCCCATAAGGTTCAATTCTGCGCCGTGCCGCTTCGCCCATGCGTGAGTCGACTGAAAGCGACGGTATCGCCTGAATCGCCTGATTCAGTCCATTGATATCCAGCGCATCACAGACGAAACCTTGCTGACCGGCAGTAATAAATTCCGCGCCGCCGCAGCCGGTGCTGGTAATTACCGGCAGGCCACAGGCCATCGCCTCCAGCACCACATTCGGGAAAGGATCGTAGAGCGTGGGCAGCAGTAAACCATCGGCCGCATGATAGAACGGCTGTACGTCCTGCTGTACGCCGACAAAGCGCAGCCGATCCAGACAGTTGAGCTGATTGGCCAGCTGCTGATAGCGCTGCAGCTGTTTATCCTGGCCGACCACAATCAGGTAGCGATCGCTGCCGGCCAGCGCTTCAATCGCCGCTTTCAGCCCTTTGCGCTCAAAACCGGAGCCAACATAGATCAGCACGGTCGCGCTGTCGGGCAGCGATAACTGCTGACGGGTCGCGTGGCGGGTGGCGTCGGTGGCGGGCTGAAAACGGCTGCCGTCGATGGCGTTATGGATGACGTGGATTTTTTCGGCACCGAGTGAGAAGCAGCGCAGGATGTCGCGTTTTACCATCTCAGAGTTACAAATAACCGCTTTCAGCGCCGGCGAATTAAACATCTCCGCTTCCGCCTGCAGGACATAGCGATGGTAAGGGCTGAGGCTGGCGCTCAGGCGCTGCCATGGCGAAACGATCCGCGCACGCTGTTCCAGCCAGACGCGGTGGACACCATCACCGGCACGAAAAATATCACAACCGGCGATGCGCTCATGGCTTTGCACAATGTCGAACTTTTCCCGTTCCCAGCAGGCGCGGGCCGCACGGGCAAATCCACGTTCGCGAGAGACCCGTCCGAGTTTGGGTGGATTACAGATGTGCAGGTGCCAGTCAGGATTCGGCGTGCCCTGCCAGCTGCGGGTGATGATGTTGAGATCCAGCTGTTCGCTGCCCAGCGCTTCCAGCGCCCGCGAGATAAAACGCTCGGCGCCGCCATCAGGGCGGTATTTCTGCCGGACAATCGCCAGCCGTAACTTACTCATTCAGATAACTCCTTGCCGCCGCGACCACATCCTTAACCGGGATGGCCGACAGGTAACGCTGGTCAGTTTTGGTATCAATCGAGTCCGGTGACGGCAGCGGACCATAATCGCCCGCCCAGATGACGTGATTATTGTCGCCCCACGGCCGCCAGTGCTGCAGCTTGGTCGGGCCAAACAGCGCAATACAGGGTGTGTTCAGCGCGGCCGCCATATGCATCGGGGCGGAGTCGACGCCAATAAACAGCCGGGCATGATCGATCAGCGCCGCCAGCTGCGGCAGAGTGAACTGGCCAGCCAGCGACACCACATACTGCGTGGTGCACAGCGCCTGAATGCGCTCGATCATCGCCAGTTCGTGTTTATCCGGCCCGGCGGTCAGCACCACCGGACGTTCTGGCTGCGCCAGCTGGTCGATGGTGGCGGCAACGCTCTCCTCTTCCCAGCATTTAAAGCCCCAGCGGGAGGTCGGCTGCACCACGATAAACGGCGAGGCGATCTGCTTCTCCGCCAGTCTGGCGAGCACGTGTTGACGATCGGCTTCACTGTAGTGCATCGAAACCCGCGCGCTCTCGCTGCTGATGCCGAGCGGAGCCAGCGCGGACATATTCTGCTCCACGGTATGCAGTTTGCTGTGATTGAGGGTCGGGACCAGCTGGTTATGACACAGCCGCCAGAGCAGGTTGTCACGCTTTTTAAACGCGAAGCCGATGCGTATCGGCGCGGCGGAGAGCAGGGTAATCAGGGCTGCACGCCATTGATCGGCCAGATTAATCACCACGTCGTAATGACATCCCCGTACCGCACGAATCAAGGCATATTCATGGCCCAGCTTGCGCCAGCCGCCTTGCTGCTTCCACTTACGATCAATCACGTGCAGATGGCGGATATCCGGATGCGCTTCCAGCATCGGACGCGTTTCCTGATAGAGCAACACGTCGATACTGGCCTGCGGATAACGCTGGCGAAGGGCGTTGATCGCCGGCGTCGTCAGTAGCATGTCGCCATGATGGCGCAGCTTGATAAGCAATATATTTTGCGGAGAGACGTTTGCTGGGATCGGACTGGCCATAAACAATTGTTCTCAAATTTTAGTGAACCGATTGTAGGGCAAACCCTTTTTAGGATAAAGCCAGCCTCAAGGGTTATTTGTAACGCCAGCGATAGAGACGACTCAGCCACAGCAGCAGCTGATACCACTGCTTAATCCCACGGGCATTGCGTAGCATTCGCCGATGCGTCTGGCTGGCAAACAGGTCGGCGATAATCGCCCGGCGTGCGTCACTATCCGGCTCCCGACGTACGCTATGACAGACGCTGAGCGCTTCATGCGTCACCTGATAATGGAACGATGGATAGATTTTTACCTTGCCGCGGTAGCGGCGATTCAGCGCTTCCAGCATACCGGCAATCTTCAGATAGTGACGCTGGTATTCGACATTACGCTGGCCGGTGCGCTTGCGATTGCTGATCGAGGCGTCATGCATGTAGTAGCGGTACAGCACCGCATCGGTATAACGCACGCGTTTCGCCAGCAACATGAATTCAGTGGTCCACGGAATGTCCTGATGGTGCAGCCCTGGCTCAAACAGCAACTGATGCTGTTCAATCAACGCACGACGATAAATGCCCAGCCACACCACATGCATGTAGCGGTGGGTTTTTAACGCGGTATTCAGCCAGTCGGGACCGCTCAGCACGCCGGTACTGCGCAGGCGGTCCAGCGGAATCAGCGGCTTAACCCGCTGGCTATGTTTGAAATACCATTCGGCATTGCACTGTGCCGCATCAAGATTGTCCTGTTCCGCCAGCGTCACCAGCGTCTGGTACATCTCCGGTTGCATGGTGTCATCGGCATCGGGAAAGGTGACATACTTCCCCTGCGCGACCGCCAGGCCAGCATTACGCGCGCGTGAGACGCCGCCGTTTTCCTGATGAATGACCCGAACGTGGGAGTGATGTTGGGCGTAATAGTCGGCGCGCTCACCGGAACCGTCGGTTGAGCCGTCATCGACAATGATGATCTCCAGCGACGTCAGCGTTTGCGCCAGCAGCGACTGCATGAATTCATCAAACATGCTGCCCGCGTTGTACATAGGCGTAATGATACTCAACAGGGGAAGAGCACTCATGACAACGTTTGCACCTGTGCAGAGTGAAACGCGAAAGGGGTTTGCCTCATCATCATAAACCAGGTCCAGGCCAGCAAAATAAAATAGGGTGACTGACGATTATAAAACTGACTTTCGCCCATGCTGAAGTAAATCACCGGAATTGTTAACAAAAACGCACGCAGAGTCCCTTTTCCCTGAAGCAAGATGGCTGCAACGTGGAATTGTAAAAGCCAGGCGCACCGCCCGTCACGCCACAGATACGTCAGGTGACACAACCGGTAGCAAAAAATCTTCGCGCCGCGCTAACCGAAAAACTTGTGCCGGACGTAGTTCATCATCCAGCTGAAACTTTCAGCGTACTGTTTCTGATGCCACTTGATCCGGGCGAAGCGCTTCATCTCTTTATAATGTTTGGGTAAATCAAGCGACTGTGAAGCCCAGGGTGAGCGCTGGTAATAGTCGTAATAGAGCAGTGAGAGGTCGCTGCCGCCCCACGCATGCCAGGGTTTGCATTTACCGGTGTAATGAATCATCACGGTATCGTCCGGTACCCGGAAGCGGTGCCACACCTTGTTCGCGATGATGTCGTAAATGTGGTTGTAACGTTCCGGCAGGATCAGCACCTCATCTTCCAGCACAATGTTCAATGCATCCTGATCGGGAAAGCCAAACTCCGCTCCGCGGGTGACCAGCACCTCGGTAATGCGGGCCGTGGTCTGACGCGCCATCCAGCGTGGAATATTGATCAGCATAAAGCCGGAGTTGAAGTAGTTGTTGCCCTTCAGGCCGAGCTTCGGACACTGATTCTGACGCGCCCGTGGCGTATCGTTACAGGCACACAGCGTGTAATCGGCAATATCCAGGCTGAATAACGGCGAATAGTCACCCACCACCAGCGTATCGGCGTCGATGTAGATCACCCGATCGCTGAAGCGCGCCACGGTTTCGGGGATCAGAAAACGATAATGGATGCTTTTTGGATAGCGTCCGACCGCCGGCAACTGATCGACCCAGGCACTGTTGAAAATGTGCAGCGTAATCGCCAGCCGATGACCAGTTGCCAGCGAACGTAATTTTTCGACATCCTGCTCGCTTAGCGAGTCTGAAAAGATATGGGCGTGGAAAGCGGTATCAGGATGATGGCTGAGTAGTGAAAATAACGTAATGCCCAGACCACGCGCATAGGCGTGGTTGATGCCAAAGGCAACGTGCACCGGATTTGCATCCGTATCAGAGAGCGTGTTGACCAGGAGCTTACTTTGCTGAACAGCATCAGCAACAGGGGTAATTGCCATTACGCTTCACTATTCCAGATTATGAGTAATAAACGCTTGTATTCTAGTCAGTTTATCGTGATCCAGCCCAAATAATTTTTCAGCGGGCTGATCAAAGCGAAAACGCGTGGCAAAAACGAATGTCGACGCAGCAACATTATCGGGCCCGACAAACAGCACATTGTTGACCGGACGCTGTTCCCTGACTTCACAAGGGCCATAAAGCATGATCACCGGTACCTGCTGCGCATCGGCAATATAGGCATTGCCGGAGTCAGATGAGATATAGAAATCCATCTGCGCGATGGCCCAGGGCACCTCTTCCAGTTTTAGCTCACCAATCAGGCTCACGATATTTTCTTTCGGGCCGGTTAAGCTCAGCAATTCATCCAGCCACGGCTGTTCAGCAGGCGGCCCGAATACATAAAAGGTACAGGGCAGGTCGGTCAGCGCTTCCATCAGCTGCTGCCAGACGCTGGCGGGAATGGTTTTTGCCCGGTTGCCAGCGGAGATACTGATACCGATTTTAATCCCTTCACGCGGAGCCAGCAGCGCAGCAGGCGGCGCGGGCGGCTGCCACAGCGGCGACGTGGCGTGCTTAGGGAAATCGGTATAACGGTATTCCCGGTTGATCAGTTTCAGGTAGCTGTCGAGGGTTAAATCGGTCTTGGCATGATCCACAATGCCGCTGGCGCTGCGATAGAACACCGCGTGGTAGGACTTACGCACATAGGTGCGCAAAAACTGTTTGTTCGGCGCGTTACACAGCGATGCAAAAAACAGGTTTACGCTGTTGGGCTGCACCAGATAAACATTGTCGTAGCGGTTCATCAGGGTGAACGCCAGTTTAAGCTTGGCAAAGAAGCTGCGCTTCGCCTCTTCAATCAGAAAATAGCGGCTGACGGTATCATCATGGCGCACCAGCGGTTCTACCGCCTTACTGATCAGCAATTCGGACTGACCCAGCGCGCGCAGCATCGGCGTGATATTAATGAAATCACCGATTTTTGCCGTCTGAATGATTAAATTGCGCCCGGTCGGCCGGTAAAACAGCCGCATCAGCGTGCGAAACGGCACCAGCAGCAGGTAGATCAACACATAGTTCATGGCCTGTTTTCCGTAATAACGGCCTGCAGTTTTTCTGCCACCGCGTCGGCAGTCAGCTCCGCCAGATTATGATTCGGGGCGCTCAGCGCCTGTTGATTCTGACCGTAACCACCGATCAGGCCCGGATCGGTCGGTCCATACAGCGTCAGGTTAGGGCGATCCAGCGCGGCGGTCAGGTGGCTTAATCCGGTATCGACTGATACTACCGCACGCGCGCCAGCCAGCTGCCGGGCAATCGCCTCCAGCGTCAGTTTCGGCAGCACATCGACGTGCTCAAATCCTTCGGCCAGGCGCTGCGCACGCTGGTGCTCATGTTCTGCGCCCCACGGTAACTTGATCCGCAATCCGCTCGGCTGCACCCGTTCAATCAGCTGCCGCCAGTGCGACTCTGGCCAGTGCTTGTTGTCACGCGTCGTGGCGTGCAGAAACACCAGATAGTGCTGTGCATCGGCAGGCAGGTGATGCAGGAAATGTCCGGCAATCGCATAGTCGCCCTGGCCGTGCGGTTTCTCATAGCCGAGACTTTTAGCAAACAGTTCGCGCGTCCGCTCGACGGCGTGCTGTTGCTTACTGACCTCATGCCGCACGTCATACCACCAGCTGGCAAACGGTTCACGCGCGCTGCGGCTATCCTGGCCATGCTTAACGCCTTTTGACAATCGCGTCACCAGCGCCGCGCTTTTGATCAGCCCCTGCGCATCAATCACGATATCGTACTGACGTGCCTGTAACGCGCGCTTAAACAGCACGCGCTCTTCACGCTGCTGGCTGCCAAACCAGTGTTTGCGCCAGCGGCGAATCGCTACCGGTAGCACCTTATCCACTGCGGGATGCCAGCCGGGGATCTGAGCAAAGTTCTCTTCCACCACCCAGTCGAAACGGATGCCAGGAATGGCGTGCATCGCATCGGTCAGCGCTGGTAACGAATGCAGCACGTCGCCCATTGATGAGGTTTTAACGATCAGGACGTGCATGGCACCTCCTGCGGCGCGTCGAGTAATTCGGTAAGGGTCTGATGCACGCGCTCGGGTTGTATGTCGATCAGGCTCTGATGATAGCCCTGCTCGGCGTCGCCTTTGCGCACTTTGTGATAGCCGCTAATCAGGCGAATAACCCGCGCCTGGCGAGCCAGCGGTGGCGTAAAGTCAGGGCTGCTTGGGCCATAGAGCGCGACCAGCGGACGGTCCAGCGCGGCGGCGATATGCATCAGGCCGGAGTCGTTGCTGACCACTGCCCGGCACTGTGCCAGCAGAATCACTGCCTGCTCCAGCTGAGTCTCACCGGCCAGATTACGGCAGTGGACGCGGGCCGCTTCCGGCAGTGCGGCGATAATTTCCTCACCGGTTGGCCGATCTTTTGCCGAGCCAAACAGCACAATCTGAAATCCTTCCGCGATCAGCTGCTGCGCCAGTGCAGCGTAGTGATAGTGCGGCCAGCGTTTTGCCGGACCAAATTCGGCGCCGGGACAAAAACCGATCACTGGACGCGTCGCCGACAGCTGAAACTGCGCGGCGGTCTGAATTTTTTCCTGCTCTTCGACCTGTAGCTTTGGCCACAGCAGCGGTTGCGGCAGCTGCTGTGCCGACGCCACAGGCGTGTCATAGGCCAGCGCGACGTAGCGTTCAACCATCAGCGGGAAAGCCGCTTTATCCAGCACCCGCAGATCGTTCAGCAAGCCATAACGCATTTCGCCGCGCCAGCCAACGCGACGTTTGATCCCGGCGAAGAACGGCACCAGTGCCGACTTAAACGAATTCGGCAACACATAGGCGCGGTCATAGTGGCTGGCGCGCAGCGTTTTGCCTAACCGGCGTCGCTCACCAATTTCCAGCGCACCATGGCCAAGCGGCATCGCCAGCGCCTGATTCACTTCCGGCATGCGTGACAGCAGTGGACGACACCAGGCCGGTGCCATCACATCAATCACCGCATCGGGATGCTCGGCCTTGAGCGTGCGATAGAGACTTTGCGACATCATCATATCGCCGACCCACGACGGGCCGATTACCAGAATTTTCATCGCCGGAGCAGCTTCCTTTATGCGTTACGGTTAAGCCAGGCCATATATTCAGCGACGCCCTGCGCCACGGTTTTGAACGGCTTGTCATAGCCTGCGGCACGCAGCCGGGTCAGATCGGCCTGGGTGTATGCCTGATAGCGTCCTTTGAGTTTTTCCGGGAACGGTATGTACTCAATCTGGCCTTTCTGATGGAATTTCAGGACCGCATCGGCCACTTCCTGGAAGGATTCTGCGCGGCCGGTACCACAGTTATAAATGCCGGAGACGCCGTTCTCCCAGCACCACAGGTTCACCGCAGCCACGTCATCTACATGGATGAAATCGCGTTTGAAACCGTCGCTGCCTTCAAACAGTTTTGGATTTTCATCGTTGCTGATTTGGGTATTGAGATGAAAAGCGACGCTCGCCATGCTGCCTTTGTGGCCTTCTCGCGGTCCGTAGACGTTAAAGTAGCGGAAACCGCACACCGGCGAGTTCGCTTCCGGCAGCATCTGACGGACGTAGTGATCGAACAGCATCTTCGAGTAACCATAGACGTTCAGCGGCTGCTCATACTGGCGCTCTTCGATGAAATTCTCGTTGCGGCCGCCATAGGTGGCTGCTGAAGAGGCATACAGGAACGGGATTTCGCGCTCAAGACAGAAGTGCAGCAGCTCTTTGGAGTACTGATAGTTGTTCTCCATCATGTACTTGCCATCCCACTCGGTGGTGGAAGAGCAGGCGCCCTGATGAAACACCGCTTCGATCGGGCCTAAATCATCGCCCGCGATCACGCTCATCAGGAACTCTTCTTTGTCCATGTAATCGACAATATCCAGGTCGACTAAGTTGGCAAACTTGGTGCCATCCTTCAGATTATCCACCACCAGAATGTCGGTGTGACCGCGATCGTTCAGCGCTTTGACGATGTTGCTGCCAATCATTCCTGCGCCGCCAGTTACGATAATCATGTTGTTACCTTCAACGTTGTGGGGTGAAACAGGAGGTTTCACACACGAATACTTCACATCATAACATTTCATCAGGGTGCAGACAGCCAGATGACTCTGTAACAATTGGTGCGGTATCCGCCATGGCGTGAACTATGCTGCAAAAATGACATTCTGTTGGGTGATTTATCGTGGTCAGGCTTGCTGTTCAGTAAGATGTGCCAAATTTTTGCCATCTGAGGAGAGCAATAATGCCCGCGCAATTTTATCAACAACTTCGTCAGCAACTCGATACTGCCCGTCAGGAAGGCCTGTTTAAACAGGAGCGAATTATCACCTCTGCTCAGCAAACGGAAATCGCCGTCGGCAGCGATCCGGCAGTCATCAACTTCTGCGCCAACAACTACCTGGGGCTGGCCAACCATCCCGCTCTGATCCAGGCGGCAAAAGAGGGGATGGACTCGCACGGATTTGGCATGGCATCAGTGCGCTTCATCTGCGGCACCCAGGACAGCCACAAACTGCTGGAAAAACGGCTGGCGGAATTTCTGGGAATGGAAGATGCGATCCTCTACTCCTCCTGTTTCGACGCCAATGGCGGATTGTTTGAGACCCTGTTTGATGCGCAGGACGCCATCATTTCTGACGCCCTGAATCATGCCTCAATCATTGACGGGGTCCGGCTGTGTAAAGCGCAGCGCTATCGCTACGCCAATAACGATATGGAACAGCTGCGGGCGCGTTTACAGGAGGCGCGTGCTAACGGTGCCCGTCACATTGTGATCGCGACCGATGGCGTGTTCTCAATGGATGGCGTGATTGCTAACCTGCCGGCGATCTGCGATCTGGCCGACGAGTTCTCGGCGCTGGTGATGGTGGATGATTCGCATGCGGTGGGTTTTGTGGGCAATGCCGGACGCGGAACCCATGAGTATTGCGAGGTGATGGGCCGTGTCGACATCATCACCGGCACGCTGGGTAAAGCGCTGGGCGGCGCATCGGGCGGCTACACCGCAGCGAAAGCGGAAGTGGTTGAGTGGCTGCGTCAGCGTTCACGGCCTTATCTGTTTTCCAACTCACTGGCGCCTGCAATTGTTGCCGCCTCTCTGCGGGTGCTTGATCTGTTGAGCGAAGGCGACGGCCTGCGTCAGCGGCTGTGGGATAACGCCCGCTTCTTCCGTGAGCAGATGACCGCGGCTGGCTTTACTCTCGCCGGTGCCGATCACGCCATAATCCCGGTGATGCTGGGCGAAGCCAGCGTGGCGCAGGAATTTGCCCGTCTGCTGCAACAGGAAGGCATCTACGTCACCGGTTTCTTCTATCCGGTGGTGCCCAAAGGCCAGGCGCGCATTCGCACCCAGATTTCTGCTGCCCATACCCAGCAGCAGCTGGAACGCGCGGTCGCGGCCTTTACCCGAATCGGCAAACAACTGGGCGTCATCGCCTGAGGAATTAACCATGAAAGCACTCGCCAAACTGAAGAAAGAAGCGGGCATCTGGATGGTGACCGATGCGCCGGTTCCTGAGCCGGGCCATAACGATCTGCTGATAAAAATCCGTAAAACGGCCATCTGCGGGACCGACGTGCACATCTACAACTGGGATGACTGGTCGCGCAAAACCATCCCGGTGCCGATGATTGTTGGCCATGAATATGTGGGGGAAGTGGTGGCGGTCGGCCAGGAGGTCAAAGGTTTTTCTATTGGCGACCGGGTGTCAGGCGAAGGCCACATCACCTGCGGCCACTGCCGCAACTGCCGTGCCGGACGCACCCATCTGTGCCGCAATACCATCGGGGTGGGCGTTAACCGTCAGGGCTGTTTTGCCGAATATCTGGTGATCCCGGCATTCAATGCCTTCAAAATTCCTGACAACATTTCCGATGAGCTGGCGGCGATTTTTGACCCGTTCGGCAATGCGGTGCATACCGCGCTGTCGTTTGATCTGGTCGGTGAGGACGTGCTGATCTCCGGAGCCGGTCCTATCGGCATTATGGCGGCGGCGGTCTGTCGTCACGTTGGCGCGCGCAACGTGGTGATTACCGACATCAATGAATACCGGCTGGCGCTGGCGCAGAAAATGGGCGTTACCCGGGCGGTTAATGTGGCAAAAGAAGATCTGCGCGAGGTGATGCATTCGCTGGGGATGACCGAGGGATTTGATGTCGGGCTGGAAATGTCGGGCGCGCCGCCGGCCTTCCGCACGCTGCTTGAGGTGATGAACCACGGTGGACGGATCGCTCTGCTGGGTATCCCGCCGGGTGAAATGGCGATCGACTGGAACCTGGTCATTTTCAAGGGGCTGTTTATTAAGGGCATCTACGGTCGCGAGATGTTTGAAACCTGGTATAAAATGGCGGCGCTGATCCAGTCGGGACTCGACTTAACGCCGATTATTACCCATCGCTATGCGATTGATGATTTTCAGCAGGGCTTCGATGAGATGCGTTCCGGACGTTCCGGCAAAGTGATCCTCAACTGGGATTAAGCAGATGGCGGCCGTTATGCGGCCGCGTTATTACGCCTGCTTTTTCTCTTCATCGGTCAGGTAGCGCACTTTGCGGGTGTAATCCTGGCCTTTAAACATCAGCGGCTGGCGGGGATCGCGAAGGTATTTTTGCCATTCCGACAGCGGGAAGCCGCCGTGTGCACCTACCACCTCAGTCGGTATCACCGCTGACTGACCGCCTATTTTCTTCGAAACCGGCCAGTTGGCCCATTCACCCAGATTAACAGTCCTCAGATCCAGCATGTCCAGCAACACCGCCAGCGGCAGCTGATCGGTCGGTGGCTGGCTGTCATTCATCAAATGCCAGGTATCATTAAATAGCGTCAGCCACAGCGGTGAAATACGCTGCCAGACCGCGCGCGTCGCCGCCAGATAAGCGCCATTGACGTGATCAACTAGGTAAGGACGGATGCTGGACGGATAATAAGCGGGAATCACCTCTTTTGGCGCGCCTTCCAGTTTGGCAATCATTTTGCCCTGACGGAAGCTGGAGTAGAGATGGCCTGGCTTCATTCTGATGTCAGGCATCTTCAGTAGATTGAGGTCAGAATCGATCATCAGAATGCCGTCGCCTTTGGCCTGCAGGGGGGCCTGCAGTTTGATCAACCGGCTGCGATAGATCTGCTTATAGCGATAGTTTTCCTCGCGATGCGGAACGTCCAGCGTCGCCACCCGGGTTTTAGCCGGCAGCGCGCCAAAGGCCGCCGCAGGTTGATCGCTGACGATAACAATCTCTTCTATCTGCGTCGCAAAGCGTGCGGCAAACGTGGCGCTGAGCAGGGCTTCTTCAATGTAATCCGCGCCGGTGCAGGGGATTACCACCGAGGTCAGCGTCACATCTCCCTGCACGTCCGCCTGATCGTAGGGCAGGTTATGGCGCGCCCGGATATGGCGATAGCGAGGATTTAAAAAATTAAGCATGGGGTTTTTCTCTGACGACGCTCTGAAGAATATTTTCAACGCCGCTGACGTAGGTTTCAATAGCGTATTGTTCGCGCACGCGCTTGCCTGCCGCATTGATCAGTCGCTGACGTAAATCCGCATCCTGCCACAGCGCAGTAAGATGCTGGGTCAGTTGCACCACATTGCCGTAATCAAACAGCAAGCCGGTTTCATCATGACTGATCAATTCGGCAGTACCGACCACGCGCGAACCGACGACGGCGGTGTTCACCAGCATCGCTTCCAGCACCACCCGTGGCAGACCTTCACTGCGTGACGCGAGAATAAACGCATCGAAGGCGGTGAGATAATCCAGTGCATTATTCTGGAAGCCGGTAAACACCACGTGATTCTGAATATTTTCCGCCGTCGCCAGCTGCAGCAGGTGCTGTAATTCAGGTCCGGCACCAACAACGATCATTTTCCAGTCGGCATCCGGATTGGCACGTTTGAAGCGGCCCAGCGCCTGCAACGTATGATGATTGGATTTACGTAATATCAGCGAACCGATGGAGCCAAACACAAAGGTACCGGGAGCCAGTTTAAAGCGCTGACGCACCTCAAGGCGGTCGGGCAGCGGCTGGTGGATATCAATAGCGTTGCTGACGGTAAAACAGCGATCTGCCTTCACGCCGTGCTTACGTAGCGTGGCGTTAACGCCCTCGGAGACCGCAATCACCGCCTGGCAATCCTGATTAACCATTTTAACCAGCCGCGGCTCCAGCAGCGGATCGATACGACAGTGCTGGACCACCGCCACATTCAGGCCTCGCGCCGCCAGATACCCTTCGACATTGGTACTGGGCTGGTTATTCATATACAGCGTGTCGTAGTTGCCCAGCTGTAACAACGAGTTGATTTTGCTGGCGTTGGGAATGATGCGCCAGCGCTCATCAATCAGATCGATGGCGCGCTTCTTAAGTTTTTTATTGAAAAACAGCAGTGCACGCGCCACCTCTTTGACGATTTTGGCCCAGCGCGGTTGTTTGATTTGCGGAATAAAGAATACCGGAATATCCAGTGCAAGCAGTACGGACTCAATGGTTTCACCGTTGCCGCGTCCGTAGTTGTGGTAGAAGCAGCAGGTGATATCAAATTTCTGACGATCAATACGCTTCAGCAGCTCCAGCATGCTGTTGGTGCCGCCTCCCCATTCTCTGCCGTTATCCAGCAGCAGAATTTTTTGTTTATTTATCGTCATCCGTCTCAATATTCCACACAGCACCTCATGGCCCGACCCGGGATTATAGTAATTTCTGCGTAGAATTGAACGCTAAGCTGCATACTTAGCATTCATAGCAAATTCAGAACAGACTTTTTACCTGCTTAAACAGCGGACTCTGGATCACGCTTTCGCCTACCACTTCCAGTGCTCGCGTCGCCGGAACCGGTGTCAGCGGCCGTTTTGGCTTACACAGCCCAGGCGGCTGGAAGCGCGGTGAAACGGGCTTAGTGGGCGCTACCGATGTGGCTGGTGGGCGAGTGCCATTATGCAGCGGCTCGTTCAGCAACTGGCTGGGACGGACTAAGGTAATCTCAGCCGGCAGCGTGGGTAACATCTGTTGCAGCACCCGGACAGTATTGGGATGCGGATGGCCAATGGCGATGGCGTAGCCATCACGCTGCGCCAGCTTTACCGCGCGGCTGAACTGCTGGCGAATGGCGTTAATATCCTGGCTGTCATCCAGAAAAACTCTGCGCTTCAGCACCTTGACCTGGGTGCCCTGCGCCGCCGGCACTGCCTGGCTGTTCGCAATGGTCATGCTATCCAGGAAGTAGAGGTTGTAATGGTTCAGCGCCTGCATCACTTTTTGCATGCCGGGCAGGCTGGAGGTCATTCTGCTGCCCATATGGTTATTGAGACCCACCGCATAAGGCACGTTGTTGACCGCATTGCGCATGATGCGTGCTACCTCTTCACTGCTCATCTCTGGCGTTAAGGTATCTTTCTCCAGCGGCTGCTTGCTGAGCGGTGCCATCGGAAGATGGATCAACACCTCATGACCACTCTGATGGGCTTTGGTGGCCATTTCATGCGCATGCGGCGCATTAGGCAGCACCGCGACCGAGATTGCCTGCGGCATCTGCAGAACCTTGTTTTCTTCGGTCGGGCGATAACCGACATCATCAATCACAATCGCGAGTTTGCCGGCGTGGGCAGCGTAGCTGAGCAACAAACTGCTCAGCAGTACGGAGATTTTTCGAAGTTGCAGCAAAACTTATTTTCCTAACCACGGGAGTGGGTTGACGGCCTGTCCCTGACGTCGAATTTCAAAATAGAGCGACGGTGTGCCACGGCCGCCACTGGTACCAACCAGCGCAATCGGCTGACCGGCTTTCACCTGGGCGCCGACGGTCACTAGCGCACTTTGGTTGTAGCCATACAGGCTCATGTCGCCTTTACCGTGCTCCAGTACCACCACCAGACCATAGCCCTGTAACCAATCGGCCATTAGTACGCGACCGTCGGCGATGGCTTTCACCTCGGTGCCTTCGCGCGCATCAATCACCAGCCCTTTCCAGCGCAGCTCACCCTGAAGCTGTTCGCCAAAGCGATGCTCAATACGTCCGCGTACCGGCCACAGGGCCTGACCGCCGGCGCGACCCAGGCCGCCGGTTCGGGCGACCAGCTCGCGTTCACTCTGGGTCGGCTGATAACTTGATCCTTTGGCTTTCGCCTGCGCCTGACGCTGACGCACTTTTTCCGCTTCACGCGCTTCGCGGGCAGCACGTTCCCGTGCTTCACGTTCTGCCCGGGCGATTTTGTCCTGCAGACGGGTTTCGTTCTGGCGCATCTCCACCAGATCGGCCTGATCTTTTTCCAGCGCGCTTTCCAGTACCGTCAGGGTTTTCTTACGTGCTGCGCTCGCCAGCTGCAGTTTCTGCTGCTGGCTTTGCTGCTGGGCTAGCAGGCCTTTCTGCTGCTGTTGCTTCTGCTCCAGCGAGGCCCGCTGCTGGCTCAAATCCTGTCGCGTCTGCTGTAACGCTTCAATACTCTTCTGGCGTGCGGCATTCAGGTAACCGAAATAGGCCAGAATGCGTTCGCTGCGCTGGCTCTCTTCACCGCCCAGCAGCAGTTGCAGGCCATTATGCTGGCCCTGGCGAAACGCGGCGTCGAGCTGCTGCGAAAGCAGCTTTTCCTGTTGCGCCTGCTGCTTTTCAAGCCGGGCGATCGAGCTGGCGAGCTGGCTGATATCATTGTTCAATGCTGTCAGGCTATTCCGGGTTTCTCGCAGCTGGCGACTGGCCTGCGCAATAATTTTTTCCTGACTCTGCAACTGATCCAGCAACTTGCTGCGCTGTAGCTTTTGCGCTTTAACGCTTTTCTCTTTTTCAGCGATGTTTTGCTGAATTGATTGCAGCTGGGATTTGCTGTCTTCCGCACTTTGCGCGGCGGTTGGCAATAACAGTACGCCCGCGCAAAGCAGGCTAAGGGATAGGGTGGACAGATGTGTGGACAACGGCAGGTTATCGCCGTTGCGACGGGTCCTTGTGTGCGAAACGGTTATTTTTCCCTTCATAGGCCAATGATTATTCCACGATGAACCGCCGCTTACCAGCAAACCGCTCCGGCATTTGCTTTTCCAGTTATGTCCGGTTTTTACAGGACATTGCCTAAGCGTTACGCCATTTTTGTGCTTTAGCCAGATTTTTTTGGAAAATGCTACTCAAATTACCACTCTGACCGCTTAGCATCTGTACATGAGAAGTGGCGCAGGTATACTCAGAACCCTTGTTTTAGCTTATTAGCCCGGTCTGGAGTCGTTACCCCTCATGCAAGAAATTATGCAGTTTGCAAGCAATCACCCCATCCTCAGTCTGGCATGGGTTGTTTTACTCATTCTGGTGATTGTGACTACCGTTAAAGGAATGTTCTCTAAGGTAAAAACTATCAGTCGTGGTGAAGCAACCCGCCTGATTAACAAAGAGGACGCGGTAGTTGTAGACGTGCGTTCGCGCGACGATTTTCGCAGAGGGCATATCTCAGGTGCGCTGAATGTAGCAGCCGCAGAGATTAAGAAAGGCAACTTAGGCGAACTGGAAAAACATAAAGCGCAGCCGATCATCGTGGTGTGCGCGACCGGACAAAGCGCGGCCGATCCTGCTGCCCATCTGAGTGCTGCTGGCTTTACCCAGGTGTCAGTGCTGAAAGACGGCATCAGCGGCTGGAGCGGTGAAAATCTGCCGTTAATTCGCGGTAAATAATCTTACATAGGTGCTAATCATGGCAAACGTTGAGATGTACACCAAAGCGACCTGTCCTTATTGCCATCAGGCGAAGGCGCTGTTAACGCAAAAAGGCGTATCGTTCCAGGAGATTCCCATCGATGGGGACATGGCGAAACGTGAAGAGATGATTAAGCGCAGCGGCCGGACGACCGTGCCTCAGATTTTTATTGATGCGCAGCACATTGGCGGCTGCGACGACTTATTTGCACTCGATAATCGCGAAGGTTTAGATCCTTTACTGCAGGCGTAATTTTACGCCGGACATTCTCACTTATAGGACCTGGTCACATGTCAGAACACAACACTAACGAAATGCAATTCCAGATTCAGCGCGTATACACCAAAGATATCTCATTTGAAGCGCCTAACGCGCCGCAGGTTTTCCAGAAAGAGTGGGAGCCGGACGTAAAACTGGATCTGGATACTGCATCTTCTCAACTGGCTGACGAAGTTTATGAAGTCGTGCTGCGTGTGACTGTAACCGCAACCGTCGGTGAAGAGACCGCTTTCCTGTGTGAAGTTCAGCAGGCCGGTATTTTCACTATCAGCGGTATCGAAGGCACGCAGCTGGCCCATTGCCTGGGTGCTTACTGCCCGAATATCCTGTTCCCGTATGCACGCGAATGCATTACCAGCCTGGTTTCACGTGGTACTTTCCCGCAGCTGAACCTGGCGCCGGTTAACTTTGATGCGCTGTTTATGAACTACCTGCAGCAGCAGCAAGGTGAAGAAGGCGCCGAACCACATCAGGATGCCTGATGACTACTCACGCTTCGATTAGCGTCATCGGTGCCGGCTCGTACGGCACCGCTTTGGCGATTACCCTGGCCCGTAACGGCCATCCGGTGCTGTTGTGGGGACATAACCCGGCGCACCTGGCGCAACTTCAGTCTGACCGCTGTAATACCGCTTTCCTGCCCGATGTGCCGTTCCCCGATAATCTCTCTCTTGAGCCTGACCTGGCGAAAGCCATTGCGGCCAGCCGCGATCTGTTGATTGTGGTGCCGAGTCACGTATTTGGTGATGTGCTGCAACAGATCAAGCCGGAATTACGCGCCGATTCGCGCATTGTCTGGGCGACCAAAGGACTGGAAAAAGAGACCGGACGTCTGCTGCAGGATGTGGCGCGTGAGATCGTTGGCGAGGCGATACCGCTGGCGGTGATCTCCGGCCCGACCTTTGCAAAAGAGCTGGCGGCAGGTTTACCGACCGCGATTGCACTGGCAGCGACCGATGCCCGGTTTGCTGACGATTTGCAGCAGAAGCTGCACTGCGGCAAAAGTTTCCGCGTTTACAACAACCCTGACTTTATCGGCGTACAGCTGGGCGGGGCGGTTAAAAACGTAATTGCTATCGGTGCCGGTATCTCCGATGGCATCGGTTTCGGTGCCAATGCACGTACCGCATTAATTACGCGCGGGCTGGCGGAGATGAGTCGTCTCGGCGCGGCGCTAGGTGCCGATCCCACTACCTTTATGGGCATGGCGGGATTGGGTGATTTGGTCCTGACCTGTACCGATAATCAGTCGCGCAACCGTCGTTTTGGCATGATGCTGGGCCAGGGCGAGGATGTAGATAGCGCACAACGCATTATCGGACAAGTTGTAGAAGGCTACCGAAATACCAAGGAAGTCAGAGCGTTAGCCGCGCGAGTCGGCGTAGAAATGCCGATCACCGAGCAGATTTATCAGGTGCTGTATTGCGAAAAACCCGCGCGGGATGCAGCATTAAGCCTGCTGGGGCGGACAAGGAAGGACGAAAACAGCAATAGCTAAAGCAGGAAGCGTAGCGTCATCACCTGTAGCGCCCATTCAGGCGCTTTTTTTATCGGGAGAAAACAGCAATGTCGTCTGATGAGTTAGAACTGGTCTGGAATAATATCAAAGCAGAAGCGCGAGCCCTGGCTGATTGTGAGCCGATGCTGGCCAGCTTTTACCACGCGACATTGCTTAAGCATGAAAATCTCGGTAGTGCTTTGAGTTATATGCTGGCTAATAAGCTGGCCAACCCGATTATGCCGGCAATCGCTATCCGTGAGATAGTCGAAGAGGCCTATCGCGAAGACCCTACGATGATCCTGTCAGCCGCTTACGATATTCAGGCGGTCCGTCAGCGCGATCCGGCAGTGGATAAATACTCCACGCCGCTGCTCTATCTTAAAGGCTTCCACGCCTTACAGGCGTACCGTATCGGCCACTGGTTGTGGAACGAGGGACGTCGTGCGCTGGCGGTTTACCTGCAGAATGAAATTTCCGTCTCGTTTGCGGTTGATATCCATCCGGCCGCCAACATCGGTCACGGCATCATGCTCGACCATGCGACCGGGATTGTGATTGGCGAAACGGCAGTGGTTGAGAACGATGTCTCAATTTTGCAGTCGGTTACGCTTGGCGGGACCGGCAAAACCAGCGGCGATCGCCATCCAAAAATCCGTGAAGGGGTGATGATTGGTGCCGGGGCGAAAATCCTCGGCAACATTGAGGTCGGACGCGGAGCAAAAATCGGCGCCGGCTCGGTGGTCCTGCAGCCTGTGCCGCCGCATACCACCGCCGCAGGCGTGCCTGCGCGTATCGTCGGCAAGCCCGGCAGTGATAAGCCGTCAATGGATATGGATCAGCATTTCAATGGCAGCCTGGCGGGCTTTCAGTTTGGCGACGGCATCTAGTCTTTAGTCAGTGCGCCAGCGTAATCAAGCTGGCGCCACGCTTCATACACCACCACCGAGACCGCATTCGACAGATTCATACTGCGGCTTTCGGCCTGCATCGGTATACGAATCTTCTGCTGTGGCGGTAAGGCCTGCAAAATCTCAGCCGGCAGTCCGCGGCTCTCCGGACCAAACAGCAAATAATCCCCGGCCTGATACTGCACCGCGCTGTGCGCTGGCGTGCCTTTAGTGGTCAAAGCAAACAGCCGCGCGGGCGACTCTGCCGCCAGAAATGTCGCATAGTCTGAGTGGAATTTGATGGCGGTAAATTCGTGATAATCCAGTCCGGCGCGGCGTAAGCGTTTATCATCCCAGGCAAAACCGAGCGGCTCAATCAGGTGGAGCTGAAAGCCGGTATTGGCGCACAGGCGAATGATATTGCCGGTATTCGGCGGGATTTCTGGTTCAAACAACACAATGTTAAGCATATGGCCCCCGATAACGAGGGCCGAAGCATAGCAAATTATTGTCGACCGGAGGAGTAGAGCGGCAACCAGATCGTCAGGCGCAGGCCGCCAAGCGGGCTGTCATCGGCCTTAACCCAGCCGCGATGTTGCTGCACGGCGGTTTCGACGATGGCCAGACCAAGGCCGGTGCCGCCCGATTCGCGATCGCGCGCTTCATCAGTGCGATAAAACGGCCGGAATATCTGTTCGCGATCTTCCGGGCTGACGCCAGGACCATCATCATCGACATGGACCGTAATGCCGGCGATATCGACGGAGAAGCTGACGCTGATGTGGCTGTTTGAATAGCGCAGCGCGTTACGCACGATATTCTCCAGCGCACTTTCCAGCGCGTGCGGATTGCCGTAGAGCGGCCACGGACCCGGCGGATACGGGATGTCCATCTTCTTGCCCATCTGCTCGGCTTCGAAGCGGGCATCTTCCAGCACTCCGTTCCACAACTGGTTCGCCTTCATTGCCTCACTGACCAGCGCATTTTTATGCTGGGTTCGCGACAGCACCAGCAGGTCGTTAATCATGCCATCCAGACGCTGCGCTTCCATCTCAATGCGCTCCAGCTCTTTGCCCTCGCCCTGACGACGACGCAGCAACGCCGTTGCCAGCTGCAGTCGGGTAAGTGGTGTACGCAGCTCATGGCTGATATCTGACAGCAGACGTTGCTGACCGGTCATCATCCGTTCCAGCGCACTGACCATCTGATTAAAGCTGGAGCCGGCAGCCAGGAACTCCTGCGGGCCCGACTCCAGTTCCGGATGCTGACGCAGGTTACCGCTGGCGACTTCATCGGCAGCATATTTCAGCTTACGGGCCGGACGTGCCAGGCTCCAGGCCAGCCATAATAGCAGGGGTGAACTGATCAACATTGTTACGATCAGCAGCAATAAGGGGCGATCAAACAGCAGGTTGATGAAATCGAGCTGGGAACTGTTGGCAGGACGGATCATATAGAGCTGGTAGTTATCTTCACCGTCCCGAACCGCAAACGGCCCCACCAGCTCAACCCGACCATATTTCTTCTTTTGCGGATGATCCGCATTATCGGACTGGCCGATAAAATTACGAATAACCTGCATTTCATTATGCTGCGCGCCGATTACCCGGCCTTCGCTGGTCACTAACAATAGCCGCTGACCCGGCGGCGCCCATTTTTCTACTGCACGGAATAACCGGCGCCACCACATCAGATCGTTAGGCGGATCCTGTGACAGCTCGGCTTCAACATGCTGCTCGATCATGATGCCCTGCCGCTGTTCACTTTCAAGCAGCGAGGTCATCTGTCGGGAATCGAGTTTGGGGACCATCAGCACCAGCATCAACACCAACGCCAGGGTTAACCAGAAGATGGCAAAGATGCGGGTGGTCAGACTGCCAATCATGATGCCGAAACCATCAGATAGCCCCGGCCGCGTAAGGTTTTAAACCATGGGTGACCGTCACGACGCTCAGGAAGCTTACGGCGCAGGTTAGAGATATGCATATCAATTGCCCGGTCAAATGGCGTCAGGCGTTTACCCAGTACTTCCTGGCTCAGATGTTCACGCGACACCACCTGACCCAGATGCTGTGCCAGCAGATAGAGCAGGGTGAATTCGGTGCCGGTCAGGTCCAGCGTCACGTCATCAAAGCTGGCCTCCTGGCGACCCGGATTAAGCCGCAGGCAATCGACTTCCAGCGTCGGTGAGCTGTTGTCCTGCTGCTGTTGCTGTTCACTCCAGTTAGAGCGGCGCAGAATGGCACGGATACGGGCCACCAGCTCACGATCGTTAAACGGTTTAGGCAGGTAGTCATCCGCACCCAGTTCGAGACCCAGTACGCGATCCAGCTCGCTACCGCGTGCGGTCAGCATGATGACCGGTGTCTGGTGCTGCTGTCGCAGCTCCTTCAGGGTGTCGATACCGTTCTTCTTCGGCATCATCACATCCAGTAACAGCAGATCAACGGAGTTATCAAGCACGTTCAGCGCTTGTTCACCGTCGCTGGCTACCACCACTTCAAACCCTTCCATTTCTAACAGTTCTTTTAAAAGCGAAGTTAATTCGCGGTCATCATCTACCAACAGGATTTTATTCATTTTTGTAGCCCTCCGCAGGCAAAATACCGTGTTCCTGGCGCACCTATCCATCGCTTTACGTAGTTTTACACCCCCTGACGGATGTTTGCAGCTATCGCCGTACACTGGCTCTCGTTGAATCGCAAAACGGAACGAACTGGAGTAAACGATGCGCACATTAACCGCCGTCGTCCTTGCCTCAGCGATGGCTCTCAGTCTCGCCAGCGCAGGTGCAAAAGATACGACGACGATTGACGAGATGCATCATGGCGGATTGCCGACAGGCAGTATGACGCAAAATCCACAAAGCCACATGTTCGAGGGCATCGAGTTGACCGAACAGCAGCGTCAACAGATGCGTGACCTGATGCAACAGGCCCGACACGAACGCCCGGCGGTCCGTCTTGATGATATCGCCGCTCTGCATGAGTTAGTGACTGCAGACAAATTTAACGAAGCGGCCATCCGCGAAAAGGCGGAAACCATCGCCAGAGTTCAGGTTGAACAACAGGTCGAGATGGCGCGTGTACAGAATCAAATGTTTCATCTGCTAACGCCGGCCCAGCAGGCCACATTGCAGAAGAACTACCAGCAGCGACTGAATGAGCTGCGGCATTTATCGAATTTGCAGTCAGCATCATCACTGCAAGCAGTGAGTAGTACCAGCAGTAACCAGTAACATAGTATCCCTGTTTTCCTTGCCATAGACACCATCCCTGTCTTCCCCCGCATGATGCGGGGGTTTTTTTTATCAGGGGATTAACGCCACGTTATTCTGAATCACACATTTAAGAAATTCATGACGCGACATCAAGCTTTATGAAGTAATCAGAGTGTGGTCGGTAGGAAGAGACACTGGGCTTCAGTTCCCTGTTGACGGGTAAAACGCGCCTTCGCAAAAGCGGGGTTTTTATCTTTTTACGGGTTATTTTGTTTTGACAGTAATACTCACTCCGCAATAAAAATGCCCTTTCATTAACGCTTATCCAGCCTGAGCTACCACTCATCACCGTTTATGCGCCTTTAAGCATGATGACTGTGCTTAAGCGCACCGGAAACGATTTGCGCGGCGGTTAAATTAGTAATCCGTTGAAATATAAAACTTTTATTTCAATTTATGCCCGATTAACCCGGCTTTTCAACGGCCTGCGTTCCCCGCGTTGCGCTTGCTGGATTAGGTCCAGCTTCTACACTTAATCCTGTCACTGCAGGGAAGTGCAGTGTCTTCGCGAAGTCTCAGGGAGCAACAACCACATTATGTCGTCCTGAATGAATCTATTAACGGAGTAAGTTATGGCAGAGCATCGTGGTGGTTCAGGTAATTTCGCAGAAAATCCGCAAAAAGCATCTGAAGCCGGTAAAAAAGGCGGTCAGAACAGCGGCGGCGGAAATTTCAAAAACGATCGTGAAAAAGCATCAGAAGCAGGGAAAAAAGGCGGCAAAAAGTAATTGCTGTCCTGCACTCTGACACGGCTGGCAGATGAAATAAGGCTGGCACTGATGTAGTAAGCACTTTGCCCCGTCCTCCTGCTGTGGTCGGGGCTTGTTTTTATCATGACGTTCTCTCACCGACTGATCTTCCTCTCTTTGATCACAATTAAGCGGTCTGCTGACAGCAGTGTTAAACTTTAGCCACTCTTTCATTTGGGTGCGCATCACCCTCGATGCTGCATACGGAACCTGGCATGCAACCCTCATATGGCCGACTGGTAAAGCGTGCTGCACTGGCCGCGACTATCCTTGCGTCTGCGCTGTTAATCGTGAAGATTTTCGCCTGGTGGTACACCGGTTCAGTGAGCTTGCTGGCTGCGCTGGTCGATTCACTGGTCGATATCGCCGCCTCGCTGACCAACCTGCTGGTGGTGCGTTATGCGCTGCAACCGGCGGATGAAAACCACACCTTCGGACATGGCAAAGCGGAGTCGCTGGCGGCGCTGGCGCAAAGCATGTTTATCTCAGGCTCCGCGCTATTTCTGTTTCTGACCGGTCTGCAACATCTCGCTTCCCCCAACGTACTCCATGCGCCCGGCGTCGGCATTGTGGTCACTGTGGTGGCACTGACCTCGACCCTGATTCTGGTGGCATTTCAACGCTGGGTGGTGCGCAAAACCCGCAGCCAGGCAATCCGGGCCGATATGCTGCACTATCAGTCAGATGTGATTATGAACGGTGCTATCCTGATCGCGCTGGTGCTGAGCGGCTATGGCTTTGCCCGGGCGGACGCACTGTTTGCGCTGGGTATTGGCGTGTTCATTCTCTACAGCGCGCTGCGGATGGGATATGAGGCGGTTCAGGCACTGCTGGATCGGGCGCTGCCGGAAGAGGAACGACAGAGAATTCTGACGATAGCGACGCAGTGGCCACGGGTTCAGGGAGTACACGATCTGCGCACCCGCCAGTCCGGGCCTACCAAATTTATCCAGCTGCATCTGGAGTTAGAAGATCAGCTGCCGCTGGTACAGGCACACCGTGTTGCGGACCAGGTTGAGAAAGCATTACGCAAAGAATTTCCCGGTTCGGACGTAATTATCCATCAGGATCCCTGTTCTGTGGTACCGTTCGAGAGAGAAGATTCTTTAGGTTTTTAACTTAAATGAATCAAACTGATACGAAAGGCATGACGTAACGCTAACATTGCTGCAAAAAATAGTGAAAAGTTGTCTGACCTGAATCAATTCAGCAGCAAGCCTTTGATATACTATCTGCCATCACGTATCGCGCGAATCGCAAGAATGATGTTCAGCAGCGATCGACAGGCAGGATTAACCCTTAGTTTTGAACAATCCAGAGGTTGTCATGATCAAAAAAATTGGTGTATTGACCAGCGGCGGCGACGCCCCAGGCATGAACGCAGCTATTCGTGGAGTGGTACGTTCCGCGCTGAGTGAAGGACTGGAAGTTTTTGGGATCTATGACGGTTATCTGGGTTTGTATGAAGATCGCATGATCAATCTCGATCGCTATAGCGTCTCCGATATGATCAACCGCGGCGGCACCTTCCTCGGTTCTGCACGCTTTCCTGAATTCCGTAATGAAGATGTGCGTCAGGTCGCGATTGAAAACATGAAAAAGCGTGGCATTGATGCGCTGGTGGTTATTGGTGGTGACGGTTCTTATATGGGCGCTAAGCGCCTGACCGAGATGGGCTTTCCCTGCATCGGTTTACCCGGCACCATTGATAACGACGTAGCCGGTACCGATTACACCATTGGCTATTTCACCGCGCTGGAAACCGTGGTAGAAGCGATTGACCGTCTGCGTGATACCTCATCATCACATCAGCGTATTTCGATTGTTGAAGTGATGGGCCGCTATTGCGGTGACCTGACGCTGGCTGCGGCGATTGCCGGCGGCTGCGAATTCATCGTGTTGCCGGAGATCCCATACACCCGCGAAGAGTTGGTGGCGGAAATCAAAGCTGGCATTGCCAAAGGTAAAAAGCACGCTATCGTGGCGATTACCGAACATATCTGCGATATCGACGATTTGGCGCGCTTCATAGAAACCGAAACCAAGCGCGAAACCCGCTCAACCGTGCTGGGTCACATTCAGCGTGGCGGTGCGCCTTGTGCTTATGACCGTATTCTGGCGTCACGCATGGGTGCCTACTCGATTGAGCTGCTGATGCAGGGTTATGGCGGACGTTGCGTCGGCATTCAAAACGAGAAGATGGTGCATCACGACATCATCGACGCGATTGAAAATATGAAGCGTCCGTTCAAGCGCGACTGGCTGGATACCGCTAAACAGCTCTACTAATCTCTTCTCCGGGCGTGCAGCATTGCACGCCCAACCTGCCTGTCTGTATATTCCGCATGGTTATAACAGCTTATTTTTAATTCTTTTAGCTCTGTAATGGTTTATGTCACGCTTAGCCCATAACGATATTGGGAGAGTGCGTAATGAACAAGTGGAGTATCGGAATTACCCTGTTGCTGGCCTCAACCAGCGTGCTGGCGAAAGACATCCAGTTATTAAACGTTTCCTACGATCCGACACGCGAGTTGTATGAGCAATACAACAAAGCGTTCAGTGCGCACTACAAACAGGAAACCGGCGATAACGTTGTGGTCCGTCAGTCTCATGGCGGTTCCGGTAAGCAGGCTACCTCGGTCATCAACGGTATTCGTGCCGACGTCGTTACTCTGGCGTTGCAGTCAGATGTGGATGCGATTGCTGAGCGTGGCCGTATCGACAAAAACTGGCTTCAGCGCCTGCCCGAAAACTCCGCACCCTACACCTCGACCATCGTCTTCCTGGTACGCAAAGGTAATCCCAAAGGCATTCATGACTGGAGCGATCTGATCAAACCGGGCGTATCGGTAATTACCCCGAACCCGAAAACCTCGGGTGGCGCACGCTGGAACTATCTGGCCGCCTGGGGCTGGGCACTGGACCACAATAACGGCGATCAGGCCAAAGCGCTGGCCTACGTCCGGGCGCTGTTCAAAAACGTCGAAGTGCAGGATTCCGGCGCGCGCGGCGCAACCAATACCTTTGTTGAGCGCGGTATCGGTGATGTGCTGATCGCCTGGGAAAACGAAGCGTATCTGGCGGTTAACAAGCTGGGTAAAGACAAGTTTGAGATTGTGACCCCGAGCGAATCCATTCTGGCCGAACCCACCGTATCGGTCGTCGACAAAGTAGTGGATGAGAAGGGCACACGCAAGGTGGCGGATGCCTACCTCAAGTATCTCTACTCGCCAGAAGGCCAGACCATCGCCGCACAGAACTACTATCGTCCGCGTGATGCTGAAGTAGCGAAAAAATTCGCCAGCACCTTTGCGCCAGTGAAGCTGTTTACCATTCAGGATAAATTCGGCGGCTGGACCCAGGCACAAAAAGCGCACTTCGCCGATGGCGGCAGCTACGACCAGGTCATGAAACCCTAATCGGGTGCGGCCAGCACGCCCTGTGCTGGCCGCTTCACAGTTCTTCCCCCGCTCATCACCATTTCTTACTCCCGCACAGAATTCTCCGTGACATTCCCTGATCGCCAGGCGAGGATGCAGGCTGCTGAATCCCACAGGAAGCGTTGTTATGCAGCCACGTCGTCGCGCAGTCGCTCTGATTGCGTTTTTGCTGATACTGGTGATTGCGGGCATGCTGGTCGCTGCCCTTCATTTCAAAAAAAACGCCGATGCGCTGTGGCAAATCGTCAGTGAAAAGTGCCTGCCCAATCAGCTGCGCCATGGCGAGCCGGCTCCCTGCCAGCGGGTTGATCTGCAGCATCGCTACGCCACGCTGAAAGATATTAACGGCCCGCTGCAATATCTGCTGATCCCACTCGATAAAATCAGTGGCATTGAAAGCCCGCAGCTGTTGAAGACCACCACGCCCAACTATTTTTCTTTCGCCTGGCATGAACGCCAGTTACTGGCGCAACGGCATGGCGCGCCGATTGACGATCGGGTGCTTTCGCTGGCGATCAACGCACAGTACGGCCGCAGCCAGAACCAGCTGCATATCCATCTCTCCTGTTTACGGCCGGATGTGCGTCAGCAGCTTGATCAGCTGATGCCGCAGCTTACGGCACGGTGGCAGACGACCACGCTGCGTAACCATCGCTACTGGCTGCGCGCGCTGTCGCCCGCAGAGCTGGCACAGCAAAGCGTTTTCATCCGTCTGGCGGATGAGGTGCCACAGGCACGTACGGCGATGGGGAAATATGGGCTGGCGCTGGCGCCTTTATCTGACGGGCGGCTGGTGTTGATGGCGATTGAACGCAACTGGCTGCTGCTGAACCGTGGTTCAGCGGAAGAGGTGCAGGATCATCAATGTCAGCTGATCGCGCCAATAAAAAAGGCGGCTTAATAAGCCGCCTTCAGGGTGCGCATTAGCGCTTAGGCATTTTTCGCCGCTGCTGCCGCTTTAACAATCACGGCAAACGCATCGGCTTTCAGTGACGCTCCGCCAACCAGCGCGCCATCAATGTCGGGCTGGGTGAACAGCTCAGCGGCATTTTTATCGTTAACTGAACCGCCGTACTGAATGATGACCTGTTCAGCGATCGCCGCATCTTTCTTCGCGATATGATCACGAATAAATTTATGCACCGCCTGCGCCTGCGCAGGGGTCGCTGATTTACCGGTACCGATAGCCCAGACTGGCTCGTAAGCGATGACCGCGTCTTTGAACGCTTCGGCACCCTGCGTTTCCAGCACGGCATCCAGCTGACGCGCGCAGACTTCTTCAGTTTTACCCGCTTCGTTTTCTGCTTCGGTTTCGCCAATGCACAGCACCGGTACCAGACCCACAGACTTCAGCACCGCGTATTTCTTCGCAATGAATTCGTCGCTTTCTTTATGGTAGGTACGGCGTTCGGAGTGACCGATGATGATATATTTTGCACCGATATCTTTCAGCATCTCGGCAGAAACTTCACCGGTAAAGGCGCCAGACAGGTTAACGTCTACGTTCTGCGCACCCAGTGCGATGTGGCTACCAGAGATGGCATGTTTCGCCTGCTCGAGATAGACGGTTGGCGGTGCAATGGCTACGCCACACCCATCAACGCCGGACAGTTCCTTGCGCAGACCGTCGATCAGTTCGGCTGTCATCTGCTTGCTGCCATTCAACTTCCAGTTACCCATAACCAGTGGATGTCGCATTCTATCCTCCGCATAACGCGATACATGAAAAATCGCTGCCAGCTGGCAGCGTTGTCTGCCAGACAGTATAGAGATCAAATGTGGCGATGGCTTTGCTTTTCGTCATTTTTGCCCACATCATCAGGGGGTCGCGAGCGCCAGTTTGACCGGTTCAATCGCAAAGGTTAATCCCTTGTCGCCGTTGTCAGCCACCACAAAACGCAACGCGCCTTCGACGTGAGCATAGTAGGGTGATCCCTTACCTTCTTTCAGCAATTCATCCAGCTTTTTACGCCCCTCTTCAGCGCTCAATCCCGGGACGAAGAACCGCAGCGAAGCGGTCATATAGGCCAGCGCTTTCTCCTGTGACGCACTCTGATCCGGACCGGGCAGCGGCAGCCAGGTAATCTGCAGAGTTTTGATTTTTCCGGTACCCGGCTCCAGTGCCGTCGAGGCATACAGGGTTTCGTTAATTTTGCTGGCGGCGCGCGTCAGATTGCTTTTGTCACCGCGATTATCAATGGCACGATACTCCAGCAGCGGCAGAGCCGGATTCGCCAGATTGTACTTTTCGCGAAACTGGCCGATTGTCATGTCAAAGGTGGGCGCACCCGCCAGCAGGTAAGGCGCAGCGGGCGGTGCGTCGGCCCGCTCCTGCGGTTGCGGATCGGCGGCAAATGCCGGAACCGTCAGCGCAAGCGATAACAGCAGTGCGCCAGGCAAATTCTTCATTTTGTCGACCCTAACCAGTAAACTCATGCCCAAATTAGAACGGTTTTTATCCGCGAGGTCAAAAGCGCGGCGGCTTTAATTTCTGCTGGGACAATAATGCATGACATTACAACAATGGTGTTTTTCTTATCGTGGCCGGCTGGGGCGACGTGACTTCTGGATCTGGCAGGCGGTCTGGCTGTTGACGACCACCTTATTATTCGTTTTAGCGGCGAATGAGTGGCTGGATACGCAAATGGCCGCATTCGGCGTGGTATGCCTGCTGTGGCCCGCCAGCGCGGTGCTGGTAAAGCGTCTGCACGATCGTAATCGTCGCGGCTACTGGGGATTTTTACTGATTGCAGCCTGGTTGTTGGTGGCGGGAAACTGGAGCATGTTAGACGGCATCCTGCCGTGGCTGGTGGGACGGGCCATTCCATTTGTGATACTGGCTGGACTGCTACTCGATATCGGCGTGTTTCGCGGCACCCCCGGCGATAACCGGTTTGGTGCCGCGGCGCAGCCGGTGCGTTACTGGCAGGCGGCTCACCAGTAATGTTCGCTGGTGATGTGGCCCGGTTTGCGCTTCAGGTGTTTGCGCATCTCGCGCGTCTCCTTAAGCAATTGCTGGGTATCACGCACCATCTGCGGGTTGCCGCACAGCATCACGTGGCTGCTGTCGGCATCGAGCGGTAATCCCACTGCGCGTTCCAGTTCGCCATTTTCAATCAGCGCAGGCACCCGGCCGGTGAGTGAACCGGCGATCTGTTCGCGGCTGACTACCGTCTGGATATGCAGCTTGCCGTGATAAACCTGCTGTAACTGCTGCATCAGCGGCAAAAAACTCAGGTCAGCAGCGTAACGCGCCGCATGAACCAGCACGATATTTTCAAACCGGTCCAGACCTTCGCCCTGCTGGAGCATAGAAAGATAAGGACCGATGGCGGTGCCGGTCGCCAGCATCCACAAGGTCCGGCAGTCCGGTACCTCATCCAGCACAAAGAAACCGGCCGCCTCTTTGGTCACCATTACCTGATCGCCAGGACGCAGCGCCTGTAAATGCGGGCTGAGCTTGCCGTCCGGAACGGTGACCAGATAGAACTCCAGCAGGTCATCTTTAGGCGCATTGACGTAGGAGTAAGCACGCTGGACACGTTCGCCATCAATTTCTAACGCCAGCTTGGCAAACTGGCCGGCGATAAACGGATCGACTGGCGCCTGAACCCGAAGGCTGAACAGCGCATCCGTCCAGTTTTTAACTTCCTTCACTTGAGCATTGACCCACTCGGCCATAATCACTCCCTGGTTGTTGATTATTCAGGCAGATGGCTATTTTCGCGACTGTGCCGCGAGATTGCTACCCTGCGTCCGGACAAAGGCTCTAATCGACAAACTGTTGCGTTACCTTTACAAGCTGGTGCATAAACTTGACGGGCGCAAGTCCGACCCTTTTTCGCTGCCTCTCGCTTTGTCATTTAATCCTGATATTTTTCACGCCATAACGAAACACTCAGCTGGTTAACGGCTGTTTTAACCTCTTTTCTCAGACAGATATGTTACTCAATCATGATGAATAAACTGGAAAATCGCCGCTTGCTGGTGATGCTGATTGTGCTGGTGGCAGTCGGGCAGATGGCGCAGACCATCTATGTACCGGCGATGGCCGCCATGGCTGACGCGCTAAACATACGCGATGGTGCGCTGCAACGGGTGATGGCAGCCTATCTGATGACCTACGGTGGATCGCAGCTGATCTACGGTCCCCTGTCGGACAGTGTCGGACGCCGGCCGGTGATCCTGGCGGGCATGATGATCTTTATGATCGGCGCGATCACCGCATTGATGGCCACGTCGCTTAATATGCTGGTGCTTGGCAGCGCGGTGCAGGGACTGGGAACCGGCGTAGCGGGCGTAATGGCCCGTACCATGCCGCGCGATCTCTACGAGGGACACGCGCTACGCCGGGCCAACAGCCTGCTTAATATGGGGATTCTGGTCAGCCCGCTGCTGGCACCGGTGATTGGCGCTCTGCTGACCCAGCTGTTTGGCTGGCACGCCTGTTTCGCCTTCCTGCTGCTGCTGTGCCTGGCCGTCACCGCCTCTATGGCGCGCTGGCTGCCGGAAACCCGCCCTTACAGTGCGGAAGTGACGCCGTTCTTTAAGCGCTATGTCCGTTTGCTCAGCGACGCCAGTTTCGTCCGCTACCTTGTGCTGCTGATTGGCGCGCTGGCGGGGATTGCGGTGTTTGAATCAAGCTGTGGCGTACTGCTGGGCGGCGTCCTCGGCCTGAACAGCCTGACCGTCAGCATTCTGTTTATTTTGCCGATTCCGGCGGCCTTTTTCGGTGCCTGGTTCGCCGGACGCGAGCAGGGCTCGTGGCACAGCCTGATGTGGTGGGGCGTTAATAGCTGCCTGCTGGCTGGCGTGCTGATGTGGATCCCGGCCTGGTTTGGCGTGATGAATATCTGGACGCTGCTGGTGCCGGCGGCGCTGTTTTTCTTTGGTGCCGGCATGCTGTTCCCGCTGGCAACCTCGGGCGCAATGGAACCTTACGCCTGGCTGGCTGGCAGCGCGGGCGCACTGATTGGCGGGATGCAGAATCTCGGATCCGGTCTGGTGGCGTGGCTGTCGGCGCTGATGCCGCAGCACGATCAGTTCAGCCTCGGGATGCTGATGTTCTTTACTGCGCTGGTGATGCTGCTGTGTTGGTTGCCGCTCTCACGTCAGCCGGAGCGCGGCAACCAGCCGGTTACAGGATAAACGGATGGAGTGCCGGATCTTTACGGTCGAGGTAATGAATCGACTGGATGCGGCGAATGGTGCGTGACTTACCGCGAATCAGCAGGGTTTCACTGGTGGCGATATTGCCCTGACGCGTGATGCCCTTCAGCAGGTCGCCGCTGGTAATGCCGGTGGCGGCAAACACCACATTGTCGTTGCGCGCCATCTCATCCAGCGGCAGCACTTTACCCGCTTCAATACCCATCTCAGCACAGCGCTGTAGCTCCTGTTCGCCCAGCCGCCGGTTCTCTTCGCTGTCGCCTTTAACCTGATGGCGCGGCAGTAACCTGCCCTGCATATCGCCGTCGAGCGCGCGGATCACCGCCGCTGAAACCACACCTTCCGGTGCGCCGCCGATGCCATACATCACATCCACTTCGCTGTCCGGCATGCAGGTCAGGATTGAGGCCGCAACATCGCCATCCGGGAAGGTAAACACCCGCACGCCAAGCTGTTGCAGCTCGCTGATGACCGCGTCATGCCGCGGCTTCGCCAGAATCGACACGGTTAACTGTGCCAGCGGTTTATTCATCGCCGCGGCAATATTTCGCAGGTTAGTTTCCAGCGGCAGGTCGAGATTGATCTGCCCACGCGCAGCCGGACCGACAATCAGCTTTTCCATGTACATATCGGGTGCATGAAGAAAGCTGCCCTTGTCGCCGACGGCCATTACCGCCAGGGCGTTCGCCTGGCCGAGAGCGGTCATGCGGGTACCCTCGATCGGATCGACCGCGATATCGACCGCATCGCCGCGCCCGGTACCGACTTTTTCACCGATGTAGAGCATCGGCGCTTCATCAATTTCGCCTTCACCGATCACAATCTGACCGTCGATTTCAATCGAGTTCAGTACGTGGCGCATGGCATGGACAGCGGCGCCATCGGCCGCATTTTTATCGCCGCGTCCTAACCAGTGATAGCCTGCCAGCGCGGCAGCCTCGGTTACGCGGGAAAATTCAATCGCAAGTTCTCGTTTCATGGCATCTACCTGACAAAAAACAGGCAGGCAGTGTAACACAGCGGGGGAGTGCGGCGGGGAAAAGGCCCGCGACAGCAACGGTCGCGGGCGTTGATCTTACTCTTGTTCTTCCCATGCCTGCGCACGGGCAACGGCTTTCTTCCAGCCAGCATAACGGTAGTTACGCTCGGTGGTTTCCAGACTTGGGCGGAACTCACGCTCAATCACCGCTTTAGAGCGGACTTCATCCAGATCCTGCCAGAAGCCGACTGCCAGACCTGCCAGATAGGCGGAACCCAGCGCCGTAACTTCACGTACTTCCGGCCGCTCAACGCGGGTGCCGAGAATGTCAGACTGGAACTGCATCAGGAAGTTATTGGCAACTGCACCCCCATCGACGCGCAGCGCCTGCAGACGAGTATTGGCATCGTTCTGCATCGCTTCCAGCACATCGCGGGTCTGATAGGCGATAGACTCCAGCGTCGCACGGATGATGTGGTTGGCATTGGCACCACGCGTCAGGCCGAAGATAGCGCCGCGGGCATACGGATCCCAGTAAGGCGCACCCAGGCCGGTAAAGGCCGGTACCATGTAAACGCCGTTGGTATCTTTCACCTTCATAGCGAAGTATTCAGAGTCAGCCGCATCGCTGATCAGCTTCATCTCATCACGCAGCCACTGAATGGAGGCGCCGCCGATAAATACCGCGCCTTCCAGCGCATAGTTCACTTCACCGCGTGGACCGCAGGCGATGGTGGTCAGCAGGCCGTGGGTGGAGGTAACCGCTTCGGTGCCGGTGTTCATCAGCATAAAGCAGCCGGTACCGTAGGTGTTTTTCGCCATGCCAGGCTGAACGCACAGCTGGCCATACAGCGCGGCCTGCTGATCACCGGCAATCCCGGCGATAGGAATACGCGTACCGCCTTTACCGCCGATGTTGGTCTGGCCATAAACTTCTGACGATGATTTCACTTCCGGCAGCATTTCACGCGGGATATCAAGGATATCCAGCATACGCTGATCCCACTCCAGCTTGTGGATGTTGAACATCATGGTACGTGAGGCGTTGGTGTAATCGGTGATATGCACCCGGCCCTGGGTCATTTTCCATACCAGCCAGGTATCAACGGTACCGAACAGCAGTTCGCCACGTTTTGCACGCTCACGCGCGCCTTCCACATGGTCAAGGATCCACTTCACTTTGGTACCGGAGAAGTACGGGTTAATCACCAGACCGGTGGTGTGCTGGATATACTCTTCCAGACCCTCTTTCTTCAGCTTGTGGCAGTAATCAGCGGTACGTGGATCCTGCCAGACGATGGCGTTATAGATTGGCTTGCCGGTCTCTTTGTCCCAGACGATGGCGGTTTCACGCTGGTTGGTGATACCAATGGCTGCGATCTCATCGGAACGAATGTCGGCGTGCGCCAGAACTTCAACCAGCGTCGAGCTTTGTGACGCCCAGATATCCATCGGATCATGCTCAACCCAGCCCGCTTTCGGGTAGATCTGGGTGAATTCACGCTGCGATACCGCCACAATGTTGGCGTCGTGATCGAGGATCACCGCACGTGAACTGGTTGTGCCCTGATCGAGCGCGACAATATATTTTTTATCGGTGGTAGTCATAAATTCTGTCCTGATGATAAAAGGTGAAACTTACGCTTTACGCTGCTGAGTGCGCGCAACCGGTTTTTCTGCTGGAACACTGGCCGGTTCCTGAGCTGCACCTGGCAGATAACGGGCAATCAGTACGCGATAAGCCACGGCTCCCAGGCAGGCACCAACCAGCGGGCCAAAAATCGGCACGAGGAAGTAAGGGATGTCACGACCGCCGGTAAAGGCCACGTTACCCCAGCCTGCCAGCCATGCGAAGATCTTCGGTCCGAAATCACGAGCCGGGTTCAGGGCGAAGCCGGTCAGTGGACCCATCGCGCCGCCGATAATCGCTACCAGCAGGCCGATCAGCAGGGGGGCCAGCGGACCGCGTGGAATGCCGTTGCCGTCATCCGTCAGGCCCATAATGACCGCCATTAATACTGCAGTGATCACCATCTCAACCAGGAAAGCCTGACCAACACCGATGTGCGGGTTAGGGTAGGTAGAGAAGATGCCGGCCAGGTCGAGACTTTCAACCGTGCCGCGTACCATCTGATGACTCTGCTCGTAGTCGATAAACAGGCTGTAGTAGAGACCGTACACCAGTGCGGCAGCGCAGAAAGCGCCGGCAACCTGCGACACGATGTAGGGAACGACTTTACGCCCTTCAAAATTGGCGAACAGGCAAAGCGCAACGGTGATAGCCGGATTCAGATGCGCACCTGAAATGCCGGCAGTAAGGTAGGCAGCCATGGAAACACCCAGGCCCCAGATAATACAGATTTCCCACTGTCCGAAGGCGGCACCGGCGAGTTTCAGCGCAGCTACACAGCCTGCACCAAAGAAAATGATCAAGCCGGTCCCCAGAAATTCGGCAATACACTGACCTTTGAGCGTGTTAGTTGTCTGACTCATAATAATTGTTCCTGAAGCGAGGTTAAATTTTATCAGTTTTTGTTCTCAGTCCATGAGTCACCCAGCTTTATTGTAGGGCTGATGTAAATTTATCGTTAACGAACATAAACGAGAAATAGCGAAATCGTTTTTTGTGTACTGCGTCATAAAAATGCGCGTTTTCGCGTATTCTGGCTTTCTTAAATCATCATTCGGCACTTACTGCCGCGGCCAATACGGATGGCAAAAGCAGAGCCGCGCTAAGCGCAGCGGAATCTTAGGGATTGGCTGAAAAGTGTTACAGACTGCGCCCGGCGCGCCCGCGTTGCTGGACTTGCGGGGTGAGGCTACATACAATCGGGACAACGTTGCTGGCTTACGCTGGCATCATCAACGCCTTGCAGGAATTTAGGAGAGGTCAGAAAGATGTCATTTGAAGTGTTTGAGAAACTGGAAGCGAAAGTACAGCAGGCGATTGATACCATCACCCTGTTGCAGATGGAAATCGAAGAGCTGAAAGAGCAGAACAACGCGCTGCGTAACGATGCGCAACAAGTCGCGGGCAACCACGATGCGCTGATGCGTGAAAATCAGCACCTGAAAGAAGAGCAACACGTGTGGCAGGAACGTCTGCGTGCATTGCTGGGAAAAATGGAAGAGGTTTGAAGCCTCAGCTGACGTGAAAACGGGTGCTCAGGCACCCGTTTTTCATGGCTGGCGTTATTCGAGGTCCAGCGCGTCTTCTGACAGGATAATACCGGTGTTATCGGCATAGAGATGGTCGCCGGAAAAGAAGGTGACGCCGCCAAAATTGACGCGCACATCGCTTTCACCAATCCCTTCACCCGCTGCACCAGCCGGAATCGCCGCGATCGCCTGAATGCCGATCTCCAGCTCTTCCAGCTCATCAACCTGACGAACTGAACCGTAAATCACCAGGCCTTCCCACTCGTTAGTGGCCGCCAGGCGCGCCAGCTGGGCATCGACCAGCGCCCGACGCACCGAGCCGCCGCCGTCAATCACCAGCACCCGGCCCCGGCCATTTTCTTCCAGCAGGTCATAAAGTAAACCGTTGTCTTCAAAGCATTTCACTGTGGTAATCTGACCACCGAATGAAGTGCGCCCACCAAAGTTTGAAAAAAGCGGTTCAACAACATTCACTTCTTCATGGTAGATATCGCAGAGTTCAGATGTATCGTATTTCATAAGGGTTTCGTCTGTTTGCCACAGGAGCGGTAAGTATATCGCTTTATGCTGATTGTTGGCAAAATCATCAGTGGAAAAAAGCAGCGTTGCATCAAGAGCATGCATAAAAAAGCCCAACCTGATGGCTGGGCTTGAGAAAAGTAGTGATCGACCCGATTAGAGGATAAAGCGGCTCAGGTCTTCGTCGGCCACCAGTTCATCCAGATGTTTACCGACATAGTCAGCATCAATGGTGACGGACTCGCCGTGGCGATCGCTGGCGTCATAAGAGATATCTTCCATCAGACGCTCCAGCACGGTATGCAGACGACGCGCACCGATGTTTTCGGTGGTCTCGTTCACCTGCCAGGCCGCTTCAGCGATACGACGGATACCGTCGGCGGTGAAGTCGATGTTAACGCCTTCGGTGTTCATCAACGCTTTATACTGCACGGTGACCGACGCGTTCGGTTCAGTCAGAATGCGCTCGAAATCGTTCACGGTCAGCGCCTGTAGTTCAACACGAATCGGCAGACGACCCTGCAGTTCCGGGATCAGATCGGACGGACTGGCCACCTGGAAAGCGCCAGAGGCGATAAACAGAATGTGGTCAGTTTTCACCATGCCGTGTTTAGTCGAAACGGTACAGCCTTCAACCAGCGGCAGCAGGTCGCGCTGAACCCCTTCACGTGACACATCCGGGCCGCCGGCATTCTGGCCGCCGCGCTTACAGATTTTGTCGATCTCATCGATAAACACGATACCGTGCTGCTCGACCGCCTCAATCGCTTCCTGCTTCAGCTCTTCCGGATTGACCAGTTTGGCCGCTTCTTCTTCCACCAGCAGCTTCATCGCTTCTTTAATCTTCAGCTTGCGTGGCTTCTGTTTCTGGCCGCCGAGGTTCTGGAACATCGACTGCAGCTGGCTGGTCATCTCTTCCATGCCTGGAGGTGCCATGATCTCAACACCCGGACCGCTGGCGGCCAGGTCGATCTCAATTTCTTTGTCGTCCAGCTGGCCTTCACGCAGTTTTTTGCGGAAAGACTGGCGGGCGGCTGATGGCTCGGGTGCCTGTTCTGGCTGGCCCCAGTTATTTTTCGCCGGTGGGATCAGCACATCAAGGATGCGCTCTTCCGCCATCTCTTCGGCGCGGTATTTGTTCTTTTCAATCGCCTGACTGCGGACCATTTTAATCGCAGAGTCGGTCAGGTCGCGGATGATCGAGTCTACTTCTTTACCGACGTAACCCACTTCGGTGAATTTGGTCGCTTCAACTTTAATAAATGGCGCATTCGCCAGTTTAGCCAGTCGACGGGCGATCTCGGTTTTACCGACACCGGTCGGGCCGATCATCAGAATGTTTTTCGGTGTTACTTCATGGCGCAGCTCTTCGTCAAGCTGCATGCGGCGCCAGCGGTTACGCAGCGCGATAGCCACGGCGCGCTTAGCGCTATCCTGGCCAATGATAAAACGGTTCAGCTCGCTGACGATTTCGCGCGGAGTCATCTCAGACATGTTTTAATCCTTACGCCTTGGACGGTAATTCTTCGAAATTAACGTTATGGTTAGTGTAGATGCAGATATCACCCGCGATGTTCAGCGATTTTTCAACGATGTCGCGTGCACCCATCTCAGTATTTTCCAGCAGCGCACGGGCGGCTGCCTGGGCGAAAGGACCACCGGAACCGATGGCGATCAGATCATTTTCAGGCTGGATGACATCACCGTTGCCGCTGATGATCAGCGACGCTGACTCATCGGCGACCGCCAGTAATGCTTCAAGGCGGCGCAGCATGCGGTCAGTACGCCAGTCTTTGGCCAGCTCAACCGCGGCTTTCACCAGGTGACCCTGATGCATTTCCAGTTTACGTTCGAAGAGTTCAAACAGGGTGAAGGCATCTGCAGTGCCGCCAGCAAACCCGGCGATCACTTTATCGTTGTATAAACGACGCACTTTTTTAACGTTGCCTTTCATCACGGTATTGCCGAGCGTAGCCTGGCCATCACCGCCAATCACTACCTGGCCGTTGCGTCGTACACTTACTATTGTTGTCACGGGCAGACCCCTTGTTGCATTCGGAAAAAGGCTCCGCGCACCGGGCGCGGAGGTTCATGCAAACAGATATGGGGCGGGTTTGACGGGTTTCAACCCCCGACGGCGAGCGGAATACAGCTGGAGTGACCGGAACTGCGCAGGCGTTTCAGAGTGCTGTCGGCGGTGGCGCGGTCTTTATAAGGGCCGATAACCACACGATTCCAGCCGCCGCCGGTAGTAATCCGGCTTTCAAAACCTTCGAAGGCTAAGCCAGCACGTACCGATTCCGCCTGGTCAGTGCCTTTGAAGGAGCCACACTGCACCATCCAGCGCTGAGAAGAGGCTTTCTCGGCGGGTTTGGCTTTCGCGGTTTCCTGCGGTTTCGGTTGTGACACCGGTTCACGCGTAATCGGTGCAGGCTGCGTCTGGCGCTGTACGTTTTGCTGCTGCTGCTGCTGCTGCTGCTGCTGCTGACGCTGTTGTTGCTGCTGCAATTGTTGCTGACGTTGCTGCTGTTGCTGCGCCTGCAACTGCTGGCGTTGTTGCTGCTGCTGTACCTGCTGCTGTTGGCGTTGCAGTTGCTGCAACTGCTGCTGATGTTGCAGCGTCTGCTGACGCTGGGCCGGCGTCTGCTCGTTCCACGGCACTTCGTTCAGCTGCGTTGGCTGCTGACGCATGTCGGCCTGCATCTGCTCCAGCAACTGGCGTTGCTCGTCGGTCAGCTGAGTCTGCGATTTCACTTCGCCGCCTGAAGAGGGCTCGATAGGCGTCGGCACGGTGACCTGACGATTTTCCAGCTCTTTGATGTACTTCCAGCGCTCTTCTGGCTTAGGCGGTAAGCCATTACCGTTGGCTTTATGATCCGTAATGACCGGCACGTCCTCTTTCTTGTGATGCGCCAGGAACCATAAACCACCGGCAAAGGTCACCAACACCGCAACCGCCAGTACAATCATCAATTTTGATGTTCCCGAACCGCCTTTACTCTTCTTGCCACGGCTGGGGCTTTTTTTGCGACGCGTCCCTGTTGAACGCCCGCGGCCTACATAATCTTTTTGTGCCACTCTCGTTCTGATACCCTTCAAAAAATAGTGCCAAATGGGCGAATCGATGGTTCTTATGCGCCCGGCAAGGAGTCCGCCATGTTACTTAAGGGTCGGAACTTTGACCAGCAGTGTTCGCCTTAAGAATCTACTGAAAAAAATGCCAGATTTCGCTTATTTTTCACGCTTTTTTGCTGGCGCCGTGCTGCCACGAATGGTTAGCCCGGCATCCAGCAGCCGCGATCCACTGCTGACGCGTTTGCCCTGCAGCTCATCCAGTAGCAGTAACATCGCTTCCCGGCCGATCTGATAACGCGGTTGCGTCACGGTGGTCAACGGCGGCTCGCAGTAACGCGACAGCTCAATATCATCAAACCCGACCACCGACAGATCTTCGGGTATCCGCAGTCCGCTGCGTCTGGCCTGATTCATCGCCCCGAGCGCCATAATATCACTGTGGCAGAACAGGGCGCGCGGCGGCTGTGGCAGCGACAGCAGCTGCTTCATCGCCGCCACGCCCGCTTCAAAGGTAAAATCGCCCCGTACAATATAGGTGGGATCAACGGTTAACCCGCTGCGGCGCATCGCCTGGACATAACCCTGCAGGCGATACTGACAGAGCGGCATCTCTTCCGGCCCGGCAATACAGGCGATTTGCCGGTGTCCCAACTGCAGCAGATGATTGACCGCCTCAAACGCGGCGGTCAGGTTATCGATGTGTACGGTGGGCAGTGACATTTCCGGCGCAAACTCATTTGCCATCACCATCGGTGGCAGATTGCGCTGTTCATCGACGCTGGCATCAAAGGGGAGCTGGGATCCCAGCAGCACCATGCCATCGATCTGCCGCGTCAGCATCAGGTTCAGAAAGGTTCTTTCCTGCTGATTCTGGTGCGCGCAGTCGCCAATCAGGACCAGATAGCCCTCTGCGGCCGCCGTGACTTCGACGCCGCGAATGATTTCGCTGAAGAAGGGATCGCAGATGTCGGGAACAATCACCAGAATGGTCTGGGTATCGTTACGGCGCGCGTTGCGGGTCAGCCCATGCGGCGCATATCCCACCGCCGCAACCGCCTGCTCAACTTTCTGCCGGGTGGCGGCAGAGACTTTCTCCGGGTTCATCAGCGCACGCGAAACGGTGGCGGTTGAGACGCCCGCTTTTTCCGCTACGTCTTTCATGGTGGCGGCGGGCGGTTGTTGATTCTGCTCCAACACATGCTCCTGACGCGTTATGGCGCGTTCGATTCTGTTTTGCCTGACCTAAAAGCAAGCCGGGCAACATTGTTAACGATTGCCCGGCTGGTTGTTACTTAATTTGCATAAAAATTGTGACTTATGCGACTTTTTTCGATCTGGCTCGCAGTGTCACGCGCATCAGCTCTCGGTGGGATCGATATCCAGCGTCCATTTTACTTTGCGCGCGGCGGGCAGGGTGGAAACCAGCGGCAATGAACTGCTCAGTAACTGTTGCAGACGCTGACGCGAAGGATGCTGGACCAGCAGCTGCCAGCGCCAGCGGCCGCTGCGTTTTGGCTGCAGGGCAGGCAGGGGGCCCATAAACCACATCGCGCTGTCATTGAGCGGGCTCGACTCCAGCAGATTTCGCAGCTGCTGCAGGAATTCCGCCGCTTGCTGATTATCCATATCTTCCGCCCGGAACAGCGCGTGGCGGCTCCATGGCGGCAGGAACACCGCCTGGCGCTCCAGCAGCGCCTGCTGGGCAAAGGCGAAATAACCTTTATGCAGCAGGGTCTGCAACAGCGGATGTTCAGGATGGTGGGTCTGCAGCAGCACTTCGCCCTGTTTACCGGCGCGACCGGCGCGACCGGCAACCTGAGTGTAAAGCTGGGCAAACCGTTCAGCCGCACGGAAATCAGCGGAGAACAGCGCACCATCCACATCCAGCAGCGAGACCAGCGTGACGTCGGGGAAGTGGTGGCCTTTTGCCAGCATCTGGGTACCGACCAGTATGCGAGCGCCGCCGCGATGGACATCGGCCAGATGCTGCTCCAGCGCACCTTTGCGGCTGGTGGTATCGCGGTCGATGCGCGATACCGGGATGCCGGGAAACAGCGAGCCGAGCTGCTGTTCCAGCTGTTCAGTACCGACACCCACCGGCAGCAAATGGGTCGAGCCACATTGCGGACACTGATTAGGCAGCGGTCGCTGGCTGTCGCAATGGTGGCAGCGCAGCTGGCGGTGGTGCTGATGCAGCGTGTAGTAGCGGTCACAGCGCGAACATTCGGCAATCCAGCCACAATCGTGGCATAGCAGGGCCGGCGAAAAGCCACGGCGATTCAGAAACAGCAGCACCTGATTGTCAGCCTGCAGATGCTGGCGCATTTTGCCGATCAGCGCCGGTGCCAGGCCGCCGGTCAGCTGCACGCCTTTCAGATCGATCAACTGTTGCAGTGCCGGTCGGGCATTACCGGCGCGTTTCGTCAGGTCGAGCTGACGATATTTACCGCTGCGGACGTTGTGCAGCGTCTCCAGTGCCGGCGTCGCCGATCCCATCACTATTGGGATGTTCTCTTCATGCGCGCGGAATACCGCCAGATCGCGTGCCTGGTAGCGCCAGCCTTCCTGCTGTTTATAGGAGCTGTCGTGCTCTTCATCAATAATGATCACCCCGGGGCGCGCCAGCGGAGTAAACAGCGCCGAGCGGGTGCCGATCACGATGGCCGTTTCGCCCCGTCGCGCGCGCAGCCATACCGCCAGCCGCTCACTGTCATTTAAGGCAGAGTGGAGCACATCGATCGGCGCATCGAAGCGCTCACGGAAACGGGCGATGGTTTGCGGGGTTAAGCCAATTTCGGGTACCAGCACCAGCGCCTGCTTGCCGCGTGACAGCACATTTTCCAGCACGCTGAGATAAACCTCGGTTTTGCCGGAGCCGGTGATGCCCGCCAGCAGCCATGCGGCATACTGTTCATCTTCTGCCCGGATTGCGCCAACCGCCATCGCCTGATCGGTATTCAGCCGCAGGCGTTCGCCTTTAATCGCGAAGGTGGTGCGCCAGTCATGCATCTGCGGCTGATGTTCATGCAGCTCACACAGACCTTTAGCCCGTAGCGCCTGCATTGCCGCATCCGTCAGATCGTGTTCGCTGACCTGATGACGATAGAGCGGCCGCTGACGCAGGGCGGCCAGCGCCTGCTGCTGTTTCGGCGCGCGTTTTAAGCTTTCGGGTGCCGTGGCGCGGCCCTGCTCGGTGATCACCCATTGCCATAATGGATTGTCCTGCGCCGGTTTACCCTGACGCAGCAGCACCGGTATCGCATGGCTCAGCACTTCACCGAGCGGGGAATGATAATAGCTGGCCGCCCAGTTGAGGATGCGCCACAACGACGGCGGATAGAGTGATTCACTGTCCAGCACCTCCGCAACGCGTTTCAGTTGCGCTTCCGGCAGATCGCTGTTGTCACGCAGCGCAACGACAATGCCGATCATTTTGCGGTTGCCGAACGGCACGCTCACGCGACCGCCAATCACCGGCTGCGCACCGACCGGGGGCAGATAGTCAAACAGACGGGGCAAGGGGACGGGCAGGGCAACCTGAACAACGGGCATAGCAATCTCTTTCCGGCTCAATCATCGGGGGAAGATAGTGTACACGCTGGCCCCGGTGGCGGGTATCTCAGCATATATTTGCAGCAATCAGAAGTTAGCTGTATAATGTTGCGCCTTCGGTGAGAAAGATCTTGCCGGAGTCCACCCTTTATTGTTCAACCGCGTGTGGTGCTGTGCGGGTTACGACCTGGTACGGAGAGCGACACGGCCTTATATGAGGTTTCCCATGAAACAAGGTATTCACCCGAAATACGAAGCAGTTACTATCAAATGTACCTGCGGCAACGAGATTCACACCCGTTCGACACTGACTCACGAACTGAACCTGGACGTATGTGGTAAATGCCACCCGTTCTACACCGGTAAGCAGCGTGAAGTGGCAACTGGTGGCCGTGTTGACCGCTTTAACAAGCGTTTCAGCGTGCCAGGCGCTAAAAAATAAGATTAAAAGGCACCTGAACCTGCGGGTTCGGCGGCAAGAAAAAACCCAGCTTCGGCTGGGTTTTTTTATGTCGTTTGCTTACAGGCGCATGCTTTTATTACAGACCGGTGCCCGGTACTGAGGGCGCCACAGGTTTATTCAGTTCAAGTGATGGTGTCATATAGTTACCATCCAGATCGCGGATACTGGCAATCTTAGGCGCATTAATGATGATGTTATCCGCCGTCATGGTGCCTGAAGTACAGAATATCCACCATACACAGGATGAATTACTGATTTTCTCATCGGTTGCCAGTGCTAAGGTTTCTGCTTTCAGGGTGCCGGTATTAGTGATTCCTTTATCACCAGATACACTTAATAGACCGGTAGCCTGCATAACCCCTTCATTGCGGACTTCTCCCGCCATAATAATGGCATTCTGAGCGGTCAGATTTGCAGCATTAGAGAACTTTTTAGCAGAAAGATAAGCCAGACTTTGCGAGGTGACATCGCCGCCTGACAGGAGGTTTATTTCCTTAACCGCATCCACACTGATTGCACCTGCCTGCAATGACCCTGAGTTGAGCACCTGGGTTTGGTAGAGGGCTTTGGTTACGCCGTCAACCGGGCCATAACCTGTCTCTATTACCAGATTATTCTCCGCTGTAATTTTACCTCTATTCTCAATATCACCCGATAAAGAAGCGATCTTTATATTGCCTGAGGTACTGATTGTCGCCTTTTCGCTATTATAAAAATTTCCCACTGTCGCAATGGTGGCATTAGCAGTGGTTTTAATCCCCCCCTCATTATGGAACGCGCCTTTTATCTTTAATATTGTCTGATCAGAAGACAAATCACCTTTATTTATCATTCCGTTGCTGGCAGACGCACTGATAAGGCCACTTTCAACGGTGCCATTATTAGTTAACGCCCCATTAGACGAAATATAAAGGCTGTTGGCGTTAAGTATGCCACTATTATTTACTCCTGCTCCCGCCTCAGTGGTTTGCAGTTGAATAACCCCCGCCGTTACGCCTCCCAGCGCGCTTACATCGATACTGTTATCGTAACGCTGGCTGTTTCCGTTTACAGTTACCTGTCCCGACACGATATCGTAATCATAGCTACCTGCAATCGCGTTCAACTGGCTGGTTTCAATCTGCCCCATAACATTAATTTTTTGTGCCAGCAGATCGGTATAGTCGGCTCCTTTCAGGCCATTACCACTAACATTAATCGAACCTTGTTCTACTTTAAAGCCGGTTAATACGCCGTCAGAGAATTTTGGCGTGCCGGTGGTGAGCGTGGCCCGACCGGTATTAATAAAGCCACAGCCAGAACAGCTAATGCCGTTAGGGTTGGCGATAATGACATCCGCTTTTTGACCAGCAACTTCTATATAACCGTTGAGAAAAGACGGGTTTTTTGAAATGACTTCATTAAGAATCAGGCTGGCAGGACCTTCCAGATTACTGTTATGCGCAATATTACCGCTTTCACGGATTAAATCTGTTGTACTGTTGTTAATGATCATGCCCTGAGAGGGTACATTGAAACTCTGGTACATATTATGCGAAAGACCATTTGCATCGGCTTTATTAATGTTAACCACCGTTGAACCGTTTGCATGGGTGTAACTGTCAAGTGCAGCAAAGGCTGGCTGGCAGCTGAGCGTGGCCAGAGTCGCCAGAAATAATAGATTCATTTTATGCTTTTTCATTTTTATCCCTTAAAGTATTGATGTTTTTAACGCTGTGTACTGTGGTTATGTAAAATAATCCTCGTTTTCTCAGTATTTCCATTGCAGAGAGAAACCCAGCGTAAGAGGATCGGTGTGAAAGCCCTGTGGCTTTTTAAGTGGTGTGCCGGAAAAAAGGTCAAGGTAAGTTTGCCGGTATTTACCCCGTACACCGACAACGCTGCCGATAACCGTTTTTCCTGTGTAATATTGTTGACTGTAATGCCCATAAATCTGACCTGCATCCACACCGAGATAAGGTTGCACGGCTTTGCCGGGGACAATCCAGCTAATATCGTTGCGCCAGAACCATCCTTTATTATCCTGCAGCGAATTTTCGCCATCGAAGCCGCGCACCGTCCAGCGGTTTGCCAGCGAAAAACGGTTAAGCGAAGAGAGGTTATCGGGCGAATACTGCAGGCTAAAATGGGGTGAATAGTTCAGCCAGTTACCGTAAAAAGGAAAGTTTAGTGAGCCTTCCAGGTCAAGGGTGACAATCCTGCCCTGGTTATCAATAAGCTTATATTCCTGCTCAACAGTCTGATGACTACCAAACCATGGCATCTTCTTTTGATAACTCAGGCTGGTCGCAAGGCTGGCATTATCGTAACTGAGCTGATGTTGCAATACGGCTTTCCATCCCGCATTTTTTTTATGCATGCTGGCGAGATTGAAATCATTGAGCGCATAGCGTGATTCGGTATTAAATATTTGCAGGCCAGCGGTGGTGGTCTGATGCTCGGTGCGTGAGATCAGGCGATTAAGTTGCGCGCTGTAGTAGCTGTTTTTATTATTCAGCCGCCAGTTGGCCCAGTTACCGGTCATGTATTGCTGATACTGACTCTGACTGGCGTACAGATCGAGCCACCAGTAACCCCATGGCAGGGAATAGCCTATTGATTTATTACTGTTCCCTTTTACCGTATGCCTCGGCGCAATGTCCTGGCCATAGGAGACATATAATGTGTCGCTTAAAGACGTCAAATTATTTAAATAAAGTGCCCCTCCAGCCTGGTAACGGCCGGTTGCAACCGAACCCGCATCATTGATCCATGCTCCCACCTGCCAGTATTTATCCTGCTCGCGCTGGATATAAATATCACTTTCACCTTTATTGCTGCCCGGTAATAAATTAATCTTTACCCTCGAGCCCGGAACTCGCTGCAGGTTAAAACTACCTTGTTCGAGATCGCTAAGTTCGAGAATGTCGCCCGCTTTCAGCGGCAGGGTGTTTCTGAGATTGATATAATCGCCACTTGCTTTATTAACCACGATATTGCCAATTTTACCGGCATTGATTTCAAAGGTTAATGCATGATCTGACAGATTCTGATTAGGTAAATCAACCCGCGTAGTGATATATCCCAGCCTGATGATTTCGTTTTGCAATGTTTTTGCCAGCAGACTTATGCCCGCAGTACCCAGACATTTACCTTCTGCCTGCGAGGTGAAATATTTTAATTTTTCAAGGTTAAGTTTTTCGTTATCCGGACTTAAATAAACCTTCTCGATTGTGTAGCAGTTCGATTCATCTGGAAAAGCGATCTCTTTATGCTTAATACGTTTTTGTTCAGACGCACTTTTTCCCGGTTTAGGGATTAATTGCTCTTTGCGTATTTGATCCTGCAAAAATGCATGCGTTTCGCTATTCTTTTCTGCCACAGGCAGCGCTGCACTCGCCCGGTCAGAAAAGGAAAAGATCGCCAGAGAAAACAGGTTAATAATTAATAAGAATGTCTTTTGTTTTTTTGTTATACATTTGACTGCCATCATGCTTCCTGCAAATAATTGCTTTTGCAGAAATTTTACGGAGTCAGCTAATCGGGAACAATAGTAATTCCTCCATTAACGCCTTGAATAGACTCTCATACGGGAATGAAATTCCCCTGCTAAAAATAGAATGGATATTAATAATTATCTTAATAAATTATTCTGGCAGAGATAAAAATCACCGCAGAGGAGGAAGGATAAAGAGGCATTAGCGCACAGAAAGGTCAGATGAGCAGCAGCTGTGTGGCGTCTGCTCATCTGAAACATAGCAATGTTAAGCGAAACAGGCCTGACGGATTAATATTCCCAGGTATCAGGATCGATACCCATGTCACGCATGATTTTTTTCGCTTCTTCCGGAATCTCATCGCTGCGCTCTTTACGCAGATCGACATCATCTGGCAGTGGCTGGCCGGTAAAAGCATGCAAAAACGCTTCACACAGTAGCTCACTGTTGGTGGCGTGACGCAGGTTGTTGACCTGACGACGGGTCCGCTCATCCGTTAAAATCTTCAGCACACTCAATGGGATAGAAACCGTAATCTTCTTGACCTGCTCGCTCTTCTTACCGTGCTCGGCGTACGGGCTGATATATTCGCCGTTCCATTCAGCCATGGGATACCTTAATTAATAAACGTTAAAAGTGAGGAAATCAGCGAATTATGCCTGATTTTTCCCTGCCTGACCCCTGATATGGCGGGTTTTCTTCGCTCACAGCGTCTGAATTGTCGGCTGAGCGCCAGGCGATGACGCATAATTTTAGCGGTTATTGCGTTTCTGCTCAATCTATACGCAAAGACATTTAGATGTCCAGATGTATTGACGTCTAATTAGAGGGTGATATCCTGTGCCTCAACATTTCACACTTCAGGAACAATAAGCCCTATGACGCGCAAACAGGCAACCATCGCAGTCCGCAGCGGTTTGAATGATGACGAGCAATATGGCTGCGTTGTCCCACCGATTCACCTTTCCAGCACCTATAACTTCCTGGATTTCAATGAGCCACGCGCACATGACTATTCACGTCGCGGCAATCCGACCCGTGATGTAGTGCAGCGGACGCTGGCCGAACTGGAAGGCGGGGCGGGTGCGGTATTAACCAATACCGGGATGTCGGCGATTCACCTGGTGACAACGGTGTTTCTGAAGCCTGGCGATCTGCTGGTGGCACCACACGACTGCTATGGCGGCAGCTACCGGCTGTTTGACAGCCTGAGCAAGCGCGGCGCTTATCGGGTGAAGTTTGTCGATCAGGGTGACCCGAATGCACTGCAGGCGGCGCTGGATGAAAAGCCGAAGCTGGTGCTGATTGAAAGCCCCAGCAATCCCCTGTTGCGCGTGGTCGACATCAGCGCTATTTGCGCGGATGCCCGCGCTGCCGGCGCCCTGAGCGTGGTGGATAACACCTTTATGAGTCCGGCGTTACAGAATCCGCTGGCGCTGGGCGCGGATTTGGTCATTCACTCCTGCACCAAATACCTCAACGGTCATTCCGATGTGGTGGCGGGCACGGTCATCGCTAAAGATCCTCAGCTGGCGACCGACCTGGCGTGGTGGGCCAACAATATTGGCGTCACCGGTTCGGCATTTGACAGCTATCTGCTGCTGCGCGGTATCCGGACTTTAGCGCCACGCATGGCTGCCGCGCAGCGCAATGCATTAGCCATTGTTGATTATCTGAAGCAACAGAAACTGGTGAAAAAGTTGTATCATCCTTCGCTGCCGGAAAACGCCGGACACGAGTATGCCGCGCGCCAGCAGCGCGGCTTTGGCGCGATGCTGAGCTTCGAGGTCGACGGTGATGAGGCTTTGCTGCGCCGCTTCCTGAAAGCGCTGCGGCTATTTACGCTGGCGGAATCACTGGGCGGGGTGGAGAGTCTGATTTCCCACACCGCGACCATGACGCATGCGGGAATGTCGGCAGAAGCGCGGGCCGCCGCCGGCATCTCCGACACGCTGCTGCGTGTTTCTGTCGGCATCGAAGATCACGAAGATTTAATTGCCGATCTGGATAATGCATTCCGGATCGCAGCCGAGGATTAAGCATGACGATTTCAGCAGGCGCGGGAACGCCGGATATCAGGCAGTTGCATAAATTTGGCGGCAGTAGCCTGGCGGATGCGCGCTGCTACCAGCGTGTAGCCAGCATTATGGCGGACTACAGCCAGCCGGGCGACATGATGGTGGTGTCAGCGGCAGGCTCGACCACCAACCAGCTGATTAGCTGGCTTAAGCTCAGCCAGAGCGATCGGCTGTCTGCGCACCAGGTGCAACAGGCTTTACGGCGTTATCAAAGCGAGCTGATTAGCGCGCTGCTGCCTGCTGAGATCGCTGAACCGTTAGTCTCAGCATTCATCCGCGATCTGGAAAAACTGGCCGCCCTGCTGGATGGCACGCTAACCGACGCGGTGTATGCCGAAGTGGTCGGGCACGGTGAAATCTGGTCGGCCCGTCTGATGGCGGCGGTGCTGAGCCAGCGTGATATGCAGGCCTGCTGGCTGGACGCGCGCGATTTTCTGCGTGCTGAACGGGCGGCACAACCCCAGGTGGATGAAGGCAAGTCGTGGCCGCTACTGCAAACTCTGCTGGCACAGCATCCGCACCAGCGCATCGTAGTGACCGGCTTCATCAGCCGTAACGACGCCGGTGAAACGGTGCTGCTTGGACGTAACGGTTCCGACTATTCGGCGACGCAGATTGGCGCGCTGGCTGGCGTCGGTCGCGTCACCATCTGGAGCGATGTGGCCGGCGTTTACAGTGCCGATCCCCGTAAGGTTTCCGATGCCTGCCTGCTGCCGCTGTTAAGGCTGGATGAAGCCAGTGAACTGGCGCGCCTGGCCGCGCCGGTGCTGCATACCCGTACGCTGCAGCCGGTCTCGGGCAGCGACATTGATCTGCAACTGCGCTGCAGCTACCAGCCGGAGCAGGGATCAACCCGTATTGAGCGCGTACTGGCTTCCGGTACCGGCGCCCGTATCGTCACCAGTCACGATGACGTTTGCCTGATAGAGATTCAGCTGCCGGAACAGCACGATTTCAGCCTGCAGCATAAAGAGATCGATCTGCTGCTGAAACGCGCCCAGCTGCGTCCGCTGGCGGTGGGCGTGCATCCCGATCGGCAGCTGCTGCAGCTCTGCTATACCTCTGAAGTGGTCAACAGCGCCTTTTCGCTGCTGCAGGATGCCGGTCTGCCGGGCCATCTGCAGCTGCGTGACGGGCTGGCGCTGGTGGCGCTGGTGGGCGCGGGCGTCACCCGCAATCCGCTGCATACTCACCGTTTCTGGCAGCAGTTAAAAGACCAGCCGGTTGAGTTTATCTGGCAGTCAGAAGAGCACATCAGCGTGGTGGCGGTGCTGCGCGTCGGGCCGACCCGGCACCTGATTCAGGGATTACACCAGTCGCTGTTCCGGGCGGAAAAGCGCATCGGCCTGATGCTGTTTGGTAAAGGTAATATCGGTTCACGCTGGCTGGAACTGTTCGCCCGTGACCACGAAAACCTGTCGGCCCGCACCGGATTTGAATTTGTGCTGGCCGGTGTGGCGGACAGCCGCCGCAGCCTGCTGAGCTATGACGGACTGGACGCCAGCCGGGCGCTGGCCTTCTTTGATGATGAAGCGGTGGAACGTGATGAAGAGTCGCTGTTTCTGTGGATGCGGGCGCACCCGTTTGACGACTTAGTGGTACTGGACGTCACGGCCAGTACGCCGCTGGCGCAGCAGTATCTTGATTTTGCCAGCCACGGTTTCCACGTCATCAGCGCCAATAAGGTGGCGGGTGCGTCGGACAGCCAGACGTGGCGGCAAATCCGTGATGCGTTTACCAAAACCGGCCGTCACTGGTTATATAACGCCACAGTGGGTGCAGGCCTGCCGATTAACTACACGGTGCGCGATCTGCGCGACAGCGGCGACACTATCCTGGCGATCAGCGGCATCTTCTCTGGCACGCTGTCGTGGCTGTTCCTGCAGTTTGACGGCACGGTACCGTTCACCGAGCTGGTGGACCAGGCGTGGCAGCAGGGCTTAACCGAGCCCGATCCGCGGGTTGATCTCTCCGGACAGGACGTGATGCGTAAGCTGGTGATTCTGGCGCGTGAAGCGGGATATGACATCGAGCCGGATCAGGTTCGGGTTGAATCGCTGGTGCCGGATAACTGCCAGCAGGGTTCGATCGACCATTTCTTTGAAAATGGTGAAGAGCTGAATGAGCAGATGCTGCAACGGCTGGAAGCCGCGCAGGAGCTGGGCCTGCTGCTGCGCTACGTTGCCCGTTTTGATGGCAACGGCAAAGCGCGCGTCGGTGTCGAAGCCGTGCGTCCGGAGCATCCTCTCGCCGCGTTGTTGCCGTGCGATAACGTTTTTGCCATTGAAAGCCGCTGGTACCGGGATAATCCGCTGGTGATCCGCGGTCCGGGTGCGGGACGTGATGTCACCGCAGGCGCAATTCAGTCAGATATCAATCGCCTGGCGCAACTGCTGTAATCCTTTCTTCTCAGGCGCTTCGGCGCCTGCTTTCTCTCCGTCCTCGCCCATTATGAATTTCCTTCAGGTTGAATGAAAATTTATCACCGTTGTTGATCATTTTTTAGTTGACGCTGAAGAAGGATTCGGTCATTTTGAACATCTGGACGTCTAAACGTATGGATGTTTGCAGGTCGACAGTTAACCGATGTGATCGATGAGGATGCAGGATGAGTTTCTTTCATGCCAATCAGCGCGAAGCGCTAAACCAGAGCCTGGCCGAGCTGAACGGGCAAATTAACGTCTCATTTGAATTCTTTCCGCCTCGTACCAGCGAAATGGAAGCGACGCTGTGGTCCTCAATCGATCGCCTGAGCAGCCTGAAACCAAAATTCGTCTCTGTCACCTACGGCGCGAACTCTGGCGAGCGCGATCGCACCCACAGCATTATTAAAGGCATCAAAGATCGTACCGGTCTGGAAGCCGCGCCGCACCTGACCTGTGTCGATGCCACGCGGGAAGAGTTACGCACCATCGCGCAGGATTACTGGAACAACGGCATCCGTCATATCGTGGCGCTGCGCGGTGACCTGCCACCAGGCGGCGGTAAGCCAGACATGTACGGCTGCGATCTGGTCTCGCTGCTGAAAGAGGTCGGTGATTTTGATGTTTCGGTTGCGGCTTATCCGGAAGTCCATCCGGAAGCCAAAAGCGCGCAGGCCGATCTGATTAACCTGAAGCGCAAAATCGATGCAGGCGCGAACCGGGCGATCACCCAGTTCTTTTTCGACGTCGAAAGCTATTTACGCTTCCGCGATCGCTGCGTGTCGACCGGTATCGACGTAGAGATCGTGCCCGGTATTCTGCCGGTCTCGAACTTTAAACAGCTGCAACGCTTCGCCACGCTGACCAATGTACGCGTGCCGGGCTGGATGAATGCGATGTTTGCCGGGCTGGATGATGACGCCGAGACGCGCAAAATGGTTGGCGCCAACATCGCGATGGATATGGTGAAGATTCTGTCGCGTGAAGGGGTAAAAGATTTCCACTTCTACACCCTGAACCGTGCCGAAATGAGCTATGCCATCTGCCACACCCTTGGGGTGCGTCCTGCCGCCGCGGCGGCCTGATTCGTCCGCTTCAGCCAATAAAAAAGTCGGGATTATCCCGACTTTTTTATTATCACTACCCGGCGCGAGTGCCACGCCGGCACCGGCTTAACCGGTATTGCGCATGCCGGCTGCCACACCCGCAATGGTCACCATTAATGCCTGCTCAACGCGAGCATCCGGCTCATCACCGCGGGCTTCCTGAGCGCGCGAACGATGCAGCAGTTCCGCCTGCAGCACGTTAAGAGGATCGGTATAGACGTTACGCAACGCAATCGACTCAGCAATCCACGGCTGATCGGCCATCAGGTGAGAGTCGTTAGCAATGGTCAGTACTGCTTTGATGTCCGCATCCAGCTGGTCGCGCAGCTGTTTGCCCAGCGGCCAGAGTGACTTTTCGACCAGCCGCTGATCGTAATATTCCGCCAGCCACAGGTCGGCTTTCGAGAACACCATCTCCAGCATGCCAAGGCGTGTGGAGAAGAACGGCCAGTCGCGACACATCGCTTCCAGCTGATCCTGATGGCCCGCCGCCATCGCCTGTTGCAGCGCCGCACCAGCACCCAGCCAGGCAGGGAGCATCAGACGGTTTTGCGTCCAGGCGAAAATCCATGGAATCGCACGCAGCGACTCTACGCCGCCGGTCGGACGACGTTTAGCCGGACGTGAACCCAACGGCAGTTTGCCCAGCTCCTGCTCCGGCGTCGCTGAACGGAAGTAGGGTACAAAATCTTCATTTTCACGCACATAGCCACGATACATCGCACAGGAGTCGGCAGAGAGCTGATCCATGATGTCGCGCCATTCGCGTTTCGGCTCCGGTGGCGGCATCAGGTTCGCTTCAAGAATCGCGCCGGTATAGAGCGACAGGCTGGCGATGGTGACTTCCGGCAAACCATATTTGAAGCGAATCATCTCGCCCTGTTCGGTGACGCGCAGGCCGCCACGCAGGCTGCCCGGTGGCTGTGACAGCAGAGCCGCATGTGCCGGTGCGCCGCCACGGCCGATGGTGCCGCCGCGTCCGTGGAACAGGGTCAGCGAAATCCCGGCCTTTTCACAGGTTTTGATCAGCGCATCCTGCGCCTGATACTGCGCCCAGCTGGCAGCCATGACGCCGGCATCTTTCGCCGAGTCAGAATAGCCAATCATCACCATCTGTTTGCCCTGAATAAAGCCGCGATACCAGTCAATGCTCAGCAGCTGGCTCATCACGTCGTTGGCATTATTCAGGTCGTCGAGCGTTTCAAACAGCGGTGCCACCGGCATGGCATAGTTGATGCCCGCCTCTTTCAGTAGCAGATGGACCGCCAGCACGTCAGACGGCGTTTTCGCCATTGAGATCACGTAAGCGGCGATCGAGCCCTGTGGGGCTTCAGCCGCAACGCGGCAGGTTTCCAGCACTTCGCGCGTCTCATCGCTGGGTTCCCAGCTGCGCGGCAGCAGTGGACGTTTTGAATTCAGTTCGCGGATCAGGAAGGCCTGTTTGTCCGCTTCGGACCAGCTTTCATAATCGCCGAGGCCGAGATAGCGGGTCACTTCCGCAATCGCTTCGGTATGGCGGGTGCTCTCCTGGCGCAGGTCGATACGCACCAGCGGCACGCCAAAGCATTTCACGCGGCGCAGCGTATCCAGCAGCTGGCCGTTAGCGATGATGCCCATGCCGCACTGCTGCAGCGACTGATAAATGGCATACAGCGGATCCCATAGCTGATCGTTTGAGACCAGCAGATCTGCCGGACGCGGCAGACGCTCGCCTTTCAGACGACGCTCAAGGAATGCCTGCGTGGTCATCAGCTGACTGCGCAGACGTTTCAGGATCATCCGGTAAGGTTCCAGCGCGTCCGGATCGCCGCTCAGTCGGCGCACTTCTTCGCTGCACTCCGACATCGACAGCTCAGAGATCAGCACGCCGATGTCGCGCAGGAACAGATCGGCCGCTTTCCAGCGGCTCAGTTGCATCGCGTGGCGGGTAATGGCGGCCGTGACGTTAGGGTTGCCGTCACGATCGCCGCCCATCCATGAGGTGAACTGCACCGGCACGAAATCGACCGGCAGCTTAATGCCGAAGGCGTCTTCGACCTGCTCGTTCAGCTCGCGCAGAAAGGCCGGAACGCCTTCCCATAAGCTGTTTTCGACCACCGCAAAGCCCCATTTGGCTTCATCAATCGGGGTCGGACGATATTTGCGGATTTCATCGGTGTGCCAGGCCTGCGCCACCAGCTGGCGCAGACGGCGCATAATCTGGTTACGTTCGTAGTCGGAAATGTCACTGTGATCGAGTTGCTTGAGGCAACTGTTGACCTCCACCAGCTTGTGAATCAGCGTGCGGCGGGTGATTTCGGTCGGGTGCGCAGTCAGCACCAGCTCCAGCGACAGCGACTCAATCGCCTCGCGGATTGCGGCTTCGCTGATATTTTTCTGCTGTTTCAGGGTCTCGAAGGTCTTTTTCAGCAGTTCAGGATGGTTTGCGCCTTCACCGCTGTGCGAAATGGTCTGATACTGCTCAGCCACGTTGGTGAGGTTGAGAAACTGGCTAAATGCGCGGGCCACCGGCAGTAACTCGTCATTGGAGAGGTTTTGCAGCGTATTAAGCAGTTCCTTACGATGAGTGTCATTACCTGCACGGGATGACTTGGAGAGCTTACGGATGGTTTCCACCCGGTCGAGGATGTTCTCGCCCAGCGCATCCTTAATCGTATCCCCGAGCAGTTTGCCGAGCATACTGACATTACTTCGCATTGCGGAATATTGTTCGTTCATTGGACCCTGACACCCTTATCGTCTTGAAAAACTTCTACACCCGACCCTTTTCAGGCAGCAGAAAAAGCAGCAACTTTATCTTCCCGGTAATGTACGGGGAATTTGCTCAGTTGCCGCCTGTCTGCAATCTGAAAATATCTGGATAGTTACCCGGTGGGCATAACAACGTCTTTTATCTAGCCACGTAAACCTGTCCACGTCAAATGCGTTAAAGTGGGGCGAACGTGCGGCTAACTAACCGAAATTCATGGAATTTATTTGGGACGGAGCGGGATAAGTTATTCTTATTGTTAAATCCCGCAGAATGACCGGGCATTTTACTGATATCACAGTGAAATGCCCCATTTGCTGTTAATCAGTGACAAAAATGCTGCACAACCTGACTGATAAGCGCCCGCGTCGGCTTAATAAATGCGGTATCAATAAATTCGTCTGGCTGATGCGCCTGATTGATCGAGCCCGGACCCAGTACCAGCGTCGGGCAGAGCTGCTGAATAAAGGGTGCCTCGGTGCAGTAGTTCACCACTTCGGTTGGCGTACCGAGTAATTTCTCGACCACGCTGACCAGTTCATGGTTCGCCGGGCATTCGTAACCCGGAATCGGCGGATGCAGCTCTGCGACCGTCACACGGCCAGGCCAGCGCGCACTGACCGGGGCCAGCGCGTCGTTCAGCAGTCCATCCAGATCGCTGAGCGATAAGCCCGGCAACGGCCGGATATCCATATGCAGTTCACAGCAGGCGCAGATGCGGTTAGCCGCATCGCCACCGTGAATATGCCCGAAGTTCATGGTGGGATAGGGAATAGCGAAACCATCGTGGTGATAGCGCTCTTTTAGCGTATTGCGCAGTTGCATCAGATGGGTGATCGATTCATGCATCAGTTCAATGGCGTTGACGCCGCGCGCCGGATCGCTGGAGTGGCCCGACTTGCCTTCAATACGGATCACGTTCGACAGGTGCCCTTTGTGCGCGCGAACCGGCTTGAGTGAGGTCGGTTCGCCAATAATGGCGCAATCCGGACGCAGCTGGGTCGATTCAGAAAAGTATTTAGCGCCGGCCATGGTGGTCTCTTCATCAGCGGTGGCGAGGATGTAGAGTGGCTTGCTCAGCGTCGTGACATCCACATCCCGCAGCGTATCGAGAATAAAGGCGAAAAAGCCTTTCATATCTGCGGTGCCGAGGCCGTAGAGTTTGTTGTCGTGCTCGGTCAGGGTAAAGGGATCGCGGGTCCAGCGGCCATCGTCGAACGGCACGGTGTCAGTATGACCGGCTAACAGCAGCCCGCCTGCGCCGTCACCGGTCCGGGCCAGCATATTAAATTTATTGCGGGTGCCGGGCACCGGCTGAACTTCAACGCTGAAGCCGAGGTCGCGAAACCAGCCAGCCAGCAAATTGATTAAAGTTTCATTACTCTGGTCCAGTGCGGCATCGGTTGCGCTGATTGACGGTGTGGCGATCAACTGGCGGTAGAGTTCGATAAAAGGCGGTAATTTTGTCTTCACTGTTGACGGTCCTTGAGTTAGGATGTATCAATATTCATGCATTAATAGTGAATAAAAATACATTAACGTCGTCTGCATGTGAACCTTAAATCGCTGCAAACGACATTGTGGGCAACGGGGCAAGGCCGCGACCCGGAACGTGTGACTGTAAAAAGGGTTACAGCCTGATGTTGAATACGCTGATCGTGGGTGCCAGTGGTTACGCTGGCGTAGAGCTCGCCACCTTCCTGAATCGCCATCCAGATATCAACATAACCGCTTTAGCGGTTTCGGCGCAAAGTCCCGATGCGGGTAAGCGCTTGTCCGATCTGCATCCGCAGCTGAAAGGGGTGGTGGATCTGCCGCTACAGCCGTTGAGCCATGCGGCGGAATGGGCAGATAAAGTGGATGTGGTTTTTCTGGCGACGGCCCATGAAGTCAGCCACGATCTGGCTCCGGAATTTCTCAAGGCCGGTTGTGTGGTATTCGACCTGTCCGGTGCCTTCCGCGTCAATGATCCCGCGTTTTATACCCGCTTCTATGGCTTCACCCATCAGCATGGCGACTGGCTGGATAAAGCGGTCTATGGCCTGGCGGAATATCAGCATCAGCAGATTAAGCAGGCACAGCTGGTGGCCGTGCCGGGTTGTTACCCGACGGCGGCCCAGCTGGCGCTGAAACCGCTGGTGGAGGCGGGCCTGCTGAATACGGCACAGTGGCCGGTGATCAACGCCACCAGCGGCGTGAGCGGCGCAGGGCGTAAAGCCAGCGTCGGCACCAGCTTTTGCGAAGTCAGCCTGCAGCCTTACGGTCTGTTCAACCATCGTCATCACCCGGAAATCGTGGCGCATCTTGGTACGCCGGTGATTTTCACGCCGCATCTGGGCAACTTCCCGCGCGGTATTCTGGCGACGATAACCTGCCGGTTAAATCCGGGCGTGAGCCGCGAAGACGTGGCGGCAGTGTTCCAGCGCGCGTATCACGATAAGCCACTGGTCCGGCTCTACGAGCAGGGCGTTCCGGCACTGAAAGCGGTGGTGGGTCTGCCTTATTGCGACATCGGTTTTGAGGTCCAGGATGAGCACCTGATTGTGGTGGCCGCCGAAGATAACCTGCTGAAAGGCGCCGCGTCGCAGGCCGTCCAGTGTCTGAATATCCGCTTCGGCTTCCCTGAAACCACCTCACTGACCTAACGGACGAGTAAACCATGACCAATCCATTGATTATCAAGCTGGGCGGTGTGCTGTTAGACAGCGAAGAAGCGCTGGCCCGTCTGTTTGATGCGCTGCTGACTTATCGCAGTGCCCATCAGCGTCCGCTGATTATTGTTCACGGTGGCGGTTGCCTGGTGGATGAGCTGATGAAAAAGCTGGCGCTGCCGGTGAAGAAAAAGAACGGCCTGCGCGTCACGCCGGCCGATCAGATCGACATTATTACCGGTGCGCTGGCGGGAACTGCCAACAAAACCCTGCTGGCGTGGGCCAAAAAAACCGGCATCAACGCGGTTGGCCTCTGCCTTGGCGATGCCGGCATGGTTAACGTCACCCCGTTTGATGAAGAACTGGGCCACGTGGGTCACGCCATGCCGGGTAACCCGGCGCTGATGAACACCCTGCTGGCCGCTGGTTATATGCCGGTCGTCAGTTCTATCGGCATCACTGACGACGGCGAACTGATGAACGTCAACGCCGACCAGGCTGCGACGGCGCTGGCATCGACCCTTGGCGCTGATTTAGTCTTGCTGTCAGACGTCAGCGGTATTCTCGACGGCAAAGGTCAGCGCATCGAAGAGATGACCGCCGACAAAGCTGAGCAGCTGATTACCCAGGGCATTATTACCGATGGCATGATTGTGAAGGTGCACGCTGCGCTGGATGCGGCGCGTACGCTGGGCCGCCCGGTGGATATCGCCAGCTGGCGTCACGCTGAGCGGTTGCCTGACCTGTTTAACGGCGTGCCCATTGGCACCCGGATTCTCGCTTAACGACTCTGATTCAAGGATTACGAAATGCAAACGCAAGGCATCAAAAAAATCGTTCTGGCTTACTCCGGTGGTCTTGATACTTCCGCCATCATTCCGTGGCTGAAAGAGAACTACGGCGGCTGTGAGGTGGTGGCGTTTGTGGCCGATATCGGTCAGGAGCGCAGCGATCTTGAAGGCGTAGAGAAGAAAGCGCTGCAGTCCGGTGCCTCTGAGTGTCACGTGGTTGATCTGCGTGAAGAGTTCATCAGCGATTACGTTTACCCGGTGCTGCAGACCGGCGCTCTGTATGAAGGCACCTATCTGCTGGGCACCTCGATGGCGCGTCCTATCATCGCGAAAGCTCAGGTTGAGCTGGCGCTGAAAGTGGGTGCGGATGCACTCTGTCACGGTGCAACCGGTAAAGGTAACGATCAGGTGCGTTTCGAAACCACCTACACCGCGCTGGCTCCGCAGCTGAAAGTGGTCGCGCCATGGCGTGAATGGAATCTGCGGTCGCGTGAAGCGCTGCTGGACTACCTGAAAGAGCGCAACATTCCGACCACTGCGTCGCTGGAAAAAATCTACAGCCGTGATGAAAACGCCTGGCACATCTCCACCGAAGGCGGCGTGCTGGAAAGCCCGGCCAATGCACCAAATAAAGATTGCTGGGTCTGGACCGTCGATCCTTTAGAGGCACCGGCTCAGCCGGAGGAAGTGACCGTGACCGTGGAGAAAGGTCGGGTGGTGGCAGTGAACGGCGAAAAACTGAGCCCGTTCCAGTGCCTGGAAAAACTCAACGTGATTGGTGCGAAACACGGTGTAGGCCGGATCGATATCGTTGAAAACCGTCTGGTCGGCATCAAGTCACGTGGCTGCTATGAAACCCCGGGCGGCACCATCATGGTCAACGCGCTGCGTGCGGTTGAGCAGCTGGTTCTGGATCGCGATAGCTTCAAATGGCGTGAGCAGCTGGGCCAGGAGATGTCTTACGTGGTTTACGACGGTCGCTGGTTCGCCCCGCTGCGTAAGTCAATTCAGGCCGCGGCAGAATCACTGGCTGAAGAAGTGAATGGCGAAGTGGTGTTGCAGCTCTACAAGGGCCAGGCAACGGCGACGCAGAAGCGTTCACCGAACAGCCTCTACTCGGAAGAGTTTGCGACCTTTGGCGAAGACGAAGTGTACGATCATCGCCATGCTGGCGGCTTTATCCGTCTGTTCTCGCTCTCTTCGCGCATCCGCGCCCTGAACGAGCAGAAGAAGTAATTCTCAGGCGAGGTGCGCCTCGTCTCACCGTTTGAGCTCAGGGGCGGCATTTATGCCGCCCTTTGTTTAATGATTTGAAGGAGTTTTCCCATGGCACTTTGGGGTGGACGGTTTACCCAGGCAGCAGATCAACGTTTCAAACAGTTCAACGACTCGCTGCGCTTCGATTACCGCCTGGCGGAGCAGGACATTATAGGTTCTGTCGCCTGGTCCAAAGCGCTGGTGACGGTGAATGTCCTGACCGGGGATGAGCAGCAGCAGCTGGAAGCGGCACTGACTGCCTTGCTGGCGGAGGTGCGCGCTAATCCTGAACAGATTTTGCAGAGCGACGCCGAAGACATCCATAGCTGGGTTGAAGGTCAGCTGATCGACAAAGTGGGTGCGCTGGGCAAAAAACTGCACACCGGCCGGAGCCGTAACGATCAGGTCGCTACCGATCTCAAGCTGTGGTGCAAAATGCAGGTTGAGGCGCTGTTGGGCGCAACGCGTGAGCTGCAGCAGGCGCTGGTAGTGACCGCAGAAGCGAACCAGGATGCAGTAATGCCAGGCTATACCCATTTGCAGCGGGCGCAGCCAGTCACATTTGCGCACTGGTGTCTGGCCTATGTCGAAATGCTGGCGCGTGATGAAAGCCGCCTGCAGGATACCCTGAAACGGCTGGATGTCAGCCCGCTGGGCTGCGGCGCGCTGGCCGGCACCGCCTATGAAATTGATCGTCAGCAGCTGGCGGGCTGGTTAGGCTTCGCCTCGGCGACCCGCAACAGTCTGGATACGGTTTCTGACCGCGATCATGTACTGGAGCTGCTCTCTGACGCCGCGATCGGTATGGTCCATCTGTCGCGCTTCGCCGAAGATATGATCTTTTTCAACACCGGTGAAGCGGGCTTTATCGAACTCTCCGACAAGGTGACTTCCGGCTCATCACTGATGCCACAGAAGAAAAATCCGGATGCGCTGGAGCTGATCCGGGGCAAATGCGGCCGGGTACAGGGCGCGCTGACCGGCATGATGATGACGCTGAAAGGCTTACCGCTGGCTTACAACAAGGATATGCAGGAAGACAAAGAGGGATTATTCGATGCGCTCGATACCTGGCTCGACTGTCTGCAGATGTCGGCGCTGGTACTGGATGGCCTGCAGGTGAAGCGTCCGCGTTGTCAGGAAGCGGCCGAGCAGGGCTATGCCAACTCTACTGAACTGGCTGATTATCTGGTGGCCAAAGGGGTGCCGTTCCGCGAAGCGCACCACATTGTCGGGGAAGTGGTGGTCGAGGCGATCAAACAGGGCGTGGCGCTGGAAGCATTGTCACTGGCGCAGTTACAGTCATTTAGCGCGGTAATTGAAGAGGATGTCTATCCGATTCTGGCACTGCAATCCTGTCTGGATAAGCGTAATGCGCAGGGTGGCGTTTCACCACAGCAGGTTGCCCGTGCCATCGACGAGGCGAAGCAGCGTCTGGCATAAAACACAGACAAAAAAAAGCGGGCATGTACATGCCCGCCAACCTCTAGCTTCAGAATTACTACTTTTTTTATAGGCACATCATCAAAGGGCCAGCACTCCCGGCTGACACAGAGATAGGTTTACGCTGACAGCAGGAACTGCTCAAGGTCATCGCTGCCGCCAATATGACGGCCACCGATAAACACCTGTGGCACCGTTGCCCGGCCGGAGACGGCACGCAGGCTGACGGTGGTGGCATCCTGTCCCAGCACGATCTCTTCGTACTGAATGCCGTGGTCCATCAGCAGCTGTTTGGCTTTGGTGCAGAACGGGCAGCCCGGTTTGGTAAAGACCGACACTGATTCCTGTACTTTAAATTCCGGTGCCAGATAACGCAGCATGCTATCGGCATCTGACACTTCAAACGGGTCGCCTGGCTTGTTCGGCTCAACAAACATTTTCTCAACTACGCCGTTACGCACCAGCATCGAGTAACGCCATGAGCGTGGGCCAAAGCCGAGATCGGCTTTCTCAACCAGCATCTCCATGCCGCGGGTAAACTCGCCGTTGCCATCGGGGATAAAGGTAATGTTTTCCGCCCGCTGTTCCGCTTTCCACGCATTCATCACAAAGGTGTCATTAACCGAGACACACAGAATGCTGTCTACACCGTGCTGCGCAAAAACGCCTGACAGCTCGTTGTAACGCGGCAGATGGCTGGATGAGCAGGTAGGAGTAAACGCGCCTGGCAGAGAAAAAACGATCACCGTTTTGTTGTTAAACAGCTCATCGGTGGTCACATCGACCCAGCGATCGCCCTGGCGGGTATGAAAAGTGACCTGCGGAACGGCTTTACCTTCCTGACTTGCAAACATTTTTTCTCCTTAATGGCGAACCGCTTATTTTGATGCGTGCATTATTCCCGCCCACCCTTGATAGGGCTAATCGTTCATTGCTATTCTATCTATCGCCACGGACTATCGTGGTCTGGAGGGTAATAATGAATATTCGTGATCTTGAATATCTGGTTTCGCTTGCTGAACACCGTCATTTTCGCCGCGCTGCGGATGCGTGTCATGTCAGCCAGCCCACGTTAAGCGGGCAGATCCGCAAGCTGGAAGATGAGCTGGGTGTGATGCTGCTGGAACGCACCAGTCGTAAGGTGCTGTTCACTCAGGCGGGCCTGCTGCTGGTGGATCAGGCACGCACGGTGCTGCGGGAAGTGAAAGTGCTGAAAGAGATGGCCAGTCAGCAAGGGGAAGCGATGTCAGGCCCGCTGCATATCGGCCTTATTCCAACCACCGGTCCTTATCTGCTGCCGCAAATTATTCCGATGCTGCATCAGACTTTTCCAAAACTGGAAATGTATCTGCATGAGGCGCAAACCCAGCAACTGCTGGCACAGCTCGACAGCGGCAAGCTGGACTGCGCAATTCTGGCGCTGGTCAAAGAGAGTGAAGCCTTTATCGAGGTGCCGCTATTTGATGAGCCAATGAAGCTGGCGGTCTATGCCGATCATCCGTGGCGCGATCGCGATCGGGTGCCGATGTCCGATCTGGCCGGCGAGAAACTGCTGATGCTGGAAGATGGTCACTGTCTGCGCGACCAGGCGATGGGCTTCTGTTTTGAGGCGGGCGCGGATGAAGATACCCATTTCCGGGCCACCAGTCTGGAAACGCTGCGCAATATGGTGGCGGCAGGCAGCGGCATTACGCTGCTTCCGGCGCTGGCGGTACCGCCAGAACGTATTCGCGATGGCGTGTGCTATCTGCCTTGCTACAAACCGGTCCCTCAGCGCACTATCGCGCTGGTCTACCGGCCGGGCTCACCTCTGCGCAGCCGTTATGAACAGCTGGCAGAGGCAATTAAAACCCACATGCAACATCATTTCGACACGGCGTTAAAACAGGCGGTTTAAGCCGTTTAAAGCCGCCACGCGATAGGCTTCGGCCATGGTAGGGTAGTTAAAGGTGGTATTCACGAAGTACTCAATCGTGTTGCCACCGTTTTTCTGCTCCATGATCGCCTGGCCGATGTGGATAATTTCGGCCGCCCGCTCGCCAAAGCAGTGAATACCCAGAATCTCCTTGGTTTCGCGGTGGAACAGAATCTTCAGGCTGCCCACATTCATACCAACAATCTGCGCCCGCGCCAGATGCTTAAACTGTGCACGACCCACTTCATAAGGCACCTTCATCGCCGTCAGCTGCTGCTCGGTTTTACCCACGGAGCTGATTTCCGGAATGGTGTAAATGCCAGTCGGGATATCTTCGATCAGGTGCGCTGAGGCTTCTCCTTTAATGATGGCCTGTGCGGCAATCCGGCCCTGATCGTAAGCAGCCGACGCCAGGCTCGGATACCCAATCACGTCACCGACCGCATAGATGTGCGGCTGTGCAGTCTGGTACATGCTGTTCACTTTCAGCAGGCCACGGCCATCCGCTTCCAGTCCGACATTTTCCAGCGACAGCGAATCGGTGTTGCCGGTACGGCCGTTGGCATACAGCAGACAGTCTGCTTTGACCTTTTTGCCCGATTTCAGATGAATAATCACGCCATCTTCCACCCCTTCAATCTTCTCAAACTCTTCGTTGTGACGAATCACCACGCCGCTGTTCCAGAAGTGATAAGAGAGGGAGTCGGACATCTCCTGATCGAGAAACGCCAGCAGACGATCGCGGGTGTTGATCAGGTCAACCTTGACGTTCAGGCCGCGGAAAATTGACGCATACTCACAGCCAATCACCCCGGCACCATAAATGATTACGTGGCCCGGTTCGTGATGCAGGTTAAGGATCGAATCTGAGTCGTAGACGCGCGGATGGGTAAAGTCGACGTCATCAGGATGATAAGGACGCGAACCACAGGCGATGACAAACTTCTCCGCAGTCAGACGTTCACGCGTGCCGTCAGGCTGTTCAATTTCGATGGTGTTAGCGTCAACAAAACGGGCATCACCCTGATAAAGCTCACAGCGGTTACGCTCATAAAAACCCTGACGCATCGCCGTTTGCTGGCTGATCACGTTTTCAGTGTGATTAAGAATGTCAGCGAAAGAGGAGCGGAGCAGTCGGGTGTGGTCGCTGTAGAGCGGATTTTGGTTGAATTCGATGATGCGACTGACGGCGTGGCGAAGTGCTTTAGAAGGAATGGTGCCCCAGTGCGTACATCCGCCGCCGATGTTGTGGTAGCGTTCGATCACTGCGATGCGCGCTCCCTGCTTCACCAGCCCCATCGCCGCACCTTCACCGCCGGGTCCTGAGCCAATCACAATGGCATCGTAATCGTAAGACTTTTGCATACCGATACGTCCTATTATTTATACATTTTTACAACGAGATTCTAACATCTCGCCGCGCACTTCTGAATTCTATCAGCGATTTTCATCACAGTTTGGCAAAGAGTGAGGTTCACAGGCAGTGACAAAGTTTGACGCTCTGTACGCTGAAAATTTTGTTATAGTGCCTCCTCAACACCGCAAAAGGCAGAGAGAATGGGCGTCAGAGCGCAACAAAAAGAACGTACACGACGCACACTGATTGAAGCAGCTTTCAGTCAGCTCAGCGCCGAACGCAGTTTTGCCAGCCTGAGTTTGCGAGAAGTTGCGCGTGAAGCGGGCATCGCCCCGACCTCGTTTTATCGTCATTTTAAGGATGTTGATGAGCTGGGTCTGACCATGGTGGATGAAAGCGGGTTGATGTTGCGACAGCTGATGCGCCAGGCGCGCCAGCGGATTGCCAAGGGCGGCAGCATCATTAAAACCTCGGTTTCCACCTTTATGGAATTCATCGGCAATAACCCCAATGCCTTTCGTCTGTTACTGCGGGAACGCTCCGGCACCTCTGCCGCATTCCGTGCCGCGGTCGCGCGTGAAATTCAGCATTTTATCGCTGAACTGGCGGATTATCTTGAGGTCGAAAACCGCATGCCGCGCAGTTTTACCGAAGCGCAGGCCGAAGCGATGGTAACTATCGTCTTCAGCGCCGGGGCAGAAGCGCTGGATGTCGATGCCGAACAGCGCCGCAAGCTGGAGGATCGTCTGGTATTGCAACTCCGCATGATCGCCAAAGGCGCCTATTACTGGTACCGCCGTGAACAAGAAAGACTGGCGGTCACCCTGGAAAAACCCGAAGAGCAATGAATAAGGATCAGGCCATGACCCACCCGAGTTCCCGCGATAAAGGCACATTATTACTGGCTTTTATTACCGGTTTAGCGATTAACGGCTCGTTTTCCGTGCTGTTCAGCGCTTTTGTTCCGTTTTCGATTTTTCCGCTGATCGCGCTCGGCCTGGCTGCCTGGTGTCTGCATCAGCGTTATCTGAACACCAACATGCCTGACGGTATGCCGGGACTGGCAGCGGCGTTTTTCCTGCTGGGGATTCTGGTTTATAGCGCACTGGTGCGGGCAGAATATCCGGATATCGGTTCGAACTTCATCCCGACCATTTTGATGGTGGCGTTGGTGTTCTGGATTGCGACGCGCTTTAAGCGCAATCGCAATCAGTAAGGGCGACAGATGAAACAACGGGAACCTCAGGGTTCCCGTTTTTTTCAGGCTTTGCGCGTCAGGAGTACGCCGCATTCCATATGGTGGGTATAAGGGAACTGATCGAACAGCGCCAGTCGCGTTACGTCATGCGTCTGCGACAGCGTCTGCAAATTTTCACTCAGCGTTTGCGGATTGCAGGAGATGTAAAGGATGCGCGGGTAAGCCTGCACCATCTTCACCGTCTCATCATCCAGTCCACTGCGCGGCGGATCAACAAAGATGGTCTCACATTCATAGCTGGTCAGATCAATCCCTTCCAGCCGATTGAAACGGCGCACGCCGGTCATCGCCTGGGTGAACTCTTCGGCGGCCATACGGATGATTTGCACATTATCAATCTGGTTAGCGGCGATGTTGTACTGCGCCGACGCCACCGACGGTTTGGCAATTTCGGTCGCCAGCACCCGGCGGAAATTACGCGCCAGCGCCAGTGAGAAGTTGCCGTTGCCGCAGTAAAGTTCCAGCAGGTCACCCTGCGAACCCTGGGTGACATCCAGCGCCCACTCCAGCATCTGAATATTCATCGCTGCGTTTGGCTGGGTAAAGCTGTTCTCAACCTGACGATAGATCATCTCACGTCCCGCCACCGGCAGACGTTCATCCACATAATCCCGATCGAGGCAGATTTTGGTTTTGGTGGCGCGGCCAATCAGCTGCACATCCAGGCCTTCTGCGCGCAGTTGATCGCGCAGTTCGCTGGCGGCCAGCTGCCACGCGTCATCCAGCTTACGGTGGTAGAGCAGCGAGATAACAATCTGATTGCTCAGGGTCGACAGATAGTCAATCTGAAACAGCTTATGGCGCAGTGTACGATTGTCGCGGATCGCCGCGATCATTTTGGGCATCAGCTGGTTGATCAATTCACTGGCGGCAGGGAATTGATCGACGCGGATCCGCTCGCGGGTCTGCTGATCAAAGATGATGTGATAGATGTCATCGCCATCGTGCCACAGGCGGAACTCTGCACGCATGCGATAGTGGCTGACCGGTGAACGGAACACCTCCACCTCGGGCGCAGCAAACGGCGTCATCATCGTCGCTAAACGACTGACTTTTTCCGCCAGTTGCGCGTCATATTGTTCAATAGGGAGATGTTCGGGTGTCATGTTCCGTCCTGATTAATAGCTTACCAGCGGGCGATTGTAGGGATTCACTTGCTGATGTCCAGTCCCGCAGCGATAAGAAGTTTGGAAGTCTGGACTTCCGTAGTGCCACTCCGTAGACTGCGTTCGCCGGCCTCAAGCCCGAGATAATAGGGAATCCAGTGTGAATCTGGAGCTGACGCGCAGCGGTAAGGAATGTCGTGGTGAGTGCAATTGCAGACACTGTCCTGCGGGATGGGAAGTCATCACCACTTATGGTTCCCAGCCCGAAGACCTGCCGGTGTACGTCGCTACTCGTACAATCATCGCGTGCTATTGATTGTATGCCTGCGGCATCCTGCTTTGTCTTTTGGATGCGATTAAAAAATGACTAAAACGACCGCATCGCTGTTCGCCTTTAGTGCAACGGCGGTTTCTCTCTGGGCACAAAACGGTTTTGCTCAGGGGAATGATGATACGCAAATAGTAACTGCCAATCGTTTCGCTCAGCCGGTATCCAGCGTGCTGGCCCCTGTCACGGTGGTGACGCGTAACGAGATTGACCGCTGGCAAGCCAAAAGCCTGACGGATGTGATGCGCCGCCTGCCCGGCGTCGATATCACCCAAAGCGGCGGCATAGGACAGCAAAGCTCGCTGTTTATCCGCGGCACTGAGTCCCGGCACGTGCTGATTCTGATCGATGGTATCCGGCTCAACCAGGCCGGCATTACCGGATCATCCGACCTCAGCCAGATTCCGCTTTCGCTGGTGCAACGCATTGAATATATCCGCGGCGCGCGTTCGGCAGTCTACGGTTCGGATGCGATAGGCGGCGTGGTCAATATCATTACAGGCCGTGCGCAACCGGGCACCACTCTGTCGGCTGGCGTCGGGTCCAACGGTTATCAATCATACGAGGGTTCCACCCAGCAGAAGTTGAGCGACGCGACCAGGCTGACCCTCGCCGGTAACTATACCTATACCAAAGGGTATGACGTGGTGGCCGGTTATCCCAACGCGTATGGTCCGGCACAGCATGATCGCGATGGGTTCATGAGCAAAACCCTGTACGGCAATCTGGAGCATCAGTTCAGTGATGAACTCAGCGGCTTTGTGCGTGGATACGGTTTTGATAACCGTACCGCCTACGACGGGTCAGATAGTTATGATGCCAGCTACAGCAACATTATCGGCCTGGCTGATACCCGTCAGCTGTATAGCCAGACCTGGGACACGGGTTTGCGCTTCAATCATGATGTCTATTCGACCCAGCTTATTGCCAGCTATGGGCGTACCAAAGACATCAATTACGATCCGCGCAACGGACGCTACGGGGCGGCGTCGACTTTCGACGACGTGACCCAATACAATCTGCAATGGGGCAACAGCGTGCAGATTGGGCAGGGCGCCATCAGCGCCGGGGTTGACTGGCAGAAAGAGACGACGCAACCGGGGACCAACTATCTGGCAGACAGTTATGAACAGCGTAACACCGGATTTTATCTGACCGGCCAGCAGCAGTTTGGCAGCGTGACGCTTGAAGGTGCGGTACGCGGTGACGATAACAACCAGTTTGGCTGGCATAACACCTGGCAGACGGCAGCTGCCTGGGAATTTATCTCCGGGTATCGCGCTTTTGCCTCTTACGGTACCGCGTTTAAGGCACCGAACCTCTCTCAGGTTTACAGTCCTTTTTATGGTAACCGCGATCTCGATCCGGAAAAAAGTAAGCAGTGGGAAGGCGGGTTTGAAGGTCTGACCGGGCCGCTTAACTGGCGGATTTCCGGCTATCGAAATGACATTGATAACCTGATTGATAGCGACCCGGCGACCTATCGCTACTACAACATTAAGCAGGCGCGTATTAAAGGTGTGGAAGCGACCGCTTCATTTGATACCGGGCCGCTGGCGCACCAGCTCTCTTACGATTATGTCGATGCTCGTGATGGCAGCACCAATCAGCCGCTAATCCGTCGGGCTAAACAGCAGGTGAAGTATCAACTCGACTGGACGCTGTATGAGTTCGACTGGTCAGTGACGTATCACTATCTGGGCGATCGTTATGATACCGACTTCAACAGCTCCCCCAGCCGTCGGGTGAAGCTGGGCGGTGTCAGCCTGTGGGATGTGGCGGTCTCATATCCGCTCACTTCACAACTCACGGTTCGTGGTAGAATTGCCAACCTGTTCGATAAAGATTACGAGACAGTGTATGGCTATCAAACCCCAGGACGAGAATATTACCTCAGCGGCAGCTACAGCTTCTGATTTGCGACCCACCGTGCTGGTATTCGACTCCGGCGTCGGTGGGCTTTCCGTCTATGATGAGGTCCGGCAACTGCTGCCGGATCTTCACTATCTTTACGCCTTCGATAACGCCGGCTTTCCCTATGGCGAGAAAAGCGAAACCTTTATTGTGGAACGCGTGGTGGCGATTGTTGATGCCATTACCCAGCGTTATCCGCTCTCTTTAGTGATCATCGCCTGTAATACGGCCAGCACCGTCTCCCTGCCGGCGTTGCGTGAGCGCTTTGCTTTTCCGGTGGTCGGGGTAGTGCCGGCGATTAAACCGGCGGCGCGTATGACGCGTAATGGCGTGGTGGGCCTGCTGGCGACGCGCGCGACGGTGCGTCGTCCTTATACTCACGAACTGGTGGCGCAGTTTGCGGGTGCCTGCAACATCGAAATGCTGGGCTCGGCGGAGCTGGTGGAACTGGCAGAAGCCAAGTTGCATGGTGCAGAGGTTGCGCTGGAAGCCGTACGCCGGATTGTTCAGCCGTGGCTGCGCATGGCGGAGCCGCCGGATACTGTGGTGTTGGGCTGTACCCACTTTCCTTTATTGCGTGACGAGCTGCAGCAGGTATTACCGGAAGGTACCCGCCTGATTGATTCAGGTGCGGCGATAGCGCGCCGTACGGTATGGCTACTGGAACACGAAGCGCCCGAAGTGCGTTCTTCGCAACAAAATGTGGCATTTTGTACCGAACTGGATGGAGAAGCTGTTCAGTTATTACCCGTTCTACAGCGTTATGGCTTCCCATTGCTGGAAAAACTGGCAGTTTGACGGCTTTTAGTTGAAAAAATCAGCACTCAGAATTTTATTTGAAATTAGCACTTGTCAGCCTCCGGAAACTCCCTATAATGCGCCTCCACTGACACGGAACACCGGCTTACGGAGAGACGGGTCAGCAGGCACAGGAGACTGCGCCGCCGGAGAAAAGCTTCTGAAAAAGAAGTTGACTCTGAAGGAGGAAAGCGTAATATACGCCACCTCGCGACAGACGGTTAACCCGCTGCTCGCACTGCTCTTTAACAATTTATCAGACAATCTGTGTGGGCACTCGCAGGATTGATATCAGCGTCTCCGGACGTAAAAAATATCAAGTCTCACGAGTGAACACATAATGAAATTCATTATGACGTTTTACAGATGAGCACCGCTTAACTTGTTTAAGCAAATCAAACTTAAATTGAAGAGTTTGATCATGGCTCAGATTGAACGCTGGCGGCAGGCCTAACACATGCAAGTCGGACGGTAGCACAGAGGAGCTTGCTCCTTGGGTGACGAGTGGCGGACGGGTGAGTAATGTCTGGGGATCTGCCCGATAGAGGGGGATAACCACTGGAAACGGTGGCTAATACCGCATAACGTCGCAAGACCAAAGAGGGGGACCTTCGGGCCTCTCACTATCGGATGAACCCAGATGGGATTAGCTAGTAGGCGGGGTAATGGCCCACCTAGGCGACGATCCCTAGCTGGTCTGAGAGGATGACCAGCCACACTGGAACTGAGACACGGTCCAGACTCCTACGGGAGGCAGCAGTGGGGAATATTGCACAATGGGCGCAAGCCTGATGCAGCCATGCCGCGTGTATGAAGAAGGCCTTCGGGTTGTAAAGTACTTTCAGCGGGGAGGAAGGCGATGCGGTTAATAACCGCGTCGATTGACGTTACCCGCAGAAGAAGCACCGGCTAACTCCGTGCCAGCAGCCGCGGTAATACGGAGGGTGCAAGCGTTAATCGGAATTACTGGGCGTAAAGCGCACGCAGGCGGTCTGTTAAGTCAGATGTGAAATCCCCGGGCTTAACCTGGGAACTGCATTTGAAACTGGCAGGCTTGAGTCTCGTAGAGGGGGGTAGAATTCCAGGTGTAGCGGTGAAATGCGTAGAGATCTGGAGGAATACCGGTGGCGAAGGCGGCCCCCTGGACGAAGACTGACGCTCAGGTGCGAAAGCGTGGGGAGCAAACAGGATTAGATACCCTGGTAGTCCACGCCGTAAACGATGTCGACTTGGAGGTTGTTCCCTTGAGGAGTGGCTTCCGGAGCTAACGCGTTAAGTCGACCGCCTGGGGAGTACGGCCGCAAGGTTAAAACTCAAATGAATTGACGGGGGCCCGCACAAGCGGTGGAGCATGTGGTTTAATTCGATGCAACGCGAAGAACCTTACCTACTCTTGACATCCAGCGAACTTGGCAGAGATGCCTTGGTGCCTTCGGGAACGCTGAGACAGGTGCTGCATGGCTGTCGTCAGCTCGTGTTGTGAAATGTTGGGTTAAGTCCCGCAACGAGCGCAACCCTTATCCTTTGTTGCCAGCGATTCGGTCGGGAACTCAAAGGAGACTGCCGGTGATAAACCGGAGGAAGGTGGGGATGACGTCAAGTCATCATGGCCCTTACGAGTAGGGCTACACACGTGCTACAATGGCGCATACAAAGAGAAGCGACCTCGCGAGAGCAAGCGGACCTCACAAAGTGCGTCGTAGTCCGGATCGGAGTCTGCAACTCGACTCCGTGAAGTCGGAATCGCTAGTAATCGTGGATCAGAATGCCACGGTGAATACGTTCCCGGGCCTTGTACACACCGCCCGTCACACCATGGGAGTGGGTTGCAAAAGAAGTAGGTAGCTTAACCTTCGGGAGGGCGCTTACCACTTTGTGATTCATGACTGGGGTGAAGTCGTAACAAGGTAACCGTAGGGGAACCTGCGGTTGGATCACCTCCTTACCTGAAGATACCTTCCCGCGCAGTGCTCACACAGATTGTCTGATAAAAAGTAACGAGCAGAAAAAACCTCTACAGGCTTGTAGCTCAGGTGGTTAGAGCGCACCCCTGATAAGGGTGAGGTCGGTGGTTCAAGTCCACTCAGGCCTACCAAATTTCTTCTCATGCTGCGTTATGCGCGCGGTCGTTTACCCAAGTAAACGTCCCTTACGCATGCCTTGCCTGAAAAGAAATTGCATCCTTAACGCAAGGATGTTTACTCGGTTGAGTGGTAGTAGTGGTCTCTGCAGTAACTGTATGGGGCTATAGCTCAGCTGGGAGAGCGCCTGCCTTGCACGCAGGAGGTCAGCGGTTCGATCCCGCTTAGCTCCACCATACCGTTTTACTGTTTTTTCTGAAAAATACTTCAGAGCGTACCGGCAACGGTGTGCTGCGAAGTATTATGCTCTTTAACAATCCGGAACAAGCTGAAAATTGAAACGACGCAGCGCGTTATTCCTCCGTAATAAGGAATAACAAGGCGATGCGTTCGAGTCTCTCAAATGCTTGCAGCACGCAGCGTTGAAAAACGCCTGTGGGTTGTGAGGTTAAGCGACTAAGCGTACACGGTGGATGCCCTGGCAGTCAGAGGCGATGAAGGACGTGCTAATCTGCGTAAAGCGACGGTAAGGTGATATGAACCGCTACAGCCGTCGATGTCCGAATGGGGAAACCCGGTGCACTCAGTGCATCATTGCAGCATGAATACATAGTGCTGCAAGGCGAACCGGGGGAACTGAAACATCTAAGTACCCCGAGGAAAAGAAATCAACCGAGATTCCCCCAGTAGCGGCGAGCGAACGGGGAGCAGCCCAGAGCCTGAATCAGCTTGTGTGTTAGTGGAAGCGTCTGGAAAGTCGCAGGGTACAGGGTGATACTCCCGTACACAAAAACACACAGGCTGTGAGCTCGATGAGTAAGGCGGGACACGTGGTATCCTGTCTGAATATGGGGGGACCATCCTCCAAGGCTAAATACTCCTGACTGACCGATAGTGAACCAGTACCGTGAGGGAAAGGCGAAAAGAACCCCGGCGAGGGGAGTGAAACAGAACCTGAAACCGTGTACGTACAAGCAGTGGGAGCCTTCTTTATGGGGGTGACTGCGTACCTTTTGTATAATGGGTCAGCGACTTATATTCTGTAGCAAGGTTAACCGTATAGGGGAGCCGCAGGGAAACCGAGTCTTAACTGGGCGTTAAGTTGCAGGGTATAGACCCGAAACCCGGTGATCTAGCCATGGGCAGGTTGAAGGTTGGGTAACACTAACTGGAGGACCGAACCGACTAATGTTGAAAAATTAGCGGATGACCTGTGGCTGGGGGTGAAAGGCCAATCAAACCGGGAGATAGCTGGTTCTCCCCGAAAGCTATTTAGGTAGCGCCTCGTGAACTCATCTTCGGGGGTAGAGCACTGTTTCGGCTAGGGGGCCATCCCGGCTTACCAACCCGATGCAAACTGCGAATACCGAAGAATGTTATCACGGGAGACACACGGCGGGTGCTAACGTCCGTCGTGAAGAGGGAAACAACCCAGACCGCCAGCTAAGGTCCCAAAGTCATGGTTAAGTGGGAAACGATGTGGGAAGGCACAGACAGCCAGGATGTTGGCTTAGAAGCAGCCATCATTTAAAGAAAGCGTAATAGCTCACTGGTCGAGTCGGCCTGCGCGGAAGATGTAACGGGGCTAAACCATGCACCGAAGCTGCGGCAGCGACACTATGTGTTGTTGGGTAGGGGAGCGTTCTGTAAGCCGTCGAAGGTGGCCTGTGAGGGCTGCTGGAGGTATCAGAAGTGCGAATGCTGACATAAGTAACGATAAAGCGGGTGAAAAGCCCGCTCGCCGGAAGACCAAGGGTTCCTGTTCAACGTTAATCGGAGCAGGGTGAGTCGACCCCTAAGGCGAGGCCGAAAGGCGTAGTCGATGGGAAACAGGTTAATATTCCTGTACTTGGTGTTACTGCGAAGGGGGGACGGAGAAGGCTATATCAGCCGGGCGACGGTTGTCCCGGTTTAAGCGTGTAGGTGTGTGTTCCAGGCAAATCCGGTTCACTTTACACTGAGGCGTGACGACGAGGCACTACGGTGCTGAAGTGATAAATGCCCTGCTTCCAGGAAAAGCCTCTAAGCATCAGGTAACACAAAATCGTACCCCAAACCGACACAGGTGGTCAGGTAGAGAATACCAAGGCGCTTGAGAGAACTCGGGTGAAGGAACTAGGCAAAATGGTGCCGTAACTTCGGGAGAAGGCACGCTGGCGCGTAGGTGGAGGGACTTGCTCCCCGAGCCGAAGCCAGTCGAAGATACCAGCTGGCTGCAACTGTTTATTAAAAACACAGCACTGTGCAAACACGAAAGTGGACGTATACGGTGTGACGCCTGCCCGGTGCCGGAAGGTTAATTGATGGGGTTATCCGCAAGGAGAAGCTCTTGATCGAAGCCCCGGTAAACGGCGGCCGTAACTATAACGGTCCTAAGGTAGCGAAATTCCTTGTCGGGTAAGTTCCGACCTGCACGAATGGCGTAATGATGGCCAGGCTGTCTCCACCCGAGACTCAGTGAAATTGAACTCGCTGTGAAGATGCAGTGTACCCGCGGCAAGACGGAAAGACCCCGTGAACCTTTACTACAGCTTGACACTGAACATTGAGCCTTGATGTGTAGGATAGGTGGGAGGCTTTGAAGCGCAGACGCCAGTCCGCGTGGAGCCAACCTTGAAATACCACCCTTTAATGTTTGATGTTCTAACGTGGCCCCGTGATCCGGGGTGCGGACAGTGTCTGGTGGGTAGTTTGACTGGGGCGGTCTCCTCCTAAAGCGTAACGGAGGAGCACGAAGGTCAGCTAATCACGGTCGGACATCGTGAGGTTAGTGCAATGGCATAAGCTGGCTTGACTGCGAGAGTGACGGCTCGAGCAGGTGCGAAAGCAGGTCATAGTGATCCGGTGGTTCTGAATGGAAGGGCCATCGCTCAACGGATAAAAGGTACTCCGGGGATAACAGGCTGATACCGCCCAAGAGTTCATATCGACGGCGGTGTTTGGCACCTCGATGTCGGCTCATCACATCCTGGGGCTGAAGTAGGTCCCAAGGGTACGGCTGTTCGCCGTTTAAAGTGGTACGCGAGCTGGGTTTAGAACGTCGTGAGACAGTTCGGTCCCTATCTGCCGTGGGCGCTGGAGAATTGAGGGGGGTTGCTCCTAGTACGAGAGGACCGGAGTGAACGCACCACTGGTGTTCGGGTTGTCATGCCAATGGCATTGCCCGGTAGCTAAGTGCGGAAAAGATAAGTGCTGAAAGCATCTAAGCACGAAACTTGCCCCGAGATGAGTTCTCCCTGACCCTTTAAGGGTCCTGAAGGGACGTTGAAGACGACGACGTTGATAGGCCGGATGTGTAAGCGCAGCGATGCGTTGAGCTAACCGGTACTAATGACCCGTGAGGCTTAACCTTACAACGCCAGAGGCGTTTTTGAGGGACAGATTTTCAGCTTGTGACGGATAAAAATTAGCGGGAACGAAGGATTCTGCGGCATGGCGCACGGTCATGACGTAAAAGATTCGTTCCGTGCACCAAGATTTGCCTGGCGGCTGTAGCGCGGTGGTCCCACCTGACCCCATGCCGAACTCAGAAGTGAAACGCCGTAGCGCCGATGGTAGTGTGGGGTCTCCCCATGCGAGAGTAGGGAACTATTTGTTCCTTTTCCCCTGACAAGGAAAGCAGCAGGAACAGACGGGTATCAGCCAGTAGCTGATAGCTGTGAAAGAATCGGTGGAGCGGTAGTTCAGTTGGTTAGAATACCTGCCTGTCACGCAGGGGGTCGCGGGTTCGAGCCCCGTCCGTTCCGCCACCCTATTTAGGGGCGTAGTTCAATTGGTAGAGCACCGGTCTCCAAAACCGGGTGTTGGGGGTTCGAGTCCCTCCGCCCCTGCCAGAAAACGATCCTTTGCTTCGGCAAAGGATTTTTTTTTGCCTGTAAAAAGCCCAAAACAAAAAACCAGCTAAAATGCACTGGCTTTTGACGCGTATTTATCCCACCTTCCTGCTGTTAATTCAGTTGTTTTGCCTCACCAGAACCGGAAACTTCAGCAGCTGACGAATATGCGCTTGCTGATCGCTGTTCTGTAACCAGACGGCATACAGCGGGCGTACCGCGACCGGCGTATCGGGAATAACCATCAGTTCACTGTAAAGGCCATGCCAGAAGTCAGGCAGAAAGGCGCAGGCGCCGGTGGTGTGTAACAGCTCTCGTGTCACATGCGCCGATGTCGTGGTCAGAACCGGCACGTCATCCCCGCCCGAGAGATAGCTCTCATGCTGATGAAAATCGGCACCCCATTCCAGCTTAATATAGTCATACTTCTCACGTTTCTCACTCTGGCGCGCGCAAAACAACGCCAGTGAGATATGGCCAATCTGCTGGCTGGTCAGCTCATCCATTTTAGGGGCTTCTGTGGTGATCAGCAGATCCAGCTGACGCTCATGCAGCTGCTTAACCAGCAAATGACGCTGTGCCACACGTGCTTCTAAATGCAGGCTCTCCCGGTTCTCATACAGCGTCTGCAGCCACGGAGTGAGATAAGCCTCCCAGAGCGAAGCACTGGCACCAATTGACAGCTCATGATGCTGCTGAGTGTGGGAGACCTCCTTCTTAGCCATCAGCCAGGTGCTCATCAGACTCTCGGCATACGGCAATAGCCGTTCGCCTGCTGCCGTCAACCGTATGTTGTTGCGGTGTCTGGTAAAAAGATTAACACCAAGCTGATTTTCCAGCTGACGGATGCGAAAACTGACAGCAGATTGCGTAAGGTAAAGTGCTTCCGCAGCACGCCCGAAATGGCGTGTGCGGCTCACTTCCAGGAAAGTCTTCAGTAATTCCGTATCCACAGCGTTCTCCCAAAAATTGTTTGTCGTATAGATTTAAATGTTTTGTTTTACACTCTGTCAAGCCTATCTAATACTCCGCGCCATAAATAGTAAGGCTTAATAGAATCAGGAGCGTGTAACATGGCGGAAAGCTTCTTAACCGAAAATCGTTTCTTTGATAACAAACATTACCCACGTGGTTTTTCACGTCACGGTGATTTTACGATTAAAGAAGCCCAGCTTCTTGAACGCCACGGTTTCGCCTTTAATGAGCTTGATTTATCAAAGCGTGAACCTGCAACAGAAGAAGAACGGTTATTTATCGAAGTGTGTCGTGGTCAGCGTGAGCCGCAAACAGAAGCTGAGCGTGTATGGACCAAATACATTACACGCATCAAGCGTCCGAAGCGTTTTCACACTCTGTCTGGCGGGAAACCGCAGATGGATACTGTCGAAGATTTCAGCGACAGCGACGACTAATAAAAAGGGGCTTATGCCCCTTTTTTTATTGCAGGCTGTTATGCAGATGGATCATTAACCGGTCAATGCTGCGATAGCTAACTGCCTCCTGTAAATGGGTACGGTTTATTGTTGTTTCTCCCGCCAGATCGGCCAGCGTACGAGACACTTTCAAAATTCGCTGCCATGCCCGGACCGATAACCCCAGCTTCTCCAGCACCGACTCCAGCCATTCAGCATCTTCTTTGCCAATCTGACACCAGCGCAGAATTTCTGCGTTGTTCAAATGAGCATTAATCTTGCCTGCGCGCGCCAGCTGGATCGCGCGTGCAGCGACGACCCGCTGACGTACTGTCGCCGATCCTTCTGCTGTCCGGCGTTGTTGACGCAGCATCCCGCTGGGCAGCAGCGGAACTTCCAGCGAGAGATCAAAGCGATCAAGAAAAGGCCCCGACAATTTACTGAGATAACGCAGTACCTGCTGGGGTGAGCAGCGATTGTGTTGCCCCTGATAATGTCCGGTGGGACTGGGATTCATCGCGGCAATCAGCTGAAACCGCGCCGGGTAGGTCACTTTTGCCCGGGCACGGGAAATGGCAATCAGCCCCGATTCTATCGGTTCGCGCAGTGAGTCGAGTACCCTGCGATCAAATTCCGGTAATTCATCTAAAAACAGCACACCATTATGTGCCAGAGAGATTTCACCGGGCCGCGGTAACGAGCCGCCGCCAATCAGAGCATAGAGTGAGGCGCTGTGATGAGGCGACCTGAACGGCCTTGTGCGCCACTGTCGATGTGAAAGATGGCTGTTGACCAGGCTGGCGATCGCCGCACACTCCAGTGCTTCCTGATCGCTTAAGGGCGGCATAATACCTGGTAGCCGGGTCGCCAGCATGGTTTTGCCGGTGCCGGGCGGGCCAATCAGCAACAGGTTATGCCCACCCGCGGCGGTAATCTCTAACGCTCTGCGACCCTGCTGCTGTCCAATAATGTCAGCCATATCGTCGCCATGCGCTTCATTCTGGTCGTCAGGATAGGCGGCGACCGGCAGCACGAGTTGATTATGCAAAAAGGCGCACACCTCACTGAGATGCGAAGCAATCAGTGATGCATCCTGACGAATCAGTCCGACATCGGACTGGTTTTCGCTTGAGAGCACCAGTTGTCGCCCGGCCTGCATCGCCACCATCGCCGCAGGAATCGCGCCCTGAACACGACAGAGCGCGCCATCAAGGGCAAGCTCACCCAGAAACTCATAGCGGGTCAGCTTGTCCGCAGGAAGCTGTTCAGAGGCAACCAGAATGGCAATCGCCATCGGCAGGTCATAGCGTCCGCCTTCTTTCGGTAAATCCGCCGGCGCCAGGTTGATGGTGACCCTTTTAGCCGGAAACACAAACCCGCTATTGATGATGGCGCTGCGTACCCGCTCACGCGCCTCTTTTACCGTAGTCTCTGGCAGGCCGACCAGCGTCAGCGCGGGCAGACCATTGCTGATATGTGCTTCGATAGTCACCAGGGGGGCGTTTACCCCCAATGCAGCGCGGGTCAGGACTTTTGATAATGACATACTCGCTCCTTAAGGCTGCCAGTCTGCGGTCAGTCAAAAAGAAAAGCGAAAGCCTGATCGGCCTGTTGCGGGGTGAAGCACAGCAGATCGTTAATCGTTGCACACTGTGACAAAACGATAAGAGACTGTACGCAAATTCAGCAAAATATTATTACGGCACTAAAGTGATGAATATTTATCATCCGCAAATTATCCGTTTTATTACAACCCGATAGGTCAATAACTACCCCCGGCTACTGAAAAAAGCAGACAAAAAATGTTGTGTAAGTGCCCCTGACTATGTTAACTCTGTAGGCATTACTTCGAACACGAAGAAGAATTGAATAACACATGAAAGCCCTTCTACAAGTGATTAGCCTGGTTGTGATTAGCGTGGTGGTGATTATTAACCTACCGTGCGGGGCTACACTTGGAGAAAGAAAGGCTTAAAAATCAAGCCTCGAATCCGAAAAAACCCCCGCACCGAAAGGTCCGGGGGTTTTTTTTTGACCAGGCAAAATATCAGTAAATCCACAAGGAACAAACAATGAACAGTAGCATAAAATTCTGTTGTTCCGGTCAGGACACAGGAGAATAGCGATGACAGGTGCACAGTGGGTAGTTCAGGCTTTACGCGCGCAGGGTGTCGATACCGTATTCGGTTACCCTGGCGGTGCCATCATGCCGGTATACGACGCGCTCTACGATGGCGGCGTGGAACACCTACTGTGTCGTCATGAGCAAGGCGCAGTGATGGCCGCGATTGGTTATGCGCGTTCGACCGGTAAAACCGGTGTCTGCATTGCAACCTCCGGACCAGGCGCAACCAACCTGATCACCGGCCTGGCCGATGCGATGATGGACTCGGTACCCGTTGTGGCGGTAACCGGCCAGGTCTCTTCCGCCTTCATTGGCACCGACGCGTTTCAGGAAATCGACGTGCTGGGTTTATCGCTGGCCTGCACCAAACACAGCTTTCTGGTCGAGTCGTTAGATGAGTTGCCTGCGATCATGGCCGAAGCGTTTGCCCTGGCGCAGTCGGGCCGTCCGGGTCCGGTACTGGTTGATATTCCTAAGGATATTCAGATTGCACAGGGTGAGCCTGTGCCGCATCTGGTGCCGGTAGAAGAGGGGATAGACCTGCCGCATCAGGCGATTATCGAAGCCCGTGCGCTGATGGCGCAGGCAAAAAAACCGATGTTCTATATCGGTGGCGGCGTCGGGATGGCGCAGGCAGTGCCGGCGTTGCGTGCGCTGGCTGAAGAAACCGGCATCCCTGCCGTAGCAACCCTGAAAGGGCTGGGCAGCGTCGATGCCGACAGCGAACTCTATCTCGGTATGCTGGGTATGCACGGCACCAAAGCGGCCAACCTGGCGGTGCAGAGCTGTGACTTACTGATCGCGGTCGGTGCGCGCTTTGACGACCGGGTAACCGGCAAGCTGGACACCTTCGCCCCTCACGCCAGCGTCATTCACCTTGATATCGACCCGGCTGAACTGAACAAATTACGCCGCGCCCACGTCTCCCTGCAGGGTGATCTTAACCATCTGCTGCCAGCGCTGAGCCAGCCGTTGCACATCGATGCCTGGCGCAATGAGGTTAAAGCGCTCAAAGCCAGCCACAACTGGCGCTACGATCATCCGGGTGACGCCATCTATGCGCCGCTGTTGCTGAAGCAGCTCTCCGATCGCAAGCCCGCCAGCGCGGTGGTGACGACCGACGTCGGTCAGCATCAGATGTGGGCGGCGCAGCATATGGCGTTTAGCGCGCCAGAGAATTTCATCACCTCCAGCGGCTTAGGCACCATGGGATTCGGCTTACCGGCCGCCATTGGCGCGCAGGTCGCCCGGCCGCAGGACACCGTCATCTGTGTCTCTGGCGATGGCTCAATCATGATGAATATCCAGGAACTGGGCACCATCAAACGTGGCAAGCTGCCGGTCAAAATCGTGCTGCTGGATAATCAGCGTCTCGGTATGGTCCGCCAGTGGCAGCAGCTGTTTTTCGATGGTCGCTACAGCGAAACCAATCTGTCCGATAATCCCGATTTCCTGACGCTGGCCAGCGCCTTCAATATCCCCGGCCAGCGCATCACCCGTAAAGAACAGGTCGACGCCGCACTTGATGCTCTGCTGAACAGCGAAGGTCCCTACTTCCTGCATGTTGCAATTGATGAGCATGAAAACGTCTGGCCACTGGTACCGCCGGGTGCCAGCAATGCAAACATGATGGAGAAAACCGTATGAACCAGCATCAATTGTCTATCGAAGCCCGCTTTCGCCCTGAAATATTGGAGCGCATCTTACGCGTGGTGCGTCACCGCGGTTTTCAGGTTTGCTCAATGAACATGGCCTCAGTGGCCAACGCTGAAAACATTAATATCGAAATGACCGTTGCCAGCCAGCGCTCCGTCGATTTACTGTCTTCGCAGTTAAGCAAACTGATCGATGTCGCCTGCGTTCAGATTCAACAACAGACAACACAACAAATCCGCGCCTAGCCGCGAGAGGGAATAAAAATGAGCACGAAGAAAGCAGACTTTATTTGGTTCAATGGCGAGATGGTTAAGTGGGAAGAGGCGAAGGTTAGCGTCATGTCCCACGCGTTGCACTATGGTACGTCGGTATTTGAAGGCGTGCGCTGCTACGACTCTCACAAAGGACCGGTTGTGTTCCGTCATCGCGAACACATGCAACGTCTGCACGACTCCGCCAAAATCTATCGTTTCCCGATTAAAAGCAGCGTTGATGAGCTGATGGAAGCGTGCCGCGAAGTCATCCGCGTCAATAAACTGAAAAGTGCCTATATCCGTCCGCTGGCGTTTGTCGGTGACGTGGGCCTGGGTGTGAACCCGCCAGACGGTTTCAGCACCGATGTAATCATTGCCGCCTTCCCATGGGGTGCTTACCTCGGTGCCGAAGCGCTGGAAAATGGTATCGATGCGATGGTTTCTTCGTGGAACCGCGTAGCCCCGAATACCCTGCCAACGGCGGCTAAAGCCGGCGGTAACTACCTCTCCTCATTGCTGGTGGGCAGTGAAGCCCGTCGCCACGGCTATCAGGAAGGCATTGCGCTGGACACCAACGGCTACATCTCGGAAGGTGCCGGTGAAAACCTGTTTGAAGTAAAAGATGGCATTCTGTTCACCCCGCCATTTACCTCTTCAGCGCTGCCAGGCATCACCCGCGACGCCATCATCAAACTGGCGATCGACATGGGTATCGAAGTTCGCGAGCAGACGCTGTCACGCGAATCGCTCTATCTGGCGGATGAGATTTTCATGTCCGGTACCGCAGCAGAAATCACGCCGGTGCGTAGCGTTGACCGTATTCAGGTTGGCGAAGGCAAACGTGGCCCGATTACTGCCCGTATCCAGCAGGCCTTCTTTGGTCTGTTCACTGGCGAAACCGAAGACAAATGGGGCTGGTTAGATCCGGTAAACCCGTAATCAGATTCAGCGCGGGCGTTATCTGACGCCCGCGAGCCTATTCTTACTGGAGTAAATAGAGCATGCCTAAGTACCGTTCCGCCACCACCACCCACGGCCGTAACATGGCGGGTGCTCGTGCCTTATGGCGCGCGACAGGAATGACCGACGACGATTTCGGTAAACCGATTATCGCAGTGGTTAACTCATTCACCCAATTTGTACCCGGCCACGTTCATTTGCGCGATCTCGGCAAACTGGTCGCCGAGCAGATCGAAGCGTCAGGCGGTGTGGCCAAAGAGTTCAACACCATCGCGGTGGACGACGGTATTGCCATGGGTCATGGCGGCATGCTGTATTCACTGCCTTCGCGTGAGCTGATCGCTGACTCCGTCGAGTACATGGTCAACGCGCACTGCGCCGACGCCATGGTCTGCATCTCTAACTGCGACAAAATCACTCCGGGAATGCTGATGGCGTCGCTGCGCCTGAATATTCCGGTGATCTTCGTTTCCGGCGGACCGATGGAAGCGGGTAAAACCAAGCTTTCCGATCAGATCATCAAGCTGGATCTGGTTGATGCGATGATTCAGGGTGCCAACCCGAACGTCAGCGACGCCGACAGCGAGCAGATTGAACGTTCAGCCTGCCCGACCTGCGGCTCCTGCTCCGGTATGTTCACCGCCAACTCGATGAACTGTCTGACCGAAGCGCTTGGCCTGTCACAGCCAGGCAACGGTTCACTGCTGGCGACCCACGCCGATCGTAAAGAGCTGTTTATCAACGCCGGTAAGCGCATCGTCAGCCTGACCAAACGCTACTACGAGCAGGATGATGTCAACATGCTGCCGCGTAACATCGCCAACAAGGCCGCTTTTGAGAACGCCATGATGCTGGATATCGCGATGGGCGGCTCCACCAACACCGTGCTTCACCTGCTGGCAGCGGCACAGGAAGGCGAGATCGACTTTAATATCTCCGACATCGATCGCCTGTCACGCAAAGTACCTCAGCTGTGTAAAGTGGCGCCAAGTACCCCGAAATACCACATGGAAGATGTGCATCGCGCGGGTGGCGTCTTCGCCATTCTCGGCGAGCTGGATCGTGCCGGCCTGTTCGACAGCAGCGCCCGTAATATCCTGCAGCAGACCATGCGTGAAACGCTCGATCAGTACGACATCATGCTAACCAAAGATCAGGCAGTGAAGGATATGTTCCGCGCCGGTCCGGCCGGTATTCGTACCACCCAGGCGTTCTCGCAGAATTGCCGCTGGGATACGCTGGATGACGACCGCGCAGAAGGCTGTATCCGCACCCGCGAGCACGCTTATTCACAGGATGGCGGCCTGGCCGTGCTGTACGGCAACATCGCGGAAGATGGCTGTATCGTTAAAACCGCCGGCGTGGATAAAGAGATCCTCACCTTCAGCGGTCCGGCCAAAGTCTATGAAAGCCAGGATGATGCGGTTGAAGCGATTCTGGGCGGTAAAGTAGTGGCGGGCGACGTGGTGGTGATCCGCTACGAAGGGCCTAAAGGCGGTCCTGGCATGCAGGAGATGCTCTACCCAACCACCTATCTGAAGTCGATGGGACTGGGCAAAAGCTGCGCGCTGATCACCGATGGCCGTTTCTCTGGCGGAACATCCGGCCTCTCTATCGGTCACGCCTCGCCTGAAGCAGCCAACGGCGGCACCATTGCGCTGGTCAAAGATGGCGACACTATTGAAATCGATATCCCTAACCGCGGCATTAAGCTGGCCGTGCCGGATAACGAACTGCACGCCCGCCGTGAGGAACAGGAAGCGCGCGGTGATGCGGCGTATACGCCAGTCAATCGTCAGCGTGAAGTTTCTTTTGCGCTGCGTGCCTACGCATTACTCGCGACCAGTGCTGACAAAGGTGCGGTCCGCGATAAGAGCAAGCTGGGAGGCTAAAATGGCCGAGTCTCAACCGCTACCCGAGGCGCCCTGTGGCGCCGAGTATTTGCGCGCCGTGCTGCGTGCGCCGGTGTATGAAGTGGCACAGGTAACGCCACTGCAGGTTATGGAAAAAATTTCATCGCGTCTGGGCAACACTATTCTGGTGAAGCGTGAAGATCGTCAACCGGTGCACAGTTTCAAACTGCGCGGGGCCTACGCGATGATCGCCGGACTGAACGAAGAGCAAAAAGCGCGCGGCGTGGTGACGGCATCAGCTGGCAACCATGCGCAGGGCGTGGCGCTCTCCGCCAGCAAGCTGGGCATTAAGTCGCTGATTGTAATGCCGCTGGCGACAGCCGATATCAAGGTTGATGCAGTGCGCGCATTTGGCGGTGAGGCTTATCTGTTTGGCGCCAACTTTGACGAGGCAAAAGCCAAAGCGATTGAGCTGTCAGAGCAGCGGGGCTACACCTTTGTGCCGCCTTTTGACCACCCGGCAGTGATTGCCGGGCAGGGAACGCTGGCGATGGAGCTGCTGCAACAGGACGCGCATCTGGATCGGGTGTTTGTTCCGGTTGGCGGCGGCGGCCTGGCGGCTGGCGTGGCGGTATTGATTAAGCAGCTGATGCCGCAAATCAAAGTGATTGCAGTGGAGTCTGAAGATTCCGCCTGCCTGAAAGCGGCGCTGGAGGCGGGCCATCCGGTCGATCTGCCGCGCGTCGGACTGTTCGCTGAAGGCGTCGCGGTCAAACGTATCGGCAGTGAAACCTTCCGGCTGTGTCAGGCCTATATCGACGACATCATTACCGTCGACAGCGATGCAATCTGCGCTGCGATGAAAGATCTGTTCGAAGATGTGCGGGCCGTGGCGGAACCCTCTGGCGCGCTGGCGCTGGCGGGCATGAAAAAGTACATCCAGCAGCACGACATCAAAGGCGAACGGCTGGCGCACGTCTTATCGGGCGCTAACGTCAATTTCCACGGACTGCGTTACGTTTCTGAGCGTTGCGAACTGGGCGAACAGCGCGAAGCGTTGCTGGCGGTGACCATTCCGGAACAGCAGGGCAGCTTCCTGCGGTTCTGTCAGACGCTGGGCGGACGATCGATTACCGAGTTCAACTACCGCTATGCCGATGCCGACAAAGCCTGCATTTTTGTTGGCGTGCGGCTGACCCGCGGTCTGGAAGAGCGCAGCGAAATCATCAGCCAGCTCACCGACAGCGGTTACCAGGTGGTCGATCTTTCTGATGATGAGATGGCCAAGCTGCACGTGCGTTACATGGTCGGCGGACGGCCCTCCAAGCCGCTGCGTGAGCGGCTGTTCAGCTTTGAATTCCCGGAAGCGCCAGGCGCCTTGCTGAAATTCCTGCAAACGCTCGGCACCCACTGGAATATTTCGCTGTTCCACTACCGCAGCCACGGAACTGACTACGGTCGGGTACTGACGGCGTTTGAGCTGGGCAACGATGAGCCGCGCTTTGAAGAGCATCTCACCGACCTGGGTTATGACTTTCACGACGAAACGCAGAACCCGGCATTCCGCTTCTTCCTGGCGGGCAGCTGATTACAACTGACTCCAGAAAGCACTGATCAGCGGCTCGCCGAGCCGCTTTTTCTGCACGCAGACACCGAGTTCAAACGGTGCCACTGATTCAACATTCTCCAGCATCATGACGCGGTTGCGCACCGGTTCCGGGCTGTTCTCCAGCACCACGTCCGGCAACAGGGCGATACCGCATCCCAGCGCCACCATGGAAACAATCGCCTCATGGCCCGATACCGTGGCGTAAATTAACGGATTCGCAATGCGATGACGGCGGAACCATAAATCGATACGCCGGCGCGCCGGTCCCTGCTCCGGCAGGATAAACGGGATTTGCGACCACTCCGGCACTGCCTGGGTGGCCTGAGTCCGCACCGCGCAGGGCAACGCTGGCGCAATCAGCACCAGCGGAATCAGCCCGAGCGGCATAAAATCGATGCTGGCCGGTAAGGTTTCAGGTCGTCCGGCAATCGCCAGATCGGCTTCGCCGGAGTGCACTTTTTCAACCGCATCGGCGGCATCGCCGGTGTTAAGTTTGATTTCTACCTGCGGATGCTCGGCACGAAAACGGTCGAGGATCGGCGGCAAATGGCTGTAGGCTGCGGTCACCGAGCAGAACAGGCGCAGCTCGCCGCTGAGCGACGGGCCGTTAAGATCCATCACGTGGCGCAGCTGCTGATACTGCAACAGCGTCTGCTGTGCAAACTGGCGCAGGCGTTCACCCGCTTCTGTCAGCGTGACGGTGCGGTTATCACGCAGAAACAGCGCGTGACCGACATCCTCCTCCAGCCGCTGAATCTGGCGCGAAAGCGTGGAGGGACTGACGTGCATCGCACGCGCGGTGCGGCCGAAGTGGCAGCTTTCGGCCAGATGAAGAAACAGTTTCAGATCTCGTAAATCCATATGCGCGTCGCCTTAACGTGATGTTGCATTTATTGCAATGTGACGTTGTTAATATATCAATTTAAGCAACAGAATTCCTGTCATATGATGGGGTCATTCGCGGCGCTGCACCACACGCCGTCCCTGAACAAAAAAAGCAAACACAACCTCACTGGAGTACCCATGGCTAACTATTTCAACACATTGAACTTGCGCAACCAGTTAGCGCAATTAGGTAAATGTCGTTTCATGGCGCGCGAAGAGTTCGCTGATGGCGCCAGTTTCCTGAAAGGCAAAAAAGTCGTTATCGTTGGCTGTGGCGCGCAGGGCCTGAATCAGGGTCTCAACATGCGTGATTCCGGTCTGGATGTCGCCTACGCACTGCGTGCCGAAGCGATTGCGGAAAAACGCCCATCATGGCGCAAAGCGACCGATAACGGTTTCAAAGTGGGTACCTACGAAGAGCTGATCCCGCAGGCGGACCTGGTCGTTAACCTGACGCCGGACAAGCAGCACTCCGCAGTGGTTCAGGCGGTTCAGCCTCTGATGAAAGATGGCGCAGCGCTGGGATACTCGCACGGTTTCAACATCGTGGAAGTAGGTGAAACCATCCGTAAAGACATCACCGTAGTGATGGTCGCGCCGAAGTGCCCGGGCACCGAAGTGCGTGAAGAATACAAACGTGGTTTTGGTGTGCCGACGCTGATCGCGGTTCACCCGGAAAACGATCCTAAAGGCGAAGGCATGGCGATTGCCAAAGCCTGGGCGGCTGCGACCGGTGGCGATCGTGCTGGCGTGCTGGAATCCTCCTTCGTGGCAGAAGTAAAATCTGACCTGATGGGCGAGCAGACCATCCTGTGCGGCATGCTGCAGGCGGGTTCATTGTTATGTTTCGATAAGCTGGTGGCAGAAGGAACCGATCCGGCCTACGCCGAAAAACTGATTCAGTTTGGCTGGGAAACCATCACCGAGTCGCTGAAGTTCGGCGGCATCACGCTGATGATGGATCGCCTCTCTAATCCAGCAAAACTGCGTGCTTATGCACTGTCAGAACAGCTGAAAACCATCATGGCACCGCTGTTCCAGAAGCATATGGATGACATTATTTCGGGTGAGTTCTCTTCCGGTATGATGGCTGACTGGGCCAACGACGATAAAAACCTGCTGACCTGGCGTGAAGAGACCGGCCAGACTGCGTTCGAAACGGCCTCACAGTATGAAGGTAAAATTGAAGAGCAGGAGTACTACGACAAAGGTGTATTGATGGTAGCGATGGTTAAAGCGGGCGTTGAGCTGGCGTTTGAAACCATGGTTGATGCCGGCATTATCGAAGAGTCAGCCTATTATGAATCGCTGCACGAGCTGCCGCTGATTGCCAACACTATCGCCCGTAAGCGCCTGTATGAAATGAACGTGGTCATCTCCGATACCGCTGAATACGGCAACTACCTGTTCTCATTCGCCGCGGTGCCGTTGCTGAAAGAGTTCATGACCACGCTGCAGCCGGGTGACCTGGGTAAAGCGGTTGAAGGAACGCAGGTAGATAACGCGCAGCTGCGTGACGTCAACGAAGCCGTTCGCCAGCATCCAATTGAAGCGGTCGGCCGCAAACTGCGTGGCTACATGACTGACATGAAGCGCATCGCTGTCGCCGGCTAATTAGCGTCACCACCGTTTTCAGCAAAACAAACCCCGGCTTGCCGGGGTTTTTTGTTTATCAATCGATGGGCACCTCCTGTAGACGTGCCTATGGTCTGGCCGCTTCACTGTGAAACCGTAGCTGTACAAGCAACACGGTCAGATCGGAAAGACGCAAAATCCGCCTTCCCTGGCACGCCTGGCTCGCGCGATTACGCATCTCATCCCTGAGTGCACCCGTCACCGGGCCAATGACTGGCGTTTTTTTCCCGGGGACGGATGCTTTCCTCCTCTACCCGTATTGCCTGCGCATTGAGTTTATTCGTTGCGGCCAGAATTACCCTGATTGGGTTTGTGAGCCGTCTGAAGCGTTCCGCTGACCGCCTGAAACGTATGCCGAAGTCAACGCGATGGGCGCATACGCCTGTAGCAAAGCATCGCGGGCCAGGGATGGCCCGCGCTGAGCATGCCAGGGATGGCGTCTTTTGCGTCTTTGCGAAAGGCGTATGCGCCCTGAGCCTGCGCACTAACCTCAACACGACGCCTTTAGGGCTGCGCATTAACCTGAGCCTTCAGCCTGCCGTTTTTCTACCTGATGATGCCAGCGCCAGGCGAGAGCCATAAAAAAACCCGGCGGCTGCCGGGTTTTTCAATGACCTTCATACGACGGGATTAGACGTCATACAGCGTCTGATTGCGCGTCTCTTTACAGGCGATCAACGCAATCAGCGTCAGCACCGCCATCGAAGCCAGATACAACCCTACCGCCTGCAAACCGTAATTGGCATTCAGCCAGGTGGCGATATAGGGCGCGACAGAGGCACCGAGAATCGACGACAGGTTGTAGGAAAACGATGCGCCGGTATAACGTACTTCAGTCGGGAACAGCTCTGGCAGCAGCGCGCCCATCGGACCGAACGTCAGACCCATAATGCTCAGACCCAGCAGCAGGAAGCCCATCACCAGCGCCTGTGAACCCGATCCTAACAGCGTCGGGAACAGGAATGAAAAGGCAATAATCATTAGCGTAATGGTGATCATCGTTTTACGACGACCGAACCGGTCAGCCAGCAGACCGGCAATCGGCACCATTACGCCAAAGCCAATCACGGCTAACATCAGCATCCACAGCATATTGTTACGCGGAATGCCCAGTCCGGCCGGTGCCGGCGTGGTGCCGTAACTCATCGAGTAAACGGTCATGATGTAGAACAGGGTATAGGTCGCCAGCATGATAAAAGTGCCGAGAATGGTGGCGGTCAGGTGCTTACTCAGCAGTGCGGCAATTGGTACCCGCACCTGTTTTTTCTCTTTCTGCACTTTGGCAAACACCGGGCTTTCATGCAGTGACACCCGCACATAGAGGCCGATCAACACCAGCACCGCAGACAGAATAAACGGCACACGCCAGCCCCACTGCATGAACTGCTCATCGGTCAGCAGCCATGACAGCAGCAGGAAGGTCCCGTTAGCGAAGAAAAAGCCAATCGGAGCACCCAGCTGGGGGAACGACCCATACAGTGCGCGCTTCTTCGCCGGGGCATTTTCGGTGGCCAGCAGCGCCGCGCCGCCCCATTCTCCGCCGAGTCCCAGACCCTGACCAAATCGTGCCAGCGCCAGCAGCAGCGGAGCCAGCACGCCAATGGTTTCATAACCCGGCAGCAGGCCGATCACCACGGTCGAGATCCCCATGGTCAGCAGCGAGGCGACCAGAGTGGCTTTACGGCCAATGCGATCGCCAAAGTGACCAAACACCGCCGAACCAATCGGGCGTGCAATAAACGCGATCGCAAAGGTCGCCAGTGACTGTAGCGTGGCGACGGTGGCGTCACCCTGCGGGAAAAAGATGTGCGGGAAAACGATGACCGCGGCAGTGGCATAAATATAAAAATCGAAGAACTCAATGGCCGTACCGACCAACGAGGCGATCACCACTTTGCTGCGCGAATTAACCGGCGTGGGGTCCTGTTGCTTGTCGAGTGTTTCTGAGATGGAGGCTTGCATAACTGTTTCTTATTTGTAAATACAGATAAAGAATCTTACGCACCTGCCAGACGTCATTCAATGCTGAAACCCGCGTCGTTACTGGCTTCGCCGGGCAAAGAGAGGATAATTTCTGAGGTCCGGGGAATGTCGGAGGATGTCGGGGTAAACCGGGCTAAATCTGGCGGGATACTCTACGAAAGGGCTAAATAAAAGTGACCCCTCAGCTATTCATCCTGTTACATGGATAAAAAATAGCCTCGGGGTGATATTTTCCGCTGTTGTTAACTGATAGTGATTATTGCGGATGCGAAGAGCGACCAGCCTGTGGCATTTGCGGGTCGTCTTTATATTTGGCGGTAGCGATCCAGGCGGCGCAGAACAGCGTCAGGCGGGCAAAGAAATAGAAGAACGCCATCAGACCGAGCACCGAACCAAACGCCGCGCCAGACGGTGAGGTCGCCAGCTTCGGCAACGTCAGCGTCATAACGAATTTGATCACCTCGAAACCGACCGCCGCCAGCAGCGTACCGCGGAACAGCGCTTTCTTGCGCGGCTTGTGACGCGGCAGGATCCAGAAAATCCATAAGAACAGCAGGTAGTTAGCCAGCACTGAAATCGAGGTGGCGATAATGGTCATCGCCGGGCGGAGCCAGTCGATGCCATCCAGTCCCAGCGCGCTGACAATCATCGCCTGTGCCGAACCGGCAACCGAGGTCAGCGACAGCGTAATCACCAGCGCCAGCATCAGGCCGGTCAGCGACAGGAAATCGCGAATATAGCGTTTCCAGATTTTCTCTTTATCGTCGGGTTTGCGTTCCCACACGTCGCGCGACTGGGCGCGGATCGCTTCCCGCAGATTTCCCATCCAGTTAAGACCCGAATAGAGCGCCAGCAGTAACCCGGTAATACCGACGGTGGCGCGCTGCTGAATCGCTGTATTGACGGTATTTTTCAGGGTGGTGGCCAGCGTCGGATCGCTGATGCTGCTGACGATTTTGTTGATGATATCGGTCAGCAAATCCTGGTTCGATGCCAGCACAAAACCGACGGCGGCAAACGACACCATCAGAATCGGAATCAGCGATAAAAAGGAGAAGTAGGTAATCGCTGCGCCAAACTGGCTGCCGAGCCGATCGTTAAACCGCTCCAGCGCGCGAATAAAGTGTGCCACCGCCGGAATCGCCTGAAACCAGGCGGCAAAGCGCGAAACGCGCACAATCGATTGGTCAACAGAATGGTTGCCGGTTTTAATATCGATCAGCGGCTTTGGCGGCTGCGTATCCTGTGAATTTTCCTGCTTGTCTGTCATAGACCTTCACTGTCCTGTTTATCATTAAAATCAAAGTATAGCCGCTCAGGTGACGTACTCCTGTAGTACCTGACTCAGCCACTCCATAAATACCCGCACCCGTCGGGCGACGTTGCGCCGATGCGGATAGAGCAGGTGGATCGGCATCGGCCTGGCGGGAAAGTGGTGCAGTACTTCAACCAGTTCACCCTGCTCAAGCAGCTTCTGAATGCCGATCGCCGGCACCTGAATAATGCCTAAGCCGGCCAGACAGGCGGCGCGGTAGGTCTCGGTACTGTTCACCGTCACTACGCCACCGGTGTGCACATAGTGGCACTGCCTGCCGTCAAAATATTCAAACCCTGGCGACGGCTGACCCAGTTGCTGGCTGTAGTGCACCATGGCGTGCTGCGACAACTCTTCCAGCCGGATTGGCCTGCCGAAGCGCGAAAGGTAGCCGGGGCTGGCGCAATTGATCAAGGTGTAAGTCCCAATTTTTCGCGCAATTAAACCTGAATCTTTCAGCTCGCCGACCCGAATCACGCAGTCAAATCCTTCGCGGATCACATCGACCTGACGATCGCTGCTGCTCAGCTCAATCTCCACGCCCGGATAGTGCTGCAAGAACTCCGGCAGCCGCGGCAGGATGAAGCCGGTCGCCATCGCCACTGACATATCGACCCGCAGTTTGCCGCTGAGCGTGGCGGGATCGTGCTGAAACAGGCTGTCCATATCGTCAATCATCGACAGCAAATCAAGGCAGCGATCGTAATAGACCAGGCCATCCTGCGTCAGTTGTACCCGGCGGGTAGTGCGATGCAGCAGGCGGGTCGCCATCTGATTTTCCAGCGCCTGAATCTGCCGCGACACGCTGCCTTTGGGTAAACCTAAACTTTCTGCGGCGCGGGTAAAACTGCCCATTTCAGCAACCCGAACAAACACCTGCATTGCGTGAATTTTATCCATGTTGTGCACCGATTGTTGTTCTTAATGAAACAGTGATCTCTATTTCGATCTGTTTATAGATCAATTATTCAGGAATATCTTTAAACCGTGTTCAATTTTCCAACAGGTGTGCAACATGAATCATAAAATTGCGTTAATTACCGGAGCAAACCGCGGTTTAGGCCGCAATGGGGCGTTAAAACTGGCTGCCAGAGGCGTTGATATCATACTGACCTATCGCAGTCACGCCGACGAGGCCCAGGCGGTAGTGAAAGAAATTGAAGCGCTGGGAGCCCGCGCGGTGGCGCTGGCGCTGGATGTCGGTGAAAGCAGCCGCTTTGATGCGTTTGTTGAGCAGGTCCGCCAGCAGCTGCAGCAGCACTGGCAGCGCGAGCGGTTTGACTATTTAGTGAACAACGCCGGTCATGGCCATTACAAAGCCTTTACCGACACCACCGAACAGGAGTTTGACGCGCTGGTTAACGTCCATTTTAAAGGACCTTACTTCCTGACGCAGAAGCTACTGCCGCTGATGCAGGATGGCGGCCGCATCCTCAATATTTCCAGTGGTCTGACGCGGCTGGTGTATCCGGGTTCCGGCACCTACGCGGCGATGAAAGGGGCGATGGAGGTCCTGACGCGTTATCAGGCGAAAGAGCTGGGTGCGCGGCGGATCCGCGTCAATATCCTGGCGCCGGGCGCAATTGAAACCGACTTCGGCGGCGGTCGGGTGCGTGACACCAAAGAGCTTAACGATCAGATTGCCGGCCTGACTGCACTGGGTCGGGTGGGATTGCCGGATGACATTGGTGACGCCATCAGCGCCATTCTGAGTGACGAAACCGGCTGGATCACCGCCCAGCGTATCGAAGCGTCAGGCGGCCAGGGAATTTAATCGCCGTCGGCCTGGCGGACAGGAAATCTACCGGGCCGCGGCGTGTCAGAGTGAAATAGTACCGTCAATCACCGTCACGGTATTGCCGCCAATCCAGATTTCATCTCCGGCAAAAGAGACCTGCACCCGACCCGCGCGTTGCAGTACGGTGCCCTGACGCACCCGGTAATCGGTGGTCTGGCCGGCCGCCGCGAAGTAACGGGCCAGGCAGGCGTTGGCGCTGCCGGTGATCGGATCTTCGGTCAGGCTGCCATGTTCAACCAGCAAGCCGCGCACTTCATACTGCTCACTTTCGCCCTGTGGCAAACGGCCGAAGGGCATCACCCCCGTCACGCCGGCATGTTTAAGCAGCCGCTGCAGATCGCTGACGTTGGGCTGAAGCGCCAGCACCGCGTCGGCGCTGACCATCGGCACCAGCAGCCAGCGAATCCCCATATCCACCACCGTCGGGCTTTGGGTCAGATCGAACGCGTCGCTGTTTAACGCATTGCCCATCAGGGCGTCCTGCCATGGCGTAATGGTGGCTGTCGGGGCGGCAAACGCCAGCGCGCCGTCTGCGGCAATCCTGATCCGCACGTTACCGACGCCGCACTGCTGCACAATTTCGCCCGGCGTCCGGGTCGGCCAGCCCGCTTCCAGCAGCGCATGCGCGGTGCCGAGCGTCGGATGACCGGCAAACGGCAGTTCACCCTCGACGGTAAAAATGCGCACCCGATAATCTGCCTGGGCATCCTGGGGCGGCAGCACAAAGGTGGTTTCCGACAGGTTGGTCCAGCGGGCAATGGCCGCCAGCTGGCTGTCGCTCAGCCCCTGGGCATCCATGATCACCGCCAGCGGATTACCGTTAAAGGCGGATGAGGTAAACACATCGACTTGCTTAAACGCGACCTTCATTGTCACTCCTTGCTTATTGTGGTCAGACCGGCCTTTTCTCTGCCGGATGATTGCTTATAGCAGGTAACAGGACTATGAATAAGTTAAAGATTTCACTGGAGACTGTGAATGTTAACCATCCTCGGACGTACCTCTTCTATTAACGTACGCAAAGTGTTGTGGCTCTGCGCCGAGCTTGACCTCGATTACCTGCGGGAAGAGTGGGGCGATGGCTTTCAGTCAACCCACTCACCTGAATTTATGGCGCTTAACCCGAATGCGATGATCCCGGTGCTGAAAGATGACGAGCTGGTGATCTGGGAATCCAACGCCATCCTGCGCTATCTGGCAAACGCCTATGGCGGCGAATGGCTCTACCCGCTCCACCCGCAGTCGCGTGCGCCGATCGATCAGTGGATGGACTGGCAGTCTACCGAGCTCAACACCTCATGGCGCTACGCTTTTATGTCACTGGTGCGTCACTCGCCGGCCCATCAGGACCCGCGCCTGCTGGCGGCAGCCTGCAAAGGCTGGTCGCATACCATGAGTATTCTCAACCAGCAGCTGGAAAAAACCGGCCGCTACGTCGCCGGGCGCAACTTCACCCTGGCGGATATACCGGTTGGCCTGGCGGTGAACCGCTGGTTCGAAACGCCGCTCGACCATCCTGATTATCCGGCGGTGCGCCACTATTACGAGCGCCTGACCGAGCGCCACGGCTACACCGTCTGGGGCCGCAACGGCACCCCGTGATCCTCGCCAGAGGGCAGGCCGGCTAACTCGCAGGCTATTTCACCGGCGCGGCGGATTGCCCAGCTGTAGCGATCGTCAAACGGATAGCAGCAGGAGAGGCGCAGCGCGTGGTCATAGCGTTCGCTGAGCGAGTAAAGGGCGCCAGGCGTGACGCAAATCTGCTCCTGCAACAGCCGATCAAACATCTCGGTAGTATTAACGCCGCCCGGCAGTTCGACCCAGAAGACAAAGCCACCGCGCGGCAGCGTGGCGCGGGTGCCCTGCGGGAAGTGGCGGGCGATTAATCCGCGCGCCTGATCCAGATTGGCGGCATAGCGACGGCGCAGGGTGCGCAGATGGTGATCGTAGCCACCGTTTGCCAGAAATTCCGCCAGCGTTTCCGACAGCAGCGCCGATTCCGCCATCGACGACACCGCTTTTAACCGGGCAATGGCGCTGTGGAAGCGCCCGGCGGCGATCCAGCCGATACGAAAATCGGGTGCCACGGTTTTGGTAAAGCTGGTGCAGTAGAGCACCCAGCCATCGCGATCAAAGGCTTTTACCGCCGGTGAGAGCGGCCAGTCGAACTGCAGTTCGTCATACAGTCCATCCTCAATCAGCGGAACGTGGTAAGTATTCACTAACTTCGCCAGCCGCTTCTTGTTTGCCAGCGACATGCAGTAGCCAAGCGGATTCTGGGCGCTCGGCATGGCGATCAGCGCCTTAATACGCTGCTCCTGTAGCAACATCTCCAGTGCATCCAGCGACAGGCCATGCTGTGGATCGGTCGGAATTTCCAGCGCCTTCAGGCCCAGCGACGCCAGCAGCGGAAACAGAAAGAAGTAGGTCGGCGACTCCAGTCCGACGCAGTCGCCCGGCTGCGTCACGGCCCGCAGCGCCAGCTGCAACGCCTCCATGCAGCCATGGGTCAGGGTGATCTCATCGGCGGTCAGCGTCTGTCCGGCGTGCAGCGCCCGCCGCGCGATCTCCTCCCGTAAGCGCTCACTACCGGGCGGAAGCGCATAGCGCCCAATCATATTGGGATGACGGCGCAGCAGCGCGGCGGTTATCCGGCCGATACGTGCCGCAGGAAACAGCTCACTATCCTGCGGGCAGGCCAGCGAGATATTGATGTAGTCGGGATGATTCTGGGCGGCAAACACCTTATCAATCAGGTCGAGCTTTTCACTGCTGGGATCGCGCACCCGGGCTTTATGCGAATCGTGCCGGGTCACCGCCGGCAGCACACCGCGCACGTAGTAGCCCGACTGGGGACGCGCCTCAATCAGGCCGCGATCTTCCAGCAGCTGCCAGGCGTTCAGCACGGTATTGACGCTGACCTGGTGCGATTGCGCCACGCGCCGGATGGCAGGCAGGCGTTTGCCGGGCTTCAGCGTGCCCTGATGGATCGCCTCAGCGAAGTTGTCAGCCAGCTGCTGATAGAGCCGCTGATCGGGTGAAGGAGCAAGGGACACAATAGCCTCCGGACGCGATGGGTACAATTGCTGTTAATCGAAACTGTAACCATCACAATAGTGATTTTGTGTCACTGTTACCATTCCTTTTCCCGCCGTAGCATGAAGCTCTGTTGATAATCAGGAGTGCCATCATGCTCGATCCCTCTTTTTTCAGTTACGTGACCGTTATGTCGATTACGCCTGGCCCGAATAATTTGCTGCTGGCGACCTCAGGCGTTAATTTCGGCATGCGCCGCACGCTGCCGATGGTGTTTGGCATACTGGTGTGTTGTGCGCTGCAAACGGTGATCGCCGGGGTCGCGCTGGAGCTATTACTGCACTGGATGGCGGCGATTCGCCTGCCGCTGACGCTGGCAGGCTGCGCCTATCTGTTGTGGCTGTCGTGGAAGATTTTTCGGGCGGCGGCACCGGAAGCGCGCAGTAAACCGCAGCCCATGACGCTGCTGGGCGGCGCCTGTTTCCAGGCGATCAATCCCAAAGCATGGCTGATGGCGACCAATGTGGCACTGTTGTACAGCGCCAGCAGCGGCGTACTGACGGTGATGATCGGCTTTATGCTGCTGAATCTGCCCTGCATTTTGATCTGGGCTGCGCTCGGCGATCGCCTGCGCAGCCATCTGCAAATTGCCTGGAAGCGTCAGCTGTTTAACAGCCTGATGGCGCTGTCGCTGGTGGCGACCACCGTCTGGATGCTGACGGACGCGTTGCAGGCGGTTTAATCCGGTGCGCCGGGTGCCGTTGCCGACGGCCATTTCCAGTTCTGCACCTCCGGCACATCTTCACCGTGTTCACGCACGTAGCGATGATGTTCAGCGATGCGCTCCTGCAGATCGTCCAGCAGCTCAGGATGCGCATCAGCCAGCCCCGGCACGCGCAGGATCGCCTCCTGCGCCAGATGATAACGGTCAAGCTCATTCAGTACCGTCATATCGAAAGGCGTGGTGGTGGTTCCCTCTTCAATAAAGCCGCGCACGTGGAAGTTACGGTGATTATTGCGCTGATAGGTCAGCCGATGCACCAGCGTCGGATAGCCGTGGAAGGCGAAAATAACCGGTTTATCCACGGTAAACAGCGCATCAAACTCCTGGTCTGACTTGCCGTGTGGATGCTGCTCCTGGGTCTGCAGCGCCATTAAATCGACCACGTTAACCACCCTGATTCGCAGCGCGGGCAGATAGCCACGCAGCAGGTCAACCGCCGCCAGCGTTTCCATGGTCGGCACATCACCGGCACAGGCCATCACCACATCCGGTTCGGCATCGTCCGGCGTGGTACCGGCCCAGCGCCACTCTCCCATGCCCGCTTCGCAATGGCGAATCGCGCTCGGCATATCCAGCCACTGCGGCGCGGGCTGCTTACCGGCCACAATCACGTTGATGCGATCCCAGGTACGCAGACAGTGATCGCCAACCCATAACAGCGTATTGGCATCGGGCGGCAGGTAGATGCGCACGATATCGGCTTTTTTATTGGCAACGTGATCGATAAAGCCCGGATCCTGATGGCTGTAACCATTATGGTCCTGACGCCAGACGTGAGAAGAGAGCAGGTAGTTGAGCGAGGAGACCGGCTTACGCCAGCCCAGTTTGCGCGTCACTTTGAGCCACTTGGCATGCTGGTTAAACATCGAATCGACGATATGAATAAAGGCTTCGTAGCAGTTGAACAGGCCGTGACGGCCGGTCAGCAGATAGCCCTCCAGCCAGCCCTGACACTGGTGCTCGCTCAGGATCTCCATCACCCGGCCATCGCGTGCCAGCTGCTCATCGTAAGGTTCTATTGCTTCCAGCCAGGTGCGGCTGGTGGCATCAAATACGGGCGTCAGACGGTTAGAGGCGGTTTCGTCCGGGCCAAACAGGCGGAAGTTATCGAGGTTACGTTCAAACAGGACCCGCAGATAGCGGCCGAGCTGTTCGGTGGCCTGCGCCATCTGCGAGCCCGGCTCACCGGTATCGAAAGCAAATTCGGCAATATCTGGCGTATCCAGTTCGCGACGCAGCAGGCCGCCGTTGGCATACGGAGAGGCGCCCATGCGTTTATCGCCCTGCGGTGCCAGCGCCTGCAGCTCCGGTTTCAGCCGTCCCTGCTCGTCAAACAGATCGTCAGGCTGATAGCTTCGCATCCAGGCTTCGAGAATCTGACGATGACCTTCATCCTCACGGCAGGCCGCGACCGGCACCTGATGCGCCCGCCAGAAACCTTCCACTTTTTTGCCATCCACGGTTTTGGGGCCGGTCCAGCCTTTCGGGCTGCGCAGCACAATCATTGGCCAGCGCGGAACGCCGCTGCTGGCTTTGCCCGCGCGCGCCTGCTGCTGGAAGGCGGCTATTTTACTGAAGGCGTTATCCAGCGCTTGCGCCATCAGCGGGTGCATTTCTTCAGGCCGATCGCCGCTGACGAACAGCGGCTCATAGCCGTAACCGCTGAACAGCTGGCGCAGGTCTTCATCACTGCTGCGGCCGAGGAGGGTCGGATTGGCAATCTTGTAACCGTTGAGATGCAGAATCGGCAGCACCGCACCGTCCCGCGCAGGATTGAGGAATTTAATGCCGTGCCAGCTGGAGGCCAGCGGCCCGGTTTCCGCTTCGCCGTCGCCAATCACGCACGGCACAATCAGTTCCGGATGATCAAATGCTGCGCCAAACGCATGCGCCAGCGAGTAGCCCAGTTCGCCGCCTTCATTAATGGAGCCGGGCGTTTCCGGTGCCGCGTGGCTGGGAATACCGCCTGGAAAGGAGAACTGCTTAAACAGGCGTTGCATACCCGCTGCATCCTGGCTGACATGCGGATAAATTTCGCTGTAGCTGCCTTCCAGCCAGGTATTGGCGACCATGCCGGGACCACCATGACCCGGTCCGCAGACATAGATCAGATTCAGATCGCGCTGGCGAATAATCCGGTTGAGGTGAGCATAAATAAAATTCAGACCGGGCGTGGTGCCCCAGTGACCCAGCAGGCGGGGTTTGATGTGCTCTGGCTTCAGCGGTTCGCGCAGCAGTGGATTGTCCATCAGGTAAATCTGCCCGACAGACAAATAGTTAGCCGCGCGCCAGTAGCGGTCAAGAAGCTCGAATTCCGGTGCAACGTTGGGTTGAGACATGCCGTTTCCTTCTGAAAGTTCAGCTAAACGATCTCTTAACCCTAATAGAGAATAGGGCAGTCAACCAGGCGAGCGGCAAACAAAAAGGCCCCACAGCGGGGGCCTTGAGAGAGCAGGGACTGAATTACTTACCGACAACAAACGCGGTTTCGCGCCCTTCATCGTTGGCCGCCATCGGCGTGACCGGGGTGTAATCGAGCTGCAGAATACGGCTGGTTTCCGCCAGCACTTTCTCGGTCAGCGCCACGTCACCGTTCAGCTTGCGGCCCCAGGACGGAATAACGGCCCGGATTTTATTCTGCCATTCTGGCGATGCCATCTGCTCAGGGTAGACCTTATGCAGCAGCTCCAGCATGATCGGCGCAGCCGTTGAGGCTCCTGGCGAAGCACCCAGCAGCGCCGAAATCGAGCCATCCTGCGAGGCAACCACTTCGGTGCCAAGACGCAGTACCGCGCCCTCTTTCTCATCTTTTTTGATGATCTGCACGCGCTGACCGGCGGTGACTAAACGCCAGTCTTCCTGCTTCGCCTGTGGCACATAGGCGCGCAGGGCATCCATCCGATCGCGATCGCTTTGCAGCACCTGATCCATCAGATATTTCACCAGATCAAAGCTTTTCAGCCCGACTTTAACCATCGGCAGCATATTGCTGCTGTTCAGCGAGGTGAACATATCCAGCAACGAACCCTGCTTCAGGAACTTGGTGGAGAAGGTGGCAAACGGCCCGAACAGCAGCACCTGCTTGCCATCCAGCACGCGGGTATCGACATGCGGTACCGACATCGGCGGTGCGCCGACGCTGGCTTTGCCGTAGACCTTGGCCATGTGCTGCGCCACCACCTGCGGATTTTCAGTCACCAGGAATGAGCCGCCCACCGGAAAACCGGCATAGCCGTTGGCTTCCGGTACGCCTGCTTTCTGCAACAGCGGCAGCGCCGCGCCGCCAGCACCGATAAAGATATTTCTGGCGGTCAGGGTTCGGCGGGTGCCGCTTGCCAGACACTGCAGCGTAACCTGCCAGCGGCCATCGCTCAGCCGCGTCAGTTCACGCACTTCCTGACGCAGACGCAGACGAAAATTGTCTTTCTTTTCTAAAGAAGCGATCAGCTGGCGCGTCACTTCACCGAAATTGACGTCGGTTCCCATTTCGGTCCAGGTGGCCGCCACTTTCTGACTGCGGTCACGGCCTTTCATCACCAGCGGGATCCATTCGGCAATCTGCTGCGGATCTTCGGAGTAGGCCATGCCACGGAACAGGGTGCTTTTCTGCAATGCCTGAAAGCGTTTGCGCAGGAACGTGACATTGTCGTCGCCCCAGACAAAGCTCATGTGCGGCGTGCTGTGGATAAAGCTTTTTGGATTGCGCAGGTTGCCCTTCTGAACCTGTGAGGCCCAGAACTGACGGGAAATCATGAACGATTCGTTGATCGTCACCGCTTTGGAGATGTCGATGCTGCCATCGGCACGCTGTGGCGTATAGTTCAGCTCGGCCAGCGCGGCATGGCCGGTGCCTGCATTGTTCCAGCCATTGGATGACTCTTCTGCCACGCTGTCCAGCCGCTCTACCATTTCGATAGACCAGTCCGGTTCCAGATCCTGCAGCCATGCGCCCAGGGTGGCGCTCATCACGCCCGCGCCAATCAGCAACACGTCAACGTCTTTGCGCTCCTGCGCGGTAGTGGTGTCCTTTGCCATGGCACTCATCGCGAGCGCAAGGTTTACAGCTGAATTGCACATGAGGCGACATCTCCTCTTCTGTTGACCTGAAGCTCAACAGTTTTGCAGGCGAAATAGTCACGCTTCTTTCGAGCGCGTTGCGCTATTTCTCAAAGGTTAAGACTCAGGTATAGGTTAAAGCGGTGATAACGGGTTAACTGCACGTTATGCTTTGTCATGCGAATATAACATTCTCGCATCTGAATTAAACATTTGTTTATTTTTTAAATGCAGAAATGATTCAGCATAAGAATTAATCATAGCGGTCGCGGCAGTATAAGCGGATTTTTATCGATAACTCAGTGGGTTAACGGAATCGGTTGTTGCAGGAACGCGCCATTGTGGTGCAGCGCCTGCTGCGCGGGTAACCGAGAGGAATTATTTAATTCACTGAATTTCAGGCAGTTATCGGCGGGTAAGGAATAGTCTAAAAGTGCATCAACGGCGGTTTCAGGCACATGGTGTAAAAATAATGTTACATTTTTGTGAGGATGAAATGCGCGCGCCACGGCGCACGCATCGAACGGGATCACTGACCGGACACAGCTGCCGGGAGCTTTTTCAGACTGATTGCCATGCGGTTGTAGGTGTTCATCAGACCGATGGCGATATTCAAATCGACTATCTCTTTTTCGCTGAAGCAGGCCTGAAGGGCGGCATAATCCTCATCGGGTGCGCCCGCGCTGGCGATCAGCGTCAGGCACTCCGCCCAGCGCAGGGCCGCCTTCTCGCGATCGCTGAATAAATTCCCCGATTCATTCCACACTGCGGTCAGCACAATTTTATCCCAGCTCACCTCCGCTTTATGCAATGCTTTGCTGTGCATGTCGATGCAGTAGGCGCAGCCGTTAAGCTGCGAGATACGCAGGAACACCAGTTCCAGCAGGGTTAACGACAGGTCGGTTTGTGTCAGATAGTGATAAACACCACCGAGCGCTTTCATCCCAGCCGGGGCGACTTGATTAAAATCGATACGTTCACTCATTTTTTTGCCTCATTGATGTGGATTGAGGCGATTGTCGGTTTTTCCATGGAACAGTAAAAGTGCCAAAAAATGACGATTTAACTGGCCCATCGATCTTCACTACGCTAACGCTGAAACGCGGGCAGGCGCGGGGACTGAGTGAGCAGCTGCGGCAGCAGATTGAGCAGGCAATAATCGATCGGCGCTTGCCGCCGGGCGCACGGCTTCCTTCCTGCCGTGATTTAGCGGCCCAGCTCGGCGTCGCACGCGGTACGGTGCGCGCCAGCTATGACATGCTGGTGGATCGCCAGTTTCTGCAGACCCGGGGCGCGGCCGGCACCTTTGTGAACCCGCTGCCGATGCTGAGTGAGACGGCTGGTGCACAGGCAAAAGTGCAGGCTGGTGTGCATGCAGTACCGCTGTCACTGCGCGAGGGCGAAGAGAATGACGACTCGCCGCCCCTGACGTTCCAGATGGGCATCCCGGCCAGCGACAGCTTTCCGGCCAAAGTCTGGCTGCGCATTCTGCAACGTCAGACACGGGCGCTGGTCGGTAAACCGGCCAGTTACCCCGATCCACGCGGCACGCCGGCACTGCGTCAGGCACTGGTTGCCTGGCTGGCGGTGGCGCGCGGGGTACGCTGTCATGCCGATCAAATTTTTATCACCAACGGCTATGCCGGGGCGATGGGCCTGATTGGCCTGGCAATGGATTTTCAGGGGAAACAGGCGTGGCTGGAAGATCCAGGCTTTATGGTCGCCCGGCGGGCGATAGAAACCCTGCGGGTAAGGCCGGTTGCCGTGCCGGTCGACGCCGAAGGTTTGCAGGTTGAGGAAGGTCTGGCGCGGGCACCGGATGCGGCGTTTGCGCTGGTCACGCCGGGCCAGCAGGCACCGCTCGGCGTAACGATGTCGCCGGCACGCCGCCATGCGTTGCTTAACTGGGCCAGCCGCCAGCAGCGCTGGATCATTGAGGATGATTATCTGGGCGAACTGCAGCCCGGCCACCGGGCTGCACCGGCGCTGGCGGCGCTCGACAGTGAGGGCCGGGTGCTGCATATCGGCACCTTCAGCAAATCGCTGACGCCGCGCTTGCGGCTCGGCTTTTTAGTGGCGCCACCCGCTCTGGTCTCGCGCTTTGCGGATGTCAGTGCGCTGTTAGCCCCTGCATCGTCGGGACTGCTTCATGATGCGGTGGCGGTGTTCCTGCGGGAAGGGCACTTCATGCGGCATCTGCGGCGCATGAAGCGGGTCTACCATGAACGACTGGAGCAGATGATGGCCGCTCTGCAACCCCATTTTCCCGCGGTGCAACGTGCCGGGCTGTCGGTGATTGTCAGGTTGCCGGCCGGTACGCCGGATCGGCTGATTGCGCAGCAAGCATTGGCCTATGGTATGGCCCCGTCACCGCTGTCGATCTGGTATCAGCGCGACGAACAACGCTGCGCCGGACTGCTGCTCGGAGCGGCTCAGTTACCGCGAGACGGCTATGCGCGCAGCGCAGCCCGCCTGAAAGCGCTGGTCGATGCGCATACCGCCCGACTCAGCTGCTGAACCAGCGACGCCAGACGAAGCGAATCACAAAAAACTCCACCGTGCCCAGCAGTAAAAACCAGATACAGAACACCAGGGTGTAGAGCTGGTTAAGATCCTGCAAATGCAGCATCTGCTGCAGGTGCTGTGCCATTGACAGGCTAAAGGCTGGCGCAGGCAGCAGCAGGGCAGAGAGAAACCCCAACAGCAAAATGCCGCCAGGCACGATTAACGTTTCAAAAGGGTTATTCATAACGGGCATCCGGTAATAATAAGCCGGGCATTTTCCGGCAATCCGCGCTGGGGTTCAATCAGGGAATGCAGACGCTGCGGCCAGACAAGCCCGAAATCCGCCCGGAAAACCATCAGAAAATGCTTTGCCACCATCGACTTAGCGCGAAACATAGCGAATGATAAAAGTTATAGCCTTGGCTATACTTAAATCCATGATTTTACTGTCTTTTTATCTTTGCGGTTGCGTGGTAGACTGCGCGCACTTTTTCATTACTGAACACTTTGTGTGGTGAATACAGCGTGAATTGCCGCTTTTTCGCCCCAGGTGAATAAATCATGACCTTTATTGCCACCTTAATTCTTGCCCTGGGTATGTCGATGGACGCGTTTGCTGCTGCACTGGGCAAAGGTGCCACCTTGCATCGTCCTGGTTTTAAAGAAGCGCTGCGCACCGGTCTGATTTTTGGCTCAATCGAAGCCTTAACGCCGCTGATTGGCTGGGCGCTTGGCCTGGCCGCCAGTCGTTACATCATGGCGTGGGACCACTGGATCGCTTTTATTCTGCTGGCGTTTTTAGGCGGGCGGATGATGATGGAAGGTTTTCGTCAGACCGCCGTCGCTGAACCCTGCGAAGCGCCGCAAAGCCATGGCTTTATGGTACTGGCCACCACCGCAGTGGCGACCAGCCTTGATGCGCTGGCGGTCGGTGTGGGCCTGGCCTTCCTGCAGGTCAACATTATTACCACTGCGCTGACCATCGGGGCCGCTACCACCGTTATGGCCACCACCGGCGTGTTGGTGGGACGCTTTATTGGTCCGGTACTCGGCAAATGGGCGGAAGTGCTCGGCGGTCTGGTGTTGATAGCCGTCGGTGCGACCATCCTGCTGCAGCATCTTGGTCAGGCTGCTTAACGGCTTTTTGCGCATAAAAAGCGCAATTTTGTGATCCGGTTCAAAATTTATTGCCGATAAAACGCGCTGAAGTTATACTTTTCGCGTATTTCTTCAACTAATTTTGCATCAGGTGTCACATGAAACGCATTTTTAACTACGTGTTCCGCGCTTACGTCGAGACCTTCAAACACGTACCGCCGGGTGCGATGTACTAAGCACTCCGCAAGAAACCCTCGATAATCGCGGTCAGGGATCGACCGATGATTATCACTTTTTCTTCTGTTCCAGCCTCTCTGGTTAGCCTCATTCTGCTGTTCTGATTCGCTTATCGGCTGTTGTCATAAGCGTCGCCTCTGACTATACCCTCAGGTTATACCCCAGCATTAAACAAGCATTCGTCTCGCTGTCATCCGCATGAAATATTCAGCTCAGGCCCTATCACCTGTCTGAAAAAGAGAAACGTCATGCTGATCCCTCAACCCTATCTACTTTTCCTTGGCGATGTCACCGATCCGCTGGCGGCGAAAACGGCGCGCGGCATTCAGGTCTGGCGTCCGGAACAGTGCGTTGGCGAAATGTCCCTGCCCGGCTGTACCGTCAGTCTGGGACTTGAGACGCTGGACATTGTCAGTGCCAAAGCGCGCGGTGCGAAAACGCTGGTACTGGGAACCGCTAATGCCGGTGGCTATCTACCGGCACACTGGCTTGAAACCGTGACCGGCGCAATTAAAGCGGGCCTGAACGTGGCCAGCGGTTTGCACCATCGTCTGGCCGATGAGCCGGAACTGGTGGCGCTGGCGGCAGAACACGGGGTGGCGTTGTTTGATATCCGCCATATGCGGCCAGCACTGACGGTCGGCAGCGGTAAAAAACGTAGCGGCAAACGGGTACTAACGGTGGGCACCGACTGCTCTGTTGGCAAGATGTACACCTCACTGGCCCTGGAAGCGGCGATGCGCGATCGCGGCATGAAGGCGGATTTCCGCGCCACCGGCCAGACCGGCATTCTGGTAGCCGGTGAGGGTATCGCGATTGATGCAGTGATCGCTGACTTTATCGCCGGGGCCGCCGAAGCGCTGTCACCGGCGAATGAAGACGATCACTGGGATATTGTCGAAGGTCAGGGCTCGTTGTTTCACCCCTCTTATGCGGGCGTCAGCATGGGGCTGATTCACGGTGCGCAGCCGCACTGGCTGGTGATGTGTCATGAGATGGGACGTCCGCATATGCGCCACCTGCCGCATCAGCCGATGGTCAGTCTGGCAGAGTGTGTGGAAGCCAATTTGCGGGCGGCCAGCGTAACCAGTGATCAGGTGAAGCTGGCCGGATTCGCCCTCAACACCTCCGGTTACGGTGAACAGCAGGCCCGCGACTATTGCGCACAGGTCAGTGCAGAATTTGGCGTGCCGGCTACCGATCCGGTGCGGTTTGGTATTGATGCCATCGCGGCACTGTTGCAGGAACGTGGCTGAGATGCGCCGCATGCAGATCGCGGTGGCTGAACTGCCGCTGGCGAAGCCCTTTGCAATTTCACGCGGCACCCGCACTGCCGTCACGGTGATTCGCGTCACGCTGGAGCAGGACGGTTTTATTGGTCTCGGCGAGTGCACGCCGACGCCGCGCTACGGCGAAAGTATCGCCAGCGTCAGTGCGCAGCTGGCGGCACTGCAAAGCGAAATCGAAGCCGGACTGAGCCGTGCGGCGTTACAGAATCGACTGGCGGCAGGCGCGGCGCGCAACGCGCTGGACTGTGCCCTGTGGCGGCTCAATGCCGCCCGGGCCAGAGAGACGCTCTGGCAGCAAACCGGCCGTGAAAAGCCACATGCTGTGGTAACAGCGGAGACCCTGAGTCTGGACAGCATTGAACGCATGGCGAGTGCCGCCGCGGACGCCGTATCACGGGGCGCACTGCTGCTGAAAATCAAACTCGACCACCAGCACATTGTCGGGAAAGTGGCGGCCATCCGCGCCGCTGCTCCCGAGGCGACGCTGATTATCGACGCCAATGAGGCCTGGCACGGTCTCGATCTGCCTTCGCTCTTCACCGCCCTGCAGGCGTATGACATCGCCATGATTGAGCAGCCCTTACCAGCGGGTCAGGATAGCGAGTTACTGGATTTTCCCCATCCGATTCCCGTTTGTGCTGATGAAAGCTGCCATACCGTGGCGGATATCGCCGCGCTGCGGCATCGCTACGAAATGATCAACATCAAGCTCGACAAGTGCGGCGGCCTGACGGAGGCGCTGGCGATGGTGGCCGCCGCCCAACAGCAGCACATGCGCCTGATGGTGGGCTGCATGCTTGGCTCATCGCTGGCGATGGAGGCGGCACTGCCGGTAGCAATCGGCGCAGAGTATGTCGATCTTGATGGGCCAATCTGGCTGGCGGCTGACAGCTCGCCCTTCCTCTCGTATTCGCAAGGCCGTATCTGGCTTTAACGCACCCGGAGCAACGATGACGGACACTTCTTCTCTTAATCCGACCGCCCGGAGTGCCGCTGCGCCGGTTCTCACCATTGACAATCTTTGCGTCAGTTTCCGCGGACGCAGCGGCGTACACCGGGCGCTGAATGGCATCTCGTTTGAGATCAACCCTGGCGAAATCGTCGCGGTAGTGGGGGAAAGCGGATCGGGAAAATCTGTTACATCTCTGGCCATTATGGGGCTGTTAGCCGCCTCAGCGCGCACCGAACGCGGCTCAATTCTGTTTCGCGATCGCAGCGGTAAGCAGCACGATCTCAGCACCCTCAGCGAAGAACAACGACGCAAGCTGCGCGGCCGCGAAATGGCAATGATCTTTCAGGAGCCGATGACCTCGCTGAATCCGGTATTGCGGGTAGGCGACCAGCTGACGGAGGCGCTGCGCGATCACCAGCTGTGCGATAACGCGCAGGCGACAGCGCGGGCCCGAACATTGCTGCAGCAGGTACGGATAGCAGATGTTGATCGGGTGATGAAAAGTTACCCGCACGCACTCTCCGGCGGCATGCGGCAACGGGTAATGATTGCGCAGGCGCTGGCCTGCGATCCGCAATTGCTGATCGCCGATGAGCCGACTACCGCGCTGGATGTCACCGTTCAGGCGCGCATCCTGCACATCCTGCGCGATTTGCAGCAGCAGAAGCAGATGGCGGTGCTGTTTATCACCCATGATATGGGCGTGGTGGCAGAGGTCGCCGATCGGGTGGTGGTGATGTATCGCGGTAACGTGGTCGAACAGGGCCCGGTAGCGGAGATCTTCAGCGCGCCTCAGCATGACTACACCAAAGCGTTATTAGCCGCGGTGCCGAAGCTGGGTGATATGCGCGAGCATGCCTGGCCGCAACGTTTCCCGCTGCTGGGCGCGGCCGCGACGCCCGCCGGCAGCCAGAAAACCGCCCGCTATGACCAGCAGCCGCTGCTCGACGTGCGCGGCCTGAAAGTGTACTTCCCGGTTCGAAGCGGCATTTTCTCAGCGCTGACGCATCGGGTTCACGCGGTGGAGCAGATTGACTTCAGGCTGTGGCCAGGTGAAACGCTGGCAATTGTCGGTGAAAGTGGCTGCGGTAAATCGACCACCGGACGGGCGCTGATGCGTTTGCTGACCAGCGAGGCGGAAAGCATCTATTTTCAGGGCAACGAAATCGCCACGCTGAAGGAGGCGCAGTTTCAGCCGCTGCGTCGTGAAATACAGATGGTGTTTCAGGACCCTTATGCCTCACTCAATCCCCGGCTGACCGTTGGCTTCACCATTGCCGAACCGCTGCTGTTGCACGGGCTGGTCTCCTCGCTCAGCGAAGCCACACCGCAGGTTGAGGCACTGCTGAAAAGTGTCGGTCTGTCCCCTGAGCACGCCCAACGTTATCCCCATGAGTTTTCCGGCGGTCAGCGTCAGCGTATCGCCATTGCCCGCGCCATGGCGCTGCGGCCCAAAGTGATCATCGCCGACGAAGCGGTGTCCGCGCTGGATGTGTCAATACAGGCACAGGTGGTGAACCTGATGATGGATCTGCAACAGCAAACCGGCGTGGCATGGATTTTCATCTCGCACGATATGGCCGTGGTGGAACGCATCGCCAACCGTGTGGCGGTGATGTACCTCGGGCAGATTGTCGAGATTGGCCCGCGTCAGTCACTGTTTAACCAGCCACAGCATCCTTATACCCAACGACTGCTGGCCTCGGTGCCGGTGGCCGATCCGCTCAGCCGTCCGGTTCGTCAGTTTGATGACAGTGAAATCCCCTCGCCGCTGCGCAGGGCAGGAGAGACGGTAGAAAAAAACCGTTACCGCCAGGTCGCGCCCGATCACTGGGTGGCCGAATCCCCTTTGTTGCGTTAATTCATCAATACCAGGAGACACCATGAAGCCATTATTACGTCGCACTACTCTTGCCACGGGATTGCTATTGTCTCTGGCCACCGTCGCCGCGCAGGCACAGGATTTGCGCATTTCAATGTATGCCGATATTACCGGTCTGGATCCGCACGATACCTCCGACAACATCAGCTACTCGGTGCAAAGCGGCATTTTCGAACGTCTGTTCCAGTTCGATGCCCGAATGACGCTAACCCCCTGGCTGGCGACCGGCTACACCAGTAATGAAGATGCTACCCGGTTCACCCTCACGCTGCGGCAGGGCGTGACGTTTCAGGATGGCACCCCCTTTAATGCGGAGGCGGTGAAAGCCAACCTCGATCGCCTGGCCGACCAGAGCAAAGGGCTGAAGCGTAATAGCCTGTATCGCATGATTAAAACCGTTACCGTGCTGGCACCCGATAAAGTGCAGATCGACCTTAACCAGTCATTTGGTGCGTTTATTAATACGCTGGCGCATCCATCAGCGGTGATGTGGAGCCCGGCGATCCTCAGCCAGTATCCGCAGGAGGCGCAGCTGCGGCTGCATCCGGTCGGCACCGGTCCGTTCCGGTTTGTGGCGTGGCAGCCGGGCAAAACCGTCAGCATGGTGAAATATGACGGCTACTGGAAAACCGGCTGGCCGAAAGTCGACAAGGTAATTTTCTCGCCGAGTCCGGAAGATGCGACCCGGGTGGCGGCACTGAAGTCCGGCCAGGTTGATGCGATCTATCCGCTGCCGTCAGACCTGATTGGCACGGTGCAGAGCGACACGAAGCTGGCTATTCAGCGCGATCCCAGCATTTACCTCTACTACATGGCGATCAATACCCAACACAAAGCGCTGGCTGATGTGCGGGTTCGTCAGGCGATTAACTACGCCATCGACCGCTCGCTGTGGCTGAAAGTCGGTTTCGCCGGAATGGGCACGCCCGCCCGTTCAGCCATCCCCGAGGGTGTCCAGTTCTATCAGCCACAGAGTGAGCCCAACTATCGCTATGCGCCGGATGAAGCCAAAAAGTTGCTGCAGGCGGCGGGTTACGGTCAGGGACTGGACCTTAAACTGTGGTGTACCAATGCCACGGCCAGCGTCCGGGCTGCGCAGTTCCTGAAGGCGCAACTGGCGACGGTCGGTATCCGCGTCACGGTCACCCCGATGGATTCCGGTAGCCGCAACGCGAAGCTGTGGGGTGTGAAGGATCCAAAGCAGGCGGAGTTTGACCTCTATTACGGTGGCTGGTCGACCTCAACCGGCGATGCTGACTGGGCGTTGCGTCCGCTGTTCGCCACCGAATCCTGGGTGCCGACCTCCTATAACGTCTCCTATTACAGCAATCCGGCTGTGGATAAAGCGATCGCCGGCGGACTGGCTACCGCCGACCCGGCAAAACGCGCCGCTGCTTACGCTGAGGCGCAGACCCTGCTGTGGAAAGCGGCCCCCATCGCCTTCCTTGGTACGCCCGATAACTTAGTCGGCAAACGCAAAGGGCTGAACGGCGTGTCGATGCTGCCGGACGGTAACCTGCTGTTTAACCAGGCCGCGTTTGAATAAGTGAGTGTGCGGCCGCCCGCCGCTGATAGCGCCAGCGGGCAACCGTGCATAGCGGCTTTCACTGAGTCAACCGAAAGGATCGCCATGTTCGCCTATATCCTCCGACGACTGCTGGAAATGATCCCGGTTCTGCTGGTGGTTTCATTACTGGTTTTTGGCTTTATTAAACTGCTGCCAGGCGATCCGGCGCGCATCTATGCCGGGCCGGATGCGCCAATCGAGGCGGTGGAAGCTGCCCGTCAGCATCTCGGCCTTAACGATCCGCTGCCGCAGCAGTATCTGCACTGGATCGCGGGCCTGCTGCGCGGCGACCTGGGCGTCACCTATCGCACTCAACAGCCGGTAACCGAGGTGATCCGGCAGGGCTTTATGCCCACGCTGTGGCTGGCGCTGGCGGGTTTCAGCTGGTCGGTGCTGCTGGGCCTGATGCTCGGCGTTATCGCGGCGTTGCGGCGTGGCAAGTGGCTCGACTGGACGCTGATGAGTCTGGCGGTTGGCGGGATCTCAATGCCCGCATTCTGGCTCGGACTGCTGCTGATTCAGTTCGTCGCCATGCCGTTTGGCCTGTTCTCAGTCAGTGGCTTCAGTCAGCCATCCGATTTGATCCTGCCTGCGATTACGCTCGGCTCGTCGGTCGCCGCGGTGATGGCGCGTTTCACCCGCTCGGCGTTTCTTGAAGTCGCCCAGGAGGACTACGTACGCACCGCCCGGGCGAAAGGTTTACGTCAGCGGCTGGTCACCTGGAAACACGTGATGCGTAATGCGTTGATCCCGGTGATCACCATGCTTGGCCTGCAGTTTGGTTTTCTGCTGGGGGGATCGATCGTGGTCGAAAGCGTCTTCAACTGGCCCGGACTGGGCTGGTTGTTGATCGAGTCGATCAAGTCGCAGGATCAGCCCGTGATCCAGGCGCTGGTGATGCTGTTCGTGTTCGAATTTATCGCCATCAATCTGCTGGTTGATCTGCTTTACGCGGTGGTCAATCCCGCGATTCGTCTGAAATAGGAGACGCTGATGAGCGAAACTCTCTCTGTTGCGGTGCCGGAAGCGATTCGGTCGCCGTGGCGCGATTTTCTGCATGCGTTGGTGCGTAACCCGCTGGCGCTGGTCTCTGGCGGATTTGTGCTGCTGTTGCTGCTGGTGGCGCTATTCGCGTCCTGGCTGGCACCCTGGGATCCGATGGCACCGGACTGGATGGCCCTGTCAGCGCCGCCTTCCGCCGCGCACTGGATGGGCACCGACGACCTGGGGCGCGACGTGATGAGCCGGATTATCTACGGCGCGCGCATCTCGCTCTACGTCGGCGTGGTCTCTGTCACGCTCGGCATGCTGGTGGGGATCGTGCTGGGCCTGCTGGCTGGCTACTACGGCCGCTGGGTAGATATGCTGATCATGCGCGGCTCGGATGTGCTGTTCGCTTTTCCGGGCATGCTGCTGGCAATTGCAGTGGTGGCGATTCTTGGGCCTGGTCTGAACAATGTGATCATTGCCGTCGCGGTATTCAGCGTGCCGGTGTTTGCGCGCATCGTACGGGCCTCCACCCTGTCGCTAAAGCAGGCGGCCTACGTTGAAGCAGTGCGCTGCGCCGGTGCGCCGGATCGGGTGATTCTGCTGCGCCATATTTTGCCGGGTACGCTGCCTAACGTTATTGTCTATTTCACCCTGCGTATCGGCACCAGCATTCTCACCGCCGCCGGGTTAAGTTTTATCGGCCTCGGACCGGAGCCGGATGTGCCGGAATGGGGCAACATTCTTGCCATGAGTCGCAGCATGATGATGGCGGGTGCCTGGCACGTCAGTGTCTTTCCCGGGCTGGCGATCTTTATCACCGTACTGGCGTTTAACCTGCTGGGCGATGCCCTGCGAGACACGCTGGACCCGAAACTGAAGAGCTGAGGATGAATTTTCAACAGATGCAGCGTGATGTGCTGCTACAACGCTGGCGCAGCGAGCGTCAGCTTGGCCTGCCGCGCAGCACGCCAGGTGAACACAATCGGATCAGCGATGTGCCAGGCGTGCGCGTCGGCCATTTTACGCTGGATCAGGGTGAGCAACAGAGTGGGGTGACGGCGATCATGCCGCCGGGCGATAACCTGTTTAGTCAGCCGCTACCCTGTGGCGCGGCGGTATTTAACGGCTTTGCCAAGCCGGTAGGACTGGTGCAGCTGGAGGAGTTAGGGCTGCTGCAAACGCCGATTCTGCTCAGTAACACGCTGGCCGTTGGCACGCTGTTCACCACTCTGGTACGGGATGCTATCCGGCGCAATCCCGAGCTGGGCCGCAGTTTACCCACGGTGAATCCGCTGGCGCTGGAGTGCAACGATGGCTGGCTCAACGACATTCAGGCGCTGGCGATCACTGAAACGATGGCGCAGCAGGCGATGGCGAGTGCCAGCGTGGAGTTTGCCCGTGGCAGCGTCGGGGCCGGTCGCGGCATGAGCTGTTTCAGTCTGAAAGGCGGGATTGGCACAGCTTCACGTTGCATTGAACCGCTTAACGCTTCGCTCGGGGTACTGGTGCTGGCTAACTTCGGCGCGCTGACGGCATTAACCCTGGACGGCGTTCGCCTCGGCGAGATGATTGCGCCACTGTTGCCCGAACTGGCACCTCAGCGGGATGCCGGCTCGATCATTATCATCATGGCGACGGATGCGGCGCTGGATGCGCGTCAGCTGAAACGGCTGGCGCGTCGGGCCGGGGCCGGTTTAGGCCGTCTCGGCAGCTACTGGGGTCACGGCTCCGGAGATATTGCCGTCGCCTTTTCCACTCAGCCGTCACCCCAGCCACCTGACGATGCGAGGCTGGAGCCGCTGCTGGCCGCCGCGGCGGATGCCACCGAGCAGGCGGTGCTGGATGCCTTACTTTGCGCCACTGCAGTGACCGGCTTTCGCGGTCATCATCGTCCGGCGCTGTCTGAGGTGCTGGATCAGCTGGTTTCACACGGAGAAGCGATGCGATGAGAATTTTTATTTCTGCCGATATTGAAGGAATTGCCGGGGTGATGCGCCCGGAACAGTGTGCGCCGGGCCATGCCGAACATCAGCTGGCACGCGGCCTGATGGAGCAGGAGGTGAATGCCGCCATCGACGGGGCCTTTGCCGCCGGAGCAACCGAGGTGGTGGTGGCCGACAGCCATGCGCAGATGACCAACCTGCGGGCAGAGCAGATCGACAGCCGCGCCCGGCTGGTACAGGGTAAACCGCGCGGCCTGTCGATGGTGGAGGGGCTGCAACAGCAACGCTTCGACGGCATGATGTTTATTGGCTTTCACAGCGCCGCCGGCGAAGCTGGCGTGCTGGCACACACCATCAACGGGCGGGCATTCTGGCGTATTGAGGTCAACGGTCGGGTGATGGGAGAGAGCGATCTCTATGCCACCGTCGCCGCAGAGTACGGTACCCCGCTGTGGCTGGTAAGCGGCGACGATTGTCTGCAACGCTGGATCGGCGAGCACTATCCTGCGGTGGATTATGTGGCGGTAAAACGGGCGATTTCCCACACCTGCGCTGAATCACTCAGTCCGCAGGCGGCGCAGCAGGCAATCCGCACGGCGGCTGAACAGGCGGTGCGTCGCGCTGACCGCCAGCCAGTCTCGTTACTGACCGCGCCGTATCAGCTGCGGCTGCAGGCCAGTAAACCGGTGCTGGCCGATTTGTTCAGCCTGATCCCCGGCGTGACGCGGCTCGATGCGGTCACGGTCGGTTATCAGGCTGACGCGATGGCAACGCTGATCGGGTTACTCAGTGCATTTTCTTACCTCGCCAGCACCCAGAATTAAACACCGGAGATCCGATGAGCAGAACTCTGTACGATTTTCTGCGCGACATTTGTTACCCTGCGCGGCTCTTTGCTCAGTAAAATCTGAAAATACGCGATTACAACGAGGCAGCAATGCAGCTTTGCAGTTTTTATCTTCCTGACCAGGACAAAAAAAGTTTCGGCCTCGTGCTGGAGGAGGGCGTGGTCGATCTGGGTCTGCGGTTCGGTTCCGCCTGCCCGGATCTCAAAACCTTTCTGACCCGTTCATCGCTGGCCGATCTCAGCGCTTTTCACGCCGTGCCGGTCGATTATCCGTTTAGCGCCATCCGCTTTCTGCCGGTAATTGAGAACCCGGGCAAGGTGTTTTGCGTCGGGATGAACTACGCCGATAAACGAAAAGAGTTTGCCGAGACGCTCGATGCGCCGACGCTGTTTGTGCGTTTCGCCGACTCGCTCACCGGGCATCAGCAGCCGCTGCAAAAGCCTGCTACTACTCAGGAGTTCGACTTTGAAGGTGAGCTGGCGGTGATCATCGGCAAAGCAGCCCATCAGGTCAGCGCCACCAACGCGCTGGAGGCGGTGGCGGGCTACAGCTGCTTTATGGATGCAACGGTGCGCGACATGCAGTTTACCTGGTTTACCGCCGGCAAAAACTGGCCGCAGACCGGCGGCTTTGGCCCGTGGATGACCACTGCGGATGTCATCCCCGATCCGCAGCAGCTGGCGATCAAAACCTGGCTAAACGGACGGGAAGTGCAGAATGATACCACCGGCAGTATGGTGCACCCGGTAGCAAAAATTATTGAATATATTTCGGCCTTCAGTCCGCTGTCGCCCGGCGATGTGATTATTACCGGATCGCCGGGTGGCGTCGGTAAAAAACGCACCCCGCCGCTGTTTATGTTCTCCGGCGATGTGGTCGAAGTCGAAATTGAGAAGATCGGCCGCCTGCGCAATACCATTGCCTGATCGCGACAGTGGCCGCCCGCTTCATTCGGGTGAGCGCTGAAAAGTGACCACCCGGCTCCGGCTCAGCTGGAGCCGGATGCGGTCCTCGTGACGTTGAATCACAAAGCGTTTTTGCCACGGGCCATCTTTGCCGCTGGCCAGTACCCGATCCTGCCCCAGCGACCGCAGCGTGGCGGTCTGTGCTGCCGGGCCGATTCCCATCGTCAGACGATCGCCGGTCACCTGCAGTTCTGCCTGCTGTGCTGGCGCATACCAGCGACCCTGTAGCGCCGCTATGTCAGCATCATCTGGCTGCACCGGCAGAAAGCGCCGGGCGACATGACCGATCTCGCCGACAACCGCCGTGCCCTGCTGGCGCAATCGCAGCGGAAAGGTACTGGAGAGTGAAATGGCATCGCCGTGCACCTCATCACGCCGCAGCGTGTCGCTCGCGCCGAGCCAGGTCGCGGTGTCGCCAGCGATCTCCAGCCAGTCCGCCTGGGGTGCCTCAGCGACATACAGCCCTGGCCGCAGATCGTGACCCTGTTGCGGTAAAGAGCGATTGAGCAGGGCCGCCATCACCCGCAGGGCATTTTCTGAGGTCACCGTATCTTCCCGATTGGAAACCAGTGCCACCCCGAGCCGCAACTCCGGATGCAGCAGAAAATAACTTTTATAGCCGGCGTGTGAGCCGCCATGACCAAACACCGTCTGACTTCCAAGCGTGCTGCTGGTCAGCCCAAGGCCATAGCCGCTGGTGCGCCCATCGGTCAGCAGGCGCGGGGCGCTAAGACGTTGCAGTACGCCCGTGCCCGGTCCGCTGTCGGCCAGCAGAGATTGCAGCCAGCGCGTCAGGTGACGCAGGCTGCCCGCCACGCTGCCGGAGGCGGAGAGATGCAGTCCGGCACTGGCCAGCAGCCAGCGCTGACCATCATGCCAGTACCCCGGCACCAGCCCCGGCACCACGTCAAACCAGCTGTCAGCGGCGGTCAGCTCAATGCCCAGCGGATCGCAGATATACTGTTGCAGCAGCGCATCAAAACTGACGCTTTTGGCATTCAGCGCCGCCTCCACCAGCCGGTAACCGGTATTGGTGTAAGAGATCTCACTGCCTGGCGGATAGTTCAGCGCGCCCTCACTGGCGATATAACGCAGCAGCACGTCAGGTTGGGTGGCGTTATAGAGTGACAATCCCAGCAGCGACAGACTTTCGCGGGTATCGGGCAGGCCGCTGCTCATATCCAGCGCCTGACCGACGGTAACCTGGCCGTTTGCGCCCTGTAGCTGCGGCAGATGATCGACCAGTTTATCCTCAAGCGATAGGTAATGGCGGCCGGGGCCGGTCACCAGCGCACTAAACAGATGCTTGGTGATCGAGGCGACGCGCACCACGCTATCGAGGCTGAACGGGGTTTGCTGGGCCAGATCCGCCAGTCCGGCGCAGTGGGCGCTGTGTATCTGCCCGGCATCAAACAGCACGATTGCGCCGCCGGGCGCACCAGGCTGCTGCCAGCGCTGGGTAATCTGTTGGGCGACGTCTGCTGCGCGTTGCCAGTGGGCTGTCATGCCGGCTCCTCAAGCGTCATGCTGAGATCAAAAAGTTGGGCAGTGTGCGGATGCTGAATACGCCCGGCACGCAGGTCGTCTGTGCTTAACTGCTCGACCATTTTACCGTGCTGCATTACGCCAATCCGCTGACACAGGTGCGCCACCACCGCCAGATTATGTGTCACCATAATGTAGGTTAATTTACGTTCAGTACGCAAATCACTGAGCAAGTTGAGGATTTCCGCCTGCACCGACACATCCAGCGCGGAGGTCGGTTCATCCAGTAACAGCACTTCCGGCTCGGCGATCAGCGCCCTGGCGATAGCGACGCGCTGGCGCTGGCCGCCAGACAGCTGATGCGGATAACGAAAGCGCAGTGCGGCGGGCAATCCCACTTCATTCAGCGCCTGACTGATACGCTGCTCGGCGCGATCGATACGGTGAACCAGCAGCGGCTCGTGCAGGATGCGGTCAAGGGTCTGACGGGGATGCAACGATCCGTAAGGGTCCTGAAACACCATCTGCACCTGACGATAAAAATTGCGGCCACGACGCGCATCCAGCGCCAGACCGCCAAAGGTCATGCGGCCGCGCCAGGCGTGGTTCAGTCCGGCCAGCGCGCGCAGAATGGTCGATTTACCCGAACCGCTTTCGCCCACCAGACCAAAGCTTTCGCCGTTAGCCACCGTAAAACTCACGCCTTTCACCACCTCCTGCCCGGCAAAGGCGACGCGCAAATCATCAATGTCTATCATGTCGCCTCCTCACCGCGCCAGGCCGCATCGCGTTGTAATACTGGTAAACGCGCCCGTGGATGGCGCAGGGAAGGCAGGCAGGCCAGCAGTCCCTGGGTGTAGGGATGGCGCGCCTGATGCAGTTCGCCGGCATTCAGCAGCTCGACAATCCGACCGGCATACATCACCGCCACCCGGTCGCAGAAGTGCGACACCAGCGGTAAATCATGGCTGATCAGAATCAGCCCCATACCGCGGGCGGACACCAGTTCATCGATCAGTTTGAGGATCTCCGCCTGCACCGTAGCGTCTAGCGCGCTGGTGGGTTCATCGGCAATCAGTAGTTCGGGATCGGGGGCCAGCATCATCGCAATCATCACCCGCTGACCCATCCCGCCTGAAACTTCATGCGGATAGCGTTTCGCGACGGCTGCCGCATCATGAATCTTCACCTGTTCAAGCAGGCCGATGGCCGCCAGCATCGCAGCTCGACGGTTACCGCCTTTATGCTCCCGCCAGGCTTCAGCGATTTGCTGACCAATGGTCATCACCGGATTAAGCGAATATTTGGGGTCCTGCAGAATAAACCCGACGCGCTTACCGCGCAGGGTGCGCATCACTTTTTCACTGGCACCGCGCAGGTCGATGCCGTCAAAGCGCAGCACATCGGCGCTCACCTCCGCCTGGCCCGGCAGCAGTTGCATCAGGCTGCGGGCCGTGAGCGACTTACCCGAGCCACTTTCACCGACGATGGCAAACTTCTCTTTGCCGACGCTGAAGCTGACGCCGCGCACCGCCTCCACGGTTTCGCTGCGACTGCGGAAGGCCACGCGCAGGTTTTCAATTTCAACCAGCATTTAGCGCTCCTTTGGATCGAGGACGTCGCGCAGACCGTCGCCCAGAAAATTAAACGCCAGCGAAGTCAGACAGATAGCGATGCAGGGCATCAGCGGCACCCACCATTCACTGAACAAAAAGCGGCGCGCGGTGGCGATCATCGTGCCCCATTCCGGCGAAGGCGGCTGGGCACCCATCCCGAGAAAGCCCAGGCTGGCGGCGGTGATAATAATGGAACTCATATCCAGCGTGACGCGCACAATCAGGCTGGGCACGCACAGCGGCATAATGTGACGCAGAATAATGCGCAGCGGTGACGCGCCGGTAATCCGGCTGGCGGCAATGAAGTCGCTGTGACGAAACTGCAGGGTTTCGGCGCGGGCCAGCCGGGCATAGGGCGGCCAGGAAGTCAGGGCGATGGCCAGAATCGCACTTTCGACGCCCGGCTTCAGCGCGGCGACAAACGCCAGCGCCAGAATCAGACGCGGAAACGCCAGGAAGATATCGGTGATGCGCATCAGCGCTTTGTCGATCACGCCGCCGCAGTAGCCGGCAACGCAGCCAATCAGCAGGCCGAGTGGGGCCGTCAGCAACACCACGGCAATCACCATACCGAGCGTGGTGCGCCCGCCATAGATAATGCGGGTCCAGACATCGCGTCCCAGTTCATCCGTACCCAGCCAGTGCTCCGCTGACGGAGCGGCAAGGCGGTTTTCCAGATGTTGCGCACCCGGCTCACCGCCGCTCAGCAGCGGCGCGAACAGCGCCAGCATCAGCATCAGCAGAATCACCACCAGACCGGCGACGGCCAGCGGATTACTGCGCAGGTTAAGCCACAGGCGATAGCGACGGCCCCACACCGCCTGACGGCGATTCGCGGGGCTGTCATCAAGCAGCCAGCTACGGGAGAAAAAAGTCATTTTACGCGAGGATCCCAAAGTCGATAGAGCAGGTCAGCCAGCTGATTCAGCAGCACGTACACCGCCCCCACCAGTAGCGTTGCGCCGACCACCGGGTTCATGTCGGCATTCATTAGTGAGGTGGTGAGATACTGGCCAAGGCCGGGCCAGGAGAAGACATTTTCAGTGACTACCGCGCCCTCCAGCAGCCCGGCGTAAGTCAGCGCCAGTACCGTCACCAGCTGCACTGCCACCGTCGGAAAGGCGTGCCGCCAGATCACGCGTCGCGAAGATAATCCCTTGGCGCGAGCGGTAATGACGAATTCACCGCTTAATGCATTGAGCATGAAGGTGCGGGTCATGCGGGTGATGTACGCCATGCTGAAATAAGCGAGGATCAGTACCGGCTGCGCCATATGCGCCAGCGCGTCCCAAAAGGCGTCATATTCTCCCGCCAGCAGCGAATCGATGGTAAGAAAACCGGTCACCTGCGGCACCATATCCTGCCAGATAATATCCTGCCGCCCCGGTCCCGGCGCGATGCCCAGCACCGCGTAAAACAGCAGCAGGCTAAGCAGCGCCAGCACGAACACCGGTAAGGAGTGACCGGCAAGGCAGATCACGCGAATAGTCTGGTCAATCCATGAATGCTGGCGCACCGCAGCCCACACGCCGAGCGGAATGCCAGTCAGCGCCGCGAGAATAATGGCCGCGGTTGCCAGCTCCATGGTGGCCGGAAAAAAGCGCGCAATGTCACTGAGTACCGGATTCGAGGTCAGCACCGAACGCCCCAAATCGCCGTGCAGCAGCTGATTGAGGTAGTGCCCAAACTGGACGTAGAGCGGCTGATCCAACCCCATCTCCGCCCGCACCCGTTCCACCACTGCCTGGGGGGCGTTATCACCGACCGCAGCCAGCACCGGATCGGTGGGCATGACTCTGCCAATGAAAAAGGTCAGCACCGCCAGACCAGATAGCGTCAGCATCAGGCTGCCCAGCGTATTGAGGCCCTGTTTTAACGCCGGCATCAGGCTTTTTTCACCTGCTGATAAGGCCACTGCTCCAGCACGCTAAGATGCACCTCCGAGACGTTTTTGGTGCTGGCCACGGTTTGTACCTGCTGCATCATAAAAATGAACGGGCTCTTTTCACGACCGAGCTGCTGAATTTGCTGATAGAGCGCGATGCGTTTCGCGGCGTCGCTTTCATGCAATGCCTGATGCGTCAGTTGGTTGAACCGATCGTCAGACCAGCCGCAGCGCCACGCCAGCGTACGGTTACGTGCGTTAGTGCTGTTATCGGTGTTGACGCAGAACGCTTCGGTGTTGGAGTTGGGGTCGAAGTAATCCGCGCCCCAGGAGGTGATCGCCAGCTGATGCTGACGGGCGCGCATTTTGGTCAGCACCTGACGATTTTCAGAGGCGATCAGCGACACCTTAATGCCAATTGCCGCCAGCTGGGTTTGAACCGCCTGGGCAATATCCGGATAAGGCTGCATCGAATAGTGGTCGAGCGTGATTTCAAACCCATCCGGATAACCCGCTTCCGCCAGCAACGCTTTGGCTTTGCCGACATCTTTATGAAACGGTGTGTCGTCGAGTGCAGCAGGAAACCCTAGCGGCAAAAAGCTCTGATGCACGGTGTAGGTCAGCGCCAGAATATTTTTCTGGATGCTGTCATAGTCCAGCGCCCACTTGATTGCCTGCCAGACCTGCGGCTTTGCCAGTTCGGGATGCGTAGTGTTGCAGGAGATCAGCATAATCGCCGACAGCGGCTGCCTGACCAGTGCGACGCTGGCATCCTGAGTCAGCGGTTTGAGCTGTTCGGTGGTGAGATCGTAAGCCACATCGACATCGCCTTTTTTGAGCATCAGCGCCTGGGCAGCCGGGTCGGCAATATGTTTCAGGATCACCCGTTTGATGGTGCTCGGGCTGGCAAAGTGGGGATTGCGTTCGAGAATTACGCTTTCGCTGGCTTTCCAGCCGCGCAGTGTAAAGGCACCAGACCCGGCGCTATGCTGCTTCAGCCAGCCATTACCGAGGTCATTTTGCTGCTGATTCGCCAGACAGGCTTGCTTCGACACAATGCTGCCGACGGTGGCGGAGAGGCAGTAGAGCAGAAAGGTTTCAGAGGCGGGCGCCTCAAGGGTCATTTCCAGCGTATGCGCATCTTTTGCCGTCACCCGCTGATCGACGTTTTCTTTTGTAAAGCCGAACTGATTGATAATAAACGCCGGACTCTTATCCAGTTTGACGATGCGTTGCAGGGAAAAAGCCGCATCCTCCGCCGTCACGGCCGATCCATCGGCAAAGGTCGCTGCGGGATCGAGGAAAAAGGTAAAGACGCGGCTGTCGCTGCTGACCTGCCAGCTTTTCGCCAGCTGGCCAATCACTTTATCAGCCTGTACCGGGTCAGCCATCACCAGACGTTGATAGAGATTGCCGCAGATCTGCCCGCCGGTCGCTTCGAAGCTTTCATGTGGGTCGAGGCTGGTCATATTGTCCAGCTGCATTGCCATCACCAGCATGCTGGCGGGGGCGGCGGCGAAGGCCGAATTCTGGCTCAGCCAGCAAACCACGGGAACGGCACTGCATCCTGCGAGAAAACGTCTTCTGGTGACCATGCTATCTCCAAGTAATTGATTATAAATGTAAAGTTAAGCTGTAACGTCGCGTTATTGTCTTGACATCCCACCCTGAGCAGAGGATTAATAGAAATCTCATGCGGTTTCAGCGCGGCTGGAACTGCCTCTTTATGGTGCGATCGCCCTGCGGGCTGGCATCGTTTGCGTCATTTCTGTCATTAACGGAATCGATGAATATGTCTGATAGACACGCTGCTGCAATCCCGGTATTCGATGGTCATAACGATGTGTTAAGCCGGCTGTGGCAGCACCATCTGGCGGACCCGGTTAACGCCTTTTTGCAGGGAACCGCCACCGGCCAGCTCGATTTTCCGCGTATCCGACAGGGAAAAATGGCGGGCGGTATTTTTGCTGTCTGGGTGCCTTCACATCCGGTTATTGCAAGAAGTGAGCCAGATCCCACTCATTTTCCTCAGGAAATTATTAACGCTGCTCGCGAAGCCACCTTTTCGATGCTGGCCCTGCTGCTACGCATTGAGGCCGCCTCCGACGGTCAGGTAAAAATCTGCCGATCGGTGCGCGAGATTCGTCATTGCATGGCCCACAACGTGCTGGCAGTGGTAATGCATATTGAAGGGGCCGAAGCACTGGACACCGGGGGCGAGCTGCTGGATATCCTCTACGCCAGCGGTCTGCGCTCGCTGGGGCCGCTGTGGAGCCGGAACAATCAGTTCGGCTACGGCGTCCCGTTCCGCTATCCCTCCTCTCCGGACCTTGGCGACGGCCTGACGGCAGCCGGTAAACAGCTGGTGCGCGACTGCAATCGCCGCCGCATTCTGGTTGACCTGTCGCACATGGATGAGCAGGGTTTCTGGCAGACCGCCAGCATCAGTGATGCGCCGCTGGTGGCCAGCCACTCCAACGCACATGCCCTGAGCGCGCAGTCGCGTAACCTCACCGATCGTCAACTGGCGGCGATTGCGGAAACCGGCGGTTTTGTCGGTGTGAACTTTGCCGTCCCTTTCCTGCGAGAAGATGGCGATCGTGATGCGCCCACCGGCGTTGACCAGATCGTGCGACAGGTGGAATACCTGCTGGAAAAAGTCGGTGAGGATGGCGTGGGGTTTGGCTCCGATCTCGACGGCGCCACCATGCCGGGCGATTTAGCAGATGTGGCGGGTTTTCCCCATCTGGTCAGCGCACTGGCGCAGCGTGGCTATTCAGAGACGTTGCTGAACAAAATCTGTTACGGCAACTGGTTACGCGTACTCGACGCTACCTGGGGCGGCTGACAATGCGGCTGCGCCACATCGAAGTATTTCAGGCAATTGTCCAGACCGGCTCCATCAGTGGTGCGGCGCGGCTGCTTAACGTGTCGCAGCCCAACGTCAGTCGGGTACTGAATCACGCCGAGCAGCAACTCGGGTTCGCGCTGTTTGAGCGGCGCGCGCAGGGAATGGTGATCACTGAAGAAGGGCGGCGCCTGTTGCCGGAGGTGGATGAGCTTTATCAACGCCTGCAGGCGATCACCCAGCTGGCTGAACAGTTGCGGCGCGGTGAAGGACAGCGGGTGAGGGTCGGTGCCGCCCATGCGTTTGGGCAGAGCGTGCTGGCACCGGCGCTGGTCGCGTTTCGCCAGCAGGCTGCGCGGGTCAATGTCGAACTGGTCACCGAACACTTCAGCACGCTGTGCAGTGCGATTCTCGATAACCAGCTTGATTTTGCGCTGGTATTTGGTCAGCAGGTCGATGCCGATCTGCTGGCTGAGCCGCTGTTTCAGTCGTCAATGGTGGCGCTGCTGCCGCGCGATACCGCGCTGCGCGGGCCGGTGACGCTGGAGTGGCTGTGCGGTAATAATCTGCTGATGATGCAGCAGCAGGACCCGCTGGGTCGGGTTCTGCACCGGGCACTGCGCGATCGGCAGCTGCATTCGGCACACTCCCTGTCGATCAAAACCTATTCGGTGATTGCCGATATGGTGCTGGCGGGCGGTGGCGTCGGGGTGGTCGATCTGTTTACCGCCTGCCGTTATGCCGATCAATTAACGCTGTTGCCGGTGGCCCAGCCGCTGCCGTTTGAAGTAATGCTGATCAGCCGTCGTGACCAGCCACAGTCGCAATCTACCCTGCATCTGAAGCAGGTCATCCGCAGCCAGCTGTGGGCGATTGCGCGTCAGTGTGAAGCGCAATTTGTCACACCGTTAATCTGATAACCCGCCTGCTGCGAAATCCCGTCCTACACTGAGTTATCCCCCCCGAAACAGGAGCAGCGGATGATCCAGAAGCATCGACGAAAACAGGCGGCCATAGTGGCAGGCGTTGGGTTAGGTGTGGCGGCCACACTGTGGGGCATGAAACGCTGGCAGCAGCTGAAACAGACGCCGCCGGTGTCGCCGCGCAGTCACCATGCCGGGCTGGCCGGTTATTATCAGCAGGTTGGCGACTGGCGGATGTTTACCCGCGTCACACCGAATGAAAATCAGGGGCTGCCGGTGGTGCTGGTGCACGGTCTGGTGATGTCCGGCCGGGCGATGGAACCGCTGGCGCTGGCATTAAGCCGTGATTATCACGTGCTGGTGCCCGACCTGCCGGGTTTCGGGGCCAGTGCGCTGCCAGCGTCGGCGCCGGTAATGTCGGTGGATCAACTGGCCGACGCGCTGTGGCTGTGGCTGCAGCACAACGGTTTCCAGCGCGCCATCTGGGTGGGCAACTCGTTTGGCTGCCAGATTCTGGCGGCGCTGGCGGTGAAATATCCGCAGGCGGTGGCGGGACTGGTGCTGCAGGGGCCGACGGTCGATCGTCACGCCCGCAGCCTGCCGCGTCAGATCTGGCGCGACTGGCGTAACGGCCGACTGGAAGCACGTCGTCCGCCGGGACCGCTGGCGCGCATTGATTACGCCAAAGCCGGTCTGCGGCGCGCCTTCGGCACTATGCGTGCCATGATGCGTGACCATATTGAGCATCGCCTGACGTACATTAGCGCGCCGACCCTGCTGCTGCGCGGCTCGCGTGACCCGGTCTGTCCCGCGCGCTGGCTGGATGAACTCGCCGCCCTGATGCCGCACAGCGAAACCCTCACGCTGCGCGACGGGACGCACACCCTGCATTATGTCTATCCGTGGAGTTTCTGTAGCGCCATCCGCCCGTTCCTGGCGCGTATCCAGCAGGAGGATCAGCATGAGTAAACCACCGAAAGGGATTGCCCGCTTCGACTCTGCCGCGGCGATGCTGCTGGCGCTGGCCAATGCGCTGCACGATCGGCCCTTCGCCAGCCCCAGTCAGTCACCGACGCTGGATCGTCTGCTGCCGTCGCTTAACCGCTTGCCGACCGGACTGCGCGAGTGGGGCTACGCGCTGGGCGGCATGGCGGAAGGCATCACGCTGCGTCAGGCCGGTGAGCTGGATGTAGAAGGGATCGCCGAATGGATGGTGAGTGAATACCCGCAGCAGGACTATCCGGCGGCCTTTATCGGCTCCTCGAACGGCGCGCTGATACATCTGGCGGCGGCGATGGGCGTGCCCTGGCTGCCCCAGACGTTTCTCTGCCCGGTGCGGGCCGCCAATAACGATCCGGATGATGCGCAGGCGAGCTTTGAGCAGGGCAAGGAGATTGCCGCCGCGCTGCTGGCGGCCTGGCCACGGCTGGCGGTGCATCACATGCAGGACCCGAATCAGGATCGGCTGATGCTCGATCAGATGCGTTACTTCCGGCTGAAACTGCGCGCGCTGCCGCTGGCGTTCAACGAATTCCTGATGGGCAGCCTGCCGGCCGGATCAACGCTGTTTATCAACCACTGCACCCGGCAGTGGCCGGTGACCCGCACCAGCGATCGCTCGTTCTTTCAGTTTGGCGCGCTCGGCGGCGCAACTGAAAAAGAGTACTTACAGGGGGGGCCGCGGGTGGCGGAATACCTGGCGCGCTACGGCATTGACCGCGAACGCTGGACGCCGCCTGCCATTACCGATCACGTGCCGGAAGCGGAATGGGGACTGGATGGTTATCTGATCTCGCCGCTGAAAAAACTGGCGCAGGCGCAGGGCCTGACGCTGATGGAGATTCGTTATGAAGATCCGGAAGCGCTGAGTTATGTGGTGGCGGAGATCTACCGCGACTGGTATCTGGCCGCCGGCATTTTACCGACCCGCCTGACGGTGGACAGTTTTCTGCTGATGGACCCGTGGTGCAGCATGCAGCAGCACGCCATTCCGTTCTGGCTGGTGTTCTGCACCGAGCCTTCCGCTGCGACACTGCAGCGTTTCCTTGAGAAACAGCCGCCGTTTCGCAACATCGACATGATGCTGTTTTCGCACGGCACCGACAGCATCGGGCTGGCGGAGATTGCGCGCTGGCAGGCGCTGCTGGGGTATGCCCGGGAGGAGGGGGCATTGATTGGCGTGGATGAGGAGCGCTTCCCGCGCGATTTCGCCACTTTCGCCCGCTTTGACTCAGCGTTACGGGAACGCGCGCCGCTGTTACCGCCGCCGCCGCCGCTGAGCGTGGAGAAGGTGATCACCGGCATCCAGCGTTATGGCGCGAAACACGGAGTGACCCTGACGGCGCTGACCTAACGCCTGCGCCGTCAGGCGGGATTACTCGCCGTCGGTGATCGGTTTGCGCACCAGCAGCAGGTAGGCCAGTGCGCCAACCAGCGTCACGCAGGCACAAATCATCAACGCCATGCTGAACGATTTGGTGGTGTCGAGCACCCAGCCGGTGATCACTGGCGCGAAGGAGGCGAAGATAAAGCTGGCGAAGTTCTGAATACTGCCGACCGACGCGGTCATGCGGGCCGTCACATTGGCGTGAATCAGGCCCCAGCATGAGGTGCCAGCGAAGTGAATGCAGAACAGCGCCATGCCAATCAGGGTAACGGCACTGGTGGTGTCGGTGGCGCGGGTCACTACGGCGGTAAAGCCGGCGGACAGCAGCATACCGCTGACGATGCAGACCTTGCGGGTTTTCACCGCGTTAAAGCCACGGCGCACCAGTGAATCGACCACATAGCCATTCAGCAACATCCCCGCCGCACCAAACAGGAACGGAATCGCCGCCAGCAGGCCGGTGCTTTTGAGATCCAGATGATAGGTCGACTGCAGATAACCCGGCAGCCAGGCGATATAGAGCCATGCGGTGTAGTTGATGCCGCTGAAGCCAATCATCATGCCCCACATGGTGCGCTGCTTAAACAGGCCGCGCCACTCTTTGAAGCTGATCGGTTCTTTACGCGAGGCAACGCTGCCCGCCTGCAGATAGTGGATCTCTTCCGCGCTCAGGGTGCTGTTGTTGCGGTCGCGATAGATCATGTACCAGCCGATAGCGAGAAACATCCCGAGGATACCGATGGTGACAAACATACCGCGCCAGCCCATCACCAGCATCATCGCTGCCAGAACCGGTGGCGCTACCGACAGGCCAATCATTGAAGCGGCATTAAACATCCCCATCGGCATGCCGCGATCTTTGATATTGAACCAGTCGTTGATCACTTTAACGCCGCACGGGTTCATCGGTGCTTCACCAATGCCGAGGCCGATACGCACCAGGATGAACTGGGTGAAGTTATGCACCAGACCCGATGCCGCCTGAAACAGCGACCAGATAAACATGCCGATGCCGAGCATAATGCGCGGCCCTTTACGGTCCAGCAGCGCACCGCACGGCAGCTGCGCCAGGCCGTAGGCCAGCGAGAAGGCGGAGAGCAGGAAGCCGATTTCGGTGGCGCTCAGGCCCATCTCCTCGCGGATGGTCATGTTAGCCACCGACAGCGAACTGCGGTCGAGGTAGTTGATAATGGCGGCGAACAGCAGCAACAGCATGGCTGTCACCTGAATTTTGCGGATACGCGGTGAGCGGACGATATCGCCGCGCATTGGAACGTAATCCTGGCCTGGCGCCGCTCCGCCGGACACGTTGTCGTGGCCGGTCACTGATGTCTTTTCCATTGCACACTCCCGAAGCTGGGTCGTTATCGTTATGGTGAAGAGGGGGTTCGCGCAGCGGCAAGTGGCCGCCATGACGTTGCAGTCGAGACTAAGAGCAAAGGAGAAGAGATGTTGCAAAGATGTTTCTGAATCGTGCGGGAGCTAATGCTTTGTGGTTTTTAATCGGTTTTTAATTGTACTGACTAATCGAGCGCACCATCGAGGTTTTGGCGGTCGCCAGATGGTTATGTAATGCACAAAGCGCATCGACATCCTGTCGGCCAATCAGCGCGGTCAGAATCGCCATATGCTCCTCCAGTGCCACAATATTTCGCTGCTTCAGATCGCTCTCATCCCACTGATAATGTGAGTGAAATATCACTGAGATAATCTCCAGCGACTGGTTGAAAAACGGATTATTGGCGGCGGATAAAATCAGTGAATGCATCTGCCGATCCAGGGCGGCAAAGTGGCGGTAGTTGCTGGCGATGGTGTCACGCATCGATCGGTGACGATCCAGCAGATCCCGCGCCTGGATCCAACGCTCATCGCTGGCCGGCAGATTTAAAAAACGGCTCAGCGCGTGGGTTTCCAGCATCTCCCGCAGCTCAAACAGTTTCTCCGCGTAGTCCTGGCTGAATTTCTTCATCCGCCACTGGCCGCGTTTGACCGTCTCCAGCAGATCGTACCGCATAAAGCGCAGCAGAAACTCCCGCACCACCACCGGACTGACTTTGACCTGCTGAGCCAGTTGCAGCTCGCTGAAGGTGTCGCCAGGCACCAGCTGGCGCTGATTAATCATATTAAAAAATACCTGCTCAAAGTGGCTGGCCTGCTGCTCAATCGGCGGCGTTAGCGCACTGAACCCGTCTTCTTCGCTCGGATCGCGCACGATCACCCAGGTTTGATCGACCTTTTCCAGCACGCCGCGCTGATGCAGATAGTGCAGGGTGTGACGCACCGTGGTGCGGCTGATATTGAACATCTCAGCCAGCGCCGCCTGCGGCGGCAGCGGCGACTGAATATGGCGCTGGGCGATACTTTCCAGCATCTGGTTAATCACGTTGTGACGTAAATTCTGGCTGCGGCTCATTCCGTCCTCCGGTTTTTTACGCATTAAAAACCATTCAAAGCCCAAAAAAATCGTTGTGCTTCACACTTCCCGCTACCGAATCCCGCGCCGCAGGCAGGATTCGCCATAACTGCGTGCAGGACAACCCGGAGAATCACCATGACAACAATGAAAGCACTGGTCATCGCCGAGCCACGTAAGATGGTATGGGCCACGCGCGAACAACCAACACCCGGCGCCGGTGAAGCGCTAATCAAAATCCTCACCGCCGGTATCTGTGGCACCGATATTCACGCCTGGTCCGGCAATCAGCCGTTCTTCAGCTATCCGCGGGTGCTGGGTCATGAACTCTGTGCTGAAGTGGTGGCGCTGGGCAGCGGTGCGAGCGGGGTTGAACCGGGCCAGCGCGTCGCGTTAATGCCTTACATCTCCTGCCTGCGCTGCGACGCCTGTCAGAGCGGCAAGACCAACTGCTGCGAGCAGATTTCGGTGATTGGCGTCCATCAGGATGGTGGTTTTTGTGACTACCTGAGCGTACCGGCCAGCACGCTGCTGGCGGTTGATGACGTCGCGCCGGAAGCCGCCGCGCTGATTGAGCCGTTCGCCATCAGCGCCCATGCGGTAAGACGTGCCACGATCGTGGCCGGTGAACAGGTATTGGTGGTCGGTGCGGGTCCGATTGGCCTCGGTGTGGCGGCGATTGCGGCCGCCAGTGGCGCGGAGGTGGTAGTGGCCGATACCAGCGCGTTCCGTCGCCAGCACGTGGCTGACCAGCTCGGTCTGGCGGCGCTTAATCCGGCGGACGAGGATTTTTACACTGCGCTACGCCAGCAGTTTGGCGGGCGTCTGGCGCTCAAAGTGATCGACGCCACCGGCAGCCCGGCGGCGATGAACAACGCGGTGAACCTGATGCGTCATGGTGGCACCATCGTTTATGTCGGGCTGCATAAAGGCGATCTGACGATTCCGGACAGCGAATTCCACAAAAAAGAGACCACCCTGATGGGCAGCCGCAACGCCACCCGCGAAGATTTTGATCGGGTACGTGAGTTAATGGCCAGCGGCGCATTGCGGGCTGAAATGATGCTTAATCACCATCTCGACTTTTCAACCCTGGCGGAGACCTTTGAGCCGCAGGTGATCAACAACCGCGAACTGATCAAAGGCGTGATTCACTTCGATCGCTGATCGCTTTGCAGCAGCGTCAGGGTCTGAAAGAAGTGTGACCGTACCGCCCCGGCGTCCACCGCCAGCGCGATGCGCTGAGACGGCAAGCCAGCAAACGGATCGTGACGCGAGGCCAGCGCGCTCAGCTTACGCACCGTCTGGCCGCAGGCGATGCCCTCGGTGATCACCCGCAGCGGGCTTTCCGTTAAGGTGAAGGCCTCCGGCAGGCTGAGCCACGCCAGCGCCAGCGTGTCGTGCAGCGCCATGCCGGCAAAGCCCTCTTTCGCCAGGCTATAGGCGAGATAGGGCCGGCAGATGGCGCTCAGAACCGGCTGGTTGAGCCGCTGAACCTCATCGCCGGTGATCAGCACCTGGTGGGTGACATCCAGCGGTATCACCACCACCTTCAGCGCTGACGTCAGCACCTGATCGGCGGCGTGCGGATCTTTCCAGATGTTGAATTCACTGAACGGCGTCACGTTGCCGCTATGGCCGCCGGTTCCGAATGCGCCGCCCATGATCACCAGCTCTTTAACCAGCGGAATAATGTCCGGTGCCTGATTAATGGCGCTGGCGATGTTGGTCAGCGGGCCAATCGCCACCAGAGTGATCTGCTGCGGATGGGCCCGCACGCTGTCGATAATGAACTGCACCGCACTGGGCGCTGCGTCGCTGAACGGGTTATCAAACGCATCGCCCAGCCCATCTTCGCCGTGCAGCGTGGCGGGCGCACTCATACGCTGCGCCAGCGGCCGGGAACAGCCGCGATAAACGTCCGCCTCAATCGCCATTTTCTGGCAGAACAGCCGGGCATTTTTCACCGCCTGGCCCACCGCCACGTTGCCAAAAACGGTGGTGATGCCCAGCAGCCGCTGGGTGTGTGCCGCGTAGGCCAGCGCAAACGCATCGTCGACGCCAATGTCAGTATCAATAATCAGGGTACGCATAGACTCTCCGGGTCGCTGCCTTCAACGCTCAGCATTACCCTGACCGCCGCGCCGTCGTCAAGGTTTTCAGCGGCAACCGCTGCGGTGGCCACTCAGTTGCCAGCCGGAGAGTCGCATCGTATTATCCTTCGCTTAAGGTGATGGCGTGCCACCTTCCCCAACCGCCGGCGGGCTTTACCCCGGCTGATGACGCCTGACACTCGGTGTATCCTTTCGCGGGAGCTGAGGTGTCAGGCGCGGTTTATCTCTGCCTCTCCCCTCAGCCCGGCGTGAAATCTGCAATCAGGAGCAAGACATGTTGAAACCGTTGTTCGCCGTCATGATTGGCGGCTCTGCTGGCTGTGTGCTGCGGTGGCTGTTCGCGGTACGTTTCAATGCTTTATTTCCCAACCTGCCGCCCGGCACGCTGCTGGTTAATCTGATCGGCGGGTTGATCATTGGCGCGGCGATGGCCTGGTTTGTCCGCCATCCGGAAATTGACCCGGCGTGGAAGCTACTGATCATCACCGGCCTGTGCGGCGGGCTGACCACCTTCTCCTCGTTTACGGCAGAATTAATGGTATTGCTACAATCAGGTAAGTACCTCTGGGCGATGGCCAGTGCGCTGGTGCATGTCATCGGCTCGCTGCTGATGGCGTTTGCCGGTTTCGCACTGATGACGCTGCTGGCCTGACGGACCGTGAATCGCGGCTTGCCATAACGCTTAAGAGGTAGATACTGTTTTAGCTGCGATGTTGCCCAGGCCGCAAGGTGTGCGGCGTTGCAGCTGATTATTCTTCACCGATTATTCCGGACGATTAAGGAGCAGAGAGATGAGTCGTAATCCAACATTCCTTAACCTGGTGTTGTTAAACGGTGAGCCCGAAGAGAAGCTACAGGCGGCGCATAATGCCGGTTTTGACCAGGTCGAAATCTGGCGTGAGGACGTGGAGGCCTGCGACGGCGGTGCCGCGGCGCTGGCCCGGATTGCCGCTCAGCAGGGACCCGGCTTTACCAATCTGCAGGTGCTGCGTGATTTCACCGGCGCGCCCAGCGCGCTGCGCGGGCAGAAGCGCGAAGAGCTGCGTCAGTTTATCCACATTGCCCAGGCGCTGGGGTGTGACACCATTCAGGCTCCGGCCAGTACCCGTGAGGATTGCCGCGCCGATCAGATTGATGATGACCTGCGCTGGATGGCGTCGGAAGCCGCGCGCTACAACATGCGCATCATGTATGAGCCGATGGCGTGGTGCAGCGTGGATAACACCCTGCCGCTGGCGTGGCAGCGATTACAGCGTCTCGATCAGCCCAACATCGGGCTGGTGGTCGATCTGTTCCATATCTGTGCGCTGGGCGGCGACGCTTCACAGCTGGATGGCATTCCTGCCGAGCGGATTTACGAGGTGCAACTGTGTGATATGGCTGCCGTTCCGCCGCAGGATAAGCAGAGTCTGATCGACATCGCGCGTCATCAGCGCCTGCTGCCCGGTGACGGCATTATCGACATCGGACGCTTTGTGGATAAGCTGAAAAGTGCCGGTTATCAGGGTCCGGTTGGCATTGAAGTGTTTAATGATACGCTGAAACGCCTGCCGCCTGAGGTGGCTGCCCGGCAGGCGTGGCAGGCGTTAACCCGCTACTGGTCGTCGTGATTAACCCGAGAGAGACTTAGTCCTGCAGGCATTGCCCGATAAACGCGGCGGCATGCAGAGCGCCCTGTGCTGAAATGGTGTGGCCGGTCGCTGGCTCAAACAGGGTTTCAACCGGCACTGCCGCCTGTTTCAGCCGCGCAGCCGCGGATTCGCTCTCCTGCCACGGGATCACCTCATCGGCATGGCCGTGGATCAGCATGGCCGGCAGATGAGGCTGCGGCGTCAGCTCGCCGTCAAACGCCAGACGCCCTGAAAATGCCACCACGCCCGCCAGCGGATAACGGCCGGATGCCAGCGCATCCAGCGCCATAATCGACCCCTGCGAAAAGCCCACCAGCACCACCTCGTGCCAGCGTTCGGCGAAGCCGTGCTGGCTGATAATGTTGCTGAGATTGGCGTCAAACGCTGCCCGCGCCGCCCGAACCCGCCCCGGACGGTTCTCTGGCGTAACACCGGCCAGGCTGAACCACTGATAGCCAAAACCGCCATCAAACGCTGCAGGCGCATCCGGCGATGCAAACACCACATCCGGTAATAAGGCCGCCCAGTGACGCCCAATCGGTGCCAGATCGTCGCCGTTACTGCCGACGCCATGCAGAAATATCACCAGTGCTTTTGCCATTGCTGTTCCTTAAAAAGGGGCTTTATAAACCGTACTCGCTTAGATCCGGGCCTGCCGGAACAATTCCGTTCGGGTTCAGCGCCGTAATCGAGTAATAACCCTGTTTGATGTGTTCAATGTTGACGGTCTCACGGATGCCGGAGACTGACAGCATGCTTTTCAGATAGCGATTGAGCAACGGGTAGTCGCGCACCCGGCGCAGATTGCATTTGAACAGGCCATGGTAGGCCACGTCAAAGCGAATCAGGGTGACGAACAGCCGGATATCGCTTTCGGTCAGGCGTTCACCGAGCAGAAAGGTGCGGCCATCACTGAGCATCAACTCCAGTTCGTCGAGCTGGCTGAACACCTCACTGAACGCCTGCTGGTAGCTGATCGCGGTGGTGGCGAAGCCGGCGCGGTAGACGCCATTGTTGAGCCGGGGATAGAGGCTGGCATTAAGGGCATCGATTTGCTCACGCAGCGCAGCGGGATAGAGATCGAGACGGTTGTCCGCCAGATCGCCGAAGCCGCTGTTAAACATCCGCACGATGTCAGCCGACTCGTTATTCACGATGGTGGCGGTTTTCTTGTCCCACAGCACCGGAACGGTGGCCCGGCCGGTAAAATCGGGCGCGGCGCGGGTGTAAATCTGATGCAGATAGTGCGCCCCGTCCAGCAGATCGCGGTCAGCAGCGGTTGCCTCACCGAAACGCCAGCCCTGCGCGCCGAGCTGCGGCTCGACCACCGTCACGCTAATCAGCGATTCCAGTCCTTTGAGTTTACGGGCGATCAGCGCGCGCGAGGCCCACGGACAGATCAGCGCCACATAGAGATGATAGCGGTCCGGTTCCGCAGCAAATTCCGTTGAACCGTCGTGGCTGATCCAGTGCCGGAAACCGGCATCCTGACGGACAAAACCGCCTTGTTTATCGGTAGCCTGCACCGGATGCCAGTCACCACTCCATTTCCCCGCTACTAACATGATGCCACTCCTCTGTTGATCTGAGCAGTAGCTTAACTGATGACAGAATGCGTGATAATCCAGCCAAAAAGACAATCATTTATTCCATTATGGACGGAATCAATCTGGCGGAACCTGGCTGAAATGGGTGGCGAGAAAGTCAATCAGCAGGCGCGCCCGGTGCGCCAGATGGCGGGCTGGCGGATAGACAGCAAACAGGCCGAGCGGCGGAATATCAAAGTTCTCCAGCAATCGGACGATCTCACCGCGCCGCAGCGCGGGCGCGGCGATGAACCCCGGCAGTCGCGCAATGCCCAGCCCGGCAATCGCCGCCTGCAAACAGGCTTCGGTATTGGCGAAGCGCAGGCGGCCCTGAATCGGGATGCTGACCATCTCGCCGCTGCCATCGGCAAACGGCCAGTGCAGCGGATCGCGAAAGTTGGTGTCGATAATGCACTGATGCTGGCGGATATCCTGCCAGTGCTGCGGTTTACCGAACTGCTCAAGATAGACCGGTGACGCGGCGATGCGCACATGGACCTCGCCCAGCTTACGCGCCACCAGGCTGCTGTCGCTTAAGTTGCCGATGCGAATCGCCAGATCAAATCCCTCATCGACGATGTTCACCGCACGATCGGAAAAGCTGACGTCGAGTTCAATCAGCGGATAGCGCCGGGCGAACGCCACCAGCACCGGCGACAACACGGCGGTGCCGAAAGAGCCGGGTGCGCTGATCTTCAGCCGGCCGGTGGGCGTATTGGCGCTTTCGCGCACGCTGGCATCCAGTGCATCAAAGGCATCCAGCAGGTTTTTTACCCGCTCGTAATAGCTGCGCCCGACGTCGGTTGGCGACAGGGCGCGGGTGCTGCGTTTAAAAAGCTGAACCCCAAGCTGTTGTTCCAGCTTCGATACCCGCTTGGAGGCCTGGCTGCTGCTGGTGCCCAGCCGTAACGCCGCCGCCGAAAAACTGCCGGTTTCCAGCACCGTGACAAACATCCGGTCACACTCGAGTCGATCCATGGCGATTCCAGTCAGGAGGCAAAATCGCAGTATAGGGCGTGCGGGCAGGCTGTGCAGCCTTCACATTGCGTGCCTTCACCCTTTCGCTGGCGCAGAAAACCTGCTTGACTGATCGTTCGCCCGTTGCTGTCTGGAGTTTTTCATGTCGCTGTTTCACCTGACTTCGCTGGCGGAGATCGCCGCCGCCGAGTGGGATGCGCTGTTGCCTGACGATCAGCCTTTTTTGCGCCACGCTTTTTTGCTTACCCTGGAACAGAGCGGCAGCGTGCGGCCCGAATCGGGCTGGCAGCCGGATCATCTGCTGTGGCGTGACGGCGGCATCACCCGTGCCGCGCTGCCGGGCTACCGTAAACGCAATTCGTGGGGCGAGTATGTGTTCGATCACGCCTGGGCAGATGCCAGCCAGCGGGCCGGCATCCGCTATTACCCTAAATGGCTGGGAGCTATTCCCTTCAGCCCGGTCAGCGGGGCGCGCCTGCTGGGCGACAGCGTGGCTGCGGCGCAGTTGCTGGCGGCGTTACCGGAGAGGTTATTACAGCAGGGGTTAAGCGGGGCGCACATTAACTTTACCGATGCGCAGGCCAACCTGCTGCTGGCCGAACAGCCTGACTGGCTGGCGCGGCTCGGTTGTCAGTACCACTGGCACAACCGCGGCTACCGTGATTTCCAGGATTTCCTCGACACGCTGATGTCGCGTAAGCGCAAACAGCTGCGCAAAGAGCGTGAGCAGGTGATGCAAAGCGGTTTTGTGTTCGAGCGCTACCGTGGCGATCGGCTGCGCGAAGATCAGTGGGATTTTGTCTACACCTGCTACGCCAACACCTACGCGGTGCGCGGTCAGCAGCCCTATCTGACGCGGGATTTCTTCAGCCTGCTGGCGGAACGGATGCCGGACAACATCATGGTGGTGATTGCACGCCTGCAGCAGCAACCGGCGGCGATGGCGTTCTACCTGCGGGATGAGAAGGCGTTATACGGTCGCTACTGGGGCTGCCTGGCGGAGTTCGATCGGCTGCACTTCGAAACCTGTTTTTATCAGGGAATGGATTTTGCGATTGAGCAGGGCCTGACGCGGTTTGATGCCGGTGCGCAGGGCGAACATAAGCTGGTACGCGGCTTTGAGCCGCAGATTACCCACTCCTGGCACTATCTGCTGCATCCCGGCTTACGCGATGCGGTGGCGGATTTTCTGCAGCAGGAGCGGGAAGGCGTGCGCGGCTGGGCCGAAGAAGCACGCGACGCCTTGCCTTACCGACGCGGCGATTAATCGACGCCGACAAAACCGCCGGTCTGATGCTGCCACAGGCGCGCATACAAGCCATTGTGCGCCAGCAGTTCAGCGTGGCTGCCGGTCTCGACAATCCCGCCTTTATCCAGCACCACCAGCCGGTCCATTTTCGCGATGGTCGACAGACGGTGCGCAATGGCGATGACGGTTTTGCCCTGCATCAGCGACTCCAGGCTCTCCTGAATCGCCGCTTCCACTTCTGAGTCCAGCGCTGACGTCGCCTCATCCATGATCAGGATCGGCGCATCCTTCAGCAGCACGCGGGCAATCGCCACCCGTTGACGCTGACCGCCCGACAGCTTCACGCCGCGTTCCCCGACGTGCGCATCGAGCCCGGTACGTCCCTGCGGATCGGAGAGTAGCGGAATGAACTCGTCAGCGCGGGCGCGGCGAATCGCCAGCTGCAACTCCGCTTCACTGGCATCGGGACGCCCGTAAAGCAGATTTTCACGTATCGAACGGTGCAGCAGCGAGGTGTCCTGAGTGATCATGCCGATCTGACTGCGCAGACTCTCCTGAGTCACCGTGGCGATATCCTGATCGTCAATCACAATCCGGCCACCGTTCAGGTCATACAGCCGCAGCAGCAGATTAACCAGCGTCGATTTACCGGCGCCGGACGGGCCGATCAGGCCAATCTTCTCGCCGGGTTTGATATCGAGGTTGAGCTGGTTAATCACCTGACGTCCGCCGCCGTAGTCAAAGCGCACATTTTCATAGCGGATCTGGCCACGCGTCACCTTCAGCTGCTTCGCGCCGGGTGCATCCTGCACGCTGAGCGGCTGAGAAATGGTGTTCAGGCCATCCTGAACCATGCCGATGTTTTCGAAAATGCCGTTCACCACCCACATGATCCAGCCAGACATGTTCACCAGACGGATCACCAGACCGGTGGCCAGCGCAATCGCCCCGACGCTAATCAGCGACTGGCTCCACAGCCACAGTGCCAGTCCGGAGGTCGAGACAATCAGCAGGCCGTTCAGCGCCGACAGCGTCAGATCCATGCTGGTGACCATGCGGCTGGCGTGCTGGGTTTTGTCGGTCTGCTCCTGAATCGCTTCGCGTGCGTATCGGCGCTCCAGATCGCTATGGGCAAACAGTTTGATGGTGGTGATATTGGTGTAGCCGTCGACGATGGTTCCCATCAGCTTAGAGCGCGCTTCTGATGAAACCACCGAGCGCGCCTTAACGCGCGGCACAAAGAAACGCAGCGAGGCGCTGTAGGCCAGAATCCACAGCACCAGCGGGATCATCAGTCGCCAGTCCGCTTCGGCAAACAGCACCAGCGAGGTGACCGAGTAGATCAGCACGTGCCAGATGGCGTCGACCAGCTGCACTGATGAATCCCGCAGCGAACTGCCGGTCTGCATAATGCGCTGTGCGATACGGCCGGCAAAATCGTTCTGAAAGAAGTTCAGGCTCTGACGCAGCACGTAGTTGTGATGCTGCCAGCGGATCATGCTGGTCATGCTCGGGCTGATGCTCTGGTGCACCAGCATGTCGTGCAGGGCGATGAAAATCGGTCGCAGGATCAGCGCCACCGCGCCCATCCACAGCAGCAGCGGCCAGTTGTCGCTGAACAGGGTGGCGGGCGTCGAATGATTCACCAGGTCGATAATGCGGCTCAGATAGCTGAACAGCGCCACTTCGATTAGCGCTGACGCCAGCCCGACCAGCAGCAGGGCAGCAAAACTCGGCCAGACCTGACGCAGATAGTAGGCGTAAAAGGACCAGACCGTAGCAGGGGGTGAATCGCTGGGTGCGTCATGAAAAATATTGATAAAACGTTCAAAACGGCGATACAACATAGCAGTACTCTTTCCGTCCGATGAAGAGGTACAGCTTAGTGCATCACACCCGTTCGGCTAACAGGAGAAAATATGGAAATTACCATCCGGGGACGAGAGCCTCACGATGCCGCCGCCTATCAGCGGCTCTACAGTCATCCTGATGTCTACCCCTGGACGCTACAGCTGCCGTTTCCCAGCGTCGCGACCTGGGAGAAGAAGTTCCTGAAAATGGATGCTGAAGGTTATATCGCGTTTGTGGCGGAAATCGACGGAGAAATGGCCGGTGAACTGACGCTGTTTGTCGACAATAAACCGCGCACCCGCCACAGCATCAGTTTTGGGCTGGGCGTGGATCCGGCTTTCAGCGGCCGCGGCGTAGGCGAACGGCTGATCCGCACCGCGCTCGACTATTCGCGTAACTGGCTCGGCATCAGCCGCATGCAGCTGGAGGTGTTCCACGACAACGAACGGGCGCTGCGGCTCTATCATCGTCTGGGGTTTGAGCGCGAAGGGGTGCTGCGTCAGGCGGCGCTGCGTGACGGTAAGCTGCATGATGTGGTGGTGATGGCGAAACTACTGCATCAGGCGTGACAGACCAGATGAGCAGGCACGGCATCGCTGCCGCGCCTGCCAGCCTTACGGATTTTTATCCTGATAATGCTGCCTGTTTTGCGGTGTTACCAGCTCAAACGGGATCCACTGGTGGGAATCGACCTTTTCGCCTTTGATCATCTGCTGCGCCACCTCTACCGATTTTTTGCCCTGACCCACGGCGTCCTGGAACACCGTCACCGCCAATTTGCCACTCGCCAGCGCTTTCAGGCCATCCGGCGTGGCATCAATGCCGCCGACCAGAATAGTTTTTTTCGGTTTCGCCTGGGCGATCGCCATGGTGGCACCAATCGCCATTTCATCGTTGTTGGCGGCAACAATATCGATATCTTCCCCGTTCGACAGCCAGTTGAGCATCAGGTCCATGCCCTCATTGCGGGCGTAGTTGGCGGTCTGCTTCAGTACCACTTTCATGTTGGGATATTTCGCCACCACCTGCTCCACATCCCGCGTCCGTTGCAGCGCACCGGCGTCAGTCAGGTTACCGATCATGATGGCGACGTTGCCGCGATAGTTGGCCTGCTTTGCCAGCGCCTCCATCTGCAGCGTGCCGGATTCACGCTCATCTGAACCGACGAACACTACGCCAGGCGGCAGGGTTTTATCGCCCGGCGTGCGGTTAACATAGACCAGCGGGATGTGGGCCTGCTGCGCCAGGCGGGTCAGGGCGGGCGTACTGGCCGAGTCCACCGGATCGACAATGATGGCATCCATCCCGGCGCTGATAAAACTCTGCACCTGATCGGTCTGACGGCCGACATCGCCGCGCGCATCTTCGAACTGCGCATCCAGCTTGCGCGCTTTGGCTTCCTTATCGATCGCCTGACGGATAATGGTCAGGAAGTTCTGATCGAAATAGGCCATTGAGACGCCAATTTTCTCTGCCAGCGCCGGGGTGGAGAGCGACAGCAGACACAGCATTGCCCATGCACTTTTTTTCATTGCAGACTCCCAGGGGTGAAAGGTTGGAATTTATTTTTCATTTATTTTGAAAATGGATAAATGCGATCATTTGCAGCCTACGAAGGGCGGCGGAGTTTGACAATCGGGCGTTTTCACACTTGCAGGCGAGACCACATTTTGCGGAAAAATAGCGCCGCTATAGCTGTCGCCTGGCGCTAATACTTCGATCCTGCGCACATTCTTCTGCACAGCGCGGCGGCTTTTTCTGCTTTTGTGCAGCGCCGCACTGCGGTTTGTGGCGGTTGCCAGAATTAAGCTAAATCAGCGTAAGCAATCTCAACATTCGCACAATGACCAATGGTTAGCCTCCTATCTATATTTCCTCAACAGGGGAATCTCAGCGGTATTCCTGAAAAAAACCTCGCGGCATAACTGGCCGCTTTTTAAGGAATTCACCTCATGGTTAAAGACAAAATGACCACCCGCACTACCCATGTCCGCATCTGGATCCTGTGTCTGATCCTGCTGCTTTCGGTAGTGGCGTATGCCGATCGGTCGATCCTGTCGATCTCCGGATCGGCCATTAAAGAGGAGTTTGGGCTGTCGGCGATCCAGCTCGGCCTGATCCTCTCCGCGTTCAGCTGGGCCTACGTGATTGGGCAGATCCCGGGTGGGCTGTTTCTCGATCGCTTTGGTGCCAAAAAGGTCTATGGCGTGACGCTGGCGCTCTGGTCAATCTCGACGCTGGCGATGGGCTTTGTCGGCGAGTTCTCCAGCGGCCTGACCGGTGCACTGATGCTGATGTTCGGCCTGCGTTTTCTGCTGGGACTGATTGAGGCCCCGAGCTTTCCGGCCAATGCACGGGTGGTCATTATGTGGTTCCCCGGCGCAGAGCGGGGTCGCGCCTCGTCGCTGTTCAGCTCGTCGCAATATTTCGCCGTCGCCATCTTCTCGCCGCTGTCGGGCTGGCTGGTCTCGCGCTTCGGCTGGGAGTGGCCGTTCTTCGTGCTGGGCGGTATCGGCGTGCTGGCGGTGTTTGTCTGGGCCGCCTATATGCGCGAGCCGCGCAACCATCCCGGCGTATCGGAAACCGAACTGCAGCACATTATTAACGGCGGCGGGCTGGTGGATATCGACGCCGAACAGACCCTCCGGGCGCGTCCACCGGTCAGTAAAGCGATGTTCAAAAAGCTGCTGACCAACCGCATGCTGTGGTGCGCCTACCTCGGTCAGTACTGCATTATCGCGCTGAGCTACTTCTTTATTACCTGGTTTCCGATCTATCTGGTGCAGGCGCGGGGCATGGACATCATGGAGGCGGGTTTCGCCACTATTGCGCCGGCGGTGTTCGGTTTCCTCGGCGGCATCAGCGGCGGCTATATCTCGGACAAACTGATCGCCCGCGGCTGGAGCGTCTCCTGGGCGCGCAAAACGCCTTATATCGTCGGCATGCTGATGGCGGCCAGCCTGGTACTGGCGGCGATAATCCCCAGCAACGTCGGCATTATCGCCGTGATGTCGTTTGCCTTTTTTGGCAAAGGGGTGGCGGCGGGGGCCGGTACCTGGACGGTTATCAGCGACACCGCACCGAAAGAAGCGGTTGGCCTGGCGGGCTCAATCTTTAACGGCATCGGCAATATCGCCGGTTTCACCACGCCGCTGCTGTTCGGCATCATCGTCGGCCTGACCGGAAGCTACGGCATCGGGCTGGCATTCGTTGCCGCTCACTGTGTGGTCGCGGCACTGCTGTTCCTGCTGGTAATGGGTCCGATCGAACGGGTCGGCGAGCAGAGTGAACGTCCGGCATCGTATGAAAAACAGGGGAAAGAAGATGGCATTGAAGCAATGTAATGTACTGATTAAGGGAAAGTTTCTGCCACCGCAGCTGATAGAGAAGATCGAAAACACTTTTACCGCCTTTCGGCTGTGGGAAGCGGAAGACGAAGCGGCGTTTCTGGCGGAAATGGGGGGCAAAATCGACCTGCTGGTCACCAGCGGCAATGCGGTGATGGGCGCATCGGCCGCGCTGATTGCGGCGCTGCCCAACCTCAGGGCGATCTGCAGTAACGGGGTTGGCTATGACAGTATTGATATTGAGGCGGCCCGGGCGCGCAACATTGCGGTGACCAATACGCCGGAGGTACTCAATGAGTGCGTCGCGGACCTCGGTATGGCGCTGCTGCTGGATGTGGCGCGGCGCATCAGTGAAGCGGACCGCTTCACCCGCGCCGGCCACTGGCAGCAGGGACGTTTTCCGCTCAGTCGTAAAGTGAGTGGCAAGGTGTGCGGCATCGTCGGGCTGGGCAATATTGGCCAGGCGGTGGCGAAGCGGGCGCAGGCGTTTGATATGGCGATTCACTACTACAACCCGCGTTCACGTCCGGATGTGCCCTATACCCGTCACGACAGCCTCGTCTCGCTGGCACAGCAGGCTGATTTTCTGGTGCTGACCCTGCCCGGCGGGGCGGCCACCCGGCAGATCATCAACGCTGAGGTACTGCAGGCGCTGGGACCGCAGGGTTATCTGATTAACATTGCGCGCGGCAGCGTGGTCGATCAGCAGGCGCTGATTGCGGCGCTGGAAAGCGGCCAGATCGCCGGGGCCGGGCTGGATGTGTTCGAGCAGGAGCCGCAGGTGCCGGCGGCGCTGCGTCAGTGCGACAAGGTCGTGATCACCCCGCACATCGCCAGCAACACCAGCGAAACCATGGCGGCGATGGCCGATCTGGTGTTTGAAAACATGCTGGCGTTCGCCGCTGGCAAACCGTTGCTGACTCCGGTCACCTAGCGCTGTTCGCCTCACGGTCGATGCCGCAACCGGCATCGCCGTGGTGGCCGTATTAACCGGTGAACCAGCCGGTTGCCCCGAACAATCCTGCCTCCTCCGACCACACACTCCGCACAAAACGGCCTGAAGAAATTTTGCGCAGCTGCCGATATCACCTTACCACCCACTGATATTAAGGAGTGATATCGTGATAAAGCTGATTACCGTTGACGAACTACGTCCAGGCATGTTTATCCACAAGCTGGAGGTCTGGTGGATAAAAGACAAACGTATTCGCAACCAGATGCTGATCACCGATCCACGACAAATCGCTATGTTACGCAACGAAGGGATCCAGCAGCTGTGGATCGACCTCGATCGATCGGTGCAGGCCCCGATCGCGCCGGTCGTGGCAAAAAGATCGATAGCCCGGACGCCGTTTTTTCAGGAGCTGGATCAGGCGCAGCAGATTTTTCAGCAGGGCAAATCCAAAGTGCTGGCGATGTTCAACGAAGCGCGCCTCGGTAACAGCCTTAACCTGGATTATATGATCGATCTGGTGGATGAAATCTCCGGATCGATTCGGCGTGAACCCTCTGCACTGCTGAGCGTGGCGCGGCTGAAAAATCACGATGACTACACCTATCTGCATTCGATGGCGGTCTGCGGGCTGATGATTTCGCTGGGTAAAAGACTCGGGCTGAATGAGATCCAGCTGCGGCGCGTCGGGATGGGCGGCTTGCTGCACGACGTCGGCAAAGCGGCCGTACCGCTGGAGATCCTTAACAAAGCCGGCAAGCTGAACGACGACGAGTTTACCATCATGCGTCAGCATCCGATCGTCGGCGCGCAGATGCTGATGGAGGCCAATGCCGATGCCGATCTGCTGGATATTGCGTTGCACCACCATGAAAAATATGACGGCAGCGGCTATCCGCACGGTCTGAAAGGCGAGGAGATTTCGCTGTATGCCCGCATGGCGGCGGTGTGCGATGTCTATGACGCTATCACCTCGACGCGCGTCTACCGCACCGGCTGGACCCCCGCCGAGGCGATGCATCAGATGCTGAGCTGGCGCGGCCACTTCGATAACGGCCTGCTGCACGCCTTTGTCCGCACCATCGGCATTTATCCGGTCGGCTCACTGGTGCGGCTGGCGTCAGGCCGGGTGGCGCTGGTGGTCAAAGCGGGTGATAAATCGCTGCTAAAGCCCTGTGTCCACGTCTTCTGGTCGCTGCACGCTCAGCGCGAAGTCAAACCGGAAGAACTCGACCTCGGCGATAGCTTCTGTACCGACAGCATCGTCGGAGCAGAAGACAGCACGCTGTGGGGCAATGTCGATCTCAACCGCATCTGGGCGCTGGAAGTCGCCTGATATTTCGCCATTTTTACACTATTTTTACGCCCGCCCGCTGCATTTTAACCCCTTCTTTATACGCCGCCGCGCAAGCTAATCAGCAAATCCAAACCTCTGGAGGTTCCTGTGAGCGTGGGCGTAATAACCGGCATTGTGCTGGTGGTGTTGTTACTGGGCTATCTGATCTATGCCCTGTTAAATGCGGAGGCTTTCTGATGGCGGCCAATGCTTTTTTACTCATCGGATGTTATCTGCTGCTGCTAATGGTGCTGGCGCAGCCGCTCGGGCGTGGCCTGGCGGCGCTGGTGGCCGATAAACCGCTGTTCGCCCGCGCCGAAGCGCCGCTGTGGCGGCTGCTGGGCGCACAGCAAAGCGGGATGCGCTGGCCGCACTACCTGCTGGCGATTCTGCTGTTTAACGCGCTCGGCTTTGCGCTGCTGCTGGCGATTTTACTGCTGCAGGGCACGCTGCCGCTTAACCCACAGGGATTGCCAGGTCTGAGCTGGCATCTGGCGCTGAACACCGCGGTCAGCTTTGTAACCAACACCAACTGGCAGTCCTACAGCGGCGAAAGCACCCTGAGTTATTTCAGCCAGATGGTGGGGCTGACGGTGCAGAACTTCCTGTCGGCGGCTACCGGTATTGCGGTTGCGTTTGCGCTGATTCGCGGATTTGCCCATCGCGGAGGCGGGACGCTCGGCAACGCCTGGCGTGACCTGACGCGCATCACGCTCTATGTGCTGCTGCCGATCAGCCTGCTGATGGCGCTGATCTTTGTCAGCCAGGGCAGCGTCCAGACGCTGTTGCCGTACCACTCGCTCACCACGCTGGAAGGCACACAGCAGACGCTGGCGATGGGTCCGGTGGCCTCGCAGGAAGCGATCAAAATGCTCGGCACCAACGGCGGCGGCTTCTTCAACGCCAACTCCGCGCATCCGTTTGAAAACCCGACGCTGCTGACCAACCTGATACAGATGCTGAGCATCTTCCTGATCCCGGCAGCGCTCTGCTTTGCCTTTGGTGAAAGCGTGCGCGATCGCCGTCAGGGCAACATGCTGCTGTGGGCGATGGCGCTGATGTTTGTGGTGGCGGTGGCGGTGGTGATGTGGGCAGAACTGCGCGGCAATCCACATCTGCTGACGCTGGGCGCCGACAGCGCGGTCAACATGGAGGGCAAAGAGACCCGGTTTGGCATGCTTAACAGCAGCCTGTTTGCGGTGATCACCACGGCTGCCTCATGCGGCGCGGTTAACGCCATGCACGACTCCTTTACCGCGCTGGGCGGAATGGTGCCGATGTGGCTGATGCAGCTGGGTGAAGTGGTGTTCGGCGGCGTCGGGGCTGGCCTGTACGGCATGCTGCTGTTTGTGCTGCTGGCGGTGTTTATCGCCGGGCTGATGATCGGTCGTACCCCGGAATTCCTCGGTAAAAAAATCGACGTCTGGGAGATGAAAATGACCGCGCTGGCGATTCTGGTGACGCCTGCGCTGGTGTTAATCGGCACTGCGCTGGCGATGATGACCGACGCCGGACGGGGCGCGATGGCTAACCCCGGCATTCACGGCTTCAGTGAAGTGCTCTACGCGGTCTCCTCGGCGGCCAATAACAACGGCAGCGCGTTTGCCGGACTGAGTGCCAACACCCCGTTCTGGAACCTGCTGCTGGCCAGCTGCATGCTGCTGGGCCGCTTCGGCATCATCATCCCGGTGATGGCGATTGCCGGTGCGATGGCGGTGAAAAAAGTGCAGCCGGTGGGCAACGGCACGCTGCCCACGCACGGGCCGCTGTTTATTGCGCTGCTGGTCGGCACCGTGTTGCTGGTTGGTGCGCTGACCTTTATTCCTGCTCTGGCGCTGGGCCCGGTGGCTGAGCATCTGCAACTTGTTCAGGGACAATCCTCATGAGTCGTCAACAACAGGCATTATTTGACGCGGCGCTGCTGCGTACTTCAGCCTGGGATGCGCTGAAAAAGCTCGATCCGCGGGTGCAATTTCGTAATCCGGTGATGTTTGTGGTCTACCTCGGCAGCGTGCTGACCACCTTACTGGCGCTGGCTATGCTGGCCGGCAAGCTGAACGGCAGCGCCAGTTTTACCGGTGCGATTGCGGTCTGGCTGTGGTTCACCGTGCTGTTTGCCAATCTGGCAGAGGCGCTGGCAGAAGGGCGCAGTAAAGCCCAGGCCAGCAGCCTGAAAGGGGTGAAAAAGACCAGCTTTGCGAAAAAACTGTCGGCAGCACGTTACGGCGCGGACTGGCAGCAGGTCGCAGCCGATCAGCTGCGCAAAGGCGATGCGGTGCTGGTGGAAGCGGGCGATATCATTCCGTGCGACGGCGAAGTGCTGGAAGGCGGCGCGTCGGTGGATGAGAGCGCAATTACCGGCGAATCCGCGCCGGTGATCCGTGAATCGGGCGGTGATTTTGCTTCGGTGACCGGCGGGACCCGCATTCTCTCTGACTGGCTGGTGATTAGCTGTAGCGCGAATCCCGGCGAGACCTTCCTCGACCGCATGATCGCCATGGTGGAAGGCGCCAGACGCCGTAAAACCCCGAATGAGATCGCCCTGACCATTTTGCTGGTGTCGCTCACTATCGTGTTTCTGCTGGCGACCGTGACCCTGTGGCCGTTCTCGGCGTGGGGCGGGACGCCGGTCAGCGTCACGGTGCTGGTGGCGCTGCTGGTCTGTCTGATCCCGACCACCATTGGCGGCTTACTGTCGGCGATTGGCGTGGCGGGAATGAGCCGCATGCTTGGTGCCAACGTGATCGCCACCAGCGGCCGCGCGGTGGAAGCCGCGGGCGATGTTGATGTGCTGATGCTGGATAAAACCGGCACCATTACCCTCGGTAACCGTCAGGCGACCCAGTTTCTGCCGGCACCGGGCGTCAGCGAAGAGCAGCTGGCGGATGCCGCACAGCTCGCCTCGCTGGCGGATGAGACGCCGGAAGGCCGCAGCATCGTCATCCTGGCGAAACAGCAGTTTAACCTGCGTGAACGCGATCTCAGCAGCATGGGCGCCAGCTTCATTCCGTTCTCGGCGCAGACCCGGATGAGTGGGGTTAACGTACAGGATCGGCTGATCCGTAAAGGGGCGGTCGATGCGGTACGTCGTCATATTGAAGCCAGCCATGGCGCGTTCCCGGCCGAGGTGAACGCCCGGGTCGAAGAGGTGGCGCGCACCGGCGGCACGCCGCTGGTGGTGGCAGAAGGGGCGAAAGTGCTGGGCGTGGTGGCGCTGAAAGATATCGTCAAAGGCGGCATCAAAGAGCGGTTTGCCGAGCTGCGCAAGATGGGCATCAAAACCGTAATGATCACCGGCGATAACCCGCTGACGGCGGCGGCGATTGCCGCCGAAGCCGGCGTGGATGACTTTCTTTCTGAAGCGACGCCCGAGGCCAAACTGGCGCTGATCCGTCAGTACCAGGCGGAAGGACGGCTGGTGGCGATGACCGGTGACGGCACCAACGATGCGCCGGCGCTGGCTCAGGCGGATGTGGCGGTGGCGATGAACTCCGGCACTCAGGCGGCGAAAGAGGCGGGCAACATGGTCGATCTTGACTCTAACCCGACCAAACTGCTGGAAGTGGTGCACATCGGTAAGCAGATGCTGATGACGCGCGGTTCACTGACCACTTTCAGTATCGCCAACGACGTGGCCAAGTATTTCGCCATTATTCCGGCCGCGTTTGCCGCCACCTATCCCCAGCTCAACCTGCTCAACGTGATGCATCTGCACTCACCGGCCAGCGCGATTCTGTCGGCGGTGATCTTTAACGCGCTGGTGATTGTGTTTCTGATTCCGCTGGCGCTGAAGGGCGTCAGCTATCGCCCGCTGAGCGCAGCGGCGTTACTGCGCCGCAACCTGCTGATCTACGGGCTGGGTGGCCTGCTGGTGCCGTTTGTCGGCATCAAAGCGATCGATTTGCTGTTAGTCCTGACAGGCATGGCCTGAGGAGAAGAAAATGAGTCAGTTACGTCCGGCGATTTTACTGTTGTTGCTGCTTACCGTTATCAGCGGCGTGGTTTATCCTTTGCTCACCACCGGCCTGGCGCAATGGCTGTTTCCGGCGCAGGCCAACGGTTCGTTACTGGAGAAACAGGGTGTGGCGCGCGGGTCGGCGCTGATTGGGCAGAACTTTACCCAGCCCGGCTATTTCTGGGGTCGTCCTTCTGCCACTGGCGATCGGCCCTATAACCCGCTGGCGTCGGGCGGCAGCAATCTGGCCGCCAGTAACCCGGCGCTGGATAAAGCCGTCGCCGAACGGGTTGCCGCGCTGCGGGCCGCCAATCCGCAGGCGCCGACCGCGGTGCCGGTTGAGCTGGTGACCGCCTCGGCCAGCGGACTGGACCCGGATATTTCACCTGACGCGGCGCGCTGGCAGGCTCCTCGCATCGCCGCCAGCCGTCAGTTACCGTTAGCCCAGGTAGAGGCGCTGATTGAGCAGCAGACCCACCGGCCGCTGATGCCGTTCCTCGGCGATCCGACGGTCAATGTGCTGCAGCTCAACCTGGCGCTCAGCGATCTGTAATGCCGACAAGGACCCTATGAACCACGAACCGACGCGCCCCGATCCCGATGCCCTGTTGCAGGCTAACCGCGACAGCCATCGTGGCCGGCTGAAAATCTACTTTGGCGCCTGCGCGGGCGTCGGAAAAACCTACGCCATGCTACAGGAGGCGCAACGGCTGCGGACGCAGGGGCTAGATGTGCTGATCGGCGTGGTGGAGACCCACGACCGGCCGGAAACGGCGCAGCTGCTGACCGGCTTAACCCTGCTGCCGCGCCGGGCGACCGGCCGCTCGCGCCATGCCGAGTTTGACCTTGATGCGGCGCTGGCCCGCCATCCGGCGGTAATCCTGATGGACGAGCTGGCGCACACCAACGTTCAGGGTTCGCGCCATCCCAAACGCTGGCAGGACATTGAGGAGCTGCTGGAGGCGGGCATCGACGTGCTGACCACCGTCAACGTTCAGCATCTGGAGAGCCTCAATGACGTGGTGGGCGGCGTTACCGGTATTCAGGTACGGGAAACCGTGCCCGATCCCTTTTTCGACAGCGCCGATGAGGTGGTGCTGGTCGATCTGCCGCCTGACGATCTGCGGCAGCGGCTGAAAGAGGGCAAAGTCTATATCGGCGACCGCGCCGAACGGGCGATTGAAAATTTTTTCCGCAAGGGCAACCTGTTCGCCCTGCGTGAACTGGCGCTGCGCCGCACTGCGGACCGGGTAGACGATCAGATGCGCGCCTGGCGCGATCGGCAGGGGCGGGATCGCGTCTGGCACACCCGCGATGCGATTCTGTTGTGCATCGGCGATGATACCGGCAGCGAAAAACTGGTGCGCACCGCCGCGCGGCTGGCGGCGCGGCTGGGCAGTGAATGGCATGCGGTGTATGTTGAGACGCCCCGGCTGAACCGGCTGCCGGAAGCACGGCGGCGGGCGATTCTGCGAACCCTGCAACTGGCGCAGGAGCTGGGTGCGGAAACCGCCACGCTCTCTGAGCCTGACGAAGCGGAAGCGGTGCTGCGCTACGCGCGCGAACACAATCTTGGCAAAATCGTCACCGGCCGTCGTCCGCTGCGGCGCTGGCGGCGTGACAGTTTTGCCGAACGGCTCGGCCAGCTCGGCCCCGATCTCGATCTGCTGGTGGTGGCGCTGGATGAGCCGCTGCACGACGCGCCGCATCCGCTGGCGGACGGGCGGGTCAGCAGCGACAAGTGGCGTATGCAGCTGCGCGGCGTGATGATGGCGCTGGTGCTGTGCATCGCGGTGACCGTCGCCGGCCAGTCGCTGTTGATCGGTTTCGATCCGGCCAACTGCGTGATGATCTATCTGCTGGCGGTGGTGATCGTGGCGCTGCGCTATGGCCGCTGGCCATCGGTGATCGCCACGGTGATGAATATCCTCGCCTTCGACCTGTTTTTTGTGGCCCCTACCGGCACGGTGGCGGTTTCCGACCTGCAATATCTGGTGACCTTTGGCGTGATGCTGGCAGTGGGGGTGATCGTCGGCAACCTGACGGCCGGGGTGCGTTATCAGGCGCGGGTGGCGCGCTACCGCGAGCAGCGGGCGCGTCAGCTGTATGAGATGGCCAAATCGCTCGGCAGCGCGTTAACGCCGCAGGATATCGCCGCCACCAGTCAGCGGGTGCTGGACGCCACTCTGCAGGCGCGCTGCCTGCTGTTGCTGCCGGATGAGCAGGGCGAACTGCAACCGGTGGGCGATGCGCTGCCCGCCAGTGAGCCTGACCGCGCCATTGCGAAGTGGAGCTACAGCAAAGGCCAGCCGGCCGGTGCCGGGACCGACACCTTACCGGCGGTCCCGTATCAAATCCTGCCGTTAAAAAGCGGCGCGCACTGCCGTGGCCTGCTGGTGGTGGAGCCGCAAAATCTGCGTCAGCTGATGATCCCCGAGCAGCAGCGGCTGGTGGAAACCTTTACCGTGCTGATCGCCAATGCGCTGGAGCGGATGGCGCTGTCGCACAGCGAGGCGGCATCGCGACTGTCGGCGGAGCGTGAGCAACTGCGCAATGCGCTGCTGTCGGCGCTGTCACATGACCTGCGCACCCCGCTGACCGTGCTGTTTGGCCAGGCGGAAATGCTGATGCTCGACCTCGCCAACGACAACTCGAAATATGTGCCGCAGGCCAGCCAGATCCGTGAGCAGACGCTGAGCACCATCCGGCTGGTGAGTAACATGCTGGATATGGCGCGCATTCAGTCGGGCGGGCTGAACCTGCGTGAGGAGTGGCTGTCACTGGAAGAGGTGATCGGCGGGGCGCTGAGCAGCATGGCACCGTCGCTGAAAGGGCACGAGGTGCAGCTCGATCTGCCGGACGACATCGTGCTGATCAAGGGCGACAGCAGCCTGCTGGAGCGGGTCTTTACCAACCTGATTGAGAACAGCCTGAAGTATGCCGGTAACTGCGCGCCGCGCGGGATTCGTGCCTGGCGTGCCGGGACGCGGCTGGAGATTGCGCTCTGGGATGGCGGACCCGGCATTGCGGAGGCGGATTTAAGCCGGATTTTTGACAAGTTTACCCGGGGAGATAAGGAGTCCGCCGTGCCGGGCGTTGGGCTGGGGCTGGCGATCTGTAAGACCATTATCGAAAGTCATGGCGGGCAAATCTGGGCTGAAAATCGGCCGGAAGGCGGCGCCGTATTTCGTCTGTCGCTGCCGCTGCCGCCGGTTCCGGAAATTTCTGACGAAGGGCTGAAATAACTTCACAGTTGATCAGTTATACTGCCCGACCTGTCTGATTATTATTGGGAATTTATGGAACGTTTTACCGAAAACCTGATGTATGCATCGCGCTGGTTGCTGGCTCCGGTTTACATTGGACTTTCACTCGGCCTGCTGGCGCTGACCATCAAATTTTTCCAGGAAATTTTCCACCTGCTGCCCAACATTTTCAGCATTGCGGAAAACGATCTGATCCTGCTGCTGCTGTCGCTGGTCGACATGACGCTGGTTGGCGGGCTGCTGGTGATGGTGATGCTGTCGGGCTACGAGAACTTTGTTTCTAAACTCGATATCGACGAAAGCAAAGAGAAGCTGAGCTGGCTGGGCAAGATGGATTCCGGCTCGCTGAAGAACAAAGTCGCGGCGTCGATTGTGGCCATCTCCTCGATTCACCTGCTGCGGGTGTTCATGGAGGCGCGCAACGTCGCCAACGACAAACTGATGTGGTACGTGATTATCCACCTGACGTTTGTGCTGTCGGCCTTTGTGATGGGCTGGCTGGACAATATGTCGCGTGGCGATAAGAAAGGCCACTGATAAAGGCGGGTGCACAGGCACCCGCTTTTTTTTCGCCCGCAGCAGCAGCTTATTCCCCTGGTTCTGCCTGACGGCGCGCAGCCGTGGCCGGCCGGGTGCCCGCCAGCTGCGGCATTACCGCTTTAATCATGCTAAAGAAATGCTGCAGCCTGGCCGGGTAGTAGCTGGCCCACGGATAGGTCAGCCATATCGGCAACGGCGGCGCCTGCCACTGCGGCGTCAGCTGAATCAGTCGCCCCTCGGCTAAATCCTGCTGTACCACCCACGACGACACGATCGCCGCGCCCATTCCCGCCAGCGCCGCTTTACGCACCGCATACAGACTGTCACTGCTCAGCCTTGGGGTTATCGCCAGGTTAACCGGCTGGCCGTCGTCAATCTTCTGTAATGCGACTTCATTACGATAAAAGCTGGTCAGCGCCAGCCACGGCAGATCGCGCAGCTGTTCAACCTGCTCAATCGGCGGCTGGCGGGCCAGCAGATCGGGCGACGCAACCACGATGCGCGGCACTTCGGCCAGCAGAATCGCCACCACTGACGGATCGGTTGGTGCACCGACCTGAATGGCGCAATCGACATTCTCGGCCATAAAGTCGGGCGTGCGGTCATTCAGCATCCACTCAATATTGAGCCGCGGATAGCGGCGCAGGTAGTCGACCAGCGGGGCGATCAGCTGATCCTGACCAAATGCGTGCGGCGCGCGGACCCGCAGCGTGCCGACCGGATCGTCGCTGGCACCGGTCAGTTCATCTTCCAGCGCATGCCAGGTCGCCAGCAGTTGCCGCGCCTGAGCGTAACAGCGCTCACCATCATCGGTGAGCTTAAGCGCGTGGGTGGTGCGCAGGATTAACTTCAGCCCGAGCCGCTGCTCCAGCGTTTGCAGCCGCCGGCTGATGGTCGGCTGGGTGGTCCCAAGCTGGGCGGCGGCGGCCGATAAACTGCCGCTCTCAACGATACGAATAAAAGTCTGCATCAGTTCGATGCGGTCGCTGGTATTAGGGTTGCTCATACGCACCACGCATAACAGTTTTGTCTGACGGCAGTCTACCGCGTATGGCCGCAGTATGCGCTAATAGCGTTACGCATTTATGAGGATCACACCATGTCAGCGACCCGCAGTATCACCACTTCTTCGAGCGAAACGCTCCCCGCTCCGCTGGTTTTTACCCTGGCGGCAGGCGCCGGTCTGAGCGTGGCATCGATTTACTACAGCCAGCCGATGCTGGATATCATCAGTAAACAGTTTAACGTCGGCGTTGGCGCAGTCGGCATGGTGCCGATGCTGACCCAGGCGGGTTATGCCCTTGGCATTCTGCTGCTGGCTCCGCTTGGCGATCGTCATGACCGCCGCACTATTATTTTTATCAAAGGATTACTGCTGGTGGCGGCGTTGCTGCTGTGTGGTTTCTCCGGCGGGCTAAGCGCGTTACTGATCGCCAGTTTCGTCACCGGCCTGACCGCCACGGTGGCGCAGGATATCGTGCCGGCGTCGGCGGCGCTGGCTCCGGAACGCAGCCGTGGCAAAACGGTCGGTACGGTGATGACCGGACTACTGGTTGGCATTCTGCTGTCGCGGGTGGTCAGTGGCGTGGTGGCTGAGTATTTCGGCTGGCGCACCATGTATATGGTGGCGGCGCTGGCGGTACTGCTGATCAGCCTGACGCTGTGGCGGGTGCTGCCGCGCTTTACGCCCGGCACCTCGGTCAGCTATCCGCGCCTGCTGCTGTCGCTGGCCCATCTGTGGCGTCATCATCAGACGCTGCGCCGCGCCGCGCTGGCTCAGGGGCTGCTGTCGGTCGGCTTCAGCGCCTTCTGGTCAACGCTGGCGTTAATGCTCAGTGAGCGTTTTCATCTCGACAGTGCGGTCGCCGGGGCCTTTGGTTTAGCCGGAGCGGCCGGTGCGATGGCCGCGCCGCTGGCTGGCAGCTTTGCCGACCGCATCGGCCCGGCCAGAGTGACCCAGGCCGGCGCCGCGCTGGTGACCGTCTCGTTTGCCCTGATGTTCCTGCTGCCGTTACTGCCGCTGCCGGCTCAGCTGGCGTTGATTGTGGTCAGCACCATCGGTTTCGATTTAGGGGTGCAGGCGACGCTGGTGGCGCACCAGACGCTGGTGTATGGCCTGGCACCGGAAGCGCGCAGTCGCCTGAATGCGCTGCTGTTTACCGTGGTGTTTATCGGCATGGCAAGCGGTGCGGCACTGGGTAGCCTGGCGCTGGCGCACTGGGGCTGGAATGGGGTGGTCGCGCTATCAACCCTTGCGGGTGCAGCCAGCCTTGCGGTGCGCTTCGCCAGCCGCCATCTTAAGAACTGATTTTCGCAGCCGTCAAAAAATGTGCCAGGCTTATTCATAAACCCAAAATTACCTGGAGAATTATGAGCTTTTTAGCCTGGACAGCCGCAACAGGCGGCCTGCTGCTGCTGATGTCACTGGCTTCCGGTTGGATACACCGGGGGCCGGTAACTTCTTTTGGCCTGTTTCTTATCGCCGGGATGTTATGTGGGCCGTGGGGATTTGACGTGCTGCACATCGATATCGTCACCCATTCAGAAGCGGTGGCGCACATCACTGAAATCACCATGGCCGCCTCGCTGTTTATCACCGGCCTGAAGCTGCGTCTGCCGCTACAGAATAACTGCTGGCACACCGGCCTGCGGCTGGCCTTTCCCGCCATGCTGCTGACGGTTGCGGCGATGACGCTGCTGGCACACTGGCTGGTCGGGCTGGACTGGCCGATTGCGCTGGCGTTTGGCGCGATTGTCGCGCCAACCGATCCGGTGCTGGCGAGCTTAATTTCGGTCAACGATGCGCAGGATGACGATTCGCTGCGCGTCGCCATCTCCAGCGAAGCCGGCATGAATGATGGCTCGGCCCTGCCGCTGCTGGTGCTGGCGTTGCTGCTGTTCAATGGCGAAAGCCTGAGCGGATCGCTGCTGACCCATTGGGGCGCAAAAGAGGTGATCTGGGCGATTGGCGGCGGGCTGGCGATCGGCTTCGGCCTGGGCCGCTTAATCGGCGTACTGGCCACCAAATTGCGTAACGCCAATGGCGACGTCGCACCCAACGATTTTCTGGCGCTGGCGCTGATTGCACTGAGTTATTCGCTGGTGCAGTGGCTGGGTGCCTCCGGTTTCCTGGCGGCGTTCGCGGCCGGTCTGGGACTGCGCCGCGCTGAGCTGGGCGTTTTCCGGCGTCATCAGCCCGAGGATCTGTCAGAGGATGAGCGGGTGCTGCCTTCCGAGGCGCTGGTCAATCCGAATAAGCGCCTGGCGCATCAGGGCGATAACAGCATGGTCAAGTCGATCGGCTTTGTGGTCGGCGACGCGCTGTCGTTTGGCGACACCATTGAACGGTTACTGGCGGCGGGCATGATGGTGGTTCTCGGCGTCACGCTGGCGCAGCACTGGAACATCTATGGCGTGTTGCTGGGACTGGTGCTGTTTGTCGTGGTGCGTCCGCTGGCCGTCTGGCTGGTGACGCTGCGCGCCGGCCTGCCGATGGGGCAGCGGTTGCTGATTGGCTGGCTCGGTATTCGCGGCATCGGCAGTCTGAACTACATCGCCTATGCCTGGACGCACGGCATGGAAGGGCCACAGATGGAGATCATGACCAATATGGCGTTAACCCTGGTGGTCTGTAGCGTGGTAATACACGGCACAACCGTGTCGCCCCTGCTAAACTGGCGTCAAAAGCGTCTGGAAGCCCTTCAGCGCAAGGTTTAACCCGAAAACAGGAGTAGAGAATGAAAGTGACCCACATACTGCTGCTGAGCGCACTGGCCTCTGGCAGCGCCCTGGCGGCAGACGATAGCGAACAGAATGTCTATGCCAGCCAGCTGTGTCACATCGTCAGCAGTGAAAAACAGGTCGCCAGTGCCGATCAATATGTTGAGCAGATGAAATCGTACGTGGCGCGCAGCCAGTCATCGACGGCGATGAATCAGCCTGGTTTTGATGAAGACACCGCGCGTGAAGTGGCCAGCGCCTGGCTGCAGCTGGGCGATGACGAGCGCGCCAAACTGCGGGTCAATGAACAGCAGTGTGAACAGGCGGTGATGGCCCAGTTCCAGCAGGAAGATTAATTCCCTCAGTCAAGGCAAAAACGCGCCACCCGGGCGCGTTTTTTTATGGATTTTGGCACCGCATTGCGTACATAATCGCCAGCCTCTGGCACCGGACTTGCATCACACTTTTTCCTGCAGCCCACCGCAACGGCTGGCTGAGCGTTTTGATATCACTTAACAGGCATCATGATTACGCGTCGACGTTTTATTCTCGGCACGGGAGCGCTTGGGCTCTCCATGACCACCGGCAAAATATTTGCCCGCGATGACATTATTCCTCTCTGGCCGGATGATCCGCCCGGCGGCGGCGGCCCATCGGGCGAACTGCATGTTAATGCCAGCGGCTCGTGGTCGAATATTGTCAGCCCGGCGATCCAGCGCTTTAAACCGGAAAATCCTAACGGTGAGGCGGTGCTGATTGCTGCCGGCGGCGGCTATCGCTGGATTGGCATGGGACGCGAAGCCTGGCCGGTGGCGCGCTGGCTGAACGCCAACGGCTACACCGCCTATGTGCTCAGCTACCGCTTGCCGCATGAGAAGTGGCAGGCCGGCCGGCTTGCCCCGCTGCAGGATGCACAGCGCGCCATTCGCCTGGTGCGCTCGTTTGAGCGTAAGGTCCATGTACTCGGCTTCTCGGCCGGCGGGCACCTGCTGGGTATGGCGGCCGCGCGCCCCAGCTTTGAATCTTATCCGGCCATCGATCCGCTGGATGAGGTGGTGCCAAAAGTCGACAGCGTGGGCCTGATCTATCCGGTGATTACGCTGGAATCCCCTTATCAGCACACCAATACCCATCTGATGATGGTCGGTAAAAACGCTACGCCGCAGGATGAAGCGAACTGGTCGGTACAAAACTACGTTACCCGCCAGTATCCACCGACCTTTCTGGCGCAGGCTGAAGATGACCACACCTCGAATCCGTTTAACACCGAACTGATGCACGATACCTGTCGCCGCAATCGCGTGCCGGTCGAGCTGATTCAGATCAGCAAAGGCGGTCACGGTTTCGGGCTTGGTAAGGCCGGGACGCCGGCGGCGTTATGGGATCAGGCCTATGTGCGCTGGCTGGATCGCGTGAGCTAAGTTGCCCTATGGCGGTGCAGGCCTGCACCGCTGTGCCTGGCGCAGGCAAAAAAAACAGGCGACCGGAGTCGCCTGTCTGAAGCACACCGCCGCGGCGGCTTAGCGCATGGTGACAAACTCTTCCGCTGCCGTCGGGTGAATCGCCACGGTATTGTCGAAGTCTTTTTTGGTGGCACCCATCTTCAGTGCCACCGCGAAGCCCTGCAGCATCTCATCCATGCCAAATCCGATGCCGTGAATACCGACGATTTTCTCGTCAGCACCGACGCAGACCAGCTTCATCCGGCACGGCTGGCGATGCTGGGTGACAGCGGTGTACATGGCGGTAAACGCTGATTTATACACTTTTACCTGGTCGTCGCCATACTGTTCCCGCGCCTGCGGTTCGGTCAGGCCGACGGTGCCAATCGGCGGGTGGCTGAAAACCACGGTCGGGATGTTGCTGTAGTCGAGATGCTCGTCCGGCTTGTTGTTAAACAGGCGCTCAGACAGGCGACGGCCGGCTGCCACCGCCACCGGTGTCAGTTCTACCGCACCGGTGTTATCACCGACCGCATAAATGCCTGACACGTTGGTGTTCTGAAATTTATCGACCTTAATGTAGCCTTTTTCGTCCAGCGCCACGCCCGCCGCCGCAATGTTCAGGCTGTCATTGGCCGGTTCACGGCCAATCGCCCATACCAGGCAATCGACGGTATAGTCGCTGCCGTTTTCCAACTGCAGCGTCAGGCTGCCGTCGTCGTTTTTAACGATCGCTTTCGGAATCGCTTCGGTGTGCAGCGTCGGGCCTTCGCTGTTCATTACTTCTACCAGCGTTTCGGTGATCAGCGGGTCGAAGCTGCGCAGCGGGGCATGCTTACGCACAAACAGGTGGGTTTCCGAGCCCAGTGCATTCACCACGCCCGCCAGCTCAACGGCGATGTAACCCGCGCCGATGACCGCAGTACGCTTCGGCAGCGCGTCCAGCTCAAAGAAACCGTCGGAATCAATCCCGTACTCAGCGCCCGGAATCGATGGATGGCTGGGACGGCCGCCGGTGGCAATCAGAATGTGGTTAGCGGTGATGATCTCGCCGTTCACTTCGACGCTGTGCGCATCGACAAAACGGGCGAAGCCTTTGATCACTTCAACCTTGTTTTTACCCAGCACGTTGTCGTACGAGGTGTGGATACGATCGATATAGGCGCTGCGGTTTTTGACCAGCGTGGCCCAGTCGAAGCGGTTAACGGTGGTATCGAAGCCGTAGTCCGGCCCGTACAGATGGATAGCTTCGGCAATTTGCGCAGCATGCCACATGATCTTCTTCGGGACGCAGCCTACGTTAACGCAGGTGCCACCCAGTTCTTTGGCTTCAATCAGGGCGCATTTCTGGCCATACATGGCCGCACGGTTAATCGAGGCGATGCCGCCGCTGCCGCCGCCGATGGCGAGATAGTCGAAATGTCGGGTCATTGAAGTATCCATCCGGTTGCATGAAAAATTGGCATAGAGTGTAACGCTGCGGGTCGAATTGACGCAAAGTTTGCGCCTATGATTGTAATAGGGTTCTGTTTTTTCTCACACTGACAGGGAAGCATACCATGCACCTTACTTTTCTCGGCACCGGCGGCGGTGCGCCCAGCCTGCAGCGTAACGTGACCGCTATCGCCTTTACCCGGGCGCAGAGCGGCGAAAGCTGGCTGTTCGACTGCGGCGAGGGGACACAGCTTCAGTTTATGCGTTCCGATCTCAAACCGGGCAAGCTGGATAAGATCTTCATCACCCATTTGCATGGCGACCATATTTTCGGGCTGCCGGGCTTGCTCACCAGCCGTTCTATGGCCGGGCTGACCACGCCGATGACCGTGTATGGCCCCCGGGGCTTAAAGCGCTTCGTTGAAACCGCGCTGTCGATCAGTGGCTCTTACACCGATTATCCGCTGACGATTGTTGAGATTGAGGCGGGCTGGACGCTGGATGATGGTGAGTTCCGCATCAGTGCCTGGCCGCTGAATCATACGCTGGAATGTCTGGGTTATCGGATTGAGCAGCATGATAAACCGGGTTTTCTCGATGCGCCGCGCCTGAAGGCGGAAGGCGTGCCGCGCGGCCCGTGGTATCAGCAGCTGAAGCAGGGCGAAACCGTGACGCTGGAGGATGGCCGGGTGATCAAGGGCGCGGACTATCTGGGCCCGGCGATTAAAGGCAAAACGCTGGCGATTTTTGGTGATACCGCGCCAACGGAGGTGGCATTGCAGCTGGCGGCCAACGTGGATCTGATGGTGCACGAAGCCACGCTGGAAGCGGCGATGATTGAGAAGGCCAACGGACGCGGCCATTCGACCACCTTGCAGGCGGCGGAAGTGGCGAAGCACGCCGGTGCAAAACGGCTGATCGCCACGCACTTCAGTTCACGCTATCTGGCGAAAGATATGCCCCGTTTGCTGGCTGAATGCCAGACCATCTTCCCCGCTACCGAGCTGGCCTATGATCTGGCGGTGTTTACGCTTTAGTGATGCAGTGCCGGATAAGTGAAAAGCAGTAAATGGGTCATATTGAGTCCAAAGTGCAGGGCGGTCGAAATCCATAACCGGCCGCTCCAGTGCCACGCCAGCCCATACAGCAGTCCGGCGAGGGTCGCAAAGATCACCAGCAGCAGACCGCCGCTCAGATGCACCAGACCAAACAGCAGCGCACTCAGCACCAGCGCGGGTATGCCGCCCAGTGCCAGCGTTAATTTCTGTTGCAGATAACCACGAAACAGCGCCTCTTCCGCCAGCGAGACAAAGAACAGGTTGGCGAGCATAAAGGTGCCAAGCCAGGCCGGGAAGTGCGGTTCAAACGCTAATCCACCCAGTAATACGGCACTGTATAACAGCAGCGGAACGGCGGCGACCAGCGCCAGCGCGGCCAGCAGCTTATAACGCGGCGGGCGGGCCGGGGCGCGAAACAGCGTCGGCAGACCGGCCAGCAGCACAAAGGGGATCAGCGCTTTATCGAAATTAAACGAGAAGCCGAAAGCCACACTGCGGGCGCCGACCTGCACCTCATCAAGTTTGCGTGGATTATCAAAACCCGGGAACAGATGGAGGAATAAGCCGATGGCGATCAGCACCAGCACCGCTTCAGTCAGCATTTGCCGCCGATGATGGTCACGATCGTAAATACGGCATGCCACCACGCCGGCGGTGACCGCGAACAGCAGCAGCGCGGGCCACGCTAATACGTCCTGATAAAACCCCAGCAGCGTGGCGAGCGCCAGTAATAATAGTGCCAGCCGCCGGGCCGGTTGCAGCGCGGCTAGCGCGCCAGCCAGTATGATCCACATGGTGACAGACCTGCAGTACCACGCCGCAGCACCGGCAGTGTGCGGCGTAAAAGGAGAAGAGAGTTATTCGGGTACGATCTGGTTGACCACAAAGTGGCCGGTGCCAGCCGGAACCAGTTTTTTATGCAGCCACGGCAGCAGCTCGTTCATCTGGGCAGCCAGCTTCCACGGCGGGTTAATCACAATCATGCCGGATGCGGTCATGCCGCGCTGGTCGCTGTCGGGACGGGCGGCCAGTTCGATCTGCAGAATATTGCGAATGCCGGTCGCTTCCAGATCGCGCAGCATATGCTTGATCTGCTGGCGTAATACCACCGGATACCATAGCGCGAATACGCCGGTCCCGAATCGCTTATGGCCTTCCTGAATCCCTTTCACCACCGCCTGATAATCGCTTTTCATCTCATACGGCGGATCGATCAGAACCAGACCGCGACGGGATGGCGGCGGCAGTTTGGCTTTTAACTGCTGATAGCCGTCGCCACGTTCTACGCGCGCGCGACTGTCTTTGCTGAACTCGTTACGCAGCAGCGGGTAGTCGCTGGAGTGCAGTTCGGTCATTTGCAGGCGGTCATCTTCACGCAGCAGATGGCGGGCAATCAGCGGCGAACCGGGATAATAACGCAGCGTTCCGTTACGGTTGAGCGCACGGATGGCGTCGAAGTAAGGTTGTAGCAGCTCTGGCGCGTCCGGCTGCTGCCAGATGCGGGCGATGCCTTCCAGATACTCGCCGGTGCGCTCAGCGTGCTCACCGCTCAGTTGATAACGTCCTGCACCCGCGTGGGTATCAAGATAAAAGAACGGTTTCTCTTTCTCTTTCAGCGCGGTGATGATCAGGCTCAGTACGGTGTGCTTCAGCACGTCAGCGTGGTTGCCAGCATGGAAGCTATGGCGATAACTCAGCATTGTTTATCCTGTTGAATGTATAAGGTTTTAATTGATGGAAAATCAATTTATACCAATTATTACCTCACGTATTACCCACAGAACGACGCACAGCAACCGACGCAGGAACAGCATGAGAACCATTAAGCGGGCGATTATATCAGGGATGTCCCGCCGATGGGTCGAAAGCATGATAACTAATCCCGCCGGGGCCGCACGCTGCAGGTGGAAAGCCGACAGCTGTCGCAACGGCGGCATTAGACCCTAACCGCAGCGGCTGCGCTTTGATGCAACGCAAATTCTGCCGGTCGATCGGCGATGGCATTCCGCTCGTTTCTTCCGCAGCGAAGCCAGGCCCCATTGATTTTCGCTACACTTAGCCGCATGTTACTTAGATTGCGTTGCGCGACCCATCGCGCCCCACACATCAATAAAGGACTGCGCTATGACCAATCCGCTACTGACATCTTTTACGCTTCCCCCTTTTTCTGCCATCCAGCCTGAACATGTGGTTCCTGCCGTTACGGAAGTCCTGAACGACTGCCGCGCGATGGTCGAAAAAGTGGTGGCGCAAGGCGCACCCTATAGCTGGGACAACCTGGTTCAGCCGCTGGCGGAGAGCGATGACCGTCTGAGCCGCATTTTTTCCCCGGTCAGCCACCTGAACTCGGTTAAAAACAGCCCGGAACTGCGTGAAGCCTATGAGCAGACGCTGCCGCTGCTGTCTGAATACAGCACCTGGGTCGGCCAGCATGAAGGCCTGTATCAGGCGTACCGCAACCTGAAAGAGGGTGACCAGTACGCCGCGCTGGATCTGGCGCAGAAGAAAGCGGTCGATAATGCGCTGCGCGATTTCGAACTTTCCGGTATCGGCCTGGCGAAAGATAAACAGCAGCGCTACGGCGAAATTGCTGCCCGCCTCTCCGAACTGGGATCGGCTTACAGCAACAACGTGCTGGATGCCACCATGGGCTGGAGCAAGCTGATCACCGATGAAAACGATCTGGCGGGCATGCCGGAAAGCGCGATGGCTGCGGCCAGGGCCCAGGCGGAAGCCAAAGGTCAGGAAGGCTGGCTGCTGACGCTGGATATCCCCAGCTATCTGCCAGTGATGACCTACTGCGATAACGCTGCGCTGCGCGAAGAGATGTATCGCGCCTACGCGACCCGCGCGTCCGATCAGGGGCCGAATGCCGGTAAATGGGATAACGGCCCGATCATGGCGGAAGAGCTGGCGCTGCGTCATGAACTGGCGCAGCTGCTGGGCTTTGACTCCTACGCCGATAAATCGCTGGCGACTAAGATGGCGCAAAGCCCGTCTCAGGTGATCGACTTCCTTAACGATCTGGCGGAACGCGCCCGTCCTCAGGGTGAAAAAGAGCTGGAGCAGCTGCGCGCCTTTGCGCAAAAAGAGCACGGCGTGACCGAGCTTAATCCGTGGGATCTCACCTATTACGGTGAAAAACAGAAGCAGCATCTCTACACCATCAGCGATGAACAGCTGCGCCCTTACTTCCCGGAATCCCGGGCGGTGGCTGGCCTGTTCGAAGTGGTTAAGCGTATTTACGGCATCACGGCAAAACAGCGTACCGATGTGGAAGTTTATCATCCTGACGTGAAGTTCTTCGATCTGTTCGATGAAACCGGCGAACTGCGCGGCAGTTTCTATCTGGATCTGTATGCGCGTGAACACAAACGCGGCGGAGCCTGGATGGATGACTGCGTCGGCCAGATGCGTAAAGCCGATGGCAGCCTGCAGAAGCCGGTCGCCTACCTGACCTGTAACTTTAACCGTCCGGTGCAGGGCAAACCGGCGCTGTTCACTCATGACGAAGTGATCACCCTGTTCCATGAGTTTGGTCACGGTCTGCATCATATGCTGACCCGGGTTGAAGTACCTGGCGTTTCCGGCATCAGCGGGGTGCCGTGGGATGCGGTCGAACTGCCAAGCCAGTTTATGGAAAACTGGTGCTGGGAGCCGGATGCGCTGGCGTTCATCTCCGGTCACTATGAAACCGGTGAACCGCTGCCGAAGGCGCTGCTGGATAAAATGCTGGCGGCCAAGAACTACCAGGCGGCGCTGTTTATTCTGCGTCAGCTGGAGTTCGGCCTGTTCGACTTCCGTCTGCATACCGAATTTGACCCGGCCAAAGGGGCACAAATTCTTGAGACGCTGCGTGAAGTGAAAAGCCGCGTTGCGGTGGTGCCGAGTCCGGAATGGGGCCGTTTCCCGCACGCCTTCAGCCACATCTTCGCCGGTGGCTATGCGGCCGGTTACTACAGCTACCTGTGGGCGGATGTGCTGGCGGCGGATGCCTATTCACGCTTTGAAGAAGAGGGCATTTTCAACCGCGAAACCGGCCAGTCGTTCCTCGACAATATCCTGACGCGTGGCGGTTCCGAAGAGCCGATGGAGCTGTTCAAACGCTTCCGCGGCCGTGAACCGCAGCTCGACGCCATGCTGGAACATTACGGTATTCAGGGATAAGTCATCAGGTGAAAATCTGTTTGCTCGATGAATCAGGCGCCGGAGACGGCGCCTTATCACGTTTAGCGCAGCGCTGGCAGCTGGAGCACGACGAGAACGCCTTGCTGGCGCTGGTACAAACCCCGACGCATCTTGAGCTGCGTAAGCGCGATGAGCCGAAGCTGGGCGGCGTTTTTGTCGATTTTGTCTCGGGTGCGATGGCGCACCGACGCCGTTTTGGCGGCGGACGCGGTGAAGCGGTGGCAAAAGCGGTCGGGATTAAAGGTGACTATCTGCCGGATGTGGTGGATGCCACCGCCGGACTCGGACGCGATGCCTTTGTTCTGGCGGCGCTGGGCTGCCGGGTGCGAATGCTGGAGCGCCATCCGGTGGTGGCAGCGCTGCTGGAAGATGGTTTACAGCGCGGCTATCAGGATGCGGAAATCGGCGGCTGGCTGCGTCAGCGGCTGACGCTGATTCACGCCGCCAGCGCCGAGGCGCTGAGCGATATCACCCCGCAGCCGGACGTGGTTTATCTCGACCCGATGTATCCGCATCGGCAGAAAAGCGCGCTGGTGAAAAAGGAGATGCGGGTGTTTCAGTCGCTGGTCGGTGCTGATGAGGATGCTGACGCGCTGCTGGAACCGGCCCGCCGGCTGGCAAAGAAGCGGATCGTGGTGAAGCGGCCCGACTATGCGCCGCCGCTGGCAGGCGTGGTTACCCAGGCGGCGGTGGTGACCAAAAGCCATCGTTTCGATATCTACCCGCCGCTGGTCAGTTAACCCCATAATAAAGCCGGCAATCAGCCGGCTTTATGGTCTTTGAGCGTCACTCAGGCTTCGTCTTCATCGCGTAGCGGCACAATCAGCATGTCGATATGCACGGTGTTGATCAACTGGCGCGCCGACGACATCAGCTTGCTCCAGAAGTCCTGGTGATGACCACATACCACCAGATCGACGTCATACTTTTTAATCGCATCCACCAGTACCTGGCCGAGATCGCCGCTGCCGCTCAGGGTTTCACTGATCGGGTAGCCCGCGGAATCAGACAGACCTTTCAGAGCAGAGTGCGTCTCTTCAGAAATACGCTTCTGCATATCGCCGAGGTTGACATCAATCAGGCCGGTGTAGAGATCGGAATAATTCACATCAACGTGAATCAGGGAAATTTTGGCGTCGTAAGGGCGGGCCAGCGAAACGGCTTTATCCACCAGTAACTGGCTTTCGGGAGAAAGGTCTACTGCAATCAGGATATGTTTATAAGCCATGATAAAACTCCTTTCACGAGATTAAGGATGGCATCCGGGGTTCCTGCCGCGTCACAGCTTAGCGAAATCCTTTGCGCGAGCGGGCGATGAGCGCCACCAAAGTGTGTACCTGCGGTGCAGGTGGTCATGTTGTTATGTTTCTGAGTATAGCCTTCTCTGCGGGCAAATGCTGCCGTTGCCGCCTGGCTTGTGAATAAGATCAACGATGCGGAAATTTTACTCGCACCAAACGAAATTCATCGCTGGAAAAAATTTAAACATTTCTCCTACACTGAAAAAAGGCGGTCTGGTTTGTTACCGCCCAGGCGTTCAGAACACTATCGCAGTTGGGTGATTCAGAGGTTGGCTATTTCTGTGGGCGTGCTCAGCGTTTTCCCGCTGCGTCTGTTCCTGCGGCTCCAGCCAGGAGGGGAGAATATGATCAGTACTATTGCGCTTTTTTGGGCGCTTTGTGTGGTGTGTATTGTGAATATGGCGCGCTATTTTTCTTCTCTGCGTGCGCTGCTGGCAGTATTACGCGGTTGCGATCCGCTGCTGTATCAGTATGTCGACGGGGCGGGATTTTTCACTTCTCATGGCCAGCCCAGCAAGCAGGTGCGGCTGGTGACCTATATCTGGGCGAAACGCTATCTAGATCATCATGATGACGAATTCATCCGTCGCTGCGAGCGGGTAAGAGGACAGTTTATGCTGACCAGCGCGCTATGTGGACTGGTGGTGATCAGCCTGGTGGCGATGGCGATCTGGCATTAAAAAGGGCGACTTTCGTCGCCCTCTGGTCTGGCTGGCATTACACCAGTTTTAACGCAATCCAGTAGAGCGAACCTGACAGCACAATACATACCGGCAGCGTGAAGATCCACGCCATGGCGATGTTTTTGATGGTCCGGCTCTGCAATCCGCCGCCGTCAACCAGCATGGTACCGGCGACTGACGAAGAGAGGATGTGGGTGGTGGAAACCGGCATCCCGGTATAGCTGGCGACGCCGATAGAGAGCGCTGCCGTAACCTGGGCTGACATTCCCTGCGCATAGGTCATGCCTTTTTTACCAATCTTCTCACCAATGGTGGTGGCAACACGACGCCAGCCAATCATGGTGCCGATGCCCAGCGCTAACGCGACCGCAACGATAATCCAGATTGGCGCATACTCGATGGTGCCAAGCAGATCGCTTTTCAGCTTGTTAAGGAAGCGTTTGTCGTCCGGGGTGGTTTCCGGCAGCCTGGCCGCTTTGTCCGCCGTGTCTGAGATACACAGCAGCAGGCGACGCATCTGGCCGCGCTGTTCGACCGTCAGCTGATCGTAACTTTGCAGGTTATTCAGCAACACCTGTGCGCGCTGAACCGCCTGTAACGCGCGGGCGCTGTCACAGTGGAACTCCTGCGGGCTGGTGGATGGCACTTCTTCCGGCGTTGGCAGCTTAGGCGGTGCCATCTGGATAATATGCGTCAGCGAAGCGTTGTGCTGCTGATAATACTGCTCCAGATGATTAACCGCATCGCGGGTGCGGGTGATGTCGTAGCCTGAGGCATTCATGTTCACCACGAAGCCGGCCGGTGCCACGCCAATCAACACCAGCATGATCAGACCAATGCCTTTCTGGCCGTCATTCGCGCCATGCGAATAGCTGACGCCGATCGCCGAAACAATCAGGGCGATGCGGGTCCAGAACGGCGGCTTTTTCTTGCCGTCGATCTTTTCGCGGTCGGCTGGCGTCATATGAATGCGGGCACGTTTTTTAGTGCTGCTCCAGTAACGACGCAGAATAAAGATCAGGCCACCGGCAATCACCAGGCCGATAATCGGCGACAGGATCAGAGACAGGAAGATGTTCAGCACTTTCGGGATGTTGAGCGCATCAACCACCGAGGTACCGGTCATCAGGGCGTTGGTCAGACCGATACCAATAATGGCGCCGATCAGGGTATGGGAGCTGGACGCCGGCAGACCCAGATACCAGGTGCCGAGATTCCAGATAATCGCCGCCAGCAGCATAGAAAACACCATGGCGAGACCGTGAGCCGATCCAACATTCAACAACAGATCGGTGGGGAGCATATGAACAATGGCATAGGCGACACTCAATCCACCGAGTAGCACGCCAAAGAAGTTAAACACGCCAGCCATAACCACAGCAAGCTGGGCACGCATGGCACGCGTATAGATGACCGTCGCAACTGCGTTGGCCGTGTCGTGGAAGCCGTTGATTGCTTCGTAAAACAATACAAACAGCAGGGCAAGAACCAATAACAGGCCAGTACTGAGGTCTAGACCAGCAAACAGATGTAGCATAAACGTTACGCCATTTTTGGAGGACATGAACGCGGCGCATTATCCGCGACAACGTGCTGTATGGGAAAGGAAAATATAGCCTTAATTTGACCTTTAGCAGTAACGTAGCCGGGTTAAAGGGGTAAAAAGGCCCAGATATTAGTCAGTTACATTATGACACATTTACGGCAAATTTTTGACACTGGCGTCTCAGTGAGCAGATCACTACAATCTGCGCCTTTCCGATTAAGTGAGTAAACCGCCGTGGAACAGTTTGACGTTATCATCATTGGTGCCGGGGCCGCAGGGCTGTTCTGTGCCGCCCAGGCCGGACAGCGCGGGCGTCGCGTATTGCTGCTGGATAACGGCAAAAAGCCGGGACGTAAGATCCTGATGTCAGGCGGCGGGCGCTGCAACTTCACCAATCTGTACACCGAACCGGCAGCCTATCTGTCACATAACCCCCATTTCTGTAAGTCGGCGCTGGCGCGTTATACCCAGTGGGACTTTATCGATCTGGTTAATCGTCACCAGATCGCCTGGCATGAGAAAACCCTCGGCCAGCTGTTTTGTGACGATTCCGCCCAGCAGATTGTCGATCTGCTGCTGGCCGAGTGTGAAAAGGGCCAGGTGACGCTGCGGTTACGCAGTGAAGTACTGAACGTGACGCGTGACGACAGCGGCTACACCCTGCAACTGAACGGCAGCACGGTGCAGGCGGAAAAACTGGTGATTGCCAGCGGCGGCCTGTCGATGCCCGGCCTGGGCGCGTCGCCGTTTGGCTATAAAATTGCTGAACAGTTTGGTCTGACTGTTTTCCCGACGCGCGCTGCGCTGGTGCCGTTTACCCTGCATAAGCCGCTGCTGGAACAGCTGCAGACGCTGTCCGGCGTAGCACTGGAAACCACCATCGACGCGCAGGACGGCACCCGCTTTAAAGAGGCGATGCTGTTTACCCACCGTGGGCTCTCTGGCCCGGCGGTGTTGCAGATCTCCAGCTACTGGCTGCCGGGTGAGTTCGTCACCATCGATCTGTCGCCTGCCACGCCGCTTGATGCCTTTCTGACCGTTCAGCGTGAGGCGCATCCGAACCTTAGCCTGAAGAACAGCCTGGCAAAAATTCTGCCGAAACGGCTGGTGGAAGTGCTGCAAACGCTGAAGGTGGTGCCGGATATCACTCTGAAGCAGCTCAACAGCAAGCAGCAGGCAGAGTTGGTGCAGACGCTGCACGCCTGGCGTATTCAGCCGAACGGAACCGAAGGCTATCGCACTGCCGAAGTGACGCTGGGCGGGGTGGATACCAGCCAGCTCTCTTCGAAAACCATGGAAGCGCGGACGGTGCCGGGCCTCTATTTCATTGGTGAAGTGGTGGATGTGACCGGCTGGCTGGGGGGATATAACTTCCAGTGGGCGTGGAGTTCCGCCTGGGCGTGCGCCCAGGCGTTGTAAATCGTACGACTACCAGCGCTGATGCACGTAAGGCGCAATCTTCGCCTGATAAATCTGCTGCAGCGCCGCCATAGTCTGGTCAGACAGCGCGTCAACGCTGCTGGCGCGGGCATTGTCTGCCGCCTGCTGGCGATTTTTCGCGCCGGGGATCACCACGCTGACATCGTCGTTCATCAGGATCCAGCGCAGCGCCAGCATCGCCATGCTGATGTCGCCCGGCACGTAACGACGAATCTCCTCTACCGCCTCCAGCGCCACCTCATACGGTACGCCGGAAAAGGTTTCGCCTTTATCGAAGGCTTCGCCATTGCGGTTGAAAGCGCGGTGGTCGTCGGCAGCAAACTGGCTGTCCGGGCCCATTTTTCCGGTCAGCAAGCCGGATGCCAGCGGGACGCGGGCGATAATCCCGACATTACGCCGTTTCGCCTCTCGCAGCAGCAGTTCCGCCGGACGCTGGCGGAAGATGTTGTAGATCAGCTGAATGGATGAGACGTTGGGAAATTCCAGCGCCTTCAGTCCCTCTTCGACTTTTTCTACCGACACGCCGTAATGACGAATTTTCCCGGCGGCAACCATCTCATCCATCACTGCAAACACCTCCGGATTGTAATAGACCTCGGTTGGCGGGCAGTGAAGCTGCACTAAATCCAGCGTGTCGGTTTGCAGGTTCTCACGCGAGCGGTCAACAAACGCGTTGAGGTTGCTGGCGTTATAACCGTCAGCAACGTGCGGCGAGAGACGCCGGCCCAGCTTGGTCGCCACAAACGGACGTTCACCACCCCGCTGATTCAGCACCCCGGCGATAATCTTTTCAGAGCGGCCGTCACCATACACATCGGCAGTATCAATAAAGGTGATGCCAGCATCCAGCGCCGCGTGCAGCGCGGCCTCGGCATCCTGCTGACTGACTTCTCCCCAGGTCCCGCCAATCGCCCATGCGCCAAAGCCAATCTCCGAGACGCGCTGACCGGTACGACCTAACGTGCGTTGTTTCATCTGAATCTTCCTCAATACAGGGGTGACAGTAAGCTGACAAAAATTGAGCTTAGCGTTAACCGGCGAAGAAGGGATGAAGCCCGGTCACAGACTGCGAAGCGGAAAAGGGCAGGCGACGCTGCCAATCTACTGGTTATGCTGGCTATTTCGGCAAAATGCGGCCGGAGATGAACGATAGCCGCTTCGCTAATTAATTGATTTTAAGAAATTTCACCTGAAATTAACCAGGCGAGAGTGTCGTTTCGGTCACATACTTTCTCTTTTAACCAGATAAGTGGATCGCCATGTTCAATTTCGTTAAATCGCTGTTTGCCAGTCCCGATAAATTTCTGCAGATCATGACCCGCCAGGACATCAACGACTCCATCGCCGAAGGCGAGCGCATCATAATTGATGAGAACGGCAATATCTCGGTCAACACGCTCAGCGAAGAAGTACACGAAGATTTTGCCCGCCATGTGAATACGTTAAAGGGAGTCTGAGGTGGGTACCGCAATATTCATGGTGTTAATGGTCAGTGGTTACTGGTACACCAGCCGCGATTTGAATAGCCGGTTTAAAATTCGCCGCTCGTCGGGCTGGGACGTCTATTTCCTGGTTGCCCTGTATGGCTGTATTTTCGTTCTGCAGGGGGTGTTTGCCACCGGTATTGTCTGGCTACTGCTGCTTGCCGTCTCTGCTATCGCCAATGCGGTACAGATGATCCCCGGCGTCCATCTCAAATGGCAGATGGAGTTCATGAACTGGAGCTTCCTCGGCATCCAGGCACCGATTGTGATCATGCTGGCGTTTGCCATTCTGCTCTGCCTGTATCGTTCGAACTGGGCGGGCAGCGCACGACTTAACGTCTCCGGGCGTAAAGATCTCTATCAGCAACTGTCGCGCTCGAATGGCGTTGAGCAGCTGCTGTTTCAATGTATGGAAGAGGGTGAACTGGCGTGGATTACGCTCAAGTCCCGCCGCATTTACATCGGAATGGTGCACGCCTCAACCTTTGAGTATGAAAGCACCAAAAATATCGTTCTGATCCCGATGCTCAGCGGCTATCGCGACAGCAAAACGCTGAAGCTGGCGGTAGAGCATAACTACAGCAAGTGGTATGCCGAGCATGACATTACGCTGGACTCTACGCCGAAAGACGCGATGTCATTTCGTAAAGTAATTATGGTCGATCAGATTGAAAGCCTGTCACTGTTTGACCCGGCCAGCGCCACTGCGCTATCGATGGGCCATCCCCAGGAAGTCGAGAAGAGCCAGGGCAGCGATAACGATAAGAGTCCGGATGATGAGAGCCGGGAGCCACCGCAGTAACCTTTGTGCTGGCCCCTTACTGCGTGAGGGGCTACACCATATTCTCCGCCGTAAACAGCCGGAACGCGACTTTACCCTGCTGATAGACATCCGGCTGATAACCGGTTTCCAGATGCCGCAGCAGCAGGTCAATCGATAACCGGGCATGCTGCCGGGCGTGCTGATCGAGGGTAAACGCCACTTCATCATTCAGCAGCAGCTGACGGGTCACCGAATAAAGCTCGTGGGTAATGTAGGTACAGCGGCCCAGCAGCTGATGGGCGCGCAGCGTTTCACTGACGTCGGTATTGCCCATGCCGGTGTTGTAGACGCCCGCAATCGCCTGCGACTGGGTCAGATTACGCGCCAGCAGGCTGCGGATGGTGCCGCGGTCGTCCTGACCCAGCAGCACTTCACGCAGGTGCCGCTGCGGCGCGCGCTGGCTCATCACTTCACGGAAACCGGCGATGCGCTGCCGGTGTGCCTGGTAATCGAAACGGCCGCTGACCATCACGATATCGCCGGGCTGATGAGCGGTTTTACTCATCAGCAACCCGGCTGTCCGTCCCGCCTGATACTGGTCGATACCGACATGGCACAGGCGATCGGCGGCGGGCAGATCGGTCACGATGGTGATCACCGGCACGTTACGGCTGCGACACAGCGCCAGTGCGCGATAGATCGGCGGCGAATCGTGGGCGAAAACAATGATGCCGTCGCGATTGGCGCTGCGGGCAATAATGCTCTGCGCCAGCTTTTCGGGCTGCGCTTCGGTTACCAGGGTTTTGTGCAGCTTAAGACGGCGATAGCCGAGCTGGCTGGCGACGTCGCTGAAGTGGGCGGTCAGCTGCTGGAAAAACGAAGAACCGTTGTTGCTGAGGAACACTTCTATTTGCCACGGATGCTGATACTCCTCCGGTAACAGGCGCTTCAGGCCGACTTCGCGCGCTGCTTTCAGCACTTTGCGGGTGGTGTCCAGCGACACGCCGCCACGTTCATTCAGCACCCGATCAACCGTCGCGATACCGACCCCGGCCATTTTTGCTACCGTGTCTAAGGTGAGCTTTTTCATTCAGACTCCACGTGAAAGAAGCGGGCGAACATCGCACAGCCTGCCACGCAATCGATATCTTCTAACCGGTTAAAAGTAAAAGATAAAGCGAAATATTGATGGAAAACCATCAAGAGAAACGGCCCCCGCTGGCTTAGCTGCCCGGCGGGCGCATTTTACCGGCTGTGCGGTCGCCGGACGAAATAGCACCTGCGGCTGCTGGCAGGACAGATTTGCCATTAAGCTGATAGATGACATCATCAATGAGGAATCAATATGGCTCAGCAAGGTAAAGCATTAGTGATCGGCGCATCACGCGGTATTGGTCTGGCGGTGGTGCAGGCATTTGCCGCCCAGGGCTGGCCGGTTATCGCCACGCATCGCAGCGGCATTCCGGCACAGGGCGAACAGCCGGGCGTCACCTGGCATGCGCTGGATATGACCGAATCGTCGGCGGTGCAGCAACTGGCAGACCAGCTCGCCGGACAGACGTTTGATGCGATTCTGATTAATGCCGGCATCTATGGTCCGGCGCACCAGACGCTGGCGCAGAGTGAGGCGCAGGAGCTGGCTCAGCTGTTCCTGACCAATGCGGTGGCACCGGTACGCAGTGCCGAAATTTTGCTGCCGCTGCTCAGCAAGCAGAAGGGCGTGCTGGCGATCACCTCATCACAGCTGGCCAGCCTGAGCGAAAATCCGCGCGCCGACATGCCGCTCTATTCCGCCAGTAAAGCGGCGCTGAATATGCTGAGCCGGTCGCTGGCTGAGGAGGTTGAAGCCCAGGCCGGCACGCTGGTGACGCTGCATCCGGGCTGGGTAAAAACCGATATGGGAGGCGATGCTGCGCCGTTAACCGCTGAAGAGAGTGCGGACGGTATTGTCCGGCAGCTGACCGCCTGGCAGGGCCGTGGCGGTCATCACTACATTGATTACACCGGTAAAACGCTGCAATGGTAATCACCGGCGGGGCGGTTACGCCCCGATATCACGCAAGGCTTTGCCCTTCATCAGGTTGCGTTCGATATGCTCCAGCGTGACGTGCTTTGTCTCTGGCACCAGCAGCATGGTCAGCACGATAAACAGCAGATTGAGCGCGCCGTAGAACCAAAAGGTATTGGCGTTGCCCAGCTGATCGAGCATGGTCAGGAAAGTGGCACCGACAATCATGTTACCGACCCAGTTGGTGGTGGTCGAGGCGGTAATGCCGAAATCACGCCCTTTCAGCGGCTGGATCTCTGAGCACAGCAGCCAGATTACCGGACCGGCAGCCATCGCGAAACCGACGATAAACATCAGCAGCATGGCAATGGCGAAATATTTGCGGAAGTCAGTCTCCACGCCCAGATGCAGTAACGTCCCGAGCACGCCCATGCCGATCGCCATCACCAGAAAACTGGTGGTGAGCATCGGTTTACGTCCCCAGCGGTCAACCAGGAAAATGGCAATCAGCGTCGCCAGCATGTTGACCAGTCCGACGATAACGGTGCCCCACATCTGCTCGCGGGTGCTGGAGAAGCCGGCGATATTGAAGATTTTCGGCGCGTAATACATCACCACGTTCATGCCGGTGAACTGCTGCATAATCTGCAACAGCATGCCGAGCCACACGGCGCGGCGGAAGTGGCTGTTAGAGCGAAACAGTGACCAGCCGCGTTGCTTCACCTGCAGGCTTTCACGGATCTCTTCCAGCTCCTGGCGGGCCTGTTCGCTGGTGTTGCGCAGCCGATCCAGCACCCGCTGTGCCTCATTAAAGCGGCCATGCGCGGCCAGCCAGCGTGGGCTGTTGGGCAGAAACAGCACGCCGACAAACAGAATCACCGCCGGAATGGCGATAATGCCCAGCATCCCGCGCCAGTTACCGCTATAGCTGAAGGCGGTATCGGACAGGTACGCCACCACAATGCCGGTGGTCAGCATCAGCTGATACATCGAAATCATTGATCCGCGAATACGCTCAGGCGCAATTTCAGCCAGATAGAGCGGGGCGGTGTAAGAGGCGATGCCGACCGCCAGGCCCAGTATCACCCGGGCGCAGACCAGCGATTCGACATCCGGTGAAAACGCCGACCACAGTGAACCGATCACAAACAGCGTGGCTCCGGCCAGCATGCTTTTCTTGCGGCCCAGCTTTGATGACATCCAGCCGGCACCCAGCGCCCCCAGCGCAGCACCAAACATCATGGAGCTGACCACCCACTCCTGCTGATGATTCGTGATCTGCAAATCTTTGGCGAGAAACGGCAGCGCGCCGGCAATCACGCCGATATCCAGGCCAAACAACAGGCCGGACAGCGCGGCCATAAAACAGACGAACCAGGTAAAGCGGTTCTGCCCCTCCCCCGATCTCTTTGCTGCAGCCATGCTTCACTCCTTGCCTTGAGACTTTGTCAATATTGTTAATGTTATGTAAACATAGTCGATGGCAGTGTGTTACCGGTCACAGTTTGCGCATTCGCAGCCTGATTAAACAGCGGAACCGCGCCAGTAGCCCGGCGGCGCGCGGCATGGCGGTCAACGCGCCGACTGATAACAGCGCACAAATACTCAAAAGCGCCGCCTGCCGGGGAATTTTGCAACCGGTGGCGTGCGCGATTACACTGCGTTTTTTCAGCCAATGATTGAAGGTGCTTATGTCTCAGCCTTATCAGCGCCAGCCGCTGCCGTTACCTGGCGGCCACAAAAAAGTCCTTTTGCACTCCTGCTGTGCGCCCTGTTCCGGTGAAGTAATGGAGGCGATGCTGGCATCCGGCATTGACTACACTATCTATTTCTACAACCCAAATATTCATCCGCTTAAAGAATATGAGCTGCGCAAAGAGGAGAATATTCGTTTTGCAGAAAAATTTGGCGTGCCGTTTGTGGATGCTGATTATGACCGTGATGACTGGTTTAAACGGGCGCGCGGCATGGAATGGGAACCGGAGCGCGGCGAGCGCTGTACCATGTGCTTTGATATGCGCTTCGAACGTACTGCGTTATATGCCCATGAAAATGGTTTTCCGGTGATCACCAGTTCGCTGGGTATTTCACGCTGGAAGAATATGCAGCAGATAAATGATTGCGGTGTGCGTGCGGCGGCCCACTATCCCGACCTGCTTTACTGGGAATTTAACTGGCGTAAGGGCGGCGGATCGGCGCGGATGATTGAAATCAGCAAGCGCGAAAGTTTTTATCAGCAGGAATATTGCGGCTGCGTTTATTCACTGCGCGACACCAATCGTCATCGCGTCACGCAGGGCCGTGAGCGAATTCAGATTGGTGTGCAATATTATCAGCCGGACGATATCTGATCACAGGCTGCGGGCTGACTCTGCCGCACCATAGTGATGAGCAGACAGGCTAATGTTCTGGGTGATGCCGCAGCCGCTTTTTTCACGGGTTTCGGGCCGGGCATAGCGGCATAACGCGCAGGGATTGGCGGCTTCAGATAACTGCTGGCGCGCCGCCTCATCCAGATGACGCCGACGGCAGACGCTCGGCGTACAGCCCATCACCTGCTTAAATGAGCGGGTGAAAGATTGCTGGCTTTCAAAATGGTATTTTAGCGCCAGGCTAATAATTGGCGTGCGGCTATTTTTCAAATCATTGACACAGGCAGCCAGCTTGCGCTTGCGAATATAACGCGCCAGTGTTTCATTGTGATAGCGTGCAAATAATTTCTGTAAATACCATTTTGAATACCCGGCCTTCTCCGCAATATCATCAACGCTTAACCGCTGATCGAGATTGTTATCAATCCACTCGGTGACAGAGAAGATCACACTTTCATTATATTTACGCTCATTCATAACATCCCCCTTGTTATCGTCGGCGCAGTTTAAAATAACTTATCTTTTTCTGCCCATTTGTTACGTAAAGATTTATCAGGAAATGAATCGTTATCTCCGCCAGCGCTGTTTTAATAATCATTTGATAATGGGGGTGGTTTGTTTGTAATAATAATGTTGATGAAGTGGGTGAAATTAGTAGAGTGAATAAGCGGAAAGCGTAATTTTAATTAAACGGTTTCGCTTAGCGCAATTTTACCGATAGCGAAGCTAATCAGCGGCAATCGAATCACTGACATCGCACAGCCCATCAATACACTTTTCGGTGCTTCATGCCAGGCTTAAGCCGCACCGTTAACCTTACTTTTAACTTACCTTTAACTGGAGAACTCTGGATGAGCCCGACATACGCGTTGAAGAAACCGCTTGCCGCCTTGCTCACCTCGCTGGCTTTACTCAGCACGGCACCGGCACTCGCCGCCAGCGTTTACGGCGAGCAGCTGGAAGGATTTGATTATCCTTACCCTCTGCAGCATTTCAATTTTTCCTCCCAGCAGCAACCGCTGAGCATGGGCTACATGGATGTGAAACCGGCGCAAAAAGCCAACGGACAAACCGTGGTGCTGATGCACGGTAAAAATTTCTGCGGCGCGACCTGGGAAGAGACGATTCGCGCACTCAGTCAGCAAGGCTATCGCGTGGTAGCGCCCGACCAGATCGGTTTCTGCAGTTCAACCAAACCGGCCCATTATCAGTACAGTTTTCAGCAGCTGGCAGAGAACACTCATCAGCTACTGGCGCAGCTGGGGGTAGAAAAAGCAGTGATCATCGGCCACTCCACCGGCGGGATGCTGGCAACACGCTATGCGCTGATGTATCCGGCCGGGACGCAGAAGCTGGTGCTGGTCAACCCGATCGGGCTGGAAGACTGGAAGGCCAAAGGCGCGCCGTGGCGGTCTGTCGATCAGTGGTATCAGCGCGAACTGAAGCTGAGTGCCGAAGGAATTAAGAAATATGAGCAGCAGACCTACTATGTCGGACGCTGGAAACCGGAGTATGACAAATGGGTCGATATGCTGGCGGGCCTGAACAGCGGGCCTGGACACCAGAAGGTGGCATGGAACTCAGCGCTGATCTACGACATGATTTTCACCCAACCGGTGTTCTATGAATTCAGCGATTTGACGGTGCCCACCACCCTGATGATCGGAACCGCCGACACCACCGCGATTGGCAGCGATATCGCGCCTGCAGCGGTCAAAGCGCGGCTCGGTGATTACACTGTGCTGGGTAAAGAGGTGGCGAAGCGGATTCCGGACGCGCGGTTAATTGAATTCCCGGGAATGGGACATGCGCCACAGATGGAAGAGCCGGCGAAGTTTAATCAGACCCTGCTCGACGACCTGGCGCGACAGTAACCCCCTCAGGCGTAATCGGTCAGGCGCACGGGCGCCTGCCGTTACAGCAGCGCGCGCTTCTGTTTTTTATTGCGGTACATTTGCTCATCGCTGTCATGCAGTAACTGCTCCAGCGATCGCGGATGGGCCGCATCAAACTCCACCACGCCATAGGAGAAGTGCAGATGGTAGCGGCGGTTCAGGCTGACCGACTGCTGGGCTAAGTAGCGGGCAAACTGCTGCAGCAGCGCTTCCGTCTGCTGCTGTTGCAGGCCGTTAAACAGCACCACAAATTCATCGCCGCCTAAGCGGGCGAACAGATCAGAATGTTTAAACACCACTTTCATCGCATCAGCAAAATCCATCAGCGCCCGGTCGCCCTCGCGATGGCCGAGTGAGTCATTGATCTGCTTAAATTTATCCAGGTCGAGAAAGGTCAGACAGGCAGGCCGGTTCTTCATCCGGCACTCGTTCAGCACCATCTCACCCAGCGTCATAAAGCCACGGCGATTGGTAATCTGCGTCAGCTCATCGCAGGTTGCGGCCTGAAACGCCACCAGTTCCGCTTCGGCCATCGCCGCCAGGTCGCGTAGCGTGGCCCGATCTTCCTCGTCGAACTGGCGTGGCTCACGGCCAATGATGCACAGCGTGCCCATTTTCGCGCCGCCCGGTGCCCGCAGCGGGCAGCCGGCATAGAAGCGAATGTGCGGCTCGCCGGTCACCAGCGGATTGTCATAAAAGCGTTCATCGGCGGCGGCATCTTCGACGATCATGATCTCATCCTGCAGGATGGCATGGCCGCAAAATGAGATATTGCGGGGCGATCCGGCGGGCTCAAAACCCTGGGAAGATTTAAACCATTGGTGATCGGCTTCCAGCAGGCTGACTAAGGCAATCGGAACGTCAAACAGGCGGCGCGCCAGACGGGTCAGACGATCGAAACGCTCTTCTGCAGGGGTATTCATAATATTCAACGCACGCAACTGCGATAAACGTTGTGCCTCATCGGCAGCGATCTCGGGTGCTTTCATCGCAGAGCCCTTTATTTTTTGGTGAAGCCAGGTTCTGGTGTGTGCCTTACGGCAAAGAAAAAAGACAGTGATCGAAGCGATTCAATTCACTGTCTTATTGAGGAGGGGATCAGAGCACTTTTTGTTCGGCGAGATCAAGCGCGAAATAACTGAAAATCAGGTCCGCACCGGCACGTTTAATTGCACCCAGGCTTTCCAGCACCACATTGCGTTCATCAATTGCACCGGCCTGCGCGGCAAATTTGATCATGGCGTATTCACCGCTCACCTGATAGGCCGCCAGCGGCAGCTCAGTGCGCTCGCGGATGTCACGCAGGATATCCAGATAGGCACCTGCCGGTTTCACCATCAGCGAATCTGCGCCTTCCGCCGCATCAATCAGTGATTCACGGATCGCTTCACGACGATTCATCGGATTCATCTGGTAGGTCTTACGATCGCCTTTCAGCGCGGTGCCCGCTGCTTCACGGAACGGACCGTAAAACGACGAGGCGAACTTAGTCGAGTAAGACATGATGGCGGTCTGGGTAAAGCCCGCCGCGTCCAGCGCCTGACGAATCGCCTGCACCTGGCCATCCATCGCTGCAGAAGGGGCGATGAAGTCCGCGCCCGCCGCGGCCGCCACTACCGCCTGCTTGCCGAGGTTGATCAGCGTCGCGTCGTTATCCACGCCGTGATCGCACAGCACGCCGCAGTGACCGTGACTGGTGTATTCACAGAAACAGGTATCGGACATGACGATCATTTCCGGCACGGTCTCTTTGCAGATGCGCGACATCCGCGCCACCAGGCCGTTTTCATTCCAGGCATCGCTGCCGGTGGCATCGGTATGGTGTGAAATTCCAAAGGTCATCACCGAGCGGATACCGGCTTTCGCGATGCGTTCAATCTCATAGGCGAGACGTTTTTCCGGAATACGCATCACGCCAGGCATCGCCTGAATCGCTTTGTAATCGTCAACACCCTCTTCAACGAAAATCGGCAGAGCCAGATCGTTCAGGCTGAGGGAAGATTCCTGGAACATTTCGCGCATTGACGCGCTGGCGCGCAATCTTCTTGGGCGCTGGATAAGGGAATAATCAGGCATATTCATTCTTACGCAGGTGAAAAAAGTGACAACAGTTTACTCCCTTTGGCGGGGAGGTATGAAGGTTTGTGTGCGGTAACGGCGCGGGAAAAAACTCTCCCGCCGGGCGGCGGGAGAGGGAGACGATTACTCGTTAATGTCCGGGTGCTGCTGCACCAGGTTTTTACGTTTCGCTTCGAGGCGGGCGATCTCTTCGTCGATATCTTCGATTTTGTGCTCGATGTTATCGTGATGCTCCTGCAGGATTTCGCGCGCTTCTTCCATGTCAGAGGCGGCTGGCGTTGCACCTTTCAGCGGTTTATTGGCGGTCTCTTTCATGAACAGACCGGTAATCAGGCCAATGACCGCAACCACCATCAGATAGTAGGCTGGCATGTAGAGGTTGCTGGTGGTTTCTACCAGCCAGGCGGCCAGAGTCGGGGTCAGACCGGCGATCAATACCGAGATGTTAAACGCACTGGCCAGCGCACTGTAGCGGATGTGGGTCGGGAACATCGCCGGCAGCGACGAGGCCATCACACCGGTAAAGGCGTTGAGGATCACCGCCAGCAGCAGCAGACCGGCAAAAATCAGTCCCAGCACGCCACTGTTGATCATCATAAAGGCTGGAATCGCGAAGATCATCAGGGCGATACTGCCGATGATGACAAACGGACGACGGCCGAAACGGTCACTCATCATGCCGATCATCGGCTGGACAAACAGCATACCGATCATGATGGCGATGATAATCATCACCCCATGATCTTCGCTGTAGTGCAGGTTATGTGACAGGTAGCTCGGCATGTACGTCAGCAACATGTAGTAGGTGACGTTAGTGGCGATCACCAGACCGATACATGAGAGCAGGCTGCGCCAGTGTTTAGTCGCAATCTCTTTAAACGAGACCTTCGGGCCATCCTGCAGGCCTTCGCGGTCGCCCTGTTCCAGTTTGTCCACGTGCTGCTGGAATGCCGGCGTCTCTTCCAGCGCATGGCGCAGGTAAAGACCGATAATCCCCAGCGGCAGCGCCACGAAGAACGGCAGACGCCAGCCCCACTCAAGGAAGCTATCTTCACCAATAATGGAGGAAATCAGCACCACCAGGCCCGCGCCGAGCACGAAACCGGCAATCGAACCAAAGTCGAGCCAGCTTCCCATAAAGCCGCGTTTGCGGTCAGGCGAATATTCAGCCACGAAGATCGAGGCGCCGGTATATTCACCGCCGACCGAGAAGCCCTGCGCCATTTTGGCTAACAGCAGCAAAATCGGTGCCCAGATGCCGATCGAGGCATAGGAGGGTATCAGGCCGATACAGAAGGTACTGACCGACATGATGATGATGGTGATGGAGAGGATTTTCTGACGACCATATTTGTCGCCCAGCATACCGAAGAACAGCCCACCCAGCGGGCGAATCAGGAAGGGAACAGAGAAGGTGGCGAGCGCCGCAATCATCTGAACGCCCGGCGAGACGTCCGGGAAAAACACTTTACCCAGCGCGTAAGCCACAAAGCCATACACACCGAAGTCAAACCACTCCATCGCGTTACCCAGAGAGGCCGCAGTGATGGCTTTACGTAAACGGGCATCATCGATGATAGTCACATCATCGATGCCAATTGGTTTTACACGCTTCCTACGCAATTTCATAGAATTACCCTGTAATGGAACATGAAAGTCCTCAACGGCGCGAACCGAGCGGAATCGTTCAGACCGCGGCGTTGAGGAAATTAAAGCATAGCCGTAAACAGGTGCATTTTATCGGCCAGCCAACGCAATAATTAGTGCCGGGATTATTGCATTAAGCGGCAGAGTATACCGTTTTTAGGTTATATCTGTCATGTTTGGCCTAAAAGTGAGCCGTCGGGCCACTAGTTTACCCTGTTTATCACCCTGAAAAAAATAATCACTCTGCGTGATGAATGACGCTTTTTTCAGCAGAGTTGCCGCCATTTCTGCCGCTTCGGTTAGTTTTCAGGCGATTTACTGCGGGTGAGTGGGGGATGGCGACGGCGTTGAAATATTCAGACACATTTGCCGCAGCAGGCGAGCGGTAGTGAAAAGGCCTGCAACAGCAGCCCGCGTGGAGATTGCTGCGGGCGGATTCAGGCTGGCTAAACGGCAGTCTGGAACGGCGATGTTTCGCGCTGACGGTTAACTGAAATCTACCGGGCCGTTAAACAGCGGCGTCATGCTGCAACGGGCGCTGCCCGTGTTGCTCCAGCCAGGCGATCAGCGCAGCGTTATCCATCGGGCGGGCATAGTAGTAACCCTGAATAAACACCACACCACGCTGTTGCAGATAGCGGAACTGCAGGGCGGTCTCAACCCCTTCGCCCAGCACCTGCAGCTGCAGTTTATGGCTGAGGTTAATAATGGCGTCCAGCACCGGGGTTTCACCGTCCAGCGATTCAATGGCGTTAATAAAGCCGCGATCGATTTTCAGGTAGTCCAGTGCGAAGGTCTGCAGATAGCTCAGTGAGCAATTGCCGGTACCGAAGTCATCAATCGCCACCTTCATGCCGGTCTGCCGCAGCTGTTCCAGCTTACGCGCCACGCCTTCGCCATCTTTAATCAGGCTGCGCTCCGTCAGCTCAAGGGTGATCACAAACTGCTTCTCTTTCACCCGCTCGGCAAAATGCAGCATATCGCTGACAAATTCAGGATGCTGCAGATGATCGGCGGCAACGTTAATCGCCAGATGGAAGTGCGCAGGCACCTGCCAGCCTTGCACATCCTCCGCTATCAGATCGAGCAGATGACGGGTCAGCGGCACAATCATCCCTTCGGCTTCGGCAGCACCGATAAAAATGTCCGGCCGCACGCCAATACCATCGGGCATGGTCCAGCGCAACAGCGCCTCCACGCCACTGCAGCGTTGCAATCGATCGTCATAAACCGGCTGATAGTGCGCCCTGAACTGGCCGCCAGCGATGGCGCGACGGATCTCATCACGCCAGGAGATACGGCGTCGGAGCCAGTTCGAGGTCAGGATCATCAGCAGAATGGAAAAAATGGCCGCCATCGGCAGGAAGATAAACAGCACCTGTCGCCAGGCCGTTATCAGTTCACCTGGCGGCGCGATCACCGTGACGCTCAGCGGATAACGCCGGGAAGCGGCATGGTAAACCAGCGGTTCAAACCAGCCCTGCGCGGTGGTTTGCGCTGCGCCATAAGCGATCGGCGCGCCGCCGCTAAACTGCATGCTCAGCTGATAGCCACGTGCGCTGCCAATCGCCCGCATAAAATCGATCAGATACTGGCCATCAATCACCGCCCAGAAACCTTCTCCGCCCGGCAGTTCACGCACGAACAGCACCGCCGGACGATCCGGCACCGCGTACGTCCCGGCGATCGACAAACTCCACCAGGCTTTGCCGGTCACCGGCACATCGCGCATCATCATTTCTGCTAGCGAGCCAGAATTTAACCCGTAGGCGGAAGAGCAGGCAATCTGATCGTTTTCCAGTTTACCAATGGCCCGGAAATAGGCGTTGAGCGTGCCGAGTCGCTGCAGGGTATCTTCAATCTGGCTGCAGGGCTGATTCTGGAACTGGCGTAGTGAGCTGATCATATCCCAGGCGCTGTCGCTCATTTTCTCGGCCTGAGATAAAAGCGTATTGGCGGCGCTCACCTGCTGCTGGTGGACCGTATGACGTGCATCGAGGGCGGTGAAAAAAATGCCAAGTATTAAGGGCAACACGCCGGATACGATAATAATCAGCCTGGCGTAATCGCGTTTTCGTTGCAATATCGGCACCGCAAAATCCTCTGAGTGTTATAGGCGTTATGAGGAGGTGCTAATCAATCGGCGCAGCATAGCATGTCTCCGGGCGATGCAGGTTAGCGTTTTGGCCATCAACAGAACTGATTAAGGTCAATTATCGTCCAGAGAATGCATTAGTTGACAATGTTTTGCTTTTGCTGGCATTCAGACATGATTTTAAACGTATTCAGACCACAATGGCAGGTCGCCGGGCGGCAACGCCGGTTGCTGAGGCAGGACGGGGCAGGACAAGATGGCGGCAGAACGGGGCGCTCAACGGTGACACCGGCCCCGGCCGGCAGCAGGCCGAACCCAGGGCCAGTCGGGTTAACTCAGTGGTTAAAATAGATCTGTTTCAGGGCCACTTCGACACCACGTAATTCCGCCAGTCCTTTAAGACGTCCAATGGCAGAGTAGCCGGGGTTGGTGCGTTTGTGCAGATCGTCCAGCATCTGATGTCCGTGATCGGGCCGCATCGGGATAGCCCGATGGTTGCCTGCCTGCCGCCGACGCTGCTCTTCAGCCAGAATCACTTTGATTACCCCAACCATATCGACGTCGCCTGCAAGGTGGGCGGCTTCGTGGAAGCTGTTGGGATTGTCCTCACGTTTGGTGGCCCGCAGGTGCACAAAATTGATCCGGTCGGCAAAGGCTTCCGCCATCTCAACCAGCGGATTGTCGGCGCGAACGCCATACGAGCCGGTACAGAAGCAGAAGCCGTTATGCAAACTATCGACCGTCTGTTTCAGCCACTGCATATCTTCCTGAGTCGAGATAATGCGCGGCAGGCCGAGAATCGGGCGCGGCGGATCGTCCGGATGCACCGCCAGTTTGATACCCACCTCTTCCGCCACCGGCACAATGGCGCGCAGGAAGGTAGCCATATGCTCGCGTAACCGGGCTTTATCTATGCCGTCATACTGCGACAGCTGCGCCTGGAACTGCTCCAGAGTGTAACCCTCTTCGGCACCCGGCAAACCGGCAATAATATTGCGCACCAGGGTGTTTTTTTCCTCTTCGCTCATGGCGGCGAACAGCCGGGCGGCGGCCTGCTGCTCGGCGGCGCTGTAATCCTGTTCGGCACCCGGCCGTTGCAGCAGATGCAGTTCAAAGGCGGCAAAGGCGTCGGCGTCAAAACGCAGCGCTTTCGCCCCGTCCGGCAGCGTCCAGGCGAGATCGGTGCGGGTCCAGTCCAGTACCGGCATGAAGTTGTAGCAGACGGTATCAATGCCACAGGCGGCCAGGTTGCGTATCGACTGCTGATAATTAGCAATATAGCGAAGGTAGTCGCCGCGCTGGGTCTTGATCGATTCATGCACCGGGATGCTCTCGACCACCGACCAGACCAGCTCCTTTTCCGCCAGCAGCGCCTGGCGGGCTTTAATCTCCTCGACCGGCCAGATTTCGCCGTTAGGAATATGGTGCAGCGCGGTTACGATGCCGGTTGCGCCAGCCTGACGGGCATCATCCAGCGAGACCGGATCGTTCGGGCCGTACCATCGCCATGTATGTTCCATATTTACTCCTCAACTGTGATGTGGCCCAGTGGTCAGGCCGCTGGACCAAGAGTATGATAGTCAGCAAAATGAGGCCGTGATCCGGATCGCAGCATGACAAACTGCACCCGCGGCTCAGCCAGATAACAGGAGAGGGTGATGGCGCTGCCAGTGGTAAAAACCGAACGTCTCTATCGTCAAATTGCCAACGCCATTATGGCGGGCATTGAACGCGGCGAGTTTGTCGCCGGTGGGATGCTGCCGCCGGAGCGTGAGCTGGCGAAGCAGCTGGGGGTCAGCCGCTCTTCAGTGCGTGAAGCGTTGATTGCGCTGGAGATGACCGGCTGGGTCGATATCCGCACCGGCACCGGCGTCTATGTCTCCCAGCCGTTGCCTGAGGCGGCGGCCACGCCGCAGGAGAGCGAAGCCTGTAGCCTGCAGGACCTGTTGCAGGCCAGAGAAGCGTTTGAAGGAATGCTGGCGGGATTTGCCGCGCGCAACGGCACTACGGCGCAGCGCGCCGCCCTGTTAGTGCTGACGGCGGAACTGCAACAGCATGCTGAAAATGATGCTGCCTTTCTGGAGCAGGATAAGCGCTTTCATCTGCTGATTGGTGAGATGAGCGGCAACGACCTGCTGCGTGAGCTGCTGGAACAGTTATGGAACAAGCGCCACAGCCCGCATGTGCAGCGGCTGGAGCGCCATTTTGCCGATAACAGTTTTGCCCTTGAGATGAACGCCGATCATCAGCAGATCGCTAACGCTATTGTGGCCGGTGACGAAATAGCGGCCCGTCAGGCGATGGAGAATCATCTGCGCCACGTTCAGCAGCGGCTACTTGGTTAAGCCGCGCGCCCGTTTCGGTCGTCCGGTACCCAGCATAATCGCCAGCCGGCTGCCGCCCGGCGTGGTCTCCATCAGGATTTTGGTAATGCTGGTGAGCGGCACCGACAGCAGCATACCGACCGGACCGAGCAGCCAGCCCCAGAACACCAACGACAGAAACACCACCAGGGTGGATAAACCCAGTCCCCGGCCCATCAGGCGCGGCTCCAGCATATTGCCAAACACCATATGGATGGCGGTAAACAGCGCCGCTACCATCGCCGCATCAAACAGGCTGTTGAGTAATAACGCCTGTAGAAAGGGCGGAATGCCGGCAATGATCGGGCCGATATTGGGAATGAAGTTGAGGATAAACGCCACCACACCCCACAGCAGCGCAAATTTCACATCCAGCAGATAGAGGCTGAGCCACACCGCCAGACCGGTTATCACACTCACCAGCGTCTTCAGCGCCAGATAGTGCGTTACCCCTTTCAGCGCTTTGTGCAGTCCGGCGATACGGATCTTGGGGTTAACCAGCGCGTTACGCATTTTGTAGGGCAGGTGATGCACTTCAAACAGCATAAACACCACGGTCAGGATCAGCAGCACCGTATTGGTCATCGCGCCCGAAAAGCCGCTCAGCGCCACCGTTGCCAGGTTCATCATGGTGTTCGGGTCGAAGCGCTGAATTAACACATCGGTCGAGATGTTGAGGTGAAAGCCGGCCGCCAGATGCTGCAGCACCGTCATTTTCTGCTCCATGGTGGCGCGCAGCTGCGGATAGAGATCGGAGAACTCACTCATTGAGCTGGCCAGTACCGCGCCAAGCAGCAGGATGACGAAGAAGATCACCGTGATAACCAGCGTAATCGCCAGCCCACGGCGAAAACCGCGCCGCATCAGCATGGTGACCAGCGGGTTAAGCACAATAGCAAAAAAGGCCGCCAGCAACAGTGGCACCAGAATATCGGACGCGGCGCGCACGCCGGCGAGGATAATCACCAGCATCGCCAGTTTGATCAAAATATTTTGTCCGATTTTTTCCCGTTGCAGCTCGCTCATTCCCTCTCCCGTCACACAAATTGGCTGAGGAAAGTGTAGCTGAAGTAAAATTAACAAGCTGATTTATCAGAGAAACGGTAAAAACAGCCGCCGGATTTGAGTCCATCATAATCTCTGGTACGCCAGCCGATAAAAACCCGATCGCCCTGACCCGACATTGGCAGCGTTAGCGTGGATGACAAAAATGACAACCACCGATCGCTGCCGGGATGCGTTGTCGGTGAAAGCGGGTATAGTTAACAGTTAACCGTTACCTTTCAGCTAACTACGCACGTGAGGACTGATGCCTGACCAACCTGCAGCGGAGCCGACTACCGCATCCGGTAGCGTAAAAATTTCTCTGCTGATCCTCTCTATCGTGATCTATAACTTTGCCAGTTATCTCACTATTGGTCTGCCACTGGCGATTCTGCCGGGCTGGGTGCACGACACTCTCGGCTTCAGCGCCTTCTGGGCCGGGTTAGTGATCAGCCTGCAGTATGTGGCGACATTACTGAGCCGGCCGCATGCCGGACGCTATGCCGATCTCTGGGGACCCAAGAAAGTGGTGGTGATCGGGCTGGTGGGTTGTCTGATCAGCGGCGTCTGTATCCTGCTGGCGGCGCTGACGCTCGACAGTCCGCTGCTGAGCCTGACGTTATTGTGCATCGGCCGGTTGATCCTCGGGGTCGGGCAGAGTTTCACCGGCACCGGCACTTCACTGTGGGGCGTGGCGCGGGTCGGTTCGTTGCACATTGGCCGGGTGATTTCATGGAATGGCATCGTCACCTATGGCGCGATGGCAATTGGCGCGCCGCTCGGCGTGCTAATCTACCGACTCGGCGGACTGCTGTGGCTGTCGGGGATTATCATCGCCATTTGTCTGGTGGGGATTGCCGGGGCACTGCCGCGCCCGGCCGTCAAAGGCAGTAAAGCCAGACCGCTGCCGTTTCGCGCGGTACTGGGGAAAATCGCTGGCTTCGGCGCGATTCTGGCGATGGGCTCTGCCGGTTTCGGCGTGATTGCTACCTTTATTACTCTGTTTTATCAGGATAAAGGCTGGGAAGGTGCCGCCTTTGCGCTGTCGCTGTTCAGCGGGGCTTTCGTCGGGGCGCGGCTGTTGTTTCCGAACGCCATCAACCGGCACGGCGGTTTGCGGGTTGCCAGTCTCTGTCTGGCGGTGGAAGCGATCGGGCTGTTTCTGGTGGCCGCCGCTGGCGATCCGTGGATGGCCAAAGCGGGTGCCTTTCTCACCGGTGCCGGTTTCTCGCTGGTGTTCCCGGCGCTGGGGGTGGTGGCAGTGAAAGTGGTGCCGCAGCAAAATCAGGGTAGCGCGCTGGCAACCTACACCGCCTTTATGGATCTGTCGCTTGGCATTACCGGGCCGATTGCCGGGCTGATCATGAGCTATGCCGGGGTTTCTCAGGTTTACCTGCTGACGGCACTGCTGGTCTGTCTGGCATGCGTCTGCACGCTGCGTCTGCAGTTCAGGCAACCGGCCACAGAGCCGCATCAGGGATAAAAAAAGGCCCCGACCGGGGCCAAACGTCTTTTCAGACACAGATAAGACTATGTTCAGGACTATGTTTAAGGCTGTGTTCGCGCGGTGACAGGTGACGCGCAGGTTCAGGCCTGCAGCAGTTCGATACTGTAACGAATCTGGCGTTCAATCTCAGCCGGCGTCCAGCTATCCAGCTGGCTGGAGAACGGTTCAAACGCGTAAATTCCCTTATAACCCAGCATCTCCAGCCGTTTGACCTGCACCACGCTGTTCAGGACATCACTGTCGCTTAACATCACCCGTTCCTCATCAGTCAGTTCCGCCGTCGGGCGCAGATCTTCCACTCCAGAGAGATGCACCAGCCCGATTTGCTCAACATCAATGCCCAGCGAAAACTCCTGTTCAGCCTGCTCATACAGATGATGATGGAAGGTATCCAGCACCAGCTTAAACGGCACCGCGGCCTCAGCAATCAGCTGCTGTGCCTGCACAGCCGAACGCAGTGAGCTGACCGGAAACCCCAGCGGCTCGACCAGCCCCTGAATGCCATAATGGGCAAAGCGCGGAGCCAGCTGCTGCATTGCCGCCACGGTCTGCTGCGGCGATATGTCGATGCCCTCATTCAGCGGGCACATCACCAGCGCGCGGGCACCAATCCGTTTCGCCTGCTGTAACAATGCTTCCGCCCGGGTCAGCAGATCGTCATCAATGCGGTTAAAAGGATAGAGGGCATTAATGGTGACGATATCAATGTGGTATTTGTCGGTCAGCGCGCGCAGCTGTTCAGCAGTGAGGCCGTCAGTGACCCTGCCGCCCGGCATATCATTACGCAGCTCTACCTTGCTCAGCCCCAGGCGCTGGACCAGCTGGAAAAAAGCCTCCAGTGAGAGACGGGGCGCGATTTTGCGATTAATACAGAAGCGGGTGGGATCGATGGCCATGCTGCGACTCCGGTGACAGGGAAGAGGAAGATAGGGCTAAAGAGAACATTTATTTCATTATTTATGAATTATGAAATGGTAATTATTAGATCAGCCTCGCATTAATTTCATATTCCGTTTCACTGCGGACCGGTAAAAGTGGATCTCGCCTGCAAGAAACGTCGCCTTTTTGCCTGCCGAACGGATTTGTCAACGGCCGTAAAGAGCCTGACAGACTGGCGCTGGCCCGATTTGCAGGGGCATCGGCCGGGGGACCAAAAAAATGCGATCTGTGCCGCTAAAAGGAAATTTTCTAAAAATATCCATTTGAAAAATTTGTTCCACTGTAATAGTTTCATAGCACGCTTTCAGGTTTGCCTGATCAGGCTGCGGGACAGGCCGTACAGAGGCCGCACAGTAAGTCTGCAGGGAACTTAACCATTTAAAGAGGCAACATCATGACTATCACAGGAAACTTTATTGGCGGTAAAACCACCTTCAGCGCCAGCAACGAAACTATCCCGGTTTACGATCCGGCAACCGGAAAAGTGGTACGTGAACTGACGCAGAGTACTGCTGACGAAGTGGCTCATGCGATTGAGGTTGCGCACAACGCCTTCCCGGCCTGGTCAAAAACCTCACCGCTGCGCCGTGCCCGTGTGCTGTTCAACTTCAAAGCGCTGATGGAACAACATCGCGATGAACTGGCGGCGCTGATTGTCTCCGAACATGGCAAAGTCTGGTCTGATGCGCTGGGTGAACTGACCCGCGGCATTGAGGTGATTGAGTTTGCCTGCGGTATCCCGCACCTGCTGAAAGGGGAATACTCACCGAATGTCGGCAGTGGCGTTGACAGCTACTCGCTGATGCAGCCGGTCGGCGTCGTGGCGGGCATCACGCCGTTCAACTTCCCGGCGATGGTACCGCTGTGGATGTTCCCGATCGCGCTTGCCTGCGGCAATACCTTCGTCCTGAAGCCGCCGGCGCTCGATCCGTCTGCCGCGGTCCGCATGGCGGAACTGCTTACCGAAGCGGGTCTGCCAGATGGCGTATTTAATGTGGTACACAGCTCAAATGAAGATGCTGAACAGTTGTACAAAGATCCGCGCATCGCGGCGGTGAGCTTTGTCGGTTCATCCGGCGTAGCAGAACACATCTACAAAACGGCCAGCGCCCACGGTAAGCGAGTCCAGGCGTTTGGCGCCGCCAAAAACCACGCCATCGTAATGCCGGACGCCGATCTGGATGCCACCGTGAACGCCATTATGGGCGGCGCGTTTGGCTCTGCGGGCGAGCGCTGCATGGCGCTGCCGGTGGTGGTCGCGGTCGGTGATGATACGGCTGACAAACTGATTGCCCGCCTGACGCCGCTGGTGAAAGCGCTGCGTGTCGGGCCTGGCATCAATAAAGGCGCTGAAGAGAATGAGATGGGGCCGGTGGTTTCGGCGGCGCATCAGAAGAAAGTGCTCGGCTACATCGATAAAGGCGAGCAGGAAGGCGCGAAGCTGGTGGTGGATGGCCGCACGATTCAGGTAGCCGGTCACGCCGAAGGTTACTACGTCGGCGGCACGCTGTTTGATAACGTCACCTCTGAGATGGTGATCTGGCGTGAAGAGATTTTTGGCCCGGTGCTGAGCATCATGCGTGCGCCAGACTACGACAGCGCGCTGCAGCTGGTTAACAGCCATGAGTTCGGCAACGGCAGCGCCATTTTCACCAGCAACGGCAACACCGCGCGTGAATTTGTTCAGAACGTTGAAGCCGGCATGGTCGGGGTAAACGTGCCGGTTCCGGTGCCGATGGCTTTCCACAGCTTTGGTGGCTGGAAGCGTTCGGTGTTCGGCGCGCTTAACGTCCACGGTCCGGACGGTGTGCGTTTCTACACCCGAATGAAAACCGCCACGGTGCGCTGGCCAGCGGGTCAGCAGACCGTTTCAGAATTCAGTATGCCTACGCTAAGTTAATTCAATGAACTCTGTTTGAGATGCCCGACCGGCAGGCTGCATTACAATGGCCTGCCGGTTAGCGGTTTCAGGCGCCTGGTTAAATCCGGGCTACTGCGGCGGCGAACGCATCCATCATGCAGAGAGGAGGAATGGGATGTCTTTACTTTCGAAAGCACAAGCACCTGATAGCCAGGGCCGTATTCAGCATGTCACACCGGAGCGCGCTGGCTGGCGTTATGTTGGCTTCGACGCTTATCTGCTGAAAAAAGGTGAAACCCTGCGTCTCAGCAGCGGTGATAAAGAGCTGTGCCTGGTGTTAGTCGCCGGGCTGGCCTCGGTGAAAACCCGCCATGCAGAATTCCCTGGCATCGGAAAGCGCATGTCGCCGTTTGAACGCGTGCCGCCGTGGTCAGTCTATGTCCCGCATGACGATGAAGTCGAGGTGCAGGCCGACAGCGATCTGGAACTGGCGGTCTGTAGCGCGCCGGGTCACGGTAATCTGCCTGCGCGGCTGATTGCGCCGGAAGATGTCGGGGTTGAGCATCGCGGGAAAGGGCGTAACCAGCGGCTGGTTCACAATATTCTGCCGGATAATAAACCGGCTGACAGCTTGCTGGTGGTGGAAGTCTATACCAATGAGGGCGATACCAGCTCTTATCCCAGCCATAAGCACGATCAGGAAGAGAGCGAAGACGAAACCTATCTGGAAGAGACCTATTATCACCGTTTCGATCCGGAACCGGGCTTCGCCATGCAGCGGGTTTACACCGACGATCGCTCGCTGGACGCCTGCATGGCGCCCTACAATCGCGATGTGGTGATGGTGCCGCGTGGCTATCATCCGGTGGCGACGCTGGCGGGTTACAACAACTACTACCTGAACGTGATGGCCGGACCGGTGCGGCTGTGGAAGTTTACCTGGGAGAAAGATCACGCCTGGGTCAACAGCGACGACTATCCGCGTCAGTCATAACCGCTCCACCGCTGGCGGTGACTCAGCTCACCGCCGACCAATAAAAAAGGCAGCATGTTGGCTGCCTTTTTTAATTGCCTGAATCAGGGCGTTTCCGCATTGTTCAGTGCCAGTGATACTGCCAGCGTCTGCGCCAGACAAAGTGATGCAACCTGCGACCGGAAGCCATCTACCTGCGCTTCACGCACCACAAAACAGACGTCGCTGAAGGCGGCCAGTGGGCTGACCTGGCTGTCGGTGATGGCGATCTGATGCGCACCGCGCTTGGCACCCATTTCAACCACTTCAACCGCTTCACGCGCATACGGCGAATAGCTGATGGCAATCACCACATCTTTAGGATTCACCAGGCTGAGCTGTTCGGTAAACATGCCGCCGAGGCCGTCGATCAGGAAGGCCCGACGCTCAAGATGGCGCAGCGCATACACCAGATAAGAGGCAACGCTGAAAGAACGGCGCAGGCCAATCACATAGATATTCTCGGCCTCGTTCAGCAACTTCACCGCTTTGTTCAGCTGCTCCGGATTAACCTGCATCGCCAGCTGTTGTAACGCCTGGCTGTTAACCATGGTAAACACGTTGAGGATCTCAGCCGGGCTTTCGGGCGCACTGGCGCTGTCATCGGTTGAGGTCTGGCGGAACAGACGGGCGCGTTCAGTGTAGTTAACCGTCTCTTCCATCAGGTGCTGACGAAAAACCTGTTTCATTTCGTTGAAGCCGCTAAAGCCAAAGGCGTTGGCAAAGCGAATCAGGGTTGATGGCGGAACATCAGCCTGCTGGGCGATAGAGGCCACGGTATCAAAGGCAATGCTATTGCTGTTATCAAGAATGTAACGCGCAACCTGTTTAAGACGTTTGCTCAGCGTTTCGTAGCGGCGACGAATATCGTCCTGCAATAAAGAAAGTTGGGTGGGATTATTGGTCATTACTTCTGCCCGTGTAATAAGAATAATGGCTGGATAATGAGCGCTATAGTACCAGATGGATGGAAAATTTCATTTGTTTGCGTCAACAGAGCGGTTTATTTCATGGCTTTATGAATTGCTTCACAGAATGTCCCGACGCGGCCAGCTGAAGAGTCAACCGGTGGCGCGCGAGCAGGAAACGGCGCGGATTCGCGACGGTCAGGGAGATGAGAGTGAGGATAGCAGGGCGGATGAGCAGAAGAATAACGGTGGGAGATATAAAAAAGCCATCCTCAGGCCTGAGGATGGCGTCTGGCGGGCTGCATCAGGCGCGGGCGGCGCGCCAGTACTCAATCAGCCGCAGGTAATTACCTTTTACGGTGTCGATCAGCGACTGATCGTCCAGCTCGCCCTGTAACCACTGACGCGATGGCTGACCAAAAATCGTCCGGCCGACGGCAAATCCTTTTACCCATGGCGCTTTTGCCGCAGCGGCGAAACCGGCTTTGAGCTGCTCTTCCGGTGCGTCCAGACCGAGTAGCAGAATGCCGCGGCAGTGCGGGTCCTGCTGTTCGATCAATCCGCTGATCGCCTGCCAGCTTTCGGCCGACAGCGGCGGCAGTTTCCACCAGTCCGGCTGAATGCCGAGGCTGTAGAAGTGGCTGAGAATATCAAAATAGTAACCTTCATTACGATCCGGGTTGCTCTCCGGCAAAATCACTTCCAGCAGCAGTTCATGGCCACTTTTGTTACAGCCGTTCCAGACATCCAGAACCTGCTCATCCTGCTCTTTACGCAGTTCGGCGCTGTCGTGCGGATGATAAAATACCAGGCATTTCACCACGTGTTCGGCTGGCCAGTCGATTAGCTGTGAGCCGATGTTGCCATGTTCCAGCCGCAGCGGGCGCGAACCCGGCAGTTCAATCGGGCGACCAATCCACCACTGTTTACCGGTAATCGCATTCAGCGCTTTCTGGCCGTAAGTGGTATCCGCCAGAATACCGCTTTTGTTCTCCAGCCCGGCGGTTTGCGCCGCTTCCTCGGCCGCTTTCAGCAGCAGCAGTTTTAGCTGTGGAATTTTGCTGTCATCAACGCCCGCTTCGCGCGCCATGTCCACCAACTGTTTGCGATGGTCAAAGGCGAACACGTTCAGTTCCGGCCACTGCTGTTTGCGGGTGGTCACGCGGTGCAGATGGTTAAGGCGGCTGTCGAGATCGGGCCGTTTCACCTCATTATCGCGACTCAGAAAATCATCCAGCTCCGCTTTGGTCGGCATGGCGGGCGCGCAGCCATGGCGTGACACCACCAGTGCGCCGCAGGCGTTGGCGTAGCGACACGCCTGTTCCCAGCCCTCATCGTTCAGCCAGCCACGCAGCAGGCCGGACATAAACGCATCGCCTGCGCCCAGCACGTTTAACACTTCGACCTGCACCCCGCTGTGCAGCCGGGTCTGTTCCCAGCTATCCGGGATCTCACCTTCAAACACCACGCAGCCCAGCGGACCGCGTTTGCAGACCAGCGTCGCCTGACTGGCCTGACGCACGTTCTTCAGGGCGGTCAGCGTATCGGTGCTGCCACCGGCAATATGAAACTCTTCTTCGGTACCGACGATTAAATCGAAATAATGCACCACTTCCTGTAGCTGCTGCGTCACCTGCGACGATTCAATGAAACGGGTTTCACCATCGCCGAGCGAGGTCAGTCCCCACAGCACCGGACGATAATCGATGTCCAGCGCGGTGCGCAGGCCGTTGCGGCGGGCAATATCCAGCGCTTTCAGCACCGCTTCGCGGGTCTGCGGGTGAGATAAGTGGGTGCCGGTCACCGCGACTGCGCGCGAAGAGGCGATAAAATCTTCCTGCACGTCGTCCGGCACCAGGCCCATATCGGCGCAGTTATCACGGTAGAAAATCAGCGGAAAAGTCTCTTCATCTTTAATACCGAGGATCACCATGCCGGTCAGGCGTTTTTCGTCGGTGATTAAGGCATCGGTATTACAGCCGACGCGCTGCAGCTCTTCGCGCAGAAAGCGACCATTGTGCTCATCTCCCACCCGCGCCAGCATCGCCGATTTCAGCCCCTGAATCGCGGTGCCATAGGCGACGTTGCCGGAGGAACCGCCCAGATATTTGGCGAATGAGGTGACATCCTCCAGCCGCGCCCCGATCTGCTGACCATAAAAATCGACGGCGATGCGCCCGATACAAATCACATCAAGCCGCTTCTGTTGTGTACTCATACCTGTGGTTTCCTTCTGTGATTAGCAGACACTGCGGGCAAAAAGCCCGACGACGCGCGGTTTGCTTCCGGGTCTATAGGTGCCTGATTGGCTATGAGGGCAGTATGAGGAATAAAAATTCCAAGTTCAATATGAAATGAAATATCCATCGCGATTTTGTGAACCAGGTAAAACTCCTGATCCCGCTCAGCGATAGTCGTAAGCAGGCTGGCGGTGCCCGGCATATCAGGGTTGTGAGAGAGATCGCAGGAATCTCCTTGCTAACAGAGGAAGCTACTGAAGTGAAATGAATTTTTTCATCGTTCTATGATGTCCGTAAAACGTTCCAGTTTTCCCGACCCGGATCGCCTGCCAGCCCCGGCAGCGTCACTAAATTTGATCTCACTCGCAAAATGAAATGTTTCTTCTGTAATTGTATTTTATGAAAAATATATTTGTTTATAATCGCCTCACGTTTCAATTATACCGGTCGCCTTTTCCGCTGTATGACTTCGCCTGGCGCGTTGTACCGGAGTCAGGTACCACCAGCATGTAAAGGAAGAGCATATGGGCACAATCAGACTGACCACTGCACAGGCGCTGGTTAAATTTCTTGATAATCAATACATTGATGTTGATGGCGTTGAGACAAAGTTTGTAAAAGGCATCTTTGCCATTTTCGGTCATGGCAACGTACTGGGGATGGGACAGGCGCTGGAGCAGGACAGCGGCGATCTGGTGGTGTATCAGGGTCGCAATGAGCAGGGCATGGCGCATGCTGCCACCGGCTTTGCGAAACAGTCACTGCGTCGTCAGATTATCGCCTGCAGCTCGTCAGTCGGACCGGGTGCCGCCAATATGATTACCGCGGCCGCCACCGCCACCGCGAACCGTATTCCGCTGCTGCTGCTGCCTGGCGATGTGTTCGCTACCCGCCAGCCCGATCCGGTTTTGCAGCAGATTGAGCAGAGCTACGATCTCAGCATCAGCACCAACGACGCTTTCCGGGCCGTCAGCAAATACTGGGACCGCGTCAGCCGTCCGGAACAGCTGATGTCGGCCTGCATTAATGCCCTGCGCGTACTGACCGATCCGGCCGAAACCGGCGCGGTAACGCTGTCACTGCCGCAGGATGTGCAGGGTGAAGCCTGGGATTACCCGGACTATTTCTTCCAGAAGCGGGTGCACCGACTGGATCGGCGTCTGCCGGTTGCGGCGCAGCTGGCCGATGCCCTGACGCTGATCGGCCGTAAGCGCAAACCGCTGATCGTCTGTGGCGGCGGGGTTAAATACTCTGAAGCGGGCGAGGCGCTGCGCCAGTTCGCCGAGCGTTATCAGATTCCGTTTGCCGAAACGCAGGCCGGCAAAGGCACGGTGATCTCTGACCATCCGCTTAACGTCGGCGGCGTCGGTGAAACCGGCTGTCTGGCGGCGAACCTGCTGGCAAAAGAGGCCGATTTAGTCATCGGCATTGGTACCCGTTACACCGACTTTACCACCGCCTCGAAATGGATTTTCCAGAATCCGGACGTCAGCTTCCTCAATATCAACGTCAGCAATTTCGACAGCTACAAGCTGGATGGCGTACAGCTGCTGGCCGATGCCCGTGAAGGGCTGACCGCGTTGACCGCTGCGCTGGCGTCACAGCATTACAGTAACGACTGGGGCAGCCAGATTGAGCAGGCGCAGAGCAAACTGCTGAAAGAGACTCAGCGTGTCTATCAGGTGGAGTATCACCAACAGGACTTTGTGCCGGAGATTGCTGACCATCTCGATCGTGACGCGGTGTTCGCCGAGTTTAACCGCCTGACTCAGTCAGTCCTGACGCAAAGCAGCGTGCTCGGCACGCTGAACGAACAGTTACCCAAAGAGGCGGTGATTGTTGCGGCGGCAGGCAGCCTGCCCGGCGATCTGCAGCGCGTCTGGCGCACCAAAGATTACAACGCCTATCACGTAGAGTACGGCTACTCCTGTATGGGTTATGAAGTTAACGCCGCGCTGGGCGCAAAACTGGCGCAGCCGCAGCGTGAAGTCTATGCGCTGGTCGGCGACGGCTCTTTCATGATGCTGCATTCCGAGCTGGTGACCTCGATTCAGGAAGGGGCGAAGATCAACGTGGTGCTGCTGGATAACATGACCAACGGCTGCATCAATAACCTGCAAATGGAACACGGGATGGACAGCTTTACCACCGAGTTCCGCTTCCGTAATCCGGAAGGCGGCAAGCTGGACGGCGGTTTCGTGCCGGTTGATTTCGCCGCCATCGCGGCAGGTTACGGCTGTAAAACCTACCGCGTCACCACGCTGGAGCAGTTAAAAGCCGCGCTGGAAGATGCCAGAACGCAGACCGTTTCCACGCTTATTGATATCAAAGTGCTGCCAAAAACCATGATCCACAAATATTTCAGCTGGTGGCACGTTGGCGTCGCGCAGGCCTCCGATTCTGAACGGGTTCAGGCGGTAGCAGACAAGCTGAAAACTCATCTGGATCAGGCGCGTAAATACTAATTTCAGGGCCGGATCCCGGCCCCTTTCCTCTTATCTCAGCACGAACCCTACACAGGTGTAATTATGACTTTGAAACTTGGCGTCATCGGTACCGGTGCAATTGGTCAGGAACATATTCGCCGCTGCAATCACGTGTTGCAGGGCGCGCAGGTGGTTGCCGTCTCGGATATCAACGTTGACGGCGCGCGCGCCGCGCTGCAGCGCCTGAACATCGAGGCGGAAGTGTTTCAGAACGGACATGACGTGATCCAGTCGCCAAACGTCGATGCGGTGCTGGTGACGTCATGGGACCCGACCCATGAAGAGTTCACCTTAGCTGCGATTGCCGCCGGCAAACCGGTGTTCTGCGAAAAGCCGCTGGCGATGAGCGCCGAAGGCTGCCGCCGGGTGGTTGACGCTGAAATTCAGGCCGGCAAACGGCTGGTGCAGGTCGGCTTTATGCGGCCTTACGATGCCGGCTATCGCGCGCTGAAAAAAGTGATTACCGACGGGGATATCGGCGAGCCGCTGATGCTGCACTGCGCGCACCGAAACCCGACGGTGCCGGAAAATTACACCACGCCCATGGCGATCACCAACACGCTGATCCACGAACTGGACGTGCTGCGCTGGCTGACCAATGACGATTATAAAACGGTGCAGGTGGTGTTCCCGCGCGTTACCTCAAAATCCCATGCCCAGCTGAAAGATCCGCAGATTGTGCTGTTTGAAACCCAGAAAGGGGTGCGCATCGACGTCGAGATCTTCGTCAACTGCGCCTATGGCTATGACATCCAGTGCGAAGTGGTCGGGGAAGAGGGCATTGCCCGGTTGCCTGAGCCGTCGTCGGTGCAGCTGCGTAAAGATGCCCGACTGTCGAACACCATTCTGGTTGACTGGAAAGATCGGTTTATCGAAGCGTATGACGTGGAGCTGCAGGCGTTCATCAATGACGTGAAAGCGGGCACGCTGACCGGTCCGTCTGCCTGGGATGGCTTTGCCGCCTCAGTGGCCGCCGATGCCTGTATCAAAGCGCAAAACAGCGGTGCGATTGAAACGGTAGAGATGCCGCCACGTCCTGCTTTCTACTCTTAATTCAGCACAGTCCGGCGGGATGACCGCCCCGGCTCAGGAATAAAATGATGAACAAAGACCATGTAAAACTGGCTATCGCCCCGATTGGCTGGACCAACGATGACATGCCGGATCTCGGCAGTGAGAACACCTTCCAGCAGACGGTGAGTGAGATGGCGCTGGCCGGGTTTACCGGCAGCGAAGTCGGCAGTAAATATCCGCGCGATCCGGCGATCCTGAAACCGATGCTCGACATTCGCGGCATTGAGATATGCAACGCCTGGTTCAGCACCTTTTTTGCCAACGGCGACAAAGCCAAAACCATCGACGAGTTCATTAACCACATGAACTTCCTGCATGCGATGGGCGCGCGGGTAATTGGCTGTTCAGAACAGAGCAAAAGTATTCAGGGCACCACGCTGGCGGTGTTTGAGCAGAAACCGGTGTTCAGTGATGAAGAGTGGCAGCTGACGGCAGAAGGTTACAACGAACTGGCGCGGATTGCGGCTGAGAAGGGGATGCGGGTCACGCTGCATCATCATATGGGGACCGGTATTCAGACGACTGAAGAGATAGACCGCTTTATGGCCCTGACCGACGATCAGGTTGGCCTGCTGTATGACACCGGTCACGTCTATTACTCTGAAGGCTCGCAGCAGAAGATGCTGGCGGTGCTGGAAAAATATCTGCCGCGTATCTTCCACGTTCATCTGAAAGACGTGCGTGACGAGGTGGTCGCCGAGGTACGCGACAATCATCTCTCCTTCCTGGAAGGGGTGAAAAAGGGCACCTTCACCGTGCCGGGCGATGGCGTGATCGATTTCAAACCGGTGTTCAAAATCCTTGACGATTACGGCTACAAAGGCTGGATGGTGGTGGAAGCGGAGCAGGACCCGGCGCTGGCTAACCCGTTTGAATATGCGGTGAAAGCGCGCAAATATATTCGTGAGAACGCAGGATTGTAAGCGCAGGCGGGAAACCGTGAGATAAACCGGCTTCCCCGGAGAGGGGAAGCCGCAAGCCAGCAGGGCGGTCGCCCGGCCTTATTTCAGCGCAATACTCTTTACAATGTTGTCGGCATCGCTTTGTGCCTGCTGCTGGTTGTCGCCTGGCAGAGTAATCTGCAGCGTCACCAGTTTGCCGTCAACTTTAGCCAGAATCACCGATGACCATGAAGTCTGGTTGTTGGCAGAAATCACCGTATCCAGCTGCTGTGCCGGCTGATCTTTCAGCGTGACCGCTTTGTTCGAGACCACCTGCAGTTGCGGATCGCGGTTGCGCTGCTGCTGCTCCATACGCTGTGACAGCACGTCCAGCCCATCGCTGGTCGGCTCACCGGCAATCACAATAATCGCGCGCGCACCGGTTTCATCAGCATACACGTGCATATTGGTAGTCTGCGAACCAAGCTTACCGCTCTTATCCGACATGCCCGGCGGCAGCGAGAAGCTCAGTTTGCCATCCATCAGCGTTACGGTTTGCGCCGACTGACTGGCGCTGACGCCGTTGTCATTCGCCGCGTCATCTTTCTTCTGGTCACAGGCGGCTAAGCCGAGCACCAGTAAGCCCATTCCTACATATTTCACCAGGTTGCGCATCAGAATCCCTTTTTTAAGTTTCCAGTCAGCCGTTAATACAACAGGAATCAGGTTGCAAACGCAACCTGATGATTGTCAGCAGATCTTAGCGGGTAATGGCGTAAACCGGTATGGCGGGTTAGCCGAAATTTATCTGGCTGGTGGCACGGTGCTCAGCCAGCCGTTTCAGCGCGGCATTGAGCAATACGCCGTAGGCCGGCAGGAAGAACACCATGCAGATCAGCACTTTGAAGCTGTAGTCCACCAGGGCAATCTCGACCCAGTGCTGGGCCATAAACGCATCAGGGCTTTTATAAAAGGCGATGAAGAAAAAGGCCAGCGTATCGCTGATGTTGCCGAGGAACATGGCGCAGCCCGGGGCGATCCACCATTGCGGCAGGGCGCGCAGACGGTTGAAGACGTGAACGTCGAGGATCTGACCCAGCGCGTAAGCCATAAAACTGGCACAGGCGATACGCGCGACAAACAGATTGACCTGTTCCAGTGCTGCCCAGCCCTGCCATTCGCCCTGATAAAACAGCGACGAGACACCATAGGAGATAAACAGCGCCGGGATCATCACCGCCAGAATAATGCGTCGGGCCAGCGGCGCGCCAAAGATGCGCACGGTCAGATCGGTTGCCAGGAAGATAAACGGGAAGCTGAACGCGCCCCAGGTGGTGTGGAAGCCGAAAATTGAAATCGGCAGCTGCACCAGGTAGTTACTGGAGGTGATCACCAGCAGGTGAAACAGCGATAACCAGAACAGCGCATGCATGCGCTGACGCGAAGAGAATGCGAGCATAATCAACCTTTTTAATGTTGGGGTGAGGGAACCCATTGCGGGACGCCGTTCGGGCAGCGCCTGGCAGTTTTATGAGCAAAAAGCGGCGGCATCTTACCGCGTTGTGCTATTTATGCAATGGTTAATTTTAGCGCAATCGTTATCGCCTTGCGTCATTGGCACTACGCGCTAGAATGAGCGCCCTAACCCTGAACCGAGTCCATTATGAGCGATGCTTTTTCCTCTGCCGACCATCAACTGGATGCCCGTGGCCTGCGTTGTCCGGAGCCGGTGATGATGGTGCGCAAAACCGTTCGCAGCCTGCAGGATGGCGATACGCTGTTGATCATTGCCGACGATCCGGCCACCACCCGCGATATTCCCGGCTTCTGCCGCTTTATGGAGCATCGCCTGCTGGCACAGCAGACCGATAACCTGCCGTATCAGTTCCTGATCCAGAAAGGCATGGCGGAGTAACGCTGGATGCCCATTGGCAGCGCGGCCCGTCATCTGACCGGCCGCTCGTCTTCAGCTTCGGTTGCGCAGTAATCGCAGCGCGTTAGCGGTGACCAGCGCCGTTGCGCCGGAATCCGCCAGCACCGCCAGCCACAATCCGGTCAGCCCCAGCAGGGTCGTGACCAGAAATACCGCCTTCAGCCCCAGCGCAATGGTCAGGTTCTGCCGAATGATGCGGCGCGTACGGCGCGCCAGCACAATCATCGGTGCCAGATTGCTGAGCTGATTGCGCGTCAGCGCGGCATCGGCCGCCTCCAGCGCAACGTCGGTGCCGCTGCCCATCGCGATCCCCAGCGTCGCCGCTTTCATCGCTGGCGCATCATTAATGCCATCCCCGACCATCGCCAGCGGCTGCTGCTGGCTCAGTTCTGCTATCGCCGCCACCTTATCGGCCGGCAGCAGGCTGGCACGGTACTCAATGCCCAGCTGCCGGGCGATGGCTGCCGCGGACCGCGGGTTGTCGCCGGTCAGCATCAGGCTCTCAATGCCCAGTTTTTTCAGCGCCTGTAGTGCGGCGATCGCATCGCTGCGCAGCTGATCGCGCAAGGCCAGCGCGCCCAGCGCCTCGCCATTGCGGGTCAGCACCACCACCGTTTCACCGGCCGCTTCACGCTGGGTAATCTGTTCGGTTTGCTGCACCGTCAGTCCGGTCATCTGCGCGGGCGTCAGCAACCGGATCGGCTGACCATCGACCACCGCGGTAATGCCACATCCGGCCTGAACCTGCTGATCGCGGGCGGCCGGGATGGTCAGCTTACGTGCCTCAGCGGCCGCCACAATCGCACTGGCCAGCGGATGCGTCGCGCCCTGTTCAACCGCCGCGCTGAGCGCCAGCATCTCCGCGTCGCCGGTCTCGCCAAAGCGCAGAATCCCGGTGAGCTGCGGCTTGCCAACGGTCAGAGTGCCGGTTTTATCGAACGCCATCATGCGCAGGGAACTCAGACGTTCTAAGGCTGCACCGCCTTTGATCAGCGCGCCCTGACGTGCGGCAGCAGCCAGCCCGGAGGTAATCGCCGCTGGCGTAGAGATCACCAGCGCACAGGGGCAGCCAATCAGCAGTAAGGTCAGGCCCTTGTAGATCCACGGCTGCCATTCTCCCGCGCCGAGCAGCGGAGGCACCACCATCACCAGCAGCGACAGCAGCATCACCAGCGGCGTATAGAGACGGCTGAACCGATCGATAAAGCGCTCAACCGGGGCGCGGTGGGTTTCCGCTTCTTCAATCAGCTGCAGTATCCGGTCAATCGCGCTTTCGCCCGGTTTCGAGACCACTTCCAGCGTCACCAGCCGGTCAATGCTGGTGGCACCAGCCAGTATTTTTTCGCCGCTGTTGCGTGTTACCGGCAGCGACTCGCCGGTTAACGCACTTTCATCAAAGCTGGCGAGCGGCGTAATGAGGCGGCCATCGACCGGCAGACGGCTGCCGGCTGCCACTTCAATCTGATCGCCGGGCTGCAGCGCAACCAGTGGCACCTCGCTGCGACGACCCTGCTCAAGTCGGATTGCCGATTCCGGCCGCAGCGCCATCAGACGGGTCACGCCACTGCGCGCCCGCGAGGCGGCATAGCTTTCGAGCTGTTCGCCAAGCTGAAACAGTACCAGCACCATCGCTGCTTCAGCGTGGGCACCGATGATCAGCGCACCCGCTGAGGCCAGCGTCATCAGGGTTTCGATAGTGAAAGGCGAGCCGCTGCGCAGCCGTTGCCAGGCGCTGCGAGCCACCGGGAACAGGCCGACCAGGGTGGTGACGACAAACAGGCGATCGCCCCACAGCGGCGCGAAATGGCTGAGCAGGCTGCTGGCGAGCACCAGCAGCGCCAGCGCAATCAGCATGCGGTTATGCTGCCAGCGTGGGCTATCGGCTGTCGTTTCGGTCTGGGTACTGAGCCGGAAGCCAGCTTTTTTGACCGCCTGCTCCACCGCCTGCCGCACGTCGCTGTCCGCATTGACCACCAGTTTTTCACTGCTGAACAGGACGCGCGCTTCGGTGACGCCCGCGACCTGCTGAACGGCGGTTTCAATGCTGCGGGCGCAGCCGGGACAATCCATCCCGCTGACCTGCCAGCTAAAAGGGAGACTGCCGACGCGTCGCCGGTCACTCTCCTCATCGGCGTCGTTGCCGGGGCTGCTGTTACTGTCGCAGCAGCAGCCTGCGCTGTCGGGCGTGACCGGAGTCGCGGCCTGAATAGAGAGCGTCAGGGGACGGGACTGAGGGAGCTGGCACAGGGGTTTGGCTGCGGCGTGGCTGGCACGCGGTTTGCCGCAGCCGCAGCCACAGGCGTTTTGTTGATGCATATGACCTCCGGAAAAGGGATGGACGAAGCTGCCCATCCCGCTATCCTACACTCTGGAGTGAACTCCAGAGTCAAGGTCAATTTTTTAAATCACCCACAGTGAACGGACAATCATAAAGTGACCGGCAAAGTAGCAGGCTGCAACGATAGCGCTGTCGGCACTGAAACGACGGCGATAGTGGCTGATAAACCAGACAATGTTAGCCAGCAGCAGCAGACCTGCACCGACCATGATTGAGAAGCTGTAATCGGTAGGGCGGAAGAAGTATTGCTCCGTAGCGATCCAGGTCATCACCAGCGTCATGCCGATAAAGGTACAGATCGGCCAGCGCAAATCTTCCAGCCTGCTCCACAGAATACCAATCAGCACCGCGCCGATAACCAGCAGCGTCAGCGGAATCGGCCAGAAAAAGGTCATGGTCATACTGGCGGCGAAGCAGAGGGTATACAGCAGATGTGAAAGGAAAAATGCGCCAATCGCATAGAGCATCTGCTGACGGGGCAACAGCGTCAGCGCATCACCGACCAGCGTGGCGATCAGGCCGGCCAGAATCAGATAGTCAGTGGTATTCAGCGTCGGAGCCTGCCAGGCCAGGCCGACCAGCAGCAGCAGCGTGACCGGTTTAAACAGCCAGCGTTGCCATTGCGGACCGCGATAGGTGGCATCAACGTAGAGCCAGCCGGAGAAAAGTACAGCGAGGAAAGACCAGAGCATTGTTTCTCCCTTTTTTAACCCAAATGGTGAAAGATCCCAAAATATCCCTTCCAGTTTAGGTTACGTCCCGACGATGTGACAATCAGGCAACTCTGGTTGTATGCTTTGCCGCGCAGTTAACGCCATCCGCACCCTTTAAGCACGAGAGAACTATGAGCAAACCACCGCTAATCTTTATTATCGTTCTGGCAATTATCGCCGTGCTGGCCACCCGTCAGTTCATCAAACAGCGCCGGGAAAGCGCGGTCAATGACGCCTCTCCGGTACGATCCCTGACGGCGCAGGTTAAAACCAAACGGGAATTTCCGGCACCCAATCGGCGCTCACGTCAGCGTGAAGTGATTGCCGGCGAAGAGATGCGTTACGAGGCGCTGTTTCACCCGCTTAACGGAGCCAGCGACATAAAAGTGCAGCTTCAGGAAGCGCAGTATCATCAGCTGGATAAAGGGGCGAGGGGTGAATTGAAAATGCAGGGGACGCGCTTTATCAGCTTTACGCCAGCGCAGTAATCAGCGGGCAGGGTGCCCGCTCTGAAGACTACTTTTTCCGCGGGAAGTGTTTTTTCTGCCAGGCGACCAGCTCAAATACGCCAAACACAAACACTTTCGCCTGGGTAAGGCGGTCGATTGGCGGGGCATCTTTGGTCTGTGTGGCACGCAGTAACACCAGCTGCAGGCCGTGCATCATGATCATGAAAAACAGCGCGACATTAATGAAGTAGGTCAGCGGCTTCGGGTAGGGATGGACTACGTTAACCAGTAAAAAACCCCACACGCACAGCATCAACAGACGCCCCAAATTAAGTAACATCCTGCGTCTCCAGTTGACGTTGATATAAACGATAAGCCACTTGTCCGGCTATTTTCTCGCGATAAAGGTTCCACTCTGGCGGCACCGGCGGCGCGCCATTTTCCACTTCACTTTCGACGTAGATCAGCGCCTCGTCTGCCAGCCAGTGGTTCTGTTCCAGCAGTTGTAGCGTTTGCTCCAGCAGGCCCTGACGAAACGGCGGATCGATAAACACCACGTCAAACGGTTGGCCCGGCTGGGCCAGAAAGCTGAGTGCATTGGTCTGAATCACCTTGCCGTTGCAGGCGTTAAGCGTCTGCAGGTTCTTCATCAGTTGCTGTGCCACCGGACGCTCCAGCTCCAGTAGCGTAGCCGATTCAGCGTAACGCGACAGCGCTTCCAGACCTAACGCGCCGCTGCCGGCGAAACAGTCGAGACAACGTGCGTCGGGCAGTACCGGCGCCAGCCAGTTAAACAGCGTTTCACGTACCCGATCGGTGGTCGGGCGCAGTCCGGCACTATCGGGCACCGGCAATTTGCGTCCGCGCCATTGTCCGCCGATGATGCGGATCTGGCCGGCACCGCCGGTACTGCGGGGGTTTTTAGTCATCTTGCTCACAACTCGTCATAATTTGTTGCGTAGTTTAACGGGCGAATCGGTGAGAAGAAACGTTAAAAAAGGGTGCTGTGGTGAGCTGGCTGGAAAGTGTTAGACTACTGAGTTGCTGAAGTCATGCAGTATTCTGCGGTTTTACGCCGGTCTGGCGTTAGCCAATTTTAATTGATTCACCCCTGGAAACGACGTGCGACCGGGACAAAGCCATCGAGGAGTGTAGTCACACAATGGCAAAAGAGAAAAAACGTGGCTTTTTTTCCTGGCTGGGATTTGGCAAAGAAGAAGAGAAGCAACCCTCTGCGGAGGAGCAGGCGCAGCAGGCGGCTGAGTCTGCTCAGCAGCAGTCAGAGCAGCAAGCCGCAACCTTAACCCAGGCTGAAGCGCAAGCGGAAGAGACTGTCGCCATCACCGAAACGGTGGCCGGACAGCAGCGTGATGCGGATGTGACGGCCGCTGCGCCGCACGAAGCCGCGCCGCAAGCCCTGGCGGAGCCGGAGCCGATTCAGGCTGACCCGGAAGCCTTACTGGAAACGGAGATCGCGCCGGAGGCTGACGTCGCCCCGGTCGTCGAGGCTGACGCCGTTATCACGCCGGCGGCTGATGCTGAACTGCATCAGGCCGACGCGCCGCTGAGCGACGAAGAGCTGGACGCGCTGGCGCTGGGCGAGGCGGAGATCATCGAAACGCCAGCGGCCGACGCGCCACTGAGCGACGAAGAGCTGGAAGCCCTGGCGCTGGGCGATGCGGAGATCATCGAAACGCCAGCGGCCGACGCGCCACTGAGCGACGAAGAGCTGGACGCGCTGGCGCTGGGCGAGGCGGAGATCATCGAAACGCCAGCGGCCGACGCGCCGCTGAGCGACAAAGAGCTGGAAGCCCTGGCGCTGGGCGATGCGGAAATCATCGAAACGCCATCGGCCGACGCGCCGCTGAGCGATGAAGAGCTGGAAGCGCTGGCGGAAAGCGAAGAAGCCGATGGCGTGCCGGATACCGTCAGCGATCTGCCGTTAGCCGCGGCGCCAATCATCACGCAGGAGCAGGAACGTCCCAGCAAGGAGGGCTTCTTTGCTCGTCTGAAGCGCAGCCTGGTGAAAACCCGTCAGAACCTTGGTTCCGGTTTTGTCAGTCTGTTCCGTGGCAAAAAGATTGATGATGACCTGTTTGATGAGCTGGAAGAGCAGTTACTGATTGCCGACGTCGGCGTCGATACGACCCGCCGCATCATTACCCATCTGACGCAGCAGGCGAACCGTAAGCAGCTGCGTGACGCAGAAGCGCTCTACGGCTTGCTGAAAGCCGAAATGGCCTCGATTCTGGCCAAAGTCGATGCGCCGCTGGATGTCTCCGGCAAAACGCCGTTTGTCATCCTGATGGTTGGCGTCAACGGGGTGGGGAAAACTACCACCATCGGTAAACTGGCGCGGCAGTATCAGGCCGAGGGCAAATCGGTGATGCTGGCTGCCGGTGACACCTTCCGCGCCGCTGCGGTCGAGCAGCTGCAGGTCTGGGGTCAGCGCAACAATATTCCGGTAATTGCCCAGCATACCGGTGCGGATTCCGCGTCGGTCATCTTCGACGCGATTCAGGCGGCCAAATCACGCGGTGTGGATGTGCTGATCGCGGATACCGCCGGTCGTCTGCAGAACAAATCGCACCTGATGGAAGAGCTGAAGAAAATTACCCGCGTCATGAAGAAGCTGGACGAAGATGCGCCGCATGAAGTGATGCTGACGCTTGACGCCAGCACCGGGCAGAACGCGGTCAGCCAGGCCAGACTGTTCGATGAAGCGGTGGGTTTAACCGGCATCGCGCTGACCAAGCTGGATGGCACCGCCAAGGGCGGCGTGATCTTCTCGATCGCCGATCAGTTCGGCATTCCGATTCGCTATATCGGTGTCGGGGAAGGCATCGAGGATTTACGACCGTTTAAGGCGGACGATTTTATTGAGGCACTGTTTGCCCGAGAGGACTAATTAGGATGATTCGCTTTGAAGAGGTCAGTAAGGCATATCTCGGCGGACGTCAGGCACTGCAGGGGGTGGATTTCCATCTGCGTCCCGGCGAAATGGCGTTCCTGACCGGCCACTCCGGTGCCGGTAAAAGTACGTTGCTGAAGCTGATTTGTGGCATTGAGCGTCCGAGTGCCGGACAAATCTGGTTTAGCGGCCACGATATTTCCCGCTTGCGTAACAGTGAGGTGCCTTTCCTGCGCCGTCAGATCGGCATGATCTTTCAGGATCACCACCTGCTGATGGATCGTTCGGTGTATGACAACGTGGCGATCCCGCTGATTATCTCCGGTGCCAGCGGCGAAGATATCCGTCGTCGCGTCTCGGCAGCGCTGGATAAAGTCGGCCTGCTCGACAAAGCGAAAAGTTACCCGATTCAGCTGTCAGGCGGTGAACAGCAGCGTGTCGGTATCGCCCGTGCGGTGGTAAACAAACCGGCGGTGCTGCTGGCGGATGAACCGACCGGTAACCTTGATGAAGCGCTGTCGGAAGATATTCTGCGGCTGTTCGAAGAGTTCAACCGGGTTGGCGTCACGGTATTAATGGCGACGCACGACAACGGCTTAATCGCCCGTCGTAACTACCGCGTCATGACGCTGAATCAGGGACGCCTGCACGGAGGCCACGATGGTCAATAAACGCAATAAACGCCCGACGGCGCAGAAAGTGAAGCAGTCGCCGTCGAAAAGCAAAGCGCTGAAAGGCGGCTGGCAGGAGCAGTGGCGCTATGCGCTGCGCGGTACCCTGTCTGACATGTGGCGTCAGCCGCTGGCGACGCTGCTGACGGTGATGGTAATCGCCATTTCGCTGACCCTGCCAAGCGTCTGCTATATGGTGTGGAAAAACGTCAGTCAGGCGGCGACGCAGTGGTATCCGGCACCGCAGCTGACGGTCTATCTCGACAAAGCGCTGGATGACACTGCTGCGGAAAACGTGGTGGCGCAGCTCAAACAGGTTGATGGCGTGGATAACGTCAATTACCTGACGCGGGAAGAGGCGCTCAATGAGTTCCGCAACTGGTCAGGCTTTGGCGGTGCAATGGATATGCTGGAGCAGAATCCGCTGCCTGCGGTGGCGATTATCACGCCGAAGCTTAATTTCCAGAACTCTGACACCATGCAGAGCCTGCGCGATAGGGTCACCAAAGTGCAGGGCGTGGATGAAGTGCGGATGGACGACAGCTGGTTCGCACGGCTGGCGGCGCTGACCGGACTGGTAGGGCAGATTGCTTCAATGATCGGCGTGCTGATGATTGTGGCGGTGTTCCTGGTGATCGGTAACAGCGTACGGCTCAGCATTTTTGCCCGCCGCGATACCATCAACGTACAAAAGCTGATTGGCGCGACCGATGGCTTTATCCTGCGGCCGTTCCTGTATGGCGGCGCGTTGCTGGGCTTCAGCGGCGCGGTACTGTCGCTGGTACTGTCAGAAGTGTTGGTGCTGCGGTTACAGTCGGTGGTGGCCCACGTGGCGACCGTATTCGGCACCACCTTCTCACTGGAAGGGTTCTCCTGGGATGAGGCGCTGTTGTTATTACTGATTGCCGCTATCATCGGCTGGGTGGCCGCCTGGCTGGCGACGGTACAACATTTACGCCGATTTACGCCCCAGTAAACGCCTGCAACATTTTTTTGTTATAATAGTCCTCTGCTACCGAAGATGGGATGCAGAGGACGCATTACCCGCTTCCCTTCCTGTCATCTGTGTGTAAAATATTCACTGCTATAATTGTTGTTGTGGATAACTTTGTTGTCCCGGTAGCACAGATTGCTTTCGGATTTCGCGCGACGTTGACATACTGTATCGTCTGCGCAAGGAAATGTGCGGCAATTCCACTGAATTTGTGAGGGTTTGAATGACCAAAGAAATGCAAACTTTAGCTATTGCTCCTCTTGGTAACCTGGAGTCTTACGTCCGGGCTGCCAATACCTGGCCGATGCTCTCGGCAGAAGAGGAAAAAGCGTTGGCTGAACGGCTGCATTACCAGGGCGATCTGGATGCGGCAAAGACGCTGATCCTGTCTCACCTACGCTTTGTAGTTCATATCGCTCGTAACTACTCCGGCTACGGCTTGCCGCAGGCTGACCTGATTCAGGAAGGTAACATCGGCCTGATGAAAGCAGTGCGTCGCTTCAACCCTGAAGTGGGCGTGCGCCTGGTCTCATTTGCCGTGCACTGGATTAAAGCCGAGATTCATGAATACGTGCTGCGTAACTGGCGTATCGTGAAAGTCGCGACCACTAAAGCACAGCGTAAGCTGTTCTTTAACCTGCGCAAAACCAAGCAGCGTCTGGGCTGGTTCAACCAGGATGAAGTCGAGATGGTGGCGCGCGAGCTGGGCGTGAGCAGTAAAGACGTGCGTGAAATGGAATCACGTATGGCAGCGCAGGATATGACTTTTGATATGTCGGCCGACGATGAGAGCGGCGAAGGCAAATCAATGGCACCGGTGCTCTATCTGCAGGATAAAACCTCTGACTTTGCCGACGGCATCGAAGAGGATAACTGGGATGCCCACGCCGCAGACAAGCTGAGCTATGCGATGGAAGGTCTGGATGAGCGTAGTCAGCATATCATCCGCGCCCGCTGGCTGGATGAAGACAACAAAACCACGCTGCAGGAGTTAGCCGATCAATACGGCGTCTCGGCGGAACGTGTCCGCCAGCTGGAAAAGAACGCCATGAAAAAACTGCGCATGGCGATCGAAGCGTAATACCCTAAGGTAACCTTCAGGGGCGACATCATGATGTCGCCCTTTTTGTTTTCTGCGTCCGCCTAACCGACCGCTAATACCCAGCCATCCGCCTGCGCCCTGAAACCACACGCCTGCATAAACGCCGCCCGCACCTGCTGATCGTCGCTGCCATCATCTGCCATCCACCAGTCCGCTAATGAGCCGTTCTGCCTGATGGTCTCTTCCAGCAAGTATTGTCCGACTCCCCGTCGACGGGTGACATCGCGCACCGCCAGCCGATGAATCTTGCCGTGAATGCCTGAAATCTCCAGCTGCAACGCACCCAGCAGACGATCGTTGAAGCGCGCCGCGTAAATGCGATGCCGTTCATTCAGGCTCTGTTCCAGACTATCAATCTCCAGATCCGGCCAGATTTTTGCCAGATCAATGCGGTCCTGCGGCGTCAGCGCGGTTAAACGCTGGATGGTGAGCTTCATGACAAACACCTGTACTTGTAAAAGGGGAAAGTGTAGCGAAAGTATACAACCAGAGCGCTGACACATTTTCATCAATAAAACAGGTCAAAAGATGGCCTGGCTGCCAGGATGATAGTTGTAAACAGGCCCCGGATGCGATCAATCCAGCATAACCCGCTGGCAAAGTGGTGAAAAACCGGCCGTTGCATCCAGTGTATTATGCTGTTGCACTCAGGCAATTCTGAATATGTCAGTTGATTTACAGAAGAAACTTCCTGTTTAATAACCTGAAAAATAAAGCCTTATTACTAATAAATGCCAGAAAAGTGCGCTAACTCATTATTGCTTAATCAGTTTTTGATCTTTATCTGGCAGTTTGCACTCACACATACACGACATAACACATGGGGTAGTCCGGATGAAAATGAAAGGTCGCGCATTACTGGCGGGATGCGTAGCACTGGCGATGAGCCATGCAGCGCTGGCTGAAGATATTAAAGTGGCGATTGTTGGGGCGATGTCTGGCCCGGTTGCGCAGTATGGCGACATGCAGTTTGCCGGAGCGACTCAGGCGATTGAAGATATTAATGCCAAAGGCGGCGTCAACGGCAACAAACTGGTTGCGGTGAAATATGACGATGCCTGCGACCCGAAACAGGCGGTGGCGGTAGCCAACAAAGTGATCAACGACGGCATCCGCTATGTTATCGGCCATCTCTGCTCCTCATCGACCCAGCCGGCGTCTGACATCTATGAAGATGAAGGCGTGCTGATGATTACCCCTGCCGCCACCGCACCGGATCTCACCGCCCGCGGTTATAAACTGATTATGCGCACCACCGGTCTCGACTCCGATCAGGGCCCGACTGCAGCCAAATATGCCATGACCGAACTGAAGCCGCAGCGGATCGCCGTGGTTCACGACAAGCAGCAGTATGGCGAAGGCCTGGCGCGTTCAGTGCAGGATAGCCTGAAAAAGCAGGGCGCCAACATCGTGATGTTTGAAGGTATCACCGCAGGCGATAAAGATTTCTCCACCCTGGTGGCGCGCTTTAAGAAAGAGAACGTCGATTTCGTCTACTTCGGCGGTTATTACCCGGAGATGGGCCAGATTGTTCGCCAGGCGCGTGCTGCCGGTCTGAAAACCCAGTTCATGGGGCCGGAAGGGGTCGGTAACGCCTCGCTGTCCAACATCGCCGGTGCCGCCTCTGAAGGCATGCTGGTGACCTTACCGAAACGCTACGATCAGGTTGAGACCAACAAACCGATCGTTGATGCGCTGAAAGCGAAGAAACTCGATCCAACCGGTCCGTTCGTCTGGACCACCTATGCTGCCCTGCAATCGCTGGCGGCCGGGATGGAGCGCAGCAAGAGCGCAGAGCCGGAAGATATCGTGAAAAACCTGAAGGAAGGCGCTGCGGTGCCAACCGTGATGGGCAACCTGAGCTGGGATCAGAAAGGCGATCTGAAAGGCTTTGAGTTCGGTGTCTTCAAATGGCATGCCGACGGTACCTCGACCGCTGTGAAGTAAATCAGGCTGTTTACTGGCGGGTCAGGTAGCGGGTAACCGTTGCCTGCTCCCCTGCAACACTAACGCCTGGTCTGTGCTGCCAGGCGTTTTTTGTACTCCGTTCGGTCACGAGCGGATAAGTAAGGGTTAAGGTATGTCCGAGCAGTTCCTCTATTTTATCCAGCAGATGTTCAACGGTGTTACCCTCGGCAGCACCTATGCGCTGATCGCCATCGGTTACACCATGGTTTACGGCATCATCGGCATGATCAACTTCGCCCACGGCGAGGTTTACATGATCGGTAGCTACGTCTCCTTTATCGTGATTGCCGCCCTGATGATGATGGGCATCGACACCAGCTGGCTGATGATTGCCGCCGGGTTTGTGATGGCGGTAATTATCTCCAGCGCCTACGGCTGGAGCATTGAACGCGTCGCCTACCGGCCGGTGCGCTCCTCTAAGCGCCTGATTGCGCTGATCTCCGCCATCGGGATGTCGATATTCCTGCAAAACTACGTCAGCCTGACCCAGGGATCGCGCGACCTGGCGCTGCCGAGCCTGATTACCGGTCAGTGGACCGTCGGCGAGAGCAACGGCTTTGCCGCCACCATCTCCACCATGCAAATTGTGATCTGGGTGGTGACGTTCCTGGCGATGCTGGCGCTGACCACCTTTATTCGCTATTCGCGTATGGGCCGCGCCTGTCGCGCCTGTGCCGAAGATCTGAAAATGGCCAGCCTGCTGGGCATCAATACCGATCGCGTCATCTCACTGACCTTTGTCATCGGTGCCGCCATGGCGGCGGTCGCGGGCGTGTTGCTGGGCCAGTTTTACGGATCGATCAACCCGTTCATCGGCTTTATGGCCGGCATGAAGGCGTTCACCGCTGCGGTACTGGGCGGCATTGGCAGTATTCCGGGCGCGATGATTGGTGGCCTGGTGCTGGGAATCGCCGAAGCGCTGACTTCCGCCTATCTGAGCACCGAGTATAAAGATGTGGTCTCCTTTGCCTTACTGATTGTGGTACTGCTGGTGATGCCGACCGGGATTCTGGGCCGTCCGGAGGTGGAAAAAGTATGAAGTCTTCCTTACTCAACGCCCTGATTTCGTCGCTGATGCTGCTGCTGCTCGCCAGCTTCTTTATGGGGCTGCGCCTGAATCTGGACGGCACTAACCTGGTGGTGCAAAACGCCGGCAGCGTGCGCTGGAACTGGATTGCGGTCGCCTGTGTGGTGGTATTTCTGTTCCAGCTGCTGCGGCCGGTCTGGCAGAGCGGCCTGAAGAAAATCTCGGGTCCGGCGCTGGTGTTGCCAGGCATTGATGGCTCAACGCCGAAGCAAAAACTGGTGATGGCGGTAATGATCGTGGCGGCGCTCGCCTGGCCCTTCCTGGTGTCGCGCGGCACGGTCGATATTGCCACCATGACGCTGATCTACGTGATGCTCGGTCTCGGGCTGAACGTGGTGGTCGGCCTGTCGGGCTTACTGGTTTTAGGTTACGGCGGCTTCTATGCCATCGGCGCCTATACCTTCGCCTTGCTGAATCACTATTACGGGCTGGGCTTCTGGCAATGCCTGCCGCTCTCGGGCATGGTGGCCGCGCTGTTTGGTCTGCTGCTGGGTTTCCCGGTCTTGCGGTTGCGCGGCGACTATCTGGCAATTGTGACGCTGGGCTTTGGTGAGATCGTGCGTATTCTGCTGCTCAACAATACCGCCCTGACCGGTGGTCCGAACGGCATCAGCCAGATCCCGAAACCGACCTTCTTTGGTCTGGAATTTGGCCGGACGCCGCGTGAAGGCGGCTGGGATACCTTCCACCATTTCTTTGGCCTGAAATACGATCCCAGTGACCGGATTATCTTCCTCTATCTGGTGGCATTGCTGCTGGTGGTGCTGACGCTGTTTGTGATTAACCGTCTGTTGCGGATGCCGCTGGGCCGCGCCTGGGAAGCATTGCGTGAGGATGAAATCGCCTGCCGTTCGCTTGGCCTCAGCCCGACCCGGATTAAACTGACTGCCTTCACCATCAGCGCCGCCTTCGCCGGCTTTGCCGGCAGCCTGTTCGCCGCGCGCCAGGGCTTTGTCAGCCCGGAATCCTTTACCTTTGTCGAATCGGCTTTTGTGCTGGCGATTGTGGTACTCGGCGGCATGGGCTCGCAGTTTGCGGTGATACTGGCCGCCATTCTGCTGGTGGTGTCGCGCGAGCTGATGCGTGATCTCAATGAGTACAGCATGCTGGTGCTGGGAGGCTTAATGGTGCTGATGATGATCTGGCGTCCGCAGGGACTGTTGCCGATGAAGCGTCCGCATCTGAAGCTGAGACAAGGTAAACAAGGAGAACAGGCATGAGTCAGCCTTTATTAGCCGTTGAAGGCCTGATGATGCGCTTCGGCGGCCTGTTAGCGGTTAACAACGTGGCGCTGGCGCTGCATCCGCAGGAAATCGTCTCGCTAATCGGGCCGAACGGTGCCGGTAAAACCACGGTGTTTAACTGCCTGACCGGCTTCTACAAGCCGACCGGCGGCAGCATTAAACTGCGTGAGCAGCATCTGGAAGGATTGCCCGGCCAGAAGATTGCGCGGATGGGGATTGTGCGCACCTTCCAGCACGTGCGGCTGTTTCGTGAAATGACGGTGATTGAAAACCTGCTGGTGGCGCAACATCAACATCTGAAGAGCGGGCTGTTTGCCGGCCTGCTCAAAACACCGGCGTTTCGTCGCAGTGAAAGCGAGGCGCTCGATCGCGCAGCCAACTGGCTGGAGCGGGTCGGTCTGCTGGATCTGGCTAACCGTCAGGCCGGTAACCTGGCTTATGGTCAGCAGCGTCGTCTGGAGATTGCGCGCTGCATGGTGACCCGCCCGGAAATCCTGATGCTGGATGAACCGGCGGCCGGTCTTAACCCCAAAGAGACGCACGAGCTTGATGAGCTGATCGCCGAACTGCGTGGCGAGCACAAAGTTTCCGTGCTGCTGATAGAACATGATATGAAGCTGGTGATGGGTATTTCCGATCGCATTTACGTGGTCAATCAGGGAACGCCGTTGGCTAACGGCACGCCGGAAGAGATCCGCAATAATCCGGACGTGATCCGTGCCTATTTAGGAGAGGCGTAAGATGGCAAATGCGATGTTAACCATTGATAACGTGAGCGCTCACTATGGCAAAATCCAGGCGTTGCATAACGTCAGCCTTTACATTAATCAGGGCGAGATCGTCACGCTGATTGGGGCCAACGGTGCCGGAAAAACCACGCTGCTGGGTACGCTGTGTGGCGAACCGCGAGCCAGCCACGGCACCATCACCTTTGACGGTAAAACCATTACCGACTGGCAAACGGCACGTATCATGCGTGAAGCTATCGCCATCGTGCCGGAAGGCCGGCGGGTGTTTTCGCGTATGACGGTGGAAGAGAATCTGGCGATGGGCGGCTTTTTTGCCAGCCGCCCGCAATATCTGGAGCGGATTAAGCGCGTTTATCAACTGTTCCCGCGGCTGGAGGAGCGCAAAATCCAGCGTGCCGGCACCATGTCCGGCGGTGAGCAGCAGATGCTGGCGATTGGCCGTGCGCTGATGAGCCAGCCCCGCCTGCTGTTGCTGGATGAACCGTCGCTGGGTCTGGCACCGATTATTATTCAGCAGATCTTCGACACCATCGAACAGCTGCGCAGCGAAGGAATGACCATCTTCCTGGTGGAGCAGAACGCCAACCAGGCGCTGAAGCTGGCTGATCGTGGCTACGTGCTGGAAAACGGCCACGTAGTGCTGGAGGATAGCGGGGCCGCGCTGCTTTCCAATGAAGCCGTCCGAAGCGCATACCTGGGTGCCTGATGGGGCACGGCCTGGCTTGCTGGTCAGGTTGTGGTTGGGCAGTGCTCGTAATCCTCACGTACTGAATGTACGCTCCGGTTACTGCGCCCTTTGGTACATCGGCCTGGCTTACTGGTCAGGTTGTGGTTGGGCAGTGCTCGTAATCCTCACGTACTCAATGTACGCTCCGGTTACTGCGCGCTGTCCGCCCGCAACCTGCCTGCGCCGCCGACGGCCTTCGATATAAATGCGCGCTGCGCCGCCGACGGCCTTCGAAATGGGTGCGTGATGTGCCGCCGACGGCCTTCGATATAAATGCCCGCTGCGCCGCCGACGGCCTTCGAAATGGGTGCGTTATGTGCCGCCGACGGCCATCAAAATGGGTGCGTAATCGCGCGGGCCGAGCGTGTCATGGATTGGCTTTAGCGTCTTTCCGATCTGACCGTGTTCTCTGTGCAGGGCTCAGTCTTACCGCAACCAGGCCAGACCTTATCAAAAATCTCAGCCCGGCCGGTAGCCGCTCCGTCTTTTCCACGCTTAAGCCTGTCATCTGGCTGTCATCTGCCCGTTATTAATCCTTCATTTTCCCGTGTCATGTTACTTCGCGAACCACAAATGCGTGATTTCACGCGTATTTACCTGCACAGGAAAATTCTATGTCCGTCGTTACCTATCGTCGTAGCCTGATCGGCGCACTGCTTAGCCTAGCGCTCAGCGGCCAGGCGCTGGCCGCCACTGAGATCCCGTTCTGGCACTCTATGGAAGGCGAGTTAGGCAAAGAAGTTGACTCGCTGGCGCAACGCTTTAACCAGGCCCATCCCGATTACAAAATTGTTCCGACCTACAAAGGTAACTACGAGCAGAGCCTGGCGGCAGGTATCGCGGCCGTGCGCACCGGCAAAGCACCCGCCGTGTTGCAGGTGTATGAAGTCGGTACCGCCACCATGATGGCGTCGCAGGCGATTGTGCCGGTGCATCAGGTGTTTAAAGATGCCGGTATTCCGTTTGATGAAAAACAGTTTGTGCCGACGGTGGCGGGCTACTACAGCGACAGCAACGGTCAGCTGATCTCTCAGCCGTTCAACAGCTCGACGCCGGTGCTCTACTACAACAAAGACGCGTTCAAAAAAGCGGGTCTTAATCCGGACCAGCCGCCTAAAACCTGGCAGGAGCTGGCGAAAGATGCGGCGGCGCTGCGTAAATCGGGCATGAGCTGTGGTTACGCCAGCGGCTGGCAGGGCTGGATTCAGATCGAAAACTTCAGTGCCTGGCATGCGCTGCCGGTAGCGACCAAAAACAACGGTTTTGACGGACACGATGCGGTCCTGGAGTTCAATAAGCCGGTGCAGGTTCGTCATATCCAGATGCTGGAAGAGATGAATAAACAGGGCGACTTCACCTACTTTGGCCGCAAAGATGAGTCCACCGCCAAGTTCTATAACGGCGATTGCGGTATCACCACCGCCTCATCCGGCTCGCTGGCGGATATTCGTCATTACGCCAAATTTAACTTCGGCGTAGGCATGATGCCGTATGACGACACCGTCCCTGAGGCACCACAAAACGCCATCATCGGCGGGGCCAGCCTGTGGGTAATGAAGGGCAAAGATGCGGCCACTTACAAAGGTGTGGCTGAGTTTATGCAGTTCCTCGCCCAGCCAGAAATCGCTGCTGAATGGCATCAGAAAACCGGCTATCTGCCGATCACCACGGCTGCCTATGAGCTGAGCAAACAGCAGGGCTTCTACGATAAAAATCCGGGTGCCGATATCGCGACCCGTCAGATGCTGAACAAGCCGCCGTTACCGTTCACCAAAGGGATGCGTCTTGGCAACATGCCACAGATTCGTACCGTGGTGGATGAAGAGCTGGAAAGCGTCTGGACCGGCAAACAGTCGCCGCAGGGCGCACTGGATAATGCGGTTAAACGCGGCAATGAACTGCTGCGTCGTTTCCAGCAGCAGGTGAAGTAATCCGCTGTATCGGGCCAGCACCGGCTGGCCCTTTCTCTTTCTGAATCAGAGTACGCCATGTCCTCATCTCGTCCGGTATTTCGCACCAGCCTGTTGCCCTATCTTTTGGTGCTGCCGCAACTGGTGATCACCGCCATCTTCTTTCTCTGGCCGGCTGGCGAAGCCTTATGGTATTCGCTGCAAAGCCTCGATCCTTTTGGCATCTCCAGCACCTTCGTCGGGCTGGATAACTTTAAACGGCTGTTTGCCGATCCTTACTATCTGGATTCATTCTGGACCACCATCAAATTCAGCGGTCTGGTCACGGTGTGCGGCATGGTGCTGTCGCTGCTGCTGGCGGCGCTGGTGGATTACGTGGTGCGACTGCGCAAACTTTATCAGACGCTGCTGCTGCTGCCGTATGCCGTCGCGCCGGTGGTGGCGGCGGTGCTGTGGATGTTTCTGTTTAATCCCGGCCTTGGCCTGTTCAGCTACCTGCTGAACCACATCGGCTACAACTGGAACTACGCGCAAAACAGCGGCCAGGCGATGTTCCTGATTGTGCTGGCGTCAATCTGGCAGCAGATGAGCTACAACTTCCTGTTCTTTTTCGCCGCGCTGCAGTCGATCCCCAAATCGCTGGTTGAAGCCGCCGCGATTGACGGTGCCGGGCCGGTGCGGCGTTTCTTTCAGCTCTCATTACCGCTGATTACGCCGGTCAGCTTCTTCCTGCTGGTGGTGAACCTGATTTATGCCTTCTTCGATACCTTCCCGGTGATCGATGCTGCCACCGGCGGCGGACCGGTGCAGGCCACCACCACGCTGATCTACAAAATCTATCGCGAAGGCTTCACCGGTCTGGATCTCTCCTCATCTGCTGCCCAGTCGGTGGTGCTGATGGTGCTGGTGATCGGTCTGACGGTGATTCAGTTCCGTTTCGTTGAACGTAAGGTGCAATACCAATGATTGAGAACCGACGCGGGCTGGATATCTTCAGCCACATCGTGCTGATCCTGGGCGTGCTGACCATCCTGTTCCCGCTCTACGTCGCCTTCGTGGCGGCAACGCTGGATAACGATGCGGTCTATCAGGTGCCGATGACGCTGGTACCCGGCAGCCACCTGTGGGAAAACGTCTCGCGCATCTGGACCCACGGCGTGAACGGCAACGGCCCGGCATTCGGCCTGATGCTGCTGAACAGCACCATCATGGCGCTCGGGATCACCGTCGGCAAAATCACCGTCTCGATGCTCTCGGCATTTGCGCTGGTCTGGTTCCGCTTTCCGCTGCGGACGCTGTTCTTCTGGCTGATTTTCATCACCCTGATGCTGCCGGTCGAGGTGCGTATTTTCCCGACGGTGCAGGTGATCGCCGAGCTGAATCTGCTCGACAGTTATAGCGGCCTGACCCTGCCGCTGATGGCATCGGCGACCGCCACCTTTTTGTTCCGCCAGTTTTTTATGTCACTGCCGGATGAACTGGTGGAAGCCGCCCGGATTGATGGTGCCAGCGCGCTGCGTTTCTTCCGCGATATCGTGCTGCCACTGTCGAAAACCAATCTGGCGGCGCTGTTCGTTATCACCTTTATCTACGGCTGGAATCAGTATCTCTGGCCGCTGCTGATCATCAATGACCCCAGCCTCGGCACGGCGGTGGCGGGGATTAAAAGCATGATCTCCACCAGCGGTTCACCGACCCAGTGGAACGAAGTGATGGCGGCGATGTTATTAACCCTGATCCCACCGGTGGTGGTGGTGTTAGTCATGCAGCGTGCCTTTGTGCGCGGCCTGGTTGAGAGTGAGAAATAAGATGGCAGGCGTAACCCTTCAGGCAGTGACCAAGTCCTACGACGGTAAAAATCAGATCATTCAGCCGCTGAACGTCACGGTAAATGATGGCGAATTTATGGTGATGGTGGGCCCCTCCGGCTGCGGTAAATCGACTCTGCTGCGGATGGTAGCGGGCCTCGAGCGCGTCAGCTCCGGCGACATCTACATCGACAACAAACGCGTTACCCAGCAAGAGCCAAAAGATCGCGGCATTGCGATGGTGTTCCAGAACTATGCGCTCTATCCCCATATGTCAGTGGAAGAGAATATGGCCTATGGCCTGAAGATCCGCGGCATGGGCAAAGAACAGATTCGGCTACGGGTGCTGGACGCCGCGCGCAGCCTTGAGCTGGATCATCTGCTGACCCGCCGGCCGCGTGAGCTCTCTGGCGGGCAGCGTCAGCGCGTTGCCATGGGCCGCGCGATTGTGCGTGAACCGGCGGTCTTTCTGTTCGATGAGCCGCTCTCCAACCTTGATGCGCGCCTGCGGGTGCAGATGCGTCTGGAGCTGCAACAGCTGCATCGGCGTTTGCAGACCACCAGCCTGTATGTCACCCACGATCAGGTTGAAGCGATGACGCTGGCGCAGCGGGTGATGGTAATGAACAAAGGCGTGGTCGAGCAACTGGGCACGCCGGTTGAGGTTTACGAGCGTCCCGCCAGTCAGTTCGTCGCCTCGTTTATCGGCGCACCGGCGATGAACCTGCTGAAAGGCGCATTCAACAGTGATGGCAGCCGTTTTAATCTGGACGCGTCGTTCGCCCTGCCGCTAAGCGAAAGCAAAGCGAAGTGGGCCAACCGTCCGGTGGTGCTGGGTATCCGGCCGGAACATATCCGGCTCAGCAGCCGTGAGCAGGGCGGGGTGCCGCTGCGGGTTGATACGCTGGAAATGCTGGGGGCTGACAATCTTGCCCATGGCCGCATCGGAGATACGCCGCTGGTGGTACGCTTAGGCCACAGCGAGCGGCCACAGCCCGGCAGCACGCTGTGGCTGCATCTGCCGGCAGATGCGTTACACTTCTTCGATTCAACCCATGGAAAGCGTCTGGAATGAGCACACAACACTGGCCCTATCCGCACATCGTCGCGCACCGCGGCGGCGGCAACCTGGCACCTGAAAACACCCTGGCGGCAATTGACGTCGGGGCGAAATATGGCCATCAGATGATTGAATTTGATGCCAAATTATCGGGCGATGCGCAGATTTTCCTGCTGCACGACGACACGCTGGACCGCACCAGCAACGGCTGGGGCGTTGCAGGGCAGCTGCCGTGGGATAAACTGTCGCAACTGGATGCCGGCAGCTGGTTCAGTAAAGCGTTTAACGGCGAGAAGCTGGCGCGGCTGGATCAGGTGGCGGATCGCTGTCGTCAGCATCAGATGATGGCGAATATCGAAATAAAACCGACCACCGGCAGCGAGGCGGAAACCGGACAGGCAGTGGCGCAGGCAGCAGCCAGCCTGTGGCAGGGGCAAACGCCGCCGTTACTCTCGTCGTTCTCTTACATTGCGCTGGAGGCAGCGATGCAGGCCGAACCGCAGCTGCCGCGCGGTTTACTGTCGCACAGCTGGGATGAGCAATGGCGCGAGAAGACGTCGGCGCTGGCCTGCGTTTCAATCCATCTCAATCACAAAGTGCTGACCGAAGCGCGGGTGGCGGAGCTGAAAGCGGCGGGCCTGAAAATTCTCGCCTATACCGTTAACCGCCCGGAGCGGGCGCGGGAACTGCTGAAATGGGGCGTTGATGCCATCTGTACCGACTGCATCGACATCATCGGCCCCAATTTTAGCTAGTTCTGATTCTGGTTCTGCTGGCCCGGCTGGGAGGTGATCACCCGCTGCTGGGCGCTGTTGCGCTGCTCCTGCATCTTACGCTGCATATCCTGCGTCTGACGCTGCTGATCCTGGCGCAGCTTCATCTGCTGTTGCTGCTGTTGCGTCTGCATCTGGTTCTGCATCCGTTGCTGGCTCGGGTTATAGCCGGGCCGGTTAGGATCGTTGGTACTGTTCAGCGTATTCGCCAGCGTGGCGAAGGGCAGCAGAGCCGCCAAAGCAATAATCCACTTCTTCATCATTCCTCCTTCCTGAAAGCGACAGGTGCTGGATGCTGAACGCCATCGTCCGGCGTCCAGGGTCGCATGCATAAGTTTACGCGATATCACAGACCTTACCTTCAGATGTATTCCTGATTTGACTTAACCCTGACTAATTTGCTGTATTTGTAGCCACTTGCGGAAATGATAAAAAAATGTAAATAACAAATAAGGATGGTGGCGGGATGAAAATGCAGGCAACAGTGCGCCAGCTCGGCTGGTCGTTGGTGATGAGCTTTACCGTGGTGGCGGGGGCGAATGCGGCCCCGACGCAGGCACCGCCGGTTTCCTACGGCGTCGACAGCGACACCTTCCACCCGGTAAAAGCACAGCACGGCATGGTGGCGTCGGTTGATGCGATGGCAACCCAGGTCGGAGTCGAGATTCTGCGTCAGGGCGGCAACGCCGTTGATGCCGCAGTGGCGGTGGGCTTTGCGCTGGCCGTCACCCATCCACAGGCCGGTAACCTCGGCGGTGGCGGCTTTATGCTGCTGCGCACGGCCTCCGGACGCACCAGCGCCATCGATTTCCGTGAAATGGCTCCGGGCCACGCCTCGCGTGACATGTTCCTCGACAAGCAGGGAAATGCCGACAGTAAGCTGTCGCTCACCTCGCATCTGGCCTCCGGCACACCCGGCACGGTGGCGGGGCTGGCGCTGGCCGCCCATAAATATGGCACGCTGCCGCTGAGTACGCTGCTGGCTCCGGCGATAAAACTGGCGCGTGATGGCATCGTGGTCAATGATGCGCTGGCGGATGACCTGAAAACCTACGGCAAAGAAGTGCTGATTAACCATCCCAACAGTAAAGCGATCTTCTACAAAGCGGACGGCACGCCGTGGCAGCAGGGCGACCGGCTGGTGCAGAAAAACCTCGCCCACAGCCTGCAATTAATTGCCCGTCAGGGACCGGATGCTTTTTATAAAGGCGCTATCGCCGATGAGATTGCGGGCGAGATGGCGCAGCACGGCGGCCTGATCAATAAAGCCGATCTGGCGGCCTACCGCGCGGTTGAACGTAAGCCGATCAGCGGCACCTACCGTGGTTATGAGGTCTTCTCGATGCCACCGCCGTCGTCCGGTGGCATCCACATCGTGCAGATCCTCAATATCCTCGAAAACTTCGATCTGGCGAAGATGGGCTTTGGCAGTGCTGATGCGATGCAGGTGATGGCCGAAGCGGAGAAATATGCCTATGCGGACCGCTCTGAATACCTTGGCGATCCCGATTTCGTTAAGGTGCCGTGGCAGGCGTTAACCAGCAAAGCCTACGCCAAAACCCTGGCGCAGCAGATTGATGTCGCCAAAGCGCGTCCTTCCAGCGAGATCAAACCCGGCAAGCTCGAACCCTATGAAAGTAACCAGACCACCCATTTCTCGGTGGTGGATAAACAGGGCAATGCGGTGGCGGTCACTTACACCCTGAATACCTATTTCGGCAGTGGGATTGTGGCGGGCAACAGCGGCATTCTGATGAATAACGAAATGGATGATTTCTCGGCGAAACCGGGGACGCCAAACGTCTATGGGCTGGTCGGCGGTGAAGCCAATGCGGTGCAGCCGGCGAAACGTCCGCTCTCTTCCATGTCACCGACCATCGTGGCTAAAGGCGGTAAAACCTGGCTGGTCACCGGCAGTCCGGGCGGCAGCCGTATCATCACCACGGTATTGCAGATGGTGGTGAACAGCATTGATTTCGGGATGAACGTCGCCGAAGCCACCAATGCACCGCGTTTTCATCATCAGTGGCTGCCGGATCAGCTGCGCGTTGAGAAAGGCTTCAGCCCGGATACGCTGCGTCTGCTGGAAAGCAAAGGCCAGCATGTGAAAGTGCTGCCGGCGATGGGCAGCACCCAGAGCATTATGATTGGGCCGGACGGCATGCTGTATGGCGCGTCCGATCCGCGCAGCATCGACGATCTCAGCGCCGGTTATTAAGGCACAAGGGCACCCTGGGGTGTAATGCTCGTCAGTTAAGCAGCAGGTGATAACGCAGTCTGGCGCCGCTCAGGGGCTGGCGGTCCTCGCGCCGCTGCGCGGTTCCTTCACTTCATTCGTCTGCCTGACGGACCGCCGGAGATGGCTCATCCTGTGCCGCCCCGCCTTTCGCCCGCGTCCTGCGGGCTCTCCTGGCAGACTCATTCTGTTCAGCGCTGCGGATTGCCTGCCGCTGATCGGCACCCGCCTGCTCTGAAGCTTCGGTGTGTGCTGTTGAAAGAGCATGAGAGTGGCGCTCAGGCCCGCATTCCGGCACGCTCGCCCAGTAAAAAAGCTGCCACGTTTGACCGTGACAGCCTTTACAAATTTAACCTTAACTGACGAGCATCATACCTCAGAGTGCCCTTTTTTATTCTGAGGCGTCAGGATTTCAGCCGCGCCATATAATGCGCGTCGATCAGTTCACCGTGCCGCACTGCGAAGCCCTTAGCCGTTCCCTCGATCTCAAAACCGAAACGACGATAAAGGGCGATGGCCGGCGCATTATCAACAAACACCGTCAGTTCCATCCGCGAGACCTGCAGCCAGTTGTCGCACAAGCTAACCATCTCCTGCATCAGGGCGCGGCCCACACCGCGCTGGCGGTAACGTTCGTCGACCCCCATGCCCAGCGTGGCGGAGTGACGCCGTCGGGCGCGCTCGGGCACTTCCAGGGCGCATTGCCCGACCACCTCGTCATCCATACAGGCGACCAATAGACGTACGCCTGGCTGGGGAGTGCTGAGCCGGGTTTGCCACATCTGTAACGACGAGTGGGGCAGATGTAGCGTATTCGCCTGGGTATCGGGCTGACTATAAATCCTCTGTAGTGCAGCCGCATCTTCCGGCATAACGTGGCGAATGGTTATCTCACTCATGGTGCCTCCCCGGCGAATTAAATGGGTAAATCCCTTTTAACATCAAGGGATTCACGCCAATAATCAACAAAAAAATCGGCAAAATCGCTTTACAGACGCGAATGATAATGATTATTATTGCGATGCGTTCTCGGGTAGTCGCCCGACAGCCTGAGAAAGCACGACATTGCTCACATTGCTTCCAGTATTACTTTAGCCAGCCCGGGTGCTGGCTTTTTTTTTGGCTGCCACTCACCGATTGGCGGAGGCGGGCGGTCAGTACTCTCCTCACCGGATCTGCGGGTGATCCTGTGGTTAATATGTTGTGCCCGGCAATGACAATCTTTCCCTGCAGCTACTGCTGCTGCAACGGCAATAATTCAATTAAAAATAAAGCCAGAAAGTTATATCAGGTGGTGTCAGTTGTTAATAAAAAACTTCTGCGGCGGTTTTTACTGCGCCCTGAAAGACCGATGCGAAACGGCATTGATGAACCAGAAAAATAAAGCCAGTGCGATGGGTTTATTAATAGCGGTTAACATCACACTTGCTCCATACCCGCTGCACCTGGTTAATAAATAACTTACCTTGATGCGGATGCTGTTATTCTGAAATTATCCGCTTTATTTAGCCGCTGGTTTACTCAATAATTTATTCTGTATATCCCGCAATGAGGTATTGATATGCGTTTTAATACCCTGTCCGATAGCGCAATTATTTCTGAATTGTGCAGCAGAATTAAAGAAACCCGTATGCAGCTTGGGCTCTCGCAGATTGAACTTGCTGAACGCGCGCGCGTCGGCACCGCCACCATTAAACGGGCAGAGTTGGGTGAATCAGTCACCCTGAGTACGTTAATCGGTATTTTACGTGGTCTTGGGCGGCTGCATCAGCTGGAGTCAATTCTGTCCGATTCACACATGCGAACCTTTAACGCGCAGTTTACCGCCGCGTCACCGGCCCGCATTCGTATCCGGAAAAAACAGCGCTGCCCGTCTCCGGTGGCGGATAACACGGAATCAGTGGCTGAGCAGCCTGCCAGCGCAACCATAAATGAATGGTATACCTCTTCTGAAGTGCGCAGCATGGTCTGGTCAGATCTGGCCACCGAAAGCGAAGCAAAATAACCCCGCTCACAGCATAGACCCGGTCAGTGCCGGGTTAATCAAGCAACCGCCAGCCTGACTGCCAGCGGTTTTCAGGTCATTACGCTTCGCAGACCGCGACTTTGATCGCCAGACCGCCACGCGCTGTTTCACGGTATTTAGCGTTCATGTCTTTGCCGGTTTCAAACATGGTTTCAATGATCTTATCCAGCGACACTTTGGGATCGCTGGTGCGGTACATCGCCATACTGGTTGAGTTAATGGCTTTGACGGCCGCAATCGCATTCCGTTCTATACAGGGCACCTGGACCTGACCGGCAACGGGATCGCAGGTCAGACCCAGATTATGCTCCATACCGATCTCAGCCGCGATGCAGACTTTCTCCGCATCGGCGCCCAGCAGTTCGGCCAGGCCCGCCGCCGCCATCGAACAGGCCACGCCGACCTCTCCCTGACAGCCGACCTCAGCGCCAGAAATCGACGCATTCATCTTATAGAGAATGCCAATTGCGCCTGCCGTCAGGAAATAACGCATATAGAGTTCAGGCGTTACCGGCTTGATGAAGCGATCGTAATAAGCCAGTACCGCCGGGATAATGCCGCATGCGCCATTGGTGGGGGCGGTGACCACCCGTCCTCCCGCGGCGTTTTCCTCACTTACCGCCATCGCGAACATATTCACCCAGTCCATCGCACTTAGCGGAGTAATAGACTGACTCTGGGGGGCCAGAATGCGATGCAGAGAAGAGGCGCGACGCGGCACCTTCAGCGGGCCGGGTAACACGCCTTCAGTACTGATGCCACGGGTGATCGCATTGCGCATGGTTTGCCACAGTTGTGCCATATTGTCTTCGACTTCCCGGCGGCCATAGCGTGCTATCTCATTTTTCATCATCACGGCCGAAATCGACAGGTTGTTATTATGGCAATGCGCCAGCAGGTTACGGGCGGAGTAGAAGGGGAAGGGAATATCGACTTCGCTATCCAGGTTTTTACCAAAATCGTCTTCGGTGACAATAAAGCCGCCTCCGACAGAATAATAGGTCTGGGCGTGAACGCTTTTGCCGTCACAAAAGGCGGTGATGCTCATGCCGTTTTCATGTAACGGCAGAAACTCACTGTGAAAGCGCATGCACTCTGCCACCGGGAAGGCGATATCCCGTTGGCCTTCTTTGATGCGCAACTGTTGCAGAGTATTCACGTCGCGAATGATGGCTGGGATCTGATCGATATCCACGGTGTCGGGCAGATAGCCACTCAGGCCGAGAATAATCGCAATATCGGTATGATGACCTTTTCCCGTCAGGGAAAGAGAGCCATAAATATCCACCACCAGCCGGGTCATGCTATCCAGCAGGCCCTTTTCCTTTAGCGTATCAACGAAATGTTTACCCGCTTTCATCGGCCCGACGGTATGCGAACTGGATGGCCCGATGCTGATTTTAAAAATATCGAAAACGCTAATCATGATTCACCCATGCGGATTGCAATATAAACGAGGTGCTGACCGGTATGGCAAGCGACGGCATTAGTTCAGTAAAGAAAAGGCGATGGCGGAGATAGCAATCAGGCCGATGATGACGACAAAGAGATTGCTCAGATGACCGCTATATTTACGCATCGCCGGGACTTTATTGATGGCGTACATCGGCATCAGGAACAGGATCATGGCGATAACCGGTCCGCCCAGCGTTTCAATCATGCCAAGAATGCTGGGGTTCAGGGTGGCAACAAGCCAGGTGGTGGCCAGCATAAAGAAGGCGGTGATGCGGTTCAGTTTATTAATTTCGATCGACTTACCTTTGCTGCGAAGCGATTTAATCACCATGCCGTTGAAACCTTCACGCGCACCCAGATAGTGGCCGAGAAAGGATTTGGTGATCGCGATAATGGCGATAATCGGGGCCATCCAGGCAATCAACGGGGCATTAAAATGGTTAGCGAGGTAGGAAAGGATGGAAATATTCTGCGCCTTCGCCTCCGCCAGGTTTGCCGGGGAGAGACTCAGGACGCAGCTGAAGACGAAGAACATCACGGTGAGGACCATCATGATATGGGCGCAAGCCAAAATGCGTGAACATTTTGACGCCGCCTGATCGCCGTACTCCTGACGCTTGGCCACTGCAAACGATGAAATAATCGGCGAGTGATTGAAGGAGAACACCATCACGGGAATGGCCAGCCACAGCGTGAGCCATAATCCGCCGCCGGTGGTTTCGGAACCCTTCATCGAGAGCGTATCCAGAATGGCTCCGTTCCACTGCGGGATCAGATACAGCGCGAGCAGCATCAGGGCGGCCACGAACGGGAACACCAGAATACTCATCGCCTTCACAATCGCTTTTTCGCCGAAGCGCACAATCGCCATCATGCCGACAATCAGAATGAAAGCCAGTACCGCACGCGGTGGCGATATTAAATGAAGCTGGTGGGTGAGAAAGCTGTCGACGGTGTTGGTAATCGCGACGCTGTACACCAGCAGAATAGGGTAAATAGCAAAAAAATAGAGCAGGGTGATCAGTTTTCCCGCGCCGGTTCCAAAATGTTCCTCCACCACTTCAGTAATGTTTTCTCCAGGATTCTTGCCGGAAAGAACAAAACGGGTGAGCCCACGATGAGCAAAGAAGGTCATCGGGAAAGCCAGCAGCGCCATAATGATTAACGGCAGTAAACCGCCAGTGCCGGCATTGATCGGCAAAAACAAAACGCCAGCACCAATTGCTGTGCCATACAGTCCCAGCATCCAGACGGTATCGCTTTTTCTCCAGCGTGGAGTTTCATCTGATATCAGCGTATTTTGAACGGCATCCATAATTGGGTTCCTAATAATAATCAGAAATAAAATGAATCGGAGAGTATTTAAAGCCACAGGCTTTTTATTTGCTGGCTATTTTAGTAGGGTTTGAGTGGGCGGGGCGTTTACAGCGATCACATTATTCATTTTATAAATAAACTTTTAAGGTATCAAAAGTCATCCCTTATTAAGGGTTATTTTTAAATTATCATTTTTAATGCGTTAATTATTTCTCTAACACCTTAAATTTAGCCTGAATATGCCCGGGCCGGTAAAAAGAAAAAATAAAGTCAAAACTGATTATCCCGCTTTCATTATCCGGCAGATTTATCCGTCTTTCCGGTATGTCCGCGCTCTCCCTTCATTGCCTCAACCCTTCACCAACGGCGTTCGTTCGATCTGTTTCAGTGATAAGTCCGCTTTTGTTCAATGATTTTGAACAGAGGCGTGAAGTTTTTCAGCTATCAATCAACGCGCCTCAGGGAGAGACTATAAAAAACATTGAGGAGATTTGAACATGATTTATGTACGTAAAGCTGAAGAACGCGGTCACGCTAACCACGGCTGGCTTGATAGCTGGCACACCTTTTCCTTCGCCAGCTATCACGACGCTAACTTTATGGGTTTCTCCGCGCTGCGGGTGATCAATGAAGATGTGGTGGAAGGCGGCCAGGGTTTTGGTACCCATCCGCATAAAGATATGGAAATTCTGACTTACGTGCTCTCCGGCACGGTTGAGCATCAGGACAGCATGGGCAACAAAGAGCAGATCCCGGCCGGGGAATTCCAGATTATGAGCGCCGGTACCGGTGTGCGTCACTCGGAGTACAACGCCAGTGCCACCGAGCCGCTGCATCTTTACCAGATCTGGATCATTCCTGAGCGTACCGGCATTGAGCCTCGCTACGATCAGCGTCGCTTCCCGGATGTGCAGGGACGTCAGCTGGTGCTGAGTCCGGATGCGCGAGAAGGCTCGCTGAAGGTTTATCAGGATATGACCTTATCACGCTGGGTGCTGGCGGCAGGTGAGCAGGACAACGTCGCAATTGATGCCGGTCGACGCATCTGGATTCAGGTGGTTAAAGGTGATGTTACCGTCAACGGTCAGGCGGTTACCACCAGCGATGCGCTGGCTATCTGGGATGAAAGTGCACTGACCATCGAGGCCAGCAGCGCCGCCGAAGTGCTGCTGTTTGATCTGCCACCGGTCTGATTCGGTTACGGGCGCGCAACGTCGCGCCCGGTTGGCAATCTGGTGACAGAAAAGTGATAGACTCATCGTACTTAAGCTATGAGGGCGATCCCAGGCGCTACGATGAAGAAGAAAAGACCGGTATTACAGGACGTTGCCGATCGCGTCGGCATTACTAAAATGACCGTCAGCCGTTACCTGCGCAATCCTGAGCAGGTCTCCATTGCCCTGCGCGATAAGATTGCCGTGGCGCTGGATGAGCTGGGTTATATCCCTAATCGCGCACCCGACATGCTTTCTAATGCGACCAGCCGCGCCATTGGCGTGCTGCTGCCGTCGCTCACCAACCAGGTTTTCGCCGACGTTCTGCGCGGCATTGAAGCCGTCACCGATGAGGCGGGCTACCAGACGCTGGTGGCTCACTTCGGCTATAACCCGCAAAAAGAAGAGTTACAGCTGCGCTCGCTGCTCGGCTGGAACATTGATGGGGTGATCCTGACCGAACGCACCCATACTCCGGGCACGCTGCGGATGCTGGAGGTGGCCGGCATTCCGGTGATTGAGATGATGGACAGCGTGACGCCCTGCCTGGATATGGCGGTAGGCTTCGACAACGTGGAAGCGGCACGTCAGATGACCCAGGCTATTCTGCGTAAAGGCCATCGTTATACGGTTTACCTTGGCGCGCGGCTGGATGAACGTACGCTGCAAAAGCAGCGCGGTTATGAAGCGGCGATGCGCGAAGCGGGGCTGACGCCGCGCAGCGTAATGATGGAAGATGCCTCGTCGTTCAGCGCCGGTTGCGATCTGCTGCGAGAAGCGCAACGACTCTATCCTGAAACCGACAGCCTGTTCTGTACCAATGATGACCTGGCGGTTGGCGCGATGTTTGAATGCCAGCGGCAAGGGTTGCAGGTGCCGAGCCAGATGGCGATTGCTGGTTTTCACGGTCACGACATCAGTCAGGTGGTGACGCCGCAACTGGCAACGGTACTGACGCCGCGCGACCGGATGGGACGTGAAGCGGCGGCGCTGCTGCTGGCGCGTATCGCCGGTGACAGCAGCGTGAATCAACCGCTCGATGTCGGTTTTGAAATCAGTGAAGGTGGCAGCATCTGATTCTGGCGATTTTATGAGTCAGCTCACACTTTCGTGCTTTTCCCGGTAAAAAGGTTGCCAGGCTGTTAAGCGGTCAAGACAATGAGAAACGACATTGTTATCGGTAACATTGGCAAACTCATCCCTGCCGGAGCAGAAAAATGACAACGCAATCCCCGTCGCATCACGTTTTTATCCTGATGGGCGTTTCAGGCAGCGGTAAGTCTGCCGTCGCCAACCAGGTGTCACATCAACTGAATACCGCCTTTCTCGACGGTGATTTTCTCCACCCGCGCGCCAACATCCTGAAAATGGCCGACGGTCATCCGCTGGATGATAACGACCGTCAGCCGTGGTTACAGGCGCTGAACGATGCCGCTTTTGCGATGCAACGTACCCAGGCGATTTCGGTGATTGTCTGCTCAGCGCTGAAAAAAAGTTATCGCGATATTCTGCGTCAGGGGAATGACAACCTGCGTTTCGTCTATCTGAAAGGCGACTTCGACACCATCGAAGCCCGTCTCAAAGCGCGTAAGGGTCACTTCTTCAAGCCGCAAATGCTGGTCACTCAGTTTGCGACGCTGGAAGAGCCCGGCAGCGATGAGCCGGATGTACTGGTGGTGGATATCGATCATTCACTCGACGAGGTTGTGGCGGCTACGGTTGCGACTATCAGGGACGCAATCAGCCAGGGTTAGAGATGAATACCGCAACACTTGTTTTGACTGCAGCAGGCTCTGTCCTGCTGCTGCTTTTTCTGGTGATGAAAGCGCGCATGCACGCCTTTGTCGCCCTGATGTTAGTGTCGATTGGCGCTGGGTTATTCTCCGGTATGCCGCTGAATCAGATCGCCGAAACCATGCAGAAGGGGATGGGCGGCACGCTCGGCTTCCTCGCTATTGTGGTGGCGCTGGGCGCGATGTTCGGCAAAATCCTGCACGAAACCGGCGCCGTCGATCAGATCGCTATCCGGATGCTGAAAACCTTTGGTCAGAGTCGCGCTCATTACGCAATGGGCATTGCCGGCCTGATCTGCGCGCTGCCGCTGTTTTTTGAAGTGGCGGTGGTGCTGCTAATCAGTATCGCTTTTGCCGTGGCGCGGCGTACCGGTGGCAACCTGGTTAAGCTGGTGATCCCGCTGTTTGCCGGGGTTGCCGCCGCGGCCGCCTTCCTGCTGCCGGGTCCGGCACCGATGCTGCTGGCCTCGCAGATGCACGCTGACTTTGGCTGGATGATCCTGCTTGGTCTGTGCGCGGCGATCCCCGGCATGTTGATTGCCGGTCCACTGTTCGGCAATTTCATCGGGAATCACGTCTCCTTCAGCGCGCCACCGGAAGATCATCAGCCGGATGTCGATGAGAGTAAGCTGCCCTCGTTTGGCTTCAGCCTGTCATTGATTCTGTTCCCGCTGGTGCTGGTCGGCCTGAAAACTATCGGCGCGCGCTTCACCACCGAAGGCACCACCTTATATGAGTGGCTGGAGTTTATCGGCCACCCGTTTACCGCCATTCTGCTGGCGTTGCTGGTGGCGATTTATGGTCTGGCCTACCGTCAGGGCATGGACAAAGAGCGGGTGATGCAGGTGTGCGGCAGTGCGCTGCAACCGGCGGGTATTATCCTGTTGGTGATTGGTGCGGGCGGGGTGTTTAAGCAGGTGCTGGTGGATTCCGGCGTCGGCCCGGTGCTGGGTAACGCCCTGACCGGTGCGGGACTGCCGATTGCGCTGGCCTGCTTTATCCTGTCGGGCGCAGTGCGGGTGATTCAGGGGTCGGCGACGGTCGCCTGTCTGACCACGGTCGGCCTGATTATGCCGGTGATTGAACCGCTGCACTACAGCGGCGCTCAGCTGGCGGCACTGTCGATCTGTATCGGCGGCGGGTCGATTATTATCAGTCACGTCAATGATGCCGGTTTCTGGCTGTTTGGCCGCTTCACCGGGGCCAGCGAAGCAGAGACCCTGAAAACCTGGACGCTGATGGAAACCATTCTCGGCACCGTTGGCGCGGTGGTGGGGATGATCGCCTTTACGTTGTTATCGTAACGGTGCCGCTCTCCGGTTCCGTTCTTCCCTGCTGTGACGGGGGGAAGAACGGAGCTGATGACAGCGACTCACTACAGCTTCAGATAGGCCCGAATCCCATCAAGGAACATCTGGGTCGCCAGCATAATCAGAATCAATCCCATCAGCCGCTCCAGCGCATTGACTCCTTTATCGCCCAGCAGGCGCAGGAACAGGCCCGACAGCAGCAAAATGCCGACCGTAACGCCCCAGGCAATCAACAGCGCACCCACCAGATGCGTCATCTGGTGCGGGTACTGATGTGACAACAGCATCAGGGTCGCCAGCAGCGACGGTCCGGCGACCAGCGGGATCGCCAGCGGCACCAGAAACGGTTCTTCACCTGCCGATAAGCCGGTGCTGCTGCTCTCCTCCGATGGGAAAATCATCTTAATAGCGATTAAGAACAGAATTATCCCGCCAGAAATCGACACCGTCTCGGTACGCAGATTCAGAAACGCCAGAATGCGTTCACCGGTAAACAGAAACAGCAACATGATGATTAATGCAATCAGCATTTCGCGTATCAGAACCACTCGCCGCCGTTTCGGTTCCAGATGCTTTAAAACCGACATAAAAATGGGCAAATTGCCCAGTGGGTCCATAATTAACAACAATAATAGGGTTGCTGAAATCATTTCAGTCATTCGTTTTGCGCCGTCTCGTGAGCTAAAAAGGGCTGTTATTAGTTACGCTGCTGAAAAAGTTAGCGTAATCGAATTAATTCACTTGCCAGAAAGCCTGCATTTTGTAGAGTTGGTAGTCACAGCTAAATCTTATTATTACGCAGAGCGGCGTGAAAATAACACGTCGTTCCCTCCTCTGAAATGAAAAGCAGGTGTGAAACCGCCTGAGACGGACACGACATGAAGAATGTAGGTTTTGTTGGTTGGCGCGGTATGGTCGGCTCAGTGCTGATGTCCCGCATGAGCGAAGAGCGCGATTTTGATCTCATCAATCCGGTGTTCTTCTCGACGTCGCAGCACGGCCAGGCGGCCCCGGCTTTTGGCGGTAAGCAGCAGGGTGTTCTGCAGGATGCGTTTGATATCGAGGCGCTGCGTGCGCTGGATATCATCATCACCTGCCAGGGCGGTGACTACACCAGCGAGGTCTATCCGAAGCTGCGCGAGAGTGGCTGGCAGGGTTACTGGATCGATGCCGCCTCTACGCTGCGGATGAAAGACGATGCGATCATCATCCTCGACCCGGTTAACCATCAGGTGATCCGTGAAGGTATCGATCGCGGCATCAGGACCTTTGTCGGCGGAAACTGCACCGTCAGCCTGATGCTGATGTCACTCGGCGGGCTGTTTGCGCAGGATCTGGTGGAGTGGGCCTCGGTGGCGACCTATCAGGCGGCGTCAGGCGGCGGTGCGCGTCATATGCGTGAGCTGCTGACCCAGATGGGCATGCTGCACGATCACGTGGCGCCTGCGCTGCAGAATCCGGCCTCGGCCATTCTCGATATCGAGCGTAGCGTCACCGACTTCACCCGCTCCGGTACCCTGCCGACCGATAACTTCGGCGTGCCGCTGGCTGGCAGCCTGATCCCGTGGATCGACAAGCAGCTGGATAACGGTCAGAGCCGTGAAGAGTGGAAAGGGCAGGCGGAAACCAACAAGATCCTCGCCACCCGTAACGTGATTCCGGTTGATGGACTGTGTGTACGCGTCGGTGCGCTGCGCTGTCATAGCCAGGCGTTTACCCTGAAGCTGAAACGCGACCTGCCGCTGGCCGAAATCGAGCAGCTGCTGGCTGCGCACAATCAGTGGGTCAAAGTGGTGCCGAACGATCGCGAACGCACGATGCGCGAGCTGACGCCAGCGGCGGTGACCGGCACGCTGACCACGCCGGTTGGCCGTCTGCGTAAACTGAATATGGGGCCGGAGTACCTCTCGGCCTTTACCGTCGGTGACCAGTTACTCTGGGGTGCAGCGGAACCGCTACGCCGTATGCTGCGGTTGTTAACCAACTAACCGATGACGCTCGTCAAAGGCCGGATTTATCCGGCCTTTTTTGTTTTTGTCGCAGCATATCTGAGCTGCCGTTTCGCTTACTCAGTGATCAGCTTCCCTTTTTTACCGCTCGGTGAATAATTTTTTGTTTTCAGCCATGGCAACTGCCGCTACCAAGCTATGATTTAACCATGATGTGCCGCAGGTTGACTGTTTTGCTTTCCGGACTAAATGGTTGTTGTACACGGCAAAGACACTTTTCCCATGGAATGGCCTGACTCCTTTTGTCGTCGTACGTATGGCTCAATGAAGAGCAGTGCATGTGAAGCGCGACAAGTCGTGTCGTGTTGTTCATTTCGCCTGCCAAATATCACAGGAAGAAAGTCATGTCAGAGCTTCCCGATCGCGATGCGATCAATGCCCTGTTTGCAGGTAATTATTCTGACCCGTTTGCGTTACTGGGGATGCACCAGACTCAGCAAGGCCTGGAAGTCAGGGCTTTGTTACCTGAAGCGCTTGAGGTGTGGGTAATCGAAACCTCCACCGGGCGCAAACTTGCGCAGCTGGCGTGCGAAGATGCACGCGGCTTCTTCAGCGGGGTGATCCCACGCCGTAAAAACCGTTTCCGCTATCAGCTGGCGGTGAACTGGCACGGCCAGCAGAACCTGATCGACGATGCCTACCGCTTTGGCCCGCTGCTGCAGGAGATGGACCTGTGGCTGCTGGCCGAAGGCACCCACCTGCGCCCTTACGAAACGCTGGGCGCCCACGGTGACGTGATTGATGGCGTCACCGGTACCCGTTTCTGCGTCTGGGCGCCCAATGCCCGTCGCGTGTCGGTAGTGGGGGATTTCAACTTCTGGGATGGCCGCCGTCACCCGATGCGCCTGCGTAAAGAGATGGGCATCTGGGAGCTGTTTGTGCCTGGCGCGGTTAACGGGCAGCTGTATAAATTTGAAATTATCGATGCCAATGGTCAGCTGCGCATTAAAGCGGATCCGTTCGCTTTTGAGGCGCAGATGCGACCACAAACGGCTTCGATGATTTGTGGCCTGCCCGATGCCATCGAAATGAAAGATGCGCGCAAAGCGGCCAACGCCTTTGATGCACCGATCTCGATTTATGAAGTGCATCTCGGTTCATGGCGACGTCATACCGACAATAACTTCTGGCTGAGCTACAAAGAGCTGGCTGAACAGCTGGTGCCCTACGTCAAAGAGATGGGCTTTACCCATATCGAACTGCTGCCCATCAACGAACACCCGTTTGATGGCAGCTGGGGTTATCAGCCGCTGGGCATGTATGCGCCGACCCGTCGCTTCGGGACCCGTGACGAATTCCGCGCCTTTATCGACAGCGCCCATGCCGCCGGCCTGAACGTGCTGCTGGACTGGGTGCCGGGCCACTTCCCGAGTGATGACTTTGGTCTGGCAAAATTTGATGGCACCGAGCTGTACGAACACAGCGATCCGCGTGAAGGTTTTCATCAGGACTGGAACACCCTGATCTATAACTTTGGCCGCCGTGAAGTCAGCAACTACCTATCGGGCAATGCGCTCTACTGGGTTGAACGTTTTGGCATTGATGGTCTGCGCGTCGATGCGGTGGCGTCGATGATTTACCGCGACTACAGCCGCGCGGAAGGCGAGTGGGTGCCTAACCAGTATGGCGGGCGCGAAAACCTCGAAGCGATTGAATTTCTGCGCTACACCAACCGCACGCTGGGCACCGTGGCACCCGGATCGGTCACCATGGCGGAAGAGTCGACCGATTACCCTGGCGTGACGCGGCCGACCGAAGGCGACGGACTGGGCTTCTGGTTCAAGTGGAACCTCGGCTGGATGCACGACACGCTCGACTACATGAAACTCGATCCGATTCATCGCCGTTATCATCACAACCTGATGAGCTTCGGCATGATGTACAACTACACCGAGAATTTTGTGTTGCCGCTGTCACACGACGAAGTGGTGCACGGTAAGCGCTCGATTCTCGACCGCATGCCGGGCGACGCGTGGCAGAAGTTCGCCAACCTGCGCGCCTATTACGGCTGGATGTGGGGCTTCCCGGGCAAGAAACTGCTGTTTATGGGCAATGAGTTCGCCCAGGGCCGCGAGTGGAATCATGACGTCAGCCTCGACTGGCATCTGCTGGAAGGCGGTGACAACTGGCACCACGGCGTTCAGCGTCTGGTGCGCGATCTTAACCATACCTATCAATACTACACGCCGCTGCATCAGCTCGACTTCGATCCGCAGGGATTTGAGTGGCTGGTGGTCGACGATGCGGAGCATTCGGTGTTTGCCTTTGTCCGTCGCGATCGTGAAGGCAATGAAGTGATCGTGGTCAGTAACTTTACGCCGGTGCCGCGGCCGGGTTACCGCTTTGGCGTGAACCAGCCCGGCAAGTGGCGCGAAGTGCTGAATACCGACCAGCATGAGTACCACGGCAGCGACGTGCGCAACCACGGCGTGCAGACCGATCAGCAGCCGAGCCATGGGCGACCGCAGTCGCTGAGCCTGAATCTGCCGCCGCTGGCAACGCTGTGGCTGGTGCGGGAGGGCGAATGACCATAACGGCCGGCGATCCGCAGCCGCCTGGTGCCAGTTACGATGGCAAGGGCGTCAATTTCACCCTGTTTTCACAGCATGCCAGCCGCGTTGAGCTGTGCCTGTTTGATGAAAACGGCGTGGAGCAGCGTAGCGATCTGCCGGGCCGCAGCGGCGATATCTGGCATGGCTATGTTCCGACACTAAAGCCAGGGCAGCGTTACGGCTTTCGGGTCCACGGTCCATGGGCGCCCCGTCAGGGGCATCGTTTTAACCCGGCGAAGCTGCTGGTGGACCCATGCGCCCGCGCGGTAGAAGGCGACGTGCCGGACGATGCCCGTTTTCACGGCGGTATCAGCGAGCCTGATCCGCACGACAGCGCGGCGATCGCGCCGAAGTCGCTGGTGGTGGCGGAAGATTTCGACTGGCAGGACGATGTTGCGCCGCGCACCCCGTGGGGCAACACCGTGATTTATGAGGCGCACGTGCGCGGCCTGACCCGGCAGCATCCGGAAATTCCGGAAACGCTACGCGGCACTTACGCGGCGCTCGGCCATCCTGTTATGGTGGATTATCTGCGCCGTCTCGGTATCACGGCGATTGAGCTGCTGCCGGTGGCCCATTTTGCCAGCGAGCCGCGTTTGCTTCAGCTTGGGCTAAGCAATTACTGGGGCTATAACCCGTTTGCCCTCTGGGCGGTCGATCCGCGCTACGCCGCCGGACAGGATGGGCTGACGCCGCTGCAGGAGTTTCAGCAGGCGGTCAAAAACCTGCATGCGGCGGGGATAGAAGTGCTGCTGGATGTGGTGTTTAACCACACCGCCGAACTGGACGCCATCGGTCCGACCATTTCAATGCGCGGCATCGATAACGCCAGCTATTACTGGCTGGATGAGCAGGGCGACTACCAGAACTGGACCGGCTGTGGCAACACGCTCAATCTGCATCATCCGCAGGTGATGGCGTGGGTGCTGGATGCGCTGCGCTACTGGGTGCGGGTTTGTCACGTCGACGGTTTCCGCTTTGATCTGGCACCGGTGCTGGGGCGCACGCCCGATTACCAGCGCGATGCGCCGCTGTTTGAGGCGATACGCGCCTGTCCGCTGCTGTCCAAGGTCAAGCTGATTGCCGAACCCTGGGATATCGGACCCAATGGCTACCAGGTCGGCCAGTTTCCTGCGCCGTTTGCTGAATGGAACGATCGCTTCCGCGACACCGCGCGACGTTACTGGCTGCACGGTGCAATGAGCAACGGCGAGTTTGCCCGTCGCTTTGCCGCCTCCAGCGATCTTTTTCAGCAAGAGGACCGGCAGCCACACGCCACCGTCAACCTGATCACCGCTCACGACGGCTTTACGCTGTGGGATGTGGTGAGCTTTGAACGCAAACACAACGAAGCCAACGGGGAAGATAACCGTGACGGACACGGCGATAACTACAGCCATAACCATGGCAAAGAGGGGCTGAACGTCAGCTTCGATGTGATTGAGCGCCGCCGTCGCAGCGTGCGGGGCTTGCTCACCACCCTGTTACTGTCGCAGGGCACACCGATGCTGCTGGCGGGCGACGAGCGCGGCCACACGCAGCACGGTAACAACAACGCCTACTGTCAGGATAACGCCCTGAGCTGGCTTGACTGGCGGGCGGATGAGAAAGGATTGGTCGGATTCACTGCGGCCCTGATCCGGCTGCGTCAGCAAATTCCGGCGCTGACGGCGGATCGCTGGTGGCAGGAAGGTGATGGCAATGTGCAGTGGCTCAATGCCGGTGGCCAGCCACTGCAACACGATGAATGGGCACAGGGGACGCACAGATTGCAGATCCTGCTGTCCGGCCGCTGGTTAATAACAATAAACGCCACGGACTCGGTGAATGACATCGTGTTACCAGACGGAGAATGGCGTGCCCTTCCTCCTTTCGCCGGGGACGATAACCCCATCCTGTTAACTGTCTGGCATGGTCCCGCACACGGTGTGTGCGTGTTCCAAAAGCAATCATAAGGAGTCAGACATGGTTAAATTAGACAGAACAGATCACCTGATGCTGGCGCGCCAGCTCCCTACACAAACGGTTGCTCTGATCCTCGCCGGTGGACGCGGTACACGGCTGGTCGACCTGACAGCAAAACGTGCCAAGCCGGCGGTGCACTTCGGCGGCAAGTTCCGCATTATCGACTTTGCCTTGTCCAACTGCGTTAACTCCGGTATCCGCCGCATTGGCGTGATTACCCAGTACCAGTCCCACACCCTGACCCAGCACATCCAGCGTGGCTGGTCGATCTTCAATGAAGAGATGAATGAGTTTGTGGATTTGCTGCCAGCGCAGCAGCGCTTCTCCACCGAACAGTGGTATCGCGGCACCGCCGATGCGGTAACGCAAAACCTTGATGTGATTCGCCGTTATCAGGCGCAGTACATCGTGATCCTCGCCGGGGACCACATTTATAAGATGGATTATTCGCGCATGCTGCTGGATCACGTGGTCAACGAGGCGAAATGTACCATCGCCTGTTTGCCGGTGCCGGTGCATGAGGCCACCGCGTTTGGCGTGATGGCGGTTAACGAAGAGAACATGGTGATCGACTTCGTTGAGAAGCCGCCAAAACCGCCGACCATGCCGGGTGATGACACCCAGGCGCTGGCCAGTATGGGGATCTACGTCTTCAACGCCGACTATCTTTATGCGTTGCTGGAAGAAGATCTGCAGACCCCCGGCTCAAATCACGATTTTGGCAAAGATATTCTGCCGAAAATCGTGGCGAGCGGTGAAGGCTACGCGCACTCCTTTGCGCTTTCCTGCGTGCAGAACGACGACAAAGCACCGCCTTACTGGCGCGATGTCGGCACGCTGGAAGCTTACTGGCGCGCGAACCTCGACCTGGCCTCGGTGATGCCGGAACTGGATATGTATGACGTGACCTGGCCAATTCGCACCCATATGGAGCCGCTGCCGCCCGCCAAGTTTGTCCAGGATCGCTCAGGCAGTCACGGCATGACCATGAACTCACTGGTATCGGGCGGCTGCATTATTTCCGGCTCGGTGGTGGTGAACTCGGTGCTGTTTCCCCGGGTTCGCGTTAACTCGTTTTGCAACATTGATTCAACCGTGCTGCTGCCCGATGTGGTGGTTGGCCGATCCTGCCGTCTGCGCCGCTGTGTGATCGATCGCGCCTGCGAGCTGCCAGAAGGAATGGTCATCGGCGAAAACCCAGATGAAGACAGTCGCCGGTTTCACCGTTCGGATGAAGGCATCGTACTGGTTACCCGCGCCATGCTGGCTAAACTGGCCAATGCGGGGCAGTAAGCGATAGCGGAACACACGCAATCGGCACGCGGATCGTGCCTGATAACTTAATGAGGTCGAGGATGCAGGTTTTACATGTCTGTTCAGAACTTTTCCCGCTGCTCAAAACGGGCGGACTGGCTGATGTAGTCGGGGCATTACCTCAAGCACAAATTGCGGGTGGCACGGATACGCGGGTGTTATTGCCCGCTTTTCCAGCATTGCGCAAGGGCATACCTGATCTTCAGGTGGTAACAGAATTGGATACGTTTGCCGGACATGTACGATTACTGTTTGGTGAGTTTAACGGGGTAGGTATCTACCTGATTGATGCGCCGGCGCTCTATGACCGTCCGGGCAGTCCGTATCATGATGAGTCGCAGTTTGCCTACGTCGATAACTACCTGCGCTTCGCGCTGCTCGGCTGGATGGGCTGTGAGCTGGCGTGTGGGCTGGATGCAATGTGGCGTCCGGATATTGTTCACGCCCACGACTGGCATGCTGGCCTGACCTGCGCCTATCTGGAAGCGCGTGGTCGTCCGGCCAAATCGGTGTTCACCGTGCATAACCTGGCTTATCAGGGGCTGTTCGCGGCGCATCACATGGAAGAGATTGGTCTGCCGTGGTCGTTTTTCAGCATGTACGGACTGGAATTTTTCGGTCAGATCTCTTTCCTCAAAGCGGGTCTCTATTACGCCGATCACGTCACGGCGGTCAGCCCGACCTACGCGCATGAAATCACCTCGGCCGAGTTCGGTTATGGCATGGAAACCTTACTGGCGCAGCGTATGCGTGAAGGTCGCCTGAGCGGCATTCTGAACGGCGTGGACCCGTCAATCTGGGATCCGGCGCATGACCTGCTGCTCAACGCGCGCTATAACCGCGACACGCTGGAAGCCAAGGCGGAAAACAAACGCCAGCTGCAGGTGGCGATGGGGCTGAAGGTGGATGATAAGGCCCCGGTATTCTGCGTCATCAGCCGTCTGACCAAACAGAAAGGGCTGGACCTGGTGCTGGAAGCGCTGCCGGGCCTGCTGGCGCAGGGCGGACAGCTGGTGCTGCTGGGGCAGGGCGATGCCGAGTTGCAACAGGGATTCCTGGCCGCGGCGGCAGAACATCCTGGCAGCGTCGGGGTGCAGATTGGCTATCACGAAGCGTTCTCACACCGCATCGTTGGCGGCGCGGATGTGATTGTGGTGCCGAGCCGATTCGAGCCGTGTGGCCTGACTCAGCTTTATGGCCTGAAGTATGGTACGTTGCCGTTAGTGCGACGTACCGGCGGCCTGGCCGATACGGTCAATGACAGTTCATTAGAGAATCTGGCGGACGGTATCGCCAGTGGCTTCAGTTTTGAAGATGCAAACGCCTGGTCGCTGTTGCGGGCCATCCGGCGTGCGTTTGTATTGTGGTCTCGTCCTTCGTTGTGGCGTTACGTTCAGCGCCAGGCCATGGGGATGGATTTTAGCTGGCAGGTGGCGGCACAAGCCTACCGTGATCTCTACCAACGTTTGATGTAACGGATTGGGAAAACTGGATATGAATGCACCTTTCACTTACGCCTCACCAACGTTGACGGTTGATGCCTTAAAGCATTCGATTGCCTACAAACTGATGTTTACCATCGGTAAAGATCCTTCTATCGCCAATAAGCATGAGTGGCTTAACGCCTCGCTGCTGGCGGTGCGCGACCGGATGGTTGAGCGCTGGCTGCGTTCAAGCCGTGCCCAGCTGTCACAGGACGTGCGGCAGGTTTATTACCTGTCGATGGAGTTCCTGATGGGCCGCACGCTGGGCAATGCGCTGCTGGCGATGGGGATTTATGACGATCTGAACCAGGCGCTGGATGAGATGGGGCTGGACCTGGCCGAGCTGATGGAAGAAGAGAACGATCCTGGCCTCGGTAACGGCGGTCTGGGTCGCCTGGCGGCCTGTTTCCTCGACTCCCTGGCGACGCTGGGTATGCCCGGCCGCGGCTACGGTATTCGTTATGACTACGGCATGTTCAAACAGAACATTGTGGAAGGTGAGCAGAAAGAGTCGCCGGATTACTGGCTTGAGTACGGAAATCCGTGGGAATTCCAGCGCTTCAATACCCGTTACAAAGTGCGTTTTGGCGGCCGGGTGCAGCATGAAGGGGCGAAGGTGCGCTGGCTGGAGACAGAAGAGATTCTGGCGATGGCGTATGACCAGATCATCCCGGGTTTCGACACCGATGCCACCAACACACTGCGGTTGTGGGGCGCGCAGGCGAGTAACGAGATCAACCTCGGTAAATTTAACCAGGGCGACTATTTCGCGGCGGTGGAAGATAAAAACCACTCCGAGAACGTTTCCCGCGTGCTCTATCCCGATGATTCAACCTATTCCGGCCGTGAACTGCGGTTGCGTCAGGAGTATTTCCTGGTGTCCGCCACCGTACAGGACATTCTTAATCGTCACTGGCGGATGCACCAGACCTGGGACAACCTGGCCGATAAAATCGCTATCCACCTGAATGACACCCACCCGGTGCTGGCGATCCCCGAACTGATGCGTCTGCTGATTGACGAACATAAGTTCAGCTGGGACAACGCGTTTGACGTCTGCTGTCAGGTGTTCTCTTACACCAACCACACGCTGATGACCGAAGCGCTGGAGACCTGGCCGGTCGATATGATTGGCAAAATTTTGCCACGTCATCTCAGCATCATTTTCGAGATTAACGACTTCTTCCTGAAAACCATTCAGGACTACTACCCGGATGACTGGGATCTGCTGTCGCGCATTTCGATCATCGATGAGAACGACGGCCGCCGGATTCGCATGGCGTGGCTGGCGGTGGTGGTCAGCCATAAGGTCAATGGCGTCTCTGAACTGCACTCCAACCTGATGGTGCAGTCGCTGTTTGCTGATTTCTCGCGGCTGTTCCCCGGCCGTTTCTGCAACAAGACCAATGGCGTGACGCCGCGTCGCTGGCTGGCGCTGGCGAACCCGGCGCTCTCTGAAGTGCTGGATGAGGAGATCGGCCGCAACTGGCGTACCGATCTCAGCCAGCTCGGCGAGCTGAAAGCGCAGATTGATTATCCGGCCTTTATCGAAAAAGTGGCGGTCGCCAAACATCAGAACAAACGTCGGCTGGCTGACTGGGTGGCGAAAAACCTTGATGTGGTGCTGGACCCGAATGCGCTGTTTGACGTGCAGATTAAACGTATCCATGAGTACAAGCGGCAGCTGCTCAACGTGCTGCATGTGATCACCCGCTATAACCGCATCAAAGCCGATCCACAGGCGGACTGGGTGCCGCGCGTCAATATCTTTGCCGGCAAAGCCGCCTCGGCCTATTACGTCGCCAAGCACATCATTCATCTGATCAACGATGTCGCGAAAGTGATCAACAACGATCCGCAGGTGAAAAATAAGCTGAAGGTGGTCTTCATTCCGAACTACAGCGTCAGCCTGGCGCAGATCATCATCCCGGCGGCCGATCTTTCAGAGCAGATCTCTACCGCCGGTACCGAAGCCTCCGGCACCAGTAACATGAAGTTTGCGCTCAACGGCGCGCTGACCATCGGTACGCTGGATGGCGCCAACGTCGAGATGCTGGATCACGTCGGCGAGGAGAATATCTTCATTTTCGGTAACACCACGCCGCAGGTTGAAGCGCTGCGTAAAGGCGGATATAACCCGCGTCAGTACTACGAAGAGGACCCGGAGCTGCATCAGGTGCTGACCCAGCTGGCCTCTGGCGTATTCAGCCCGCAGGAGCCAGGTCGCTACCGTAACCTGTTTGATTCGCTGGTGAACTTCGGCGATCACTATCAGCTGCTGGCGGATTACCGCAGTTATGTCGATACCCAGGACAAGGTGGATGCGCTCTATCGCCAGCCGGACGAATGGCAGCGGCGTGCCGCGATGAACATTGCCGGCATGGGCTATTTCTCGTCGGACCGCACCATTCAGGAGTATGCCGATGAGATCTGGAATATTTCGCCGATAAGATTATAAGACGCGCACGTCACCGCCCGCGGTGACGTTATCATTCGCGGCGGCCGAGGGAGCGGCCGCACTGCTTCACGCCCGTCATTTCCGCTACCGCCGATCCACCGTGACGTTCAGCGCTTCCCCTGATCAGGCTGATACCTGCACTCATCCCGCTTTGCCGTGACGGCAGCGGATCGCCGATCCCGCCCGATTGACTCCCCGGCAGAACTACCACGGCAGACACGCCAGATCATAACGCCCTCGCTGAGGTATCGGCTATTATGCCGCCCGGCTTACATGCGTTTCATCTTTTGACCAGACAGGCAGAACAGACAATGAGTGACAACATTAATCATGAGATTACCTTCCGCAAGCTCAGCGTCTTCATGATGTTTATGACCAAAGGCAATATCGCTCGCACCGCAGAAGCGCTGGAACTGAGCAGCGTCAGCGTCCATCGCGCGCTGCACACACTGGAAGAAGGCATCGACTGTCCGTTGTTTATCCATAAAGGCCGCAACCTGGTGCCGCTGCCCGCCGCCTGGACGCTGCTGGAGTATTGCCGGGATGTGACGGCGCTGATGGGAAAAGGGATCGAAGAAGCACGGCTGGTGGCTGGCGTCGGCTGTGGTCGTCTGCGGATCGGCACGCTCTACTCGCTGACGCTGGAAACCATCCCGCGACTGATCATGGGCATGAAGCTGCGCCGGCCGACGCTCGAGCTTGATCTCACCATGGGCTCAAATCAGATGCTGCTCAATATGCTGGAGGATGATGCGCTTGATGCGATCCTGATCGCCACCAACAACGGCGAGTTCAGCAATTCGCTGTTCGATGTGGTCCCGCTGTTTTATGACGATATTTTCCTGGCCGCACCGGCCGGTGAAACGCTGGATCTGAGCCGCCCGGCGGATCTGCGCGACTATGCCGATCGTGATTTCGTTTCGCTGGCCGAAGGCTTTGCCACCTATGCCGGTTTTCAGGAGGCGTTTCAGGTGGCCGGATTTGAACCGAGAGTGGTGACGAAGGTGAATGACATTTTTTCGATGGTCAGTCTGGTGCAGGCTGGCATGGGGCTGGCGTTAATTCCGGGTCGGATGAAAAAAGTCTACGAAAACAATATCCAGCTGGTCAGCCTGGCCGAGCCTTATCAGATGCGTCAGCAGATTTCGATTGTCTACTCACACCGCCGCGAGCGCGACCAGGAGCTGCTGGCGCTGGCCGCAGAAGGGCGGATGTACGCCCGCGGTCTTACTGACTCAGCCGTTTAGCCAGATGCAGTGCCACCTCAACGCTGTTGCGTTCCATGCAAATGGCTTCGCCCTGCCAGCCTGCCTGCAGGGTGAGGCCGGTCAGCACATTGCCTGGCGGCATTTCAATCGCCAGGCGGGCATCGCGCTGGTTGGCTGAAATCACCGCATCATTCCACTGCACCGTGCGCGCCATGTTATAGGCGAGGTCGTCGGCAATTTTACCCGGCTCCCAGATTACCCGCCCGGTCGAACCGCTCAGATAAGCGCAGCCAGGACGTGACAGCCTGACAGATTCAAACGCGGCAGCCAGTTCAGCAGCAGGCTTATCCAGCAGTGCGCAGTGAGATGGCACGCTGACCGCCAGCCTGACCGCTTTGCTGGCACCGGCTGCCAGCGCTTTTTGCGCCACCCGCGCCATATCCTCATCCCGTCCGGCAATCACGATCTGCGTTTCTGCATTGAGGTTGGCAATATAGGTATTGCTGTCGACCAGCAGCTTCTCCAGCCGGCTGAGCGTCAGTCCGGTAATTGCGGTCAGGCCGTAGCCCTGCGGATAGGCCTGCTCCATCAGATCGCCGCGCAGAGCCACCAGCCGTAGCGCATCGCTGAAATCGAGTGCGCCAGCAATCACCGCGGCGGGATAAGCGCCAATCGACAGGCCGCTGACAATGTCCGGCTTCAGCCCGTGTCTGATCAGCTCACGCGCCCAGGCTACGCCGGCAATCAGCAGACTGAGCTGGACGGCGCGGGTATGGCGCAGCGCATCAGCGCTGTCGAGCTGGTCGGTCTCTTCACCAAGCACGGCGCGCACGCTGTTTAACAGCGCCTCACCGTCGGGAAGATGTTGCAACATACCGACCCGCTGGGTGCCCTGGCCGGGAAAAGTAAAAAGGATTTTCATGCGGGATCTCTGCTCCAGGGTGACGCGGTCAGTCTCGGACCGGTGGCGGTTTTCAACAGTACGCGGCCTTCACGCAGCCATTCGTTGAGGGCAAAAGCGCCGAGCGGTGTTTCCACCTGAGTATCGACGCGGCAGGGCAGCGTTTCAGTCTGGTTCTGCCACTGCTGCAGCGCGTCGCGTGCCAGCGGCTGCGGCGCACGAATCAGTAAGTCCAGATCGCTGGCGGCGTGCAGCGTCGGCCGCTGTGTCGCCAGTGCATAACCGGTGCTGCCGGTGACGCCCCAGCGCCATGGCCAGTCGCTGTCGCTGAGCGCGATTGCCGCCCTGACCGGCGGATAATCAACAAACGGCGACGCGAGCAGACGGCTGCGATCAGCCAGCATCTCCGGTGTGACGACGCGTTCAATATCGGCCGCGTCTGTCCATCCGGCGGCGCGCTGTTCACGTTTTTCACCGCGCACGCCGACCGGAATCAGCCCCGATTGATTCACATCGCGCCGCACCACCACTGGAAAAGCGTGCTGCCAGTGCTGGCTGACCCAGGCGTCGCTGATGGCTAACAGCGCGCTGTCTGAGCGCAGCCAGAGGAGATCGTGGGGGCGCGGTGTGAACGTCATATTACATTCCGGAAGTCAGAGTAATGAACAGGGGTAACGATAAAATACACAGAATCGAACTTAACAGCAGCACGGCTTCAGCATCCGGCGACTGCACACCGAAGCGGTTACCAAACACCACGCCAAAGAAGCCGGCTGACAGCGCAATCATCAGAATCGCAGTAATCGCCACCGGACCACTCAGACCCAGCGCCAGCACCAGACCCCAGGCAATAAAGGGCTGAATCAGCAGTTTGGTAATTGTGCCGACACCCACCACGGCGTTGAGTTTCAGTTTACGCGCAGAGAGGATCACCCCGGTCAGGAACAGCGCGGCTGCGGTCGCCGCCAGGCCCAGCGGTTTAATCGCCGCCAGCACCAGATCCGGCATTTTAACGCCCAGCGCCGACAGCACCACACCAATCAACGGACCCATCACGATCGGTTTCTTTACTGAACGCCACATCAGGACTGGCAGCATGGTCAGGGTCGAACCGTGTGCGGTTCCCGCCGCAAAGGCTTTTTCGCGTTCCAGAATCAGCAGGCACAGCGGCGTCAACAGGACTGAACCACAGGCAATAGATACCGCGACAGAAAGCGACGTTGTGGGGTTTTCACCCAGTACGCTGGCGAGAATCGGCAGACCGAGTGCCGCGTAGTTTGGCAGTGCAACGGTCAGCGTCAGCACTGCGGCATCCTGCGGCGACTTTTTGAAAACTTTAGTGGCGGTAAAATAGATCCCCGCATAGGTGATCCACATGGCACCGGTAAGCACCACGATTAACGGCCATTGCGCCACGATGCCTGGCCAGGGCGTCTGTACTGTCGCGCTGAACAGGGCAGCGGGCAGGGCAAAATCCATCACAAAAATATTGAGCAGTGAAACGTCTTTGTTATTGACCATTCCAGCCTTACCGGCCCAGAAACCCAGCAGCATGATCACAAAGATTGGAGCAAGGGCATGAACAATTATATAAATCATAAATCACCTGTATTTTAAGAAGAATTCTTGGCTAACACGATGTTTATAATTCTAAAAGCGGCCCTTATTGCGGGGCGGTCATCCGCCCCGTCCAGGCCGTTTCCGGCAGGTTTTTTTGTTTTGTAGTCGGGTTTACCAGCTGGCGCGCATCCGCTCACGGACCAGCGAGGAGCTGCGGCGATTTTCAGCGCCCAGCCGGTTTTTCAGGCTTGGATCCTGACGGGCATCAGCGATAGCTTTCTGCAGGGCAATCTCAACCATCGCCAGATCGGCATCTGACGGCGCATCAGGATTGGCCACGGTCAGCAGGTCGGACAGAAGGCCCAGGGTGTGGAAGTTGCTGACGTCATAGGCCATCGGCGGAATGGTCGCCGCCAGTTTTTCCAGCGCGTCGACGGTACGCAGCGTGATGCGCGCAGCGGACTCTTTACCCATTGCGTGCACCAGCACGCCCTGGTCGTTGAGCGCGATCAGCCGGTTTGCCTGATAGCCGTGCGCCAGAAATGCGCCGGACATCGCTTTACCGACAATCAGGCCAATCACCGGGTGACCGGCCAGACGGGCTTTAGCATAGGCACCGGCGGCACCGGCCAGCGCCTGGTGAATACCAAACGCCTCTTCACGGCGGCCATAAGCCTGACTCGGCACATCGATCACCGCCACAATCGGACGTTTCACCGCGCTGTTGCTGTCAGCGTCGATGGTTTCATTCACCACTTTCGCCAGCGTCCAGCCTTCCAGCAGGCCGACTTCACCTCTGGCGGCACGGGGATAGTGATTGTCTGCGTCAGGGACTACGGCGATAAAGCGGACGCTTTCGCCATTAAGTTCGCCGTCAGCGACCTGAACAGAGGGGCACAGCCCACTCAGGCGTTGCGCATCGGGTGCGAGTTTTGCCAGCCATGTTGCACCGCGGCTGTTGGTCTGGGTCATTATTTATCCTCCCGGGCGAAAAGCTGTTTAATCGTGGCGGTATCGGCCTGCTGACGGGTGTCGAAGTTGCTCAGACGTGGCAGGAAATCCGCATATTTATCACTGCGATGCTGCGCCGGTACGCCTTTGGCAATGAAGTCATTCATCGCAGTTTTAACCGCATTGACGCCATCGCTGACCAGCGCATCCACCAGGCCGCTGGCGTAGCGGATTTCGCCGCCGGTCATGCTCCAGATAAACGGACGGTCGCGAGAGTCATACTCTTCAATGCCCGCTTCCTGCTCGATAACCTGCGGTCCGTTAAGGCCGAGGCGTGCTTCGCGGGTGACGATCAGGTAGCTGCAGAGCGCGGCAGCGATAGACATACCGCCAAAGCAGCCGACGGTGCCGGCAATGATGCCGATAACCGGGGTATAGCGACGCAGGTCGACAATCGCCGCATGGATGTCGGCAATCGCCGCCAGTCCCAGATTAGCCTCCTGCAAACGGACGCCGCCGGTTTCGAGGCACAGCACCGCCTGAGTCGGAATGCCGTTGCGATTGTCTTCAGCGGCCAGTTCGAGCGCCGCGGCCATTTTCGCGCCGGAGACTTCGCCCATGCTGCCGCCCTGGAAGGTGCCTTCGATGGCAATCACCACCGCTGGCTGACCGTTCAGCGTACCGCGCGCCACCACCATGCCGTCATCAGACTGCGGCACCACACCCTGCGGTGCCAGCCACGGTGACATGATGCCTTCAAAGGGATCCAGCAGTTCGCGATAGCTGCCATCGTCCAGCAGCGCACGAGCGCGCTCACGGGCACGTAATTCAATAAAACTGGCATCGTTACGCATGGCTCACCTCTTCAAATACCTGTTCAATACGGATACGCGCGACGCCGGGCGTTGCGCCAAAGTCGTGAATAACCAGCTGTCCGGCGGGCAGGCCGCTGATCAAATTCAGGCGGTCAAACAGCGCCTTCCAGCGGGCGTCGCTGTTATCCAGTGAAGTGGTGATATCAATATTCAGCGTTTGCCCTTCGGTTGCGGTGTACAGCACTTCCATATCACCGGAACCAACGACCCCTGCCAGGGCTTTACCGCTGAGTGCGCGGTTAGCAGGGAAAGATAATGTGATGTGTTCCATAACGACCTCTAATTAAAAGAGTGGTTGGTGGCCGGACATACCCTGTCGACAAACAGCGTCGCGGCCAGCAAATCGGCGGCACCGCCCGGGGAGGCGTTCAGGGCCAGCATGCGGTGATCCAGACGGGCGAGGGCGGCCTGACCTTCAGCGGTACCGCAGCCACCGGCCAGCAGCACCGCGCGGGCGCCGCGCTGCATGGTTTCCAGTCCGGTCATGCCGGCACGTGACAGCACGCAGGTATCGCTGAGTGAGGTCATGATCGCCATCAGCGCATCCAGACGGGCTTCGCTTTCGCTGGCACCGGCTGCGCGGCTGCGCAACAGCTGCGGCAGCGCCAGTTGCATCACGTGAGGAAAAGCCTGCTGGGCCTCCTCACGTGCGCCGGGTACCTGATAGCGGTGACTCGCTTTCAGCCCCTTGCTGAACACTTTCGGTGCCGCCCGGTCGGGCAGGCTTGCCAGCGTCGCGGCAGTCTGCGTCAGGCTGTCAGCCGTGGCGTGACCGCCGTGCATTGCGGCCGCGCTGACCAGCAGACCCAGCGCCCAGATAGCACCACGGTGGGTATTCACGCCGCCGGTGGCCGCCATCATCTGCCGCTCGCCCTCACGACCCAGACGACCCACCGTTTCGCGCAGGGCGATGTCGGCTGGCCGCATCCAGCTCTGACAGGCCAGCGCCAGGAAGGTCGGCACCAGACTTTCGGCGGAACGCTCCATCAGGGCCAGCGTCAGGTCCTGATGCGCGCCGTTGCCCCGGCTGTCGACCAGACCCGGCTTGGGACTCAGCCGCGCTTCATCGGTCAGACAATCGCGTGCTGTGGTCGCCAGCAGGCTGGCCTGCGTCTCGGGTTGAGTCTGCGACAGGAGTTTCATTACCAGCTCCGGAATTTTGCCGGTGGGTTATAAAGACCGCCCGACCATTCAACCAGGTCAGAGACACTGCTGGCGGCGAGCAGCGAGCGGGTGGCATCTGAACGACGGATGCCCATATCTTCCGGATAGACGACTTTGCCGCTTTTACGCAGGGCCGCTACGCGCGCCGCATCAACGCCAAGACCGATATCGGTAATCCCGGCCACCGCAGCGACCATCGCGCGGCGCTCTTCGAGACTTTCTGCCCGATAGAGATAGGCAATACCCTCTTCGGTCAGCACGTGGGTAACGTCATCGCCATAAATCATCACCGGTGCCAGCGGCATGCCGGTCGATTTTGCCACTTCAACCGCATCCAGCGTTTCAACAAAGGTGGGTTTGGCACCGGCCTGGAAGGTTTCAACCATCTGAACCACCAGTTTTTTACCGCGCTGCATCGGGTCTGGCTCGGTGATCATATTGAGCCAGGCGGGCGAAGCATGACGGCGGCCGTGCGGATCGTGGCCCATGTTAGGCGCACCGCCGAAGCCGGAAAGACGACCGCGGGTCACGGTAGAGGAGTTTGCCAGGCCATCGACCTGCAGGGTGGCACCGATAAACATATCCACCGCATACTGACCTGCCAGCTGACAGAAGGCGCGGTTAGAGCGCATTGAACCGTCGCTGCCGGTGAAGAAGATATCGGGGCGGGCGCGGATGTACTCTTCCATCCCCAGCTCACCGCCGAAGCAGTGCACGCTCTCAACCCAGCCGCTCTCAATCGCCGGGATCAGCGTCGGATGCGGGTTCAGCGTCCAGTGCTTACAGATTTTGCCTTTCAGGCCGAGTTGTTCACCGTAGGTTGGCAGCAGCAGTTCAATCGCGGCGGTGTTAAAACCAATGCCGTGGTTAAGCGACTGCACCTGGTGTTCGGCGTAGATCCCTTTGATCGCCATCATCGCCATCAGGATATGTTCCTGCTTGATCAGGCGTGGGTCGCGGGTAAACAGCGGTTCGATAAAGAAAGGTTTGTCCGCCACCACGATATAGTCGATCCAGGAACCGGGGATGTCGACGCGTGGCAGGTCGGTTTCGTCATCGACCAGTTCATTCACCTGAGCAATCACGATACCGTCACGAAACGCGGCAGCTTCTACCAGCGCCGGCGTATCTTCGGTGCTCGGGCCGGTATACAGATTGCCTTTGCGGTCAGCTTTATAACCGGCAATCAGCGCGACGTTAGGGCTCAGGTCAACGTAGAGGCGGGAATAGAGTTCGATGTAGGTGTGGATCGCGCCTATTTCCAGTTGTCCATCTTCTAACAGCTGGGAAATACGCAGGCTTTGCGGGCCGGAAAAAGAAAAATCGAGTTTGCGGGCGATGCCTTTCTCGAAAATATCAAGATGTTCGCTGCGACCGACGCTCGGCATAATCATATGCAGGTCGTGGACTTTGGCCGGATTAACGTCCGCCAGGGTACGCGATAAAAAATCTGCCTGTTTCTGGTTATTACCTTCCAGCACGACCCGGTCACCGGGCGCAATCAGTTTTTCAAATGCTTCAACAGCTCTTTCAGTAGGAATGACTTTGCCATCAACAGGGAAAGATGCCAGACGCCGCGCTTTCTCACTGCGGCGTGTGTTCCATTCCCGAGCAGGCGTTTGGCCTGTGTTCATTTCAACCTCCTGATTAAAATAACGGATATGTCGTTTTTGCTAACAGAAGTCTGGACTTTCTTAATGCGTGGTTCAATTAAGCAAAACTCACGAACGTTAGATTTAAGGTAACAATGGGTGCGGCGTGGCCGGGATAACCGAAACAGGAAAGTTTGAGTTTAGGCGGTAATTCAGAAATAAAAGGAATAAATATTGATCGGGGTTAATATTGGCGTGAATCTGACAGGATTAATAAAAATTTAATAAAAAGCAGATCTTCTGCTAATGCGGCTTATTAGCGGTGTCAGCATGACAGTTATATTACCGTTAAATAACCGCAGCACTGACGTGACAATGCGCGACTGACGCTTAGCGCGAAAGCCTGCTGCCGCAACCCGGTTGCGGCGCAAAAAAAAGCAGGCCGCAGCCTGCTTTGTTCAATATTGCCAGCTTATGACGCCAGCGACAGCGTGGGTTTGGCTTTCTGCGCCAGCCATTCTGCCACGCGGGCCTGCTGATCTTTGCTCAGCCACATGCCCTGCTTGGTACGGCGCCAGATAGCATCGTCAACTTCACGCACCCATTCATGCTGCACCAGGTAGCGTAATTCAGCTTCGTAGAACTCATGACCAAAGTTCTCACCCAAATCCTCCAGACTCTTCGCGCCAGCCAACAGCGTTTCGGTGTTGCTGCCGTAGGTACGGGCGAAATGGCGTGCCATATTTTCGCTAATGAACGGATAACGGCGACGCAGGCTGGCGGCGTAATCTTCCCGGGTACCGGAAATATTGCCGCCCGGCAGCACGCAGTTCTTCGTCCAGGCCGGACCGGCATTCGGGTAGTACTTCGCCAGTTTCTCCAGCGCATGTTCCGCCAGCTTACGGTAGGTGGTCAGCTTGCCGCCGAACACTGACAGCAGCGGTGTCTGGCCGTTATCGTCACGTACATCCAGCGTGTAATCACGGGTAATCGCCTGCGGTGAATCCGATTCGTCATCACACAGCGGACGCACACCGGAGTAAGACCAGACAATATCGTCCGTGGTCAGCTGCTTTTTAAAGTGGCCATTGAACACTTTCAGCAGGTAGTCGGTTTCGCTGTCGTCGATGTGAACGTTTTTCGGATCGCCTTTGTACTCAACGTCAGTGGTGCCGATGATAGAGAATTCATCCATCCACGGGATCACAAACACGATACGGTTATCTTCGTTCTGCAGAATGTAAGCCTGCTTCTCGGTGTGCACACGCGGCACCACGATGTGGCTGCCTTTGATCAGGCGAATGCCGTAAGGCGATTTCAGCTTCAGGCTGTCATCGAACAGCTGTTTAACCCACGGGCCTGCCGCATTGACCAGGCCTTTAGCGCGCCAGGTGTAGGTTTTGCCGCTGTCGACATCTTCCGCTTCGACCATCCACAAACCGCCTTCACGCCAGGCGCGGGTCACGCGGGTGCGGGTACGCACTTCACCACCACGCTTCACCACTTCCTGCGCATTCAGTACCACCATGCGGGCATCATCTACCCAGCAGTCTGAGTATTCGAATCCGCGCGTGATTTCTGGCTTCAGGGCCGAATCCGCGCCAAAACGCAAACTCTTACTGCCTGGCAGACTGGTGCGTTTACCCAGATGATCATACATAAACAGACCGGTGCGGATCATCCACGCCGGACGCAGGTGCGGACGATGCGGCAGGCGGAAGCGCATCGGGAAAGCGATGTGCGGGGCCATTTTCAGCAGCACTTCACGTTCTGCCAGCGCTTCACTCACCAGACGAAACTCATAGTGTTCCAGGTAACGCAGGCCGCCATGAATCAGTTTTGAACTGGCAGAGGAGGTCGCGCAAGCCAGGTCCCGCGCCTCCAGCATCAGCACCGACAGTCCGCGTCCTGCAGCATCTGCTGCAATGCCGGCACCGTTGATGCCGCCGCCGATCACGATCAGGTCTTTGGTTTCCACGTCATCTCCTCCGATGTTCGGAATAGTTCATTAATGTTCGTTTTCGAGCATAATCATAATCGCAAACCAACATTGATGCCAGCTTTTAACCAGGTAAAAACAATTTTGCGTGATATAGCTAACATTCTGCCGGTGAAAAAATTACAAAGCCGCAATGATTGTCAGGTTATAGGCGTTGATTATCGGGTTACACTAGGCGTCATTGTGTAGGCGTCATTGTGACGATGTTATGAGAGACACCATGGAAACGTTTGAATGTATTAATGTGCAGCAGGCGCAGGATCGTCTGGCGCAGGGTGCCCTGCTGGTCGATATCCGTGACCCACAAAGCTTTGCCCTCGGTCATGCCGCTGGCGCGCTGCATCTGACCAACAGCAATCTCAGCGACTTTGTCGCCGGCGCGGACCACAGCCTGCCGGTGCTGGTGATGTGTTATCACGGCAACAGCAGTAAAGGTGCCGCACAATTTTTGCTGGGACAGGGATTCAGCGCCGCCTACAGCATTGATGGCGGTTTTGACGCCTGGCGTGCCGCTTTTCCCCAGCAGGTTGCTCACGGCAGCGAATAAATTGCCGCTCGTCACATGGAGAGTTACTGATGCGCATTACCCAATTTAACCAGCCGCGCATGGCGCAGGCGTTTGTTGACTACATGGCAACGCGCGGCGTCACGCTGCGCATTGAGCGTGAAAGCCACTACGTCATCATGCTGGATGATGAAAGCCAGCTGGAAATGGTCGAAAACGAACTTCAGCAGTTTGTGCAGGATCCTAACCATCCGCGCTATCAGGCGGCGAGCTGGCACAGCGGCAAAACCGACAGCGGCTTACGCTACGAGCGCAGCAACATCTGGGCCAACATCCGCGAGCGCGCCGGTCCGCTGACCATGACGGTGATGCTGTTGTGCATTGCGGTTTTTATTCTGATGCAGATTGTCGGCGATCGCACCGTGATGTACTGGCTGGCGTGGCCGGATACCGATCAGCATCTTGAGGTCTGGCGCTGGTTCAGCCACGCGCTGCTGCACTTTTCACTGCTGCACATTCTGTTCAACCTGATGTGGTGGTGGTATCTGGGCGGGGCGGTAGAGAAGCGGCTCGGCAGCGGCAAGCTGTTCGTAATTATGCTGATCTCCGCGCTGCTGAGCGGCTGGATGCAGGCCAAATTCAGCGGCATCTGGTTTGGCGGTCTGTCGGGTGTGGTATATGCCCTGATGGGCTATTGCTGGCTGCGCGGCGAACGCGATCCCGACAGCGGCATCTATCTGGAACGTGGTTTAATCGGCTTCGCGCTGGTCTGGCTGGTGATTGGCTGGTTTGGCGCGTTTGGTCTGGCGATCGCTAACGCGGCGCACGTCGCCGGTCTGGTGGTCGGCTTAGCCATGGCGCTGGTCGATACGCGAAAAATCGCGCGCCGTTAGTCGGGCATTTCAGGATTAAGCGAGTCAACAGGAGAGGAACGTGAAGCAGACGCAACGTCATGACGCGATTATCGATTTAGTCCGACGTCAGGGATATGTCAGTACTGAGGAGCTGGTAGATCATTTCGAGGTGAGCCCGCAGACCATTCGTCGCGACCTGAACGATCTGGCCGATCAAAATAAGATTCAGCGCCATCACGGCGGCGCGGCGCTTCCCTCCAGTTCTGAAAACACCGCCTGGCACGATCGTAAAATGATGCTGTCGGCGGAAAAAGCGCGGATTGCGCAGCGGGTGGCCAGCCAGATCCCGGATGGTGCCACGCTGTTTATTGATATCGGCACCACGCCAGAAGCGGTGGCGCACGCGCTGCTGAACCACAACGATCTGCGGGTGGTGACCAACAACCTGAACGTGGCGATGCTGCTGATGGGGAAACCCGATTTCCGGGTGATCATCGCCGGTGGCGAAGTGCGTACCCGTGATGGGGCGGTAATGGGGGAAGCCACGCTCGATTTTATCTCTCAGTTCCGCCTTGATTACGGCATTCTCGGCATCAGCGGAATCGATATGGATGGCTCACTGCTGGAGTTCGACTATCACGAAGTGCGAACCAAGCGCGCCATCATTGAAAATTCACGCTGCGTAATGCTGGTTGCGGACCACTCTAAATTTGGCCGCAACGCGATGGTTAACCTCGGCAACATGAGCCTGCTGGATCATCTTTACACCGATAAAATGCCGCCAGCCAGCGTGATGAAAGTGATTGAGCAGCATGAGGTTCACCTCGAACTCTGCTGATTTCTCCCGTCGCCAGCTGCCCGGCTGGCGTTTTTATTTGATTACTGTCGCTTTTTTCCCCACTCCCGTCTTTACTTAACACGTCGCTGGCACCCTGTTGCCAGCGACGTGCGCTTGCTCGTTTTGCTTCACCTCATTGCGTAACAGAAGGGAGTGATATGCCGCAGCAAAAATTCAATAAAGCCCGTTTCAACGCCGCATTAACCCGTCAATGGCAGCACTTAGGTCTCACCTCCGCACAACAGATGACCACGCACCAGTGGTGGCAGGCGATTAGCGCTGCGCTGGCGGAATTACTGGCTGCGCAACCGGCTCCCCGCGTCTCTGAGCGGCAGCGCCACGTTAATTATCTGTCGATGGAATTTCTGATCGGCCGTCTGACCGGCAACAACCTGCTCAATCTTGGCTGGTATGACGACCTGAAAGCGCTGCTGGCGGAGCAGCAAATCGATTTAACCGAGCTGCTGGAGCAGGAGGTTGACCCGGCGCTCGGCAACGGCGGGCTGGGCCGACTGGCTGCCTGCTACATGGACTCGATGGCCACCGTCGGTCAGTCGGCCACCGGCCATGGACTCAACTATCAGTACGGCCTGTTTCGCCAGTCTTTCGATCAGGGGCAGCAGATTGAAGCGCCTGATGACTGGCAGCGCGAACGCTATCCGTGGTTTCGCCACAATGCGGCGCTGGACGTTGAGGTCGCGATGGGCGGCAGCGTGGAGAAACTGGAGCAGGGCGGCGTGCGCTGGCTGCCCGATTTTTATCTGCGCGGCGAGGCGTGGGATCTGCCGGTTACCGGCTACCGCAATGGCACCACGCTGCCGCTGCGTTTGTGGCAGGCGACCAGCGCCCATCCTTTCGATCTGACCCGCTTTAACGACGGTCAGTTTTTGCAGGCGGAGCAGCCCGGCATTGATGCGGCAAAACTGACGAAGGTGCTCTATCCCAACGACAACCATCAGGCCGGCAAACGCCTGCGCCTGATGCAGCAATATTTCCAGTGCGCCTGTGCGGTGGCCGATATTCTGCGCCGTCATCATCTGGCGGGGCGCAGCATTCACAGCCTGCCCGATTTTGAAGTGATCCAGCTGAATGATACCCATCCGACCATCGCCATCCCCGAAATGCTGCGGCGGTTGCTGGACGAGCATCAACTGAGCTGGGATCAGGCCTGGCATATCACCAGCCGGTTATTCGCCTATACCAACCATACGCTGATGCCCGAAGCCCTGGAGCGCTGGGATGAAAAACTGATGCGCAGCCTGCTGCCGCGTCACATGTTGATTATCAAACAGATCAACCAGTGGCTGAAAAAGCAGGTGAAGCAGCGCTGGCCGGATGACAAAGCGCTATGGCACAAGCTGGCGGTGGTGGCGAACGGTGAGGTACGGATGGCGAACCTCTGCGTGGTCAGCGGTTTCGCGGTAAACGGCGTGGCGGCGTTGCACTCCAGCCTGGTGGTGACCGATCTGTTTCCGGAGTATTACCAGCTGTGGCCGCAGAAATTCCATAACGTCACCAACGGCATTACGCCACGCCGCTGGTTAAAACAGTGCAATCCGGCGCTGGCGTCCCTGATTGATGACACGCTGAAGGTGGAGTGGGTCAATAACCTTGATGCGCTCAAAGGGCTGGAAGCCTATGTCGACGATCCGGCATTTTGTCAGCGTTACCGCAGCATCAAGCAGCAGAATAAAGCGCGGCTGACCGACTACATCGCGCGGCACACCGGCATTATCGTCAACCCGGATGCGATGTTCGATGTGCAGATCAAACGCTTACATGAGTACAAACGTCAGCACCTCAGCCTGCTGCATATTCTGCACTGTTATCAGACCCTGCTTGATAACCCGGACGATGCGCGTTTCATCCCGCGGGTCTTCCTGTTTGGTGCCAAGGCGGCTCCCGGCTATTACCTCGCGAAAAATATTATCTACGCTATCAATAAAGTGGCGGAGGTGGTCAACAACGATCCGCGGGTCGGCGACAAGCTCAAAGTGGTGTTCATTCCCGACTACCGCATCACCGTGGCCGAGATGATGATCCCGGCCGCAGATTTGTCTGAGCAGATCTCCACCGCCGGTTATGAAGCGTCCGGGACCGGCAATATGAAGCTGGCGCTGAACGGTGCGCTGACCATCGGCACGCTCGACGGCGCTAATGTTGAAATCGCTGAACAGGTCGGCGAGGAGAATATCTTTATCTTCGGTCACCGCGTGGATGAGGTGAAAGCGCTGAAAGCCGCCGGGTATAACCCGAAAAAAGTGCGCAAGCAGAATAAGCAGCTCGACGCGTTACTTAAATCGCTGGAGAAGGGCAAATTCAGCGACGGGGACAAACAGGCGTTTGACCTGATGCTGGCCAGCCTGACCAAAAATGGCGATCCGTGGCTGGTGCTGGCAGATTTTCAGGCCTACATCGAGGCACAGCAACGCGTAGAAGCGCTGTGGCGCGACCCGCTGAGCTGGACCCGAGCCGCCATCCTTAACACCGCGCGAACCGGCATGTTCAGCTCGGATCGCGCTATTCGGGATTATCAGCAACGTATCTGGCAGGCAGCGCGCTAAGGAGCAGCATGAAACAGAACTCACTTGATCAGGCCGCCCGTGCGGCCGGTATTTCACTGGATTACATCAACGTTAACGGCGAGAAAGAAGCGATCGGCGACGACACCAAACGCGCATTGCTGGCGGTGATGGGCGATCCTCATGATGCAAAGAAGTCACCCTTACCGCCGGTCGCGGTGTTCAGCGGCAGTGGTAAACGTCAGCTCACGCCGCAGGGCAGCGGTGTTTATCACTGGCAGCTCCAGACCGAGAAGGGCAAGCAGCTCAGCGGTGAACTGACGGCCGGCCAACCCTTTACGTTGCCGGGTCCGCTGGCGCAGGGCTATCACCAGCTGACGCTGAGTAAGGGCAAAAAGCAGTGGCAGACCCGGATCATTGTCACGCCGCGCCGCTGCTATCTGCCGCCGGCGCTGGACGCGGGCGAGAAGCGCTGGGGCGCACTGGTACAGCTCTATACGGTGCGTTCGGCGCACAACTGGGGCATCGGTGACTTCGGCGATCTGCAGACGCTGCTGGAGCAGCTGGCGGCCCGCGGCGGCGATTTCGTCGGGCTTAATCCGCTGCATGCGCTCTATCCGGCCAGCGCCGATTTTGCCAGCCCCTACAGTCCATCGTCGCGTCGCTGGCTGAACATTATCTATATCGACGTCGGTCAGGTGGTCGACTTCCAGCAAAGCCCGGCGGCGCAGAAATGGTGGAAAAGCGCCAAAACGCAGCGGGCGCTGAGCAAAGCGCGTGAGGCGGAGCTGGTCGATTATGAGGCGGTGATGGCGCTTAAGCTGGCCGCGCTGCGCCTCGCCTGGGCACACTTCCAGGCGCGGGATGCAGAGAGCGAAGATAAACAGTCGTGGGCGGCCTTTGTCCGTGAGGGCGGAGACAGCCTGCGCTATCAGGCGGCCTATGATGGCATCCAGCTTGAGCGGCGGGCGGGCAATGCGCAGCACTGGGGCTGGCCCGCGTGGCCGGAAGGCTGGCGTAACAGTCAGTTGCCGGAGGTGCAGCACTGGTGCGAACAGCATGAAGAGGAAATCGCCTTCTGGCAGTGGTTGCAGTGGCTGGCACAGCAGCAGTTCTCCCGCTGCTGGTCGCGCAGCCAGGCGCTGGGGATGAGCGTGGGTCTCTACCGCGATCTGGCGGTCGGCGTGGCGGAAGGCAGTGCCGAAACCTGGCACGATCCGGAACTGTATCGTCTGCAGGCATCAATTGGCGCGCCGCCCGACCGCCTCGGTCCGCTGGGTCAGTACTGGGGCTTACCGCCGATGGATCCGCACGTCATGCAGGCGCGGGGTTATCAGCCGTTTATCGACATGCTGCGTGCCAATATGCGCGACTGCGGCGCATTGCGTATCGACCATGTGATGTCGCTGCTGCGTCTGTGGTGGGTGCCGGCCGGGGAAACGGCCGATAAAGGGGCTTACGTGGCCTATCCGGTTGATGATCTGCTCGGCATTCTGGCGCTGGAGAGCCACCGGCTGCGCTGTATGGTGATCGGGGAGGATCTTGGCACCGTACCGAAAGAGATCGTCAGCCTGCTGCGTAAAAGCGGGGTGTTTTCGTGGAAGGTGCTGTGGTTTGAGCAGGAGAAAAACGGCAGCTATCGCGCACCGGCGGCCTATCCGCGCCAGTCAATTGCCAGCGCCAGTACCCATGATTTACCTACGCTGACCGGGTTTTGGGAGCAGGGCGATCTGTCACTGGGTGAGAAGATTGGCCTCTATCCGGGGGATGCGGTTAAGGCGCTGCATCAGCAGCGGGCAGAGCAGAAGCAGGCGCTGCTTGATGCGCTGCATCAGGCGGGCGCGCTACCGGCTCGCAGCCCGAAAAAAGCCGATAAGCTGGCGATGACGCCGACGCTGAATCGGGCGATACATCGCTTTCTGGCCGATACCGACAGCGCCTTGCTGGGCCTGCAGCCGGAGGACTGGCTTGGCATGACCACGCCGGTGAATGTGCCGGGCACGGTTGAGCAATACCCCAACTGGCGGCGCAAACTGAGTAAAACGCTGGAAGAGATGTTTGCTGACGAGGAAGTGAATAAGCTGCTTAAAGCGGTCAGCAAGCAGCGTAAGCCTGGCTGAACAGATCAGCGCGACAGCCGGGCTGTCGCGCCTGATCATTAATAGAAAGAGTGTTCACCGCGCTGATGCTCGGTGATATCGCGCACGCCTTTCAGCTCCGGGAAGGCGGCCAGCAGCTCTTTCTCGATGCCATCTTTCAGGGTGACGTCGATCATGGAACAGCCGTTACAGCCGCCGCCGAACTGCAGGATGGCGTAACCGTCATCGGTGATCTCCATCAGCGACACGCGACCACCGTGGCCAGCCAGCTGTGGGTTGATCTGCGCCTGCAGCAGATACTCAACGCGCTCTACCATCGGCGCATCGTCAGAGACCTTACGCATTTTGGCGTTAGGCGCTTTCAGCGTCAGCTGCGAACCGAGGTTATCGGTGACGAAATCGATTTCAGCGTCTTCCAGATACGGCGCGCTCAGTTCGTCAACGTAGGCGGAGAGCTTTTCGAACTTCAGCTCGGTATCCGTCGCTTCAACCGCATCGGGTGGGCAATAAGAGACACCGCATTCGGCAGTTGGCGTACCCGGGTTAATCACGAATACGCGAATCTGGGTGCCATCTTCTTGTTTGGATAGCAGTTTGGAAAAATGCTCTTGGGCAGAATCAGTAATTCGGATCATGTCGATTGCTCAATAGTTGACTAATTTAGTTGGTTATAATACGCCCATCAATGACGCTCTACAAGGTACGGCACAGGCACCAGATCTGCACGCTGGCCGCGCCCTGCGCCAGTAACAGGCGACTGATTTCTTCTACCGTACTGCCGGTGGTGACTACGTCATCCAGCAGGGCGATATGGCGTCCGTGCACCGCCATTTCAAGGCGGAAGGCACCGCGTAAGTTTCTGCGGCGCTGGCGGGCGTTCAACTGATGCTGTAACGCCCCTTGTCGCTGACGATGCAATCCCATCCCCCGCTCGCAACCCAGCCAGTGTGCCAGCGGTGCGGCCAGCAGGTCGGTTTGGTTGTAGCCGCGCTGCCAGCATCGTCGCGGGTGCAGCGGGACCGACAGTAGCAGGTCAGGGCGTGGCAGGTTGCCACGTCGGTAGCTATCCTGCCAGCTTAGCAAAAGCAGCCGCGCCAGCATCACCCTGAGTGCGGTAACGCGAGAAAATTTGAGCTGATTAACCCAGCGACTGAACGGCGGACAGTAACTGTTAACGCAGATCAGCGCCTGCCACGGCGGCGGCTTCAGCAGACAGCGTCCGCAGGGCAGCCGCAGGTTACCGGCCGGTAATCCACAGCGCGGGCAGAGCAGCGGCAGGGCGGGCAGCTGGCGTAAACAGCGGCTGCACAGGCCGTGTTGCGCGATCCGCAACGGTAACCGGCATAGCCAACACAGGGCAGGCATTGATAGCATAGCGACCTCCTTATCATTTTCGGGATAGTAACTGATGACGTCGCTTTACTGGCACACCTGTGGAACAGGGAATGTTGATCTTGTGCTGCTGCACGGATGGGGACTGAATGCGGAAGTCTGGCAAAGCATTATTCCTCGACTCAGCCCGCACTATCGCCTGCATCTGGTCGATCTGCCCGGCTATGGTCGCAGCCAGGACTTCGGCGCGCTGACGCTGGCCGAAATGGCGCAGCAGTTACTGCCAATGCTGCCGCAGCAGGCGATCGTCGCAGGCTGGTCGCTGGGAGGACTGGTGGCAACCCAGCTGGCGCTGACCGCGCCGGATCGGCTGCGTGGGCTGATTACCGTCGCCTCCTCCCCCTGCTTCACCGCCACCGCAGAGTGGCCAGGTATCAAACCCGATACGCTGCACAATTTTCAGCAGCTGCTCAGCAATGATTTTCAGCGCACGGTCGAGCGCTTTCTGGCGCTGCAGACGCTGGGAACAGAGAGCGCCCGGGCCGATGCGCGCCAGCTGAAAGAGGTGGTACTGTCGCAGCCGATGCCGTCGGTGGCGGTGCTGGATAGCGGACTGGATATTTTGCGGCAGGTCGATTTGCGTAGCGCGCTGCCGCAGATCTCGCTGCCGTTCCTGCGGCTGTATGGCGCACTGGATGGCCTGGTGCCGCGCAGCATTGCTGCCCGCCTCGATCAGACGCTGCCCGCTTCGCCTTCGTGGGTGATAGACAAGGCGGCCCATGCGCCTTTTATTTCCCATCCAGAGGCGTTTTGTCAGCAGATTATGAAGTTCATCAACGATTTGCTGACATAATTGCGCCAGTGACTGGCAAAATTGCCGGTAGCGGTAATACTTCTCTTCGTGAGCAAGGCCGCTGCATTTTTATGTGATTAGTCACGGAGGACTATGCCGTTCCATGCTGCCTTACGCGATTCGCGGCTGCTTACATCTCACAATGGACCATGAATGAGGGTAAACATAATGAAGGTTTTTAAATGGGTTGTGGCTTCAATGATGATGGGCGCGATTTCATTTTCTGCAATGGCAGCGAAAGAGGTCACCAAAGAAGAAGTTAAAACGATGAACCTGCAGAAAATTGGTACGGTTAATACCACGGCGGAAACCACCTCGCCAATGGATGCGAAAAAAGTGCTGTCACAGCTTGCTGATGAGAAAGGGGGGAAATACTTCCTGGTCATCGCAGGCCGCGAGCACGGTAAATTCAGCGCCACGGCTGACGTCTATAAATAATTAGCGTAGCCACATAAACTGCCAGGCATCCAGCCTCACCGGCTGGGTGCCATCAATCTTTCTGCCGCTCACCACATCCTGCAACGTATGCGCTACCGGCAACCTCGTCTCTATCGGGCGTCCGCCGAGATTAAACACGCACAGTAATCCGTCACCGCTTTCTGGCTGATGCCGCCGCATCACCAGCAGCGCATTTTCGCTGTCGTAGAGCGTCATCGGGTTATCGGGATGAAACGCCGGCTGACGACGACGCAGCTGAATCAGTTTACCCAGTTGGGTATAGATTTGCTGGCGCAGCCAGTCACCTCCTGCCAGCGCCGCCTCAATCTCTTTGAGAGGGTACTTTTGACGGTTAATCGCCCGGTTATGTCCTGCCGCCCGCACGCCATCATAGTGGTTGCGTGAGCCAAGAATGCTCTGAATATAGATAGCCGGCACGCCGGGGAAGGCCAGCAGAATGGCATGTGCCAGTAAAAATCGCTGCAGGCGGGTCGCGTCATCATCGGTTTCGCGGTTTAACGCATCCAGATAGGTGACGTTGATTTCATACGGGCTGGTGCTGCCGTCCGGGTTGTTTTTATAGGAGACCAGCGCGCCCTCCAGCGCCAGATCGCGCACCAGCGCCACGATCTCTACCTCGCTCAGAATGCCGCGTGCCGGATTCAGCCCGATACCGTCGTGCGATGCCAGGAAGTTGAAAAAGGTGGTGTCATTACTGCTGAGATCGAGGCTGCTGGCCCACTGCCGCAGGGCGCGCGCCGAGCCGGTATGGATGCCGTGCAGCACCAGCGGCGGCAGTGAAAACTGGTAGACCATCTGCGCCTCATCATGGCCGTTGCCCAGATAGCTGATGTTGTCCTGATGCGGCACATTGGTCTCGGTGATAATTACCGTGCCCGGCGCGACAATGTCGGCGATGGCACGGAACAGTTTCACCAGCTGATGGGTCTTTTCCAGATGAATGCAGCGGGTGCCGGGCGTTTTCCACATGTAGCCCACCGCATCCAGCCGCACATAATCGGCCCCGCGTTTCAGGTAGTCGAGCAGCACGTTGACCATCCGCAGCAGCACCGCCGGATTGGCAAAGTTGAGGTCAATCTGATCGGCGCTGAAGGTGGTCCAGATAAAGCGGGTTTCACCATCGGCCATCTGATACGGCGTCAGCAGCGGTGAGGTGCGCGGCCGCGTTACCGCGCTGAGGTCGGTGGCGGGCGGCATGCTGATAAAGAAGTCATCCCAGCCGGGGTCCTGCGCCAGAAAGTGTCTGAACCACGCGCTGTGCGACGACATATGATTACAGACAAAATCAAACATCAGCCGGGTTTCCTGATGCAGCCGTGCAACGTCCTGCCAGTCGCCACACAGCGGATCAACCTGATGATAATCAATCACCGAGAAGCCATCGTCAGACGACCAGGGGAAGAACGGTAGCAGATGCACCAGCGGGAAAATAGATTGCAGGTGCTGCTGATAAAAGCGCGAAAAGGTGCTGAGCGTCGGTTTGTCGGCTTCGCGAAACTGATCGGCGTAGCTGATTAGCACCACGTCCTGTTCATCCCAGTGCGCTTTACGCGGCAGCTTAATGGCATCGCGCGCTTGCGCAATATCCGCCAGCAGCTGGGTACGCATTGCCGCGGGAAAAGTGCCAGCATAAATCTTATCGATTAGATCGGTGATCGTTTCCATCGTGAGTTGGGTGCCACAGCAGGTGTTGTTTTTATGACAGGCGTCTTTCTAGCGTAGCGTTACGGCGGGGATTTTCCACTGAGGGAGTGAGATTGAAAGGGGGGCAAGCTGCGCCCCCCTGAAAAACCTAGCGTTTTTTACCGAATGCGGCGGCCAGCGCATCGCCCATCGCGCTGTTACCGGCTGGCTGACTGGCGGGACGAGGACGTCCTTTGCCGCCGGCGGGCCGTTTGTCGTCGCGCGGCGCGGCGTTCTTCGCGCCACCACGGGCGTTGCCTTCACCGGGCTGCTCATCCAGACGCATCGTCAGGGCAATTCGCTTACGCGGCAGGTCGACTTCCATCACCTTCACTTTGACGATATCACCCGCTTTCACCACCTGATGAGGATCGTCGACGAAGCGGTCGGAGAGCGACGAGATGTGTACCAGACCATCCTGATGCACCCCGATATCGACGAACGCGCCGAAGTTGGTGACGTTGGTTACTGCACCTTCCAGAATCATGCCCGGCGTCAGGTCGTTCAGCGTTTCGACGCCTTCAGCAAACTGCGCGGTTTTAAATTCAGGACGCGGGTCGCGGCCCGGTTTCTCCAGCTCTTTCATGATGTCGGTTACGGTCGGTAAACCGAAACGCTCATCGGTGAAATCGTGGGCGCGCAGGTTACGCAGGCTACCAGCGTTGCCCATCAGGTCGCTCAGCGCCTGTTCGGTGGCGGCCAGAATCCGCTCCACCACCGGATAGGCTTCCGGGTGGACGGTCGAGGCATCAAGCGGGTTGTCGCCATGATTGATGCGCAGGAAGCCGGCACACTGTTCAAAGGCTTTTGGGCCCAGACGGCTGACTTTCAGCAGCTGCTGACGATTCTGGAACCGTCCGTTCTCATCACGCCAGCCGACAATATTCTGCGCCATCATTCGCGTCAGGCCGGCAACGCGGGTCAGCAGGGGCACCGAGGCGGTATTCAGATCCACACCGACGGCGTTGACACAGTCTTCCACCACCGCATCCAGTTTTTTCGCCAGCTGACTCTGACTGACGTCATGCTGGTACTGGCCGACACCGATCGATTTCGGGTCGATCTTCACCAGCTCCGCCAGCGGATCCTGCAGACGCCGCGCAATGGAGACCGCGCCGCGCAGCGAAACATCGAGATCCGGGAACTCCAGCGCCGCCAGTTCAGACGCCGAGTAAACCGAGGCACCGGCTTCGCTGACAATCACTTTCTGCGCCGTGACCTGCGGGAACTGCTGTTGCAGATCGAGGAAGAAACGCTCGGTTTCGCGCGATGCGGTCCCGTTGCCAATCGCCACCAGCTCAACCTGATGTTTGATGCAGAGCGCGGCCACGGCGGCAGCCGCTTTCGCCGTCTGGCCGGTGTGCGGATAGACGGTGTCGGTCGCCACCAGTTTGCCGGTCGCATCCACGACCGCCACTTTGACACCGGTACGCAGACCCGGATCGAGACCCATGGTGGCGCGCATGCCGGCCGGTGCCGCCATCAGCAAATCGTGCAGGTTGCGGGCGAAAACGTTGATCGCTTCATCTTCAGCACGCTCGCGTACCGTGCCCATCAGCTCGGTTTCCAGATGCAGCATCACCTTAATGCGCCAGGTCCAGCTGACCACCGCTTTGCGCCAGCTGTCCGCCGGAGCGTTATTCAGACGCAGGTTAAGGTGCTCGGCAATCAGCGTTTCGCCATGGCTTTCACGTGGCGCTTCATCGAACTGCGGATCGGCGTTGAGCGACAGCTGCAGTACGCCTTCGTTACGGCCACGCAGCATCGCCAGCGCGCGGTGCGACGGCACGCTGCTCAGCGCTTCATGGTGATCGAAATAGTCGCGGAACTTGGCACCCGCTTCCTCTTTGCCTTCCACCACGCGCGAGACCAGATGGGCATTTTTCCACAGGTAGTTACGCACTTTGGCCAGCAGGGCGGCGTCTTCGGCGAACCGCTCCATCAGGATATAGCGGGCGCCATCCAGCGCAGCGCGCACGTCGGCCACGCCTTTATCGGCGTCGACGTAGCGTTCAGCCAGCTGTTCAGGCGAGTGGGACGGATCCTGCCATAAGGTATCGGCCAGCGGTTCCAGACCGGCTTCAATCGCGATCTGGCCACGGGTGCGGCGCTTCGGTTTATACGGCAGATAGAGATCTTCAAGCTCGGTCTTGCTGAGGGTGGTATTGATGGCGCGAGCAAGGTCGTCGGTGAGTTTACCCTGCTCGTCAATCGACTTCAGAATCGACTGACGGCGCTCTTCAAGTTCACGCAGATAGCTGAGGCGGGTTTCCAGCTGGCGCAGTTGGGTGTCATCCAGCCCACCGGTGACCTCTTTACGATAACGTGCGATAAACGGCACGGTATTCCCTTCATCCAACAGGCGAACGGCGGCATCAACTTGCTCTGCCCGCGCCTGTAGCTCACTGGCAATTATCTGGCTCAGAACTTTCATCATCAGGACTGTCTTGCTTTCGGGGTTGAGAAATAGCCGACAGTTATACGGATTGATGGTTGAAAATGCCAGAGATGCGGCCGGCTTTCAGCGATATTCTGAATCACCCTTCCTGATAGCGGATTTCATTGACATACCACAGCGCCGGACCGGCTGGCGTCTCGACGGTAGCGGCATCACCGACCTCTTTTTTCAGCAGCGCTCGCGCCATCGGCGAGTCAATGGAGATGTAATCTTTGCGGCCGAAAATCTCATCATAGCCAACGATGCGAAAGCGCTTAATGTCACCGTCATCGTTTTCAATTTCGACCCAGGCACCAAAGAACACTTTGCCATCCTGCTGCGGCGAATAGTCAACGATGCGCAACTGCTCCAGACTTTTGGTCAGGTAACGCACACGGCGATCGATTTCACGCAGACGCTTTTTATTGTACTGATAGTCGGCATTTTCACTGCGATCGCCGAGGCTGGCAGCCCAGGTGACTTTTTTGGTCACTTCCGGTCGCTCTTCACGCCACAGGTAGTCGAGTTCTGCTTTCAGCTTATCGAAGCCTTCGCGGGTAATCAGTCGGGTTTTCATGCTGCACTGGCCAGAAAGAGTCAAAGAGCGTCAGTGTAAGGCAAAGGGGGCGTGGCAAAAAAGAGTCGGGGAAAGGGTTTTTAAAGTCTAAAAACCCGCGTTGACTTCCCCGGCGGCGAAAAGGGTTGCTGCAAAAGCGTGTCTGAAGCTGAGAGCGGCCGAAGCCAATAAAGCAGAGGGTAAGAATTATTTTCCGGCGTGGGTCGCCGTGGTCGTCGAGGTGCTGCCGTGTCCGTCACCGCCGCCACCGGCGGTAGCCAGTGCAACACCGAGCAGGGCGGCAACCGCGCCGACGCCGATGGCATTAGAGTTCCCCTGGGCAGTGGTGGTCGCCTGAGCGCCCGCCGCTTCACCGGTCGCGGTGGCGGCGTAAGTTGGGCTGACGCTGCTAAATGCCAGCGCGCTCAGCAGTAAAATTGTTTTTTTCATTGTGTTATCCCCGTTGAGACGTCAATTGATGCCAGAGCAGTCTGGTTGAAATTATCCGGGGCGAAAAGTTGGCTTTACTGATTGATTTAATGCACTTTATTTTTAAATGGCCTTGCTAAAGGCGTCGCTCAAATTAATCCGAGAGGAGTCAGGCAGGAATAAACGGTTTGCTGGGATTTTATGCTGCGAAAGCGGCAATGCTGTAGATTATCTGGAGCTAATCAATAATGATGGCTGATGTTTAAGTCAAATTCTCTGTTAACCTGTTGAATTTGCTGACTGAATAAAAGCTGGCGCGCTTCTGACGCCAGCAATGAAGAGAAAACGGGGCGATATTTCGGAATTGCCGTAATTCTGTTATGCCCGGCTGAAAAGCGGTTATATCCCGGACCTGATGCGGATAAATTAAATATAAGCTGCTGTTTAATATGCTTTGTAACAATTTCGGCTAGAATATAAACCATTAATGACTGTCACTATAAGGCATCTTTTTTTAACAATGTTGGCTCAGGCAATAGCGCCTTTGGGAGTTGAAAATGCAAGAGAACTACAAAATTCTGGTCGTCGATGATGATATGCGTCTGCGTGCACTGCTGGAACGCTATCTCACCGAGCAGGGCTTTCAGGTGCGCAGTGTTGCTAACGCCGAGCAGATGGACCGTTTGTTAACCCGTGAATCTTTTCATTTGATGGTGCTCGACCTGATGTTACCTGGCGAAGATGGTCTTTCGATCTGTCGCCGTCTGCGCAGCCAGAGCAATCCGATGCCGATCATCATGGTGACCGCCAAGGGCGAAGAAGTAGATCGCATCGTCGGGCTGGAAATTGGCGCGGATGACTACATCCCGAAACCGTTTAACCCGCGTGAGCTGCTGGCCCGTATCCGGGCGGTACTGCGTCGTCAGGCCAATGAACTGCCTGGCGCACCTTCGCAGGAAGAGGCGGTCATCGCCTTTGGTAAGTTCAAGCTTAACCTGGGGACCCGCGAGATGTTCCGCGAAGATGAGCCAATGCCGCTCACCAGCGGCGAGTTCGCGGTGCTGAAAGCGCTGGTCAGCCATCCTCGTGAGCCGCTGTCGCGCGATAAGCTGATGAACCTGGCACGTGGCCGTGAATACAGCGCCATGGAACGCTCGATCGACGTACAGATCTCCCGCCTGCGTCGTATGGTGGAAGAGGACCCGGCGCATCCGCGTTATATCCAGACCGTCTGGGGCCTGGGCTACGTCTTTGTGCCGGACGGCAGTAAAGCATGAGGCGACTGCGCTTCTCGCCACGCAGTTCGTTTGCCCGCACTCTGCTGTTGATCGTGACCCTGCTGTTTGTCAGCCTGGTCACGACCTACCTGGTGGTGCTGAACTTCGCCATTCTCCCCAGTCTGCAACAGTTCAATAAGGTGCTGGCCTACGAAGTGCGTATGCTGATGACCGACCGGTTGCAGCTGGAAGATGGCACGCAGCTGGAAGTGCCACCGGCGTTTCGCCGGGAAATCTACCGCGAACTGGGGATCTCGCTCTATACCAATGCAGCAGCAGAGGAGAGCGGATTGCGATGGGCGCAGCACTATGAATTCCTGAGCGAGCAGATGGGCCAGCAGCTTGGCGGTCCAACCGATGTGCGAGTGGAAGTTAACAAGAACTCGCCGGTGGTGTGGCTGAAAACCTGGCTGTCACCCGACATCTGGGTGCGGGTGCCGCTGACCGAAATCCATCAGGGCGATTTTTCGCCGCTGTTCCGCTACACCCTGGCGATTATGCTGCTGGCGATTGGCGGTGCCTGGCTGTTTATTCGCATTCAGAACCGACCGCTGGTCGATCTGGAGCACGCCGCCTTGCAGGTCGGACGCGGCATTATTCCGCCGCCGTTGCGCGAATATGGCGCCTCGGAGGTGCGTTCGGTTACCCGCGCCTTTAACCAGATGGCGGCAGGCGTCAAGCAGCTGGCCGACGATCGCACCCTGCTGATGGCGGGCGTCAGCCATGATTTGCGTACCCCGCTGACCCGCATTCGTCTCGCCACCGAGATGATGAGCGAGCAGGATGGTTATCTGGCCGAGTCGATTAATAAAGATATCGAAGAGTGCAACGCCATCATTGAGCAGTTCATCGACTACCTGCGTACCGGTCAGGAGATGCAGACCGAGCGCGCCGATCTCAACAGCGTGCTGGGTGAGGTGGTGGCCGCGGAGAGCGGATATGAACGTGAGATTGAAAATGCGGTGATGCCGGAAGAGCTGATGCTGGATATCAATCCGCTGTCGATCAAACGCGCGCTGGCGAATCTGGTGGTCAACGCGGCGCGCTACGGGAATGGCTGGATCAAGGTCAGTAGCGGACGGGAACTGCATCGCGCCTGGTTTCAGGTGGAAGATGATGGTCCGGGTATTAAGCCGGATCAGCTGGCGCATCTGTTCCAGCCGTTTGTGCGCGGTGATAGCGCCCGCAGCACCAGCGGCACCGGGCTGGGACTGGCGATTGTGCAGCGTATTATCGATGCGCATCAGGGATCGCTGGAGATTGGCGAGAGTGAACGCGGCGGGTTACGCATCCGTGCCTGGCTGCCGTTAGTCGAGACCCTGGCGCTGAGCCATAACAACAGCAGCAACAGTGTTTCAGGCTGATAAAACCGGCGCGGGCAGGCTGCCGCGCCGGTTATTGTTAGCGTTGCGGACCGGCTTTTACCAGCGCCGCGCCGGCTTGGTTGTCGGTATATTTAGCGAAATTATCAATAAACCGCTGCGCCAGACCCTCGGCTGCCGCGGTCCACTGCTCCTCACTTTCCCAGCTGCGGCGCGGATCGAGCGTAGCGGCATCCAGCTCACCCAGGTTCACCGGCATCTGCAGATTAAAAATTGGCAGGGTTTCTGTCGGTGCATCATCCAGTTCACCGGCCAGAATCGCGTTGATGATGGCGCGGGTGTTCTTCAGAGAGATACGTTTGCCGCTGCCGTTCCAGCCGGTGTTAACCAGATAAGCCTGCGCCCCGGCCGCTTCCATCCGCTTCACCAGCACTTCGGCGTACTGCGTCGGATGCAGCGTCAGGAACGCCGCGCCGAAGCAGGCAGAGAAGGTCGGAGTCGGCTCAGTCACACCGCGCTCGGTACCGGCCAGCTTGGCGGTGAAGCCCGACAGGAAATGATACTGGGTCTGCTCCGGGGTCAGGCGGGAGACCGGTGGCAGCACGCCAAAGGCATCGGCGGTCAGGAAGATCACTTTCTTCGCGTGGCCCGCTTTGGAGACCGGCCGCACAATGTTGTCGATGTGGTTGATCGGATAAGAGACGCGGGTATTCTCGGTTTTGCTCCCGTCGGCATAATCGACAGTGCCATCTTCGCGCACTACCACGTTCTCCAGCAGCGCATTGCGGCGAATTGCACGGTAGATTTCCGGCTCGGCCTGCTCAGAGAGGTTAATGGTTTTGGCGTAGCAGCCACCCTCGAAGTTAAACACTCCGTCGTCGTCCCAGCCGTGCTCATCATCGCCAATCAGCTGACGGTCCGGGTCGGTAGAGAGCGTGGTTTTGCCGGTGCCGGACAGGCCAAAGAACACCGCGACGTCGCCCGCTTTGCCGACGTTGGCGGAACAGTGCATTGAGGCGATGCCTTTCAGCGGCAGCAGGTAGTTCATCACTGCGAACAGCCCTTTTTTCATCTCGCCGCCGTACCAGGTTCCGCCAATCAGCTGCATGCGCTCGGTCAGGTTAAAGGCGACGAAGTTCTCTGAATGCAGCCCCTGCGCCTGCCAGTCCGGGTTAGTGCACTTCGCACCGTTCATCACCACGAAGTCGGGAGTAAAGCTGGCCAGCTCCGTCTCATCCGGCTGGATAAACATGTTTTTCACGAAGTGCGCCTGCCAGGCCACCTCGGTGACGAAGCGCACGCTCAGACGGGAGTCGGCATTGGCCCCGCAGAAAGCATCCACCACAAACAGGCGCTTGCCGGAAAGCTGGCGGGTGACGCACGCTTTCAGCGCGTTCCAGGTTTCCTGGGACAGCGGCTGATTGTCGTTTTTGCCGGTGCCCTGGTCATTCCACCACAGGGTATCGCGCGTGGTGTCGTCACGCACAATGTACTTATCCTTTGGCGATCGCCCGGTGAATATCCCGGTATCCACAGCAATCGCGCCGCTCTGCGTCAGGGTGCCGCGTGCAAAACCATCGAGGTCCGGGCGTGTCTCTTCCTGAAACAGCGTGTCGTAATCAGGGTTGTAGACCACTTCCGTGGTATCCACGATGCCCAAAGCGGCAAGGTCTTGCGAGGTCAGGCCGTTAACGCGCATTTTACTGCTCCTTAAATCGGTGTCTGTTCTGCAAAGCAGAGATAGGTTGGGATCGTGCCGCCCGACACCCTTCATTGAGGATTAACAGCGCGTCGCCAGCTTGCCGCGTCCGAAAAGCAGGCTGGTTCAGGCATCTGCCTCTGGATTATGGGCGGGTGCACGATCGCGCGCAGTTTACTCCTCTGCGTTTCGGGAAAAAGTCTGGCGATCTAAAAATGCGACTCAGGGCGCGTTAAGACTATGTTTCGAACGTTTTGAAGATGTTATGAAAGTAAAAAAAGATAATTTCTCAAGAAAATTATGGGGATAGGCGGAGCGGGAAGGGAAAAGGCGGCCAAAGCCGCCCGATAAATCAGTGCAGACGGTCGCTGTTCTCAAGTGAATGGCTACGGATGCCGGCAATATCGACAGCATCAAACACGTAGTTTGAGCCGCAATAATCACAGTGCATGTCGATTTTGCCATCTTCCGCGATGATCTCATCGACCTCTTCCTGCGGCAGCGTTTTCAGCACTTCGCCACAGCGTTCACGCGAGCAGGTGCATTTGTAGATCACCGGCTGCGGATCGTAAAGGGTCGCTTCTTCCTGGTGATAAAGACGCCACAGCACTTCATTGGCTGGCAGATCGATCAGCTCGTCGGTTTTGATGGTTTCGGTCAGGGTTGCCAGATGGTCGAACGCTTCTTTCTCAGTCTCCTGCGCCGGCATAACCTGCAGCAGGATACCGGCTGCGCCTTTCTCGCTGGTCCGGATAAACAGCCGCGTCGGCAGCTGCTCTGAACGCATGAAGTAATCTTCCAGGCATTCGGCCAGCGTCTCGCCTTCCAGCCCGACCACGCCCTGATAGCGTTCACCTTTCTCCGGCGAGATGGTGATCACCAGATAGCCGTTGCCGACCATGCTTTTCAGCGTGCTGTCGGCCGGAATCTCGCCTTTAATCCGCGCCACGCCGCGCAGCTCCTGGTTGTTGTTGCCGTTAATCACCGCCAGCGACAACGGACCGTCACCCTGCAGCTGCACGGTGATTTCGCCGTCAAACTTCAGCGTGGCGGTCAGCAGGCTGGTCGCGACCAGCATCTCACCCAGCAGGGTATTCACCGCGGCCGGATAGTCGTGATTCTTCACGGTTTCGCGCCAGGTGTTAGAGACGTTCACCAGCTCGCCACGTACCGCGGCATTTTCAAACAGATAACGGTGCAGTTGATCCTGGACTGACATATTTTTTTCTCTCGTTGGGGCGGGGCGGTGACGCGTCTGTTAAGACGGCGCTACTCATCGCCCGATAATTTAAACTTCATCAAATCGCGACGCTCTTTCTTATCAGGTCGCCGATCGGGATGTGGCATCGTCAGGGCATTCATCTTGCGCGCCTGCGCCACTTTCTCGCGTTTTTCGATGCTGGCATCCGTTTCCCGGTAGAGCTGCTGGGCTTCACTGGCCGGGCGACGTTGATTGCTGATCTCCGCGACCACTACCGTCCGTTCATCGTTGCCCTGGCGGAGTGTCAGCTCTGCATTCAACTCCACCAGCTTGCCGGGTTTGCTGCGCTGACCGTTGTAGTGCACCTTGCCGCCTTCAATCATCTCGCGCGCCAGCGCACGGGTTTTGTAAAAGCGGGCTGCCCACAGCCACTTATCGAGGCGCACGCCTTCGCTGCTTTTCTCTTTCATTGCTGCTCCTGACTCAGATCAGCGTCTGGTAATCGCTCACCGCGACGTGACGCTCGAAGATTTGCTCAGGACGGCCCGAATCGGGATTACTTACGCCTAAGCACCAGCCGATGCCGGCTAACGTCGCCGCATCCAGAATCACTTCGTTGTCATCGATAAACAGCGTACGCCGTGCGCAATAGCCGGTGTGCTGTTGTACCGCCTGCCATAAACGTTGGTCTTCTTTCGGATACCCAAAGGTATGGGTAGAAAGTAATAAATCAAGGTGTGGCGCTAAACCTGTCTGCGCCAGTTTGACGTCCAGATTGTAAGGATGCGCATTGGTGAGCAGGATGGTGCGCTTGCCTGCGCGTCGCAGCGCCTGCAGAAACGGCAGCGTATCGGCACGAAGCGTCACGCGGCTGCGCAGTTCCCAGGTCATGGTGCGGATATCCAGCGCCAGTGCCTGCGCCCAGTAATCCAGACAATACCAGTTTAGCGTATGGGCTACGGCCTGATACTTTTCCGCGATGATCTGTTGCGCCTCATCCGGCGTGATGCCGCGTTGCTGGCTGAGGACTGCAGGCACATGCTCCAGCCAGAAATGACGGTCAAACGCCAAATCCAGCAGCGTGCCGTCCATATCCAGCAGTACGGTATCAATCTCAGACCAGTCGACGATCATGGTGTCTCACCCTGTAAAAAACCGGGCGACAGGGTAGCACAGAAGGGCAGGGCTCAGAATAACGAGCGCACGCCCTGCAAAGTGCCGAGGTTATGGTTGAAGCACTTGTCGTAATAGTGCTGGATGTCGATCATCCGCTGACGATTACGGTGCATGCGGCGCAGCGCCAGCAGACCGTTAATCACGGCGCAGGCGACCAGCACCAGCAGCAGCAGGGCGGTGCCGAGATAACGCCACTGCGCCATCGCATCCGGTTCATTATGCAGCGCGATGTGGCGCGTACCGTTGGCATCGGTCGACAGGCTGGTGATGATGCCGCTGGCGCTGAACGGCGTATGCAGCAGCATGGCGGACATACGCTGCAACTCGCGCCACTGAGACGGCGGATCGAGGTCAAACAGGGAAACGGTCGGCTGAGGCTGATTCACCAGCTGGCGACCCTCATCGCTGACAATCAGGAAACCGCCTGGCGGTGGGCTGTTAAGATTTTCCGCCGCGCGCCGGGTTTCACGAAAGAAGAAGGTTGAGGTGGCGGTATTCACCAGATTTTCCAGCGCCTCGGCACTGACCGGGCGCAGCAGCACATTCATGCCGTTCAGCTGACCCGAATCGGCTCGGCGCACCAATGCTTCCCAGTCTTTCGCGTTGCCTAAATTAACCAGCGCGTTCTTCAGACGTACGCAATCCTGCGGCTGATTACATAAATCCTGAGTCTTCATCACCAGATCGGAGAAATCATCCAGCAGGATCATGCCGGATTTCTGAATCGCTGAGGCCAGCTGCGGGTTCAGTTTAGGATCGGTGTTAGTTTCCGGGTGCAGCTGCCGGTTGGTGGTATCCAGCAGGGCTGTGGCCTTGTCGATGATGTCCGACTGCGGCTGCGGCAGAGGCGTCGCGTTATTCCAGTACACCGCCGAGCAGTCGAACGGCATAAAGGCGTAAGTGCGGTTGCTCTGATAGTTGTCAGGCACCGAACACATGCCGGTGCCCGTGACCTTGAGGTTGTCACCGATATTCAGTGCCACGCTGCTGAGCTTATCAACGCTGTTTACTTCCAGGCTATCAGTGCCTTTGGCCCAGGCCAGACTGAGTTTGATCGGCATACTGAGCGGGATCCACGTCACCAGCAGAGCCAGTACCACCAGCGAACCACAGGCCAGCACCACATTTTTACGCCAGCGCTGAATGGGAAAGTTTTTCACCTCATCCTGCAGCGACAGGAACCGGCCCTGACGCACTACCTGGCGGTTCAGGTAGATTTCCACGTCGGTAACCTGACCGAGATCGTGCGCCACATAAGGTTGCCAGTGCGGCGGGTAGGCGAGATCGATAATCCCCAGCGTGATGTTGCTCTGCTCCTGATTGGACTCGCTAAACAGACCCCAGCGCTTCGGCGCGCCGCGCAGACAGTGAATATCACGCAGGCCGCGTTCACCGGGAACGCGATAGAGCAGCCACAGGCTGGCGGCAATCATCGCGGCGCCAGCCAGCACCAGCCAGATCATCAGGGTGGCCGGCACCAGCAGGCTGAAGAAGAATAACAACAGGGCGAGCGAGATAATGACCGCTTCACGCGTGCCATCCGGACGTGACAGACGATACTCTTCCGGCGTCTCTTTACGCACCTTAAGCAGTTCAACGCTCTCGGTTTCCGCTTTGCGGATTGACGCATTGGTTGAGACCGGACGCATCAGCGTCGGCAGGCTTTGCTGATCAACGGCGTAATCGACCAGTGAATGACCGTTTAAGGAGATCACCAGCGGGATTGACTGGGTCCGGATCAGTTCAACGTAGTTTTCATCGGTGATGTACTGCTCCCACAGCGGCGGCAGATGAACTTCGACCTCATCGAGGTAGTAGCGCCATTTATGCGGATCGTCGGTCGACAGGCCATAGCGGGTAATCGCGCGGGTGACCGGATAGACGTTATTACTTTGCGCGGTCAGGGTCAGACGTTCAGGCGCGGCGCGTTTGTCGCTGGTAACGGTGGTGCGCGGTTGCTTTTCCAGCGCAGCGACATACTTATCGACCGCTTTACGTTCCTGATCAGACAGTTTGCGGCAGGGCGGACTGATAAATGGCAGTGGTTTCGCCAACGGCGGACGATGCCGCATAGCGTACCAAAACCCAATGCCTGCCAGAATTGAACAGGTTAGCACTATGGCCAATATCGTAAAGATTGTGCTCATACTCTGCTCAACTCAGCCAAAATGCTGCCTTCACTTTAAACTTACGCTCCCGGATACGCCCATTATTTAAGACAAATTATGGGGGGTTAAACAACTCTGACGAGTCAAGCATACAAAAAAATAGTACTGAAAATCATTAAATTAGCATTTGTTAAACCCTGCCTTGTCCGAATGGTAACCGTCTGAGACTGAATTAAATATCGGTATTATCTGAAACTGATCGGGGCGTATTGACTAATGCAAATTTTTTCATACTGATAACCCCAGGGGTGAGTCACCCGCCATAAACGGTGTAACGATAACCTCGTGGTCTGACTGTCGCACAATTGTCTGCGGTTAGGTATGCTAATTCGTTCCTGAGAGCCGGCGCAGTAAAGTTTGAGGCTGATATGAAAAACCCGTTAAAAAAACCTGACATCCTCAATGTAACCGCCGTGGCGCGTTCACGGTTGTTTACCATCGAATCGGTCGATCTGGCCTTCAGCAATGGTGCGCGACGCGTTTATGAGCGGATGAAACCGTCAGAACGTGAGGCGGTCATGATTGTGCCGATCATTGATGACCACCTTATTCTGATTCAGGAATATGCAGTGGGGCTGGAAAGCTACGAGCTAGGCTTTCCCAAAGGACTGATCGATGCCGGTGAGACGGTTAATCAGGCCGCCGACCGCGAACTTAAAGAAGAAGTAGGGTTTGGCGCGGGTCAGCTGACCCCGCTGGGCAAGCTGACGATGGCACCCTCCTACTTTTCCAGCAAAATGAATATTGTGATCGCCGAAGGGCTGTATGCCGAAAAGCTGGAAGGGGATGAGCCAGAGCCGCTGATTGTACATCGCTGGCCGCTGAGCGACATGTTGTCGCTGTTGCAGGAGCCTGATTTCCGCGAGGCACGTAATGTCAGTGCGCTGTTTATGGCGCGCGAATGGCTGGTGAAGCAGGGGCGTCTTATTTACTGAGTCAAAGGCGCTGAGTAAACGTTTTGCATAAACCGTTTTGCATAAAAAAAGGCCGACAACTGTCGGCCTTTTATGATCTGCGTTTCACATCAGAACAGTTCGTGGCTCTCGCCATTATCCATAATGGTGGTGCCGACATCATGTACCGAATATTCGGTTGGCTGAGTCCCTTCGATGAAGTACTCCTGACGGGTGTTGCCGCCGCCGTTGGCCAGCTTGCCGGTACTGCGATCGATGGTCACCGTGACAATGCCTTCTGGCGGCGTTAACGGCTGCACCGGCACGCCATCCAGCGCACTCTTCATGAATTCATCCCATGCTGGCTGCGCGCTCTTCGCGCCGCCTTCATAGCCTGAAATCTGATCGGGGATCGCGCCTGACAGCGTGCTGCGCCCTAAAGTGCGGCGGGCATCGTCAAAGCCAATCCATACCGACGTCACCACGCCCGGACCGTAACCGGAGAACCAGGCATCTTTCGAGCTGTTGGTGGTGCCGGTTTTGCCGCCGATGTCATTACGCTTGAGATCGCGACCGGCACGCCAGCCGGTGCCCATCCAGCCTGGCTCACCGAAGATATTCGAGTTCAGTGCGCTCTTGATCAGGAAGGTCAGCGGTGTGTTGATCACGTGCGGCGCATAGTTGCCCTGCTCAGGCGGAGTGGGTACCTGCTCCAGTTCTGGCTGTGGCACCGCCTGATTCTGGTTTTTATCAGAAGCCGCGACGTTCTCAACGCTCTCTTCGTTCAGCGCCAGCGCTTTTTTGGTATCGCCGTAGATCACCGGCAGATTGCACTGTGGACAGGCAATTTTCGGTTTCTCTTCGAATACCACGCCGCCCTGTTCATTCTCGATTCGGGTGATGAAGTAAGGATCGACCAGGAATCCGCCGTTAGCCATTACCGAGTAGCCGCGCACCACCTGTAGCGGGGTAAACGAGGCCGCACCCAGCGCCAGCGACTCGGTATGCACGATGTTTTGCGCCGGGAAGCCGAAGCGCTGCAGATACTCTGCGGCATAATCAACGCCCATCGCCCGCATCGCACGTACCATCACCACGTTCTTCGACTGGCCTAAGCCCTGACGCAGACGAATCGGACCATCATAAGTTGGCGGGGAGTTTTTCGGACGCCAGTCAGCACCGGCACCGGCATCCCAGCGTGAAATCGGCACATCATTAAGAATCGAAGCCAGCGTCAGGCCACGATCCATCGCGGCGGTATACAGGAAAGGTTTGATGTTCGACCCCACCTGACGCAGCGCCTGAGTGGCACGGTTAAACATGCTCTGGTTGAAATCGAACCCGCCGACCAGCGCACGTACTGCGCCATCATTTGGATCGAGTGAGACCAGCGCGGAGTTCACATCCGGAACCTGACCCAGCCACCACGCATCGTCGACCTTGCGCACCCAAATCTGCTGACCAGGCTGTAACACCTGGCTAACGCTTTTCGGCGTCGGGCCCTGCACGGTGTCAGATTTATAAGGACGCGCCCAGCGAACGCCCGCTAACGTCAGCGAGACATTGCTGCCATCTTTCATCATCACGGTCGCTTCATCACTGCGTGCTTCGGTAACCACCGCCGGCTGAAGCGGACCGTAGACCGGCAGCGTCTTCAGGGCTTTCTCGATCTGCGTCTGATCCCAGGCCGGTTCGCCGACTTTCCACAGCACGCTGGTCGGGCCGCGATAGCCGTGACGCATGTCGTAGGCCATCACGTTATTGCGCACTGAGGTCTGCGCCGCCTGCTGCAGGCGACGGGTTACCGTGGTGTAAACCTTGTAACCGTCGGTATAGGCATTTTCACCGTAGCGTTTCACCATCTCCTGGCGCACCATCTCGCTGAGATAAGGGGCGGAGAAGGCGATTTCCGGACCATGATACTTCGCCACCAGCGGCGTATTACGTGCCTCTTCATACTGCTGCTGGGTGATGTAGTGCTGATCCAGCATGCGCGCCAGCACCACGTTGCGACGTGATAAGGCGCGGCTGTGCGAGTAAAGCGGGTTGAAGGTCGACGGCGCTTTCGGCAGACCGGCAATCATCGCCATTTCACTCAGCGACAGCTGATCGACCGGCTTACCAAAATAGACCTGCGAGGCAGCACCGACGCCGTAGGCGCGATAGCCGAGATAAATTTTATTGAGGTAGAGCTCAAGAATTTCATCTTTATTCAGCAGCTGCTCAATGCGAATTGCCAGAAACGCTTCCTTTATTTTACGCATCAGGGTGCGTTCCGGACTCAGGAAGAAGTTACGTGCCAGCTGCTGAGTAATGGTACTGGCGCCCTGCGAGGCGTGGCCCGACACCAGCGCAATGCTGGCGGCACGGAAGATGCCGACCGGATCGACGCCGTGATGTTCATAAAAACGGCTATCTTCAGTCGCAATAAACGCTTTTACCATCTCAGGCGGGATTTGCTGCAGCTTTAAAGGAATACGGCGCATTTCACCGTACTGAGCGATCAATTCGCCCTCAGCGCTGTAAACCTGCATCGGCGTTTGCAGCCGCACATCTTTCAGCGTGTTCACATCGGGCAACTGGGGCTCTATGTATTTGTACAAACCATAAATCGAGCCTGCTCCCAACAACATGCAACACACTGCAAGGATCAATAAATACTTTACGAACTTCACCTGGAATTTCCCATCTGTTGTCGTTTGAGCAGTTTATAAACAACCGCGCGGTAGTATAAAGGCAAGCCAGACGCTTTGATATGTCCATTTTCCCGGACGATAAGGAGATCGCGCGCATGGCTTTTCATACCTGGCAAATTGGGCTGGATATTCAGAATAGGCAGATTTGTGCCCTGGCCCTCCAGCCTCAACGCGATGGCTGGCAGCTACGCCACTGGTGGCAGCAGCGGCTGCCGCAAGATACGTTAAGAAACGGCATGCTGCAATCTTCGCCTGAATTACTGGCGGTCTTAACCGCCTGGCGGCAGCGCCTGCCACGGCGCTATTCGCTGCGTGTCGGTTTGCCGGTTCAGCTGGTATTACAGCGCCGGTTATCGCTTCCGTCACAGCCACTGCACGAGCCGGCTCTGGGGCACTATGTGCAGGCGGCAGCACGGCGTCTTTTCCCGCTGGAGCCTGACGCGCTGGCGCTGGATTACCGGCATGACGACGTCGGCGGTCAGCTTTGCGTTACCGCCGCCCGGCTGGAGGTGATCGACCAGTGGGCCGCGCCGCTATTGCAGGCTGGCCTAACGCCTCAGGTGTTTGAACTGACTACCGGGGCACTGAAGCGGCTGGCCCAACAGGCCCGGTTACCTGCCGGAAGCGTGCTGCTATTGCAGCAGGATGAGCGCTGGCTGTGGAGCGATGGGCAAACCGCTGCGGATGCGGGAGACGCAGTGTCTATTGAGGCGTTGCAACAGCAGGCATTTCCGCAGGCCTCACAAATTCTGGCTTGTGCCTCGCAGCCGGTGACCTGGCCTGCAGCCGTGACGCCCTTCTCACCCTTTGATCTGTTCCAGTATAAGCAGCCGCCGTTACCCGCCAATCCAGGTGCCTTCGCGCTGGCGACCGGTCTGGCGCTGCGGATTAAGGATTGCTGATGGTGGCGGTCAATTTGCTGCCCTGGCGACAGCGACGCGCAGCGCGGCAGCAGCGGCAAAGCCTGACGGTACTGCTGCTGGTCACCGTCAGTCTGATACTGATAGTGATTCTGCAGTTTTGGCGGATAAAGGCGCAGCAGCAGCGGGCCGCAGCGGAAACCGCCACGGTGCAGCTGGCGCTGGACGATATTCTCGCACGCTTATCCCGGCAGAAAGCGCTGATGGAACAGCTGGCGGCTCAGCAAAAGCGGCATAATAAGCAGCAGGAAAAGGCGATGCAGCGGGCCGCCTGGCAGCAATTCTGGCTGGATTTACCCGTGCTGCTGCCTGAGACCGCCTGGCTGAAGCGGCTGGAGAAACGCGACAGACAGTTCACGCTGGACGGCCAGGCGCAGGATATGCAGGCGATACGGCAATTTCGTCAACGACTGGCAGCGCTGGCGCTGTTCAGCCGGGTCGCGCAGGGCCGCGTTCAGCGTCAGCCTGGCGGGGGATATCATTTTACCCTGCGGGCGCAGCTGCGGGCGGTTGGCGGTGAGTGAGTGGTGGGCGGGCTGGTGGCAGCTGAAGGGAATTGCCCGCTACGGCACGCTGGCGGCAGTGGCTGTCGGCTTACTGATGCTGAGCTGGCTGGTGTGGCTGCGGCCGGAACTCACGGCGCTGGCGGCGGAACAGCAGCGGCTGAAGCCACTGACGAAGAAGCTGCAGCTGCGCCAGCAGCAGTGGCAGCAGAATCCGCCGAATGCGCGGCTTCAGGCAGAGTTGATACCGCCCGCAGCGCGCCCTGCGTCAGGAGCCTCAGCGACATCAGGGCAGGCGATTGAAATTCTCCTCACTTCACGACGCGACCAGCTTGAACAGTGGCAGCCCGATATCCAGCCACGCACCCTGACGCTGCATCTGCAATGGCTGGAATTTCAGCCGCTGTTTGCTGACCTTGCGCAGGCGGCGGCTCCGTTTCCGCTGCATTTCCTGCTGCTGGCTCAGCCACAGCATCTGGTGGCGCAACTCTGGCTGGAGCCTGACGATGCGCCGTAGCCTGCTGATTCTGTTGCTGTGCTGCGGCAGCGCGCCGGCCCGCGATCCGTTTCAGCCGCTTGCCGGGGCCGCCTGCCTGCCAGCGGTGGAACCGCTGACCGGCTGGCGGCTGCAGGGAATCGTTGGCCGGGAATCCCGTTTTCACGGCTGGCTGATTACGCCGCAGGGGCAGGTGAGGGCGATACGCGCCGAACAACCTTTTGCCCTGACGCCGTGGCAGCTTATCGCCATCGACCGGCGCAGCCTGACTCTGGCGATAAAAAACAGCTGCAGTGGGCAACGCCATTCATTTTATTTAAAAGGAAGCCCGCATGAGAAGGATTATGACGTTATTGCTGGCAATAAGCTGCCTGTCGCCGGCCTGGGCCGCTGACGAGCAGCGCCTCAGCCTGGCCTTTGATAATGCGCCGGTTGAACGCATTTTACAGGCCCTGGCAGACTACCAGCAGATCAACCTGATTATTGCGCCGGAGGTTGAGGGATCGTTGTCGCTGCGGCTGGATAACGTGCCGTGGCAGCAGGCGCTGGAGCTGGTGGCGCGCATGGCAAAGTTGACGCTGGTTGAGCACGAGAATGTGCTGCTGGTCTATCCGGCAAGCTGGCAGCAGGCGCAACGGCAAGCCCGCGATGAAGAACAGCAGCAGCGGCTGCAACAGCTGCCGCTGCAACAGCGCGCGGTGCTGCTGCAGTATGCCAGTGCCAGCGAGATACACCGCAGCCTGCTGGCTGAGCGTCAATCACTGATGACTCCGCGTGGCAGCGTGACGGTCGATAAACGCACCAACACGCTGTTACTGCGTGATACGGTGGCGGCATTACAGCAGACAGAGCGCTGGCTTAAGGCGCTGGATCTGCCGCTGGAGCAGATTGAACTGGCGGCGCATATCGTCACCATCAGCGAAGAGCATTTACATGAGCTCGGCGTGAACTGGGGATTACAGGCGGGCGAGGCGGCGGTGACTGAGGCGCTTCATCATCCGCAGCTGGCGATTCCGCTGGCGCTAAGTTCGCCTGGCGTGAGTGTCGGAGTGGCGCTGGCACGCATCGGTGGACAGCTGCTGGACCTGGAGTTAAGTGCGCTGGAACAGGAGAACCAGATCGAAATTATCGCCAGCCCGCGTCTGTTTACCTCCCATCAGCAAACGGCTTCGATCAAACAGGGCACCGAAATTCCGTATGAAGTGTCGGCGGGCAACAGCGGCGCCACCAGTATTGAATTTAAAGAAGCGGTACTGGGCATGGAAGTCACGCCCAGCATTTCCGGCAATGGCCGTATCCAGCTCAATATTCACATCAGCCAGAACATGCCGGGCCGCAGCATCCGGACCGGTGATAGCGAGGTGCTCTCGATTGATAAACAGGAAATTGAAACTCAGGTCACGGTCAGGGATGGGCAGACGCTGGCGCTGGGCGGCATTTTTCAACAGCAGCGAACCCGGGGCGAAAACCGGGTGCCGTTACTGGGTAAGCTGCCGCTGATCGGCGGGCTGTTTCGTCAGCAATCAGAGCAGCGCAAAAAAAGGGAGCTGGTCATCTTCATTACGCCGCGATTGGTCAGGGAAGCAGCGCTTACGGCTGGATAAAACGGAAAATGCGTCCCAGAAGGCCTTCCGAATTGACGCAGGGCAGGAATTAGCTTACAAGGTTTAGCGATTTTCAATACGGTGTAACCGTCTATGTTGGGTAAATCCCAGCAAACAGATCAGAAAATTCCTCTGTGAGCAGCGTTGTAAAGACGCAGCGCTGGCGCGTTACAGTTTCGCGAACCACAGGCCAATTCAGAAATGGATCAGCTGCAGGCAATATAATCGGTTGCCAAACAGCCTTGAGTGTTGAGATAATTTTTCGTCTGACTCTTGCTAACGCTCATGAGGTCTCAGTTCCTGTCCCGCCAGCAAATGCTGAACGCGGGGTATCATTAACGAATTCTTAGTAATACCGACAAAATGGCAGAGAAACGCAATATCTTTCTGGTTGGGCCGATGGGTGCCGGCAAAAGCACTATTGGTCGTCAGTTGGCTCAGCAACTCAACATGGAGTTCTTCGATTCCGATCAGGAAATTGAGCGACGCACCGGAGCGGATGTGGGCTGGGTTTTTGACGTCGAAGGCGAAGCTGGCTTTCGCGATCGCGAAGAAAAAATCATTAACGAACTGACTGAAAAGCAAGGCATCGTCCTGGCAACAGGTGGTGGCTCCGTCAAATCCCGGGAAACGCGTAATCGTCTCTCCGCCCGCGGCGTCGTGGTTTATCTTGAGACCACCATCGAAAAGCAACTGGCGCGCACCCAGCGTGACAAAAAACGTCCGTTGCTGCAGGTGGATTCACCGCCGCGTGAAGTGCTTGAAGCGCTGGCTGGCGAACGTAACCCGCTTTACGAAGAGATCGCCGATGTGACTATTCGCACAGATGATCAAAGTGCGAAAGTGGTGGCGAATCAGATTATCCACATGTTGGAAAAAAGTTGATCCAACGTTCGAAGGCTCTTTAACAGGTATCGAGCATCATGGAGAAGATCACCGTCTCACTGGGGGAACGCAGTTACCCCATCACTATCGCCGCCGGACTGTTTAACGATCCGGCTTCTTTTTGGCCGCTGACCGCGGGCGAAAACGCCATGGTGGTGACTAACCAGACGCTGGCTCCGCTTTATCTCGACAAACTGTCAGCGCTGCTGACGGCGGCGGGTGTGACAGTGGATCAGGTGATTTTACCCGACGGCGAGCAGTACAAAACGCTGGCCGTGATGGATCAGGTCTTTACCGCTTTACTGCAAAAACCGCACGGTCGTGATACCACGCTAATCGCCTTAGGCGGTGGCGTGATTGGCGATCTTACCGGTTTTGCTGCAGCCAGTTATCAGCGTGGTGTGCGCTTTATTCAGGTGCCGACTACCTTACTGTCGCAGGTTGACTCTTCGGTTGGCGGCAAAACAGCCGTAAACCATCCGCTCGGCAAAAACATGATTGGCGCGTTTTATCAGCCCGCTTCGGTGGTGATTGATACCGCGTGTTTGCGCTCGCTGCCGGCACGTGAAATGGCGTCCGGTCTGGCCGAAGTGATTAAGTACGGCATTATTCTTGATGGTGCGTTTTTCCAGTGGCTGGAGCAGAATCTTGACGCCTTGCTGGCGCTGGATGAATCGGCACTGGCTTATTGCATCCGTCGCTGTTGTGAACTGAAAGCGGAGGTGGTGGCTGCCGATGAACGGGAAACCGGACAGCGTGCACTGCTCAATCTCGGCCATACCTTCGGTCATGCCATTGAGGCGCAGATGGGCTACGGCAACTGGCTGCACGGTGAAGCGATTGCTGCAGGCATGGTAATGGCCGCGCGTACCGCTGAACGTCTGGGCCAGTTCAGCCCACAGCAGACTGAACGTATTATCACGCTGCTGCAGCGTGCCGGTTTACCGGTGCACGGTCCGCAGGAGATGAGCGCAGAGATGTACCTGCCCCATATGATGCGCGACAAGAAAGTGCTGGCGGGTGAATTACGGCTGGTGCTTCCGCTGTCGATTGGCCGCTCTGAAGTGCGTGGCGGCGTGGCGCATGATATGGTGCTGGCTGCAATTAACGATTGCCAGAAATCTTGAAATTAAGCAGTTAAGTGGTGACGCGGCGCGCCGGGTGCGCAGTGCGGAATGCCGCTTTACGGAGGAGGCATAATGGATGAGTTCAAACCGGAAGACGAGTTAAAACCTGACGCCAGTGACCGTCGTCCCTCGCGCCCACGTAAGGCGTCTACCGCAGCCAAAATACCGGTTTCGCGCCAGCGCATCATGATGGGTGTGGGCATTCTGGTGCTGTTGTTACTGGTGCTGGGCATTGGTTCGGCGCTGAATGGCCCGGACGATAAAAAACCTGCGACCGGCAGCAATGCGCCCGCCACTGGCGGTGGATCGAACAGCGAGAAAAATATCGATCTGACCGGCTCCTCCTCAATGTCGGGCGGACAGACTTCGCCGACGGCGGCGGAAAACAGTGCGCCGGCCAGTGGTGATGCCGCCAGCAATCCGCAGCGCGATGTCTCAATGCCGCCGGTGGCCTCAACGCCAACTCAGGCAGCCCCGGTAGATACGCCAGCCAATCAGCAGCGCGTCACCTTACCAGGCGATCTCAACAGCGCGCTGACGAATCAGCAGCAGCAGGTCGACAGTGCCGCGACCGGCGCGCAAAATGGCAGCTCGCTGCCGACTGCGCCCGCCACCGTCAGTGGCAATGCCGGCACTGCAGCAAATCCGGTCACTGCCCCGGTCAGCCGTCAGACGCCGAACAAAACGACGTCGCCGACGCGACCTGCGCACGATGCCGGCCATAAGACCGCTTCGAAGCCTGCGACCAGTGACAGCCGGACGCATACCACGCCGGCCCGTACGCCAGCCGGCAATACCGCGGCCAGCAGTACGGCCGCAGCCAGCAGCGGTTCAGCCAGTAAATCACTGCCAGGCGGCAGCTATACGCTGCAACTGAGCGGCGCGTCCAAAGCGGAAAGCCTGAATGCCTGGGCGAAAAAACAGAATCTGAGTGCGTATCACGTCTACAAAACCACCCGCAACGGTCAGTCGTGGTACGTGCTGGTGAGTGGATCATACGCAACACCGGCGGATGCCAAACGCGCTGTGGCATCGCTGCCAGCGGAAGTCCGGGCACAGAATCCGTGGGTTAAACCGGTTAGCCAGGTTAAGAAAGAAGCCAGTCAATAATTGATGTGGGGCCAGCGTTACTGGCCCCGTTTTAAGCGCAGATCTGCTGTCGGTCCAGCCACAGCCTCACAATAAGATGTAATAACCACGACAGCATGAAAAAAAATCGCGCTTTCCTGAAATGGGCAGGGGGGAAATTTCCCTTAGTAGAAGAGATCCATCGCTACCTGCCGCAAGGCGACTGCTTGATTGAGCCGTTTGTTGGTGCGGGATCGGTGTTTCTCAATACCGACTTCGATCGCTACCATCTTGCCGATATCAACAGCGATCTGATCAATCTCTACAACATTGTCAAAACGCGCACGGCGGATTTTATTCGTGACGCGCAGCTGCTGTTTACCCCGGAAGGGAACAACGAAGCCTGCTATTACCTGCGTCGTACCGAATTTAATCTCAGCACCGATGCCTATCAGCGCGCGCTGCTTTTCCTCTATCTGAATCGTCACTGTTACAACGGCTTATGCCGCTATAACCTGCGTGGTGAATTCAACGTGCCGTTTGGCCGCTATCGCAAACCCTACTTTCCGGAAGCAGAACTGTTATGGTTTGCCGAGCGCGCGCAAAAAGCGACGTTTGTCTGTGAATCGTACGATGTTACCCTGACCAATGCCGCTAAAGGCTCGGTGGTATATTGTGATCCGCCCTATGCGCCGCTGTCGGCGACGGCGAACTTTACGGCTTATCACACCAACAGTTTTAGCCTGCGCGAGCAGCAGCACCTGGCGACGTTAGCGGCACAGCTGGCCTCGTCAGAACACCGGATTCCGGTACTGATTTCTAACCACGACACTGCACTGACGCGTTTATGGTATCAGGATGCAGTGTTACATGTGGTCAAAGCCCGGCGTTCCATTAGCCGAAGCATAGCCGGTCGCACTAAGGTCGACGAACTGCTGGCGCTCTATAGCTAGTCTGTTTCGTCCGCGACCAACGCATTACGCCAGCCGCAGGGCTGGCGCACAACAGTGGGAGAATCGGATGAAACAATATTTGCTGGCCCCTTCAATCCTTTCGGCGGACTTTGCTCGCCTGGGCGAAGATACCGCGAAAGCGCTGGAGGCCGGAGGCGACGTAGTTCACTTCGACGTGATGGATAACCACTATGTTCCCAACCTGACCATGGGACCGATGGTACTGAAAGCGTTGCGCGACTATGGCATTACCGCGCCGATCGATGTCCACCTGATGGTCAAACCGGTGGATGCGTTGATCCCCGAGTTCGCCCGTGCAGGCGCGACCTACATCACCTTTCATCCCGAAGCCAGCGAGCACGTTGATCGCACCCTGCAGCTGATTAAAGAACATGGCTGCAAAGCCGGGCTGGTCTTCAATCCGGCAACCCCGCTGAGCTACCTCGATTACGTCATGGATAAGCTGGATATTATTCTGCTGATGTCGGTTAATCCGGGCTTTGGCGGCCAGTCGTTTATTCCAGGTACGCTGGATAAGCTGCGTGAAGCGCGCAAGCGTATCGATCAGAGCGGTTACAATATCCGTCTCGAAGTGGATGGCGGCGTGAAGATTGATAACATCGGTCAGATCGCGGCGGCAGGTGCCGACATGTTTGTCGCCGGTTCTGCCATTTTCGGTCACCCGGATTACAAGAAAGTGATCGATGAGATGCGTAACGAACTGGAGAAAGCCAATGGCTCATTTCACTGATATCCGGGCGCTGGCGTTTGATCTCGACGGCACGCTGGTCGATAGCGCGCCGGGCCTCGCTGAAGCGATCGATCGGACGTTGAACGATCTCAACCTGCCGCTCGCTGGCCTTGAGCGCGTCTCAACCTGGATTGGTAACGGGGCAGACATCATGATGTCGCGCGCCATGACCTATGCGTTGGGCCGTGAGCCGCAGCCGCACGAGCAGCACGATGCGCGCGCCCTGTTCGACAAACACTATGCTGACACGGTTGATGCGGGCAGCACACTGTTCCCGCAGGTGAAACAGACGCTGGCTGCACTGCAGGCCACCGGTTTACCGCTGGCGATTGTCACCAATAAGCCGACGCCGTTTGTCGCGCCGCTGCTTCAATCGCTTGGCATTGCCGAGGCTTTTTCGCTGATTATCGGCGGTGACGATGTGCCGGTGAAGAAACCGCATCCTGCCGCAATCTTTCTGGTGCTGGGCACCTTTGGTGTCCTGCCCGATCAGCTGCTGTTTATCGGCGATTCGCGCAACGATATTCAGGCTGCCCAGGCGGCGGGCGTGCCCAATATCGGCATGACCTATGGCTACAACTATGGCGAATCGATCGCCAGTAGCCAGCCCAGCCTGACACTCGACTCTTTTGACCAACTTTTGCCCGCTCTCGGGCTGTAATTATCAGGACTTAAGCATGAGCAAACCCATTGTTTTCAGCGGCGCACAGCCGTCCGGCGAACTGACCATTGGCAACTATATGGGTGCGCTGCGTCAGTGGGTGCAGATGCAGGATGATTTCCACTGCATTTACTGCATCGTCGATCTGCACGCCATTACCGTTCGACAGGATCCCGTGGCGTTGCGTAAAGCCACACTGGATACGCTGGCGCTCTATCTCGCCTGCGGTATCGATCCGCAAAAGAGCACCATCTTTGTTCAGTCGCATGTGCCAGAGCACACCCAGCTGAGCTGGATCCTTAACTGCTACGCCTATTTCGGTGAACTCAGCCGTATGACGCAGTTCAAGGATAAGTCGGCGCGCTACGAAGAGAACATCAATGCCGGCCTGTTCGACTATCCGGTGCTGATGGCGGCTGATATTCTGCTCTATCAGACCCATCAGGTCCCGGTTGGTGAAGATCAGAAGCAGCATCTGGAGCTGAGCCGCGATATCGCCCATCGCTTCAATGCGCTGTATGGCGACGTTTTCAAAGTGCCAGAGCCGTTTATTCCGAAGTCAGGCGCGCGCGTCATGTCGCTGCTGGAACCGACGAAGAAAATGTCCAAGTCGGATGAAAACCGTAATAACGTGATCGGCCTGCTGGAAGATCCGAAATCGGTGGTGAAGAAGATCAAGCGTGCGGTAACCGACTCCGAAGAGCCGCCAGTGGTGCGCTACGACGTGAAAGAGAAAGCGGGCGTCTCTAACCTGCTGGATATTTTGTCGGGTGTGACCGGAAAAAGCATCGTTGAGCTGGAGCAGGAGTTCGAAGGCAAGATGTATGGCCACCTGAAAGGGGCGGTAGCGGATTCGGTCTCAGGCATGCTGTCCGAGCTGCAGGAACGCTACCATCGTTTCCGTAACGACGACGCGCTGCTGGAGCAGGTGATGCGAGACGGCGCGGCGAAAGCCCGTGCCCAGGCGCAGGAAACCCTGAAGAAAGTCTACCAGGCTGTCGGTTTTGTCGCCATGCCGTAACGGCATTGCCAACAGCACAGACGGCGGGCTTATAGCCCGCCGTTTTCATTTATGCCGGTGGCACAATCGTTAAAACCAGCGCAGCTTATCGCGCAGGCTGACCACGCTGCCGATGATCATCAGGCTCGGGCTGCTGACCTGCTGCGCCAGCGCCGCCAGTTCGGTCAGGGTGCCGGTGACTACCCGCTGACGGGTGCTGGTGCCGTTTTCTACCAGCGCGACCGGCATATCACTGCGCATACCGTGCTGCAGCAGCTGATGCTGAATCTCTGCGGCCTGCGTCAGCCCCATATAAAACACCAGCGTTTGCTGCTCCGCCGCCAGCGTCTGCCAGCAGAGCGTTCCCTCTTTCTGCAGATGCCCGGTAACCAGCCTGACGCTTTGTGCATGATCGCGGTGGGTCAGAGGAATGCCGCTGTACGCCGCACAGCCTGAGGCCGCCGTGATGCCGGGCACCACGCTGAACGGGATCTGGTGCTGCGCCAGCATCTCCAGCTCTTCGCCACCGCGGCCAAAGATAAACGGATCGCCGCCTTTCAGCCGCACCACCCGTTTACCGCGCTGCGCCTGCTCCAGCAGCAGCTGGTTGATCGCCTCCTGCGGGACGCAGTGGTGACCGGCGCGCTTGCCGACAAAGATCCGCTCGGCATCGCGTCGCACCAGGTTTAGCACCTCCTCAGAGACCAGCCGGTCATACACCACGATATCCGCCTGCTGGATCTGCTGCAGCCCTTTCAGCGTCAGCAGACCGGCATCGCCAGGACCAGCACCCACCAGCGTCACTTCACCCTGTGTCGGCAAATCCGCCGCAAACAGCGTCTCAGTTAACTGCTGCGCACGTTCGCCGTCGCCGTTTGCCAGGGTTTGCGCCAGCCGTTCGCTGCTAAAGAAACGTTCCCAGAAGTGGCGGCGTGTGGCAATCGACGCAAACTGCTGCCTGACCCGCGCCCGTAAGTTGCCCGCCAGCTGCGCCAGCTGGCCCAGATGTTGCGGCAACATCGCTTCCAGCTTTTCCCGCAGTAAGCGAGCCAGCACCGGCGCACGGCCACCCGATGAGACCGCCACCATCAGCGGCGAACGGTCGATGATGGAGGGCATAATGGCGCTGGCCTGCTGCGGCGCATCGACCAGGTTACAGAAAATTCGCTGACGTTCGGCCACCGCCGCCACCTGCTGATTGACTGCATCATCGTTGGTGGCGGCGACCACCAGCCAGCAATCGGTCAGCCAGTGCGGATCAAACTCGCCCGGCAGCAGGGTCACGGCTTGCTGCTGTGCCCATTGCCGGAAGGCGGGCGAGAAGTCGCGTGCGCCAACCCACAGATCGGCCCCGGCCTCCAGCAGCAGGCGGGCTTTGCGCTCAGCCACTTCGCCCGCGCCGACCAGCAGGCAACGTTTACCCTGCAAACGGCAAAACAGCGGGAAATAGTCCATAAGCGGTCCTCAAAAAAAAAAGCCCGCCAGCGGCGGGCTGTAGACAAAAATCAGAGACAGACTTCGACCTGACCGGCATTCACCCGTACCGGATACGCCGCCACTGAGCGTGTTTCATCTTCCATGCAATAGCCATCGCTAAGACGAAAATGCTGCTTTTTCAACGGGCTGGCGACCCAAAGCGTTGACTGATGCTCGGCGATGATACCGCGTGATAGCACGCTGGCCTCGGCAAACGGGTCGATATTGCTAATGGCATACAGTTGCTCATCGTTACGCGGACGAAAGATGGCAATCTGCTGGCCTTTGACCAGTGCGCAAACACCGGTGGCGGGCAGGATTTGTGTCAGCTGACACACCGCATTCCACTGGCTCATTATTCAGTCTCCTCAATCAGGGTGACGGCGATGCGTTCTTCAGGGCGCGCCGGACGATGCTGATCGCGTTCGGCCACCACCTGTATCGCCGGATCGCGCTGCGATGAGTTAATAAAGTGGGCGAAGTGCGTCAGGTTGTCGCTCTGTTCCAGCGTGGTTTTCCACTCGCAGTGGACGCTGGCGCGCAGCCGCTTCAGTTCCTGCTCGAGATGATTGTTAAGGCCCAGCTTATCGTCAACGATCACTTTACGCAGATAGTCGATACCGCCTTCCAGGCTTTCCAGCCAGGTTGAGGTGCGCTGCAGGCGATCGGCGGTGCGAATATAGAACATCATGAAGCGGTCGAGATAGGCGATCAGCGTCTGCTGATCGAGATCCGCAGCCAGCAGATCGCCATGGCGTGGTTTCATGCCGCCGTTGCCGCAGACGTAGAGATTCCAGCCTTTTTCGGTGGCGATGATGCCAACATCTTTACCCTGTGCTTCAGCACACTCACGGGTGCAGCCGGAGACGCCGAATTTCATCTTATGCGGGGTGCGGATCCCTTTGTAGCGGTTCTCCAGCATCACGCCAAAGCCAAGGCTGTCGCCCACGCCATAGCGGCACCAGGTACTGCCAATACAGGTTTTCGCCATACGCAGCGCTTTAGCGTAGGCCTGGCCGGTCTCAAAGCCCGCAGCAATCAGCTCAGACCAGATGGCGGGTAAATCCTCTTTGCGGGCACCAAACATGCCGATGCGCTGTGAGCCGGTAATTTTGGTGTAGAGCTGATAGCGCTCGGCAATCTCGCCGACCGCTTTCAATCCCTGGGGCGTGATTTCACCGCCAGGTGAACGCGGGATCACCGAATAGGTGCCGTCTTTCTGAATATTGCCGAGGTAGAGATCGTTGCTGTCCTGCAACGGAGCATGTTGCGGCTTGAGCACATACTCATTCCAGCACGAAGACAGCAGGGAACCGACCGTCGGTTTACACACTTCACAGCCGTAACCCTGACCATATTTCGCCAGCAAATCGTCAAACGTTTTGATCTCTTCAACCTGAATCAGGTGATACAGCTCCTGACGCGAATAAGCGAAGTGTTCGCAAAGATGATAATTGACCTCAATTCCCTGACGGCTCAGTTCGCTGTTCAGCACCTGGGTGATTAACGGAATACAGCCGCCGCAGCCGGTGCCGGCGCGGGTAGCGCTTTTCAGTGCCGCTACGGTGTGGCAGCCAGCCTGAACCGCATTAATGATGTCGCCTTTGCTGACGTCAAAGCAGGAGCAGATTTGTGCACTGTCGGGCAGGGAGTCAACCCCGATGGCCGGTTTTTCGCCGCTGCCGGCCGGTAAAATCAGCGCTTCCGGATTAGCCGGCAGCGGTATCGCATTCAGTACCAGCTGCAGTAGATTGCCGTAGTCGCTGGTATCACCCACCAGCACCGCGCCGAGCAGAGTTTGCTGGTCTTCGCTGAGGATTAAGCGTTTGTAGATCGATTTGCTCTCATCCAGCCACACCACACTGCGTGCGCCAGGCGTGGTGCCACGCGCATCCCCAATGCCGCCCACATCGACGCCCAGCAATTTCAGTTTGGCGCTCATGTCAGCGCCGGTGAAGGCGTTAGGACGGCCCAGCAGGGTATCGCTGGCAACCTGCGCCATTTTGTAGCCGGGTGCCACCAGTCCGTAGACCCGGTTTTGCCAGGCGGCGCATTCACCGATGGCGTAGATATCGCTGTCGCTGGTCAGGCACTGGTCATTAATGGCGATGCCGCCGCGCGGCCCCAGCGCTAATCCACACTGTTTCGCCAGCTTGTCCTGCGGCCGGATACCGGTCGAGAAGACGATGAAATCAACCTCCAGCTCCGTGCCATCGGCAAACTGCAGCGTTTTACCGCCGTGCTCGTGATGGTGGATCTGTTGGGTATTTTTACCGGTATGCACCCGCACACCCATCTGCTCGATTTTACGGCGTAACTGCTCGCCGCCTTGTCGATCAAGCTGCTCGGCCATCAGCACCGGCGCGAACTCAATCACATGGGTTTCGACCCCGAGGTTTTTCAGCGCGCCCGCCGCTTCCAGCCCCAGCAGTCCGCCACCGATCACCGCACCGCGTTTGCTGCGGCGCGAGCAGGCTTCGATAGCATTCAGATCTTCGATGGTGCGATAAACAAAGCAGTCGCTGCCTTCCGCGCCGTTAATCGGCGGGATCCACGGATAAGATCCGGTGGCAAAGACCAGCGTATCGTAATGCACCGCGCGGCCGGTATTGGAATGGATCAGCTTCTCGTCGCGGTTGATGGTAATGGCACGCTCACCCAGCAGCAGATTGACCTGATGCCGCTCATAAAACCCGTCGCGAACCAGGGAGAGCTCTTCGGCTGTATGGTGGGAAAAGTAGGCGGAAAGGTGGACACGATCGTAGGCGACACGCGGCTCTTCACAAAAGACGGTTAGCGAAAACTGGTCAGGCTCAGCTTTCTCAAGTAATTCTTCTATAAAACGGTGCCCGACCATGCCGTTACCGATAATGACGACATTGTGCTTGCTCATTTTTGCCTCAAATTTACGATATCTGCGGCTACAATAGCGCGCCATTTCTGACGCTCATTGATATACATCAACCGCCCCTCCATATACCTATTTAGAGGTATGTGGTTGATTTGAATTAACTTTATCCGACGAGCCTGTAAAGGGAATAACGGCGTTGTCCGCGACGCGGTGAATCGTGCTAGTTTTAACCGCAGACGGTTAACCGGAAAAGGAGCGGCTAATGGCTTCACTTAAGTGGATTAATAACGTGCGTTTACCCTGGCGAGAGGGCTTATGGCAGATTGAAATTGCCGACGGTCACATTGCCCGTATCACTCCCCAGCCGCAGCAGGCGACGCCGGCTGAAGCATCGCTTGACGGTGAGGGCGGCCTCGCCTGTGCGCCGTTCATTGAGCCGCATATTCATCTCGATACCACCCAGACGGCCGGTGAACCGGCCTGGAATCAGTCCGGTACGCTGTTTGAAGGCATTGAGCGCTGGGCTGAGCGCAAGGCGCTGCTCAGCCATCAGGACGTGAAGCAGCGGGCATTACAGACGCTGAAATGGCAGATCGCCAACGGCATTCAGTTTGTCCGTACCCATGTCGACGTCTCCGACCCCAGCCTGACCGCGTTAAAAGCGATGCTGGAGCTGAAAGAAGAGGTGGCACCGTGGATAACCTTGCAGATTGTCGCTTTTCCGCAGGAGGGCATTCTCTCTTATCCCAATGGTGAAGCGTTGCTGGAAGAAGCATTGCGGCTCGGCGCAGATGTCGTCGGGGCGATTCCGCATTACGAGTTCACCCGCGAATATGGCGTTGAGTCACTGCACAAAACTTTTGCGCTGGCCAACCGCTACGACAAGCTGATTGATGTGCACTGTGATGAGATTGACGATGAGCAGTCGCGCTTTGTCGAAACCGTGGCGGCACTGGCACATCGTGACGGTAACGGCGCACGGGTCACCGCCAGCCACACCACCGCTATGCACTCTTATAACGGCGCATACACCTCGCGGCTGTTCCGTCTGTTAAAACTGTCAGGCATTAATTTTGTCGCTAATCCACTGGTTAACATTCATCTGCAGGGCCGTTTCGACCACTATCCTAAGCGGCGCGGCATTACGCGGGTGAAAGAGATGCTGGAGGCGGAGATCAACGTCTGCTTCGGGCACGATGATGTATTTGATCCCTGGTATCCGCTGGGCACCGCCAATATGCTGCAGGTGCTGCATATGGGATTACACGTCTGCCAGTTGATGGGTTACGAACAGATTGATGCCGGCTTAGATCTGATTACCCACAACAGCGCCAGAACCCTGCAGCTATCCGGCTACGGTATTCAGAGCGGCCACGAGGCCAGCCTGATCATTCTGCCTGCTGAGAGCGGTTTTGATGCGGTACGAAGGCAGGTGCCGGTGCGCTACTCACTGCGTCGCGGCGAAGTGATTGCGGCAACCAGACCGGCAGAGAGTGAGATTTACTGGCGGGAGCAGGAGCGCGTCGACTTTCGGCGCTGACAAGCAGGGCGGCGAGGGATCGCCGCCCGGAGAAGATTAATGGGTGACGTGACCGTGCGAACGATGTTTGGTCACCAGTCCCAGCAGGACACACATGACAAACACCACCGCATACAGCCCGTTAGCGGTGACCAGCGCGGTATGTACGCCGCTCTTCTCGACGATAGGCGCGGTAACCACAAAGGTCAGCATGGTGCCGACGGTGCCGCAGGTCAGAATGAAGTTCACCAGTTTTGGTGAAGCTACTTTGGTTTGCAGTGAGCCGAGCGTGATGATGGTGGTGTAAATCGCGCTGGAGCTAAAGCCCAGAACCATAATGATCCACTTCAGCATGCCGGCATCCTGGCTGCTGACGAACCAGTACATCAGCAGCGTCGCCAGGCCAGCCAGCACCATCAGGATACGTTGCAGATCGAAGAAGCGCAGCAGGAAGCTGAACGCCCACATTCCGACCATATAGGCGGTCCAGAAGCTGCCAACCAGCTGTCCGGCATTATCGATATTCATGCCCATCACTTTGGTGGCGTATTCCGGTACCCACGAGATAAAACCGAGCTGACCGAGGATGTAGCACAGGGCGGCAACCGCGAGCAGCAGCACGCCAACGCCCCATTTTTCCTTTTCAACCGTCGGGCTGTTTTCCGGCTTGCGCAGCACCGGGAACTCGACAAACAGCGTCATGATGAAAATCGCCACATAGATAAAGCCGATGCAGACGTAAACCCAGTACCATGGCAGTTGACGCGCCAGCAGGATACCCGCCAGCACCGGGAACAGCGTGCCCGCCATGCTGAAGAAGGAGTCGGTAAACAGCAGGCGTGAGCCGCGCTGGCGTCCTTCATACATGTGGGTAATCAGGAATGTCCCGATCGACATGGTAATGCCGCTGACCACACCCAGCACGAACATGCAGAGCGAGAAGATGCTGAGATCGCGGCTGGTCATTAAGCCAATAATCGCCAGTACCATCAGGACGAAACCGAAAATCAGCTGGCGCTTGAGTGGCACGATCACCATCAGCCAGGCATTGAGGAAAACGGCGGCCAGGATCCCGCTGTTCAGGAAAGTGAAGGTGTTACTCATGCTGGAGATGGGGATCTGGAAATCTTTCGCGATATCGCCCATTACCATGCCGGTGACGATCACCAATGCGCCGGTAAGCGCATACGAGAAGAAGCTTATCCAGGTAAGGCCGATACGATTACGGTTTGTCATGTTCTGAACCTGTTAGGAAACCGGTGGCAAAAAGTGTCAGAAAGTGTAAACGGAACTGTGATCTTAATAAACAACCAGTGAAACTGGAGATCTACATTTCATGTGTTGTGTGATTTTAATCACGCAATTGCCGGGGTTTATCGATTGCTCGCGCTTTTTGAGCCGCAGCGTAAATATAGGTAAAACGCTGGCTCTTGTATTACATGCTCTTTACAATCAATCACGTTTTTGAGCTAGCTCTCCAAGGTAAGGAATCTTTCATGTTTAAACGTACTTTAACAGCGGCGATTACCCTGTTAGCGCTCTCATCTGTTTCTGCCTCGGCCCTGGCCGCAAAAGGCGATACTCATGTTCTGCTCACCACCTCCGCCGGCAATATCGAACTCGAACTGAATGACCAAAAAGCGCCGGTCTCGGTGAAAAACTTTGTTGATTACGTCAACAGTGGCTTCTACAACAACACCATTTTTCATCGCGTGATCCCAGGCTTTATGGTGCAGGGCGGCGGCTTTACCACCGACATGCAGCAGAAGCAGACCAATGCGCCGATCAAAAATGAGGCGGATAACGGCCTGCGTAACCTGCGCGGTACCATCTCAATGGCCCGCACCGCTGATAAAGACAGCGCCACCAGCCAGTTCTTCCTCAACGTGGCCGATAACGCGTTCCTCGACCATGGCCAGCGTGATTTTGGCTATGCGGTATTCGGTAAGATTGTGAAAGGTCAGGATGTGGCTGAAAAAATTTCTCAGGTACCGACCAAAGATGTCGGTCCTTACCAGAATGTCCCGTCTAAACCGGTAGTTATCCTCTCCGCTAAAGTTCTGCCTTAACGCTTCAGGCCGTCATCTGTCGATGGCGGCGCTTTCCCCCCTCCGGCAAAGCCAGAAAATGCTCTTATACTTAGGGCAAAAACCTGAGCAGGAGGCGGCATGGCGAACAAACTCACCGAGAAACAAAAGGCCACATTGTGGCAACAGCGGCGCAGCGCCAGCTATCAGGCCAGCTGTCGGCTGGAAGGCTTCAGTCACAATGAATCTGCGGTAAAAGGCGACGAGGCGGCGGCACGACTGGCTTCGCTGAGGAGGCAATATGGTCTCTAATATCGCGGTCAGCCAGGATCCCTACCTGTGGCATAACGACAACGTGCTGAAGAACCTGCTCGATATTCACGACGCTGTCCAGCTGCGTAAAGCGGAACTGAGCTTCAGTGCGGCTCGGCTGGCGACACTGGAGTTGGGCCCGCGTAATGCCGGCTTGCCGTGGCTGCGGCTGATTCATCGTACCCTGTTCCAGGATGTTTACAGCTGGGCCGGTGAGCTGCGCACCATCGATATCTGGCGCGACGAGACGCCGTTCTGCCATTTCGAATATATCGAAAAAGAGGGCAATGCGCTGATGGCGGCGCTGGAAGAGGAAAACGGCCTCGCCGACCTGCCGCGTGACGCCTTTGTACAGCGTATCGCCCACTACTACTGTGAAATCAACGTGCTGCATCCTTTCCGGGAAGGAAATGGCCGGGCGCAACGCATCTTTTTCGAGCAGCTGGCGCTGCATGCTGGTTATCTGCTGGCATGGGAGGCGACCGATGCCGAAAGCTGGCGGGCGGCGAATCAGGCAGGCGTTGCCGGCGACCTGCAGCCGCTGGAGCAGGTATTTGCGAAAGTGGTGAGCGAGCCGACGTAACCGCGTAGAATAGCGGCGCTGTTAACCACTCTGGATTAGTCATGCTGCTGCTGATCGACAACTACGACTCCTTTAGCTGGAATCTCTATCAATATTTCTGCGAGCTGGGCGCGCAGGTTCGGGTGGTGCGCAACGATGCCATCACCCTGCAGCAAATGGATGCGCTGCCGCTGACCCATCTGGTGATCTCCCCGGGACCCTGTACTCCCAACGAATCCGGTATTTCACTGGCGGCGATTCGCCACTTTGCCGGACGTTTGCCGGTGCTGGGCGTTTGCCTCGGACATCAGGCGATTGCTCAGGCGTGGGGCGGCGAGGTGGTGCGCGCCCGTCAGGTGATGCACGGTAAAACCTCGCTGATTCAGCACAGCAACAGCGGCGTGTTCCGCCAGCTGAATAATCCACTTACCGTCACCCGTTACCATTCATTGATCGTAAAACGCGATACGCTGCCTGACGCCTTTGAAGTCACCGCCTGGAGCCTGCGTGACGGTCAACCCGACGAAATCATGGGGATCCGCCATAAAACTCTGGCGCTGGAAGGGGTGCAATTCCATCCTGAAAGCATTCTCAGCGAGCAGGGACACCAGCTGCTGCGCAACTTCCTGTCGCAATAGTTTGCCTTTAAGTGATTTTTTATGCATATTTTGTGATTATTATTTCATGGCAGTACAACAATCATTCAAATGGGGTCACTAATGGCAGCCGAAAAAATTGCGGTCACACGGGAAACGTTCGATAACGTTATTTTGCCTGTTTATGCACCAGCGCAGTTCGTGCCGGTGAAAGGCAAGGGCAGCCGCGTCTGGGATCAGCAGGGCAAAGAGTATATCGACTTTTCGGGCGGCATCGCCGTGACCGCGCTCGGCCATTGCCATCCTGCGCTGGTGGAAACGCTGAAAAGCCAGGGCGAAACGCTGTGGCATACCAGTAACGTCTTCACCAACGAACCGGCGCTGCGTCTCGCCAGCAAGTTAATCAGCGCCACCTTTGCTGAGCGGGTGTTTTTCGCCAACTCCGGTGCAGAAGCGAATGAGGCGGCGTTTAAGCTGGCACGCTATTACGCCTGCAAACGTCACAGTCCGTTCAAAAGTAAGATTATCGCCTTCCACAACGCTTTCCACGGCCGGACGCTGTTTACCGTAACAGTTGGCGGACAGCCAAAATATTCTGATGGCTTTGGCCCCAAACCGGCCGATATCGTCCACGTGCCGTTCAATGATTTGGCTGCGGTTAAGGCGGTTATCGACGATCACACCTGCGCTATCGTGGTTGAGCCGATTCAGGGCGAGGGCGGCGTGGTGCCCGCAACCGAAGAATTTATGCATGGGCTGCGTGAACTGTGCGATCACTATCAGGCGCTGCTGGTGCTGGATGAAGTCCAGAGCGGTATGGGACGCAGCGGCAAGCTGTTTGCTTATGAGCACTATGGCGTGCAGCCCGATATTCTGACCTCGGCCAAAGCACTGGGCGGCGGTTTCCCGGTCAGCGCCATGCTGACCACCCATGAGATCGCCTCTACCATGGCGCCTGGCGTGCACGGCACCACCTACGGCGGCAATCCGCTGGCCTGCGCCATTGCCGAGACCGCGCTGGACATTATCAATACCCCGGCGGTGCTGGAAGGCGTTGGCGTCCGGCGTCAGCAATTTGTCAGCGCGCTGCAGGCGATTGATGCGAAGTACGATCTGTTCAGTGATATTCGCGGCAAAGGCCTGCTGATTGGCGCGGCGCTGAAGCCTCAGCATAGCGGCAAGGCGCGCGATATCCTCAATGCGGCAGCCGCAGAAGGGGTAATGGTGCTGGTGGCCGGCACCGACGTGATGCGTTTTGCACCTTCGCTGATCATCGAACCCGCCGACATCGAAGAGGGCATGCGCCGCTTCGCCGCCGCCGTCGGCAAGGTGATTAGCGGCTGATTTAGTTTTTGCGTAACCGTCTGATCAGCCAGCGGCCATGTTGCGGTCGCTGGCTCCACGCCAGAGAAGAAATGGTGTGCATCACGCTCAGATGATCCAGAATACGGCGCACATGCTGTTCGACGACTGTCACCGGCCCTTCATTAATATTTTCTACCTCATCCAGCAGGTTAACCTGCGAACTGGCACCGTCATATTCCAGCCGCTGCTGACAACGTTGCAGCGCAATTTCGCAGGACTGCAGATAGCGCTCAGCTAACGAGGCGGTCAGCATGGTGTGTTCGCGCGCCAGAATCGTCATTGCATTGATGTGCTCAACAATAAACTGGCTGTGGGTGACCCACAGACGCATATCTTTGAGGTACTGAGCGTTGAAAGCCGGTTCCTGCATCGCCTGGTTCAGGGAGTTAAACAGCGCATTGTGCGCCTGATTGACCCGTATCCGCTGGTACGCCAGTTTCTCCGGCGACTGTTCCGCCCCCAGCAGCAGCCGTAGCGCATCCTGATAGGTTTCCAGTGCGTCGTGGGCGTTCTGCCGCAGTAAGCCGCTCTGCCACTGCGGCCACAGCCACAGCATTCCGCCAAAGGCGATCAGGCAACCCATCAGCGTATCCATCAGGCGTGGCAGCAGGAACTGCGCCCCGTTCAGCGACAGCAGCTGCAGCGAGTAGACCGCCGTCACCGTAAAACCAATCATCGACCAGCCGTAAAACTGGCGGGTAAACCGGTAGCTGATAAAGGTGATCAGCAGCATGATCAGCAGCACCAGCGACTCCGGCACCGCCAGGCGTAAGGTGGCAGCCGCAATCACCAGACCGGCAAACGTGCCCAGCGCCCGGTGCTGGATGCGGACGCGGGTGGCACCGTAGCCGTTCTGGCTGACGAACATAATGGTCATCAGAATCCAGTACGGCTTAGGAATGTTGAAAAACAGCGCCAGCGCGCTGCCCAGCATCAGCATCACCGCAAAGCGACCGGCGGTGCGCAGCGCCGATGAACGCCACGACAGGTAGCTGCGCAGTGCCGGCAAAAGCGGCAGACGGCGCTGGCGATCGGCCATCAGGTCACGTTGATAGAGCGGCTTTTGGGTGCGAAGCACCCGCGCAATACGATTGAAGTGATAGAGGCAGAAATTCCCCACCGGATTATCAGGATGCTGACGGGCGATTTTTTCCAGCGCGCTGAGCTGCTTCTCCATGCCAAAACGATCCGGTAACTGGTGATAGAGAATGTTATCCGCCAGCACCCGTAAGCGGGCCGAAATAGTCTGGGCATTCCAGCGGATCACCGCTTCGGCATGGCTCTGCTCCACCAGTTTCTGCACCTCTTCCGGCTGATGCAGGCTGACCGAGATGTGTTCCTGCAGGTCCAGCGCCACCTGAAAGGCGCGGGTCAGCCGCTTATGGCTGTGATCCCGGCTGGCGGAAAGCATGTGCATCTGCTGGTAACAGGTGGTGATCATATCGACCACTTTCTGCTGGCGCGCCAGCAGCGGCGGCAGGGCCTTTTCCGGGTCGGTCAGCTGGGTCAGCAGGGTATATTTGGCATCGCAATAGTTGGCCAGTTCGCGGTAGATCAGGCTCAGGCTTTCACGCATCGGCTGCTCTTTCCACAGCCAGAACCAGAACCAGTTAAACAGCCCATACCATAGCGTGCCGCCGATATAGAGCAGCGGCGGCACATAGATCGGCATACGGCCAATCAGGCTCAGCGTGAAGATGGCGGCGATCAGGGTGCCGGGCAGCAGGCGGCCGTGCAGCGGACTGATTTCGCCGGTGACCCCCAGCAGCAACGGCAAGGCGAACAGAATCAGCGGCAGCGGAATGGCGTGCTGCGTCAGCCACTGAATCAGAAAGCTGCCGAGCGCAAACAGGCTGCCGCCGACAATCAGGCGTTTGAAGAAGCGTTTATGCGGGGTATCCAGACCGGCGATATTGCAACAGGCGGGAACTAACGAGAACAGCAGACCTTTTTGCAGGTCGCCAGCCAGCCAGCCCAGCGCCACGGGCAGACAGAGCACCAGGGTTTGCCGCAAGGCGTAGTTGACTTCAGGATGGTAAATAATTCGACGCCACATCGGCCCAACACAAACAATAACGGCGCGATGTTGCCATCACGCCGTGGGTGACAGGAATTAGCGGGTGCCGTAAACGACGATGGTTTTGCCGTGTGCAGAGATCAGATTCTGATCTTCCAGCATCTTCAAAATACGGCCCACGGTTTCACGTGAACAACCAACGATTTGGCCAATTTCCTGACGAGTAATTTTAATTTGCATGCCGTCGGGATGCGTCATGGCGTCTGGCTGCTTCGCCAGGTTAAGCAGAGTCTGAGCAATGCGTCCGGTCACGTCGAGGAAAGCGAGGTTACCCACTTTTTCAGACGTAACCTGCAGGCGACGCGCCATCTGCGACGACAGTCGCATCAGGATATCCGGGTTAACCTGGATCAGCTGACGGAATTTCTTGTAGGAAATCTCCGCCACTTCGCACGCGGTTTTCGCACGTACCCAGGCGCTGCGCTCCTGACCTTCTTCGAACAGGCCAAGCTCGCCAATGAAATCGCCCTGATTCAGGTAAGAAAGAATCATCTCTTTGCCTTCTTCATCTTTGATCAGAACCGCAACGGAACCTTTCACGATGTAGTAAAGCGTTTCAGCTTTTTCACCTTGATGAATCAGCGTACTTTTGGATGGATACTTGTGAATATGGCAATGGGACAGGAACCATTCGAGTGTAGGGTCTGTTTGCGGTTTGCCGAGAACCATTCGCTATTATCCTCTGTTGTAATCGTGCCCAAAATACAGGGGGCAGTTTTCCCTGTCAGGCGATGAAAGCTTCAAGCGTTTCCCTTACAGGAAATTATTCGGGCTGCATTCGGCGCAGTGCGCATCATTCTTCCCGGCTTCGCCATCAGGTGACGAAAAATATTTTCAGCACTGTTTGTAGCACAGCTTTTGCCGACTGTCTTCTGTTGTCTCGCTTCAGCTAACAGCGGATTTCTCTGGATTGCTGTTTACCAGGCGAAAGCGTACTCTGACGGCAAAACCGCATATTCTGGAGCGAAAATCATGCAGGCAAGAGTGAAATGGGTAGAAGGACTGACATTCCTCGGTGAGTCGTCATCCGGTCATCAGGTGTTAATGGATGGCAATTCGGGTGATAAAGCGCCCAGCCCAATGGAGATGGTGCTGATGGCGGCGGGCGGATGCAGCGCCATCGACGTGGTTTCAATTCTGCAAAAAGGTCGCAACGATGTGGCTGATTGTGAAGTGAAACTGACCTCAGAACGTCGTGAAGAAGCGCCGCGAATCTTTACGCACATCAACCTGCACTTTATCGTGAGCGGCAAAGCGCTACAGGATAAGGCGGTCTCACGCGCGGTGGATCTTTCTGCTGAAAAATATTGCTCGGTCGCTATCATGCTGGGTAAAGGCGTCACCATCACCCACAGCTATGAAGTGATCGAACTGTAATAGCCGCAAGGGTCATTGCAGACCTGCTAACTTCACTTCCAGTATCTGATGCAGGTTGATTTAAGACTGTGCCTGGGCAGGGAATCCGTTTTGATACTGTGCCTGGGCAGGGAACCGGGTCAGATCGGAAAGTCGCTTAAGCCAATCCCTGGCCGCTCGACCCGCGCCGTCCCTGGCGCGGGACGCTTTCCTCTTCTGACCCGGTTCCCTGCGTGTTGAACTTATCTATTGCTGCCAGATTCTTTCTGCCCAGGGTTTGTCTGTAGCGACCTTCCTGAAACCGGATGCGGTTGTCGGACGTGAAGCGAAGGGAGCATATGCCTGTAGCAAAGCATCGCGGGCCAGGGATGGCCCGCGCTGAGCCTGCCAGGGATAGCGGTTTTGCGTCTTTGCGAAAGGTGTATGCTCCCTGAAGCCTGCCCAGGGGTAAGTCTTTAGCCGCAGGAAAGCCAGTTTTACTATCTTTGTTAAAGACATCTGCTCTCAGAGCGGTTTTTGCTGGCCTCTTACTCTATCCGCTTGCCTTCCACCAGCCGCTTCACCAGCGGACCCATGATCAGCTCCATCGCCAGCCCCATTTTCCCGCCCGGCACCACCAGCGTATTGATATGCGAAATGAACGATCCCTGCAGCATCGCCAGCAGATAAGGAAAGTCGATATCGTCCAGCGCCTGAAAATGGATCACCACGAAGCTCTCATCCAGTGACGGAATCGCGCGGGCGGCAAACGGATTCGAAGTGTCGACCGTCGGCACCCGCTGGAAGTTCAGGTGGGTGCGCGAGAACTGTGGCGTAATGAAATTAATGTAATCTTCCATTGAACGCACCACCGAATCCATTACTGCTTCACGCGAATGGCCGCGTTCGCTGGTGTCACGCACCAGCTTCTGAATCCACTCGAGGTTAACAATCGGCACCACGCCTACCAGCAGGTCGACATGTTCCGCCACGTTATGCTGGGCGGTCACTACGCCACCGTGCAGTCCTTCGTAAAACAGGATATCGGTGTTTTGCGGCAGCGGCTGCCACGGCGTAAAGGTGCCCGGCACCTGATTCCACGGCACCGCTTCATCATAGGTATGCAGGTACTTACGCGACTGGCCCTGGCCGTCGAGCCCATACTGCCTGAAGCTCTGCTCCAGTAAGCCAAAGTCATTGGCTTCCGGACCGAAATAGCTGACATGACGGCCTAAATCGCGCGCCTTGCGGATCGCCATATCCATTTCAGGGCGGGTGAAGCGGTGGAAACTGTCGCCTTCCAGTTCGGCTGCGTGCAGATCAAGCTGCTGAAAAATTTTACGGAACGCGAGACTGGTGGTGGTGGTCCCCGCGCCGCTGGAACCGGTGACGGCGATTATCGGATGGCGTGCTGACATAAAAAAGCTCCCTGTGAAATCGGGCCATGCGCATTGTTACCATGAATTGCCGCTGGCTGCATCAGCCGCGAAATTCTTTGCGCGGCATGATATTGACCGATTCATGCAGTTCCGACCACACCAGCACTACTTCGCCGGTTTCCAGCTGGCGGCGCACGTCAGCCACTTTTTCGTTCAGGCTGCGTTCCTGCTCGCCGTAGTCGGTGCCTTCACGCAGTACGAAAGTTTCAATCAGATTTTCAAGCGTCTCAGGTGAGACCTGTTGCCAGGGAATAATCACAACATTAGGTTTCCAGAAAAGGGGCAATCCACTGGGGTATGCGCTGTTCAAGCCACATTTCGGGCTGGCGCAACGTCCCGCCGACAAAGCCAACGTGACCGCCGTGCGGCGTCAGTTGATAAGTAATAGTGGCAGATAATTGGCTGCTGTGCGGTATCACTTCATCACTCATGAACGGGTCATCTTTGGCATGAATGATCAGCAGCGGCTTATCGACCTGTTTCAGCCACGGCAGGGCGCTGGCGCGCTGATAATAGTCAGCCGCATCGCTGAAACCGTGGGCGCGGGCGGTGATTGCGTCATCAAAGTCGCGCAGCCGGCGTAGCGCTTTAAGCTGCGCCAGGTTCACCGGCAACGTTTCCGGCCAGGCGTGCAGTTTGCGCCGGGCATTCTTCTTCAGCTGCGCCAGTAAATAGTATTGATAAAAGCGTGAAAAGCCGCGCTCCAGCTTGAGGCTGCACGGCGCCAGCAGCAGCGGCGCGGAGACGATGACGCCCGCATCAACCGGCACAGCGGATCCCTGCTGGCCCAGCAGGCAGCCCAGCATGTTGCCGCCCAGCGAAAAACCCACCGCCACGGTCGGTACCCGGCCCCAGCGGGTTTGCAACCAGTGCAAAAAATAGCGCGCATCTTCGGTTTCGCCGGAGTGATAGATGCGGTTCAGCCGGTTAGGTTCGCCGCTACATCCGCGAAAATGCATCACCACCGCCAGCCAGCCGCGTGCGCGACAGATCGCCATCAGGCCGTGAATATAGGGACTGTGGAAACTGCCCTCCAGTCCGTGAAACAACACCACCCGCGGTTTGTGCTGCGCCAGCTGCGGATCTTCACTCCAGGCGAGATCGACAAAATCGCCATCGGGCAGATCGAGACGCTGCCACCAGGGATCGAGGTTGATCTGCCGCCGCAGCAGGCGTGGCAGCACCGTTTGCAGATGGGCATTACGCATGCCGGCCAGCGGCGTAAAATCCCCGGCTTCCGGCCCGCTAAATTTCATGTTGTAAAAGCTTGTCTGTTCCATATCACACTGTTAGCTTCGATAGGTTTTTTGCTTGCTGGGGGTGAGGAGCACCCGATTGCCATGGAACTGAGTCTTTTCTTGTCGATGTTGGGATTTCTATGGGTCGCCGCAATCACGCCAGGCCCTAATAATATGTTACTTACCGCGGGCGGCGCCAATTTTGGCTTTGTGCGGACCCTTCCCCTGATGATTGGCATCATGATCGGCATGCAGGTGATGCTGCTGATGGTGGCGTTTGGCGTTGGTGGACTGATTCTGCTCTATCCTTCGCTGCATCTGGTGCTGAAAATTGCCGGCAGCCTCTACCTGCTGTGGCTGGCATGGAAAATTGCCACCGCCAGCTACGAAAAGCTGGAAACCGACCGGGTAGCAGAGTCGCCCATGCCGTTCTGGCAGGGCGGGTTGTTGCAGCTGATCAATCCCAAAGCCTGGCTGATGGCGCTAGGGGCGGTCGCCAGCTTTAGCCTGGCGGGCGACGCCTATCGACAATCAGTGATGGCGATCAGTCTCGGCATGTTTATCGTCAATCTGGTGTCCGGCCTGATCTGGATGGGATTCGGCGCAATGATTGGCCGCATTTTGCGCAGCCGTCGCGCCTGGAAAATCTTTAATCTCGCTATGGGGCTGCTGACGGCAGCCTGCGTACTGTTGATCTGGCACTGAGTTAACTGGAGGCGCGTTCAACGCGCTTCCACGGCAGGACTTCACGGATCACCGGCGCGTGCGGCTGACGAATTTTCTGCAACAATAGCTGCACGCTGCGCGCCCCGAGCTGATACATCGGTTGTTCGATGGTGGTCAGTGGCGGGTTAAGGCTACCGGTAAATGGAATGCCGTCAAAACCGACCACCGCCAGATCTTCCGGCACGCGCAGCCCCGCTTGCAGCGCGGCATGAATCACCCCCACAGCCAGCACATCCGATACGGCAAAGATCGCATCCGGCGGTTGCGGCATCGCCAGCAATTGCTGCAATGCCTGGCTGCCCGCTTCAGTGGAGATATCGCTGGCGTAGGCGACACCTGACCAGTCCAGTCCCAGCGCGTTTATTGCCTGTTGGTAGCCCTGTTCGCGATGGTGCGAGTAGAGGTAACGCATATCCCCGTTAACCAGCCCGATGCGTTTGCGGCCTTTGCCGGCGAGGTAGTGCACGGTATCGCGCGCCGCGTCGAGATGATCAATGGTGACCGAAGAGGCTGGGATGGCCGGATCGAATTCCGAGCACTGGACCCACGGCGCGCCTGCGATGATATGCTGCAAATCCTGCAGTCCCGACGCCGCATCCATGGTGATCACCCCATCTACCACTTTGCCGGTCAGCAGCGTGAGATAGGCGGCTTCACGCTGTAACTGCGAAGCGGAGTGGCACAGCAGGATGTGATAACCGTGCAGTTCAGCCTCCGCCTCAATCCCCTGTACCACCCGCGAGCAGAAAGGGTTGGTGATGTCTGAAATCAGCACCAGCAGCATGTGGCTTTGCGCCGTGCGCAGCTGTCGGGCTAATAAGTTGGGCTGGTAGTCACAGGCGGCGATAGCCGACAGCACTTTCTCACGCGTATCGGGTTTGACGCCGGGATGGGCGTTGAGAACCCGCGACACCGTGGCTTTAGAGACGCCAGCCAGCTGAGCGACTTTCTCAATCGACATCGAACACAAAGACCTTTTACAAGCAATAAACCGGAACGCATATCAATAGCACAGGCCGAATGTGAGCGCCTGACATTTTTTATGCTGGCGCGGTTTTTCAGCATTTGCGATTTTTAGCTTAGTTTTGCAGATAGTGATCTAAGAACTTATTTCTATTAGGGATAATTTTTAATTCCTTGGTGAAATTATTGCCGCCAGAGACACTGCTGCCATCATAAAAAGGGTGGGGTAGCAATCATGGCAGTCACAGCACGTTTAACGTTTTTAGCCGCAGCCCTGACGCTGCTGGCCTTCAGGGCGGACGCGGTCAATGTCACCGTGGCGTATCAGACTTCTGCCGAGCCGGCTAAGGTGGCGCAGGCGGATAACAGTTTCGCCAAACAGAGTGGCGCCAGCGTCGACTGGCGTAAGTTTGACAGCGGTGCCGGTGTGCTGCGTGCGCTGGCATCGGGCGACGTACAAATCGGCAATATCGGCTCCAGCCCGTTAGCGGTCGCCGCAGCGCAGAAACTGCCCATCGAAGCGTTTTTACTGGCCTCCCAACTCGGTAACTCCGAAGCATTAGTGGTGAAGAAAAACATCACCACACCGCAGGATCTGATTGGTAAGCGCATCGCCGTGCCGTTCATCTCAACCACCCATTACAGTCTGCTGGCGGCGCTGAAACACTGGGGCATCCAGCCGTCACAGGTGCAGCTGGTCAATCTGCAGCCGCCGGCAATTATCGCTGCCTGGCAGCGTGGCGACATTGACGGTGCCTACGTCTGGGCACCTGCGGTCAATGAGCTGGAGAAAAACGGCAAGGTGTTAACCGACTCTGCACAGGTGGGAAGCTGGGGATCGCCGACTCTCGACGTCTGGGTGGTGCGCAAAGACTTTGCCCGGCAGCATCCGGAGATCGTCACCGCCTTTGCCCGCAGCGCACTGGCCGCGCAGCAATCCTATCTCGACAATCCTGATAGCTGGCTGAAGCAGCCCGACAATCTCAGCAAGCTGTCGCGCCTGAGCGGCGTACCGGAAGCGCAGGTGCCCGGCCTGGTAAAAGGCAATACCTACCTGACGGCGCAACAGCAGATTGAACAGCTGGGCAAGCCGGTGAACAAGGCGATTGTCGACACCGCTCAGTTTCTGAAAGCGCAGGGCAGAGTGCCGCAGGCGGATAACGATTACAGCAGTTACGTAACCTCCCGCTTTGTCGAGCCGTTAGCCAAACCTTAAGGAGTCCTCATGCTACGCATCGCTCATCTGAATGCGCGTTATGCCGGGCAACCGGTGTTGCAGGATATCAATCTGCAAATCGATCGCCGTGAACTGCTGGTGGTGCTGGGGCCGTCGGGCTGCGGCAAGACCACGCTGCTCAACCTGGTAGCCGGTTTTTTGCCGGTGGAATCGGGCAGCATCACGCTGGATAACCAGCCGGTCACCGGGCCGGGCGCTGACCGCGGAGTGGTGTTTCAGCATGAAGGCTTACTGCCGTGGCGCAACGTGCTGGATAACGTCGCCTTCGGTTTGCAACTGGCCGGTATGGCGCGTCAGGAGCGTGAAGCTATTGCGCGCCGCTTGATCAGGCAGGTCGGGCTGGAAGGGGCAGAAAAGCGGGCTATCTGGCAGTTATCAGGCGGTCAGCGGCAGCGGGTTGGCATTGCGCGCGCGCTGGCGACCGATCCGCGGCTGCTGCTGCTGGATGAGCCATTTGGTGCGCTCGATGCCTTTACCCGCGAACAGATGCAGACCTTGCTGCTGACGCTGTGGCGCGACAGCGGCAAACAGATCCTGCTGATTACTCACGATATTGAAGAGGCGATTTTCCTCGCCAGCGAACTGATTCTGCTGTCGCCGGGACCCGGACGCATTGTCGAGCGACTGCGACCCGATTTTGGTCAGCGCTTTGCCGACGGTGAGCCGTGCCGCAGCATCAAATCTGATCCGCAGTTTATTGCCCAGCGCGAATATGTGCTGAGCCGGGTGTTTGAGCAACGGGAGGCATTCGCATGAGTGCGTTGATCAACGACAAAACCTTGCCGGTGCGACGCCGGCTGCGCTGGCCATTTTCCACCCGCTTCTCGTTAAGCGTACTGAGCGTATTACTGCTGTTGCTGGTGTGGTGGAGCGTGACCGCGCTGGGGTTAATCGCGCCGCTATTTTTACCGCCGCCGCAGCAGGTATTCAGCAAGCTGTTGCTGATTGCCAGCCCACAGGGATTTATGGACGCCACGCTGTGGCAGCATCTGACGGCCAGCCTGACCCGCATGCTGATCGCGCTGTTTGCCGCCGCTGCTATCGGGATTCCGGTCGGGATTCTGATGGGCCTGAGCCCGGTGGCGCGTGGGCTGCTTGATCCGCTGATTGAACTCTATCGTCCGATCCCACCGCTGGCCTATCTGCCCCTGATGGTGATCTGGTTCGGTATTGGTGAGACCTCGAAAATCCTGCTGATTTACCTGGCCATTTTTGCGCCGGTCACCCTCTCTACCTTAGCCGGGGTGCGCAATGCGCAACAGGTACGCATCCGGGCGGCGCAGTCGCTGGGTGCATCCCGCTGGCAGCTGCTGCGCTGGGTCATTCTGCCGGGCGCACTGCCCGAAATTCTGACCGGGCTGCGCATCGGTCTGGGGGTGGGCTGGTCAACGCTGGTGGCGGCTGAACTGATTGCCGCCACCCGCGGGCTCGGTTTTATGGTGCAGTCGGCTGGGGAGTTTCTCGCCACCGATGTGGTGCTGGCGGGCATCGCGGTCATCGCCTTAATTGCGTTTAGTTTAGAACTCGGCTTACGGGCCCTGCAGCGCCGTCTGACGCCGTGGAATGGAGAACAATCATGAATGAACGTCTGAATTTTCAACCGCTCGGCCCGTATATTGGTGCCCAGGTTTCCAACCTTGATGTTTCACGGCCGCTCAGCGATGCGCAGTTTGAACAGCTCTACCATGGCCTGCTGCGTCATCAGGTGCTGTTTCTGCGTGACCAGGTGATTACACCGGAGCAGCACCGGGCGCTGGCGATCCGCTTCGGCGATCTGCATATTCATCCGGTCTATCCGCACGCCGACGGGGTTGAAGAGATCATCGTGCTGGACACGCACCAGGACAATCCGCCGGATAATGATAACTGGCATACCGACGTGACGTTTATCGAGACGCCACCGGCGATTGCATTGCTGGCATCAAAAGTTTTGCCGGAGGCGGGGGGGGACACGCTGTGGACCAGCGGCATTGCTGCCTATCAGGCGCTCTCGGCACCGTTTAAAACGCTGCTGGCTGGGCTGACCGCCGAACACGATTTTAAAAAGTCTTTTCAGGAATATAAGTACCGTAAAACGGAAGAGGAGCATCAGCGCTGGCAGCAGGCGGTGGCGAAGCATCCGCCGGTGCAGCATCCGGTTATCCGTACGCATCCGGTCAGCGGCAAAAAAGCGCTGTTTGTGAATGAAGGCTTTACCACGCGGATTGTTGATCTGAGCGAGAAAGAGAGTGAAACGCTGCTGAGTTTCCTGTTCAGCCACGTCACTAAGCCGGAATTCCAGGTGCGCTGGCGCTGGCAGCCGAACGATTTGGCTATCTGGGATAACCGGGTTACCCAGCATTATGCTAATGCCGATTACTACCCGGCGCGGCGGATAATGCAGCGGGCAACGGTGCTGGGGGATAAGCCATTTTAAGGCGTAGAGACAGAGGGTTTCTCCCCCGGTGATGGGGGAGAACGTCAGCCGTTTAACTGGCCATCATCTGCTCTAATTTTTCCTGCGCGTCCAGCCAGGCCATCTCGACCTCTTCCAGCGCCGACTTACTTTCCGCCTGACGCTGCAGGGCGGCCGTCAGATCCGCTTTACGGTTCTGCTCATAAATCGCGCTGTCGGCCAGCTGGCTTTCCGCTTCGGCCAGCTGACTTTGCCAGCGGGTCATCTGCTTTTCCAGCTTCTCGATCTCTTTGCGTAGCGGTTGTGTCTGGCTGCGCAACTCCGCGTCCCGACGCTTCTGATCTTTACGTGCCTGAGCGCTGTTGCCATTATCCTGCTTTGGCGGCGCATCCTGTTGCGCCTGCTGCTTCTGCAGATCGCTCAGCCACTGCTGATAATCTTCGAGGTCGCCCTCAAACACATCCACTTTGCCATCATGCACCAGATAGAGATCGTCGGTGGTAGCCCGCAGCAGATGGCGATCGTGCGATACCACCACCAGCGCGCCTTCGAAATCGATCAACGCTTCGGTCAGCGCCTGTCGCATATCCAGATCGAGGTGGTTGGTCGGTTCATCGAGCAGCAGCAGGTTAGGGCGCTGCCAGACGATCAAGGCCAGCACCAGTCGCGCCTTTTCACCGCCTGAGAAGCGTTCGGTGATTTCGCTGACTTTGTCGCCCTGAAAACCGAATCCGCCGAGGTAGTCACGCAGCTGCTGTTCCAGCACGTTGGGCGCGATGCGCGCCAGATGCTGCACCGGTGACTCATCAGCCCGTAAGTACTCCAGCTGATGCTGTGCGAAGTAGCCCAGCTTGATCCCTTTTGCCAGACCAATTTTGCCCTCCATCGCCTCAAGCTCGCCAGCCAGCAGTTTGATCAGGGTCGATTTACCGGCCCCGTTGCGGCCGAGCAAACCGATGCGAGAGCCGGGCACCAGGTTGAGTTTGATCGCGTCGAGAATAATGCGATCGCCATAACCGGCCGTGACTTTTTCCATCTTCAGCAGCGGATTCGGCAGGTTTTCCGGTGCGCGGAAGCTGAAGCTGAATGGGTTATCGACGTGAGCAGGCGCGATCATCTCCATGCGTTCCAGCATTTTGATGCGGCTCTGCGCCTGTTTGGCTTTGGAGGCTTTGGCTCGGAAGCGGTCGATATAGCTCTGTAAGTGCGCCACTTTCTCTTGCTGACTCTCATACAGCGACTGCTGCTGCGCCAGTTTGGCGACGCGCTGCCGCTCAAACGAGGTGTAGTTGCCGGTATATTCGTACATCGCCTGTTGTTCGATGTGCACAATCTTGTCGACCACCGGATCGAGGAAGTCGCGGTCATGGGAGATCAGGATCAGCGTGCCTTCGTAGCTTTTCAGCCAGCGCTCCAGCCAGATTACCGCATCGAGATCGAGGTGGTTGGTCGGTTCATCAAGCAGCAGCAGATCGGAACGGCAGATCAGCGCCTGCGCCAGATTAAGACGCATGCGCCAGCCGCCGGAAAAGTCGCTGACCGGACGCTGCAACTGCTCCTGACTGAAGCCCAGGCCGTGCAGCAGACTGGCGGCGCGCGCATGGATGCTCCACGCCTGCACCGCATCAAGCTTGCCGTGCAGCAGGGCAATGGCATTGCCGTCGTCGCGCTGGTTGGCGTCTGCCAGTTGCGCCTCAAGCTGGCGATACTCACGGTCACCGTCAATCACGTACTCCAGGGCCGGTTTACCCAGCGCTGGCGTCTCCTGATTGACCCAGGCCAGCGCCCAGTTGGACGGAAACGTGACGGAGCCGGCGTCGCTGGTGATCTCACCTTTTAACAGCGACAGCAGCGTGGATTTACCACAGCCGTTTTTACCCACCAGACCGACCTTCTGGCCAGGATTGATGGTGGCGGTGGCGTTATCGAGCAGAACGCGGATGCCGCGGCGAATTTGTAAGGAAGAGAAGACAATCATGTAAGCGCCGTATCGTCAGAATATGTTAATTTACAGGCAACATAATGAGATTTTGCTGCGTCGTGCATGGTAGCGGAAAACCGCGCCAATGACGACGCTTTGGAGGGAAAGGATGTCGCAGCCACCCAAGGTTTTACTGCTTTATGCTCATCCGGAATCGCAGGATTCGATTGCGAATCGGATTTTACTGCAGTCGGCTCAGGCGCTGGACCATGTCACGGTGCACGATCTGTACGCCGCCTACCCGGATTTTTTTATCGATATTCATCACGAGCAACAGCTGCTGCGCGAACATGAGGTGATCATTTTCCAGCATCCGCTCTATACCTACAGCTGCCCGGCGTTGCTGAAAGAGTGGCTGGATCGGGTGCTGTCGCGCGGGTTTGCTAACGGCGTGGATGGCAATGCGCTGGAAGGTAAGTACTGGCGCAGCGTGATCACCACCGGCGAACCGGAAAGCGCCTTTAAACACCATGGTCTGAATCGCTATTCGATGAACGATATTATGCGGCCGTTCGAACTGACGGCGCAGATGTGCCGAATGCACTGGATGCCACCGATGGTCGTCTATTGGGCGCGCCGTCAGAATCCCGATTTAATGAAAAATTATGCCCGTGCCTATGGCGACTGGCTGGCAGCACCGCTGCCGAATGGAGGGGTGTAAATGGAAGGACAAACGCTGCTGACCGCGGGGGTGATCTATCTGGTGGCGGCGGTTCTGCTCGTACCGGTGGCCGCTCGCCTCGGTATCGGTGCAGTTCTGGGCTATCTGGTGGCGGGTATTGCCATTGGACCGTGGGGATTAGGCTTTATCAGCGACGTCGATGAGATCCTGCACTTCTCTGAACTGGGTGTGGTGTTTCTGATGTTTATCATCGGGCTGGAGCTGAACCCGGCCAAGCTTTGGGCACTGCGGCGTTCAATCTTTGGCGTCGGTGCCGCGCAGGTGATCTTCTCTGCCGCAATTCTGGGCGGCCTGTTGTGGCTGACCCACTTTAGCTGGCAGGCGGCGGTGATTGGCGGGATTGGTCTGGCGATGTCCTCCACCGCCATGGCGTTGCAGTTGATGATGGATAAGGGCATGAACCGCAGCGAAGCGGGGCAGCTGGGCTTCTCGGTGTTGCTGTTTCAGGATATCGCGGTTATCCCGGCGCTGGCGCTGATTCCACTGCTGGCAGGCACCGATAGCGGGCATGTCGACTGGATGAAGGTCGGCATGAAGGTGCTGGCGTTTGCCGGCATGCTGGTCGGTGGACGCTATCTGTTGCGGCCGATCTTCCGCTATATCGCAGCATCCGGGGTGCGTGAAGTGTTTACCGCCGCCTCGCTGCTACTGGTGCTGGGCTCGGCGCTGTTTATGGATGCACTTGGCCTGTCGATGGCGCTCGGGACCTTTATCGCCGGTATCCTGCTGGCGGAAAGTGAATATCGCCACGAGCTGGAAGTCGCTATCGATCCGTTTAAAGGGTTACTGCTTGGCCTGTTCTTTATTTCGGTCGGCATGGCGCTTAACCTCGGGGTGCTCTATACCCATATTATTACCATTCTGCTGGGCGTGCTGACGCTGGTGGTGGTCAAAACGCTGGTGCTGTACGTGCTGGCGCGGATTTACGGTTTGCGCAGTTCAGAACGGCAGCAGTTTGCCGGCGTGCTGAGCCAGGGCGGTGAATTTGCCTTTGTGCTGTTTTCCGCTGCCGCCTCTGCGAAGCTGTTCTCTGGCGATCAGCTGCCGATGCTGCTGGTGACAGTAACGCTGTCGATGATGACCACGCCACTACTGATGAAAGGCATCGATCGCCTGCTGGCACGCCGTTTCAACGAGCCGGACGATGAGGCGGAAAAACCGTTTGTCGAAGACGATCAGCCGCAGGTGATTGTGGTGGGCTTTGGTCGCTTTGGCCAGGTGGTGGGGCGTTTACTGATGGCCAACCATAGCCGGATTACCGTGCTGGAGCGCGATATCAGCGTGGTCAGCCTGATGCGGAAATATGGCTATAAGGTTTACTATGGCGATGCGACCGAACTGGAGCTGTTACGCGCCGCCGGGGCTGCCAGTGCGCAGTCGATCGTGATTACCTGTAATGAGCCTGAAGATGCGATGACCATCGTGCATTTATGTCAGCAGCATTTTCCACACCTGCAGATTCTGGCACGCGCCCGTGGCCGTGTTGAAGCGCACGAGTTGTTGCAGGCCGGCGTAACCCAGTTCTCGCGTGAAACCTTCTCCAGTGCGCTGGAGCTGGGACGTAAAACGCTGATATCGCTGGGGGTGCATCCCCATCAGGCGCATCGCGCTCAGCAGCATTTCCGTCGGCTGGATATGCGCATGCTGCGCGAACTGATGCCAAATCTCACCGACAGTGCCCAGGTTTCACGGGTACGTGAGGCGCGGCGGGAACTGGAGGATATCTTCCAGCGCGAAATGCAGCAGGAGAAGCGGCAGCTCGATGGCTGGGACGATGATGAATAACGTGATTAAACAGGCGGGATATCATGCGTAAACGTTTTATTGCCGGTGCGACCTGTCCGCACTGTCAGGAAAAAGACACGCTGGCGATGTGGCGTGAAAACAATGTTGATGTGGTGGAGTGCGTTAAGTGCGGCCACCAGATGCGTGAGGCCGATAAACAGGCCCGCGATCAGGTTCGCACCAATGAGCAGGTTATCGGGATTTTCCATCCCGAGTAGCGGAATGGCTCAGCTTTTTTTAAGCTTAAACTTACAGCGGGATTGAATTCCGTTACAATTGGCGCCATTAACGCTGTGGTCGCAAGAGAAAGGTTATGTCCTCTTGCACTCAGCAACGAACCTTTCTGGTTGGTGTTATTGCACGCAAGAATAGACCAATGAGACGGGATCTCAGCTCTCAACGGTTAGGAGATATCATGAAAGTAGCAAAAGACCTGGTGGTAAGCCTGGCCTATCAGGTACGTACAGAAGACGGCGTGTTAGTTGACGAGTCACCGGTGAGTGCACCGTTGGACTATCTGCACGGTCATGGTTCCCTGATTTCTGGTCTGGAAAATGCGCTGGAAAACCACGTAGCCGGCGACAAGTTTGACGTGCATATTCCGGCAAACGACGCGTACGGTCAGTACGATGACAACCTGGTACAGCGTGTACCGAAAGACGTTTTCATGGGCGTTGACGAACTGCAGGTTGGCATGCGCTTCCTGGCAGAAACCGATCAGGGTCCGGTGCCGGTAGAAATTACCGAAGTGGAAGACGATCACGTCGTGGTTGATGGTAACCACATGCTGGCGGGTCAGAACCTGAACTTTAACGTCGAAGTGGTCGCGATTCGTGAAGCCACACCGGAAGAACTGGCCCATGGTCACGTTCACGGTGCAGACGGCCATCATCACGACCACGACCATGATCACGGCCATGACCACGATCACGGCAAGGGTGGTTGCGGTACTGGCGGTTGCGGCTGCAGCCACTAAGACTGATTATCAGTTTCAGGGCCACCTTCGGGTGGCCTTTCTTTTGGCTGCACAGCGTACGCCGCTGCCACCGGTTCAGGCTGATCTGGCCAGGCGGCAGATCAGTAGTGCGGCGGCGGCGTCTCTTCAGACTGTGACGCGACCATCGACGGCGCGTTAGCTTTGAGCTTGTCGGTCAGAATACGCATCTGCTCACGCATCTTATTCATCTCCAGTTCGTGCTGCACCACCGCGCTGTTTAACTGCTCAATGGTCATCTCCTGGAAGGCCAGTTTACTCTCTAACGTCTCCAGACGCTGTTCCCACTCAGATTGTTGCATGACCTGTTCCTCTGTTAAGGTGCGACTCGGACGTGATTCTACGGGCTGGACGTGAAGAATCACCTGATTTTTAAACTATCTGTGGCGTTTCGCTTGAAAAAGCGCAGCGCGGCATCATCTCTGATGAAACTTCCTGATGCAAAAAAGGTCGGAGGTTAACCGGGTAATTACATTGTGGCAGTGTTCGCCACTGCCACGTAAAGTTATAGTGTGGACTCTGAAGTCCGCAATGATTCCCGAGGTTAGACGCTTCGGTTTTGGAGAATGGATGAAATCACTGTTTAAAGTCACATTGTTAGCTACCACTATGGCCGTCGCGCTGAATGCACCGCTGACAATGGCGGCAGAAACCGCGGCTGCACCGGCAACGGCAGCGGCACCACAGTCTGCTCCTCAGGCACCGAAAAATGCTGCCTTCAAAGATGAAGACCAGCAGTCTGCCTATGCACTGGGCGCCTCACTGGGTCGCTACATGGACAACTCCCTGAAGGAGCAGGAAAAACTGGGCATCAAGCTGGATAAGCAACAGCTGATCGCGGGTGTTCAGGATGCCTTCGGCGGCAAGAGCAAGCTGTCTGACGAAGAGATCGAGCAGACGCTGCAGGCTTTTGAAGGCCGCGTGAAAGGCGCAGCCTCCGCGAAAATGGAAAAAGATGCGAAAGAGAACGCCGAAAAGGGTGATGCTTACGCAACCAAATTCGCGAAAGAGAGCGGCGTGAAGAAAACTGAAAGCGGCCTGCTGTATAAAGTCGAGAAAGAAGGCACCGGCGCTGCCCCGACTGATAGCGACACGGTGGTCGTGAACTACAAAGGGACGCTGATCGACGGTACTGAGTTCGATAACTCCTATACTCGCGGTGAGCCGCTTTCCTTCCGTCTGGATGGTGTGATTCCGGGCTGGACCGAAGGTCTGAAGCACGTGAAGAAAGGCGGTAAGATTAAGCTGGTGATCCCACCACAGCTGGCTTACGGCAAAAATGGCGTTCCGGGTATTCCGGCTAACTCCACGCTGGTATTTGATGTCGAACTGCTTGATATCAAACCGGCCCCTAAAGCAGACGAAAAAGCGCAGGCACCTGCGGCTGACGCGAAAAAAGCACAGTAATCTGCTCACCGCCGCCTTCGGGCGGCGGTTTCATTTCTGCTTCATGACAAACCACTGGCATAAGCCGACGACATTTGCCAGACTAGCGCCTGCCTAATTATCCCAATATTGAGTCTGCCCATAAGCCGCTGTGACAGGCTCCAGCCATTCAGGGTGATCTCTTCAATGTCTAATCCATTCAATCCCGGTGAACTGAGCGACTTCGATCTGCTGGAGCAACGCCCGTTCGAACAAACAGATTACGATATTCTGAAATCATACGAGGCTGTCGTCGACGGACTGGCGATGCTGATCGGTTCGCATTGCGAAATTGTCCTGCACTCGCTGGAAGATCTCAAATGCTCGGCGGTGCGTATCGCCAATGGTGAGCACACCGGCCGCAAAGTGGGATCGCCGATTACCGATCTGGCGTTGCGGATGTTGCATGATATGCACGGCGCCGACAGCAACGTCTCCCGTGCCTACTTTACCCGCGCCAAAAGCGGGGTGCTGATGAAATCCGTCACCATCGCCATCCGCAACCGGCAGCAGCGGGTGATTGGTCTGCTCTGCATCAACATGAACCTGGATGTGCCGTTCTCGCAGATTATGTCGACTTTCCTGCCGCCGGAAATGCAGCAGGTTGATTCCAGCGTTAACTTTGCCAGCTCTGTCGACGACCTGGTGATGCAGACGCTTGAATTTACCATCGAGGAAGTCAGCGCCGATCGCAACGTCTCAAACAACGCTAAAAATCGGCAGATCGTCCTGAACCTGTACGAGAAGGGAATCTTCGATATTAAAGATGCGATCAACCAGGTTGCCGAGCGTCTTAATATTTCGAAGCACACGGTTTATCTCTACATTCGCCAGTTCAAAAACGGCGATTTTCAGGGACAGGATCGGTAATGCGTTACACCTTACTGGTCACCGGGCCAGCTTACGGTACGCAGCAGGCGACCAGCGCGCTACTGTTTGCCCGGGCGCTGGTGGCAGCCGGTCATCAGCTGGAGAGCGTCTTCTTCTATCGTGAAGGGGTGCTGAATGCCAATCAGCTGACCGCGCCGGCCAGTGATGAATATGATCTGGTACGGGCATGGCAGGCGCTGAATCAACAGCAGGGTGTGGCGCTTAATATCTGCGTTGCGGCGGCGTTGCGGCGTGGCGTGACCGATCAACAGGAAGCGGCACGCCTGCAGCTGTCCGGCAGTAATCTCCAGCCAGGGTTTACCCTGAGCGGTCTGGGAGCGCTGGCCGAAGCGGCGCTAAGCTGCGAACGACTGGTGCAGTTCTGATGAATCGAGTGGCTTTTGTATTTACCCGCGCACCGCACGGCAGCAGTGCCGGACGTGAAGGGCTGGATGCCGCCCTGGCGACTGGCGCACTGAGTGACGACATCGGGCTGTTCTTTATTGGCGATGGTGTACTGCAGCTCAATACACAGCAACAGCCCGAGGCGATAGAGAGCCGCCACTATGCGCCGACCTTTGGCGTGCTGGCGCTGTACGACATTGAGCACTGCTATCTCTGTCAGGAGTCGCTCACCGCGCGTGGAATGCAGGTTGACGCCGCCCGGGTGATGGATGTTACGCTATTGTCCGCGGTGGAACTGCGCCAGACGCTGGCCGGTTATGACCGCATACTTACCTTTTAAGGGCTCTTCATGCTGCATACTCTCCTGCACTCACCGGCTTACAGCGATCTTGAGACTCTGCTGTTAATGGTGGATGCGGATGACGACATACTGTTACTGCAGGATGGTGTGATCGCCGCCTTAGCCGGTAGTCGGGCACTGCAACAGCTTTCAGGCTGTGCGGCTGCACTGTGGGTACTGGACGAAGATGTGCGTGCTCGCGGCCTCGCTGGACAAATTTCGACCAGTGTGCGTCCGGTAGACTATACTGGTTTCGTCGCGCTGACGGTAAAGCATCCGCAACAAATGACCTGGTAATCGTCTAAAACCTGGTTATTTCTTGACACCCTTTTGACGCAGCCCTAAAATTCTGCCTCCTCGTAATTCTACGAGGCGATTTATTACGTGTTTACGAAGCAAAAGCAAATCCAGGAGCTATTTAATGGCAACAGTTAACCAGCTGGTTCGCAAACCACGCGTCCGCAAAGTTGCAAAGAGCAACGTGCCGGCGCTGGAAGCTTGCCCGCAAAAACGTGGCGTTTGTACTCGTGTGTACACCACCACTCCTAAAAAACCAAACTCAGCACTGCGTAAAGTTTGCCGTGTGCGTTTGACTAACGGTTTTGAAGTTACCTCCTACATCGGCGGTGAAGGTCATAACCTGCAGGAACACTCCGTGATCCTGATCCGTGGCGGTCGTGTAAAAGACCTGCCAGGTGTGCGTTACCACACCGTTCGTGGCGCGCTTGACTGCTCAGGTGTTAAAGACCGTAAGCAGGCTCGCTCCAAGTACGGCGTGAAGAAGCCAAAGGCTTAATGGTTCTCCGTTAAGTAAGGCCAAACGTTTTAAATTAAATGTCAAAATAAACTCGTAGAGTTTTGGACAATCCTGAATTAACAACGGAGTATTTCCATGCCACGTCGTCGCGTCATTGGTCAGCGTAAAATTCTGCCAGATCCTAAGTTCGGATCAGAGCTGCTGGCCAAATTTGTAAATATCCTGATGGTAGATGGTAAAAAATCTACTGCTGAATCAATCGTTTATACCGCGCTTGAGACCCTGGCTCAGCGTTCAGGTAAAAACGAACTGGAAGCCTTTGAAGTAGCCCTGGAAAACGTACGTCCGACTGTCGAAGTTAAGTCACGTCGCGTTGGTGGTTCTACCTATCAGGTACCAGTAGAAGTCCGTCCGGTTCGTCGTAATGCTCTGGCAATGCGTTGGATCGTAGAAGCTGCTCGTAAACGCGGTGATAAATCAATGGCTCTTCGCCTGGCGAACGAACTTTCTGATGCTGCAGAGAACAAAGGTACTGCAGTTAAGAAACGTGAAGACGTTCACCGCATGGCAGAAGCCAACAAGGCGTTCGCACACTACCGTTGGTAATCACCACGTAGATGTTAAACCAGCGGGCGCTCAATTAGCCAACCCGCTGGGGTCGACTTACCTTGAACGCCCGAGAATCAGAGGAATCAAATGGCTCGTAAAACACCCATTGCTCGCTACCGTAATATCGGTATCAGTGCGCACATCGACGCCGGTAAGACTACCACTACCGAACGCGTTCTGTTCTACACCGGTGTAAACCACAAAATCGGTGAAGTACATGACGGCGCAGCAACCATGGACTGGATGGAGCAGGAACAGGAACGTGGTATTACCATCACTTCCGCTGCGACCACCTGTTACTGGTCTGGTATGGCTAAGCAGTTTGAACCACACCACATCAACATCATCGACACCCCAGGACACGTTGACTTCACCATCGAAGTTGAACGTTCTATGCGTGTGCTTGATGGCGCGGTAATGGTTTACTGTGCAGTTGGTGGCGTTCAGCCACAGTCTGAGACCGTATGGCGTCAGGCTAACAAATATAAAGTTCCACGCATTGCGTTCGTCAACAAAATGGACCGCATGGGTGCTAACTTCCTGAAAGTTGTAAACCAGATGGAAGTTCGTCTGGGCGCAACTCCAGTTCCTCTGCAGCTGGCTATCGGCGCAGAAGAGAAATTCACCGGTGTTGTTGACCTGGTGAAAATGAAAGCAATCAACTGGAACGACGCAGACCAGGGTGTAACCTTCGACTACGAAGATATTCCAGCTGATATGCAGGAACTGGCTGAAGAATGGCATGCGAAGCTGGTTGAAGCCGCTGCTGAAGGCTCTGATGAGCTGATGGAGAAATTCTTCGGTGGTGAAGAACTGACTGAAGAAGAGATCAAAACATCTCTGCGTAAGCGCGTTCTGAACAACGAAATTATCCTGGTAACCTGTGGTTCTGCATTTAAGAACAAAGGTGTTCAGGCGATGCTGGATGCAGTTGTTGAATATCTGCCAGCACCGACTGACGTTACCGCGATCAACGGTATGCTGGACGACGGTAAAGACACGCCGGCTGTTCGTCACTCTGATGACAACGAGCCGTTTGCTGCACTGGCGTTCAAAATCGCTACCGACCCGTTCGTGGGTAACTTAACCTTCTTCCGCGTTTACTCTGGTGTTGTTAACACGGGTGACACCGTGTTCAACCCGGTTAAGTCAAACCGTGAGCGTCTGGGCCGTATCGTTCAGATGCACGCTAACAAGCGTGAAGAGATTAAAGAAGTTCGTGCGGGTGATATCGCAGCTGCGATCGGCCTGAAAGATGTGACCACTGGTGACACCCTGTGTGACCCAGATAACGTCATCATCCTTGAGCGCATGGAGTTCCCGGAGCCGGTAATCTCTATCGCCGTTGAGCCAAAAACCAAAGCTGACCAGGAAAAAATGGGTCTGGCTCTGGGCCGTCTGGCAAAAGAAGACCCATCATTCCGCGTATGGACTGATGAAGAATCTAACCAGACCATCATCGCCGGTATGGGTGAATTGCACCTCGACATCATCGTTGACCGTATGAAACGTGAGTTCAACGTTGAAGCAAACGTGGGTAAACCACAGGTTGCTTACCGTGAAGCGATTCGCACCAAAGTTACCGATGTTGAAGGTAAACATGCCAAGCAGTCTGGTGGTCGTGGTCAGTATGGTCATGTTGTTATCGACATGTACCCACTGGAGCCAGGTTCGAACCCGAAAGGCTACGAATTTGTCAACGACATCAAAGGTGGTGTGATTCCTGGTGAATACATCCCTGCGGTTGACAAAGGTATCCAGGAGCAGCTGAAATCAGGCCCTCTGGCTGGTTACCCGGTTGTGGATCTGGGCGTGCGTCTGCACTTCGGTTCTTACCACGATGTCGACTCCTCAGAACTGGCGTTTAAACTGGCCGCGTCTCTTGCCTTCAAACAAGGCTTTAAACAAGCGACACCTGTTCTGCTTGAACCTATCATGAAGGTTGAAGTTGAAACGCCAGAAGAGAACACGGGTGATGTCATCGGTGACCTTAGCCGCCGTCGTGGTATGCTTAAAGGGCAGGAATCTAACGCTACTGGCGTTCAGATTCACGCTGAAGTTCCGCTGTCTGAAATGTTCGGATACGCAACTCAGCTGCGTTCTCTGACCAAAGGTCGTGCTTCGTACTCCATGGAGTTCCTGAAGTATGACGATGCGCCGAACAACGTAGCGCAGGCCGTTATTGAAGCTCGTAGCAAATAAGCTACGGTTTAAATTTGAACTGATGCCTTCACCCAGACGGTGAAGGCACAACGTAAGGAATTATCGCCATGGCGAAAGAGCAATTTCAGCGTAACAAACTGCACGTAAACGTGGGCACCATCGGTCACGTCGACCACGGTAAAACCACCCTGACTGCAGCTATCACCACCGTACTGTCTAAAACTTACGGCGGCCAGGCGCGTGCATTCGATCAGATCGATAACGCACCAGAAGAGAAAGCACGTGGTATCACCATCAACACTTCACACGTTGAGTATGAAACCCCGACTCGTCACTATGCACACGTTGACTGCCCAGGCCACGCCGACTATGTGAAAAACATGATCACCGGTGCTGCGCAGATGGACGGCGCGATCCTGGTTGTTGCTGCGACTGATGGCCCAATGCCACAGACCCGTGAGCACATCCTGCTGGGTCGTCAGGTTGGCGTTCCTTACATCATCGTGTTCCTGAACAAGTGTGACATGGTTGATGATGAAGAGCTGCTGGAACTGGTTGAGATGGAAGTCCGTGACCTGCTGTCAGCCTATGACTTCCCAGGCGACGACACTCCAATCGTTCGTGGTTCTGCTCTGAAAGCGCTGGAAGGCGAAGCAGAGTGGGAAGCGAAAATCATCGAACTGGCTGAGCACCTGGATAACTACATTCCAGAGCCACAGCGTGCGATCGACATGCCGTTCCTGCTGCCAATCGAAGACGTATTCTCAATCTCTGGCCGTGGTACTGTTGTTACCGGTCGTGTTGAGCGCGGCATCGTTAAAGTCGGCGACGAAGTTGAAATCGTGGGTATCAAAGATACTGCGAAATCAACCTGTACCGGTGTTGAGATGTTCCGTAAGCTGCTGGACCAGGGTCAGGCAGGCGAAAACTGTGGTGTTCTGCTGCGCGGTATCAAGCGTGAAGACATCCAGCGTGGCCAGGTTCTGGCTAAGCCAGGCAGCATCAAGCCACACACCCAGTTCGAGTCAGAAGTTTACGTTCTGTCTAAAGATGAAGGCGGCCGTCATACTCCGTTCTTCAAAGGCTACCGTCCTCAGTTCTACTTCCGTACTACTGACGTAACGGGCTCAGTTGAGCTGCCAGAAGGCGTTGAGATGGTAATGCCAGGCGACAACATCAAAATGGTTGTTACCCTGATCCACCCAATCGCAATGGACGAAGGTCTGCGCTTCGCAATCCGCGAAGGCGGCCGTACCGTTGGTGCGGGTGTTGTTGCTAAAGTTATCGCTTAATTGTGATATCTGCTGTGGTCGTGCAAACGGCCACTGCAACAGAATAAAAGAGCACTTCGGTGCTCTTTTTTTTTGCCGGTCGGAAAAGGGGATGTCCCTACAAATGCTGGGTTTGAAATAAAAACGATTCGCATTTACACTGTGTACAGAAAATGTACCAGAGTGATGAATCAATGTACGTCTGCCTGTGTAATGCCATTAGTGATAAAACCCTTCGTGAAGTCGTTCGCCGCTATCAGCCCCGATCAATCCAGCAGCTTCGGCAGTTTGTGCCGGTTGGAAAGCAGTGTGGCAAGTGTATTCGCGCCGCGCGTGAAATCATGGACGCAGAAATGCAACATGCCCCGCTGTATAAAGAGATAGCCTGAGCATAAAGCACATGACCGATCGTCATGCACTCTGTGCTGCGTGCTAATAACCACATTATTTGTCGCGTTTTTTTGACTTCTTTTTAACCGCATCTACGCTCTAATAAACCGGACGCGGAGGGTTAACAATGAAGGGCGATATAAAAGTTATCAGTCATCTCAATAAACTGCTTGGAAATGAGCTGGTTGCTGTCAACCAGTACTTTTTGCATGCGCGCATGTTCAAAAACTGGGGGCTGATCCGCCTCAACGATGTCGAATACCATGAATCAATCGATGAGATGAAGCATGCCGACAAGTACATTGAGCGCATTCTGTTTCTGGAGGGTATTCCCAATCTGCAGGATCTAGGCCGGCTGCGCATTGGTGAAGATGTCGAAGAGATGCTGGGTTCCGATCTCAGCCTGGAGCTGGAAGGCGCAAAAGATTTGCGTGAGGCGATTGCCTACGCAGACAAAGTCCATGACTACGTCAGTCGGGACATGATGATTGAAATCCTGGCGGATGAAGAGCATCACATCGACTGGATTGAAACCGAACTTGAGCTTATCCGCAAAATGGGCATTCAGAATTACCTGCAGGCGCAGATCAAAGAAGAGTAAACCGCGTCTGCAGCACCATCATCATCCAGCCCGCAATGGCCAGGAATGGGCCAAACGGCAGCGGGCTGTTACCTCTCTCTGTTGACCCTCGCCACCGCCCGACCAGTACCGTCCCTAACGCCAGAGAGGTTGCCCCTACCGCAATCCAGGGAAGTGCCTGCCAGCCACAACAGCTTCCCAGCGCCGCAAACAGCTTCATGTCGCCATATCCCAGCCCCTCAATGCCCCGGGCTAGCCGATACCCCCATCCCAGCAGCCATAGCGTGCTGTAGCCTGTCAGGCCGCCGATAACAGCCGCCGCCCCCGATCCGGCGGTCAGTGCATGGGTTAAGCCGAGCCAGAGCAGCATATAGTTGAGCGGGTCCGGAAGACAGAAATGCCGGCGGTCAATCGCGGCCAGCACCAGTAGCAGACATGAGCTGGCAATGATGAACAGGCTGTCGGTTATTCGCTCAAAGGTACTAAACGCCAGCAGGCACAGCAGCGCTACCAGTGTTTCGACAACCAGGCTGTGCGGACTAAAGGGGTGGCGGCAGACGCGACATTTACCGCGTAAGGCTGGCCAGCTAATCAGCGGTAAACGATCGCGCCATAACAAGGGGCGCTGACAGTGCTCACACTGCGAGCCGGGGACGCAGAGTGAATGGAACCACTCGGCGGGCGAATCAGTCGGAGAGAAGCGCTGACAGACCAGAGCGATAAAACTACCCAGAGCGCTGGCGATAATAAAAATGACAATATCGATCATGAAGTAATGCGGCACGGTCAGGGCTCCTGATTCAGCAACGGGTCTGAGGTGACTTTGCGCATAACCCGGTTGTCTGTCATGACGGGAATGCTGATACAGGAAAACAGCGCACAATAAAAGTGGCGGACTCAACCGCAGGATGGCAGGGCAGTGCGAGCTGGATCTGAAAAGCACGGACGATAAACCCGGTTAAAACCACAACACGGGTTGCTTCCTGAGCAGATTTACGTATAATGCGCGGGCCTGCAGATATTGCAGGCGCGATTCGAGCAGAATCGCAGACGGCAGAATTTTAGGCCGCCTGACAATACTCCCAATTGGGGAGTTATATGCTGAACGATTACACTCTCCCATCAATCGTAATGGGCTCGAGTAGTAATTTTTTTCGTCTATAAAAAGTTTGGAGCTCTGGTCTCATGCAGAACCAAAGAATCCGTATCCGTCTTAAAGCGTTTGATCATCGTCTGATCGATCAATCAACCGCGGAAATCGTTGAGACCGCCAAGCGCACTGGTGCGCAGGTTCGTGGTCCGATCCCGCTGCCAACCCGTAAAGAGCGCTTTACCGTTCTGATCTCTCCGCACGTTAACAAAGATGCGCGTGATCAGTACGAAATCCGCACTCACAAGCGTCTGGTAGACATCGTTGAGCCAACTGAAAAAACCGTTGATGCTCTGATGCGTCTGGATCTGGCTGCCGGTGTTGACGTGCAGATCAGCCTGGGTTAATCAGGTCATCGAGCGATTGAGAGGTTGAAACAATGATTGGTTTAGTCGGTAAAAAAGTGGGCATGACCCGCATCTTCACTGAAGATGGCGTTTCTATCCCCGTCACCGTAATCGAAGTTGAAGCGAACCGCGTTACTCAGGTCAAAGGCCTGGAAAACGATGGTTACCAGGCAATTCAGGTTACCACCGGTGCTAAAAAAGCAAACCGTGTGAACAAACCTGAAGCTGGTCATTTTGCTAAAGCTGGCGTTGAAGCTGGCCGTGGCCTGTGGGAATTCCGCACCGCTGAAGGTGAAGAGTTCTCTGTAGGTCAGAGCATCAGCGTTGAGATTTTCGCTGAAGTTAAAAAAGTTGACGTAACCGGTACCTCTAAAGGTAAAGGTTTCGCCGGTACCGTTAAGCGCTGGAACTTCCGTACCCAGGACGCGACTCACGGTAACTCCTTGTCTCACCGCGTTCCGGGTTCTATCGGTCAGAACCAGACTCCGGGCAAAGTGTTCAAAGGCAAGAAAATGGCAGGTCAGCTGGGTAATGAGCGCGTAACCGTTCAGAGTCTGGACGTAGTACGTGTTGACGCTGAGCGCAACCTGCTGCTGGTTAAAGGTGCTGTCCCGGGTGCAACCGGTAGCGACCTGATCGTTAAACCAGCTGTGAAGGCGTAAGGGGATAGCAATGGAATTAGTATTGAAAGACGCGCAGAGCGCGCTGACTGTTTCCGAAACTACCTTCGGTCGTGATTTCAACGAAGCGCTGGTTCACCAGGTTGTTGTTGCTTACGCATCTGGCGCCCGCCAGGGTACTCGTGCGCAGAAAACGCGTGCAGAAGTAACCGGTTCAGGCAAAAAGCCATGGCGTCAAAAAGGCACCGGCCGTGCGCGTGCAGGTTCTGTAAAGAGCCCAATCTGGCGTTCAGGTGGTGTGACCTTTGCTGCGAAGCCGCAGGACCACAGTCAAAAAGTTAACAAAAAGATGTACCGCGGCGCGCTGAAAAGCATCCTGTCCGAACTGGTACGTCAAGATCGTCTGATCGTTGTCGAATCATTCGCTGTAGAAGCACCGAAAACCAAGCTGCTGGTACAGAAACTGAAAGACATGGCGCTGGAAGACGTGCTGATCATCACTGGCGAACTGGATGAGAATCTGTTCCTGGCTGCGCGTAACCTGTACAAGGTAGACGTGCGTGATGCATCAGGTATCGATCCAGTTAGCCTGATCGCCTTCGACAAAGTCGTTATGACTGCTGATGCAGTTAAGCAAGTTGAGGAGATGCTGGCATGATCCGTGAAGAACGTCTGCTGAAAGTACTGCGCGCGCCGCACGTATCTGAAAAGGCATCTAGCGCGATGGAAAAAACCAATACCATCGTACTCAAAGTAGCTAATGACGCGACCAAAGCAGAGATCGTTGCTGCTGTTGAGAAACTGTTCGAAGTAGAAGTGAAAGACGTAAACACCCTGGTCGTTAAGGGTAAAGTTAAGCGTCACGGACAGCGTATCGGTCGTCGTAGCGACTGGAAAAAAGCTTACGTCACCCTGAAGGAAGGCCAGAATCTGGACTTCGTCGGCGGCGCTGAGTAAGTCGGAGGAGAAAGACAATGGCAGTTGTTAAATGTAAACCGACATCTCCGGGTCGTCGCCACGTCGTAAAAGTGGTGAACCCAGAGCTGCACAAGGGCAAGCCGTTTGCTCCATTGCTGGAAAAAAACAGCAAATCCGGTGGCCGCAACAACAACGGTCGCATCACTACCCGTCACATCGGTGGTGGTCATAAGCAGGCTTACCGTCTGGTTGACTTCAAACGCAACAAAGATGGTATCCCGGCAGTTGTTGAACGTCTTGAGTACGATCCGAACCGCTCTGCGAACATCGCACTGGTTCTGTACAAAGACGGCGAGCGCCGTTATATCCTGGCCCCTAAAGGCCTGAAAGCCGGCGACCAGATCCAATCTGGCGTTGATGCTGCGATCAAAGCAGGTAACACTCTGCCGATGCGTAACATCCCGGTGGGTTCTACCGTGCATAACGTAGAAATGAAACCAGGCAAAGGCGGTCAGATTGCTCGCTCAGCCGGTGCTTACGTGCAGATCGTTGCGCGTGAAGGTTCTTACGTTACCCTGCGTCTGCGTTCTGGTGAAATGCGTAAAGTCGAATCTGACTGCCGCGCAACACTGGGCGAAGTCGGCAACGCTGAGCATATGCTGCGCGTTCTGGGTAAAGCTGGTGCAGCCCGTTGGCGTGGTGTTCGTCCGACCGTTCGTGGTACCGCGATGAACCCAGTTGATCACCCGCACGGTGGTGGTGAAGGTCGTAACTTTGGTAAGCACCCGGTAACTCCGTGGGGCGTTCAGACCAAAGGTAAGAAGACCCGTAGCAACAAGCGTACTGATAAATTTATCGTACGTCGCCGTAGCAAATAATATTAGAGGATAAGCCATGCCACGTTCTCTCAAGAAAGGTCCTTTTATTGACCTGCACTTGCTGAAGAAGGTAGAGAAAGCGGTGGAAAGCGGTGACAAGAAGCCTTTGCGCACTTGGTCCCGTCGTTCAACGATCTTTCCTAACATGATCGGTTTGACCATCGCTGTCCATAATGGTCGTCAGCACGTTCCTGTCTTTGTTTCCGACGAAATGGTTGGTCACAAACTGGGTGAATTCGCGCCGACACGTACTTATCGCGGTCACGCGGCTGATAAAAAAGCCAAGAAGAAATAAGTAGGAGGAAGAGATGGAAACTATTGCTCAACATCGCCATGCTCGTTCTTCTGCTCAGAAGGTACGCCTGGTGGCGGACCTGATTCGCGGTAAGAAAGTGTCGCAGGCTCTGGATATTTTAACCTACACCAACAAGAAAGCGGCTGTACTGGTTAAGAAAGTCCTGGAATCTGCCATTGCTAACGCCGAACACAACGATGGCGCTGATATCGACGATCTGAAAATCACGAAAATTTTCGTAGATGAAGGTCCGACCATGAAACGCATTATGCCGCGTGCCAAAGGTCGTGCAGATCGCATCCTGAAGCGCACCAGCCACATTACTGTGGTTGTGTCCGATCGCTGAGACTCTGGAGACTAGCAATGGGTCAGAAAGTACATCCTAATGGTATTCGCCTGGGTATTGTAAAACCATGGAACTCTACCTGGTTTGCGAACACCAAAGAATTCGCTGACAACCTGGACAGCGACTTTAAAGTACGTCAGTTCCTGACAAAAGAACTGGCTAAAGCGTCTGTATCTCGTATCGTTATCGAGCGTCCAGCGAAGAGCATCCGTGTGACTATTCACACTGCTCGTCCGGGCATCGTGATCGGTAAGAAAGGTGAAGACGTAGAAAAACTGCGCACGGTCGTCGCGAACATCGCTGGCGTTCCTGCACAGATTAACATCGCTGAAGTCCGTAAACCGGAACTGGACGCGAAACTGGTAGCTGACAGCATCACTTCACAGCTGGAGCGTCGTGTGATGTTCCGTCGTGCTATGAAGCGTGCGGTTCAGAACGCCATGCGTCTGGGCGCGAAGGGGATTAAAGTTGAAGTTAGCGGCCGTCTGGGCGGCGCCGAGATCGCACGTACCGAATGGTATCGTGAAGGTCGCGTGCCGTTGCACACTCTGCGTGCTGACATTGACTACAACACCTCTGAAGCGCACACCACTTATGGTGTAATCGGCGTTAAGGTATGGATCTTCAAAGGTGAGATCCTGGGTGGTATGGCTGCTGTTGAACAACCGGAACCGGCTGCTCAACCTAAAAAGCAGCAGCGTAAAGGCCGTAAGTAAGGAGAGTCGCTGATGTTACAACCAAAGCGTACGAAATTCCGTAAAGTGCACAAAGGCCGTAACCGCGGTCTGGCTGCGGGTACGGATGTCAGCTTCGGTACTTTCGGTCTGAAAGCTGTTGGCCGTGGTCGTCTGACTGCTCGTCAGATCGAAGCAGCACGTCGTGCTATGACCCGTGCAGTTAAGCGTCAAGGTAAGATCTGGATCCGAGTATTCCCGGACAAACCGATCACCGAGAAGCCGCTGGAAGTGCGTATGGGTAAAGGTAAGGGTAACGTAGAGTATTGGGTTGCCCTGATCCAGCCTGGTAAAGTCCTGTATGAAATGGACGGCGTACCAGAAGAGCTGGCCCGTGAAGCATTCAAGCTGGCAGCAGCAAAACTGCCTATCAAAACCACCTTTGTAACTAAGACGGTGATGTAATGAAAGCAACAGAGCTGCGTGAAAAAAGCGTTGAAGAGCTGAACACTGAGCTGCTTAATCTGCTGCGTGAGCAATTTAACCTGCGCATGCAGGCAGCATCTGGCCAACTGCAGCAGACTCATCTGCTGAAGCAAGTGCGCCGTGATGTTGCACGCGTTAAGACTTTACTGACTGAGAAGGCGGGTTCGTAATGACCGATAAAATCCGTACTCTGCAGGGTCGTGTAGTAAGTGACAAAATGCAGAAATCTGCAGTTGTTGCTATCGAACGTTTCGTGAAACACCCGATCTACGGCAAATTCATCAAACGTACGACTAAGCTGCACATCCATGACGAGAACAATGAATGTGGAATTGGCGACGTGGTAGAAATCCGCGAATGCCGTCCACTGTCCAAGACTAAATCCTGGACCCTGGTTCGCGTAATTGAGAAAGCTGTTCTGTAATAAGAATGGTTTTTTCTGAGAAAACCCTCTGCTTCGGCAGGGGGTTTTTTTTGCCTGTGGATCGGGCATCGATCCCTTTATCAGAGGATCATCGGAGATGAGGATCAGCTGTGCGGTGGAACAGGTTGTGGCTTTTGGTCAGGACGGCTTAAGCCTGCGGGCTGTAAAAGGCGGACACTTATTGTTAGCTTGTTAGCTTGTTAGCTTGTTAGCTTGTTAGCTTGTCAGCGCGCGAGCGTCGTGTGATACCAGAGCGCTGCTAATCAGTGACTCAGCGTCTGGTCTGCCGCTATCATCCATTGCCCCTTAATGACATCCAGCAGGTGATAGCATGCAAAGAACGCTGTTATTTAAGCACGCCTGTGATAGGCATGGATGCTGCACGGCGAGAAATCCGTCACGCCAGCATCCTGATTAAGGCAAATACTCTCATCGCCGTAGGGCGCTGAGCCAGTGCCTTAATGCGCGGATGAAATCGTCGAGCGGTACAGGTACATCGTTATTGCCGGATTGATCAATCCCCATCATTACGTGTCCCGGAGCCTAACCTGGGCTATCCCCGCGGTGCAAACTGCTGAGGTGTTCAACTGGCTGACCCCACTCTATCCGCTGTAGCAGCACCTGACACCAGAGATAATATGCATTTCAACTCAGATATCGAAGGTGGGCTGCTGCTCACGAGCTTTCCCACCATAAGCGATCGCCTGTATTTCAATTCCTACTGCCGGCCAGATGACAGCATTGAAACGGCGACTGGAATAGGAATGCATTTCCATGCCAGTCACGGCAGCATGAGTGCGGTGGGCTGCCGCCCGACGGGCTGGTAAACGATGAGGCGACGATAGTAACCGATGCCCGGCGGGTGACAGATCGCTATCACGGTGCCCGCCATGGGGCGATGCTCCATGTGGGGATAGCGCCATGCTCGTCATTTTCATTCAGCCGAAAGCTGTAAGTCCCGCTGCTGCGCTGGTGCGTACCAGGGTGTTTCAATGCCAACTCATCCGGAAGAAAATGATAACCATATCCGTTTTAGCCTTAAGACATTCCCTATGTTGCCGGCACAGCAGATGAATGAGGGCATGACGGCTGTTATGCGCACTGCGTTAAGCGGGAGCGGTATGGCATTGAGCGGTTTGCGCAAGCCGCAGCGGGTGTCGCGCTCGGTCCCGGCTCCAGTATGCGGCCTGGGTCGGGGAGGAACACCCCGATACATCATATATGCGATGCCGCTGTCCCTGTCGGGTTGGATGTTAATGGCTCTGCTTCTAAATGACAGCGCAGAGAGATGACAGCAGCAGTGCGTCAGGCGATGCTGCTGCAACGTGTCGGCTTTGGACCCGATGCGATGACAGCGCCTCCGGCACCTGAGCTGGCGACGCTGGCAGCCGAGAAAGGGTTTAATCGTGCTGAGATGGGAATCCTCACTCCCGGCACAATGGCCACGCGGGCGGCTTTCGACCTGAACCAGACGGAGAGGCCGGGGCATGATCTTGCCCCGGCACGGGTGTTCTGTAATCCGGAGCCGGTGGCATACAGCATCGTCAACGGCCCAGGGGACACGGCCACCTGGTCGGAATTGACCTTCCGGCGCTGCTGCGTCAGCATAACCAACCGGCCAGTAAACGGGTTAGTGGGGCCAATCAGACACTTTATTACAGAAGCGACGAAAAATAAGGCAGATTACATTTGCTACTGTTCGCACTATTCCCTAGAATACGCCCTCCCTGTCATCAGGGAAAATCAGCGGCTCGATTGAGAGCCGTTTATTTTTTCTACCCATCTGTGAGAACCGGTGTTACAATGCCGCGCCCTCAATTATGGGGCTTTCTAACGACCTGAGGTTTAGGTCCCGAAGTAGTAGTTGACATTAGCGGAGCACTAAAATGATCCAAGAACAGACTATGCTGAACGTCGCCGACAACTCCGGTGCACGTCGCGTAATGTGTATCAAGGTTCTGGGTGGCTCGCACCGTCGCTACGCAGGCGTCGGTGACATCATCAAAGTTACCATCAAGGAAGCAATTCCGCGTGGTAAAGTCAAAAAAGGTGATGTCCTGAAGGCGGTAGTGGTGCGCACCAGGAAGGGTGTTCGTCGCCCGGACGGTTCTGTCATTCGCTTCGATGGTAATGCATGCGTTATTTTAAACAATAACAGTGAGCAGCCTATCGGTACGCGTATTTTTGGGCCGGTAACTCGTGAACTTCGTACTGAAAAGTTCATGAAAATTATCTCTCTGGCACCAGAAGTACTCTAAGGAGCGAACAATGGCAGCTAAAATCCGTCGTAACGACGAAGTTATCGTGTTAACCGGTAAAGATAAAGGTAAGCGCGGTAAAGTTAAGAATGTCCTGTCTTCTGGTAAGGTCATCGTTGAAGGTATCAACCTGGTGAAGAAACATCAGAAGCCGGTTCCGGCTCTGAACCAACCAGGTGGCATCGTTGAAAAAGAAGCTGCAATTCAGGTTTCTAACGTTGCACTGTTCAATGCGGCAACTGGTAAGGCTGACCGTGTAGGCTTTAGATTCGAAGACGGCAAAAAAGTCCGTTTCTTCAAGTCTAACAGCGAAACTATCAAGTAATTTGGAGTAGTACGATGGCGAAACTGCATGATTACTACAAAGACGAAGTAGTCCAGAAACTCATGACAGAGTTTGGCTACAATTCTGTCATGCAAGTCCCTCGGGTCGAGAAGATCACCCTGAACATGGGTGTTGGTGAAGCGATCGCTGACAAGAAACTGCTGGATAACGCAGCAGCTGACCTGGCAGCAATCTCCGGTCAAAAACCGCTGGTCACCAAAGCACGCAAATCAGTTGCAGGCTTCAAAATCCGTCAGGGCTATCCGATCGGCTGTAAAGTAACTCTGCGTGGCGAACGCATGTGGGAGTTCTTTGAGCGTCTGATCACCATTGCTGTTCCACGTATCCGTGACTTCCGTGGCTTGTCCGCTAAGTCATTCGATGGTCGTGGCAACTACAGCATGGGTGTACGTGAGCAGATCATCTTCCCAGAAATCGACTACGACAAAGTCGATCGCGTTCGTGGTTTGGATATTACCATTACCACTACTGCGAAATCTGATGATGAAGGCCGTGCTCTGCTGGCTGCCTTTGACTTCCCGTTCCGTAAGTAAGGTAGGGTTACTTAATGGCTAAGCAATCTATGAAAGCACGCGAAGTTAAGCGTGTGAAATTAGCAGACAAATTCTTCGCAAAACGCGCTGAACTGAAAGCGATCATTTCTGATGTGAACGCTTCCGACGAAGATCGTTGGAATGCCGTTCTGAAGCTGCAGAGTCTGCCGCGTGATTCCAGCCCTTCACGTCAGCGTAACCGCTGCCGTCAAACAGGTCGTCCGCACGGTTTCCTGCGGAAGTTTGGGTTGAGCCGTATCAAGGTCCGCGAAGCCGCCATGCGCGGTGAAATCCCGGGCCTGAAGAAGGCTAGCTGGTAATTGTCACCAATTGAATCACGGGAGTAACACAGATGAGCATGCAAGATCCGATCGCGGATATGCTGACCCGTATCCGTAACGGTCAGGCCGCGAACAAAGTTGCGGTCACCATGCCTTCCTCCAAGCTGAAATTGGCAATTGCCAACGTTCTGAAGGAAGAAGGATATATTGAAGATTTCAAAATCGAAGGCGACACCAAGCTGGAACTGGAACTGACTCTTAAGTATTTCCAGGGCAAAGCGGTTGTGGAAAGCATTCAGCGAGTAAGCCGTCCTGGTCTGCGCATCTATAAGAAAAAAGATGAGCTGCCAAAGGTAATGGCTGGTATGGGCATCGCTGTAGTTTCTACATCTAAAGGTGTCATGACTGATCGTGCAGCGCGCCAGGCAGGTCTTGGTGGCGAAATTATCTGCTACGTAGCGTAATCGGAGGATACTATGTCTCGTGTTGCTAAAGCACCTGTCGTTGTTCCTGCCGGCGTAGAGGTAAAACTCAACGGTCAGGTAATTTCGATTAAAGGTAAGAACGGCGAGCTGACTCGTACTATCAATGATGCTGTTGAAGTTAAGCATGCTGACAACGCTCTGACTTTCGCTCCGCGCGAAGGTTTCGTTGACGGCTGGGCGCAGGCGGGTACTTCTCGCGCGCTGCTGAACGCAATGGTTATCGGTGTTACCGAAGGCTTCACTAAGAAGCTGCAGCTGGTTGGTGTAGGTTATCGTGCAGCCGTTAAAGGCGACGTGGTAAACCTGTCTCTGGGCTTTTCTCATCCAGTCGATCACCAGCTGCCCGCAGGTATCACTGCAGAATGTCCGACTCAGACTGAAATCGTGCTGAAAGGCGCTGATAAACAGCTGATCGGCCAGGTTGCAGCTGACTTGCGCGCCTACCGTCGTCCTGAGCCTTATAAAGGCAAGGGTGTCCGTTACGCCGACGAAGTCGTGCGTACCAAAGAGGCTAAGAAGAAGTAAGGTAACACTATGGATAAGAAATCTGCTCGTATCCGTCGTGCGACCCGTGCACGTCGCAAGCTCAAAGAGCTGGGTGCTACTCGCCTGGTGGTACATCGTACCCCGCGTCATATTTACGCACAGGTAATCGCCCCGAACGGTTCTGAAGTTCTGGTCGCTGCTTCTACAGTAGAAAAAGCTATCACTGAACAACTGAAGTATACCGGTAATAAAGAAGCCGCAGCTGCAGTAGGTAAAGTTATTGCAGAACGCGCAATCGAAAAAGGCATCACTGGTGTTTCTTTCGACCGTTCCGGTTTCCAATATCATGGTCGCGTCCAGGCACTGGCAGATGCTGCCCGTGAAGCTGGCCTTCAGTTCTAAGGTAGAGGTCTAAGATGGCACACATCGAGAAACAAGCTGGCGAACTGCAGGAAAAACTGATCGCGGTAAACCGTGTTTCTAAAACTGTTAAAGGTGGTCGTATTTTCTCCTTCACAGCACTGACTGTGGTAGGCGATGGTAATGGTCGCGTAGGTTTTGGTTACGGTAAAGCGCGTGAAGTTCCAGCAGCGATCCAGAAAGCGATGGAGAAAGCCCGTCGCAACATGGTTAACGTCGCGCTGACCAACGGCACCCTGCAGCACCCAGTTAAAGGTGCACACACGGGTTCCCGCGTGTTCATGCAGCCGGCTTCAGAAGGTACCGGTATTATTGCCGGTGGTGCAATGCGCGCCGTCCTGGAAGTCGCTGGAGTTCATAACGTTCTGGCAAAAGCCTATGGTTCCACCAACCCGATTAACGTGGTTCGTGCAACTATCGACGGCCTGGGCAATATGAAATCTCCGGAAATGGTCGCTGCTAAGCGTGGTAAATCCGTTGAAGAAATTCTGGGGTAATCACGATGGCTAAGACTATTAAAATCACTCAAACCCGCAGTGCTATTGGCCGTTTGCCTAAGCATAAAGCCACTCTGGTTGGCCTGGGTCTGCGTCGTATTGGCCACACCGTTGAGCGTGAAGATACGCCTGCAGTACGCGGTATGGTTAACGCGGTTTCCTATATGGTTAAAGTGGAGGAGTAAGAGATGCGTCTAAATACTCTGTCTCCGGCCGAAGGGTCTAAGCACGCGAGCAAGCGTCTGGGTCGTGGTATCGGTTCTGGTCTCGGTAAAACCGGTGGTCGTGGTCACAAAGGTCAGAACTCACGTTCTGGCGGTGGCGTACGTCGCGGTTTCGAGGGCGGTCAGATGCCTCTGTATCGTCGTCTGCCGAAATTCGGTTTCACCTCTCGCAAAGCAATGATCACCACAGAGATTCGTCTGTCTGATCTGGCGAAAGTTGAAGGCGGTATCGTAGACCTGAATACGCTGAAAGCGGCCAATATTATCGGTGTCCAGATTGAATTTGTTAAAATCATTCTTTCTGGTGAAGTTTCTGCACCGGTAACGGTTCGCGGCCTGCGTGTCACCAAAGGTGCTCGTGCTGCAATCGAAGCTGCTGGCGGTAAAATTGAGGAATAAGTAGCAGATGGCTAAACAACCGGGGTTAGATTTTCAAAGTGCCAAAGGCGGCTTTGGTGAACTGAAACGCAGACTGCTGTTTGTAATCGGTGCACTGATTGTCTTCCGTATTGGCTCTTTCATTCCGATCCCTGGTATTGATGCCACTGTACTTGCCAAACTGCTTGAGCAACAGCGTGGCACCATCATTGAAATGTTTAACATGTTCTCTGGTGGTGCTCTCAGCCGTGCTTCTATTTTCGCACTGGGTATCATGCCGTATATTTCGGCATCGATTATCATCCAGTTATTAACGGTGGTTCATCCAGCGTTAGCGGAAATCAAGAAAGAAGGGGAGGCTGGCCGTCGTAAGATTAGTCAGTACACCCGATACGGTACGTTGGTATTGGCTATATTTCAGTCGATCGGTATTGCTACCGGTTTACCGAATATGCCAGGAATGCAGGGCCTGGTGATGAATCCAGGCTTTGCCTTCTACTTTACCGCTGTTGTGAGTCTGGTCTCAGGGACAATGTTCCTGATGTGGCTGGGCGAACAGATTACTGAGCGCGGTATCGGTAACGGTATTTCGATCATTATCTTCGCAGGTATTGTTGCGGGTCTCCCGCCGGCCATTGGCCATACCATCGAGCAAGCGCGGCAAGGTGACCTGCACTTCCTTCTGTTGCTGTTGGTTGCAGTACTCGTATTCGCCGTGACCTTCTTTGTTATTTTCGTTGAGCGTGGTCAACGCCGCATTGTGGTGAACTATGCAAAACGTCAGCAAGGTCGTCGTGTCTACGCTGCACAGAGCACACATTTACCGTTGAAAGTGAACATGGCGGGCGTAATCCCGGCTATTTTTGCTTCCAGCATTATTCTGTTCCCGGCAACGATTGCATCGTGGTTCGGGGGCGGTACCGGTTGGAACTGGCTGACAACAATTTCGCTGTATTTGCAGCCAGGACAGCCGCTTTATGTGCTACTCTATGCGACTGCAATCATCTTCTTCTGTTTCTTCTATACGGCGTTGGTTTTCAACCCGCGTGAAACAGCAGATAACCTGAAGAAGTCTGGTGCATTCGTACCGGGAATTCGTCCGGGAGAGCAAACGGCGAAGTACATCGATAAAGTTATGACGCGTTTAACCTTAATCGGTGCGCTGTACATCACTTTTATCTGCCTTATCCCGGAGTTCATGCGTGATGCGATGAAGGTTCCCTTCTACTTTGGCGGTACTTCACTGCTCATCGTAGTGGTCGTCATCATGGACTTTATGGCTCAAGTGCAAACTCTGATGATGTCAAGTCAGTACGAGTCGGCACTGAAGAAAGCTAACCTGAAGGGCTACGGCCGTTAATTCAGGTGGTTGAGAAGTTACGGAGAGTAAAAATGAAAGTTCGTGCTTCCGTCAAGAAATTATGTCGTAACTGCAAAATCATTCGTCGCGACGGTGTCGTCCGTGTGATCTGCAGCGCCGAGCCAAAGCATAAACAGCGCCAAGGCTGATTTTGTCACATATTTTTCTTGCAAAGTCGGGTTGAGCTGGCTAGATTAGCCAGCCAATCTTTTGTATGTCAGTGCGTTTCCATTTGAGTATCCTGAAAACGGGCTTTTCAGCATGGGACGTGCTTATTTAATTATAGGAGTGCATAGTGGCCCGTATAGCAGGCATTAACATTCCTGATCAAAAACATACCGTTATCGCATTAACTTCGATCTTCGGTATCGGTAAAACCCGTTCAAAAGCCATCTGCGCTTCAACGGGTATTGCTGAAAATGTTAAGATCAGTGAGCTGTCTGAAGAACAAATTGATCAGCTGCGTGATGCAGTTGCGAAATTCGTTGTAGAAGGTGATCTGCGCCGTGAAATCACCCTGAGCATCAAGCGTCTTATGGACCTTGGTTGCTACCGTGGTTTGCGCCATCGTCGTGGTCTTCCGGTTCGCGGTCAGCGTACTAAGACCAACGCACGTACCCGTAAGGGTCCGCGTAAACCGATCAAGAAATAATCGGGGTGAGTAAATAATGGCAAAGGCACCAGTTCGTGCACGTAAGCGTGTAAGAAAACAAGTCTCAGATGGCGTGGCTCATGTCCATGCTTCTTTTAACAACACCATCGTTACTATTACTGATCGTCAGGGTAACGCACTGGGTTGGGCAACCGCCGGTGGTTCCGGTTTCCGCGGTTCACGTAAATCCACTCCGTTTGCTGCTCAGGTCGCTGCAGAGCGCTGTGCAGAAGCGGTAAAAGATTACGGTATTAAGAACCTGGAAGTTATGGTTAAGGGTCCGGGTCCGGGTCGCGAATCAACAATTCGTGCACTGAACGCCGCTGGTTTCCGCATCACTAATATTACTGATGTGACTCCGATCCCTCATAACGGTTGTCGTCCGCCGAAAAAACGTCGCGTATAACGCCCGTTTTTTAGGATAGTTGGAGAAAGAAAATGGCAAGATATTTGGGTCCTAAGCTCAAGCTGAGCCGTCGTGAGGGCACTGACTTATTCCTTAAGTCTGGCGTTCGCGCGATTGATTCCAAGTGTAAGATCGAACAAGCGCCTGGTCAGCATGGTGCGCGTAAACCGCGTCTGTCTGATTACGGCGGTCAGTTACGTGAGAAGCAGAAAGTTCGTCGTATCTACGGCGTGCTCGAGCGTCAGTTCCGTAACTACTATAAAGAAGCAGCACGTCTGAAAGGCAACACCGGTGAAAACCTGTTGGCTCTGCTGGAAGGCCGTCTGGACAACGTAGTTTATCGTATGGGCTTTGGTGCCACTCGTGCGGAAGCACGTCAGCTGGTGAGCCATAAGTCTGTTCTGGTAAATGGCCGCGTTGTTAACATCGCTTCTTATCAGGTATCTCCGAATGATGTCGTTAGCATCCGTGAGAAAGCCAAAAAGCAATCTCGCGTGAAGGCCGCTCTGGAGCTGGCTGAGCAGCGTGAAAAGCCAACCTGGCTGGAAGTTGATGCGACTAAGATGGAAGGTGTGTTCAAGCGTATTCCTGAGCGTACTGATCTGTCTGCGGACATTAACGAACACCTGATCGTCGAGCTTTACTCTAAGTAAAGCTTAGTACCAAAGAGAGGACACAATGCAGGGTTCTGTGACAGAGTTTCTAAAACCGCGCCTGGTAGATATCGAGCAAGTGAGTTCGACGCACGCCAAGGTGACCCTTGAGCCTTTAGAGCGTGGCTTTGGCCATACTCTTGGTAACGCACTGCGCCGTATTCTGCTTTCTTCCATGCCGGGTTGCGCGGTGACCGAGGTTGAAATTGATGGTGTACTACATGAGTACAGCACCAAAGAGGGCGTACAGGAAGATATCCTGGAAATCCTGCTCAACCTGAAAGGGCTGGCGGTAAGAGTTCAGGGTAAAGATGAAGTCATTCTGACCCTGAATAAATCTGGCATTGGCCCTGTGACTGCAGCCGACATTACCCATGATGGTGATGTCGAAATCGTCAAGCCTCAGCACGTGATCTGCCATCTGACCGATGAGAACGCCGCTATCAGCATGCGTATCAAAGTTCAGCGTGGTCGTGGTTATGTGCCGGCTTCTGCCCGAATTCATTCGGAAGAAGATGAGCGCCCAATCGGCCGCCTGTTGGTTGACGCTTGCTACAGCCCTGTAGACCGTATTGCCTACAATGTTGAAGCAGCGCGCGTCGAACAGCGCACCGACCTGGATAAGCTGGTCATCGAAATGGAAACCAACGGTACAATCGATCCTGAAGAGGCGATTCGTCGTGCGGCAACCATTCTGGCAGAACAACTTGAAGCTTTCGTTGACTTACGTGATGTACGTCAGCCGGAAGTTAAAGAAGAGAAACCAGAATTCGATCCGATCCTGCTGCGCCCTGTTGACGATCTGGAATTGACTGTCCGCTCTGCTAACTGCCTTAAGGCAGAAGCTATCCACTACATCGGTGATCTGGTACAGCGTACCGAGGTTGAGCTGCTTAAAACGCCTAACCTGGGTAAAAAATCTCTTACTGAGATTAAAGATGTGCTGGCCTCACGTGGTCTTTCTCTGGGCATGCGCCTCGAGAACTGGCCGCCGGCAAGCATTGCTGATGAATAACCCGATCACAGGTTAAGGTTTCACTGAGAAGGATAAGGTCATGCGCCATCGTAAGAGTGGTCGTCAACTGAACCGCAACAGCAGCCATCGTCAGGCTATGTTCCGTAACATGGCTGGCTCTCTGGTTCGTCATGAGATCATCAAGACGACTCTGCCGAAAGCCAAAGAGTTGCGCCGCGTAGTTGAGCCGCTGATTACTCTTGCCAAGACCGACAACGTAGCTAATCGTCGTCTGGCATTCGCCCGCACTCGTGATAACGAGATCGTGGCAAAACTGTTTAATGAGCTGGGCCCGCGTTTCGCGAGCCGTGCCGGTGGTTACACTCGCATTCTGAAGTGTGGCTTCCGCGCTGGTGACAACGCTCCGATGGCATACATCGAGCTGGTTGATCGTCCAGAAGCTCAAGCAGAAGCAGCTGCAGAGTAATCTGTAGTAAAGTAAAAAACCCGCTTCGGCGGGTTTTTTATTGCCCAAAATTTACTACCTTTAGGGCTGAGTAATTCGCTAAGCTGAGGAGTCGACAATGTGGCTGGTTGATCAACTTGCAGAGCAACACATTAAAGCCGCGCTGGAAAAGGGCGAACTGAGCCAGCTACCGGGTGAAGGTAAGCCGCTTCAGCTTGATGATGACAGTCATGTGCCGCCAGAACTTCGCGCTGGCTATCGCCTGCTAAAGAACGCCGGTTTCCTGCCGCCCGAACTCGAATTGCGTCGTGAAGCGATCGAAGTTAACGATTTGCTACGCCAGCTCGATCCCGCCGATCCACGTTATCAGGATCAGCATCGCCGCCTTAAGGTTCTGGAACTCCGGCTTCAGCAAGCCGGCATGCGCACCGATTTTCTGCATGGTGACTATGCCACTGCACTCCAGCAACGTTTTAATCAGGAGAAATAGATGTTCAGGATTGGTCAGTTGGCAAAACTCGCCGACGTTACGCCAGATACCATCCGTTTCTATGAGAAACAGCAAATGATGGATCATGATGGACGAACTGAAGGCGGTTTCCGCTTGTACAGTGAAAGCGATCTGCAACGCCTGAAGTTTATCCGCTACGGCCGCAAACTTGGCTTCAGTCTCGAAGCCATCCGGGAGCTGCTATCAATCCGCGTTGATCCGGCACATCACACCTGCCAGGAATCGAAGTCGATTGTTGAAAAACGACTCAATGAGGTTGCGCAGATGATTGCAGAGCTGGAAACCATGCAGCGCTCGCTTCAGCATCTGTCGGATGCCTGCTGTGGTGACAGTCACAGTAGCATTTCGTGCTCAATTCTCGAAGCCCTCGAACGCGGTGAGAGTCTGAGCAGTTAGAGATATTGTTTTTTTCATCCAAAGGAATAAAGTATCTCCGATTCCAACAGGAGGAACCATGAGTAAATATCAGCATACTAAAGGGCAGATTCGCGACAATGCGATTGAAGCACTGTTACATGATCCACTATTTCGGCAGCGCATAGAACAGAAGCAAAAGGGGAAGGGAAGTTTTAAACGCAAAGATAAACACGTTAAGGGACAGAGTTGGGAGGCCAGTGATAAGACAGCATCTTATCACTGGCCTTCTGCTTTCAGCGCGAAAAAAACCGCCAGGCAGGCGGCTTATTTTTCTTAAACCCGGGTATTTTGCTGCTTCAGTAAATCACGAATTTCTGTCAGCAGGACTTCTTCATTGGATGGCTTGGCAGCCGGCTTCTCGACTTCTTTTTTAGTGTAGAGGCGGTTCATCAGCTTGATCGCCATGAAAATGGCAAAGGCGATGATGACAAAGTCGAAGATGGTCTGCAGAAACACACCGTACTGCATCACAACGGCAGGCGTATCACCGACCGCAGGCTTAAGCACCCAGCTAAACGATTTGAAGTCGACACCACCAATCAGCAGACCCAACGGCGGCATAATGATGTTGGCAACTAATGACGACACGATCTTGCCAAACGCGGCACCGATGATCACACCCACCGCCAGATCCACCACGTTACCGCGCATTGCGAAATCACGAAACTCTTTGAATAAACTCATACTTATCTCCTTGCCCTGGCCAATGCCCTAAAGTCTAACAAACCCTGCTGTTTTTGCCATTATCCCATGGAATTAAGCGGCAGTTTCCCGCTGGGTTAATTCACCGGTAATCAGGCTGCCGTTACAGGAAAAACGGACTCGGCTGGAACAGTCTTTCGACATCCGAGACAAACTTCTTGTCGGTCAGGAACATGATGACATGATCGCCTTGCTCAATGCGCAGGTTGTCATTGGCAATCATCACATCATCGCCGCGTACTACCGCACCAATGATGGTGCCAGGCGGCAATTTAATATCATCAATTGAGCGACCGACCACGCGTGAGGTGGTTTCGTCACCGTGTGCTATCGCTTCGATCGCTTCGGCTATGCCACGTCGGAGTGAAGATACGCCAACGATATCAGCTTTACGTACGTGGCCCAGCAAGGCGGAAATGGTGGCCTGCTGCGGCGAAATCGCAATGTCGATCACGCTGCCCTGTACCAGGTCGACATAGGCGCGGCGCTGGATCAGCACCATCACTTTTTTGGCTCCCATCTTTTTCGCCAGCATGGCGGACATGATGTTGGCTTCATCGTCATTAGTGACGGCGATGAACAGATCGACCTGCTCGACATGTTCTTCTGCCAGCAGCTCCTGATCGGACGCATCACCATAAAAAACGATGGTGTCCTGCAGATGTTCTGCCAGTTCTGCGGCGCGCTGTGGATTACGTTCAATCAGCTTAACGCTGTAATTTTTCTCCAGCCGCTGCGCCAGACCAAAACCAATATTGCCGCCGCCCACCAGCATAATGCGTTTGTACGGTTTCTCCAGTCGCTGCATTTCGCTCATCACTGCCCGAATGTTTTGGCTGGCGGCGATGAAAAACACTTCGTCGCCCGCTTCAACAATGGTTGAGCCTTGCGGACGGATGGGGCGATCCTGACGAAAAATGGCGGCTACGCGCGTATCGATGTGCGGCATGTGCTCACGCAGGATAGAGAGCGGATTACCGACCAGCGGCCCGCCATAATAGGCTTTCACCACTGCCAGGCTGACTTTGCCTTCGGCAAAATTCACCACCTGTAACGCACCGGGATACTGGATCAGCCGGTAAATATTATCGATCACTAACTGTTCGGGTGAGATCAGGTGATCAATAGGGACCGCTTCAGGAATAAACAGTTTATCCGCATCGCGCAGATAGTCTGCTGCGCGGATCCGGGCGATACGATTAGGCGTATTGAAAAGCGAATAGGCAATCTGGCAGGCGATCATATTGGTTTCATCGGAATTAGTCACGGCGACCAACATGTCGGCATCTTCCGCACCCGCTTCACGCAGTATCCGCGGATGCGAACCATGACCCTGTACCACGCGCAGATCGAACTTGTCCTGCAGATGACGTAAGCGCGCTGCGTCGGTATCGACCACGGTGATATCGTTGTTTTCACCGACCAGGTTTTCTGCCAGCGTCCCGCCGACCTGTCCTGCACCCAGAATGATTATTTTCATCGCTCATCAACGCTCATATCAATTAGCATCCGGTTTTTTTATCAGCTTAGCGTAGAAGAAACCATCTCCTCCTTCAGCCTCCGGAAAGACCTGCCAGCCACTGGCCGGCGCATCCCGCAGCGGCTGCGCTTCAGCATTGGACTGACGCTGTAAAAAGGCTTCAATTTGTTGATGATTCTCTTCCGGCAGGATCGAACAGGTGGCGTAGAGCAGGGTGCCGCCAGGTTTGAGATGTGGCCAGACCGCATCCAGAATTTCGCTTTGCAGCCTCGCCAGTTCAGCGATGTCGCGATCGCGACGCAGCCATTTAATATCCGGATGACGACGAATGACGCCGGTTGCTGAGCAGGGCGCATCCAGCAGAATACGATCAAACTGACGTTCGCCGCACCACAGCTGTGGGGTACGTCCATCACCCTGTTTCACTTCAGCTTTCATTCCCAGACGCTGAAGATTTTCATCTACGCGTTTAAGGCGCTGCGCATCCACATCCACCGCCAGTACCTGAGCCTCAGGAGCCACCTCCAGAATGTGGGTTGTTTTGCCGCCTGGCGCAGCGCACAGGTCAAGAATCTGCTCGCCATCCTGTGGCTCCAGCAGTAACGCGCAACGCTGGGCTGATAAATCCTGAACGGTCACCCAGCCCTGGTCGAAACCGGGTAACTGGCCGACCGGTGCCGGTGATTCAAGACGCAGCGCATCCGGTGCATCTGCGGCGGGGTGCGCAAGCTTACCGCTGTCGGTCAGCATCGCCAGCCATCCGTCACGGTCGTGATGCTGACGGTTGACGCGCAACCACATCGGCGGTCGCAGGTTGTTTGCTTCTACGATCTGCTGCCACTGCTCCGGCCAGGCGTGCTGTAATCGCTTTAACAGCCAGCCCGGGTGCAGATAGCGTTGCGGACCCTTCTGAATACTGGCAAGCAACTCTTCTCTCTGACGCTGATACTGACGCAAAACGCCGTTCAGCAACCCTTTCAGGCTGGTCCGTTTCAGGACCTCAGCACCGGCAACCGTTTCAGCCAGTGCCGCATGAGCAGGAACGCGGGTATATTCCAGCTGATAAAGGCCGACCATAATCAGGTAATGCAGAACACGTTGTTTACCGGTAAGTGGACGCTCCATCAGCTTGCCGATTAAGGCTTCAAGCTGCGGCAGCGTACGCAATACGCCAAAGCAGATCTCCTGCACTAACGCGCTGTCTTTATCAGAGAGTTTTTTCTGCGCCGCCGGTAATGCCGTATTGAGCGATTCGCCCTTATCGACAACGCGTTCAATGAGCTGAGCGCAGAGGCTACGCAGGTTAGTTGATTTATTCATAGGGTTTTGTCATCAAACAAAAAGCCCGGTGCATGACCGGGCCAGAGAGTCAGTCCAGAAGGGTTCCAGCTTCAAACCATTCCCGGCGCGAGTTGAGAAGATCCTGAGCCAACATCGGTTTTTTACCGGCGGGCTGCAACTGCAACAGATTAAGCACACCCTGAGCGGTAGCCACCTGGATGCCATACTTATCAGCTCGGATGATTTCACCGGGCTGATGATCGCTGTGGGGCAATACGCTGGCCTGCCAGACTTTAACCGGCTGGTCATCAACCGTGAAGAAGCTCATCGGCCAGGGGTTAAATGCCCGGATACAGCGTTCGAGCTGTTCGGCCGATAGCATCCAGTCCAGACGTGCCTCTTCTTTACTCAGCTTCTCAGCGTAATTAGCGAGTGAATTATCCTGCTTTTCGGGCACCGCCTGCTGGCTGGCGAGTAAGCTCAGCGTATCAAGCAAGCCCTGCGGCCCCAGCTGCGCCAGCTTGTCGTACAGTGTCGCGCTGGTATCCTGAGCGGTGATCGGGCAGGTCAGTTTATGCAGCATATCACCGGTATCTAAGCCCACATCCATCTGCATGATGGTGATACCGGTTTCGCTGTCACCCGCCCAGAGCGCACGCTGAATCGGCGCTGCGCCACGCCAGCGCGGCAGCAGGGAACCATGCACATTGATACAGCCGAGACGCGGCATATCGAGCACCGCTTTCGGTAAAATCAGCCCGTATGCCACCACAACCATCACATCGGCCTGTAAATCGGCGACCAGCTGCTGGTTCTCTTCAGGTCGCAGCGACTTAGGCTGATAAACCGGAATATCGTGTGCCAGCGCCAGCGTTTTAACCGGGCCGGGCGTTAACTTGTTACCGCGACCGGCGGGACGGTCGGGCTGGGTGAATACGCCAACTACCTGATGCTCAGAAGCAAGCAGCGCGTCAAGATGACGCGCTGCAAAGTCAGGTGTGCCGGCAAAGATAATTTTTAGCGGGGCAGACACGTTTATCCCTTCTTCGATGCTCAGGAAGCCTGCGCGTTCTGGCGCGCCAGCTTCTCTAACCTGGTTTTGATTCGCTGGCGTTTTAAAGGCGACAGGTAATCAATAAACAGCTTGCCCTCCAGATGATCGATCTCATGCTGGATGCAAATGGCCAGCAGATCGCTGGCTTCCAGTTCAAAACTGTTACCGTCACGATCCAGTGCGCGAACTTTTACCCGTTCCGCGCGCGGCACAAAAGCACGCTGTTCAGGGATAGAGAGACAACCCTCTTCGATACCTGTTTCGCCGCTTTTTTCCAGCAGTTCCGGGTTGATCAATACTAAACGCTCTTCACGACTCTCAGAAACATCGATAACGATGATGCGCTGGTGGATGTCCACCTGAGTAGCGGCCAGACCGATACCTTCTTCGGCGTACATGGTCTCGAACATATCATCAACGATACGCTGAACGTCCGCGTTAACCTCTTTGACGGGCGCTGCGATTTTGCGGAGGCGCTCGTCAGGGAAATGTAATACCTGCAAAACTGACATAAATATCCAGATCTGTATTCGGTTATGAAAAGATTACTACCTCATATTGTAGACTTTTTGAGGGCTGATTGACAGCATTCTGCGGCAGGAAGCCAGCGGGATCAGGGAGTCAGAAATGGACAAAATAGCGCGCTATGTACGGCTGGCTACGGTCAGTGGAATGACCGGCAGACGCTGGGTTGAAATGGCTACTCATCTGGACGCCGCAGGTGACAATCTTACGCTGGCCGGGCTGGATGCCGCGCAACGCCAGCAGTACCATGCGCTGCCCGAAAAGCGGGTGGATGAGGTCCGCAACTGGCTGGTAAGCAGCCACCATCATCATCTGATCACTGCCCTCGATACCGGTTATCCTGCCCTGTTAACAGAAACCGCACGTTTTCCTCCGGTGCTGTATATTCAGGGCGATCCTGGTGTACTAAATCATCCTCAGCTGGCCGTAGTAGGCAGCCGTAACGGGTCACACTCTGGCCGTTACTGGTGCGACTGGTTTACCCAGCAACTGGCGCTGAGCGGCCTCACCATTACCAGCGGGCTGGCACGCGGTATTGACGGTGTGGCGCATCAGGCTGCCCTCAACGTGGGAGGTAAAACGGTGGCGGTATTAGGCAGTGGCCTTCAGCACCTCTACCCGAAGAGTCATCTGCGTCTGGCCGGCGAGATTGTTGAGCAGGGCGGCGCGCTTATCTCAGAGTTTCCACTGACCACTATTCCCCATCCACACAACTTTCCGCGTCGTAATCGTATTATCAGCGGTTTAAGCCTGGGCGTGCTGGTGGTTGAAGCGTCGCTGAAGAGCGGTTCACTGGTAACTGCCCGTTATGCACTGGAACAGAACCGGAATGTCTACGCACTGCCTGGCGCATTAGGTAATCCGCTGAGTGAGGGCGTTAACTGGCTGATTCAACAGGGGGCGCTGCTGGTGGCTCATCCGAATAATATTTTGGAGGATCTGGCGAGTGCGCTGAACTGGTTACCGATTACACACTCAGACCAAATTTATTCTGATGTCAGTGACGTTGCTCCATTGCCATTTGCTGATGTGTTGGCTAACGTAGGTGATGATGTTACACCTGTTGACGTTGTCGCTGAACGTGCCGGCCAACCTGTGCCAGTTATCTCAGCTCAGTTGCTGGAACTGGAGTTAGCAGGATGGATCGCAGCTGTACCCGGCGGCTATGTCCGATTAAGGAGGGCATGCCATGTTCGACGTACTCATGTACTTGTTTGAGACATATATCCACAACGAAGCAGAAATGGGTGTTGATCAGGACAGATTGACAGATGACTTGACGGATGCCGGGTTTCATCGTGAAGATATTTACAGCGCGTTGAACTGGTTAGAAAGGTTGGCCGACTATCAGGAAGGGCTGGTTGCGCCAATTTTGCTGGCAAATGATCCGCTCTCTATGCGCATCTATACCGATGAAGAGAGCAACCGTTTAGATGCTGAAAGCCGTGGTTTCCTGCTTTTCCTGGAACAAATCCAGGTGCTGAGTCTGGAAACGCGCGAAATGGTTATCGAACGAGTCATGGCGCTTGATACCCCTGAGTTTGACTTAGAGGATCTCAAATGGGTGGTGCTGATGGTGTTGTTTAACATCCCTGGATGTGAAAACGCGTATCAGCAAATGGAAGAACTGCTATTCGACGTCAATGAAGGTATGCTGCATTAAATTTCCTTTCATGCATTCATCGTTATGAGTAAAGCTGCACTCTTCACCGTGCGTAAACAGGATCCCTGCCCCGCTTGCGGGGCAGAACTGGTTATACGCTCCGGCAAACACGGCCCGTTTTTGGGCTGCGCAAACTATCCTGCATGTGACTATATTCGGCCCCTGAAAAGCCAGGCGGACGGACACGTGGTCAAAGTGCTGGAAGGACACGCCTGCCCGGACTGCGGCGCGGATAAAGTATTACGTCAGGGGCGCTTTGGCATGTTTATCGGCTGCAGCCACTATCCGGAATGCGGCTATACCGAAACCATCGACAAACCGGATGAAACTACGCTGGCGTGTCCGCAATGTCAGCAAGGTAAATTAGTGCAGCGACGTTCACGCTACGGCAAAACGTTTCATTCCTGCGATCGTTATCCGGCTTGTCAGTTTGCGGTGAACCTGACGCCCGTGGCTGGCACCTGTCCCTATTGCCAGTTTCCACTATTAGTAGAAAAGAAGACGGCGCAGGGCGTTAAACGCTTTTGTGCCAGTAAGAGTTGTGGCAAAGCCATCGCTGAAGAGAACTAAGACATTATGGATAATCATCATCTCGCCGGCTCACTTGAGCATTGTGTGAATCAACTGAACCGTCAGGCGGTTATTGCCTATCCGACTGAAGCGGTGTTTGGGCTGGGTTGCGATCCTGACAGCGAGTCTGCCGTTATGGCATTGCTGGCGCTGAAACAGCGTCCGGTCGAAAAGGGGCTGATCCTTATTGCTGCGGATTATTCGCAGCTCGAACCCTATATTTCCGATCGCGAACTTTCGGTGATTCAGCGTGAACGGATGTTCGCCAGTTGGCCGGGCCCGGTGACCTTTGTGGTGCCAGTTCCACCGCAGACGCCACGCTGGTTAACCGGACAGTTCGATTCGCTGGCTATTCGCGTCAGCGATCATCCCGATGTGCAGGCGCTTTGCCGCTCGTTTGGTAAACCGCTGGTTTCAACCAGTGCCAATCTTTCGGGCCAGCCTCCATGCCGCACGGTCGAAGAGGTGAAGCGTCAGTTTGGCGATGAGTTCCCGGTCTTATCGGGCAAAACGGGTGGACGGCAGAACCCCTCAGAAATCCGCGATGTCATCAGCGGCGAACTTATACGTCAAGGCTAACTCATGGACCAATTCGCCGTTTTCGGTAATCCCATCAACCACAGCAAGTCGCCGTTAATTCATCAGGCTTTTGCAGAACAGACCGGGATAGAGCATCGTTATGGTCGGATCTGCGCGCCGGTAGAGGGATTTCCGCAGGCGCTGACCGCATTTTTTGAACAGGGAGGGCAAGGTGCGAATGTCACTCTTCCTTTCAAACAGCAGGCGTGGGAGCTTGCCGATCAGCTCAGCGAGCGTGCTGCCCGTTCGGGTGCGGTAAATACCGTGAAGAAACTCAGCGATGGTCAGATCTTTGGTGATAACACCGATGGCATTGGCCTGTTGAGTGATCTTCAGCGGCTGGCGATGATCAAACCCGGTGATAAAGTGTTGCTGGTGGGGGCAGGCGGCGCAGCTCGCGGTGTGATCCTGCCGCTGCTGTCAGCCGGGGCCACAATTACGATCGTCAACCGTACCTTTACCCGGGCCGAAGAGCTGGCAGACCTGTTCCGGCAAAACGGCGCAATTTATGCTTGTGGCTTTGAGCAGCTGGCAGACAAATCCTTTGATCTGGTGATCAATGCAACATCAAGCGGCGTAGACGGCAAAACGCCGCCTCTGCCTGTGACACTTATTCATGCTGATTTGCGCTGTTATGACATGTTCTACCAACGCGGGCTGACGCCTTTCCTGCAGTGGTGCCAGGCGCAGGGCGCACGCTATCTGGCGGATGGATTGGGGATGCTGGTGGGCCAGGCAGCACATGCCTTTCATCTATGGCACGGCGTGATGCCAGAAATTACCCCGGTGATTGCGCAGCTGAAGCAGGCCATGCGGTCATGAATCAGGCAATCCAGTTTCCCGATGATGAGCACTATGACGCAGCACGTCAGGCCATCTGTTTTCCGGTGCTGGTAAACGGCATGCGGCTGACCTGTGCCATCGGCATCGGGCCATTAAAATCCCGCTTTGGTGAGGGAGAAGCGATGATGCTGTTTCAGCACCATCGCTGGGATCTGGAAGAGGAAGCCGAAGCGGCTATCCGTCAGGACGAGGTCGATAATCAGGGCTGGGTCTGGTTATCTGCGCCAGGGTAATCATTTTTCCAGCTGACATAGTTGCTGGCCGAGTAGCGTAACCCTTCTTTTTCCTGCTCGTTAAGCGGACGGACCTGCCTGACCGGACTGCCGAGGTATAGGTAGCCGCTCTCCAGTCGTTTACCCGGCGGCACCAGGCTTCCGGCACCAATCATCACCTCTTCTTCTACTATTACCCCATCCAGCAGGATTGACCCCATGCCGATCAGTACACGATCGCCAATAGTGCAGCCGTGCAGCATCGCTTTATGTCCTACCGTGACCTCCTGACCAATAATAAGCGGAAAGCCTTGCGGGTTTGACGCCGACTTATGCGTGACATGCAGCACGCTGCCATCCTGAATATTGCTACGGGCGCCAATGCGAACCTGGTTCACGTCGCCGCGAATCACGACCAGTGGCCAGATACTGACGTCATCTTCCATAATGACGTCACCGACGACGACACTACTTGGATCGACCATAACGCGCTGGCCGGTTTGCGGGAAAAGATCTTTATACGGGCGAAGGGCGGAAGTCATCATGTTCTCCTTTATGCTGAATTGATGGCAGCCTGATGTGATTTCAGGCAGCTGACAAGCCTATTCTGGCTCGGATCGCTGGCGATCTCACCAATCTGGATCATTTATAACCATTCAGAAAAAAGATCCAAAAAAAGGGTTGTGCTCTGAAGCGGGATCCCTATAATGCGCCTCCATCGACACGGAACAACGGCTTACCGGCCGCCGGGTTGAAAGGCACAGGAGACTGCGCCGCCGGAGAAAAACTTCTGAAAAAGAAGTTGACTCTGAGGGAGGAAAGCGTAATATACGCCACCTCGCGACAGACGGTTAACCCGCTGCTCGCACTGCTCTTTAACAATTTATCAGACAATCTGTGTGGGCACTCGCAGGATTGATATCAGCGTCTCCGGACGTAAAAAATATCAAGTCTCACGAGTGAACACATAATGAAATTCATTATGACGTTTTACAGATGAGCACCGCTTAACTTGTTTAAGCAAATCAAACTTAAATTGAAGAGTTTGATCATGGCTCAGATTGAACGCTGGCGGCAGGCCTAACACATGCAAGTCGGACGGTAGCACAGAGGAGCTTGCTCCTTGGGTGACGAGTGGCGGACGGGTGAGTAATGTCTGGGGATCTGCCCGATAGAGGGGGATAACCACTGGAAACGGTGGCTAATACCGCATAACGTCGCAAGACCAAAGAGGGGGACCTTCGGGCCTCTCACTATCGGATGAACCCAGATGGGATTAGCTAGTAGGCGGGGTAATGGCCCACCTAGGCGACGATCCCTAGCTGGTCTGAGAGGATGACCAGCCACACTGGAACTGAGACACGGTCCAGACTCCTACGGGAGGCAGCAGTGGGGAATATTGCACAATGGGCGCAAGCCTGATGCAGCCATGCCGCGTGTATGAAGAAGGCCTTCGGGTTGTAAAGTACTTTCAGCGGGGAGGAAGGCGATGTGGTTAATAACCGCGTCGATTGACGTTACCCGCAGAAGAAGCACCGGCTAACTCCGTGCCAGCAGCCGCGGTAATACGGAGGGTGCAAGCGTTAATCGGAATTACTGGGCGTAAAGCGCACGCAGGCGGTCTGTTAAGTCAGATGTGAAATCCCCGGGCTTAACCTGGGAACTGCATTTGAAACTGGCAGGCTTGAGTCTCGTAGAGGGGGGTAGAATTCCAGGTGTAGCGGTGAAATGCGTAGAGATCTGGAGGAATACCGGTGGCGAAGGCGGCCCCCTGGACGAAGACTGACGCTCAGGTGCGAAAGCGTGGGGAGCAAACAGGATTAGATACCCTGGTAGTCCACGCCGTAAACGATGTCGACTTGGAGGTTGTTCCCTTGAGGAGTGGCTTCCGGAGCTAACGCGTTAAGTCGACCGCCTGGGGAGTACGGCCGCAAGGTTAAAACTCAAATGAATTGACGGGGGCCCGCACAAGCGGTGGAGCATGTGGTTTAATTCGATGCAACGCGAAGAACCTTACCTACTCTTGACATCCAGCGAACTTTCCAGAGATGGATTGGTGCCTTCGGGAACGCTGAGACAGGTGCTGCATGGCTGTCGTCAGCTCGTGTTGTGAAATGTTGGGTTAAGTCCCGCAACGAGCGCAACCCTTATCCTTTGTTGCCAGCGATTCGGTCGGGAACTCAAAGGAGACTGCCGGTGATAAACCGGAGGAAGGTGGGGATGACGTCAAGTCATCATGGCCCTTACGAGTAGGGCTACACACGTGCTACAATGGCGCATACAAAGAGAAGCGACCTCGCGAGAGCAAGCGGACCTCACAAAGTGCGTCGTAGTCCGGATCGGAGTCTGCAACTCGACTCCGTGAAGTCGGAATCGCTAGTAATCGTGGATCAGAATGCCACGGTGAATACGTTCCCGGGCCTTGTACACACCGCCCGTCACACCATGGGAGTGGGTTGCAAAAGAAGTAGGTAGCTTAACCTTCGGGAGGGCGCTTACCACTTTGTGATTCATGACTGGGGTGAAGTCGTAACAAGGTAACCGTAGGGGAACCTGCGGTTGGATCACCTCCTTACCTGAAGATACCTTCCCGCGAAGTGCTCACACAGATTGTCTGATAAAAAGTAACGAGCAGAAAAAACCTCTACAGGCTTGTAGCTCAGGTGGTTAGAGCGCACCCCTGATAAGGGTGAGGTCGGTGGTTCAAGTCCACTCAGGCCTACCAAATTTCTTCTCATGCTGCGTTATGCGCGCGGTCGTTTACCTGAGTAAACGTCCCTTACGCATGCCTTGCCTGAAAAGAAATTGCATCCTTAACGCAAGGATGTTTACTCGGTTGAGTGGTAGTAGTGGTCTCTGCAGTAACTGTATGGGGCTATAGCTCAGCTGGGAGAGCGCCTGCCTTGCACGCAGGAGGTCAGCGGTTCGATCCCGCTTAGCTCCACCATACCGTTTTACTGTTTTTTCTGAAAAATACTTCAGAGCGTACCGGCAACGGTGTGCTGCGAAGTATTATGCTCTTTAACAATCCGGAACAAGCTGAAAATTGAAACGACATGTCGTTTTCATTCTCCGTAATAAGAATGAAAGCCACGACATGTTCGAGTCTCTCAAATGCTTGCAGCACGCAGCGTTGAAAAACGCCTGTGGGTTGTGAGGTTAAGCGACTAAGCGTACACGGTGGATGCCCTGGCAGTCAGAGGCGATGAAGGACGTGCTAATCTGCGTAAAGCGACGGTAAGGTGATATGAACCGCTACAGCCGTCGATGTCCGAATGGGGAAACCCGGTGCACTCAGTGCATCATTGCAGCATGAATACATAGTGCTGCAAGGCGAACCGGGGGAACTGAAACATCTAAGTACCCCGAGGAAAAGAAATCAACCGAGATTCCCCCAGTAGCGGCGAGCGAACGGGGAGCAGCCCAGAGCCTGAATCAGCTTGTGTGTTAGTGGAAGCGTCTGGAAAGTCGCAGGGTACAGGGTGATACTCCCGTACACAAAAACACACAGGCTGTGAGCTCGATGAGTAAGGCGGGACACGTGGTATCCTGTCTGAATATGGGGGGACCATCCTCCAAGGCTAAATACTCCTGACTGACCGATAGTGAACCAGTACCGTGAGGGAAAGGCGAAAAGAACCCCGGCGAGGGGAGTGAAACAGAACCTGAAACCGTGTACGTACAAGCAGTGGGAGCCTCTTTATGGGGTGACTGCGTACCTTTTGTATAATGGGTCAGCGACTTATATTCTGTAGCAAGGTTAACCGTATAGGGGAGCCGCAGGGAAACCGAGTCTTAACTGGGCGTTAAGTTGCAGGGTATAGACCCGAAACCCGGTGATCTAGCCATGGGCAGGTTGAAGGTTGGGTAACACTAACTGGAGGACCGAACCGACTAATGTTGAAAAATTAGCGGATGACCTGTGGCTGGGGGTGAAAGGCCAATCAAACCGGGAGATAGCTGGTTCTCCCCGAAAGCTATTTAGGTAGCGCCTCGTGAACTCATCTTCGGGGGTAGAGCACTGTTTCGGCTAGGGGGCCATCCCGGCTTACCAACCCGATGCAAACTGCGAATACCGAAGAATGTTATCACGGGAGACACACGGCGGGTGCTAACGTCCGTCGTGAAGAGGGAAACAACCCAGACCGCCAGCTAAGGTCCCAAAGTCATGGTTAAGTGGGAAACGATGTGGGAAGGCACAGACAGCCAGGATGTTGGCTTAGAAGCAGCCATCATTTAAAGAAAGCGTAATAGCTCACTGGTCGAGTCGGCCTGCGCGGAAGATGTAACGGGGCTAAACCATGCACCGAAGCTGCGGCAGCGACACTTATGTGTTGTTGGGTAGGGGAGCGTTCTGTAAGCCGTCGAAGGTGGCCTGTGAGGGCTGCTGGAGGTATCAGAAGTGCGAATGCTGACATAAGTAACGATAAAGCGGGTGAAAAGCCCGCTCGCCGGAAGACCAAGGGTTCCTGTTCAACGTTAATCGGAGCAGGGTGAGTCGACCCCTAAGGCGAGGCCGAAAGGCGTAGTCGATGGGAAACAGGTTAATATTCCTGTACTTGGTGTTACTGCGAAGGGGGGACGGAGAAGGCTATATCAGCCGGGCGACGGTTGTCCCGGTTTAAGCGTGTAGGTGTGTGTTCCAGGCAAATCCGGTTCACTTTACACTGAGGCGTGACGACGAGGCACTACGGTGCTGAAGTGATAAATGCCCTGCTTCCAGGAAAAGCCTCTAAGCATCAGGTAACACAAAATCGTACCCCAAACCGACACAGGTGGTCAGGTAGAGAATACCAAGGCGCTTGAGAGAACTCGGGTGAAGGAACTAGGCAAAATGGTGCCGTAACTTCGGGAGAAGGCACGCTGGCGCGTAGGTGGAGGGACTTGCTCCCCGAGCCGAAGCCAGTCGAAGATACCAGCTGGCTGCAACTGTTTATTAAAAACACAGCACTGTGCAAACACGAAAGTGGACGTATACGGTGTGACGCCTGCCCGGTGCCGGAAGGTTAATTGATGGGGTTATCCGCAAGGAGAAGCTCTTGATCGAAGCCCCGGTAAACGGCGGCCGTAACTATAACGGTCCTAAGGTAGCGAAATTCCTTGTCGGGTAAGTTCCGACCTGCACGAATGGCGTAATGATGGCCAGGCTGTCTCCACCCGAGACTCAGTGAAATTGAACTCGCTGTGAAGATGCAGTGTACCCGCGGCAAGACGGAAAGACCCCGTGAACCTTTACTACAGCTTGACACTGAACATTGAGCCTTGATGTGTAGGATAGGTGGGAGGCTTTGAAGCGCGGACGCCAGTCCGCGTGGAGCCAACCTTGAAATACCACCCTTTAATGTTTGATGTTCTAACGTGGCCCCGTGATCCGGGGTGCGGACAGTGTCTGGTGGGTAGTTTGACTGGGGCGGTCTCCTCCTAAAGCGTAACGGAGGAGCACGAAGGTCAGCTAATCACGGTCGGACATCGTGAGGTTAGTGCAATGGCATAAGCTGGCTTGACTGCGAGAGTGACGGCTCGAGCAGGTGCGAAAGCAGGTCATAGTGATCCGGTGGTTCTGAATGGAAGGGCCATCGCTCAACGGATAAAAGGTACTCCGGGGATAACAGGCTGATACCGCCCAAGAGTTCATATCGACGGCGGTGTTTGGCACCTCGATGTCGGCTCATCACATCCTGGGGCTGAAGTAGGTCCCAAGGGTACGGCTGTTCGCCGTTTAAAGTGGTACGCGAGCTGGGTTTAGAACGTCGTGAGACAGTTCGGTCCCTATCTGCCGTGGGCGCTGGAGAATTGAGGGGGGTTGCTCCTAGTACGAGAGGACCGGAGTGAACGCACCACTGGTGTTCGGGTTGTCATGCCAATGGCATTGCCCGGTAGCTAAGTGCGGAAAAGATAAGTGCTGAAAGCATCTAAGCACGAAACTTGCCCCGAGATGAGTTCTCCCTGACCCTTTAAGGGTCCTGAAGGGACGTTGAAGACGACGACGTTGATAGGCCGGGTGTGTAAGCGCAGCGATGCGTTGAGCTAACCGGTACTAATGACCCGTGAGGCTTAACCTTACAACGCCAGAGGCGTTTTTGAGGGACAGATTTTCAGCTTGTGACGGATAAAAATTAGCGGGAACGAAGGATTCTGCGGCATGGCGCACGGTCATGACGCAAAAGATTCGTTCCGTGCACCAAGATTTGCCTGGCGGCTGTAGCGCGGTGGTCCCACCTGACCCCATGCCGAACTCAGAAGTGAAACGCCGTAGCGCCGATGGTAGTGTGGGGTCTCCCCATGCGAGAGTAGGGAACTGCCAGGCATCAAATTTAGTGTGCTGATATGGCTCAGTTGGTAGAGCGCACCCTTGGTAAGGGTGAGGTCCCCAGTTCGACTCTGGGTATCAGCACCAGTTAAGACATGAGTTCGGTAAATAAAGAATTTGCCTGGCGGCTGTAGCGCGGTGGTCCCACCTGACCCCATGCCGAACTCAGAAGTGAAACGCCGTAGCGCCGATGGTAGTGTGGGGTCTCCCCATGCGAGAGTAGGGAACTGCCAGGCATCAAATAAGAGAGAGCCCTTCGCGTATGCGAAGGGCTTTTTTCGTTGTGGCAGCCGTCAGAATCCCTCCTCTTTATTCGCTGCAAACCACCGCATTCAACAGCCGCAGCCTGTTTTGTCGGCAATAAAAAACCCGGCACCAGGCCGGGTGATAAGAGATTACACGCTACATCAGTGAATCACCTGCGACAGAAAAGCACGGGTGCGTTCTGATTTAGGATGAGCAAAGAACTCCTGTGGTGGCGCTACTTCAACGATCTCCCCCCGATCCATAAAGATCACCCGGTCGGCAACGGTGCGGGCAAAGCCCATTTCATGAGTAACGCACAGCATCGTCATACCATCTTCAGCCAGGCCGATCATGGTATCCAGCACTTCCTTCACCATCTCAGGATCGAGCGCTGACGTCGGCTCATCGAACAGCATAATTTTCGGCTTCATGCAGAGCGATCGTGCGATGGCTACACGCTGCTGCTGGCCGCCGGAGAGCTGGCCCGGAAACTTGTGCGCATGCTCGGCAATACGCACCCGCTGCAGATAGTGCATCGCCAGCTCATCGGCCTCTTTCTTTGGGATCTTTCTGACCCAGGAAGGCGCCAGCGTACAGTTCTGTAACACGGTCAGATGCGGAAACAGATTAAAGTGCTGGAAGACCATTCCCACTTCGGTACGGACCCGCTCAATGTTGCGCACATCATCATTCAGATGAATACCATCGACGACAATGCGTCCCTGCTGATGCTCTTCAAGATGATTTATGCAGCGAATGGTGGTCGATTTACCGGAGCCCGATGGGCCACACAGCACGATGCGCTCGCGGGGTTTAACCTGCAGGTTGATGTCTTTCAGTACGTGAAACTGTCCGTACCATTTATTCACGTTCTCAAGCGAAATCATCAACGCGTCGGAAGAGTGTGTCATAGAGTGTGTCATGTAAAACCTCAGTGCGATTTACGCCCGGTGTGAAAGCGCTTTTCCAGATACTGGCTGTAGCGCGACATGCTAAAACAGAAAATCCAATAGACCAGTGCGGCAAAGACATAGCCTTCGGTCGACATGCCCAGCCACGTCGGATCGACGGTAGCCTGCTGGACGCTGCTGAACAGATCAAACAGGCCGATGATGATGACCAGGCTGGTATCTTTAAATAGCGCAATAATGGTATTCACCAGACCCGGAATGGTCATCTTGAGAGCCTGCGGCAGAATCACCAGCATCTGTGTTTTCCAGTAACCCAGCGCCAGAGACTCGGCGGCCTCATACTGACCTTTCGGCAACGCCTGCAAACCGCCACGCACCACTTCAGCAACATAGGCGGACTGGAATAAAATCACCCCAACCAGCGCACGTACCAGTTTATCGATGGTGGTGCCTTCAGCCATAAACAGCGGCAGCATCACCGATGACATAAACAGCACGGTGATCAGGGGAACGCCGCGCCAGAACTCGATGAAGATAATCGACAGCGTACGCACCACCGGCATCTTTGAACGACGTCCCAGTGCCAGCAAAATCCCCAGCGGCAGGGCGCCGGCAATCCCGACCGAAGCGATAATCAGTGTCAGGGTTAAACCGCCCCACTGCCGGGTTTCGACCCGCTCGAGTCCCAGATAGCCGCCATACAGCAGCAGCCAGACAATCACCGGATAAACCACCACCCAGAGTGCGATGTAGCGCCCACGAGACGGCAGGCTTTTGATAAACATCGGAACGATCGACAGCAGCCCAATCACCAGCGCCAGGTTGATTCGCCAGCGCAGTTCATGCGGATAGAGTCCATACATGAACTGACCGAAGCGGGCGTGAATAAACACCCAACAGGCACCTTCTTTGGTGCAGTCGGCACGGGTGGTACCGAACCAGTTAGCCTGAAAAATCAGCCAGTTCAGCGCAGGCGGGATCACGTGCCAGATGACCCAGATGCAAAACAGCGTCAGCAGGGAGTTAAACCAGCTGGAGAATAAATTCTTACGCGCCCAACGCCAGGCGCGACTCGCCAGATTCGTCGGGACCGGGGGCGTTTCATGTGTTGTAACAGACATAGTCATCCCGTTCTCTTAACGCTCAACCAGCGCGATTTTGCGGTTGTATAGGTTCATTAACAGTGAAATCAGCAGGCTGATAATCAGATAAACGCCCATGGTGATAGCAATGGTTTCAATCGCCTGTCCGGTCTGATTGAGTACCGATCCGGCAAACAGCGACACCATATCGGGATAGCCGATGGCGGCAGCCAGTGAGGAGTTTTTCACAATGTTCAGATACTGGCTGGTCAGCGGAGGAATAATCACACGCATCGCCTGCGGAATAATCACCTGCCGCAGGGTCACTGGATTAGGCAGACCCAGCGAACGTGCCGCCTCATGCTGCCCGTACGGCACGGACTGGATCCCTGAGCGAATCACCTCAGCAATAAACGATGAGGTGTAGATCGACAAGGCGAGGGTCAGCGCTGCCAGCTCAGGGATCATCACCGAGCCTCCACGGAAGTTAAAACCGCGTAGCTGTGGCACATCCCAGTGGGTCGCTGCGCCAAAACCAAGGTGCGCAATCAGCGGGAACAGAATCAGCATCGCGATAGCCGCCGGCCACGAACGACGTAGCTGACCGGTTTTCAACTGATGCTTGCGGTTGTAGCGGTACAGCCCATAGCTGGCGGCTATCGCCAGCAGCAGTGCGATCACAAACGGCCAGCTGCCTGGCGCATAGGTTGGCCACGGAACGTATAAACCACGGTTGCTGACATACGCCAGGTCAAACGCATTCAGTGCCTGACGCGGGCCTGGCAAATTGCGTAACACGGCAAAGTACCAGAAGAAGATCTGCAGCAGCGGCGGGATATTACGGAAGGTTTCGATATAGATATTGGAGAGCTTCCGCAGCAGCCAGTTGTCGGAAAGGCGCGCCAGACCAATAGCGAAACCGAGAACAGAAGCAAAAACGATACAGAGCGCGGAGACCAGCAGGGTGTTGGTTAATCCGACCATAAACACCCGGGCGTAGGTATCTCCCTCAGTGTAATCAATCAAATGCTGAACGATACCAAAACCGGCAGTGCGCTCAAGAAATCCAAACCCGGAGGTGATACCGCGGTTAGCCAGGTTGATAATGGTGTTATGAACCAGATAACCCACCACACCAAGCACCGCGACTATCGCTATTAACTGATAAAGCCAGGCGCGAACCGTGGGATTACCGAATGAAAAATCCCTTTTCACGGTTGGGCGTTGTGACATGTTGAAACCTCAGTAACGAAAGCTGGGGTAGGGCACCGCAGAATACGGTGCCCGATTGGCGAGGGAGAATTAACGTACTGGCGGTGCGTACTGAATGCCGCCCTGGTTCCACAACGCATTCTGACCACGCGCGATCTTCAGAGCGCTATCTTTACCGACGTTACGATCAAAGCTTTCCTGATAGTTGCCCACTTGCTTAATGATGTTGTAGGCCCATTTATTGTCCAGCTTCAGATCCTTGCCAAAATCACCCTCGGCACCCAGCAGGTGCGCCATATCTGGCGTGGTCGGTTTGGCAGTCATCTGATCAACGTTTTTCGATGAAACGCCCATCTCTTCAGCATTCAGCATGGCGTAGAGCGACCATTTAACGATGGTGAACCAATCGTCATCACCGCGACGGACCACCGGACCCAGCGGCTCTTTTGAGATAACTTCCGGCAGCACGATAAATTCGTCAGGTTTGCCCAGCTTGATGCGCAACGCATAGAGCTGAGACTGGTCAGAGGCCAGCGTATCGCAGCGACCGCTGTCCAGCGCCTTGGCGGACTCATCGGAGCGGTCAAAGGTCACCGGCGTGTACTGCATCTTATTGGCTTTGAAGAAGTCAGCCACGTTCAGTTCGGTATCAGTACCCGCCTGAATACAAACCGTGGCCCCGTCCAGCTCTTTAGCGCTTTTTAGCCCGGCTTTCTGGTGAGTCAGGAAGCCAATGCCGTCGTAATAATTGACGCCCGCAAACAGGAAGCCCATGCCGCCATCACGTGATGAGGTCCAGGTGGTATTGCGCGACAGGATGTCGACTTCGCCTGATTGCAGCGCAGTGAAACGCTCTTTGGCAGTCAGCGGGGTATATTTCACTTTGGTTGCGTCGCCAAACACCGCTGCAGCCGCTGCCCGGCAGACGTCAACATCGATACCGGTAAACTTGCCGCTGGCATCTGCATAAGAGAAGCCGGGTAAGCCGTCACTGATCCCGCATTGAACAAAGCCTTTCTTCTTAATTGCATCCAGAGTCGTGCCGGCGTGTGCCTGCTGAGCAACGGCCAACAGCGAGGCCGCAGCAACCAGCGTAGAGAGCATCATCTTTTTCATAAAGCATCCTGTGTGGAGGAATCATGTTGTTATGTTTGCGCACTTTAATGTGCGTTTTTACTGTCTGTGGCGGTCAGCCATTCACGACTCTGCAAAGCTGATGCCAGGTTTGCAGAATCCTGAATTCTCATGAAGGTACGGTTAATAATCAGAAGTGATTTGAAAGTTCCGCTAATATCGCGCACCAAAAGGAAGCAATGCGAGTCGACCCGATCACATTTAGTGCAATTAGTTTCACTATATGGAAGCAATGTGAGCCATCGCTCAGGCGTAAATGTATGTGGAAGATGCTTTGCTTTTTAAGGTGTACAGGATCACAGAAGCCAGTGCTGACCGGGAACGGCTGGCAGGCAAACGCGGTGGGAAGGAGGGGGCAGAAGAACAGGGTAAGAAAGCGAGGCAGTGAAATATCACCTCAGCGATTGCAACTATAGTTACCATATTGACGGTAACTGTTTCACGGGTTTTGCCGACGCTTTGTGGAACAGCGCACAAATAAAAACGCCAGCCCAAAGGCTGGCGTAATTAACAGACAGAACCAGAATCAGTTCATGCCGTATTTTTTCAATTTCTTACGCAGCGTACCGCGGTTGATACCCATCATCAGGGCAGCACGGGTCTGGTTGCCACGGGTATACTGCATCACCATGTCCAACAGAGGCTGCTCGACTTCAGCCAAAACCAGCTCATACAGGTCACTAACATCCTGACCGTTCAGTTGAGCAAAATAGTTCTTCAGTGCCTGTTTAACCGAATCACGCAAAGGTTTTTGAGTTACCTGATCCTGTGAGTTAACGGTAGAAACGGTCAGTACGTCAGAATTTACGCGTTGTTCGAACATAGTTCTTTCAGCTCTTTATTTCGTTACGCAAGATTTTCGAAGTATGCCTCCAACGCCTCCAGCTGTTCGCTGGCATCCTCAATGGCGTTGAATGTGCGCCGAAACTGGTCATTCGGGGCGTGCTCCTGCAGATACCAGGAGACGTGCTTTCGCGCTATACGGTATCCCTTGCCTGAACCGTAAAAGTCGTGCAGCTCACGTATATGCGAAACAAGCAAGCGCTTGACCTCTGCCATTGGCAGCGGGGCAAGCAGCTCCCCAGTGTCCAGATAATGCTGGATTTCCCGGAAGATCCACGGTCTTCCCTGAGCAGCGCGTCCTATCATCAGAGCATCGGCCCCTGTATAGTCGAGCACCGCTCTGGCTTTATGCGGGTCAGTTATGTCTCCATTCGCGATAATCGGAATAGAAACACTCTGCTTAACTGTCCGAATGCTGTCATATTCAGCTTCCCCGTTGAACAGGCAGGCACGAGTGCGGCCATGTATCGTCAGAGCCTGAATACCACAGCGTTCAGCCAATTGGGCAATCGCGACACAGTTCCTGTTTTCAGGATCCCAGCCAGTACGAATTTTCAGTGTTACCGGCACATCCACTGCATTGACCACTGCGGAGAGGATTGACTCCACCACGGCGGGATATTGCAGCAAGGCTGAACCCGCCATTTTGCGGTTAACCTTCTTGGCAGGGCAGCCCATATTAATGTCGATAACCTGTGCACCGGCCTCAACATTAATCCGTGCAGCTTGCGCCATTTCGCTGGGATCGCAACCGGCGATTTGCACGGCGCGAATGCCTGGCTCATCACTGTGCACCATACGTAAACGAGATTTGTCGCTGGCCCAGACTTCCGGGTTCGAAGACAACATCTCAGAGACCGCCATGCCTGCACCCATTTCATGACACAGCGTCCTGAATGGCCTGTCGGTAATCCCGGCCATCGGTGCTGCAATCAGTCGATTTCTCAGCTGGAGGTTTCCAATACGCATGAAGTCAGAATGGCCATACTGTGTCTGCAAGGCGGCGTATATTACGCATTTTTTCCGGAAGATGAAAGGCCAAACTTTGAACAATTGGCAAGAAAGATCAATGAAATCCGGGTGATTACCACTCGACGTTAAAATTATACTTAAATATCATGATATTAGGCATTTATGCTGAAATTGTGAGCAAACGTTTTTCCGAAAAAGCAGATCTCTTAGCCAGATAATAAACGTCACATGCCGTGATTAACGATACAAGCAACCATTGATAATGCAGAAAGCCCGTAACTTACGCTACGGGCTGGCTGAATATGCTGTTAAGCCCTTTCAGCGTTGGCCTGGAGGGCATTCAGGCAACAAGCGCGCTTCGCAGATTCAGTTCTTCACACCGGTAATCCGGCACCATTCTTCTTTGACCGCCACCGGGTCGAGCGCGAACTGCGCTGCATAGGCTTCGCAGACGCCTTCCGCCTGGCTCTCCAGTACGCCAGAGAGTCCCAGATGGCCGCCGGGCTTCGGCAGTACGCTAATCAGCGGTGCCAGCTCACGTAACGGGCCCGCCAGGATATTGGCGACCACCACATCCGCCTGCAGATTTTCCGGCTGCTGGTGGGGCAGGTAGAGCGACAGACGATCGGAAACGCCATTGCGCTCAGCGTTATCGCGGCTGGCCTGGATCGCCTGTGGATCGATATCGATACCAATCGCCTGCGCCGCGCCGAGCTTGAGCGCAGCGATCGCCAGGATCCCTGAGCCACAGCCAAAGTCGATCACCGTTTTACCGGTCAGATCCAGCCCATCCAGCCAGGTCAGGCACAGCGAGGTGGTCGGATGCGTGCCGGTGCCGAACGCCAGGCCCGGATCGAGCATCACATTCACCGCCTCGGGGTCCGGTACATCGCGCCAGCTTGGACAGATCCACAGCCGCTCGCCAAAACGCATTGGGTGAAAGTTTTCCATCCACTCGCGTTCCCAGTCTTTATCCTCGATCTGTTCGATCTTATGACGGAAATCAGCACCTAACAGTGGATGTTGCGCCAGTTCAGCGACGATCGCCGCCATATCACTTTCGGCATCGAACAGGCCGATAACGTCAGTATCGCCCCACAGGCGAGTTTCGCCCGGCAACGGCTCATAGACCGGGTTGTCATGCGTATCCTGAAAAGTGACCGAAACAGCACCGGTCTCCATCAGCACATCGCTCAGCGTTTCAGCGTGTTCACCCGAGCTGTTTATCTTGATTTGAATCCACGGCATAACGTCTCTCTTACATTCAATGTTGCGGCGCGTCGGCAGTTTGCGGCGCGCGTCCAAACAGGTTGCCGACTAAAAATGCCAGCAGGCTTAAAAGCAGGGAAGGCACAATCGGGTGGAATCCCATGATTTGCAGGTTAAGGCTCGCCAGAAACGCGTAGCAACCGCCGCCGGTGACCATGCCGGTAATGGCTCCTGCTGCGTTGGCGCGTTCCCAGTAAAGTCCCAACACCAGCGGCCAAAGAAATACCGCTTCCAGACCGCCAAACGCCAGCAGGTTGAGCCAGATAATCATATCGGGCGGATTCCAGGCGGCAATCAGCAGCAGGATGCCGAGCGCAAAGGTAATGGCGCCAGATAACAGTCGCAGCCGCGGCTCATTTTCCATCTGCTGCGGTGCCACGCGCAGATAGAGATCTTTAATCAGCGTAGCGGATGCCTGCAACAGCTGGGCATTAATGGTCGACATAATCGCCGCCATCGGTGCCGCCAGAAACAGCCCGGCCGCCAGCGGCGGAAGGACGGTGATCATTAACGTCGGGATCACCCGATCCGGAACCGTCAGATCGGGCAGTATGGCCCGCCCCAGCGCACCCGCCAGATGCATACCCAGCATCAGGATCACCACCACGATGGTGCCCAGCATGATCGCCCGATGTACCGCCTTGCTGTCTTTATAGGAGATGCAGCGCACGGCGGTATGGGGCAGGCCGATCACGCCGAAGCAGACCAGCACGATAAACGAACTCAGAAAGGTCGGGGTAATGATCTCGCCCGGTCCCTGTGGCGTCAGTAATTGCGGATCGATAGCGTGCAGCTTCTGCACGGCAGTACCCAGTCCGCCAGCCTGATGGATCACGGCGAACAGCAGCAGGAACGTGCCGATCAGCATCACCACGCCCTGCATCGCGTCATTGAGCACGCTGGCACGGAAGCCGCCAAAGGCGGTATAAAGCGCAATGGTGCCGCCGAAAATCAGTAAGCCGGTGTCATACGGGATGCCCGCCGCGGTTTCCAGTAACCGTGCGCCGCCGATAAACTGCACCGTCATGGCCCCGATAAATGCAACCAGCAGGCTCAGGCTGGCCAGCCAGATCAGCAGCGGACTTTGATAACGCGCATAGAGCATGTCATTCAGCGTCACCGCATTGTGCTTACGCGCCAGAATAGCGAATTTCTTGCCCAGCACGCCGAGGGACAGCCAGACGGCAGGCACCTGCACCATTGCCAGCAAGACCCATCCCAGACCATATTTATAGGCGGCACCGGGCCCGCCAATAAACGAGCTGGCGCTGATATAGGTGGTGGTCAGGGTCATGGCCAGAACGAACCCGCCCATAGAGCGGCTGCCAAGAAAGTATTCGGTCAGAAAGTTGCCCTGACGCTGTTTACGGACCGCGAAGACTGACAGCGCGGCAATCAGCACCAGATAAATTAATAACGGCAGGATAATTTCAAAATTCATTTTTATCCTCCAGCGACATGTCGCGGAAAATCACGCGGACCATCAGCCAGCATAAAAAAATGAACAGCAGCGGAGCAAACACGCAGGAAAGTTCGAACCAGCGCGGCAAGCCGGTGATCCCCGTTTCACTCCCGCCCAGCCAGGCGGCAAGCCCCCAAACGGCCAGCCAGAGCAGGGTCAGATAGAGTGACCAGCGGGCCTCTTTATGCGCCTGTATAAAACGAGCATCCATGTTTCAACCTTAACGCTAGCGGCAAAAGAAAAAGGCCGGATTAACCGGCCTCAGACTAACTCAGCGTTGCGATTACTTCTCGTGCAAGCCGAGTTTTTTCTCCAGATAGTGGATATTGGTTCCACCATGCTGGAAGTTTTCGTCGGACATGATCTTCATCTGCAGTTCAATATTGGTCTTGATACCGTCGATGATCAGTTCCGCCAGCGCATTCTTCATGCGGGCAATCGCCACCTCACGGGTTTCGCCGTAGGTGATCAGTTTGCCGATCATGGAATCGTAGTAAGGCGGCACGCTGTAACCGGAGTAAATATGCGACTCCCAGCGCACGCCGAAACCGCCTGGCGCGTGGAAACGGGTGATTTTGCCCGGGCTCGGCAGGAAAGAAACCGGATCTTCAGCATTGATACGGCATTCAACCGCATGGCCGCGAATAATCACCTCTTCCTGTTTGATCGACAGCGGCTGACCGGCAGCAATACGCAGCTGCTCTTTGATCAGGTCAACGCCGGTAATCATCTCGGTCACCGGATGCTCTACCTGAATACGGGTGTTCATCTCAATGAAGTAGAACTCGCCGTTTTCATACAGGAACTCGAAAGTACCTGCACCGCGGTAGCCAATCTCAATACAGGCTTTGGCACAGCGATCGCCGATGAAGCTACGCAGTTCTGGCGTGATGCCTGGCGCTGGCGCTTCTTCCACGACTTTCTGGTGACGACGCTGCATTGAGCAGTCGCGTTCGCCCAGATAGATGGCGTTGCCCTGACCGTCGGCCAGTACCTGAATCTCGATATGACGCGGATTCTCCAGATACTTCTCCATATAAACCATGTCGTTGTTGAAAGCCGCTTTGGCTTCCGCTTTCGTCATGTTAATGGATTGTTCCAGATCTTTGTCGCTGCGCACTACGCGCATACCACGACCGCCGCCGCCGCCGGAGGCTTTGATGATCACCGGGTAACCAATGCGCTTCGCGAACGCACGGTTCTTTTCCATGTCATCGGTCAGCGATCCGTCAGAACCGGGGACGGTTGGTACACCGGCTTTCTTCATGGCGTTAATCGCGGACACTTTATCGCCCATCAGGCGAATGGTATCGGCTTTCGGGCCAATAAAAATAAAGCCTGAGCGCTCAACCTGCTCGGCAAAATCAGCATTCTCAGACAGGAAGCCGTAGCCGGGGTGAATCGCCACCGCGCCGGTGATTTCTGCTGCGGAGATCAGCGCCGGGATGTTGAGATAACTTTTGACTGACTGCGCCGGGCCGATGCAGACGGTTTCGTCCGCCAGTAGCACGTGCTTCAGGTCACGGTCCGCGCTTGAGTGTACCGCCACAGTCTTGATGCCCAGTTCTTTACAGGCACGCAGAATGCGCAGCGCGATCTCACCGCGGTTAGCAATAACAATTTTATCCAGCATGGTCCGCCCCGTTATTCGATGACAACCAGTGGCTCGTCAAACTCGACCGGCTGACCGCTCTCGACCAGAATGGCTTTCACCACACCAGATTTGTCGGCTTCGATCTGGTTCATCATCTTCATAGCTTCGACGATGCACAGGGTATCGCCAGCGTTAACTTTCTGACCCACTTCGACGAAGGCTTTCGCGTCCGGGCTCGGGGTGCGATAGAACGTCCCGACCATTGGCGAACGCACGATGTGGCCGCTGATTTCAGCTGGCGCCGCTTCCGCGATGGTAGCAACAGGTGCTACGGCGGTCGCCAGGGCAGGCTGCTGTACTGGCGCAGCATAAGCCTGCTGCATCATCGGATAGCCAACATTTGCAGGTGCACGGCTGATACGAACGGACTCTTCGCCCTCGGAGATTTCCAGCTCGGAGATGCCAGATTCTTCAACCAGTTCGATCAGTTTTTTAATTTTACGAATATCCATGAGTGGGGTTCCGTACTCAGTGTGATTAATTAGTTTGAGACAGGCGTTTTACTGCCGTTTGTAAAGCCCATGTGTAGCCGTCAGCGCCAAGCCCACAGATGACGCCAGCTGATACATCAGAGAGATAGGAGTGATGGCGAAAGGGCTCGCGTGCATGCACATTTGAGAGATGAACCTCAATAAACGGAATCGACACCGCTAACAGGGCATCACGCAGCGCGACGCTGGTATGGGTAAACGCGGCAGGATTGATAATGATGTAATCCACATTGCCTTTGGCCTCATGAATGCGATCAATCAGCTGAAATTCAGCGTTGGATTGCAAGTGGCTTAACTCCACATTCAGTTGGTCTGCCTGACGAGCAAGATCGTCCACAATCTGCTGCAGCGTGGTGTGACCATACTTATCAGGTTCACGGCTGCCCAACAGATTCAGGTTGGGACCGTTTAAAAGCAGAATATGTAATTTATGCGCCATCTTGCTGCCATCTCCCGCAATCATTGAGGCATCGCGTAAAATACCTTGCCAATCTCCATTTGTCACCTTTCACGATGAAAAACAAGACCCGCTTTGCAATAAAGCCGGGCATTATATCCGTTTCGTGTCATTTCGCAGCAAAATACTGGTCTTATCTGCGAAGATGATCGGATGTGACCCGAAGGCCACATCTTTTAGCAGATAGTCGGGGAGGAAAACAACCACAGAAGGACTAGCGGGGCCACCATTTAAGAAACTTTTTGTAACGCCACGCTAACAATAAGGCGGCCAGTCCGGCATAGATAAGTGGCTGGGGCGACACGGTTTTGACCGACCAGATGTAGTGAATCGGCACCAGGATCGCTACCAGATAGATGGCGTTATGCAGCGTTTGCCAGCGTTTGCCGAGCCTGCGCTGCGCCCGCTGAAATGAGGTCAGCGTCAGGACCAGTAGTATCAGCCAGCTGATAATACCGAGTGTCAGATAGGGACGAGAAATTAACTCGCTGCCGAGCAGTCGCAGGTTATCGGCACCCAGTTCCAGCAGATAGTAGCTCAGCAGATGGAGAGAGGCCCAGACAAAGGTCCAGACGCCCAGCAGACGGCGGGTGCGGATCAACAGCGGCTGTTTGCCATAGCGCGCCAGAGGCGATACCAGCAGCGTGCCCAGCAGCAGTTTCAGCGCCATGCGCCCGGTAAAATGTTGAATATCCTTCGCCGGGTCTGCGCTTAATCCACCCTGCATGGCGGCAAGGATCAGATAAACCAGCGGCAACAAAGCCGCCAGATGCAGGATCACCTTGAGCCAGGTGATCTGTTTTAACGACAGGCGTACCACTCAGTAATTCTCCCGCAGGTCGAGTCCGCGATAGAGTGAAGCGACCTGATCGGCATAGCCGTTAAACAGCAGGGTAGGTTGACGCTCCACTTTCAGGCTGCCACCGGGGCCAATAAAGCGCTCGGTGGCCTGCGACCAGCGCGGATGATTGACGTGCGGATTGACGTTGGCATAGAAGCCATATTCATCCGCCGCAATCTGGTTCCAGGTCGTCGGCGGCTGATTAGCGGTCAGGGTGATTTTGACGATCGATTTAATCCCTTTAAAGCCATACTTCCACGGCACCGTCAGGCGAATCGGCGCGCCGTTCTGCGGCGGAAGCGCCTTGCCATAAACGCCGGTGCTCAGCAGCGTCAGAGGGTGCATCGCTTCATCCAGTCGTAGCCCTTCAACATAGGGATAATTCAGCCCGCCGCCGATAAAACGATCTTTCTGGCCCGGCATTTGTTCAGGGTCATACAGCGTCTGAAAGGCGACGAAACGCGCTTTGCTGGTGGGTTCAGCCAGAGAAATCAGCTTATTCAGCTCAAAACCGACCCACGGCACCACCATCGACCAGGCTTCGACACAGCGCATGCGGTAGATACGCTGCTCCATGGCAAAGCGTTTGAAGATATCATCCATGTCCAGAGTGATCGGTTTCGCCACTTCGCCATCAATCGTCAGTTTCCAGGCATCGGTTTTCAGCGTGCCGGCATTGGCTGCAGGATCGGCCTTATCCAGGCCAAACTCATAAAAGTTGTTATAGCCAGAAACCTTCTCTGCCGGCGTTAAGGTCAGGTCGGCCTGATACTGTGGCGGTTTGCTAAAGTCCAGCGCCCGACCGGCGGGGGCGGGCGGGCGATCGTTGCCCTTGAACCAGCTGAGAATGTCCGCATTGGCCACGCCGGGCAGACCGATCGCCGCTGCGCTCAGTCCCAGCGTTTTCAGCACCTGGCGGCGCTTCATATTAAAGATGCTTTCCGGCGTTACGTCGGCTTCCGTCAGATAATCATTGCGCTTCATGGTGCACTCTCCAGCCGTGGTCTTATTGACCAGCATGATGACTATTACCGATCGCCGCCAGTTTCGCCGTTAAAATGTGAAATTTCCTGGTTGCCAGCGTCGATGAGAATGCGCCGAAAAGCGCCGGGATCAACATCAGCTTCGCTTTCCCGACGATATACTTCCGCTTCAGTCGTCACGATACTGTCGCTAAAGGCAAATTATGCTATTTTGCTCGCGTTTTCGTCAGGCTGACGGTACAAGGTTGGGTGATCCGGTTATCACCGCAGTAACACAGGCACAGGGATGCGATTAACCACAAAACTATCTGCGTTTATTACCTTTCTTAGCATACTGGCAATGATATTAATGCTGGTGGGCTGTGCTTTTAGCGTTTTCTGGTTCAGCCAACAGCGGGGAGAACAGCGCGCGCAGGTGCTGGCAACCGAGGTCGATCAGGCGCTGCTTGTCCAGTCGCCCGACCAGTTGCACGGCTGGATTACCCGATTAATGCCGATCATTAATGCCGAGCAGATTCAACTTTACAGCGGCGACCACATCTTTTTCTCTCTTTCCCGTCACGAAAACCTGATGCTCGACCACCAGCCCAATCGCTTCATCCAGTTTGAGGTGCCGTTAATCCATCAGCCGGGTGTAAATGTACGGGTTGTCACCCTCGATCCCGCCCGGACCTGGCTGCGCTCAATTATTGGCACCTATGCAATGGGCACGGTGTCGACGGTAGTGCTGATAATGAGCCTGCTGCTGTTTATTTTGCATCGCTGGCTACGCCGCCAGTGGCGCGGCATGGAGCACCTGGAAATACGCGCAGAAGCGATTATTGACGGTGAGCGTGGGGTGGGGCCAAAACGCAATCTGGATGAATGGCCGCCCAGGGCGAGCCGCGCGCTGGATGTACTGCTCACCGATTTACAGGAAGCCGGGGAGCAGCGTCTGCGTATCGATACGCTGATCCGCACCTTTGCTGCTCAGGATGGCCGTACCGGTCTGAATAATCGCCTGTTCTTTGATAGCCAGCTCGCCACGCTGCTGGAGGATCAGGAGGATGTCGGCACCCATGGCGTGGTGATGATGGTGCGGCTGCCGGATCTGGAGACGCTGAGCGAAACGCTGGAGCCAGGGCTGGTCGATGAGTATCTGTTTAATATCGTCAACATGCTCTCCACCTTTGTGCTGCGTTATCCTGGCGCACTACTGGCGCGCTATTTCCGCAGTGATTTTGCCGTGTTACTGCCGCACCGCAGCCTGAAAGAGGCCAACAGCATCGCCGATCAGCTGATCAATGCCGTCGATTCTCTACCGCCGATGCGGATGGTGAATCGCGATGACCTGATCCATATCGGTATCAGCGCCTGGCACAGCGGGCAGACGGTGCCGCAGGTGATGGACAATGTCGAAATGGCTACCCGACGCGCGGCGCTGTTAGGAGGCAACAACTGGACCAACGGGGCCGGTAATCCTCAGGATGCCGGGCGCGGAAGCGTGCGCTGGCGTACTCTGCTGGAAAACACCCTCAGCCGCGGCGGTCCGCGCCTGTATCAGAAACCGGCGGTCAATATTGAAGGCAAGGTGCAGCACCGCGTGATGCTGACCCGTATCTTTGATGGTGATAAAGAGGTGCTGGCGGCTGAATATATGCCGCTGGTGCAGCAGCTCGGCATGGCCGATAGCTGGGATCGCCAGATGGTCACCCGCATTGCCGCCTTATCTGAACTCTGGCCGGAAGAGACGCTGGTGATACCGGTCACTATTAACTCGCTGCTGCACCGATCTTTCGTGCTCTGGTTGCAGAATATGTTGCTGCAATGCCCCAAAGGGCAAAGAAAGCGATTTTTATTTGAACTTGCCGAGGCAGATGTCTGTCAACACATCAGCCGTTTAACGCCGGTGTTCCGCGCCCTTAAGGCATTTGGCTGTCGTGTCGCGGTTAATCAGGCTGGTTTAACCGTGGTCAGCAGCGCCTACATTCGCCAGCTTCCGGTTGAACTGATCAAACTTGATGCCGGTCTGGTGCGCAATATTGAGCGCCGCACCGAAAATCAGCTGTTTGTGCAGAGCCTGCTGGAAGTGTGCAAATCGACCCATACCCAGGTATTTGCTGCCGGCGTTCGCACTAAAGCGGAGTGGCAGGCGCTGGTGGCGTTAGGCGTGGCGGGCGGACAGGGCGACTTCTTTGCCCCTTCGCAGCCGGTAAACAGTAATGTGAAAAAGTACTCACAACGTTACCGGATTTAGCGGATTGCCAGCTTTTGACGCTGACGCAGGCTTTTTTTAGCCTTGAGTCCGGGTCGGGGCGCAAAACTGCTGGCCGGAAATGTTAGATTTTATGTCGGAAACATCGGCCTCTACGGCGATAAAAAGCGGCACCGATGGCGTCTTATCGCCCTTCCGCTGTCAATGATGGCCGGTTCCGATGACTTAAACGCAATTTGGCGTCTTTTTTCACCGAAGCAGAACGTTTTTGCGCCTTGTGGCAGCTTCGTGTGGTTGGTAAAGTAAGCGGATTTTATTTTCCGCCCCCAGCTTGCAGGATTATCCCTTAGTATGTTTAAAAAATTTCGTGGCATGTTTTCCAATGACTTGTCCATTGACCTGGGTACCGCGAATACCCTGATTTATGTGAAAGGACAAGGCATCGTGCTGAACGAGCCTTCCGTGGTAGCTATTCGCCAGGATCGTGCCGGTTCACCGAAAAGTGTCGCGGCCGTGGGTCATGACGCAAAACAGATGCTTGGCCGAACGCCAGGCAATATCGCAGCGATTCGCCCGATGAAAGATGGCGTAATTGCTGACTTTTTCGTCACCGAAAAGATGCTGCAGCACTTCATCAAACAGGTTCACAGCAACAGTTTCATGCGTCCCAGCCCGCGCGTGCTGGTCTGCGTACCCGTTGGGGCAACGCAGGTAGAACGTCGCGCCATCCGTGAGTCCGCTCAGGGTGCTGGCGCACGTGAAGTCTTCCTGATTGAAGAGCCGATGGCGGCAGCGATCGGCGCTGGCCTGCCGGTATCAGAAGCGACCGGTTCAATGGTAGTCGATATCGGTGGCGGTACCACAGAAGTGGCGGTGATCTCGCTGAACGGCGTGGTTTACTCCTCGTCGGTCCGTATTGGTGGCGACCGTTTCGATGAAGCTATTATTAATTATGTGCGTCGTAACTACGGTTCACTGATTGGTGAAGCGACCGCAGAACGTATCAAGCATGAGATCGGCTCAGCCTATCCAGGCGATGAAGTTCGCGAAATTGAAGTCCGTGGCCGTAACCTGGCTGAAGGTGTACCGCGCGGCTTTACGCTGAACTCCAATGAAATTCTTGAAGCGCTGCAGGAGCCGTTAACCGGCATCGTTAGCGCGGTGATGGTCGCCCTGGAACAGTGTCCGCCAGAGCTGGCGTCGGATATCTCCGAACGCGGCATGGTGCTGACCGGCGGCGGTGCGCTGCTGCGTAATCTGGATCGTCTGCTGATGGAAGAGACTGGCATTCCGGTGGTTGTCGCTGAAGATCCGCTGACCTGTGTGGCGCGCGGTGGCGGCAAGGCGTTGGAAATGATCGACATGCATGGCGGCGATTTGTTCAGCGAAGAATAATTGCCTCAACCGGCTGGGAACGTCATGACGATGCGCAGGAAGTCGCGTGTCAACCGGCGCGCTATGCGCCGGTGCAATGCGTCCAGCTCAGGGAAGCACGGTTTTATACCGGGCTTCCTTACCTGTCGTCGAGGATCACGCAGATTATATGAAGCCGATTTTTAGCAGGGGACCATCCCTGCAGTTGCGTCTTTTCCTGGCCGTCATCGTGGCGATTGCCATTATCATTGCTGACAGCCGTGTGGGTTCTTTTACCCAAATACGCAACTATCTGGATACGTCGGTCAGTCCGTTTTACTTCCTGGCCAATGGGCCGCGCCAGATTCTGGATGGCGTGTCAGAGTCGCTGGCGTCACGTCAGCAGCTTGAGCAGGAAAACAAAGCCTTACGTCGCGAGCTCTTCCTGAAAAACAGTAACCTGCTAATGCTGGGGCAATACAAGCAGGAAAACGCACGCCTGCGTGAACTGCTGGGTTCACCGCTGCGTCAGGACGAGCAAAAGATGGTAACGCAGGTCATCTCAACCGGCACTGACCCTTATACCGACCAGGTGGTGATCGACAAAGGCAGCGTTAACGGTGTCTATGAAGGTCAACCGGTCATCAGTGATAAAGGGGTGGTCGGACAGGTGATTGCGGTCAGTCAGCTGACCAGCCGCGTATTGCTGATTTGCGATGCCTCGCATGCGCTGCCGATCCAGGTATTGCGTAATGACATTCGCGTCATTGCCGCCGGTAACGGCTGTACCGAAGATCTCCAGCTTGAGCATCTGCCGGGTAACACCGATATCCGGGTCGGTGACGTGCTGGTGACTTCCGGTATTGGCGGCCGCTTCCCGGAAGGTTATCCGGTGGGGGTGGTTTCCTCGGTTAAGGTCGATACCCAACGCGCTTATACCGTGATTCAGGCCCATCCGACCGCAGGCCTGCAGCGTCTGCGCTATCTGCTGCTGCTGTGGGGAGCCGACCGCAATGGTGATATGCCGCTGCCGCAGGATGAAGTGCATCGCGTCGCCAACGAACGGCTGATGCAAATGATGCCGCAGGTTCTGCCGCCAGCCGGAGAAATGGGACCGCCTGCGCCAGCGGCGCAGATGGGCCCGCCAGCACCGGCAAACGGCAGCAATGCCGGACAGGGTAATTCTTCGCGTTCACGCGGAGGTCAGCCTTGAGTCGATATCGTAGCCAGGGACGTTGGGTCATCTGGCTCTCTTTCCTGGTTGCGCTGGTCCTGCAAATCATGCCGTGGCCGGATCAGATCTATATGTTCCGGCCCTCATGGTTGTTATTGATCCTTATCTATTGGGTGCTCGCCCTGCCGCATCGGGTTAACGTCGGCAGCGGCTTCCTGCTGGGCGCCATCATGGATCTGATCGCCGGTTCCACCCTCGGCGTGCGGGCGCTGGCGCTCAGCATTATCGCCTATCTGATCGCCTTTAAGTTCCAGTTATTCCGCAACTTAGCGTTGTGGCAGCAAGCGTTAATGGTTATGGTGCTGTCTCTGGCTATGGATGTGATTGTCTTCTGGGCGGAATTCCTGGTTATCAACGTTTCATTCCGACCTGAAATTTTCTGGAGCAGTGTCGTCGACGGTATTCTCTGGCCATGGCTATTCTTACTCATGAGAAAGATTCGTCGTCAGTTTGCTGTTCAATAAGGAAATTTATGGTAACCCTTTATCTTGCTTCCGGTTCACCGCGTCGGCGTGAGCTGTTAACGCAGCTTGGCCTGACCTTCGAGCGCATCGTGACTGACGTTGAAGAACAGCGTCAGCCAAATGAAGTGGCAGAAAACTATGTTCGCCGCCTGGCCAATGACAAAGCGCAGGCGGGTGTCCGGCTGGCCGCGCAGGATCTGCCGGTGCTGGGGGCTGATACGATCGTGGTGCTGAACGGTGAAGTACTGGAAAAACCGCAGGATGCGGCGCATGCGGCCGAAATGCTGCATAAGCTCTCCGGACAGACGCATCAGGTGATGACCGCAGTGGCGCTGGCCGATCGTCACCAGGCGCTGGATTGTGTGGTGACCACCGATGTGACATTTCGCACCTTAACCGCCTCCGATATCACCGATTATATTGCCACCGGTGAGCCAATGGATAAAGCCGGTGCATACGGCATTCAGGGCAGGGGCGGCAACTTTGTCCGCAAAATTAATGGGAGCTACCACGCGGTGGTTGGACTGCCTTTGGTTGAGACCGAAGAGTTGCTCAGTCACTTTCAGTCACTGCGTGCCGTAAGGGGTCAACATGACGGCTGAATTACTGGTTAACGTCACGCCTTCTGAAACGCGTGTTGCCTATATTGATGGTGGCATACTGCAGGAAATTCACATTGAGCGCGAAGCCCGACGCGGTATCGTCGGCAATATTTATAAAGGCCGGGTGAGCCGGGTGTTGCCGGGCATGCAGGCCGCGTTCGTCGATATCGGTCTGGATAAGGCCGCTTTTTTGCACGCCTCAGACATCATGCCGCACACCGAATGTGTGGCAGGTGATGAAAAGAAAAACTTTGTCGTGCGTGATATCGCCGAGCTGGTGCGTCAGGGGCAGGACCTGGTGGTGCAGGTGGTGAAAGATCCGCTGGGCACCAAAGGCGCACGCCTGACTACTGATATCACGCTGCCGTCGCGCTACCTGGTGTTTATGCCGGGCGCGTCGCACGTCGGCGTTTCTCAGCGTATCGACAGTGAAAAAGAGCGCGAACGTCTTAAGGCGGTGGTCGCCGACTATTGCGATCACCTGGGCGGCTTTATCATCCGCACTGCCGCAGAAGGCATCGGCGAAGAGGAGCTGGCGCAGGACGCGGCGTTTCTCAAGCGTCTGTGGACCAAAGTCAGCGAGCGTAAAAAGCGCAACCAGACTCGCTGTCTGCTCTACGGTGAGCTGGCATTAGCCCAGCGTATTTTGCGTGATTTCGCCGGCGCAGCGCTGGACCGCATCCGGGTCGATTCGCGTCTGACCTGCGATATGCTGGTGGAGTTCACCAGTGAATATATCCCGGAAATGGCCGGTAAGCTGGAGCTCTACAATGGCAAACAGCCGATATTTGATCTGTTTGATGTAGAAAATGAGATTCAGCGCTCGCTGGATCGCAAAGTTGAACTAAAGTCTGGCGGATACCTGATCATCGATCAAACCGAAGCGATGACCACCATCGACATCAACACCGGTGCCTTTGTCGGCCATCGTAACCTTGATGAGACCATTTTTAATACCAATGTTGAAGCCACTCAGGCGATAGCGCGTCAACTGCGGCTGCGTAATCTTGGCGGCATCATCATTATCGACTTCATCGACATGAGCAACGAAGAGCATCGCCGTCGGGTGCTGCACTCGCTGGAGACCGCCCTCAGTAAGGATCGGGTGAAGACCGGCATCAGTGGCTTCTCGGCGCTCGGCCTGGTGGAGATGACGCGCAAACGAACGCGTGAAAGTATTGAGCACGTGCTGTGTGAAGATTGTCCGGTGTGTAAAGGACGCGGCACGCTGAAGACGGTTGAAACGGTCTGTTATGAAATCATGCGTGAGATTGTGCGGGTACATCATGCCTATGATGCTGACCGCTTCCTGGTCTACGTCTCGCCGACCGTCGGCGAAGCACTGAAAACCGATGAGTCCCATGCGCTGGCAGAGGTCGAAATATTTGTCGGTAAACAGGTCAAAGTCCACGTCGAAGCGCTCTATACCCAGGAGCAGTTTGACGTGGTGATGATGTAAAATCAGACCCGTCAGCCCGACCGGCTTTGCTCAAATCGTCGGGCTAAAAAATCGCCCTTGTCTGCGATAACATCCGCCTTGCCGGCGCTGTTGTCTGAAGACGGCCGGGTATCAGAACTAACTATCCGTCGTTTACGGAAGGCAAGGAGAGGTGTGAGTGAGGCAGTTGCCGAGGATCTTGTTACTGCTGGTCGCCGCGATCATCGTGATTGTCGCGCTGCTGGTCAGCGGGCTGCGTCTGGTGATGCCGCATCTCGACAGCTATCGCAATAACCTTCTGCAATTCGTCTCGGATCGCACCGGCGTGCCGGTTCACGCCAGCCAGCTGCAGGGCAAGTGGGAGAATTTTGGTCCCACCCTGCAGGTACGGGATCTCAGCGTCGATCTGCAGGAAAACGGCAAGCTGACCATCGCCCGCATCAATCTGGCGCTCGACGTCTGGCAATCCCTGCTGCACTGGCGCTGGCAATTCCGCGACCTCACTTTCTGGCAGCTGCACCTCGACAGCAACCGCCCGCTGCTGGACAGCGACAAAGAGAAGAACAGCTTCCGTCCGGCGCAGATTAATGAACTGTTCCTGCGCCAGTTTGACCACTTCGATCTGCGTGACAGCACCATTCGTTTTCGTACGCCTTCCGGGCAGCATGCCGAGCTGGCTATTCCGCGACTCACCTGGCTGAATGAGAAAACCCGCCATCGGGCAGAGGGTGAAGTCAGCCTGTCGAGCTTTACCGGCCAGCACGGCGTGGTTCAGGTGCGGCTCGATCTGAATGACAGCAACGGGCTGCTGAATGATGGCCGTATCTGGATGCAGGCCGATGACGTGGATGTGCGCCCGTGGCTGGGGCGCTGGATGCGGGATAATACCCGGCTCGAGAGCGCCCGTTTTAGCCTGGCGGCCTGGGTCAACCTGCGCGACGGCGATATTTACGCCGGTGATCTGCTGCTGCGTCGCGGCGGTGCCAGCTGGCAGGGCGAAACCGGCCAGCATACGTTGCAGGTGGACGGCCTGACGGCGCACCTGTCGCGCTTCCAGAACGGCTGGCTGGTGAATGTGCCACAAAACCGCCTCAGCACCGACGGCAATCCCTGGCCGGCTGGCCACTTCTCGCTGCTGTGGCGACCGGAAGATAAACAGATGCTGGGCGCCAATGGTCAGCCGGAAGTGCGGGTTCGCGCGACCCAGCTGGCGCTGGATCATATTGCTCCAGTCGTGCCGCTGTTTGCGCCGCTCTCGCCGGCGCTGTTTGAAAACTGGCGTACGCTGCGGCCTCAGGGCACCATTGATGGCCTGGCGCTGGACATTCCGTTACAGCAGCCTGAACAGACTCGTCTGCAGGTGAAATGGCGCGACTTCAGCTGGCAACAGTGGAAGCTTCTGCCCGGCATCAGCCATTTAAGCGGCGAAGCGCGAGGCAGCATGAATCACGGCCAGGTCAGCGTTGATATGGGCGCGGCGACCGTGCCTTATGGCGATGTTTTCCAGGCTCCGCTTGAGATTAAGCAGGTTACCGGTGCCGTAAGCTGGCAGCGCGATGAACATGGCCTGACGTTGAGTGGGGAAAACCTCGATTTGCAGGCGCGCTCGCTGTGGGCGCGGGGCGACTTTAGCTACCAGCAAAATAGTGGAGGCGAGCCGCGGCTGGATATCCTTGCCGGTATCCGGATAACCGATGCGGGCGATGCCTGGCGCTATTTCCCGGTGCCATTGATGGGCAACGGACTGACGCATTATCTGAGCGGGGCGGTGAAGGGCGGAAAAGTAGATAACGCCACGCTGCTGTTTGCCGGTAATCCGGCGCTGTTCCCATTCAAGCACAACGACGGTATGTTCCAGGTCTGGGTACCGCTGCGCCAGGCGACCTATGCCTTCCAGCCCAAATGGCCAGCGCTCAGCGATCTGGATATCGATCTTAACTTCCTGAACGACGGCTTGTGGATGAACGCCCCAAACGCGCGCCTTGGCGAGGTTGAGGCACGTAACGTCAGTGCGGTTATCCCGGACTACCTCAAAGAGAAGCTGATTATTGATGGCGACGTCAGCGGAGACGGGAAACAAATCGCCGACTACTTCCAGCAGACCCCGTTGAAAGCGTCACTCGGCGCCGCGCTGGAGCAGCTGGAAATTAAAGGCACCACCCGTGGCCACCTGAATCTCGATATCCCGCTGGATGGCCAGCAGGTCCATGCCAGCGGTAACGTGGTCATGAACAATAATTCGCTGTTTATCAAGCCGCTAAAAACCACGCTCACCAATCTCACCGGTCGTTTTCGTTACAACAACGGCAATCTGGAAAGTGAAGAGATGCAGGCGTTGTGGTTCGGACAGCCGCTGGGTGTCAGTTTCAGCACCAAAGAGAACCCGGATGATTTTGGCGTTAAGGTGAAACTGCTGGGTGACTGGCAACCGGCTAAAATCAGCCAGCTTCCTGCCGCCGTTAGCCGCCAGCTCGCCGGGCATCTGCCGTGGCAGGGCGACGTGGATATCACGCTGCCGCATCGGGGCGGGGCGCGGTATGAGGTAGAGCTAAAAGGCGATGCCAAAGAAGTGAGCAGTCGCTTACCTTCACCGCTGGATAAAAAGGCCGGTGAAGCGATGCCGGTGAATATCAAAGCCAGTGGCGACCTTCAGCATTTCGATCTCAGTGGCAGCGTGGCTGCGCGCCATCGGTTTAACAGCCGCTGGCTGCTCGAGCCGACCTTACGCGTCGATCGCGGCATCTGGCTGAATGACGCAGCGAAAACCCCAGCGCTTCCCGATCATGCCGGCATGGTGCTGAATCTGCCGCCGCTGGATGGCGAAGCCTGGGTGGCGATGATGGCTGGCGCAAATGGTGCTGCCGGCGGCAGCGGCGGAGAGCGTCAGCTGGGCGGCGTGACGCTGCCGGGCAACCTCACACTGCGCAGTCCGGCGGTCACGCTGGCGGGGCAGCAGTGGCATGCGGTAGACGCGACGCTGGCAGAAACGGCCGGTGGCAACGCGCAGGTCAGCATTAACGCTGAGGAAATACGCGGTAAGCTGGAAATAGCCGCGAAGGCGCCGTGGCAGATCGGGCTGGATTACCTCTATTACAATCCGCAATGGGATCATGACGCGCAGCAGGGCGGCAACGCCAGCGCTCAGCAAGCCAGCCAGATTAACTTCAGCGGCTGGCCAGCCTTGCAGTTGCGCTGCGCGGAGTGCTGGGTGCTGGGCCAGAAATATGGCCGGGTCGCGGCGACGCTGCAACCGAAAGGCGATACGTTAGCACTGACTAACGGCACGGTAGACACCGGCAGCTCGCAGCTGAAAATCAAGGGGGAATGGGTTAACCGTCGCGATGACCCGCGCACCTCACTGAAAGGCACGCTGAAGGGGCCGAATATCAATAACGCCACCAACTGGTTTGGCGTGAATACCCCGCTGCGCGATGCGCCGTTCAATATCGATTACGATTTGCACTGGCGCGCAGCACCGTGGCAGCCATCAGCCGAAACCCTGAGCGGCACCCTGAAAACGCACTTTGGCAAAGGCCAGATTGCCGATGTGAACACCGGGACCGCTGGACAAATTCTGCGTCTGTTCAGCTTTGATGCACTGCTGCGCAAGCTGCGCTTCGATTTTAGTGACACCTTTAATGATGGCTTCTATTTTGATTCGATTAACGGTACCGCCTGGATCGAAAATGGCGTAATGCGCACCGATAACCTGCAGGTCGATGGACTGGAAGCGGACATCGCGATGCAGGGCAATATGGACCTGGTTAAACGTCGAATCGATATGGAAGCGGTCATCACCCCGGAAATCTCTGCCTCGGTCGGCGTCGCGGCGGCGTTCGTGGTCAATCCGGTGATTGGCGCGGCGGTGTTCGCCGCCAGTAAAGTATTGGGACCGGTGTGGAACCGGATTTCGCTGCTGCGTTATCACATCAGCGGCCCGCTGGATAAACCGGAAATCAATGAAGTGCTGCGTAAACCGCGTGAAACTGACAACAAGTGAATTTGACGCGGTACCGGAATTACCGCAGGCTATGATTATCCGAGCACATAATGAGTGAGAAACGATGACTCTGAACCTGGTAAGTGAGCAGTTACTGACTGCTAACGGCATTAATCAGCAGGACCTTTTTTCCCTGTTAGGGCAGCTTTCAGAACGTCGTCTGGATTATGCCGATCTCTATTTTCAGTCCAGTTTCCACGAATCCTGGGTGCTGGAAGACAAAATTATTAAAGATGGCTCTTACCATATTGACCAGGGCGTCGGCGTGCGCGCCGTCAGCGGTGAGAAAACCGGCTTCGCCTATGCCGATCAGATCACCCTGAATGCGCTGCGCCTCTCATCGGAAGCGGCGCGCAGCATCGTACGTGAACAGGGCAACGGTAAGGCGCATACCCTTTCCGCAGTGATGAACCGCTCGCTCTATTCCCCGGTTGATCCGCTTAGCAGCCTGACGCGTGAAGATAAAATTGCCCTGCTGCACCGTGTCGATCAGGTGGCTCGTGCTGCCGACCCGCGCGTGCAGGAGGTCAACGCCAGCCTGAGCGGTGTATACGAGCAGGTGCTGGTCGCCGCGACGGACGGCACGCTGGCGGCCGATGTGCGTCCGCTGGTGCGTCTCTCAATCAGTGTGCAGGTTGAAGATCAGGGTAAACGTGAACGCGGCTCAAGCGGCGGCGGTGCGCGTACCGGTTATGAATTTTTCCTCGCCGATGAAAACGGCGATGTGCGCGCTGACGCCTGGGCGCGTGAAGCGGTGCGGATGGCGCTGGTTAACCTCTCTGCCGTGGCGGCACCTGCCGGTACGCTGCCGGTGGTGCTGGGCGCAGGCTGGCCGGGCGTATTGCTGCATGAAGCCGTCGGACACGGACTGGAAGGCGACTTCAACCGTCGTGGCACCTCGGTATTCAGCGGCAAGATGGGTCAGCTGGTGGCATCAGAACTCTGCACCGTGGTCGATGACGGCACCCTTGAAGGGCTGCGCGGTTCACTGGCGGTCGATGATGAAGGCGTGCCGGGTCAGTACAATATGCTGATTGAGAACGGCGTACTTAAAGGCTATATGCAGGATAAACTCAATGCGCGCCTGATGGGCGTCAGTCCTACCGGTAACGGTCGTCGTGAATCTTATGCCCACCTGCCGATGCCGCGCATGACCAACACCTACATGCTGGCCGGTAAGTCGACGCCGCAGGAGATCATTGAAAGCGTGGAATATGGCCTGTATGCGCCCAACTTTGGTGGCGGCCAGGTGGACATCACTTCAGGCAAATTTGTCTTCTCAACCTCAGAAGCCTATCTGATTGAGAACGGCAAAATCACCAAACCGGTGAAAGGGGCGACGCTGATTGGTTCCGGCATTGAAGCGATGCAGCAGATCTCAATGGTAGGGAATGATCTGGCGCTGGATAAAGGCGTTGGCGTTTGCGGCAAGGAAGGCCAGAGCGTGCCGGTTGGCGTCGGTCAGCCTACTCTGAAGCTGGATAAACTGACGATTGGCGGCACCGCCTGATAGTCTGTTAACAACCCGCCGCCAGGCGGGTTGTTAGCTTTTACGCTGCTGTTGATACTGTTCCGCCACCTGCTGGAAATAGCCGGTCAGATAGTCGATACAGACCTGCACCTTAAGCGGCAGCTTATCCTTTTCGGTATAAAGCGCATAGACCGGACGGGGCTCGGATTGATACTGCGGAAACAGAATATCGATCTCACCGGCGTTGATCTCATCAATCACCCACATCATCGGCACATAAGCGATGCCGTTACCCGCCTTCAGCCAGCGAATCAGGGTCAGGGAATCATTGGTGACAAAGCGCCCCTGCGGTGCCAGTCGCGTTACCAGACCTTCTGGCGCAATCAGCTCAAAGTTATTATCGGGACGTACGCTGTATTCCAGCCAGGCGAAATTATCGATATCTCCCGGTTTTTCCGGCGTGCCGTGCTGTGCCAGATAACTTTTGGCTGCGCACACCACCATCGGCATCGCCCCAAGGCGACGCGAAAACAAGCTGGAATCTTTTAACGCCCCGACCCGAATCACCAGATCCAGTCCATCGGCGATCAGGTCCGGGGCCGGAATGCCGGTGACCAGATTAACGCTCAGTCCCGGATACTCACGCAGCATATCGCTGGTCATGCCGGCCAGCACGTTCTGCGCCATGGTCGAAGAGCTGCCAATACGCAGCACGCCAATCGGGGTGTTGTTAAAGGCATAAAGCTGTTCGTGCACCTGAGTGGCTTCGGCCAGCATGCGACGACAGCCCTGATAATAAATTTTGCCCGCTTCGGTCAGTCCGATGCTGCGGGTGCTGCGATTAAGCAGTTTGACCTGTAGCTCATCTTCCAGTTTTGCCACGATCTGGCTGATGGATGAGACGCTCAGATGAAGCTGGCGCGCGGCAGCGGTAAATGAACCCAGTTCAACCACTTTGGCGAAAATGGACATGCCCTTCAGTCGTTCCATTATTTACTCTGGCTTAAAAGTGATTTAGATCACATTCTGTAGAAAACTTATAGTCAGGCGCGTTACTATAAGCGCGCCGGGGTATCTCCCGGTGATTCTTCATTGCCTGATGCCCTTCGATGATACGCTATTATTAAGCCAGCTGGGGTTCGGATAGAGCAGCCAGTGGGTTTTCCTGCGACATCTGACGAGGCAAAGGAGTCTCCCGGCAAGGTCGAACTAAGGATTTCTGATGAGTGTGCTTCCGGTATTTGTCATGTTTGGGCTCTCTTTTCCGCCCGTTTTCATCGAATTAATTATCTCGCTAATGCTGTTCTGGTTAGTGAAACGCGTGCTGACGCCGAGCGGTATTTATGATCTTGTCTGGCATCCGGCACTTTTTAATACAGCGCTTTACTGCTGTGTGTTTTACCTTGTATCCCGTTTATTTGTCTGAGGTTTAAGTGAAAGCACTCATAAGAAAAATCGCGCGTTACGCGATTACGATCCTGCTGGTCATCATTGCTGTGGTGATTATTTTCCGTGCCTGGGTGTTTTATACCGAATCGCCCTGGACCCGTGACGCAAAATTCGCTGCCGACGTCGTCGCTATCTCACCCGATGTCACCGGTCTGATTACCGATGTTCCGATTCACGATAATCAGCTGGTGAAGAAGGGCGATACCCTGTTTGTGGTCGATCGGCCGCGCTACCAGAAAGCGCTGGATCAGGCACAGGCAGACGTCGAATATTATCAGGCGCTGGTCAGCGAGAAACGCCGTGAAGCGGGACGTCGTAACCAGCTGGGCACCTCCGCCATGTCACGCGAAGCGATCGACCAGGCGAACAACGATCTGCAAACCAGCGAACATCAGCTGGCGAAATCGGTGGCGACCCGCGATCTGGCGAAGATCGATCTGGAACGCACCACCGTGAAAGCGCCGTCCGATGGCTGGGTGACCAACCTGAATGTCTACGAAGGGGAGTTCATCACCCGCGGCTCGGTGGCGGTGGCGCTGGTTCAGCAGCACTCCTTCTACGTGCTGGCCTACCTGGAAGAGACCAAACTACACGGCGTTGAACGGGGTTTCCGCGCGGAAGTGACGCCGCTGGGCAGTAATGTAGTGCTGCGCGGTACGGTGGACAGCGTGGCTGCCGGCGTTACCAACAGCAGCAGTTCGGTCGACAGCAAAGGGATGGCAACCATCGACTCTAATCTGGAGTGGGTCCGTCTGGCGCAGCGTGTGCCGGTGCGTATTCGTCTTGATCAACAGCCAGGCAACCGCTTCCCGGCAGGCACCACGGCAACGGTGGTGATCACCGGCCAGGCCGATCGCCAGCCGGAACAGGTTTCGCCGATGACCCGACTGTTCAATCGCCTGCGTGAGTTTGGTTAAGAGGGCGATATGATCGAGTTTTTGCGTTTCCCGGTGAAGCTGACCTTCGCGCTGGTTGCAGCGCTGATGATTGGCTTTCACCTTAATCTTGAAACGCCTCGCTGGGCGGTGATGACCGCGGGCATTGTGGCCGGCGGTACCGCCTTCGCCGCCGGTGGCGATCCCTATTCAGGCGCACTGCGTTATCGCGGCATTCTGCGTATTATCGGCACCTTCATCGGCTGTATCGCCGCGCTGACCATCATGATTGCCACGGTGCGTGCGCCGGTGGTGATGCTGCTACTGTGCTGTATCTGGGCCGGGCTTTGCGTCTGGCTCTCTTCGCTGATTAAAGTTGAAAACTCCTACGCGCTCGGGCTGGCGGGCTACACCGCGCTGATTATTGTGGTCACCGCGGACGCCAGTGGTGGCCTGACGCTGGCACCGCAGTACGCGGTAGAGCGTTGCAGTGAAATCGTGCTCGGGATTCTGTGCGCCATTCTGGCGGATATGATCTTCTCGCCGCGCTCGATTAAAAAAGTGATCGACGCTGAAGTGGATTCCCTGCTGGTGGCGCATTATCAGCTGCTGCAGCTGTGCGTGGCGCACGGCGATAAAGAGGAAGTTGATAAAGCCTGGAGCGCGCTGGTGCGGCGTACCACGGCGTTAAACAGTATGCGCAGCCAGCTGATGATGGAATCTTCGCGCTGGCAGAACAGCAACCGTCGTTTGCAGATGCTCAACACCCTCTCTCTGACCCTGATTACTCAGGCGGCAGAAACCTTTCTGATCCAGAATTCACGACCTGACTACATTCCGCCGCAGTACCGTTTGCTGGTTGAAAAAGAGGCGACAACCGCTGATGAGGTTCATAAGCGGATGAAGGTGATGCGACGGGTGATTGGCGCCAGCGGCAAAACCACGCCGGTTACGCTGGTGAGCTGGGTCGGTGCGGCGACCGAATATCTGTTGCTGCGCAACGGCATTAAAAGTAACAGCCGTATCACCCCGCTGGAGGAGGAGATCCTGCAGCGCGAGGTGCTGATTCAGGCGCGATCGGCTGAGACCCATCATGCGATGATCAACGGCATCCGCACCTTTGTGGCCACCGCGCTGGGGTCGCTGTTCTGGTTGTATACCGGCTGGACGTCCGGCAGCGGCTGCATGGTGATGCTGGCAGTGATTACCGCCCTGGCGATGCGCATGCCGAATCCGCTGATGATGGCGAAAGATTTCCTCTACGGCATGACGGTGGCGGTGCCGCTCGGCGCGCTCTACTTTATCTATGTGCTGCCCAACACCCAGCAGAGCGCGCTGCTGCTCTGTATTGCTATCGGCCTGCTGGGCTTTATTGGCGGGATCTTCATTCAGCGACGACAGCTGGGCACCCTGGGGGCGTTAATCGGCACCATTAACGTGCTGGTGCTGGATAATCCGATGAAGTTCGAATTTAACGTCTTTCTCGACAACGTGCTCGGCCAGGTGATTGGCTGCTTCGTGGCAATGATGGTGATCCTGCTGATCCGCGATAAATCTAAAGCGCGTACCGGCCGTAAACTGCTTAACCGCTTTATGTATGCCGCGGTGTCGGCAATGACCACCAATCAGGCGCGCCGCCGTGAAAACCATCTGCCGGCGCTCTACCAGCAACTGTTTCTGCTGCTGAATCTGTTCCCTGGCGATATCGACAAATACCGTATCGCGCTGACGCTGATCATTGGACATCAGCGGTTACGCAATGCGGAAATACCGGTGAATGATGATTTGTCAGCCTACCACCGGCAACTGCGCTACACCGCCGATCGGGTGATCTCCGCCAGCAGCGACGACAAGCGCCGCCACTACTTTGAGCAGCTATTGCAGGAGCTGGAGGTGTATCAGGAAAAACTGCTGCACTACGATGCGCCGATTAGCGTCACCGAACCGGTAAAACGGCTGGCGACCATGCTGAACAAGTATCAGAACACCCTCATCCAAATCTGAAACCGGCCGCTGTCACCCGCAGCGGCCTGCGCAATGCCATCCCGTCACAAAACCTGTCGCTTTTGCCAACTATACTCTTCGGACGGAAGGGTAAAATGACAGGAGCGAATCAATGACATCACTGCAATCAAGCGAACTATTCCAGACTGGCTATTTAGCCGATGGTCAATGGCATCGCACCTCCACCACGTTTGACGTCACCAATCCCGCCACCGGCGAGGTGATCGCGCAGGTCGCTAAAGCGGGCAAAGCAGAAACCGAACAGGCGATAGCCGCCGCCGAGCGGGCCTTCCCCGCCTGGCGTGCCCGGACGGCCAAAGCGCGCGCTGAAATCCTTTATCGCTGGTATCAGCTGATGATTGAAAACAAACGCTGGCTGGGCCAGCTGATGACTGCCGAGCAGGGTAAACCGCTGAAAGAGGCGGAAGGCGAAGTCGAGTATGCCGCCAGCTTTATCCAGTGGTTTGCCGAACAGGCAAAACGCGCCAACGGCGAAATTATTCCACCAGCCAAACCGGGTTCCCGCATTCTGGCAACGCGTGAACCGATTGGCGTCGTCGCCGCCATCACGCCGTGGAATTTCCCGATGGCGATGCTGACCCGCAAACTGGGGCCGGCGCTGGCCGCTGGCTGTACCGGCATCATTAAACCGGCGAACAACACGCCACTCTCGGCCTTCGCGCTGCTGGCGCTGGCGAAACAGGCGGGCGTGCCGGATGGCGTGCTCAACGCGGTGGCAGGTGATACGCATGCCATCAGTGACGCCATCATGGCCAGCAAAGCGGTGCGTAAAATCTCGTTCACCGGCTCGACAGAGGTCGGCAAGCTGCTGATGCGCAATGCGGCAGAAACCATGAAAAAGGTCTCAATGGAGCTGGGCGGTAATGCGCCTTATATCGTATTCGAGGATGCGGATATCGATGCGGCGGTGCAGGGGGCTATCGCCAACAAATTCCGTAATGCAGGCCAGGTCTGCGTCAGCGTTAACCGCTTCTACATTCATAACGCCATCTATGACCGTTTTACCCGCCAGCTGGCAGAGGAAGTGAACAAGCTGAAAGTGGGCAACGGCATGGAGGAAGGGGTGATTGTCGGGCCGCTGATTGAAGCCTCTGCGCTGGAAAAAGTGGAGCAGCACGTGAAGGACGCGGTCGCCAAAGGCGGCAAACTGCTGGCCGGCGGTGAACGCCACGCGCTGGGCGGCAATTTCTGGCAACCGACGGTCATTACCGAGGCGCACGAAGGGATGCAGCTGGCGCAGGAAGAGACTTTTGGTCCGGTCGCGGCCTGCTTTCGTTTCGATGACGAAGATGAGGTGATTCGCCGTGCCAACGATACGCCGTTCGGTCTGGCCGCCTACTTCTACACCCAGAACCTGCAGCGGGTATTCCGCGTCTCTGCCGCGCTGGAAAGCGGCATGATCGGCATTAACGAATGCGCGGTATCGACCGAACTGGCGCCGTTTGGTGGCGTGAAAGAGTCTGGCCTGGGCCGCGAAGGTTCAGTGCTGGGCATGGAAGAGTATCTGGAGGTCAAAGCGCTGCACCTCGGCGGTTTGGGCTAGCGGATATGAACGGGCGGCGCGGGTCGCCCGCAGACGGAGCATGGGAGCCGTCAGCATGAAAACCGAGCGTTTTGATTTCAATGAGATCGTCGATCAGGCCCACTTCTTTCGCCAGTTCAGCGAGCGTTTTTCGCTGGAGGAGCGGCGGATCTGCGACCTGGATGGATTATGGGATGTGGTCACCGGCGAATCATTGCCGATGCCGCTGGAAATAGAGTTTGTGAACCTGGGGAAAGGGCAGCGACGACGTTATGGCGCGCTGATTCTGCTGTTTGATGAAGCGGAAGAGGAGCTGGAAGGCCAGCTGCATTTTAACGTCAGATGAAAAAGGGCCCCGGCGAGCGGGGCCAAAGGGTTCGTCATGAATCTGACGAGGAATTATTTATACAGCTGAGCGGTGAAGTGATAGTTATCACCGGTGCGCGCTTCAATCACTTTATAAGCGCTGGCACCCTGTTCATCGGCTTTCTGAGACAGCTCAGCGCGATAATCCATCGGGGCTCCCGCTGTACCGCTGATGGTTACGGTGCCCGCAGGCTGCAGAGTCTGCGCTTGCTCGCCGGTTACCAGCTGGGCGGCAGATGCGCCGAACGCCATAACGGAAAGCAGGCTGACTGTAGCGATGGTTGTTTTGATTTTCATTTTTCGTCTCCTCAATACGTTCAACAACCTGCGGTGAAAAGAAGAAGCGGGTCGTCGACTCTGTTCTCTCAGGCGCCTTTCACGGCGTCATAACGGTTAATTATTTATACAGCTCAGCGGTGACGTGATAGGTGTCATCCTGGTTGTTTTCGATGATGCGATAGTGGCTGGCGCCCTGCGCATCCGCTTTCTCTGACAGAACCTGACGGATATTGGTCTGATCGCCGTCACGACCGCTGACGCTGATAGTCTGATTCATCGGCTGCAGATTCTGGCTCTGTGCCTGCTGGTTAGAAACCAGGCTGGCTGCGCTGGCTCCCACTGAGAACAGCGAAGCCAGACCGAGTACGGCAATAGCGAATGTGGTTTTCATGGTCAACTCTCCTGAACTGTGTTGCCGTTTCCCACCGAGGCGCATAACCGCGCATCAAAAAGTGGGCTACTGGCGATATGGGGTTGGGCTGAACTTAGTTGTACAGACGGGCGGTAGCGTGATAGTTACCGTTGTTGTACGCCTCAATCACGCGGTAGGCTTTTGCACCCTGCTGATCGGCTTTTTCGCTCAACTGCTGATTAATTTCCATCGGTGAGCCCGCAACGCCGCTGACGCTAATGGTACCCGCCGGTTGCAGATCCTGAGCCTGTGCGGCTGTGACAGATTCTGCTGCTACAGCACCAAAAGAGAGGGCAGAGAGAATGCTCAGGGTGGCGATAGTCGTTTTTACGTTCATATATTTTTCCTCGTCGTCAATTTTTATCTTTTTAGTTGGTGTGATTTGCATCACGAAAAGAAGTATAGAACTAATAACGGAAGAAATTAATACTCCGCTAATAATGTTTTTTTGTGATTCTTTATCCTTATGGCTACTTTTAATAACTCAACGTTATAAAAAACGGCGGAAAAATGACCTTTTCGCCGTTTTTTATTGCGAAAACAGGGAGATAAACCAATTTATCTTTTTGTGCGAAAATCACTGGTCGATCAGACTGGTCTTTGATTTAGATCTGGGTAATGACGCCAGAGTAGTGATGTAAAGCAGTGTAAAATACCGCAAAAGGTTAAGCAGACCAAAAGGTATGACCAATATTTTCAAAGACAAAATTAGGTCGAAGTGCGGACTAACTGTTTGATTTAAAACAGGATAAGGCCGGGAGAGATGCAGGGGCGGGCAGAAAGGGCTGTTGACCGGTCGCGCGCGGCCCGATCAACAGCCTCGTTATCAGAGTTCCTGTTCAAACAGGTTAAGAATCGCCCCGTGCAGCTGCTTAACCGTAAAGTCGCGCGCGCGGGTAATAAAGATAGTGTCATCGCCAGCGATGGTGCCGAGGATGCCTTCTGATTTACCCAGCGAGTCAAGCAGGCGCGCAATCAGCTGCGCGGCGCCTGGGCTGGTATGAATCACGACCAGCGCATCGTTGTAATCGATGTCGAGCACCAGATTTTTTAACGGGCTGGTGGTAGTCGGCACGCCAAGCTCGGCGGGCAAGCAGTAAACCATCTCCATCTTGGCATTACGGGTGCGTACCGCGCCAAACTTGGTCAGCATACGAGAAACTTTTGACTGGTTAATGTTCTCGAAGCCTTCATCCTGGAGCGCCTGAACGATTTCGCCCTGGGAACTGAATTTTTCTTCTTTTAATAAGGCTTTGAAAGCCTTGATCAGATCGTCTTGTTTCGATGGGTTTCGCATAGGTTACCAATAAATAGAGGGAATAACCGCACATCCGCCCGCGGCAGAGTGGTGATTATGCATTTAAATGCATTTTTATGCAATCGGTTGATTGATGAGCAGGGTTCGGGCGGCTAGCGGGCGGCGATAATAGCAAAGAAATCGTCCCAGACCAAAACCCCTGTCACAGCGCCGAAAGGCGAAGGTTGCAAAGTTGTTATATTATTGGTGGTGTAGTAACAGAAAACGCACGTAGCCGTTCTCTGTCTGCCGACGGCAAAGTTGTCGGTCATTCAGGTATTAAGATGATAAGTAACTTATGAATCCGGCGATCGCGTGTGAAAACACGTAGAATTAACAACGGATACGCGTCATCACCTGAGCAGTTGATTAAGGTCTGACACAGATGGAATTCCGGCTCTTCTCTGCCCCACCTTAATAAGGAGTTAAGAATGAAAGTTGCCGTACTCGGTGCCGCTGGCGGCATAGGCCAGGCGCTCGCACTTCTACTCAAAACCCAGCTTCCCGCAGGTTCAGAACTTTCACTGTATGACATCGCGCCGGTGACACCGGGCGTTGCCGTCGATCTCAGCCATATTCCGACTGCGGTGGCGATCAAGGGATTTAGTGGAGAAGACGCCACGCCAGCATTGCAGGGTGCCGATGTGGTACTGATTTCTGCCGGTGTGGCACGCAAACCCGGTATGGACCGCGCCGACCTGTTCAACGTTAACGCCGGCATTGTGCGTAACCTGATTGACCAGGTGGCGACCACCGCGCCCAAAGCGTTAATCGGTGTGATCACCAATCCGGTCAATACTACGGTGGCGATTGCGGCTGAAGTCCTGAAAAAACACGGCGTCTATGACAAAAATCGTCTGTTCGGCGTCACCACGCTGGATATTATTCGTGCCAATACCTTTGTCGCGGCGCTGAAAGGCAAACAGCCTGGCGAGATTGAGGTGCCGGTTATCGGCGGTCATTCCGGCGTGACCATCCTGCCGCTGTTGTCGCAGGTTTCAGGCGTCAGCTTTAGCGAGCAGGAAGTAGCTGACCTCACCAAACGCATCCAGAATGCCGGAACCGAAGTGGTTGAGGCCAAAGCCGGTGGCGGTTCTGCGACGCTGTCGATGGGGCAGGCTGCGGCTCGCTTCGGCTTGTCGCTGGTGCGGGCGCTTAACGGCGAGGCTAACGTGGTGGAGTGTGCTTACGTAGAAGGGGACGGCGAATATGCGCGTTTCTTTTCACAGCCGCTGCTGCTGGGTAAAAACGGCATTGCCGAACGCAAGCCGATTGGCACCCTGAGCGCTTTCGAACAGCAGGCGCTGAACGGCATGCTGGAAACGCTGAAGAAAGATATCGAGCAGGGCGAAGCGTTTGTGAAGCAGTAATCGCCGCCTGAATCCAACAACGCCCGGCTTAGCCGGGCGTTGTCGTTTACAGGCCGCCTGATTTATAGGCGCGTGCGGCCGGTGTCCCGTTGCTGGCCGGCAGTTTCTTGCCCAGCGTTTCCATTCGCATCTGGAAAGGCGGGAACGGCATCTCGATGCCGTGCTGCTCAAATCCGCTCAGAATCAGCTGATGCAGTTCGTGACGCAGCGGCATGCGATGTCCCATCTCGGCTGCATGCACACGCAGTTCGAACAGCTGGATCCCCTGCTGTAAATCGACCAGGAACACTTCCGGCGGCGGCGAATCCAGCACATAACTGCAACGTTCAGCCGCCTGCTTCAGGATGGTGGTCACCTCTTCACTGCTCACCTTCGCCGGTGCCGGGATAGTCAGCACCACGCGCGTCACCGAATCTGACAGCGACCAGTTAACAAACTGCTCGGTGATAAAGGCCTTATTCGGCACAATTATCTCTTTGCGGTCCCAGTCGGTAATGGTGGTGGCGCGCGTATTGATGCGGGTAATGCTGCCAGTCAGATCGCGAATGGTAACGGTATCGCCGATACGAATCGGTTTCTCAAACAGGATGATCAGACCCGAAATAAAGTTGGCGAAAATTTCCTGCAAACCAAAACCCAGTCCGACACCCAGCGCGGCGACCAGCCACTGCAACTTCGACCACTCAATACCAATCAGCGAGAAGCCAATCAGTCCGCCAATCAGCAACAGCAGATATTTGGTCAGGGTAGTGATGGCGTAGCCGGTACCGGGCGTCAGGTTAAGGTGCTGCAACAGCGCCAGCTCCAGCAGCGCTGGCATATTACGCACCAGTTGGGTGGTGATAATAAACACCAGAATGGCGATCAGCACCGAGCCCAGCGTAATCGGCTGGATAGACTCCACGCCCTGCACCGAGGTGCTGACATCCCACAGCTGAATATTCTCCAGGAAGCCGAACGCGGAGTGGATCTCCGACCACAGTACGATCACCGACACCAGCGCAATCAGCGTCAGGATTGAGCGCACCAGCCGCAGGGACTGAGCACTGATGGCATCCAGATCGATCACCGGCTCTTCGATTTCAATCGCGTCGGTATTCTGTGCGCCTTGCTCTTTCTCTTCTTCACTGCGCGCACGGTTAGCCAGCATGTCAGCACGACGCTGACGGGCGCGATCAAAGCCGAGACGACGCCGCTGAATCAGCATCCAGCGGCGGATGATGTGATAGATCACCAGTAGCAGGAACCAGATAGCTACCGAAGTTTCCAGCCTTGCCAGCAACGCCTGCGCCGTCGCCAGATAACCGATCGCCGAGGCGAGGGCCGCCATCAGCGGCATGGCGATCATCAGGTTCCACAACATGCGGTTGACCATGTTGTCGCCGTTGCCCTCTTTATCCAGATAGAGCGGAATACCGGCGCGTTTCAGGCTGACGGTAACGATGCTGATCGCACCGCAGATCAGGATGAAGCAGAGACGTCCCAGTGACGAGGAGAACTGGCGATCTTCCAGATTGCTGAAGGCGATTAACAGCATGATCAGCGGCACAATCAGCCCGATACTCAGGGAGTAATAGCGCATGGCACGCGCCACGCGGTTTTGCGGCCAGCGGAAATGAACGATAAACAGTCCGTTCGGGCGGGCAAAGGCGGCGCTGATCATAAAGGCCCACAGCAGTGGCAGCGTCGCGGTAATCCCGTCACCAATGGCGACCGCAATCGGGTAGGGCCAGGCGTTCTGCAGTCCATAACCCAGCGTCCCCCACAGTACCGGCAGCGGCAGCGCCACCAGAATCGACCAGAAAACGGTACGGATAGTGAGCCGGAAGCGATCCTGCGTTACTTTGCCGACTTTACTGGCGGAGCGCTCAAGGAAGGCATTGAAGTGACGCCGTGAGCTGATACTAAAGCCGACCAGCAGCAGGGCGCCAATGATCGGCAGTACGGTGCTGCGGCTGGTGAACATCATGGCCATCGCTTTGCCGAGCTGGCCCAGCGTATCCAGCGACAGCAGACGCGACAGATCCTTAGCCAGATCGAGCGGGTAACTCAGGCCGATCGGGCTAACGTCGGCGGTCCAGAACAGATAACGGTGGGTGGCATCTTTCACTTCGGTCAGCGCATCCTGCAGCTGTGTATTGCCGACCTTCAGCTTGGTGATCTCCAGGATCAAGGTATCGCAACCGGAGATCAGCGAATTAAGCAGTTCGCGCTGGGTGCGAAGCTGGGCATCAAGGATGCGCTTCTGTTCGCTGGTGTAGGGCTGACCATCGGCCTGGTGACCCTTTCGTAGCGCCTCCTGGCGCTCCAGCAGATCTTCATAAGAGAGACGCTGAACCCGCAGCTGGGCCATCTCATTATCAATCTGCTGCGACTTTGGCATTTCCGGCAGGCGCGCCACCTGGGCCCGCAGCGCTTCGCCCAGCAGATTGGACGCGCCCAGCCACTGTGACTGTTCGCGCAGGGTAGAGAGCGCCTGACGCACCTGAATAATTTGATTGGTCGCCAGTCGCTGCTGCGACGCCACCAGATCCATCCGCTGCGCCTGCTGATTCAGGGCGACGGAGAGATCGCGGTTAATGCGGAATTGATCGCTGATTGCTGGTGGCAAATCACCACTGTTTTCGGCCAGCTGTTCGGTACGCGCCAGCGCCAGTTCGGCTTCACGCTGACGTTGATCGTTGAGCTGATTGCGCAGTGCCTGCAGATAGTTATCCAGCTGGGCAGCCTTACGCTGGTGCACTTCGGCCCGCATCCGCGCCAGTTCCTGACGGTTGTTGGCGGAGAGCTGCGCCAGCTCCAGCTCATCGACCCGGGCTTTATTGGCGGCATTTTCCGCCTGACGCGCCGCCAGTTGCAGCTGGCCCTGCGGCGAGGCGCTGTTGCTGGCCCCCTGCAAACGACGCTCACTTTCGGTCATGGCACGGCGCGCTTCGGTCTGCTGCTGCGGTAACTGCGACAGGGAGTCGCTGATCTCGCGTGCCCGATCCTGCTCCTGCTGCGCCTGGCGACCCTCTTCCAGCAGTTGACTGCTGACCTGCAGAATTTCCTGGTCCAGTTCGGCGCTGCTCATGTTGCTGCGCACGGTTTTCGCGCTGTCGCCCATCGTGGCGATCTGCTGGCGTAACTCGCGTGCCAGCCGCGGAAAATCGTCGATAACCTGCTGGTATTGCGCGGCGCGCTCCAGCGAGTCATCACGTTCAGAGAGGAAGTTTAACGCCGCTTCAATCGACTGGATTTGTTCCGCCTGGGCCGGTGAGCTTTTGGCGGCTTTGGTCTCTTCCAGTTGCTGTTTAAGCTGGCTGGCGTCAGGCAGGCTGGCCGCAAAGGCCGGGCTGCTGAGCCACAGGCTCAGCAGCAGGAGGAGAATCGAACGCACAGGAGATACTCAACTTAGTCGACGATAACGTCGGAAACGTCTGTTGCTACCGGCAGGGCAATCGCCAGCGGTTGGCCCAGACGGGTTTTGCTCTCAGCTTCGAGGCTTTCAGCCAGTTTAACCCGGCCAGGTGCGAACAGGTTGATGACGGTCGAGCCCAGCTTGAAGCGGCCCATTTCCTGGCCTTTCAGCAGCACCACCGCTCCTTCATCATCCGCTGCCGGATAATGCCAGCGCTTAATCACCCCTTCACGCGGCGGCGTAATGGTACCGGCCCATACCGTCTCGATGCTGCCGACAATGGTGGCTCCGACCAGAATCTGCACCATCGGTCCGATATCGGTTTCGAAATAGCAGATAACGCGCTCATTACGGGCAAACAGGTTAGGAATGTTGCGCGCGGTCAGCGGGTTGACCGAGTAGAGATCGCCGGGTACGTAAATCATCTCACGCAGGATGCCGTTGCACGGCATATGCACCCGGTGATAGTCGCGCGGCGCCAGATAGGTCGTGACGAATTCGCCGTCGACAAAGCGGGCGGCCATCTGCTCATTGCCGGCCAGCAGGGCTTCAAGCGTGTAGTGATGACCTTTCGCCTGGAAAATCTGGTCGCCATCAATGTGGCCGAGTTGGCTGATTGCGCCATCAGCGGGCAGGGCGATCAGGTTGGCGTCAGCATCCACCGGACGCGCATCGTCTTTTAACGGACGGACGAAGAAGTCGTTAAAGGTGCGATAGCTGGCGGTGTCTGGCTTACGCGCTTCCGCCATGTCGACTTTGTAAAACCAGACAAAGATGTCAATGACCAGTTTGGTCAACCAACCACCGCGGCGACTGGCGCCCCAACCGGCGAGTTCAGTCAGCCATTTCTTCGGGAGAATATGATTCAAGCCGAGTTTCAAACGATCAAACACCTTAGCCTCCTGGCTATTTTCATGACGTTGATAAAAAAGGGAGCGGATTGTAGCAGCGCCCCGGTCAGATGGCGACTATAGCCGATTTATGGCGCGCGGCGAATCGTCGGCCACAGGCCGATCCGCGCGTGGCACTGTAGCCCGGCGACACCTTGCTGTGGGTCGCACCGCGCGGCGGATGAAATCTGAACTCAGGACGCGGTTATACCGGTTAACTCTCGCCGTCAGGGAAATTTTTACGCGTTTTTACCTGCGCCATGCTTTCCAGAATGCGGTGATAGTTATCGAAACGGGAAACGTTGATTTTTCCCTGATCTACCGCTTCACGGATCGCACAGCCGGGATCGCTGCCGTGCTTACAGTCACGGAATTTGCAATCGCCGAGGTAGGCCCGAAATTCGACAAATCCACGGGTGATTTGTTCCGGTTCAAGGTGCCATAAACCGAACTCCCGCACCCCAGGCGAATCGATCACGTCGCCGCCGTGCGGGAAGTGATACAAGCGCGAGGCGGTGGTGGTGTGCTGGCCCAGTCCGGAGCCATCCGACACTTCATTGGTCAGAATGGCGACCTGCTCCTCTTTATCGAGGCCGAGCAGGGCATTTAGCAGGCTGGATTTGCCGACGCCCGACTGGCCGGCGAAGATGCTGACGCGGTCAGTTAACGCCGCTTCCAGCTCATCAAGGCCGTTTTTCGCCCGGCTGGACACCATCACCACCCGATAACCAATCTCGCGATAAATATCCATCTGTTGATCAACAAAAGCGCGTGCCTTGTCATCCAGCAGATCGGTTTTGTTCAGCACCAGCAACGGTTCGATATCCAGCGTTTCGCTGGCGACCAGATAGCGGTCAATGATGTTAAGTGACAGTTCCGGCAGGATCGCCGACACGATAATGATCTGATCGATATTGGCGGCGATCGGTTTCACGCCGTCATAAAAATCGGGACGGGTTAACACGCTGGTGCGTTCATGCACCGCCTCGACAATGCCTTTGCCGCCGCTCAGCGCCGGACGCCACATCACGCGGTCGCCGGTTACCAGCGAGCGGATCGTGCGGCGAATATTGCAGCGGTGGGCGACGCCTGCGCTGTCCTCGACATCGGCGTGCATGCCAAAACGACTGACAACGACCCCATCTGCAGTTTCACCAAACAGATTATCATCCGCATCCGGACGCTCTCTGCGTTGGTTGAGACGGCGATCGTGGTTAGCGCTTACGCGACGTTGTTGGCCCTTCGACAGTTTATTTTTGCTCACTCACCCTCACAGCGTTAGCCAGATTTCGCCCGGCTGGGCAAAACGTCTATGATACACCTTATTCATCCTGAATGACGACTACAGCAACCGCAGGAAACAGCATGGCTACTGGAAATGAACAGAATCTGATCTGGATTGATCTTGAGATGACCGGACTGGATCCGGAGCGCGATCGCATTATTGAGATTGCTACCCTGGTAACGGACGCCAATTTAAACATCCTGGCGGAAGGCCCGGTAATGGCGGTGCACCAGTCCGATGCACAACTGGCCCTGATGGACGACTGGAATGTCCGCACCCATACCAGCAGCGGGCTGGTGGAACGGGTGAAGGCGAGCCAGATTGACGATCGGGCGGCGGAGCTGGCGACCATTGCCTTCCTGCAACAGTGGGTACCGGCCAACACCTCGCCGATTTGCGGCAACAGCATTGGCCAGGATCGGCGTTTTCTGTTCAAATATATGCCTGAACTGGAAGCCTACTTCCACTATCGCTATCTGGATGTCAGCACGCTGAAAGAGCTGGCGCGCCGCTGGAAGCCCGACATCCTGCCCGGCTTCAAAAAGAGCGGTTCGCATCAGGCGCTGGATGACATTCGCGAGTCAGTGGCGGAGCTGGCTTACTACCGCGAGCACTTTTTGCAGCTTTAATCGACAATGGGTGCGCAGGAAATCACCAGGTTGCTGATTTAATCGGCAATCGCGCTGAAAGCGCAAAATTTTGCTTTCAGAGGCTTGCAGCAGCAACGATTTCTCGTATAATGCGCACCCCGTACCGGTGAAGAATTTATTAACGGTACAAGGCGCGGGAATAGCTCAGTTGGTAGAGCACGACCTTGCCAAGGTCGGGGTCGCGAGTTCGAGTCTCGTTTCCCGCTCCAGATTTAATTAGCAGTACCCTCTTTGCGGGAATAGCTCAGTTGGTAGAGCACGACCTTGCCAAGGTCGGGGTCGCGAGTTCGAGTCTCGTTTCCCGCTCCAGATTTTTTAGCAGTGCCCTTCTATGCGGGAATAGCTCAGTTGGTAGAGCACGACCTTGCCAAGGTCGGGGTCGCGAGTTCGAGTCTCGTTTCCCGCTCCAGTTTTACGTCAGACCCTATCAAGCCAATTACCAGGTTATTAATTGTTGCGGGCCAGGATAGTTTCCAGAAGGTTATCCACAGCGCTGCACCCCATCATTTGCGCCATATACCCCGATCTGTAAAATGCTTTTGAACAGAGTTATCCACAGCTTTATCTGTTAACCGAAGCGATAGACTCATTATTAAATAAACACAACTTTTCGATAACTTGTTGATAATTAACAATATGAAAATATTTCAGATTGTTATTTACCTGCGTTATCAGCCTTATGGCAGTTGAATGACAACGGCTTTTTATTTTTATTCACAGCATGTGGAAAACGCAATTCTGCGGGCTGGCTGTACACTCATGCATCACGCGGTAACCCCTTCTCAACTGCACGAACCAGGCGCTTTTGCTGCGCGGGCTGCACGTCGATAACCACCTGTTGACGCTTATCCTGCTGCCGGGCGATGGCCCACTGAATGTGCTCATCCAGCAAATCACTCTTACCCAGCCGCTGTTCCAGCACCGAAATAATCCCGGGCGACCAGGGCGCATTACCCAGCGCCACAGCAATATTGCGCAGCCAGCGTAAATGACCGATGCGCCGAATCGCCGATCCCTCCGTAATGCGCAGAAACTTCGCTTCATCCCATTGAAACAAATCGATCAGTTCGGGCGCATGCAGGGCGGCGCGTGGCGAAAAGTCGCTTTCATCGCTGAGCTGCCCGTAACGATTCCACGGACAGATCAGCTGACAATCGTCACAGCCATAAATCCGGTTGCCCATCAGCGGACGAAATTCTTCCGGAATGGCCCCTTCCAGTTCGATGGTGAGATAGGAGATGCAGCGCCGCGCATCGACCACATAGGGTTCAACGATGGCGTTGGTCGGGCAGATGGTCATGCAGGCAACGCAGCGTCCACACTGCTCCGGCTGAGGCGTATCCACCGGCAGCGGCAGATCGATCAGCAGCTCGCCGAGGAAAAACCATGAACCCGCCTCACGATTGAGAATCAAAGAGTGTTTACCGGTCCAGCCCAGTCCCGCTTTGGCCGCCAGCGGGCGCTCAAGCAGCGGGGCGGAGTCAACAAACGGCCGGAAATTAAGCTCACCGCAATGCTGCTGGATCATTTCTCCGAGCTTTTTCAGTCGATTGCGCAATACTTTGTGGTAATCACGACCGAGGGCATAACGGCTGACATAGCCCAGTCGGGGATTTTTCAGCGTACTGGCAAAAGCCGCTTTGGCTGGCAGGTAGTTCATGCGAACGCTGATGACGCGCAGCGTACCGGGTAGCAGTTCATGCGGACGCGCCCGCATCATACCGTGGCGCGCCATCCACTCCATCTCGCCATGATATTGCTTGTCCAGCCACGCCTGAAGACGCGGCTCTTCCGCACTCAGATCGGTATCGGTGATGCCGACCTGCTGAAAGCCGAGATCCAATCCCCACTGTTTAATCTGTTGTGCGAGTTGATGAAGATCGAGAGGGTATGACATGAGTGACCAGGGTTCGAAAAAAAACAGCCGCAGTTTACCATATTCTGTCTGGCCTGCGCAGGCCGTGGCGCAACTGGAGCGTGAAGGTGCTGATGCGCTCGGCATCACCTTATATGAACTGATGCTGCGCGCCGGACAGGCAGCCTATGAACACCTTACCGCCTGCTGGCCTGACGCCCGACACTGGCTGATTCTGTGTGGTCATGGCAATAACGGCGGCGATGGCTACGTGGTGGCTCGTCTGGGGCAGGCGGCGGGCCGGCAGGTCACACTGCTGGCCTGTGACGATGAGAAACCGCTGCCCGAGGAGGCGCAACGCGCCCGGGACGCCTGGCTGGATGCGGGCGGCGAAATTCATGCCGCCGATGCCGCCTGGCCAGAGCAGGTCGGGGTGATCGTTGATGCGCTGCTGGGAACCGGCATTAATCGCGCGCCGGGCGAACCTTACCGCACCCTGATACAGCAGGCGAATGCTCATGCTGCGCCGATCCTCGCTATCGACATGCCGTCCGGACTAGTTGCCAGCACCGGCAGCGCGCCCGGCGAGGTAATACAGGCCACGCACACCCTGAGCGTGGTGGCGCTTAAGCCGGGCCAGATTACCGGTAAAGCGCGGGACTATATCGGCGAGCTGTTCTATGCCGATCTCGGCCTGCAGGCTTTTCTGGCGGCGGAAACCGCCCCGATGGCGCGCTATGATGCCAGCGCGCTCACCCAGTGGCTCAGACCGCGTAAGCCGACCTCGCACAAAGGCGATCACGGCCGCCTGCTGGTGGTGGGTGGCGATGCCGGTACCGCCGGCGCGGTTCGGATGACGGCAGAAGCGGCGTTACGCAGCGGTAGCGGGCTAGTGCGAGTACTTACTCACAAAGATAATATTATCCCGATCCTGACGGCGCGGCCGGAAATCATGGTCGATGAGCTGACCGATGAACAGCTCAGCGCGGCGCTGGAATGGGCTGATGTGATTGCGATTGGTCCGGGCCTGGGGCAGCGTGAGTGGGGCAAGCGGGCGCTGGAACGGGTCGCGGCAAGCGAAAAGCCGATGCTTTGGGATGCGGATGCACTTAACCTGCTGGCAATCAGTGCAGAGAAACGTCAGAATCGCATCATTACGCCGCATCCTGGCGAAGCAGCGCGCTTGCTCAACATCAAGACCAGTGAAGTTGAGAGTGACCGCTTACATGCAGCGCAGAGCTTAGCCCAGCGCTACGGTGGCGTGGTGGTACTGAAAGGTGCCGGAACACTGATCGCCAGCGAGCAGGGTGAAATGGCGTTTGCCGATGTAGGCAATGCTGGCATGGCCTCCGGCGGCATGGGCGATCTCCTGAGTGGGATTATCGCCTCGCTGATGGGGCAGAAACTGAGGCTGTTTGATGCGGCCTGTGCCGGCTGCGTCGCGCACGGTGCGGCAGCGGATGCGGTGGCCGCACAACGTGGCACGCGCCGTATGCTGGCAACAGATTTACTTGAGCTGCTGTGGCAATTTGTTAATCCTGAGATGAATCAAGAAGCATGAAGACCTGTGTTATTTCTTTGCCCGATGAGGCGGCTACGCTCGGTTTGGGCGCTCAACTGGCGCGTGCCTGTGGCAACGCGGCGGTCATTTATCTCTATGGCGATCTGGGGGCGGGTAAAACCACCTTCAGCCGCGGCTTTCTGCAGGCGCTGGGTCATCAGGGCAACGTAAAAAGCCCGACCTACACGCTGGTTGAGCCTTACACCCTGGGTGAGCGCTCACTTTATCATTTTGACCTCTATCGACTGGCCGACCCGGAAGAGCTGGAATTTATGGGTATCCGCGACTATTTCAGCGGTGACGCCATCTGTCTGGTCGAATGGCCACAGCAGGGCGAAGGGTTTCTGCCGCCGCCCGATCTCTCCTTAACCCTGCGCTATGTTGATGATGCGCGTGAAGCGGAGCTGGCGGCCCACACGCCGCAGGCAGAGCAGTGGATGATCTCACTCACACAACACAGGGACCCGGCATGAAGTCACGGATGAAATTAGCCCTGGCGACCCTGCTGCTGGTCTGCACGCCGCTGTTCGCGGCCACCCTGTCGGATATCAAAGTCGCCAATGGCGATAACCAGGCCACGGTGACCCTGAACTTTGCCGGGCAGCCGGTGTATGGCTTCTTCCCGCTGCGCAACCCGGATCGGGTGGTGCTGGACGTGCGCCAGAGCGGTGTGGTGCAGGGACTGCCGCTGAACTTCAGCGGAGAAAACATTGTAAAGCGCATCCGCACCAGCACGCCAAAAGATAAACAGAGCGTACGGTTGGTGTTTGAACTGACGCAGCCGGGCAAAACCCGGGCGGTAACGCAGCGTAACGGCAGCAGCTACAGCGTGGTATTTACCATTACCGGTTCACGGCCGGCGGTAACCCGTCCGGCACCGAAGCCGGATCCTGCGCCGGTCCGCGCCCCGGTTCAGAGCGCCGCCGCTAACCCGTTTAATGCCAATCCGGTTACCGCCGTCACCAGCACAGCCAGCACGGTACGTCCGGGCAGCACAGTCAGCCGCAACGACACGGTGATTGTGGCGATTGATGCCGGACACGGCGGTCAGGACCCCGGCGCTATCGGACAGCGCGGACTGAAAGAGAAGAATGTCACCATCGCTATCGCCCGTAAGCTGCGTGTGTTGCTGAACAACGATCCGATGTTTAAAGGCGTACTAACCCGTGATGGCGACTATTTTATTTCGGTGATGGGCCGTTCTGACGTGGCGCGTAAAGCCAACGCCAACGTGCTGGTTTCTATTCACGCCGATGCCGCGCCAAGCCATGCGGCGACCGGTGCGTCGGTCTGGGTGTTGTCAAACCGTCGTGCCAACAGTGAGATGGCAAACTGGCTGGAGCAGAAAGAGAAGCAGTCTGAACTACTGGGCGGCGCAGGCGATCTGCTGGCGAACAGTCAGGCGGACCCTTATCTCAGCCAGGCGGTGCTCGACCTGCAGTTTGGTCATTCACAGCGCGTCGGTTATGACATTGCCCAGCGGGTATTACAGCAATTACGCGGCGTCACCTCGCTGCATAAACGCTTACCAGAGCATGCCAGCCTTGGCGTGCTGCGTTCGCCGGATATTCCTTCGCTGTTGGTGGAAACCGGCTTTATCAGTAATTCCTCGGAGGAGCGACTGCTGGGCAGTAGCGCACACCAGGATAAGATTGCGCAGTCGATCTATAAAGGTCTGCGCACTTATTTCCTGGCGCACCCGCTGCAATCCATCCCAAAGGAGGAAAACCGGCCGCTGGACTCGTCGCCAGCGGTTAGCGTCGCCAGCAATCCGGCGACCGGCGTGACGCAGTATACCGGTGCTATTCAGCGTCATACGGTGACGCGCGGCGAGACGCTGTCGGGCATCGCCGCGAAGTACGGCGTTAGCATGGCCACCCTGCGCGAGATGAATACGCTGAAGCGAGATGTGGTGTGGGTTGGACAGCGCCTGAAAGTGCCGGCCAGCGCTGCCGCCAGCCGGACCAACCGAGCCTCCACGCGCGGCGGCATAGTCCGGCATAAAGTGGTGCGCGGCGACTCGCTGACCGGTATTGCCGCCCACTACGGCGTCAGTCCGAAAGCGATAATGCAGACCAATAATCTGAAGTCGACCAACGTGATGTTGGGGCAGAACCTTAAAATTCCTGCATCCTGAATGTTCGCCCGGCCACTGCGCCGGGCTATCAGCTAAAAGGATATCCACCATGCCGATACAAATTTTACCGCCGCAACTGGCAAACCAGATTGCGGCGGGTGAAGTGGTCGAGCGTCCTGCATCGGTTGTGAAAGAGCTGGTGGAAAACAGCCTTGATGCTGGCGCAACGCGCATTGATGTTGAGATTGAAAAGGGCGGCGCGAAGCTGATACGCATCCGTGACAACGGGTGCGGCATCGTAAAAAGCGAACTGGCGATGGCGCTGGCCCGCCATGCCACCAGCAAGATTGCCTCACTGGATGATCTGGAGGCGATCATGAGCCTCGGTTTCCGGGGCGAAGCGCTGGCCAGTATCAGCTCGGTCTCTCGCCTGACCCTGACCTCGCGCACCGCCGATCAAACTGAAGCCTGGCAGGCCTATGCCGAAGGGCGCGATATGGCGGTGACGGTTAAGCCTGCTGCGCATCCGTGCGGCACCACGCTGGAAGTGCTGGATCTGTTTTACAACACCCCGGCGCGCCGCAAATTCATGCGTACCGAAAAAACCGAGTTCGGTCACATCGATGAAGTGATACGCCGCATCGCGCTGGCTCGCTTTGACGTGGCGATTTCGCTCAGTCACAACGGCAAAATGATGCGTCAGTATCGGGCGGTCAGTGATGAGAGTCAGCGCGAACGGCGGCTGGCGTCTATCTGTGGCGTCACCTTCATGCAGCATGCGTTACGCATCGACTGGCAGCACGACGATCTGTCGCTGCGCGGCTGGGTGGCCGATCCGACCGGTTCGCGTCAGGTCAGCGACCTGCAGTATTGCTACGTAAACGGCCGCATGATGCGGGATAAACTGATCAATCATGCTATCCGTCAGGCTTTCCAGACCCAGCTGCAGGAGGATCAGCAGCCTGCCTATGTGCTCTATCTGGAAATCGATCCGCACCAGGTGGATGTCAACGTTCATCCGGCAAAACATGAGGTGCGGTTTCATCAGTCGCGGCTGGTGCATGATTTTATCTATCAGGGTGTGATGAGCGTGTTACAGGCGAGCGCGGCCCCGGTACTGCCGACACGGCAGGCGGAAGAACCCGCGCCGCGCTGGCAGCCCGAGAATCGTCAGGCGGCCGGGGGAAACCATTTTTCACAGCCCGCCGCGCGTCGCAGCGAGCCAGCGCCGGCAGCTTCGGCGTCGGGACCCGCTCCAGCCTGGCAAAGCAAAGAGAGCGGTTATCGTCAGCGGGAAGGTGCTGTCTATCAGCAGCTGCTGAAAACCCCCACCGGCAGTGCGCCACCGGCACAGCCTGCTGAACCGGCACCGCGTGCCGTCGTCAAAGCGTCACCGCTGGCGGCGCATGCGCAGAGTTTTGGCCGCGTACTGACGGTGCTGCATCACCACTATGCGCTGCTGGAGCAGGACCAGAAACTGCTGCTGCTGGCGCTGCCGGTGGCGGCGCGCTGGGTAAAACAGGCGCAGCTTCAGCCCGGCGAAACCGGCTTAAAACCGCAGCCATTACTGATTCCGGTGCGGCTCAAAATTGACGAGGCTGAACGGCAGGCTGCACAGAAAAACAGCAGTCTGCTCAATCAGATGGGAATAGAACTGCAGCTGGAAGGTGACCATGTGACCCTGCGCGCGGTTCCTTTACCGTTACGAACACAAAATTTACAAATCTTGATTCCTGACCTGTTAGGCTATCTCGCCCGGCAGCAAGATAACTCTGCGACGCAACTGGCCCAGTGGCTGGCGCGACGTCAGGATGCAGAGTCATCTGACTGGAATCACTCACAGGCGATTAACCTGCTGGCTGAGCTGGAACGGCTCTGTCCACAGCTATTAAAATCGCCGCCTTCAGGTCTGATACAGGCCATAAAGATTGAGAGCGCGATTGACGCGTTGAAGCATGAGTGAACTAAACCAGGCTGGCCGGCCAAAGGCTATATTTTTGATGGGACCCACGGCGTCTGGCAAGACGGCGTTAGCGATTGAGCTGCGTAAGCATTTGCCAGTGGAACTAATCAGCGTAGATTCTGCCTTAATCTATCGTCAGATGGATATTGGCACGGCGAAACCGTCGGCTGAGGAGTTAGCAGTGGCGCCCCATCGTTTGCTGGACATACGCGACCCCGCGGAAGCCTATTCGGCGGCGGAGTTTCGACGTGATGCGTTAGCAGAAATGGCGGATATCGTTCAGGCCGGACGAATTCCGTTGCTTGTTGGTGGAACCATGCTCTACTTCAAGGCGTTACTTGAAGGATTGTCGCCGTTGCCCTCGGCCGATCCCGAGGTTCGTCAGCGGATAGAGCAAACGGCGCGTGAAAAAGGCTGGGAAGCTTTACACCGCCAGCTGTGTGAAATCGACCCGGTTGCCGGCAGTCGTATTCATCCGAATGATCCGCAGAGACTTTCGCGAGCACTGGAAGTTTTTTTCATTTCGGGTAAAACTTTAACGGAACTGACAAAAACGTCCGGTGAAGCGTTACCCTACGACGTGTACCAGTTTGCCATCGCCCCCGCGAGCCGTGAACTGTTACATCAGCGCATCGCGTTGCGTTTTGAGCAGATGTTAGCGTCAGGATTTGAAGCGGAGTCTCGGGCCCTGTTTGCACGAGGTGATTTGCATACGGACATGCCTTCCATTCGTTGTGTTGGCTATCGCCAGATGTGGTCTTATTTATCGGGCGAAATCGATTATGACGAGATGGTTTATCGGGGAATTTGCGCAACCCGGCAACTCGCTAAGCGCCAGATGACCTGGTTACGCGGCTGGGAAAATGTCCACTGGCTCGACAGTGACGAACCCCAACTGGCGCGTGACAAGGTGCTACAGGTTCTTAGTGCGAAGCATGGGTGATTGTGTACAATTGACGGGTTATCGTGCGCAAATTTTTACGCAGTTTTTTCAGAACCATAGGTTCTACGAGCAACAAACAACAAGCATATAAGGAAAAGATAGAATGGCTAAGGGGCAATCATTACAAGACCCGTTTTTGAACGCACTGCGTCGTGAACGTGTTCCGGTTTCGATTTATTTGGTTAACGGTATCAAGCTGCAGGGTCAGATTGAGTCATTTGATCAGTTTGTAATTTTGCTGAAAAACACGGTAAGTCAGATGGTTTATAAACACGCCATTTCTACCGTTGTTCCTTCGCGCCCGGTTTCTCACCATAGTAATAATACCGGTGGCGGCAGCAACAATTACCATCATGGCGGCAGCAACTCATCTGCGCAGCCACAGCCACAACAAGACGGTGATAACGCAGAATAACGCGTCGCCGTACAGCCAGGACCGGAGAGCGTAAATGGTTTTCCGTCCTGGTCTTTTATTTTAGCGAGGTTATAGCTTGTTTGACCGTTATGATGCCGGTGAGCAGGCCGTACTGGTACACATCTGGTTCTCCCAAGACAAAGAAGTAGAAGATCTTCAGGAGTTTGAAACCCTGGTCTCTTCTGCTGGCGTTGACGCGCTGCAAGTGGTCACTGGCAGCCGCAAAGCGCCACATCCCAAGTATTTTGTCGGTGAAGGAAAGGCCGTTGAAATTGCCGATGCGGTAAAAACAACAGGAGCATCGGTCGTCTTATTCGATCATGCCCTTACGCCCGCTCAGGAAAGAAATCTCGAGCGCCTGTGCGAATGCCGGGTGATTGATCGTACCGGCTTAATTCTTGATATCTTCGCCCAACGCGCACGCACCCACGAAGGTAAATTGCAGGTTGAGCTGGCACAGCTACGCCACCTTGCCACGCGTCTGGTACGTGGCTGGACGCACCTTGAACGCCAGAAAGGCGGAATCGGCTTACGCGGTCCGGGTGAAACACAGTTAGAAACGGACCGCCGCCTATTACGCGGCCGTATCAGCCAGATTTTATCCCGTCTGGAACGGGTAGAGAAACAGCGTGAGCAGGGACGTCAGGCACGCGCCAAGGCCGATGTGCCAACCGTGTCGCTGGTCGGTTATACCAACGCCGGTAAATCGACGCTGTTTAACGCCATGACCTCAGCCAACGTCTTTGCCGCCGATCAGCTGTTTGCGACCCTTGATCCAACGCTGCGCCGCCTGAACGTCGCCGATGTCGGTGAAGTGGTGCTGGCGGATACGGTCGGCTTTATCCGCCATCTTCCTCACGATTTGGTTGCTGCCTTTAAAGCGACTCTGCAGGAGACGCGTCAGGCGACGCTGCTGCTGCATGTGATTGACGGTGCTGACGTTCGCGTCACGGAAAATATTGAAGCCGTTGATACCGTACTGGAAGAGATCGACGCTGACGAAATTCCCACCTTACTGGTCATGAATAAGATCGATATGCTCGATGGCTTTGAACCGCGCATCGATCGTAACGAAGAAAATCTGCCGATTCGCGTCTGGCTGTCTGCCCAGACCGGTGCTGGCATTCCGTTATTATGGCAGGCGCTGTCTGAGCGGCTGTCGGGCGAAATTGCCCAATACGAATTACGTCTGCCACCCGAAGCGGGGCGCTTGCGCAGCCGTTTCTACCAGTTGCAGGCGATTGAGAAAGAGTGGAATCAGGAAGACGGCAGTGTAGGATTGCAGATTCGTATGCCAATCATTGAATGGTTGCGCTTATGCAAACAGGAACCGTCGCTGACCAGTTATATTGTTTGATATTGCCCAAACGCATTTACCTTAAAAATTGAAGATTGTCGCACTTTCGTTGCAGACCCGAATACGCAGGCGTTACCCGAGTATTTCGGATTTCAGCAAGGCGGCAACTGAGTGAATCCCCGGGAGCTTACGCAGGTAAGTGAACGGGGTGAGCGAAGGCAGCCAACACCGCTGCAATCCGAAAGATGAAGGGTAAAAATCGCAAATACAATAAATGGAGTAGAGACATGGCGTGGAATCAGCCCGGAAATAACGGACAGGACCGCGACCCGTGGGGAAGCAGCAATAATCAAGGCGGCAACTCTGGGGGGAATAAAGGAGGACGGGAATCCGGGCCTCCTGATCTGGATGATATCTTCCGTAAGCTGAGCAAGAAGCTTGGTGGTCTGGGCGGTGGCAAACAGAACGACAACGGTCAGCGCGGCTCCGGCAGCGGCGGCAAAATTGTTGGTATTGTAGCTGTTGCAGCCGTCGTCATCTGGGCAGCAAGCGGTTTCTACACCATCAAAGAAGCGGAACGTGGCGTGGTAACGCGCTTCGGCAAGTTCAGTCATCTGGTTGAGCCGGGTCTGAACTGGAAACCGACCTTTATCGATCAGGTGCGTGCGGTTAACGTTGAAGCAGTACGTGAACTGGCCGCGTCAGGCGTGATGCTGACCTCGGATGAGAACGTGGTGCGGGTTGAGATGAACGTCCAGTACCGGGTTACCGATCCGGAACGTTATCTTTATGCCGTTACCAGCGCGGATGACAGTCTGCGTCAGGCGACCGACAGCGCACTGCGCGGCGTCATTGGTCGTTCCACCATGGACCGTATCCTGACCGAAGGCCGTACCGTAGTTCGTAGCGAAACCCAGCGTGAAATCGACGAAACGATTCGCCCTTACAATATGGGCATCGCGGTGCTGGACGTTAACTTCCAGGCGGCCCGTCCACCGGAAGAAGTGAAGTCCGCGTTTGATGACGCGATTGCTGCACGTGAAAACCGCGAGCAGTATGTCCGCGAAGCGGAAGCCTACGCCAACGAAGTTCAGCCGCGTGCTAACGGTCAGGCGCAGCGTATTCTGGAAGAAGCCCGCGCGTATAAAGAGCGGACGGTACTGGAAGCGCAGGGTGAAGTGGCGCGGTTTGCCAAGATCCTGCCTGAGTACAAAGCGGCACCGGAAATCACCAAAGAGCGTCTCTATATCGAAACGATGGAACGGGTGCTCAGCCACACGCGTAAAGTGCTGGTTAACGATCGGGGTAATAACCTGATGGTGCTGCCACTCGATCAACTGATGCGTGGCGGTCAGGCATCAACCGGCCACAACGGTCAGAAAGGGGGCAATGGTGCGCAGCCTGCGCTCTCCGATCGCAGCGCCAGCCGCAGTGACACGTCGTCATACAGTCCGGACAGCATCATGGATCAGCGTCGGGCTAACGCTCTGCGCAACGACAGCCAGCGCGAAGGGAGAGAGTAATCGATGCGTAAGCCAATAGTAGTATTAATCATCGTCGTGCTGGTGGCGCTCTATGCGTCGCTGTTTGTGGTGCAGGAAGGTCAGCGCGGCATTGTACTGCGCTTCGGTAAAGTTCTGCGCGACGACGAAAACAAACCGCAGGTGTTTGAGCCGGGTCTGCATTTCAAGATCCCATTCCTCGAAACGGTTAAAACGCTGGATGCCCGCATTCAGACCATGGACAACCAGGCCGATCGCTTCGTCACTAAAGAGAAGAAAGATCTGATCGTTGATTCCTACATCAAATGGCGTATCAGCGACTTCAGTCGTTACTACCTGGCCACCGGTGGCGGCGATGTTTCTCAGGCAGAAGTACTGCTGAAACGTAAGTTCAGCGACCGTCTGCGTTCTGAAATGGGTCGTCTGGATGTGAAAGACATCGTGACCGACTCGCGTGGTCGTCTTACCACCGACGTGCGTGATGCGCTGAACACCGGTACCGCAGGCAGCGATGACGAAATCGCCACCCCGGCCGCCGATGATGCGATTGCCAGTGCAGCGGCCCGCGTAGAACGTGAAACCAACAGCAGCGAACCGGCACCGAACCCGAACAGTATGGCGGCGTTAGGTATTCAGGTGGTGGATGTGCGGATTAAGCAGATCAACCTGCCGACCGAAGTTTCTGACGCGATCTTCAACCGTATGCGTGCAGAGCGTGAAGCGGTAGCGCGTAGCCAGCGTTCACAAGGTCAGGAAGAGGCGGAAAAACTGCGCGCCCAGGCTGATTACCAGGTAACGCGTACCCTGGCCGAGGCCCAGCGTGAAGCGCTGATTACCCGTGGTGATGGCGATGCGGAGACGGCGCGACTGTTTGCCGCGGCATTCAGTCAGGACCCGGACTTCTACGCCTTTATCCGTAGCCTGCGAGCTTATGAAAACAGCTTCAATGACAATCAGGATGTGATGGTGTTGAGCCCGGACAGCGACTTCTTCCGATATATGAAAGCGCCCTCTAACGCGACACGTTAAGAACTGATATAACCTACAGGCCGACAATGTTGTCGGCCTTTTTTTTGGGTATCAGTATGAAAACAAGCATCTGGATGGCACTGGCGCTGGTATTAGTGCTGGAAGGGTTGGGACCGATGTTTATGCCGCGCGCCTGGCGCCGGATGATCCTGGCAATGACGCAGCTGCCCGATCGCCTGTTGCACCGTTTTGGTGGCGGGCTGGTGGTGGCCGGAATGGTGATCTATTGCATGCTCAGCCTGCACGGTAACCTGTCATAGTGGCTGGCCTGGCGCATAAATTGTGCCTGTTACCGTTATTTTCCCCAACATGTTGTAGAGATCAAAACGCAGGCAAAAAAGCGCGCAATCGTATGCTAAAAGTGCTGAAAACCACCGGATCAGATGGTAGAATCCTTTTTTAAGCAATCGGTGATTTTGAGAAATGGGTAAGAACGTCGTCGTACTGGGCACCCAATGGGGTGACGAAGGTAAAGGTAAGATTGTAGACCTTCTGACTGAACGCGCGAATTACGTTGTGCGTTATCAAGGCGGCCACAATGCGGGCCACACACTTGTCATCAACGGTGAAAAAACCGTCCTCCACCTGATCCCTTCTGGCATTCTGCGCGATAACGTCACCAGCATTATTGGTAACGGCGTAGTGCTCTCTCCTGAAGCCTTAATGAAAGAGATGAAAGGCCTCGAAGAGCGCGGGATTCCGGTACGCGAACGTCTGCTGATTTCTGAAGCCTGTCCGTTGATTCTGCAGTATCACGTTGCCATGGACATGGCGCGCGAAAAAGCGCGTGGTGCGAAGGCGATCGGAACCACCGGCCGCGGTATTGGTCCGGCTTATGAAGATAAAGTCGCCCGCCGTGCGCTGCGCGTCAGCGATCTGTTCAACAAAGAGACCTTTGCCGCCAAGCTGAAAGAAGTGGTTGATTTCTACAACTTCCAGCTGGTTCACTACTACAAAGAGCAGGCGGTCGACTTCGATAAAGTGCTGAACGATGTGATGGCGATTGCCGACATCCTGACCAGCATGGTGGTTGACGTCTCTGAGCTGCTGGACGGCGCGCGTAAGCGTGGCGATCTGATCATGTTTGAAGGCGCGCAGGGTACGCTGCTGGATATCGATCACGGTACCTATCCGTACGTGACCTCGTCCAACACCACCGCTGGCGGCGTGGCGACCGGTTCAGGCATTGGCCCGCGCTATGTCGATTACGTGCTGGGTATTGTGAAAGCGTACTCAACCCGCGTCGGTGCTGGTCCATTCCCGACCGAGCTGTTTGACGAAACCGGTGAGTTCCTCTGTAAGCAGGGTAACGAGTTCGGTGCCACCACCGGCCGTCGTCGTCGTACCGGCTGGCTGGATGCGGTTGCGGTGCGTCGTGCGGTGCAGATCAACTCCCTTTCTGGTTTCTGCATGACCAAACTGGACGTGCTGGATGGCCTGAAAGAAGTTAAAATCTGCGTGGCTTACCGGATGCCGGATGGCCGTGAAGTAACAACCACGCCACTGGCGGCAGAGAACTGGGAAGGCATTGAGCCGATCTACGAAACGCTGCCAGGCTGGAGCGAGACCACTTTTGGTGTCAAGACGCTGGAGGGCTTACCACAAGCTGCTCGCGACTATATCAAGCGTGTTGAGGAAGTGACGGGTGTTCCGGTTGATATTATCTCAACTGGCCCGGACCGCAGTGAAACGATGATTCTGCGCGATCCGTTCGACGCATAATCACCCAGGCCGGACCCTGTCCGGCCTTTGTTTTTCCACTCATTGATGCCACTAAACCTCCCTTCGCTTGTCCAACCCAGTGCTGGCTGAAAAAAACGCACGATCAATCAGACTCTGGTTTATCATCGTAGCCAATCGCATGGCGATCCGATTTATTCCTGACATCAATCGCAAGGCGAGTTATGCGATGCCACTTTTGATGATTCACTGAGGTTACTGTGCAGCTGACGAGTTTTACTGATTATGGTTTACGGGCCCTGATTTATCTGGCTTCGTTACCCGAAGGCCGGCAGACCAACATCACTGAAGTGACCAACACTTACGGTGTATCACGTAATCACATGGTCAAAATTATTAATCAACTGAGCCGGGCGGGATATATCGCAGCAACGCGCGGCAAAAACGGGGGACTTCGTCTTGGCATGCCAGCCAGTCAGATTGTGATTGGTGACGTAGTGCGTAAGATGGAGCCACTACAGTTAGTGGACTGCGCATCCTGTTCCATCACGCCCGCCTGTCGCCTGAAGAAGGCGCTACATGACGCGGTGCAGTGCTTCCTGCAGGAACTGGATAGTTACACGTTGGCGGATTTGGTTGAAGGGAACACCCAACTATATGAAATCATATTGTCCGAACCGCCGGTGGCAATAAATACTCAATGACATCGGAGGAACCGCTATGTCAAAAGATCCTTTTCAGGATAGAGAAGCTGAAAAATACGAAAACCCTATTCCAAGCCGTGAATTTATTCTGGCGCTATTAGAAAAACGTGAAAAACCGGCCAGCCGCGAAGAGCTGGCGCAAGAGATGAACCTGCAGGAAGAAGAGCACATTGAGGCGCTGCGTCGCCGTCTTCGCGCCATGGAGCGTGATGGTCAGCTGGTGTTCACCCGCCGTCAATGCTATGCCCTGCCGGAACGTCTGGATCTGCTGCGCGGGAAGGTCATCGGCCACCGTGATGGCTACGGCTTCCTGCGGGCAGAAGGTCAGAAGGACGATCTCTACCTCTCCGCCGAACAGATGAAGTTTTGCATGCACGGCGACGTTATCCTGGCACAGCCGCTGGGTGCCGATCGTAAAGGCCGCCGCGAAGCGCGCGTGGTCCGGGTACAGGAACCTCGCAACAACCAGATTGTTGGCCGTTACTTTACCGACGCCGGTGCTGGTTTTGTGGTGCCGGACGACAGCCGCCTGAGCTTTGACATCCTGATCCCACCGGAAGAAACCATGAATGCCCGCATGGGCTCGGTCGTGGTGGTGGAGTTAGTTCAGCGTCCAACGCGTCGCAGCAAAGCGATCGGTAAAGTAGCTGAGATTCTGGGCGACGATATGGGCACCAGCCTGGCGGTCGATATGGCGCTGCGGACCCATGAAATCCCGCACAGCTGGCCGCCAGAGGTTGAAGAGCAGGTCAGCAAGCTGAAAGAAGAAGTGCCGGAAGAGGCCAAAAAAGGACGCGTTGACTTACGTAAGCTGCCGCTGGTCACGATTGATGGCGAAGACGCCCGTGACTTTGACGATGCGGTTTACTGTGAGAAAAAACGCGGTGGCGGCTGGCGGCTGTGGGTGGCTATCGCCGATGTGAGCTATTACGTTCGCCCCGGCACGCCGCTGGATAACGAAGCCCATCAGCGCGGTACCTCGGTCTATTTCCCGTCGCAGGTGGTACCGATGCTGCCGGAAGTGCTGTCGAACGGTTTATGTTCGCTCAATCCACAGGTCGATCGCCTGTGTATGGTGTGCGAAATGACCGTTTCCTCGAAAGGGAAACTGACCGGCTTCAAACACTACGAAGCGGTAATGAATTCGCATGCGCGTCTGACTTACAACAAAGTCTGGAACATTCTGCAGGGCGACAAAGAGCTGCGTCAGCAGTATGCGCCGCTGGTGAAAGACCTTGAAGAGCTGCACAACCTGTATCAGGCGCTGGAAGCAGCACGTGAAGAGCGTGGCGGTATCTCGTTTGAGACTGAAGAAGCGAAGTTCATCTTCAACGCCGAGCGCCGCATTGAGCGTGTTGAGCGTGTTTCACGTAATGACGCCCACAAACTGATTGAAGAGTGCATGATCCTGGCGAACATCGCCTCGGCACGCTTCGTTGAGAAAAATCAGGAACCGGCGCTGTTCCGCGATCACGATCGCCCAACCGACGAAAGCATCAAAAGTTTCCGTACCGTATTAAACGAGCTGGGACTGAGCCTGCCCGGCGGCAACAAACCGCAGCCGATCGACTACGCGGCGCTGCTGAAACAGGTGGCCGATCGTCCGGATGCGGAAATGCTGCAAACCATGCTGCTGCGTTCGATGAAGCAGGCAGTTTACGATCCGGAAAACCGCGGCCACTTCGGTCTGGCGCTGACTTCCTATGCCCACTTTACCTCGCCAATCCGCCGCTACCCGGATCTGACATTGCATCGCGCCATCAAATATCTGCTGGCAAAAGAGCAGGGTGAAGGTAAAGGTCTGGTACAACGCGCCATCAAATATCTGATGCCGAAAGACAGCAACGCGATCAAAGATCGGATGACCGCGACCGGTGGCTATCACTACGATATGCCGGAGATGCTGCAGCTGGGGCTGCACTGTTCCCTGACCGAACGCCGGGCTGATGAAGCGACCCGCGACGTCGCGGACTGGCTCAAGTGTGACTTCATGCAGGACCAGGTCGGTAACGTGTTCAATGGCGTGATCTCCAGCGTCACCGGCTTTGGCTTCTTTGTTCGCTTAAGCGATCTGTTTATCGATGGTCTGGTGCATGTTTCGACGCTGGATAACGACTACTACCGTTTTGATCCGGTGGGTCAGCGCCTGATAGGCGAGTCCGGCGGCCGCACCTATCGTCTTGGCGATATTGTGGAAGTGCGGGTCGAAGCGGTGCACATGGACGAGCGTAAAATCGACTTTGCCCTGATCTCCAGCCAGCGTCAGGTGCGCGGCGAAGGTAAAACCGAGCGCGATCGGGCGAAACGTGATGGTAAGCCACCGTCAAAACGCCGTCGTGATGTCAGCAAGAAGTCCAATTTTGAACCAGACGCTGCTTTCCGCGGTGACAAGGGCAAACCGGCAGCGGCAAAAACCGAGAAAAAAAGTAAAACCGTCTCGGAAAAAAGCCGTAAAATCGCCGCCGCCACGCGGGCTAAGCGCGCCAGCAAAAAAGCGCAAACTGACTGATGCGCATAGCCGCCCTTTCTCAGCCGGGAAAGGGCGGTAATTTATTCATTTCCAAACACTGAGCAGATCGATGAGCGAAATTATTTTTGGTATCCATGCCGTGCAGGCGCTGCTGGAACGCGACCCACAACGTTTCCAGCAGGTCTTTATCCTCAAAGGCCGCGACGATCGTCGCCTGCAACCCCTGGTCGCCGCGCTGGAAGCTCAGGGGATCGTGATTCAACTGGCAGAGCGTAAGTGGCTGGACAGCCAGGTTGAAGGCGGCGTGCATCAGGGTATCGTGGCGCAGGTTAAGCCGGGCCGTCAGTATCAGGAAGGCGATCTGCCGGATCTGCTGCAGAGCCTGGAGAAACCGTTTCTGCTGGTGCTGGACGGGGTTACCGATCCGCATAACCTCGGAGCCTGTCTGCGCAGCGCCGATGCGGCGGGCGTGGATGCGGTGATCGTGCCAAAAGATCGCTCCGCTCCGCTGAATGCCACCGCTAAAAAAGTAGCCAGCGGTGCGGCAGAGAACGTGCCGTTAATCCGCGTCACTAACCTGGCCCGGACGCTGCGTCTGCTGCAGGAGTACAACATCTGGGTAGTCGGCACCGCCGGTGAAGCCGATCATACCGTGTATCAGAGCAAAATGACCGGCCCGATGGCGCTGGTGATGGGCGCAGAGGGTGAAGGTATGCGTCGCCTGACCCGTGAACATTGCGATGAGCTGATCAGTATTCCGATGGCGGGCAGCGTCTCTTCGCTGAACGTCTCGGTCGCGACCGGCGTCTGCCTGTTTGAAGCGGTGCGCCAGCGCAACGCCTGATCCCCGCTGTGATCCTCGCCACAAATTAGTTTCTGTACCAGGCATAACTGCGCGTCATTCGTATATACCCAAAGGATTTCGGGTTGCATTGAGGCGGCAAGAGAACGAATCCCGATGAGCTTACATGAGTAAGTGATTCGGGTGAGTGAACGCAGCCAACAAAAATGCAGCTTGAAAGACGACGGGTATACTTACTGAGTGACATCCGCGAGGAGTGGTTATGACCTGGACAACACACACCGTTTTTAATCAGCCCCATCCTCTCAGTAACAGCAATCTGTTCCTTTCCGATACGCCGCTGAGTGAAGCGCTACAGCGCGAGGGCGCGGAGTGGGATCGCGAATGGCTGGCTTCCGTCGGACTGCAGCTTGGCAGTGCTGAATCGCTGGAGCTTGGCCGGCTGGCCAATGCCGAACCGCCTGAACTGCTGCGCTACGATGCGCGTGGCGTGCGGCTTGATGAAGTGCGTTTTCATCCCGCCTGGCATCTGCTGATGCAGGGCGTCTGCGCCAGCCGTCTGCACAATCTCAGCTGGCAACCAACGGTGCGCGAACATGCCAGTGTGGCGCGTGCCGCCCGTTTTATTCTGCATGCTCAGGTTGAAGCGGGCACGCTCTGCCCGGTGACGATGACCCACGCGGCCATCCCGCTGCTCCAGACCTATCTGCCGGCCGCGTTCGAAGGCTGGCTCGATCCGCTGCTCAGCGATCGCTATGACACCCATGCCCAGCCTGGCTCTCAAAAACGCGGCTTGCTGATCGGCATGGGCATGACAGAAAAACAGGGCGGCAGCGATCTGCTCACCACCACCACCCGTGCTGAGCCGCTGGGCGCGCGCGGCCCCGGTGAAAGGTACCGGCTGACCGGTCATAAGTGGTTTTTCTCAGTGCCGCAAAGCGATGCGCATCTGGTGCTGGCGCAGACGCCGGCCGGCCTGAGCTGCTTCTTCCTGCCGCGCCTGCTACCGGACGGTTCCCGCAATGCCATCCTGATTGAGCGACTAAAAGATAAGCTGGGCAATCGATCCAATGCCAGCAGCGAAGTTGAGTTTCGCGATGCCACCGGCTGGCTGCTGGGGGAAGAGGGCGAAGGCGTGCGGCTGATCCTGAAAATGGGCGGCATGACCCGCTTTGACTGCGCGCTTGGCAGTCACGGTCAGATGCGGCGCGCTTTTTCAGTTGCGCTCTATCATGCGCACCAGCGTCAGGTGCTGGGTAAAAATCTGGTGGATCAGCCGCTGATGCGTCAGGTGCTGGCGCAGCAGGCGCTGCAGCTGGAAGGGCAGACCGCCTTACTGATGCGGCTGGCCCGCGCCTGGTCGCAGCCGGCAAAACCGCATGAGGTTGCCTTTGCCCGCCTGTTTACCCCGGCGGCGAAGTACCAGATATGCAAAGCAGGCGCGCCGTTTGTGGCGGAAGCGATGGAGGTGTTAGGCGGCATCGGCTACTGCGAAGCCAGTGAGCTGCCGCGCCTGTATCGCGATATCCCGGTTAACAGTATCTGGGAAGGGTCGGGCAACGTGATGTGCCTCGACGTGTTGCGCGCGCTTTCGCGGCAGAGCGATGCGGCAGAGATGCTCAGCCAGGAATTTGAGGCGGTCAAAGGCAGCAACCGCCATTTCGATGCGCGCTGGCGACAGTTGCGTCTGCGGCTGCACAAAATACCGGAGGCGCAGGCGCGGGAACTGACCCGCAGCCTGCTGCTGCTGGCAACGGGCGCACAGCTGCTGAAATACGACGAGCCACCGCTGGCGGATGGCTGGTGCCGGCAATGGCTCGATCAGCGCGGCTCACGTCCACTTGACGCCGCGCTGGCCGACCGCTTACTGGCCCGCGCCTGCGGTGGGTGAAGCGCCGTAGAGGATCGCGCTGGCGTACCATAAGCCAGGCATCACCGTTTCACTCAGCGCCACGATCTGATAGTAGGTCGCACCGGACTGATTGGCCCGGGCGGCCACGGCGCGCTGTGCATCATCGGGTGAACCGTGCACGTTGACGGTGATATTGCCCAGCTTCGGTAAACCGGCACTTTGCGCCCGTGAAATTTCCTGCGCCTGTTGCGTCGGCGCGGGCGGCGCTTTTGGGGTCGTCTGAAACGCAGAACAGCCTGCCAGTGACAGGCTTAACACCAGTAAGTAAGCGAAACGCATAGAAAAACCCTCATGCAGGACGAAGCATTAAGTGTATGTCATCGTCCCGAATGCCGTCAGGATTTGAGGCTAAAAACGCTGACCAGTTGGGTCAGATGATGGCCTTTATCGCTCAGGTTCTGGGCGCTGTTTTCCGCCTGTGCCACCAGTTCACTGTTCTGATGCGTCGCCTGGCTGATCTGGTTCATCGCCAGATTAACCTGACCAATGCCGGCAGCCTGCTGTTGCGCCGCCACGTTGATCTCGCCCATCAGCGCCTGGACCTGCTCAATGTGCGTCACGATATGGGTCATCGCGTCGCGGGTCTGCTCAGATAACAGATGGCCTTCCGCCACGTTGCCGATTGAGGTGGCGATCAGCCCATCAATCTCTTTCGCGGCCTGCGCCGAGCGCTGCGCCAGCGCCCGCACTTCGGCCGCTACCACCGCAAATCCGCGTCCCTGTTCACCGGCGCGCGCGGCTTCAACCGCCGCATTCAGCGCCAGGATATTGGTCTGGAAGGCGATAGATTCGATCACATGGGTGATATCAGCAATGCTCTGCGACGAGATTTTAATGGCCGACATGGTGTTAACCGAGCGCACCACGGTCTGGCTGCCCTGGCTGACGATAGCGCTGGCTTCAGACACCAGCGACATCGCCTGGCGCAGGCTATCGGCGGTATGTTCTACCGTCGCGCCAAACTGCTCCATGCTGGCCGAGGTCTGCTCAACGCTGCTGGCCTGACGACCAATCTGTTCGCTGATATTGTGGCTGCTGGCGGCGATGGTATCAGTGCCGTCACTGATCTCCTGCGCGGCGCTGCGCACCTGGCCGACGATCTTCTCCAGGCCATCGCCAATGCCGTTGATGGCGTTGATCAGCTGGCCCACTTCGTCGCGACGCGGCGTATCAAGATGCACCTGCAAATTACCGGCGGCATACTGCTGCGCCAGATGAATCACCTGCTGCAGCGGGCGGGTAATCGCCCGGCGGCTGTACCAGACAAAGCCAAGCGCAAACACCAGCACCAGCGCCAGGCCGGTGAGTAAAAACAGGTTACGACTGTGTGTAATCGGTGCCAGCAGGCTGGCGCGGTTAACCTCGCCGACAATCACCCAGTTCCAGCCCGGTAACTGCTGCCAGGCCAGCATGCGGGTCTCACCGGCTACCTCCAGCTGTTGTATCCCCTGCGGCTGGGTCAGCAGTTGCTGCTGTATCGCGTTATCCCAGCCCGGCAGCTTCCCTTCGTTTTGCTGATCAAACAGATACTGACCCTGAGCGCTGCCGGGCGCGCCGTTAATCACATAAAAATGGCCGCTGTCGCCCAGCCGGCGTGCGAGGATCTTCTCCCGCATCAGGGCATATTGTTGATCGATTCCGACCCCGACAAACAGAATGGCGACTACCGTGCCGCTGGCATCTTTGACCGGCTGATACTGGGTGATGTAGCGATGGCCAAACAGCGTGGCGAGGCCGCGGTAGATTTCCCCCTGATGCACGCTTTTCCAGGCGGCGCTGGCGCGGTCGAGCTGGGTGCCGATGGCGCGACTGCCATCCTGCTTCTTCAGTGAGGTGGAGATACGGATAAAATCATCGCCGTCACGCACGAAAATGGTGGCGACCGCGGCGGTGCGCTCGGTGAAATCGTCCACCGCCGTCTGATCGAGGTTGAGCGTCTTTAAGCCGGCACGCAGCACCGGCGTCGAAAAGCTGCCCACCTGCACCCGGGCACTCTCATCGAGGCTAAAGCGCTTGGGTAAAAAGCTGCTAAACAAAGTGGTGTAGTTGCTCACCTCTTCGGAAAGCGTGGCGTTGAACATGGTCGCCATTTCACTGATGCCCTGCACCTGATTGTGCATATCATCAATCGCGAGGTTTTCCAGCTGGCGTGAGGCGGTGTGGCTCTGGGTCAGCGTCAGAACCAGCAGTAATAACGCTACGCTGAGAGACGTCAGTACAGACAGCTTAACTCCAAGACTCAGGCCGCTGAGAGAGAGACGCTTCATAAATTACCTTTGATCACTTGAGGGGGATACCGGATCAACGGCAGCAACACGGAAAAGTTTAGTGCGGAAGCTGACGACGGGCTGCGAGGAATGGCTTCGCAAATGGGGTGGCAGAACCTACACTCAAAGCCTGTGCTTTGCCCCTTCAGGAGAGAATATGATCGAACTCAACACGGAAATGCTGGCAGGAATTGAGTGTCTGCACGCCGCGCCGGCTGGTCAGCGGCGTAACCGGCTGCCGACCGTGCTGTTTTATCACGGCTTCACCTCGTCGAAAGAGGTCTATGCCTATTTCGCCGTCGCCTTAGCGCAGGCCGGATTCCGGGCGGTGATGCCGGATGCGGATCTGCACGGCGCACGCTATCACGGCGATGCCGAAAGCCGCCTGAGTCGCTTCTGGGATATCCTGAAAAAAAATATTGATGAGCTGCCGCAGCTGGAATCGGCGCTGCGCAGTGCGGATTTGATTGCCGGAGAACGGTTTGCGGTCGCCGGGGCGTCGATGGGTGGTATGACGGCGCTGGGGGCGATGGCCCGCTATCCGCAGATTCACAGCGTCGCCTGTATGATGGGCTCCGGTTACTTTATGCAGCTCAGCCAGACGCTGTTCCCACCGCTGGTGGTGCGCTCGCCGGAACAGCAGGCACAGTTTGAGGCCCGCATGGCCCCGCTGGCAGAATACGATCCCAGCACCCGGCTGGAGACGCTGGCCAATCGTCCACTGCTGCTGTGGCATGGCGAAGCCGATGAGGTGGTGCCCTTTGCTGAAAGCGCCCGGCTGGAAACCGCGCTGCGCAGCAAAGGATTAGCGCAGCATCTGACTTCCCTGTCGGAAACGCAGATTGGGCATAAGATTACGCCGTCAGGTTTGACGGCGCTGGTGAGCTTCTTTAAGCATCAGCTTTAACCTCAGACGTAAAAAAGGGCGGAGGGGTCTGCTCCGCCCGGGTCCGACCCGTTTATCAGCGGGCAGTGAACCGTTCTGACAGTCGGGCTGGCGCACTGACCGGATTATTCTCCGGTGCATCCAGTCGATTAACGTAAACATAACCCGCGGCCGCTTTGCTGCTGTGACTTCTCATCTGCTGCGCACAGTCAGCATTGCTGGCAAGAGCGGGTAGAGACAGGAAGAGACCCAGTAAAGTGGCGATGACGTACCTTTTCATGGCCGACTCCTCACTTCAGGGAAGACACTCTGTTAGACGCCGATAAGCCAAACCGTAACGTCTGCATTAAGTTTAGCGACTGGCGATATTATCGCCAGATCGTCCGCCTGAACCTCTTTATCAACGTTTTTGAACAATCCCCGTTTAACCCGCTGTATTCACATGATTAGCACGAAAAGGCTGCGTATCTGGCACGCCGGATGGCATTTGTTGAAATGTGCGCTTGAGTTTAGTGGTCGCCGCCAGTATGATTACGCGTCAATTTTTCAGCCGCATTCTCAGGCTGTGTCCCACAAGCGCTCGTCACAACGAACCTTTGTGGGACACAGCCTATAACGTTCCTTGCTTCCATGGGCCGCGGTTGACCCCGACAGGAGGCTGAATAATCCGTAAGGAGCAATTTCGATGCGTCATTACGAAATCGTATTTATGGTCCATCCTGACCAGAGCGAACAGGTTCCGGGCATGATCGAGCGTTACACTGGTGCCATCACTGGTGCACAGGGCACGATTCACCGTCTGGAAGACTGGGGCCGCCGTCAGCTGGCTTACCCGATCAACAAACTGCACAAAGCGCACTACGTTCTGCTGAACGTTGAAGCGCCGCAGGAAGCGATCGATGAGCTGGAAACGAACTTCCGCTTCAACGACGCCGTTATCCGTAGCATGGTTATGCGCGTTAAAAACGCGGTAACTGAAGCATCACCGATGGTTAAAGCGAAAGACGAGCGTCGTGAGCGCCGCGAAGATTTTGCTAACGAATCCGCTGATGACTCAGATGCTGGGGATTCTGAAGAGTAATCCATCGTGACGGTTAATCGACTGCGCTTGTCTGGCACGGTGTGCAAGACGCCGGTTCGAAAAATTAGCCCGTCAGGAATTCCGCACTGTCAGTTTGTGCTTGAGCACCGCTCAGTGCAGGAGGAGGCCGGGTTTCACCGGCAAGCCTGGTGTCGTATGCCGGTGATTATCAGCGGCACTGCCCATCAGGTGATTACTCAACATATAACGGTCGGCACGCAACTCACACTCGACGGTTTCATTAGCTGCCATCAGGCACGCAATGGCCAGAGCAAAATGGTGTTACATGCCGAGCAGATTGAATTGATAGATTCTGGAGACTAGCCAAATGGCACGTTATTTCCGTCGTCGCAAGTTCTGCCGTTTCACCGCGGAAGGCGTTCAAGAGATCGATTATAAAGATATCGCAACGCTGAAAAACTACATCACTGAAAGCGGCAAGATCGTACCAAGCCGTATCACTGGTACTCGCGCAAAATACCAGCGTCAGCTGGCTCGTGCTATCAAGCGCGCGCGTTACCTGTCTCTGCTGCCGTACACTGATCGTCATCAGTAATCGGCAACTGTCCATTAACGACTTTAAGAGGATAAGGTAATGCAAGTTATTCTGCTTGATAAAGTAGCAAACCTGGGCAGCCTGGGTGATCAGGTTAACGTTAAAGCGGGCTACGCTCGTAACTTCCTGGTACCACAGGGCAAAGCTGTTCCTGCTACCCGGAAAAACGTTGAATTCTTCGAAGCACGCCGTGCAGAACTGGAAGCTAAACTGTCCGACGTTCTGGCTGCAGCAAATGCACGCGCTGAGAAAATCAATGCACTGGGCACCGTAACCATCGCGTCTAAAGCAGGCGACGAAGGTAAACTGTTCGGTTCTATCGGTACCCGCGACATCGCTGATGCAGTTTCTGCAGCTGGCGTTGAAGTGGCTAAGAGCGAAGTTCGTCTGCCGAACGGCGTTCTGCGCACCACCGGTGAGCACGAAGTGAACTTCCAGGTTCACAGTGAAGTATTCGCGAAACTGATCGTGAATATCGTTGCTGAGTAATTTTTATTACTGAGCACTGCGGGAACGCCGGCCTTGTGCCGGCGTTTTTGTTTTTATCGCCGCCAGAACGCTATTGCGCGCGAATAAAGCTGCCATCCGGCTGACGCGTGAACAGCACCGGGCCGTTAGCGCCCTCGATGGTCAGTCCGGTCACTGCGCCCTGTGCATCCTGACGGATTTTGACCTGTTGACCGCTTTTCAGTGAACTCAGCGGCTGATCGCTGCCTTCCACCCGCGCCATCGCAAACACATCATTCACCGGCAGACTGTTGTCACGGAACAGCTGGGCCAGCGTCTGGCCTGAGGCGACCGTATAGTTGCGCCACTCTCCCTGTGAATCCGCTTTTGGCGTCGGCTGCGGCTGAGAAGCGGATGAGTCGGTTTTGTTGTCATAAATATCCGCCTGCATCGGCACCTCTTTCTCAGCCGACGGCGTAACCGGACGCTCCACCGGATAGCGCGGTGTACTGACCGGCCAGAGAAACGCCAGCAGCATCACCAGCAGCGCGATAACAATGCCACGGCGATGCGGCGCAGGCAGCGGGTCCATCCAGCCGATGTGGTCGGTAACATGCCAGATACGATGAAGCCATGTCGGTAGCCGTGATGACGCGTCTGAAGCCATTCGTGGTTCCTCCTCTCCAGCGGGTTGCTGCGGCTTGCGTGCGGCCAGCCAGGTTTGCAGCCGGGATACAATACGCGTTGCGCGCGTCCTGCGGCGTCGTGGGGCGATCTGGCCCATGTGTTCTCTCTTTTGGTGTGTAACAGACGGCGTAATTCCGTCAACAGTTATAGTATGGGCAATACCGGCGCGAAGTGCCTGCCAGCATTGATAAATTTGACCGGGGTATTGTTTCTCTTTCGCCGCGAAAAGTCATCTGCGATGCAGGGCATTTTACGCCAGCGGCCTGCACTGCTATGCTGCCGGTTCGAATTTATCCGAGAGTGAAAGGAACGAAGATGACTACCCCTTCTTTCGACAGCGTCGAAGCACAAGCAAGTTACGGTATTGGTTTACAGGTTGGCCAGCAGTTGCTGGAATCTGGTCTGCAGGGGCTGCAGCCAGAAGCACTGCTCGCGGGCCTGCGCGACGCGCTGGAAGGGAACTCGCCGGCGGTACCGGTTGATGTGGTTCATCGCGCACTGCGTGAAGTGCATGAACGCGCAGAAGGCGTGCGCCGTGAGCGCACCGAAGCGATGGCGGCAGAAGGTCAGGCATTCCTGCTGGAACATGCGCAGCGTGAAGGCGTGAGCAGCACCGAATCCGGCCTGCAGTTCAGCGTCATCACTCAGGGCGAAGGTCCTATCCCTTCACGCCAGGACCGCGTTCGCGTGCACTACACCGGCAAACTGATTGACGGCAGCGTGTTCGATAGCTCCGTAGCACGCGGTGAGCCAGCAGAATTCCCGGTCAGCGGCGTGATCGCCGGCTGGATTGAAGCGCTGACCCTGATGCCGGTTGGCTCAAAATGGGAACTGGTGATCCCACACAACCTCGCGTACGGCGAGCGTGGTGCCGGTGCCTCTATCCCGCCATTCAGCACCCTGATTTTTGAAGTAGAGCTGCTGGAAATCCTGTAATACCCCGGCGCTGCTCCCCTGGCGGGGGCAGCGTTGCGTCCCCTCGCGGGCCTGACCTGAGCCTCTGTCAGATGACCAGACAAAGGGAACGCCAGCGGCGGCTCTGCCCGCCGCTGCCTCTTCCTTCTTACTGCTGTAAATTTACCTGCCAGAGAGCAAAACCGATCGCATCCGTGCCCGTTGGCTGGAGCGGATACTGTGCATGCTGCTGAATAAAGTGGGTCGCTTTATCGCCAGGCGCGGTTTCAAAGCGGATATCCAGCGGCGTGGCAGAGGCAATCGGCGCCAGACGCCAGTTATTATCCGCCTGCGGCCTGACTTCACCCTGTTTTTTGGTTTCCGCGCTGATATAGGCGGCCACCACGGAACGGTTCTCATCCGGTGAAGCAAAGGCAATGTACTTATCGCCGGTGCCGGCAAACTTGCCGCCGTAAGCGCGATAGTTGTTGGTCGCCACCAGGAAGGTTGCCTGTGGATCGATCGGCTTGCCCTGCCAGCTCAGCTGGCGAATGCGCGACGCCTGCGGATGGATCAGCTGACACTCAGCGTCATAACGCGCTGGCTGGGTTACATCGATCTGATAATTAACCCCATCAATCACGTCAAAGTTGTAGGTACGGAAATTCCAGTTGATCAGCGACTGGGTTTTGCTGCTGTGCGGATCGATCTGATTGAACTGGCCCGCCGAACATTCCAGCCACTCTTTCACCTGCGCACCGCTGATTTTCATCACCACCAGGGTATTCGGATAAAGATAGAGATCGGCGGCATTGCGGAAGGTCAGCGGTCCTTTCTCTACTTCAACATAGCTGGCCGGATCGTTCCTGCGGCCACCCGCTTTAAACGGTGCTGCCGCAGAGAGGACCGGCAGTCGACCGAGATCCGGATCGCCCTGAATAAAATGTTCAACGTAGGCGCGCTGCGCATTATTCACGATCTGCACGGTCGGATCGTCCTGCACCAGTGACAGATAGCTGTACATCACATCGGCGGATTTGCCGATCGGCTTAGCGACAAATGCCCGCGTAGCACGATGATCGTCAGCCAGCACCTGCACCAGCGCCGGATCTTCCGCCGCTAACGACTTTTTCGCTGCGCTGTCATAAATCGGCCGCGCCTCGGCTTTGCCGCTGCTGACCTGCCAGCGTCCGCCGTCATTATTCAGCACCAGATCGACCACACCCAGATGATCGCCCCACATGCCGGGCATCACGGCCGGAACGCCGTTCAGCGTTCCCTGGGCGATATCTGCGCCTTTGATAGTGGCGAAGTCACTGCCCGGGAACACCGCATGCGCATGGCCAAACATAATGGCGTTGATACCTTCAACCTGGCTGAGGTAGTAAACCGAGTTTTCCGCCAGCGCGTGATACGGCTCGCTGCTCAGGCCGGAATGGGGAATGGCGACGATAATATCGGCACCCTGAGCGCGCATTTCAGGAACGTAGCGGCGGGCGGTTTCGGTGATGTCATCCACCCGCACTTTGCCCTGCAGATTGGCTTTATCCCACACCATAATCTGTGGCGGCACAAAGCCGATGTAGCCAATCTTCACCGTCTGCGCGTTGCCGTCACGATCTACCACCTCGGTCGATTTAATCAGGTAGGGGGTGAACAGGGGCTTGCCGCTTTTGAGATCAATAACGTTGGCGTTGACATAAGGAAAGCGTGCGCCGGCCAGCGCTTTTTTCAGGTAAGGCAGGCCATAGTTAAACTCGTGATTACCCAGATTGCCGACGCTGTAGTCGAGAGTGTTAAGCGCTTTGTAAACCGGATGGATCTCGCCCGCGTTCAGCCCTTTGGCTGCCATATAATCGCCGAGCGGGCTGCCCTGGATGATGTCGCCGTTATCGACCAGTACGCTGTTTTTAACCTGCTGGCGCGCCGCATGAATCAGCGTGGCGGTCCGGACCAGGCCAAATTTCTCGGTCGGAGTATCTTTGTAGTAGTCGAAATCCATCATGTTACTGTGCAGATCGGTGGTTTCGAGTATCCGCAAATCGACCGTTGCCGCCGATGCGGCGACGGAAACGCTCAGGGCCAGTAACATCATTCCAGGCTTAAACATGCTTGCTCCTGCTGCCAGATAAGTTAAGGCTCTCAAAGTAATGTAAAAGCCTGACGAGTGGTCAGTTTAAATCGTGATGGATGTATCGTTTTGGCGCATCGCTCAGCGGTTTATAGCTTTCAGACTGTGGCAGGGCCGGCAGGCGTGGCGATAAGCAGTTAACTATGATATTGATATATCTATAAATTGCTCCGGACTGCCGTCGCGTGATCGGCTGGCGGAGCGGAACTGCTAAAATGTAACCATCAGGCGTTGAACTGAACGTGCAGCAGATGGACACAACGAGGTGAAAAATGTTAGAGCAAATTTGCCAACTGGCACGCGAAGCGGGCGACGCGATTATGCAGGTTTACAACGACGCCGCGCCGCTTGACGTTTCTCACAAATCGGATGACTCGCCGGTCACCGCGGCCGATATCGCCGCGCATCAGGTGATCGTTAACGGTCTGGCGCAGCTTTCGCCTGACCTGCCGGTCCTGTCAGAAGAGGACCCGCCGGCCTGGGAGGTGCGTCAGCACTGGCAGCGCTACTGGCTGGTCGATCCGCTCGATGGCACCAAAGAGTTCATCAAGCGTAACGGCGAATTCACCGTCAATATTGCGCTGATTGACGCTGGCAAACCGGTGCTGGGCGTGGTCTATGCGCCCGCGCTGGGGGTGATGTACTCTGCCGCAGAAGGCAAAGCCTGGAAAGAAGAGGGCGGCCACCGTGAACAGATTCAGGCGCGTGACGCCCGGCCGCCGCTGGTGGTGGTGAGCCGCTCACACGGCGACGATGATGAGATGAAACAGTATCTGAAACAGCTGGGTGAACATCAGACCGTGGCGACCGGTTCATCGCTGAAGTTCTGCCTGGTGGCGGAAGGCAAAGCCCAGCTCTATCCGCGCTTCGGGCCGACCAACATCTGGGATACCGGCGCAGGTCACGCGGTGGCGATGGCGGCGGGTGCCCACGTACACGACTGGCAGGGCAAAACCCTGGATTACGCGCCACGCGAATCCTTCCTCAATCCCGGCTTTCGCGTCTCTCTGTTCTAGTCGGTTAAGCGGGAGGACGCTCGCCTCCCGCCACTCTGCAACCGCTACTGCGCCAGCAGGGAGGTCACCAGCGTCACCACCTGCTGTACTTCTTCCTGCGTTAGCGGCCCATCCTTAACAAATTTCACCGTGCCGCGTTTATCGAGTACCACAATGGCAGAGCCGCCCTGTTGCAGCTGCCAGGCGCGCTGCACATTGCCTTTGTCATCGACGATGAACTGTGACCATGGGTACTGCTGCTTATTGCTCTCAATGCTGCTGCGCACAAACATGCCGGTACCCGGAATCGCGTCATCGGTATTAACGATGGTGGTGGTCTGATAACGTTCATGCGGCAGCTTCGCGGCTTTGATCGCTTCAATTAAGGCCGCATTCATTTGTTTGGCTGATGAACGCCCGGCAATATGCTGAATCACGCGAACTTTCCCGCTCAGCTGCGCACTGTTCCAGTTTTTATAGCTAAACTTATCCTGCTGCAATAACAGCTCACCTTTGTCATTCACGCCGACGGCCGGTACACGCGCATCCTGCTTCAAATCATGCGCCATAACGCTTGCCGGTATCAGTAACGACAAAACTATCGCTGCCAGAGTGATTCGCATCGCTGTTTCCTTAAGTGATCAGACCAGTTAGTCATTTTATTGCAATAGTAGGCGGGGATGATGCAGCTGTCCTGGAAAGGTGTCAGGTTTGTTATCAGCACCACAAATCCTTAACGACTGAAGGTTTATACTGTGTTGTGTGAGCGTAATAACAGAGTGTTCTGTAATGATGTGTCAACTCAGTAAAAAAATTCATTTTTCGGAACACCAGCAGCGCTGAGTGTTCTATAGTTTACCCCGAATTCGCGCTTCATGGGCTCGTACCTATTTTGGAAACGGCGAAGCGTGCTTAAAATTGTACAGGAGTTAATCAGTATGAAGATCTTCCAGCGCTATAATCCGCTGCAAATAGCGAAATATGTAAAAACGCTGTTCAAAGGAAGGTTGTATATCAAGGATGTCGGCGCGTTTGAGTTTGATAAAGGGAAAGTGTTAATCCCGCGCGTCAAAGACAAACAGCACCTGAGCGTGATGTCAGAAATTAACCGCCAGGTCGTTCGTCTGAAACTTGAGTTCAACTAATCACAAGGGCGCCGATGGCGCCCTTAGCGTTTATCCAGTCAGGCTATGTTATTTGTCAGTCTGAACGTTGCCAGTCTTAACCGGGTCAGTGCGCCCAACCCTTACCTAGTACCTGTAAGCCTGCTTGTTCCGCGCTGTCTGAGTCCAGACTGTCTGCAAAAATTACGCCTGATGGGCCAGGCGCTTAGTCAGTCTACTCTTCTTCGCTTTTGGTCATATTCAGCACCGGCGGCCGCTCATCAATGCGGGTCACCAGTAGCTGGTCGATGCGATAACTGTCGATGTCCACCACTTCGAACTTATAACCGGCAAACTTCACGAAGTCGGTACGCTTAGGAATTTTACGCAGCATATACATCATAAAGCCGCCGATGGTTTCGTAGTTGCCTGACTGCGGGAAGTCATCGATGTCCAGCACCCGCATCACATCATCAATCGGCGTACCGCCTTCTACCAGCCATGAATTCTCATCACGCGCCACAATCTGCTCTTCCATGCCCTGACCGACCAGGTCGCCCATCAGCGTGGTCATCACGTCGTTCAGGGTGATGATGCCAACCACCAGCGCATATTCGTTCATGATCACCGCGAAGTCTTCCCCGGCGGTTTTGAAACTCTCCAGCGCCTCAGACAGCGTAAGCGTATCCGGCACAATCAGCGCAGAACGGATCTGCAAACCGCTGTTCAGCGCCATACTCTGATTTCCCAGCACCCGCAGCAGCAGCTCTTTCGAGTCAACGTAACCGACGATATGATCGATATCGCCGCTGCAGACCAGGAATTTAGAGTGGGGATGTTGGGCGATTTTGGTTTTAAGGCTGGTTTCATCTTCATGCAGATCAAACCAGACGATGTTTTCGCGTGAGGTCATCGACGACGGAACGGTACGTGACTCCAGCTCAAACACGTTCTCGATTAACTCATGTTCCTGTTTACGCAGCACCCCGGCCAGCGCCCCGGCTTCCACCACCGCGTAGATATCATCAGAGGTGATATCGTCTTTACGCACCATTGGCAGTTTAAAGATGCGGAAGAAGACGTTAGCCAGACCGTTAAACAGCCACACCAGCGGGCGCATTAACAGCAGGCAGAAACGCATCGGATTGATGATGCGCAGGGCGATGGTTTCCGGGGCGATCATACCGACCCGTTTTGGCGTTAAGTCGGCGAACAGGATAAACAGGCTGGTGACGATGGTGAACGAGCAGATGAAACTGAGCTGCTCCGCCAGTTCCGGCGCGACAAAGCGGTTAAACAGGCTGCTGAACGCCGGTGAAAAAGCCGCATCGCCGACAATACCGCCGAGGATGGCCACCGCGTTCAGGCCAATTTGCACCACGGTAAAGAACATGCCCGGCGTTTCCTGCATTTTCAATACGCGTTGCGCATTGATATTGCCCTCATCCGCCAGCAGCTTGAGTTTTATCTTGCGGGCGGCTGCCAGCGAGATTTCCGACAGGGAAAAAAATGCACTGATTACGATCAGTAACAGGATGACAAGTAAGCTATCTAACATAAGAGATCCAAAGGGTTATCCACTTGTCATTTTTGGCCTGGGCAGCGTACAGGTGAGATCGCAAGTGATCTGCTTACCCGTCAAACAGGGCTATCCGTGCCAAAAATGTCTGCGCCAGTTCGACAGGAAAAGACAATGTCGGGGCAGAAATGAAAACAGGCGAAATGCCTGTGGTGGCAGATTATAGCAGGTGCTATCACCGGGCCGCCAGAGGGCAAACGCCCTGTTGACGCGCGGAGAGCTGACCGGTCCGGCCTGGCCGCACTCGGATTAATCTGAGTGGAGTCAGCGGCGACAATCATTCCTCACCACAGCGGTTGTATCGTCCGCGTCATTTACCGACAATACCCGGGCATTTGACTTAGAAGTCGATTTTACGCCGCCGATTAGCATAAAGTGCGGCTATGATGAGGGTGTTGCCGTCGCGCTAGCGCAGGCAAAGATGATTAATAAGTGCCCCGCGGAAAAGGGGCCGGCATGTTTAACAGGAGTACAGGTGCCACGATTTTATGTCTATTGCATGGCCAGCCTGCTGCTTGCCGCGCCCGCCCTTGAGGCGGCAACGGTACGATTACAGGTAGAAGGCTTAACCGGGGATTTGCAAAAAAACGTCAGGGCGCGCCTGTCGACCATTGGCAACGATGAGGTTTCGAACGACGGCCGCTTTCGCGCGCGCGTCTCGGTAGCGATAAAAGAGGGCCTGCGCGCGCTCGGCTATTATGAGCCGGTGATTGACTTCGAATCCCGCCCAGCGCCGGCAAACGGCGGTCGTCCGGTGCTGGTGGCGCGGGTCACGCCCGGCGAACCGGTTAAAATTGGCGGCAGCAGCATCGTCATTGAAGGCGATGCGCGTAACGATGCCGACTATAAAGCCTGGGTGGCGCAGGGACGCCCCAAAGTGGGCACCCAGCTCAATCACGGTCAGTATGACAAATTCAAAAGTGGTTTTTCTAATCTTGCTCTGCGCAATGGTTACTTCGATGGCAACTTTAAGAAAAGCCAGTTAGGCGTATCGGTCGAACGGCGCGAAGCGTTCTGGGATATCGACTACGACAGCGGTCAGCGTTACCGTTTTGGCGACGTCAGCTTTGAAGGCTCGCAAATTCGCGAGGAGTATCTGCAAAATCTGGTGCCCTTTAAGCAGGGCGACTACTACACCTCCCGCGATTTAGCCGAGCTGAACCGCCGCCTCTCCGCCACCGGCTGGTTTAATTCCGTGGTGGTGGCTCCGGAGTTTAAACAGGGGCGCAAAACCAAAGTTCTGCCGCTCAATGCGGTGATGTCGCCACGCACCGAAAACACCATTGAAACCGGGGTCGGCTACTCGACGGATGTCGGACCGCGACTGAAAGGCACCTGGAAAAAACCGTGGATCAACGATCGCGGCCACAGTCTGGCGGCCAGCGCCTATGTTTCAGCGCCGGAGCAGCAGGTCGATCTGAGCTATAAAGTTCCGCTGCTGAAAAGCCCGCTGGAGCAGTATTACACCTTCTCAGGTGGCCTGAAGCGCACCGATCTCAACGATACCAAAGCCGATACCACCACGCTGGCGATGTCGCGCAACTGGGACAGCAGCAGCGGCTGGCAGAAAGCGATTAATCTGCGCTGGAGCCTGGACCACTTTACCCAGGGCAGCGTCACCGACACCACCATGCTGCTCTATCCTGGGGTCAGCGTGAACCGAACCCGCTCACGCGGTGGCTTAATGCCGACCTGGGGCGACTCACAGCGCTACTCGGTGGATGTCTCCGATACCACCTGGGGCTCGGATGTCGACTTCCTGATTCTGCAGGCGCAGAACGTCTGGATCCGCACGCTCGGCGATAAACACCGTTTCGTCGCGCGCGGCAATCTCGGCTGGATCGAAACCAACAACTTCGAAAAAGTGCCGCCGGATCTCCGCTTCTTCGCGGGCGGCGACCGCAGCATTCGCGGTTATAAATACAAAGACATTTCACCACGCGATGAGGACGGCAAACTGACCGGTGCCTCTAAGCTCGCCACCGGATCGCTGGAATATCAGTACAACGTCAGTGGCAAATGGTGGGGAGCGGTATTTGTCGACTCGGGCGAAGCCGTCAACGATATCAAACAGAGCAACCTTAAAACCGGCGCCGGTTTCGGCGTACGCTGGTCTTCACCGGTGGGGCCGATCAAGCTGGATATCGCCCGACCGATTGGGGATGACGAGGAGCATGGATTGCAATTTTACATCGGACTGGGGCCTGAACTATGAAGCTGTGGAAAAAGGTCCTGATCGGCATTCTGATTTTTCTGGTGCTGCTATTAGGCGGCGTGGCGTTTTTAGTCGGCACCACGCCCGGTTTACATCTGCTGCTAAACGGCGCTTCGCGCTGGGTGCCGGGTTTATCGATCAAGCAGGTCGATGGCGGCTGGCGTAATCTGACCCTGAGTGGGCTGCGTTATGAAATGCCTGGCGTCAGCGTCGATGCCGGGAAGATTCACCTCGCTGTCGATCTCAACTGTCTGCTGCACTCATCGGTCTGCGTCAACGATGTTTCGCTGAGTGATATCAGCGTGGTGGTCGACAGCAAGAAGATGACGCCGGCCAGCGAGCCGCCGCCGGAAGAGCAGAGCGGCAACGCCAACCTCAGCACGCCTTATCCGATCACCCTGCGGCATCTTGGCCTGCACAATATCAATGTGAAAGTTGATGATACCGCCATCTCGCTGCTGGATTTCACCACCGGGCTGCAGTGGCAGGATCGGGCGCTGACGCTCAATCCGACTCACATTCAAAGCCTGCTGATTGCCCTGCCGAAAGCGGCGCAGGTGGCTGATGAGCAGGTGGTACAACCGAAAGTGCAGCAGCCGCAACCGGCGGAAAAGCCGCTGGGTGAAACCCTGCAGGCGATGTTCGCGCAGCCGTTGCTGCCGGCGTTACCCGATTTCCGCTTGCCGCTGGATATTGATGTGCAGCAGATCCTTGGCGAACAGCTGCGCATCACCGGTGATACCGACATTGCGATTAGCCGGCTGCTGCTGAAAGCCAAAACCGCTGACCGCCAGATGCAGCTCAGCACGCTGGAGGTGGACTCGAACCTCGGCAAGCTGAACGGCAGCGGTCAGGCAACGCTGGCGGATAACTGGCCGGTCGATTTCTCGCTTAACGGTGACGTGAATAGCGAGCCGATCAAAGGCGAAAAAATCGCGCTGAAGCTTAACGGTGCGATGCGCGATGAGCTGAAGCTGGCGCTCAACCTTTCCGGTCCGGTGAAAGCACAGCTGGATGCCACCACCCAGCTGGCGGTAGCGGGTTTGCCGCTGTCGCTGCGGCTCACCAGTCCGCAGCTGCGCTGGCCGTTAACCGGCGCAGTGCAGTACCAGGCCGATAACCTCGACTACCAGTTCAAAGGTAAAGCGACCGACTACGTGATGTCGCTGCGGACTGCGGTGAAAGGGGATGCAGTGCCACCGGCCAATATTTCACTGACCGGTAAAGGTAACGTCGAGCAGTTCAGCCTCGATAAACTGCGCATCGCGGCACTGCAGGGCAATATCGATCTGACCGCGCTGGTCGACTGGAGTAAGGCGATCAGCTGGCGCAGCGAACTGACGCTGGCCGGCATCAACACCGCTCAGCAGTATCCCGACTGGCCCGCCCGCCTGGACGGCAAAATCACCACCCGCGGTAGCCTTTACGGTGGCAGCTGGCAGTTAAGCGTGCCGCAGCTGCAGTTGAAAGGGAACGTGAAGCAGAACGCGGTCACGGCGGATGGCTCGCTCACCGGCAACAGCTACAACCAGTGGACAATACCCGGCATTAAACTGGCGCTGGGTCGTAACCATCTGGACGTGAAGGGCGCTTTGGGTGAGCAGCTGGATCTTGATGCCCGCATCGACGCGCCGCAGCTCGACAATGCGCTGCCCGGTCTGGGCGGCGTGGTCAACGGCACAATCAAAGCGCGTGGCACCCTGAGCGCGCCGCAGCTGCTGGCCGATCTTAATGCCCGTGGCCTGCGCTGGCAGCAGATGCAGATTAACCGCGTCACGCTGAACGGAGATGTCCGCTCCGGCGAGCAGGTGGCTGGCAAGCTGCAGTTGCGCGTTGAACAGCTGAAGCAGGATGCGCTCAGCATTAACCTGCTGACCCTGAATGCTGACGGCAACGAGCATCAGCATCAGCTGAAGCTCAATGTGCAGGGCGAGCCGGTGTCAGGTCAGCTGGCGCTGAACGGCAGCTTTGATCGCCAGGCGCAGCGCTGGAAAGGCGAACTGAACAATACCCGCTTCGATACCCCGGTAGGGGAATGGCGCCTGACGCGCGCCATGGCCATCGACTACCTCAATAGCAAACAGACCGCCACCATCGGGCCGCACTGCTGGCAGAACCCGAACGCCCAGCTCTGCGTACCGGAACCGGTGGAGGCCGGTCCGAGCGGCAAGGCGCACGTGGTACTGAATCGCTTCGATCTGGCGATGGTTAAACCGTTTATGCCTGATGCGACCCAGCTCAGCGGGGTGTTCAGCGGTGACGTGCGGGTTAACTGGCGTGCCGGCGAGGGCCTGCCAACCGGTACGGTGGCGCTGAAAGGTAACGGCGTCAAAGTGCAGCAGGACGTGCAGGGCAATACGTTGCCCGTCGCCTTCGACACCCTGAACCTGAATGCGGCACTGCGTGACGGCCGTGCGCAGCTCGACTGGCTGATCCGCATTGCCAACAACGGTCAGCTGGATGGTAACGTCCAGATCACCGATCCGGAAAACCGCCGCACGCTGGGCGGTAACGTCAATATCCGCAATCTGTCACTGGCGATGCTGAACCCGGCGCTGATGCAGGGTGAGAAGATCAAAGGCAACCTGAACAGCAGCTTACGGCTGGGGGGGAGCGTGCAGCAGCCGCAGGTGTTTGGTCAGCTCGGCCTGTCGGATGTCGATGTTGACGGCAGCTTCATGCCGGTCGATCTGACCGCCGCTAACCTCAATCTGGTGTTTAACGGCATGAGTTCGACCCTCAACGGGCTGATTCAGACCGCGCAGGGCAACATTAACCTCAACGGTAACGCCGACTGGAGCCAGCTTGATAACTGGCGTGCACGCGTGGCGGCGCAGGGCAGTCGGGTGCGGGTGACGGTGCCGCCGATGGTGCGGATGGATGTCTCGCCGGATCTGGTGTTTGAAGCCACGCCAGCCGCATTTAACCTGTCGGGCCGGGTGGATGTTCCCTGGGCGCGCATCACGGTGCAGGAAGTGCCGGAAAGCGCCACCGGGGTCTCTTCGGATGAAGTGATGCTGGATCAGAACCTCAAACCGATTCAGCCGCAAACCGCCGCCATTCCGATCAACAGCAACCTGGTGATCCACGTCGGTAACGATGTCCGCCTCTCTGCGTTCGGGCTGAAAGCGAAGCTCAATGGCGATCTTAAACTGGTGCAGGATAAATCCGGTCTCGGCCTCAACGGCCAGATCAATATTCCTTCCGGCCGCTTCCACGCCTATGGTCAGGATCTGATTGTGCGTAAGGGCGAACTGCAGTTTGCCGGACCGCCTGACCAGCCTTACATCAACCTTGAAGCGATCCGTAACCCGGAGGCGACTGAAGATGATGTCACCGCCGGACTGCGCGTCACCGGCCTGGCGGATGAGCCAAAAGCTGAAGTCTTCTCCGATCCGGCGATGTCGCAACAGGAAGCGCTCTCTTACCTGCTGCGCGGTCAGGGACTCGGCAGCGACGGCGACAGTAATGCGCTAACCTCAGCGCTTGTTGGCTTAGGGGTTGCACAAAGTGGGCAGGTTGTGGGTAAAATCGGCGAGACCTTCGGTGTCAGTAATCTGGCCCTTGATACTGCCGGTGTTGGCGACAGCCAGCAGGTGCAGGTCAGCGGCTATGTGCTACCGGGTCTGCAGGTAAAATACGGTGTCGGCATTTTTGATTCACTGGCGACGTTAACCTTGCGTTACCGCCTGATGCCTAAACTCTATTTGGAAGCCGTGTCCGGTGTGGATCAGGCTCTCGATTTGCTCTATCAGTTTGAGTTTTAGCAATGCGAATAATTGTCTACGGCAGTTTACGGCGCAAACAGGGAAACAGTCACTGGATGACGAATGCGCAATGGCTGGGTGATTTCCAGATTGAGGGCTTTGAGCTTTACAGTCTGGGACATTATCCCGGCGTGATTGAAGGCAATGGAACGGTACAGTGTGAAGTGTACCGCATTGATGCCTCCACCCTTGGCGAGCTGGATGCGTTACGCACTAAGGGTGGGGAGTACAAACGTCATCTGATTCAGACGCCGTTTGGCAGCGCATGGCTTTATGTTTATCAACGCTCAGTGGCAGGACGCCAGCGTATCATGAGCGGGGACTGGCTAAAGCGTGATGAGGAGCCAGAGGCCTGAACAAAAACACCGTCCAGTTGGACGGTGTTTTTTTTTCGACTTATCGGCTGACAGCAGAATTATTTCTTCTGTGCGCGCTCGTAAGAAGAGATGATTTCGGCTTTGGCAGCTTCGGCATTATCCCAGCCATCTACTTTCACCCATTTGCCTTTTTCCAGATCTTTGTAATGTTCAAAGAAGTGGGTGATCTGTGCGCGCAGCAGTTCTGGCAGGTCGTTCACATCTTTGATGTGATCGTACTCTTTAGAGAGTTTGGTGTGCGGAACCGCCACCAGTTTGGCATCTTCGCCAGACTCGTCGGTCATTTTCAGCACGCCAACCGGACGGCAGCGGATCACAGAACCTGGCTCCAGCGGGTAAGGTGTTGGGACCAGCACGTCAACCGGATCACCATCCAGTGACAGGGTGTGGTTGATGTAGCCGTAGTTGCACGGATAGAACATGGCGGTAGACATGAAACGGTCTACAAACAGGGCACCAGATTCTTTATCAACTTCATATTTGATCGGATCGGCATTGGCCGGGATCTCAATGATTACGTAGATATCTTCTGGCAGGTCTTTACCTGCTGGCACCTGGTTCAAACTCATCGGGCATTCCTTCAGTAGTCGTATGTTGAGTGTCGGCTATTATAGCCAACTGACTCTGAAAGTATGCCCTCTTTTTGGCGTTTCGGAATGCACCCTAACGCTACTTTGCCGTGACAAACAGCGAAACAATCCCGGCTGCAATCAGCGGTCCAACCGGCACGCCACGGAAAAACGCCACGCCAATCACCGTACCAATCAATAACCCGCCAATGACCGAGGGCTGAACGCTCATAAAGTTAACGCCGCGACCGCCCAGCCAGGCGACAAAAATGCCGACCAGAATCGCCACGATCGACTTCCAGTTGGCAAAGGATTTGAGCAAGGTTGAGGCGGGCAGCGATCCGCTGGCCAGCGGCGCCATCACCGCCACGGTCAGGATAATGATGCCTAAGGTAATGCCCTGCTTCTCCACGTAGGGGAAAAACTGCGCCAGCGGCGTGATCTTGATCGCCAGCAGCACCAGAATGGAGAGGGTGACGGCGTTGTTATGAACGAAATAACTCAGAATGGCGAGGCAGATCAGAATAATGGTCGAGGCATAAGCAGCCATGGTTTCTCCCTGAAAATGAATGGATGCGCTGAGGACTTCAGCCAGCGCATAAACGGGTGGTCATCAACAATCATCCGGATTAGCGCAGCTGCCGGTGTTCAGCGATTGCAGCATCAACGCCTGGTTACGCACCAGGCTAACGCTCTGCGCACTCAGCGCCACGCTGCCGAGCGTGCCCTGGCTACTGAGCTGACTGCGGCTGGCCGCCAGCCAGCTGTCGCGGTAGCTAAGCCACGCACGCTGGGCCTGACGTAAGCTGTTTTTAGGCTCGCCGGTTAACCGGTTCATCAGTTTGCCATACTGATTATTCATCTCCAGATCCCAGGCCTTACTGGCTGTGGCATAGCACTGATTCATCGCAAGGGTGGTCGATGCGCCGTTCAGGCAGCGTGTCAGTGCGGCATCCGCTGGCAGATCCTGCGCCATTGCCACGTCGCTGGCCAACAGCAGGGCCAGAAGCCATCCTGTTTTCATTATTCTTCTCCGGGTAACTGATAAGCGGCGTCCAGCTTGATAGATGTCTCCGTGATGATCAAGCCGATAACCATTCATTAAGGTTAAAGTTTAGCGGGGTGATGGCCGATACCTGTTCCGTTTTAGGGCCGCTGGAAATTTCGCCTTTTCTCATACACGGAAACTATCAAGATGAAACAGTTATCACTTCGCACGGGGTTGCTGGCATTGCTGGCATTTATGACACTGCTGCTGTTGGCGGTGAGTTTTATGGGTATCGTGGCAATTAACAAAGGGAACCGATCGCTGGATGTGATTAATCGCATTCAGGGAGTTGAGCTGAACAGCCTGTATCAGAGCAACGCGGATTTAATGCGCGCCCGTGCCAACGCGGCGCTGGCGGTGCGGAAAATTGAAATTGGCTTGCTGGAAGAAGGTGCCGGCGTCACTAAGCTGGCGCAGGCCGATGTAGTGACATCGCAGCAGAACCTGAAACGTTTTATTGATGCGGGCACGGTCACGGCACACGGCAAAACGCTGGCGGATGCGGTGGCGGGCAGCTACAAAGCCTATCTTGAGCAAGGCATCCGGCCGATGATGAGCGCGCTGGATAAGCAATATACCGACGAATATTACCAGCTGCTGGAGGGTAACCTGGCCTCACTGGCCGCCCGCTACAGCAAAGCGGTGGACGATTTCGGCCAGTACGCCAATCAGGTGACCGCCGCGCAGCTGGCGCAGGCGGCCTATAACGAAACCAAAATGAAAGTTCTGATCGCCGTCGCGGTGGTGCTGACGCTGCTGCTGCTGGTACTCGCCTGGCAGCTGCTGCGCCGGATGCTGCTTCAGCCGCTTAACAACGCCATTGTGCACCTCGAACAGGTTGCCGCTGGCGATTTATCACAAACCCTGCCGGCAGCGGGTAACAATGAGCTGGGACGGCTCAACCATGCGCTGGCAGAGATGCAGCAGGCGTTGCGCGCCTCGGTCAGCCAGGTGCGGGAAGCCAGCCTGCAAATCGACATCGGCAGCCGTGAACTGGCCGCAGGCAACGTCAATCTGTCGCAGCGCACCGAAGAGTCCGCAGCCTCGCTGGAGCAGACGGCAGCCAGTATGGAGCAGTTAACCGCAACGGTGCGGCTCAATGCCAGCAACGCGCAGCAGGCACATCAGCTGGCAAACGCGGTGTCAGATACCGCCGATCGCGGCGCTGAAGTGGTGTGCTACGTAATGGAGAAAATGCATGAGATCACCGACAGCGCCAATCGCATCGGCGACATTCTCAGCGTAATCGACGGTATCGCCTTCCAGACCAATATCCTGGCGCTTAATGCGGCGGTAGAAGCGGCGCGCGCGGGTGAACAAGGCCGCGGCTTCGCGGTGGTCGCCAATGAAGTACGCACCCTGGCGCAGCGCAGTGCCAACGCCGCCAAAGAGATCCGCACGCTGATCGGCGATTCGCAGTCGCGGGTCAAAGAGGGCAGCGAGATGGCGACGCGTGCCGGGGAAACCATGGATGAAATTTCAGGTGAGGTGATGCGCGTCACCGCGCTGATGAAAGAGATCTCGATGGCCTCTGACGAGCAGAGCCGCGGCATTGAGCAGGTCAACCTGGCAGTAACGCAGATGGATGAAGCTGCGCAGCAGAACGCCGCGCTGGTGGAGCAGGCAACTGCGGCAACCCAGTCGCTGGAGGCCCAGTCCGGTCAGCTACAGGCGACCATGGCGCAGTTCCGCTTGCAGCCGGTCTGAAAGCAAAAAAAAAGGGCGCGATATTCGCGCCCTGAGATTGTCGTCAGATTAGCCCTGGCGGCAATCCGGGAATTCGCCGAGGAAACGTTCAACGTCGTTGACCATCGCCTCATTACCGCAGTAGAACGGGCAGCGCTGATGCAGCGTGACCGGGGGGATATCCAGAATACGTTTCTGACCATCGCTGGCCTTACCGCCCGCCTGCTCCGCGAGGAACGCCATCGGGTTGCACTCATACAGCAGACGCAGCTTACCTTGCGGATGGCTGGCGGTGCTCGGGTAGAGATAGATGCCGCCCTTCAGCAGGTTACGGTGGAAATCAGCCACCAGCGAACCGATATAGCGGGAAGTGTAAGGACGGTGCGTAGCAATGTCCTCTTCCTGACAGAACTTCAGGTATTTCTTCACGCCCTGCGGGAAACGAATATAGTTGCCTTCGTTAATCGAATAGGTATAACCGGTTTCCGGGAAGGTCATGCGCTCGTGGCTCAGGCAGAAAACGCCCAGCGACGGATCGTAAGTAAACGCATGCACGCCTGCGCCGGTGGTGTAGACCATCATGGTTGACGAACCGTACACCACATAACCGGCAGCGACCTGTTTGTTGCCCGGCTGCATAAAGTCAGCTTCGACCACCGGGGTACCCGGCTCACTGACGCGGCGATAGATAGAAAAGATGGTGCCGACCGAAACGTTAACGTCGATGTTTGACGACCCATCCAGCGGATCCATCAACACCACGTACTTACCGTTTTCCTCACCTTCAAAGATAACGAACTCGTCCTCTTCTTCAGACGCGATACCGGCGACGATGCCACGGGCTTTCAATGCCGCTTTCAGTTTTTCGTTGGCGAACAGATCCAATTTCATCTGCTGCTCACCCTGAACATTCTCAACCCCACTGGCACCGAGAATATCCACTAAACCGGCTTTGTTAATGTCGCGGTGGATAATTTTGGCACCCAGCTTGATGGCTGAAATCAGCGCCGTCAGTTCACCTGTGGCGTGCGGAAAGTCGTGTTGCTTCTCGACGATAAATTCGCCTAACGTTTTCATAACACATTCCCTGAATCTTCGATGGAGTGGCAGCATGCGTAACAGTCTGCCAACGTATGCGTACGCAGTTTAGCCGATTGAACTTCAAAAACCATAGTCCTAATCCGTTTCTTCCGTCTGCGAGCAGGGTTACACTGTGCGCCGAACTTTTGAGTAATGGATCTCGTTATGCGCATTCACATCCTTGGGATTTGTGGCACGTTTATGGGCGGTCTGGCGATGCTGGCCCGTTCGCTTGGCCACCAGGTGACCGGTTCGGACGCCAACGTTTACCCGCCAATGAGCACGCTGCTTGAGCAGCAAGGCATTGAATTAACAGAAGGTTATGACGCAAGCCAGCTCGACCCGGCACCGGACTTAGTGATCATCGGTAATGCGATGACGCGCGGTAATCCTTGTGTGGAAGCCGTTCTGGAACGCAACATTCCTTACCTCTCTGGCCCGCAGTGGCTGCACGACTTCGTGCTGCGCGATCGCTGGGTGCTGGCCGTGGCGGGAACCCATGGCAAAACCACCACCGCCGGCATGGCAGCGTGGATTCTGGAGGCCTGCGGGCTGGAGCCGGGCTTCATTATTGGTGGTGTGCCAGGAAACTTCGACGTTTCGGCAAAATTAGGAAAAAGTCCATTCTTCGTGATCGAAGCGGATGAGTACGATTGCGCGTTTTTTGATAAGCGCTCCAAGTTTGTCCATTACTGCCCGCGCACGCTGATCCTCAATAACCTTGAATTCGATCATGCGGATATTTTTGACGATCTGCGGGCGATCCAGAAGCAGTTCCATCATCTGATCCGGATCGTGCCGGGGCAGGGTAAGATCCTGCTGCCAGAAAACGATCATAACCTCAGGCAGGTAATGGCGATGGGCTGCTGGAGCGAGCAGGAGAGTATCGGCGAGCACGGCCGCTGGCAGGCGAAAAAACTCACCGCGGATGCGTCGCAGTGGGAAGTGTGGCTTGATGGTGCCAAAGTGGGCGAAGTGAACTGGGCGCTGGTGGGTGAGCACAACATGCACAACGGACTGATGGCGATCGCCGCAGCACGGCATGTCGGCGTGAAGCCAGAAGATGCCGGCCATGCGCTGAACAGCTTCATCAACGCGCGTCGCCGGCTGGAGCTGCGCGGCGAGGTCAACGGCATCAAAGTGTATGACGATTTCGCGCATCACCCGACCGCGATTCTGGCGACCCTGGCTGCGCTGCGCAGCAAAGTGGGCGGAACGGCCCGGATTCTGGCGGTGCTGGAGCCACGGTCGAACACCATGAAAATGGGTGTGAATAAAAACGAACTGGCACCGTCACTGGCGCGTGCTGACGAAGTTTTTCTGTTCCAGCCGCACCACATCCCGTGGCAGGTTTCAGACGTCGCTGACGCCTGTATGCAGCCTGCCCACACCACTGCGGATATCGATACCCTGGTCGCGATGATTGCCAAAGCGGCGCAGCCGGGTGATTCGATCCTGGTGATGAGCAATGGCGGATTCGGCGGTATTCACCAGAAGCTGCTCGATAAACTGGCTTAACCGAACAAGCGCCCACCGGGGCGCTTTTTTTACCTCAGCCTGACAACGCTCCGCATTTTATTGCCCGCCCGACTTCGCCGCTCCTGACTTCACACGCCACGGCACGCTTAACGTAGCGCCGTGCTGCAACTGCAACCGTATCGCCGCGCGCCGTGAGGGCTAACCTGAGCTGAAGCCAGTACGCGTGATGTGGCGTCTGCCGTGAGAGTGACCGGCAGCGAACTGCCTGACAGCGTGCCGGGGCGGGATGAATAAGCGGGCCGACAAAGACAATGCCCGATCGTTTACTCACCCGTAGCCTGAGAATGCGGAGAAGGGCCGTGCATCCTGGCGCCTGGGGAGCGCGTCGGACTGCGGCAAAGGATTGGGGATTATCGCGGAGGTCCGGCCGCTGCCGGTAAACGCCTGCTGTGATGGCACAGCGGCATCGGGTCGCGTAACGCTGCCTGCAGGCGGGCAAACTGCCCGCCCCGACATCGCTTAGCTTTCGGCCAGCTCGCGCAGATACTGGAAGATCTGTCGCGCAGATTTCGGCGGCTTGTTGCCCGCTTTCTCTTTCTGCGCATTACGGATCATGCTGCGCAGTTGCTGACGATCGGCCTGAGGATAGAGGGCGATCACATCCGTCATGGCGTCATCGCCCTGTTCAATCAGGCGGTCACGCAACATCTCCAGCTTATGGAACAGCGCAACCTGCTGGTTGTGGCGGTTCTTCAGCTTATCCAGCGCCTGGCGGATCGGCTCGACGTCCATGCTGCGCATGATTTTACCAATCAGCTGCAACTGGCGACGGCGACCCTCTTTCTTAATGCGCTGCGCGAGTTCGATTTCGGCACGCAGACGCTCATCCAGCGGGATCTTATCAAGGGCATTTTTGCCCAGGTCGACCAGTTCGGCACCCAGGCGTTTCAGCTCTTCAGCGTCGCGCTTTATTTCGCTCTTACTGACCCAGATAATCTCTTCATCTTCTTCTTCATGATTATCTGGCACATCGTCGAGCCACTCATCGGGCTGTTTGGTCATTAGTGGACTCCCAAAAAAAGAGGCTAATCCTACCAGTTTATCGGGTGACTGCGAAATTGTTCTCTGACTCTGATAGACTCAAATCATACATACATAAGATTAGACGGCAGGTCGATGAACGTATCTACTCAGGTTGCAGAACAGCGAAAAGTGTTAGAGCAGGCGATTGCGCAGGCGCTCGAACTGGCTAAAGCAAGCACTGACAGCGCGGAAGTGGCGGTCAGTAAAACCACTGGCATCGGCGTCAGCACCCGCTACGGTGAAGTGGAAAACGTCGAATTCAACAGCGACGGCGCGCTTGGCATCACCGTTTATCATCAGAATCGTAAAGGCAGCGCCTCGTCGACCGACCTCAGCCCGGACGCGATTAAACGCACCGTGCAGGCGGCCATCGATATTGCGCGTTATACCTCGCCCGATCCGTTTGCCGGTCCGGCGGATGCTGATCTGCTGGCATATGACGCGCCCGATCTGGATCTCTACCATCCGTGGGAGATCGATGCCGATCGCGCGATTGAGCTGGCGGCGCAGGCAGAACAGGCGGCGTTGCGGGCCGACAAACGCATCGTCAATACCGAAGGCGGCAGCTTCAACAGCCACGTCGGCATCAAAGTGTTTGGTAACAGCCACGGCATGTTGCAGAGCTATTGCTCCAGCCGTCACTCGCTCTCCAGCAGCGTGATTGCCGAGCAGGATGGCAACATGGAGCGCGATTACGCTTACACCATTGGCCGCGCCTTTGAAGATTTGCAGAGCCCGGAGTGGGTCGGTGAGGAATGTGCGCGTCGCACGCTGTCGCGTCTGGCACCGCGTAAGCTTTCCACCATGAAAGCGCCGGTGATTTTCGCCGCTGAAGTGGCAACCGGCCTGTTCGGCCATCTGGTCGGGGCGATCAGCGGCAGCAGCGTTTACCGCAAATCGACCTTCCTGCTCGATTCAATGGGACAGCAGATCCTGCCAGAGTGGCTGACGATTAACGAACAGCCGCACCTGCTGAAAGGTCTGGCGTCGACGCCGTTCGACAGCGAAGGCGTGCGGACTCAGGCGCGCGACATTATTAAAGATGGCGTGCTGCAAACCTGGTTAATGACCAGCTACTCAGCCCGCAAACTTGGCCTGAAAAGCACCGGTCATGCCGGTGGCATCCATAACTGGCGCATCGCCGGTCAGGGCCACAGCTTTGACGACCTGCTGAAGCAGATGGGGACCGGCTTAGTGGTCACCGAACTGATGGGGCAGGGCGTCAGCGCCATTACCGGCGATTACTCGCGCGGTGCGGCTGGCTTCTGGGTCGAGAATGGCGAAATTCAGTATCCCGTCAGTGAGATCACCATCGCCGGCAATCTGCGAGACATGTGGCGTAACATGGTGACCGTCGGTGATGACATCGAAACCCGTAGCAACATCCAGTGCGGTTCGGTGTTACTGCCCGAAATGAAGATCGCGGGACAATAAGAAAGATGGATTCTGAAAGCAGCCTGATGGCTGCTTTTTTTTCATCACAATAAGAAAGGAAAGAGCGATGCGTAAGCATGTGATTGCAATGTTGTCTGCTTCTCTGTTGTTCTCCAGCGTCAGCCTCTATGCGGCCGATCTGGAGCAGGATATGGATACGCTGAATGCCAACCTGAAGATCGTCAAGAAAACCGACGATGCGCAGGAGATGCAGCAGGCGCTGACCAAAATGCGTGCCGCGGCGCAGGATGCGCGTAAGGGCACGCCAGACAAGCTGGAAGGCCAGCCGGCTGACAGCGCGCAGGTCAAAGATTTTCACGCCGGTATCGACTCGCTGATTGCGCAGATTGATGTGGTCAGCACGCTGGCAAAAGCCAATAACGTCGACGGTGCGAAACGCGAAGCGGCGAAATTTGACGACATCCGCAACGCCAACCATAAGAAATTCCGTTAACGCTCTCGCCGGTCACTCCCGACCGGCGAGTTTTATCATCACTTCTGCTTATTACTCACCGTTTTTCCCCTCGCCTCGCCGAACTTCACCGCACAGCCTGCGCGCATCCTGCTGACCTGACACATATTTAACGCATTTTGAGAGCTGTGTCGCACTAAGCGTGCAGCCTGCGATCTGGCGCACGCTCTTCACCTCGATTTCCGCTTGGTGCTGGAAATGTTGCGTCTCCACAGGGATCGCTATCAGGGGTAATTTATTTTCAACGCGAATTATCCGGTCTAACAGGAGTAGCAAGGTGAGCAATAACGGCGTTCCGGTGCAAGACGCGCCACCGGAGAAAGTGCAGCAGCTGGCGGACAGGGTAATGGCGCAGATTGCGACGATCTATCAGCAGCACGGCATTGTGCCGAATGCGGTCCAGCAGCAGATGCTGGTGTCGCATGTCGGCGCAATGGCATCACGCTCCCTGAGCGGTGAACCGCTGCCCGAGGTGGAAGCCGAGCTGTTCGAGGATATCCCGCCAGAAACGCTGCAGCTGGCGCAGCAGGTAGTGGATCTGTTTGGCAATCTGCCACGCGAAGAAGCATGGCTGCTCTCGGTGCATATCGAAGTCGCCCGATCAAACAACTGAAGAGGAAATGAACATGGTAACCGTAGTGATTGGCGATCGTTTAGGTAAAGGACAGAAAGTTGCGGCAGGCATCGAGAAAGCCGGTGGACGCGCGGTGGTGGTACCGGGCGTGGCAGCAGACATGAAGCTCGGCGACGTGATGAAGGCAGAAAATGCCGATTTCGGCATCTCCTTCTGCGGCAGCGGTGGCGCAGGTGCCATCACCGCCCAGAACAAATATGGCTACAAGGCGAAACACGGCATGCGTTCCATCGATGAAGGCGTCACCGCCATCAACGAAGGCGCTAACGTCCTGGGTTTCGGTTTCATGGATAAAGAAGAGCTGGGCGAACGGCTGGTGCAGGCCTGGAACAAGAAGCACGGCAGCTGATTATGAAACAACAATACGTTACGCAGGTGACGGTAGAGGGCAAAGGCGACAGCAAAGCGAAAGCCTTTGCCGATGCCCTGAGTCGCGTACAGAACCAGGTTCTGCGCGCGACGCAAAAAATTCTGCTGCGGATTGAGCCCGAAGATGTGCGGGTGCTGAACGCACGGGAGAGCGTCAAAACCGAAAAATTTCTGTTCTTCTTTTTGGCGCGCCAACGGCGGAGCTACAGCGTAGAGCTGGAGATCACCGTCAGCGTCACCGTTTTCGACACCGAACAGGTCACGTTCACGGTGACACCTTAAAAACAGTGCCCTTTCATGTCAGAAAGCCGGTTGCCCGACGGCGCGCTGGCCGCAGCGTCGCGGCGGTCAAGGCGACGGCTGACGCGTGATGGGTAAAAACGACAACAAAGGTACAACAACATGTTTTTAATCATTTTGTTTAAGTCGTTGATCATTGGCGGGCTGGTGGGTGTCGGCGTCGGTGCCGGCGCTGCGCGGATGTTTCACGCGCCGACCACCCAGGGAATGGGCGCCTTTCGTACATTGGGCGAACTGAACTCGTGCGAAGGCGATCCAGCCTCTCACTTCTCCTTTGGTCTTGGCTTCTTCTTTAACGCCTGGGCATCTTCTGTTGCAGCCGGTTCGTTCACGCAGGATGTGGATCACCGCATCATTCCAAACTGGGGCGCCGCCGCGTTGATGGTCAAAAACCGCAACGTGGCCGAAACGCTGCACGACCCGAAAAAAATGGCTATCGCCTGCGGCATCATCGGCATGATCGTGGTCGCCTTTCTCAACTCTACCGCCTCAGCGGTACCGGCCGCGCTGCAGGTTACCGCGGTGAAAGTGCTGGTGCCAGCGGCTAACCTGCTGGTCAATACCGTGATGCCGGTGATCTTCTGGCTGGCGGCGATTGATGCGGGCCGCAAATCGGGCTTCTGGGCCACTATTTTTGGCGGCCTGGCGCAGCTGATTATGGGAAACGCGGTGCCGGGACTGGTGCTGGGTATTTTGATCGGCAAAGGCGTGGAAGAGAGCGGCTGGAACAAGGTCACCAAAGTGATGATGACCGCCATCGTGTTGCTGTTTGTCCTCAGCGGTTTCTTCCGTGGCTTCGACATGAAGCTGTTGCAGTCCTTCCAGCTCGGCATTCCTGGCTGGCTCGACATGATTCATAACTCAGTAAGCGGCAAATAAGAGGCGATGCTGATGAACGAAAATAAAGGCTTCTGGTACGCCGACTGGTCCTTCCCGATCTTTGTTGGCCTGCTCTCATCCGGCGTATTTGCCGGGACGCACATGTACTACCTGTATGGCATTGGTGCCTTCAACGAGGTGGCGTTTGTCTCGATGCTGCGTGCCGGCATGGAGACCGGCGTCTACGGCGCGGTCGCCGCATTCGGTGCCAGCTTTCTGTTCGCCCGCATTATTGAAGGATCGCTGGTCGGCATTCTCGATATCGGCGGCGCAATTCAGACCGGCGTCGGGCTGGGCGTGCCGGCGCTGTTGCTGGGTGCCGGTATCATCTTCCCGGTTGCCAACTTCGCTGCCTCGCTGGTGACCGGTCTGGTCATCGGGGTGGCGATTGGCTACCTGATTATTCTGGCGCGTAAATTCACCATCAATCAGAGCGACTCCACCTACGGGGCCGACGTGATGATGGGAGCCGGTAACACATCGGGCCGCTTCCTGGGGCCGCTGATCATTCTGTCAGCGATGGCCGCCTCTATTCCGATTGGCCTCGGTTCGCTGCTGGGCGCATTGCTGTTCTACCTGTGGAACAAGCCCATCACCGGCGGCGCTATCCTCGGTGCGATGATCCTTGGTGCGATTTTCCCGATTGCGCTCTGATGTCACCGGCGGTCCGGCAGCGGGCCGCCGCTAAGGAGTCCCCATGTTCGACTTAATTATTCGCCGTGCACGCCTCAGCGATGAGCAGGTGGTGGATATTGCCTTGCAGGACGGCAAAATCGCCGCCATCGGCGAGGTACAGGGCCAGGCGCACAGCGAGCGCGATCTGGCTGGCCGCTGCTACCTCAGCGCTGGCTGGATCGATTCCCACGTTCACTGCTACCCGAAATCGCCGATTTATCATGATGAAGCGGATGCAATCGGCGTCAGTCACGGCGTTACCAGCGTGGTGGATGCCGGCAGCACCGGCGCGCAGCACATTGATGATTTCTATCAGCTGACGCGCGCGGCACAGACCCAGGTTTATGCGCTGATCAACATCGCCCGCACCGGCATTGTCACTCAGAACGAACTGGCTGACATGACGCAGATTGACGAGCAGGCGGTGACTGAGGCGGTGGCCCGACTGCCCGATTTTATCGTTGGGCTTAAGGCACGCATCAGCAGCAGCGTAGTGGGCAAAAACGGCGTTCAGCCGCTGGTGAAAGCCAAGGCGATCCAGCAGTCAGTCGGCGGCCTGCCGCTGATGGTTCACATCGGTAACAATCCGCCCGATCTGGCGCAGATTGCCGATTTACTCACCTCCGGCGACATCATCACCCACTGTTTTAACGGCAAGCCTAACCGCATTCTGACGCCGCAGGGTGAACTGAAAGCGGCGGTAAAACAGGCTATCGCCCGTGGCGTTAAGCTGGATGTCGGCCATGGCAGCGCCAGCTTCAGCTTTGAGGTCGCGCGCGTGGCCATCGCTCAGGGCATTCTGCCGGACACCATCAGCTCCGACATCTATTGCCGCAACCGGCTGGCGGGGCCGGTACACAACCTGGCACACGTGATGTCGAAATTTTTCAGCGTCGGCATGACGCTGCCGCAGGTGATTAACTGCGTCACGGCCCACGCGGCGGACGCGCTGCGCCTGACGCGTAAAGGCCGGCTGGAGGTAGGTTACGACGCCGACCTGACCATTTTTACCGTCAAACAGCAGACCCGACCGTTTATCGATTCAGAAGGTGAACAGGTGGCGGGTGAGCAGCATCTGGTCCCGCTGGCGGCAGTGGTCGCCGGTCAGTGGATCGCGACAGAAGAAGGAGCAGTAAATGAGCTCGGTATATGAAAAGTATGGCCTGAAGCCGGTAATTAACGCCTCTGGCCGTATGACGATTCTTGGGGTTTCCACCCCGTCCTCTGATGTGATCGATACGGTGAAATATGGACTCGATCACTACTTCGAAATGAAGGATCTGGTGGACAAGACCGGTGCCTACATTGCCGGTCTGCTTGGCGCAGAGAATGCGCTGGTGGTCTCCTGCGCCTCAGCCGGCATCGCCCAGAGCGTGGCGGCGGTGATCGTTAAAGATAACGACTGGCTGCTGGATAATCTGCACGCAGCGCCGCTCAGCGTGCCGCACCAGATTGTGGTACCGAAAGGACATAACGTTAACTACGGCGCGCCGGTCGGCAGCATGGTGGCGCTGGGCGGCGGACAGCTGGTCGAAGCGGGCTACAGCAACGAGTGTTCGCCAGCACAGCTGGCGGCGGCGATCACCCCACAGACTGCGGCGATCCTCTATGTAAAATCGCATCACTGCGTGCAGAAAAGCCACCTCGACGTGGCGCAGGCGGCGGCAGTGGCGCGTGAACATGGCGTGCCGTTGATCGTCGATGCGGCCGCGGAAGAAGATCTGCACTGTTATTACCAGGCGGGCGCGGATCTGGTGATCTACAGCGGCGCAAAAGCGATCGAAGGGCCGACCAGCGGGCTGGTGATTGGCCGTCACGACTACGTTGAGTGGGTGAAACGTCAGACCAACGGCATTGGCCGTGCGATGAAAGTCGGCAAAGAGGGCATCCTTGGCCTGACGCAGGCCATTGAAAACTATCTGACGCAGCCGAAAATCAGCGGCGCGCAGATGGTGGAAAAAATGACGCCGTTTATCAACCAGCTTAACCAACTGAAAGGCGTCACGGCCCGGGTAGTGTGGGATGCGGCGGGACGGGATATCGCCCGTGCTGAGATCGCCTTTGATGAGGCGACGATCCAGCAGCGCACCGGCGATCTGGTGCAGGCGCTGAAAAAGGGTGACACCGCCATCTATTTTCGCGGCTACAAAGCTAACGAAGGGATCATTGAGGCGGACGTGCGCAGCGTCAGCGCCGATCAGTTGCAGACCATTTTTGCCCGTATTCAGGCGCTGTTAACCGGAGAGAAAAACGCATGACGCTGACACCCAATTTTTATCAGGATCGCCTGTGCCTTAACGTGCTGGCAGGATCGAAAGAGAATGCGCGCGCCATCTGGCAGGCGGCGGAAGGGCACGTGCTGGTCGGGGTGCTGTCAAAAAACTACGCCAGCAATGAGGCGGCGATCGCCGATATGCGGGAATATGCTGCATTGATCGATAATGCGCTGTCGGTCGGCCTCGGAGCGGGCGATCCGGGTCAGTCGCAGATGGTGAGTGAGATCTCGGCCGTGCTGCAACCGCAGCATGTGAACCAGGTGTTCACCGGCGTCGCCACCAGTCGTGCGCTGCTGGGTCAGTCGCAGACGGTGGTCAACGGTCTGATCTCGCCCACCGGCACGCCGGGCAAGGTGAAAATCTCCACCGGACCCCGCAGCGCAAAAAGCGACGACGCGATCGTCCCGATCGGCACCGCCATCGCCATGCTGCAGGACATGGGCGGCAACTCGGTGAAGTACTTCCCGATGGGCGGGCTGCAGACAATTGATGAATATCGTGCGGTGGCGGAAGCCTGCGCCAGACAGGATTTCTGGCTGGAGCCAACCGGGGGTATCGATCTGGATAACGTTGAGCAGATCATTCGTATCGCGCTGGAGGCGGGCGTCAGTAAAGTGATCCCGCACGTCTACAGTTCGATCATTGATAAAGCCAGCGGTGAAACCCGGATTGAAGATGTGCAGCAACTGCTGGCAATCTGTAAAAAGCTGCTGGCCTGAGGATCTTTGCCAGACGCCCGCCGCTAACCGGGTGGGCGTCAGACAACATGGACGTTGCCCCACGATCCCCGTAGGCTGACCGCTGAATCCCGGCTTTTTTCCAACCGCAGCAACAGGTAAACCATCGTGAGATTTCCCAATCAGCGCCTTGCGCAACTGTTTGATGCCCTGCAAAACGAAACGCTGCCCCAGGATGAACTGGCGCGGCGTTTTGCCGTGTCGACGCGCACCGTGCGCACCGATATCAGCGCGCTGAATGCGCTGCTGGCGCAGCACGGCGCGCAGTTTATCCTGAACCGCGGCGCAGGTTACCAGTTGAAGATTGAGGATGCTCAGCGTTTCCAGCACCTGCAACAGCAGACCGCGTCGCCGCTGCGGGTGCCGCGAACCTCGCCAGATCGTGTGCGCTATCTGCTGACCCGTTTTCTCACCGCCGCCTATTCGATCAAGCTTGAGGAGCTGGCGGAAGAGTGGTTCGTCAGCCGCGCCACCTTACAAAATGATATGGCGGAAGTGCGGGAGTGGCTGGGCCGCTATCACCTGACGATTGAGAGCAAGCCGCACTACGGCATGAAGCTGTTTGGCAGCGAAGTGGCAATCCGTACCTGCCTGACCGATCTGCTGTGGGAAATCGATCAGGCGCAGCCGGACAGCCCGCTGCTGACGATCGAAGCGTTAAACAGCGGCATGCTTGATACGCTGCGTCCGCTGTTGCAAAGCTGCTTTGCCCAGCACAACATCCGCATCAGCGATGAAGGCGAACGTTACCTGCGGCTCTACTGTGCGGTGGCGGTTCGGCGTATCAGTGAAGGCTATCCGCTCAACGATCCCGGCGCGGAAGAGATTGGCGACGAGGTGCGGGAAGCGGCGCATCAGCTGATTAACCTGATGCGCCCGCTGGTAAGCAAACCGATCTCGCCCGCTGAAGAGAACTGGCTGCGGGTGAATATCGCCGCGCGACGCATTCAGGCAATCGCTCCCAGCGCCATCAATGCCGATGATGCCGATGCCCTGGTCGATTACCTGCTGAGTTTTATCAATACCCACTACAACTTCAACCTGCAAAACGACCAGCAGCTGCGGGCCGATCTGCTCACCCATATCAAAACCATGATCACCCGGGTGCGCTACCAGATTCACATTCCTAATCCGCTGCTGAGCAACATCAAACAGCACTATCCGATGGCCTATGACGTCACGCTGGCGGCGGTAACCAGCTGGGGCAAATATACTCCTTACGTGATCAGTGAAAACGAAATCGGCTTCCTGGTGCTGCATATCGGCGTCGGGCTGGAGCGGCATTATGATGTCGGCTATCAGCGCCATCCGCAGGTGCTGCTGGTGTGCGACAGCGGTAATTCAACCTTACGCATGATTGAGGCGATGCTGCTGCGCCGTTATCCGCAGCTGCAGGTGACGGGGCGATTGTCGCAGCGGGAATATGAGGCGCGCAGCCGGATTGATGAGGATTTTGTCATCTCAACCATCCGCCTCAGCGAAAAAGAGAAGCCGGTGGTGGTGATGTCGCCGTTCCCGACCGGTTTCCAGCTGGAGCAGATAGGCAAGCTGGTGCTGGTGGATCGCACCCGGCCTTACATGTTGGCTAAATTTTTTGATGCTCAGCATTTTCACATCGTTGACCGGCCAATGACCCAGTCTGAACTGTTCCGGCAGCTCTGTGACCAGCTGGAGGCGGAGGGCTATGTTGATGCGGCGTTTTATCCGTCGGTAGAGGAGCGTGAAGCGATTGTCAGCACCATGCTGGGCGAAGGCATTGCGCTGCCGCACTCGCTGGGGCTGCTGGCGAAGAAAACCGTGGTCTACACCGTGCTGGCCCCGCACGGCATCGCCTGGGGAGACGACACCGCCTACGTGATTTTTCTGCTGGCCATCAGCAAAAGTGAATATGAAGAAGCGATGGCGATCTACGATCTGTTCGTGACGTTTCTGCGCGAAAGGGCGATGAGCCGGCTGCGCGACAGCACCGACTTCGCCTGCTTTAAGGCGGTGGCGATCGACTGTCTCAGCCGGTTATAAGCGGCGAAGGGATGCTCCCCGGCGGCGCGGGGAGAGAGTCAGTTCTTTTTCGCCAGCAGGCGGGGGATCTCGCGCAGGCACCAGGCTTTGGCTTCACCCATGCTGTCACGACGCCACGCCATAATGATATCCACCTCACGGGTATATTCCGGACTCACCACCCGCAGACGGCCTTCGGCAATATCCTGCTCGACCAGCGAATAGGGCATGGTGGCGACGCCCAGCCCGGCCAGCAGGGCCCGGCGTTTGTCTTCCATGCTGCTGACGGTCAGGCGCTGTTGCTTGTCCAGCAGCTGAACGGTCAGCACCGGGCGCTCACGCGCGGTATCCGCCACTGCAATACCGCGATATTTCACGCGCGTCACTTCAGACTGCGGTTCGGGCTCGTCATGAATCGGGTGGTCGGCGCTGGCGACATAGACACTCATCATGGTGTAAAGCTTGCGGGTGTTGATCTCGGTCGAAGCGCGGAAATGCAGATCGGGGGCAATCACAATGTCGGCCCGTCCCTGTTCCAGCCGTTCCCACGCGCCAGCCAGCACTTCAGTGACCAGCGAAAACTGGGTATTGGCTTTGTCAGCCAGCCGCGTCACCAGCGGAAACAGCGCCTCGGTCGGCACCAGCGCTTCGGTAACGATGGTCAGATGGGTTTCCCAGCCGCGCGCCAGCGCTTCCGCATCGGTGGTCAGCTTATCGGCCGCTTCCAGCAGCACCCGGCCACGTTCCAGCAGCATGCGTCCCACATTGGTAAATTTAGTGCGGTGACCGGAACGGTCGAACAGCACCACATCCAGCTCTTCTTCCAGTTTTTGCATGGTGTAGCTGAGAGCGGAAGGCACGCGGCCCAGCTCGTCAGCGGCTGCTGCAAAACTTCCGCGTCGATCAATTGCATCCATAACGCGTAAAGATTCAAGGGTTAACGCACGCTCTTTAGCCATCCCGGTTCTCTGTCAGGAAATTTGAACATGCCAGGCAGATTAACTGGCTAACAATCCGGCGTCCAGACTTTTACCATATGGGCATAAAGTCCGTGGCCGATCCTTGCCACCGGATGCTGGAGGTAAACAATGATAACAACACGCAGTGCGTCCGCTTGTGGTCAGGCCGATTTCGGTTGGTTGCAGGCGCGCTACAGTTTTTCTTTTGGGCACTATTTTGATCCCAAACTGATGGGCTATGCCTCACTCCGGGTCCTCAACCAGGAAGTGCTGGCACCGGGCGCTGCTTTTCAGCCGCGCACCTATCCGCAGGTCGATGTACTGAACATCGTACTGCAGGGTGAAGCGGAATACCGCGACAGCGAGGGCAACCACATCATCGTTCGTGAAGGGGAAGCGCTGCTGCTCTCTGCCCAGCCGGGCGTGAGTTACAGCGAGATCAACCTGAGCAAAGAGCGCCCGCTGACGCGGATGCAGCTGTGGCTGGCCGCTTGTCCGGAGCGGGAAAACCCACGGATGCAGAAAATCGCGCTGTCAGAGGGGCAAACCACCCAGTTGCTGGCCTCGCCAGACGGTGCGGACGGCAGTCTGCAACTGCGGCAGCAGGTGTGGATTCATCAGGTGGAGCTGGCTCCCGGTGAACAGCATTTGATGCAGCTGCACGGACCGCGCGCCTACCTGCAGTCGATTCATGGCTCGCTGGACGCGGTCTCTGGTACCGAGTATCAGGAGAAGCTCGGCTGTGGTGATGGGGCATTTTTGCAGGAAGAGCAGCAGCTCAGGCTGACGGCGAAAACCGCCACCCGGGCGTTAATTATTGATATCCCGGTCTGATGATTCAGCCATAAAAAAAGGCGGCCATGGCCGCCTTTTTGCTGTCTGAAGGTTTACTTCAGCATGGTAAATGCGGTGGTCACGTGCTTCACGCCGCTTACCCGACTGGCCACATCGGCTGCTGCCTGCGCTTCCTGCGGCGTCACCAGACCCAACAGGAACACTTCGCCATTTTCAGTGGTGACTTTCACATTAGATGATTTCACCTGATCGCTGCCCAGCAGCTGCGAACGGATTTTAGTGGTAATCCAGGTATCTGAAGAAGAGGTTCCCAGCGTCACTTTCTGGCCGATACGAATTTCGTTATACACCTCGGTTGCGCCATCAACGCCCATGGTAATCTGTTTGGCGCGGTTGGCGATCTCCTGCGAAGGGGCCTGACCGGTCAGCAGGACTTTGCCCTGATAAGCGGTGGCGATAACGCGTGCATCACTTTTGATTTGCTGATCTTTGGCTAAGGCGTTAGAGACGCGTAATTCCAGCGTGCCATCGTCGACCTGGGTGCCGACGGTGCGTGGATCGGTGGCCGTTTTGGTGGCGACAGCAGCGCTGCCGGCAACCACGGCAACACAGCCTTGCAGCAGCATTGCGGTTAACAGGATGGCTACAGCGTTCAATGCTTTCATTGGAGCTCCTTCGGTCATTCCTGGTGTGGAAACAGGGTGTTATCGATCAGATCGCATAAACAGTTGAGGGTCAGCATGTGCATCTCCTGAATACGGGCACTGCGGTGCGACGGGATGCGAATTTCCACATCATGTGGGCCCAGCAGTCCGGCAAGTTCGCCCCCATCATACCCGGTAAGCGCAACGATAGTCATATCGCGCGTCACTGCTGCCTCAACGGCTTTAACAATGTCACGGGTATTGCCGCGGGTGGAGATGGCCAGCAGCACATCGCCTGCCTGGCCGAGGGCCCGCACCTGCTTGGCGTACACCTCGTCATGCAGGCGATCGTTGCCAATCGCGGTCAGCATCACATTGTCGGCACTCAGCGCCAGCGCGGGTAAGCTGGGGCGCTCGGTTTCGAAACGGTTGATCATACTGGCGGCAAAGTGCTGCGCATTGGCTGATGAGGCACCATTGCCGCAGCTGAGGATTTTATTGCCGTTCAGTAACGACTGCACCAGCGTCATCGCCGCACGGGAAATGGCATCGGGCAACGCTTCTGCAGCGGCAATCTGGGTTTGGATACTTTCGGTAAAACACGCTTTAATTCTGTCCTGCACACGACCACCTGGTTCTAAACGTCTGCATTAAAGGCATTCGGCAGCCACTCGAGCGCCGTGCCGGTAATGGCGATGATGTCGAAACGGCAATTCACTGTTTCAAAACTGCCGCCGCGTTGTGCCAGCCAGAGAGCGGCGGCACGCAGCAGCTTATGTTGTTTATCGCGGGTCACGCTGGCGAGGGCACCACCGTATCGCGCATCGCGCCGGTAGCGAACTTCGACAAACACCCAACAGTGCCCGTCACGCATAATCAGGTCAAGTTCCCCGCCGCGACAATGGACATTGCTGGCTTCCCATTTCAGGCCAGCCTGCTCCAGATAGCGGCGGGCACGCTGTTCGTGCCCGGCACCAATCTGACGGCGATTTAGTTGGCCGGCGCGATTTCGCCCCGACGATACTGGTTCCATGTCAACTTCCTGTTGATCACACAATCCGCATCGGCGCTGAGCTTGCCGGTATTGCCTTCCAGCGTAAAGCCCGGTGACTGACGCATCTGGTTAAAGTGATTCGCCAGCGTCCAGGCATCAATCCCCATCGCATACAGGCGCACCAGCGAATAGTCATTGTTAAAAGACTTAGACGCCTGCTGCATCAGACCCGGATTGGTGCCGGAGAGCAGTGGGATATCACTGAACTGCAGGCCATCCATCTCCAGCCGGAAGTCGGCACCGGTACCGGCCTGGGCGCTGCGGGAACTGGCATACAGCGCGATGTTGCTGCGGCTGCCGGTACGCATGGTGATCATCGGTTTAATCAGCTGCAGTTCGCCCTGTGTCGAGACGATATAGACCGCATCGACCGCGCCGTCACCGCTGGGGCTGGCGACGTCTGGCGTGCTCTGCTGCGGTGCCGGAATGTTCACGCCCGCAATCGAGACGCCCTGCGGCTCAGCAGGCGCGGGATTAACCGGCGTGCCGGATAAACTGATACCTGCGCCACTGTTGATGCCCTGTTTCAGCTCAGCAGTGGAACCGAAGCGCTGCTGCAGCACGGTGGTGCCGCCCAGCGACTGCCATTCCTGAGCAAATGCGTTGGTCACGCGATCGCCCAGTCCACTGCGCGGCACCAGCAGCAGCGGCTGACGCTTGCCCTGCTCCCAGATATGGTGCGCGGCATCGCGCGCTTCGTCTTCAGGAGAAAGCGCAAAGTAACAAATATTCGGATGGTTCTGGATCTTTTCCGGTTCGTTAAGCGCCAGCACATTCAGTGGTGTCTGGCTGTTAGCGACCTGCTCAACGTCACTCTTCAGCAGTGGACCCACTACGATGGTGGCGCCATCCTGCTGCGCCTGCTGCATCACCTGCTGAATCGGCTGGCTGCTGGTGTCGTAGACCTTGATCTGCGCGTTGCTGGCCGGTTCGGCGGCGGCGGGTGGGGTCGCCGCAGGTTGAGTCTCAGCAGGTTGGGTGGCAGCCGGCTGTGGCGTTGCCGCATCGGCTGGCTGCGCTTGCGGCGCGCTGATAGGGGCGGCAGAAGGACTGACCACCGCATCAGCAGCAGCGGGCTGCGCACTGGCGCTGGCATCCGCTGGCGCGGGCTGGGCTGCTGCAGGCTGCGGCGCTGGCGTCAGGGCACCATTTTTGGCGTCATTAAAGCCTTTCTGAATTGCATTGGCGAACACCTGCGCCTGGCCGTTGAGCGGCAGCAGCAGCGCAATGGTGCTGGTGGAGGCTTTGGTGTAGTTCTGCATCTGACTCAGCTGAGTCGGTAAGGTTTTGGCTGCCGGGTTCTGCGGATAGCGGGTCTGCCAGTCTTTAATAGCGGATTTCAGCATCTCAGCATCCTGGCTATTGGCACGCCAGACCGCGAGCAGATCCAGCCAGCCCTGCAAAACATTTTCGTCGGCGTTGATCACCAGATTACTGACTTCCTGCGGCGGCATCTGGGTCAGTGCCTGCCAGGTGGCGTCAATATTACTTTGATGATCCGGGCCTTTCAGCAGCGGCTCCTGCGCAATATAGGTGCGCAGCAGCGAGAGCGAGGGACGGCCCTGGGCGAGAGCAATCTGCAAACCGTAGTAGCGGGCCAGCTGATCCTGCGACAGTTCGCTGGTTTTCACCTGCTCTAAACGCGCCTGCGCCTCTTTAATCTGCTGTTTCGACAGCTGCAGCTGCGCCTGCAACAGCAAGAGTTCCTGCTGCTGAGTGTCTGAAAGCTGCTGCGGCAGCTGGCTGAGCTGCTGGGTCGCCTCAGGATACTTTCCTTCCTTCAACAGGGCGCGGATTGCAAGTAATTGCCAGTCGGTCTTGCTATCATCGCTGCTCTGCTGCGCTTGTTGCAGATAATAGGCTGAGCTGGCGGTAGCAGGCCCCTGAATATTGACGGTTGAGGTTTGCGGCCCCTGACCGCTACACGCGGCTAAAATCAGCCCGGCAAGAATGACAGGCAGAAAGCGTCCTGCTTTACGACGAACGACTTTTGAAGGAAGCATACTGTATCCAGTGATGTTTTTTTCAAGATGCTCAATATTAAATCGGCAATTCGGATGAAACAATGAAACAACTCGATCGGGCAGAGATTTCTGCCAGCACGCTCTACATCGTTCCAACCCCGATTGGTAATTTGGGTGATATCACCCAGCGGGCGCTGACGGTGCTTTCGAGCGTCGATCTGGTCGCTGCGGAAGATACACGTCATACCGGGCTGTTGCTACAACATTTCGCCATCACTTCGCGACTCTTCGCACTTCACGACCACAACGAGCAACAGAAGGCCGAGCTGCTGCTGACGAAGCTGCAAGAGGGTCAAAGCATAGCCTTAGTTTCTGATGCCGGCACGCCGCTGATCAACGATCCCGGCTACCATCTGGTACGACGTTGTCGCGAAGCGGGGATTCGGGTGGTGCCGCTGCCAGGCGCCTGTGCCGCCATCGCTGCCCTGAGTGCTGCCGGATTGCCGTCCGATCGTTTCTGTTACGAAGGGTTTCTGCCGGCCAAAACCAAAGGCCGATGCGATACCCTGCGTGCGCTGGTGCAGGAGCCACGTACCCTGATCTTCTACGAATCGACCCACCGTCTGCTGGACAGCCTGCAGGACATGGTGACTGAACTGGGCGCTGACCGATATGTGGTGCTGGCGCGCGAGCTGACTAAAACCTGGGAGTCGATTTACGGTGCGCCGGTCGCCGAGCTGCTGGCGTGGGTGAAAGAGGATGAAAATCGTCGCAAAGGCGAGATGGTGCTGATTGTCGAAGGCCACAAGGCGGACGAAGAGGCGCTACCGCCTGACGCACTGCGCACGCTGGCGCTGCTGCAGAAAGAGCTACCGCTTAAGCGAGCCGCTGCCCTGACCGCTGAGATCCATGGCGTGAAGAAAAATGCGCTCTACAAATATGCGCTGGAGCAGCAAGAGGCGTGACAAATGGCGGCGAATGCCCTATCATCCCGCGCCGAAGCTGACCAGACAGTCGCCGCTTTGTCGTCGTCCTCACTTGTGGGGAGACGGGCAGAGGGGAGGAAAGTCCGGGCTCCATAGGGCAGGGTGCCAGGTAACGCCTGGGAGGCGCAAGCCTACGACCAGTGCAACAGAGAGCAAACCGCCGATGGCCCAGAAATGGGATCAGGTAAGGGTGAAAGGGTGCGGTAAGAGCGCACCGCGCGACTGGCAACAGTTCGTGGCACGGTAAACTCCACCCGGAGCAAGGCCAAATAGGGGTTCACAAGGTACGGCCCGTACTGAACCCGGGTAGGCTGCTTGAGCCAGTGAGTGATTGCTGGCCTAGATGAATGACTGTCCACGACAGAACCCGGCTTAACGGTCAGCTTCGACTACTTCTAAAAACCCCGCTTCGGCGGGGTTTTCCGTTTAAAGACCCAACCCTTCTCAGGTGCCACCACCCTCACCCGGAACTGGAGCGCGTCTGCCGGGCGACATGAGCCCTTTTCCTGTTCCGGCACCCGTTGTTTACCTTATTCCTGTGCCCCCTTGGTTAGCGATCCGGTTTACGGTCAGCCGATCGCACAGCGGCGGCTCCCTGCTGACAGAATCAATCCCGTCATGCGATTTTTCACAGTTAACGGCAGTCATGCTTTTGTCGTCAGCAGCAGGCCGGGCTGTTTCAGGCTGGGCTGGGCTGGGCTGGGCTGGGCTGGGCCAGAGGGAATGTAACGTTGTGGTCATAGTCCGCAGTGTGCGGGAGAGATGAGTGCATCCCGTCGGCGAACAGCCGACGGGATGCCGCACAAGATGGATGCTGCACCATTGCGATAACGGATTTCCCCGTCACCCTGTTGCATGCTGCCCGGCAGCTGAGATACCCCTATTTTATTTCAGTCATTCACTGCCTGAATCTGTGGGTTTAGCGGCCGATAGACAAAATGCAGCACCGCCTGGACAGGGCTTTTTTGCGGTTTGACATAGATAAAGCCGTCTGGCTGCATATTTAATACCAGCTTATCGTGCTGGGTCGCACCATCAATAAAGTAGTCTTTATCCTTATCCAGCCGGTAGGACTGCTGCTGTTCAGTGCTTTTAAACAGCGCCTGCTGCGACGTCAGGCTGAGGCTATCCACTTCAAAATCCCGCAATGAGTTTCCGATAGCAATCACCACCTCAGCGGTGACCATTGGAATATAAATTGAGAAAAAACCGTCGAAGGTGCTGGTGGCAAACAGCTTTTCCGTCAGCGGAGGCTGATCGTTGCGGATAAATAATACCTCCAGCGGTTGCTGACGCTGTGAGCTTTGAGAGAGCGACCAGGAGAGTGCGTTGCGGGAAGCCGACAGCAGTGACAGAGAATATTCAATACCGCAATGACGCAGTTCAGAAGGGGTATTGGTGCGGCTCTCGCTGTTTTCATCCTGCGCCAGACGCGCTACGCCGTAGCGGCGCATATAGCCAATCGCCTTCTCCGCATCAACCATTTGCTGCGTCGCATCGGTTCCCATATTAATGTCGAACGTCAGGTGTTGCAGCAGATCAGTTTCAATCGCCAGCGGGAAATAGGTATAACGGACCAGATCGATAGCCGCAGAGTCCCACAGCGCCGGTGAAGCCGGGATTGCCCGTTCTCCCGCCTGGCGGACACACCTTAAGGCTTCATGCTGAATCGCCTTTACCGCCGAGATCATTTTCTCTGAATGCATCACGCCTTCACCTATCGGCTCGCCATCATCGGTGTAATCCACCACCGAAAAACCGTGCGAAGAGCAGAGCATTTCAAACGAGGCGATGAAGCGGGTCAGGGTGCGAATCAGGCGGAAATCAGCGGTGTCAGGATTAACCAGCGCGGTGCGATTCTGCTGCCAGCCGGCTGTCCAGGCGGCAATCAGGTAGCAGCCGCGGACCTGTATATTCAGCGCTGCTTCCAGCAGCGGTGCCAGCAGGTTTTGCGCCGTGCCCGCATAGCCAAGATCGATCAGCATCAGGGTTTCGCCCAGCTGCAGCTGCAGCTTATTTTGCAGATGGGTTATCAGTCGCTGGCGGCAGGTCGCTGAACGGGCAAGTGTTTCCTTCACCACCTCATGGCTCAGAAGTGACTTATAGAGGTAATCTGCCGAGTGATTGTGTAATTGAAGCTGCGATGCGATCTTTTTTTTCCGCCGTTCGCTCAGCATCAGATGACGGCTAATCATGTCGAATCCCGCCGCAGTGACTCGCTCCGCCGCACGTAATGTTTTTCCTAAATAGTCGACGATGCTTTGGCGAGAGTGAAAGGCACTTTTTATGGCGGTGAAACGGGAAATATTCAGCGAGGCAGATTGTTCGTCAGGATAAAGCGCATGATACGCCTCGCGGAGCATGTAGCCATCCCGCATCAAAAAGCCCAGCCGGACGCCGGGCATAAGGTCGCGTTGCTGTTTAATAAAGAGCGCAAATGCATACAGTATCGGACCCAGCGTGGTCCAGCCGGTGAGTTGCTCGCTGCTGATCTCATTACGCAGCGCGACGGAGTAACAGGCATGGAACAGTGAGGGGACCGGTGCTGTCGCCCCGCAGGCCGGGAACAGCAGCTTAGCCGCAACGCTGCGCTGTTCCAGCACGTTGGTCACCAACGCTTCATTCTGTTTAAAGTGAATGGCAGTGATGCCGGACTTCACCGGCTGCAGGTAATCCGCCCGGTGATTATCGCCGACATGAAAAATATCCTGCGGCTTAACCTGCTCGCGCTGAACGATCTCTGGCCAGAGCGAGCCTGATTTGCTGTGACCAAATTCTGACGAACAATAGATATGGTCAATCAGGTCTGGAATCTCATCACAGTGCGCCGCTAACAGGCGACTCAACTGGCCGGCATCTAAATAGGTATCGCTGACAATAATGGTGCGGATACCGCGTGCTTTTGCCTGACGTAATAGCGCCAGCGCCGGTGGAAACAGAAAGCCGTTGTCGATCTCCAGTGCCAGCTCGTGCTCCATCATCTGCTGCTGTTGTTCAGCATCAAACTGGCCTTTCAGCTCGCCATAAATTTCCGCCAGGCTGACTTCCTCCAGCCCGGTTGCGATACGCTTTTTCTTTCTGGCATCGGCTTCGGCTACGCCTCTGGCAAGCGGACACAGGCCATGTTGCAGTCGGGTAAATATATCAAACGGGCGAGAAACGTTACGCCAGAAAAGCGTATCGAAACAGTCAAGGGACAAGACTTTAGCATTACTTTGCTGAAATATTTGTTCTATACGTTCAAATGAAACAGAGGGCATATTCATCATAAATATCCGTAAAAATTATTGTTATATAGACATTTTTATTTTACCTGATCGATGTTAATGAATATTGAAAGAGTAGCGGAGGTTAGTGTCAGCTTTTTGCCCGTTAACCCCTGGCCGGAAACAGATATTTACCGTTTACCGGCCTGGAAAAAAACAGGTATTTCCGATATCAATGAGATACGTGGGCCTTAGCGCAATTTTTCTTGCTCGCGCGTGAAGGGGGATGGCATAAGCTACAAATAAATAGCGTATTGATGTAGCGTGGTGCCGAAATGAATTTCCCGCCACAGGTCGAGCAGGGAATCTGCTCCAGCATGTTGCAGTCAATAAAGCGCAGCAACGTCCAGGCGCGGGTAAATTCCAGTACCGGTTTTTCACCAGGTTCGCACGGACACTGTTCGCTGTAAAGTCTGTATGCCTTTAGTAACGATTCGACAGGACGTTTGTTCTCTGTTTTATGCAGATAAAGATAGATGTTATAAAATAAAGAAGAGTGAATATTTTGTTCCCATGAGGTAAACCAGTCGGGTGAAAAGGGCAGCATGCCTTTAGACGGTGAACAGCCTTTTATCTCTTTATACAGGCGCAACAGCTTGCGGCGGCTAAGTGATGTTTCGCTCTCCAGTACCTGCATACGTGCACCAGAAGAGACCAGCTCCATCGCCAGCTGCGTGTCATAAATTTCATCCAAAATGCTTTGATCATTCATGGGGTTATCTTCACTTTGCCAGGGTTGGTTCAGAAAGAGAATGCAGAATATCACTCGAAAGAATGATACCGGTATGAATATGCTGGAGCGCGTCAAGACGGGAATCTTTAGTCAGGAATTCGATCACCGCTTCACTGTTAATCCGCAGCTGGCAAATAAGCTGATTGGTCGAAGCTAATTTTATCAGCTGTGAAATTGACAGGTCTTTAAGCATAGAAATCAATGGGTCAGGCAGTCCAAGCCGGAAGCTTGCGGCGTCTTTATCTCCCTGGTTTATTAATTGTTGCGCCAGCAACAGATAAGATAAGTTCAAATCATTGATATTCTGAACATGCTCGTTTGTTGTATTCTGGTAATGCATATTTTTCATTTGTTGGTATTTCCTTTGGTTATGTTACCTTTATGTTTCGACAGATGCTGACATGCGAGGCAGGTAATGTCAGCGCCGTAGCGCTGCTTATTACCGCCTTACTATTGCCAGGGGGAAATAAAAAGATTATTTACATAAGTATACCATTGTAATTTTTCTGAGCGAAGCCTGATGTCACTAAATAAGCAAAATAATAGAGGCTATTTTGCGAGTAACCACATTATTTAAAAGGTTATTCGCGAGCGCGGAAATTTATTCAATTTGATAATCGCTATCGGAACAGTCGGTTGTCTCAGCGTCTATGATTTAGATCATTACACTGTTTCCGTCGTAAAGAAATTCATTTTCTGAAGGTGCGATTATTCAGTGTGATTCATTTTGTCAGATCTGGCTGTGACTTTTGGTGCAGCATGTTTTTTGTCATGCCTCTGATTTAAATAATGCTGGTTTTTGAAAAGAGAATGTTATGAGAATTATTGCAGTTTTTGAAATGCTACCGGACACGGTCGATCTAAGCGAATGATGATTAGCGAAGAAGAAGGTGCTGGAATAACCATTTAGAGGTATATGTGAGGCAGTGACTGCCGTACTGTTCTGCTACTTTGAGATAAGCCTGGACAATTCCTGCCGTCATGAAACCGTTATTCTCCGGTCATCCTTCCCCCTGTATTGGGGGTATTTTACGGCTTATCTCTTTGGCCGGGCATCCTCTGCCATTAAATATTGATGTTGTACGCCATTCCTTTGAGGTTTTGCTGTGCGGTACCATCCGCGCCATACAGCGCTGCGCGATGGCTCACCTGCTTTACCATACTTTTCAGAGTTAAGGCTTTCTGCATCTGAAGTTCTAAAATCGGATAGATGCTCATATTCATCGAGCTGGTCTGGCGGGCAATGGCGATCACATTGTCCCACAGCGAATTCAGCAGGGGCTGTTGGTGATAAGGTGCGGCCATACCCAGCCGGTTTTCTTCTACTTTGCGCTGCTCTTCGTAAAAATTAATCGTCGATAGCAGACGACTTTTATTGTCAGACAGCATCTGCAGGGTCACCGGATTAAGCTGTGGCCGGTTGAGCTGGCTTAGCTCTTCTTCCAGCACCGGTTTCAGTTCTGCTAACAGACTGTGCAGTTTTACCAGGGTAATACGGAGATCATTCATCAGTTAACTACTCACGTCAGATTATCTGAAACATTTCTTTGGTCAGCGCGCTGGCAATCTTGTCGGTATCAATCGGCAGTTCACCGGCGCTGAGTGCGGCTTTGATCTTGTCCAGATGTTCAATGTTGATATCCTGGCTGCTGTTAGTTTGCAGCGACTGGATTTGATTACTCAGGCTGACTTTCGTCCCGGTACGGGTTTTGCTGGCGGAGGTGGCTCCCTCCACATGACGTCGGTCAGCACGCTTTGAGGCTTCCGGATGAATTTCGGTGAATACGGCAGGCGTAATCTTTTGGCTGCGTTCTATGCTCATCAATATCCTCGACAATCTGTTCGGTAAAAATATTTTCCAGTTAAAGTAAATTATCGGGCGTTGTCGAAATTACTGAAGGCGGCCGACCGGTTATCTTTTACGCCAGCCGGATTAATCTACCGCCACGGCGGCCTGGCCTGTGCCCGTCGCCGTCACGGTGAGGATCTGACCTGTCGGGGTCTGCACCCGTAAATGTTGCGCCAGCGCGGCATTGTCCAGCGCCTTCGCGGCGGCATGGACAGTAAAGCCATCCCCCTGATAACTGACTTCCAGCTTTTCTCCGGCAACGATCGCCCAGCGCTGGCGCAGCTGACTTTCGACCAGGTTCTCACCCGGATGAATCGCGCGTAACGTGACGCGCCCGATAATCCGCTGCGGATCGTAGATCAGCCCGCTGGGCAGATGTTCAGGCGAGCCGCGTTGCGGATGAATCGATTCCCGGCTGACCCGCTCTCCGGGCCGCAACAGGCGGCTTGCCTGCCACCAGGTCGCCGTGACATCCAGATGAATCTGAATAAAGTGCCGGTGGGCGTCGCACTGCGCAATGATGCTGTGCGCGCCAGCCAACCGGCTCAGATTTCCGCTCAGCGTCAGTACCGGACTGGCACAGAGGGTGGCAAGTTGCGCCCTGGGCGTGAGCAACCGCACCCTCAGGCGCGGTCGCACCGATGGCGGTAAATTGATGTTGTTGTTCAACAGGGCGGTAATTGCTTCCGTTAGCTGAATATCCGCCTGCGCGGCACTGCAAATATCGGCGGCTGTCAGCAGCGCGATGAGCGTGATGATTTTAATGATAACGGAATATTGTGTTGCCACGATATGAATGTCCTGAACGGAAACAATGAAAAGTTGCGGATTAATAATGATCTGGCCTGAACCATCGGCATTGAATAATTCTACGGTAAAAGCTTAACTTTCTGATGAAGAAAGTAATGACATAAATGTGGCTATTTAGCCGGATTGCACCTGCGCTTCTTTTTTAATTGCCTTGTTAACCGACCAAGTAGTGCTGCTTCTGTCGATTTTTCAAATTATAGATTTTTGCTGCTCTCTTTTAAAATGGCGCAATTAGAATTCCACCGGCACGAGATAAATAATCCTTATGCTTGATAAACTCGACAGGGAGTTAGGCTTCCAGCAGGCCGCGCTGTCTCTGCTCAATAAGCGCCAGAATATTCTGGCTTCAAATGTGGCAAATGCTGACACGCCGGGCTATCTGGCCAGAGATATCGATTTCTCGTCGCAGTTAAACGCGGCGGTCTCCCGCACCGCCAGTCAGTCGGGGCCGCTGGCATTAACCCTGACCTCAGGCCAGCACATTGCGGCAAAGGCACCGGCGATGAGTGACCCCAATCTTTTGTATCGCATTCCCGATCAGCCCTCTGCAGACGGGAATACGGTTGATATGGATCGCGAACGCGCCAACTTTGTTGACAACAGTGTGAAATATCAATCAGGCCTGACGATTCTCGGTGCGCAAATTAAAAATATGATGAATGCGATTAATCAGGGGTAATTGTTGAGATGTCACTGCTCAGTATTTTTGATATTTCCAGCTCAGCCATGACGGCGCAATCGAAAAGGCTCAATGTCAGCGCCAGTAATATGGCCAATGCCGACAGCGTTGCCGGTCCGGATGGTAAACCTTACCGGGCAAAACAGGTTATTTTCAAAGTTGATGGCGCGCCGGGCCAGCAAATTGGTGGCGTTCGGGTGAGTGAGGTGGTGGAAAGTACCGCGCCGGATCGGATGATGTATGAGCCGGGTAATCCTTTAGCGGACGGTAAAGGTTATGTCCATATGCCGAATGTCGATGTGGCCGGTGAAATGGTGAATACCATTTCCGCTTCACGCAGCTATCAGGCTGATGTCGATGTGATGAATACCGCGAAAACCTTAATGCTTAAAACGCTGACGCTGGGTCAATAAGGAATAACAGAATGGCAGTCTCGCCAGTAATGGGTAGTAACAACAACAGCAACGTGAATAGCACCACCACTGCGGCCACGGATGGCACCAGCAGCGCGGACTTAATGAATAATTTCATGACGCTGCTGGTGGCGCAAATGCAAAACCAGGACCCGACAAACCCGATGGATAATAACCAGATGACCTCGCAGCTGGCGCAATTTAATACCGCCTCCGGGGTCGAGAAGCTTAACGACACGCTTAACAGTGTCGGAACGCTGGTGTCCAGTATGCAGCAGATGAATGCAGCGGAATGGGTCGGCCGCACGGTGATGGTTGAAGGCAAACCGGTGGTCGATACCAGCGGCCAGCAGGGCGCCAACAAGGTCTTCTCATTCGCGCTGGATAGCGATGCGGATAATGTCGAAGTGACGCTCACTGACAAAGAAGACCGCGTTTACCACGCCGAACTGTCAAACGTCAAAGCGGGCGTTAAGAGCTACAGCCTTGATGACCTGAGTAACTTTGATCCTGCTTTACCGCCGGAAGGCACCCGCTTTGACGTCTCCTTTACCGCCACCAACAGCAACGGTGACACACCGAACATTGTGGCGCTGAAAAAAGCCAAAGTCGACAGCGTAGCCTTCTCCTCCGGCGGCTCACTGCTGGAACTTGGCGTTAACGGCACCGCGACGCTCGGACAGGTTTACGAAATCGAGTAATTCAATCATTTAGTGATCGACCAGGAAAAAGAATAATGAGCTTCTCACAAGGCCTTAGCGGGTTGAATGCGGCGTCACAAGCGCTGGATGTTGTTGGTAACAATATCGCTAACTCCCAGACGGTAGGGTTTAAAACCGGATCAATTGCCTTCGCCGACGTGTTCGCCGGTTCGCAGGTCGGTATGGGGGTACAGGTCTCGGCGGTAAACCAGAGCTTCACCGATGGTGTGCTGGGCGCAGGCACCGGCAGCCTGGATATGGGTATCCAGGGCAACGGTTTCTTCCGTCTGCAGAATGAAGCCGGACGGGTTTTTTACAGCCGCAATGGACAGTTCCAGAAAGATGCCAATGGCTATGTGATTAACAACCAGGGCATGTTCCTTACCGGCTATCAGGCCACCGGCACGCCGCCAACGATTCAGCCGGGTGCCGCCGTCGGCCCGATTCAGATCCCTGACGGCCAGATGCCAGCGCGCGCCTCGGACAGCGGCACGCTCAACGGTAACCTGCCATCCGGCAGCGAGGTGGTCACCAACACCACCTTTGATCCGACCGACAGCACCAGCTACAGCACCGCGCCAACCATGATTGACGCCTACGACAGTCTGGGTAACAAGCACACCATCAACGTTTACTTCGCCAAAACGGCGGATAACCAGTGGACAGCCTATTCCCAGGACATTACCGCGCCAGGCACGGGTTTTCAGCAGACCGCGCTGCAGTTTGATACCTCCGGCCAGCTCACCACCAGCCCGGCGAAACTCAACGTTCAGGGCGCGGCCTATGACGGCGGTGAAGCGCTTAATTTCGATTTAGACCTGACCGGCATGACCCAGCAGGCGTCAGAGTTCTCAATGAACAGCCCCTCCACCACCGGTTATGCTCCCGGCCTGATGAATGGCTACACCGTCGGTGATAGCGGCCAGGTGATCGCCTCTTACAGCAATGGCCAGCAGCAGTTACTGGGCCAGGTGGTGTTGAGCAACTTTACCAATCCAGGCGGACTCTCGTCGCAGGGCAATAACTGCTGGAGCGAAACGCCAGAGTCGGGTCAGCCGGTGACCGGCATCTCCGGCTCAGGCAGTCTCGGCACCCTGTACGGCAATAAGGTGGAAGCCTCTAACGTCGATCTGAGTAAAGAGATGGTCAACATGATCGTCTTCCAGCGTAACTACCAGTCCAATTCACAAACCATCAAGACCCAATCAGAGCTGCTGCAGACTCTGGTTAACCTCGGCTAACGGCGGATCACTATGGATCGTGCGATTTACACCGCCATGGGCGCGGCGAATGCGGCGCTTAACCGCCAGGCGGTCACGGCAAATAACCTGGCTAACGCCTCAACCACCGGCTTCCGGGCGCAGCTGATGGCGTATCGGGCGGTGCCGGTTGAGGGACCGTCGGTGGCGACCCGCACGCTGGTGGCGGAATCGACTCCGTGGAACGACACCACCATGGGCGCGGTGCATCAGACCGATCGCGACCTGGATGTTGCGCTACCGCAGGATGGCTGGCTGGCCGTTCAGCTGCCGGATGGCAGTGAGGCCTACACCCGCGATGGCAACATTGAGGTGGACAGCGAAGGCGGCTTGCTGGTGCATGGTCTGCCGCTGATGGGTGACGGTGGCCCGCTCAGCGTACCGCCGCAGTCGCAGGTCACCGTTGCGCCCGATGGCACCCTGAGTGCGCTGGGTGCCGGCGATCAGCCAACGGCACTGGCGCAGGTCGGGCAGATCAAGATGGTAAAGGCTGAGGCCGCTGCCCTGAAGATGGGAGATGACGGGCTGTTCCATCTCAGTAACAGCGCAGCCGCGGGCAATACTGCGCCCCTGCCGCTGGACCCGACGCTGCGACTGATGCCGGGCATGCTGGAAAGCAGCAACGTCAGCCCGGTGAAGACCATGGTCGATATGATCGCCACCGCGCGTAGCTTCGATATGCACATGAAGATCATCAGCACCGTTGATGAAAATGAAAAAAGCGCCAATCAGTTGCTAACGCTGGGCTAAACCCGGCGAGGAGAATTCAAACCATGATCCGTTCTTTATGGATTGCTAAAACCGGTCTCGAAGCGCAGCAGACCAATATGGATGTGATATCCAATAACCTGGCTAACGTCAGCACCAACGGATTCAAACGCCAGCGTGCGGTATTTGAAGACCTGATCTACCAGACGCTGCGTCAGCCCGGCGCCCAGTCCTCTGAGCAGACCACCATTCCTTCCGGTCTGCAAATTGGTACCGGCGTTCGTCCGGTGGCGACGGAGCGTATCCACAGCCAGGGCAGCATGACGCAGACCAACAACAGTAAAGATGTGGCGATTCAGGGCGGCGGTTTTTTCCAGATCCAGCTGCCGGATGGCACCATCGGTTATACCCGCGATGGCTCGTTTCAGTTTGACCAGAATGGTCAGCTGGTGACCTCCAGCGGCTATCCGGTTCAGCCCGCCATCACCATCCCGCAGGATGCCGAGTCGCTGACTATCGGCACCGACGGTCTGGTGAGCGTAACCCTGCCGGGACAAACCGCACCGCAGCAGGTGGGGCAGCTAACGCTCACCACCTTCATCAATGAGTCCGGGCTGGAAAGTCTGGGTGAGAACCTCTACCACGAAACCCAGGCGTCCGGCGCACCGAATGAAACCACACCGGGCATGAACGGTGGCGGGACGCTCAGACAGGGCTATGTCGAAACCTCTAACGTCAACGTGGCGGAAGAGCTGGTCAATATGATCCAGACCCAGCGCGCCTATGAAATTAACAGTAAAGCGGTCTCAACATCCGATCAGATGTTGCAGCGGCTGTCGAATTTATAACGCGGGTCGCCGCGGGCTGTTAACGGCACCGCCGCATAAAGAGATGTGGTTATAACATGAATGGTAAGGCTTATTCGGCGATGACGCTCATCGCCCCCCCTCGTATTTTGCGCCGTTCTGGCACCCTTTTTTTTGGCATCGCGTTGGTGTTAGCGCTCAGCGGCTGTGCGTATATCCCGCACGCGCCGCTGGTAGAGGGAAAAACCACCGCCGCTCCGGTTGTTGCGGTGCCGGCGGTAAACAACGGTTCGGTGTTCCAGACCGGCCAGGCGATGAATTATGGCTATCAGCCGATGTTTGAAGATCGCCGGCCGCGTAACGTCGGCGACATCCTGACCATCATCCTGCAGGAAAATGTCAGCGCCAGTAAAAGCTCCTCGGCCAACGCCAGCCGGGATGGCTCTGATTCGCTGGCATTTGATGCGACACCGCGATTTCTGGCTGGCTTATTTGGCAGTGACCGAGCCAACACCAGCATCAGCGCAAACAATGATTTCAGCGGCAAAGGCGGCGCAGCAGCCAAAAATACCTTTAGCGGCACGCTGACGGTGACCGTCAACCAGGTGCTGGAAAATGGCAACCTGCGGGTGGTGGGAGAAAAGCAGATTGCGATCAATCAGGGAACCGAGTTTATCCGTTTCTCCGGCGTCGTGAATCCGCGCACCATCAGTGGCATGAACACCGTTGCCTCAACGCAGGTAGCTGACGCCCGAATTGAATATGTCGGCAACGGCTATATCAACGAAGCGCAGCAAATGGGCTGGTTACAGCGCCTTTTCCTTAACCTTTCTCCGTTTTAACTCACTGATTATGAAAATCACACACCTAAAGCGTTATCTGACTCTGCTCTGCGTAGGTCTGAATATCTTACTCCCGGTTGCGGTGCATGCAGAACGCATCCGCGATTTAACCTCAGTGCAGGGCATACGTAGCAATTCCCTGATGGGATACGGTCTGGTGGTCGGGCTGGATGGCTCCGGCGATCAGACCATGCAGACGCCGTTTACCACCCAAAGCCTGAACAACATGCTCTCTCAGCTGGGCATTACCGTGCCGTCCGGCACCAACATGCAGCTAAAAAACGTGGCCGCGGTGATGGTCACCGCCGAACTGCCGGCTTTTGCCCGGGCAGGCGATAAGATTGATGTGGTGGTCTCTTCCATGGGTAACGCCAAAAGCCTGCGCGGCGGCACGCTGCTGATGACGCCTCTCAAAGGGGTAGATAACCAGATTTATGCCCTGGCCCAGGGGAATCTGCTGGTCAGCGGCGCAGGTGCGCAGGGCGGCGGCAGCCGGGTTCAGGTTAACCAGCTGAACGGCGCGCGCATCAGCAATGGCGCGATGGTCGAACGTGAAGTGCCGACCAGCTTCGCCGGTGACAACGTGCTGCGTCTGCAGCTGAATGAAGATGATTTTTCCGTAGCGCAGCAGATCAGCGATGAAATCAACCGGCGCTACGGCGGCACCACCGCGTCGGCGGAAAATGCCAGAACCGTGCGTCTGAACGCGCCGCAGGACAGTGCGGCGCGGGTCCGTTTTCTGGCTAATATCCAGAATATCCCGATCAGGGTCGATGCGGGTGACGCCCGGATTATCATCAACTCCCGTACCGGTTCGGTGGTGATGAATCGCCATGTGTCGCTGGATGCCTGTGCGGTGGCGCAGGGGGATTTAACCGTCGAAGTGACGCGCAACAACCAGGTCAGCCAGCCCGATACGCCACTGGCAGGCGGTAACACGGTGGTCACGCCTGACACTCAGGTGTCGGTGCGCAACAGCGGCGGATCGCTGCAGCGGCTCAACACCAGCGCCGATCTCAACAGTGTGGTACGCGCGCTAAACAGCCTGGGCGCGACGCCGAACGATTTAATGGCGATTCTTCAGTCGATGAAAAGCGCCGGTTGTCTCCACGCCCGACTGGAAACTGACTGATGAGCGACAGCAGCATTACCAGCGGAGCCGCCTTCGATTTACGCAATCTGGAAGCGCTCAAACTGACGGCAAAGCGTTCACCTCAGCAGGGGCTGAAAGCCGCGGCTCAGCAGATGGAAGGGCTGTTTATCCAGATGATGCTGAAAAGCATGCGTGAGGCGTCCTTCAAAGGCGGGCTGTTCGATAATCAACAGTCGCAGATGTTTACCTCAATGTACGATCAGCAGATTTCTCAGGATATCGCGGCGCAGGGAACGCTGGGCTTTGCCGATCAAATGATGCAGCAGATGGCGGCCAGCGAACCCGAGCCCGCTGCACCGGCGCACGAAACCCTGATTTCAACGCTGATCAACGCCAGCCTGCGTCCACAGCCGATGGCGCAGACGGCAGAGCCCTACACCCACCCGGCGCATCCGCGCGCGCCGGTGGAGGCGCAGCCGGACAACGACAGCTTTATCGCACGCCTGATGGCACCCGCCAGGGAAGTGGCGCGTCACAGCGGGATACCGCATCAGCTGATTATCGCCCAGGCGGCACTGGAGTCAGGCTGGGGAAATCGTGAGATCCCGACCCGACATGGCAAGCCGAGCCATAACCTGTTTGGTATCAAAGCGACGCCTGGCTGGAAAGGGGAAACCACTGAGATCACCACCTCGGAATATATCAACGGCGCACTGCGGAAAGTAAAAGCCTCGTTTAAGGTTTATAAAAATTACGCGGATGCCTTAACAGACTATGCCACTTTCTTAACCGGCAATCCGCGTTATCAGAACGTGATTAATAGCCCGTCAGTTGAAAAAGCGGCGCATGCTTTACAGGAAAGCGGTTATGCAACCGATCCGAATTATGCGAAAAAGTTAATGAACATTATTCATTATGTTCAGGGAAATGTTGCAAAGCGCGCGGGTGGCGTGAAAAAAACGCTGGAGGAAATATTTTAGCGTTTTCATTTTAGTTTTAGCCGGAACTCACGATAAATAAATAACGATATAAAATTTCCAGGCCAGAGTCTGGCCTCGACTCATAAAATATGAGGCTGGTAAAGCGATGAGTTTATTTAATATTGCCCAGGGCGGACTGGATTCAGCCCAATCTGCCCTGATTGTGGTAGGTAACAACTTAAGTAATGCGATGACCGACGGGTACAGCCGACAAAATATCATTCTGGGGGAAGCCGGCGGTCGCAGCACTAATTACGGCTTTTTCGGCTATGGCGTTCAGACAAATGATGTTAAGCGCAGCTACGACAGTTTCCTGAATAATCAGGTTCGCGGTGCTAACGCGCAGTTTGAAGGGTTGAACGGGCGTTACGAGCAGCTGAGCCAGATTGATAACATGTTCGGTGATACCACCAATAATGTCTCCGTCACGCTGGGAAATGTATTTACTGCGCTAGAAGAGATCAACGGTAATGCCGCCAGCCCGGCGGCACGCCAGGAAGTCTATTCACAGTTCAAGGCACTGACGAATCAATACCGCACCAGCAGCGATACGCTGAAAGGGTTAGAAAAAAGCACCAATACTAAAATCAGTCAGGCGGTTGACGATATCAATGCCTGCGCCAGCCAGCTCGCCAACCTGAATAAAGAAATCGCCAAAGTGCATGCCTCCAGCGGCAAACTGCCCTCTGACCTGATGGACCAACGCGATCAGGTATTAGGCCAGCTCAGCGGGCTGACCGGCATTAAAGTGAATGAGAACAGCACCACGGGCCGGGTCGATGTCACGCTAGCGAACGGTTACTCACTGGTGAATGGCGATGATACTTGTCAATTAAAAGCCAAGCCCTCAGCCGCGGACCCGAACACACTGGTGGTGGCGTACACCGATAATACCGGTGCCGACCGGCTGCTGGATGACAATACCATCAGTACCGGTACGCTGGGTGGGTTGCTTAAATTCCGCAATACCGATCTGAAAGACGCCGAAAATCAGCTTAATCAGCTGGCGTTGCAGATGGCAAATACATTCAATCAGGTTAACCAGGCGGGTTACGATCAGAATGGCGACGCCGGTACCGCTATTTTCGCCCTTGACGAGCCGCAGGCGATTGCCAACAGCAATAACAGCGGCAATGCGTCACTGACGGTTTCACGTAGCGACAACAGCGCAGTCCAGGGACAGGATTATACCCTGACCTTCACCGGTCCCTCCGCCAGCGACTGGACGGTAAAAACTGCTGACGGACAAGCGATTACCCCGACGGTCGGCAGCGATGGCTCGCTGAGTTTTGATGGCATCACGGTTACCCCGCAGGGCACACCGCAGGCTGGCGACAGCTTTGAATGTAATCCGCTGGCCGGTGCCGCTGCCTCGCTGACGGTGGCGATTAGCAGTGGTGATCAAATTGCCGCCTCAAGCTCTGCTGATGCAACCGAGGAAAGCAATAATGAAAATATTAAACAGATGGTTGATATCAAAAATCAGCAGCTGATTGGTAAAGCGACCCTGAGCGAGGCCTACGCCAGCCTGGTGAGTTCGGTGGGTTCTTCAATGACATCGGTGAAATCGGCCTGCTCGACCGCTGCCGGCGTACTGGATCAGTGGGGCCAGCAACAGCAGTCGGTTGCTGGGGTAGATATCAACGAAGAGTATATCAACATGCAGATGTATACCCAGTACTACCAGGCTAATTCCCAGGTATTACAAACGGCCACTACGCTGTTCGATACCATACTTAATATTAAATAGATCTTTTCGTGGCCGATTTTCATTAATTAACAGAGGGTATAGGGATGCGTTTTAGTACTCACTATATGTACCAACACAATATTGATAGCATCACTAAATCAATGTCCAGCGGAAATAACGTTAATGCACGCCTTGCTGCCGGGCAGACCCTATTAACACCGTCGGACGACCCTGCTGGCGCGTCTGAGGCGGTGGCATTGCAAAATAGCTTAGCCGGAATGAGCCAGTACGATACGGCCAGAACTCACGCACAGGATGCGTTAGGCCAGGAAGATAACACCCTGAGCAGTATTCAAAGCGTGCTGACCGGTAATCTGACGTCAAAAATTATTGCCGGCGGCGATGGCGCTTATTCCGATCAGGACCGTCAGGCACTGGCGACTGAGTTACAGGGCATTCGCAACAATCTGGCCGATTTGGGCAATACCCGCGACAGCAGCGGGCGCTATATCTTTGCTGGTTATAAAACCGGCAGCGCGCCGTTCGCTGAGGATGGCAGCTACGTGGGCGGCGATACGCAGATAACTCAAAAGATCAGCGATAACCTTGAGATACCGGTAAGCCATACCGGGCAACAGCTTTTCATGAGCGGCAGCAGTGATGATCTGCTGGCCGCTGTCGACAAGGCGATCGCCGCATTAAATAAGCCCTGTGCCAGTGATGCCGATCGTCAGGCGCTGATGGATACGCTGGACAGCGTGAACGTTACCGTCAAAAAAAATGTGGATAACATTGGCAAAATCCAGTCAGAAGTGGGGACTAACCAGCAACACCTCGACACCCTGACCTTCAGCGCCGAGGCGCAAAAAATCAACGTCACGGCGCGACTGCAGCAGGCGATAGGATCAGATTCTGACACCCAGATTGGCCTGATTACCCAGTCTAAAATGTCTGAATTTGCCCTTACCTCGTCAATGACAGTATTTCAGGCCATGCAGAAAATATCGATTTTCAACTTCACATAATAAAAATCTATTACTCATTTTTCGGCTTAATGGCAAAGTGAAAACATCAGTAATTATTCATCGATTCATTAGAATCCTGTAGGGTTATCATGTTAAAAAATATTAAAGTTTCAACAGGGATAAACTCCCTGATGTATGTTTTTATCTTGTTCCTGGCGTTAATTTCGTTCTTTAATATCTCTGGTGCACATCGGTTCGACAGACAGCGGACGGAAGCACTCACTATCTCAAATGCAGATAATGTCATTCAGGATTCCGTCGGCAGGCTCAATATTGCACTGGGTTCAGTTTCGCTTTCATCTATTGCTCAGCATGAGGAGTTTGTTAAAACAGGCACCAGCAATCTCGATGAACAGGCATTAGCAGAAATTAACGAAGACATTAAATTAGCGGACGATAACTACAAGCTATTTATGAGTCAGCCTGTGATATCGCATAGGGAAACGGAAAAAAAGAAAGAGATTAAGAAAGCGTATGACGATTTACATAATTTCACCCTAAGAATTCGCGATACTATTATTGATCCGAAGAAATCCCTGCTTTCTCCGGATGAAGTCGCAGATGAAACGGCCAAATACAATACCGCAATAAGACAAGCGTTGTATGAATACCGCGTCATTCTCAACACGTTAATGGAAGAGCGTAAAGCGCTGGCAGATGCGCAAAACTCAAGAATGCTGAGCTACGCCTGTGTCATCCTGTTAGTGGCGATAGGCATGATGATTTTCATGCGTATCTGGCTGAAAAGAACCGTGTTCACCCGCTTACATCAGACCCGCGAAACCTTTGCGATGCTGGCTTCCGGTGACTTAAGTCAGCCGATTGATATTGGCTCGAAAAATGAAATCGGTGAAATGCTGGCCGAGCTGGAGAAAATGCGCGTCACGCTGACCGCAACCGTGTCGGATATCCGCCATGGTGTCACCAGCATTTACGGCAGTGCAAAAGAAATTGCCAACAGCAACAACGAACTCTCTTCGCGCACCGAGCAGCAGGCCTCGGCGTTACAACAAACCGCGGCCAGCATGGAAGAGTTAAAAATTACCGTGCGTCAGAACGCCGACAATGCCCACAGCGCCAAACAGCTGGTTGAAACGGCCAACAGCAGTGCCCGTAAGGGTGGCGATGTGATGGTTAACCTCGACAGCATCATGCGTGAAATTACCGATAATTCACGGCAGATTGCGGATATCAACGGCGTGATCGACAGCATTGCTAACCAGACCAACATTCTGGCACTGAATGCGGCCGTTGAGGCGGCGCGTGCCGGGGAACAAGGTCGTGGATTTGCCGTGGTGGCCGGTGAAGTTCGTAGCCTGGCGAAGCGCAGTGCGGATGCAGCGAAAGAGATCCGTCAGCTGATCAATATCGCCGTCGCCAACATGAATACCGGTTCGCAGGAAGTGGAACTGGCCGGCACCGCGATGAACGAAGTGGTGAAATCGGTTACCCAGGTTACCGATATCATGTCAGAGATCACCTCGGCGTCAGATGAGCAAAGCACCGGCATCAACCAAATCGCGCAGGCGGTGAATGAGATGGATTCCGTCACCCAACAAAATGCCGGCATGGTGGAGCAGGCTGCCAGCGTTGCGCGCAGTGTCGAAGAGTATGCGCATAATCTGGAGCAGGCGGTGTCGCAGTTTTCACTTCAGGAAAGAAATCAGGCAAGTGAAGAAAAAAGCAGCAAATATGCCGCAACTAACACCATTAAAAAAACCATGGTACTGAGCGAACCGGCGTTCGGAAAAAATAAATCTGAAGGCGACTGGTCTGATTTCTGAGTAAATAACAGCTAAGTCGATAAACAAACAAGGGTATTTCACCGTTGTTTGTTTATCCCTTATATTCATTTCCCCCGGCAGGCGAAATGCGCGTAGTTATACGGGCTTATCAGACTATTTGATTATTGGTCAATCGTTAATAATCGTCTTCTGTTTTGTTGTAGTGGAATAGCTAATTTTGGATGGTATCTATACCTCAGAAGGTGTGATCGATAAAAATGCGCTGTGGTTGAAGTACCGTTTCTGGGTGCGTAAAGAAGCGCTGACGTTAAAGGTGAAATTACCGGTCAGCGTGGAACTGGACGATCTTATTCAGGCCGGGGCCGTTGGGTTATTAAATGCGATTGATAATTATGATCCAAAAAAAGGCATTGCTCTGAGTACCTATATCAGTCAGCGGGTTCGTTGGGCATTAATCGACGAATTACGTGAGCGTGACTGGGTACCTCGGCGGGTTCGCAGTAATTCCCGTCGGCTCTCTACAGCGATCCAGCGGATTGAGCAGGAGAGTGGGCAAACGGCTACAGAGGCGGACGTGGCGCAGGAAATGGGCGTTTCGCTGGCAGAATATCAGTCGATGCTGGCAGAAAATAACAACAGCATGATCTATTCGCTGGATGAGCTGCAGGAAGAGTATGGCGATAACTTTGAACAGCCAGACAGCAATCACGAAGCGTTAAATCCACTCAACGAAGCGCTGTTTACCCGATTAACCGCTCACATCAGCCGGGAAATAAAAAACCTGCCTGACCGGGAGCAAACCTTGCTGAATCTCTATTACCAGCAGGAGCTGAATATGAAAGAGGTGGGCTACGTGCTTGGCATCACCGAAACGCGGGTCAGTCAGTTGCACAGTCAGGCAATTAAACGACTGCGCGCCAGGTTAGATGTCAATAAATCATCGTAGTGCTGCCTGATTAATCGCGCTAATCGCGCCGGGCGACGCAAAAGTCTAATCGAGTGATAAATATGATGAAAACAGGTATGTATAGTTATGATGATCGGCTGCAAAATATTTATGCATTCAATCTTTCTTACCTGCTGCTTGCTCAGCATCTTATCCAGCAGGACGCCTGTACGGCAGCTTTTTTTTTAGGCATTAATGAAGAACTGATTAATTTGTTAAAGAATCTGCCGCTGCCGGAATTATTACGGCTGGCGTCGGTAGACAGATTGATCTGTCAGTTACGCATTGAAAGCGAAGCGGTATTAAATACCATTACCAAAAGCTCGCGTCTTGAAGCGCTGCAGGGGATTCATGCCGGCATTATTTTATCGACCCATTTGCTGCACGGCATGGAGAAAAAAGAGTCTCTCTCAGATTCGATGAACAACGTTGTCAGCCTGGCGAGTGCGGATAAAAAAGCCTTTCCGGTTTAATCCGAACGACGGGTTATTGCAGCGAATGCTGAAGAGACCATGAAATAACGCTGTTCAGCCAGGTAAACCCTTTTGGCTCGCCGGGTCGTTAACGGCTATTTAGGTATCCCCCTTTTATCACCTGGGATCGGTTCCGGCTGGCGAAAGGTTTGTTAATAATGAAGAGGTTATTGTGCTGGTTGTTCTGGGCTATATCGTGGTTTTTGCCGCAGTCATTGGCGGATTTTTACTGTCGGGTGGCGAATTAGGCGCGCTGTTTCAGCCAACTGAACTGTTAATTATTGGTGGCGCAGGCGTCGGTGCCTTTATCGTGGGGAATAATGCGAAAGCGATAAAAGCCACGCTTAAAGCGTTGCCGCAGCTCTTTAAAGGCGCCGGTTATACCAAAGCGGTGTATATCGACCTGCTGACGTTGCTTTATCTGCTGCTGGCCAGCGGTCGCCAGAAAGGAATGATGTCACTGGAGGCGGAGATCGAAGATCCACAAAATAGCGCCATCTTCACCCGTTATCCGCGGTTACTGGCTGATAGCTTCCTGATGAATTTCTTACTCGATTATCTGCGCCTGATCATCAGCGGCAGTACCAATGCGTTTGAAATTGAAGCGCTGATGGATGAAGAGATTGAAACCGCTGAACATGAAGCGGCGGTCCCCGCCGACAGTCTGGGCGCGCTGGGTGACGGCTTTCCGGCGTTTGGTATTGTCGCCGCGGTGATGGGCGTGGTGCATGCGCTGGCGTCCGCCGATCGTCCGGCTGCCGAACTCGGCGAGTTGATCGCCCATGCCATGGTCGGCACCTTTCTCGGTATCCTGCTGGCTTACGGCTTCGTCAGTCCACTGGCGGCGTTGCTGCGTCAGAAAAGTGCGGAAAAAACCAAAGCGCTGTTCTGCATTAAAGCGGTGTTGCTGGCGGCGATTAATGAATCCGCACCGCAAATCGCAGTGGAGTTTGGTCGCAAAACGCTCTACTCCTCGGTGCGCCCGACCTTCTATCAGCTGGAAGAGCACATTCGTGATGTGAAAGCGGCACCTTCAGAGCCAGCGGCGGCAGCGGAAGAGGCTGCATGAATAAGAAAAACAATGCCGTCATCGTGGTCAAACGGAAGCGTAAGTCTGCCCATGGTGGCCATCACGGTGGCTCGTGGAAAATTGCTTATGCCGACTTTATGACGGCAATGATGGCCTTCTTTTTGGTGATGTGGTTACTCTCAACCTCAACACCGCAAACCCGTGAGCAGGTGGCGGAGTATTTTAAAATGCCGTTACGGGTTGCACTGGCGAAGGGCAACAAATCGAGCCTGAGTGACAGCGTGATCCCCGGCGGCGGCGATAACGTGATTAAGCAGGACGGTGAAGAGCTTAAGCAAACGCCGGATAAGCTGGAAAATAAGAAGCAAAAGTCCGATCACAATTTACAGGCGCTGCGTGAAAAGCTGCAGAGCCTGATCGTCCAGGATCCACGGCTGAGTAATTTCCAGTCCAATATACGACTGTCGCTGACTGATAATGGGCTGCTGGTTCAGATCACCGACAGTCAGGACCGGCCGATGTTTAAGGTTGGCAGCCGCGAACCCGAGCCGTATATGCGCGCCATTCTTGAGGCGCTGGCACCGGCGCTGAATGGCTTAACCAATCGCATTACCCTCTCTGGTCACACCGATTCGTTGCGTTATGCCGGTGGTGATGCCGCCTACAGTAACTGGGAGCTGTCGGCCGATCGTGCTAATGCCTCGCGTCGCGCGTTAATTAAAGGTGGCATGTCGGCGGATAAATTCCTGCGCATTGTCGGCATGGCTGATAGCGTCAGTCTCGATAACGGCGGCCAGGATAATCCGCTTAATCGACGGATAACCATACTGGTTCACAGTAAAGAAAAAGAGAAGGAAATTCTCAAAGAGCAGTCGCTTTTAAATAAACTCACTGCAACCCCGGAAACGGAAAAATTAACGTCGGCGTTAAAGATTGTGCCTGCCGATGCGCAAGCCCCTGGGCAGCCGGTTATCTCTCCAGGAAAAATAGAGCAGAGGGAAAACGATGGACATAAGTGATTTTTATCAGACTTTTTTCGATGAGGCTGATGAGTTACTGGCAGATATGGAGAAACATCTGCTGGATCTGGACTTCCTTTCACCCGATAAGGATTTATTAAATGCCATATTTCGGGCCGCTCACTCAATCAAGGGTGGTGCCGGCACGTTTGGCTTTACGGTATTACAAGAAACAACCCATATACTGGAAAATTTACTCGATGAGGCCCGTTGCGGCGAATTACAGCTGACCAGTGAAATTATTAATTTGTTTCTTGAGAGTAAAGATATTATGCAGGAACAACTGAATGCGTATAAATCTTCGCAACAGCCGGATGAAGAAAGCTTCCGCTATATCTGCGAAGCGCTGCGGCAAATTGCGTTAGAGAGCAAAGCTGAGCCGCCGTCTGCTGCCACGGCGTCGCAGCCTGCCGTTGCGGCGGCGCCAGAGCCGGAGAGCGTGCCACCGGTAGCCGCCCAGCAAGCGCAACCGGAGCCGGCAACCGGCGGTTCGGTACTCGCTGTCAGACTGACCGGCATTAATGAGCTGGATAAACAGCCGTTAACCGATGAGCTGGCTAATCTGGGGACCATTATCAACAAGCAGGATGATGGCGGCCAGATTGACATTACCCTCGAAACCACCACCAGTATCGACGACATCATCGCGGTGATGTGCTTTGTGCTGGAACCGCATCAGATAGTGATTACCCCAGCCAGCGCTGCTGAGGCGGTTGAAGCTGAAGCCGCCGCTGTCCCGGTGGCACCCGTGGCGAAGCCGGACGCGTCCGCCGCACCCGCCCCAGCCAGACACAAAGCGCCACCGAAAGCACCCGCCAGTGAAAGCGGCAGCATCCGGGTGGTGGTTGATAAGGTTGACCAGATTATCAATCTGGTGGGTGAACTGATCATTACGCAGGCGATGCTGACGCAGCTCTCGTCGCGGCTCGATGCCTCCCAGCATGATGCGCTGGTGAACAGCATTGCCCAGCTGGAACGCAATGCGCGGGATCTGCAGGAATCGGTGATGTCGATTCGTATGATGCCGATGGAATATGTCTTCAGCCGCTTCCCAAGACTGGTGCATGACCTGGCGACAAAACTGAATAAGAAGGTTGAGCTGATCCTGCGTGGCGGCTCGGCGGAACTGGATAAGGGGCTGATTGAAAAAATTATCGATCCGCTGACCCACCTGGTGCGTAACAGCCTCGATCACGGCATTGAACCGGTCGAAGCCCGAGTGGCCAAAGGAAAGCCGGAAAAAGGCAATCTGATCCTGTCTGCTGAGCATCATGGCGGCAATATTGTGATTGAAGTGATTGACGACGGTGCCGGCCTGAACCGCGAGAAGATCCTCGCCCGGGCGCAGTCGCAAGGCCTGATGGTGGCTGAAAACGCCAGTGATGAAGAGATCTGGATGCTGATTTTCGCACCGGGCTTCTCCACCGCCGAGAAGGTGACGGATGTCTCAGGCCGCGGAGTCGGCATGGACGTGGTGAAACGTAACATTCAGGCGATGGGCGGCCATGTCGAAATCTATTCTGAACAGGATAAAGGCTCGACCATCCGCATTATTCTGCCGCTGACGCTGGCGATTCTTGACGGGATGTCGGTGCGGGTCGGTGACGAAATTTATGTTCTGCCGCTCGGCACGGTGATGGAGTCGCGGCTGCCGTCAGAGAAAGCGCTCTACCGCATGGCCGGTGACGAACTGATGCTTCAGGTCCGCGAAGAGTATCTGCCGCTGGTTGAACTGCGACAGGTGTTTAATCTGCCGGGCCAGGCTGATGAGAGCAATCAGGGCATTGCGGTGATTGTGCAGAGTGCCGGCTGCCGTTACGCCCTGTTAGTGGATCAACTGGTTGGTCAGCATCAGGTGGTGGTCAAGAATCTTGAGCTTAATTACCGCCGGGTTCCTGGCGTGTCGGCGGCGACCATTCTTGGCGACGGCAGCGTGGCACTGATACTGGATGTCGCGGTATTAGCCATGCTGGCGAAGGAAAAGCGACAGGCAACCAAAGCCGGTTAATAGCGTGCTGTTTTAAGGTGAAAAAATGAATTTATCTGGCTCGGAAAATAAAGATGCTGGCGATATTGCTGGCCACGAATATCTGGTCTTCAGGTTAGGCAATGAAGAGTATGGCATTGATATTCTAAAAGTTCAGGAGATCCGCAGTTGTGAACGGATGACCCGTATCGCTAACTCTCCTGACTTTATTGCGGGCGTCACCAACTTGCGTGGTGTCATTGTCCCGATAGTCGACCTGCGGGTTAAATTCCGCCTGAGTTCCGCCGAATTTAATGAACACACCGTGGTGATCGTGCTGAATTTCGGCAGCCGGGTGGTGGGGATTATTGTCGATGGCGTTTCTGACGTGTTGTCATTAATTGCTGAGCAAATTCGTCCGGCACCGGATTTCTCGGTGACGCTGTCGACGGAATATCTCGAAGGGTTAGGATCGATTGATGACCGGATGCTGATTCTGGTTAATATCGAAAAGCTGTTAAACAGTGAAGAGATGGAGCTGGTCGAAAAAAATAGCGCCCTCGCGACCTGCGACTAAACGCCGTTTTTATCTATTGCCAGGCCACAACACGCGTTCAGTGTCGGCCTGGCGTGCTTTTCACGCCATTCGCCTGCCATTCCCCCCGATAAGACCTGCTCTGAACTCAGCCGCCCTCACACTCAGCCCTTAATCTGAAGCAAGCCATGCAACGCTGCAATCTGGCGGTTGCCGTATGGCTTGCGCCATGGAAATTTCCCAGGATACTGCCAGCGTGCGCCGTTGTGACGCGGGGTAAACGCGGACGCTGTTGCAGCGGGTTGCCGCCCATCGACCGGTTTCTCTGCGAGCGACTCGGGGTGCGCTGAAGCTGTCAGCCGATCCGCACCGGCGACAGCCTCCAGCGGCGACCTCATGAGATCAACCGGCAGGCTGGATGCGCGCCGGCGGTGCGCTGTGGCGATTCAGGCTGTCAGAGGATGACGCTGTACTGGGATAGTGTTAAGGAAAGCGGAATAGGGTAGTTACGGGCTGTTCAGCCGCTGTCTACCGGGCGGGGAGCCGGGAAACGCGCTAAAGGAGAGGTGAAAAAACGATAATCTTTAATGCAAAAAAGCCCGATGTCGGTAGCAACCGGCATCGGGCCTTGCGCATTGGATGATAGTAACCCGCCCGACGACTTTAATACTGTCAGTCTGTCGGGCGGTTTAATATTAACGCAGCAGCGAAAGAATATTGTTTGGAGTCTGGTTCGCCTGCGCCAGTACCGCGGTACCTGCCTGTTGCAGGATGTTACCTTTGGACATATTGGACACTTCGGTCGCCATATCGGCATCCTGAATACGTGACTGAGAGGCCGACAGGTTAATCACGGTGCTGTTCAGGTTGTTGATGACTGAGTCAAATCGGTTTTGCACCGCACCCAGATCGGAGCGCAGTGAGCCGACCATATCCAGTGCGGCGTCAACTTTTTTGATCAGACCGTCTGAACCGGTACCGTCGATGGTGGTGACGTCATAAGAATCCATGGCCAGAGTGGTAGCATCCATTTTCTGCAAACCGATTGAAATCGACTGGGCATCGTCGGCGCCAACCTGGATGTTCAGTGAGGTGTCTGCGCTCAGCACTTTCACGCCGTTGAATTCGGTTTGTTCAGAGATACGGTTAATTTCAGCCAGGCGCTGAGTAATCTCAGCCTGGATTGATTTTCTGTCCAAATCAGAGTTGGTGCCGTTGTTAGCCTGAACGGTCAGCGTACGGATTTTCTGCAGGTTATCGTTAACTTCGTTTAACGCACCTTCAGTGGTCTGCGCGATTGAAATACCGTCGTTAGCGTTACGCGAAGCCTGAGACAGGCCATTGATTTTAGCGGTGAAGCGGTTACTGATTGACTGGCCAGCAGCGTCGTCTTTAGCGCTGTTAATACGCAGGCCAGAAGAGAGGCGCTGGATCGCGGTGCCGAGGCTTGACTGTGAGCGATTCAGGTTGTTCTGCGCAATCAAACTCAGGGTGTTGGTGTTAATGACCTGTGTCATGTAATTTTCCTTCGCTAATATTAGGTTATTAAATGTGAGTATGCGTGTTCACTTCGCATGATATTAAATATCGGCGTGGTGAAAATTTACTGAAATTTTTTTTACTGCGGTTATAAGCGAAGGGAAATTTAAACCTGCGGTTCAGGCAGACAGGCCTGCACGTTTTTTTGACTGTATAAAGAGGGCAGCAAACCGGTTTTACCCGTCGCGGTAAAGTTAATCTTCTCTGTAAGGTGAATTAATGACAGAGTTGCCCTTATTTCGGGTGATTTGATTTTTTACTTATCGATGCGTCGATTTAAAAAAAGGTCAGAACTGGCGGGTAGTGGTGTAAAGATTAAACGGCGCAGTTAAATTTTTTATTCTGCCTTTATTTTTTCTGGCCGGCGCCGATATTTTATAGACCAAAAGAAAATGAAGATTGGTTAATATTAACAGGAGATTAACATGGCAATATCATCAATAGCCAGCGCGGGGGTTGGCGGCTGGGATTATACCGATCTGTTAAATAGCATGGCGGATAGCGAACAACTGCGTCTCAATCCTTACACCAATCTGCAGAATAGCTGTAAAAAGAAAATCTCTGCCTGGGGCAGCATTAAAAATTTAACCACTAACCTGCAGACCTCGATTGACGTACTCAATCATTCGGCCTTTGACACTATGAAAGTCACGTCTAATACCGCGTTTACCGCCACCGCCGCAAGTGGTGCCCTGGCGGACACCCATACGGTAAAAGTTGATCAGCTGGCGATTGCGCACAAGCTGAAAAGTACTGTCTTTGACAGCGCCATTACGCAACTTGGCGGCACGACCAGCGGCGGGACCCGTACCATTACCATTACCCAGGGAAACGGCGATACCGACGGGGACGGGGACATTGATGATGATGATATTAAACCGCTGCAGGTGGAATTAAAGGACGGTGAGACCGCACTGAACGACATCGCCAACCTGATCAACAAGGAAAACACCGCAAAAGGTGGCAACGTTTCCGCCTCGGTTCAGCGTGATGGTAACGGCGGTTATCAGCTGATGCTGAGTTCAAAAGTCACCGGGACAATTGGCGAGATGTCGATCAGCGTGGAGGGTGATGACAGTCTCGGCGCTATTCTTAATACCAGCAATGGCGGGACAGGCGCAGATAAGATGAGCGCTGTCTCTGCGGCTAAGGACGCTAAGTTCAGCGTCGACGGCATCGATTACACCCGTTTCAAAAATTCCATCAGCGATGTCATTGACGGCGTGACCCTCAACCTGAATGCGGTATCCGCAGCCGATAGTGAGCCGGAACAGCTGACCCTGACGGTGGACACCAGCGCCATCAAAGCCGGGCTGCAGGACTTTGTTAAGCAATACAATGCGCTGTTAACCGAAGCGACGGCCGACAGCAAATATGTCGCACCCAGCAAAGACGGGGATAGTGAGAAGACCACCGAGCAGAGCGGTGCGTTGCGGGGAGAATCATGGTTACGTAACCTGGTCAGCGACATTCGCAATGCCGTCAATGGCAGCTACAAAGGCAATATCTACACCTCTCTTTCGCAGTTGGGCATCACCACGGACAGCAAAACGGGCCTGATGACGCTTGATGAAACCAAAGTGGATAAAGCCATTGCCGATAATCCCGAAGATGTACAGAAAATGATTCAGGGCGTAGGGGGAAATGGCGGCCTGAACAATAGGCTGGGAGAAATTTTCACTCAATACCTTGTCGGTAATCCCGAGAAAAATATCAAGGGGGTGTTCGAAGCCGCTACCGATCTGCTCAATAGCCAAATCGATAATGCCACCGATCAGATAACCCGCACGCAGGCGTTGATCGACTCTAAAGTTGAGTTACTGAGAAAGCAGTATGCCAATGCCGATTCCCTGTTTAATCAGATGAACAATATGAGTACTACCCTGGCGGGTATGTTCAGCAAGTTGTAATCCCGACGCAGGGGTTGTCGCAGACCGGGCGATGTCCCTGTTTTATATGCAGGAAATGATAATGTACCAAATGCAAAGCTCACAGGCTTATGACCAGGTTTCGCTTGATGCGCGGCTGGCAGGCGCTACGCCACACCAGCTGATCGCGATGTTGTTTGAAGCGGCACATAATGCGCTGCTGCGGGCAAAAATCTATTTTGAAAAAGGCGCGGTAGCTAAGCGTTGTGAAATGATCGGTAAAGCGATCAACATCATCGATCAGGGATTACGCGCCTCACTCGATCATGAAAAAGGCCAGCAAATTGCGACGGATCTGGAACGGCTGTATGACTATATCTCCCGGCTGCTGTTACAGGCCAATAGCCAGGGTGATGTGAACAAACTGCTGGAAGCCGATCGGTTACTGACGGAAATGTCCGCCGTCTGGGATGAAATCTTACCGAAGATTCAGGCGGGGGCTGCATGACTGATGCATCGCTTTTCACCCTGGCTCAGATGAGTCAGGCCTTGCTGGAACAGCTCAGAGAGGGGCAGTGGGACGCGGTTGCCGTTAGCTCACCCCCTTATCTGGCAGCGGTGCAGCAGATGATCGGCGCTTACCAGCAGACGTCGGCTGCAGCAGAAAAGCAGGCGATGGCCGAACAGCTGCAGGCGATACAGCGCAGCCAGGGAGAGATTGTCGAGCGGTTGCGGGCCAGGATGCATCAGCTGGAACAGAATATGGTCAGACTACAACAGAGTAAGAGCGGCTGTCGGGATTATGCCGCGCAAACCCCGCGCCGCATTGGCTGACTGGCAACGCGGCGACATCAGGTTATCCACAGATTCCTTCAATGGTAGTTCACGTTCAACTGATTACTCACCACCTGCAGGGCCGGCATTAGCGGCCCGCGGCTGTTCACTGAATAAATAAAATGAAAAACGGTATTCGCCGGGTGCGGTGTGCTGAGCTGCAGCGTGCCGGATAAGCCCGGCAGCGGGAAGCAGGCCGCCTGGGCGCAGAGTTTAATCTGTAAGCCGGGCGGCGGCCGGTTGAGCAGGGTGATCCGCCATGTCAGCGAACGGAGGATTGCCGTAGCCGGCAGCGGTGCTGCCGGGCTGATGGGCCGGCTGACCAGCGTCTGCTGACCAACACTCACCCGACCGCCGACGCTGCTTCCGCTCCAGCTGCCACTGCCACCGCTCGCCGCTGCGCTCAACGCCACTCCAGCCAGCATCACCAGCCAGCGCTTCACTGTGCGCCGCCGATGGTACAGGACATGTGAACCGTGCGGTTGTGACTGATTTCCAGGTTGGACAGTACCACCAGCTGCGGATAAACCCGCCGCAGAAAGCGTGACAGCATGAGTCGCAGAGACTGATTAACCAGCAGAACCGGTGCGGCGCCCATCGCGTTTTGCTGGCTGATCGCCTGGCCGGTTTGTTCAATCATCTTCTCGGCGATACCGGGTTCCAGCGCGCTGCCATTCTGTTTCGCCTGAATCAGTAACCCTTCAAGGGCGGGCGCCAGCCCAATCACCTGAATATCCGGCTCATTGCCGAAACATTGATGGGTTATTGCCCGACCCAGCCGGATCCGCACCTGCGAGGTCAGATCATCGGCATCATGCTGGCTATCGGCATGTTCCGCCAGGGTATCAATAATGGTGCGCATATCGCGAATCGAAATATGTTCCGCCAGCAGGTTCTGCAACACCTTATGAAACAGCGAGAGCGACATAATCCCCGGAATGAAATCTTCAACCAGTTTTGGCATCTCGCGGGAGATGCGTTCCAGCAGCAGCTGAGTCTCCTGACGACTAAACAGTTCATCGGTGTGCATCTCAATCAGATGATTCAGATGGGTGGCGATTACCGACGCCGGATCGACTACCGTGTAGCCCATAATCTGGGCATGCTCACGCAGCACCTCATCAATCCAGACGGCCGGCAATTTAAAGGTAGGATCAAGCCCGGCAATACCCTCAAGTTCTCCCTCTGCGCAGCCGGGATCGATGGCCATTAAGCGTTCCGGCTTCACTTCGCCGCTGCCAATCTCGACGCCTTTCAGCATGATGCGGTAGGCGGTTGGTTTCAGATCTAGGTTGTCACAGATATGGATAGCGGGCGGCAGGAACCCCATTTTCTGCGCGAATTTTTTGCGAATTCCGCGGATCCGCATCAACAGCTGGCCATCCTGCGAATCATCCACCATGGCGATCAGCCGGTAGCCGACTTCCAGCCCCAGCACATCTTCCATTTCCACATCTGACCACGACGCCTCAGGCGCCTGCGTCGCTTCGCTGACGCTGCCCGCCATGCTGCCTGCGACGCCGTTCACGCTGGCCGGCTGTTTAAGTTGCTGACCGCGCAGCCACCAGGCCAGGCCGAGCAGGGCGGCGGTAAACAGCAGGAAGACCGTATTCGGCATGCCCGGGATCACGCCCAGCAGTCCGATGACGCCGGCCGCCAGTATCATCACGCGCGGACTGTTGAACAGCTGGCTGACCATCTGCTCGCCGACATCGGTCTCATTAGAAACCCGGGTGACAATCACACCGGCCGCTGTCGAGATAATCAGGGCCGGGATCTGGGCCACCAGACCATCACCAATGGTCAGCAGCGTATAGGTCTGTGCCGCGTCGCTGAAGGAGAGATCGTGCTGAGCGATGCCGATGATCAGGCCGCCAACAATATTGATCGCCATGATCATCAAGCCGGCCATGGCGTCGCCACGCACGAATTTACTGGCACCGTCCATTGAGCCGTAGAAGTCAGACTCCTGCGTCACCTCGCTGCGACGGCGTTTCGCCTCTTCCTCGGCAATCAGGCCGGCGTTGAGATCGGCATCAATCGCCATCTGCTTACCGGGCATACCATCCAGTACGAAGCGTGCGCCGACCTCGGCGATACGTCCGGCACCTTTGGTGATCACCATAAAGTTAATGATGATCAGAATGGCAAATACCACGATACCGATGGCGAAATTGCCGCCAACCAGAAAATGGCCGAAGGCTTCCACTACGCGGCCCGCTGCGCCAGCACCGGTATGCCCCTCCATCAGAATGATGCGGGTTGAGGCGATATTCAGCGCCAGCCGGAGCAGGGTGGAGAACAGCAGCACAATCGGGAATGAGGAGAATTCCAGCGTCTTTTGGGTAAACATCGCCACCAGCAATATCATCAGTGACAGCACAATATTGAAGGTAAAGAGCGTATCCAGCATAAATGCCGGCAGCGGCAGCACCATCATGGCCAGAATCATCAGGATCAGGATCGGCCCGGCCAGTATCTGCCACTGGGTCTGTTTTAAATCGGGCAGGCGGAGTTTAGTGGTTAAATTTGCCATCACTCTTGACTCTCATGGGCAAAATCCAGCGCCGCAGGCACTGAAAGGTTGACAGGTTTTTTGGGCTTACTGCCGCCGGATTTTCGCCAGCGGCGCAGGTTATAAACCCAGGCGAGGATTTCAGCGACCACGCTATACAGCTCCGCCGGAATCGGTTCGCCAATATCGCAATGGCGGTAGAGCGCACGCGCCAGCGGGGCCGCTTCCAGCATCGGAACGTTATGTTGCTGAGCCCGCTCACGGATACGCAGAGCGATGTCGCCTGCGCCTTTTGCCAGCACCACCGGTGCCGCCATTTTTCCCGCTTTCCAGCTGATCGCGACCGAATAGTGGGTGGGGTTATTCACAATCACATCTGCCTGAGGCACATCCTCCATCATCCGGCTCTGGGCCATTGCACGGCGCAGCTGCCTGATGCGGCTTTTTACATGAGGATCCCCTTCGCTCTGTTTAAATTCGTCACGGATCTCCTGGCGGGTCATACGCAATTTTTTTAGGTGACTCATTAACTGGTAAAAAACGTCATAGCCCATCATCGGAATAAGCGCGCAAATCACCATAATTAAACAGTGAGAGATCAACCGGTGAGCATCACCGAGTGAATCGCCGAGCGATTCATTAGCCAGCTGAATAAAATGACTTTTATTCTTAATAAGAAAGAAGGTAAATGCGCTGCCGACTAACAGGGTCTTCATCAGGCTTTTAGCGAGTTCAGAAATCACCTGAAAAGAAAATAAGCGTTTTAAACCGGCGCCTGGTGAAAGGCGGGTAAGGTCGATTTTTAGTGATTTCTTACTGAAATGCAGGCCGCCAATAAAGGTCGATGAGGCAATCGCCACCAAAAATAGCCCCAGCAGCATCGGCAGTAACGCGGTTAACATCAGCGACATTAATCCACTGGTTTTATGCAGCATGCTGGCGATATCGGTCAGCAGCAGACGGTCAAACATCAGGCCGTTATGCAGCAGCTGCGCCAGCTGGTCAGCCGTACTTGCACCACTGACAAAAATTAATGACCAGCCAGCCAGTAGCATCATTAAAGATGTCAGCTCTTTTGAACGCGGAATTTGCCCCTCTTCACGCGCTTTCTGCCGTCGCTGGGGAGTGGGTTCCTCGGTTTTTTCTACATCACTTTCTTCAGACATGACTCAACCTGGCGTGCCGGACTCGCAACGTTCAGTGGCTGACAGAGGTCAATCTGTCAGACGGAAAATAAGCGGGTTTGCCGGCCCGTTGAACACTGACCGCAACTTAAAAGCCCAGGTCGGCGAGCAGGTCATCCACCTGATCCTGGGTCGCCACCACGCCGGTTTGTGCGTGATTAATCTGCGGACCGTTTTTCAGGCTTTCCGGCTCGGCGGCCACCGGAATAGCCATGCCAGACATGTTTTCTATCAGCACCTGAATCAATTCTTTTTCAATATTTTCAATCAGGTGCATCATGCGCTGAATCACCTGGCCCGTCAGGTCCTGGAAATCCTGCGCCATCATAATTTCCATCAGTTGCGCATTGGTTTGGTCGGTCAGCGTCGGGACGTCACGCAAAAAAAGCCGGGTGTCGCTCACCAGATCACGGGCTATTGGCAGCTCAACCGGCTGCTCAAACCAGGCATCCCAGCGCCCGGTCAGCCCCTTAGCCTCGCTGTTTAATCGGTCCTGCAGCGGGCGTGCTTCTTCGACGCAGGTTAATGCCCGATCGGCCGCCTGAGAGGTCTTGTTAACGATATAATTAAGCCGTTCACGCGTATCCGGAATCGCCTCAGCGGCATCCATAATGGCGCGGTCCAGGCCGAGGCTGGACATCCCGTCGCGCAGCTGGCGGGTTAAATGCCCGATGCGCGAAAAAATAGATTTGAAATTATCTGATTCTGGCGTTTTTTCTTGAGTTTCCACTGATTACCACCCGATTTTTTCGAAAATTTTATTTAACTTTTCTTCCAGAATGGCAGCGGTGAAAGGTTTAACAACGTAACCACTGGCGCCAGCCTGAGCCGCCGCAATAATGTTCTCTTTCTTGGCTTCTGCGGTGACCATTAATACCGGCAGCGTACTCCATGCCGGCGTATTTCGGATTTGCGTCAGCAGCTGCAGTCCGTCAATATTGGGCATGTTCCAGTCACTGATGATGAAGTCAAAGTTGGTTTGCTGCATTTTATTCAACGCATCCTGACCATCCTCTGCCTCTTCGACATTATTAAATCCGAGGTCTTTAAGTAAATTACGCACAATACGGCGCATGGTGGCAAAATCATCGACGACGAGAAAACGTAAGTTTTTATCAGCCATAGTAATAATGGTCCTGTTAATTGCGCCTTTATCTGGGCTTGGTGGTGAATAACGACAGGTGGCTCGGAATAATAACGCGATACCGTGCCTAAATTCGGCGTGCCTGCCCGACAACATTTTTCAGAATAGTTTGTGCAATCTGGTCGAGATCAACGATTTCGCTTATCGCATTCAGGGCGACAGCTTCACGAGGCATGCCGTAAATAACACAGGTCTGTTCGCTTTGCGCCAGCGTTTTGGCACCGGTCTGGTTTAACTGGAGCATACCTTTTGCGCCGTCATGGCCCATACCGGTCAGGATCGCCCCGACGGCATTTTTGCCGGCCGCTTTCGCCACCGATTGCAAAAGCATGTCCACTGACGGGCGATGACGATTGACCGGCGGTGAGTCATTTAAGCGGATATGGTAGTTAGCACCGCTGCGGTACATCTCCATATGGCGACCGCCCGGTGCAATATAGGCGTGGCCGGGCAGGACGCGTTCGCCGTCTTCACCTTCTTTCACTGAGATCTGGCACATTTTATCCAGCCGTTCAGCAAAGGAGCGGGTAATGCCCTGCGGCATATGTTGCGCAATCACAATGCCAGGGCACGAGGCGGGCATCGACATCAGCACCTGACGGATAGCCTCGGTGCCGCCAGTCGAGGCGCCAATCGCAATGATCTTTTCGCTGCCGATCAGCGGGGTGCGGATAACTTTTGGCTGTTGTGCAGCCGTCAGGCCGCGGCGGATATGCGCTTTGGCGGCGGTGCGAATTTTTTCGGCAATCAGTTCCGCGTACTGCAACATGCCCTCATGCAGCCCCATCTGTGGTTTGGTGACAAAGTCGACCGCGCCTAACTCCAGTGCGCTCAGGGTAATGTCTGAGCCTTTGCTGGTGAGGGAAGAGATCATGATCACCGGCATCGGTCTCAGGCGCATCAGCCGTTCGAGAAAATCGAGGCCATCCATGCGCGGCATTTCGACATCCAGCGTCAGCACATCCGGATTATGCTGTTTAATTAAATCGCGGGCGATAATCGGATCGAGCGCGGTCGCCACCATCTCCATATCGGGTTGCTGATTAACAATATTGGTCATGATGGTACGAATCAGGGCTGAGTCATCAACACAAAGTACCTTTATTTTGCTCATACCTTATCCTTAGCCAGATAATAGACCGACTGACCCTGCAGACGGAAAGGACTGTCCATATTGTTGAAATGTTCAGAATGACCCACAAACAGCAGACCACCCGGCTTTAACAGTTTCGAAAAACGGTTTAATAATCGTTGCTGGTTAGGCTTATCGAAATAGATCATAACGTTGCGGCAAAAAATGGCGTCGAAAGGTGCGGGGATATTCCAGTTTTCGGCGATCAGATTTAACTGCTGAAAATGCACATCTTTCTGTAAAGAATTTCTGACCTTGACCTGCTGCTGTTCAGCGGTGGTAATTTTTCGCAGAAAATATTTCTTTTTCTGTTCCTGGGTCAGGTTATTAATATCATTCAGTCGATAGGTGCCGGCTCTGGCTTTGGCCAATACATTGGTGTCTATATCGGTAGCCAGAATGCGCGGACCGGTCAGAGTACTTCCCAGCACCTCATCCAGCGTCATGGCGATAGAGTAAGGTTCTTCACCGGTCGATGCCGCGGTACACCAGACGTTATAACCGCCGCTTCTGCTGGCCGCATGCTTCGCCAGAATAGGGAAGTGATACGCCTCGCGGAAAAAAGAGGTCAGGTTAGTGGTTAAGGCGTTGATAAATAATTGCCATTCATCATTGCCCGGCATCGATTCCAGCAGGGCTAAATAACGGCTGAAACTCTCTATGCCCAGCTCACGTAAACGCGGCGCCAGCCGGTTATAAACCATATCACGACGCTGCCGGGTAATGACGATACCGGCACGCTGATAAATTAATTTAATAATTTTATCTAATTCTATATCCGTCAGGTTGCTTTGTGCATACCGGTCAGCGAGAACCACTGTATTCTTATTCAATATCTCAGGCATGGATTATAGCTTCGTAGTCATTCAGTCAGGCGAAAGAGTCAGCCGGTAGCGGCATCGCACGCCGCCAGTCAATACGCTGGCGGAAAAATATGAGCAATATGCACACGTTAAAGGTCTGGGAAACCCGCTCAGGCGGTATGTTCTGCCACTGGCAAAGCATTCTGGCTGACGGCACGAGAACATGCTCGCGGGCGGTAAATAACGCTCTTCAAAATTTTATTATAATGACATTCCCATTATATCCTGATAAGCACTGACCAGTTTATTGCGCACCTGAATACCCAGATTGAGGGTGAGTGATGATTTCTGCAACGAGACCATAACATCATTCAATCCGATATCCGATGAACCTTTCATAAATGCCTGAGACTGATCTTTAGCCATATTTTGCGACTGATTAAGGCTGTTAATACTGTTAAGCAGCAGATCGGAAAACGGCATGGTGTTGCCCGTTTTCGTCGCGGTTGCACGATCAGCCTTATTCAGGCCCGACAGTTCGCGGGCCTGAAAATGGATTTGATCGATAATGTCAGTCATCGACTGAATAGACATCGCTTGAATCCTTCACACTCTTGGAATTTTTTATCTGGCGTTATCTGCTTGCCAGTTCAATCGCAGCATGATAACCAGGAAAGCCTGGAAAATATAATATGAATAGCTGACAGAAGCTTTCGCTTATTCCTGATTAAGGTGGCGATAAAATTGTACATAATAAGTGGCCTGATTTGGCTATTTGAAATGCTGTAACGGCATGAGTGCTTACCAATGAATTATGCGTTAGTGAGTCATATCACGTTTACATTGTGTCATTATATTTTTTACAGGAAAATGGCATGAATGCCACATCTAGCGGTAATAACAACAAAAATACCATGAGCCTGTTGGCAGCTTTTGATCGGTTTCGTTCAAACCCGAGAATCATTTTTATTATTATTGCTGCCGCGGCGATTTCGATCGTCATTATTGTTTTCTTCTGGGCTAATACGCCGGACTATGGCGTGTTATATAGCAATATCGGCGACCAGGATGGCGGTGCGGTGGTCGAGCAGCTGACCAAAATGAATGTGCCTTACCGTTTTGATCAACGGCGGGGCGCCATTATGGTGCCCGACGATCAGGTTTACGGCGTGCGGTTAAAACTGGCTCAGCAGGGTTTACCGAAAGGCGGATCGGTTGGGTTTGAACTACTGGACCAGGAAAAGTTTGGTATCAGCCAGTTCAGTGAACAGATTAACTACCAACGCGCGCTGGAAGGGGAGCTTTCGCGCACCATTGACACCCTGGGGCCGGTAAAAAGCGCTCGCGTTCATCTGGCGCTGCCGAAAGCGTCGCTGTTTGTGCAGGAGCAGAAACCGGCGTCGGCGTCGGTCACGCTTAACCTGTTGGGCGGACGAACGCTGGATGCGGGCCAGATCAGCGCGATTAGCCATCTGGTCTCCAGTGCGGTTGCCGGAATGTCGGCTGATGATGTCACCATTGTTGATCAAAATGGCCACCTGCTGACGCAAAGTGGCGAACGGGCGACGCAGACTTCCCAGCTTAAGTACATCAACAAAGTAGAAAGCGATTATCAGAGCCGCATTCAGGCGATCCTCGCGCCGATTGTCGGCAGTAGTAACGTGCGCGCGCAGGTGACCGCCAAAATTGATTTCTCTGTCAATGAGCAGACGGCGGAGCAGTATCAGCCCAATAGCTCACCGGATAAAAAGTCGATCCGCAGTCGCCAGAGCAGCGGCAGTGAGCAGGGCGGTAAAGAGGCGGTCGGCGGCGTGCCGGGTGCGCTGAGCAATCAGCCTCCGGTACCCACTTCCGCGCCGATTGATGCGACGGCGCAAAAAGGAAATAGCGCGACCGTCAGACGTCTTCCTTACAACACCCATAACGATGAAACCGTCAACTACGAGCTTGATCGGACTCTGACGCATATCCGGCGTAACTCCGGTGAAATCGAACGGCTCTCCGCTGCGGTGGTGATCAACTATTTGCCCGGTAAAGACGGCAAGCCGGTTGCACTGGCGAAAGAGCAGATCGACCAGATTAATCAGCTGGTGAAGCAGGCGATTGGCTTTTCGGCGCAGCGTGGCGACAGCCTGAGCGTAGTGAACTCGCCGTTTACCCATTCGGACGAAGAGGCGGCGGTGCCGCTCTGGAAACAGCCGGAGGTGATCAGCGTATCCCTGCAGGCCGGGCGCTATCTGTTGCTGCTGCTGGTCGCCTGGCTGCTGTGGCATAAAGCGGTGCAGCCTTTCTGGATCAAACATCAGCAACTGGCGCTGCAGCGGCTCGAAATGGAAAAACAGGCGCGGCAGGCTGAACTGGATGCAGAAACCAGCCGCATAGAGAGCATTGAGAAAAATAAAGCCAAACAGCGCGTCGATACTGAAATTACCACTCAGCATTTGCGACAACTTGCCGAGCAGGAACCGCATGTTCTGGCTGCTGTAATTCGTAAGTGGTTGATGAGAGAGCAAAAGCCGTAATGAACGCAGCCGAAAAATGTGCCATGGTGATGTTAACGCTGGGCGATGAGTGCGCAGCGGAAGTCTTTAAACACCTGAATAGCCATGAAGTGACGCAAATCAGTAGCGCCATGTTCAATCTTGAAGGCGTGACCCACGATAACCTTGCCGGGGTGATGAAAGAGTTTGAACGCGAGGTCTCTGACTTCGCCGCGCTGAACTTCAATACCAACGATTATCTGCGCAACGTGCTGGTGAAAGCACTGGGTGAGGAACGCGCCTCCAGTTTACTGGAAGATCTGCTGGATACGCATTCCCACGTTAATGGCCTTGAAACGCTTAACTTCATGGAACCTCAATCGGTCTTTGACGTGATCCGTGAAGAGCATCCACAGATTATTGCCACCATCCTGGTGCATTTAAAACGCGCCCAGGCGGCAGATGTGCTGGCCAAGTTTGACGATCGCGAACGTAACGACATCATGCTGCGTATCGCCACTTTTGGCGGCGTTCAGCCGGTGGCATTGCAGGAGCTCACCGAGGTGCTGAATAACCTGCTGACCGGCCAGAATATGAAGCGCAGTAAAATGGGTGGGGTACGACCGGCCGCTGAAATCCTTAACCTGATGAAATCGCATCTGGAAGAGGCGGCGATTGAGGCGGTACGTGAGTTTGACCATGAGCTGGCGCAGAAAATTGTTGATGAGATGTTCCTGTTCGAAAATCTGGTCGAACTCGACGATCGCAGCATTCAACGCCTGCTGCAGGATGTGGAAAACGAAACGCTGGTCATTGCACTGAAAGGAGCAGAGCAACCGCTGCGCGATGCGTTCTTCCGCAATATGTCGAAGCGTTTTGCCGCCATCATGATGGAAGATCTCAATTCGCGTGGACCGGTGCGCATGTCGCAGGTTGAAGCTGAGCAGAAAAATATTCTGTTGATTGTCCGTCGCTTAGCGGAAAGCGGAGAGATTGTGCTGGGCGGAGGTGAAGATGTCTACGTCTGATCGCCCGGCAGCGGGCAGCTGGCAACGCTGGCAGCCGGAAAATCTGCTGGAGGGTGTCGCGCCGGTTAGCGCGGAGGCTCAGCCAGCCACACCAGCTGCCGATCCGGCTACCGATCTGCAATTCCAGGCCGAGCTGGCCCGCTTACGGCAGCAGGCTGAGCGGGAAGGCTATGCGGCAGGAGAACAGAAAGGACGGGAACAGGGCCAGGATCTCGGGTATCAGCAGGGATTCAGCGAGGGTCAAAAAGCCGGACGGGCGCAGGGCGCAGCAGACGTCGATCAGCAGCAGCAGTTGCTGGTCAGTCGATTTTCATCGCTAATCAATGAATTTCAGGCCGCACTGGATAGCCTCGACAGCGTGATCCCGGCCCGGCTGGTTCAGCTTTCGCTGAATGCCGTCCGCTCGCTGTTCGGTAAGCAGATTATCTTTGATACCACGCTGTTACTGCAAAAGATTGAGCATCTGCTGCAGGAGAACCTGCAGTTTACCAGCCACATTGTGTTGTCGGTCAGTGAAGAGGATTTCCCGCTGGTACAGCAGCAGCTGGGCGAGATCCTGGCGAGCCAGCACTGGGCATTACGCGCCGATGAAAGCATTGCGCCGGGCGGCTGCCGCGTCACCTCGGACGAGGGCGAGCTGGATGCAACGCTGGCCACCCAGTGGCAGAGGCTGTGCAACCTGAGCAAGGAAGATTACACCTCATGAGCACGCGTCTCAAAAACTGGCTCGACACCCTGGTCCGCTGCGAGCAACAGATCATGACGCTGCCGCCTTATCAGCAGTATGGCAAGCTGGTCCGCGCCACAGGGTTGGTGATGGAGGTGGTCGGGCTGAAACTGCCGATAGGCACGCTCTGCATGATCGAGCGCAAACGTGCCGCTGGCACCGCGTTTGTCGAAGGCGAAGTGGTCGGTTTTAACGACCGGGTACTCTATATCATGCCGCTGGAAAACGTCGAGGGCGTGCTACCGGGTGCGCGGGTGTGCGCCCAGCCAGAGGCCACGGTCAACGGTAAACAGTTACCGCTGGGGCCGGAGCTGCTCGGCCGGGTGCTGGATGCCAGCGCACGACCGCTGGATGGCTTACCCGCGCCGAGCCGCAAAACTGCCGGTTCGCTGTTTACCGCATCGGTTAACCCGCTGCAGCGTGACCCGATCCGCCAGGTACTGGATGTCGGGGTGCGGGCAATCAATGGCTTACTGACGGTCGGACGCGGCCAGCGAATGGGGCTGTTCGCCGGTTCCGGCGTCGGCAAAAGCGTGCTGCTGGGCATGATGGCCCGCTATACCAAAGCGGACGTGATTGTGGTCGGGCTGATTGGCGAGCGCGGCCGCGAAGTAAAAGATTTTATCGAAAATATTCTCGGTGAAGCGGGACGAAGCCGTTCGGTGGTGATTGCTGCGCCGGCCGATGTGTCGCCGATATTAAGAATGCAGGGCGCACTTTACGCCACCCGGATTGCCGAAGATTTTCGCGATCGCGGCAACGACGTGCTGCTGATTATGGATTCACTGACCCGCTACGCGATGGCGCAACGAGAGATCGCGCTGGCGATCGGTGAACCGCCCGCCACCAAAGGTTATCCCCCTTCGGTGTTTGCGAAGCTACCCGCGCTGGTGGAGCGTGCCGGTAACGGCATCAAAAACGGAGGCTCAATTACCGCCTTCTATACCGTGCTGACCGAAGGTGACGATCAGCAGGACCCGGTAGCGGACTCGGCGCGCGCCATTCTTGACGGGCACATTGTATTGTCACGCCAGCTGGCGGAGTCGGGACACTATCCGGCTATCGACATTGAAGCCTCGATCAGTCGCGCCATGACCGAACTGATCGACGACACGCACTATAAGAAAACCCAGCGCTTCAAACAGCTTCTTTCCGCTTATCAGCATAACCGCGACCTGATCAGCGTTGGTGCCTACGCCGCTGGCAGCGATCCGCGGCTGGATGACGCCATCGCCCTCTACCCAAAAATGGAAGGGTATCTGCAGCAGGGCATGTATGACTGCAGCGAATATGAAAATGCCCTTGAACAGCTAAACGCGCTGTTTCCTTCGACCTGACAACCAAGTGAGTGGTGATAATGGCAACCCGATCGCCAATGGAAATGCTGCGCGAAAAAGCCCGCGAGCAGCTGGATGATACCACCCAGCAACTGGGTAAAACCCGGCTGAGCTATGAACAGGCGTGCGCCCAGCTGCGCCAGCTGGAGAGTTACCAACAGGAGTATCAGCAACAGCTGACGGCGCGCACCGCCGACTCAGGATTGCTGATTTCCCATATCCTGAGTTATCAGTCGTTTATCGACTCATTAAACCGGGTGGTAAAGCAATACAGCCACCACGTAACGGCTTGCGAAACCGCCGTCAATCACGCGGTTTCCGCGTGGAAACATGACCATCTGCGGCTTAACGCCTTTACCACGCTGAAAAACCGGGCGGATGCGGCCGCTCAGCTCAAAGAAAACCGGCTGGAACAGAAGTTAATGGATGAGTTCGCCAGCCAGACTTTATTAAGGAAGAAATTCGTATGATGGTTGCCAAAGTCGCCGCTATACAGCCAGTGGCTGGCACGCGGCTCGCGCAGGATGAAACGCCAGCCGATGCGCAGGCGTTTAGCCGGGTACTGGATGAGAAAACCACCGGCTCAACGGCAAAATCGCCGCTGCCGTCTCGCGGCCAGCCAAAGGGCAAGGCCGCCAAACCGGCAGACGACACGCCCACCGGGGTAGCCGATCAGCACGGCACTGGGTCAGCAGAAAATAGTGCGAGTGAGTCACTGATGGTGTGGCTGAATCAGCTTCACGATAGCCTGCCGACTGAAGAGACGGCCGAAAAAGTGACGCTGTCGGCGCAGGATGATGCGCTGCCGGACGGTGGCTTACCTTTTGGCGTGGCTCAGCCGCTGGCACAGATGATCGTGCCGGATGTGACCCCGCAGGGCGTTGAGACGGCGCCACTGGCCGTTGAGCCGGCAGCGCAGACCGTTGCGGCGGGGCCGCTGAGTGCAGAGCGCGCGGCACCCGATCAACCTGGCGTAGCGATGGCGGAAGCGGCAGTGCTGCCGGTCACCGCAGACCCATCGACCGGACTTGCTGAAGAGGGGGGTGCCGCTGATTTTACCCAACCTGCCACGCCGGCTGCGGTGCGACAACCGGCGGCCAATCAGCAGGTGGTGCAGGCTGACGCCACAGCAATCATCCCTTTTAGCGTAATGAGCGCGGCGGCGGAGCAGCCTCCTGCCACGCTGCAACAGGCAATCACCGCGATGCCGCTAAAAGTCGCGGCACCTGCTCATCCTGCAGAGCCGGTCGCTGCTCAGCCTGAACTTGCGCTCTCCTCTGCAGCGCTGCACCCGTCCGACAGCGCTGCGGGAACCGAGCCACCAGCCGCCAGTGGCCAGCTAACCCAGCAGATGGGTACGCCGGCCTGGCAGCAGTCGCTGGGCCAGCAGCTGGCCTGTTTTACCCGTAACGGGATTCAACACGCGGAATTGCGTTTACATCCGGAGGAGCTGGGCTCGATTCAGATCACGCTGCAACTCAAAAATGAACAGGCACAAATGCACTTTGTTTCGGCCAGTCATCAGGTGCGCGCGGCGATTGAAGCGGCGGTACCTCATCTGCGCAGCTCGCTGGCGGAATCAGGCATTGAGCTGGGTCAGAGTAGCGTGGGGGCTGATTCCTCGTCTGGCTGGAATGAATCGGGCCAGCCAGAACAGGCTGACCGGCAGAATTTCGCCCAGGCGCAGCGCAGTGAAATTAATCAAAACAGAGAAGAGCACATTGAAAAAACTGTCAGAACAGTAAGTTATAGCACGGGCGTTAATACCTTCGCCTAAGGATGAATATTAAGTCGGGAATTGTTGACAGTTGTATCATCTTTTAAATCAATTACCCGACGGAATAATAGAATAGAATGCACCGCTCATCCAGCACGTCGCTTAACGTCAGACCTGACAGGATTGTGAACAGGATATTTAAATCTAATGCCAAAAACAAAAAAGAAAGCATCTGGAAACGGAAGTAAACGATCATTAATTATTTTGCTGCTGATGTTAATTATTGTGGCATTGGGCGGCATGGCTGGTTACATGTTTTACCAAATTAATACCATAAAGTCTCAGGGTAAGGCAGAGAAAGAGACCGCGCAAAAAACTGAACCCGCTGAAAAAAATGTCGCCGCAAAGCAGCCAATCTATATCGAACTGGATACCTTTACCGTCAGTCTTAAGCCGGTCGAAAATGATAGCGATCGCGTGTTATATGTTGGTTTAACGCTGCGGTTAAAAGATGAAGATTCGAAGGTGCTGATTGGGCAATTCTTACCTGAAGTTCGCAGCCGTTTATTGCTGCTGTTTTCTCAGCAAAGCGGGGCTGAACTGGCAACCGAGACGGGTAAGCTTGATCTCATCAGGAAAATAAAAGACGTCGTGAGTCTGCCATTAACCGATCAGCACCACGCAACAGTTGATGACGTATTATTTAATGCCTTTATTATACGGTAGAAACTATGTCTGACAGTATATTATCTCAGGCTGAAATTGACCGTCTTTTAAATGGCGGCAACAGCGCAGAAAGTGAAAATGTTAAGGCAACATCAGGGGATGACGAGATCAGACCCTATGACCCTAACACGCAGCGTCGTGTTATTCGCGATCGTATGCAGTCGCTTGAAATCATTAATGAACGGTTCGCGCGCCAGTTTCGGATGGATATGTTTAACCTGCTGCGCCGTAACCCGGACGTCACCGCTGGCGTTATCCGTATTCAGCCTTACCATGAATTTGCGCGTAATTTACCGGTTCCCACTAATCTTAATTTAGTGCATATGAATCCGCTGCGCGGTACCGCGCTCTTCGCTTTCTCACCCCACCTGGTGTCGATGGCGGTGGATAACCTGTTTGGCGGCGATGGGCGCTTTCCGACCAAGGTCGACGGGCGTGAATTTACGCCGACAGAACAGCGTATTATCAGACGTATTATGTCGATGGCGCAGTCCTCGTATGATGAGGCATGGAGTTCAATATTCAAACTTCAGACCCAGTTTGTACGCTCAGAAACACAGATCAAGTTTACTAATATCACCTCATCACCCAATGACATTGTGGTGACCACCTCATTTTCAATTGAGATAGGCTCGCACACCGGGGAGCTGGATATCTGTATTCCGTTCAGCATTATTGAGCCGCTGCGTGAGCTGTTAACCAATCCACCGCGTGAACATTCACGTCATGAAAATGAGCAATGGCACAGTACCTTATCGCATCAGGTACGGGATACTGAACTGGATTTGGTGGCCAGACTGGCGGAAATTCCTACCCATGTTTCCCGAATTATGAATTTAAAGAAAGGGGATGTCATTTCACTGGATAAGCCTGATGTCATTCAGGTCTATTCAGACGGACATCCTGTTTTTAGCGGTAAATATGGTCTGCTTAATAAACAGCTGGCGATTAAAATTGACGACATTTTCGCGCCCTCTTTATTACCTTTCAACAAGGAAAAATAACGAATGAGTGACACCATTCTGCCAACCGGTACTGACGAGCAGGCCGTTGACGATCTCTGGGGTGAAGCCATGAGTGAGCAACTGGCTGTTGAAAGCAGCGCTGCCACCCCGGCGCTGACGAAAGAAGAACCGCTGGTAAGTTTGTCAGAGGATCTGAATCTGGTGCTGGATATCCCGGTAAAAATGACCGTGGAATTAGGCCGCACCAAGATGACAATTAAAGAACTGTTGCGCCTGAGTCAGGGATCAGTGGTTCCGCTTGAGGGACTGGCCGGTGAGCCGCTGGATATTTTGATCAACGGCTATCTGATTGCCCAGGGCGAAGTGGTGGTGGTGTCGGATAAATTTGGCGTTCGCATTACCGATATTATTACGCCTTCAGAAAGAATGCAGCGACTGAGTCGATAATGAATACCGCGATCCCCGCCCACATCCAGGCTATTCCGCTGTTAAATGAAACGGCTTCGACCGGATCAATGTTGCTGAACATCAGTGGTGCATTATCGCTGGTGGTGATAACGATTGTGATTGCCGCCTTGCTGCTGCGCCGCAGTCGGTGGGGAGGCGCGCTGTCCAGCGGCAAAGGTTTACTGGAAATTAAACACAGTTTTGTTTTGGGCCAGCGCGAGCGGGTGGTGATTGTCGAAGTCGCCGATCGCTGGTTACTGCTAGGCGTCACGCCGAGCGGCATTACGCTGCTGACCGAAATGGATAAGTACCACGCGCCTGACGAGGAGGATGACGCGACGACCAGCAATTTCCAGCAGATGCTGTTGCGCAGTCTCACTAAAAAATCGGGGAATCGCGGATGAAACGCGCCACGGGCTGGATCGGCCGTCTGGTGCCGCTACTGCTGCTGATGCTGCTCTGTTCGCGTTCAGCCTGGGCCGCTAACGGCGATATTCTGATTGGACATGGCGCGCACGGCGAAAACTGGTCGCTGCCGGTGCAGACGCTGGTGCTGTTAACCTCGTTGACGCTGCTGCCTGCCGTGCTGTTAATGATGACCGGTTTTACCCGGATCATCATCGTGCTGGGGCTGCTGCGAAACGCTTTAGGCACCGCCTCTTCTCCACCGAATCAGGTGCTGCTTGGACTGGCGCTGTTTCTGACTTTTTTTGTCATGTCGCCGGTGCTCTCCCAGGTTTACGATAATGCCTGGCTGCCGCTTTCTCAGGATAAGATCACCCTGCAGGAAGCGCTGGAAAAAGGGGCGCTGCCGATGCGTAATTTTATGTTTGAGCAGACCCGCCAGACCGATCTGGCCCTGTTTACCCGTATCGCCAGGCTGCCAAATTACGCCAGCCGCGATGCGGTGCCGATGCGTATCCTGCTACCGGCGTTTGTCACCAGTGAGCTGAAAAGCGGTTTCCAGATTGGTTTCACTATTTTCATGCCTTTTCTGATTATCGACCTGGTGGTCGCCAGCGTGCTGATGGCGCTGGGAATGATGATGGTGCCGCCAGCGACCATGTCGTTACCCTTCAAGCTGATGCTGTTTGTGCTGGTCGATGGCTGGCAGTTAATCCTCGGTTCACTGGCACAAAGTTTCTATAGCTAAGCGAGACATAAAATGACGCCAGAAAGTGTAATAGGGCTGGGTTTCCAATCAATCAAGGTGGCCCTGATGGTGGCTGCGCCGTTACTGCTCGGCTCGATGTTTACCGGATTGATCGTCAGCATATTACAGGCCACCACCCAGATTAATGAATCAACGCTGTCGTTTATTCCCAAGATCCTGACGGTGATCGTGGTGATTATTGTGCTCGGGCCGTGGATGCTGGGGACGTTAATGGATTATATGCACAACGTATTCAGTAATATCGCCACGATAATCCGTTAAATTATGCAAAGCCTGCCGCTGCCTGAGATCACCTACCTTATTAATCACTACTTTTGGCCATTAACCCGCACGCTGGCCCTGTTTTCTACCGCGCCGATTTTCAGCGAAAGAGTGGCGGTAAAGAAAGTGAGGATTGGGCTGGCGGTGCTGATCGCATTTCTTATCGGGCAAAACCTGCCGGACAGCCAGATTGCCCTGCTGTCGTTAACCGGCTTATGGATTACCCTGAAAGAGGTGATTATTGGCGCTGCTATCGGGTTGACGGTGCAGTTTATTTTTGCCGCCATGCGCTATAGCGGTGAAGTGATCGGCCTGCAGATGGGGCTTTCATTTGCCGCTTTTTTTGATCCCTCCGGCAATCAGACCATGCCGGTGCTGGCCAGAATTCTGAATGTAATCTTCACCCTGCTGTTCCTGGCGCTGGATGGGCATCTTTACCTGATTAAGGTGCTGGCCGACAGCTATAACCTGCTACCGGTTAGCGCCGCGCCGGTCAGTAACAGCGGCTTTTATCTGTTAACCGAGGCGGCGGCGATTATTTTCAGCTGCGGCTTAAGAATTGGCATGCCGGTGATTACGCTGTTGCTGGCGCTTAATCTGACGCTGGGCTTACTCAACCGGCTGACGCCGCAACTCTCCATTTTCGTCATCGGTTTTCCTATCTCGATCACGCTGGGGATCGGATCGCTGTTGCTGGTGATGTATAACTTCCCGCTGATCTTTCACGATCTGATGAATGATATTTTCACCACGCTAAACAGTATTCTGATCGGTTTTCGCTGACCCCTGCGGCGGCGGATCGGGCGAGACATCTCTGGCATCATCCGATCCGCATTGAGCAGGCTGGCTTAACCGCGGCCGTGCGGCTCATCCCAGTCAAACGCCGGTCCCAGCGAAATCACGCCGTTCGGGTTGATGGTCTTATGGCTGCAATAATAGTGATGGCGGATATGCGGCAGGTTAACCGTCTCTGCGATACCGGGCATCTGGTAAATATCGCGCAGAAAGCCGCTGAGATTAATGAAATCACCGATGCGGTGACGATCGCATTTGAAATGGGTGACGTAGACCGGATCGAAACGCACCAGCGTGGTCCACAGGCGCAGATCCGCTTCGGTCAGCCGATCGCCAGTCAGGTAACGGTGCTGGCCGAGGATCTGCTCCAGCCGTGACAGTGAATGAAACAGCGCGGTGACCGCTTCATCATAGGCCGACTGTGAGGTGGCGAAGCCCGCCTTGTAGACGCCGTTATTCACCGTGTCATAAATCCAGCCGTTCAGCTCATCGATTTTTTCACGCAGGTCAGGGGGGTAATAGTCACCGGCCCGGGCACCAACCGCATCAAACGCGCTGTTGAACATCCGGATGATATCGGCTGATTCATTGCTGACGATGGTGTTCTGCTGCTTGTCCCACAATACCGGCACCGTCACGCGGCCGCTGTAGTGTGGATCGGCGTGCAGATAGAGCTGATAGAGAAACTCATTCTGATAGAGCTTATCGCCGGTTGCCTGCTCAAACTCATCGTCGAAGGTCCAGCCATTTTCCAGCATCAGCGGGTGCACCACTGACACATCAATCATGCTATCCAGCCCTTTAAGCTGACGCATCAGCAGGGTGCGGTGCGCCCACGGGCAGGCCAGCGACACATAGAGATGATAGCGGTCACGCTCGGCGGTGAATCCCGCTTTACCGTCCGGGCCGGCGCTGCCGTCAGCCGTGACCCAGTTGCGAAAGGCAGAGGCTGAACGCTTGAAGCGTCCGCCGGTCGATTTGGTGTCGTACCAGGTGTCATGCCAGACACCGTCAATTAGCTGTCCCATATTGCCTCCAATGCAAACAGGGCGAGGTTATTTCCTCGCCCTGTTAAGTCTGTCTGTGATGATGCTTATCTGAGTTTAGCGTGCAATCGCAGACTGTGGTTTTCTTTTGCTCAGCAGGCGGTCGATGCTGTAAGCGCCCGGCCCCACCAGACCTAACACCAGGAAGCCGCCGGCAATCGACAGGTTCTTCATAAACATCAGCTGGTTTACGCCTTCGGCAAAGTTACTGTGGAACAGGAACGCCGTCAGGATGGTGAAACCGGCAGTAAACAGCGCGGTAAAGCGGGTCAGGAAACCGAACAGAATCGCCAGGCCGCCGCCGAATTCGAGCAGGATAACCAGCGGCAGCATTATGCCAGGCACGCCCATCGCTTCCATATACTGTTGGGTTGCCGCATAACCGGTGATTTTGCCCCAGCCCGCGGTAATAAACAGGATTGGCATCAGGATGCGAGCCAGCAACAAACCAGTATCTTCGAATTTTTTCATCATTTACTCCAGCGCTATAAATATTGCAGGACCGTTGCCCGCAGGGTTTATTCCCGCTGAAAGCTGTGCTGCCATTCATTGGGTTGATAGCTGGAGATAATAGTCGCGGCGCGGAAAGGTTGTAAGCGATATAAACTGTCGATGTTTTTCAGAAATTCTGATGAAGAGAAGCCGGTCTTTTCAGGACCGGCTTTAAGCAGGATTAACGCGGCGGCAGGGCGGATTTAATCATGCGCCAGGTACTCCAGGCGCCAAACCCGCGTTTTGCCCAGCGTAACAGCATGTTGGGACTGCGAATCGAGTAGATCGCCAGCGCGCTGCTGCCGATCGCCAGATAGCGACGTAAACTGAGGAAAGCAAACCAGCCGCGGTCGTAATGGGCGGTCCCTTCCAGCCAGTCACGGCGCGCAGCGCTGAGATCAAGCCGCTGCTGCTGCACATGCTTAAGCAGTTCATGGATGCGTTCTTCACGCTCGCGGCGGCTCATTAACGCTGATCCTCAAGTAAGCTGCGGTCAGTATCCAGCTCTTTGCGCGTGTGGCGCAACAGCGTGGACTGACGTGATTTACGTAGCGTCCAGAGTCCGAGGATAATCGCCAGCAGGAACAGCGTCCCGGTGGTGATCCCGATGGCCATCAGACGATACTGCGCATCCACGGCCCAGATGATCAATACCATCAGACTCATCAGGCCAAAAGCGGTGAACAGCATCGTCAGGCCAACCATCAACAGCAGCTGTATCAGGTTAGCTTTCTCTTCTTCCAGTTCCACCACTGCCAGACGAACGCGCGTCTCAACCATACCAACCAGCGTGGTAACGATACGCTGACCAATGTTAATGACCCCTTTAGCCGGGCCGTGGTTATGCTGTGAATCTGCCATGATTAACGACGCGAAATGAGGATGCCCAGTGCGACGCCAATCGCTGCACCGATACCAACACCCTGCCATGGATTTTCACGCACGTAGCCTTCCGCTTTCTGCGCGGCTTCGCGGGTAGTGGCAGCGATGCGCTCGCTTGATTCGCCTAAGCGCTCACGTGAGCTGTCCAGCGCCACACGCGCTTTGTTACGCAGCTTATCCAGCTCGCCTTTGGATTTCTCAGTGCTGCTGCTCAGCACCTCTTCGAGGGTGTCAGCAAGGTTTTTCAGTTCAGCACGCAAATGTTCCGATGATGTGTCTTTAGACATAAAATACTCCTTTAACATCAGTAGATTAATTCCGATTAATAGGGCTCCGCCTGTAACTTCTTCAGCTCCCGGCGCGCGTCATCCAGTTTTTGTTCTCGCTTAGCAATCTTCTCCTTGTCATGGCCCTCATCACGCTCTTCCCTGAGTTCGTGTTCGCGCTCAGCAACTTTCTGCTTCTGAGCGTTAATTCTTTCCAGATGCGCAGCTTCAAGCTTCTTGTCAGTGCAGTCGGCACGCACCTCGGTCAGTGCGCGCTCCAGACCGTTAACGCGACGCTGATTGTTATGCTTCTGCGCCACCTCAATCTCGCGCTGAATGTCCTGCTCTTTCTGCTGACACAGTGATTCTGCCGCCAGCAACGATCCTGACAGCGAGAACAGCGCGATTCCCAGTAATACTTGATATTTCATCAGGCTTTGTACCTTCCGTTGCTACCTGACCCATCACCACGCCGCGAATCCGCTGGCGCTGCGTGCTGAGAATCAACTCTCGGTTAAGCATAGACATCAGCGGTAAAAAGTTCAAAGAACACCGGGAGATAGAGTTCACTTCAGAGCGTGCCCGCCGGCGACACGCCCTGAAGTGATAACAGCGAGGAAAAGGAGATTACGCCAGCGACAGGCGTTGAGACTGGTCGTGTTGCGCCACAATAAAGCCCTGCGGCAGCAGACGGCGCAGAACCTTCTGCGCGGCCAGGCTCTGTTCTTCACTGTCGAAATGAATGATCAGCGCGTCGCCGGCCGGGGTAATGCTCTTAATGCGAATCCCCTGGGCGCTCAGCTGTTGATAAAGGTAGAAGCCGTCGGGCAGTGTGGCCCCGGCGTGGGAAACGCGAATCTGCACCACCGTTTCATGCCGCATCAGCGTCGGCGCAACGCCGATGGCAATCAACGCAAAAACGCCAGCAATCAACCACGGCATCCACCGTTTAGGAATAGCCTGTAGTAATTTCATTACTCCGCTTTCCCGTTTTGATCCGCCTGTCGTTTACGCCATAACACCACCAGCGATCCCACCAGGCCAAACACCAGCAGCGCCAGCGGCAGCATCATCAGGAAGAACATCAGTTCATCCTCATAACGGCGGAAAATCGGCGTTTTGCCCAGCGCAAAGCCCAGCACGGTTAAAATCACCACCCAGAGGAAAGCGCTGACCCAGTTGAAGAACTGAAAGCGGGCGTTGCTCAGGCCGGATAATCCGGCGATGGTCGGCAGCAGGGTGCGGACAAAGGCGATAAAGCGGCCAATCAGCAGCGCCGATAAACCGTGCCGGTGAAACAGGCTGTGAGCGCGCAGATGATATTGCGCGGGCAGATGGGATAACCATTTTTGCACCGTCGGCGTATTGCCGAGCCAGCGCCCCTGAATATAACTCACCCAGCAGCCGAGGCTGGCGCCGGTCGTCAATACCAGAATGGTTAAGGGAAAACTCATGGTGCCTTTAGCAATCAGCACGCCGACCAGAATCAGCAGACTGTCGCCCGGCAAAAAGGCGGCGGGGAGCAGGCCATTTTCCAGAAACAAAATCATAAACAGCACGCCGTAAATGGCCCATACCAGCGTGGGGTCGGAAAGCGTTTCGTAATCCTGTTGCCACAAGGCATGCAGCAACGCTTGCAAAATATCCATCAATCTTTCCTGAACATCATTGTTAAACATGTCCCACAGGACTTGAGCACAGACTGGCATTTAGTTGTAAATTTTAGGCGCGCAGCCTGGGCAGGATTTTCCGGATCCTTCCAGAATTGATCGTTAAATCAGCGACTTTATAAAACCCTGTCGCAAAGGGTAAGAAAAGGGCGATAACTGTAACAAAAATCACCCACCCGAAACAGGAAAACTGTTCGGTGAACAGGAGTTTTACCTTGTGAAACGGCGTGTAAAAAGGAGCTTTACATGACCTGACACTATTGCAGATTAACTGACCATGTCGGGCGCTTTTCCACCGCCGTTAACGGGCGTTATTTGACCCGTCTGGCAGGATGACCGGATTTTCCCCGAACATGTAACGGTCGACGTTAAATTCGAAATCATCCGCCGTGGCATTGAACAGCATCTGTTTAGTATTTTCCAGATGTTGCCACATCGCCAGTTTACTGGCGGCCGGATCTTTGCGCATCAGGGCTTTAAGGATCTGATCATGGTCGTCGCACCAGCTGAGGATGCTGCGCTGGTCGATATGCTCGTGGAGTTTGAGCCAGTAGGGATTGTGCAGGCGATGCAGCCACATTTTTTCAACGATGGCGGCTAACGCGCTGTTCTGAGTGGATTGGGCAATACGAACGTGGAACTGCATATCCCATTCGGAATCACGAAAATGATCTTCCTGACGGGCTTTTTCCTGAATCGCCATCAGATCGATAATATCCTGACGGGTTACCTGGGTGGCGGCGAACTCGGCCACGTTACTTTCAATCAGCTGGCGTGCCTGCAGTAACTCGAACGGGCCGAAGGTGGCGAACTCCAGCTGGCTGCTGGTCGGTGCAATGCGGTTCTGCTGCTGGCAGGCCATCACGTGGATGCCCGAGCCCTTGCGTACCTCAACATAGCCTTCGACTTCCAGCATGATGATCGCTTCACGGACCACGGTGCGGCTCACTTCCATCTCTTCAGCAATCAGACGCTCGGCCGGCAGTTTCTCGCCGATCGGGTAGATTCCGGCTTCAATGCGGCGTTTCAGCTCGCTGGCCAGCTGTTGATAGAGTCGACGGGATTCAGTGAGGTCCATAGCACAGTCCAGGTAGCAAACAGAGAGTTGTTATACCACTTTGCGACGGGCGAGGAAATGGGCTGGCTTGCGCCAGCCCGGAAGACTAACTGCGGGCCACCGCGGCAGGCGGTGCGGTTACGGTAGGCGTAAGCTCCGAAACCGGTTTGTTTTTCAGCACTGTCCAGATCACCACCGCGCCCAACAGGTCGAATACCGCCAGCGCGGCAAACAGTGGGCTGAAGCCGAGCGTGTCGGCCAGCGCCCCCACCACCAGCGCAAACATGGTGCTGGCTGTCCAGGCGGCCATGCCGGTTAAGCCGTTAGCGGTCGCCACTTCATTGCGGCCGAAAACGTCAGAGGAGAGGGTAATCAGGGCGCCAGAAAGTGCCTGATGAGCAAAACCGCCGACGCACAGCAGGGCGATGGCCACGTACGGACTGGTAAACAGCCCGATAGTACCCGGCGCAATCATCAGCACCGCACCCATGGTGACCACCAGTTTACGTGAGACGATCAGATTGACGCCAAACCAGCGCTGGAACAGCGGCGGCAGATAACCGCCGAGGATGCAGCCAAAATCGGCGAACAGCATCGGCATCCAGGCGAACATCGCGATCTCTTTCAGATTGAAACCGTAAGCCTTGAACATGAACAGCGGGATCCAGGCATTGAAGGTGCCCCAGGCGGGTTCAGCCAGGAAGCGCGGCAGCGCAATCCCCCAGAACTGCCGGTTACGGATAATTTCCAGCGCCGACATTTTGCGGGTGTTGCCGGTCTGATGCTGCGCTTCCTGACCGGAAATGATGTAGTCGCGCTCTTCATCGCTGAGTTTAGTCTGCTGTTTCGGGTGCTTGTAAAACACCAGCCAGCACAGCGCCCACGCCATGCTCAGCACGCCGGTGATGATAAACGCCATCTGCCAGCTGTGGGCCATAATCGCCCACACCACCAGCGGCGGTGCCAGCATCGCCCCGATTGACGAACCGACGTTAAAATAGCCAACCGCCACCGAGCGCTCTTTAGCCGGGAACCATTCGCTGCTGGCTTTCAGACCCGCCGGGATCATCGCCGCTTCTGCCGCACCCACCGCACCGCGAGCCAGCGCAAAGCCGCCCCAGCTACCGGCCATTGCGGTGGCAGCGCAGAAGATGGCCCACAGCACGGCAAACACCGCATAACCGATTTTGGTGCCCAGCAGATCGAGCACGTAGCCCGCCACAGGCTGCATCAGCGTATAACAGGCTGAATAGGCCGCGACGATGTAGGAGTACTGCTGGGTGGTGATATGCAGTTCAGTTTGTAAGGTGGGGGCCGCCACCGCGATGGTGTTGCGGGTCAGATACCCTAACACCGTGCCGAGCGTCACCAGTCCAATCATGTACCAGCGTAACCCTTTGATTTTACGCATCCTCTACCTCTTCCAGTTCTGTATGCGGTCATGCCGCTGTTGTTATCTGGAGCGGGACAGCTCGTGATGCAGCTCTGCTCACGCCCGCAGGTCCTGTCTGAGCGACCGTTAATGACCTTGCCGTTTGTGAGTCAAAACGCCCTCACGATGGAGCGAGAGCCTAACTTGTTATACAACTTTAAAAGTTGAGAGCCATCACAAAAACCCTTTCTGCGCTGTGGGATACTGGAAACCTGCGAAATGACAGCCATTTAGCACGCTACAGGCGACAAAAGTGTCCATAACCGTCGGCAGGCAACGTCGTTTATGTGAGCAGGATCGCAAATAAATCCGCAGCGCGCTGAAATTGGTATGATAACTTTGAGCCATTAGCGGTTCAGTAGATGAGGAAGTGTGTATGTCGCGTTTTATGACCGAGGATTTTTTGCTGGATAACGAGTTCGCCCGTCGCCTTTATCACGACTATGCGAAGGATCAGCCGATTTTCGACTATCACTGCCATCTGCCGCCGCAGCAGATTGCCGAAAATTATCGCTTCGCGAACCTTTACGACATCTGGCTGAAAGGCGATCACTACAAATGGCGGGCAATGCGCGCCAACGGCGTGCCGGAGGCGTTGTGTACCGGCGACGCCAGCGATCGTGAAAAGTTTGACGGCTGGGCGCGTACCGTGCCGCATACCATCGGCAACCCGCTTTATCACTGGACCCATCTGGAATTACGCCGGCCTTTCGGAATTACCGATACGCTGCTGTCGGAAAAGACCGCGGATAACATCTGGCATCGCTGCAACGAACTGCTGGCGCAGGACAGCTTTACCACCCGCGGCATCATGCAGCAGATGAAGGTGAAAATGGTCGGCACCACCGACGATCCGTTGGACGATCTGCGTCATCATCACGCACTGGCGCAGGACAGCAGCTTTGCCGTCAAAGTGCTGCCGAGCTGGCGACCGGACAAAGCATTCAATATTGAAGCGGAAACCTTCCTGCCGTGGATTGAGACGCTGGAGCAGCTGACCGACATCAGCGTGCAGCGTTTTGACGATCTGCGCAGCGCGCTCTATCAGCGGCTGGATCACTTTGCGGCGCACGGCTGTAAAGTTTCCGATCACGCGCTGGACGTGGTCTGTTATGCCGAAGCGGATGACGCCACGCTGGATGGAATTCTGGCGCGCCGCCGCAGCGGCACGGCACCCAATCCGCAGGAGACCGCCCAGTTCAAAACCGCAGTGCTGGTGTGGCTGGGCAGTGAATATGCCCGCCGCGGCTGGGTGCAGCAGTATCACATTGGCGCGTTACGCAACACCAACCCGCGTCAGTATCAGCTGTTAGGGCCGGATGTGGGCTTCGACTCGATTAACGATCAGCCGCTGGCTGAACCGCTTGCCCGGCTGCTGGGGGCGCAGAATCTGAATAATGCGCTGCCAAAAACCATTCTCTACTGCCTTAATCCGCGCGACAACGAAGTGCTGGCGACCATGGCCGGCAACTTCCAGGGTGAAGGCCAGGCGGGCAAGATGCAATTTGGTTCCGCCTGGTGGTTCAACGATCAGCTGGATGGCATGCAGCGCCAGATGACCCAGCTGGCGCAGATTGGTTTGCTGAGTCGCTTTGTCGGGATGCTGACCGACAGCCGCAGCTTCCTCTCTTACACCCGCCACGAATATTTCCGTCGTCTGCTGTGCCAGATGATCGGTCGCTGGGTAGAGCAGGGCGAAGCGCCAGCGGATGAAGCGCTGTTAGGCGAGATGGTGCAAAACATCTGCTTCAACAATGCCCGCGATTACTTCGGCATTGAGCTGGGAGCTTAACGATGAAAAGGCTCAATCGGCACGACTTCCCGGGTGCGGTTTATCGCGATCGGGTGATCCAGTTCGGTGAAGGAAACTTTCTGCGGGCGTTTATCGACTGGCAGATTGACTGGCTTAACCAGCACCAGGGCACCGATGCCGGGATCGTGGTGGTGCGGCCGCGTAACCGTGAGGTCAGCGACAGCCTGAATCAGCAGGGCGGGCTTTACACTACGCTGATTCGCGGCCTGAACGATCGGGGCGAGTCAGTGAGCGAAACCCGGCTGATTCGCAGCCTGAACCGCGAGATTCAGCCTTATCAGCAGTTCGATGATTTTATGGCGCTGGCGCACAACCCCGATTTGCGCATGGTGTTTTCGAATACTACCGAGGCAGGGATCGCTTTTGACGGCCGCGATCGGCTCACCGACCAGCCTGCCAGCAGCTTCCCTGGTAAGCTGACCCAGCTGCTGTGGGCGCGCTTTTGCCACTTTGAGGGCGCCAGCGATAAAGGCTGGCTGGTGGTGCCGTGCGAACTGATTGACCACAACGGCGATACGCTGCGCGATGTGGTGCTGCGCTACGCTGAGCACTGGCAGCTGCCCGCCGAATTTAACCGCTGGATCAACCAGCATTGCGCCTTCTATAACACGCTGGTGGATCGCATCGTCACCGGCTTTCCGGCCGAAAGCGCGCAGATTGAGGCGGAGCTGGGCTATGAAGATCGCTATCTGGTGGCGGGCGAAGTCTACTACCAGTTTGTTATTCAGGGGCCGTCGGCGCTGTTTAGCGAGCTGAAGCTGGATGCGCTGGCACCCCAGGTGCGGCACGTCGATGACATTGCGCCGTACAAAGCGCAGAAGGTGGCGATCCTCAACGGCGCGCACACCGCGATGGTGCCGGTGGCCTTTCTTGCCGGGCTGGAGAGCGTGGGCGAGGCGATGGACGATCCGGCGATTGCCGGCTTCGTGGACGCGCTGCTGCACGACGAGGTCATTCCGACGCTCGACCTGCCCGCGAACGAACTGCACGCCTTTGCCGACGCGGTACAGCGTCGCTTCCGCAATCCGTTTATTCGCCATGCGCTGTTGTCGATTGCGCTGAACGGCATGACCAAATTCCGCACCCGCCTGCTGACGCCGCTGCTGGCTGCGCAGCAGCAGAACGGCGAGTGGCCGACTCGCATCACATTTGCCCTGGCGGCGCTGATCGCTTTTTATCGCGGCGAATCAGCCGGGAAAAGCTGGCCGTTGCAGGATGATGCACACTGGCTGCAGCGCTACGCCGAAGGCTGGACGGCGCTACAGGCCGATCAGATTTCGCCAGAGCAACTGGTGCGCAGCATCCTGAGTGATGCGCAGCACTGGGGCGAAGATTTAACCCAGCGGCCCGGTCTGGTGGCTGTGGTGACCCGACACCTGCAAAACATCATCGCCCACGGCATGCGTGAGGCGCTGAGTCAACTGAGATAACGCTATGCAAGACGCAATTAAAATACATTCCCGCGACAACGTCGCCGTGGCGTTGCGTGACTTAGACGCCGGCGTCACCACAGAACTCCCGGCGCATTCAGTGGCGCTGCAACAGGCTATCGGGCGCGGGCATAAGTTTGCCCTGCAGCCGATCGCCAAAGGCGAACTGGTGATCAAATATGGTCTGCCGATCGCCCACGCCACCCAGCCGATTGCTGCCGGAGAGCTGATCCATTCACAGAACGCCCGCACCAACCTCAGCGATCTGGATCACTATCAGTATCAGCCCGACTTCGTGGCCATTCCGCCACAGCCGGGCGATCGTGAGGTGCAGATCTACCGTCGCCCTAACGGTGATGTCGGTATTCGCAATGAATTGTGGATCCTGCCAACCGTCGGCTGCGTTAACGGCATCGCCCGGCAGATCCTGCAACGTTTCCTGAAAGAGACGCAGCAGGCGGAAGATATTGATGGCGTCTTCCTGTTCAGCCACACCTTTGGCTGCTCTCAGCTCGGTCAGGATCACGAAAACACCCGCACCATGCTGCAAAATATGGTGCGTCATCCGAATGCGGGTGCGGTGCTGGTGATTGGTCTGGGCTGCGAAAATAATCAGGTTGATACCTTCCGTGACACCCTCGGCGCGTTTGAAAGCGACCGGGTGGAGTTTATGGTCTGTCAGCAGCACGACGATGAAGTGGAAGCCGGGGTGGAACGGCTGCATGCGCTGTATGAAAAAATGCGGCATGACCAGCGTCAGCCCGGCAAGCTCAGTGAGCTGAAATTTGGTCTCGAGTGCGGCGGCTCGGATGGCTTTTCCGGTATTACCGCCAACCCGCTGCTGGGTCGCTTCTCTGACCAGATGATCGCCAATGGCGGCACCACCGTGCTGACCGAGGTGCCGGAGATGTTTGGTGCCGAACGCATTCTGATGAGCCGCTGCCGTGATGAAGCGATCTTCGGCAAAACGGTGGCGATGATTAATGACTTCAAGCAGTACTTTATCGATCATCATCAGCCGATCTACGAGAATCCATCGCCAGGCAACAAAGCGGGCGGCATCACCACGCTGGAAGAGAAGTCGCTCGGCTGCACCCAGAAAGCCGGACAAAGCCAGGTGGTGGATGTGCTGAAGTATGGCGAACGGTTAAAAACGCCAGGCCTCAACCTGCTGAGCGCGCCAGGCAACGATGCGGTGGCAACCAGCGCGCTGGCGGGTGCCGGCTGTCACATGGTGCTGTTCAGTACCGGCCGCGGCACGCCGTATGGCGGTTTTGTCCCGACGGTGAAGCTGGCGACCAACACGCCGCTGGCCGGGAAAAAGCCACACTGGATCGATTTTGATGCCGGACGGCTGATTGATGGCATGAGCATGGATCAAATGCTGGAAGATTTCGTGGATACCATTGTGGCGATTGCCAATGGCAAACAGACCAACAACGAAAAGAATGATTTCCGTGAACTGGCGATCTTCAAAAGTGGAGTGACGCTGTAAAAATAAAGTGCGGGTCGTTTAAGATCGTTGAAAAAGTCCGGCTCCGTGGCGCTGAGACTGAGCTTGCGCAGGGAACACGGTCAGATCGCAAAGGCCGTCATCCATGACCCGCCCGGCCCGGGCGATTACGCACCTCATCCCTGAGGTGCGCCCGTAGCCGGGCCAACGCCTGGCGTGGTTCAAAAACGCGCCCGGCGTTTTTATCCGGACGGCGGGACGCTTTGCTTTTCGGACTCTGCCACCCGCTCTTTAAGCTTGTGAGCTATCAGAAAGATTAAGCCCGGCTGGTTTCGCGTTCGGCTTCAGCCTGACAGACCGCGGCGGTAAACAGGATGTCGGTTGAGGAGTTCAGTGCGGTTTCCGCCGAGTCCTGCAATACCCCGATAATGAAGCCGACCGCCACTACCTGCATCGCCAGATCGTTGGGGATGCCAAACATATTACAGGCCACCGGGATCAGCAGCAGCGAACCGCCCGCCACGCCGGACGCGCCACAGGCACATAGCGAGGCGACCAGGCTGAGCAGAATCGCGGACGGGACGTCAATGCTGATACCCAGCGTATGCACCGCCGCCAGCGTCAGGACCGTAATGGTGATTGATGCGCCCGCCATACTGATAGTCGCGCCCAGCGGAATAGAAACTGAGTAGGTGTCCTCATCCAGTCCCAGACGTTTCGCCAGCGCCATATTCACCGGAATATTGGCGGCTGAACTGCGGGTGAAGAAGGCGGTGACGCCGCTTTCGCGCAGGCAGGTAAACACCAGCGGATACGGGTTACGACGAATTTTAGAGAACACCAGCAGCGGATTAACCACCAGCGCCATCAGCAACATGCAGCCGATTAACAGCGTCAGCAGATGGGCGTATTGCCACAGTGCGCCAAAACCGGTAGAGGCGAGAATCGATGCCACCAGACCGAAAATACCGATCGGCGCACAGCGGATAACGCATCGTACCAGCCAGGTCACCGCGTGAGAGGCATCATTCAGTAAGTTGCGGGTGGAGTCACTGCTGTGACGAAACGCCAGCCCGAGGCCAATCGCCCAGACCAGAATGCCGATGTAGTTGGCGTTCATCAGCGCGGTGATCGGGTTCGCCACCATGCTCATCAGCAAACCGCGTAACACTTCGGTGATGCCGGAAGGCGGGGTGATTTCGGTGCTGCCGACCGCCAGCGTCAGCGTCTGTGGCACCAGATGGCTGAACACCACGGCCACCACGGCGGCGAAAAAGGTACTCAGCAGATAGAGCATGATAATCGGCCGGATATTGCTTTTCTGGCCCTGCTGGTGGTTAGCGATCGAGGCGATTACCAGCATCAGTACCAGCAACGGGGCCACCGCTTTCAGCGCACTGACAAACAGTTCGCCCAGCAGTCCAACGGCCAGTGCCGCATCGCGAGAAATCCAGGCAAGCGCCACACCGGCAGCCAGCCCAATCATGATTTGCTTCACCAGGCTGCCTGCGAACAGTGCGCCCAGACGTGAGGAGAGAGTTTTCTGCATAGTGTTTTCTATATTTTGTCGCGGATGTAGTTTTAGCGGCGATGTTTTGCATCGGCTAAAGCGGTTTGCCTGGCGGAGTATAAGGAAAAGATCGGATGAGAAAAGAGATAATTCTGCCAGTGTGGCCGCTGTCGGATTTTTATTATGCTGGATATGGGAAGTGTGACAGAGGTATGAAATGTCGCTGCACGCAGCTGCAAAATAAAACAGGGGCATCCGCTGCCCCTGTAGGTAATTATGGTGTCAGCTTTTTCTGGTCTCTTTTGCGGTTAACCCAGGCATTAATCAGCAGCGTTGACGCCAGGATCAGGCCGACCACGCTGAGGGAGATACCAACCGGAATATGGTAGAGATCGACAATCAGCATCTTAAAGCCGATGAACACCAGCACGATCGCCAGGCCATATTTCAGCATCGAGAAGCGCTCGGCCACGTTCGCCAGCAGGAAGTACATGGCGCGCAAACCGAGAATCGCGAACAGGTTTGATGTCAGCACGATAAACGGATCGGTGGTCACCGCGAAGATGGCAGGAATACTGTCGACGGCGAAGATAACGTCGCTCAGCTCCACCATAATCAGCACCAGCAGCAGCGGTGTCGCAAACAGCACGCCATTTTTACGGGTGAAGAACTTCTCGCCTTCAAGCGCGTCGGTCATGCGCAAATGTTTACGCAGCCAGCGCACCACCGGCTTGTCGCCGACCGCATGATCGTCCTCTTTTGCCAGCGCCATTTTAACGCCGGTAAACAGCAGGAACGCCCCGAAGACATAGAGGATCCAGCTAAACTGCGTTACCAGCCAGCTGCCCGCGAAGATCATGATGGTACGCAGCATGATGGCGCCTAATACCCCGTAGATCAATACGCGACGCTGCAGGTTCGCCGGAATCGAGAAGTAGCTGAACAGCATCAGCCAGACGAAGACGTTGTCCACCGCCAGCGCTTTTTCCAGCACGTAACCGGTCAAAAAGGCGAGGGTCTGGGTGTTGGCGACTTCACGGCCGGCGCTGCCTTCCAGATACCACCAGAACGCGGCGCTGAACAGCAGTGAAACTGACACCCAGATTAACGACCAGACGGCCGCCTGTTTAAACGTCATGGTCTGCGCGCCGCGGCGTCCCTGCAACAGCAGGTCGATGGCCAGCATGATCAGCACCACAACCGCAAAGCTGCCCCAGAGTAATGGCGTACCCACAGTTTGCATATTCGTATCCTGTCTGAAAAATAAAAAAAACGGCTGAAGTCAGAAGACGTCAGCCGCTTATTTTTGCTGTAAGCAAACCTCGCCTTCCGGCAAGGTCTCACTTACAACACAGAATAGATTCCGGGTTGCCTGATGACCGGATGCTTACGCAACGTAGTGACGATCAATCAGCTTACAAGTTACTCCCCTTTGCAGGAGCGTAAGTTACGGCTTAGCCGCTCAGGAATCAATCGTTGTCGTTAATATTTAGAAATATTTACACTGCTGCCCGATCGGCCGGAAAAATTACCCCGGTCTGGCGGCGAATTTCGGTCAGCAGCGCAGCGGTAATACGTGAAACCTCCAGTGCCGGATGGTCCACCTGATGCTGTTCAACCAGCCGGACAAAGGTTTCAGCTTCATACAGCATAGTATTGATATGCTGCGGCTGGCTTAGCGCCTGCTTTTCCGCGCCGCGCGGAATAAAAGTCAGCGTCTGACATTCGGAAAGTTTCTCAATCACCAGCGCGCCTGCTTCGCCCTGAATTTCACTCGGAAGTGAGGAATCACTTACCTTGGAGTGCAGGATGGTTACGTCAAAATCGCCGTAGCTCAGCACCACCACGCCGTGCGCATCCACGCCGCTTTCCAGCAGGGTGGCGCTGGCCTGCACCCGCTGCGGTGCGCCCCACAGCGCCACCGCCGACGCCAGGCAATAATAGCCAATGTCCATAATCGAACCGTTAGACCAGCGCGGATCAAAGGTGTTGGGGTTTTCACCGTTGAGATAGCGCGGATAACGTGAGGAGTACTGGCAGTAGCTCAGCAACGCTTTACGCAGCCTGCCGACCTCAGGCAGCGCCTGTTGCAGCCGCAGGAAGTTAGGCAGGCTGGCAGTCTTAAAGGCTTCAAACAGCACCACCTGATGCTGGCGAGCGCAGGCGATCATCGCCTCCACTTCCTGCAGATTAGAGGCCAGCGGTTTCTCACAAATCACATGCTTGCCGTGCGATAAAAACAGCAGCGCCTGCTGACAATGCAGGGCATTAGGGCTGGCAAGATAGACCGCATCAATCTGCGGGCTGGCGGCCAGCGCCTCCAGCGAGGTAAAGGTCTGCTGGCAGGGATAATCGTGGCTAAACGCCTCGGCCTGCTGCTGACTGCGTGAATAGACCGCACACAGTTTCATCGCCCCGGTTTCATGGGCGGCATCAATAAACTGGCGTGTAATCCAATTTGTTCCCACAATGGCAAAACGAATCACGTCATCTCTCCGGCAGTAGTAAAGCGGCAGAGTAACATCTCTCCGGCCGGGTGCAATGGGGCCAGCCGGGCAGGCATTGATCCTGCGATCCGCATTCCAATAATATGATGGCGCGATGATTTTCAGGGACAAACCAGGGAGCGCAGGTGAAAGCAAGCAAGCACGCATTAAACTGGACCACCGTACTGATTGCCATTCCGGTCGGATGCGCGGCCTCGCTGGTGACGCTGGCGTTTCGTGGCGTTATCGAACTGATTAATCATCTGCTGTTCGCCAGCGGCGGCGAAATCACCGAATCGGTACACCTCTGGCCGTGGATTTTCTGGCCGCTGCTGGTGGGCGGCGGCGGGGTGCTGGCGGGTTATTTTCTGCGCTACGCGGTCGCCATTGAGCAGCAGCAGACGGTTAAAACCGACTATCTTGAGGTGATAAATGCCCGTCTCGATGCGGTTCCGACCAAAACTTCGCTTTTTCGCGCCTTATCTTCGATTGCCAGTATCGGTAGCGGCGCGTCGATAGGGAAAGAGGGGCCGATGGTGCAGCTGTCGGCGCTGTGCGGCAGCGCGATTGGCCGGCTGTTACCGGCGTCGCTTAACCTGAAAAACAGTGACGTGGTGGCGATGGCAGCGGCGGCGGGTCTGTCGTCGGTCTATCACGCGCCGCTGGCGTCAGCGATTTTTGTGGCGGAGATTGCCTTTGGCATTTCAGCGTTGCAGCGGCTGATACCGCTGATCATCGCCTCGGCCGTGGCGGTGATGACCATATGGTCGCTGGGTTTTCGCAGTGCGCTTTATCCGCTGGCAGAAGCCAGTTTCCAGATGGATCTCAGCAGCCTGCTGATGACGGTGGTGATTGGCCTGGTTGCTGGCCTGGCCGGCTGGCTGCTGATTAAGCTGATTGCCCGCAGCAAGCGGCTATTCAGCCGGGTGGCGTCGCTGCCGCTGCGGCTCGGCGCGGGTGGCGTCGCGGTCGGTTTACTGGCGCTGATTTCCACCGATATTCTCGGTAACGGCTACGAAGTGATCGTTAAGGTGATGGCGGGCCACTATCTGCTGCCAGGCCTGCTGCTGTTGCTGTTGCTGAAAACGCTCGCCACCAGCCTGTCGGTGGGATCGAATGCGGTCGGTGGCCTGTTTACCCCGTCGTTGCTGATTGGTGCGCTGCTGGGGGTAATTATCGCCAGCGGCGGCGCAGCACTGCATTTGCCGCTCGGCAACGTGCTGCTCTATGCCGCGATTGGCATGGCGGCGGTGCTGGCCGCCGTCAGTCAGGCTCCGTTAATGGCGATGCTGATGGTGCTGGAGATGACGCTCAATAGCAGCCTGCTGTTCCCGCTGATGATCGCCTCGGTGCTGGCGTCGATGGTGGTCTACCGGCTGCAATCGACCAGCACCTACCCGGTAGTGAGTCACCACTTCAACCGGTCGGAAGCCAAATATGATTTCGATAATATGCGCATCGCTGAGCTGATCATTGCCGGTGCGGCGTTGCAGCCCCATGAGTCGGTCGGCCAGGCGCTGGCGGTCAGTTCGCTGAAGCGGGAACGCTACGTCTATGTGATCAATGAAAACGGGGCGTTTCTGGGCGTGGTGTCGATCCATGAGATTTCACGGCGGGTGCTGGCGCAGGAGATCACGCTCGACTCACCGGTGCAGTGCGTGATGGATGACGAGTTTCCGGTGGTTTATCAGAATCAGAGTATGCGTGAGGGCTGGGAAGCGTTTGCGGCGGTGACGCTGGAGCGGTTGCCGGTGCTGAACAATCCGCAGGAACGGCGCTTTCTTGGGGCGCTGACTAAAACCAGCCTGATCCAGAAAGCGCAGGAGTTTCTTTAAGCCGCGTTGCCGCGCATCGCCTGATCGGTCATCCACAGGCGGGCATCAAATTCGAGCTGGTGGTAATCCGGCTCCATATGGCAGCAGAGCTGGTAGAACGCTTTGTCGTGATCCTTTTCTTTCAGGTGCGCCAGCTCATGCACCACGATCATCCGCAGAAAGGGTTCCGGCGCGAGGCGGAAAAAGGTCGAAATACGGATTTCGGCCTTGGCCTTCAGGTTGCCGCCCTGCACCCGCGAAATGGCGGTATGCAAACCCAGCGCATGTTTCATTACCTTAATCTTGTTATCCCAGATCACTTTACTGATCGGTGGCGCGTTGCGCATGTAGCGGTTTTTTAGCGCCAGCGTGTAGTCATACAGCGCTTTATCACTCATCACGTCGTGCGTGTCGGGATAACGTTGCTGCAGAAACGCGCCTAAACGCTGATGAGTGATCAACGTCTGCACCTGCTCAAGAATGGGGGCAGGATAACCCTGCAGGTAGATCAGTGAGGACATTAGGGATTCCCGACGAAAGACAGTATACTGCGCCCCCGTTTTTGGGGCGAAAATCAATCAAAGTGTACCACGCCGGAGAATTCATGAGCCAACTTGAACTGAACGATCGCACACTGATCCTGCATCGTTTCCCGCAGATGCGTGACGAAAGTCCATTACAAGCCTGGGATGCGGCTGATGAATATCTGTTGCAGCAGACGCTGCCCGATGGCCCGGTGCTGGTGGTTAACGACAGCTTTGGTGCGTTAACCTGCGCGCTCAATCCGCGTACCGTCTGGCACGTCAGCGACTCCTGGCTGAGCCAGCAGGCGACACGTCAGAACCTGGCGTTAAACGCGCTGGATGACGGCGAGGTCCATTTTCTCGATAGCCTGGCTGCGCTGCCAGCCGCTCCGGCCGCGGTGCTGATCAAGGTGCCGAAAACGCTGGCGCTGCTGGAACATCAATTGCGCGCGATCCGTCAGGTGGCGACGCCAGAGACGGTAATCATGGCCGCGGCGCGTGCCAAAGAGATCCATAATTCGACGCTGCAGCTGTTTGAACAGATTATCGGTGAAACCCGCACTTCGCTGGCGTGGAAAAAAGCGCGGCTGATTTACAGCCAGTTCACCCAGCCCGCGCTGCGTGACGCTGAGCCAACGCTGGTCTGGCCGCTGGATGGCACTCCTTATCAGATTCACAACTACGCCAACGTGTTCTCACGTGCGTCGCTGGATATCGGGGCGCGACTGTTTGTGCAGCATCTGCCGGAAAATATTGAGGGCGAGATTGTCGATCTTGGCTGTGGCAACGGCGTGGTAGGGCTGGTGGCGCTGGAGCAGAACCCGCTGGCCGAGGTGCATTTCCTTGATGAGTCCTACATGGCGGTCGCCTCCAGCCAGCGTAACGTGGAAGTTAACCGGCCTGAGGATTTAACCCGCTGCCAGTTCCGCGTCAATAACGTGCTGAGTGGCTATCCTTCCGATCGTCTGCACGCGGTGCTGTGCAACCCGCCATTCCATCAGCAGCATGCGGTTACCGATCATCTGGCGTGGCAGATGTTCCGCGATGCAAAACGCTGCCTGCAATATGGCGGCGAGTTGCGCATTGTCGGCAACCGCCACCTCGATTATCACCACAAACTGAAAAAGCTGTTTGGCAACTGCACGCTGGTCGCTTCGAACCAGAAGTTCGTGGTGCTGCGTGCGGTGAAAATGCGCTAATCAGATGCTGAGCGCCAGCTGCGTCGCCTGCGCGATGGCGCGGCGCGCATCCAGTTCCTGCGCCACATCCGCCCCGCCAATCAGCGTGACCGTTTGACCTCTTGCCCGCAGCGCAGCTTCCAGTTCGCGCTGCGGTTCCTGCCCGGCGCAGATAATCACGTTATCGACCGCTAACAGCAGCGTTTCGCCGTCGCGTTTCAGATGCAGTCCGGCATCATCAATCGCCAGATACTCTACGCCGCCCCACATCTGCACGCCGCGCGCCTGCAGGCTGGTGCGATGGATCCAGCCGGTGGTTTTAGCCAGCGATGCGCCCGGTTTACCGGCCCGGCGCTGCAACAGCCAGATCTGTCGGGCAGCGGCAGGCGGCTGCGGCGTTATCAGGCCGCCACGCTGGCTCAGGCTGCGATCGATGCCCCATTCGCTGTAGAACGCGGCCAGCTCATCCTGATGCGGCGGCTGGGACAGATATTCCGCAGTATCAAAACCAATTCCACCCGCGCCAATAATCGCGACGCGCGCGCCAACCGGGCGTTTGTCGCGTAATACCTCAAGGTAGCTCAGCACGCAGGGATGGTCGATGCCGGGAATTGCCGGGGTGCGCGGCTGAATGCCGGTCGCCAGGATCACTTCATCGGCGGCGCTGAGCTGGTCAGCCTCGACCCGGCAACCGGTGATGACCTTTACGCCCGCCGCCGCCAGCTGATGGCGGAAATAGCGCAGCGTTTCGCTGAACTCTGCTTTACCGGGGATCTGCCGGGCAATATTGAACTGGCCGCCAATGTCGGGCGCGGCATCGTAAAGCGTCACCTGATGGCCACGCTGCGCCGCCTGCAGCGCAAACGCCATCCCGGCGGGACCGGCTCCGACCACCGCCAGACGGCGTGACGCGGTGGTGGCGACCACCGGCATCAGTGACTCATGGCAGGCGCGAGGATTGACCAGGCATGAGGTGATCTTGCCGGCAAAAACCTGGTCGAGGCAGGCCTGATTACAGGCAATACAGGTATTGATGCTGTTATCGTCGCCGCGCTGCGCTTTACTGACAAAGGCGGCATCGGCCAGAAAAGGGCGCGCCATCGACACCATATCGGCGCAGCCTGACTGCAACAGCTGCTCGGCGACGGCGGGATGATTTATACGGTTGGTGGCGATCACCGGCACCTTTACCTGCTCACGCAGGCGCTGCGTCACCCAGGCAAACGCCGCACGCGGCACGCAGGTGGCGATGGTCGGAATGCGCGCCTCATGCCAGCCAATGCCGGTGTTGAACAGCGTCACGCCACACTGCTCCAGCTCGGCCGCCAGCTGCAACGTCTCTTCCAGCGTGCTGCCGTCCTTGATCAGATCCAGCATCGACAGGCGGAAAATAATGATAAAGGCCTCACCCGTGGCGGCACGGACCGCGCGGGTGATCGCCAGGGCGAACTGCATACGCTGGCTGAAGTCACCGCCCCAGCGATCGGTGCGCTGATTGGTATGCTTAACCAGAAACTGGTTAATCAGATAGCCTTCCGATCCCATGATCTCCACGCCATCGTAACCTGCCTGCTGCGCCAGTCGGGCGCAGCGGGCAAAATCCGCAATGGTCTGTTCGATGTCGGCATCGCTCATCGCCTGAGGCGTAAAAGGATTAATCGGCGCCTGGCAAGCTGAGGGTGCGACCAGATCCGGTTGGTAGCTGTAACGACCGGTGTGCAGGATCTGCAGCGCGATTTTACTCTGATGCTGGTGCACGGCGGCGGTAATCGGCCGGTGCCAGTCACACTGTGACGCATCGGTGAGCATTGCGCCGTGTGCGGTTGTCACCCCTTGTGAGTTCGGAGCGATGCCGCCGGTGACGATCAGCGCCACCCCTTCACGCGCCCGTTCGCCATAGAACGCGGCCAGCCGCGCCGCACCCTGCGGATGTTCCTCCAGTCCGGTGTGCATCGACCCCATCAGAAAACGGTTTTTAAGTTGGGTAAAGCCAAGGTCCAGCGGCGTAAACAGCGCGGGATAGTGTGGATTGAGCTGGGTCATAATCATTCACTGCGAAGTGGTCGGATGAGTCAACTCTAGCGGCTTCCCGGTTAAAAAAAAGTGAAACAGTGTCAGGGTGTGAGTGAAATCAAAAACATCTGACCCGGCGACGGGCCGGGCAGGGCAGGGCAGCCTTGCCGGTGCCAGCCGGGCGATTAACGACGTCGGATCCATGAGTAGCGGGAATGATAGCCGCTGCCGAAGTGGGTATTGTGTCGATAGCTCGATCCGCTCTCCGCCATACAGTAGGTACAGACGTTGACGTTTTCGATCTGCTGCGGCGGCACGCCAGTCTGTATCAGCATCTGCGTCGCCAGCGCCGGCAGATCAAACCAGACACCCTGCTGCCGGGCGATCGCCTGCGGACGCTGTGCCCGCGGATTGATCGGCTGATGGCGCTGCCAGCGAAGCCAGCCAGCAAGGGACGGGCGCTGCTGCATCTCAGCCAGCTGCGGTTCACCCAGCTCGTAACAGCAGGGACCCATTGCCGGACCGATCGCCACCGTCAGGTTTCGTGGATCGCTGCCCTGTTGCTGCAGCTTTTCGACCGCGCGGGTCAGCACGCCCGCCAGCGTGCCCTTCAGGCCGGCATGCACCGCCGCCACGGTTTTACGCTCAGAATCAGCGAACAGCACCGGTAAGCAATCGGCGGTGTAGACCGCCACCGGGCGGCGGCCGGTGCTGATGATGCCATCTGACTCGCAGCTTTTTGGTGGCGTATTTTCAACATCGGTCACCACGGTGGCGCTATGACGCTGATGACCATAAGCCGCATCGGCAGGCGGAGGGTCGCCAGCGGCCTGAAAGGCGTAATCCAGCCAGTCGAGCGAGTCGAGTAAGGTTGAGCGCGGGGTCACGGCCATAAGAATCTCCTGTCATAACGGCGTGCGTTGAGCTCCCCACAGCTTACGTTAACTGCTACATTTTTGAAGCTTTCCCACCCCGACCTTTCTCACCTTAAGGATGACATGATGAAAACCTCAGCAAAACTCGCCGCGTCCGGACTGGTCGCGCTGCTGCTAACCGGCTGCGCAACCTCGTCGCACCAGACGGCGCAGCAGCAACTCGGTCAGCAATCGGTACTGGCGGTGAACTGGTTCCAGCAGTCAGGCGAATATCAGGCCCTGACCTGGCAGGCCTTTAACAGCGCGCGCCTTGCGTTTGACCAGGCGCCATCACTGACCGGCAAACCCAAAGCGGTGATTGTTGATCTGGATGAAACCATGCTGGATAACAGCGCATACAGCGCCTGGCAGGCGAAGAACGGCCAGCCGTTCAGCAGTAAAAGCTGGTCGGCCTGGACTCAGGCACGACAGGCTAAAGCGGTGCCGGGCGCGCTGGAGTTTGCGCGTTATGTCACTCAGCACGGTGGCACGCTGTTCTATGTGTCGAATCGCGATCGGCAGGACTACGCCGCAACGGTTGCCAATATGCAGCAGCTGGGCTTTCCCAACGTCAGCGACAAAACGGTCCGCCTGAACACCGACAGCTCGAACAAACAGGCGCGTTTCGATGCCATCAAAAATGAAGGCTACAACGTGGTGCTGTACGTCGGCGATAACCTTAACGACTTTGGCGGTGCGACCTGGCATCAGGGCAATCAGCAGCGTCGTGATTTTGTGAACCTGAACCATCAGCAGTTCGGCACGCAGTTTATCGTGCTGCCTAATCCGCTGTACGGCGACTGGGAGAGCGGAATGGCGGAAAATTACAATAAACTGACGCCGGAACAGCAACTGTCGGTGCGGGAATCACGGCTGCAAAGCTGGAACGGTAAATAATTCGTCAAGAAAAAGAGCCTGACCGGTTCAGGCTCTGCTAACAAACGGTCCTGATTTACTTTCATCTGTCACTATTTTGCTGCAAATTAAATAAATCATCTCTTGCTCCATTCTTATATTAAACCCGGCACGTTTCACTGCCTGTCAGGCTTAAAGGCGGTGAATTATGCTAATGGTTAATATTTATAATTAAGAGTATTCCTGGTAAATAACGGTCCGCCTGGTATGGCAGCGTTTATCCCTGCTGAAAGTAATTGTATTTATTTGTCATGGGTAACTTTAGTTACTTAATAATTTTATTTTAATTAACTGATTTTATGCAATTAAATATTGGTTTAACGCTTTCATCCGATCCCGCCGCGCTTAATTAAATTTACTTATCACTGACCATAATTGACCTGGTGTTGACAAAAAGTCACGCCTGAGGGCGCGCCAGAATATTGGTCGTGCATTGACATTGATTAGCGTCTATAACGTTTTTCTGTGACTGGCTTCTTATTTCCCTGACGGCTCCGGCTTTATTTATGAGCCGATACACTTCGTGGTTGGCCGGGATGCGACCTCCCGGTAGTAGAGAGAAGATGATTGTGACGACACTTAAACCCTTATTAGCGAAAAATCGCAGTTGGGCATTACAGCGCCGCCAGCGTAATCCGAATTATTTTGAAAAATTCCTGCATCAACAAAAGCCTCACTCATTATGGATTGGCTGCTCGGACAGTCGCGTACCGGCAGAGGTGTTAACCGGCTCCCATCCTGGCGAACTTTTTGTGCATCGCAATATCGCCAATATGGTGGTTGAGGATGACGACAATTTGCTGAGCGTATTGCAATACGCACTGTTTTTTCTCGGTGTGAAACGGATCGTATTAAGCGGTCACTACGGCTGCGGCGGCGTAGAAGCCGCCCTGAATCTGCCCGGCAGCGTGCTGGAACATCAGGACTCGGCGCTGGCGCGCCGCATCACCGCGCTGCGTCAGGCGATTGAAACCGGCCTGGCGGAAACGCCCGCAGCAGCAGAGAGCCAGAGCGAGCTGCTCGACCGCCTGGTTGAGGCCAACGTGAAGGCACAATTCGCCCGACTGGTGAAAACCGCACCGGTCCGGCAAATCTGGCAATCGGGCCAGCCACTGGAGGTGTTTGGTTGTGTTTATGACCTGCGCACCGGCCATCTCAAAGAGTTGATTCAGCAATCTGCAGAGGAACCTTCACCATGAATCTCGATACCCTTCGCCGCGACATTCCTGCGGGTCTGGTGGTTTTCCTGGTCGCATTGCCGCTCTGTCTTGGCATTGCGCAAGCCAGCGGATTACCGCCGTTTGCCGGTCTGCTGACCGGTGTGATTGGCGGCCTGGTCGTCACCTCGCTGAGTCCGTCACGGTTTGCTGTCAGCGGCCCGGCGGCCGGACTGGTCACGATTGTGGTGGCTTCCATGGCGTCGCTCGGCAGCTTCTCTGCTTTTCTCACCGCGCTGATTATCGCCGGTGCCTTGCAGTGCCTGTTTGGCCTGCTGCGCGCCGGGCGATTTATCTCGCTGGTGCCGGGCAGCGTGATTAAGGGCATGCTGGCAGCGATTGGCCTGTTACTGATCATGCAGCAGATTCCGGTGGCGCTGGGGGCAGCAGGGGATGCCGAACTGGTGTCGCTGGTCACCGGCGAGATGACCTTCTCACTGCCGGCGATGCTGGTAGCGGGCATCGGCTTAGCTATCCTGTGTCTGTGGACCACCGCACCGGTGAAACGCATCAAGGCACTGGCGTGGATCCCGGGACCGCTGATTGCGGTACTGATTGGCTGTCTGGCCACGGTAGTGGGTGGACGGCTCTATCCTGAGATGGCGGGCGGCCTGGCGCGCATCTCACTGCCGGCGTTTGATAGCGTCTCTGCGCTGGTGGCGGAACTGGAGACGCCAGACTGGATGGCGTGGCAGAACCCGCAGGTGTGGGTGGTGGCGCTGACCTTAGCGCTGGTGGCCAGCCTGGAGACTTTGCTGAGCCAGGAGGCGCTGAAAAAGCTTCGTCCACAGACGCCAGCGCCTTCGCCGAATAAAGAGATGTTTGCCCAGGGGATCGGTAACCTGACCGCTGGCTTTCTTGGCGCAATGCCGATTACCGCGGTGATCGTCCGCAGTTCGGTGAACGTCAGTGCAGGCGCACAAACCAAACTGTCAATTTTCATTCACGGTGTACTGCTGCTGATTTGCGGGATGTGGTTTAGCGAGATGCTGAACGCCATTCCACTGGCCAGCCTGGCGGCAGTGCTGCTCTATACCGGCTACAAGCTGGCAACGCCGCGGCTGTTTGTCGAACAGTTCCGCATGGGCGCTCAGCAATACGTGCCGTTCCTCGCCACCATCGTCGGTATTATTACCCTGGGGATGCTGGTCGGTATTGGTATCGGTATTGCGACGCAGATCCTCTACAGCATCTACAAAAGTCATCGCAACGCGCTGCAGCTTACCCGTTACGACGACCACTATGTGCTGCGCTTTCAGCAGAACCTGACCTTTATGCATAACCCGAAGCTGCAGGGACTGCTGGACGAGATCCCGGAAAACAGCGTGGTGATTGTTGATAACGATAACGCCGAATATATCGATCCGGACGTCAAAGCGGTGCTGAAGGATTTTGGCGATAATGCAGATAAACGCGGAATTCGTCTCAGTCAGTGGCCGGTTGCGGTAAAATAGCGTTAAGCGCAACGGTAAAATCGTCAGAGCAGCAAAAATCGGATATCTCGGATATCCGATTTTTTTGTTTACCGGGCATAATTGGCCCCATTCCCGCTGCCGCCTGACGTGTTTTACCTGTGAGGGGGTAAATTTGCCCGCTGATTTCAAAGTTAGCCCATGAATAGTGGTTTTATCGCAGGATGACTTTGGTGGCGCCCAGGATTAAATCATTCTGACGCCACGCCCCGTTCAGGTTGGCGTGGACAGCCCGTCTCTCTGCGACAAGGTCCGGATGTATGCACGTTAAGCTGTTTGAAGAGCACAACGTTATAAAAAATGCACTCTCGCTGTTTTTGATTACCTTGCTGTTCTGCTTTATCGGTGGGCATCTGCGCATTCCACAGGAGCTGTCGCTGTTCTGGCCGGTCAATGCGATTGTCGCCGGAGTGATTGTCCGCAACCCTTTCCTGCATCAGGCTCGCTATTATTTCGCCTGCTTCACCGCCATGGTGTTTAACGACGCGGTTTTTTCCGGCTGGACGCTGGCGGCCCTGACGCTCAACATTGCTAATCTGCTGTTTATTCTGGTCGCCGTATCGTTGCTGATAAAACATCTTCAGCATGACTCCGGCAGCGAACGCATCACCAGCGTGTTACGCATCTTCCCGGCCTGCCTGCTGGCGGCGCTGGTCTGTGCGTCGTGGGGCGCACTGGCGCAGCAGGCCAATTTTGATGCGGCGCTGGCGACGGCCTGGGGCGACTGGTTCAGTGAACAGTTCTCAACCGGGCTGATGCTGTTGCCGTTTTTACTGACGCGCGACTGGCGAACCCTGTCGCCGCGTCAGCTGTTGCAGCTCCGCAAGCTTTCGCCGGTGATCGCGGTGGTCTTTTCGCTGGTGATCGGTGCGATGATGGGCGGCGCGGGCAGCCTGACGTTCCCGGTGCCAGCGCTGGTCTGGTGCGCTATCGTATTGCCGATGACCCTCACCAGCCTGGTGATTTTGCTGACCGGCATTACGGAAATTATTCTGGTTTCTCATGGCGTGATGAACATTCAGGGCAATGATAATCTGCTGCCGATCAGCCATCTGACCTCGGCGCGGCTGGGCGTAGCGACAATTGCCATCAGCCCGCTGATTGTGGCCGCGAGCATGGATGCGATCCGTCAGCTCAATCAGCGACTTGCGCTGCGGGCCAATTACGATTTCCTGACCCAGCTGCTGTCGCGCTCCGGTCTGTATGAGAGTCTTCGAACTGAACCGTTCAGCCCGTCGCGTAAAACCGGTGTGATCCTGCTGGATGTCGACTATTTCAAAACCATTAATGATAATTTTGGTCATGATGCCGGCGACAGCGTGCTGGAAGAGATCGCCCGTCGCATGCAGCGGGTGGTGGGCAAAAAAGGGCGCATCTGCCGGTTTGGCGGGGAAGAGTTTGTGGTGGTGCTGTTCGATCAGGATCCGCAAGCGCTCTATTTTCTCGCCGAATCGATTCGTCAGACGATGGCGAAAGAGAAATTCTGGCTGCAGGGCAGTACGGTCACGGTGACGGTCAGTTTAGGGCTGGCGCACGGCATCGCGGGTGACGCCGGCGAGTGGCCGCGGGTGATTAACCGGTTGATTTCAGCAGCCGATAAAAACCTCTATTTGTCGAAACGCAATGGCCGTAATCAGACCTCGCCGGTTAATCATCGCGCCATTACCAGCGACGTGGCCTGAAACCACGTCGCTGAGAGCGATTAGCTGACGCTGCTTTTCAGGCTGCTGGCCTGCTGGTGACGTTCCATTGCCAGCTCGATCAGGCGGGTGATCAGATCCTGATAGCTGAGCCCGGCAGCCTGCCACAGTTTGGGATACATGCTGATATTGGTGAAGCCGGGCAGAGTATTGACTTCATTGACGATAATCTCGCCCTCATCGGTCAGGAAGACATCGACCCGCGCCATACCGAAACACTCCAGCGCACTGAACGCCCTGATGGCAACCTCACGAATCGCCTCGCTGACCGCCGCAGGAATCGCCGCAGGCACCACCGTCTGCGCGCCGCTTTCAGAGATATATTTGGTGTCATAAGAGTAGAACGCATCGTGCACCACGATCTCGCCGCACGGGCTGGCCTGCGGGGCATCATTTCCCAGCACCGCACACTCGATCTCGCGGCCTTTTATCCCGGTTTCAATCAGCACTTTACGGTCAAAGGTAAAGGCCAGTTCCAGCGCCGCCTCAAAGGCGTCCGCGCTGTCGACTTTGCTGACGCCAACGGAAGAGCCCTGATTGGCCGGTTTGATAAACAGCGGCAGGCCAAGGCGGGCAATTACCGCTTCAGCGTCCAGCGTGGCGCGCTGAGCCTGGGTGACGCTCAGCCACGGCGCGACCTTAAGGCCGGCATCGCGTAACAGGCGCTTGGTAAAGTCTTTATCCATGCTGACCGCAGAACCCAGCACGTCAGAACCGACAAACGGCAGCGAGGCGATGCGCAGTAAACCCTGCAGAGAACCATCCTCGCCCAGCGTGCCGTGTACTATCGGGAAAATCACATCGATCTGCGACAACGGATGCGCATCACGACGGGTTATCAGCGGCTGCTGCTGGTTGCCGGGCACCAGCGCCACATCTTCAGCCGCGCGATTCAGGGCAATCAGGGCCGGATTTTCAGCATTCAGTAAGAAGTCAGAAGCATCATTAAGACGCCAGTGCCCCTGCTTATCAATGCCCAGCAACACCACCTCAAACCTGGTTTTGTCGATCGCATCAAGAATATTTTTGGCCGACTGCAACGACACTTCATGCTCAGCCGATTTGCCGCCAAACACGATCCCTACCCGCAACTTTGTCATCAATTTCTGCCTGCTGAAAAATCAAAACCACAAGATAGCACGCAGCTCTCCGATCAAAACAGGGTGGGGCAGCAGATTGTGGGGCGGTGTTATTCTGCGCTTTCGACCAGGAAGCTGCCGTTTAGCTGCCAGCTCTGGCGGTCCTTCACCCGCGTCGCCTCATTTGGCAACCAGGCTGAAAGGGTGACTTTACCGCGCAAGGTGGTGCCGCTGGCCGGCTGTCCCTGCTGCCAGAAGTGCAACACCTCACCGGCGGTGAAAGGCTGGCTGGCCGCAGGGCTGGCGGAGCTTGCAATTAGTGCCGGGCGATCGTCAATCCTGACATCATGCAGCACCAGGCTTACCCGACCACGTTCACCAAACAGATACTGACGCCCTGTGGTTACCGGGCCAGCAAAGCGCAGGGCGATTGCAGTCTGGCTGGCGCAGTTGACCGTGATATTCAGCTCGCGATCGGCACCGATCTGCAACTCATTGGCGGCAAGAGAATTTCCGGGGCGTGATAGCAGTTCGCCGCGGGTGGTTTCGGCATAATTAATCTGAGGGTCGCTTAGCATAATCTGACATTCGGCACGGGAAGTGAAAGCGACAATGGTGCAGCCAAGACCGAGCAACAATGAGGATAAAAAATGACGTTTCACGTGAGGCATCTCGCTGACAGGGAAGCATAAAGAGAGCCGGGTTGTTCAGACCAGGGCGTAATGATATCTAACGCGCAACGGCTGCCGTCCTGTCGCTGACCAAACAGCGGCTCGCTGGGCAGATCGTCAAAAAATAGCGTCCCATCGTCATTTACAAAGGCGAGCAGCACGTCTTTATCGTTTTTGATGGCGCTGCCGGGCAGCGGGCCCTGATTCGGCGGGAAGGTTACCAGCGCCCGGCGGACCGTGAAGGCGGGCAGCATCACCGGCACCACCGCACCCCGGAACGGGGAAACATCCGCAATGCCGCTGACGACCTGGACATTTTTCGGCAGGCTTTGGTTATCTATCTGTACCGTATTTTTTTGCCACGCGGTCCAGGAGGTGATGGCATGGCCGCTGCGATCGCTCCAGACCACGCCGCCTGGGGTACGAATCGCCACGTCAGGCTGAGGGCTGTTCAATGAAATAATGCCAAAGGTATCACCGACTTTACGCGGGGTGAAGGTCACTCCTTCACTGTGTAATACCGCGCCGCCACGCGCTCCGAGGTTATAGCTGGCATTGTTATCGCTGTGCGAAGCACCGCCACTGATCTGGCTGTATTTGCTGGTCCAGGTCGCAGAACCTGACATCGAAGGATCCTGCCGCTCACTTTTTTCGCCCGAGACACTCCAGGCAAATTTATCGTTCACCGTACTGTCGTAGCCAACTCCGGCACGGCTGTTCTTGCCGGTGCGGTTAACCCAGCTACGCACGCTGCGGTTACGGTCCAGAGGGAGGGAGAAAGTCAGATAAACATAGCGATTATCATAGTGACGTTGATCGTCGGTGAGGCGGTTGTTTTGTATGCCCAGATTAACGTTCACCGGGCCAAACGATCGGCCCCAGCCCAACATATAGCCCAGGCTATCGGAACCTTGCCAGCTTTTCGACTGGCTGCCGGCAAAGGAAAAGACGCCAAGCCACGGCTGGTTAAAACTCAATCCCGCTGCATATTGCGATTTGATCTGCCCGCTTTGAATATGGGGTTGCGCTGCGGACCCGGCACTGCCTGGAGGGATATAATCACGACTGCGGAAATTAGCCGAGGCGTTCAGCGACAGGGATGAGGTCATGGCGCTGCTGACACTGATTTGATGACTCAGCCCCGGTTTTTTCGTTTCACCGTCAGCCTGGTGGGTTACTGAGCCGGTCTGAGACAGCGTCGCCATCAGCCGTTGAGTGAGTCGCAGCGTGGTAAGCCACGAGGCTGCCTGATAGTTTTGGCTGACAAACCCACCCGCCACAAGGGCAACCCGATCGCTGCTGTACAGGCCGGTTGAGCCCATTAACAGAGATGATTTTTGCGGGCTCAGGCGTTGCTGTCCGATAGCCAGTGAGGTCGCGGTTTTCACTAAAGCTCTATTCGGTTGGGCCTGAAGATAAGGAATGATGCGTTGTTGTTGATTGCCGGAGGCATCGTGGCTGATCACCACGAAATCATCCTGCTGACTGAGTGCCGTAATGCCTGTCAGCCGGTTCATTCCCTCCGAGACCGGGAAATTTTTTAATAATACTCCAGCCTGCCAGATTTCAACCGTACCGCCCTGCGGCATCAATATATCGAGTGAAACCTGATTGCCGCCACCCTGCTGCAAACCTTGTTCGGGTGTTATTTGCGCCCCGACCAGATTAATGCCGGCAAATAGCGGATCGCTGGAGCTAATCTCTCCAAGCTGTATGACGGAATTCCAGCCGGGAACGGAGCGCTGACCATAGCTGTACAGGCGCGTAAGCTGACTGTTGCTGCCAGAACGGGCGTAGCTCTGGCCGCTACGTATTATCCAGTGGTTGAAATTAGCCCCGAGCTCTGAGGTTAACGTCTGCGAACGGCTGTGCCCGCCGGAGTGGGTCTGATACTGATAGCTTCTGCCATCATAGTTAACCATCAGTGCCTTGCCACCGCCTGCATATTGCGGGTCGCTCAAACGCTCATCGAGCGGAACGGTTAGCACCAGGCTGCTGCGGTCAACCTGTTGCTCAATGATGATGTCGCTGTCTGTGCCGGGAACCATGCAGGCCGCAATCGAAGCCGGGATAAAATGCTGTGCGTCGATCCCAAGCGTTTGCAGCAAACTTTTCGACCAGCAGGGAATACCGGCCTGATCGAACGTCACGATATGAACCCCTTTACCCTGGCCGTTGAGCACGATGTTGACCGGGTGTTGACCGGGCAGAAAATGCGCGCCGGCCTCAAGTAACTCCGCTACGCCAGCATCGTAGCCCAGCGAACGCAGCATCTCCTGATCGTATTTGCTTTCTGCCAGCGCCGTGGCAGATAAGGTAAACAGGATCGGCAACAGAATATTTTTCATTGATAACGGCAAACTGAATTACAGCTGAGCGTCGAACGGCGTGGTTAAAATGCCGAATCGGGTGACCGGATGCAGGCGTACCGCCTTTACCTGATCACTGCCCGACTGCGGCAACAGCAAAGTAAATTTTTCGCCGGGTAATATGTAGGTTTTTGGCAGTTCAATACGCTGTTTCCCCGGCATTAAATCCACCTCTTTGGTCAGCCTGACGATATAAGGCGTCGGGTTTTCTACCCTAAGCGACGCACCTGAGCGGCGGAAGGTCAGACCGGTCCATGGCGTGGTATTTAACGGCAGATTAGCAGGGGAAATAATGACAGGGATATTTTGCCCGACCAGCAGGCGTGCGCGATTTTTCTGACCATCATCCTGCGGGATTGAGACAAAATTAATACGCTGCATTCTCTGTGTATCCAGTTTAATGCCATCTTTCAGAACCACCCGGATCTGCTGTTTTTTGCCTGCATCCACACGGGACAGTTGCGGAGTAATAATCAGCTGGTTTTCGTTGTCCTCCGGCAGTGTCTGCAGGCTACTGTGCAGCAGCGCTGTGCCGGTATCGGTATTCAGTACGTTGATAGTCGCTTCGCGAGTTTGGTCATCAATAAATAAAACCGGCGTTTCTGGCTTCATTCCGGCGGCAAAAACGGTGGAAGTGGCACACCAAAACAGCAGGGTTACAGGTAAAAATTTACGCAAGGCATTTATTCCAGCAGTGCTGTGCAGCGTAGAATCAAATATCTTCGCTGCACCTGTTAACAATTAAAGATAAACCACAGAGAACGTGACGTTACCATCCAGTTCTACCGCTTCACCTGACGGATATTTATCCGACTTTTTCAGCATAATTCCCGAATAGATATTGTAAGTTTCCTTTGTCGCGGCAACCGGAATAGTGCTGCTGGAGTCTGCAGCCAGCGCGAAATAACCATTTTTAGCCAGGCTCACAATAGAAGAAGGTGAAGCGCTTTTTGCGGTCCAGCTGGATTTATCGGTACTGCTAAGCAGATTAGAATTGGCTACGCCGTCTTTGGTCGCGGCGGTAATTCCCAGCAACAGCACGCCAATTTTGTTATTAGCCGTATCTGCGCCCAGACCAAAGATATTAGCGTCTGTCATTTCGGGCAGGCTGGTCTGCAATTCATCGCTTATCTCTGCGACCGTCATCGCAGTGGAGGCTCGGTTATCTGTCGTCTGTATAGCGATTGCCGCGGCTGCGTCACAGTCAACGTTGAGAGTGATATCATTGCCTGTTTTTGTATTCATGGCCTGCTTCAGCGACGACGCCGTAATAAAACCCAGCGCGATTGAGGATGAGCTTAACGACACATCACACGCAGCCGGATTGATGGTGCCGGTGACAGACAAAGTGGCTGATTCTGCCGCCAGTCCAGAGAAACTGGCGGTAGTGACGGCCATTAATAGAGCTGAGTTGATCAGTAATTTACGCATAATATTATCTCGAGTCATTTATGGTTACAAACAGGTGTTAAATATCACCCTGTTTAAATTGCTGTAATTATTAATGAAAGGTGCAGGTTCTGATTAATTACTCTGAGATATAGCATAAGGTGATATTTGCTAAATAAAAGTTTAAATCAGAGGGAGGATATTATCATGAGGAATTGTCTGAGCGGTGCCGCGACAAATAATAAAACTATTATCAAAAGGCAGTCGTTGTTTCTATAGTAGCGTTGTTGACTGAAAAATATAACACTATTTTTCCATTTCTATTACATGGGTTGTATTTTTACAATTTAGTATTGACGGTAAACAGGCTGGTGTAAAAAAAAGTAAAGAATCAATGCGCGTGGCTAATTTAGTGCTGCGGACATGGAACACGTCATTACCGGGGGAAGCGTCGATACCATGCGGCATACCCTGATGGAAACAGGCGGTAGCTCGGGCAGCAGGTGGCTGATACCCGTCAAGAATTATCGCCCTTAAGAGTAAAGCAAAACCTGCCGCGCATGATTCAATGCAGCCAGGCGGAGGTTGTTGAGCTGAAAATGAAAGCTGCTTTGGCATATCCAGGTTGAGATTTTATATCAATTATTGGATACGACATGTAAAGTCTTATTATTATAAACAGTGACATTACAGGGAATGTCCTTATTCACAAAAGACATCGCACCAATCACAACATTATTACCAATTTGAATCTGATCTGCAATTATACAGCAACCTGCGCCGATGCTAACATTATCGCCAATTAAGATCGCTATCGGCTGTTTTTTCACGTTGGTGCCGGTAATGCCGATGGTGGTATTCTGCCTTATCCGCAAAGAGTGACCGATGACAACGGAACCATTCACCACAATTCCATGATGATGTGAAATCACCATGCCCGGTCCAATGCGTGCCCCCAGTTGTATATCCGTTCCATATTTGAAAATAAGATTTCTGTTGATATTTTTTGCCCGCTTTCGCAGGAACTTACTGCCTGAATGATGCCAGTAACAGGCGATACGCCACCAGAAGTAGTAACGTCGGTCGGGACATTTTATTGCTTTATGCAGCACGCTGAACCACGAAAAACGCTTATCACTCATCATCACTTCGCGCTGTAAACATTCGCGTAAATGTTTTGATCCTGATTGTTTATCCATAACCTATATCCCTGGGTATTTGCGCGGCAATGTAAATGAAAAAAGTGCCTGAGGCAACGTCGAACCAGCCTGAAGCGGGTATGTTTTTCCCGTGCAGAGTTGGCGATTGATACTGGATAATTGCTGAAAAGGGAAAAATGAGGGGGCAATAAATAAAGGGGCGGCGATCTCAGAAAACAAAAAAGTCACCCAAAAAGGTGGCTTTAATCTTCTGATTTAACAGCTTAATTTGGTGGCCCCTGCTGGGGTTGAACCAGCGACCAGGTTCTGATGTTGGTGACAGCATTGTTCAGTTAATGAGCCACGTTCCGTTCTCGCCCTTTACTGTCGCCGGGTAAATCACTGCCGTTATCCGCATTCTTACCGGGTAAAGCGCAGTTGCCGCAATCACCTCTGCCGGCATTGTCGCGCCGATGATTGGCGCCTTCGATCTCAATCCCGCCTTAATGGTGCTTGCTGTCGCCTGTGGCAGTAACACGATTACCTTGATGTATGACGGCGGCTTTTTGCTGTTTCAGGAATCGTTTGGCATCTCTATGAAGGACACGTTTAAAACCGGGAGATTACTGGAATTAATTAACCCGGTCGTCGGGTTGGGGATGGTGATGCTGATTAGTCAGTTTATCGGATGTTGGGTTGCAAAACTCAGCCGGATTGTTCGTGAGTTAATATTCATTCCCCGGCCAGCAGGTGAGTTCTCCACCCGCCGGCCGGGAAGGATGTCGGCGGCCGCTGTGACGCCTGTTATGCATGGCAAGAACAGTACGGAAAAACTCATAACATCGAGCATATTGAACGTCGACACGAAAACTCATCTGGAAATAGTTTGCTGGAAGCAGCCGATTTAAACAGGCTGGAAAGCCAGATCTGGCGGCATAAAACAAAAGACCTTTTTGTTTAAGTCGTTGAAAGAACGGATGATTTATGCTGAATTTTAACCTGCACTGAAGAGATTGTTGCGTGCTATGCAATTCTTTTAGCCGATGTTAAAAGGTTAGCGTCAAATTTAATTATGATTTTATTCTGGTAATTGCGAAATGTAATGTGAGGTTATGTCGCTTTAGGAAATCACTGATGTCATGGTATTTTCTGTTTTTTATATAATGACAAATTCGCTATGCAAATTCATAAAATCATCATACCCGCTTTCTTCAACAGGTTTCAGTGTGTAGGGCCAGAGTGCTTAATATTGTGCTGTAGGGGTTGGGCCGTAATCATTGATGAAAAAACCCATAAAAAATATATCTCATCTGCTCATTCCGGGATTTCAAAGATAGCTAAGGATAACCTTATTCTTAGAAATAAAGGGGAAGATGATTATTCAATTATTAAGATGAATGAAAAGGGGGAGTGTCCGTTCCTCAATGAAAATAAGCTTTGTATGGTACACCAGGATTTAGGCGAGAGTGCGCTATCGTATACCTGCAGTTCCTACCCACGGCTTAGAAACTGTTTTGATGACCAGACTCGCCATATTATGTCGCTCTCATGCCCGGAGGTCGTTCGGCTTGTGCTTTTTGATCCGGATGCGATGGTGTTACAGCAGCAGGAACGACAACTGACAAAGTATGAAACTCACCTTGTTGAACAACGCCCATCGGTCACGCAGGCCGAAAAGGTGGTTCATCTTTTTGCCTGGAATTTAATAAAGTCGCCTGCTGTTAAAATTGAAGAGAATTTAATGGCGCTGACACAATTTATTTTATATCTGCAAAGCATCAACTTTGATTTGCAGAGTCATTTAACCGATGTTGAAAACGTCTATGAAGCATTGCTGGCTGAGTTACAAGGCGGTATATCCTTGCTGGGGCCAGGCAATCCGACCCGTACAAACGCAATACGCTATCTGGCGCTATCCGCAATGGGCAATTTCTTCGCTAAAAAAACCGTACGAGACAGTTTCATTATTAATGAACATCAAACCGTTATAGAATACCTGGGGTATACAAACCAGACTGACCCCACTGAACTTGATGCTAAATTCGATAGGATCAATCAACAGTGGCAAATGTTATGCAGGGAATCATGTCTGTCAGAGCCCTGGGTATTACGAAACTACCTGCTGTATAAACTCTATAGCACTTATTTTCCCGCCAACAATATGGCAACCATCATGCACCAGTTGTATCGTATTGTTCTGGATTTTTTCTATATGAAAACCGCACTTAGCGTAAAATCGATGCAGGATGATATCGACCAGAAGGCTGTGATGAAAACCCTCGCGAGCTTTTCAGCCTATATGATGCACGATAAAAAGATAAATGATCGCATGGATACTGCGATTGATATAATCAACAGCGATGACAAATTCTCTTGTCTGCTTTTGATTGGATAAACCCTTCTGCAGAAGGGCAGTCATCGTTTGTTATTGCCGGCTAAGCATACCCCAGGGGTGATTTTCCATCAGCAAGCTTTTTCCTGCGGTCATTTCCCCGCCTGAAACGGTCAATGTCATTGACCGTATTGACACCACCTGACGGTTGAAATCAACACACTCAAGTTGGTTCATTTGATATTGCCAGCGCTATTTTGAGATGTGCAGCGGAAAGCTGGTATCTTGATTGCAGGAGCAGAAAGCCTGCCCCTTGAGGCTGAAGCTGCGTTTACGATCAGGCGCAATTCCACACCCGCAATCTGCTAAAGCTGGTGCCTGAAAAACCACAAGTTCAACGTCTGAAGGGGTCATCACAATGTTTGCTATCGGTCGTGAAGACATTCACTTCATCCGTTATTGCAACCTATCCTGGTAGAATTCTTACTTAGCGAATTATTTCAGCAGTAAAATAAATAGCTGGGTGACATTCAGGATTTATTTTGCAAACCCAAATCTGACCTCAGACTGGCGCTTTGCTTTATGCCAGCTTAAACAGTGCCGCCACTTTACCGCCACTCGGAAATCCAGAAACAAAAAAACCGCTTCAATGAGCGGCTTAAGTATATGATTTTTAGTGCTTAATTTGGTGGCCCCTGCTGGGTTTGAACCAGCGACCAAGCGATTATGAGTCCGAAAATGATCGCAGATTAATCAGTAACTTAATGATTTTTATATCTTTTTGTGTGGCATATAGTGACATATAGTGTCACATAGTGTCATCCTCTGCTGCCATTTTGCTGCCAATTTTTGCGGCTTAAAGTCTTTCCAGTGGATTGAGATTAATGGCCTCAAAAAGATGATCAGGTGCAAAGTGAGCGTAGCGCATCGTAACCTTTATGTCAGTGTGACCTAATATGCGCTGAAGCACCAAAATATTGCCACCATTCATCATAAAGTGCGATGCGAAAGTGTGGCGCAACACATGTGTTAATTGCCCGGCTGGAGTCTCAATTTCTGCTCTTTTTAGGGCTGATCTAAATGCTGCATAGCATGAAGTAAAAAGCGGTTTTGCTTTCCTGCTTGATGGAAGTTCTGCAACAAGCGAGTCACTAATAGGGATTGCTCGATTTTTCTTCCCCTTTGTTTTGGTGAAGATAACTTTACCTGCTCTAATTTGATTTCCCTTTAAAGATTCAGCTTCTCCCCAGCGCGCACCAGTAGCCAAACATATTTTAACAACTGATAATAAGTCTTTAGAGCTGCTTGCTTCGCATTCTTTTAATAATGCTCTGATTTCTTCATTCGTTAGATAAGCCATTTCAGATTCGGCTATTTTATATTCTCTGACATTATCTAACGGGTTCGGGGCTTGCCATTCATCTAAACGGCGAAGTTCATTAAATACTGCACGAAAGTAAGCTAGTTCAAGATTGACAGTTCGCGGCGTTACAGTTTTCACGCGGGACGACCGAGTGATTTTGCCCGACAAACGCTGCTCGCGGTATGCGGAAAAAATGCGAGCATTGAATTCGGAAGCAAGTGGATTGCCCATAGCCTTACATGCAAACTCCATCGCATCCTTACGCTTCTGCCCATCAGTTAAAGTTATGCCGTGTGCGTTGTACCACGTTTCAACCAAATCAAAGACGGTGCGTTTGTCAGTCTTTTCTCCCAGCCAGGGCTTATCTTGCGCTTGATCCTTAATATGCTTTTCAAAAGACAGCGCCTCGCCTTTTGTAGCGAATTGACGACGGATCCGCTTGCCATCCCGCCCGTTAGGAAACACCTGAGCTTGCCACTTACCATTAGGCAGTTTGTTAACAGCCATTCGCTTTAAACGCTCTCCGTTTTAGATACGATCCTACCCAGCACATTAATGTCATCTGGTGCGCAGTCAAAAGAGGCAGGTCCGTTTTCAACGCGAAGTTTCTTTCCTGGCAGGCGATAGACTTCTTTTATGCTGATCAGCCCGTCAATGTCGATTAACCAAAGGCCATCTGTAACTTCAGCTTTAGCCCCTTCGATTAAATAAACTGCGTTATCAATCTCAACAAAAAACGGATCTGAGACATTAGCGGGTAGCAGCCGAGCGTCATAGCTGACTAGCTCGCTTGATTGTTCAACCCCATTCGAGATTTTTTTGTATCTCAATCGGGTTGAGGCTTCTTCCTTGTCTTCCTTCCTAGATTCACCTTGCCCTGTGGCAAGCCATAGTAGCGGTGTTCCGGTATCTAAATGACAGGCTATGAGCCAGTCGTGAGGGAATGTATCGCGCATCCACCTGTTAGCCATGGTGCTCTGTGAAATGCCTAAGTGATTGCACAAAGCTTGCCGGGTGTTGAATTGATAGGCGCTCATGATGCGGTTAATAGCTTCTTTACCGCCACCTTGTGATGGGTAAAGGTGCTCCGTGATACCTTTTGGAGACTCAATTGTGTTTGACATGTTTGTTATGAGATCCTATCATCGCATTTGTGATGTATGACATATAGTGACATTTACTGACATCTACTAACTCAAAAGGAATCTTGCATCATGAAAAGTGATTTTTCAATGCGACCTAATCTCAACTTTGTGATTTCAGAGCCTTACATCTCTCTGGATGAGTATTGCCGCCGTACAGGCATTTGTAAGAGAACTGCCCGCAAAATGTACCAAGAAAACCGCTTGCCAATCAGGAAGAAAGAAGGAGCTAACGGCCTGGTAGAGGTAAACATGCTGGCTCTCATTATCGAGGCTGCGTCTGATTACCACATCACAATGCAAGCTTGTTAAATCCATATTGGGATAACGAAAGGGAATAATCATGTTTGATTTTCGTGTTTCCACACATACCGATTACGACGATGCCTGCCGCAAGTTTGCGCTTACGCACAACATGACGGAGCTGGCGCAGCGGGCAGGTATGAAAGTGCAGACCCTGCGCAACAAGCTGAACCCGGATCAGGTTCATCAGCTGACCGTTCCTGAAGTGCTGTTGCTCACCGATCTGACCGAAGACGCCACGCTGATGGACGGCATGCTGGCGCAGCTGCAATGTCTGCCGTGCGTGCCGGTTAACGAGCTGGCAAAAGAGAAGTTTCCGACGTACGTGCTGAAGGCGACCGCCGAAGTCGGGCATATGGCCGCTAACGCCGCGAACCCGGAGCGTATTACGGCAACCTGCCGCCGCGGCATTCTGGAAGCTGCCAATACCGGGATCCGCTGCATGATGCTGGCCGCGCTGGCCGTGCAGAACCGCGTTCACTCCAACCCGACTTTAGCCTCAACCGTTGACGCTATCAGCGGGCTGGGTGCTTCGATTGGCATCAGCTGAGGGCGCACGATGATTTCATTTGCGGCACACCTCAAGCGTCAGAGCCCCTCGATGTCATACGGGCATGGCTGGATTATGGGCGAGAACGGCAAGCGCTGGCATCCGGTACTGAGCCAGCAGGTAAAGGTAAAAGAGCAAAGAGGTAAAACATGGCTATCGAAGGCGATTCAATGCTGGTCGAGCTTACTGCCGGCCAACGGGTTTCGGCGCTGAATCACGTTGCCTTAATCCGCGCGCAGCTGATGGGCGGCAACTGTGAAAAAGATATGGCTCGTTTTTTCTCTGAAATGCGCGATGTGACAGACAGTAATTACCAGGACAACAAACGCGCGCTGAGCGCGATTTTCTTCCTGGCTGGCATCGGTAAGGACAGGCACGCCGCTGAATTTAGTGAACTGACTACTGATGAAAGAGCGGCGCTTATTCGTGCAATGAATCATCTAAAAGCAGTCGTGAGTTTATTTCCGAAGCGAATGGCTCTGCCTAATTAAATAACCCCAAGCAAATAAATGGCGTACACCCGCCGGGCATTCTTTTGCCCAAATTCTGGAGAAAGTGAAATGCGAAATATCGAGAAATTTAATTTTGACGCTGACACCGAGGCGCTGGCCGCAGTCATCACCAAGGCGCGCATTGAAGAGCGCAAAGACCGCGCGCTGGCCGTGTCTGAGCGCCTTGTTGAGCTGGCCGTGCACGTACATCAGCGAGGGCTTTCCGGCATCGAAGCTGCTGACCTGATCCGCCGCGAGGCAGAGCGTTATCAGAACGAATCGCAGGAGCTGCATTAATGGCCGACTCAATGGACATGGCGCAAGCGCGCGCCGAAGAGCTGCTGGCGCGCAATATTGCCAGTGTGGTTAATCGCCCGGTCAGCGTTGCGGCTTCATTCTGTGAAGACTGCGACGCCCCGATCCCTGAACAGCGCCGCCGCGCCGTGCGTGGCGTGACTCGCTGTGTCAGCTGTCAGGACATGGCGGAACGGTACGCGAAAGTTTCAAAAGGCGGTGCGGCATGAGCACCATTCTGAAATGGGCGGGCAGCAAGTCCCGCGTAATGCCTGAGCTGCTGGCGCACCTGCCAGCAGGTAATCGACTGGTCGAACCCTTCGCCGGTTCCTGCGCGGTGATGATGAGCACCGATTACCCTTCCTATCTGGTAGCGGATATTAACCCCGACCTGATCAACATGTACCGCCAGATAAAGGAGCACACCCGCCCCTTTATCGTTGTGGCGGCCAGCCTGTTCAATCAGAACACCACAGGCGAAAGTTATTATTCTGTCCGTGAGGCATTCAACCATAACCCGGCGTTACCCCTGCTGGAGCGCGCCGCGCACTTCCTGTACCTGAACCGCAACGGCTATCGCGGCCTTTGTCGCTATAACCGTCGCGGCGAGTTCAATATCCCTTTTGGTAATTACTCAAAACCCTATTTCCCGCTGGAAGAAATTGAGGCATTCGCGGAAAAGGCGCAGCGCGCGAAGTTTATCTGCGCCGACTTTCGCGAAACGCTGCGCCTGACTAAAGTTGGCGACGTGGTGTACTGCGATCCGCCGTATGACGAGACGTTTTCGGACTATCACTCGGCGGGCTTTGACAAGGATGAGCATCACGATCTGGTCAGCATGTTGCTCGGCGTCTCGGAGCGCTGTCCGGTTGTCGTTTCAAACAGCGATACCTTCTACACCCGCAGCATCCTGCGCGATTTCAACATTACAAAAATCAGCGTAGCCCGCTCTGTCGGCGTTGCCGCCGGTGAGGGCAAGCGAGCCTCGGAAATCATCGCCGTGCGCCGTCCACAGGAGGGCGCAGTATTTGTCGGCCTCGATATGGCCCATGGTCCTAATAAATCTGCTGTGGTTGAGGTGCATGGATGATCCACTTCCATGGCGGGCCTATTACTCCAGAGACGTGCGCATTGAAGGCATGGAAAGGCAGGCACGCATTTATCAGTTTCGCAAATCCAGGCCAGCTCATGCTGGCTTCGGAAGTCTGCCAGAGTTTTGCGCTTGATAATGGCGCGTTTAGTTTCTGGACGAAAAAGCGAGTTGTGAGCTGGGATTGCTATTACGAGTTTGTAGCGCGCTGGAAGAACCATCCCCGCTTTGCGTTTGCCATTATTCCCGACGTAATCGGCGGAAGCGGTGAAGAAAATGATGCGCTGTTAGCGGAATGGCCTCACGGAAAGGTTGTCGGCGTTCCGGTGTGGCACATGAATGAATCTGACGACCGCTTTATTCGCCTGTGCCATGAGTACCCGCGCGTCGCGCTGGGTTCGATGGGCGAATACGACGCGAGCAGACCAAAAGAATGTGCTGCGCGTCTCCGTGATTTGATCCGGCATGTTGTAGACGGTAACGGCTATCCGATTACTAAGCTTCACGGCCTGCGAATGCTCAACAAAGACCTGTTCAAGCGGGTGCCCCTTTCTTCTGCAGACAGCACGAACGTTGCGCGCAATATCGGTATTGATAAAGCCTGGAACAAAAGCGCCTATGCCCCGGCCAGTAAAGAAACCAGAGCGGCAGTGCTTGTTGAGCGTATAGAGTCCATGAACAGCGCCAGCTCGCTAAATTACGATGCGGAGCGGGATTTGTTCACGCCTCAACTGGCTTTTGAAATATGAGTGAGTCAGTTATCACAGATGCGTGGGCTTATGAATGGAATAAGCCGAAGCAGGCGCTGTCTAGTCCGTATCCTACCTATGAGGAAATGCACAGCCGCAGTCAGATGATTGCGGCTTTGGCGCGTGCGCAGGAATTACTGGAAAAGCAGCCGACGCTGATCCAGCTCGACGTTAAGCGCCGCGTCAGCGAGCTTGAAAAGACCCAGGGCATTGCCCGTGCCAATGCGTACTTAGCAAAAACTTTTGTTGAGCGCACATTGCCACGCGTTGAATGCGTCAATGAGCAGTACCGCCTAGGCGAAATGAGCAGCGGCACGTTTAACCTGCTGGCAGGTAACGCCGTTCAACAGACTGGCGCGGCCAGTGCGGCCGGCACGCTGTGGGAGCTGATGCGGCGCTTTAACCGCCTGCCCGATATGGCGCGCGCCGACGTCGATCTGCTGGCCGGGGATGTGGCTAATTTCATCCTCGCCGAGCTGGTACAGGCACACGCGCAGGCCAGCGACGAGTCGGATTACAAATACACGCACCGCGTTTACATGACCGCCGCCACTATCACCCGCGAGCTGAGCCAGACGCCGCCGCTGTGGGAAAAGGTAACATCCCGCCTGTTCGACCCGGAGGAAGTAACCCCGGCGATCATGCGCATGCAGACCGAAAAGTGGTGGAAGGGCCGCCTGCGCCGCGTCGCCGCGTCATGGCGTGAACACCTGCAGATTGCCCTGGCTAACGTCAGCAAAAAACACACCCCCTACGCCAGCAGCATGACCGTCTCAGAGTGGCGCGAGCAGAAGCGCCGCACCCGTGAGTTTCTGAAAGGCATGGAGCTGGAAGACGAGGAAGGCAACCGCATCAGCCTGATCGAGAAGTATGACGGCAGCGTAGCTAACCCGGCGATCCGCCGCTGCGAGCTGATGACCCGCATTCGCGGCTTCGAAAACATCTGCAACGAAATGGGCTTTATCGGCGAGTTTTACACGCTGACCGCCCCGGCGCGCTATCACGCCACAATCAAAACCGGTCATCGCAACCGCAAATGGAACGGTGCCAGCCCTGCCGACACTCAGCGCTATCTCTGCAGCGTCTGGCAAAAAATTCGCGCCAAGCTGCACCGCGAGGAAATCCGCATCTTCGGGATCCGCGTTGCCGAGCCTCATCACGACGCGACCCCGCACTGGCACATGCTGATGTTTATGCGTCCCGAACAGGTTGAGCGCGTGCGCGAGATTATGCGCGACTACGCCTGGCAGGAAGACAGCAGCGAGCTGACGACCGACAAGGCCCGCAAGGCCCGCTTTCACGCGGAGGCTATCGACCCGGAGAAGGGCAGCGCGACGGGCTACATCGCTAAGTACATTTCCAAAAATATTGACGGCTACGCGCTGGACGGCGAGACGGACGACGAAAGCGGCAAAGACCTGAAGGAAACCGCCTCGGCCGTTTCCGCCTGGGCGGCTCGCTGGCACATCCGACAGTTCCAGTTTGTGGGCGGCGCGCCGGTGACGGTTTACCGCGAGCTGCGCCGCATGGCAGACAGCGAAACAGCCCACGGCCTCAGCGTTGAGTTTGCGGCCGCGCATGACGCCGCCGACGCGGGAGACTGGGCAGGATACGTTAATGCACAGGGCGGGCCGTTTGTGCGCCGCGACGAGCTGGCCGTGCGCACCTGGTATCAGGCCAGCGAAGACGTGAACGAGTACGGCGAGGAAACCGTGCGCATCAAGGGCGTTTACGCAACGGAAGTTGGTGAAGATACTCCGATCCTCACTCGTCTGGCGCAGTGGAGGATTGTGCCGAAACGTGCCGTTGATTTGGGTTTTGAATTTAAGGGCGCGTCCGCGTCCTCTCGGAGTTCTGTCAATAACTGTACGGGGGGTTTGAGATCTGAGGATTCGAACCCGCCGGAAAGTTTCGACAATATCGACCTGAACGGCATGAGCAGACGAGAAAAACGGCAGCTGCTGAGCCGGATCAGGGCGCAAGAGCCAGAAAAAAGACATCGGCAGCTGAGGCGGTCGGACAAAATCGAGGCCGCGTGCGATAACGTGATAGGCCAGGTGAAGGATTTATGCGGTGAAACCATTAGTCGCGGGCTGGCCGTGCGCCTGATTGGCGGCACGCAGACGAAAATTGCTGGCCGACTGTTTCGCAGCTCTGCATATGGTGAGTTAGTGAGGCCTCATTCTGGACCTAAAAATTATGAAATTCTAGAGCGAATAGGGCGCTTAGCTCGTGCCTCTAAGGATGCGAAAGAAGCCAATTAACGTCCTAAATTCAATAGCCTGCTTTCAGATAAAGTCTTATTGACCATAAAAAATCATTTCACATTTGGAAATTCGTAATATACTGTATGCATAACCAGTTGTTCATTGTGCGGAGGGATTATGCGAGACTATTTTTTGGAGTCAATGAAGCTCCAGCGTATTGATTTATTTATGAAACTTGTTGCGGCAAGTGATTGCAGTGAAGATGAGAAACAGCTCGCGATTCAGTGGGTTTCAGAGCTGACTGATGAGCTGATGCGTAAGGTAAGAAGCCACGAATATTCACGATCTATACAAGTATCTGAATAATTAGGGGGGAGACTATGCGCGTTGAAATTATGCTTGATAAAAATCAAAAACTAAGCCAGTCAGTGATTGAAGCTTTTCATGACGAGATAAACAGGCGCGTAGTGGCGCTTTACCCCGAAGCAGTAGTGCGGGTACGGCAAGGAAGCCACACAAGAATAGAAATGCCTGGCTTTAAACTCGACGAGGACAGGCGGCGGCTAAATGATCTGCTTCAGAACGTCTGGGAAGATGACAGCTGGCTACACTGATAACCGTGCAGACGTCAAAAGCTTGATTTTGACGGCGGCAGGGTTGAACAACGAGCGAGCGAGGCGTTAGGTTATGGGGGGACGAGACTCTGAATTTCAGGTTGTTTACCGTGGTGAAACCCTCCCATATTTCCGTTCAGGTGGATGGGTTATGTTTCAACGGTCGCGCGAGTGTGGCGGCGGTTTCTGGCTAGGGCAGACTTTCGAAAATGCGTTTATTTTTGGCCGGCAGTTTCCCCTGACTTACCGGGAGGCTCTTCTGCTTGCCATGGATTTCACCAGGCGAAAAGTTGAAGTGCCAGAGTCAGAGCCTGATGACCAGTTGCCCCTGTTTTAATGTTGTCCGTCACTGCATGACTATGCCGCATGAATTCGCATGATCCCGAGAGGATCGTTTGTGCCCCGGCCCGCCAGTAATGCCGGGCTTTTGCTTATGCCATGCACCTGCATGAAAACCACTACATAAAGCGGGCAGGCGTGGCGGGGGTACGAGCGCGCGCTATAGTAGTGGATTGAAGCCATCAGCGATAAAATTTATCGGCTCGAGCAGGTTTGCAACTTGATAAAAAATGAGGTTGCAGCTTAAGTTAACAGACGGTTGAAGGAACCACTTGCATAAGAAACAGTCTATAAAAGTAGTAAGACAGCCAATTTCTTGAGGCAAATTCAGAAAGGTGGTAGTCTTCGCGGCCCCTTGTGGGCAGTACCTCTTGAGCTAGCGAGGTAAACTTCTCTTGCTCAGGCGGGAAGGTTCTAGGAGGTTAGTATGTCAGAATTAATGATGAGAATGTTTGGCCTGAAGAACTACGTGACTGGCGGCCAAGAAATGGCTGAGCGTCTTCGCGAGTCTGGTGTTGAAGACATTAGCGTTGTTGGTCGAGGTGGTTTGGTCGTTCGTAGTGTGAGTCGTAAAAAAGCGTCTCGTTACAGACAGGCAGCGAAGCGGATTGTTGCTCAAGATGCACCTGAAGTAGCAGCTGGAAACAAGGATGATGGCGAATAAGAAATGTTTGCATTGCTCATAATCCCATTACTGGTAAGTGGGCAAATTTTAATTTCCTCCCCCTACAGAATCAGCACCTACTACCGTTTGCATAGATATGATGGCCAGCTTCTTTATATGAAGGTGGCCACTTATGGCATATGGTGCCTTTTGATATCTTTACTCCTTTCTGCTGCTATCAAGTGGTGGCTGCCTGATCTAGGTGTCATATCATGGCTGACACACATGATTGAGCTGGCGCTTGAAATCGATTCTGCTCAGGCAGCAAAAGATAACCATCTGACTCCGTGGTTAGTGCTCATGTCCGTTACGATGGTTGGGGTTGCTGTGATATGGGTGCAGTTTGCAAGGCTAAGATTATATCTTGCCGCTCTTACTTTGAATCAATTTGGACGCGACAAAACGCAAATTGCTTATTACAAGCAAGTTATACGCCTGTCTGCACTTGAAGAACTTCTTGCAGAGGGAACGCTAGGACAACTTTTTTTCGACTCAGCTATTTCAGAGTCACCTGTTTTGGTTAGCCTTAAGAGTCGCAAGGTTTATGTAGGAACTGTAAACATGATTAGCGAACCTAACGAAAAACAGGGGCCAAATTTAGAAATCTCAATTGAGCCGATCATGTCTGGTTACAGAGATAAGGATAATCTGCGCGTTTTATTTTCTAACGACTACAACAACTTAGGGGACAATGACACAAGCGTTATTTTTCCGCTAAGTGAAGTGTCTCATGCATCTTGGTTTGATATGGATACCCATGAAAAAGTAGATAATAATCGTGAGAAAAAGCCGATGTCGAATAGAAAAGCAAAACGTCAGCGCCGTTAAAAGAAAAAGCCCAGTTAATCTGGGCTTTTTTGTTTCTATTGTTCAGCGTCTAGCACGTAAGGATTGAACCGGATCACCTCTTCACCCAGCCAGGCGTTCAGCTCTTCGAAGCGTTTTTGCAGCGGCATCAGTTCATTGCGTACGAACACGCGGCTGGCTTTCTCCACGTCACCGAAACCGCCGGTGTTGTTCGGGATAATGCCCATCATCTGCGGCGGCACCCGGTGCGCGGCCAGCATGTCATCCCGGCTCACGTTCTTGATGTTCAGAAACTCATCCTTTGCCGCTACCTCTGACAGTGGAATGATCTGGATACCGTCCTTTTTACCGCTCGGCGAGTACATAAACAGGTTGCGGAAGTTGCCAGGGCCTTTCGTGCTTTTCATAGCTTTGCGCATGGCGTCCACATCTTCCTGATTCTGCGCGGGGTCAGTAACGTACATGATGTAACCCGCGTGGCTGCCGTTAAGATAATACTTGCGGCGGAACAGCGTCGCCGACTCGTTCAGCAGCGTAGACGGGATGGCCGAAAGATATTCCGGCAGGCCGTACACCTCCTGATTAAGATCCGGCTCCATCAGGTGAAAGACGTTGCCTGGGGTGAACTGATAAGGCTGCGTGCTCAGGCCGTATTGCACAAACCAGTAGGTATCGAGATCGGTTCCGCGCCGCGTAAACTTCGCCAGGGCAGGCTCGAGCCCAATCACCCCGCCGAGGCGGTTGGTACGCTTCTCCAGATAGGCATTGCCGAATACCAGATAGTCCTGCACAAACCGGCTGAATGCCTGCTGGCTCAGCAGCGGGTGCGGGATAAACGAGCTGGTCAGAATGTTGCGCTTTACGTTGAGCGGCGAGCTGTGATGCACGGCCGCGCGGAACGTGCGCGCCAGCCCGTCAAAACTCACCGGCGGTTCATACCAGCGATCGTTAATGACGCACTCCACGTAGTCGAGCAGCTCGCGGCGGTCCAGTACCGGCACCGGGTCGCCGAAGGTAAAAGCCTCTGCCGCCGCGCCGCCGGTCATCTGCTGCTGCACGGGCTGGGTGCGCGTGCGGTTCCTGCGTTTGCTCATCAGTAAATCTCCATAATGTTGCGGCTGTGGGCGGATTCGCCCTGCAGCGGTTCGTTTGCCAGCGCGTGCATCGTCGCCCAGGCGAGATCGGCGTGGCTTGCCTCTTCGCTGCGGCTGGCTTCGTAGGTCGGTCGGTTGCCGCTGGCCGTGGTGGCGCGGCGGATTGCCATAAATGACTGTGCGATGTCGAGGTGCCCGGCATCGAACTCCAGGCGGCCGCTGCTGATGATGTCGAACGCCTTCAGCACCAGGGCGTTTTTCACGTTCGGGTTGTAGACGAACTCTTTCACCGCCGGGAAAAACATTTTCACGTTTTCATAGACGCCGAGGCCGACGCCGGTGGAGTCGATGCCGATATAGGTGACGTTATATTGCTGCGTGAGCTTTTTGATGGACTCGGCCTGCGCGCGGAAGTCCATACCGCGCCACTGGTGGCGCTCCAGAATGCGGAACTTACCGCCCGGCACGGCGGGCGGCGCGATAACCACGCACCCGGCGCTGTCACCATTCTGCGTGCCCTTCGCCGGGTCATAACCGATCCAGACCTCGCGCCAGCCGAACGGGCGCAGCGCCAGCGCCTCGAAGTCGTTCCAGACTTCCCAGCTGTCTACCATGCACTTCTGCAGCAGCTGCAGCGGGAACACGGACGCCAGGTCGTCCACGAATTCGCACATCAGCAGGTTCTGATATTCCGGCGGGCTGTACTCCAGGCGCAGCTGGTCGAGGTCGAACAGGTTACAGCCGCCGCGCACGGCGTCCTCAACCGTGACAATCTGGCGGAACTGGCCATCATCGCAGAAGCGGCCCGGCGACAGGTTGCCGTGGGTCAGGTCGATGTCCACGCGGTCCGCCTTAGCGCGCCCACGGTTGAAGAGCGCGCCGGACCAGAACGGATAGGCGCTGTGCGTCAGGCTGGACGGGGTGGAAAAGTAGGTCTGCCTCCATTTCTTGTGCAGGGCCATGCCGGACGCCACCTTGCGCAGCTCCTGAAACTTCGGGATCCAGAAATATTCATCCAGGTAGAGATTGCCGTGATAGCTCTGCGCGGTGCGGGCGTTGGTGCCGAGGAAGTACAGGCATGCGCCGTTGCTGAGCGTCATCGGGTCGCCTTTCAGCTCTACATCCACCTCTTTGGCGAACTCCATGATGTACTGCTTGAAGACGTGCGCCTGCGCCTTGCTGGCTGAGAGAAAAATCTGGTTGCGCCCGGTGGTCAGGGCATCGATCAGCGCCTCGCGGGCAAAATAAAACGTCGCGCCGATCTGACGGGATTTAAGCACGTTGCGGATGCGGTGCTTGTTGCCCGCATCCCACCACTGGCGCTGATAGCCGAACATTGAGCCGTGGAAAATCTCCTGCAGCTTTTCGATCTGCTCGTCGCTGAATACGTTCTTTTCCGGTGGCTTGCGTGGGCCGCTGTTTCGGTTTGCCACCTTCGGGTTAAGGTCCGCCTCGTTCCCGCCGTTGCTGAACTTGCCGATGCGGGCGTGGCGCTCGGACTGGCGCGCCAGCAGGTCAATTTCCTTGTAGTCCTTCCCTTCTTTCGTCTCCTTCATGACCAGCTGACAGTAGCGCGCGGCGGTGGTGAGCTGCATCTGGTCAAGCGGGCCGTAGTCGCCCCACTTGTCGCGCTTCTTCCAGCTGTGAACGGTTGCGGGTTTCTCTCCCAGCATTTCAGCAATGCGGGCGATACGGTATCCCTGAAAGTACAGGAGCAAGGCCTGCCTGCGGGGATCGAGGTCTTCGGGGGCGAGTGTCGTTGTCATGGCCCCAAAATACGGCCCCTGCGGTCCCTTTTCCGCCGCCCCTCATTGTGTGGTTTTCCGCACAATGGCCCCGCGTTGTTTCGATACCCCTCCCGCCGCAAACATAAGGCCTCACAGAGTTTTTCTAACCGGAGCCTGAACAATGGCAAAGAAAGCGAAGCGTTTCCGCATCGGGGTGGAAGGTGCCACCACAGACGGGCGCAACATCGAGCGCAGCTGGCTTGAGCAGATGGCGGCAAATTACGACCCGGCTGTGTATACCGCCGTCATCAACATGGAGCATATCAAGGGCTATACGCCTGACAGCCCGTTCCGTCGTTTCGGCGTTGTGGATGCGCTGGACACTGAAGAGGTCCAGGACGGGATGCTTAAGGGCAAGCTCGGTCTGTTCGCCACGATTACCCCGTCTGATGACCTGATCGATATGACCGGCAAAATGCAGAAGCTGTTTACCTCAATGGAGGTCAGCCTGAAGTTTGCCGACACCGATGCACCATATCTTGTTGGCCTAGCTGTCACTGACGATCCGGCGAGCCTCGGCACCGAAATGCTGGCGTTCAGCGCGTCGGCGGAAAAGAACCCGCTGGCAAACCGCAAGCAGCACCCGGACAACCTCTTTACCGCCGCCACCGAAACCGAGATCGAGCTGGAAGACGTGCCGGAGGAAAAGCCCGCCCTGTTTACCCGCATCAAGGCGATGTTTGCCAAACAAAAGCAGACCGATGACGACCGTTTCAGCGACGTGCATCAGGCGGTCGAGCTGATTGCCAGCGAGCAGCAGAACTATGGCACCCGCACCGATAGAACGCTGAGCGAGCAGGCCGAGCGCCTGAGCCAGCTGGAAAGCAGCCTGCAGTCGCAGCTGGATGATCTGTCGGCGCAGAAGGAAGCCTTTAACGAACTCAAAGGGCAGCTGGAGCGCGCAGACAGCCGCCCCGACTACCGCCAGCGCGCACCGGGCGGCGATGCGCCGGCCGCTCACCTGACCAACTGCTAAGGAGCAGTACACCCCATGAAAAAACAGACCCGTTTTGCCTTTAACGCCTACCTGAGCCAGCTGGCGCGCATCTATTCCGTGGAGATTGCGGAGCTTTCCAGCAAGTTCAGCGTGGAGCCGTCCGTGGCGCAGACGCTGGAGGACACCATCCAGCAGAGCACCGCGTTTCTGACGCTGGTTAACGTTATCGCCGTATCCGAACAGTCCGGCCAGCTGCTGGGCCTCGGCGTCGGCAGCACCATCGCGGGCACTACCGATACCAGCTCTAAGGACCGCGAGCCGACCGATCCAACGGCGATGACCGACACCGAGTACAAGTGCGAGCAGACCAACTTCGACACGGCCATTACCTACGCGAAGCTGGACATGTGGGCGAAGTTTCAGGACTTCCAGACCCGCATCCGCGACGCCATCGTGAAGCGCCAGGCGCTGGACCGCATCATGATCGGCTTCAACGGCGTGAAGCGCGCCAAAACCTCTAACCGCGCAGAGAACCCGCTGCTGCAGGACGTCAACAAAGGCTGGCTGCAGAAGCTGCGCGAAGACGCCCCGGACAACGTGATGGGCAGCACCACCAAAGACGGCGAAACCACCGCCGGATCGGTGAAGGTCGGCAAAGGCGGCGCATATCTCAACCTGGACGCGCTGGTCATGGATGCGGTTAACGAGCTTATCGATCCCATCTTCCAGGACGATGACGAAATGGTGGTTATCTGCGGGCGCGAGCTGCTGTCTGACAAGTATTTCCCGCTGGTCAACAACGAGCAGGCCAATACCGAAAAGCTTGCCGCCGATCTCATCATCAGCCAGAAACGTATGGGCGGCCTGCAGGCGGTGCGCGCGCCGTACTTCCCGGCTAATGCCCTGCTGATCACCCGTCTGGATAACCTGTCGATTTACTGGCAGGAGGACACCCGCCGCCGCTCGGTTATCGACAATCCGAAGCGCGACCGCATCGAGAACTACGAGTCGGTTAACGAGGCGTACGTGGTGGAGGATTACCGCTGCGCCGCGCTGATCGAAAACATCACCATCGGCGACTATAGCGCGCCCGCTGATGCCGGTGCCGGAGCGTAAACCATGAGCCTGAGTCCCGCACGGCAGCACCGCCTGCGCGTTCAGGCTGAGCAGGCCGCCCGCACGGGCGGCTCTGCCCGGCACGCGAACGGCTACGAGCTGATGCTGATGCAGCTGGGTGAAGACCGCCGCCGCCTCAAGGGCATTCAGTCCAACGTCAAAAAAGCCGAAATCAAGGTGGAAGTGCTGCCGAAATATGCCGCATGGGTAGACGGCGTGCTGGCCGCCGACGGCGCGCAGCAGGATGACGTGCTGATGTACGTGATGCTGTGGCGCATTGACGCCGGGGATTATGCCGGGGCGCTGGCCGTTGGCCGCCATGCCCTTAAGCACGGCTGGTCTATGCCGCAGGGGTTTAACCGCAACGTGCAGACCCTGCTGGCCGAAGAGATGGCCGACGCCGCTAAAAATGCCCTGATGGCAGAAAGCGACTTTGATCCTGCCCTGCTGATGCAGACGCTGGAGGCAACCGACGGGCTGGATATGCCGGACCAGTCGCGCGCCCGCCTGCACAAGTCTATCGGCTACGTGCTCACCGGCAGCCAGCCCGTGATGGCCCTGAATCACCTTAAGCAGGCGCTGCAGCTCGACGAGCGCTGCGGCGTGAAAAAAGACATTGAGCAGCTGGAGCGGAAAATCCGCAACGCCAGCTGATAACCGGACGTGCCCACGCGCGGGGCGGCACGGGGTGGCGACAGGCTGAGCCTTATCAAAACCCCGTCCACCGCCCAACCTTTTCAGGAGTATCAAGGCTATGGAATTTGTAGCGCCGCAAAAGGCGACGGGAACGCCGGAAATTATCCCCAACAACTCGTTCTGGCCGGACGTCGATCTGGCGAAGTTCAGAGCCGCAATGCGCGTAGACGGCACCGTGACGCCGGAGCGCTTAAAGCAGGTGGTGCTCACCGCGATGGCGGAGGTCAATACTGAGCTTTATTCATGGCGCGAGCGACAGGAGCTGCGCGGGTTTAACACCCTGGCCGACGTGCCGGCGGAAAAGCTGGCCGGTGAGAGCGTGCGCCTGCATCACTACTTTAACGCGGTGTGGTGCTGGACCCGTGCGGTGCTTAACGAGCGCTACCAGGACTTTGACGCGACCGCCGCTGCGGCGAAGCGCGGCGAGGAGCTGGCCGACACGACCGGCGACCTGTGGCGGGATGCGCGCTGGGCCATCAGCCGCGTGCAGAACCTGCCGCACAGCACCGTGGAGCTTATCTGATGAAAGTGCGTGCGCAGCAGTACGACACGGTGGACGCGATCTGCTGGCGTCACTACGGGCGCACGCAGGGCATGACCGAGCAGGTTATACGGGCTAATCCGGGGCTGTCTGAGCATGGCCCCATCCTGCCGCACGGGCTGGAAGTGGAGCTGCCGGACGTGACAACGACGGCAACCGTGCAGGCCGTCCAGCTTTGGGACTGAACTATGTGGGAAAAAATCAGCACCTTTATCACCTGGTGCGTGGCGGTAGTGATGGCGTGGCTGGGTGGCCTGGATCTGAAGGACGTTTCTACCGTGGCCGGTGTCTTCATCGGCCTGCTGATGGCGCTCATCAGCTGGTACTACAAGCACAAAACCTACCTGCTGCTGGCAAGCGGGCGCATCACGCGGGAGGAATATGAATCTGCAAACCGTTAAGCGCTGCGCCGTGGGCGTGGTGCTGGCTCTCGCCGCCACGCTGCCCGGCTTTCAGCAGCTGCACACCTCCGTGGGGGGGCTGAAGCTCATCGCGGATTATGAGGGCTGCCGCCTGCAGCCGTACCAGTGCAGCGCTGGCGTCTGGACCGACGGGATCGGCAACACGCGCGGCGTGGTGCCGGGGAAAACCATCACCGAGCGGCAGGCGGCGGGCAACTTCATCACCAACGTGTTACGCGTCGAGGCGGCACTGGCGCGCTGCGTGGCGGTATCAATGCCGCAGCAGGTTTATGACGCGCTGGTGTCGCTGGCGTTCAACGTCGGCACCGGCAACGCCTGCGGATCAACCATGGTGGCGCTGCTGAAACAGGGGCGATGGCGTGAGGCCTGCGGACAGCTGCCGCGCTGGGTGTACGTCAAAGGCGTGTTTAATCAGGGACTGGATAACCGCCGCCAGCGTGAAATGGCGTGGTGTCTCAGGGGAGCGGGCGCATGAAACGGGTGCTGCTGGCAGCAGCGCTTGCCCTTCTCATGCTGGCCGCGCTCGGCGTGCAGTCATGGCGGCTCAGCAATGCGCACCACACCATCAGCACGCAGCAGGCGGCGATTGCGGACCAGGGCAAAAAGCTGTCGCAGAAGAACGGCCAGCTGATTGCCCTGAACATTCTTACGCAGACGAACAGCCAGGCGCAGACGCAGCTTTATGCCGCCGCCGAGCAAAACGGCAGGCTGCTGCGCGACCGGCAACGCACCATTGAGGAGCTTAAACGTGAAAATGAAGACCTGCGCCGCTGGGCTGATTCCCCTCTGCCTGATCCTGTTGTCCGGCTGCGCCAGCGACCGGCCCTCGCCGGAGGTGAATCTTACCGTGAGTGGCTGTCCCAAAATCACCCGCTGCCAGCTGGACCCGGCCGCGCCGCGAAGTAACGGCGACCTGAACGCCCTGCTGGATGAAACCGAGGCCGCCTGGGCGGCGTGCGCGGACAAGGTCGATACCATTATCAGCTGTCAGGAAAAAGACTATGAACAAGCCGCAGTCCTTGCGAAGCGCCCTGAATAAATCGGTCCCTTACGTGGCGGACAATCCCGACCGGCTGCACCTGTTCGTGGATAACGGCGCATTGGTCGCCACGTCCGCCGCGTCGATCTCATGGGAATACCGCTACACCCTGAACGTGGTGATTACCGACTTTACCGGCGACCAGAACCTGCTGATGGCCCCGGTAATGTTCTGGCTGCGGGAAAATCAGCCGGACGCCCTGCAGAACCCCGGCGAGCGGGAAAAGCTCTTCACCTTTGAGGCCGACATCCTCGGCAATGACCGCTGCGACATCAGCATAAACCTGAAGCTGACCGAGCGGGTGCTGGCGCGGGAGGTAGACGGGAAAATGACGATTGAGGCCATACCGGAGCCGGACGTGCCGGACGAGTTCTGGACGGCGCGCCATGGCTGAGTTGCATGAGGTTGACGCCTGGCTGGATGCGCTACTGGCGCAGCTTGAACCGTCGGCCAGGACAAGGATGCTGCGCGAGGTCGCGCGCGACGTGCGCCGCATTCAGCAGGCGAACATCACGGCGCAGCGCGCCCCGGACGGCACCGCATGGGAACCCCGACGCGCCACGGCCCGCACGAAGCCGGGCCGGATACGGCGCAAAATGTTCGCGAAGCTCAAAACCGCAAAATACCTCAAGGCGAACGCGAACGGCGAGCAGGCTGAGGTTGCGTTTGCGCCTTCAGTGCAAAGACTGGCGCTGGTACATCACTATGGTCTAAGAGATCGGATAAATAGAATTGGATATAAAATAAAATATCCGAAAAGAATGTTAATAGGGATTAATGATATATCTAAAGAGATAATCTCTGAGATTATTGTGAAAGGATTAAATTTCGACAAGCACTAATGTACTTGGTGATGCTCGCATAACGAGCATGGGATTCAAACCGGTCAATTATCAGGGTAAGCATTGCATGCTTACCCATTTATACCCTATCAAGCCTGCTGATCCGACTTAGATTCTAAATTCCTAAGCGCATTGGGTATTAAGGTTTCACTAAACCCTGACAGTGCACATATAACATATAGTGAAAAAGATATATCACTGTTGGTATTGAGGAAGCCGAAAATCATATTGCCTTTAAACATAAAAAAAACCAAAACACCAGCAATAATAGAAAATAAAATCCTTTCCGCTCCGTAGAAAAAGTAATTCCACCAATTCAATTCTCTATCGGTGTGTAGACTCTTAATTTTAAGAGAAACAGATATAAACCCACCCATTGAAGCAAAAGCAGCAACATAAAAAACAATAGTCAGAAAATGGTTTTGCTTTGAAAACTCAGATTCGCGGCATAGATATGCAATAATGCTGGCAACAATAGTAATCAGTGAAAGTGTAATGGCACCTAACTGATAAATATTTCGGCCAAACATCGTATTATTATAGTCAGATTCTATTTCAGTTATAATCGTCTGAAAGGGATTGCTACTTAGATTTACTCGACCCAGAATAACTGAGGATAAAATTGTCGCGGCACGCTTTTTATAAATAGATGAGCAATTATATTTGTAGCAAGTAGAAATGAACTCATCAAAATAGACCTTACAGTCTTGAAATAAATGTATTTTTGTCAAGTCCTCTTCTATTGTGGAATCAATAATAACACGCATGGACTCATGGGGTGGGTGGTTAGCTATTTCATATATAACATATTCATCTCCACGCGAATACACTTTCGTAATGGTGTTGCCCGCCATATCCATTCCGCCAGTTTTATAAGATGCAATTCTCTCTTGCTGCTTTTTTTTATATTCACATTGCTGAAATAGTTCGGCTGTATTGCCGGCTGCGTCATTTGAGCCTTCCACATTAGCAAAACTGACTTCTTCTACGCTTCCTTCATTTACGTTTAGCATTTTTACCTGTAAAGCCTTTTTTAGGCATCATTGTGTGGTGCTTGCCACAAGCTAGGGGAAGATAAATATACGAACATAGCGTTTAAATTAAAAGCATGAAAACACAACTGACCGAAATCATGCGTCTTATTACCAACCTGATCCGCACCGGCACCGTGTCCGAGGTAGACCCGGTGAACTGGCTGTGCCGGGTGAAAACGGGCGACATCGAAACCAACTGGATTAACTGGCTCACCACGCGCGCCGGCAGCACCCGCACATGGTGGAAACCCACCGTTGGCGAGCAGGTTGTACTGCTGAGCCTGGGCGGCAACCTCGAAACCGCATTTGCGCTGCCCGCCGTCTATTCCGACGCCTTCCCGCCGCCGGACTATTCAGAAAACGGCGCGACAACCGTGTTTCAGGACGGCGGCTGGTTTCAGTACGAGCCGGAAACCGGCCAGCTGCTGATAAAGAACATCAAAAGTGTGCGGATTGAGGCGGCAGACGGGATTCAGCTCATCACTGAGCAGTTTGGCGTGGACGCTGACCAGACCCGGATCAACAGCGAAACCGTGATGAACGGCGCGGTGACGCAGGGCGGCGGCGGCATGAGTTCAAACGGCGTCGTGGTGCATACCCATCAGCACGGCGGCGTGAAGTCCGGCAGCGATATGTCAGGAGGTCCGCAATGATGTATCTCGGCATGAACCGCGACACCGGCGAGGCGATCACCGACATCGACCATATCCGCCAGAGCGTGCGCGACATCCTGATGACGCCGGAAGGCAGCCGACTGCAGCGCCGGGAATACGGCTCGCTGCTGTCGGTGCTGATTGACCAGCCACAAAACGACGTGATCCGCCTGCAGGTGATGGCGGCGGTGTATACCGCGCTCAGCCGCTGGGAGCCGCGCATCAGGCTGAACACCGTCAACATTACCAGCGCCTTTGACGGCTCAATAGTGGTTGAACTGACCTGCCAGCGGGATGATGGCTCGCCGGTTGCCATGTCTGTTTCAACGGGGGTGAACAGTGGCAGTAATTGACCTTTCCCAGCTGCCCGCGCCTGAAGTGATTGAGGTGCCGGACTTTGAAACCATGCTGGCCGAGCGCAAAGAGGCGCTGATCGCGCTCTACCCGGCGGAGGAGCAGGCGGCGGTGCGCCGCGTGCTGGCGCTGGAGTCCGATCCGATAGTGAAGACGCTGCAGGAAAACACTTACCGGGAAATCCTGCTGCGCCAGCGCATCAACGAAGCGGCTCAGGCGGTCATGGTGGCCTACGCGCTCGGCAGCGATCTGGACCAGCTGGCCGCAAACCATAACGTGCAGCGCCTGACCGTGACCCCGGCTGACCCTGACGCGGTGCCGCCGGTCGATGCCGTGATGGAAACCGACGATGCCCTGCGGGTGCGCGTGCCGGAGGCGTTTGAGGGGCTGAGCGTGGCCGGGCCGACGGCGGCCTATGAGTTTCACGCAAAGAGCGCGGACGGCCGCGTCCAGGACGTATCGGCAACCAGTCCGTCACCGGCCAGCGTGCTGATCACCGTCCTGAGCCGCGAAGGCAACGGCGAAGCGCCGGCGGATTTGCTGGCTACAGTGAACACCGCACTGAACGCCGAAAGCGTGCGGCCCGTAGCGGACCGCGTGACTGTGCAGGGCGCGACCATTCAAGACTACAGCGTGAAGGCAAAGCTGCACCTGTTTGATGGCGTGGCGGCCAGCCCCTGTCTTGAGGCGGCAAACGCGCAGCTGGCCGCTTACCTCATCGAGCAGAAAAAGCTGGGCCGCAGCGTGCGCCGCGAGTCCTACGGGGCGGTGCTGCGCGTGCCCGGCGTGGACTGGGTGGAGATGATCGAACCGGCGGCGGACATCATCCTGGACCGCACGGCAGCGGGCAACTGCACCGGCACGGACATTTCGGTGGCGGCTGACGAGGTGCTGACATGAGCAACAGCAGCCTGATGCCGTCCGGCTCGTCCGCGCTGGAGCGCCGCCTGGCGGAAGCCTGCAGCGGCATTACCGGTCTGAACGTGCCGCTGCGCGACCTGTGGAACCCGGCAACCTGCCCGGTCAGCTTTCTGCCGTATCTGGCCTGGGCGTTTTCGGTGGACCGATGGGACGAAGGCTGGGCGGAAAGCATCAAGCGGCAGGTAGTGCTCGATGCGTTTTATATCCATCAGCACAAGGGCACCATCAGCGCTATCCGGCGCGTGGTGGAGCCATTCGGGTTCCTGATCCGCGTTATTGAGTGGTGGAAAACCGGGGAAGCGCCCGGCACGTTTCGTCTGGATATCGGCGTGCAGGACCAGGGCATTACGGAAGAAACCTATCACGAGCTGGAACGGCTCATCAGTGACGCTAAACCCTGCAGCCGTCACCTGCTGGGCATGTCCATCAACCTGCAGGTAAGCGGTGAAACGCGCATTGCCGCCGCGAGCTATGACGGTGACGATCTCTCGATTTACCCGTACACCCCGGAAATTCTTTCCGTCAGCGGCCCGACGTATGCGGGCGCGGCGGTTCACGTTATCGACCTGATGGAAGTGGGACAATGACACAAAAATTTTATGCAATCGTGACCAACCTCGGCGCGGCCAAAATTGCCAACGCCGCCGCGCTCGGCACAAAGCTGAACATCACGCAGATGGCCGTGGGCGACGGCGGCGGCACGCTGCCCACGCCGAACGCCAGCCAGACAAAGCTGGTAAACGAGGTGCGCCGGGCTGCCATCAATATGCTGAGCGTTGACCCGGCCAACGCCAGCCAGGTGATTGCCGAACAGGTGATCCCGGAGAATGAGGGCGGTTTCTGGATCAGGGAGATGGGCCTGTTTGACGCAGACGGGACGCTGATTGCGGTCTGCAACACGCCGGAAACTTATAAGCCCGCGCTGCAGGAAGGCAGCGGCCGGACGCAGACCGTGCGCATGATCCTGATTGTTAACAGCACCGACGCCATCACCCTGAAGATTGATCCGTCTGTGGTGCTGGCAACGCGGAAATATGTGGATGACAGTATCCTGACGGTCCGCCAGTACGCCGATAAGCTGATGGCGGATCATCTGGCGGCTGAAAACCCGCATGACCAGTACATGCAGACAGCGAATGCGCTGGCAGAAATCAGGGACGCAGGCCTGATTGCTGAGGTTCTCAAAAACCTTGGTTTAGGCGAAGGCGCGCCCGTTATCGGTTCGCCGTTCCCCTGGCCTCACGCAAAAATGCCGAATGAACTGTTTACCTCAATGTCTGGCATGGTCTTTCTGAAAAGTAACGGGGCCAGTTTCAGCGGCACGCTATACCCCAAACTGGCGCTGGCTTATCCGGCGCTTAAGCTGCCCGATCTGCGCGGAGAATTCATCAGGGGCTGGGATGACGGGAGAGGCGCAGATGCAGCGCGCGCTATTCTGAGTGCGCAGGATTCAACTTATCTGCGCACAGGTACGATGGACTTTCTCGGCCGAGAAAACGAGGGCACTAGTGTCGGTATCGGCATTCCGTACTCAAACGCAGATTCTGTAACCCGAACCCTGACACCGCCTTCCGGCTCATTCAGGGCACCAAATAACACAAACATTGACGGAGCCACTCAGAGAGATAACGGCGTTAACGGCACGTCAATGAATAATGCATACGGTAGCGACGGTAATGTCTGGATTTCAGCGCGCCCGCGTAACGTGGCATTTAACTACATCGTGAGGGCTGCATAATGGCTAAGGTAACGCTTGATAAAAATGGCCTGGCAAAATCGGCCGGCACGCTGAAGATATATAATTTTGATGCGGAAAACGGAGAATTTATCGGCTCCAGCGATGAGTTTCTGCCACAGGGCGTCGGGCTGCCCGCTTATGCCTGCCTGACTGCGCCGCCTGACGCACAGGCGGGCAGCGTTGCCGTGTACCGAGACGGGAGCTGGCATAGCGTGCCGGACCATCGCGGCGAAACGGTCTACTCCGTTGCTGATGGTTCGGCAATCGTAATATCAGAGTTGGGCGACTATCCGGCAGATACAACGCCGCTTGCGCCTGCAACAGCCTGGGATAAGTGGGACGAGGAAAAGTGGGTAACTGATGCGGATGCGCAGCAGGCTGCCGATGTAAAGAGCGCAGCCAGGCAGAAATCTGCGCTCATCAGCGAGGCGAACAGCGTTACCCAAGCATGGCAGACGCAGCTGCTGCTCGGCATCGTTACGGACGAAGACAAATCCATACTACTCAGATGGATGAAATACATTCAGAGATTACAGGCAACAGATATTATAAATGCCCCAATGGTAAACTGGCCAGAAAAACCATCTATGTAAAAGCAGGCCGGATGGCCTGCTTTATATTTTCATTTGCAACAACTTTCCAAAAAGACAAAAATTCTTTAAAATAATTAAAAGCTCAGCCCTAACACCTCAAGTACCCACTGGCTTGCATCACTTATTTTTTGCGTCACCCCGAGCCTTTCGCTAAAAATTACAATTGAGAAGATAATGGCAGTTAAACCTAACGAGCCAAAAAAAGCCAAAATACCAGGCTTTTCTATAAATAAAGATATTGCGTAAAAGATTATCGCACATAAAACAAGAAAGGATAGAAGAATGATTAAATAAGACGCTGTGGAATTTGGGGGAGCATCATTTATACTGGAAACAAAAAGATGAGGTACTGTTATCAAGAAAAAGGCAAGTGTCGCCATATTCAACGCCCATCTGACAGGAATACATAGCTTCTCTGTCAACTTAAACCTGTCGAGAGTAAACGCTATAATTGCAAACGTAGCCGATCCGGTTTCAAGAAGTATTATTAGCTCTTTATTGCTTTTTTTAAAAGCTTCGCCATCATTCATATAAAACAATGAAAATGAAAGCAGTAGCGAGACCATAATTATATTTGCAATCACCTTAAATTCTTTAAGATCTTCAGCTTTTCTTTCTTGGGAGCCATTGTTCATCGTCATTTCTCATTAATTCCTAATTACGCGAATTGAACTTCGAGGGCTTTTTTACTCAGCCCTTGTGCCATTCCTTACACAATTAAGACATCATGAATTAAGGCCTTTATTATTTCAATATGGCGTTCATCTTTTACAGGAGAACCGCCCTATGGCACAGGATTATCATCACGGCGTGCGCGTTGAGGAAATCAACGAAGGCACGCGAAGCATCACCACCGTCAGCACCGCGATTGTGGGGCTTGTCTGTACCGGCGACGACGCCGACGCGGCCACCTTTCCGCTTAACCGCCCGGTGCTGCTGACCGACGTATTAACCGCCAGCGGCAAAGCGGGAGAATCCGGCACGCTGGCCCGCTCGCTGGATGCTATCGCCGACCAGTCCAAACCCGTTACCGTCGTTGTGCGCGTGCCGCAGGGCGAAACCGAGGCGGAAACCACCGCTAACATCATCGGCGGCGTGACCGACGGCCAGCGCACCGGGATGAAGGCGCTGCTGGCCGCGCAGGCCGTCTGTGGCGTCAAGCCGCGCATTCTTGGCGTACCGGGACATGACACGCAGGCCGTTGCGACCGAGCTGCTGAGCGTGGCGCAGAGCCTGCGCGGCTTTGCCTACCTGTCAGCCTACGGCTGCAAAAGCGCAGAGGAGGCCATCGCCTACCGCGCCAACTTCAGCCAGCGTGAAGGGATGCTTATCTGGCCTGACTTCATCAATTTTGACACCGTGCTGAAAGCGGACGCGACGGCCTACGCCACCGCCCGCGCGCTCGGACTGCGCGCCAAAATCGACGAGCAGACCGGCTGGCACAAGTCCCTCTCAAACGTCGGGGTGAACGGCGTCACCGGCATTTCCAAAGACGTATTCTGGGACCTGCAGGATCCGGCAACGGACGCGGGCCTGCTGAACCAGAACGACGTCACCACGCTGATCCGCAAAGACGGCTTCCGCTTCTGGGGTTCCCGCTGCCTGAGCGACGACGCGCTGTTTCCGTTTGAGTGTTACACCCGCACCGCGCAGGTGCTGATGGACACCATGGCCGAGGCGCAGATGTGGTCCGTTGACGGCCCGCTGAACCCGTCGCTGGCCCGCGACATCATCGAGAGCATCCGCGCGAAGCTGCGCAGCCTGGTTAATCAGGGCTACCTCATCGGGGCGGACTGCTGGCTGGATGAAAGCGTGAACGACAAGGACACGCTGAAGGCGGGCAAGCTGACCATCGACTACGACTACACGCCGGTGCCACCGCTGGAAAACCTGCTGCTGCGCCAGCGCATCACCGACCAGTACCTGGTCGATTTCAGCAGCCGCGTGAGTGCATAAGGAGACTGAAACATGGCATTACCCCGCAAGCTCAAGCACCTGAACGTATTTAACGCAGGCAACAACTGGCAGGGGCTGGTTGAGTCCATCACGCTGCCGAAAGTCACCCGCAAGTTTGAGAAGTACCGCGGCGGCGGCATGGCCGGTGCAGTAGACATCGACATGGGCCTGGACGACGGCGCGCTGGATACGGAATTCACTGTAGGCGGCACCGAGGCGCTGCTGTTCAAGCAGCTGGGCACCGCCACTGTGGACGGCGTGCAGCTGCGCTTTACCGGCTCTATCCAGCGCGACGACACCGGCGAAGTGCAGGCGGTCGAGCTGGTCACGCGCGGCCGCTACAAAGAGCTGGATTCCGGCGAGTGGAAGACCGGCGATTCAAGCACCACCAAGGTGTCCGCGACCAACAGCTACGCCAAGCTGACCATTAACAACGAAGTGGTTTACGAGATTGACCTCGTGAACATGATCCACATCGTGGACGGCACCGACCTGATGGAAGCGCACCGTAACGCGCTCGGCCTCTGATAAACCCGGCAGGGGCAGCCCTGCCGCTCTGAAACGTATAAACGGAAAATAATCATGACCGACAAAACTACCGAAAAAGCTGTTGAGCTGGACACCCCCATCCTGCGCGGCAAAACCGAAGTTACCAGCGTGACCGTCCGCAAGCCGCAGGCCGGGGCGCTGCGCGGCATCCGCCTGCAGGCGCTGATGGACATGGACGTGAACGCGATGATGGCCGTGCTGCCGCGCGTCACGAACCCGGCGCTGACCGTGCAGGAAATTAACGAAATGGACCCCGCCGATCTGCTGTCCCTGTCGGTCGAGGTGATCACTTTTTTGTTGCCGAAGTCGGCGCTGTCAGCTTTCCCGACAGCCTGACGGTAGAAGATCTGGTAGCGGACATCGCTACCGTTTTTCACTGGCCGCCGCCGGTGATGTACGCGGAGTCTCTGACGGACGTGCTGGAGTGGCGGCATAAAGCGATGCAGCGTAGCGGAGCCGGTGACGATGAGTGACACAAACCTGCGGCTGCAGGTGGTATTAAGCGCGGTTGATAAAATCACGCGCCCCTTTCGCAGCGCGCGCGACGGCTCTAAGGAGCTGTCCGCCGCGCTGAAGGCCAGCAAAGACGGCCTGAAATCCCTTAACGAGCAGGCGGGCCGCATTGACGGTTTCCGCAAAACCCGCTCACAGCTTGCCGTTACCGCCAACAACCTGAAGGCCGCCCGCGAGGAAGCGGCGCGCCTTGCCGTGCAGTTTACCGAAACGAACAGGCCCACGGCGCAGCAGGCCAGGCTGCTTGAGCAGGCAAAGAACCGCGCCAGCCAGCTGCAGCAGACATACAACGGCCTGCGCCTGTCGGTGCAGCGCCAGCGTGAGGCGCTGAACGCGGCGGGCATTGACACAAAACAGCTGAGCGAGGCGCAGCGCCGGCTAAAAACGGACGCGCAGGCTGCAACCGGGGCCATCGAGCGCCAGCAGGCAGAGTTGCGCAAGCTCGGCGAGCGGCAGCAGAAGATTCGCGACATCCAGGCGCGGCATGAAAAGCTGACCGAGACGCGCAATAAGCTGGCCGGTAACGGCGCGGGCATGGTGGCAACCGGCGTTGCTACCGGCGCAACCCTGATGGCCCCGGTGCGCGCCTATGCGGATTCGGAGAACGCCGCGACGCAGCTGGCCGCCTCCATGATGGGGCCGGGCGCTAAGGTGCTGCCGGAGTATGAAAAAATCAACAGGCTGGCAGTGAGCCTGGGCGACAAGCTGCCCGGCACCACGGCGGACTTTCAGAACATGATGACCATGCTTCGCCGCCAGGGCATGAGCGCGCAGGCGATCCTGGGCGGGCTGGGTGAGGCGACGGCCTATCTCGGCGTGCAGCTGCAAATGGCCCCGACCGACGCGGCGGAGTTTGCGGCGAAGCTGCAGGACGCCACGCAGACCAGCGAAAAGGACATGATGGCGCTCACCGACATCATTCAGAAGGGATTTTATGCGGGCGTGGATTCGGAAAACATGCTGCAGGGATTTTCCAAAATCGGCAGCGCCATGGACATCATCAAAAAGAAAGGGATCGATGCGGCGAGAGAATTTGCGCCCCTGCTTGTGATGGCTGATCAGCAGGGTATGGACGGCGGCTCGGCAGGTAACGCTTACCGCAAGGTGCTGCAGGCCATGATGGACAACAAGAAAATCAAAGGGGTGAATGAGGACCTGAAAGGCACGGGGGTGAAATTTGATTTCACCAACGGCAAAGGAGAATTTGCCGGTATTAAGAAAATGTATGTGCAGCTGGATCAGCTAAAGGCGCTTAGCACCGAGAAGCGGCTGCGGACGCTCAAAGATATGTTTGGCGACGATGCGGAAACGCTGCAGGTGCTAAACAACATGATTGCTAAAGGGCTTGCCGGGTACAGGGAAACCGCTGCGAAGCTCGACAACCAGGCGTCTCTGCGGGAGCGCGTTGACGCCTCGTTAAAGACATTGTCAAACCGCTGGGATGCGGCGAGCGGCTCGTTTACTAATGCAATGGCTGCAATTGGTGAGACGGTCGCGCCAGTGCTTAAACAGGTAGCCGACTGGCTGGGAAATCTCGCTGGCGCATTAGGCACGTTTGTAAAACAGCACCCGCAACTGACGGCGGCGCTGTTCAAGATAGCGGCGGGATTTGCCATCGTGACAGCAGGGGTAGGGGCGGCATTGCTGGTCTTTGCGTCAACAATCGGTCCCATGCTGCTAATGCGTATGCTTATGAACAAGACGGGCCTTCAGGCGTTTACCTCGTTTGGACTCATGCGTAAGGCTATTGGCCTTGTTGGTAATGGCGTGCTGTGGCTGGGGCGGCTGATGATGGCGAACCCCATTCTGGCCGTGGTCGGGCTGATTGCTATGGCTGCCATATATATCTGGCAGAACTGGGACACGCTAGGGCCGAAATTTGCCGCGCTGTGGGATGGCATCAGCACCAAAGTCAGCAATGTATGGACGGCGATCCGCACCTACATCAGCATCAAATGGGATGAAATCGTGGCCGACGTGAAGGCGCTGCCCGCGCGCTTTCAGGAAGCTGGCTCGCAGATGATTGACGGCCTGATGGCAGGCATCAGCCAGAAATGGGATGCGCTTAAAAGCAAACTGTCCTCGCTGACTGATTACCTGCCGGACTTTCTAAAGCCCGGCAACGACAAGCCAGGCACACCGGCGCAGGCAGCACGACCACGCCCGGCGCAGGTCACGGCAGACGGGAAAGTGGCGCTGCCGCCGGGCGGCTTTCCGGCTTTTCCGAGAATGTACGACACCGGCGGGCATATTCCGTCCGGGCAGTTCGGCATCGTCGGAGAAAACGGGCCTGAAATTGTGAACGGCCCGGCCAACATAACCAGCCGCCGCCGCACTGCCGCGCTGGCCGCCTCTGCCGCGCTGGCTATGGGCATGGCCGCAACGCCAGCGGCTGCGCGTCCGTTGCATCCGATGAGCCAGCCTGCGCAGACATACCGGCAGGAAGCGGCACGACCGCAACCGGCGGCCAGTATGTCGCCCGTGACCGTTAATGCCTCTATCACGATCATGCAGCAGCAAGGGCAGAGCGCGCAGGACGTAGCGGACGAAGTTATGCGCAGACTTGAGGCAAAAGAGCGACAGGCGAAAGCCCGCGCCCGCAGCAGCTACCACGACAGAGAAGGAATTGAATAATGATGATGACGCTGGGGATGTTCGTTTTCATGCTGCAGACGGTCCCTTATCAGGAGCTGCAGATCCAGCGCAGCTGGCGGTTTCCGTCAAACAGCCGCGTCGGCGTGCGCTCGTCCCTCCAGTTTCTGGGGCCGGATAATGAAACTCTGACGCTTTCGGGCGTCCTGCTGCCGGAGATTACCGGCGGCAGGCTGTCACTGCTGGCGCTGGAGCAGATAGCAGAGCTGGGGCGCGCGTGGCCGCTGATAGAAGGAAGCGGCACCATTTACGGCATGTTTGTGATCGAGAGCCTGAGCCAGACCAAAGCGGAGTTTTTCAGCAGTGGCGTCTGCCGGCGCATAGAGTTCACGCTCACCCTGAAGCGCACCGACGAAACGCTGGGCGAAATGTTCGGCAGTCTGAGCGATCAGCTCTCAGCCATGAAGGGCGCGGCGACGGACGCCGCAGGTAAAGTTACCAGCATGATTGGGGGGCTGCTTTCATGAGCGCCACGAAATGGATAAACGGCCAGGCAAATTCCCCATCCTTCAGGCTGACGCTTGAGGGCGCGGACATCACGCAAAAGATTGAGAAGCGGCTTATAAGCCTGACGCTCACGGATAACCGGGGATTTGAGGCTGACCAGCTGGACATCGAGCTGGACGACGCAGACTGCCAGCTGCTACTGCCTCGCCGGGGCGTCTCTCTGTCGCTGGCGCTCGGCTGGCAGGGTGAGGCACTTTTTCCGAAAGGCACCTTTATCGTGGACGAAATAGAGCATTCCGGCACGCCTGACCGGCTGACCCTGCGTGCCCGCAGCGCCGACTTCAGGCAGACGCTCAATACTAAGCGTGAAAAATCATGGCACCAGACTACCGTGGGCGACATCGTGAAAGACATCGCAGGCCGCCACAAGCTGAAGATCGCCCTGGGTGATGATGTGGCAAAGATGGCCGTAGATCACCTTGACCAGACCAACGAGTCTGACGCCAGCTTTCTGATGCGCCTGGCGAAACAGTCAGGCGCGATAGCCTCTATCAAAAACGGCAATCTGCTGTTCATACGTCAGGGGCAGGGTAAAACGGCCAGCGGTAAGGCGCTGCCGGTGATCACCATTCAACGCAAGGACGGCGACAGCCACCGCTTTACCATGGCTGACCGCGACGCCTACACCGGCGTGATTGCCAGCTGGCTGCATACCCGCGAACCGACAAAAAAACCGGTGGCGAAAGTAAAGCGCAGGCGGAAAAAGACGACAAAGAAAAAAGAGCCGGAAGCCAAACAGGGCGATTACCTGATCGGAACGGATGAAAACGTCCTGGTGCTGAGCCGTACCTATGCAAACCGGGCTAATGCAGAGCGCGCGGCCAAAATGCGTTGGGAGCGCCTGCAGCGCGGGGTTGCGTCATTTTCTATACAGCTGGCTCGCGGCCGGGCAGATCTCTACACCGAGATGCCGGTAAAGGTGAGCGGCTTCAAGCAGCAGATAGATGCGGGCGAATGGATTGTTACGACGCTTACGCACAGCCTCAGCGCGGACAGTGGCTATACAACAAGCATTGATCTTGAGGTAAAAATCGACTCATTAGAAATGGAATAAGAAGTATCCCAATTGGGGTTTTTTGTGTATTATCCACCCAAAATGAGATTCGGGGGCTGGGTTATGATGAATTGTCCATTGTGTGGGAATGCGGCCCATACGCGTAGTAGCTTTCAAGTTTCTAAGACAACGAAGGAGCGCTATAACCAGTGCCAAAACATCAATTGTGGTTGCACCTTCAAGTCCCATGAAACAGTGGCAGAAATTATAATGAATCCGGGCAAGGTCAAGCCTGCCCCTCCGCATCCTGACAGAACACTTCAGGGCGCGCTCTGGTTATAAATAAGAACCCGCTAATGCGGGTTTATTTTTGAATCAGAGACTTTATATACCCTTCAGACTCATTCATATTCATTGGCGCTAACTTCTTGCATTCAGCGCCGCCTCCGTTCATTACCACTTCCTGATCCTGAGAAGAGTTTAAAACTACAACTTTCTTAATCAGGGAAGGTTGCCAGCTTTTCCCAACATATTGCGTATCGCATATCCCGCGAAAAAATGAGGTAGCAATTTCTTCATTAACGGTAGGTTTTGTGATGGTCATTGAAAGCACACCGTTCTCCAGGGAGGACGAAGAGTGTTGATAGACGTTAATCACTTCTTGTACTGGCTTCGGCACCTCTTCAGCCAGGGCGCTGAGGGAAGCGAACAGGGTAAGCGCTAAAGCGGTTTTTTTCATGTTATGAGCCTCAGACTAGGGATTAGGCAAAAAATCTGCTGCCATTTTGCTGCCAATGGCCTCGCGGCAAACAAAAAAGCCACCGATAAAAGGTGGCTTAACTCAATGATTTTAAAGCTAAAATTTGGTGGCCCCTGCTGGGTTTGAACCAGCGACCAAGCGATTATGAGTCGCCTGCTCTAACCACTGAGCTAAGGGGCCAGCGGAGCGGGGATTATAAAGTATCTCTTCTGAGCGATCCAGCACTCCGCCACCGGTTGCTGAAATAAGCAGCAGGCTTTTACCTGCTGATTTCTATAACAAATATCCCGATGAACCGTAACAGGGTGTCAAACTGCTACGGCAGGATGCCGCCATACCATTAGCAAAACCGCTGCCGGTTGTGCCCTGGCGGATGTCGGGATCAGCTCTGGTGGTAGCGCGTAGCGGATTTATTACGCGACAGGTGAGGCACCATCGTGCCGCGCGCCCGATCGTAATCCTGCCACATCTGCAGATCTTCCAGCGGCGGAATCGTTACCGCTTCTTTGTTGTCGAGACCGGCCAGCGCCGCATCGACCATTTCATCGACTTCCATCAGCATTTCGGCCGGGATGGTGTTGATCGGCTGGCCGGCACGGTCAAATATCTCAGTACGGGTTGCGCCAGGGAGCACCGCCTGTACATGTACACCACTGTCAGCAAGCTCACGCTGCATCGCACGCGTTAGCGTCAGCACGTAAGATTTAGTGGCATTGTAGGCGCCGTTGAACATCTCATGCACCAGAGCCAGCACCGAAGCGATATTAATGATGATGCCGTTGCCTCGCGCTTTAAAAGCCCGGCCAGCGGCCTGCGCCAGTCGGGTTGGCGTAACGATATTTAACGTCAGCATGCTGTTGATGCGGTTAATATCCGCCTCCAGGAACTCTCCTTCCACGCTCATACCCGCGTTATTCAGCAGCAGGGTGATATTGGCATTGGTTGCCAGTTCAGACTCAACCCGTTGCACATCCTGTTCATCGGTTAAATCAGCAGCCAGTACCTTAACCTGAACAGTGTGCTGCTCACTCAGTAACGCCGCCAGCTGGTTCAGACGCGATTCGTCGCGTGCCACCAGAATCAGATCGTAACCGCGTGCAGCCAGTCGTTTCGCATAAGTTGCGCCGATGCCGCTGGACGCACCGGTTATTAACGCCGTACCTGATGTTGACATAGTTTACTCCTCGTATGATGGTCGTCATAATTCACACCAATATGACGATCATCATATGCGCCGTCAAGCTGGAATATGATGAGCGTAATAATTACTATAATAGCCAGAAGCAACGCATCTGAAACCGCAGGAGAGGATATGGAGAAGCAGACCAGCAAAGCGCATACGCGGCAGCGTATCCTGAGTGAGGCTGCGCGAGTCATGCGTGAGACCGGCACCGAGGGCATTGGCGTGGCGGCCCTGATGAAGCGGGTTGGCCTGACGCACGGCGGCTTTTATGCGCATTTTGCCTCACGCGAGGAACTGGTGCAGGAGGTGCTTAAGCATATGTTTGCCGAGGCGGGCAGTTTTGCGCCAGCGGATCAGGTGACGCAGCCAGGCCAGCAGTTAGCCGGATTTATTGATACCTACCTTTCCGAGGCGCATCGCAATACCCCAGCGGAAGGGTGCCCAATCGCTGCGCTGGTAAGTGAAGTTGCGCATCTGCCTGAGCAGACCCGCTCTATCTTTGCACAAGGTATCGATGCGCTGCATGACGGCCTGGCGCAAATGCTGCGTGAGCTGGAGCGTGAAGATGCAGATGCGCTGGCCTCCAGCATGCAGGCCGAGATGGTCGGGGCGCTGGCGCTGGCGCGTGCCTGTCCGGATGCAGAGGATGCCCGTCAGATACTCCAGCGCAGCCGCGAGGCTCTGAAGCAGCGCGCCGGACTGGTGGCCGCATGATTGAGCACAGCATCCGCGACATCATCAGCGCCAACCTCAACGTGCTGTTCTGCGGCATCAATCCTGGCCAGTCAACCGCCCATCAGGGCTATCACTTTGCCCATCCCGGTAATCGCTTCTGGAAAGTGATCCACCTGGCTGGTTTTACTCAGCAACAGCTTAAACCGGAAGAGGAACAGCGTTTAACCGAGACAGGATGTGGCATCACTATGCTGGTTGAGCGGCCCACCGTGCAGGCGAGTGAGTTAGCGCCGGATGAATTACGCGATGGCGGAAAACGCCTGATTGAAAAGGTGCTGCATTATCAGCCCGCAGCTTTAGCCATCCTCGGCAAGGATGCGTTCCGGCGTGCCTTTCAGCAGAACAAGGTGACGTGGGGCAAACAGCCGATAGCGATCGGTAAAACAGAGCTCTGGGTACTGCCGAATCCCAGTGGACTGAATCGCGCGTCACTGGATGAGATGGTTGAAGCCTATCGACAGCTGCATGACGCATTGCAGGCGGGTTAAAACAGCGGTTAAGCGCAGGGCAGGGCGGTTATTGCTAAACGACAGGCATAAAAAACCCCGGCGTACCGGGGTTTTTGTCTGACTTAATCGTCGAGGAAGCTGCGCAGCACTTCCGAACGGCTCGGATGGCGCAGTTTACGCAGTGCTTTGGCTTCAATCTGACGAATACGCTCACGCGTCACGTCGAACTGTTTGCCCACTTCTTCCAGCGTATGGTCAGTGTTCATGTCGATGCCGAAACGCATGCGCAGCACTTTCGCTTCACGCGCGGTCAGGCCAGCCAGCACGTCGTGGGTCGCAGAACGCAGGCTTTCTGAAGTAGCCGAATCCAGCGGCAGCTCCAGCGTGGTGTCTTCGATAAAATCGCCCAGATGCGAATCTTCATCATCACCAATCGGCGTCTCCATTGAGATCGGCTCTTTAGCGATTTTCAGCACCTTACGAATCTTATCTTCTGGCATCAGCATGCGCTCAGCCAGCTCTTCCGGCGTCGGTTCACGGCCCATCTCCTGCAGCATCTGGCGCGAAATACGGTTGAGCTTGTTGATGGTCTCAATCATATGCACCGGAATACGGATGGTACGCGCCTGGTCGGCGATAGAGCGGGTGATAGCCTGACGGATCCACCAGGTCGCATAGGTCGAGAATTTGTAACCACGGCGATATTCAAACTTATCCACCGCTTTCATCAGGCCGATGTTACCTTCCTGAATCAGGTCGAGGAACTGCAGACCACGGTTGGTGTATTTCTTGGCAATCGAAATAACCAGACGCAGGTTTGCTTCCACCATCTCTTTCTTCGCGCGACGCGCTTTCGCTTCACCGATCGACATGCGACGGTTGATATCTTTTACCTGCTCAATGGTCAGGCCGGTCTCTTCTTCGATCTGCGCCAGTTTCTGCAGGGAACGCATCACGTCATCCTGCACTTCCAGCAGCTTCTCAGACCACGGCTTGTTCATGGCCAGCGCCGCTTTGAACCAGCTTTCGTTGGTTTCGTTGCCGGTGAACAGGGTAATGAAGTTTTTCTTCGGCATTTTGCACAGTTCGATACACAGCTTCATGATCAAACGTTCCTGAGTACGGACACGTTCCATCATTTCGCGCATATTGTTCACCAGGTAATCGAACTGCTTCGGTACCAGGCGGAACTGTTTGAAGACGTCAGAGAGGTTCTGGATTTCGGCAACGGCATCAGCGTGGCTGCGGCCTTTGCTCTTAATCACATTGCGGGTGGTTTCATACTGCTTACGCAGGTCAGAAAACTTCTCGCGCGCCAGTTCCGGGTCGATAGAGTTATCGTCGTCGGAGCTGTCATCGTCGCTCTCTTCATCTTCTTCTTCATCGTCAACACGATCGGCTTCAGAAAGCTCAGAGCCCACGTGCGTTGCCGTAGGGGCCAGATCTTCTTCCGCGTTAGGATCGACGAAACCGGTGATCAGATCGGACAGGCGTGATTCGCCTGCTTCAACTTTGTCGTACTGATCCAGCAGGTAAGTAATCGCCTCAGGGTATTCAGCAACGGAACATTGAACCTGATTGATACCGTCTTCAATACGCTTCGCGATGTCGATTTCGCCTTCGCGCGTCAGCAGTTCGACGGTACCCATTTCACGCATATACATGCGGACCGGGTCGGTAGTACGCCCAATTTCAGATTCAACGCTGGATAACACCTGAGCTGCAGCTTCCGCGGCATCTTCGTCAGTATCGGAGCTGTTTTCGTTCAGCATCAGATCGTCGGCATCCGGGGCTTCTTCAACCACCTGAATACCCATGTCGTTAATCATCTGGATGATGTCTTCGATCTGATCTGAGTCGACGATATCTTCCGGCAGATGGTCATTGACCTCAGCATAGGTCAGATAGCCTTGCTCCTTACCACGGGTGACAAGAAGCTTAAGCTGTGACTGCGGGTTTTGCTCCATAAGACGGTATCCACACTTCTGTTAATTAGATTGGTGTCGGTCGGCAGCGAGCCAACAATAGCAGTGAAGGCGTTTAGTTCTTGCCGCTGCCCTCGTCGCGGCGTGGGCTTTGCCCATCAGTATTCGGCACTTAAGCCGCTTGTATAAACTTGGTGCTAATGGCCTGGCTTACTCGCCATTCCGGTCCCCGGCAGTGCTCGCCTTCCTCACGTACTTCAGTACGCTGCGGAGGCTGTGCGCTGGCGGTAACCCGACTGGCAGCGATGCCGACGGCCGTTAAAATTTGTGCTAATGGCCTGGCTTACTCGCCATTCCGGCCATAAAACGCTTAATTTGCCCTTTCATACATCAGAACGGGCAAATCATTAAAAATGGTTATTTTCTGGCAAAAGCCTGGCTCAGTGTCCAGAGTTCGCGGCGCTCATCGGCGCTCAATCCCTGGGTGCGCTCGCGCGCAATCAAAAATTCCAGACGCTCTTCCAGAGCAGAATCGTAGATACTGGCCAGCGAGTCCTGAAACACCGCTTCGGCTTCCTCATCTACTATCATGTGGTTCCAGATCGCCAGAGTTTCAAGCGTCTGACTAAAATTTGTCCCGCGATATAACTCTAGTAGCTGTCCGGTGGTCAATCCAGGATTCTCATTACAACGGCCCACTAATTCGATAAATAGCGGTAATCCCGGCATTTTTGACTCAGAAAGCCCATCCAGCGACGGCACCATAGAAGCCAGCTGCGGGTTCTGAATCAGCAACGCGACCAGCACCCGCATGGTGGTTCGCTTAAGTGGTGGCGCAACCGGCACCGTTCCGCTTGCGGCCAGCTTCGGCATCAGCTTTTCAAGCTGATTGTCATCCAGAATACCCAGCTTGTTACCCAGCTCCTGACGCATATAAATACGCAGGGTTTCGCCAGGAATCTGCGAAATCAGCGGCAAAGCCAGCGTACTCAGGCGGGCTTTACCGTCGCGTGAACTCAGATCGACCTGCGGCAGCAGACTGTCGAATAAAAACGAAGAGAGCGGCATTGCCTGCTCCATCCTCGCTTCGAAAGCCGCTTTGCCTTCTTTGCGCACCAGCGTATCCGGGTCTTCGCCATCCGGTAAAAACATAAAGCGTAGCTGACGACCATCATTCATGTAAGGTAATGCGGTCTCAAGTGCACGCCAGGCGGCTTCACGGCCAGCGCGATCGCCGTCGTAACAGCAAATCACGTTGTCGGTACTGCGAAACAGCAGCTGAATATGCTCAGCCGTGGTTGAGGTGCCCAGCGAGGCGACGGCGTAATCAATGCCATACTGCGCCAGTGCCACCACATCCATGTATCCCTCGACCACCAGTAAACGGGCGGGTTCCGGATGGTTTTTTAGTGCTTCATACAGGCCATAAAGCTGGCGACCTTTATGAAAAATAGGTGTTTCCGGCGAGTTCAGATACTTAGGCGTATCGTTGCCTAATACCCGTCCGCCAAAACCAATGACGCGGCCACGCTTATCGCGAATCGGAAACATGACGCGGTCGCGAAACCGGTCATAGGTGCGACCCTTATCATTGCTGACCAGCATGCCAGCTTCCATCAACGACTCACGGTCTTCCGACTGCTTACCAAACCGTTTGAGAACGTTATCCCAGCCGGCAGGTGCGTAACCAATGGCGAAATGATTGATGATATCGGCGCTCAGACCACGACGATCGAGATAGTCGCGTGCTGGCTGCGCACTGGATTGCTGCAGGCCCTGCTGATAAAAACCGTTCAGGTTCTCCATCAGCTGATACAGGCTCTGGCGCTGATGGCGTTCCATCTGGCTGGGCCCGCTGCCTGCTTCATAAGGCACGTCTAAACCGTGGGAGGTGGCGAGCTCTTCGATACTTTCAACAAACTCGAGACGATCGTAGTTCATTAAAAAGTCGATAGCGTTGCCGTGTGCGCCACAGCCGAAACAGTGATAGAACTGTTTTTCGCCGTTTACGGTGAAAGAGGGCGTTTTTTCATTATGGAAAGGACAGCACGCGTGGAAATTCTTACCCTGCTTTTTCAGCTTAACGCGGGCATCGATCAGATCCACGATATCCGTGCGGGCAAGTAAATCATTAATAAATACGCGTGGAATTCGTCCAGCCATACGCCCCAGATTTTCAGCTCATAAACGGCAACAAGCCGCGCTTCCTTTCGGAAAGCACGGCCTTTTACTTGACTCTGTCTGCGTTTAACACGCGGTGGAGGCGGACCTCCAAAAGAAATTAGTACAGACGAGTGCGGCGTGCGTTTTCGCGAGCCAGTTTCTTGGCGTGACGCTTAACTGCAGACGCTTTAGCGCGCTTACGTTCGGTAGTCGGTTTTTCATAGAACTCACGACGACGAACTTCAGCCAGAACGCCTGCTTTCTCGCAGGAACGCTTGAAGCGACGCAATGCTACGTCAAATGGCTCGTTTTCACGTACTTTAATTACCGGCATGTAACTCTCACCTCGATAAAATTCGGTTTTTGCTGCTGACTGCGGCGCCAGCACATTTCAAAATGGTGCAGCATTTTACTCCAACTCGCGTTGGTTTGTAAAGCACCATGGATAATTTGAAACCAACAGGAGCGTTTGCCTGTGCGGCTGCCGGTTTTTCCAGGGGCGGGAGTATAGCGTACTCTTTAGCCGACAGAAAATGACTTTTTGCGAGGATTGCCCGCTCTGCCCGCACAATTGCTGTGCTAAACTGCGCGCCGCGAGAAAGAGGTGATGCAATGCGAATTCTGGGTATTGAAACGTCATGCGATGAAACCGGCATCGCAATTTATGATGATGAGACCGGGTTACTGGCGAATCAGCTGTACAGCCAGGTAAAACTGCACGCCGACTATGGCGGTGTGGTGCCGGAACTGGCATCACGCGACCACGTGCGTAAAACCGTGCCGTTAATTCAGGCAGCGCTGAAACAGGCTGGGTTAGCGCCGAATCAAATCGATGCGGTGGCTTATACGGCCGGTCCGGGACTGGTCGGCGCACTGCTGGTCGGTGCCACCATTGGCCGCGCGCTGGCCTTTGCCTGGAAAGTGCCCGCGGTGCCGGTTCATCATATGGAAGGCCACCTGCTGGCACCGATGCTGGAAGACAATCCGCCCGCGTTTCCGTTTGTAGCGCTGCTGGTGTCGGGCGGCCATACCCAGCTGATTAGCGTCACCGGTATCGGTGAATATACCTTGCTGGGCGAATCGATTGATGATGCGGCCGGTGAAGCGTTCGATAAAACCGCCAAGCTGCTCGGACTGGATTATCCCGGCGGACCGATGCTGTCGAAGATGGCGCAGCAGGGAACGGCAGGGCGCTTTACCTTCCCGCGTCCGATGACCGACCGTCCGGGGCTGGACTTTAGCTTCTCGGGCCTGAAAACCTTTGCCGCTAATACCATTCGCGCCAATGATGATGACGCGCAGACCCGCGCCGATATCGCCCGGGCCTTTGAAGATGCGGTAGTCGACACGCTGGCGATCAAATGCAAACGCGCGCTGGATCAAACCGGCTTCAGACGTCTGGTGATTGCCGGCGGCGTCAGCGCCAACCGAACGCTGCGCGAGCAGATGGCGGTGATGATGCAGAAGCGTGGCGGAGAAGTCTTTTACGCGCGTCCTGAGTTCTGTACCGATAACGGTGCGATGATCGCGTATGCGGGCATGGTGCGGTTGAAAGGCGGAACGCGCGGGGGATTAGGCGTCAGCGTACGGCCGCGCTGGCCGTTGGCGGAACTGCCCGCCATCTGAGGGTAAAAAAGCCGGCTTAGCCGGCTTTTTTTATTCCTGCGATTTCTTCTTACGCTTCCAGATCTTCCCTTCCTGACCGCGCCACAAACGCTGGATATTATCGTGATGGCGTAACAGGATCAGGCAGGAGAGCATCGAAACCGGAAAGGTGAACTGGGGTTTAAACCACCAGACGTAGAACGGCGCAATCAGCGCGCTGACAATCGCGCCGAGTGATGAGTAGCCGCTAAGCAGCACGGTGAGTAGCCAGGTGCCGGTCACCAGTCCGGTTAAGTCCCAGCCAATCGGCGCAATCGCCCCGAAAGCCGTCGCCACACCTTTGCCACCACGGAACTGGAAGAATACCGGATAGATATGACCGAGGCAGGCCGCGATCGCCGTCAGGCCCAGAAACAGCGGCGTCACATGCAGCAGATATGCCAGCCAGACCGGTACCATCCCTTTCAGTACATCAAACACCAGCACGCAGGCTGCGGCCGCTTTACCACCCAGCCGTAACACATTGGTAGCGCCAGGATTACCTGAGCCGTGCGTACGGGGATCGGGCAGGCCAGCGAGTTTGCAGACCAGAATCGCACTGGAAATCGAACCGCAGAGATACGCGAAAATAATCATACCAGGCGCGAAAGCACTCATAACACCGTACCGTTACCTTTTGGGTCGTTTTGATCTCATCAACCGTGGATAATACGCATAATCCGCCGGAAGTGGTATCCGGCTTAGCCAAAAACAGAGACCATCATCATGGATATCGTATTTATAGAACAACTCACGGTGTTCACCACCATTGGCGTTTACGACTGGGAACAGGGGATGCAGCAGAAGCTGGTGCTCGATGTCGAAATGGCGTGGGATAACCGTCTGGCGGCGCGCAGTGACGATGTGAACGACTGTCTCAGCTATGCCGACGTCTCTGAAGCGATTCTGACGCACCTGACCGGCAGTCGTTTTGCGCTGGTTGAGCGGGTTGCTGAAGAAATCGCGGATCTGTTGATGAACCGTTTCAATTCGCCTGGCGTACGCATAAAGGTAAGCAAACCGGGCGCTATCGCCCAGGCAGCGCAGGTTGGCGTGCGAATTGAGCGCGGGACTATTCCTAAATAAATGCGATGTGATTGCCATCACAATGAAACCAAACCAAATTACTGTCTGTCATAGCGAGTGCCGTTTCGTTGGAGCCAGCGAAATGGCCTAAGACCTTAAGGTTTTACTCAGGCTGATGCAGGCATGATTTCAGGCGATAGCCTTTGCGCTAGCGCCTTTTTAATGGTTTTGAAACGGATAGAGGAAAAATTTGATGGCAGATATTCATCAGCTTTGGGTAGCTGCAATCCTGGGCGTTGTGGAAGGGCTGACCGAATTTTTACCGGTCTCATCCACAGGGCACATGATTATAGTGGGTCACCTGCTGGGCTTTGAGGGCGAGAAAGCGGAGACCTTTGAGGTGGTTATCCAGCTAGGCTCGATTCTGGCGGTGGTCGTGATGTTCTGGCGGCGTCTGTTTGGCCTGATCGGTATCCACTTCGGCGAAGTCAAACATGAAGGTGTCGGTAGCGGACGTTTATCGCTGATCCACATTCTGCTGGGCATGGTGCCAGCGGTAGTCGTGGGGCTGGTACTGCACGATCAGATCAAAACGCTGTTTAACCCGATCAACGTGATGTATGCGCTGGTGGTGGGTGGTGTGCTGCTGCTGGCGGCAGAATACCTCAAACCGAAGCAGCCGAAAGCGGTCGGCGTCGATGATATTACCTATCGTCAGGCGTTTATGATTGGCTGCTTTCAGTGCTTAGCGCTGTGGCCGGGCTTCTCTCGTTCAGGCGCGACCATTTCCGGCGGCATGCTGATGGGCGTGAGCCGCTATGCGGCCTCTGAGTTCTCTTTCATCCTGGCGGTGCCAATGATGATGGGCGCGACGGTGCTGGATATGTACAAGAGCATCGGCTTCCTGACCATGGCTGACTTTCCGATGTTCGCCGTGGGCTTCGTAACCGCCTTCGTGGTGGCGCTGATCGCGATTAAAGCCTTCCTGGAGCTGATTAAGCGTATCTCGTTCGTCTCTTTCGCCATCTACCGCTTTATCGTGGCGGCAGCGGTTTACATGGTTTTCATGTAAACCAATCGCCGCCTGCTAGTCAGGCTGCGGTATAGCCAGACCCTGCGCGACGGCGTCAATCCGTCGTCGCGTTAACTCTTCCCGCACCTCTGCGCCTTTAAAGCCCGCCTCGATCACCGCTTTGGTCGGCACCGCCTGCGCCAGCGCAAACGCCCGCCGCAGATAGTCACCCTGTGGATACGCCATACTTTCCAGACCGGCACGCCCGCGCGCATCGGCTTCGCTGGTCAGCGCCATCTGCTCGACGCGTTGCGGTTTGCGCCAGGCATCGATCCGATCAAACAGCGCCACCAGCGAGGTGGCCGACTGGCGCTCAATGGTATGCACGATGTCGTGAAATTCGGTGACGATCAGCGCCAGATCGCGAATCGCATTAGGCACCCGCAGCCGCTGACAAATCGCCTCCACCAGCGGCACGCCCGCCAGGCCATGACCGTGATGGCTGGGCCATTTTTCAGGTGGCGTCAGCGCCTTGCCGACGTCGTGGAACAACGTCGCGAAGCGCACATCGACTGATTCAGAGAGCGCGGCTGCCATGGTCAGCGTCATCAGGGTATGCACCCCGGTGTCGATCTCCGGATGCCACTTCGCCGGTGCCGGAATACCAAACAGATTATCGAGTTCCGGGAACAGCACCTGCAACGCGCCGCAGTCGCGCAGCACCTGAAAATAGACCTGAGGATTGCGGCTGGTCAGCGCTTTTTCCGTCTCTTTCCACACCCGCTCAGCGGTCAGATGGGCCAGTTCGCCGCTGCTGACCATCTGCTGCATCAGCTGCTGCGTCTCGGCGGCAATACGGAAGTTGAGATGGGCGAAACGCGCCGCGAAACGCGCCACGCGTAACACCCGCAGCGGATCTTCATGGAAAGCGTCAGAAACATGGCGCAACTGGCGCTGGGCAATATCGCGCTGGCCGTGGTAAGGGTCAATCAGCTCGCCGTTTTCATCCTGCGCAATCGCATTGATGGTCAGATCGCGGCGCTGTAAGTCCTGTTCCAGCGTTACTTCGGGCGCGGACCAGGTCACGAATCCGGTATAGCCTTTCCCGTTTTTCCGCTCGGTACGCGCCAGCGCATACTCTTCGCGGCTGTCAGGATGCAGGAAAACGGGAAAGTCGCGACCGACCTGTTGATAGCCCTGCTCAAGCATGGCCTCGGGCGTGGCACCGACCACCACCCAATCTTTGTCTTTAACCGGCAGCTTTAGCAGTGCATCACGCACTGCGCCGCCCACAAGAAACGTCTTCACGCAAAACTCCAGAGAAAAAGAAATGACCTGCACGCCGGGCGCATCCCGCGCGACACTTCAGCAGTGCATGTTGCTCTATTGTTGCACAGATTCAGCAGATTGCAGGCATGCCAAAAGGGGGATCTGGCGATCCCCTGATGAAAAACGGCAGAGACGGGTCAGTTCATCCAGCGATCGTTTTTCTTGCGGCGCGGCAGCATGTGCGGCAACAGTAAACCTAACAGCAGGCCAACACCCAGCACGCCGCCGCCATACATAAACCACTGCATGATGATGGTACGCTGCTTGTCATCAAGCTGGACGTTAGCGGCGCTGACTTTCTTCTGCGCAACGATTAGCTCGTTTTTCAGCTTCTGGTTTTCGCCCTTCAGTCCGTTGATCACGCCGTCGCTGCTGGCGACTTTGTTCTGCATTTCAGCGGTGCGCTGATTCCAGCTGTTGTCGATATTATCCAGCTTGGCGGTAAGATCTTTAACCTGTTGTTCCAGCTGCGGCACCCGGGTACGCAGGCTGGGACTGGCGCTCAGCTGCGACAGGGGTATCCAGGTGGTGCGGCCTTCCGAGTCACGGATCTGGCCATAATGGGTATCATTGTTGGTCTGAAGCAACTGCACCTCTTCCCCGGCATTCAGCTTACCGAGCAGGCGAAACTGATCGCCCGGTCCGCTGCGAACCCAGGTCGATAATTCATCAGACACGTAGCGTTTTTCTTCGGCGTGGGCAGGTGCAAGGGTGCTGAGGGCCAGCAAAGTGAGTCCAGCGAGTGTAATTTTTTTCATTCGATTTCGTTTTGCTTAGTCTGACTAAAAATTTACCGGCACAGTCTGGAGAGGCCTCGCATAAATCACTATGAGAACTATCCTGGTCTCATGAGAGTGCGAAAAGGTCTGCGAAAGCACAAAGAAAGCAGAGACAGCGCGGCTTCTGTGCATTAATCTTCGCCTGATAACCCCTTGCCCTCCAGGCGACAGCATGAGTAACCTGCTGATTATCGCCTGAAATATGCAGGAAACATCCTCTTAAGTGCCAGCGGCGTAGTGAATAAAAAATTATGACCATCGAAATCGAACTAAAGTTCATTGCAACTCCTCAGGCGGCCGGAAAACTGGCTGACCTTGTCGCGGCGTGGCCGCATCAGCATCAGCCTGCGCGTGAGCTGACCAACATCTATTTTGAAACCGACGATAACCAGCTGCGACGCTGGGATATGGGATTGCGCATCCGTGGCGTCGATAAGCGTTATGAAATGACGCTGAAAGCGGCCGGTAAAACGCTTGGCGGGCTGCATCAGCGCCCGGAATATAACGTCGATCTGAGCGAGCCGACGCTGGATATTGCGCAACTGCCGGCCGACATCTGGCCGCAGGGCACCGACATTGCGGCGTTACAGTCACGTTTACAGCCGCTGTTCACTACCCATTTCCAGCGTGAAACCTGGCTGATTACCGTGGGCGACAGCGAGATTGAGCTGGCGTTTGATCAGGGCGACGTCACGGCGGGAACCCTGAGCGAACCGCTGTGCGAAATCGAACTGGAATTAAAGCGCGGTGAGCGAAAAGATATGCTGACCTTTGCCCGGCAGCTGGTGGCGATGGGCGGCTTACGGATGGGCAGCCTGAGTAAAGCCGCCCGCGGTTATCAGCTGGCGCAGGGCAATCCGCCGCGTCAGCTGCGGCCTTTCCCACTGTTGAAAGCCGGCAACAAAGCCACGGTAGAAGAGGGCATGGTGGCAGCCATGTCGGCCGGTCTCAGCCACTGGCAGTATCACGAAGAAGTCTGGCTGCGCGGCAATGCGGCGGCCCAGGATGCGGTGCGTGAAGCGCTGGATGTGCTGCGTCAGGCGTTTACCCTGTTTGGTGCGCTGGTGCCACGCAAGGCCAGCAGTGCTTTGCGTCAGCAGCTGACCACACTGGAAGAGACGCTGGTCAATGATGAAGTGGACGCAACCAGCTTCTGCCTCTCGTCGCTGGCGGTGGAAACCCAGCTGGCGCTGACGCACTGGCTGGTGGAATCGCACTGGCAGCAGTGGGTGGATGCCAAAGGCCAGGCCAAATTACAAGGCTCGTTTAAACGCTTTGGCGACATCATGCTGAGCCGCATCAATGCCGATCTCAGAGAGACTTTCAGCACGGTTAAACAGCCTAATGAGTATCGGGATAAAGCGACGCGCCTGGCGCGTCAGCTGCTGGCGGTGCATTTGCTGGCCGGCGCCTATCCGCAGGAAGAGGTGGCGGTCTGGCTGGCACCGTGGCAACAGCTGCTGTCTGCGATTCATGAACAACAGGAAGCCGGATTAGCCTGGCTGACCACGCAGGCGCTGAAACAGCCACCGTTCTGGCTCACCAGCGGTTCTGCCCGCTAACCTGAGCTGTGCCACGCCATCATGGAGGGATATATGTTGTCAGCACTTCCCGCGTTGTTACGCGAACAGGCGGCACGCGCCGCAGAGCAGCTTGAGGTTCCCCTTGCTTCACTGAGCGCGGAGCAGGCGGCCGGGCTGGCTTTCAGTGATTTTGTGCTGGAAAACCTGCAACAGCATCCCGACTGGTGGCAGGCTATTTGCCATGCGCCGCCGCAGGCTGACGAGTGGCAACACTACGCTGACTGGCTAAATCAGGTGATGGTGACGGTTGATAGCGAAGCCAGCCTGATGCGGGAACTGCGACTGTTTCGCCGCCGGATGCTGGTGCGTATCGCCTGGATGCAGTGCCTGCAACACGCCAGTACGGAACAGAGCCTGCAGCAGCTCAGCGTGCTGGCGGAAGTGTTAATCAGCCGGGCGCGCGACTGGGTTTATCAGGATTGCTGTCGCGATTTTGGTACTCCCTGCAACGTTGACGGCGAAGCGCAACCGATGCTGATCCTCGGCATGGGCAAGCTGGGCGGTGGCGAGCTGAATTTCTCATCCGATATCGACCTGATTTTTGCCTGGCCGGAAAACGGCAGCACCCGCGGCGGAAGGCGTGAACTGGATAACGCCCAGTTCTTTACCCGCATGGGACAGCGGCTAATCAAGGTGCTCGATCAGCCGACCATGGATGGTTTTGTCTACCGGGTTGATATGCGTCTGCGTCCGTTTGGCGACAGCGGCCCGCTGGTGATGAGCTTCGCCGCTCTGGAAGATTATTACCAGGAGCAGGGGCGCGACTGGGAACGCTACGCGATGGTCAAAGCGCGCCTGATGGGAGACGAACACGATCGCTGGAGCCTGGAGCTGCAACAGATGCTGCGGCCGTTCGTCTACCGGCGTTATATCGACTTCAGCGTGATCCAGTCGCTGCGTAACATGAAAGGGATGATCAGCCGGGAAGTGCGGCGGCGCGGCCTGAAAAACAACATCAAACTGGGCGCAGGCGGGATTCGTGAAACCGAATTTATCGTCCAGGTATTTCAGCTGATTCGTGGCGGGCGTGAGCGCTCACTTCAACTGCGCGCCTTACTGCCGACGCTGGAAGCGATAAAAGCGCTGGCGTTATTAACGGCAGACCAGGTCGATGCGCTGCGTGAAGCCTATCTGTTTCTGCGGCGGCTGGAAAATCTGCTGCAAAGCCTTGGAGATGAGCAGACCCAGACGTTACCTGAAGATGAGCTGCATCGCGCCCGGCTGGCGTGGGCGATGGGCAGCGCGGACTGGCCCGCCCTGATGGCGGCGCTCGAAAGCCAGATGGCGGCGGTTCGCGCTATTTTTGATGAGCTGATTGGCGAAGATACGCCAGAGATTGGCGATCAGCGCGAACTGGCTGAGTACCAGATGCTGTGGCAGGACCCGCTGGAAGAGAGCGAACTGGCGCCGCTGGTGCCACAACTCAGCGATGAACAGTGCCGCACGCTGCACCAGACGCTGGAGGCGTTTCGCCAGGATATCAGCCGGCGCACTATCGGCCCGCGCGGTCGTCAGGCGCTGGACCAGCTGATGCCGCGTCTGTTAAGCGAAGTCTGTCCGCGCGACGATGCTGCCGTCACCCTCAGCCGCCTGACGCCGTTACTGCTTGGCGTGCTGACCCGCAGTACCTACCTCGAATTATTAACCGAATACCACGGCGCACTGCGGCATTTGATCCGTCTGTGCGCCGCCTCGCCGATGGTGGCCAGCCAGCTGGCCCGGCACCCGCTGTTGCTGGACGAACTGCTCGATCCCGCCACGCTCTACCAGCCAACCGCCACCGACGCCTACCGTGATGAGCTGCGTCAGTATCTGATGCGCATTCCCACCGATGATGAGGAACAGCAGCTTGAGGCGGTGCGGCAGTTCAAGCAGGCGCAGCATCTGCGTATTGCCGCTGCCGACATCGCTGGCACGCTACCGGTGATGAAAGTGAGCGATCACCTCACCTGGCTGGCCGAGGCGATCATCGAATCGGTGGTGCGCCAGGCCTGGCATATGATGGTGCAGCGCTACGGCCGGCCATCGCACCTGAGTAATGAGCATGAACGCGGTTTTGCGGTGCTGGGCTACGGCAAACTGGGAGGCTGGGAGCTGGGATACAGTTCCGATCTCGATTTAGTTTTTCTGCACGATTGCCCGGCGGATGCGGTGACCGAAGGCGAACGCAGCATTGATGGCCGCCAGTTCTATCTGCGCCTCGCCCAGCGCATTATGCATCTGTTCAGTACCCGCACCTCATCCGGCATTCTGTATGAGGTGGACGCGCGGCTACGTCCTTCCGGCGCGGCGGGCATGCTGGTCAGCACCTTTGAAGCGTATGAGGAGTATCAGCGCAGGGAGGCCTGGACCTGGGAGCATCAGGCGCTGGTGCGGGCGCGGGTGGTGTTTGGCGAACCTGCGCTTGGCGAACGTTTTAACACCATCCGCCAGGCGATCCTCTGTTTGCCGCGCCCCGCCGAGGCGTTACAGACTGAAGTGCGTGAGATGCGGGAAAAGATGCGCGCTCACCTCAGTAACAAGCATAAAGGACGCTGGGAGATTAAAACCGATCAGGGTGGAATCACCGACATTGAATTCATCGCCCAATATCTTGTCTTACGCTACGCCGCTGAACAACCTGAGCTGACACGCTGGTCCGACAATGTGCGTATTTTTGAACTGATGGCGAAATACCATAAAATGCCCGCCGATGAAGCACAGGCGCTGACGCAGGCGTACGTTACCCTGCGTGATGCCTTGCACCATCGGGCATTGCAGGAGCTGCCCGGCCATGTGGAGCCGGATGCTTTCGCCGCCGAACGGCAAACGGTTGTTGCCAGCTGGCAGCGCTGGCTGAACTCGCCCGCGTCTCTCCCGGCGTGATGCTGATAGCACAAATCGCAACTGTGCTATCATCCGCGCACTTTTTTTAATGCAGTCTGGAGTGTCTGGAATGAAAGTTACTCTGCCCGCGTTCGGCCAAGCCTCAGTGCTGGTCGTTGGCGATGTGATGTTGGATCGTTACTGGTATGGCCCTACCAGCCGTATCTCCCCTGAAGCGCCGGTTCCGGTGGTGAAAGTGGACACCGTTGAGGAGCGTCCTGGCGGCGCAGCAAACGTGGCGATGAACATTGCAGCACTCGGTGCCGCCTCACGGCTGATTGGCCTGACCGGTGAAGATGATGCGGCGCGCGTGTTGAGTAACACGCTGAAAGACGTCAACGTACAGTGCGATTTCGTGGCGGTGAAAAGCCATCCGACCATCACCAAGCTGCGCGTGCTGTCACGTAATCAGCAGCTGATTCGCCTCGACTTTGAAGAGGGATTCGAGCAGGTCGATCCGGAACCGATCCACCAGAAAATGCGTGCTTCGCTGGCGGCTGCGGGCGCACTGGTGCTGTCTGACTACGCCAAAGGCGCGCTCTGCAGCGTGCAGACCATGATCGCCCTGGCGCGCGAAGCAAACGTCCCGGTGCTGATCGATCCGAAAGGCACCGACTTTGCCCGCTACCGTGGCGCAACGCTGCTGACACCTAATCTGTCTGAATTCGAAGCGGTGGTCGGTAAGTGTAAAAACGAAGAGGAGATCGTGGCGCGCGGTATGCAGCTGATCGCCGATTTCGATCTCTCCGCGCTGCTGGTGACCCGTTCAGAAAATGGCATGACGCTGCTACAACCCGGCAAAGCGCCGTTGCATCTGCCGACTCAGGCCCAGGAAGTTTATGACGTGACGGGTGCGGGCGACACGGTTATCGGCGTGCTGGCTGCGGCGTTAGCGGCAGGTGACTCGCTGGAAGAGGCCTGTTTCCTCGCCAATGCCGCCGCTGGCGTGGTGGTGGGTAAACTTGGGACCTCCACCGTCAGCACCGTTGAGCTGGAAAATGCGATTCATGCCCGTCCGGAGCAGGGCTTCGGCATCATGACCGAAGCGGAACTGAAAGCCGCAGTGGAGATGGCGCGTCGGCGCGGCGAAAAGGTGGTGATGACCAACGGTGTTTTCGACATTTTGCATGCCGGCCACGTCTCTTATCTGGCCAATGCGCGTAAGCTGGGCGATCGCCTGATCGTGGCCGTGAACAGCGATGCATCGACCAAACGGCTGAAAGGCCCGAGCCGCCCGGTAAATCCGCAGGAAAATCGCATGATCGTACTCGGTGCGCTGGAAGCGGTTGATTGGGTAGTGGTGTTTGAAGAGGATACGCCGCAGCGGCTGATCGCCAGCATTCTGCCGGACCTGCTGGTGAAAGGCGGTGATTACAAACCGGAAGATATCGCCGGCAGTAAAGAAGTGTGGGCCAACGGTGGGGACGTGCAGGTGCTTAATTTTGAAGATGGCATCTCAACCACCAATATTATTAAAACCATTCGCGGCGACAGCTAAAACCGGTAGTCAGCGGGAGGCGTGCTCCCGCTAAACCAGTGATTAACTGTTGCTGTCAGTATCAGGTTTGGCCACATCCGGCGTGGTGATGACTGACGGTGCGGGTGAGGCGGCAGGAGAGGTCGCTGCGCCCGCCGCTGTGGTGTTTGCCGTGGCAACAGGTGCGCTGGCGGTTGGCGCTGTCGGCGCTGTCGGCGTTGCGCCGCTCTGGCTTTCCAGCTGAGCCAGACGCTGTTCCAGCGCCGCCAGTTTTTCCCGCGTACGCAGCAATACCTGCGTCTGCACATCAAACTCTTCACGGTTGACCAGATCCATACGCGTCAGCTGCGCCTGAAGAACCTGACGAATTTTCTTTTCGACATCATCACCAAACTCACGTACCCCTTTCGGCATCGCTTCGTGAACCTGACGTGCAAGTTGTTCAATTTTTTTCGTGTCGATCATGATGATTTCCTGGTTTCGGGGAGCTGTGTCAGCATTTTACTAACCTGATAACGGTTAAGTGTAATGCCAGAAATGAAAAGGATAAACCTCAAATCGGCAACGCAGGAAATGCAAAAGCAATTGCGCTATTGATGATTGCCGCTCCAGATAAACGGCGCTATAGTAAAAACGCTTATTCTCAGGGCGGGGCGCAATTCCCCACCGGCGGTAAATCAGCCTTGGCTGAAAGCCCGCGAGCGCTTCATGATGATGAAAATTCGCTATGAAGGTCAGCAGATCCGGTGTAATTCCGGGGCCGACGGTTACAGTCCGGATGGGAGAGGGTAACGACATCTGTCGGACAATTGTGTCTGCTTCACGTTATTGCCACGTCTTTTTGACGTCACTCCTAAGCTCGCCCTGATTCTGGTAACCCATACATTTAAAGGTTTTTATTACCATGAATCAGACGCTACTTTCTGAATTTGGCACGCCTGAACAGCGTGTAGAACGTGCTATCGCCGCCCTTCGTGAGGGACGCGGTGTAATGGTGCTCGACGATGAGAATCGTGAAAACGAAGGCGATATGATCTTCGCCGCGGAAACCATGACCGTTGAACAGATGGCGCTGACCATTCGCCACGGCAGCGGCATTGTCTGCCTGTGCCTGACCGAAGAGCGTCGTCAGCAGTTAGATCTGCCGATGATGGTGGAGAACAACACCAGCTCCTACGGCACCGGTTTTACCGTGACGATTGAAGCAGCCGAAGGCGTGACCACCGGTGTTTCTGCCCAGGATCGCATTACCACTATTCGTGCCGCGATTGCTGATAACGCCAAACCCAGCGATCTCAATCGCCCTGGACATGTCTTCCCGCTGCGTGCGCGCGAAGGCGGTGTGCTGACCCGTGGCGGCCACACCGAAGCGACCATCGACCTGGTGACTCTGGCGGGCTTCAAGCCGGCAGGGGTACTGTGTGAACTGACCAACGATGACGGCACCATGGCCCATGCGCCGGAAGCCATTACGTTTGCCAGACAGCACAATATGCCGGTGGTGACGATTGAGGATTTAGTGGCCTGGCGTCGCAGCCACGAAACGCGTCACGCCAGCTAATCAGCGTGCTGACGCGGTAAAACAGGCCAGCGCGGCCTGTTTTACCGGTGGTTAATTCGCACGTCCGCTTCGGGGACGGTAATCTGAGCCGTCAGCCCGACTTCGCCTGGCGTTATCCCCGTTCGATCATTCCCTTCGTTGCCTATCTTATTCAATTTTTCTGAGCATCTTCATCAGGCTTATCCGCGTGATATAGCGGGTAAAGCGCGTATCGTAGTGGCTATCAAACATTCAATTCTGAGAATCCGTTATGAGCCAGTCACGTATGCCAGCGCTGTTTTTGGGCCATGGCAGCCCGATGAACGCCCTGGATGAAAACCGCTATACCACCGCGTGGCGTCACGCGGGCGATACGCTGCCGCGGCCCCGCGCCATAATTGCAGTCTCGGCCCACTGGTATACGCGTGGCACTGCGGTAACGGCGATGGCAGCTCCCCGCACGCTGCATGATTTTGGCGGTTTTCCGCAGGCGCTGTTTGATACCCGCTATCCGGCGCCGGGATCGCCCGAACTGGCTGAACAACTTGTCACTCTGTTAGCACCGATTCAGGTACAGCGGGATTACGACTGGGGCTTCGATCACGGCTCGTGGGGCGTTTTGATCAAGATGTATCCGCAGGCGGATATTCCGGTGGTGCAGTTAAGTATCGACAGCACCCAATCACCGGCCTGGCATTTTGAACTGGGCCAGAAGCTGGCGGCGCTGCGTGACCAGGGCGTGATGATCGTTGCCAGTGGTAACGTGGTGCATAACCTGAGAAAGGTACGCTGGGACGGCGGCGATGAGGTCTATCCGTGGGCCAGCAGTTTTGAGCAGTTTGTGCGTGACAACCTGACGGCAGAGAGTGACGCGGCTTTGCATCCGCTGGTCAACTTTATGCAGCATCCTGGTGCTGCGCTCTCAAACCCGACGCCGGAACATTTTCTGCCACTGTTGTATGTGCTGGGCGCACGTCAGAAGGGGGAAGCGATCACGATTCCGGTGGACGGCATGGAGATGGGCGCGATCAGCATGTTGTCAGTGCAGGTCGGCTGAATGCAAACAGACCCGAAACGGGTCTGTTTATCAGGGCGTTACCCGATGAAGGCGTGCGGATAGAAGCGCGAAAGATCCTGAGTGATCAGATCGCGATCCTCACGCAGGCCAATACCGGCTGGCTGATCGTCAATCAGCCAGCTGCCGATCAGCGTGTAGCTGTCGCCAAATTTTGGCAGCGGATGGAACTGCTGGACGATCATGCCCTCTTCGCCATACGGGCCGTCGACGCGGGCAATCTCCTGACCATTTTCAACAATGCGGATATTAGCGCCTTCGCGGGAGAACAGCGGCTTCACCACATATTTGTCCATCGGCGGCACCTCATCTTCGGCAAAGAAGGCGGGCAGCAGGTTAGGATGATTCGGGAACATCTGCCACAGCATCGGCAGCAGCGCTTTGTTCGACAAAATGCTTTTCCAGGCTGGCTCCAGCCAGCGTACACCGGCATCGCCCAGCTTGGTGGAAAACATCTCACGCAGCATGAATTCCCACGGATAGAGCTTAAACAGGTTGCTGATGACCTGGTCGTGGACGTCGGTAAACTCACCTTTTTCACCCAGACCAATTTCATCCATATAGAGAAATTCGCTCGGCAGGCCTGCTTCAGTGGCGCAATCCTGCAGATACTGCACCGTGCCGCGATCTTCGTCAGTATCGCGGCAGCAGGCGAAATGCAGCCAGTTAAAACCGTGCTGCTGATGCAGCGCCGCAAAGCGCGCGATCAGCTTTTCCTGCAAACTGTTGAACTGGTCACTGCCTGTCGGCAACTGCCCGGCGCTGAGCTGATCTTCCAGCCATAGCCACTGGAAAAATGCCGCTTCATACAGCGAGGTCGGCGTATCCGCGTTGTTCTCGAGTAATTTGGCGTCGCCTTTGCCATCCCAGGCGAGATCAAGACGGGAATAGAGCGAAGGCTGACGCTGGTGCCAGGAATCACGCACAAAATCCCAGGTATGTTTGGGAATGCGGAATTTGGTCAGCAACGCTTCATCGTTAACGACTTTGTCGACCACCTGCAGGCACATCTGATGCAGCTCAGCGGTGACATCCTCAAGCTGCTCTATTTGTGCCAGCGTAAACTGGTAGTAAGCATCTTCACACCAGTACGGCTCGCCGTGCATGGTATGAAAACGAAAACCAAACTCGGTGGCTTTTTCCCGCCAGCCTGGGCGTTCTGAAATGGCAATGCGTTGCATCGGGGCGTTAGCCTCCCATTGAACGGCTGGAGGTGCCGGTAGCGCTGCTGCGCTGCATGCTGTTCTGTTTGGCTACCGTCTCGCCAAAGCCGCCACGGGTGATGGTCGAGGTGGTGGCAGGCTTCGGTGCCAGCGCCGTCTTCGGCACGTTCATGGTTTTACCTGAGGTGGCTGCACCATAGTTACGACCGGACGCATCAACAAACTGACCGTTTGCCGGACTGTTAGGCGTTTTGGGGGAAAACAGCGGCTGCTGAGCGAAGCCTGCGCCGCCGCCCATCATCCGGCCCATCATGTAACCGGCCATCAGTGGCATCCAGAAGCTGCCGCCGCTCTGTTGCGCTTCCGCATTGTTGGTGCTGCCGACGCCAGCCTGAGCCGGGGTCTGCTGACACTGATTCTCGCCGAATTCGGCGACGCAATCTTCGCGGGTCGCATATTTAGGCGCGGTGCGTTCTGCCTCTTTTTTGGCTTCATTGAACGCGGTGGTGCACTGTGCGCTCTGGCCTGGATTGGCTTTCGAACAGTCATCCGCGTTCTGATACATCGAAACGGATTCATCGTTTTGTTCACAGCCTGCCAGCATAAATACCGCTGAAACGGCGATCGCGACGGGCGTTAAATGGCGTGCCTGCCAGCTCTTACGAAAAGCGGCATAGCGAATAGATTTTGTGCGTTTCATTATGATTATCCTGTGCCCAAAGGTAGCGCATAGAATAGGGGATGAGGGGTCAAAATTGAAGCTGAGGGCCTGATACTGTAGGGATCTTTACTTAGCTATACGTTCGATAGAGAGACGGGCCGCAAAGCGACCCGTCATCGTCATCAGTTACCGAAAGGATTGCTGCTGCTATTGCGAGCCGCAGGGCGTGCTGCGGCGGCAGAGCCGTTGGCAGACGGGCCATTATCCACGCGCGCGGTCTGCTGTGCGTTTTCCGGTGCCACCGTTTCTGGTGAGGTTGGGATCTCTTTACCCAGCTGGCTGTTCAGCGCCTGCAGGTTCTGCTCGTTGAGCGTTCCCAGTGCATAGCTGATGTTGAGTTGGTTGATCAGGTAGCTGTAGCGCGCATCAGAAAGCTGCTGCTTGGCGTTATACAGCGCGGTGGTCGCATCCAGCACATCGACGATGGTACGCGTACCGACCTGATAACCGGCTTCAGACGCATCCAGTGAGCTTTGCGCTGAGACCACCGCCTGTTTGTAGGCGTTGATGGTACTGATCGATGCATTCACGTTGTTAAACGATGAGCGCACGGTCTGCACCGCTGAGCGGTGCGCACTTTCCAGCTGCTCGCTGGCGCTGACAAAATTATACTGCGCCTGTTTCACCTGCGAGGTCACGCTGCCGCCGCTGTAGAGTGGCAGAGAGAAGCTCAGGCCAACCTGGTTAGAACCGGTAATCGAATCGGTTGAACCGGCGCTCTGGTTAGCACGGCTGCCGCCATATTTGCTGTTAGACATGCCGGTTGAGGCAGTCAGATCCAGCGTCGGCATGTGGCCGGTTTCTGCTGAACGAATCTGCTCACGTGCCAGATCCTGATTCAGACGGGCAGACAACAACGTCAGATTACGACTTTCAGCCTGCTTGAGCAGGGCGCTGACCGCATCCGGCTTATCGGTTTTGAAGCGGTCGATATTAAGCGACGCCAGAGCCTGATAATCCATGCCGGTAATCTGGCGCAGTGATTCAACCGCGTTATCCAGATTGTTGCGCGCGGTGACTTCGTTAGCTAATACGCTGTCATACTGCGCACGGGCGTTTTGCACGTCAGTGATCGCCACCAGGCCGACGTTAAAACGTTGGGTGGTTTGATCGAGTTCGCGATAGATCGACTGTTTCTGCGCTTCGGTGTAAGAAAGGGTATCAATCGCTTTCAGTACGTTGAAGTAAGCGGTCGCGGTGTTCAGAATCAAATCCTGCTGCGCAACCTGATAGGTAACGTCCTGGATGCCGGCGGCTTTTTCCTGCAGGGTCAGGGCGCGCCATTTCGACATGTCGAAAATTGTCTGGGTTAATTGCAGCGTGCCGCTGGTCGTGTTGGAATGAAGCCCGCTGCTGTCACGGTAGCCGTTGTTATAGGTGTAATCCGCACCCAGACCGAGCTGCGGTAATAATGGGCTACGCGCTTCGTTGATTTTCTCAAAGGCAGAATCGCGATCGGCAGCGGCGCTGCGCAGATCCGGGTTGCTCAGACGCGCTTGTTGATAAACCTGAAGCAGGTCTTCGGCCTGGCTGGCGAAGCTGAAACCGCCCAGGCTCAGCCCAATAAAAAATGGGAGCAGTTTTTTCATTTGCATTCCTTTTGTTGCAGCAAATTGCAGTGGTAGCGCTGCCGGGTAAGCCAAAAAATTATCGCCGATTCTAGCAGAGGGCAACTGTGAGATAAGTTGGCTGAACGTGCCTTCTTCCCCTAATTTACGTAAATAATTCAGAAAGAACCACTCAGATGGAGCACTGTGCCAGGCTTTTTTCGCTCCACCCCAATCTGCATAAGGAACCAGATGATGTCGGAAGAAAAAAAATCCCCTGTGACTTTTACAAAAAACGATGTAGAAATTATTGCACGCGAAACCGTCTACGATGGTTTTTTTTCAGTTGTACGCTATCGCTTCCGTCACCGCCGTTTTAATGGCGAAATGAGTGCCGAAGTGCAGCGCGAAGTTTTTGAGCGCGGACATGCTGCCGTGCTGCTACCTTATGATCCCTTACGCGACGAAGTGGTGCTGATCGAACAGATCCGCATCCCGGCCTATGACAGCAGTGCATCACCCTGGCTGCTGGAGATGGTGGCCGGCATTATCGATCCCGGTGAAACCGTTGAGCAGGTGGTGCGTCGCGAAGCGGTTGAAGAAGCAGGATTACAGGTCGGACGGATTAAGCCAATGCTTAATTACCTGGCCAGCCCCGGCGGTACCAGTGAACGTTTATCGGTGCTGATTGGGGAAGTGGATGCCAGCCAGGCAACAGGATGCCATGGTCTGGAGGAAGAGAATGAGGATATTCTTGTCCATGTGGTGAGCCGCGAACAGGCTTATCGCTGGGTGGAAGAGGGGATTATTGATAATGCGGCGTCTGTCATCGCCTTGCAATGGCTGGCACTGCACCATGAGAAACTACGAGAAGAGTGGATACCACAATGAAACAGCGCTATACCCCTGACTTTCCCGAAATGATGCGGCTGTGCGAAACCAATTTCGCCCAGTTACGCCGCCTGCTGCCACGCGACGATCAAGCGGGTGCATCGGTGATCTATCAGGTGAGTGGCGCCCGTTATCAGTTGACGATTCAGGAGTCGACGCGCTACACCACGCTGGTGGAGATCCGCCAGGTGGCGCCCGCCGTGAGCTACTGGAGCCTGCCTTCAATGTCGGTGCGGCTCTATCACGATGCGATGGTCGCCGAAGTGTGTTCAACGCAACAGATCTATCGTTTCAAAGCGCGCTATGATTATCCTAATAAAAAACTGCATCAGCGTGATGAAAAACATCAGATAAACCAGTTTCTCGCTGACTGGTTGCGCTACTGCCTGGCGCACGGCGCGATGGCAGTTCCGGTCTGCTGATGCGTATAATGCGTTAAATGGCGTGGAGACGAAGGAAACGCTTTGGATAGCCTGCTAACTCTTCCTGCAGCGAACGGTTCCGCAATCAGGATTCTGCAAATCACGGACACCCACCTGTTCGCAGGAAAACATGAATCGCTACTTGGGGTGAACACCTGGTCGAGCTATAAGGCGGTCCTGGATGCGATTATTGCGCAGCATCGGGACTATGACCTGATCATCGCCACCGGCGATCTGGCCCAGGACCACTCTGTTGAAGCCTATCAGCATTTTGCTGAGGGTATTTCACGTTTGCCCAGACCCTGCGTCTGGCTGCCCGGCAACCACGATTTCCAGCCTGCAATGGTCGATACCTTAGCTGACGCCCACATTAATCCGCACAAACAGGTGCTGATCGGCGAGCAGTGGCAGATTGTCCTGCTCGACAGCCAGGTGTTCGGCGTACCGCACGGCATGCTGAGCGACTATCAGCTGGAGTGGCTGGAAAATGCGCTGGCGCGCTATCCGCAACGGCACACTCTGGTGTTGCTGCATCACCATCCGCTGGCGTCCGGCTGCACCTGGCTTGACCAGCACAGCCTGCGTAATTCGCATCAGCTGGATGCGGTGCTGCAACAGTTTCCGCTGGCGAAAACGCTGGTCTGTGGCCATATCCATCAGGAGCTGGACGTCGAGTGGCACGGCCGCCGGGTCCTGGCCACGCCTTCCACCTGCGTGCAGTTCAAACCGCACTGCACCAGCTTCGCGATTGATACCGTGGCACCGGGCTGGCGCTGGTTTACCCTGCACCCGGACGGTCAGCTTGAAACCGAGGTTAACCGTCTGGATACCGACATCTTCCGTCCCGATTTAGACTCTGAAGGATACTGACCGATGGCGGCGCTGCTTTATCTGCACGGTTTCAACAGTTCACCCCAGTCGGCGAAAGCGACGCAGTTCCGTCAGTGGCTACAGGCAACGCATCCGGCGATCGAGATGATCGTGCCGCAGCTGCCAACCTTTCCGGCCGATGCCGCCGCGATGCTGGAAGAGTTAGTGCTGAGCCGCAGCGGTGAAACTCTGGGTCTGGTTGGCTCTTCTCTCGGCGGTTATTATGCCACCTGGCTGTCGCAATGTTTTATGCTGCCCGCCGTGGTGGTCAATCCTGCGGTACGGCCTTTTGAGTTGCTGGCGGATTACCTTGGCGACAATCAGAATCCCTACACCGGCCAGCAATATGTGTTAGAGTCACGCCACATTTACGATCTGAAAGTAATGCAGATTGAACCGCTGGAAGCGCCCGATTTACTCTGGCTGCTGCAACAAACCGGCGATGAAGTTCTCGATTACCGTCAGGCGCTCGACTATTACAGCGCGTGCCGCCATACGGTTGAAGAGGGCGGAAACCATACATTTACTGGATTCGAGCGCCATTTCCCGCAGATTCTGGACTTTCTCGGTCTGAATCATCCCTGAGTAATGCGGAAATCGCACCCCATTTCACCCTTCTAATCAGACATTTACGATGAGTCAATCAAACTATAACGCGGATGCCATTGAGGTCCTGACTGGCCTTGAGCCTGTTCGCCGTCGCCCGGGCATGTACACCGACACGACGCGGCCCAACCATTTGGGTCAGGAAGTGATTGATAACAGCGTCGATGAGGCGCTGGGCGGCCACGCGAAGCGGGTTGAAGTGATTCTGCACGCCGATCAATCACTGGAAGTTATTGATGATGGTCGCGGCATGCCGGTGGATATTCACCCGGAAGAGGGCGTGCCTGCGGTGGAACTGATCCTCTGTCGTCTGCACGCAGGCGGCAAGTTCTCCAACAAAAACTATCAGTTCTCGGGCGGCCTGCACGGCGTCGGCATTTCGGTGGTGAACGCCCTGTCAAAACGGGTGGAAGTCACGGTACGCCGTAATGGCGAAGTGTATGACATCGCCTTTGAAAATGGCGAAAAGGTGCAGGAACTGACGGTCACCGGCACGGTGGCTAAGCGCAATACCGGCACCCGCGTGCACTTCTGGCCGGATGAAAGTTTCTTCGACAGCCCGCGCTTCTCGGTATCGCGCCTGTCGCACCTGCTGAAAGCCAAAGCGGTGCTCTGTCCGGGCGTCGAAATCGTCTTTAAAGACAAGCTGAATAACACCGAGCAGCGCTGGTGCTACGAAGATGGCCTGACTGACTATCTGTGCGAAGCGGTTAACGGGCTGCCAACGCTGCCGGAAAAACCGTTCGTCGGCAGTTTTGCCGGTGACGTTGAAGCGGTCGACTGGGCACTGTTGTGGCTGCCGGAAGGCGGCGAACTGCTCACCGAAAGCTACGTTAACCTGATCCCGACTATGCAGGGCGGTACCCACGTTAACGGTCTGCGTCAGGGCCTGCTGGATGCGATGCGTGAATTCTGTGAATACCGCAACATCCTGCCGCGCGGCGTAAAACTCTCCGCAGAAGATATCTGGGATCGCTGCGCCTACGTGCTGTCAGTGAAGATGCAGGATCCGCAGTTTGCCGGTCAAACCAAAGAGCGCCTTTCTTCACGTCAGTGCGCGGCCTTTGTGTCGGGCGTGGTAAAAGATGCCTTCAGCCTGTGGCTCAACCAGAACGTGCAGGCGGCTGAGCAGCTGGCCGAACTGGCAATTTCCAGCGCCCAGCGTCGCCTGCGCGCGGCGAAGAAAGTGGTGCGTAAAAAGCTCACCAGCGGCCCGGCGTTGCCTGGCAAACTGGCGGACTGTACCGCGCAGGATCTGAATAAGACCGAACTGTTCCTGGTCGAAGGGGATTCAGCCGGTGGATCGGCTAAGCAGGCGCGCGATCGTGAATATCAGGCGATCATGCCGCTGAAAGGTAAGATCCTTAACACCTGGGAAGTCTCTTCGGATGAAGTGCTGGCCTCGCAGGAAGTGCACGATATTTCCGTGGCGATCGGTATCGATCCCGACAGTGAAGATCTTTCGCAGCTGCGCTACGGCAAAGTCTGCATTCTGGCGGATGCGGACTCCGATGGTCTGCATATCGCGACCTTACTCTGCGCGCTGTTTGTGAAGCATTTCCGTTCGCTGGTTAAAGGCGGTCACGTCTATGTGGCGATGCCGCCGCTCTACCGCATCGATCTGGGCAAAGAGGTTTACTACGCGCTGGATGAAGATGAGAAAGAGGGCGTGCTGGAGCAGCTGAAGCGTAAAAAGGGCAAACCTAACGTCCAGCGCTTTAAAGGGCTGGGTGAGATGAACCCGCTGCAGCTGCGTGAAACCACTCTGGATCCCAATACCCGCCGGCTGGTGCAGCTGACCATCAGTGATGAAGACGTCGACCAGACGTTACGTATGATGGATATGCTGTTGGCGAAAAAACGTTCCGAAGACCGGCGAAACTGGTTGCAGGAAAAAGGCGACATGGCCGACATCGAAGTATAAAAAAACAGGACGCGCCAGCGTCCTGTTTTACAGGTGGCGCGCGTCAATCCTGACCGGTGGGCAACAAGCCGCCCGCGAAGGCCTACACAGCAGAGACAGCAGCAATTGTGAAAATTACACTGGAAGAGTTACGTGCCTGGGTCGCGGTAGTGGATAGCGGATCGATTACCGCCGCAGCCGACCAGCTGGCGCAGACCAGTTCAGGCATCAGTCGCGCCTTAAGTCGGCTGGAAAGCAAACTGCAAACCACCCTGCTTCATCGCACCACCCGACGGCTGGCACTGACAGAGGAAGGGCAGGTATTTCTGGAGCATGCGCGTCAGATTCTGGCGTCGGTAGAGCAGGCGGAAGAGCAGATTGCCCAGCGGCGCGAGATGCCTTCAGGACGGCTGCGGGTCAATGCCGCCACCCCGTTTATGCTGCACGTGATTGTGCCGCTGGTGGATGCGTTTCGCGCGCAATATCCGCTGATTCAGCTGGAACTCAATACCGACGATATTCTGATCGATCTGCTGGAGCAGCAAACCGATATTGCCATTCGCATCGGCGAACTGCGCGATTCCACGCTGCGGGCGCGGATGCTGGGCAGCAGTGCCATTCGTCTGATGGCCAGCCCGGCCTACCTGGCGAAAGCCGGCACGCCGCAAACTGTCGCCGATCTTGAACAGCATCAGATCATCGGTTTCAGTCATCTTGATAATCACAACGTCTGGCCGGTCTGGCAGCCCGACGGCGAGTTTATGCGGATCAAGCCAACGCTCTCCGCCTCCAGTGGCGAAACCATCCGACAGCTGGTGCTGGCCGGGCAGGGCATTGCGCGCCTCTCCGACTTTGTCAGCCGGGAAGATTGCGCCGCCGGACGGCTGGTGCCGGTATTGCCCGATGAAACCCGCGAACTGCGGCTGCCGGTTCACGCGGTCTACTATCGCAACACCACGCTCTCCTCACGTATTGGCTGCTTTCTCGATTTTCTTCGCACCGAGATCGACCGTCGCCAGCTGCTATAAGCTTTGATGTCATCATAAAAAACCCCTGCCACGAGGCAGAGGTTTGAGGAGGCTGATAAGGTCTGGCTGGATTCGCTGTGGGAGGGTGCATGCGCAGGGAACAGGGTCAGATCCGAAAGGCCCAGCAACCGCCATCCATGGTACGCTCGACCCGCGCCGTCTCTGGCGCGGGACGCTTTCCTCTTCTGACCATACTCTCTGCGCGTTGAGCTAATGTATCGCTGCGAGAGGCACCCTGCTTCAGGCTTATCGCCAGACTCTGCCCGGTTACAGAACAGGGGGCAGGGCTTCAGCAATCATCAGGCACTGGGTTCCAGCACCAGGATTTTCACATCCACTACATCATCTTTAATGATGGCGCGATGCGCATCCATGTGCGGCATCTGCTGATGCTGCTCCAGATGACGCAGCGTTTCCCACTGTTCCAGCATAAAAATGGAGTCCGGCGAGTTCTGTTTCCACGGCACCTGTGCCTGATGGTCCAGCAGCGCATCATACTGGTGGCATCCCTCTTCCTGCAGCACGGTCGGGATCAGCGCTTTCACGGCCTCAAGCACCGCCTGACGGCGGCCGGGTTTTACACAAATTTCAGCAACGACTGTTAACATTAGCGGATTCCTCTTTCGCGGGAGATAAAGCTTAACGGCAGCCTGACTCAGGCAAAAACGCGCGTCAGATGGGCGCGATAGGCCGCAATGTCACGCGGTACATCAGGCTGCTTGATCACGTCATTACAGATAAAGGTCGGCAGGGCTTCCATACCCAGGAACTGGTTGGCTTTATGGAAGTGCAGGTAAAGCCCATCCACGCCAACGCCTTCAAAGAACTGCTCCGGATCGGTAAACGCCTGCAGTGGCGCATTCCAGGTCAGTGACAGCATATACTTTTTGCCCTGCAGCAGACCGCCGGAACCATATTTTTTGGCGGCGTCAGAGCGGGTGCGGCCATCACTGGCGTACAGCGAACCGTGACCTTCGGTAAAGACTTCATCAATGTAGCGCTTAACGGTCCAGGGTTCACCCATCCACCAGCCTGGCATCTGATAAATAATCACATCGCTGTCGACATATTTTTGTACTTCGTCAGCCACCACGTAGTCGCTGTCCGCCACGGTGACAGAAACTTCATGGCCCATATCACGCAGCTGGCTGGCGGCGATGTCGGTCAAAGTGTGGTTCAGTTCGCCTTTTGAGTGGGCAAAGGTTTTACCGCCGTCGATAATTAAGATCTTACTCATTTGAATATCTGCTCCGTTTTCTGTGTATGACGCTCAGCTTACGCGCGAAGCGGTGACAGAGAAATGGGAGGCTGATCACAACACTTTTGCTGTAGCGGCAACAATACGCCGATTTATGGCACCATTCAGTACGCAAACCAACCTGCCTGAGAAAACAAAATAATGAAAAAAATTGTCATCCTTGCTCTGCTGCTGGCCAGCGGTGCCGCTCAGGCCCAGTCACGTCTGGACAGTGTCCTCAGCAGTAAAGTGCTGAAAGTCTGTACCACCGGCGACTACAAGCCTTACAGCTTTCTGCGTCCCGACGGCCAGTATGAAGGGCTGGATATCAGCATGGCGAAGGCGCTGGCCGCCTCGCTGGGCGCGAAAGTAGAATGGGTAGCCACCAGCTGGAAAACCCTGATGCCCGATTTTCTGGCGAAGCAGTGTGATATCGCGCTGGGTGGCGTGTCCGTTACCCTGAAGCGGCAGCAGACCGCCTGGTTCGCTCAGCCGCTCGGCGTGGACGGCAAAATCCCGCTGGTGCGCTGCGCCGATAAGGATCGCTATCAGACGCTGGAGCAGCTCAATCGCCCGGAGGTCCGTCTGGTGGAGCCGGCGGGCGGCACCAATGAAGCCTTTGTTCACAGCCATCTGCCGCAGGCCACGCTGACCCTGTTCCACGATAACGTCACCATCTTCCAGCAGCTGGTCGACAACCACGCTGATGTGATGATCACCGATGCCTCTGAGGCGCGCTATCAGCAGCAGCGCTTCCCGACGCTGTGTGCGATCAATGCCGATCGGCCGCTGCAATATGGTGAAAAAGCTTACATGATCCCGCGCGATGACCTCAGCTGGAAACTCTATGTTGATCAGTGGCTGCACCTCAGCACCGCCACCGGTGAGTACCGCGAGATCGCCCGACAGTGGATAGGTGCACAGCCGTAATGCATTCTGTCTGATCCCCGCTCAGCTGACGGCGTAACCCCCGCCAGCTGAGCGCCTGTCACCGCGCGCTTCCCCTGTGACTAACACCGGCGAATAAGGTACTATCCTCGCCAAACCACCGCCGGGTGTCCCGCCGTTGTGGGCCACGATGTGAGGATGAGAAATTAATGAGTGAACTGACGCAGGATGGTGCAGAGCGTCTTGCCCTGCACACATTTACTGAGAATGCGTACTTAAACTATTCGATGTACGTCATCATGGACCGCGCGTTGCCCTACATTGGTGACGGGCTAAAGCCGGTACAGCGACGCATTATCTACGCGATGTCCGAGCTGGGCCTCACCGCCAGCGCCAAATTTAAAAAATCGGCGCGAACCGTGGGTGACGTGCTGGGTAAATACCATCCGCACGGCGACAGCGCCTGCTATGAAGCGATGGTATTAATGGCGCAGCCGTTCTCTTATCGCTATCCGCTGGTGGATGGACAGGGTAACTGGGGCGCACCGGACGATCCTAAATCCTTCGCCGCGATGCGTTACACCGAATCCCGCCTGTCAAAATATGCGGAACTGCTGCTGGGTGAGCTGGGTCAGGGCACGGTCGATTACCAGCCGAATTTTGATGGCACCCTGCAGGAGCCGAAGATGCTGCCGGCGCGGTTGCCGAACATTCTGCTGAACGGCACCACCGGTATCGCGGTCGGTATGGCGACCGATATTCCACCGCATAACCTGCGTGAAGTGGCGCAGGCGGCGATCACCCTGATCGACCATCCCAAAACCACGCTGGATGCGCTGCTGGATATCGTGCAGGGCCCGGATTATCCGACCGAGGCGGAGATCATTACGCCGCGTGACGAGATCCGCAAAATCTATCAGAACGGGCGCGGATCTATTCGCCAGCGTGCGGTGTGGAAGAAGGAAGAGGGCGAGGTGGTGATCACCGCGCTGCCGCATCAGGTGTCAGGCGCGCGGGTACTGGAACAGATCGCCAGCCAGATGCGCAATAAAAAGCTGCCGATGGTCGAGGACCTGCGTGACGAATCGGATCATGAGAATCCGACCCGTCTGGTGATTGTGCCACGCTCTAACCGGGTCGATCTTGATCAGGTGATGAACCATCTGTTCGCCACCACCGACCTGGAAAAGAGCTACCGGGTAAACCTCAACATGATTGGCCTGGACAACCGTCCGGCGGTTAAAAACCTGCACGAAATCCTGTCGGAATGGCTGGTGTTCCGCCGTGATACGGTAAAACGTCGCCTTAATCACCGGCTCGACCGCGTGCTGCGTCGTCTGCATATCCTCGACGGTTTGCTGGTGGCCTTCCTCAATATCGATGAAGTGATCCACATCATCCGTACCGAAGATGAGCCGAAGCCGGTGCTGATGTCACGCTTTGAGCTGAGCGAAACCCAGGCTGAATCGATCCTCGAACTGAAGTTACGCCACCTGGCGAAGCTGGAAGAGGTGAAGATCCGCGCTGAGCAGGCCGAGCTGGAGAAAGAACGCGATCAGCTGCAGGCGACGCTGGCTTCTGAACGCAAGATGAACACCCTGCTGAAGAAAGAGTTACAGGCCGACAGCGCCAGCTATGGCGACGAGCGTCGTTCTCCGCTGCGCGAACGTGAAGAAGCGAAGGCGCTGAGCGAAACCGAGCTGATCCCGTCTGAGCCGGTGACCATTGTGCTGTCGCAGATGGGCTGGGTGCGCAGCGCCAAAGGGCATGATATCGATCCTGCCGGGCTGAGCTACAAAGCGGGCGACAGTTACCTGGCCGCCGCACGCGGTAAGAGCAACCAGCCGGTGGCCTTTATCGACTCCACCGGACGCAGCTACACGCTGGATCCGACCTCGCTGCCGTCGGCACGCGGGCAGGGCGAGCCGTTGACCGGTAAGCTGACGCCGCCGCCGGGTGCGGTGGTTGAGCAGGTGCTGATGGAGCCGGATGAGCAGCGCTTACTGATGGCCTCTGATGCAGGCTATGGCTTTATCTGCACCTTTGCCGATCTGGTCTCGCGTAACCGCGCCGGTAAAGCGCTGCTGACGCTGCCGGAAAACGCCCGGGTGATGACGCCGATGGCGGTGCATCATGAAGATGACATGCTGCTGGCGATCACCCAGGCGGGACGGATGCTGATGTTCCCGGTGGGTGAACTGCCGCAAATGTCGAAGGGCAAGGGCAACAAGATTATCTCGATCCCTGCCGCTGAAGCTGCCGCCGGTCAGGATAAACTGGCGTGGCTGATGATTCTGCCACCGGGCAGCGCCATTACCCTGCACGTCGGCAAGCGTAAGATGCTGCTGCGCAGTGAAGAACTGCAAAAATTCCGCGCCGACCGTGGACGCCGCGGCACGCTGCTGCCGCGCGGCCTGCAAAAAATTGATCGTGTTGAACTGGATGCCCCTGCGCGTCCGGGCAGCCCGGACAGCGACGCGTAAACTACCCGGCTGACGCTGTGTCAGCCGTGGCTTAATGAGGGAACTATGTTACTGATACTGCGTACCATTATCGTGGTAATTTATTCGATACTCGTTTCTGTGTTTGGCTGTATCTGGTGTCTTTTTTCACCGCGCAATCCGCGCCACGTCGCTACTTTTGGCCGTCTGTTCGGTAAATTGTCGACGGTATTTGGCCTTAAAGTAGAACTGCGTCGACCGGAAGGGGCCGACAATTATGGTAATGCGATCTACATCGCTAACCATCAGAACAACTACGACATGGTGACCGCCGCCAAAATCGTGCAGCCAACCACGGTGACGGTCGGCAAAAAGAGTCTGTTGTGGGTGCCGTTTTTCGGTCTGCTCTACTGGCTGACCGGCAACCTGCTGATTGACCGGGATAACCGGGCGAAAGCACACGGTACTATCGGCCAGCTGGTCGATCAGTTTAACCGTAAGCGCATCTCGTTCTGGATGTTCCCGGAAGGCACCCGCAGTCGCGGACGCGGTTTACTGCCGTTTAAAACCGGTGCGTTCCACGCCGCAGTTGCAGCGGGTGTTCCGATCATCCCGATTGTGGTGTCCAATACCCACGATAAGATCAAACTGAACCGCTGGAAAAATGGGCTGGTGATCGTTGAGATGCTGCCGCCGGTTGACGTTAAACAGTTCGAGTCTTCCTCAGTGCGTAAGCTGGCAACCCATTGCCGTGAATTGATGGCGGCGAAGCTGGAAGAGCTCAACGCCGAAGTCGAAGAACGCGAAAAAAACGGTAAAATCTGACCGGCGATCGCTTCGCCGAACTATCCTGCAGGGATGCCGCACGGCGACGCGGTGATTAACCGCTCGCCGTGAACGCAGCACAGCACATAACAGCAATAAAAACAGGGTTGGCGCTGAGCGCCACGCGTAAAAGGTCAGAAGTTTTATGTCTTTCAGCAGACGTCAGTTCATCCAGCTTTCTGCTGGAGTGGCGCTTAGCGCCGGTGTTATGCCTCATGCGGCCCGTGCCGCGTCCTCAGCCAATGGTGATACGCCACTTCCGATTCCACCGTTGCTGGAATCCCGTCGCGGCCAGCCGCTGTTTTTAACCATGCAGCGCAGCCACTGGTCATTCAATGGCGACAACAACAAAGTGCCGGTGTGGGGCATTAATGGCCTCTATCTCGGCCCGACGGTGCGTGTTTACAGCGGCGACGATGTGAAGCTGATCTACAGCAATCGCCTCAATGAGCCGGTTTCAATGACCGTTAGCGGCCTGCAGTTACCGGGCGCGCTAATGGGCGGCGCACCGCGGATGATGTCCGCCGGGGTCGACTGGGCGCCGGTCCTGCCGATTCGTCAGGCGGCCTCGACCTGCTGGTACCACGCCAACACGCCAAACCGCATGGCGCCGCATATTTATAACGGGCTGGCGGGTATGTGGCTGATTGAAGATGAGGTCAGCAAGCAGTTGCCGCTGCCAAAACATTATGGCGTCGACGACTTCCCGATCATCATTCAGGACAAGCGGCTCGATAACTTCGCTACGCCGGTTTACGATCCACCGCAGGATGGCGGCTTCCTTGGCGACACGCTGCTGGTCAATGGGGTGCGTAACCCGTTTGTTGAGGTCTCGCGGGGCTGGGTGCGTCTGCGTCTGCTGAACGCCTCGAATGCGCGACGTTATGAGATGATGTTGAGCGATAACCGGCCGTTTATGGTGATAGCCAGCGATCAGGGCTATCTGCCTGCGCCGGTTGCGGTGCAGCGTCTGTCGCTGGCTCCGGGCGAACGCCGCGAAGTGTTGATCGATATGTCGCAGGGCGATGAAGTGTCGATTACCGCCGGCACCGCGGCGGGGATTATGGATCGGCTGCGCGGCTTCTTTGAGCCGTCTTCCATCCTGACCTCAACCCTGATCCTGACCTTACGGCCGACCGGCCTGCTGCCGCTGGTCACCGATAATCTGCCGATGCGGCTGCTGGCCGATCAGATTCTGGATGGGGTGGCGGTGCGCACGCGTGAATTCCGCATCGGTGACAGCATGCCGGGCATCAACGGGGCGATCTGGGATATGAACCGTATTGATACCACCGCGCAGCAGGGCACCTTTGAGCGCTGGATTGTGCATGCCGATCGGCCCCAGGCGCTGCATATTCAGGGCGTAATGTTCCTGATTAAGAGCGTCAACGGCGCGCAGCCGATGGGTGAAGATCGCGGCTGGAAAGATACGGTGTGGGTCGACGGTGATGTGGAACTGATGGTCAGCTTCCCGCAGAGTTCGTCAGACCATTTCCCGTTTGTCTATTACAGCCAGACGCTGGAACTGGCCGACCGCGGCACCGCCGGTCAACTGGTGGTGCAGCCGACCCAGTAAACCGTGCGGCGTAACGAAAAGGGCAACATTACGTTGCCCTTTTTTTCAGTGTGGCAACAGCAATGACCCGCGTCACGCCGCGCCACAAACCTTAGCCGTTAAAGGTTTCCGGATTCGGTCCCAGACGGTTGCCGCTATCCAGCTTAGTGATATCGCTGACTTCATGCTTATCCAGACGGAAGTCGAAAACCTTGAAGTTTTCTTCGATACGCGCCGGCGTCACCGATTTCGGAATCACCACCAGCCCGCTATCCAGATGCCAGCGGATGACAATCTGCGCCGGGGTTTTGCCATATTTCTTAGCCAGCGATTTAATCACTTCCTGATCAAACACGCCTTTACCGCCCTGCGCCAGCGGGCTCCAGGATTCGGTCTGAATCTGGTGCATCGCATTCCAGGCGTGCAGGGTGCGCTGCTGTAACATCGGGTGCAGCTCAATCTGGTTGACTACCGGCGTCACGCCGGTCTCATCCAGCAGGCGTTTAAGGTGGGATTCATGGAAGTTACAGACGCCGATACTTTTGGTCAGCCCCTGCTGCTGCAGCTCAATCATCTTCTTCCAGGCATCAACGTAGTGATCTTTTTCCGGACATGGCCAGTGCATCAGATAGAGGTCAACCTGCTCCAGCTGCAGTTTCTGCAGGCTGGTTTCCATCGCCTGCTGAACGTTCTGCTGATCGTCATTCCACAGCTTGGTGGTAACAAAAATCTCGTCGCGCGGCACCTCGGTTTCCTGCAGTGCCTGACCAATCGCTTCCTCATTCTTGTAGGCGGCAGCGGTATCAATCGAGCGATAGCCGACCTGTAAGGCTTTCAGCACCGCCTGACGCGCTTCGTCGATACTGGCCTGCCATACGCCCAGTCCCAGTTGCGGCATCATGTTGCCATCGTGCAGCTTGATAATCGGTTGGTCTGCCATAGTTGCTCCTTTCCGTTGCAGTTAACCAGTGAGATTTCACTGTGCTTAAGTCTAGCCAACAATTTACACCCTGCCTGGCGTGCTGAGCAGGCACGACGGCAGGGGCATGCCCGATCCGGCAAACTTCTTGCCTGATTCTGCAATCTGCTGGCGGTTCAGGCAGTGTCGCGGCACACTAAGTTTTTGTCCTGATAAGGAGTCCCAATGGCGCATGATGCTCTGTGTCACCGCCTGGCGCAGCAGGTTGTGACCTTAATGACCCACGGCCGCGATCGCCTCTGTCCGGTCAGTAATGTTTCACTGATTTATGCCAATCAGTATCGTCCGCGCACGCCGATGATGTATCAGCCCGGCATTGTGATCCTGTTTCAGGGCAGTAAAACCGGCTATCTCGGCAGCACGGTATTCCAGTATGACGCCAGCAAGTACCTGATGCTCACGGTGCCGCTGCCGGTTGAGTGCGAAACCTGGGCTTCGCCGGAGGTGCCGATCGCCGGTTTGTGCCTGAATGTCGATACCGCCAGCCTGCAGGATCTGCTGGTTGAGATTGGTGACGATGAACAGTTTCAGCCACAGCCGCTGACTTCCGGCATCCACTCGGCGTGGCTGACCGAACCGATGCTGTGTGCGGCGGAACGGCTGCTGGATGTGATGACGCAGCCGCGCGATGCCCGGGTACTGGGACCGCATATTGTGCGTGAAATTATCTATTACGTACTGACCGGTCCGATTGGCGGCGCGCTGCTGTCGCTGGTGAGTCGCCAGACCCAGTTCAGTCAGATTGCCCGGGCGCTAAGGCGCATTGAAAATCACTTCGCCGATAATCTCAGCGTCGACGCGCTGGCGGCGGAGGTGAACATGAGCGTTTCAGCTTTTCACCACAACTTTAAGGCGGTGACCCAGACTTCCCCGCTGCAGTATCTCAAACGCTATCGCCTGCATCAGGCGCGGCTGCTGATGCTGCATGATGGACTGAAAGCCAGTGCGGCGGCGGTGCGGGTTGGCTATGAAAGCCCGTCGCAGTTTTCGCGCGAGTTTAAGCGCTATTTTGGCGTCACGCCGGGCGAGGAAGTGAGTCGGGTACGTCAGACGGTGGCGGACCCTTCCGCCTGACAGGCGGTGGGTCCTCACCAGATTGGGGGAGCGTCAGGCCTGTTTCTGCCGACGTTTCTTCCAGATCACCAGAATGCTGCCGAACAGGCCGAGAAACAGTAACACCATCGGCAGCACCATCAGAATCGCCATCACCTGATCTTCATGACGCTTGATGAACGGCACCTGGCTGATGCCGTAGCCAAACGCTACCACGATGCCGACCCATAAGACGCCGCTCAGCCAGTTAAACAGCTGGAAGCGGCCATTCTGTAAGCCCGCAATGCCAGCCATGGTCGGCAGAATAGTGCGGATGAAGGCGAGAAAACGCCCCACCAGCAGCGCCATCAGACCGTGGCGGTTAAACATATTCCAGGCGCGCTGATGGTATTGCGCCGGCAGGTGCATCAGCCAGCTTTTGACCAGTCGGGTATTGCCCAGCCAGCGCCCCTGCAGATAACTCAGCCAGCAGCCGAGGCTGGCGGCAGTGGTGAGGATCACCATCGTCGGAATGAAATCCATTACGCCCTTGGCGACCATCGCTCCCGCCAGCAGCAGCAGGCTGTCGCCCGGCAGAAAAGAGGCCGGCAACAGTCCGTTTTCCAGAAACAGCGTCAGGAACATTACGCCGTACACCACCCATACTACGTCCGGATTCGCCAGCGCGGCAAAATCCTGATGCCAGAGCGCGTGGACAATCTCGTGTAAAACACCCATTAGCTATTCCATCACGTCACAAGGAGAACCCGCCTGTCAGGCTGCCGCGTCGGAAAATGCAGAAGCTGCTGACTCAGCGCTTCATTTTCGGCCTGCCGCCTGAACGGTCCGGGACAAATTTTAACAATAATCGGGCCGCCGCCTGGCAATCTCGGCTGGCGGCGGCCACTGCGTTTAGGTTCTGTTTAGTTTACTCAGCGCGTCAGGCGCGCAAAGCCCGCCTCAAGGTCAGCGATCAGATCCTCAACGTGCTCCAGGCCAATATGCAGTCGTACCAGCGTGCCTGTGAAATCAACCCCACCGACCGGCCGAATCGCCGCCAGCTCCTCCGGCTGATTCGCCAGGATCAGCGATTCATAGCCGCCCCACGAGTAGGCCATGCTGAAATGATGGAAGTGATCGAGATATTCCGCCAGTTGCGCTGGGCTAAGTTGCTGTTTCAGGATAAAGGAGAACAGCCCGCTGCTGCCGTTGAAGTCGCGCTGCCAGAAGGCGTGGCCCTTACTTTGCGCCAGCGCCGGATGGTTAACCCGTTCGACTTCAGGACGCGCCGCCAGCCACTCCGCCACCTGAAGCGCGCTCTCTTCGTGCTGACGCAGTCGGGTGCCGAGCGTGCGTAAGCCGCGGCTCGCCATGTAGGCGCTATCTGCATCGACCATCTGGCCCATCAGATAGGAGTTTTCACGCAGCTGATCGATGCAGCGCGCATTGGCCACGGCGGTGCCGATCATCGCGTCGCTGTGCCCAATCAGATATTTGGTGCCGGCCTGAATTGAAATATCAATGCCATGCGCCAGAGCATTAAACAGAATCCCGGCGGCCCAGGTGTTATCGATCATGATGATCGCCTCAGGCGCTTTGGCACGAACCGCCGCGACGATGGCCGGAATATCCTGCACTTCCATGGTAATCGAGGCGGGTGACTCGAGAAATACCACTCGGGTGTTAGGCTGAACCAGCGCACCAATTTCGCTGCCAATGCAGTGATCGAACCAGCCGATCGACACCTGCATCTTTTGCAGAATTTTATGACAGAAGTCCTGCGTCGGCTCATAGACCGCGCCGCTCATCAATAGGTGATCGCCGGCGCTGACAAATGCCAGAATCGCGTTAGCGACCGCAGCCGCGCCGCACGGGTAAAGCACACAGCCCGCGCCGCCTTCCAGTTCGGTCATGGCATCCTGCAGCGCAAAGTGGGTCAGGGTGCCGCGGCGGCCATAAAACAGTTCGCCTTTTGCCCGACCGGCGGTGGCGCGTTTTTTGTCCGCCACCGTGTCAAAAACCAGCGAGGAGGCACGCTGAATCACGCTGTTTACCGAGCCCTGAGTATAACGCTTGCTGCGTCCTGCACTGACGAGTGTGGTATCAATTTTTTTGGTGGTCATGAGTCGCCTTTGCCGCTTCTGCCTAAGCCTTCACGTTATCACGAAACGGCCAGCAGGGTTGAGACTCAATGGCGATTATCAGAGTGCGTCGCAGGATAAAAATCGGGCCCGCTGACGGACCCGATTTGGTTGACGCTACATCACGCCCATCAGGCGCGGTAACCAGAGGGAGATGGCCGGAATATAGGTAATCAGCATCAGCACAATAAACAGCATGCCGTAAAACGGCAGCATCGCGCTGACCACCTGTTCGATCTTCTGCTTGCTGACCGCACTGGCGACAAACAGTACCGTACCAACCGGCGGGGTAATCAGGCCGATCCCGAGGTTGGTCAGCATGATCATGCCGAAGTGAACCGGATCGATGCCCAGTGTCGTCGCGACCGGCAGCAGCACCGGTGTGAGGATCAGAATCAGCGGCGCCATATCCATCAGCGTACCGACCACCAGCAACAGGATGTTGATGCACATCAGAATCACATACTTGTTGTCCGACAGGCTGGTAAACGCTTCGGTGATCAGGGTCGGCAGCTGCATAAAGGTCATCACCGCGCCAAACCCGGCGGCGAAGGCGATCAGCACCATCACGATGGTGACGGTTTTAATGGTGCGGAACAGCAGAATATGCAGCTGGTTCCATTTAAAGTCACGATAGATAAACATCGTCACGAAGAAGGCCCAGATACAGGCGATCGCCGCCGACTCCGAGGCGGTGAAAATACCGGACAGAATCCCGCCCATAATGATCACCACAGTGAACAGGCCCCAGAACGCATCAAAGAAGATCTTCAGCGCCTGACGAAACGGGATCCGCTCGCCTTTCGGGTAGCCGCGTTTACGGGCAAAACCGAGGCACATTATCATCAGACAGCCACCCAGCATCAGGCCAGGTAAGATTCCGGCGACAAACAGCGACGAGATGGTGACCAGCCCGCCGGTGGCCAGCGAGTAGATTACTGAGTTATGACTTGGCGGGGTTAATACCGCCTGCACCGAACCGCTGGCGGTAACGGCGGCGGCGAAGTCGCGCGGATAGCCTTTCTCTTCCATCTGCGGAATCATTACCGAACCGATCGAGGCGGTATCGGCCACCGATGAGCCGGAAATCGCGCCGAAAAAGGTCGAGGCGACAATATTCACCAGCGACAGGCCGCCGCGAATAAAGCCGACAAAAATATAGGCAAAGTTAACCAGCCGTCGGGCGATACCGCCTTCGGCCATGATCGCCCCGGCGAGAATGAAGAACGGAATGGTTAACAGCGAAAATTTGTTAATGCCGTTGGTAATCTGAATCACCACCGCTTCCAGTGGCAGATCGATCCACCAGGCGCCGATAAACGCGCTCAGGCCGACCGCAAACGCCACCGGAAAACCCACCAGCAGCAACACCAGCAAACTGCCTAATAAAATCAATGCGTCCATTTTCTGCTCCGGATTAGTGGGTGCCGCCCAGTGTGACAATCGGCCGCTGGCTCTGATCGCCGGTCAGCAATCGCTCAACAACAAACAGCAGGGTAAAGAGCGCGCCAATCGGGATCGGCAGATACATCTCGCCATAGGTAACGGCGGGTAGCGAAGCCAGCGACTGCACCCACATCGCTTCACACAGGCTGTAGCTGGCCTGAAAGATTACCAGGCAGGTGATAATCATCAGCAGATCGCAGACCCGCAGCAGCAGACGCTGCAGGGCAGGTGACAGCCGATCGGTCATCATTGAGACACAGATATGGGTGCCGGCGCGTAAGCCGACCGGCGCGCCGATAAAGGTAAAAATGATCATGCAGATAATGGCGACCGGTTCCGGCCAGGAGAGCGCGCCGTTCATTACGTAGCGGGCAAAAATTCCGATCGGGATCACCGTCACCATAATCATCAGCGCCACGGCGGCAACCAGCATGCACAGCAGATAGAGCCCATCCATCAGACGCGTATAAGCAGCCATAATTGATACCTGATTAAGCACGCCACACGGCAGTGTGGCGCGGGAAGGGTTATTTCACGTCAGCGATCCGGGTCATCAGATCCTGGTATTTACCGCCAAACTGATCGCGCACCGGCTGGGTGGCCTTGACGAAATAGTCGCGGTCAGTTTGCTGGAAGGTGACGCCGCCCGCTTTCATTTTCGCGATCGACTGTTCGGTATAGGTTGCCCACAGCTGACGCTCTTCATCCTGCGCCTCTTTACCGAGTTTCTTCAGCAGCGCCTGATCCTCAGGCTTGAGACGATCCCAGGCGCGTTTCGAGAACAGAATCATCTCTGGCTGAATTAAGTGGCCGCTCAGGGTGTAGTACTTCGCGACTGGCATATAGTTATGGGCGACGAAGGTCGGTGGGTTATTCTCGGTGCCATCAACCACGCCGGTCTGCATGGCGCTGAACACTTCGCTGACGCCCATCGCCACCGGGTTGGCGCCCATCGCTTTCAGCGTCGCCAGGGAGATGGCGCTGTTCTGCACCCGGATCTTCATGCCTTTCAGATCCTCGGGCTTCGCCAGCGGTTTTTTGGTGATCATGTTGCGTTCACCGGCGTCGGTCCAGCCGAGAAACACCATCCGGGCGTTGGGATCTTTATCGAATTTATCGGCAATCTCTTTGCCGATTTCACCATCCAGCACTTTGTGCATATGATCGACGTCGCGGAAAATATAGGGCAGCGTCAATACGCTGGTTTCCGGCGCAATGCTGGTGACCGGTGCCAGCGAGACGCGGATCATATCAATTGCGCCCAGCTGCACCTGCTGCAGGGTCTGATCCTCATCGCCCAGCACACCGCCAGCATAGAGCTTCATCTCCAGCCGTCCATCGGTTGCCTGCTTAAGTTTGTCGCCCATGTGTTGCAGGGCCACCACGGTGGGGTAGCCAGCAGGCTGCACTTCTGCCACTTTAATCACCTGTGCCGAGGCGGTGGCGCTCACCATCATTGCCGCCAGGGCACATGCCAGGCGTGTTTGGGTCATTCTCATTATGTTGTCTCCAGCAGAGGAAGGGCGGCGCTCAGGAATCCGGCGTGTGTAGCAAGGGGCCGCGTGCAGCCAGCATAGTGAAAACTGCCGCTGGAAAAATGCGGCAATGCTGATTGAATGAATGAGATCACATTTTGAAACGTTGTTTTAATAAATTTTCATGCAACATCACATTTTCGAAACGAACCTGCAACCTCGGGTGATATTGACGGCGTGGCAGGGCAGAGCGGGTGCCAGATTTTGTAAATACTAATGAGAACGACTATCAATTCGCCGTTATTTTGCTATTATTCGCGCTTGTCTTGCATCCCTGTAGATGAAGTTGGAGAAGCAGCGTGGTAGCCAGTGATTTGATGCAAACGGACCTCTCCGTTTGGGGCATGTATCAACATGCCGATATCGTGGTAAAAGTGGTCATGATTGGCCTGTTATTGGCCTCAGTGGTGACCTGGGCGATCTTCTTCGGCAAATATGCCGAACTGAGCGCCGCTAAACGTCGCCTGAAGCGTGAGCAACTGGCGCTGGGTGAAGCCCGCAATCTGAATGACGCCGCCCGCATTGCCCAGGCGTTCGCCGCGCACAGCCACAGCAGCGTGCTGCTGAACGACGCGCAGAACGAACTTGAGCTCTCCACTGGCGTTGAAGATACCAACGGCATTAAAGATCGTACCAGCTTCCGCCTTGAGCGCCGCGTTGCCGCCTTTAGCCGCCATGCCGGCCGGGGCAACGGCTTCCTGGCGACTATCGGGTCGGTCGCGCCGTTTATCGGTCTGTTCGGCACCGTGTGGGGCATCATGAACAGCTTCATCGGCATCGCCAAAACCCAGACCACCAATCTCGCTGTCGTTGCACCGGGTATCGCGGAAGCGCTGCTGGCAACGGCAATTGGCCTGGTGGCAGCGATTCCGGCGGTGGTGATCTATAACGTCTTTGCCCGCATGATCGCTAACTACAAAGCCTCGCTCGGTGATGTGGCGGCGCAGGTGCTGCTGTTACAGAGCCGTGATATTGACCTGGGAAACGTCGCCACTGACGTTCCGCGTCCAGCGGCGACCCAGAAACTGCGCTTAGGGTAAGCTGTTATGGCAATGCGATTAAACGACGACCTGGAAACAGATGGCGAAATGCATGAGATCAACGTGACGCCGTTTATCGACGTGATGTTGGTTCTGCTGATCATCTTCATGGTGGCGGCACCGCTGGCGACTGTCGACGTGCGCGTTAATCTGCCTGCTTCCACCAGCGCCCCGCAGCCGCGGCCGGAAAAACCGGTTTACCTGTCGATCAAGGCCGATAAACAGCTTTACGTCGGTAACGATCAGGTGACGCCGGAATCGCTGGTCAGCGTGCTGTCCGGTCAGACCGGCGGCAACAAAGAAACCACCATTTTCTTCCAGGCGGACAAGTCGGTGGATTACGAAACGCTGATGAGCGTGATGGATCAACTGCGAACCGCCGGCTATCTGAAAATTGGTCTGATGGGCATGGAAACCGTGAAGAAATAGCGGCTTAACCGGCACAGAGAGAAGGCGGCTGACTCAGCCGCCTTTTTTATTGCCTCAGCCAGACCAGACGAAATCAGGCGAACCGGCTGTTGCACCGATCGGTTATGCTGCTGAAACAGTCCTGTTAATTGGTTGTTACCACTCAACACAGTTTTGTAAAGTGCAATGGTGAGCCAGCTCACATTAATGCCGCCTCAGGCGGGCTAAAACGGCTAAAAAACTTCAGGAAGCCGTTATGAGTCACACCCCGTCTTTACAAAAGTCGCCCAAAAGCGCGGCCAGAACCATCTTCAACGTTACCAGCGGTAACTTTCTCGAAATGTACGACTTTATGGTGTTTGGCTATTACGCCACCGCCATTGCCAAAACCTTTTTCCCGGGCGACGACCCGTTCGCCTCACTGATGTTAACGCTAATGACCTTTGGTGCCGGCTTCCTGATGCGTCCGCTCGGGGCGATCATTCTGGGGGCCTACATTGACCATCATGGCCGCCGCAAAGGTCTGCTGCTGACGCTGGGTCTGATGGCGATCGGCACCCTGACCATTGCGCTGGTGCCTGGCTACGCCACGCTGGGCGCGGCGGCACCGATACTGATCCTGCTCGGCCGCTTACTGCAGGGCTTCTCGGCAGGCGTTGAGCTGGGCGGCGTCTCGGTCTATCTGGCGGAAGTGGCGCCAGAAGGACGCAAAGGGTTCTTTGTCAGCTGGCAATCCGGCAGTCAGCAGGTTGCGGTCATTTTTGCCGCGTTGCTCGGCCTGGCGCTGAATCATCTGCTGGCGAAAGAGGCGGTCACCGAGTGGGGCTGGCGCATTCCGTTTGTGGTCGGCTGCCTGATCGTGCCGTTCCTGTTCTATATCCGCCGGATGCTGGAAGAGACCGAAGCGTTCAGCCAGCGTAAACACCATCCGCGGATGACCGAGATTATGCGTTCGGTGGCCAGTAACTGGGCGCTGGTGCTGGCGGGGATGCTGATGGTGGTCACCACCACCGTGATGTTCTACATGATCACCGCGTTTACGCCGACCTTCGGCAAAACGGTGCTGATGATGAGCGATAAGCAGGCGTTTCTGGTGACGCTGTGCGTCGGCATCTCTAACCTGATCTGGCTGCCGCTGATGGGATCGCTGTCAGACCGCATCGGCCGTCGCCCGCTGCTGATCGTCTTTACCCTGCTGATGATTGCCACCACCTGGCCGGTGCTGCACTGGCTGGTGGGATCGGCCAGCTTTGCTCACCTGCTGGAAGCTGAACTGTGGCTGTCGTTTCTCTACGCCAGCTATAACGGGGCGATGGTGGTGTATCTGGCGGAAATCATGCCCGCCGAGGTGCGCGCCGCCGGTTTCTCTATGGCTTACAGCCTGGCGACTGCGCTGTTTGGCGGCTTTACCCCGGCGATTTCCAGCTACCTGATCCACGCCACCGGCGACAAAGCGATGCCGGGTGTCTGGCTGACCTTCGCCGCCGTCTGTGGCTTAATCGGCACGCTGCTGATTGGCCGGATGGTGAAGCAGTATCAGGCGCGCCACAGCGGTGCACCGGTCAGCGCCTCGCTCTAAAATGACAAATCCACCACCACGCTGTCGCTGTAGTTTCCGGCTGGCGGCGTGTTCTGGCTGGTCAGGACCCGCGCGGTGTAGTTAAAGCCGCGCGTCAGTCCATCTGCCGAAACCGCCGACGAGGTGGTGCTGCTCCAGCGCTCAGTCCCGCCCGGCCCCCAGCGGTTGCTGGTAGTGCTTTTGTAGATCTCATAGCTCAGTCGATTTGCGCCACTCGCCATGTTCCTGACGCTGCCGACCGGATAGCTGCCGTTGCTCAGGCCGACGGTATAGGTGCTGCCTTTGCTGCACAGTACGTTGATGGTCTGTGACACGCTGGAGAAGCTGCCGACCAGCGGCGCACTGCCAAAGCTGATATTCGGCGCGGTAATGGTGGTGCAGTCATTAGTCAGGATCGCCGTGACGGTAATCGGAATCACCCCGCTGCCGGTCTGTTCGCTTAAACAGAGATTACCGATCGCGATACTGGTACAGATGCGGTAGGTGACCGCCATATTCAGCGTCACCTGATAGGTGCCCGCCGCGACCACCTGACCGGGCACGGTGCGCAGATAGACTGGAATCGCGAAGTTCAGGCTGCCGAGCAGGCCAGCCAGGTTGATCAGGGTTTGCGAACCATAGACAAACGGGGTGCCACCGACCGTCAGTTCAGTAGCGCAGGCGCTGTCGGTACAGAGCCGGACCGGCACATTGTCGCTGCCGGTATCGCCGCTGCGCTTCAGGATGCCGCGGGTGCCGTTACTGTTGGTGGCACCGGTCAGCTGAAAGGTGATCTGGTTATTGCCCAGCAGCGACAGCGCCGCACCGGCGCCACAGTTGACGTTGGCGTTGGTAGTGACAGCGCTGACGGTGCTGTTGGCGACAAAGGTGGTGACGGAGCCGAAGCTGGCCGTGGAGGCGGGCAGGGCGCAGGCGGCGTAGCCGAATGACGGCAGCAGCAACAACAGGCCGGCGAATAACAGACGATTTATCATGGTGAGTTTCCGGTAGTAAAAGCATCAGCAGGATGGGCGGCGCTGCCAGCCGCCGCTGCCGGCAGCGCGCAGGTCAATGGCCCATAGGTTCTCAGCGCCTGCGGCTGACCGCCGGCAATTTGCAGTTCGGTATCACAGTGGCGGCCATCCGGCGTCACGACCTGGATCGGATTGCTGGCGGTCAGATTTTCCATCCAGACAATGCCATCCCAGCCGACATATTCGGTGGGGTGATTGGGGCGCTGCACCAGGCTCGACACCGGCAACGGCTGGCCCTGCGCATCGTGCAGGATCACGCTGGCGGAGCGCAGTTTTTCCACCGGGAAGTTGAGCAGATAACCGCTCTGACGTTTCACGGCAAAACGCTGCTCTACCCGCGGGGTGGTCATATCGGCGGGCAGGTCGAGGGTATCGATATCATATTTGGCCGGATAGTAGCTGCTGATCGACGGCACCAGCAGATAGCCCTGCTGATTGGTGCGGCCCATCGACTGGTTCTCGTAACGGACCGTGACGTCGGGATAGTTGGTTTTGACCAGCACAAAGGCGTCGTTAATCTCATTGGCGATAAACAGACTGTTGTCCATCAACACCAGCGCGCCGGAGAGGTCAGCCCACTGGGTGGTGTTGTCATCATCGCCATAAAAGCCCGCCGAGGTATCGATCTGATTGTTGCGATAGCGCAGGCTGCCCTGACGATAATCCCCGCTGTCGCCGCTCTGATTGGCCCACGAAGCGTCCCAAGCGATGCCGCCGTCACTGGGCATTGCGCGTGAGACATAGAGCCGCTGATTATCGCGCCCCAGCTGGTCGCGTTCGGTGCTGATGGCGGCACTGCCCTGTTCGCCGAACGGGATCACCAGCGAAATAGCCCCGGTCCAGCTTTTTTCCTGCTGATCGCGGCTGGCTGAAACATAGAGGCTGCTGTTACCCCACAAATTTTTACTCCACGAGAGGTTCCATAACCGGGTGCGATCGCCGCGGCCACCGGTGATGTCGATATAGGCCGCGCCGACGCTGCCGAAGCGGTTGAGCGACACGCTGGCGCTGTACTGAGCGCTGCGGCGCGACAGTGCATAGCTGCTGCCGGCGTCGGTGCCAGCGCGGCTGCCGACCAGCGCCAGATTGCCGAAGTCACGGCTGCGCTGGGTGTGCTGGGTGCCGAGGTTAAACCAGCGGTTGTTGTACTGATATCCCCAGCTGTACTGCGTGCCAGTCTGGCCGTCGAGCTGGCTTTGCGCCACTGCACCATTCACCACGCCCCAGCTGCCGACGCGCAGCAGGCCGCCGACGCCGCCCATTGCCAGGCTGTCGCTTCCTTCCGCGTGGCTCTCCAGCGTCAGCCAGTCGGTCATGCCATAACGATAAGACCCGCTGGCCGCCGCCGCGCCATAATCGAAATTCTTTATCCCGTAGTTCTGGCGGATCGCCCCGGCTGAAAAGGCGTAGTCGGACAGACCCGACTTCAGCAGGCTGCTGGAAACATAAAACGGCAGGGTGGTGGTAATGCGCCGGCCAACTGCATCGGTGGTGGTGATCACCGCATCGCCCGCGCCATTGACGAACGGCACGTTGGTCAGTGACCACGGCCCAGGCTGCACATTGGCCTGGCTGGAACGATAGCCGTTAATAAACAGATCGACGGTCGAGGGCACGGCGGCCTGACCGGAAAAGGCGGGCAGCGGATAGGTCACCAGATCGGGACGGACGCTAAAGTCACGGCCAATCCGGACGCCGCCCAGCCGCACGCTGTTACTCCAGGCCAGTGAGTCGGTCACCAGGTCGCCGACCTGCCAGCTGATCGCCGCATTTTCGTTTTCATTGCTCCACCAGCTGTCGTAGCGGATATAGCCGTCATCCTGATAGCTGTTGCTGCCCTCCAGCTGCTGCTGCCAGACGCCATTACTGGAGAACTGTCCGGCCGCGCCAAACAGCCGCAGCTCGTTCCAGGCGGAAAGGCGGGTGCCGGTGTTGTCGGTCCGGCTGGCATAGAGATCGTAATTGATCAGCGCGCCACTGCTGGTGCGGCCGGGGTAGCGCGGCCCGTTTTGCGCCTCGCCAATCACCTGACCCGGCAGCCAGCCGGGCGGCACGGTGAGCAGCAGGCGTTGCCGCGCATCGTCATACTCCACTTTGACCTGCGGCAGCGCGCTGACGTCGATTTGTGGCTGCTGGCCCAGCTTATCCAGCGGCAGACCGGCGCGTTGCAGGTCGCCACTGCGCAGCCAGAAATGGCCGTCACGCTGCTCAACCGTCACGATGTCACCGCGCGCCTGCTGGTTAACCACCAGCTCCAGCATATATTGCTGGCCGTTACCCTGATTTTGCAGGCTGGGCGGCGGCGGCAGGGATGAGTAAGTTTCCGCCAGCGTGCTACCCGACGTCAGACAGTAGAGAACGCTGGCAACCGCCAGCGTACAGCGATGGAGGGGAAAAGGTTTCATCCGGCGCTTACTTTAGGGCAGCGCTGCGCCACGGGTTCTTGTTCACCTCCGCCACCAGTTCACCGTTGACCGCCGCGTTCAGCGGCCAGCGATAGGTGCTGTTAGCCAGCACGTAACCGTATAAGCCTTCGCCCAGCTTGCGGCCGCCGATGCTGACGTTACTGAGACGGGCATGCCCGTTGCCGCGGTTGGTCAGCTGTAACCAGCGTTTGCCGCCTTCGCTGAGCGTCTGCCAGCTGAGGTCGGGGTGCGCACTGTCGGTGTTCAGTCCATCGCCATAGACAAACAGCGGCACCGAATAGCGCATCTGGAAGGTCAGGCCGGCCTGATTTTCGCCCGGCTGGCGCGGCGTCGGGATCTCATCCAGCACCACCCGATAGGCCAGCTCCTGACCGGCAGCCGGCGGGGTCTGCTTGATCAGCCGGACCAGCTGCTTCTGGCCGGGCTCCATCCGCACCATCGGTGGACTGGCGACCACCTGCTGCTGCGTCTGGTATTGCTCCTGGCCATTGACCTGCTGCCAGCTGAAGACCCGAACCTGCATCATGGTGGTGGTGTTGCCGCGATTCTCCAGCCACAACTCGCTGGCCTTCTCCGCCGGGTTGATGGCCGGATCGATCGGCCAGATCATCACCGAGTTGGCGGCAAAGGCCGGCGGCAGCAAGCTGGTGCCGATCAGTAATAGCAGGGCGCGCAGTGACTTCATGGTGGTTTCCTTGTTGTTGATATCGCCTCACCAGCTCAGGGTGACGGTCAGAGTGTCGCTATAGACGCCGGCGCGCGCGTTACCCGGCAGTTGTAGCTGGCCATAAATCGGCAGCGTAATGTTATTGGCATTGCTGTAGCTCAGCGGCACCGCCTGATTCACCGGAATCACCGTGGTGCGGCTGGCGTTGCTATAAAGCGTATAAGGAACGGTATTGCTGAAGTTCGGCAGTTTCAGGTTGCGCGTCGTGGTGTAGTTATTGCCCTGATTAATGCTCATGCTCAGCGTGGTGCCTGGCGTGCAGGCGAGGTTGAGGGTGGTGCTTTGCACATAGCTGGCGCTGACAACGCTGGTTGCCACCCCCGACTGGGAGCCAAAATTGAGCGTGCCAAAAACGCCGGTATTGGTACCGGATATCACGCAGCCTGCGACAATCGAAGCGGTTACCTGGAATGTGCTGGTCGGCAGACTCCAGGCGCTAACGCTCCATATCAGCAGGGACAGACCGCGTACAATCGTCAGGCAGGACCGCGTGACAGCCACCCACATTCACCCGCGAATGCAGTTAATAGTTCACGGCGACGTTAATAGTATCGGTGTAGGTGCCCGCCGGGATCAGCGGATTGAAACCACCGCCGATGACCCGACCGTAAATGGCATAGTTTGTGCCTAAGGTCGGATCGGTGGTGCCGCTGGCGGCAATTGGCGTGTTATTGGCAATCGCCGTGGTAAAGGAGGCATCGCTATACAGCGTATAGGCGATTCCCTGGGCGTTATCAGAACCCAGAACCAGATAGCGCGGTGAAGTGGAGGCCGTACCATAGACGGTGGCGGGCGCAGTATTACTGCTGGTAACCACCACGTTATAGTCCTGACCGGTGGTGCAACGGACGAAGATGCCGTTACCCGCCGCGCCGACCAGCGTGGCGTTCAGGGTATCAAAGGTTGCCGCGCTGCTACCGAAGTTTAAGGTACCGAAATTAACCCCGGCGGTGGCTGACTGACCGTTAACCAGACAACCGGTGGTCAGCGTCAGGGTCGCATTGATGGTTCCCGAGGTGGTCGCCGCCAGCGTTAATGACGGAAGTGCTGTGGAGATGCCCGCAGCGGCCAAAAGAAAAAGCTTGAGTTTCATAATCATTCCTTACCGATTATCCAGAGTCAGTGCTTTTTCACCCGGTGTTAATTTAACGGTTCAACCCAAAATAAAGAAAATAATCACAATGATGTAAGTAATGCCAGCGTCCTGAGAAATATCGCTGACTTAAGCTAAATGATTTATATCAGTTTTATTTACTATAGAACAGTTAAAGCGTCACGCTAATTACGCGCAGTTATTTTTCATTAATCAAATTGCCTTCAGCGCCGATAACCCAGTAACAGCAAGGCGTGACAGCGAGAAAGGAAAACGAAAATCATAATTTTCCTGCCCTCTATCGTCCTTTCTGCTTCGGTGATATGTTCTTGCACCAATCAGACAAAATAACGTTTTACTGTTCAGCAGCGGCCAGTGATAACCGGCTGCCCTGAGCAGGTCGCGCGTTGCCAGGACGTCAAGACAACATCAACCCTGGCGCTAAATAACTTTCACCCACGGGTGTTTTCAGAATGTTTTTTCAGGCTTTACACAGTGCCCGTTTACCAGCGGGTGGTGAGGAGTTACACATGCTACAGGTCTCCTGGGATGGCGTTCTGGTCTGCGCTTCGCTGATCGTCGCGTTTATTGCTGCTTTCACTGCGCTGGACACGGCGGGGCGGGTGGCGGCGTCCCATGGCTGGTGCGCCCGGCTCTGGCTGCTGGTGAGCGGAACCGCGATGGGCATTGGCGTCTGGGCGATGCACTTCATCGGCATGCTGGCGATGATGATGCCGATGACGCTGCGTTACGACGTCCGGCTGACCATTATCTCGCTGCTGGTGGCGATTATCGCCTCGATGCTGGCGTTTAGTCAGACGGTCAGCGGAGCCGAGCTGACCCGGCGTCGACTGCTGCGCGGCAGCCTGATCCTCGGCGCGGGCATGGTGGTAATGCACTATCTTGGCATGCATGCGTTGCTGATTTCGCCGCAGCCCGGGTGGAACCGGCCGCTGGTGGCGCTGTCGATGCTGATTGCGTTTGTCGCGTCCGGCGTCGCGCTGTGGCTGGCGTTTCATCTGCGGCAGGGAGAATACAACCTGCTGATCATGCGCGGGCTGGCGTCGCTGGTGATGGGGGTTGCCATCGCCGGGATGCACTATGTTGGCATGGCCGCGGCGCAGTTCAGTCACCTCAGCGCCATGCAGCATCACGGGGTCAGCAATCAGGGGCTGGCGGTGTGGGTCACCCTGATTACGCTCACCATTTTGGGCGTCACCCTGCTGAGTTCGATGCTGGATGCACAGCTACGCGCCGCGCGGCTGACCGCCAGGCTTAACCGGGCTAATCAGGAGCTGCGCCAGCTGGCGATGCATGACACCCTGACTGCGCTGCCCAATCGGGTGATGCTGGAGCAACAGCTGGATCTGGCGATTAAGCAGGCCACGCTGAATGACAGCCACTTTGCGGTGATCTACATGGATCTCGACGGCTTCAAGGCGGTCAACGATAGCTGGGGACATCACGTCGGCGATCGGTTACTGATTGCGGTGGCGGAACGGCTGCGCAATCAGCTCAGCGAGGCGATACTGCTGGTACGCCTCGGCGGCGATGAGTTTGTGCTGATGGCGGAAGGTTACGATGTCAGCGCCGCTACCCAGCTGGCGCAACAGCTGGTGCGGGTGATTGATGTCACTTTTGAGCTTGACCGCTACTCGCTGCACGTGTCGCTCAGCGCCGGTATCGCTATCTTCCCGCGGCACGGCCGCAACAGGCAGGAGCTGCTGTTGAATGCTGACTCGGCGATGTACCACACCAAACATAACGGACGCAACGGCTGGTGCCTGTTTGAACCGGCGATGAGCGCCGCGACCCAGCATCAGCTTGAGCTGGCGAACGATCTGTGGAAAGCGATTGAACGCCAGGAGATGCGGCTGTTCTATCAACCTAAATTTCGCTCCAGCGGCAGCCTGCTGATGGGCTTCGAGGCGCTGCTGCGCTGGCAGCATCCGCTGCGCGGCTTGCTGATGCCAGACCTGTTTTTGCCGCGGGCGGAAAAGACCGGCCAGATTGTTGCGCTCGGTAACTGGGTGATTAATGAAGCCTGTCGTCAGCTGAAGATCTGGCATAATCAGGGGCACAGCGACTGGACCGTCTCGGTAAATCTGTCAGCCCTGCAGTTTCATCAACGCGATCTGCTGACGACCATCAGCCAGGCGCTGGCGCACCATCAACTCCCGGCGGGCGCGCTGATGCTGGAGATTACCGAGGCCATCGCCATGCGCGATCCGCTCTTCAGTCAGCAGCGTATTGGTGAATTACAGCAGGCTGGCGTCAGTGTGGCGATCGATAACTTTGGTATCGGCTACGCTAACCTGCTGCATCTGAAACATCTGGATGCCAGTGAGCTGAAAATTGACCGCAGCTTTATCAACTGTCTGCGACCCGACAGCGAAGATGCTACGGTGGTGACCGCGATGCTGACGCTGGCTCAAAGCCTGAATCTGCGGATGGTGGCGGAGGGGGTCGAGACGGAAGAGCAGCAGCGCTTACTGACCGGCCTCGGATTTGACGCCCTGCAGGGGTACCTGCTGGGCAAGCCGACCCCGGCCGATCGGGTCGGCGAATTCAGCCTGCCGACGCCGGTGCCCCGGCTGAGCGGCGCATGACGATAGGTTTTAACGCCTGAACAAATCGGAAACATGTATCGTGACGGGTTAATTAACCCGCAGGTGCTGCCGATAATGTATACAACACCACAATCCCTGATTCTTACTCCTACTACCCAGCTGCTGGCACGGCTTTTCTCGGGAATGCACTATGTTAGTGACCTCATACGACTCTTTTATCGTCATCGTTTCGATTCTTGTTGCGATGCTGGCTTCGTTTACCGCATTAGACATGGCGGGACGGGTGGTGCATTCAACCGGCAAAGTAGCGCTGGTGTGGCTGTTCGGCGGCGGTTTTGCCATGGGCATCGGCATCTGGGCGATGCATTTCATCGGCATGCTGTCGATGAATATGGAAATGGTGATGAGCTACAATGCCGGGCTCACGGCTTTTTCGGCTGGCATTGCGGTTTGCGCCTCTATTTTTGCGCTGTGGCTGGTGTGCAACGGTGATTTGCCGTTACCGCGGTTAATGGGTGGTGCGCTGATCCTCGGCAGCGGCGTGGTTGCCATGCACTATACCGGCATGGCGGCGTTGATGTTCTCACCGGGTATTGTCTGGAACTGGCACTGGATCGCCGTGTCGGTGGTCATCGCGCTGGCGGCTTCCGGCGCGGCGCTGTGGCTGGCCTTTAACCTGCGCGAAGGCCAGACCGGCCGGGTGACGCTGTTGCGTATCGGCGCCTCGGTGGTAATGGGCGCGGCGATTGCCGGCATGCACTACACCGGCATGATGGCGGCAGAGTTTCCGCTGCACAGCCACCCGACCACCCACGGCGTCAACAGTAACTGGCTGGCGATTCTGGTCACGGTAGTTACCATCTCAATCCTCGGCATTACGCTGCTGGTGTCGATGCTGGATGCCCGCATGCAGGCGCGCACCTCGATTCTGGCCAGTTCGCTGGCGGAGGCGAACCGCGAACTGGCCCAGCTGGCGCTGCACGATAACCTGACCCGCCTGCCGAACCGCATCCTGCTGGAGGATCGGCTGGAGCAGGCGATCAACAAGGCGAATCGGGAGCAGACGCAGTTTGCGCTGATGTTTATGGATCTGGATGGTTTTAAGGCGGTCAACGACGCCTTTGGCCACCATATTGGCGACAATCTGCTGATAGGCGTCACCGAGCGGATGAGCCAGCAAATGAACGGCTACTACACACTGGCGCGACTGGGCGGCGATGAGTTTGTGCTGCTGATTGAGATTGACGATCCCAACGATGCGGCTGCGGTCGCCGATAAGCTGGTTAAAGCGGTCGATCGTCCATTTGATATCTCGCGTTATGAACTGGTGGTGTCGCTCAGTATCGGGATTGCGGTCTATCCGGGCGACGGCGAGGATGAACGTGAACTGATGTTCAACGCCGATGCAGCGATGTATCACACCAAAAACAACGGACGTAACGGCTACACCTTCTTCCAGCCGTCGATGAACCTGCTGGCACAGAGCCAGCTACAGCTCAATAACGATCTCTGGCAGGCGCTGGATAACCACGAGCTGCGCCTGTTCTATCAGCCTAAATATTGTGCGCCGCGCGGGCCAATCCTCGGTTTTGAAGCGCTGCTGCGCTGGCAGCATCCGCAACGCGGTTTGCTGACGCCGGACCAGTTTTTACCGATGGCGGAGAAAACCGGGATGATCGTCGGCATCGGCAACTGGGTGATCAACGAAGCCTGCCGCCAGCTGCGACAGTGGCACCTGCAGGGCCACCCGCACTGGTCGGTGGCGGTGAATCTCTCGGCGCTGCAGTTTGAACAGAGCAACCTGGTGGAGACCGTCACCCGGGCGCTGGCGCAGCATGAGATCCCGCCAGAGCTGCTGACGCTGGAGGTGACCGAAACCACCGCTATGCGCGATCCTGATGAAAGCGTGCGTATCCTGACCGAGCTGACCAAGCTTGGCGTGAAAGCCTCGATTGATGACTTTGGCACCGGCTATTCCAGCCTGCTTTACCTGAAACGTTTACCGGCCAGCGAGCTGAAGATCGATCGGGCGTTCGTCAATGAGCTGCAGCATCACAGCGAAGATGCCACCATCGTTTCGGCGATTGTGGCGCTGGCGCAGTCGCTGCAGCTGAAAGTGGTGGCGGAAGGGGTGGAAACGCCTGAGCAGCAGGCCTTTCTCACCAGCCTCGGCTGTAACACCCTGCAGGGCTATCTGCTGGGTAAGCCGATCCCGCCTGACCGGGTCAACGAACTGGCTAATTTTGTCGGCGATGAAAAAGTGGCGATCGGCACGGCGCAGACGCCGGATGGATCGCCGTTAGCGGTCCAGGGTGTATCAGCCTGACGTGGCGCGGGTAAGATAAGTGGCAAGCCCGGCCTGTCATTAACCGTTGTGCATGGTAAAGTCTCGCGGGTAGAAAAGGAGAGGCGACCCGTGGCGAAATACCAGCGATTGATGGATGAGATTCAGCAGCAGATAGAGGCCGGCATCTGGTTGCCTGGCACCCGTTTACCCTCGTTGCGCCAGCAGGTTGCGCAGCAGGGGCTTAGCCTGATGACGGTGCTGCACGCCTACGAGCTGCTGGAGAGTCAGGGCTGGATCGTCTCCCGGCCACAGTCTGGTTACTACGTCGCGCCGCGTGCCTTAGCGCCAGCACCGCTCAGCGTCACCATCAGTGAGCAGGTCGATATCAACGACTTTGTGTTTGATGTGCTGCAGGCGACCCGCGATCCGGCTATCGTTCCTTTTGGTTCCGCCTTTCCCGATCCCGCACTGTTTCCGCAACGCCAGTTGATGCGCTCGCTGGCCAACGTCTCCCATCAGCTGACGCCAACCGATGCGCTGCACAATCTGCCGCCCGGCAACGCCACTCTGCGGCAGCTGCTGGCGCAACGCTATGCGCGACAGGGGATTACCCTGTCGCCGGATGAGATCGTCATTACCAGCGGCGCGCTGGAGGCGCTTAACCTGAGCCTGCAGTCGTTAACCGAGCCGGGCGATTATGTGGTGATTGAGCAGCCGAGCTTTTATGGCGCATTACAGGCGATTGAGCGGCTGAAGCTCAAGGCGCTGGCGATTCCGGTTGATGCACAGACCGGTATCGATCTGCTGCAGCTGGAAGAGGCGCTGCAGCGCTGGCCGGTCAAAGCGTGCTGGCTGATGACGACGCTACAGAACCCGCTGGGCGTCACCCTGTCTGCCGAGCGCAAGCAGCAGCTGGTGGCACTGCTGGCGCGTTACCAGGTGCCGATGATTGAAGATGATGTCTATGCTGAACTCTGGGCAGGCGACACGCCGCCGCTGCCCGCTAAAGCCTGGGATCGGCAGGGCAACGTGCTGCACTGTGGCTCGTTCTCAAAGTCGCTGGTGGCCGGATTCCGCGTTGGCTGGGTGGCGGCCGGCCAGCATGCGCAGCGTATTCAGCGTCTGCAACTGATGAGCACCCTCTCTACCAGCGCGCCGATGCAGCTGGCGCTGGCCGACTTCCTCGCCACCCGACGTTACGACACCCACCTGAAACGGCTGCGACAGATTCTGGCGAAGCGCCAGCAGATGGTGCGTCAGGCATTGCTGAAAGTGTTGCCGCCGCAGGCGACGCTGAGCGAAGCGCGCGGTGGCTATTTCCTGTGGGTGACGCTGCCGGACAGCATCAACACCACCCAGCTGTATCAGCAGGCGCTGGCGCAGGGGATCAGTATTGCACCGGGGCAGTTATTTTCGGCGGGGGAGCAGTTCAGTCACTGCTTTCGACTCAATACCGCCTGGCCGTGGGATACGCGAGCCGAGGCGGCGATTGAAACGCTGGGTAAGCTGATGGCGCAGGGTCAGACGCGCGCCGCTTCCTGATGTCCCCAGGTCAGGTAGTAGACATCATAAAAATCGACTTCGCCTTTTTGCGTCAGCAGGCGCTGGATACCGCTTTTAACCCGCTCTGGCGTCTCCGGCAGCGACAGGATACGTGACACCGCGTGCTCGGGAACCGGCTGGACGTAATACCATTCGCCGTTGTAGCAGACGCGCAGATCGAGCGCATCGATATCTTCGAAACGGTATTTAGGATTGATATCCAGCAGCATCAAAAAGCTCATCACCAGCACGAACGCGGTGGCAAACCAGAAGGCCGGCCAGCCGAGCATCTCAGTGGTGAAGATCAGCGCGACGCACAGGCCATAGCACAGGTACATCACCGCCCACAGACCGGGATGGTTTTTCAGAAATGAGAGGCTAAAGCGCGGCCGATTGTCGCGACGTTCTTCGCGGTTAAGCGTGGCGATCTCGTCGATCAGGATTTGTTTAATGGCGTCCATTTTTTTACCTCACTGTCATCTGTTAGCGATTAGAACAGATAACAGTCAAGAATATCAGAAACAGATTTGTGCACTTTTTATATAACAGTTGCCCTCATCACTGCGCCCGCCGCCTGACATTTTGCAACAATTTCGCGCAGTGATAACCACCATCATCAACCGCCGCGCTAATGCGGTGCAACATTGTTAACGATACATTTGGCTTTAGTTAGCAATATCAGTCAATTATGTTAATTGTGCTGGCTGACGCACATTGCATTGTGGCCGGGCTTTGCCACACTTAGAAAAAAACCGGAGAACCTGTATGACTGTCCAATCCTCCAGTCTGATGTTGCTGATGTCGTTCGCTGCGGGCACCTTCTCTGCCGGGGCATCTGACAATCCCCAGCACCTGATGCTCACCAGCCCGTCGGGCGGCGTGCCAAACAACCCGTTACCCCTGATTATCTGGCCGCGCGTCGCGCCGGATGAAGAAGAGGATATCGCTGCGTGGTTTGAAACCACCTTCGGACAGCACGGCTGGCCGCCAGCCTGGCGCTATCCAATCTTCCCCTATACCCATTATCACCCGAATACTCACGAACTGCTGGGCGTGGCGGCGGGCTGGGCAGAAGTGCTGTTTGGCGGTGACAGCGGCCGGATGGTGACGCTGCGTGCCGGTGATGCGGTACTGATCCCGGCGGGCGTCGGCCACAGGCAGGTCAGCGCCAGCGAAGATTTCCTCGTGGTTGGCGCTTATCCGCAAGGCATGTCACCGGAAACGCTGCGGGATGAGCCAGCGAAGCTGAAAACGTCGCAGGCGCAGGTCAAAAACGTTCCGCTGCCGCATCAGGACCCGTTTACCGGCAAAGAGGGCGCCATGACCGATATCTGGCAGCCGATTGCCGCGCTGACCGCACAGCAATAAGCCAGCAACGGCGGCGTATGCCTCCCGGAGTGTAACCGCCCGTTCGGCTGCCATCATCAGGCCTGGCTGTCACCGGGCTGTCATCAAACTGTCGTAACGTTTTGCCCGGAACGTTAACGGCAGGGGCAGAGTAAGATGGCGGCAATTTCGTTAACCGGACTGCACAAAGCATTCGGGGCTCAGCCGGTACTGGACGCGATTTCGTTACAGATTAACCAGGGCGAGTTTGTCGCGGTTCTCGGGCCGTCGGGCTGTGGCAAAACCACGCTGCTGCGGCTGCTGGCGGGTTTTGAAACCCTCGACAGCGGTGAAATCAGCATCGGTGAGCGGCGGGTGGCGGCTGACGGACTGCATCTGCCGCCGGAAGCGCGCAATCTCGGCGTGGTGTTTCAGAACTACGCTTTATGGCCGCATATGACGGTGGCGGAAAACGTCGCCTACAGCCTGAAGGTCAACGGCGTGGCACGCGCCGAACGCCAGCTGCGCACCAGCCAGGCCCTGACGCTGGTCGGGCTGGAACGCTTCGCCGCTCGCCGGCCGGCCGACCTCTCTGGCGGCCAGCGCCAGCGCGTGGCACTGGCCCGCTGCCTGGTGGCGCGGCCTACGCTGGTGCTGCTGGATGAGCCGCTGGCTAATCTGGATGTTCACCTGCGCGCTACCATGGAAGAGGAGTTCCGCCGCTTCCACCGCCACAGTGGTGCCACCTTACTCTATATCACCCACGACCAACGCGAAGCGATGGCCTTAGCCGACCGCATCGTGGTGCTCGATCACGGCAAAGTGATGCAGTTCGCCACGCCGCAAACCCTGTGGCGCGAACCGGCTAACGAGATGGTCGCCACCTTTATTGATGAGGGGCGGGTACTGCCGGTCAGCGATATTGAACCGCTCGATCCGGGCAAGGCGACCGCCACGCTGTGCGGGCTGCGGGTGTTGCTGCGCTGCCCGCTTCAGCAGCGTCCGTTACCGCACGGCAAAGCCAGCTTCCATAACGTCAGTTTCCGCCTGGCGGATAGCGGTGAACGTCAGTTTGTCGCCCGCGTCGAGCGGATTATCTTCCGCGGCGGCTACCACCAGATCAATCTGCGTCCCCTCAATCAACCGGATGTCAGCCTGTCGCTGACGCTTAACGATGCTGCATTACTGGCGGTGGATGACACCGTCGGCGTCGCCGTCGATGACGGCTGGATTCTTCCTGCATAAAGGGTTTCAGACACCATGAAAACGGCTTTTCGCACCTCGCTGCACGCGCTGTTGTTGTTATCGGGCCTCACGGCCGCATCCCTGTCGCTGGCGGCGGACGCGCCCGGCGGCAAGCTGGTGATCTACACCTCTCAGGCCCCTGAAATTGCGCAACAGACCATCGACGCGTTTAAGGCCGCTTACCCGGCGGTTGAGGTGGAGTGGACCCGCAACGGCACCACCCAGCTGATGAACGTACTGCACACCGAGATGATGAGCGGCCAGGTCAAACCTGATGTGCTGCTGGTGGCCGACGCGATCAATCTTGGCGCGCTCAAGAAAGAGGGCCAGCTTTATGCCTGGCAGGATGCGCCGGTCAGCCAGCTTAATCCCGCCTATTACGATGCGGATAAAACCTTCTTCGGCACCAAAATCATCGCCACGGTAATCGCTTACAACACCCAGCGCGCCAAACCGGTCACGAGCTGGAAAGCGCTGGCGGTGGCAGAAAATAAAGGCCAGATTGCGGTGCCGAGTCCGCTCTACTCCGGCGCGGCGCTGTACAAGCTGCACACTGACATCAACACCCCGTCTATCGGCTGGGAATTCTATCAGCAGCTGGCCGCCATCGGCATCGCGCCGCAGGGCGGCAACGGACCGGCGCTGAAAGCGGTCGCCAGCGGCATGGACAAGTATGGGGTGATCACCGACGCCGATATTATCCGCGCCAGAAAGCAGGGCTCACCGATCGATCTGGTTTATCCACAGGAGGGCGTTTCCTACGTCACCGAACCGGTGGCGATCATGAAGTCGGTGCATAACCTGCCGGCCGCCAAAGCGTTTGTTACCTTTATGCTGTCGGACGCGGGTCAGCAGCTGGTGGCGAAGCAGGGCAACCGGCCGGTCGATCCGCGGGTAGCGGCCCCTGAAGGTTTTGCGCCAATTGATCAGATCAAACTGCTGACCCCGGACGTGGCGAAAGCGGTGGCCGATGACGCCGCGGTACGTGAAACCTTTAGCGAACTGTTTGGTGGCTGACGATGAGCGTGCTGGGCAACGAATGGCGTAGCAGCCTGGCCGCCAGGCGCGGCAGATGGCGGGCGGAACCGCTGGTACTGGCGCTGCTGGTGCTGGCGATCGGCCTGCTGTCGGTGGCACCGTTTGCCCGGCTGATGGTCACCGCGCTGGCCCCCGATGGGGTGGTGGACCCCGATCGCCTGCTGCGATTACTGGTCAGCCAGCGCGTGCTCAGCGCCACGCTGAATACGCTGGCGATCGGCATCAGCGCAACCCTGCTGGCGCTGCTGCTGGGGACGGTGGCGGCGTGGCTGGTGGCGCTGACCGACCTGCGTGCCAAAGCGGCCTGGGTATTTGCCTTTATCCTGCCGCTGATGATCCCGCCGCAGGTGACCGCGCTGGCCTGGATACAGGCGCTGGCACCGGGCAGCTGGCTGGCCACGCGGGTCAGCGCGCTGGGGGGAACCTGGCTGGCTGCCGGCGAACAGCCGCTCTATTCGGCAACCGGCATGGTGCTGTTGCTGGGCCTGCACAATGCGCCGCTGGTGTTTCTGACGGTGCGTGCCGGGCTGCGCCGTTTGCCCGCCGAGCTGGTAGAGGCAGCGCGCATCAGCGGCGCCTCGCCGCGGCAAATCCTGTTCACGGTGATCCTGCCGCTGGCGCGTCCCGCAATCTTCGCCGGGGCGGCGCTGGCGTTTGTCGCCGCCGTCGGTAACTTCGGCATTCAGGCGATGCTGGGGATTCCGGCGCGGGTGCCGACGCTGATTACGCTGGTTTATCAACAGCTCAATACGCTCGGGCCGGGAGCGCTGCCCAATACGGCGGTCTACTCGATGCTGATTGCGCTGATTACCCTCGCCGGCATGCTGATCAGCAGCTGGCTTGGTGGACGGCGTGACGTGCGGGTCAGCGGCTCGCCGCGTCCCTGGCACCAGCCGCTGCGGCACGCCCGGCTGCCAGCTGAAATTCTCGCCTGGCTGTGGATGGTAATCACTCTGCTGCTGCCGCTGAGCGCCTTGCTGGTCACCGCCTTAACCCGCGGTTTTGGCCAGGCGCTCACCCGGCAAACCCTGACGCTGGAGAATTTTCAGCAGGCGCTGTGGGGCTATCCGGCGATCCGCCAGGCGTTCGTCACCAGCCTGTGGCTCACCGGCCTCAGCGCGATAGTACTCAGCGTGATGGCGCTGTTTCTGGCGTTCTTTCTCAGCTGGCGTCGCAGCCGACTGGTGCGCGGGCTGGGCTTCGCCAGCGAACTGACCTATGCACTGCCCGGCATTGTCACCGGCGTGGCGGCGATGCTGTTTTTCCTGCGGCCGCTGCCGCTGCTGGAGGTTTCCCTCTACGGCACGGTGTGGATCATTCTCGCCGCCTATCTGGCCAATTTCCTGGCGCTGGTGCTCAGGCCGACGCTGGCCGGGTTCGCGCAAATCGAACCTTCTCTGGATGAAGCGGCGCGCCTGTGCGGGGCGGGGCTGATGCGGCGGATGACTGACATCCTGCTGCCGCTGGCGGCCCCTTCGGTGCTGGCTGGTGCGCTGCTGGTGTTCCTCACTGCGCTGAATGAAATACAGGTTTCGGTGCTGCTGGTCACAGCGCAAACCCAGACGCTTGGCCCGACCATTATCTTCCTTGATGAAGGCGGATCGGCCCCGCTGGCGGCGGCGGTGGGCTGTCTGATGATCGGCGTGGTGCTGGGCTTAATGGCGCTGGCCAGCCGGCTGACGCGCCGTCTGCCGCAGGGGGTGCTGCCATGGCAAGCCTGACGGTGATCAGCGGCGTCGGCGGTAAACTGCCGGCCGCTTTCCTGCTGGAGGTCGAAGGCTACCGGTTGCTGTGGGATTTGGGCGCCGGGCCGCAGCCGGGCGTCCGACCCGACGCCGCCGCCATCGGCCAGGTCGATGCGCTTTGCCTGACCCATTCCCACGTTGATCATGCGGCCGCGCTGGATAGCTGGGCCGATATTGGCTCGCCGCCGGTCTATGCCAGTGACATCACCTGGCAGCAGCTGGGCGAGTGCGGCGTACCGCCAGAGGCGCGACGCATCCTGCCGCTGCGTGGCCAGTGCGCGCTGGGGCCGCTGAATCTGTTCACCGGGCGTAGCGGGCATTCGCCGGGATCGATCTGGTTTCATCTGCCGGTGGCGGGCGGCATCACCTATATGGGCGACTGGAGCCGCGAGTCGCTGCTGTTGCCGTTTGACTGCCCGCCGCGCGCCCGGCTGCTGATCACCGATGGCTCCTATGGCGACCGCACCCAACGGCTGGCGCAGCAGGTCGACGCGCTGGCGCTGGCAGCACGGCCGGGCGCGGTGGTCACCGCGCCGCTGCACGGACGCGGACCGGAGATGGCGTTGCAGCTCAGCGCACGCGGCCTGCCGGTGGTGATGTGCCCGCAGGTGCGGGAAGAGGTGGCGCAGCTGCTGGCGCTCAACAGCCTGCCGGTTGCCGCCACGCTGGCGCTGGCCAGATTGCTGCGCGTCGCCACGCCGGACTGCTGGCGGCCGGATGCGGTGATCGTCGCGGCGGATGCGGTCGCCGACAGTGGCCTGGCAGCGCAGCTCAGCCAGCAACCTGGGTTTCGCCTGATCTTCAGCAGCCACGTCTCCGCCGGCACCCGGGCCTTTGAGATGCTGCAAACCGGCGCGGCACGCTGGTTGCCGTGGAACGTCCATCCACCGCTCGACGACCAGCTGGCGCTGATCAGACAGACGGCCGCCCGGCAGGTGATCGCGGCGTTCGTCGCGCCGGAACAGTGTCAGCAGCTGATAAGACAAAGTCCGGCAACGCTCTGCTGGCAGCCTGATTATCCGCTCTCCTCGCGCTGGGAAAGCGTCGCCTGACGTATCGCCATTGCCGCGTCTCTCCTCTGGCTGACGCGGCGGCACGATTGAATATTTACCCGCTGCTGCCGATAAACCTCCTACTAAGTTTGGTGATTCTTTTTATTGCGCTTGTGATCCCGGCCCATTTCGGCTGTAGTCTGCGCACATTATTAAGAACATTCCTAAGCCACTATCCGGCTACACAGCAGCAGGCTAAAAACAATGGATAATAACGCTGATGTCATCTATCGCATGCTGGTACAAAGCGTGATGGATTACACCATCACGATGCTAAAACCGGACGGCACCGTCGCCAGCTGGAACCCCGGAGGCCAGCGCACTCTGGGCTATACGGCAGACGAAATTATCGGCCGCAGCGTCATCCTGCTTTACAGTGAAGAGGACCGCCGACGGGGCCTGCCGCAGCGCGGACTGGATCTCGCCGCCACCGCCGGACAGTATGAAACCGAAGGCTGGCGCTATCGCAAAGATGGCAGCGCGTTCTGGGCGCATGAAGTGCTGAATCCGATGCGCAGCGATGCCGGTCAGCTGGTGGGATACGCCCACATCATCCGCGACTGTACCCGGCAGCAGGAGCATCAGCGCAAAGAACGTGAGCAGGAGGCGCGCTTTCGCCTGCTGGTCGAAGGCGTCACCGATTACGCTATCTATATGCTCGATCACGACGGCAACGTGGTGAACTGGAATGCCGGTGCCCAGCGCGCCAAAGGCTACGTTGCCGAAGAGATTGTCGGCCAGCATTTCTCGCGCTTCTACAGCGCGCAGGATCGGCTCAATCATCTGCCGGCTCAGAACCTGCAAACTGCTTATCGCACCGGCCGTTTCGAAGATGAGGGCTGGCGCTACCGCAAAGATGGCAGCGCGTTCTGGGCACACGTAGTGATCGACGCGATCCGTGACGATCAGGGCAAACTGATCGGCTATGCCAAAATCACCCGCGACTGCAGTGAGCGGCAGCGCATCCGTAATCTGCAGCGTGAACAGGAGCAGCGTTTCCGCCTGCTGGTCGAAGGCGTCACCGATTACGCCATCTACATGCTGGATATTGAAGGGCGGGTGGTGAACTGGAATGCCGGTGCCCAGCGCGCTAAAGGCTACGTTGCTGAAGAGATTGTCGGTCAGCATTTCTCCCTGTTCTACAGCGCGCAGGAACGGCTGAATCGCACCCCGGAAGCCAATCTCGGCATCGCCCTGAAGACCGGTCGCTTTGAGGATGAGGGCTGGCGTTACCGCAAAGATGGCAGCGCGTTCTGGGCGCATGTGGTGATCGACGCGATCCATGATGATGACGGCAAGCTGGTGGGCTTTGCTAAAATCACCCGCGATCGTACCGAACGGCGTGAACAGGAACAGCAGGTGCTGCGCGCCCGCGATCTGGCTGAGGCGCAGAGTGCGCAGAAGACCGCGCTGTCGAAGTTCCTCGACAACATCATCGCCAATATTCCCTCCTGCGTGATCGTCGAAGATGCGATCACCCGCGAGATCCTGCTGGTCAACGACCGCTCGCAGCAGCTGTTTGGCCTGTCGAAATCGCTGATCGTCAACAAACGACCACACGAATGTATGTCGCCCGAGCTGAGCGACTATTTCAACAACCTCGCCGACGTGGCGCTGCGCAGTGAAGGCATCCATCAGCGTGAGCAGCTGCTGATGACCGCCAGCGGCGAACGCATTCTGCATACCCGCGCGACCGCGATTAATGGTCAGGATGCACGGCGTAACTACCTGATGCTGATTGTTGAAGATGTCACCGATCAGCGTGCCGCCGACGCCCGCATTCACCATATGGCGCACCATGACAATCTCACCAGCCTGCCCAACCGCATCCTGTTTCGCCAGCGTCTGAGCGAAGCATTGCGCACCGCCAGCCAGACTGAGCGCCAGACGGCGGCACTCTGCCTTGACCTGGATAACTTCAAGAACGTCAATGATGCGCTGGGCCACCAGATTGGCGATGAGCTGTTACGCTCGGTGGCAAAACGTCTGCGCAGTACTCTGCGCGATCAGGATACGCTGGCGCGCATTGGCGGCGATGAGTTCGCCATTGTGCTGCCCTCAGTGACCAGCAGCGAGGAAGCCAGCATCGTGGCGCAGCGCCTGATCGAGGCGATTCGGCCGCCGGTTAATATTGAAGGTCATAACCTGTCGGTCGGCCTGAGCGTCGGCATCGCGCTCAGCACCACCATCACCAATACGCCGGAACAGCTGCTGCGCTGCGCCGACATGGCGCTGTATGAAGCCAAACGCAATGGCCGTAATCGCTTCGAGCATTTCACCCTGGCGATGGATGACGTGGCGCGCAGCCGGCGGGTGATTGAGAATGATTTGCGCGATGCGATCAGCGGCGGGCACCTCAAGCTCTACTATCAGCCGATCACCAACGGCGACAACAAAACCATCATTGGTTATGAAGCGCTGATGCGCTGGCATCATCCGATCCGCGGGCTGATCATGCCGAACGACTTTATTCCGATCGCCGAAGAGACCGGGCTGATTCACATGCTGGGGGCTTTCGCCTTGTATGAAGCCTGTCGTGAAGCGTCAAGCTGGGAAGGGGTGCAGTCGGTGTCGGTTAACCTGTCACCGCTGCAGTTCAAAAACAGCTCGCTGGTGTCGGTGGTGGAAGGGGCGCTGACGGAATCGGGGCTGGACCCGGCGCGGCTGGAGGTGGAAATCACCGAGTCGGTATTGCTGGATGATTCGCTCGGCAATATCCGAACCCTGCAAAACCTTAAAGCGCTGGGGGTTCAGATTGCGCTGGATGATTTCGGCACCGGCTACTCTTCCCTGAGTTATCTGCGATCCTTCCCGTTCGATAAGATTAAAATCGATAAGTCGTTTATTAACGATATGGGCGACAGCCGCGAGGCGCTGGCGATTATCCGGGCGATTACCGGCATGAGCCGCAGCCTGGATATTCAGATCACCGCGGAAGGGGTGGAGAGCAACGAACAGTTCGCTAAGCTGCGTGATGAGGGCTGTACGCTGTTCCAGGGCTTCCTGTTCGGCCGACCGCAGCCTTCGGAGCTGCGGCTGAAAACGCTGGATTAATCATACAGGCCATGCTGCTGGACCGGCGCATGGCTGAGATTATCGCGGATGCGGCGTACCGAATCGCGCACCACCAGTTTGCCATTCAGCAGCAGCGTGCCGGGCGGTGCGCCCGGATGCAGCCGCAGTTCCTGCAGCATTCTGACCGCCGCCGCGCCCAGTTCATCACGTGGCACCTGGACTGAGGTCAGCGGAATATCGTGGATGGCGGCCAGATTAAAGCCATCCATGCTCATCACCGAAATATCCTGCGGCACCCGCAGTCCGGCCTGCTCCAGCGCGCTGACCGCACCGGCCGCGATGTAGTCGCCGCTGGCCAGAATCGCCGTCGGGCGCAGCGCTTCAGGGCAGTGGCGCAGATATTCACTCAGCCGTTCCGCCGCCTCATTGCTGCTGAAGCTGTTGAGGGTCAGCAGATGCTGACGGCTGTCAAACCGCAGGTTCATCGCGTGCCAGGCGTCACGCACGCCCTGTAAGCGCTGCTCCATGGTGTAACGGCGCAGGCAGTGCAGCGACAGAATCTGCCGGTGCCCCTGCTCAAACAGATAGCGCGCTGAAAACTCGCCAATCAGCTGATGATGTGGCGAGACCGAAGGTAAACGCATCCGGCGATCGCGGGCGTTAATCAGCACGCAGGGTTTGTTCATCTCTGCCGCCAGCTGGTGGATATGCTCGTCATCAATGCCGATCAGCAGCGCGGCCTCGGTCTGCTGCATCTTGTCGATAAACAGCGCCGCATCACTCTCAATCTCCTCCAGCGCGCAGTAGCGCAACCTGACCTCGTGCGGCTCTACCGCCTGACTGATGCCCTGAATCACCTTGTAGTAGAAAATGTCGCTGCGCACGTCAAACGCGCGCGGCGGGGCAAACACCATCAGATTATTCAGCAGCAGGCGACCGCTGTGCAGGTTGTCCAGCACGCCCTGCTGTTGAGCAATCGCCAGCACCTTGTCACGGGTGGCGGGACGGGTGTTTGCTTTGCCCGCCAGCACCCGCGATACGGTGCTGATCGAGACGCCACTTAACGCCGCAATTTCACTCACTTTCAACCTTTGTTTCATTCTGTGATCGCCTTCAAATCTGTTAATGAAAAATTTTTCATAACGTGCTGAATCGCGTCAGATAAGCGATTGACCACGCTTTTTGCGCTGGCTTTAGCCTGCCATGAAAAGAGTTGCAAAAAAGAGGCTGTACCCACGTTTCACACTTTTCTAACGTCGTTGCACAGACACGCGGTACGCCAGTCGGCGGTGTGAGTCATCAATGCATATCAGGAGTGGCACTATGAGCCTCGATTCAACAACCAAGCCGATCAGCGCCTCGCGCACGGTGCGCGTGATTAAAAATTTACGCTGGTGGATGCTGGGGATGTTTCTGCTGGGGGTGACGGTTAACTACATCACCCGCAACTCGCTCGGTATCCTGGCACCGGAGCTAAAAAACAGCCTCAACATGAGTACCGAACAGTATTCGTGGGTGGTGGCGGGATTCCAGCTGGCCTACACCCTGTTCCAGCCGGTCTGCGGCTGGCTGATCGATGTGATCGGGCTGAAGATGGGATTCCTGATTTGTGCGCTGATCTGGTCGGTGACCTGTCTGCTGCATGCGGGTGCCGGCAGCTGGCTGCATCTGGCGCTGCTGCGTTTCGTGATGGGCGCGTCAGAAGCGGCCGCGACACCGGCCAACGCCAAAGCGATTGGTGACTGGTTCCCGAAAAAAGAGCGCCCGGTGGCGGCAGGCTGGGCGGGCGTTGGCTTCTCGGTCGGCGCGATGCTGGCCCCGCCGATCATCTACCTTGCCCACATCTCTTTTGGCTGGCAGGGCGCGTTTCTGCTGACCGGCGGGCTGGGTCTGCTGTGGGTCGGGCTGTGGTGGTGGGGCTATCACGCACCGGACCGCCATCCGCGTCTGTCCGATGAAGAGCGCGCTTTCATCAATCAGGATAACGAAGCGATCGGGGAGAAGCTGCCGTTCTTCACCGCGTTAAAGGTGATCGGTAAAGAGAAGAAATTTTACGGTATCGCCATCCCGGCCTTCCTGGCGGAACCGGCGTGGGCGGTGCTGAGCTTCTGGGTGCCGCTCTATCTGGCGAACGAACGCGGCATGGATCTGAAACAGATTGTGATGTTTGCCTGGCTGCCGTTTCTCGCCGCCGATCTCGGCAGCGTCGCCAGCGGCTATCTGACCAAAATTTACGTGCGCTGGTTCGGCCTGACCCGGGTCAATTCGATTGTCGCCAGCTCCGTCACCGGCGCGCTGCTGATGGTCTCGCTGGCGCTGATGACCCTGGTTGACGATCCCTGGCTGGCGATTGCGCTGATTTCTGTCGGCGGCTTCGGTCACCAGGTGATCTCCTGCATGCTGAGCGCGCTGGTGGTAGAGCGCTTTGATCGCCGCCAGATGGCAACGGTTAACGGTATGCGCGGCTCCTGCGCGTGGATCGCCAGCTTTATTTTCTCGCTGATTATCGGTGTCACCGCCGATACCATCGGCTTCAATCCGCTGTTTGTGGCGATGGGCTTTTTTGACCTGATTGGCGCGGTTTTTCTGGTGATGTTGATCGCCGAACGCCGCCAGCGCCCGGTAAACCATTAAGGATATCCCGATGAAAACCCTGAAGAACTGGACACTGCATCAGCAGGCTGCGCATTTCGTTGAGCTGAAGGTGGAGGATCGTCATTTTCTGCGCATCTATGTGCTCGAAGAGGGACTGATGCGGGTGCTGCTGAAGCGCGACGGCCAGCTGGCGCTGAACCGCACCTGGAGCATTGCGCCCGGTCAGGACGTGCCGTGGCAGGGGCGCGATCGGGAAGCGCTGGACGGTTTTGCGCTGCCCGACTTTAAGGTAGTGCACGATGCGCAGCAGGTGCAGATCGGCACCGGACGGCTGCGGGTGACGGTACATCAGCCGCTCTGCCTGAGCTGGGAACAGTTCGATGGCGCAGACTGGCAACCGCTGGCGGCCGACCGCCATACCGGTGCTTATATGCTGAATGTCCACGGCGACGGCGTCGAACACTATCAGCGCCGTCAGCCGCAGGATCGGGTTTATGGTCTGGGTGAAAAAAGCGGCGATCTGAACCGCGCCAATCGCCGCTTTGAGATGCGTAATCTGGATGCGATGGGCTACAACGCTGCCAGCACCGATCCGCTCTATAAACATATCCCGTTTACCCTGACGCAGCGCGACGGCGTCAGCTTTGGCCTGTTTTATGACAATCTCAGCAGCAGCTGGCTCGATCTCGGCAACGAACTGGACAACTACCATCTGCCTTATCGCCGCTATCGCGCCGAGGCCGGCGATCTTGATTACTACATGATGCTGGGGCCGACGCTGCTGGAGGTCACTAAAGCCTTTGTGCGACTGACTGGCCGCACGCTGTTTCAGCCGAAATGGAGCCTCGGCTACAGCGGTTCGACCATGCACTACACCGATGCGCCCGACGCGCAACAGCAGCTGCAATCGTTTATTCGCCTGTGCCGTGAGCATGAAATTCCCTGCGACTCGTTCCAGCTGTCGTCGGGCTACACCTCGATTAACAATAAGCGTTACGTCTTCAACTGGAACTACGACAAAGTCCCTGACCCCAATGCGCTGAGCGAGGCGTTTCATCGCGCCGGCATGAAGCTGGCAGCCAATATCAAACCCTGCCTGTTGCAGGATCATCCGCGCTACCAGGAAGTGGCCGCCCAGGGGCTGTTTATTCGCGATTCCGAACAGGACCGTCCCGAGCGTTCGGTGTTCTGGGATGATGAAGGGTCGCACCTCGACTTTACCCATCCGCAGGCGGTGCGCTGGTGGCAGGAGAATCTCACCCGTCAGCTGCTGGAAAAAGGCATTGATGCCAGCTGGAACGACAACAATGAGTATGAGGTGTGGGATGGTGAAGCGCGCTGCCACGGCTTTGGTCAGCCGATCGCCATCAAGCATATCCGGCCGGTGATGCCGTTGCTGATGATGCGTGCCTCGATGGAAGCGCAGCAGCAGTTTGCGCCCGATAAACGTCCTTACCTGATATCGCGATCCGGCTGTGCCGGGATGCAGCGCTATGTGCAAACCTGGAGCGGCGACAACCGCACCAGCTGGCAAACCCTGCGCTATAACATCCGGATGGGGCAGGGGATGAGCCTTTCCGGACTGTACAACGTCGGCCATGACGTCGGCGGTTTTTCCGGTGACAAGCCCGATGCCGAGCTGTTTGTGCGTTGGGTACAGAACGGCGTGATGCATCCGCGCTTTACCATTCACTCCTGGAATGACGATCACACGGTCAACGAACCCTGGATGTATCCGGAGGTGACGCCGATGATCCGTGAGGCGATCCGGATGCGTTATCGCCTGATGCCGTATCTCTATACCCTGGCGTGGCAGGCCAGCGCGCAGGATGAGCCAATGCTGCGCCCGACCTTTCTCGATCACGAGCAGGACCCGCGTAGCTGGCAGGAGAATGATGACTTTATGCTGGGACGCGATCTGCTGGTCGCCAGCGTAGTTGAGCAGGGCGCGCGGCAGCGTGAGGTTTATTTACCGCATAACGGCCAGGGCTGGTATGACTGGCACAGCGGCCAGTGGTTTGCCGGTGGTCAGCAGATTACGCTGGATGCGCCGCTCGATCGTCTGCCGTTGCTGGTTCGTGCCGGGGCGGTGATTGCGCTGGGCGAGTGTGAAAGCACTACCGATGCGCAGCGGGATACGGTGCGGCAGTGGCAGTTATGGCCGGCGCCCGCTGATGCGGTATCGCACGGAGAGGTGTTCGACGATGACGGTGAGAGTTATGGCTGGCAACAGGGAAATGCGCTGTGGCTGAACTGGACGCTGAGCAGCAGCGCCACGCGGATCGATTTAACGATTGAAAAACGCGGTGATTACCAGCCGGCATGGCGTGAAATCAGCCTGCTCCTGCCGGCGGGTGAAACCCGGCCGCTGTGGGTTAACGGCGAGCCAGCCAACGTTTACCGGCTGGACTAAACCGCAGCCGGTGGGAACAGCGGCGCAGCAGAAAAAGGTCGGCCCATCTACCGGGCCGATAGTATTACGCGCTGTGGTTTTCGGTGCTCATCCGGCCAAGATCTTTATCGACCAGGAACAGTCCGTTACCGCTGTTGCTCACCATTGCCAGTTTATCCAGCACGGTTTTGAACAACTTCTCTTCTTCGTGCTGCTCAGCCACGTACCACTGCAGGAAATTGAAGGTCGGATAGTCCTGTGAGGTCATCGCCGCATGCACCAGCTCGTTGATTTTGGTGGTGATCAGCTGCTCGTGCTCCAGTGCCTGCTGCAGGATTTCATTCAGTGAGGTGAAAGAGACCGGCGGCGCGGCAATGGTGCCCAGCACCGGCATCGCGCCAGTGTCGCTCAGATAATCGAACAGGCGCTGCATGTGTTCCATCTCTTCACGTGAGTGCATTTTCAGGAATGAGGCGGCACCTTCAAATCCTTTGTCGCTGCACCAGGCACTCATTTGCAGATAAAGATTGGCGGAGAAAAATTCCAGGTTCAGCTGGTCGTTCAGACGCCCAGTCATTTCAGCAGTTAGCATGGCCGAGTCCTTATAAGAATATGTTAAATAAACAGGTGAGAGGTGGTGAATTATGCATCATACCTGTTAGTAATGTGAAGCCTTTTCGACAAAATAAGCTAATTTATCTGGTTGATTTAAATAGAATTATTTCGCAAATTGAATGCGAAGGATTCTCATTTTTCGTCAACTTCGTGGCTTCAGCCACTGGCACCATTATAGTGCGAAACCGGGCGGCCTGACTGAATCATGCTGGTGCAGGCTGGTTTCAGTTGATTTAAATTTCATCAAACTGATTTCAGCCAGCAAATATTATTTTCCCGGTAATTCCTTAGCGGCTAATTAATCTCAGCCCGTGCGCACCGAATATTGCTCCGTCAGGCTGGCGATGGCGATAAATAATCAGTCTGCTGGCCGCTCTGGCATAAATCCTGCTTTGAACTCAGTTCCATATATTGAAACTTACCGCGCCGATAAATAAAGGGCCGGTCAGCCTTATCGGGAGAAAATAATGTCGCAACAGAGTGTGATTAAGACGGAAAAGGTCAGTGCCGGTAAAGGCAGTTATGTGGCGTTAATTTTCGCCCTTTTGTTTTTCTCCGGGCTTTTTTATCAGGTTGATGGGCTGAAATGGCTGGGAGCATTTGACTTCACCACGCTGGGCGGCAGCTTTGGCACCATGAAAGATCCTGCCAGCAACACCTTTCTCGGCGCTGGCGGGCTGAGCGCCAAAGCTGGCTTCCTGTTTGCGCTGTCCCTGACGCCAACCGTGATGCTGGCGCTCGGGGTGCTGGAAATCTTCACCCACTACGGGGCGATACGCGCGGCGCACCGATTACTGACGCCGTTACTGAAACCTTTAATGGGCCTGCCGGGACGCTGCGGGCTGGCATTAATTACCGACCTGCAAAGTACCGATGCGGGAGCGGCGTTAACCAAAGAGATGTATGACCAGAGGCAAATCGGTAAAAAAGAGGTGGTGGTGATGAGCGCCTGGCAATATTCCGGCGCCGGTTTAATCAACAACTATTTTGCTATCGGTTCGGCGCTGTTTGCCTCAATGACGCTGCCAGTCATCATCCCGCTGATGTTAATGCTGGTGTTGAAATTTGTCGGTGCGGCGATTACCCGCTTCGTGTTAAACAGTGTTTATAAAAAGGATTTCAGCGATGGAAACCAATAAAGTGGTTAGCGTCAGTAATAACCCGTTTGATGTGTTTGTCACCGGCGCGCGTAAAGGCTTTCATATTGCCATTCATAATCTGATGCCCAATGTGGTGATGGCGTATGTGCTGGCGGAAATCCTCAATCTGCTCGGTATTATGCAGTTTCTCGGCCAGCTGTTTGCCCCGGTGATGGGCGTATTCGGATTGCCGGGTGAAGCAATTACCGTGCTGCTGACGGCCTGGCTCTCCTCGTCTGCCGGCACCGGTGTGGCGGTCAGCCTGCTGACCAAAGGGCTGCTGACCGGAGTCGATGTGACCGTGCTGGCCCCGGCTATTTTTCTGATGGGATCGCAGCTGCAATATATGGGACGGCTGCTGGGCGTGGCCGATGTGCCCAAAAAATACTGGCCGCTGCTGATGCTGGTGAGCATCATCAATGCGCTGATCGCGATGTTTGTTATGCGTCTGTTTATTCAGGAGTGAAGCCGTGTCTGAGGTATTAGAGCATTACCATTTTCTGCATCAGATCCCGGAGCTGGGATTTCAGGAGGTCAAAACCTCCGCTTACATCGCCGGGCAGCTGGAGCAGGCGGGCCTGAAGGTGACACGCAACATTAATAACACCACCGGCATTGTGGCGGAGATCGACAGCGGAGTGCCCGGCCCGGTGCTGGCGCTGCGCGCCGATATGGATGCGCTGGGGCACATCATCGATGGCGTACCCTGCGCGCGTCACACCTGCGGCCATGACGGTCACTCCTCGGTGGTGCTGACGGCGGCGACGGCGCTGCTGAAAGAGGGCGCTGTGAAGCGCGGCCGGCTGAAAATTCTGTTCCAGCCGGCGGAGGAGCTGGGCGCGGGCGCGCTGGCGATGGTAGAAGGCGGCGCGCTGGATGACGTGGAGATGATTCTGGGTTTTCACCTGCGGCCGCTGGAGGAGTGCGTGGTCGGGCAGGCGGTGCCTGCGGTGCTCTACTCAGCCTGCAGTACGCTGGAAGCGACCATTAAAGGTCAGCCGGCTCACGCGGCGCGCCCGCATCTCGGTGTCAACGCGCTGGATGCGGCAGTGCAGGCGGTGAATGCGGTCAACGCACTGCACCTTTCGCCGGGCCTTAACTGGAGCGTTAAAGCGACGCGCTTCCTGTGTGACGCGGGCGTGACCAACTCGGTGCCGGACGAAGCGCGGGTGGTGTGGGATCTGCGCTCGCAGGAAAATGCGCCGATGGAGCTGCTGAAAGAGCAGGTCACGCGCGCCATCGTTAACAGCGTGGCGGCGCTGGGGGCCACGGCGCAGGTCAGGGTATTGAAAGAGATGCCTGCGGCGGAGATCGATGATCAGGCGACGGCGGTGATCCGCGCAGCGATTGTCGAGGTGCTGGGAGAAGAGGGGCTGCTGCCGACTAAAACCACTCCAGGCAGCGAGGACTTTTTCTACTACCCGGTCAAACGCCCCGGCGTAAAGGCGGGCTTCTGGGGATTGGGCACCAACCTGACGCCAGGGCTGCATCATCCCGATATGCGCTTCGATCTCGATTCGCTGGAGATTGGCGTGCAGATCTTTAAAGCCTGCGTTCGCAAAGTGCTGGGCTGATGACGACGGGACGGGCGCTGGCCCGTCCCGGCCGTTTGTCGGGTTCAGCGACCTGAGCCACTGACCAAATCCCCCGCCTTCCCCTGTAGGCCGCGCGCGCAAAATATTGTATGCTATGCCGCCTTAAAGCTGACCAGGTAACCGGAATTCACGCCAATGTAACTTCGCGCTGACCCGCCGACGACGTAATGTCGCCTTCGGCACCGTTTACCCGCCGGTAAGGTTCTGCCGGCCACCGTGATTTATCAGCAGCGCCAGACCGACAGCGCTGCTCCATTGAGAAGAATTCACTCATGTCTAATCCCTTTTTAGAAGAGGTGGCACGCCGCCGCACCTTCGCGATCATTTCGCACCCGGATGCCGGTAAAACCACCATTACCGAAAAAGTCCTGCTGTTCGGACAGGCTATCCAGACCGCCGGTACGGTAAAAGGCCGTGGCTCGAATCAGCACGCCAAATCCGACTGGATGGAAATGGAGAAACAACGTGGTATCTCCATCACCACCTCGGTGATGCAGTTCCCTTACCGTGAAAGCCTGGTCAACCTGCTGGATACCCCGGGCCACGAAGATTTCTCGGAAGATACCTACCGCACCCTGACGGCGGTTGACTGCTGTCTGATGGTGATCGACGCCGCCAAAGGCGTTGAGGATCGTACCCGTAAGCTGATGGAAGTAACCCGTCTGCGCGATACGCCGATCCTGACCTTTATGAACAAACTTGACCGTGACATCCGCGATCCGATGGAGCTGCTGGATGAGGTCGAAAGCGAACTCAAAATCGCCTGTGCGCCGATTACCTGGCCCATCGGCTGCGGCAAGTTGTTTAAAGGGGTTTACCACCTTTATAACGATGAAACCTATCTCTACCAGACCGGTAAAGGCCACACCATTCAGGAAGTGCGTATCGTTAAGGGGCTGAACAACCCGGATCTCGATACCGCGGTGGGTGAAGATCTGGCGGCGCAGCTGCGTGAAGAGCTGGAGCTGGTGCAGGGCGCATCACACGAGTTCGAGCAGGAAGCGTTCCTCAATGGTGAGCTGTCGCCGGTATTCTTCGGTACTGCACTGGGTAATTTCGGCGTGGATCATATGCTGGATGGCCTGGTGTCATGGGCACCGCGTCCGATGCCGCGTAAAACCGATACCCGTACCGTCGAAGCCAGCGAAGAGAAATTTACCGGCTTTGTGTTCAAGATTCAGGCCAATATGGACCCGAAACACCGCGACCGCGTGGCCTTTATGCGCGTGGTGTCGGGTAAATATGAAAAAGGAATGAAGCTGCGTCAGGTCCGCACCGGCAAAGATGTGGTGATTTCCGACGCGCTGACCTTTATGGCGGGCGACCGTTCTCATGTTGAAGAAGCCTATCCTGGCGACATCATCGGCCTGCATAACCACGGCACTATTCAGATCGGCGATACCTTCACCCAGGGTGAAAACATGAAGTTCACCGGTATTCCGAACTTCGCGCCGGAGCTGTTCCGTCGTATTCGCCTGCGCGATCCGCTGAAGCAGAAACAGCTGCTGAAAGGGCTGGTTCAGCTGTCGGAAGAGGGTGCGGTGCAGGTGTTCCGTCCGGTACACAACAACGATCTGATCGTGGGGGCCGTCGGGGTGCTGCAGTTCGACGTGGTGGTGGCGCGTCTGAAGAGCGAATATAACGTCGAAGCGATTTACGAAGCGATCAACGTCTCTACCGCGCGTTGGGTTGAGTGTGACGATGCGAAAAAATTCGAAGACTTCCAGCGTAAAAACGAGGTTAACCTCGCGCTGGATGGCGGCGATAATTTGACTTATATCGCGCCGACCATGGTGAACCTGAATATTACCCAGGAACGTTATCCTGACGTCAGATTCCGCAAAACCCGCGAGCACTGATCGCACGCTATCCGGGCCATTCCAGCAGGAAATGGCCCTGTTTTCCCCGCTACAGACTCCTCCTAAAAAACTGCTTTTCCTCTCGTTTTGACGTGTGATCAACCAGTTAGCCAGGCAAAAAGCGAAATGCGGTCTATGATTATTCTATCGGACGGCGGAAGAGACTTCTCTTGTCCTTACGTCCTGTAACCCAGCGGCACCCTGTGCTGCTGTTGCGCCCACAGTTTTGGGCGAGTTAACTGATAGAAGGAATATATCGATGAACAAGACTAAGATTGCCAAAACCCTGATGGCTGCAATGATTGGCTCAGCACTGATCGGCGGCAGCGCGCTGGCTGACGAGTCGCTTTCCCAGAAAGCGTCGCAGACCGCAGACAGCACAGGTGCGAAAATCGATAGTTCTATGAAAAAAGTCGATGGTTATATGGATGACAGCGGCATCACCGCCAAAGCCAAAGCGGCTCTGGTTGATGATGACGCGATTAAAAGTACGGATATTTCGGTAAAAACCCACCAGGGCGTGGTGACCTTAAGCGGTTTCGTCACTTCCCAGGATCAGGCCGAAAAGGCTGTGGCCGTGGTGCAGAAAATCGAAGGTGTTAAATCCGTCAGCGACAAACTACACGTTAAAGACAGCAAATCTCAATCAATGAAGGGTTATGCGGGCGATGCCGCTACGACCAGCGAAATTAAAGCTAAGCTATTAGCGGATGACATTGTTCCGTCGCGCAACGTAAAAGTTGAAACCACCGACGGCGTTGTTCAGCTTTCAGGCCACGTTGCTAATCAGGCACAGTCAGACCGTGCTGAAAGCATCGCGAAAGCCATTGAAGGCGTGAAAAGCGTTAAGAATGACCTGACGGTTAAATCTTAATGGTAACCGTGCGGCCGCGTCACTGCTGGCCGCACGGATAAAAGATACCCATCCGGGGATGAAATAAGCAGTTCGATTTTCAATAGGGTAAGGAGAGGCTTATGTTTCGTTGGGGCATTATTTTTCTGGTGATCGCACTGATTGCTGCAGCGTTAGGTTTTGGTGGTTTAGCGGGTACAGCAGCATGGGCAGCTAAAGTTGTCTTCGTTGTTGGTATTATTCTGTTCCTCATCAGCCTGTTTACCGGCCGTAAAAAGCTTTAGCCGATGAGTCCTGCAGTTTAATGCAAAGCAAGTAAGCATAAAGCGGAGACCAGTCATCCGTAGCCAGATCGGTGAGAAGTGGGATTTTTTCACCCGGCTACATGGACTACCCCCACTGCGCGGGCTGTCCGGCTAAGGGATTGTATGACTGGTTCTCCGGAATGCTGCTGGATAGAAGTAAGTATCCATCAGCTTGCCCGTCGGAACCCCATTCGAGGTTCACACAGTGGGTATTCGCATTCCTGTTACGCTCGGCGCTATCGAACCTCTTGCGCTGGCTCCTTTCAAATCGCATAAAATTGCGCTGGTCTGTGAAGGCGGCGGTCAACGCGGCATTTTCACCGCCGGGGTGCTTGATGAATTCCAGCTTGCCCGTTTTAATCCGTTTCACCTGCTGCTCGGCACCTCTGCGGGTGCACAAAACCTCTCGGCGTTTGTCTGTGGCCAGCCAGGCTATGCCCGCCGCGTGATCACCCGTTACACCACCAATAAACTGTTTTTTGATCCGCTGCGTTTTGTTCGCGGCGGTAATCTGATCGATCTCGACTGGCTGGTGGAAACCACCCGCAGTGAATTTCCACTGGCGATGACTCACGCTGAAAAAATGTTCTCGCGCGGGCTTGAGTTCTATATGTGCGCCTGCCGCAGCGACGATTATACGCCCGGCTATTTCACCCCCACGGCGGACAACTGGCTGGAGCTGATTAAAGCCTCCAGCGCCATTCCCGGCTTCTACCGGCTTGGCGTCAATCTTGAAGGGATTAGCTATCTGGATGGCGGCATCAGCGATGCGATTCCGGTGCGGGAAGCGGCGCGCCGTGGCGCAGACACCATTGTGGTGATCCGCACCGTGCCTTCTCAGATGTTTTATACGCCGAAATGGATTAAGCGGATGGAGCGCTGGCTAAGCGCCGGTGCCTTTCAGCCGATGATTAACGTGCTCAATCACCATGAAAAAAGCTACCGGGAAATTCAGCAGTTTATTGAAAATCCGCCCGGTGACTTACGGATTATAGAGATCTTTCCACCGCATGTGCTGGCCAGCAGCGCGCTCGGCAGCCGTATTTCGTCACTGAATCAGGATTACCATCTTGGACGGCGCTGCGGCCGCTATTTCCTCGCCACGCTGGGCCAGTGGTTAAGCGACGCAGAGCCCATCACGCCGCGTATCGTCACGCCGCCGGCACCGGTGGCCAATGCGCCGGACAACCGCGAGATTATTACGCCGCCGCTGGCGGATAATGATGCTGATTACGATAAAGGATCGCTGGCATGAAGTTTATCGATACCCACTGTCATTTTGATTTCCCGCCGTTTGAGGGCGATACCGTTGCCAGCCTGGCGCGGGCTGCGGCGGCTGGCGTCGAGAAGATCATCATCCCGGCGATCGATGCCAGCCGCTTCAGCCGGGTGTGCGAACTGGCGGCCGGACATGCTGCGCTCTACGCCGCACTCGGACTGCATCCGATCGCTATAGAAGCACATCAGGAAGCGCATCTCGATCAGCTGGAGCAGAGGCTTAAGCAGCGACCGCCTAAGCTGGTGGCGATCGGTGAGATCGGGCTGGATCTTTATCGCGACGATCCGCAGTTTGATAAGCAACAACGCTTTCTGGATGCTCAGCTTAAGCTGGCGAAACGCTATGATCTGCCGGTGATCCTGCACTCGCGTCGCACCCATGACAAACTGGCCCAGCATCTGCGTCGCCACGATCTGCCGCGTCGTGGTGTGGTACATGGTTTCGCCGGCAGTCGGCAACAGGCGCAGGCGTTTATTAAGCTCGGCTATGCGATTGGCGTCGGCGGCACCATCACCTATGAGCGCGCCAGCAAAACCCGCCAGACGCTGGCACAACTGCCGCTCTCCTCGTTGCTGCTGGAAACGGATGCACCGGATATGCCGTTAAAAGGCTTTCAGGGCCAGCCTAACCGACCTGAACGGGCGCGCCAGGTATGGGAGACGCTTTGCACCCTGCGCGATGAGCCACCTGAAGTGATTGCCGGGGCGCTGTGGCGTAACAGCCAGCAGTTGTTTCAGCTCGATCCCGCTTTTCCCGCCATTCGTAATGAACCCGCTAAGCTTTAAACTATGCTCTCAACTAATGCCCACAACCTATGCCCACAACCTATACCTGCAACCTATGCCGGTCCGCGCCACTAAATGTGATAATAGTAACATTTCGCTGACTGGCGTATAATGGGCTGTTAACGGCGTTAAATGCGATTCTGATCACGGTAAGCGTGGCATAATTGCACCATTTTCTTATTCTGATGTGACTGCTGGCACATAACAGGCCGCCTGACGGTGTTATTATTATAACATTCCGCCGGCCAGCCGGTGGATCGCACCCCGATCCTTTGGAGAGCCTCATGACCGATATCAAACAGCAAGCCCTGCGTGCCCTGAAACTGATGGATTTAACCACCCTGAATGACGACGACACTGACGAAAAAGTGATCGCACTTTGTCATCAGGCAAAATCGCCGGTGGGTAACACCGCAGCCATCTGCATCTATCCGCGCTTTATTCCGATTGCGCGTAAAACGCTGCGTGAGCAGGGTACGCCAGAGATCCGCATCGCCACGGTGACCAATTTCCCGCACGGCAATGACGACATTGAGATTGCGCTGGCTGAAACCCGCGCCGCTATCGCCTACGGTGCCGATGAAGTGGATGTGGTGTTCCCGTACCGCGCGCTGATCGCCGGTAACAGTCAGGTCGGTTTTGATCTGGTGAAAGCCTGTAAGACCGCCTGTGCTGAGGCCAACGTACTGCTGAAAGTGATTATTGAAACCGGTGAACTGAAGCAGGAAGCGCTGATCCGTCAGGCGTCTGAAATCGCAATTGATGCCGGTGCTGACTTCATCAAAACCTCTACCGGTAAAGTCCCGGTCAACGCCACGCCTGAAGTGGCGCAGATCATGATGAGCGTCATCCGTGATAAAGGCGTCAGCCAGCAGGTCGGTTTCAAACCGGCAGGTGGCGTACGCACCGCTGAAGATGCCGCCATCTATCTGCAACTGGCGGAAGATACGCTGGGTGCAGAATGGGCCGACGCGCGTCACTTCCGCTTTGGCGCATCGAGCCTGCTGGCGAGTCTGCTGAATACTCTGGGTCATCAGAGCGAGACCAGCAAAGCCGGTTATTAAACTCATCCTGTGGCGGTCACCGACCGCCTCTGTCACACCGCATTTCCCTGAGCCAAGGGGGCTACCTTGTTCCTGCCACAAGAAATTATTCGCAAAAAACGTGACGGTCACGCGCTGACTGAGGCTGAAATCCGCTTCTTCATCAACGGTGTTCGTGATAACAGCGTCTCTGAAGGCCAGATTGCCGCGCTGGCCATGACCATCTATTTTCATGACATGACGCTGCCTGAGCGCGTGGCGCTGACCATGGCGATGCGGGATTCTGGTACCGTGCTGAACTGGAAATCGCTCAATCTGAATGGGCCGGTGGTGGATAAGCATTCGACCGGCGGCGTTGGCGATGTCACGTCGCTGATGCTCGGACCAATGGTGGCCGCATGCGGTGGTTATATTCCGATGATCTCCGGCCGTGGCCTCGGTCATACCGGCGGCACGCTGGATAAGCTGGAAGCGATTCCGGGCTTTGACATCTTCCCCAGCGATGACCGCTTCCGGGAGATCATCAAACAGGTCGGGGTGGCGATTATCGGCCAGACCAACTCACTGGCTCCGGCCGACAAACGCTTCTACGCCACGCGTGACATTACCGCCACCGTAGACTCGATCCCGCTGATTACCGCCTCGATTCTGGCAAAGAAACTGGCGGAAGGGCTGGATGCGCTGGTGATGGATGTCAAAGTAGGCTCAGGCGCCTTTATGCCAACCTATGAAGCCTCCGAGGATCTGGCGCAGTCGATTGTTGGCGTAGCCAACGGAGCCGGCTGCCAGACCACCGCACTGCTCACCGATATGAACCAGGTGCTGGCTTCGTCAGCCGGAAACGCACTGGAAGTGCGGGAAGCGGTGCGCTTCCTGACCGGTGAACAGCGCAACCCGCGCCTGCTGGAAGTGACGCTGGCGCTGTGCAGCGAAATGCTGATTTCCGGCAAGCTGGCGGCTAATGAGACAGAAGCGCGCCAGCAGCTGATGAAGGTGCTGGATAACGGCAGGGCGGCAGAGGTTTTTGCCCGCATGGTGGCGGCGCAGAACGGGCCGGCCGATTTTGTCGAGCGCTACGATGCCTATCTGCCTGCGCCAATGCTGAGCAAGGCGGTCTACGCCGACCAGCCTGGCATTGTCAGCAGCATGGATACCCGGGCGCTCGGTCTGGCAGTGGTGGCGCTGGGCGGCGGACGCCAGCGTGCCAGCGACAGCATCGATTACAGCGTTGGCTTAAGCGAGATGATCACCCTCGGTGAACGTGCCGATGCGCAGCGCCCGCTGGCGATAATCCACGCCAGCAACGAAGCGCAGTGGCAACAGGCTGCCGCTGCGGTCAAAGCCGCGCTGGTGATCGGCGATAGCGCGCCAGCCGCTACGCCAGTGGTTTATCGTCGTGTGAGCGATGTCAGTTAATCGGGCAGTAATCGGTGCCAGCGGCAACGCATTCGGGTATACTGATCTGATCGCTTTTTTTTGACTTGTCACGCGCCATTGCGCAGGAGACTTGCATGAAACGTGCTTTTATTATGGTTCTCGACTCCTTCGGGATCGGCTCCAGTAAAGATGCCGATAAATTCGGTGACGCAGGTTCAGATACGCTTGGTCACATCGCTGAAGCCTGTTTCAAAGGTGAAGCGGACAAAGGCCGTAAAGGGCCTTTACATCTGCCTAATCTGACCGCGCTGGGTCTGGGTAAGGCCGCAGAGCTTTCGACTGGCCGCTTCCCGGCGGGCCTTGACCCGAACGCGAAGATCACCGGCGCTTACGCTTACGCCAGCGAAATCTCGTCAGGTAAAGATACGCCGTCAGGCCACTGGGAAATCGCCGGGGTTCCGGTGCTGTTTGACTGGGGCTACTTCAGCGATCAGGAGAACAGTTTCCCGCAGGAACTGCTCGATAAGCTGGTGCAGCGCGCTGAGCTGCCAGGCTACCTCGGTAACTGCCACTCTTCGGGGACGGTGATTCTCGATCAGCTGGGTGAAGAGCACATGAAAACCGGCAAGCCGATTTTCTACACCTCTGCGGACTCGGTATTCCAGATTGCCTGTCATGAAGAGACCTTTGGCCTGGATCGCCTCTATGCGCTGTGCGAAATTGCCCGCGAAGAGCTGACGGAAGGCGGCTATAACATCGGCCGCGTTATCGCCCGTCCGTTTGTCGGCGACAAAGCCGGTCACTTCGAACGTACCGGTAACCGTCACGATCTGGCGGTTGAGCCGCCGTCAGCCACCATGCTGAAAAAGCTGGTGGATGAGAAGGGCGGTCAGGTGATTTCGGTGGGTAAAATCGCGGACATCTACGCTGAGCAGGGCATCACCAAAAAGGTCAAAGCGACCGGTCTGGATGCGCTGTTTGACGCCACGATTCAGGAGATGAAAATCGCGCCGGATCACTCGATTGTCTTCACCAACTTTGTCGACTTCGACTCGACGTGGGGACATCGCCGTGATGTCGCCGGTTATGCTGGCGGACTGGAACTGTTTGACCGTCGCCTGCCGGAGCTGATGGAGCTGGTGGGCGAGGATGACATTCTGATCCTGACCGCTGACCACGGCTGCGATCCGACCTGGCAAGGCACCGAACACACCCGTGAGCACATTCCGATTCTGATTTACGGACCGAAAGTTGAGCCGGGTTCACTCGGTTATCGCGAAACCTTCGCCGATATTGGTCAGACAATTGCACACTATTTTGGCCTGTCCGACATGGACTATGGCAAGAACATGCTGTAACCCAGCGATTTAACAAGGATAAAGTAACAATGGCAACTCCGCATATTAATGCCGAAATGGGTGATTTCGCTGACGTCGTTCTGATGCCGGGCGACCCGCTGCGCGCGAAACACATTGCAGAAACCTTCCTGGAAAACCCGGTTGAAGTGAACAATGTGCGCGGCATGCTGGGCTACACCGGCACCTACAAAGGCCGTAAAGTCTCGGTAATGGGCCACGGCATGGGCATTCCTTCCTGCTCGATCTACACCAAAGAGCTGATCACCGACTTCGGTGTGAAGAAAATCATTCGTGTAGGTTCCTGTGGCGCGGTCCGTGCAGACGTTAAACTGCGCGACATCGTGATTGGTATGGGTGCCTGCACCGATTCCAAAGTAAACCGGATGCGTTTCAAAGATCACGATTTCGCGGCGATTGCTGATTTCGACATGGTGCGTAACGCCGTCGATGCAGCCAAAAATCTGGGTGTTGAAGCCCGCGTCGGTAACATCTTCTCCGCCGATCTGTTCTACACCCCGGATCCGCAGATGTTCGATGTGATGGAAAAATATGGCATCCTCGGCGTAGAGATGGAAGCGGCTGGCATCTACGGCGTGGCGGCAGAGTTCGGTGCTAAAGCGCTGACCATCTGCACCGTATCGGACCACATCCGTACTCACGAGCAGACCTCTGCCGCTGAACGTCAGACCACCTTCAACGACATGATTAAAATTGCGCTGGAGTCGGTGCTGCTGGGGGATTAATCCATCCGGCGGGTAACGTTACCGCCTGCAGCCTGCCGGGTCCTCTTCTGATGAGGAGGACCCGATCTTCTTCGCCTTATCCGTCCTGTAACATTCACATCAAATGACACACTTTTCGCCAGGCTTGTGCATCTTCGCGCTGGTGCCCCGGCGATCGCGCTTTATCATGTTGCGGAACAACAAATAATAAATAACCGCCTGATAATGCTGCCTGATGAATTTTCGTAATTTCGACGCTGAAGAGAAACTGTTTGCCCGTCGCGCGACGGTAGCTTTCGCTCTGGTCTGTCTCTGCTTCACTGTTCTTGCTGTGAATCTGTATCGCCTGCAGGTGCGCGACCACAGCTACTATCAGACCCGATCCAACCAGAACGACATCAAAATGATCCCCATCGCCCCGACGCGCGGGCTGATTTATGACCGCAACGGCATTCCGCTGGTACGCAACGTCAGCTGGTACGCCATCACTCTGACGCCGTATAAAATCACCGATATGCAGGCCACGCTGCGGGCGCTGACGCCGATCCTTGACCTGACACCTGATGAGATTGAAACCTTCCGGCATGCGTTAAAACAGACCAGCCGCTACAAGCCGGTGGTGCTGAAAGAGGAGCTGAGCGAGGAGCAGGTGGGCCGCTTCGCGGTTAACCAGTTTCGTTTTAGCGGTGCCAGTATCGAAGTTTATCAGGATCGTGAATATCCCTACGGTGCCGATCTGGCGCACGTGCTCGGTTATGTGTCGAAAATCAACGATAACGACTACAAACGGCTGAATGCGGCAGGCATCGCCGAGAACTACGCCGCTGACCACAACATCGGTAAACAGGGCATTGAAGGCTATTACGAAACTCTGCTGCACGGTAAGCCGGGCTATCAGGAAGTGGAAGTGGATAACCACGGCCGCATCGTGCGGGTGCTGAAAGAGGTGCCGCCGGCGGCCGGGAAAAACCTCACCCTGACGCTGGATCTGCATCTGCAGCAGTACGCCGAAAGCCTGCTGGCCGGCCAGCGAGCAGCGCTGCTGATTGAGGACCCGCGTGACGGTTCGGTGCTGGCGATGGTTTCCAGTCCCAGCTACGACCCTAATCCGTTCGTGAAGGGCATCAGCTATCAGGCCTACAAATCGCTGCTGCAGAATAAGGATCTGCCGCTGATCAATCGCGTTACCCAGGGGCTCTATCCTCCCGCCTCGACGGTGAAGCCCTATATGGCGATGTCTGCGCTGTTGACCCATGTGATTACGCCGCAGTCGCAGTTCTTTGGCGCGCCCACCTGGACGCTGCCGGGCACCGATCGCCGCTATCGCGACTGGAAAAAAACCGGCCACGGCATGCTGGATGTTACGCGGGCGATTGAGGAGTCTGCCGATACCTTCTTCTATCAGGTGGCGTTCATGATGGGCATCGACCGTATCCACACCCTGCTCAGTCAGTTTGGTTACGGCAAATCGACCGGCATCGACCTGAATGAAGAGTACAACGGCTTATTGCCGAGCCGCGAGTGGAAGCAGAAGGTGCACAAAAAAGCCTGGTATCAGGGCGACACCATTTCAGTCGGCATCGGTCAGGGCTACTGGATCGCGACGCCGATTCAGATGGAAAAAGCGATGGTAGCGCTGATTAATAACGGTCGGGTGATTGCGCCGCACCTGCTGCAGAAAGCGCAGCGCGGTAACCAGGTAGAGAACTATCAACCGAAACAGCCGGCGGCGCAGATTGGCGATCCGCATTCGCCGTACTGGTCACTGGTGCGCCACGCGATGTTTGGTATGGCGAATGCGCCTAACGGCACCGGCTATAAATATTTTCATACCGCACCTTATGGCATCGCAGCGAAAAGTGGCACCTCGCAGGTGTTTGGTCTGCGACAGAACCAGACCTATAACGCCAAAATGATCCCGGTCCGGCTGCGTGACCATATCTTCTATACCGCGTTTGCGCCGTTTAACGCGCCTAAAGTGGCGGTGACGCTGATACTGGAAAATGGCGGTGGGGAAGGGGTGACGGCAGCACCGGTGATGCGTGCCATTCTGGATCACATCTTTATTCCGCCCGCGCCAGAAGCACCAGAAGCGCCGGAGGCGGCAGAGAAGAAGTAGCGGTGCAGGGGTAAAAAAAGGGGCCATGGCCCCTTTGATGTTAAGATTTCAGCGTCTCGGTGACGTGGCTGATGGCGCGCACCACATCCGTTGCGCCTTCACGAATTTCCGCAATCACGCCGCCCGCTTCCTGCGCCAGCTGCACCCCCTGATCGGCGCGCTTCAGGTTCGATTCAATTCCCTTCAGCGCCTTATTCGCCAGCAGGTGATTTTGCTGTACCCGGCTCTCAATCTCTGCGGTGGCGCGGTTGATGTTGGCCGCCAGCGTTCTGACTTCGTTGGCAACCACGGCAAAGCTGCGGCCATGGGCGCCCGCTCGCGCCGCTTCAATCGCCGCATTCAGCGCCAGCAGATTGGTCTGATCGGCAATGCGGCGAATGCTCTCCACGATAAAGCCGATGCGGTCTGACGATTCGCTCAGGCCGGAGATATCGCCGGAAATTCCCTGCAGTTCCCCCGCCAGCGCGTTCATGGTCTGCACGCTATTAGCGATCACCTCTGCACCGACGCGGGTGCTTTCGTTGGTCTGCAATGCGGTGTGATAGGCCCGTTGTGCCGCCTCACGTTCCTGCTGATTCTTCTCAACCTGGGCGGTGACGTCGGTGGCAAATTTCACCACTTTATACAGTTTGCCCTGCTGGTCGAACACCGGATTGTAGGTGGCGCGCAGCCAGACGGTTCGGCCCTGTTTATTCACCCGGGGAAACTGACCCGAGATAAATTCACCGTGATTCAGCTGCTGCCAGAGTTCACTGTATTCGCGGCTGTTACGGATCGCCTCTGAACAGAACAGACTGTGGTGCACACCCTGAATTTCCTCACGACAGTATCCCATGGTCTTAAGGAAATTGTCGTTGGCTTTGAGCACTTCGCCTTTCAGGTTAAAGGCGATCACCGCCATTGAGCGCTCAATCGCATTGGTCATTGCGCGCTGCTCTTGTGCATCGTTTATGTGGCTGGTGATGTCGGTCGCCAGCTTAACGATCTTAAATACCCGTCCGTGGCGATCCTGCACCGGCACATAGTTGGCTTCGAGCCACACCGGTCGGCTGTTTTTGGCGACGCGGAGAAACTTGTCGCTGAAACTTTCGCCCCGGTTCAGCCGCAGCCAGAAGTCTTTGTAGTCGCTGGATTGCAGCTGATCCGGCGTACAGAACAGGCTGTGATGCTGGCCCGCAATTTCTGCCAGCGTGTAGCCCATCCGCTCAAGAAACAGGGCATTTGCGCCGATAACGGTGCCATCGGCCGTGAACTCAATCATGGCGATCGAGTCGTTAAGCGAGGTGAGGGTTGCTGCGGAGTGTGTACGCTTCTGCCAACTGAGGCGGGAAGCAATTCCTGATGTAATGGTGTAAAACATGGTGATCCTTATTATTAGTGTTGGTCTCGTCACATTTATCGGCCTGGTAGCGCCACAATTCAGCCTCAACGGGCATCCAGGTTGAAATTTCGGCAGCCGATAGCACGATTTTTACCGGCAGCGGCGGGGCGGGCAGGCAGGTTTGATGGAAAAGCCGTCAGTCGATTTCATTTTGTTGAAAAGCGTTTGACGCTGTCGGGCCGCTTTGGTTTAATGCGCCCCGTTGCCCGAATAGCTCAGTCGGTAGAGCAGGGGATTGAAAATCCCCGTGTCCGTGGTTCGATTCCGCGTCCGGGCACCATACATCGAAGCACACTGGTTAGAAGTGAGATCTCTAACGGGTGTCTAAACGAAGATGGTGTTCAAAGCAACGGTGACTGCATTGACAGATGCATCATCCAACATTGAACATAAAAATCTTCAAGAAAGGGTATCAGTTCGAGCTGATGCCCTTTTCTCGTTGGCGTAAATAATTGCAATCATTGTCGCATCTGTCAACAAAACCTCAAGTTTCGTTAGATTTACTTACCCCCTTCCAGCGATTGCCATTGATGCCGCCCATCAAAATGAGCCTTACATTTTCTCAAGCCATCCCTTTTACGCTCCACGTTGTAGTATGCACCTGTTCGCTTAGTAAAAAATCCTTAGCCAAGCCAGTCATTTGTTCATGATTCTATTTACCGACTCGCGCCTTCAAAACGTTATACGGTCATGTATTAAAAATCTTCCGGTTGCCAGAATAAGCAACCAACCTGAAGCCGGTTATTCCTGATTATGCATGGAACATATTCGGGCTCAGGGTCAAGGATCTGACATTACTAAGTGAGCGCTGTATCTAATCATGGGGCATGTCAGCAACACCTTATGCAGGTGCTGCTATTAACTTTAAATCATTCTTTTTTTGGTGAAATTGATTTTATTACTATTTTTATCAATTCAATCAAGGAAAGTTTCAGGTTCCGGTTTGGGTGTGAAAGGTCTCATAAAAAATTGCATTATTGAAGTCCTTTCTAAACGCTTCCATTTATAAAAAAAGCTAATTCCTAAACGAGTAGAGGGTTGTTCCAACCTTATTGTCCAGGGATTAATCTTTTGAGCTTTTTCAGCATAAGGCCGCATCCTGTTTTCATAAATTTCGAACGCCATTTGATAATTACTATTTCGATTCAATTCCTGAGCAAGGATGTAAGCACCTACGATTGCAAGTGTTGTTCCCATTCCGCTTACAGGTGTAGCACAGTAAGCAGCATCACCAACAACAGCAACACGACCTTTAGACCAAGCCGGCATTTTTATTTGACCAAGATCTTCAAAGAAGATGTCATCTGATTTGTTAAGTTCCGCAAGAATACGTGGAGCTTCCCAATTATCATCTTTGAACTTACGTTTGATAAAATCATTGACTGCTGATCGTCCCTTAAGATCTATACCTCGCTCGTCGCTACGAACATAGAGATAAGCGCGAGTCGTTTTTCCTTGATCAGGGCGTAGTAAAATTGATTTGCCCCCTTGGCAATTGCTCCAGCGTACCCAGGTTCCATCTTGAGGCTCATAGGGTATAGCAAAATATGCAGTATAAAGTCCGATATGTTTTACAGGGACCTCACCAAATACAATTTTACGGGTACGAGACCTCATTCCCTCTGCAATCAATAACAAATCAAAAGATCTAATTTGAGAGTGTTCAAAACTTACGTCAACTCCGTTCTTGTTTTCACTGATATCTGTAATGTTATCACCAAAAACATATTCAACATTATCTTCTGTTTTTCTCATAAGAAGCTTTGACAGATCAGCTCTCAGAATCTCAATGTCGGTAACGAACGATTTTTTTCCACCCGCGCTAGGGTATTCAGCCTGTATCTGATTACTGCTATCTACGAATCGCAAACCTTCTTCACGCGTCATTAGGCTATGAATTTCATCCATTATTCCCATACGGGATACTACCTCACATCCCTCATCTCTAATATCAACGGTTTGACCTGATAGACGCATAGTCTGGGCACGTTCAACCACAGTAACTTTATGTCCCATTTTGCTTAGCCAGAAGGCTAGAGTTGAACCAGCGATACCTGCGCCGCTTATAATGATTTTTTTGCTTTTATTATTTTCGTAATGGTTATAATTCAAATTAAGTTCTGTCATTTTATACTCTATAAATATTTAAGTTATTATCCTGTTAGTTACATGCTAAGCATTAAAAACTGACACATAACTAGGATGTGAATAAAAGATTTGAAGATAAAATCTTTAACAGGTGTGAAAGAAAATCATCTCTGTCTCGATTCGTATCAAAATTAAGTGTGCAACTGCAGAAATTATTCTTGCCTGGGAACTAAAGTGTGTAGACATCCCCGGATCGGGTATGTGTATTTGAAGAGAGTTGTGTATGAATTCATCTCAATTAGCTATTTATAGTTAAGAACCTGACGGTTTCTCTGAAAATATGTGCCGAACTGAGAGTTCACCTGCACGGTGAATGGCAGATAATAAGCCGCCTCCTGTTTATATTCAACATCTCAGAGTTAATGTTCAAAATTATATATTTACCAACTCTATGTGGTAACTAATTGAATTTATGATTATTAATATTTTTTTTTCAGCCATGCAATTAGTCGTCTTAAAGCTATACATTGTCGCTTAAGCGATGTTGAGGGGCAGTACACATAGAATTAATTTTGTTCTGGCCGTGTCCTATTGGGATTAAGTTGGTTTAAGCCAAGTTTAATGCAACACATTCATTGTCGTGTTATCTACATACATTGTCGCAATAGCGTTATCTGTATAATAATTAATTGATTACAGTATAAGTTGGGATTTGTGGGTAACTTCATTAGTTAAATAGATCGAAAATCCACTCCACTCGGTAAATAAAAACCATTCTTATAATCATTCTCCATTCGTTCTACTTTATTCCGACGAGTGTGATTAGGAACATGTGATTTCGGAAGAGGGTATGCCCATATCCTGCCTTTAAAAACCATTCCGGATATGCGATCCCCTCACACAAAGTTGAAGGGAGGCTGATAATCCACAATGATTTAAATGGAAATGTGTCGAATGTCTTCTGCTTGTTTTAATGTTTGCGACGCTGAGTTTTCTATATCAGGAAAACCACTTTTTCATGGTTCAAGATTGTCATTTCCTGTGGGGGCGTTCACAGGTCTTATTGGTCACAATGGGTCCGGCAAATCGACCCTGCTTAAGTTGTTAGGCCGCCATCATAAGCCAACCTCAGGAATGCTACTGCTAAACGGGAAACCTCTGGAGTCCTGGTCATCCTCCGATTTTGCTCGTCAGGTAGCTTATGTCCCGCAACAGCTACCCGCAGCTGAGGGTATGACTGTATATGAGATAGTATCTCTTGGTCGCTACCCCTGGCATGGAGCTCTGGGCCGTTTTAAAGCGACAGACCGGGCTATAGTTAATGACGCTTTAACTGCAGCAGGGTTGAACAACCTCTCTGATCGATATGTGGACTCCCTGTCAGGGGGTGAACGGCAGCGAGCATGGATTGCAATGGCTATTGCACAGGATACGCGTTGTCTTTTACTTGATGAACCTACCTCTGCGCTTGATGTGGGTCATCAAATAGAAGTGCTTACATTGCTCAGGCAATTGTCATCCGCTAAGGGAGTAACCGTCATCGCGGTGCTGCATGATATCAATATGGCGGCTCGCTATTGTCACCACCTTGTTGCCCTCAGAAAAGGAGGAATTATTGCACAGGGCGCTCCACATGAACTTATGCAGACTGAAGTTTTGAAAGGGATCTATGGAATATTGATGGGAACTTTCTTGCACCCGAGTAAAGGGCACCCGGTCAGTTATGTCCAGTAAAAAAGTAATATCCACTTCAATTGATCCTGGCCGGCGTCATATGCTGCGTATGCTCGCTGTTACGACAATGTTCTCTCCATTTGTCGACGCTCAAATGGTAACCAGTTCACCGCACACAGATTCAGGAATTGTGGCTACAGAGTGGCTACCATTGGAGATGTTACTTACCTTAGGTGTAATGCCACTTGCTGTGGCTGAAGCTGCCAATTACCGGTCCCTCGTTCAGCAGCCGGTGTTGTCAGAAGATGTGACTGAGCTGGGTTTACGTACCGAGCCTAACCTCGAACTGATGGCTGCACTCAAGCCGGCTCTGATCGTTTATGCAGAAGGGTATGGCCCACCGCCAACACTCTACGACGCTATCGCCCCATCGATGGCCATTGCATTCAGTGATAAAAATGGTCATCCGCTTTCAACTACCTGCACTGCGCTGCTGTCTCTGGCTGCAAAAATCGGTAAAGAAAAGACTGCACGTGAAGTGCTGGCCTGGCTGGAACGGGACATAGCATCATTACGCCTGGCCGCAGCAGACAAAATCAAGCGTCCTCTGCTTTTCATGGCGTTGGTTGACGCAAGACATGCGCTGGTTTTTGGCGAAAACAGCCTTTTTATGGATGTTATGACAGGGGCAGAGATTCCGGGGGGATGGCAGGGCGAAACCAACTTCTGGGGAAGCGCGGTTGTCAGTATTGAGCGACTTGCTTCGATAGTTCATACCGATGTTATTTGTTTTACAGAGCAAAACGATGAAGCCGTCATGAATGAGTTGGCCTCAACGGCACTCTGGAAAGCTATGCCATTTGTTCGCTCCGGACAATTTCATAGGGTGCCTGGGCTCTGGTACTACGGAGGACCGCTTACTGCTTTGCGCTTCTGCCATCTTCTCAAAAGTCTTCTGAACAAAATATGAAAACCCAGCGTATAAGCATCATCTCATTATCCCTGGCTGTAGCGTTGTTGCTGGCAGGGTTTAACCTCAGCAATGTGTTACCGGTGCATGTCTGGCTTTCGGGACTGATCGCCCCTGATAACAACGTGATTTCACAGGTTCTCTTTCACGATACCCTGTTACCTCGAATAGTCATGTCGTTACTCACTGGCGCAGGCCTCGGCCTGGCTGGGCTTTTGTTTCAGCAGGTGCTACAAAACCCGCTGGCTGAACCCTCCACATTGGGAGTTGCGAACGGTGCTCAACTTGGAATGACGCTCGCCACATTGTGGGGTGGTCAACTAATTACCCCCTATTCAGGTGCGCTTTATGGTGCCATGGCCATGGGAATTTTGGTGGCCATCGTCATTCGAGGTAAAAGGCTTTCGCCGGTATCACTCATTCTGGTGGGGCTCGTCATGACACTCTATTGTAGCGCTGTCTCTCAGCTTATCGGGCTCTACTTTCATGAGAGACTGCAGAGTGTGCTTTTATGGGGCACGGGATCACTGACACAAAACGGCTGGGGAAATGTAGTCAAACTTATGCCGCAATTGCTGATGTTTTTCCTACTGTCTTTCCTGTTGATGAGGCCTCTTACGCTACTCGGCATGGACGATTCCATTTCCCGGAATCTTGGTCTGCGCCTGCATGCTGTGCGCTTCGTTTCTTTATTCATCGCTGTTTGTCTTACTGCGGCAATGGTTACAACCTCGGGGATCATTGGTTTTATCGGATTGTTTTCCCCACTTATTGCACGCTTATTCGGTGCGCGACGCTTGAACCATTTGATTGTTGCTGCGCCTTTCGTCGGTGCACTGCTTTTATTTATTTCAGATCAAGCGGTCATTCTGTTGTCGCTAATCTGGCGAGAAGTGCCGACCGGCACCGTTACGGCTCTTCTTGGTGCGCCGGCGCTATTATGGTTATTACCACGCCTGAGAGAAAACATGCAGTCAAAGACGGCCGTTACGGGTGATTTTCCTGAGAAGAAAAGAAAATTAAGCACCGGGCTTGCTGTCGGGATAACTGTACTGCTTCTTCTGATAACGCTTGCTTTGTATTTAGGGCAATACAGTTCAGGCTGGCAATGGTCTAAACAAGCAACCTTGGATTTCAGGCTTCCACGTGTCGTTGCCGCGTTAGCTGCAGGAGCAATGCTTGGTCTTGCTGGCTGCCTGATCCAGCGTTTAACCGGTAATCCAATAGCCAGTCCGGAAGTTGTCGGTGTGAGCACAGGGGCTGCGGCAGGTCTGGTGATAGTTATTATGCTCGTTCCCGGAGATCTGAGCGGCTGGCTTTTACCTGCGGGTTGCCTCGGGTCTGTCATCACCTTATTCACCGTTACAACCCTTGCTGGTTACCGTAATTTTTCTGCTCAAAGGATGATGCTGGCAGGTATGGCACTGAATGCAGCTTTTATGGCGTTGTTAATGTTAATGCTGGCTGGCGGTGATCCACGTGTATCGACACTACTTACCTGGTTTGCGGGATCGACATATGGTATTTCAGCGTCAAAAGCGTGGTCAGCTTTAGCTGTTGCCGCTGCGCTGGGTCTTATTACCCCTTTATTAAGAAGGTGGCTTACGCTGCTGCCGTTAGGCGAGTCGATAGCCAGATCAGCAGGCATGCCACTAACAGCAAGCAGGCTATCCATAATGTGTGTTGCTGCAGTTCTCACTGCAACCTCCACTTTCATAGTCGGACCACTCAGCTTTGTTGGCTTAATGGCCCCCCATACAGCACGGGCGCTCGGTTACCGAAGTGCATCAGCTCAACTGGTAATATCTGCCGTAGCCGGTAGCGCCCTAATGGTTGGGTCAGACTGGTTAGGAAGAATGCTCATTTTTCCTTTTCAGCTTCCGGCTGGTCTGGTTGCTGCGTTAGTCGGGGTACCGTTCTTTTTATGGCTAATCAGGCGCGCTTAACCGCTTTCATTTAACCAAAATAGCGCGAAGGCGTGGTGCCAAACATAGAGCGGAAGGACGCGATAAAACTCGATGAAGATTCGTAACCGGCTTCCAGTGCTACCCGGGTAACGTTTTCACCATAAGCGAGCCTTTCAACGGCATACAGCATTCGATGGCGAAGCCGCCACGCACCAAATGACATGTGAGTATCTCGCGTGAACAGACGTTCAATCGTTCGACCGCTGGCACCAGCCTCTCTTGCCAGTTCATGTAATGTGGAGCGGTTGCCTGGGTCGCGCTTAAGAATATCTACCACACGCAGGGCTCGCTCATCTGTAGGCATCATAAGATCAAGGGGGGAATTACTCAGCAATCTGATCTGATCAATTAACACATTTGCCAGACGTGACTCAGGCGAGTCTGGTTTGTAATCCCATGGATGATTAGCGCAGGCGGATATCAGTTCACGTACTAAAGGCGAAACCTCAACAACCCGGCAGCGTTCTGAGTCAGGGAACGGATTAATTTCAGATTTTATATACAAGATGCTGATGTGCGATGGCCGCTTAACCGTTAATGCATGTTTTGTGCCGCCACTAATCCATAAAGCTCGGCTGGTAGGCAGTATCCACTCTCCTTCAGACGTCACCATATGTACCACCCCACGGGTAGCAAAAATCAGTTGATGACGCTGATGGCTATGCAAATCGCTGGTATAGGGCGCCGAACTTTCCGACTGGCCAACAACTGCGGACTCTGCATCATCTGGGTTTTTAACAATGTGGCGTGTTATCGACATATTTGGTCATTATAGATGAATCACACCAATGCATCCATGAGTATCATACTTATACGAAAGAATTTTAATCATGGGTAATTAAATTATGAGTCAGTCAGATGTTTCATGGAACGGCCAGAAGTCGGCCGTTTCATCCGGAGCTGAGCAAAAGCAGCTTAATTTAAGCAGAGCGAAGTGGTCAACGCGTATAGCATTTTTCATCGCGGGATTTGGCCTCTCATGCTGGGCACCTTTGGTTCCGTTTGCGCAGCAACGTATTAATGCAGATTCAGCGATGCTGGGTACGGTATTACTTTGTCTGGGGTTAGGCGCTGTAATTGGCATGCCTACTGCAGGTGGACTTGCAGGAAAAATCGGCAGTAAAAAGATCATTATTGCAGGAGCGCTGGGCCTGATTATTGCGTTGCCATTGCTGGCGCATGTTTCGACCCCGTTGACCCTGGGACTGACTTTACTGCTGTTCGGATGCTCAATCGGTGCGATTGACGTAGCTGCCAATATCCATGGCACTGAAGTGCAAAATGCAGCTGGCAAGCCTTTAATGTCTGGCTTCCATGGATTTTACAGTATTGGTGGCCTGGCGGGCGCGAGCTTCGTCACCCTCCTGATTGCTACAGGCCTGCATATCGTCTTTGCGGCAGCAATGGCGGCAGCACTGATCCTTGTATGTATATCACTCGCTGCACGTGGCTTCCTGAATACCCGTTCAGAAGAAGAACATCCGTTGTTCGTCATTCCACGCGGTAAGGTGGTTGCAATTGGCGTGCTGGCAATGATCATCTTCCTGGCGGAGGGTGCGATGCTGGACTGGGGCGCAATTTTGCTGATTCAGGTTAAGCAGGTCGCGGCGAATGTTTCAGGTATCGGATATGTGGTATTCGCGATAGCAATGGCTCTAAGCCGCTTTGTTGGTGACCGCATCGTTACACTGCTTGGCGAGAAAACTATGCTTCTGTCAGGTGTTCTTATCACTGCTGCAGGCATTTTCCTCACCGCTGAAGTGCAGTCCTTCTATGCAGTACTCGCTTCGATGGCTCTGGCCGGATTTGCTGCAGGTAACGTTGTGCCGGTGCTGTTCTCTCTTGCAGGCAGACAAAAATCTATGCCAGCTTCGCTTGCCATTGCATCAGCCAGTATCCTGGGATACCTGGGCGTATTAATGGGGCCAGCGCTGATTGGTTATGCCGCGCATTTTACGGGGCTCAAGTTGGCATTCGTATTGCTTGGAGCAATCGTATTAGTCGCGGTGAATCTGGTATTTGCGATCATGTCCAAAAAAGGGTCCGACTAACGGTATGCCGCGGGCAACATTTTATAAGTCATTACAGCCAGATAAAGGCCCGGCATATGCCGGGCTTTCTGCGTTTTATTTTTCGGAAATCAGGGTTCAGATAATATTTTTTGGGGTTAAAAAATGAGTTACAACAAGTCTGTCACGGCAAAATCATTGGCTTTGCCTCGCACATCATTTGGTGTATTGGGTGCTATTAGCGCTGCACACCTTCTTAACGATATGATCCAGTCGCTGATTCTGGCGCTTTACCCGTTGCTACAACCAGAATTCTCACTGAGCTTTGTGCAAATTGGATTGATCACTTTAACTTTTCAGGTGACATCATCTTTATTCCAGCCACTAATTGGGATGTTTACCGATAAACATCCGCAGCCACGTTCGCTGCCGGTGGGTATGGGTTTCACTTTACTGGGCTTAGTGATGCTGGCTTTGGCTGAGTCGTACCCGGCGCTGTTGATTGCCGCAGCATTAGTGGGAACAGGATCATCTGTTTTCCATCCTGAATCCTCTCGTGTGGCCAGAATGGCGTCGGGCGGCAGGCACGGGCTGGCACAATCGCTTTTCCAGGTTGGTGGTAACCTGGGAAGTGCTTTAGGTCCACTGCTGGCAGCGGTGGTTGTCGCCCCTTATGGAAGAGGACATGTCGCATGGTTTGTGCTGGCCGCCATGCTGGCGATAGTCATTCTGTTACAGGTGAGCCGCTGGTACGCTGCACAGCATGCAGCTGCATCTAAGTCGATAACAGCTCGGGCTGTGTCCTCTCTTCCACGTAGAAAAGTGATCATCGGCATCAGCGTACTACTGGTACTGATCTTTTCTAAATTTGTTTATACAGCCAGCCTCAGCAGTTACTACACATTTTATCTAATCGAGAAATTTGGACTGTCTGTTCAGAGCGCACAGCTATATCTATTTGCTTTTCTTTTCGCCGCTGCTGCAGGAACGGTCATCGGCGGGCCGATTGGTGATCGCTTTGGACGTAAAAAAGTTATCTGGTGTTCAATCCTGGGAACTGCTCCATTCAGCCTGGCATTACCCTGGCTGAACCTCGAAATGACATGTCTTTTTTCCATCATTATCGGTCTGGTACTGTCTTCTGCGTTTTCGGCAATTCTGGTATTTGCACAGGAACTGGTGCCAGGACGGATTGGAATGATCTCCGGCTTGTTCTTCGGCTTCGCTTTCGGCATGGGCGGCCTAGGCGCAGCAGGCCTTGGCGTCGTGGCTGATTACGCTGGCATTGCTACTGTTTTCAAAATCTGCGCCTTCCTGCCCTTGGTTGGGCTTATGGCTATCTTCCTGCCCGCTAAAACAGAGCTCGCGTGATTGCTGGATAAATTGAAGGGTACCTGATGGTGCCCTTTTTCCCTCCGGCGTACCTTTTCGAGGTTCTCCAACAAAGCTCTTCCCAACGCTCTTTGTTATTTCTCACTGTGCCCACTTCATTCATCAACCCTGTAAATCAGTCCGACGCCTTCTCCCAAGGTGAACAAAAGGGGAATTTTTGACATAGACAAAGTAAACAAAAGTCCACTTTTAAAACGATAAGTTTTAACCAAAATTATATAAATAATTGATTTTAATGTCTTTATTAAAAATGATGTGATTGGTGTCATAAGTTTTAAGTATGTTTATGTTGCTTTTTTGTGTGTTATTTATAATCCATAAAATCAAATAAAATCCATTTTATGGTTATTTATGAATATTGATGACAACGAGATACAGCGCAGTATGGCTTTTACCGAAAAGGATCATGAACACATGACATCCTACTTTCGGCTTGCTGACATGGTCGCAGACCTTATTGGATCTCACTGTGAAGTGGTATTGCACTCATTTGAAAGTCTTGATGCTTCGGTGGTGAAGATCGTAAATGGGCACCATACCAATCGTGAGGTGGGCTCGCCGATCACTGATATGGGTTTGAAAATGCTCAGGCAGTTTAATCAGACGGGTGAGGTGAATTCTCGCAGCTATTTCACGCGCAACAGAGAAGGTAAATTACTTAAATCGACAACTTGTGTAGTAGCAGGTGAAAGTCAAAAACCTATCGGTCTTTTTTGTGTGAATATTAACGTTTCAGTTCCCTTTCCTGAACTGGTTAAAACGTTAATGCCTGACCATATACTCAATGGATTACTACCTGAAAATTTCAGTTCAAATCCTCAAGAGCTAATTAATGAATCAACCTGCAGAGCGATAAGTGAGGTTGATAATGATCAAAGAATTAATAAAAAATTGCGTACTCGCGCTATTGTTTACAATCTCTATGAAAGCGGAATATTTGAACTTAAAGAGTCGGCAAATATTGTGGCAGAGAAGTTAAGTATTTCAAAAAATGCAGTTTATAAATACCTGCGTGAATTTAAACTTAATAACAGTGAGAACACATAATGAATCAAAAAGAAGCTATTGCCACCTCAAATGCTCCTGAAGCTATAGGTCCCTATTCGCAGGGGATTATGTTCGGTGATCTGGTATTTACTTCAGGGCAACTACCACTGATACCTGAAACCATGCTGTTCCCGGAAGGTGGTATCAAAGAACAGACAATACAATCGCTTGAAAACGTCAAAGCAGTCCTTGAAAAGAGTGGAGCATCGCTTAGTACCGTGCTTAAAACTACGTGTTTTCTTGCTGATATAGCTGACTTCGCTGAATTCAATGAGGTATATAGTTCGTACTTTTCAGGCTCAGCAGCGCCCGCCAGGTCGTGTATAGAAGCTGCAAAATTGCCGAAAAATGCAAAGGTTGAGATCGAGGTTATCGCTTATAAAAAGTAGCGATTATCAATTCATATCAACATTATGAGTATTTCAAAAATGTAATTCATTACCTGGAACTGGCATGAAGCCGCCATGAATAATCATCAAAAAAAATGCATATATTGGCGTTACGACCGCTTATGTCTCATTGATTTGGACATATTAACCTACTCAAATGAAGGGCCAAGACGATGGAAATAGCAGAGGATATAAAGGCGCAGCCTAAAAAACAGCCATCACTGAATTTCGCGTTGATGACTATCGTAATATTGATCTTATTCATTGTGGCATCAATGAGTTTACTCGGCATTCCTATTGTAACGACATTGTTTTTCTCATGGCTTATTCTGGTCCCTTTTGCGTGGAAGTTAGGTTATTCCCCTAAAGAGATTGAGAAAGACGTATATGAAATGATTAAAGTCGGTGCAGGATTATTTGCCCTGTTGTTGGCTATTGGTTGCATGATAGCCGTCTGGATCAGTGCGGGTACGGTCCCAACACTCATTTACTGGGGTTTAGAATTAATTTCTCCTAAATATTTTCTGGTAGTTGCTTTCCTGATCTCCATGCTCATTTCTCTGCCACTGGGTACAAACTGGGGAACCGTCAGTACGGTTGGTGTCGCTATGATGGGGATTGGCATGGGAATGGGTATTTCACCAGGCATTGTTGCCGGGGCAGTCGTATCAGGCTCATGTGTAGGAAATCTGGTTTCGCCAGTGGCAGATACGCCGCTGCTGACTTCCACTATCGCTGGCGTGCCATTAATGAAACATTTAAAACACATGGTAAGCGTTGCGGTTCCTGGCGTTATCATATCGGCAGCACTGTACACAGTTGTAGGTTTCTATTTTTCTGATGCTTCAATGGATGTTCAGGCAACCAATAACATGCTGTCGTCACTTGCGAGTACCTTCAATATCGGCTGGATTACACTCATACCTCTGGCTGTTGTTATTGGTTTACTGGCCTGTAAACAATCGGCTGTAGCCGCAATTATGGTTGGCTGTTTCGTCGGATCGTTTATATCCGTATTCTACCAGGGCCATTCATTTTCTGAGGTCGGTAATTTTCTCGCCACCGGTGTCAGCATAGAAACAGGCAATAAATTTCTTGATCCCATCCTCAACCGCGGTGGCATTTCCAGCATGCTGGAGTTGATAGGCGTCGTTGTTGCTGCATTAGGCATGGGCGGCATTCTCAAAGGCAGCGGTATCCTGGGAAAAATCATTGATTCGATGAGCAACGTAATTCATTCACGCGTCGGATTAATTACGTCAACATTTGCCGGATGTGCGGTGTGTTCATCACTTGTAGCAGCGAATTATTTTTCAATGATTATGAATGCCACTCTGATGGCACCTTTATATAAAAAATTTCGTTACCGCCCAGAAAACGCCTCACGCGCAGTCAGTAACTTCACTGATTGTTTGAGCATGATGGTGCCGTGGAGCCTGAACGGTACGTTTATCGCTGCAACGTTGGGTGTCCCGCTTATCGCTATTATCCCATTCATGTTTTTCAACATCACCATGATTGTGCTTGAGCTTGTTTATGGCTTATGCGGCATAAGTCTTACTAAATATTCAGATGAAGAATTTGAAGAAGTTAATGATCAGCAGGGAAGTGGCTTAAAAGAGATTTCACATAGTTAAGAGGAATAAGCATGAGCAGTAATTTTGATGAGGTTATCGACCGCCGGAATACATCCGCTTATAAATTGCGAGATTGTAAAGACAGCAATACTGTTGCGCTGGGTCTGGCTGATATGGATTTTCGTACAGCCGAACCTGTTGTTAAGGCGGTCACAAACGCCGCAAACTTTAGCCTTTATGGATATGTGCAGCCAGCTGGTGATTATTTCGATCCGTTTATCGAGTGGTCTAAGAAGCATTATCGCTGGGATATCGAGCGCGAATGGATTAGCTATACACCAGGCGTGATTGCTGGAATTGGTGGTGCCGTGCGGGTGCTAACAGAACCTGGCGATGAAGTGATCTTTCAAACGCCTGCGTTTTCGTTGTTTACCGAACTTACCGTTTCTAACGGAAGAGTTCCAGCGCATAACCCAATGTTATACCGCGATGGGAAATACAGCATCGATTTTGACGATCTGGAAGTCAAAGCTCAATCCCCCCGGGCGAAAATGCTTATATTATGCAATCCACATAATCCAACCTGTCGGGTGCTCACAGAAGATGAGCTGCTTCGTATAGGCGAAATTTGCCTTAGAAATAATGTTGTAATTGTTTCCGACGAAGTTCATTGCGACATGATATTTGGCAACAGGCAGCACATAAGCATCGCCTCATTAAGTGAGGCATTACTGCAAAACACGATAACCTGCATGTCTCCAACCAAAACCTTCAACATGGCGGGTCTGCAGATCTCGGTTAATGTGATTGCGAATCCCGAACTCAGAAAAAAGTTTGAACTGGACTGTTTGTCGCGCGACAGTAAACGGCCCAATATTTTTGGCATGATTGGTTTTACGGCAGCCTATAAAGAAGGCCATCAGTGGCTGGATGAAGTGCGCACCTATATCAGAAGCAACATTGATTTTGCCGAATGTTATCTACAGGAACATGCGCCTTTATTGAAGATGATTGACTGCGAAGGCACTTATCTGATGTGGATTGACTGTTCTGCTTTAGGGCTGAAAGGCAAGGCACTGGGCAATTTCTTCATAAACGAGGCCAATGTCCTGGTGGTTTCCGGAAACGGTTTTGTCGACAATGCCGATGCGTTTATCAGACTTAATCCGGCCTGCCCGCGTAGCGTTTTGACCGAGGGGTTAAAGCGGATCTGTGCAGCTGTGAAGGGGAAAATGAATCAGATTCAGGGTTAATGCAAAGAGAAACATAACAAAAACAGCACTGGCCCGATGATTTTGGGGCAGTGCTGTTGGGTGTATGGTTAAAAAGCAAATGATGCGAGATTACTCAGCGTTATCACGGTGATCAGCTTCACCTGATTTCCAGTAAGCTGTAATAGTCGTGTCTTTCCTGCTTCGGCCAAATGTCTGAAAAAGATGTTTTCGCAGCGGGATGACCACACTGTGCTCGCCAGCTCCCCAAACATGATCAGGGCTGTTGTTCTGAATCCAGGATGTAACCTGAGCTGCCAAATCCTCATCACCTTTGAGCCAATTCAGCGATAAAGCAGCGAGGGTATGAGGCGGAGCATAAGAAGCCTCTGTCTCTTTCACAATGAAAACCTGAACAGTGACGTTTTCGTCTAACGCTTCGATGATCCCAAAAATTCCCGGTATTGCCGTTTCATCGCCAAACAAGAGCAATGACTGGATGCCTTTTAAAGCGATACCTTCACGAGGACCAGCGATTCTGATGATATCGCCTTCCTTAGCAGATCGGCTCCAGCTGGCCGCTGGGCCTTCACCGTGTTGAACAAAGTCCAGAACCAACTCATTGATTACAGGACACATACGTCGAATAGTATAGGCGCGCCCCGGTCCTTCAGGTTCATTAGGTGGAGTAAAAAATACTTTTACCCATGCCGCCGGTAGCACTTCTGCGAATGCTGCAACAGATTCACCGGTAAGACAGATGCGTTTCATACGCGGGTTAATATCGCTCACGTGGCTGACATGTACCGCTCGGAGCTGTCGGGTTTGCTGTTTATCCATGTTCAACATCTTTTAATGAGTGATTCGTCTGCCAATACCAGAAGGCGCTGTAACGTTTAAAACGTTTAGCATCACGTCCCGGGTTTGGTTAAGGTGTTCAGTGAGGATAGATACTGCACCTTCTGCATCACCATCAAGTATGGCCTGGAGCAGTTCGTTATGGTCTGTATTGCGCTCCCCCTGGTCAGGAACAACCGGTAGCAGGACGCGCTGATAAATCAGGTAAGCTTCTGCGAGTTGTTTAATCATGAGGAACAGCCATTTACTGCCACAGTTCTCCATCATGATAAAGTTGAAATCCTCATGCCGGCTATGCCAGTCGGGATTGAGCTTGTCCGGGCTTTCGGGCAGTGTTTGCGGTGTGTGAATCAGACGATGATTGGAAGCGATTAGACGTCCCTGCCACTCAATGTCACCGGAAGCAATTGCCTTACGCAGCGCAATACTTTCAAACGTGACCCTTTGCTCAGTGAGATCGATAAGCTCGTCCTGATAAAGGCCTCGCACGCTGAATCCCTGCTGCGGAGCCACCTCTACTAAAAGTTCTCCGGTCAATCTGTTTAGTGCTTCACGCACCACATTGAGACTAACGTCAAAGCGACCTGCGAGTTCAGAGATTTTGAGTTTCTTACCCGGAATGAGCTGTCCCGTAAGGATCAACTCACGTAGAGATGCATAAATCGTCTCGTTTAACGATTTTCCTTCTTTTGAGCTTTTCATAATCCCTCTCCAGGAATATTCACTATTTTCATAAGCTTGGGTAAAATTTCAACGCTTTTGATTACATAATAGCACAGCATCTGTAAGAAGGATATTCATACGAAATATCTATGATGTCACAAAAAATCCATTTTCTTCTTCATAAATCATTTTTGTTGCGTATTATTGATTTCAGACCCACATGAGCACGCCAGGAGTTTTTATGTACGTGACAGTGAAGAAATCCTCGTTTGAATTTGAAGGAATTGAAGCAGGCTACTATTACGCTGATATTGGCAAGGGTTCAGCAGGCAGAAAAACATTATTACTCATACATGGTTCAGGACCTGGAGCATCCAGTTTGGGTAACTGGGGACGTATTCTCGAACCATTAGGCGAGAATTTTAATGTATACGCTCTTGATCTTATTGGCTTTGGCATTAGCGATCGTAAAGCTGAAAAACCCTATTTCGATTTTGAAATGTGGATTCGACAGGCTAAAGCCATGATCGATGTCATCGGTGTGAATGAATTAGGATTAATTGGTCATTCAATTTCTGCTGCTATTGCGCTAAATGTTGCCGCAAGCGACTCCCGCGTTAAGGCCGTATTGACGACTGGCGCGATTGGTGCACCTTTTAAAGCGTCTGAAGCAACGCAGCGAATCTGGCGCTGCCCAAAAAATCGCGATGAACTCATTTCAACACTTAGTACCCTTATCCACGATAAATCAGTTATCGATAATGACTACATAAGCGCGCGCGAACCCGTTGTGTTCCAGGAAGGATATGCGGAATACTTTGATGAAATGTTCACCGGCGAACCGCAACAATATGTAGAAAAAACAACTCTTAGCAAAGAGACGCTCGCGGCAATTGAATGCCCGGTAATTATGCTACATGGACGTGATGATATTCCTTTTCCTGCAAGTAGTTCTGAGATACTTGCAAAAAATATCAGATATGCTGATTTACAGATTCTGAATAATTGCTCTCACTCAGTGGTGTTGGAGAGGAATGATGCTTTTATGGCTGCAGTGAAACAACTTTTTTAATTCACTGCATCTAGAAGTAGGAGGTTATAACGGCATCGGACGCCTTTATTGAACTCAATTAGTAACAAGTCTCTTTCAATTGGAAGATGATTGACTTGTTATGTCTGTAAAAAAGGCGAATTTTGCTTTAACAGAATCGATAAAAGTTCTGGTTAGATATTAAGTCATTCTTTCATTACACAGGTTTTTCCCCAGAAGTTAATAACCTGGCCTTTATAAGTATTGAACGAGGGAATTAAAATGAGCTGGCTTTCGAGATTCAATGAAAAAGCGTTACCGTTAAAATCTTCCTGTTTACTGGCATCAATTATTTTTAGTTTTGCAGCACATGCAGAAGAAGATCGTCTGGTTGGAATAATTCCTGAAATGAAAGCGGATAAGCCCTTTAAACTGGGTGTCACCGTTGTTCATCTTAACGATGATTTTTATAAAGGGATTATTTACGGTATTACCGACGAAGCAAAACGTACCGGTGTCGATGTCGTCCAGGTATCTGTTGCTGGAGCCTACGGCAATGTCCGTGAACAGTTTGCCCAACTCGAAGCGTTTAAGAGCATGGGTACTGATGTAGCCGTTCTGGCACCGGCGGCATTTAATGGGTTTGATCCTATTATCAAGTCATTGAAGTCCAGTGGCATGAAAGTGGCCGCTGTAGGCATTCCCGTGAACAGTAAGAACATTGATTTCGGGGTGCTTCAGGATGATACCCACATCGGCAGTCTGATGGCGGATGCAGTCTGTAAATCGCCAGAGAAATCTAAAAATGTGGCTATGATCCCCGGCCCCGCAGGGGCTGAGTGGGTTCGATTGCGTTATGAAGGTTTCAAAGCAGAAGCTAAGAAGTGCGCTACTCCAGTTGAATTAGTTGAAACGGGTTTTGGCGGTAATATCGATCTTCAAGAAGGGTTAACCAAGGCTTCTGATCTACTGTTGCGCAACCCAAATATCAATTTTATTTATACACCGCAAATAACACTGGGCATGGGGGCCGCGCAGGCGGTGCGCCAGCAAAACCGTCAGGCGCCGGTAGTGAGCTCCGCGATGGTTAAGAGTGCGGCGCCGATGATCAAAGACGGAAGATTACTGGCCGTAGTGTCTGAGCCGGGCATCATTATGGGACGCCTGATCGTGCAGTACGCTATACGGGCTATGGAAAATAAACCGATGCCTGACCTTGCAGCGTCTGGAACAGACGGCCTCAGCTATCCCCACTTCAATGTACCCAACAAAGTCATTGATAAAGCCAATGTCTCGACACATCCGTTTGAGACATATGAAATCGTTCCTGAAGACTGGAAAATCCCGTCCATGCAATAGCACGTTTTGAGGAATTCATCATGCAGAAGATTCAGACGGACATTGTATCGGAGAGCAACGCGCCATCACCACTGTTGCGAGTTAGTGGCTTAAGTAAGCGCTTCGGTGCAACGCAGGCGCTGAAAAATGTCTCAATTCAGTTTCAGGCGGGTGAAATACATTGTGTTTTAGGTGAAAACGGTGCAGGAAAATCAACGATCGGCAAAATCATCAGCGGGCTGTATTCAGCTGATGAAGGCGTTATCTGGTATGCCGATGAGCAAGTTGCATTTAGCAGTTCCCGCGAAGCCCGTCATGCGGGCGTAGTGATGGTTTATCAGGAATTATCTCTCGCGCCGAGCTTGTCAGTTCGGGCCAACCTGTGGTTGGGTTCTGAGAACGGGAAAACCCTGCTTTCCCTGACACGCAGGCAGGTAGAAACGAAAAGAGTGCGTGAAGTACTTTCCCAGCTGGGCCTGGATGAGCTGGATATTGAACGTCCGGTTAGTGCATACCCGGTTGCCATTCAGCAGCTCATTGAGATCGGTAAGTCTCTCATGTCCCACCCACGCGTCATTATCTTTGACGAGCCCACAGCTATGCTTGGCGCGGTGGAAAAAGAAAACTTTTTTAACGTGCTGAGAAGATTACGTACTGCTGGTATCGCCTCTGTGCTGGTTACACATCACATTGATGACGTTGTTGCAGTAAGCGATCGCGTCACCATTATGCGTAATGGCCAGGTCGTTGATGCATTTCCGATGGACAGTGATATCACCGGCGACTTAATTGTGACGCGTTTGACCGGTAAGAAGCCTGAAAACCTTTTTATTCATGGAAGAGGATGCAACACTTATGCACCTCTTATTGATATCGAAAATGTACCTAAAGCCAGTGGCGGTCGTGGGGTATTCACTATCGGGCGGGGAGAGATTGTCGGCATCTACGGGGTAGTCGGCTGTGGTGGAGACGTTTTGCTGCAGCAGCTGGTTGGTTTCATACCCGGTAAGGCGCATGACGGCATTTCCTTCCGGATGGAAGGTCAGCGCTGGAAGCCGAGCGGTGTCTCTGAAGCCTTACGTCACGGGGTCGCGTGGCTTCCTGCAGGCAGAGCGAGCAATTGCGTTTATGCATCATTGACCATCAGTGAAAATCTCATGATAACGCAGCTAAAAAAATATACCCGCTGCGGCATGTTAAATACGCGTCAGACTGAGTTGAAATCGGATGAGCTATTGAAGCAATCCGGCGTCAAGTATGGCAGTAAGCAGGATCTGCTAACCAGCCTCAGCGGTGGTAATCAGCAGAAGGTTCTGCTCACTAGAGCCATGGCCTGTGCCCAAAAAATTCTGGTGCTGGAAGAGCCCACGGCAGGAGTAGATATTGATGCGAAGCATGAAATTCATCAACGAATTCGTGCGCTTGCATCATCAGGTGTTTCTGTATTGATGCTTTCAAGTGACCTGGCCGAAACCATGATGTTAAGCGATACAGTGTGGACCATGTTTCACGGCAGCATTGTAAAAACTTACTCTGCCCCGGATGAAAATGACAAAGCTTCCATCATTGCAGATGTCGTGGGCCAGAAAGAAACCGTGGTTACAACCCGCTTTCATTCAGAGAATGAACAGGAGTTTGTGTCATGACTACAAGCAAAGAAATGGGCTTTATATCTACAGAAAAGATGATGAAAAATAGATATTTTTCACTTTCTGACTGGATGCTTCCTCTCCTGGTGGTGTTGACTGCGGCAGTCGCTGGCTTCATCCAGCCGCGCTTCTTTACCGTGAGTAATGCGGTCAATCTTGCATGCCAGCTGGCGCCTTTATTGATTATTTCGCTTGGTCAGGCTGTGGCAGTAATAAGAGGTGGTCTCGATCTCTCTTTATCGTCAGCGATGTCTCTTGCCGGTGTCGCGGGTGTCATGATCATGAATCAGTACGGAGTAGCAGCAGGTTTACTGGCCATGTTGATTACCGGAACGATGACCGGAGCGGTATCGGGTTTTATTATCGCTTTCTTCAAAACGTCCCCTTTGGTGATAACACTTGGCATGCTCTCGGTGGCGCAAGCTATCGCGCTGATTTTATCGGGTGGTGTGCCGATTTATGATGTTCCTGCTGCCTATGTTCAGGCTGTTGGCTACGACACATTATTAGGCCTGCCAATGTTGGTATGGATAGCGGTCGCGCTAACGGTAATGGTCGCGGTGTTGCTGAAATTTACGCTGTTTGGCCGCTATGTATATGCAATCGGATCGAACGTGTCGGCGGCATCAAAATCAGGCATTAACGTGCGCTTCGTAACAGTCTTGGTTTACATGGTGAGCGGATTCTGTGCCGGTACTGGCGCAATTGTGCTTACTGCCTGGACAAGTTCAGCGCAGCCTATCGCAGCAGCTAACCTGACATTGCAATCACTTGCAGCAGTGGTATTAGGCGGCGTCGCGCTTGCTGGCGGGGCAGGCAATATCAGGCAGGTAATCACCGGTGTCGTGGTTCTCACGCTATTGTCGAATGTAATGAACATGATTGGTGTATCGGCCTATTACCAGACACTTGCGGTAGGAATAGTCATCATTCTGGCTGTAGTCCTTGACCGTTTACGTCGCCGGGGCACAGAAAATTAATTAGTGTTTTGATGGTAATTTTCATTAAATACCGGCTCTGAATCTTTGTAGCAAAGTGTGCAATTGAATCTTACAGGATATTACCCTGAGGGAGTTCTGTTGCCCATTTTTGAGTTGTTAATTAAACCCTAGAAATGAAGGATTATATTGTGACTGATAAAGTTGAATATCTTAACCCTGAAAACATCAGCCCCGCACAGGGATTATATTCCAGTCTGACGAAAGTCCGTGCAGGCGATCTCTATTTTATTTCCGGACAGCTGTCCGTTGGCTTGGACGGAAGCGTGGTGGGAAAAGGCGATTTTGACGCGCAATTTGATCAGGTCTTCAAAAACCTGAGTGATGTACTTAAAGCAGTAGGATGTGATTTTAATGATATCGCTAAATTTACAACGTATTTGGTTGCTTCTCAGCATATTGAAAAGTTTATGTTGAAACGAAAAGAACTCTTTCCTAAAGTCTTTGCAACCTCTGATTATGCACCAAATACTTTATTGGTAGTGGACCGCTTGGTAAAAGAAGATTTTCTGCTTGAAGTCGAAGCGATAGCGCGTGCTCGTGATTAAAATGTTTTTATTAAAAGGTGATGTATGAAACTGTTGACTTATATTCTGTCAGGTGAAAAAAAGATTGGCCTTATCAATAAAAGCGGAAAAATTGTAGACATATCAGGCATTGTCAAAACCAATGATATGAATGTGCTCATCGAGCGATATTCAGAGCTGAAGGTAGAACTTGAGCTTTGTAGTGAAAGAAATCATTCGGCAGACATTAACCTGAGCGATGTTACGTTGCTTGCGCCCATTCCCGAAACCCGCCGTAATATTTTCTGTGTCGGGAAAAATTATTATGCCCATGCAGAAGAGTTTGGTAACAGCGGTTACGACTCAAGCGCTGCAGCTGGAAATGTGCCATCGCATCCGATTATCTTTACCAAACCGTCTACCTCGATCAGCGGACCCGGTGACAGTATTGATAGTACTCTGGATCCTTACAACACTATAGATTACGAAGCGGAACTGGCAGTAGTCCTGGGTAAGAAAGGGCGTGTGAAAGAGTCAGATGATCCAATGTCATATGTCTTTGGCTATACGCTGGTGAATGATTTAACTTCACGTCACTTGCAAAAACAGCACAGCCAATGGATTCTTGGCAAAGGTATTGATGGCTTCTGTCCAATGGGCCCTGTGATTATAACAGCGGATGAATTCGGGCATCCTTCTGAGCAAAAGATTGTTTGCACAGTTAACAGTGAAAAACGCCAGGAAGCTTCTATTTCCGACTTAATTTTCAACATTCCTGAGTTGATTAAAACAATTGGGCAAAACATTACTTTATTACCTGGTGATGTCATTGCCACTGGAACACCTGCCGGTGTTGGCTTGGGTTTCAATCCGCCTAAATATTTATCGAAGGGTGATGAAGTCACTGTGTCGATGAGGGAAATTGGTGAGCTGACTAATACGATAGTCTAGTTGGTAATGTTTTCTGATTAAATTAAGTCTCTTAGGGTTGTTGTTCTTAATTTAATAATGAGCCTTTTCCGCTTAATGTGGAAAAGGGCTCTTTCCGACGTTCATTTCCGATAGCGGAAAACACTAAATTATTGAGGTAACAAAATGGCTAAGATTGTTAGTGCTATCAGCATGTCCCATGTACCAGGTGCTCTAGGCTGGGCAGATGCTCCATCTGTTGAACAACGCCAAAGACTCGCAGATATTCATGGCCGTTTAAAAAAATGCATCGATGATACTAAACCTAATCTCATCATCGCCTTTCTTGATGACCATTTCGAAAACAACTTCCGTAATTTAATGCCAACGTTGGCTGTGCCAATTAGTGATGCCAACATTGGTCCAGCCGAATATATGATGGAAGCTTTAAAGTTTGATAAGCAGCATAGTATTGCCAGTAACGCAGAAATAGCAACGACACTGCTCGAAAAGCTTATCCATGGCGGTTTTGAAGCAACACGGATGGGTGCCATTGAGTATGGTAACAATCTCATGATGCCACTTCATTTTATTAATCCTGAGTTCAATATTCCCGTCGTACCAGTCTATATCAATGTGTTCTCACCTCCGCTGATGCCTTATTCACGTGCTTATGACCTGGGCCTTAAAGTCCGTGAGATAGTTGATTCGCTGCCAGATGACTACCATGTTCATTTCCTGGCAACAGGTGGATTGTCGCACTGGCCGCCAGTTTGGACTGAAGGCGCACCGGAAGATGACGAACTGCTGCAACGCATGAAAGTCTATCAAACCATCGGTAAAGAAGCCTTGGTCAACGATCCTTCTCTTTATACTGATTTTGCGCAGTATGAAATCGATATGATGAGCAAAATGGAATGGCCACTCGGCAAAAGTCACCCACTTGTCAATGAAGAGTGGGACCGGGAAATGCTTGAGCGTTTTGAAGCTGGTGATGTTGAATACATGCGTGCTTTGACCTACGCAGAGGTGGAAGAACGCGGTGGTCATGGAGGACACGAAGCACTCAATTGGGTTGCACTTATGGGGGCAATGAAAGGCGCGCGACCAGATTATGTGGCGTATGAATCCGTGCCTGAATGGATCACCGGAATGAGCTACCTATCTTATCCGGGACAGAGTTAATTGAATGGGTGCAGCGCGTTATTTTTACTATGACGCTCTGCACCATACGTCTGAAATCATTAATCACTAATGAGGAAGATGAAGTACTAAATTAAGCTGTACGATGAATGCACGTGCGACGTCCTTCACTTCAATTACCTATTTGTCGGGTACAAGTGTGCCCCAAAAAACAACACCTCTTGAATGAACCTTCAGTCATTTCTCAGCTTCAGGCTGCTGATTTGTCGCGTTATCGATATAGTTTGTCGATAACGCGACATCAGGAATCGCTTCCAATAAATAGATTATGGGAATGATTATCATTTGTTTTTAAGCGAAAAGTGTGCTCCAGAGCGCACCTGAAATTTAATTGAGAATGAATAAATATTTATATTGCAGCCATGCAAAAACTAAATATTAATTAAATTATATGTAGGTGATGCTTTAGTTAAATATCACATTTAAGAATGTGCAAAATATTTATGCTTGCTATAAATCATAAGGAATTTAGCGTTGAGAAGAATAATAGCTATAAATTGTAATTTAATCAAAGCCTCGTGTGTATTAAGCCTGATTTCATTTGGCTCCTATACTTATGCGGAAAATAGTAACGATACTTTAACTGTTACTGGAGAATCTTCGGGAAACTACACGGTTGACAAGTCTACGGCCGCAACAAAACTGGATTTATCCATTAAAGAAACGCCACAATCAGTTTCAATTATAACACCTGCACGTATACAAGATCAGAACATGCAATCAATTGGTGATGCCCTTAAAAATACGACAGGAATATCTGAAAGCAGTTATGATTCTGAACGTTATACTTACTGGTCGCGTGGATATCGTATTGATAATCTTTCCTATGATGGATTGCCTACTACAACAGGCTCAATAAGTTCATATCTCGATACAAATATGGACCTATCCATTTATGATCGTGTGGAAGTTGTCAGAGGAGCAAATGGCTTGCTTACAGGCACGGGAAACCCTTCCGCAACTGTGAATATGGTAAGAAAACATGCTGTAAGCAGAGAGTTTACTGGCTCAGTAAGTGCAGGTGTCGGATCATGGAATCAATATCGCACTACCTTAGATGTCAGCACTCCATTATCTGAAGATGGCGATATTCGGGGGCGTTTCATCACAACCCTCCAGGATGCAGACTCACAATTAGATAGATACAATAAAAAAAATCAGCTTTTTTACGGTGTGATCGATGCCAATTTGGGTACGAATACTGTACTGAGTATCGGATATGATTATCAGAAATCTAAGCCTGGTGCCTCGACATGGGGAGGATGGTCCTATCTTGATTCTGCGGGGAATCGTATAAACTGGCCTCGATCATTTAACACCGCCCCAGACTGGACGCACTGGCTATCAACCAATAACCGCGTTTTTATTTCTCTTGATCATTTCTTTGATAACGGATGGGAATTCAAGTTAAACAGCTCTTATTCAGAAACTAAAGCAGATGAGAAACTTGCGTCGTTTAGTGATTCACCTGATGCGTCAACAGGAAACGTAACTTATACTTCAGCTAAATATCTTTCGTCTCGCAGGGTTTATTCAGCTGATGCGTATGCTAAGGGCCCGTTTGAACTCTTTAATAGAGAACACGAATTAGTTATTGGGACCAGTGCTAGTCGTCAAAGAAATCACTCATACGGAACCGATCGAAAAAAAATCATTGTTGAAAATATCTATTCATTTAATGGTGATGTCGCTGAGCCTGATTGGGGACCCTACCATGATGAGGGCACTGAGAGTATTTATCAACGCAGCTTGTATGCAACCAGCAGACTAAATCTAACAGATCAGACCAAGCTTATTTTAGGTGGACGTTTCACTGACTGGAGAACAACTGGTTCAGATAGCACTACGCAAAGTAAGGTAACACCTTACGCGGGCATTGTTTATGATATCAACGATTACTATTCGTTATATACCAGCTATTCTGGTATTTTTAGCCCTCAGACATATCGTAATCAAGATGGCTCATACCTTAAGCCGCTGGATGGCAAAAACTATGAAGCAGGAGTTAAAGCGTCAACGCTGGACGATAAATTCACGTCATCATTCACCATTTTCCGCACTGAACAATCTAACATTGCCGTTGCTGATGGTTCGAATTATGTAAATAACTCTTCGGATCAGGCTTATGTTGCATCTAATAAAGCCATTAGCAAAGGATTCGAAATTGAAACGAACGGTACCCTGATGCCAGGATGGGATGTTAGTTTAGGTTATACACGTTACGTCATGGACACTGCCGACAACAGCAGCATCAATACGCAGTTACCTCGCACAACGGTTAAAGCTTTTACCTCGTATAAACCGGCTACCTTTAACAACAGACTTAGCGTAGGTGGTGGTCTGAGGTGGCAGAACAGAACTTATACTGACATCAGCTACAACGATAAGGATGTCCGAATTAACCAAGGGTCATACTCATTAGTAGATTTATATGCTCGTTACGATATTAGTGACGCACTAACTGCGCAGGTTAATATTGCCAATTTGTTTGATAAACAATATTACAGCGTTCTGGGTTTTTATGATCAGGGAGCGTATGGTACAGGAAGGTCGATCTTTGCATCTCTGACTTATAAGTTTTAAATGTAGAATAAATATCACCCGCAAGCATTTTTGCGGGTGATATTATACATTGATATTAAAAAGTTTTTATTAATTAAAGTCAGAAGGTAATTTTTTTAATGATATTATACCTTCATCGGCAGCATCAGCCAGCATAGTTATTTTTCGTCGAGCCAACGAAAAACATGAATGCAGTCACTCAATGGCTTATAGTATTTAGCGTAAGGTTTATTGGCCCATTCTCATCAGACGCTCTTATCCTCTATTTTGGTTAGCAGAAGATGCTCATATTCTCATTCCTCCAAGTATCATTTGCGCTATTAACGCTTGTAAAATCGGGTGATGGTATGAGGATGTTTTATAACAGACGAGGATGAAATCGTTCATTGAAAGTATTTACCCGGCGACTTTCCTGTGAATTTCTTAAACATAGTGATAAATGCATTGACCGAATCATAACCTAATTGGCCAGCTACATTTTGGACCGACTCTCCTGCGGCAAGTTGTCTCAACGCAATTACCAGATGAAGTTGCTGCCGCCATCTACCAAATGTCAGGCCTGTTTCCTTTACTATTAACCTTGCAAGTGTTCTGTGGCTCATTGCAAGCGTGCTACTCCAAGCAGAAAGCGTGCGACGGTCATCGGGATTATCCGCGAGGGTTTTTAACATTTTATATAGCCTTGGATCATCAGAAATGGGCAGGCAAAAATTCTCCACAGGCATTGTGGCGAGTTCTTCCAGAAGAATTGAAGCTTTGCGATAAGTTAAGCTGTTTTCTGAATATTCTGAGGGTTGATCTGTAATATCTAAAATAAGTTCACGCACAAGTGGGGAAATTGCAATTGTGCAGCATTTATCGGGCAAAGTTGATGATTCTGGCCTGATGTATAACATGCATAATTTAGCTTCAGAAGTCGTGCTTATACTGTGAGGAGTATTAGAGGGGATCCAAACGCCACATTGTGGCGGAACGGCCCATAACTCGTGAGCAACTTCACATGACACCGCTCCTTTTAAGGATATGACAAGCTGCCCCTGAGGATGTTTATGTAAAGGAAATCCCTCTTTATCAGAAGCTTGGATTTTCATGCCAGCCACAGGACCGAAAGTCTCCGCTTCATCGAAATTCCATTCCAGCGGCATAATTGGATGGATCATGAACAATATTGTCCTTTTTTAGGTATAAGTAGTCATAATATCTATATCCTACAAATATCCAAAAAGCTATCTTTAGTTTTCAAACTTGGAAATGAGACCAATCATGAAAACCAAATTAGATGTCCCGTCAGGCATGGTACATCCTGTATTGCTTACCGCTGTAATCCTTGTAATTGCTACAACATTACGTGCACCTATATTAGGTGTAGGACCTTTGATTCAAACCTTACAGTCGCAATTTAATCTCACTACAACAATGGCTGGCTTTTTAACAACGTTGCCATTAGTAGCATTAGGGCTGATCGCTCCGTTTGCTGGAAACCTTGCCAGAGTATTTGGATTTGAAAAAACTATATTTTTTGCACTCTTAATCATGGTGTCAGGGATTATTCTTCGCTCTATGGGGCAGGAGTGGCAGCTTTATAGCGGTACGTTACTTATAGGCGTTAGCATTGCCGTTGGTAACGTTCTGCTCCCTGGGATGGTAAAGCGCGATTTTTCAGATAAAGTTGCCAATATAACGGGTAAGTATGGTGTGGCGATCGGGGTTTCTGCTGCTGTGACTTCAGCAACTGCAATACCTTTAATGAACAGATTCGGGTGGCAAGTAGCTCTGGCGTGCACATTAATTTTTCCTGTTCTGGGCTTAGCACTGCTGTATAGCAGACTAAATAAATCTGGTAAGCAGGCTGGCGCCGTGGCTACGCCGATGAAGAAAGGAAAAAGCGTTTGGAGTTCATGGCTGGCCTGGCAGGTCACTATATTTATGTCCCTCAACTCAATAATATTTTACGCAATTGTGACTTGGCTCCCCTCCGTTTTAACCGATGTGGGAAATTCTAAAGAAACTGCAGGATCAATACATGGTTTCATGCAGTGCGCTTCGATATTGCCGGGCCTGGTACTGGGATCAATAGTTGCCAAAAGAAAAGATCAGAAATTTATTGCAGCTGTATTATGCCTCTTCCAGTGCGTAGCGCTGCTTGGATTCGCTTTGATTCCTGATCTTTCTTATGCATGGGCATTTATGTTTGGTATGGGGAGCGGGGGAGCTCTTATACTGTCCCTGATGTTTATCGGACTGAGAAGTACCAACCCTCAGCAGGCCGCCTCACTATCTGGCATGGCCCAATGCGTTAACTTTTTAATAGGTGCTTTTGGTCCTGCCGTTGCGGGCAGAATACATACATTAACCGGGAACTGGTCAGAAGTCCTGTATATTGGCGTGCTTCTTTCTTTAGTTATGGTTATTTTTGGTGTCTGCGCAGGAAGAAATTTAAAAATTCAATCCTGATTAAGCCATTACCTTATAAAGGAGGCTTCTTGCCTCCTTTAATGTGGGTAAAATGAACAAGAGACAAGTATGCCCAAAATCATGCTTCTGGACTTTGGGCTTTAGATACCTTTTACATCAACATAACTTGCTTCCAGGCAGCAGATAAAACTGCCTCAGAAGCTGAATTTATTCTGCTGTTTTGCCCGCAACTCGTTAACAATAGCTAAAAATGCTAGCCCGATGGGAATTAAGGATCCCCACAGCACGGCGTTCCAGCCGTAAAGACTGAGCAGAGCACCTGAAGAAAATGATCCAACGATCATCACCCCGAACACCACAAAATCGTTCAGGGACTGGACCTGGGTTTTCTCATCGGGACTGTGATATTCAATGATCTTCGCCGATGCGCCGGTGAAGCCAAAATTCCAGCCCAGACCCAGCAGAATCAGCGAAAGCCAGTAGTGGAAAATATCGGTTCCACCGAGGCCGATCAGGACAGAGCATCCAGTGATAAGCAGACCCGCAGCGGCAATACGCATGGCGCCAAAGCGGTGAATTAATTTGCCGGTGAAAAAACCCGGACCGTACATGGCAATAACATGCCACTGGATGCCGAGATTGGACGCCTGCTGAGAAATGCCGTGCATATGCATCGAGAGTGGTGCTGCCGTCATCAGGAAGTTCATCACCATATAGGTTACCGCACCGCTGAACACTGTTCTGGCAAATCCAGGCTGACGAACAATTTCGCGTAAAGGCCGTCCATCCGTTTTTATCGCACCGACCGGTTCCGCAGTTTTGACGCCTTTGAGTATGAATGCCGAAATGACGGCTACGATAGCCTGAGCGAGAAATGTGACGGCGAAGGTATGAGGCGACCAGAGGTGCATCGTTCCTGAAACCAGCATAGGACCAACCACACCAGCAATTACTCCGCCCCCCATAACCAGCGACAGAGCCCGGGCGCGGCGTTCGGGCGTGACGCCATCCGTAGCGGCAAAACGAAAGCTGAGCGCAACGGCTGCATATGCACCACCCAAAAATGCAGCAATGCAAAATAACAGGAATGAGCCAACGACGACGGCGAGGGCAGCAGCCAGGCCGGTAATAACGCCCGCTCCGGTGCCGACCATGAATGCGGCCTTACGACCCTTCTTTCGCGCCAGTGCGCCTAATGGCAGGATGCAGGCCGCCATTCCTATAACAAACATGGTGATGGGCAACGTTGCCAGCGCGCCGCTGGGAGCAATAGTGTTGCCGACAATGGCGCCCGTGGCGTAGAAGACCACCGAGTTAGCGCCAGCGAGAGCCTGAGCGGCCGATAGACGAATAATATTATTTTTCTGCTCTGCTACAGGCAGGAAATGTTCTGCGGACATGTGATTAATTATCCTGATTCATGGTGAGTACTATCCGGTAGCGGACCTGACCCATCCTGAGTCTGTTGAGAGCCTCGTTTGCACGCTCAAAGGTCAGCGGTTCTGTAACGGGTAAAGCCTGAAAGAGGTGGCTGAACTGCAGTGCGCGCTCAGTCTGCACTGGTGTGCTGACGAAGGATCCTGTCAGGGTACGTTCAGCGCCGATCATCATACCAGGCGTGATCTGCAGCGGCGTTTGTCCGGTACCCAGCAGTATCGCTTTTCCCCGTGGGGCCAGGGCGGACAGGAGGGTTGAAACCGTATCTGAAGCCGGTGCCGTTGCCACAATAAAATCCACACCCCCGTTGTTTTTCAGGCGCTCTGGTGCGTTTTCCTCGAGTGCATCAATGTAGTGATGCGCACCCAGCTCAAAGGCCGCTCGCTCTTTTTCACTCCCCCGCGCAATCACAGTCACCTCCAAACCCATTTTACAGGCGTACTGAACGGCCATGTGGCCAAGCCCCCCCATTCCGAGAACCACCACCCGGTCGCCTGCCCTGGCGCCAGAATTACGCAGCGCGTTGAAAGTAGCGGTACCGGCGCAAAGGATGGGTGCGGCATTCACGGAAGAGAGCGCTGAGGGTATGGCTATCAGCGCGGTATGGCGCATGACAACGTACTCTGCGTAGCCGCCATCGCAGCTGAGACCCGGCGTCAGTTGGTTTTCACAGAGATGAAACAGTCCGCTGCGGCAGGGCCTGCAGTGCTGACAGTACCCGCCCAGTCGCCCGATTCCTACCCGCTGACCGGTTTGCCAGATATCGGGCACGCTGTCCCCCTTCCGGGCAATAAATCCGACGATTTCATGACCCGGTATACGGCCCGGCTGGCCCTCCTGCGGCGCTTTTTCCGCGTCCCGGAGATCGGCACCGCATACTCCGCACGCTTCAATCCTGATGAGCACCTCATCCGGACCGGGCGCGGGTATCGGCCGCTCTGTCATTTCCAGCACTCCGGGAGCAACGATCTGCATAGCGCGATATTTTTTGTTCATTAATTGCACCGTTAATAATGGGGATTATCAGATGGCGAGGACGATAAGAAAACGAGACACGCCTGTTACAGGCGACAACGGTTGCAACGGGTTCCACTGTCTCTTTATCACCAGACAGATGTGCAGAACGCTCCAGCCGCGTCAGCACTGTACTAAGTCACCTTCGATCAGCATATTCTGGGCCAGTAACCACCGGTTCAGGGAAGCGTTAATCACTCGCTGATGAATCCCTTCAAGCTGATGTACCGTGCCGTCACCGCTTACGTGGATGACATACTTAAGCCTGCCGGAAGCATCCTCCGCAGCTCTGCCGCCGAATGCCGGTATACTCTTCGGAAGGTGCCCGTCAGTGTGTATTGCAAGATGGGTAAGGACGAAACCCTCAGCTCTGGCTTCCTGAATAAAAGAAGCCATCATGCAGGCATTAAACGCAGCAAGGATTAGCTCCTGAGGGTCAGGAGCCAGCCCTTCGCCACCCAGCGAAACCGGTTCATCGGAATCGATAACGTGACTTTGCAGTGCAGGCGGATCGTTGTCTGAGGAAAGGCACTGGCAGAGCGTCCGGCTGGCCATGCCACCCTGCCAGGTGGAGACAAGGTCATAATGCGCAGTCTGGATTTGCATAATTACTCCAGTGCCGCACGCGGGTAAGCGCGTGCGGCATGGTCATCAGGCGTTACGGCCAGCCATCACGCCGCCATCGATATCCCAGATAGCACCGGTGACCCAGCCAGTTTTGTCAGAAAGCAGGAAGGCAACGGTTTCCGCGATATCGACCGGCGTACCCACGCGACCGATCGGGTGGAAGCTGTCAAAGCTATTCATCACATTCTTCACATCGTCTTTTGGAATGAAGCCTTCGTAAATTGGTGTGTGTACGACGGCCGGAGAAACCGCATTAACACGAATGCCGTTTCCGCCGAGCTCAATGGCCAGGTTTTTAGTCAACGCGTGCAGACCGGCTTTAGCCATCGAATATGCAGCAGAAGGAGTAGCACCAATAGCCTGCTGGGCCCACATTGAACCGATATTGACGATTGAACCTTTGATACCGCCCTCGACCATATTGCGTACCACGTCGCGGGTAATGAAGAAGGTCGCGCGGTTAATGTCCATATACATGTCGTAGTCGGACATCTCATTGTCGACGAAAGGTTTAGGGAAGAACACACCGGCTGCATTCACCAGCAGGCTGATATCTTTATGTTCAGCATTGATAGTATTAACAACGTGCTGCATACCTTCTTCTTTCATCAGGTTGGCAACGATGATGGAGACCTGACCGTCCGCAGCCAGCGCCTGGCGGGCCTGCTCGGCTTTGTCCTGACGATTGCCAACCAGCACAACGCTTCCACCGTTTTTCAGAACCAGCTTCGCCGTTTCGAAGCCCATACCGCTTGTACCGCCGACCACTAACAGTTTTTTACCAGCAAAAGATGCGTTCATCGCTAACCTCTTTGAATTCATATGGTTGTCATTAATGAAAAGGCGTGCTCCTCATCGTGTGAAATCAGAATGCCACCCGGGCGTATGATTGACGACTGAGAAGAAATTGCGACTCAGGAAAGAAAATCTTTCTCGCTGGCGTATACTGAGGAAAATTATGAATCAGGATGCCCATAATGCGATCGCTAAACCGACTTAAATGGCTGCACGCTTTTGAAGCCACCGCCAGGCACGGCAGCTTTACCGGCGCGGCACAGGAGCTGGGCGTTACGCCCGCTGCAGTTGGCCAGCTGGTACGCTCGCTGGAAGACTGGGTAGGGCACCCGCTTCTTCACCGCACCCGCTCAGGAAAAGAGCGGCTGACGCTGGTTGACGAAGCGCAGGAGGCGCTACAGGACATCACGCAGGGACTCGACAAACTTGAAACCGGACTAAACAAGCTTCGCGGTCGCCGGTCGCGCTCGGTGGTGGTGGTGACGGCATCTCAGGTACTGGTGATGAACTGGCTGATGGATCGCCTGAACCGATTTTCAGAAGCTAACGAAAGTATCGATCTGCGGCTTAACGTCACCGAAAAACTGATGGACGTATCACACGGGGAAGCGGATATCGGTATTCGCTGCGGTCAGGGCGACTGGCCAAGCGTGAATAAAACCTGGCTGATGGATGAAGAAGCCGTGCTGGTCTGCAGCCCGCGTCTGATGCCACCCGGGAAAATGGCCTGCAGTGAATGGCTCGCCACGCAAAAACTTATACACGATGACACGCCGCATCCGGGGGCGGATTTTCCGTCATGGGATGATGTACTGGTGGCGGTCGGTGCACCCGAAGCGCTGGAAAGCGGGCTGCATATTAATTCCACCTCCGCAGTCATCCTGTCGGCCCTGAGCGGCAGGGGGGTAGCTATTGTCCGGTATGCTCTGGTGAAGAACCTTATCGAAACAGGGCAGCTGGTTCAGCTGCATCCCGACCATCGGTGGCCGCTCAGATGGTCCTATTATCTGGTCACCCCGCAGCAAAAAGTCATGCGTGATGAAGTAAAAGTTTTTCATGACTGGCTTCTTCAGGATGTCGTCTTAGATCGTTCATAAACTGTCCCCCTTAGGCATTACGCCGCCTCGGCAGTCATCCCGGGCGCGTAATGGTTATTTCTCGACAAGCTACGACATAGAATTTCTTCTCTGCTCCGCAAGATTATCTGATTTGTTGATGCTGTCAGGCTTACTGATAATCGCCTTCAACGACAGTGACTACAGGCCGGTTGTTAAAACGGATGTATTTACGACGTCATGTAATTAATGATTCCTGAGACAATAAACCGGAGTTTTGAATGTTCTTAAACTGGAACGAATATCGCAGTGGTCTGCTCGCCACCATCGGTAAATTTGCCAAACTGCAGCCTGAGTTTATGAAAGGCTTTCAGCTGATGGATAAGGGTGCATCTGAAAACAAGCACCTTGACTCTAAAACTCATGAGCTTATTGCGCTGGCCGTAGCCGTGACCACCCGCTGTGACGGCTGCCTGGCCGTACACGTGGACGCTGCGGTTAAGCACGGTGCGACGCGTGAAGAGATCGCCGAAGCGCTGTCTGTTGCCATTAACCTGAACACCGGCGCAGCGCTGACGTATACCGCGCGTGCTCTGGATGTGTACGATAACCTGCCAAACAAATAGGCCTGCAGACGGCTCTTTATGGGGCCGTCTAATCACTAACTATGATGTTACTGAATTCTGATTTTTCGCAGCGTGCGATAATTACTCCGGATGATTATCAGTGGGTACCTTCACCCCAGCCCGGCGTTGAACGCATAATGCTTGACCGGATTGGTCATGAGAAGGCGCGCGCAACAAGCCTTGTCAGGTACGCGCCCGGATCCGAATTTCCCGCACACAGCCATCCCGGCGGAGAAGAGATTCTGGTGCTCGACGGGACTTTTACCGAAAACGGTGTCGATTACTCTGCAGGCTGTTATCTGCGCAGTCCGGACGGTTCGTCTCACCAACCCTCAAGCCGCGACGGCACAACCATTTTCGTCAAGCTGCGTCAGATGTCTGCCGATGAACGCCAGCCGGTCAGGATAAATACGCAGGAGGCTGCTAACTGGCACGGTCAGCCGCAAAGACAAATCTGCTCCTTATTCTCCGGTCCTTCTGAAACCGTTCTGCTCCAGAAGCTTGCTCCGGGCGAGCGAGTCTTCTGGGCGCCGCTTGTTGGTGGTGCAGAACTCCTTCTTCTGAAAGGGCAACTTGGCGCGCCGGAAGGGTGCTATGAGGCAGGAAGCTGGCTGCGGTTTCCACCGGGCGATATGCCTGCTCTGATGGCCACCGCCTCTGGTGCACTTTTTTATCTGAAAACGGGACATCTCAGCCCGATAACCTTTACCGGAGCGACATTTTGAAGCAGAGCGTTGTTATTATTGGTGCGGGCATAAGCGGCCTTTATGCCGCCACGCTTCTTGAAAAAGCGGGCGTGGATTATGCAATACTTGAAGCCCGTGACAGAACGGGCGGCCGCGTGCTGTCAGGCCTGGAACTGGCGGGCACCTCCGCAGGTTTTCCTGTAGATATGGGGGCAGCGTGGTTCTGGCCTGATATTCAGCCGGACTTCGCGCACCTGATTGATCGGCTCAACCTTTCGACAATAGCGCATGGCCGTCCGGGTGACATGCTCTACGAACGCCAGTTGAATACTCCCCCCGAACGCTACCCGGCATGGGAGAGCTCCCCGGCGTCTTTCAGGCTGAAGGGAGGAATGCAGGCGCTGACGGCGGCACTCAAAAATCAGATCCCGGTTGAGAAGATTAAAACCGGCCATCAGGTGGTGGCTGTTTCCCGGTCCGGTAAGGAAGTGCAGGTCCATACCCGGTCAGAAGGCAGTAATAAAGCCGTGTTTTACGGTGAGCATGTTTTCCTCGCTTTGCCTCCTGCCCTGGCAGCTGAAATAGATTTCAAACCGGCGATGCCGGAACGACTGCTTTCAAACTGGCGGAGAACCCCGACATGGATGGCTCCCCATGCGAAATATGTCGCTGTATATAAAACAGACTTTTTGCATGCACGACAGCTTTCAGGGAATGCAGGGAGCCGCGTGGGGCCAATGGTTGAGATCCACGACGTATCCGAGCCAGATTCGGGTAAAATAGTGCTTTTTGGTTTTATTGGCGTACCGGCAAAATCGAGGCGGACCGTCACTGAAGCTGTGCTCAAAGGACTCTGCCGGGAGCAACTTGTGCGTTTATTTGGCCAGGATGCGGCAGAGCCTGAGGCTGAGTATATAAAAGACTGGTCGGCCGATCCGTTTACTGCAACGGAATTTGATCTCCTGCAGGAAGCCGGGCACGCAGTGCCTGAGCAACTGCCCGCCAGGGGAGAATGGACTGGCGAGATAACGGGTATTGCCAGTGAATGGTCGCCGCAGTTCTCAGGCTATCTGGCAGGCGCAATTGACTCTGCATCAAAGGGCGTTCAGCGCTGGCTACAACAGAATTAAGCCCGTCAAATGGTTTGTAGCCTTTCGAGCCGGAGTGGTAGGTTAAAAAGCGTCATTTTGGTACAGCGGGTATACGTACATCACTATAAAGTGATGATGTGTGTATTGTTCACGTTGGGAGGATTAATAACTTATGAACGTCTACCACTTAATTTTCATATACAGATTAGTAAATTGAAGTGTACTTCAAAATGGTAAATCCGCTCTAATAATGTAATAAAATGGGAGTTGGCGTTGATTTAATTGGGTTTTCGTCGAGAGCGGAATAAAATTACGAAGTAGCCAACAATACCATCCCAGGCAATGCAGTAGTATTCACGAACGATTTTTTGAGTTCAAAATGGACGATTCAGGCTATTAGTTTAATTTTTAATCCAAAGATAAATAGGCGCATTACTTATTGTATAATGCGCCTAAAGTTTTTATCTGATTGAATGCTTGTCTAAATATAAACCCAATTCAGACTCCAGCGTTCTACATGTCACGTCCAAATTAATATCGATATATCCCATCGTCGTGGTAATACTCCTATGCCCTAACAATCCTTTAACCATCTGTAAATTTCGATCAGGTGATTTCATAAGCTCAGTCGCTAATGTATGCCTGAAACGATGGGGAGAAACAGCAAAGCCGCACTCTTTAGATAATCGTCGAAAAAATGATTTTACCGGCTGTAGTGTGGCAACCGGCGGTAGATTTTCTCTATCTTTCTCAGTACCTAAGAACCTATTAACATCAAAAATAGCGCTAATTGATTCGGCACCATTTTCAATTGCCCGCTTAATCAGTATTTGCAGCTGAGGTTTTAATGGACCAACAATTGGAACACGCCACTCTCTGTGCGTTTTACTGCCGTCGAGGCGCAGCTCGATCCAGTTTTCTTCAAGATTAATATCCATCAACCTCACATGCATCAATTGATTTATGCGCATGCCGGTATAGCGCAAAGTGTCCAAAACTGTGGTCCAGAACCATGCCGGATGCAATGCACAGCGCTTCATCTCAGCTATTGAAAGATCAGTGTCTAAATCAACATGCTGCTGCATTAAAAGATAGACACGGGTCAGCTGCGTTTTAGATAATGTTTTTTTACGCTTGTTATCAGCCCGGACTAAAACCTCATTAAACGGGTTTTCAGTTTGAGGGATGAGGTTCGCTTTCATGGCATAATTAATGATGGCACGCATGTGAGCTACTTTGTTATTCCAGGTGACGGCAGATGAACCTTCCACATTAATAACATGCCGTCGCCATTCCTGAACATCGCGCCGAGTTATCTCACTGAGCGTTCTATCAAGCCCATAATATTTCCTAAAACCATTGACTACTTTTCGGTAACTCCACTCCGTATGGGGGCGAAGAAATTTTACGAAAAAATATTCATCCAACAACGAATCCCAGCTTGTATCGCTATCAACCTGACTCATAACCTTTCCTTCGATCAGCAATTAAAATACCACCCTTTGGGCAGCAGCTCTCCTCCATACACCTTCCAGAAAAGCGTCAGGGAACCACGAGGAACTGACTATCATCCGGCACATCAGAACTACGGATGATCATCGTGGATTTGACCAGATAGCCTTTCACACGTTTATAAGGGCCGTTACGGTCGGCACTGTTGTAGAGAGTGGCAAACGTAAAACGCTTGCCGTTGTTACGCCGATGTCGGTTAAGTCTTTCAAACCCTGCCTGAACGTTTTCACGTTCATCAGCAGACTGACCGGTTTGCTTCAGATATCGATAAAATATGCCCGGTACAAGCAGGAAAACAAAACCAGCGACCAGTTGCACGCGTGAATCTGCTTCATTGCACGCTATCGTTCCTTTTTCGAGACCCTCAACCAGCCAGGACCAAAACGCCTCGCCAATCTGTTTCTTAGAAATCTGTGAGGTGTTCTCAGGTGTGACGGGGATCGATTCTGGATCACGCCGCTGCGTTAGGTAAACTTTGTTGACGTATTTTTCATCACTTTCAGAAGATCCGTAGGCTTGGTTTTGTGCATTATCAGAATTATTCGCACTAACTTGACTACCATTCTGGATGTAAAACTTATCTATATCAGAACCATGATCGATATTTTCAGAGCTGTAGCGGCTATTTTCTATTTCAGCAGTAGCTAAATAGCCACTTTCAATAACATCACCCTGATTAATGTATTCGTCATGAGTAGTCTCGCTATACCATTCCACGGGGATTTCTGCGGGTTGATCATTAACTTTTTCCGCATATGAATCTGACCCATTTTCCTGAACTATTTCTACGGAATGTAATTCACGTGGCACTGAATTCAGTTGCGCTTTATTCAGTAATAAATGGACCTGCTTTTCTGCGGAATTAATTCCGGCCAGTTCAAGAAACAGGCAATCTCTCACATTGGGCAGTTTTTCCATCCAATTTATCGCGCTTTTAGGCAACATTGAGGCAGCAAATGCCAGCCGGATAATGTTGTCTTTTGTTGGTAATTCGGGTTGCGGGTTCACTTTGAAGCGATATTGCATACCCGGCGCGTTCGATAGTGGATACCAGATTTGGCCATCTTCCAGTTCAGCTTCAATGCAAAGTAACTCGGGAACGTGCCGGTAAAGAGCCAGCCAAAATACGACGCAGTTCCAATGGCTGGACTGCGCGGCCTGATCTTCAGGTGCAGCACTGGCAGGAAACACCATGCCTTTCGATAACTGCAGCGTGGTAACGATTAGCTGCAGAGTGAGATCCAGTAATCCACCTTCGATATTCCAGTCCGCGATACGCACTGCAGGCAAATTTTGATAACGGTCGGCCAAAGTTTGAAGCGGTTGCAGGCAAAATTCGTCATAGGCGGATTTGGACAGCAACGAGTTCTGCCAGATTTTCTTAAGCAGAGCCTGGCGCGATGGCGTGCCCAGCAGCAGCTGATGGTTTTGCGGTGTGAAGTAGTCTTCTCGTTTAACCGGCAACGATGGCTGAAAGGTGCTGCGTCTGAATCTATTTTGTAGTTTTGGGAACATGTTTCACCTCCAGATCGGAGGCACTATCGTTCCAGACTGCAAGTAATCACAGCCTAAAATCATTTTTGGAAAATGCGATTAAATTGCCGCCCAAAAAAAAGAAACCATCCTCAGAAGAGGATGGTTTGGTTTCAGGCTGCGTCTTCTTCAACTTGTTCGCCAAGGGGCTGAAGCAAATATTCCGATGCCTCGCGAGCCTGACGACAAGCGCGGAACAGCGCCTTCTTGTCCGACTTCAATATCTTCAACCAATGATCGATATAGCTGTCGTGCTGCACTTCGCCATACACACCAAGCTGCGCGCAGAGAAAAGCACTACCCAGTTCAGCAATCAGCTCCTCAAACGCATAGATGGGATCACCAAATTTACGCGTTGTCGAAGTAATGCCTTCACGGTTCAAGCGCTTGTGATGCCCACTTGAATGCACCAGCTCATGCAGCAGAGTTGACCAGTAATCTGCACTGGTAAAGAACTGCGACGTTTTCGGCAACACAATTTGATCAGCTGCAGAATTGTAATACGCGCGGTTCTGCTCAAGTGAAGTGATCTTAACGCCGGTTGCATTGAGGATTTCAATCATCTGCCCATGTGTATCAGCATCTAACTCGTCATCCTCCTGGTAGTCGAGTGCGACGGTTGGTACTGATAAGGACTCGGGCAAATCATCACACTGCTGCACATTGAACAGCGGGATGCTGCGCAGCATGATGCGTTGTTCCATCACTGTTTCCCCTTGTGCGTTTACACGCTTCTGGCCAGCCTTGTCTGTAGATTCTACTTCAAACGGCTTGAAGAAAACTGCGATGGTCGATTTCTCACCCTTGCGAACATGGCCGCCAAGCGCCTGTGCCTGCTTCCATGTTAGCCAGCGGTTGGATTGAAAGCCTTGCTCCTCAGCCGAGAGCCACAGCAGCATGATGTTCACGCCATTGTAGCGTCGATGAGTCGCAGCGTTGGATGGTATAGGTGACTCTGATGATCTCTGACTGTCGCGCCAAGGCTTGCGCCAGGGCAAGACACCTCGCTCGATGGAACCGACGATTCTGTCAGTCACCTGCTGGTATAGATCAACGTGATTGGTTTGGGATTTACGGGGTTTGCGTTTGGTAGGCATAAGATACTCCTCGAAAGGCGCATCTCTTCCCCTGATGGCGAAGAAATACGCCACAGGGTGTTAGGTGAATTGAAAACGAAATTATTCGTCTTGTTGTGTGATGGAATCAGGGATTGGCCACTTACCGCCCAAGTTGAGCGTTAGCCAAACCTGAACGTTGGCCCACTCATCCAGCGTGCCGTCTGAGTTTATGTTGTAGCAACCCGGACAGAAGCGATGTGCAATTAGTAACGTTGCTTTGACCATGAAGTCGTATGGACGGCATGGTTTCCAAAGGAATGTGGTTTTACAGAAACCGCAGCCCGATGAATGCTGGCCAAGGTGAAAAGTTTCATATGACGCGTCCAGGCGTTCTTCACCGTTAAACGAGATCGCCGGTTGGCCATCGAGTCCTTCAACGAGCAGTTCACTAGGTTTAAGTAACGGATATTTGCCGTCAGCAGTGCAAATGACCATTGGATCTAAAAAACCGGGTACGTAGCGGTTTTGAGCAAGCAAAAAGACGTTGGCGACCATAGTGGTCAACAGCAGCCATTGATCGTTGGGTACAGACTTCACTTGGTGATATGAGTGAACATAGCCCATGGATAAATCCTCCAGATTGTTTGAATGGGGATTTATCCGCTAACGGGGGTAAATCCCCGTCAGGGTGGGTAATGCGAGCCTTGCGGCGGTGTGATGAGAGAACCTTCACCATCGTGGATGGCACCCGCTCTAAAGGTGTGCGAGTATTGGGACCGCCGATTGGCGCTTCTTTCAGGTCCGTGAAGCATATCTAAGCAAGATCTATTGTAAAGCAAGAGTTGAAATTATCAACATTAAGGAGGTGACTTCAAATGGAGTTAATTCAGAAGCTTGGTGCAGTTATCAAATTAGTCATTATGCCCACAAACGGGGAACAAACTTTCTTCCAAGGTTATGATTCGGGTCTTATGGATCCTAGAATTATTGAAACCATTTTCCTCATAAATAAAACACCAAAGAATATCTCTGAAATCTTTGAGCGATCTAGCGATAATGAGAACGTTTTAACGGAACATAATCTTATATTTTTACTTTCCCATGACAAATTAGACTCACTTGAGAAATTCAAAGACTACCCTTTCATAATAATATTCTGCACTTCAAATTATTATAAGCTGGCTAGGGATATATCTAAGGGGTTTAAAGTCAAGCCAATAATATGCTGCAATGTGAAAAAAGCTGATATACATCAAAAAGATGTCACCTCCATTTATTCCTTTGATAAGCTCTTGTTTTCTCGCTTCAAGGATGCGGAAAATAATATAATAAAGAAAACTGGCGAGCGAAAGATATCATCAAAATTGAGTAGAAGAAAAGTTTCTTTTAACACCATAAATTTAAGCTCCACTACTAATAATACTACCTATTCCAATGAGTTGTTAATTGAGTCTCTTGGATATGTACTGGATAAACCTAAAGTAATAAAAGGAGGGAGCAGTAAAAGAGAGTTTATTAACTTGATGATTAACAGTATACATTCATATAATGAATGCTTAGAAAAAGAAGACATCAACCTTCCTTCAGAGCTTATTATTTACACTCCAGGCATGTTCTCTATATTCAATAAAAATAACGATGAATTATGGTCAGAGATTGAAGGTGAACTCAATGAAATAGAAAAGGTTTTTTTAATTAGAGGGGTGCTGCTAAATCCTGAATACTCTGGAATAAGGCTACATCATAAAGGTAACCATTCTGGCTTAAAAGAGTTGTTGAAAAATCCAAAAGTTGGTTACCTGACGAGGATGAGGCAAAATGAGATGAGATTAACCACAGCGGCAATATCGCTTCTTAGCTCAAGTAAAAAATCCCCTTCGATAAGGTTGCCAAACGCATTGAATCATCTAAGCAGTGACTTAAAAAAACTTGAGTCTTTAGCTCGTAATAATGGGATTAAAAATGAACTTTTCATTAAAAAGGCAAAGGCATTCAATACAACAATAAAAAGAATGCTAGGCAGTAAATTAAGAAGGTTTATTTTAAATAACTATAATGAATTAACATTAGTTAGTGATGTTCCTTTAGATTGGTTGCGATTAGAGTTAGGTAAGTTACCAATAATGCTGTCCCATGAAATATCTCGAATTAACTCCACACCTGGAAATGTATTGTTACAGAATTGCGCATACTTCCCAAGAATCTCAATCAATGAATCAGAACTGAAAAAGACTTTGGTTATTAGGTCTTTTGAAATAGATGATCCTCTAAAACATGATTTAGAGCAAGGATTAGATGTGTTCGCGAAGAGCATGCCTGATCTAGATCTTAAAATTGTTGATGTGAAAAATTTCGAGGAGTTCACTCAAGCATTAAATGATTATGATGGACATATTGTGATTCTTGATTGTCACGGTGATCACGGTGGTGATATGGAAAACGGATGGCTAATAATTGGAGGGGAAAAAGTTGACACATGGAAACTGAGGCATATAGCAAGAGTGCCCCCAATCGTGATTTTAAGTGCATGTTTAACTTCTGCTCTAAGTGGATCGCATGCTTCAGTGGCTAATGGTTTTTTGGTTAGTGGTGCAATTAGCGTAATAGGAACACTATTGCCAGTTGTATCTATTGACTCCTCAGTTTTTGTTAGTAGATTAATATATAGATTTTACCAATTCCCAAGCGTTATTCCTAATTCATACTCGCATGTTAATCTTCGACTTTTGATTTCATTATTTATGAGGATGTCATATACATCTGATGTGATCAGAGGTTTTGCTTTTTCAGATTTAATTGATAAGGAGGAAAGTTTACAGGTTAATTCCGAGGTCAATGCTTATATAAATATGTTAAACGAGGATTGGTTTGATTTTTTAGTTGATAGGTTAATGAAGATGTCTAAGTTCAGCAAGGATGAAATACTCGAAATATTGGACAAGGATTATTTTATTACTGAAACTATGTGCTACAGTCAAATTGGATTTCCAGAATCTATAGTTATCAATTTGAGAATGTAATTAAGTTAAGTAAACCTTGTAAACATACGCTCCTCTTCCATCACCATGCCCCAAATCCATTGAAACCATTGCCTCAGCCTCTTTCCTGCTGAGGCCGTTTTTCATATGCCAATCTGTAGCCTCGCGCGAATAAGCATATCTCAGGCTATGCGGCGCTTCTTTGCCCGTAAGCCCAGCATCCTTAGACACATTTCGGTAGCGATCGATCGCGCTCTTCAGCCCTGCTTTATCAACCAATTTGCCTCCATGTTTTGCAGAATATGCAACTGCTGCATTCAAGCTGCGCACCAGTTCATCGCGCCTGACGACCGTTGTATCTCTCGGTCTGCCGCCTTTAGTACCGAACACAACGCGTAACCGCTCATCCCCGCGCGCCAGCGCTTGCTGCCAAGTCTTGAGTGACTTCGCCGACTGAACCGCTTCCTCCGTTCGCAATCCGAGATAACGCGCAATCTCCATCGCCAATGCGACACCTTCGTCTTTACTCCGTACGAGGGCGAGCGCCTCGTGAAAGCGCTCGTCCGTAATGGCCGTCTTTGACCCTGCTCGACTGGCACCAGACAGGTTGAGCGCATCATTACTCAACTTCTCATACTTTGGATCGGCCAGTTTAGTTCTGCCAGCAGTGTTTAGAATCGCGCGCAGCGCTGCCATTTCGTTCTGCAGTGTGCGTTTTGAAATATCATCCGCCAGGCGGCTTCGAACGTAATGCTCGATGTGATAGGTCTTGATATGGTTCACGTCCCTGATCTGGATGTTGAGTTTCAGCATCTGCTCAGCCAGCCGTGCTGCGATGCGCGAACGATCGGCAACGGTTTTGAAACTGCCTCCAGATTGCCTGGCCAGCGTCACCAGCTGTTTACTGAACTGCTTGTTTCCTCGCGACATACATTCTCCAAAAAAACATCTCTACCCCGACGGCACGGTTTCAAGTTGCGCTTCCTGCGTCTCAGCGGATATCTGTGCATCGGGGCGGCGAAATGTTGAGTTGTTGCGAGGTCTCCACAGCTCTCAGAGCTGATCGCGGCTAATGCCGGTTCCTGATTTCTCAGGACGCCTCCGTCCGTCAGGTTCGCTGACGTCGCCTTGATATCGCGTTGATTTCCTCCTCAGATAAGTTGCCAACGTTCACTGCATATTGGGGTGGTTGATGATTGTAATAACGGACTACGTGTTGGTCAGACGGTAAGCGTCGTCGCAGAAGGCCGTATTACGTGGTGTTGACGTATACGCGCTGCGCGCGTCACTTGGTCGTTGCTACGCGCCAACGCAAGTGACGTCGCGCAACTTCTGCCTGTATTTGCGAGGTTCGTTCGTCGCCAAATGTTCCAAATGGAGGAAACGATCACGAAAACTGGCCGTGCGCTGTAGCTCGTATCGATGGGATGAAGTTGATTGAACCGTAGTGATGTAGTGGAAACCTTGGACGTTGCTTTTGCCCGCTACTTGCAAAGGTTGAGTAGCTTTGCCGGTTATCCCGGATGCAGCCGCCAAATGGCGTTTCTCACAGGCTGCTGAAACTTTCGCTGATGACCGCCGCTGGGGTGCCCCTTTCAGGTCATGAGGGCTTTGTTGGTTGCGTAAACAACTATGGCAACGGTTAAAACACTAGCAATTTTGGCAAAAATGGTCAAACTTAAATCAAATTGATAGGCTCAGCACAAACCCTTGTTGAGGGGCGACTAGTTGGAAATGATGATATGAGAGGTTCAATGAATAAAACCAAAAAATCACATCACGGTCAGGCGCATGAGATAGCGCGAAGGTTCACGGCTGCTTTAAATTCTCTTATTCTGAATATTGGGAAAACATTCAGAATTGCACCTAATTTAGCTAAATCATTGTTGCTAGCTCTAATTATTATATTATCTACATGCATTATTTTTGGAGGAGTGTTCTCCATTGCTATTTCTTTGGTGGTTGGGGCTATAATTTGTGGCGTTAATGTATTTTCTTCTTCCTGCATTCCATATAACGAAGAGCCTTCAGAAAGTGAACATAACTATGGTTCCAATGGTTCCAATGGTTCTGACGGCTCCAACGGGTCGTAGAACCACCTTTCATTAGAGTTAGTCTTCATACACCTTTTTTATGATTTCCATGCATTCTGCATGTGCCACTTTATGATCAGAGAATTCTTTAGTTAAAAATAAGAAGAAAGCTTTTTTCACTTGAGGGAGTTCAATGAATATGAACTCATCAACCTTGTGAAAAAAATAAAAAGACTCATTTTTCGTTGAAAATATCAGCAACGAATTAAATTTCCCTTGCTTATTTTTAGTGAACAAAGCCCTCCTTGATCTTCTTATTATATTGAAAACTTTGAATGGTGTAGTATCAATGTCACCCCAAAACATTGCTATAGGTATTGTTGATAAATAAGGGATGAAATCTTTTCCTTTGTAACGTAAAAAATTCGACCTTAAATCTTTCAATTGTAATTTAAAGGCTATGTATTGTAGCCACCAGATAACACAATCTACATCATTTGAATTAAACTGATCGCCATCCTTTTCTAAAAAAAGTCTTTTTAAGTAATCTTCAAATGCCCCTAGTAAATTTGAATTGCAAGTTTTACATGCTGGAACTGTTGTTTTTATATAGCTCGCCGGTTGATTATTGAGATTGTTAACCAGAAATTTTTCGGGATTGCCATCAAACGACCATTGAGGTAAAACATGTTCTTTTGTTATATCTTCGTTAGCCCCGCAAAGAATACAGATCGCGGATTGATGATCCTTAATTATTGCATTCATAACTAAACCCTGGGATTTTTTTATTTTTTTTCTTAAGAGACTAAATTTTTCATTCATAATTGAAATGAATCCTTTTAATTAATTTAATGCTAAAATATAAATTAACGTTGTGAAATCTTCAATCTTTATTATTCCCTATTTTCCTACCCTAGCTGTGGTAGCCGAAGCTGCTTTTTCTCCAGCACTACCAGCCGCACTTTTCACACTTGATGCACCATCACCTGCCATTCGTGCTATTTCACCAATTCTTATTCCTGCCCATGAAAACGCCGCCATCCACAGCGCAGGTAGCACAATAAACATCGCCCCCATAACAAAGTTCATAATCAAATCGTCAGAGCTATTCTGAAACCCAGCAGCATTCCAGCGGCTATGCGTATCAGAGCTATATAGTGCCTCCATCAACCAGCTGTCGAGCCAGCGCGCCAGTTCCCACCAAAACGTCAGGAAATTAAGCGCAAACACCACAAAGCTGACAGTAATAACGGTTTTGAACTCATAACTGCCAAACGCCAATATCAATGGAAGCATTACGTAGATCGCCATTAATAATAGCGCCTGCACCATCGGTAATGCCTGCCGCATCGCATCAAACGCCGGGAACGCAGCCAGACTGCCCAATGACATTCCCGCAATCCCGCCAATGCGGCTGGCGGAGTTATCCAGCGTGAAATCGGCATTGCCACCATAACCGGCATAGGTGCGGCCATTCTGTGAAACGGTCAAACTCTCCGGGCTCACCAGGCGGCGAACAATGCTCTCTTTATATTCAGCGTTGTTCTTGCCCATCATTTTTAGCGCGGCAGACATGCGCAACCACATGCCCGGTGATGCCTGAGCGACTACGCGTGCCTCAAGCCCTGTATCGGCGCTGGACCACCATTCGCGGCATGTTGGATAGCCACCGCGCCCGGTGTCCGGTCTGCCGCTGTCACGGCTCTCGTTCCACGGGAATGATGCGCGCGGTGTCTTGGATTGCAGCTGATCGTAATAGCCGCTGCCGTTCAAAAATGTGCTGCTGCCCAGCCATTCAACATCGCGCAGCGCGTCTTCCTCTTTCGTTTGCCCCTGATCCTGTTGCTTCCAGAGGTAAAGCGCCAGCGCATAGCAATCGTTGGTAAAGTCCTGCAGCTCGGCGGCAAGCGCCGGATTGCTGATGCGGGTGTGCTGCACTTCAAAGCGCAGCTGGCGTAAATCCGGGCGGCAGGGAATGGTGGCCACAGCTGCCTGAGTAATGCCTTTGGACAGTTTGTGCATCAGCACCCACCAAATTGGCGCTGCTGCCGTTTGCCCGTCCATGCTGCTGATGATCGTCGAATAGCCGCTTTCATCTGGCGCTTTTGGTGTCCAGGTGCCGCAGCTCTTGGAGCGGGATTCATCGTATTGAATGCTGTCGAGGCTGACGTTGATGATAGGAAGACAGCAAACCAGCATCACAAAAAACGCGCTATAGAGCGCGTTCTCGATGCGCGGCAGCGACAACTTGCCTTTGTTGCCCTCGTCATCGCCTTCTTCGCGTACCTTGAGCCAGATCCCCACCACTTTGAATACCAGCGGCAGCGCGAAAAGCCCGGTGGCGATCAGTAGATTCCAGATGCCGTTGTTGATGATCCAGCCCAGCAGGGTGAGGAAAAATTCCAGATAGCTATTCGTCGTCATCAGTGGCCTCCCGTTGAGGCATAAAGCACCCATTCCATAATGGCGATATAGAGCGCGCCAATGCCACCAATGCGCAGAATGGCGCGCCGCCACACGGGATCTGATTTCTTGCGCTGCCAGCATTGGAAGGTGAAGTAAGCCGTTACTGCATAGATAATCAGCCGCCACGCCAGCCAGAGCACCCATTTTTTCTCAAACCAGCGCATCAACATTGCCGGTGCATCCGGTGACTCGCTGGCTGACATTACCGTCGCAATCACTACACAAAAAATCGCAGTGAACGACACCATGCAGGCGAGAACCTTCAGGAATTTACGCATCTCACTCCTCCCCGGATGGTGCGGAAAGCTGGTTGAAGCGCGAATCGGTGTTTTCATGCGGCTGGCGCTGCGGGTTCGTTGTGGCGCGATTGTTTTCACGGTCGATGATGGTCAGCACGGAGTTGCGCGCGAGTTCGCGTTTCAGTTCCATTTCATTCTTGAGCGCATTGATTTCCCGATCGAGCGATTCAACGCGGCGATCGCCTTCCTGCAGCGCTTCAGGCATTGCCGCTGCATTCGGTTCCGATTGGCCGGTCACAATCATCCGACGCATCAGCAACGCGGTTTCAACCGTGTCGGCCATCGCCAGTTCACCCGCCAGACGGCCAACCAACGCCGCGTTGTCCGGGTCACGCTGCAGCGCTTTGATCACGCCGCTGGTGATCGCCAGGCTGCCGGTGCGCAGTTTTGCCAGGTTCTCGGCGTTGGGCTTCTCCGCGCCATTAACCAGCTTCACCAACTGCTCGCCGTTGATGCGCGTGGCTTCTTCCAGCATCGGTGAAAAGCCGGTTCCGGCTACACTGGCGCCTGGTTGCTGATCGATGTCGCCATCGGTGCATTGCGCGGCGTCTTTGCAGGTGCGAATCGAGCGATCGCCCAGCACTTTTACCACTGCAGCCGCTGCTTCTTCAGAGCTGGAGAACTTACCGCAGCTGCCACCCGTGCAGCTGTCGCTGCTGACGCTGCCGGTGCTGTTGACCGGCAGATTATTCATCATGTTGTAGCCAGCTGCAGCAAGATCATGCGTTGGGCGAATCGCGCGCTGGCCACGACCGCCGCGCTTTTCACCACCAACCCAGTTGCTGCCGGATTCGCCCGTCACTTTTTCACCGGCATCGTTAACACGTATCGCATCCGCATCTCCGCTATTCACCAGCTTTTTGTACTCGTCCATCGCGGCCTGCTGCGTCCACTTGCTGGAGTCGGAGAAATCCACCATGCGCTTCGCCATGTTCTGGCAATTGAGCTGAGCTTTGTCGAATGCCACATTGGCCTGCAGCACACCGTTGGTGAGCATTTCATATAAGCCGGGATTAGCGCGCTGGATCACCATCGCGGGCAAACTGGCCACCGCGCCGGTTGCCCCCTGAACCACATCACCCATCAGATTTTTGAAACCGTTAGTCATCCCATTGAGCTGATTGCCGACAGTGGTTTTCAGGTCGAAGTTGCCGCACTGCAGATCTGAGCTCCAGCCGACATCCAGACCCAGCTTACGCATGTTGCTGCGTGTCGCCGGTTGCGATATCACCGAGCCGCCGCCGAGGGTGTAAAACAGCTTATCGGATACCGCGCCGCTGGCGCTTTTGCCATAACCCATGCTGCTGTCCTGAACCTGCGGCAGTGAAACATCAAACGCCTGAGCGCTGGTTGCGATCAGCAACGCATACGCCGTAGACCAGATGCGCGCGATCATGATTCACCTCCAAAATTGGTGCTGTACAGGAAGGTCTGGCCGCGACGCTTGCAGCAGCTGTAGGGCTGCCATAGCGCGAAGGCTTGATTGCCATCAACGGCTGCAGTGAAGTCACCATCCGGAAACACGGCGCAGGTTTCGCTGAGCTGCGGTGAGAGCCGCTGCCATTTGTGATTCTTAAAGCCGGTGTTCTCTTCGACCGGACCGGGTGGCCAGTAGCCGGGAGACGGATTACCTTTGAGGGTTTGATAGACGTGCGGTTGGCCGGTGCGGGTGATGATGTCGGCGACGCGCTGCGCCACCACGGCGGCGGCTTTATCGTCGTCGGTCTGCGTGACGAAGCCCGATCGCGGATAGACGTTCCCCCACATGTTGGCCGTTGCCTGGCTGCCGATTTCGCGCATGCCTGGCACCAGCGCTTCCGGGTAAAGCGATTCAGGTATGCCGCTACGCCATGCCAGTGTATCGAGCGTGCTGAGTAAGTAGGGATTCAGTGGCGTCGCTGCGCTCTCGCAGGAGTAGCCGGAGATGCTGCCGCCAATCAGCGAAGTAGCCGGATGGCCAATTGCATCAGCGTATTTGAAGTGCAGATTGGTTTTACGTTTACCCGGCGCTTTCAGTTCCTCATTACCGCCACCGGCTGGTACGCCGTACATGCCGTTTTCGAGCCCGCCAGCCGTCTGACTGACGAACGCCATTTCCTTCCAGGGATTCGCACCGGGTTGGGCATACGTTGAAACCACTGCTTCCGGGATAAAGTGTGTCACTTTAACCGATGTGCGCACCTTGCAGCCCCACGGTGTGCAGAACAGCCAGTAACAGATGCCGCTGACTCGCCAGCTGATGCAGGACGGCGACACCGCGCTGGCGATGATCTGCGCGCTGGTGATCGCGGATTCGGCTGCCGGTTGCATCGCGGCGAACAGCAGCGCGGTAGTGGCCAGCTTCGCGCGCGTCATGGGTGGCCACCTTGTGCCCGGATGTTTTCCGCCAGGTCCACATCGGTTGTGCCATACACCACGTCCACATCATCGAAGACCACCGCCGGGTATTTTTCAATTCCCAACTTCCACGCCGCGATAACGCCGCGCCAGGCTTCCACCAACTGCTGCTGTTGATCCGCGCTCATGCGCTGCAGGCCGCTTTTGGCATCCTGCGCAGCTGTTGCGGATTCACTGCTGAGCTGTCCAAATATCGCATTCTGCTGACGATCAGGCGCATCGAGAAACACCATTCGCGTATCGGCATCAGCATTAATGGCCGGATGGCCAGCCGTAGTGAACACGGTGATGGCGGCAAAACCGGGAGATATTGAGCAAAGGAAAAAGAGTGGGATCAGCGACTTCATCAGACTTACTCCACAAAATGAGAGAAGCCATAACGGTGCGCCGGATGGGAGTTGAGTACAGCAAACAACTCTGTGTCGGACAGCGGGATTAAATGCCCCCGGCCCGAAGGGGTGCAGAACAACTACGCCAGGTAGGTGTAACCTTTGGGTCGGGGACGGTGCAGACTATGCAAATTTTGGCACGACTTCACAAGCGAGAGTGCTCTGAAACAGGCGTCATTTCGTGTGATTTGCTGAAAGTTTATGCGCCAGATAAAGCTGGAGATACAGCAGATCGGCGGCGTCTACAACGGTCATGTACCAGCGCGGGTGGTGATAGTCATCTTCCGTTGGCCAACTAAGATGGCTATTCACTGTAATCAGCAGATCAATCGAGCTGCACAGCTTGCCTTTGAAGTGCAGCGCGAGGCAGGAATGACTACCAACGCGCTGTGGATGGCTGGTGATTTTTACGGGCGGATTTACGCGCGAACGGATTTCATCACACAATTTGTCGAGCAGCGCCAGATCGCTGGCGAGAATTTCCGGTTCTCCCTGCGGCATCAGCGTGAACAGTGTGCGCGCCGCCTTGAGGGAAATCGTGGTGGTAATGCGGGGAATGGGATATTTGAGTTCCAGCATAAAGCTCCCGGTTTAAGCGGCGGCTGACTTGAGGCCGCGTGCCGCATCAAGCTGGCGCGCAACGATCACTGCAGCTTCCAGCTCACTGCAGTTATGCAGCTTCATCAGTTTGCGGCGTTCGGCTTTTTCCTCTTTCTCGGTCATGCCGAGAGCGAGGTAGAGGCTGGGCGGCACGGCCCGGAACAGCGCTTCGGTTTTCTTGGACAGCACCACGCCTTCGGTATAGCAGCGCGGCAGCTTACTGGCGGAAAGCAGCACCGATTTTTGCTCATCGCTCAGCTTCTTAAAGCGTGCGATTTGCTCCACTTCATCAGGCGGCATCGTCAGACACAGCCACCATTCAGCCATGTTCAGCATCTTCTCGGCGATGTCCGGGTAATCCGCCAGATTCTGCGTCGCCATCCACAGCCATGCACCAAGCTTACGCCACATCTTGACCACTTTGGTCATGTACGGTGACAGCAGCGGATTGGTGGTGGTGATGTGCGCTTCATCAATGGCGAAGACGATTTCGCGGTCGAGATACTGATCGCGTTCGGCAATGTTGTTGATGGTGTTCACCAGTGAAACCATCGCTAGCGCCATCTGCGCGCCATAGTTCTCACGGGCCAGCGTACCTAAATCGATAAGCGTGACATCGGCTTCCGGCCAAGGTGTGCCAGGACGGTTGAACAGCTCGCCTTCAAAGCCGCTGGTAAACATCGACATCGCACCGGCCATCTCATCAGCACGCGCACGGCGGCGCTCAGTCAACAGTGGCTGGCCGCTGCTATCCAAGCTGTTATCACGCGCGATGGCAAATAGCGCGGTCTGCAGATCTTCAGCAATCATCTGGCGCGATTCGTCGTAGCTGGTTTGCGCCGCCATCATGATGGCCTCGCGGATCAGGCCACGGTCAGAGCGCGTTAACCGTTCCTCTTCTCGCTTTTCGCCGCCGGTAATCATCATGCGCGCGGCAATTTCCATTTCTCCAAGGATGTCGCGCTGTTCATCACCGTCGTCTTCATCCGCGTCAGGGATATCGGCTTCGTTAAGTTGTAGCTGTTCAGGCTTGAGGTCGAGCAGCTGATGCGCATCGGCGAACAGCGCCAGGCTGACGCCGCAGCCGGGACGGATGCTGATTTTATTCACTGTCAGGCCAAGGCTTTCACAGTAGTCGGCATACAGGCCAAACGAGTTACCGGCTTCAGCAATAAACAGACGTGGGCGGTGAATGGCCATCAGCTGGGAAAGCGTCGCACACAGCGTGGCCGACTTACCCGCACCGGTTGGCCCGAACAGCAGCATATGGGCGTTCTGCGTGCGATCCTGTTTATTCATCGGGTCAAACGTCAGCGGTTCGCCGCCGCGATTGAAGAAGCTGAATCCGGGATGACCGCTGCCGGTGGCGCGGCCAGTCACCGGCAGCAAACCCGCCAGATGCTGCACCCACGTCAGGCGCGTGTACCAGTGGCGGCGATCTTTCTGAGGATTGAAGCACATCGGCAGCGCGCGCAGCCAGGTGTTCAACGGCGATACGTTATATTCCGGTCGAACCGGCTGCAGGCCAGCAGTCAGCAGGACCGCCGACATGTTTTGCTGGCGTCGGTTGAGGTCTGCCAGATCGTTGCCGCGCAGCATGAAAGTCAGCGCGCCGCGATAAAGCTTGTGACGGCGGCCAAGATACTCTTTCACTTCGCGCACATCCTCGCGCACGCGCCCGGATTCGGTGTTTTCACCCACGGCGTTTTTGGCCAGCTTGATGAAGTCGTTTTCCAGCACGTCTTGCGGCTGGGAAACGATGGTCAGTGAAACTACAGTGCCTTCAGGCAGCAGATCCATTAGCGCGTTAATGTGCTCGCCGCGCGCCATTTCGCCAGTCAGCATGCCTGGCTCGGGCGGGCGGCGCAGACGCTCAATGGCAATGGCGCGATGCGGCTTGTCGTCGAACCACCACACGCCATTTTCCACGTCTGAACGCGGCGGCGTGTACCACAGCGTTTCGGCAAAATCGTTAGTCATCGGCAGCTCGCCAGCTTGCGCATCATGATGCTTCGCAGCGGCATAAAACGCTTCTTTGCTCAGGCCGTGCTGCGGCTCGGGATTGAACAGGCGCAGCAGCCATTCATGAATTTGTGCGCCGGTCTGGCGCTGACAGGCAACGCCTGATGCGCCAAGTGATGCCGCCAGCCGGTCACAAACCTGATTCAGCATGGTGACGGGTGGCAGCGCGTGAACATCTTTCACACCCTTGGCGGCACCTGGCACCCAGCGATAAATCACCATACGCGTGCGGCGCTGCTGCCCGCGCCACGGCTGGCCAGTGACCAGCGTGTCGCGAAACAAACCCGTAGGAATGGCGATGTCCCGCAAATGACGCTCAGTTTCACCCAGCCAGGCGTTGGTAAATTCCGTGCCGCGCGCCCAGGGTTTTACGTACTCTTTGACCGTGTTCAGATAGGGCGATGGATCGTCTTCATCCTGGCAAAAGAACTGCACCACCCACGGCGAGATGTCGTCTTCTTCCAGACTGTCCTGCAGCGCATCTTCCACCTGATCGCGGATTTCCTCGAGGCGCGCGGCGGTGCGCCCCTCGGATGAAATCGGCGTGATGGTATAAACCGCGCCGACCGAAACGCCGTCATCAAGCAGCAGGCATTTATCTTCTGGCAGATATTCGGCCCACGGCAGGTAATCAATGATGGAAGGTTTAGCGTGATATAGCGCGGCTTCATCCTGCACCGTCATTTTACCAGGGCGCGGAAGTGGCTGCGGCTGGCTGCTTTCAGAGATGTTGCTGGCTTCAGAGGCGGGCTTTTTAAACAGGGAAAATTTCATTACAGATCCTCCGTGCGCTCACCCGGCAAGGCGTACTGCACCTGGCTGTAAAACGGGAATACCGTGCTGTAACCGGGAACCGGCGAGTTACCACCGGCAAGATGCGGAAACACGTACATCACCATGTCGGGATTTGGCAGGCGCGGGAACTGCTGCGTGATCTCGCTTTCCTGCGTGCGGCTGTAGGAATGGTCGAGTTTGTCGGCACGCTGATCTTCCGTTTCACTCAGCGGGCGGCGCAGCGCTTCACGTCCCTGCGCACCGCGCTGAGCCGAACCGTTCGCGCCTTTGCCTTGCCACAGCTCCAGCATGTTGCTGTCGCCCGCTGGCAGCATTTCATCTTTCGATGTGCTGCAGCCTGAAATGACTGAAACCAGCGCGGCGAACGCGACCGGCATAAATGCTCTGTTCATTCGCTATCCCCTTAGTCCAGTCCGATGCGCGCGGAATTACCCGGCACGCTGAAGTCGTAACGCACCTTGCGGCCTTTATCTTCGTAATCGATCGCCAGCTGCTGCGTGATGTGAACGGCCAGATTCGCGCCGGGTGGCACATACACTGCATCGAAGGTCTGGCCATAACGCTGTTTCACCCATTCGGAAACATCACCGACGCCACCGGCAATCGCTTTGCCCATCGCGGCCTGTCCGGCATCACCGGTGAGCGTGGAGGTCACGCCGCCGTAAGCGTTGGTTTGCCCTGTACGCTGATTTTCGTTGAGCGCTTCACCGGCAGCGGCAGCGCCGGAAAGTGCGAAGAGGGTTGGCAGGTAAGTTGATGCGTTGGATTTACGCGTGCCGCTGATACAGGGAATACCGGCCTCATCCGAGATCCAGCCAATGCCGCCGTCCTGCTTTTTGCCACCATCCTGGCCGTTGCTCTTACCGTTGTTATCCGGGCGCGGCAGCGTCCGCACCCGGCCATCGCTGAAGACGAAAGTGATCGAGTTCACCTGACCGCGCACGCAGGAAAGCGTCCAGTCGCCTGACGCGGTGCCGGAGACAATCGCGCCTTCCACGTCGGGCAGCTCGATGCCGTTGGCCGTCAGGTTGTCGCGGCCAATCAGCACTTTGAACGGATAAGGATCGGTGACGGTGCCATTAATCGGCACGCGACCCAGCAGCGCGGTCATGCCTTTGCTGCCAATCAGTGTGGAGTTTTCCGGCAGCGTATAAACCGGCTCGGTGCTTTCCTCTTCTTTCTGGCTGTTGGAGTAGCCTTTCACCTTCTGCTCGTAATTGCTTTTACTCTTACTCAGCGCGTTATCGCCGAGGAACGATGTCGGGAATCCACCAATTGCCGCTTTGCCGTCGGCGGGAGCTGAACCCGCGTCCGTGCCGCCGCTGCGCTGGTCGCTGGGTGAAACCCACATCACGCCATCGTTAGTGTTGCCACTGGCAACATCATCCAAACCGAGCCCCAGTGGAATATCGCTGTTGTTCTGATCCTGCTTATCAGACGCCATGCGCTTGGCCAGCTGGTTGCTCAGCTCCTGTACTTTGCTGGTCAGGGTTTGCTGTTCCTGTTGCAGCTGCTGGCGGCGGTCTTCGGCGAGTTTCTGGTAATTCGCCACGGCTTCATTAACCTGGCCAGCAACGTTCTGATTACGCGTGCGCAGGCGGTCGTTCTCTTTCACCAGGTTGAGGTTCTGGCGGTCCAACGTTTCCTGTTTACCGCGAATGGTTTTCAGTGTGCCAACCAGCGTGCGCAGCGTGTCTTCCGGCGTATCGCCCTCGACGCCCAGCGCTTTGAGCTCTGCAGGCGTCAGATCGGCCAGCGCTTTGGGCTTTTCTGGCGTGGCGCTGGTTTTTTCCGTCTCGTTTTTGATGCTGCAACTTTTCATGCCCACCGCGACGCCCGCGAGCAGGAAGACCGGCACCAACACTTTGACCAGCGTGTTCGATTTAATCTGCATGGTGTTTACCTCGCGCTTTGCGGCTCACCTTCGCTTCAGGAATCAGTGCGTTTTCGGGACGCGAATCCATCACCAGATAAAGCATGGTGGTGTCTTCAGGCGTGCCGACTAAACCGAGGAAACGGTGCTGGAAAGTGGCGGAGACAAACTTGCCCTGCAGCGAGCGGGGATCGAGAACGATTTTACGACTGGTCATGTTGCGCACGCGAAACGCCACCACGTTCTGACTTTGCACCGCCCATGCGGCGATAGGCTGGATCTCTAACGGCTCAGCGGGGTAAAGCGTGGTAATGCGGCTGGGTAGATGCAGCGGCAGCGAACGCACGCCGGGAACTGGCTCAACCGTGCGCAATGGTGCATACAATCGCTGCGACGCGTAACGCGTGAGCAGCACCGGCAGCGGCGCGGAATAGCTGACTTTCTTCTCTTCTTTGGCGGCTGCAGCTTGCTCAGGACTGGCATCGGCCTCGCTGTCGCCAGCTTCATAAACCAGCTTTACCGGTTCGGCTGAACCTTTCGCGCCTGCGGTGACATCGAGCATGATGATCTCGCCGTTCTCCACATCCTGCAGCTGGACTCGGGTCTGGGAAAACGCTTCGTTCGCTTTCAGGTAAACTGCGCCGCCCGTGCTCTGCACGCGCAGTTTGCCCTTTAGCGCAGGCGCAATACCGACACGAACGTTTTTATCGACGAATACCACGCGCTCCTGGCCAACCTTTAGAGTGACCTGCAGCGGGATGCGCTCCCACTTCATCAATTCAACTGCCTGAACCGGATTCGGCGTAAGTGTTGCCACTGGCAACACTGCGAACATCAGCCTGCAGGCAACATGCAATCTGGTGAGCGTATTCATCAAAACATCCCCTTGTGCTCAGGCTTAGGTTCAGGTGGTGCGGCCTCCAGACGCTGCGGCACGCCGTCGTAGCAATCCAGCGCCAGACCAAACTGATTGGTTTCGGGATCGCCATTCCAGCGCGTGACCTTCATCGGGTAGCGCACCATCGCGCGCTTAACCGGCTCAGTATGGAAATACTCGTCGGCCACTAAATCCAGTCGCGCGACCCAGTTGTCACGATCGCGAACTGTGACGCTTTTGGTGCTGTAGCCGCGCTCGGGGATTTCGTACACCACGCGCACGCGGTCAATCAGCTCGTTGCGGTTGGTACGCTCGGTGGCATCTCGTTCCAGAAAGTCTTTACAGCCCGGTGTCAGGTACGGCGACAGCGCGCGAATTTTGGCGGGATAATCCACCTCACCATTTTTCGGCCAGGCATTAAGCTGCTGGAAGATATAGAAGGCAAAGGCGTAAACCGATGATGGCGGCACTTCCCACCAGGGGCGCGTGCTGCCGGTGCGTAAATCTGGCGGGTTATGAATGGTCATGCTGCGTGGCGCGAGCATCCAACCGGATGACGTGATTAGCACCAACAAAATGAGGAAAGCGCAGGCGATGCGCAGCGATTTGATGTGCTGATCGCTGCGTTGAATGGCATTGCGGAACTGGCTCATTTTCCGGCTCCCTTCGGTGTACGGCGCAGAGACCAGCTGTGTGAGCTGATGATGAGAGAGCGATCGCCGTAGCCCATCCGGCGCTTCTTCTCCTCCAGCCGCTGCCAGATGTAGTTTTCTGGCTTGCCGCGTTTAAGGCGGGCCATCCAGCGCCCGCCAAACGCAATGAGTAGCAGCGGCATGAGCAGCATCCCGGTCGGGATGATGACCCAGCCAACCAGTGGAAAAAACGGCAGACACACCACGCCTCCAACCGCTAATCCAATCAATGCCGCCAGCCCCAATTCCGGCGTGGTGAAACCGCGAAACACGACAGGTTCGGCATTCAGTCGATCGGGCAGGAAACGGATGGTCTGCATGCTTATCCCCTTACAGAATGATTTCAGCAGACTGACCGAGCAGCCAGATAGTCGCGACCAGCAGCACAACACCCGTTGCGACGATGGAGCCAAACTTGGTCCAGGTGGCGCGCTCGTTACGCACTTCAACGAATGTATGCACCGCGCTGGTTGCGACGTTGATAAATGCCACCGCACAGACCAGCAGACCGGCGAAGACAATGAAGTCCTGCGCATAGCCTTTGATCTGGCCCATCAATCCTGTGCCGCCGCTGGATTCCGGTGCTTCAACGGATGGCAGGTCGGCCAGTGCCGGTTTGCAGGACAGCCAGGCAAGAATCAGCCCGGAGCCCAGACGCATGACCTGGCGGTCTTTAAAGCGAGACAAGCGAACAAACTTTGATTTCATGAAACATTCCTCTTTGACGGATAAAGGCACTTCGAAAATGTCTGCGTTAACTGGCGAACATCCAGATGCAGACGATCAGTAAAGCCACAGAACGGATAACAAATCGGGCAAGTGCGGCATCCCTGACTTTGGTATTTGCCCAGCCATGCCAGACATCCACCGCCGCCCACGCTGCCCAGAGAAACAGCACGCACAGTAGTAGCCCAACGGACACCAGATACAGAACGCTAATATCGATGTTGCCGGATGCCGTTTTAAACGCGTTGATCTGCGCCGCAGTCATCGCCATAGCGGACGGCCTCGCGTGTAACCGCCACTGACCTTGCCGTAATCCAGCGGCTGCGCACGCGAAGGCTGCGTGTAGCGGTCGATGCCAGCACGCATGGTGTTAAGGTCTTCGTTGGCTTTCTTGTAGTCGAACAGATAACGGCGGCGGTTATTGGGATCGGACTGCGTAGCTACGGTGCGGGCGCGGTCGAGGGAGAGCTGGACTTGGTCTAGTAGGCGTTGGGTGGTTGCTAGTTCGTCGAGTTCTGACGCTGCGGCGGAAAAAGACAATGCACCAAACAAAAGAAAAGGCAGTGCTATCTGTAGGTTAGATTTTAAATTACTCATTTCTGCACCTTAAATGGTTAAAAGCTTAAGGTGCTTTGTCTATCCAGTTATTAAAATGTATTAATAATTTTCTCAGTCAAATATTTATTGTTTTCTGTAAATCAGAATATTTTAAGGATGGACAGCTTGCGACAATCTCTTTAACTTTCTTACTGGCTGCAATTTTCAATGATGTGTCTCTCCATATAAAACCAACCTCAAAGGATTTATCAAGTGGTGATTTTATTTGTTGTGGGCAAAGAATTACGCGGTCATTAGCTTTCAAAAGCATAATAGCTTTCACTTTGATTGTTTCACCACTTTTCTTTAGACCGTTGTTTCCCCAGTACGTCGAACTTAGATAGCTTTTAGGAAACTTTTCGACATCAATGGAATATTCACTGACATTCCAGTCGCCTCTACCTGAAAAGTTAATTGCCACAGGTATCACTTTGGCGATGAGACTTGGGAAAATATATACAATTATTATAAATGACACCATGACTGAAAAAAAGAAAGCCTGAACACGTTCTTTTTTAGTTTGATTTCTTGTTTGTAACGCAAAGGTGGCAGTAGCAGGTATATGAAGACAAATTATCAGGATGATAAAAGTTATGTAAACTGACCAACTCCATGATTCATAGTAATCATGCATTATGACAAGAGTAAATAGTAAAAAGAAAGCTGCTTTGGCGCTGATAACAGTAGCTCCCCATTTTAAGGGTTTTTTATCCTCGACTTTTTTAATCTTTGTATAGCAAACCCACGCCTCACAATATCTTAAAGTTCTTTTTAACGAAAAATATGTACTTACGAAGATAAGAGCTAATAGTAATAAAAAACATGATAGATAACCAGATAGCATTCCAAATTCTTTTTCTAGAAAAATAGCTTGATAGAATAATAAATTTATAGCTAAAGATACAGTTGGAATGTTGGCTATCCCCTTCCTGGAATACAATACACTGGAATCATATTTAGGTATTGGAATCCCCCCAACTAGCATCGCACAACTCGCCGAAAATAATCCGATTGACACCAGTGCAATTAATATTGCAAAAGCCGTTATTAATATCAGCAAGGTCACATCTTTAAAAATAAAATCAAAAAAATCAACTCTACCAAAAAATAAACCGAAAAACATAAAATAAGATAAGGGGACTATCACTGATAATAATATTTTATACTGAATGAAAAAGTTAATGGGTTTCAACAAAATATTTGAAGCGAAGGTTTTATCTTCCATAATTTCCACTTTACTTTAGATTTCATAAATTAGTCTGCCGCACCGCTTTCGCGGCTTGCCTGCTGACGACAGCGCACAAAGTCGAGCTTTGCACGCTGTCGTCCAGCTTACAAATACTTCTTGAATGAAGCTGTTAGCACCGCCAGCGCCATGCCCAGCATCAGCGCGGCAGGTAGCAAAAGCAGATTTGGGTAAACAGCCGATGGCCATGACAGATACACCATGCAGGGTACATAGAACGCGGGTTTAACGAAGCGTTTGGCGTGGTGATAAACAAAGCTGGATTCATATGCCGCCCCATAGCGCCGTAAATCTCGCCGCCCCAGACCATCAACCACCGCAACCAGCACCACCATCAGAAACAGCGGTATGGACAACATCAGAATCGTCACTCGAATCAGCGTCACCACAGCGACATACACTGTAGCCAGCAAATATTCCTGCAATGCCGATGCCAGCCAGCGGCTACCGGCACTCAATCCGGCAGCAACGGCATTCCCGCCGCTTTCCATTGCCTGATTTTGCTGTGCGAGCCATCCCTGCAAACCACTATCGACAACCAGCCACTGATAAACCTGTGTTACCCAGGCAGTGACCGTTACCGTGGGCTGTGACAGCAGCAGGCTACGTGTGAACTCAGTTGAGAGATAGCCGCTCTCGATCTGCATCACCTGCTGGCTATGAGCCGCACCTTGCTCTGGCCAGAAGAATGCAATGCCGATGTACTCCATTACCAGGCTAAAAAACAGCGAAGCCAGTAGCATGCCGATCAGCTTCCACGGCCATCCCCATAGCAGATTAAACAGAAAGCCATGTTCTTTAGGCTGCTGAACACGTGCTGGCGGTACCGTTGTGTTTGGTGGTGGCATCATTCACCTCCCGGCGGTTCTGCGCCTGCAGCGCCAGACCACCAGGCTTCACTAGTGCGGTAATTGCGGCGCATCTCAGCAGCGATCTTCTGCAGGCTTTCCGGCATTAAATCGGATTTATCAGCAGCGGGCAGCGGCATGCGAATCTTCCACAGCTGGCCGCCTTCCAGCAGCGCGAACGCCTGACCTTTAGGCAGATTAATGATGTCAGCTGGAGTGAGCATCGGCGTTTTCACCATGCTCACGCGGTCCTGCGTGTTCGAGGTGAAATCAGTGCCTTGTTCTTGGTTTGTGATATCGGTGTACCCAGAAACCAGTGTCTTGGAATACACATCTACTTCAGGCAACTGGCTAGTGAGCAGCTCGGCGGTGCGGTTCTCACGCACGCGCAGCATGATCAGCGTGTTGAAGTTGCCCGTGACCTGCGCGGCTTTGGCGCTACTGCCAATACGCGCCTCGATGTCAGAAATCGTTTGGGTGTACGCCGTCACCTCGATGCCCGCGCCGCCGCCTTTGTTAATAAGTGGAATGAACTCATCGCCCATCAGTTCATTGAACTCATCGCAGTGCAGGCTAATCGGCAGCTTGCCGTCGCCATTCTCTGGCAGGCCATCGTTAATTCCGTGCTTATAGATATGCCCCGCGATACTCACCAAATCAGCAAACATGCTATTGCCAACGGCAGCACCAACTTCACTGTCAGAGAGCGCATCCAGCCCGACATAAACGATGCCGCGCTGGCGAATCACCTGTTGCCAGTCGAAAATCGGGCGCGGATCGTCGAGGTCTTCATAGTCAGGCGAGAGCAGCGCCGCCGTTTTGCCGGTGGTGAGTTTTTCCAGTAGCGGCAGCAATGAGGCGACGATTTTATCGAAGTAGGTTCGATCGTAACGTACAGCTGAGCGAAGACCTTCCAGAATGGGATCGTAGAGCTTTTTACCGGCTTCAGAACTCAGCGCCAGCTCCATTGCCCAAATGCGCGTGGCGTTTGACTGCCCCTGCATATTGCGTGGCAGATCTTTTTCCTTAAGCACATTGCTGCCATTCTCAATTTTGCTGCGCAGCTCCGGCAGATGCTTATCAACCAAATGTTCCACGTAGCGCTGATAGAGCTCACCGATGTTTGTGACGTAACGAAGAATCAGCGAGTAATCAGGCCGCTGGCCAAGCGCTACCAGCGCGCGGGTTACGATGTTAACGAATCGCCATGCGAACTCACGAAATGCGGCGCTGTTGCCTTCCGCGCCTAATTGACCGGCAATGCGCGAAGCCACTTCCGACACGCGCCCGAAGCGGCCAACCGCGTTATACCGCGCTGAGATCTCTGGCCAGCCAAGATGGAAAACGTGGAAGTCATCCTGACGACCGGCGCGGTGCGCTTCAGCCCACATGCGTTTTAGCAAATCAGCATCACCTTTGGGGTCGAAGACAATGGTGATATTGCCGCGCCGGATATCCTGCGTGACCAGCAACTCTTCCAGCCGTGTTTTGCCCACGCGCGTGGTGCCAACCACTAACGTGTGGCCAACTCGTTCGCGAAGATCCATAGACACATCGCGCTCATTCGGCTCAATACCATGCAGCGCCGGATTGCCGCCAACCGGTGGCAGCGGGCGAACCGGGTTCAGCGGCGTATCAGCTGCAATCATCGATGACAGCCAGGGCAAAGAATGTTCGCACGCTCGCTCAAGTCTGCGCGCGTACTGATAGACCTTCGCTGGCTGCACATACTTTTCAACTTCTGGCCGACGCGTATCAAGCAGGCGCTGAGTGTGTTTTTGCTGCCAGAGAAAGCCTTTGCCCAGAAACAGCCGGTGATTGCTTACTGGAACCTGGCGGCTGGTCATCACATAGCGCGGTAAACGGCGCAGATTTCTGCGATACCTGATCACCTGACATCCCTGACGGGCGCGTAAGGCGGCAAGCACCGCAAAGCCGGTAGCAGTGACATAACTCACCGATGGCGACAGCGCGACAGCCCAGGGAGCAGCCACGCAGACATAGCTGGCGGTGGCGGCTACCAGCGTGGTGTTGAACTCAACTGCAGGACGCAGTAGTGCTTCAATAACATAGCGATCGCTCATAGAAGTGACTCACTTTTGGCAGGATTCAGACGTGCTGCGTGCCAAGTGATGCAGATTGCGCCAGCACCAGTAAGCGCGCAGCAGGGCCAGAAAAAGGATGAAGAACAGAGGAAGGATCATCAGCGCTGCATGGGGCATTCCATGCAATCCGACGAATCCCATCACTGAGCTGGAACCTGTTGGCTCAGCGAATGTTCGGTGATCAGCACGGGGTAATGTACCAACTCAAGGCGGCGCGCCAGATCGCTACCTGATACCGGTGCGAGCTGCAGAGCAGGCACAATCTGACGCAGCTGCTGCAAGGATGCCGAGCTGCTGACGTTAACCACCATCCCAACCGCACCACGACGGCTGAGTAGTTCAGCGTTACGTGATAGCCATTCTTGCGATTGAGCATCATCGCCAACCAGAAACAGCGCACCAATTCCTGGCAGCTTCAACGCGCGTGGCTCAATGATGCCGGGAGTGAGTTCAGGTGTTGCCACTGGCAACACTGAACCTTCACTGTAATCAGGTTGGATTGATTGCTGTTGCGGCTGAGGTTCAGCGTTAATGCCTTCATAGAACGGCGCTGCTGATTGGCCGCCGAGATCAGCGATAACGTTGAGTTTTGCATGTGAGAGAAATGGCAACGCGGCGATGGCGCCAGCCAGCATCAATTTATTCATTGCTGCCTCCGGGGTTCTGTCCAGATGATTTCGGTTGAAGGTGTTTGGTTACTCGCGAGGTTGGCGGGTGCCTGTGTTGCGATTGGGCGAAATTGAGCAGGCGTTAGTGAAGCCAGCTTTTGGCTGACAATCTGCCGATAGCGTGCTGCAGGTTTGCCGCCAGCCGGATGGTGATAGCAGCCAGCTGCTTTCAACCAACTGCCGGGGCTGCGTTCCCAGCACTCGCGAAGAATGCGTGCAGCAGCGTTCAGGTTGATATACGGGTCAAACGCATTCCATGTTGAGCTGAAGCGATGGCCATTCCAGCCAAGGTTGACCTGCGCGATGCCGACATCGATTCTCTTGAGCGAATGGATTTTCATGAACTGTTGCAGCGCCTGCCAGGCAGCTTGTCTGCTTTCATAGCGGTAGCCTTTACCCGCGACGTTGATTGTCCAGGGCCACGGGCGCGTACCGTGTGGCAGTTTGCGTGACGACTCAGCAAGCGCCAGTGAGTAAAGCGATTCTGCAGGAACGCCGTGCTGCAGTGCGACTCTCTGATAACCCGACGGCACGCTTTGCATGCTGGTTGACGCCACAGAGCTGGCGGCACTCAGCAACAACGCGACGGTTAGAACGCTGCGATATGCCATCCGCTTTCCCCCTGCTGGAGAAGAACCGGCATGATGCCGTTGCCATAGCGCATCCAGCGGCCTCCATCGTGGTTCAGGGTGATGCGTCGTTCGCGGACTTGTTCGGCGGGAATGCGGTGTTGCTGCGCCCAGTTGCGGAGTTTCTGATCGCTGCCTTCACTATCGACAAGATAGATATCAACGGGACGTTTATCGGCGAGAACGGCGGAGAGTCGGGCATCGCACCGCTGGCAATCTGCTTCGCGCACGAACAGCGCGAGTCGGCCACCTGAATCATGCGCGATACCTGCGGCGTTGCCCATATTCACTGGTAGCATGTTGGGCATTAGCCGCTTCCAGGCTGCATCAACTTCGCGCTGGAATTTAAGCTCTTTTTCGGTGCGCTCGTATTCCTGTTTTACCCAGAGTTCGGCGTAGTGGCGGCGTTCGGCGTCGTTACGGGCTTCAATACCTAAAGTGCTTAAGGGATCTAGATTAGGGGATTGGATACCACGCAATCCATTTTTTAGTGAGTTGTAACGCTGATATTCCACAGCTGAAATTTGAGATTGTGACGTTCCAGACTCTAACTGAATAAAATCAGTCATTGTTTTTTGAGGGGGACTAGATGATGATGCTGAAAACACTATCCCGAAAGAAAGCATTACGACATTAATTTTTGGATTTTGCATGCCCCACCTTTTTGAATGCGCTACTGAAAATTTTTCGTAAGAATATTCTAGCGGCAACAAAGGTGGGTAATATGATTAAATGAACATCCGTTCAGTTATTAAAATTATTGTGGTGGCCAGTTTCTACTAGCCACAACTTCAATGTATTACCCGAATGCCTCGCCAAATAACCAAGAGGAAGAATTGTTATCATAAAGTTCCAGGCGAATGGAGTTTTTTATTATTTTCTTTTCTTCAGCATCTAATATTTCAGATGTCAGTATTTCGTCAATTGATGATTGACCCATGTTTATGAAATATTGTAAGCCTGAGCTATTAATTTCGCTGATGATATTTTTGAACATCATGGCCTTTTGCCTAGGATCTAGTTCAGAAAAAATACATCCATCATGTGCCAAGAAGTTAAATAGATGAGGATTCAGTCTATGTAGCAGCAGGTCGTAGCAAAAGATTTTCACTTCATTAACGCCTTGGGATGCATCCCGAGGAATGTGAATATCAAGATCAAATAGATATTTTGCGTCTTTCGACATGTCTATCTTTAGATTACCACCTTGACCTGCGTAAAATGTTTTAACTATAGACCTAAACTTATTTTCAATATCTTCAATTTTCGGCTTATTTTCGTTGACGTAATGCCTGCCCAGATTATTTACTTCAGCATTTGAAACCGTTAGGTCAGATTCTTTTGTTTTTAACTCATCAATGACTTTTGTAAATTTTTCATGGTTCTCAATTTGCTTATTCCCCACTATAATTGCTTCGTTAATTGAATCGTACTCCTCAAAAGCACTGAGGTCATTGAGAATACTTAAGATTTCATCTCTATTTTTTTCAATCTTACTAATCTCTTTCTTAATCTCTTCCGCTTCCTTTTCAAAATTAGATACTTCGCTGTTAATTCTGTCTAAGCGGCTTTTAGTTAATTTTTCATGAAATTTCGCTGCATTCTCAAACCGCACATGCACTAATTCAGGAAAGAAAAAATTGGCTTCTTCATATATTCTTTTTATATCTCCAGAGTCTATCTCAACATTTTTAATTCTCTTTGCACTAATCTTTCTTTTTCCAATTTGAGAGCGCAATGAAGAGAGAGAAATTCTCTTTTCATGAAGAAGCAGTGTAAGGGTGTCTGCAGAGTTTTCTAATTCATCATATTGAGGGCCGATCTCAAACCTTTCTTTACTAGTTTTTAATTTCACAAGAAGGTCTTTTAAATCCTTAACGCTATCAAGGTGCTCTTTATCTTTAGCGTCCTCTAAAGCCTTGCGAGCCTTAGATGTTTTTTCTAACTCAGACTTAATGTTGTTTTTTTCAATAACTAAATCTGTGCCAAAATCTAGAAGCCAAAGATTGACGAATCTTTGATAGAAATCAGTTAGTGGCATCCCTTGCTGAGTATGTGCATCAATATAATACTTTTCTCCAAATCGCCTCGCAAAACAATTAAATGCTTGCCTAAAGCTCACCTGATTTATTGCAGTAATTGGAATAAATATTCGGTCGAGTTCTAATTTGAATTCCTTTGAACTTAGCTTGATATCGTTCAAGTGATAATTGTTGTTAGCGAAATCTTTTTTGACATGATAGATTTTATCTCTATGTTCAAACCATAAGTCAAATGCCCCATATTTGGTCAAGAACTCATGCGTCTTTTTTTCTTTTATTGTTTTTTTCTTGAGCTCCGAACCTAGCATTAAATGAACTAGATTTAGTGAAAAACTCTTACCAATACCATTATAGGTTTTTGTTTTAATATTTGAAGTTTGAATGCCCGCGACAATATTCAAACCATCCTGAAAAACAATCTCATTGAATTTCGGATTGTCAGAGCTTAGCTTTAACAATTTCATTTTGCACTTCCAACTTTCCAATTATATACAAGAAATTCAAACATAAGATGAATTTCTCCACACCAATTCGAGGAGTCAATGACAAATTAACCGAATCATAAAGCTCATCAAAACCAATCCCAACAGGAGTTACTTTTGGTAGAATCCTTGATGAAAGATACAATAAGGATTCATTAGGTTTAATTACTTTGTTGGGTAATATCATCTGTAACCTTCCTTCCGATATCACAGAGTTCGAAGAAATATGATAAAATTATCCATGCCATACTAACCGCATTATAGTCTTTGATTATCAATTTGTCTTTAATATGATTATGGGTATTGATAACTACTTGGGTAAGATCTACAGAATGCTTGGCACAAAGAGCATGTAGCTCATCGAGGGAGAAGGTTTTCAGTTCTCTTTTACTTTTATATATGACTAGGAATTGTATAAGGTATGTACGATATATTTCATGAACTATCAAATTCTCTAAATTTATACGTTCATTATCATCAAGCTCATCGATTATTGTAGTGAATTTTAACGATGAGTAAATATTACTACCAATCATGATGGATATTTTATTCAATTCCACCTTGGACTTAGGCTCCATCAACTCCAAGTCAGTTAGGTAGTTATTTCCAGAGATATAACCCACATCGTTTATTAACTGGCGGCAAACAATTTGAAGCACTGAATCAAGAGTGTATTGAATGACCGTAGGATTAAAATACTCATCTGCTAACGATATAATATCTTCGGTTTTGAGGTTATTTACCGTGGTTAATATATCATTTCTACTAACCAGAATGCCGTTTACATCAAGACCGTATTCAGTGTTAACTCTTTCTACTGTCCGTGAATTAAAATCAGGTTTATCCAAGAGATAATAAACTTGAATTGAATAATTTTTATAGGCCGGGTTAGATAAAATTTCTAATGTTTTATGAATTTTCTCACTAGTTGTTGTGGATGTTATTTGAACTAGCTTTTCATTCACTATGTCAATCAAATCAATGCAATCTGAGTTTTGTTTAGAAAAATTAGCGTTTTCAAATTTAGCGCCATAAATCTTGTTAAAAACATCTCTGAAAAAATTCTCAGAATGAATATTAAGCGACAAATCATTAACATTTTGATGCTGTTGCAAATCAGCATACATAACTGCAAAGCAGTGAGAAATTCTATCATAAGCTAATTTTCTAGCGTGAGGGCTCATGGTTTCAATTCAACATATAAAAGCATCATTCACATAAAATAAATTAATATGTCTTCATAGTAAATAGTAATCCGTAAATGAAAAGCCCCTAAGATTAGGGGCTTTTGGTCAAAATGAGTTATTCACGTACGACTTATCGCTTGAGGTGGGCTTTGGAGGCACTGATTCACTTTTCTCCGCTTTGTAAACCATCGACTGACCAATCTTGATCCAATCGACCTTAATCAGTCTGGCTTTCAGGCTAACCCGCTGTTCGCCTGCATGATCACCTTTGTTAAGCGTGAAAATGTCAGACGTCAGGTTGCTGAGAGTAAACCCAAGCAGCACCTTCTGCTCCTCGTCTAAGGCTTTCTGGCAGCGGCTTATAAGGTCCGTTGCGTCCTTACCGGCGACAGTGGCATCAAAGCGCACATAGGTAGGGTTATCAGTGGGGCCGCTCAGCGCATTAATCACCACGCTGAGGAAGCTGCCAGTGAGGGTTTCTATTCTGCGAATGTTGCTCAGATAACCCAGGCCCTTGATGTTGAGATTGAAGTATTCAGGTTTGGTAGAAGTCGTGTTGGCATTGTTTGTAGCGTTGTTAGTAGTGGTAGCAGTCATGATGTTTACTCCAGGAGTGGGAAATAATGACGGAGAAACATTCATCCCTGACGGATAAATGCTTTCCGTCAGGAAGCGCGGATAGCTATGCCGCGCTGGCTGGTCAGTGCAAAGAACCTCATCACACAGGTGATATCCGCATTAAGAGGTTGAGCGGATCGACCACTGCAAAAGCAGCACTTCTCTCAGGTCATGAAGTTTTAGATGGCAACCGCGTAAGCGTTTCTCTCAGGTTGCTGAAACATTGGCTGGTTGTTGAGACAACAACAATAATGCCGTTCCAGTGTCCTGCCGCTAAAAGCGGATGTCAGCGATAAAGTCGTTTTGCGGATATGAAAATAAAAAAGCGCCAGCAATTGCCAGCGCTCAGGGCCTGCACGCAGACCGATGGTGTATTCGTTACTCCGGGAGTTGAAGCTCCGGCGCGGTTTTCACGGAGGGCGTGCGCCTTACAGACCAAATCGGATGTGCGGTGATTTGCCTGCCGGACTGATGATTTTCTGTCCCCGTAAAAGACATCCAACCATCCCGCAGTCACGGGGTGCTACATCGAAGCCTGTTAACCTTATCAGCATCGCTGAGGACATAAAAGGCTTTGCTGAAGCGCCGGAAAGTTATTCAGAAGCTTCACTATTTTCCGCCAGCTTTTTCAGGTTCGGTGAGAAGGTAGAGAGCATTTTTCCCGCCATAACATCCAGATCAACGTCACACAACAGCTTGACGGCTTCGCTGGCAATCACTGTCTTCTGTTCCAGATCGGCGCGCGTCACAGCGAACGAACGATAGTGCTGTGCGACGCCATACACCTTGCGCACCAGATGGCCGCCATTGCTGAGCATTTCATCGCGCTCTTTTCCGCTGATCAGCCCGTAATGGGATGCCTGGAACACCTTCATTGCCAGTTGATCGTAACCAACCAACAGCCAGACGCAGCGATAACCCAGCGGCGTGCGGCTGAAGACGCCAATATTGAGCGGCGACACCGACGATACATCCGTCAGTGAGATCCGCGCAGGGATGGCTTTAAGCGTCGCTTCCAGCTCATCGACCAACTTCTGGATCTCAGTGGTCGCCAGATCCAGCGCGTTCTCCAGCTTTAACAGCGCCATATCTGCATAAGGATTATCACCTTCGGCGTCACGGCTCATCAAACCAGCGCGCTGAATCACGCGCGGCATGCTGAGGATTTGTGGTCTGCCACGTTCGCGCAGGTCATCAGGTTGGCGTCGGCGGCCTTCCCACAATCGAATCGCATAATGCGAGTGCAGTTCAATGGTCAAAGAGGAGCGTAACGCGCCTGCTTTGGCCGTATCGGTTTCGTTCTTTTCTTCAGCCATTTCCCACTCCATATAGTTGATGATGCTGCGCCAGTTTTCAGGAGCGTTAAGGCAACATCTATCGTAAAACCATTCACACAACTGCCAGTTATCTGGCTCACTAGCTGTTCAGGCGTTGCCGTATCGATTGCACGATCTCAGCGATGTCAGCGACAGAGCTGGTTGCCCTAGCCGTCGGTTCCGGTTGTGCCGGTTTAGTCGGTACGGCGACAGGCGAAGGGTCTGCAACGTGAGTGAACTGGCCGGTTCTCGCTTTTTTGATAATCGCCAGCATCCAGCCAGTCGGGTTCTGAATTGAACCGGCATCGAGATTCTGGCCAAGTTGGTGAAGCAGCTGCTGGGACTGCTCAGCGGGCAACGCGGCCAGCCGTTGCTCAAGCATGGCGAGATCTTCCTGGCTGAAACGCTGCCGGTAGCGTTCGGGGATGAGTTCCGATGTTGGCGCAGCCGGTGTATACGTGTTTTTTTTCACACCTTGTGTAAAACAACGTACGTTACCGTTCGGATTCCGAACTCCGGGCCGAAGCCTTGATATCAGCGAGGGTTCGGAAACCGAACTCAGTGAATTTGCATGCGCCGGTATACTGGGTCCGGCTTCCGAACTCGGTGTTTTTATACCCGGTTCGGAAACCGAATCCGGGGAAATAGGCTTCTTGGCTGCGGCCATTTCCTGCGGCGTTTGTGGCTTGGCCAGACGACTTTCGATCTGGCTAATATGGCTTTTGCAGTGGCGCATCTGTGGGTCATTTTTGATTTCATCCAGAACCTGCAGCGCGGTTTGCTTGATGGTTTTATTGCCGCTGCGGCACGCTTCAGCGACGGTATCGAGCCACGCCGGGTCCATGATTTCAGCATCACAGCAGGTGAGCGGTTCATCGTGTTGCGCATAGATATTGCCGCGCACGCGACCTTGATCGTCACGAACGCGCTTGCACAGGCTGAGCCAGCCGGTGAGCCGCAACATCATCAGCACGCGGCTGACTGTTTCGCGCGACGCCTTGCCTTTATGTGGGGAAGCGAGCTGCAGCTGCAGCTCGTCATAGCTGGGGAATACTGCGCCGTGATTTTGCTGCGCGTACAGCCTGATCATCATCCACGCCATTTTATCGAGCGGTGAGAGCCGCGTATCAAGCAGCAGCTGGCGCGGATAAGCATCCTGCACATTGCCGAGATAGAGCAAACCGCTGCGCAGCTGCGAGACGCCATCGTCACTGGACTTTTCCGCCAGGCGCGCCTGCATTTTTTCCATCGTGAAAGCGATTAAGCTGTCAGAGGGGAGATTCATGTCATTTCCTTTTGCCGCCGATCGCTACGTGCCATCGGGTGAATGCTGTTATTGCTGCACCCCGCCAGGGATACAGAGTGACAACACTCGCTATTTCCAGATCGCCTTGCTGTATCTCTCATGCGTCATCAGCTCCCAGTCTTTGCCACTGTTTTTGCTCAACAGCCGCCAGAACAGACCAATGTCGATTTTGAGATAGTCCGCTCCATTCGCTTTGATGCGCGTGAAGTTGTTCTTGCCGCACCGGAACAGCGTCAGTTGCCTCACCGCTTTACGGCGGCAGGGCTCTGGCACGTTGACCGGCGCGACAAGTCCTTCCGTCAGCGTCTGGTTGCGTTGACTCATGCCATCTTCCGCATGGCTGCGGGCTCAGGCTTTTTGTTGCTGTGCCAGCCATGAACGGCGTGCCAGATAGCGGTGAGCGACAAGTCCATCTGCTCGGCGCACAGCATCATCACGTCGAGGCCATCAGCGCTGTCGGGATCGTCAATGCTGGCTTTCTGCCACTTGCGCCAGATCTCGGCGTTGTCCTCGTCGTTGAGCACCACGCCGCGCCCCTTGCGCACTTCGATACCGGCCATGCGGCGGCGTGCGGCGACTTCAACTGTAGAAAGGCCGAAGTAGTGCTGCATCAACTCGATAGAGCCGTTGAGCGCCAGCGCGCGATCGATGCGCTGCAGGCGTCTTTGCTCACGCCGTGCCTGCTGTAGCATCAGCGACAGGTTTTCGTGGTGGATGCGGAAGGTCAGCACCGATACCGGGCTGTTCATCAGGTAGTGCAAATCTTCAATGGTGAGGCCATGAAGCATCTGCATTTCCTCTGGCATCAAACCCAACGCTTCGCAGCGGCGGATGTAGCCTGACTTGAGTTCCATCACTAACTGGGTAAGCAGGCCGTTGGTGGCCTGAGACAAGCTGTTACTCATCATCGTGATCTCCGGTTTTCAGTAATCTCAATCGACTAAACATGCCGCTCAGCTCTGGCGCTGCAGCTCGCGTAGCCGCCGCAACGTGCGGATTAACTTCATGAAAGTTTGGGTAAGGTCATCATTAAAGCGCGGTTCGGCATCGCTGCTGCCGATCAGCAGCTCGCGCATCAGATCAGGTGAGTCTTCATCGCATGCGCCGCCAGCCAGCGAGGAAAGCAGGCATGAAATCGGCGAGGCGCTGAGCTCTTCGTCAATGCGATAGCCAGCAGAAGCCGCGCTGTTATCCGGTATGACGGCTTCGCCATCGCTGTCCGAATCGGCCAGTTCAAAGGCAAGGCGAAAAGCGATATTGCGCAGGTGATCGGCATCGTCCTGCAGAGTGGGGATGGACCAGAAATCTGGTGCAGCTGATTGAGTGTTGCCACTGGCAACATCAGAAACCGCCCCGGAAGTGTTGCCAGTGGCAACAGTAGAACTCGGCTCAGAGGTGTTGCCAGTGGCAACAGTGGAATTAGGTACGGAAGTGTTGCCACTGGCAACACCTGGCGTGATAGGTGGTGGAGTTGGCTTGCGAACCGGCGCAGGCGCGCGCGGTGCTGTTTCCGGTTCAGACTGTTGGTTTTGCTGCTGTAGCTGCGGTGCAACCGGTTCGGGTTCGCCAAACAGCTGGCGACGGTTTTGTTCACTGGGATCAAGTTCAATTAGCCAGCGGTCGTAGTTGAGCGATGGATGCGGCAACGCGCTGACTAGCTCGCCAATAAACTCGTCGCGGAACATCTCCAGCGACCAGCTCTCCGGCGAATTGAAATGCGGGCATACCTTAGTCATCACGTTCTCAAACGTCACATCCGGTTTTGCTTCAGCCGCATAGTGATTCCACAACTTCTCGGCATCGCTGCGCAGTACCAACAACGCATTGATTTGCGGGCGGCCAAGACCGGACTCCAGCAGCGCCGGTAAATGCGGATAGAGATGACGGACGCAGCTGTCCATGCGGCTCAGGCTGGAGTAACTAACTGGATAGCCTTGATCTGTCAGCGCCGTTGCCAGCTCACGCAGGGAAACCGCTTTGCCCGATTCATCTTCAATGATTTGGCGGGCATTGCGGATGCCGATCGCTTTCTCGATAAAGCTCAGTTCACCCCGCAGCTCGTTTTCTGCCAGATGACCAATCACGCATTTGATGCGCCCCGGCCACGGTTTGAACAGGCAATGCACGCGGTAGAAATGTTCACTATGCGTCTCTGCCCAGAGCTCACTCAGCGCCTGGTAACGCGTGTTGCCGCCGTCACTGAAGATGTAAGAGCCGGGATTGTCGGGATCGAGCGTGACTTTCGGTACGGTATCGAGGCCACGCGCGCGAATCGATGCCTTAATATCGTCGAACCGGGGATTGCGGCTGGTCCGTGGGTTATCTGGGTTGGGGCGTAACTGATCTAACGTCAGCACCATTGGCATTTCGCTGCCAGGCGCATCGGGTGTTGCCACGGTTAATGTTGCCTCAGCCTGACGACCGCGCTTTAAAAGCGCATCGGTCAGATCGGTTGTGCGCTGTTTTGCCATCGCTGTCATGCCTGAGCCCTCCCATAACCAAAGTGATAGGAGTTGTTTTCAGTATTAGAAAAGCGTGTGTAGCGGCCATCGTAAGCGGTTTTAACCGTGCCGATGGGGCCCTGACGTTGCTTGCCGATGATGATTTCGGCAATGCCTTTTTCAGTGGAGTTCTCGTTGTAAACTTCATCGCGATAGATGAAGAGAATCAGATCGGCGTCTTGTTCCAGCGCGCCAGAGTCACGCAGATCGCCGTTGTTTGGCCGCTTATTGGGGCGCGATTCAACCTGGCGATTGAGCTGGGATAACGCGACCAGCGGACATTTCAGTTCTTTGGCCAGCGCTTTCAGGCAGCGCGAGATCTCTGAAATCTCCTGCGTGCGGTTCTCCTGCTCAGGCGCGCGCATCAGCTGCAGGTAATCAACCAGAATCAGACTCGGTTGTCCGTATTTGCGTATATAACGTCGCGCGCGGGCACGTAACAGTGCCGGAGTCTGATCGCTGTTTTCATCGATAATCAACCGATCTTTCCAGGCGGTGACGCGCTCCATTGCCATACTTATTCTGGCCCAGCATTCATCATCGAGCTGGCCGCTGCGCAGCAAATTCAATTCAACCTGGCCCAGCATCGCAACCAGCCGCATCATCAGCTGCTCAGCGGGCATTTCCAGGCTGAAGCAGAAGACTAAATTACTCTCCAGCGCATCCAGTGCCGCTTCGCACATCGCTAAAGCCAGCGCCGTCTTGCCCATTGAAGGACGCGCGGCCAGCAGAATTAAATCGCCCGCCTGCAAGCCACAGGTCATCTGGTCGAGCTCTCTAAAACCCGACGGTGTGCCGGTGATGCCATTGCCGCCGGTGGTCTCCTCTAGCCGGGTAAGCAATTGCGACATGCCATCGAGAACAGTGATTTCCTGGTGTTGGCGCGCATGGCCTTTCTCGGCAAGCTGGAACAGCTGGCTTTCGGCGACCTCGGTAATGTTGTTGGCGGTGGCGTTGGGAAGCTGCACATCGCGCGTAAGTTGGTTGCCAAGCACATACAACTGACGCAGCTGGCTTTTTTCGGCAATTATCCTGGCGTAGGCGAGGATGTTGGCGGCGCTCGGGGTGTTTTTGCTCAGCTCGGCGAGGTAAGCAAATCCACCACACTGATCGATAAGGTTGTGTCGTTCCAGCAGTTCGCTGAGCGTGATCAAGTCGAACGGGCTGTTGCCTTTGGCCAGCTCGTCGATCCCTTTGAAAATCGAGCGATGTGGGCCGGAGAAGAAGTCTTCGCGTTGAATAAGCGTGACGACATCATCCCAGCGATCGTTATCAAGCATCAGCGCGCCCAGCACTGCCTGCTCAGCATCGATGGAATGCGGCATTTCGATTGGATAATTGCTGGACTTAGACATGATTCACCTCCTTCACCGAGCGTGAAAGAAGCGCACCAAACTGATTGCGCCATTCAGGGAACAATTCACATGCCAGGTTGTGCATAGTTTGCAACGCCGAATCGCTTTTGCGGCGGGTCTGCGTTTCAAGCCGGTGCGCAGGCTCGCCAGCAAAGTGGCCTGCTTTATAGATGTCGAGATCGTAGATTTGGGTGTTCAGCAACGACACGGAGATCTCATCGGCGTAGGGACTATATTTCCCTTCGCTGACAATCGTCTCCAGTTGCCCGAGTGTGGTTTTGGCCAGCGAGGTGTAATCCATGCAATTCACCAGAATGCGAATCGCCGGAAGCGCGATGCCGTATGAGGAGAGCGATCGCAGCTGCTCGAACATCGCTATGGCACCGCGCAGAAATTCACGGATATCGGGCAGCACTGGCTTCACTATGCCAATGGTGGTGTCGGTGGCAGCGAGCGCAATAAGCTCCAACATCACCGAACGCGCGCCCTGTGAATCAATGATGATGACGTCGTACTCATTGAACAGCGGATGCTGCAGCACGTTGCGCATCCGCAGCCGACCATCCGGCGCGTGCAGCATGGCAGTCAGCAAGTGGGCTTGCGGGTCGTTGGAGATGATGACATCGAGATTGGGGATGAAGCTGTTGGAGATTATGTTGTTGGATTCACTGAGATCGACCGACTGCATCAGAAGTTCGTAGATGCCGCACGGCGCTTCATAGGTGAGTTGATAGATGCTGCTGGCAGTAGGCTGGCCGAAGTCACCATCGATTAAAAGCGTCTTCAGTCCTGCATCAGCGAGGAAGCCACAGAGGTTTGCGGCTTGCGTAGATTTGCCTTCTCCACCTTTGGTGGAAATTACGGGAAGTATTTTCATTTTGCACATCCGAAGTAAGTTCGAACATGCATCTCGTCAACTATGTAAAAACCCGTTTAACGACTCATTTTCCCGCCCAGAATCCACCTTAAACTCTCAGCAAGGGGATTGAAAATCCCCGTGTCCCTGGTTCGATTCCGGGTTCGGGCACCATCTTTAAAGAACCCGCCTCTGGCGGTTTTTTGCATTTCAGGACGGCGAACCCGGCTTCGAAGGTTCGATGTACTCGCCACTTCCCTGTGGCTCGCCCTGCGGGTCCGCACGCCAGCGTGCGATGCAAAAATGCTCCCGGCATTTTTGTCCGGGTTCGGGCACCATCTTTAAAGAACCCGCCTCTGGCGGGTTTTTGCTTTTCAGAGCAACGAACCCGGCCACTCGCTCTTTTTTACAGCGGTATTGACTGAACAGATTTCACCGGGAAACTAATTTCTCAGCCCGCCTCTATGCTGTAACGTCAGGGCCGGGCCGCCTGATATCCTGTCCAGCCTGCAATTCGCCGCGCCTAATCGTGTTTTATAAGCCTCCCTTTACAGAATCATGCGTACAGGCACAATAGCCTCTTTAACTCCTCTGTTATGGCTATGTCAGAAGAAGCGCTGCGACTACAGATACAAAACCTGAAAAAGCATAATGCGCGACTGAAGCGTATAGCCCATGACGCCCGTAACAAACTCAACGCAGCGCTTGATGGGACCGGTCTGTTCCTGTGGCAACTGGATATCCCCAGCGGCAAGCTGGTGATCTTCAACCGACGCTGGGGCGCGATGCTGGGCTTTCAGCCAAAGGAAACCGACGCCACTTTCGAATCCTGGAAAGAGAGCCTGCATCCCGATGATGCCGCTGAGGTATTAAAAGCGTTTAACGATCATATCGCCGGTAAAGCCCCCTATTATGAAGCGCTGCACCGGATGATCGCTAAAAATGGCAGCATTACCTGGGTGCTGGATCGGGGACGGGTCAGCGAGTGGGATGAACAAGGCCGGCCGCTGAAGGTCACCGGCACCCATATCGACATGACCAAAGAGAAGCAGTATGAGGAGCAACTCGCGCTGCTGGCACTGCACGATCCGCTGACCATGCTGACTAACCGCCATGCGCTGCAAAATCATTTTCGCCAACTCAAAGCTCAGGGACCCCTGTGCGTCGCGTTTATCGATTTAGATAATTTCAAACACGTTAACGATACGCTCGGTCACCGCAGCGGCGATGAAGTCCTGATCCTCCTCAGTCAGCGTTTTATCGACGCTTGTCCGCCAGCGGTCATCATTGGTCGTCCGGGTGGAGATGAATTTGTGCTGCTGATGCCGTTTACGCTGCACAATCCGCTGGTCAGTCAGCTGGCGCATGCCTGTCTGGATGCTGTTCTGACGCCATTTGATATGGCCAATGGCCATGCGATGATTGGTGCATCGATTGGTGTGGCTCAGGTGCAGAAAAAAGATGATTTTGATTCTGCCCTGGCGCGCGCGGACGAAGCGATGTATCGCATTAAGAAAAGTGGTAAGCGCGGTGTCGCATTTGACCCGTTCTTTCCCGATCCTGCCTGAGTTTTCATTGCTGCCTTACACTCGTCAGAGCGAATCGTGCCGTCAACTGAACCGGTACGAGGCTGGCTGACGGGTTAGCAACATCCCCTAATCCAGCCAGACTGCCTCTCTTTTCACTGTTTGTTTAGTGCGCTTTCACACAAAAAAACATTTTTAGTATTAATCCGAGAAAAAACAGCCAGTCATTATACAAAACATTTTTTACGCTTCGCTTATATAAAACGCTTCTCCGTCCCGCTTTTAGCTCTCTGCTTATAAATTTTTACCGGTAAACAGGGTTATTTGATCATTTATTGATCAATCCGCTCAGCTTTTATCTGGTTTTAATCTTAACTCACGCTTCGCTTATTTTTTACAAAATTGAAATCTCTTTGAAACCGCTTTCACGCTTCGCTTAGGTAAATTGATCGTTTGTTGATCATCTTCACTAACTGTTTTGAGTGGCGATGTTATCCCACCGCTTCGCTTATATTGTTTTCAATTGGACTTTTTTTAAAAATGATCGATTAATGGAGTTCGCAATTGCTCTGGAAAGGCCTTTGATTTTCCATGGCGCTTTTTTCAGTGGTTATGAAGATTAGTTGCGGAGCTTTATCAGCCAGTAAAGCTAATCGCCATAAATTAACCAAAATCGGCAGGGGTTTTCTATTTGACCGGCTTGATAGACGGAATTTTATGGCTACATTTATATTTGCTGAATCGGCCTGATGAAGCATCAACTGTGCTATTTCTATTATTAAATCCAATGAGGAACACAGAATGACTCAATATCGTGGTGGAGCGGGAAATTTTGCTGCGGACAGAGAGCGTGCGGCTGAAGCGGGACGTAAAGGGGGCCAGAAAAGCGGCGGTAACTTTAAAAATGATCCCGAGCGCGCCATTGAGGCGGGTCGGAAAGGAGGCAAAGTAAGTCGCCGGAGCTGAACGTCTTTAACTCTGCTGTAACAGCAGTTACCATCAGTTCGCTGGGCAATGTTAAATCTATTTAATTCTCCTGCATGATAATTACTGCCAGCATTATGCCAGTGCTTAATCAATAGCGGTGGCAGAATAGTCGATTGAACCGGAAGGGATAACCCCTTCCGGTTTTTTTATTTCTTATGCTTTTAAGTTGTACAGATTAATAAGACGTTGTACAGGTCAGGCTGCCGGTTAGATTTTATGACTGGTTTTTTAACGGCTCGAATTTATACAGGCTAACTTTTATTTGTACAGGTTTCCTGTCTTAGCGAAGCCGTAATAACAAAAAACATCAGATGGCTAACGTATTGCTGCAAAAAGAAAAATGCATTTTGCATGCTACTTCTGGCTTAAATTCGTACCGACGCGGCGTGCGATATAAAAAATCTCCGCTAGAATTTTTAGGTGTCAACGATACGACTGGCGTTGCGTTATTTCTGACTTACCGCAACTTTTCAATCAATGAGGCTATCTTATGACAATTAAAACGCTAAACGATCTTTTCATCCATGATTTGTCTGATGTTTACAGCGCTGAGAAACAGATAACTCGTGCATTGCCGAAAATGGCACGCGCTGCCAGTGATGAAAAACTTATCGCTGCGTTTAATCAGCATCTTGAAGAGACACGTGGCCAAATCGAACGGCTGGACGAGTTAGTGGAAGCCACGCCAGAGGTAAAAATCAAGCGAATGAAATGCCATGCGCTTGAAGGTCTGGTTGAAGAAGCGCAGGAAATCATTGATTCGGTAGAGAAGGGTGAAGTGCGCGATCAGGGCTTGATTGGTGCGGCACAAAAAGTTGAGCACTATGAAATTGCTACCTACGGCACCCTGCATGCGCTGGCATTGAAGCTGGGTTACACCCAGGCGGCAAAACTGCTGGAACAGACCCTGAATGAAGAGAAGCAGACGGATGTGAAGCTCACTTCGGTGGCGGAATCCATTACTGTGTCTTAAGGAGTAGCAAATGACTGCAATCGAAAATTATCATGACTGGCTGCGCGATGCGCATGCGATGGAAAAGCAGGCTGAAAGCATGCTGAGCAAAATGTCTGGCCGCCTGGAGCATTACCCGGCGCTGGAACAGCGTCTGGCTCAGCATCTGGAAGAGACCAAACATCAGCTCAGGCTGCTGGAGCAGCTGCTCGACACCCACGGCATTGATCATTCAGTGATGAAAGATGTGATGGGCAAAGTGGCCGCGACCGGCCAGGCAGTAGGCGGCATGTTCAATTCAGATGAGGTGGTAAAAGGCGCTATCAGCGGTTATGTCTTCGAAAATGCGGAGATCGCCAGCTATACCAGCCTGATTGCCGCAGCTGAACAGGTCGGTGATGCCGAGGGCGTCAGAGTGCTGACCGAGATTCGTGAGCAGGAAGTGGCGATGGCCGAGTGGCTGCTTCAGCATCTGCCTGAGGTAACGCAACAGTTCCTGCAGCGTGCGGCACAGCCAGGTGTTGAAGCTAAGAAATAATATCCAACGCGAAAAAAAGCCGGGCAAGCCCGGCTTTTTTGTGGCTGGCTGTCAGATGAAGCGGTTAACCTTACCCGACGCCGATACACCCGAACTGGCTTAATCCGCCATCAGATGGCCATACATGGTCATCAGCCGACGCGTAACGCCGTTGGTCCAGCCGAAGCCATCCTGCAACGGATATTCGCCGCCGCCGCCAGGACGGGCGCGATCGCCGCTGATGTCATATTTCTCGACCAGTTTGTGGTGCAGCTGATAGAAATTATTTACCGTATTCAGCCAGTTCACCGCGATTTCACTCGCCAGCGTCTCTTCGCCATAGTTATTCAGGCCGACAATCGCCATCCACTGCATCGGGGCCCAGCCGTTGGGTTTATCCCACTGCTCGCCGCTTTCCACCATAGAGGTCAGCAGACCGCCGTTGCTCAGCAACAGGTGACGCAGCGCAATCGCCTGCAGATGCGCCTGATGCGGCGTGGCTAAGCCGACAAACAGCGGAACCACCGAGGCGGCGGTAAACGCACCGAAGCGTTCATGACGCCAGTCATAGTCGCGGAACACGCCAGCCGTGCTGTCCCACAGATAGCGGGTAATTGCACGTTTACGCGCCTCGGCTTTTTTCTGCCAGGCCAGCGCCGTCAGCTCTTCACCTTTGGCGTGCGACAGCGTCGCAATCATCAGCTCAAGCTTGTAGAGAAACGCGTTAAGGTCGATCGGGATAAACTGGGTTGTCCGGATACTCGACAGGCGTTTCGGGTTGCGCAGCCAGCGTGACGAATAGTCCCAGCCTGATGCCGCACCGGCACGCAGGTCGCGATAGACTTCGCTCGCCGGACGTTTAGACTGGCGCGCTGTTTCCACATCCTCGATCCATGATTCGTCGCGTGGCGTATCGCGGTCGTCCCAGTAGCGGTTCAGCAGCGAACCGTTCGGCATCCGCACCACGTGGCGGTAGGCCTGGTTCGGCATCAGTGAACCGGCACCGTCCATCCAGAACTGATACTCCTTCATCAGCTGTTCCTGATAACGCTTGGCACCGCGTACGCCATCTTCTTCAAACAGCTCGACCATCAGCGCAAACACCGGCGGCTGAGAGCGGCTGAGATAATAGGTGCGGTTACCGTTTGGCACATGGCCATAGTTATCAATCAGCCAGGCGAAGTTATCCGCCATATGGCGCAGCAGGTCATCACGACCTGACTCGGCAAGGCCGAGCATGGTGAAATAGGAGTCCCAGTAGTAGGTCTCGCCAAAACGTCCGCCCGGCACCACGTAGGGTTTCGGCAGCGGCAGCAGAGAGGAGTGCGGCATATGTTGCTGTGGCATTTTGGTCAGAACCGGCCACAGGTCATCAATATGCTCGTTCAACGTTTTATCCGGGTTGGAGACATAAAAGCTTTCATTTACGCCAGGCAGATAAAAGTGATCGGCGACAAAACGCGACAGGTCAAAATCACTGCTGCGTTTCTGTCGACGATAGCGCATCAGCACATCCAGCGGATCGTATTTTGGCGAGCAGTCGGGAAAGGTTTTGCTATCCTCGAAAATGCGCGACATCTGAACGTGTTCAAACAGTTCCAGATAACGATCGGCAGGGGTGAGCGCATCCGGAGCCGGTAAGCCTTCAATCAGCTCGGGCTCCGGTTCAGAATCCTGCATGCGATCCAGTTTCAGTTCATGGGGATCGTATTGATACTCAACTTCCGCCCCGGCACGAACCTCTTCAAGTGCATTTAGTTGCTGGCGATAAGTATTAATAGCGGCCTCCTGAGCGGTCGGGGTTGCACAAAGGACAAATTATAGCCCTCTGATGCTGCGGTACAACAATGCAGAATATCTATGAACGTAATAATAATTGTCTATTAATCGGCGTTTTTGCATAAATTCCAGACAATTCAACCAAATATGCGGTTGTTCATAAAAAACGCATTTCAGATGAATCTCTTAGTCAGCAAAAGAAAAATATTTTGTCTGAAGAAAATCGGCGTTTATTTACATTCTGTAAGATAAGCGCGGCGGAAAATAGGGTGCAAAAGATGGCATACGCAGCGCCAGAATGGCATAAAACGCGCCTCAGTCGGGCGAAAAGGGCGGGCAAATCCTGCCCGCCAGGTGGATAGCGGCTTAGTGCTACGCCAGTGCGGCACCTATCACATCCTGATAAGGTGTAGTCGGACGTCCAATCAGCTGGCTCAGCTGGTGAGAGTCATCAAACAGCCCGCCTTGCTCTGCGCCCGCATCCGAGTCGGCCAGCATCTCTGCCAGACCCTCAGGTAATCCTGCCGCCTTGAGAGCCGCGGCAAACTCCTGCTGAGACAGATTGACGTAATCCACCTTCTTACCGCTCTGCGCGGCAATCTCAGCGGCAAACTGCGCCAGAGTGTAGCTGTCGTCCCCGGCCAGTTCATACACTTTGCCCGCCTGATTATCGCGGGTCAGCACTTCGGCTGCCGCGTCGGCATAATCCTGCCGTGCCGCCGAGGCAATCCGGCCTTCGCCTGCCGCGCCAATAAAGGCATGGTGTTCCAGTGCCGGAGCGATACTGGCGGCATAGTTTTCACTGTACCAGCCGTTACGCAGCAGGGCGAACGGTATGCCGGAAGCCTGCAGCAGCGCTTCGGTCGCGCGGTGCTCAACGCCCAGTCCCAGCGGAGAGCGATCGGCGTGCAGCAGGCTGGTGTAAGCGATAAAACTCACACCGGCGGTGCGGGCAGCCTCAATCACCGCTTTATGCTGGGCTTCACGCTGGCCCACTTCACTGCCGGAAATCAGCAGCAGCTTGTCGACGCCAGCAAATGCGGTGACCAGCGTTTCAGGCTGGCCATAATCGGCCTGACGAACCACGACGCCACGCGCAGCGAGATCGGCCGCTTTGGCTGGCGTACGCACGGCGGCAACGATTTCGTCCGCCGGGACTTTTTTCAATAATGCATCAATCACTAAACGGCCAAGCTGGCCGGTGGCACCGGTTACTGCAAACATGGTATCGCTCCGATTATTTCGCTGTTGGTAAAATCAATCCTGGGCTATAAACTAACTTTTCGTAAGTACTTACAGATGAGTTAGTATGGGGTTTGCAAAGTAAATGTCTGAAAAACTGAGTGAAAAATTTATTCGGGGGGAATTGCTGAATGTGAATTGCCCCTCGCGCGAGGTGCTCAAACGAGTCACCAGCCGCTGGAGCGTCCTGATTCTGCTGGCATTGCAGGATCAAACGCTGCGCTTCAGCGCGCTACGGCGGGTAGTCGGCGGCGTCAGTGAGCGAATGCTGGCGCAGAACCTGCGTCATCTGGAAGAGGATGGCTTCGTGCAGCGCATCGCCTACGATGTGGTGCCTCCCCACGTGGAATATTCTCTGACGCCGCTTGGCCGTGAAGTGAGTGAGCAGGTGGTCGGACTGGCCGACTGGCTGGAGGTCAATCTGGGCCGGATTCTGGCGCAGCGTGAAAAAGCTCAGGCGGAGAGAGAGTAAGTCCACGCTCAGCAGGCGCAGCGGCGCTGCTTTCCGCCGCATCTGCTCGCCGCTGACGCCCGCCAGTCGCGTGGGTCAGTGCAGATATTTTTCAAACCAGGCCAGAGTTCTTTGCCACGCCAGTTCCGCCGCCGGTTTATCGTAACGCGGCGTGGAATCGTTATGGAAACCGTGATTCACGCCGGGATAAAGGTGGGCCTGATAGATCTTATGGTGCTGCTTAAGCGCCGCCTCATAGGCGGGCCAGCCGGCATTAATGTTGTTATCCAGCGCGGCATAGTGCAGCAGCAGCGGAGCCTGGATGCGCGGCACATCTTCCGCTTTCGGCTGCCGGCCATAAAAAGGCACTGCGCAGGCCAGTTCCGGAAAAGCCACCGCCGCCGCATTGGCAACGCCGCCGCCATAACAGAAGCCGGTAATCCCCACTTTTCCGCTCGCCTCCGGATGTTCGATTAAGAACGTCAGCGCGGCGAAGAAATCGTTCATCAGCCGGGCCGGATCGACCTTCGCCTGTAAGGCGCGTCCCTCTTCATCATTACCGGGATAACCACCGACCGAACTCAGGCCATCAGGTGCCAGCGCGATATAACCCGCTTTGGCGACCCGGCGCGCCACATCTTCAATATAGGGATTCAGACCGCGGTTCTCGTGTACCACCACTACCGCTGGCGGCTTGCCTTTGGGATTGGCTGGCTTCACCAGATAACCGCGCACTTCACCATGACCCTGCGGCGAAGGGTAGTGGATATACTCTGGTTTGATGTCGGGATCGGTAAACTCAACCTGGGTCGCCAGCGCATAGTTGGGGCTGAGCATACCGAGCAGTGTCGCGCCGGTCATACCGCCAATCGCCAGTTTCCCGGCCATCGCAATAAACTCTCGTTTACTGATGCGGCCGTGGGCGTAGTAATCGTAAAGCTCCAGCAGTTCCTGCGGAAAATCCTGTGCGGTCAGACGTGCCATAGCGACTCCTTAACCCGGATAAGAGGATGTGTGCCACCTTAACAAAGCACAGCCTGAGCGCGCAGGCAACCTGTATGCAGCAGCCGATTAAAACGGCGCTAACGAAACGGCAGAGGGAAATAACTCACTCAGCCCGCCCAGGGCGAAGGCCGCTTATTAAACCGCTTCTGCTGCTACAGGCAACAGAATAACCGCCAGCGATGCGCTGGCTGTTAATTAGGGTTAATGAATTATTCCAATTTATTAACATCTGCTCAGCCGGAAAATAGCCCGATTATGCGGCTTCGCCTGCAATTTCAAACGCGTTAATAGACAATTTCAGGCAAAAAAGCAAACAAAGCGGCAGGCAAAAATATCGGGCATTCTAACCCATTAAAAAGTAAGTCTATTTCCTGGGGTTACTGTCAAATTTGACCTTTCCGGTAACAGGGTTTATAAAATAATAACACCGGAAAACAGCAGCTTGAGGGTTTTTTTTAGCTAAAGGTGGCCTAAGCTGGCGGGCATTTTTAGCAGACAAATACCATAACATTCATGTCACATAACTACGCTGTAATTAACCTTTACGCCTTATTTTTAAATAAGTAATTCCCATGAAAAACAATGATCATAATCAAAAAAGACTGTTATAGTTTTCATTAACCCGATTGTTTCTGTTTCCTCGCTGCGAATAGTTTTAAATTCGCGGCGGGAATTAATTTAAGCGCAACGAAATTAGTGCGTCAGGCTTAAGTTGTTAATTATAAGTAAATATGTGGTGTTCTATGTGGCAAAGAGGTAAGCAATGTTCGGATTAGATGCCTTTCATCTGGCGAGGATTCAGTTCGCATTTACTGTTTCCTTCCATATTATCTTTCCCGCCATCACCATCGGCCTCGCCAGTTTCCTGGCAGTGCTTGAAGGAATGTGGCTGAAAACCCGCGATCATACCTATCGCGATCTCTACCATTTCTGGTCGAAAATCTTCGCCGTTAACTTCGGTATGGGCGTGGTATCGGGTCTGGTAATGGCGTATCAGTTCGGCACTAACTGGAGCGGCTTCTCGCAGTTCGCCGGCAGTATTACCGGCCCGCTGCTGACGTACGAGGTCCTGACCGCCTTCTTCCTTGAAGCGGGCTTCCTTGGCGTCATGCTGTTCGGCTGGAATCGCGTCGGTCCCGGACTGCACTTCTTTGCGACCTGCATGGTGGCGCTGGGCACGCTGATCTCTACCTTCTGGATCCTCGCCTCCAACAGCTGGATGCATACGCCGCAGGGTTACATCATTGAGAATGGCATCGTGGTCCCGCAGGACTGGTTTAAGATCGTCTTTAACCCGTCGTTCCCGTACCGGCTGTTCCACATGTCCGTGGCGGCCTTCCTCGCCAGTGCCTTCTTTGTGGGAGCGTCAGCAGCCTGGCATTTGCTGAAAGGCAAAAATAACCCGGCAATCCGCAAAATGTTCTCGATGGCGCTGTGGATGGCGCTGATTGTCGCGCCGATTCAGGCGATGATCGGTGACGCGCACGGTCTTAACACGCTGGAACACCAGCCAGCGAAGATTGCGGCGATTGAAGGACACTGGGAAAACCCGCCAGGCGAAGCTACCCCGCTGATTCTGTTCGGTATTCCGGATATGGAGCAGGAGCGCACCAAATATGCGCTGGAAGTGCCTTACCTCGGCAGCCTGATTCTGACCCACAGCCTGGATAAGCAGGTTCCGGCGCTGAAGAGCTTCCCGAAAGAGGATCGGCCGAATTCTACCGTGATTTTCTGGTCGTTCCGCGTAATGGTGGCGATGGGGCTGCTGATGATTACCCTCGGTGTGCTTAGCCTGTGGCTGCGTTTCAAAGGGCGTCTGTATGAGTCTCGTCCTTTCCTGTGGTTTGCGCTGCTGATGGGTCCCTCCGGTCTGATTGCGATTCTGGCAGGGTGGTTCACCACGGAAATCGGCCGTCAGCCGTGGGTGGTGTATGGCGTACAGCGCACCATTGATGCGGTCTCGGCGCACGGCGACCTGCACATGAGCATCAGTCTGCTGGCCTTTATTCTGGTCTACAGCTCGGTGTTCGGTGTCGGCTACCACTATATGATGCGTCTGATTAAACAGGGACCTGAAACCGGCGAAGGGCACATTACTGAGCAGGGTGGTCCGGGCCAGAAGAAAACGCCGGCGCGTCCACTTTCGGCTGCCACATTTAAGGATGGAGACCACTAAGATGATCGATTTTTCAATTATCTGGTTCGCGATTATCGTCTTCGCCACCCTGATGTATATCGTGATGGATGGTTTTGATCTCGGCATCGGCCTGCTGTTCCCGTTCAATAAGGACGCGGGCGAGCGCGACATGATGGTGAACACCGTTGCGCCGGTCTGGGATGGAAACGAAACCTGGCTGGTGCTGGGTGGGGCAGGGCTGTATGGCGCGTTCCCGCTGGCCTACTCGGTAATTGCCGATGCGCTGTCGATTCCGCTGACGGCGATGTTGATTGGCCTGATTTTCCGTGGCGTCGCCTTTGAGTTCCGTTTTAAAGCGGTAGAAGGGCACCGGGCATTCTGGGACAAATCGTTTATCGCCGGTTCGATCCTCGCGACCTTCAGCCAGGGCGTGGCCGTTGGCGCAATGCTGGATGGTATCCCGGTTGAAGGACGTCACTTTGCCGGTTCCGCGATGGACTGGCTGTCCCCGTTCCCGCTGTTCTGCGGCGTCGGTCTGGTGGTGGCGTATGCGCTGCTGGGCTGCACCTGGCTGATCATGAAAACCGAAGATGAACTGCACCGCAAAATGTCAGCGCTGGCGACGCCGCTGGTGATCGCGCTGCTGGTCATTGTCGGCATCATCAGTCTGTGGACGCCGTTTGCACACGCCGATATCGCGCAACGCTGGTTCAGCAAGCCCAATCTGTTCTGGTTCCTGCCGGTTCCGGTGCTGGTGCTGCTCTGCTCATGGGGTATCGTGCGGGCGATCAAACGTCAGGCGCACTACTCGCCGTTCCTGCTGACGCTGGCGCTGATTTTCCTCGGCTTCTCCGGCCTGGGGATCAGTATCTGGCCTAACATCATTCCGCCGTCCGTTACTATCTGGGCCGCCGCGTCACCGCCGCAGAGTCAGGCCTTTATGCTGGTCGGAAGCCTGCTGATCATTCCGATGATTCTGGGCTACACCTTCTGGAGCTACTACGTGTTCCGTGGAAAAATCAAACCAGACGCAGGATACCATTGATATGAAAACCGAGCTCAGCAGCATGAAAAACCACAATGAGGCTAAGGCTCCCTGGTGGAAACGCGTGATGTGGCTGGTGGTTATTTACGCCGCAAGCGTGCTGGCACTGGGCGTGGTCGCTTCACTGTTCCGCATGATGATGACTGCCGCGGGTATGCGCAGTCACTGATTGTCACCGACCGTCGCCCTTTGTTCGGCGACGGTGTAGAGGTAAGGCTGACTTCGGTCAGCCTTTTTTAATTAGTCACCTAAGCAATTAATGCGAAATCGACGTCAGGCTACCGCTCCGGTCAGGCCTTTCCTTACAGACGGTCACATTTTTTGTTATTCTTTTGTGACAAATATCACCCTTCAATCCGCGTCGTAAATCGCCATTATGCTCAGTCAGGCCCTTAAAAAACAGCACATTAACGCTCTGGTAGAGTGGATAGAAGCCCATCTGACCGACGACATCAACATCGATCTGATCACCCTCAAATCGGGCTATTCCAAATGGCACATGCAGCGCATGTTCAAAGAGATGACCGGGCAAACGCTGGCGGCCTACACCCGTAAACGGCGCCTGACCATGGCGGCGATGGCACTGCGGCTGACGCGAATGCCGCTGATCGACATTGCGGTACGCTTTGGTTTTGATAACCAGCAGAACTTTACCCGGGTGTTTAAAAGCCATTTTTCCCTGACGCCCGGCGCGTTTCGGCGCATTCCTCATCTGCCAGTGAAAAACTTCCATGGCCGGATTCCGGTGCGTTCGCCGATTGAACGCGCAGCGCTGGTTGAGCGGGATGATGACCTGCTTCTGTGTGGTGAGACGCTGGAGTGGGAGTGCCAGTTTGGCGAGTACATCGCCGATCATCAGCATCGGGTGGCCGAGCAGGCGCGGCGGCTGGTGGCGCTGGCCGGCAGTCAGGCCCGGCACGGCTGGCTGGGTTTTCAGTATGGCCCCGGCCATTCATCGGCCGAACAGCAGAATATCAGCCTGTTTCAGGCGCTGGAGCCGCAGCATGCCGCGCTGCTGGAAGGGCCGCGTGAAACCTGGAGCGAGACGCGTGGACTGTATGCGCGGATTGACTGGAGTGGCACACCCGAGCAGCTGACGCGGTTCATTGCGGATATCTACTATCTGCACCTGCCGACGCTGGGCGTGGCGCGTCGCCAGGGCAAAGATCTGCTGCAGCTCGATTTTGCGCTCTGTAAATCCGACTGGCTGAGCGGTGTTTTTTCGATTCCGGTGACCCCAGCCTGAGTTCCGGCAGGCCGCATTAGCCCGATCCAGGCGGCATCAGTGAGACAAATGCATATTCCGTGCGGTAAACCGTGACAAACCGCACGATTTTATAAAATAACTTACCATTCTGGCGTAAAATCCTTCACCGAAACCCTGCTGTGCTCCATTCATCGTGCTTTCCTGGCGGGGCTGAAACAATCATCTGCATTTCCGGCCATTTCTGGCTAAAAACGATAAACGAAGAAAATTATGCGACGCTCAATGTTGTTCCTTATTTCAATGCTTTCGGCATTGCCTATGCTGGCTGCGGCTCAACTGGCAGAACCGTTCTCGCCACCTGCCGGGCTGCACCCGCATTCACAGATCTCTCAGCACGAAATTCTGGGCGACGGCCAGCTGCCGCAGCATAGCCAGAATAATCCTGCCGCATCCGGGTTTAACGACACGCTGTAACCGTTCTGCCGGTAATCGCGAGGCCGCCCAGATAACGGCGCGGCGGGCATTACCGGCAGAAAAGCTCGCCTGTCACCTGCGGTGACGGTGATAGCGCTTCTCGTCGACAACTACCTGACTGCACCATTTTCTGCCGACATGACCACTCGTCTGCATCACGTCCAGCCGACAGCGCAACCGCCCGGTTATCAATTCTGTTTATTCTCCTGCCTTCACTGAGCTGCACCAGATGCTGACTGGCCGCTATCGCTTGCCCTTTGTTGCTGACCGGCCTTTTCAATCCTGACCCGCCGTTTCATCGCTGACATTGCCACCTGACGTCGCATCAGATGTGCAGCTAAAATATATCTTAATCCGGGTCGATCGCATTTTTCGTCATTGTGTTGAAGATATATCATAGCTAACCTGAGCCACTCAGATGAGAATGATTTTGATTCCATAATTTAGCTGATGCCCTGACGTGACGGGCATTCACCCCGTTCCAGGAGAGATATTTTGCCAAACGCTAACTCTGATCGCCTTCCTCAACGCGTCCGTAACGAACTGCGCTTTCGTCATATTCAGGTGGCGAGTAAAACTAACATTGCCGGTAACTTCTGGCGCATTGAATTTAGCGGCAGCGATCTGGCGGGCTTTACTTCGCCGGGCTTCGATGACCACATTAAGGTCTTCTTTCCCGCCACCGCCGGTGAAACGCCGGTACTGCCGCAGATAACCGACCAGGGGATTGTCTGGCCAGACGGTTTGCGTCCGCTGGCCCGTGAATACACGCCGCTGGCCTTTGATGGCGTCTCGTCGCTGACGCTCGATTTTTACATTCATCAACAGGGCGTGGCCAGCGACTGGGCGAGCCAGGCGCAGATCGGCGACAGTCTGATTGTCGGCGGTCCGCGCGGCTCGCTGATCGTACCGACCGATTACGCGTTCCAGCTCTATGTCTGTGATGAGACCGGCTTGCCTGCTTTTGCGCGCCGTCAGCCTGATATTGCCGGGTCGGATCTGCACCTGTTCGCCTATGTCGATCAGGCCACCGGCCGTGACTATTTACCCGGTACGGCGGGCGTTAATCTGAACTGGCTCGGCAGCGGCCAGATGCAACTGGCGCAGCTCAGCCAGCTAACCGATCGGCTGGATCGACTGGCAATGCCGTCGGAAGATTACTTCATCTGGCTCACCGGCGAAGGCGAGTTTGTTAAAGCGCTGAGTGATTACTTCACCGTCCAGCGCGGGCTAAACAGTGATTACGTGCGGGCCGTGGCGTACTGGCACCAGAAGTAAGCGGGTCCGCCGCCTGTGTTGAATTTTGCCAGGCGGCGTTCTACCATCAATCTCCTTTTCTTCTCCCCGGGCAGGCAATGAAAGACCATTCAGCATCTTCATCTGGCGATCAATCCACGCGCGCGGGCGGTTGCGGCAGCCGGCGTAAGCGTCGGGAAAAAATGCTGGAGGCGAGTGATATTCGTCTGCTGATGCTCCATTTTCTGGCGCAGAATGCCGCGCACGGCTATGAGCTGATCAAGTCAGTGGAAGAGTTGTCGAAAGGGGAGTATTCGCCCAGTCCGGGCATCATTTATCCCAATCTGACGCTGCTGGAAGAGATGGAGGCGATTGAGGTGGTGGACGCGCAGGCCACCCGCAAAGCCTACCGGCTGACCGGGGCTGGCGAGACGCTGCTGGCCGCCAACCGCGACCAGATTGCCAGCCTGATCGGGCGTTTATCGTCACTGGCTATTCTGGTCAACAACCGCAGTATTCCGGCGGTTGAACAGGCGATTCACGAACTGAAAATGGCACTTAATACGCGACTGGCGCAGCAGGATATCTCCGAGGCCGCGCTGCAGACGCTGATCGCGGCACTGCAGGACGCGGCAGAAAAAATTACCCGTAGCTGACCTTCTCCCCCTTTGCGGGTAGCCAGCCGGCGACTTAGCTTACTTCAGGTTTGTGCTTATCAATGTGGCCCAGCGTACGATCCGGGAAACAGATGTCACGCACCCGCTGCTTCAGGCTGGTGGCGTCAGGAAAGCCGCCGTCCCGTTTACGCTCCCACAGCAGATGTTCATCAAGAGTAATCTCGAAGATACCGCCGGTGCCCGGCCTGAGCGTCACTTCCGCCAAATCGTCAGCGAAGGTGTGCAGGAGTTCCTGTGCCATCCACGCTGACCGCATCAGCCAGTTGCATTGCATACAGTAGTGGATAACGACCACAGGTTTTTGTGCCATAACTCTATTCCTTTAACGTATTGATAAATTACCGGTTAATTGTAGTTAACAAACTGTGCGCTGCAAAATAGAGTTAAATGTAAATAAGATTGATAATGATTATCAATTGCATTAAATTGCGGATCATAATTTATATTCAGAAATAAGTCCGGTTTTTACGGCTTTGATACAGAGCCGTTTTGATGATGCCAGCAAGCAAGTGAGCGAATACTAACAATTAATCAGGTAATTCGCGCCCATGTCACGACTTTTTCAGGGATTGACGCAACTGCGTCGGTGTAAACTGGCGTTATTCGCCTCTGCCATCCATGCCACCTGCAGTTATGCCGCCGGGAGTGAATCTGCTCCGCTGGCGCGCACCGATTACAGCCAAAGCCAGGCCGAAACGGTAATGACGGTCACGGCACCCGAAATCAAAAAAACGGCAGGCAGCAAAACCAGCCTGTCGGCAGCCGATCTGCAACGGCGCGGGGCCACCGATTTTGGCTCAATCATGCGTTATGAACCGCTGATCAGCGCCACCGGCGCGCAGGGGGGATCGTCTGCCGGCAAGAGCGGCTTCGATCGGGCGGGCTATACCGGCTATAACATTCGCGGGCTGGAAAGTAACCGCGTCGGGCTGGACGTGGATGGCATCCCGTTACCCCAGGCAACCGGTCGCAGTTACGTCGGACGTGCCGGGCTGGACAGTTTTGGCATTGGCCGGGACTACATCGACCCTTATCTGTTTGGCCGCATCGACATTGAAAAGGGCGCCACTGCGGTTGATCAGCCCAACACCTCGATTGGCGGCAATGTCTCGTTCCGCAACAAATCCCCCGACGATTACCTGCGTCCCGGCAAATCGACCTATTTTGGCTACCAGAGCGACTACGACTCCGCCAACCGCAGCTGGCATAACGGCCTTACCGCCGCGGCAGGCGACGATGAGCTGCGCGGTATCTTTGTCTACAGCCGCCGCGACGGCCAGCAAACCCGCAATAACAGCGACACGCTGGATGCGTATCCTGCTAACTGGCACTCCGACGCCTTTATGAGTTCCGGTATCTGGCAGCCCAACGATGCGCATCAGCTGAGCGCCACCCTCGACTACTACCACAAAACTAATCACAGCCATTACGACAGCTGGGATACCTCAGGCAATACGGTCTGGGGTACCGCACAGCAGCAGAGCGATACGCGCCGCTGGGGCATCAGCCTTGCTGATGAATACACCCCTTACAATGAGATCATCGACAGCCTGACCAGCCGTATTTACTGGCAACAAACTGAGGCGCACGACAATACCCTGATGCCGTCGAGCGCCACCGCCTGGCAAAACGTCTATTCCGATTACAACAGTGACACCTATGGAATCGACACCCGGGCGACTAAAACCCTGGGACGTCATGAGCTGAGTGGCGGACTGAATGCGCGGCAGGTGGATACCGAGCGGCCGTTCCGTCAGTCGCCGGCCCCCAGTGTTTATAGTGTCATCATGCAGCCGCAGGCCAACAGTCGCAGCTATATGCTGGGCGGCTACCTGCAGGACAAAATCAATTTTGATGCTGACGGACATAAAGCGGCGCTGATCCCCGGGGTGCGGGTGGCATACCAGAACACCAAACCGCGTGATGTCGGAACGCTGACCACCAACAGCAGCGTTCTCGATGCCAGTGAAGTCTCCGCGCTGTACGGTTCGGCCAACACCGATACTCAGGTGTTACCGTCGATCGCCTTCCAGTACGATCTCACGCCTGGCCTGATGACCTATCTGCAATATACCCGCGGGGCGCAGTTCCCCAATGACAGCCAGCTGTATGGCTCATGGAACCTCGGCTCCAGCTATGCTGGTACCGCGCAGTACGCGCTGATTGGTAACCCGGATTTAAAAACCGAGACCAGCAATAACTATGAGTGGGGCGTGAAAGGCCAGCTGACCGACGGTATTACGGTCAATGCCGCGGCGTTTTATAACGACTACAAAAACTTTATCGCCTTTACCCGCTACAGCCGCGCGGCAAATCCGGGTAAGTTCGTTAATGTCCCCGGCAACATCTACACCACTTACCAGGCGGAGAACCGCGACAAGGCGTATATCTACGGCGCGGAAATCAGCAGCATAGTGAACTTCGGCAGCTGGTTCCGGCAGGTGGATGGCCTGAGCGCCAGGCTGGCGTTTGGCTACACCCAGGGAGCGGCAAAGTCGAGCTACCTCGGCGACCGCTACATCGACCTGGAGAGCGTGGCTCCGATGAAAGCGATTGTCGGACTGGCCTGGGATGACGAGGCGCGCGGCTATGGCGCGGCCGTCACCGCCACCTTTGTTAAAGGCAAACAGGCCAGTGCCACCGACCGTAACAGTTATGCCAACAGCGGCGGCAGCCTGACAGAGTCCAGCACCGACTATATGCGGGTGCCCGGTTACGGCATGGTGGACATGACGGCTTACTGGCGGATGACGCCACAGGTCAGGCTGAGTGGTGGGCTGTATAACATCACCGATCGTAAATACCGGGATTACCTCAGCAGCCGTGAACTGACCAGTGCCACCCAGCAGGAACGCAACGATCAGGCGCTGGCGGTGATGCCGGGCCGTACTTTCCAGTTGGGCGTTAACGTCGATTTCTGATCATTGATACCCGGCGCTGATGCCGGGCATCACCATGGGAGCACCTCATCATGAATTCTGTTTACCAGCACTACCTCGCCCTGAAAGGCGAACAACCGAAAAAATATGCCCGTGACCTTGCGGCGTTGATCGGCATCAGCGAAGCGGCGCTGTGTGAGGCACGAATCGGGATAGATGCCCGACGGCTGAAGTGCGACTTTCCGGCACTGCTGAAAGCGCTGGAGTCGGTCGGCCAGACTAAAAGCATTACCCGTAACGCCTATGCCGTTCATGAACAGCTCGGCGAGTATAAAAACCTGCAGCTCGGTGCCCATGCTGGCCTGGTGCTGAACCCGCGCGCGCTGGATCAGCGTCTGTTTGTCGCCCAGTGGCGCAGTGCGTTTGCCCTGCAGGAGCAAACCGCACAGGGCAAACGGCACAGCATTCAGATTTTCGATCGCCACGGTGATGCGGTACTGAAGATCTATGCGACCGATCAGACCGACCGGGCGGCGTGGCAGGCGCTGATCGTCGCGTTTACCGAGGTCAGTGCGCCGCCGCTACAGGTGGAGCCGGTCGCTGCCGTCGCTCACAACCCTGCGGTCGATGCCGCCGCCGTCGATCGCGAATGGCGCGCCATGACCGACGTTCATCAGTTTTTCAGCCTGCTCAGGCGGCATAACCTGTCGCGCCAGCAGGCGTTCCGCGCTGCCGGTGACGATCTGGCCTCGCAGACCAGCAACGATGCGCTGGCGCGTCTGTTGCAGATGGCGCAGCAGGCGGGTAACGAAATTATGATTTTTGTCGGTAACCGGGGCTGTACCCAGATTTTCACCGGCGCGATCGACAAACTGGTGCCGCTGGAAAACTGGCTCAACGTCTTTAATCCTCACTTTACCCTGCATCTGATGGCGGACCAGATCAGCGAAAGCTGGATCACCCGCAAACCGAGTGGCGACGGCTTTGTCACCAGCCTGGAACTGTTTGCCGCCGACGGCACGCAGATCGCCCAGTTGTACGGGCAGCGTAATGAAGGCACGGCGGAACAGCGACGCTGGCGCGAGCAGATCGAGGCCCTGCGCGCGGCGGGAGCAATGGCATGAAATGGCTGAGTCTGCTGGGCCTGTTGCTGGTGCTGCCTGCGCTGGCGGCGGAGCGGGTGGTATCGATTGGCGGTGACGTCACCCAGATTATCTATGCGCTGGATGCCCAGCAGCAGCTGGTGGCGCGCGACAGCACCAGTCTGCATCCGGCGCTGGCCACCCGGCTGCCGGATGTTGGCTACATGCGCCAGCTCAATGCCGAAGGGATTCTGGCGCTTAAACCGACGCTGGTGATCGCCAGTGCGCAGGCCAGGCCGTCGCGGGTACTGCAACAGATTGCCCAGGCCGGGGTGCGCGTGGTCACGGTCAGCGGCGAGAACAGCCTGCAGGCGATCCCGCAAAAAATTATCACTATCGGCCAGGCGCTCGGCCATCAGAACGAGGCGCAGGCACTGGCACAACAGATGACGCAGCAGATCGGCCAGCTGCCACGGCAGACGCTGCCGGTAAAGGTGCTCTATATTATGGCCAACAGCGGCATGAAATCGATGGCCGCGGGTCAGCAGACCGCTGCCGATAGCGCCATCCGCAGCGCCGGGCTGGAAAATGCGATGGGCAGCGTGCCGCACTATCAGGCGCTGTCGCAGGAAGGGGTGATCGCTGCCGCGCCGGACCTGGTGGTGATGGGTGAAGAGGGGTTGCAAACTATCGGCGGCGAACAGCGTTTGTGGCAGCTACCCGGTCTGGCACTGACGCCAGCTGGTCAGCAGCATCATTTACTGGTGATCGATACTCAGGCACTGCTGGGCTTTGGTCTGGATACGCCGCGGGCCATCCTCCGGTTACGCCAGGCAGCGGAATCTCTGATGCATGAACGGTAATACGCTGCGCGGTCTGGCGCTGATGGCCCTATTGCTGCTGGTATCGATGGTGCTGGCGGCCAACCTTGGCGCGATGTCCCTGTCGCTGCGCGCCCTGTGGCAGGCACCGCTCAGCGATATGATCTGGCAAATCTGGCTGAATATCCGCCTGCCGCGCGTACTGCTGGCGGTGCTGATCGGCATGGCGCTGGCGGTGTCGGGCGCGGTGATGCAGGGTGTGTTTCGCAACCCGCTGGCCGATCCGGGTCTGCTCGGCATCAGCAGCGGTGCCGGACTGGCGGTGGCGCTGGCAATCATTGTTCCGCTGGCCCTGCCGCCGTCGCTGGCGCTGTGGCTGCCGATGATCGCCGCGTTTATCGGCAGCCTGCTGGTGACGCTGCTGATCTTCAGCTTCAGCGGTCTGGCGCGCGGCAATCTGTCGCGGCTGCTGCTGGTGGGCATCGCCATTAATGCGCTGTGCGGGGCGGCGGTCGGCGTGCTGTCGTGGCTGAGCAACGATCAGCAACTGCGTCAGCTGTCGCTGTGGGGTATGGGCAGCCTGAGCCAGGCGCAGTGGCCGGCGCTGCTGATTTGCGCGGTACTGATTTTACCGGCGCTGCTGCTGTTACAGACCAGGGCGCGCCAGCTGAATCTGCTGCAGGCGGGGGAAGAAGATGCCCATTACATGGGCGTTGATGTGAAACGCACTCAGCACCAGTTACTGATCCTCAGCGCGCTGCTGGTCGGTAGTGCGGTTTCGGTCAGCGGGGTGATCGGCTTTGTCGGCTTAGTGGTGCCACATGTGATGCGTTTTTGTCTTGGTAGCGATCATCGCTGGTTGCTGCCCGGTTCAGCGCTGGCCGGGGCGATCCTGCTGCTGCTGGCCGATACCCTGGCGCGCACGGTGGTGGTGCCGGCGGAGATGCCGGTCGGCCTGCTCACCAGCCTGATTGGCGGGCCGTGGTTTCTCTGGCTGATCCTGCGTCAACAGCGAGGCATCGAATGAACGAATTACTGCAGGCCACGGATCTCTGTTTATTCCGCGACGGCAAGGCGATTATCGATCGGCTCGACGTGACGCTGGCGGCCGGTGAGATGGTGGCGCTGATTGGCCCCAACGGTGCCGGTAAATCGACATTGCTGCGCCTGCTGACGGGTTTCCTGCCGCCCGATCGGGGTGAATGTCGCCTGGGCGCAACCCGGCTGGCGGACTGGTCACGCCATCAGCTGGCACGCCGCCGGGCGGTGATGCGTCAGCAAACCCAGCTGACCTTTTCTCAATCCGCCGAATCGGTGGTGGCAATGGGACGTGCGCCCTGGCCGGAGGCCGGAAGCCGGCAGATTGTGGCTGAGGTCATGCAGCTGTCCGGCTGTGATTCGCTGGCCCAGCGCGACTACCGCCAGCTGTCCGGCGGTGAACAGCAGCGGGTGCAACTGGCGCGGGTGCTGGCACAGCTGTGGCAGGATGGCGCGCCGCGCGGCTGGCTGTTTCTGGATGAACCGACCTCGGCGCTGGATCTTTTCTGGCAGCAGCAGACGCTGCGTTTATTGCGACAGCTCACCCGGGCCGGTGAGCTTAGCGTCTGCGCCGTGCTGCACGATTTGAATCAGGCGGCGTTATGGGCCGATCGCATCCTGCTGCTGCACGCCGGCAGGCTGGTGGCGCAGGGTACGCCGCAGGCGGTGATGACGGAAGCGACGCTGACCCGCTGGTATCAGGCTGAGTTGCAGGTCACGCAGGGTGCGAGCGGACAGCCGCATATCCAGCTGCGGGTTTAGGCCGTTTCGCTTTTAAAACATTGTGTTGCGAGGCTCTGTGTTGCCAGTTTTGCGCCATACTTGTGTTCCTGGGTGAGTTATTAAGGAGACAATAATGGCGCAATCATTAGACCAGACCGCTCAACAACTGGGTGAAATTTTACTCTCTTCCGGACTTCATCTTGCTACTGCCGAATCCTGTACCGCCGGGTTAATTAGCATGACGCTGGCGGCGGTGGAGAACAGCGGCAACTTTTATACCAGTGGCTTTGTGACCTACAGCGAGAATGCCAAGGTCCGCCTGCTGGGGGTTCGTCCCTCGACGCTGGAGCAGCATACGGCGGTCAGTGAACAGACGGTGCGGGAAATGGCGCAGGGGGCCTGCGCGCGCTCCGGCGAGCCGGTCGGGCTGTCGATCAGCGGCTATGCCGGGCCTGATGGTGGTGAAGATGGCACGCCGGCGGGCACCATCTGGTTCGGCTGGGTATTGCCGAATGGCCGTGATGATGCCGAGTGTCATCAGTTCAGTGGCGATCCCAAATCGGTAATGGAGCAGGGCGCGCAGTTTGCGCTGGCAGGCCTGATTAAACGACTTCAGCTGCCGGTGGAATAAAGGCGCAATGCTGCGCCTTATCCGACAGGTGTAACCGTTTTAGCGACAGTCGACGATCAGGCGGCCACGCACTTTGCCCTCCAGCAGGTCCTGAGCCCCCTGGCGGGCTTCGCTTAAGGGGATCACCTGCGTCAGCTGGCTCAGCAGATCGCTATCAAGTAATTCTCCGAGCCGTTGCCAGGCTTGCTGGCGCAGCGGGATCGGAGACATCACACTGTCCACGCCGGCCAGCGTGACGCCGCGTAAGATAAACGGTGCAACGCTGGTCGGCAGATCCAGTCCCTGCGCCATTCCGCAGGCGGCGACCGCGCCGTCACGCTGGGTCGCGGCCAGCACGTTGGCCAGCGTGTGGCTGCCGACGCTATCTATCGCTGCCGCCCAGCGCTCTTTCATTAACGGCTTACCGGGCTGGGAGAGTTCGTTGCGGTCAATAACTGAAGCCGCACCCAGCGTATCAAGCAGATAAGCGTGATCGCTGGCGCGTCCGCTGGAGGCGATCACCTGATAGCCAAGCCGGGCCAGCAGGCTGACGCTAAAGCTGCCGACGCCGCCGCTGGCACCGGTTACCAGCACCGGACCGCGAGCCGGCGTGATGCCCTGTTTTTCCAGCGCCATCACGCACAGCATCGCGGTCAGGCCGGCGGTACCAATCGCCATGGTTTGCAGCGGGCTGAGCGTGGCGGGCACCTCTACCAGCCAGTCGCCGGTCACGCTGGCTTTTTGCGCCAGGCCACCCCACTGTTTTTCGCCCACGCCCCAGCCGGTGAGCAGGGCGACGTCGTCCTGTTGCCAGTCAGGATGACGGCTGGCGGTGACCCGTCCAACAAAGTCGATACCCGGAACCATCGGAAACTGACGCACGATCGGACCTTTATTACAGATCGCCAGCGCATCTTTGTAGTTAAGGGATGAGTAACTGACGTCGAGAGTGACATCGTGGTCGGGCAGTAGAGATTCGGGAAGATCTTTCAGCAGAGAACGGTAACCCTGTTCGTCATTTTCAATGACCAGTGCCTTGAACATGCAGCCTCCGGCAAAATAGGAAAGAGGGAAATAAGTTTACGCCTGCTGGCGTGATTACGGTAGGGACAGGGCCGCTAACGGCTGGCCGCGTCGCTCTCCCCGCCGGCAACGCTGAACGGATTAGCGAAGGAGGGGTGCATAAATCAGCATATAATTCAGTTAATTAGTCGGATATTTCAGGTTTAATTTTATTTAAATCAATTAAAACAATAGCTTGTGATTTTAGCAGGTTGACTAATTAATTGCTTTCTGCGGCTTGTTCGCGCCAAAAAAAGATGACATCATGACCGCCACATTTTTGCACCCGCTTATCGCTTTCAGAGGACGTTGCCATGTCCGGTTCACCGCGCACTCGCTCTGGTTACCGTTCGTTGTTTCCGGCTTACGCCCGATTATTCTCCGCTCCGCCGATCACGTTCTGCATCACCATGCGGTGAGGCCAGTCTGGCGCTGGCTGCTGGCGATCGGTAAAGACGATGTATAACCGATCATCGGTGGCTGAAAGCAGCCGCATGCCCCTGTTTGACATTATCCGCCGGGGAGATCTCCCCATTGCTGTGCCTCTGGCACTCACGCCCTGACGTTAGGGATTTGCCTTATGACCCCACTGAAAATTGCTGCCAGCGCCGCGGTGGCGCCCAATCTGACTCTTAACACTGCGCGCGACGTGGTGACGCTGGATAACACTGACTTTACCGATGTGGCGGCGGTGGTCGTCTCACTGGCGGATACCCGCAGCGGCGTGCTGGCCCTGTTGCGCCACACCGGCTTTAATCTGCCGGTGTTTGTGGCTAACGCGTTTGAGGAAGAGGTGATGCACCTGCCTGGCGTCAGCGGTGAGCTGAACGGTGAACCGCAGGACTGGATCGCGCTGGAAGCCGCCGCGCAGGCGTATGAAGCGGCTCTGCTGCCGCCGTTTTTCGAGACGCTGACCCGCTATGTGGATATGCAGAACAGTACTTTCGCCTGTCCGGGACATCAGGGTGGGGCATTCTTCAAAAAGCATCCGGCGGGCAAACAGTTCTATGATTTTTATGGTGAGAACCTGTTCCGTTCTGATATGTGCAATGCCGACGTCAAACTGGGCGACCTGCTGATCCACGAAGGATCGGCTAAAGATGCGCAGAAGTACGCAGCAAAGGTGTTTAACGCCGATAAAACCTACTTCGTTCTTAACGGCACCTCCAGCGCCAATAAAGTGGTGACCAATGCGCTGCTGACGCGCGGCGATCTGGTGCTGTTTGACCGCAATAACCACAAATCGAATCATCACGGTGCACTGATTCAGGCGGGTGCGACGCCGGTTTATCTTGAAGCTGCGCGTAATCCTTTCGGCTTTATCGGCGGCATTGACGCGCACTGCTTCGATGAGGCTTATCTGCGCGAGCAGATTGGCAAGGTGGCCCCTCAGCGTGCCGTAGAAGCGCGTCCTTTCCGGCTGGCGATTATTCAGCTGGGAACCTACGACGGTACGGTATATAACGCGCGTCAGGTGGTGGATCGCATCGGCCACCTGTGTGATTACATCCTGTTCGATTCCGCCTGGCTCGGCTATGAGCAGTTTATTCCGCTGATGGAAGGCTGTTCGCCGCTGACCCTGACGCTGACTGAAAACGATCCCGGCATTTTTGTCACCCAGTCGGTGCACAAGCAGCTGGCGGGCTTTTCGCAGACCTCGCAGATCCATAAAAAAGATAACCACATCCGTGGTCAGCGACGCTTTTGCCCGCATAAGCGCCTGAATAACGCCTTTATGCTGCACGCCTCAACCAGTCCGTTCTATCCGCTGTTCGCCGCGCTGGACATCAACGCCCGCATGCATCAGGGTGAGGCGGGACGGCGGATGTGGGATGAGTGCGTTACGCTGGGGATCGAGGCGCGTAAAGCGATCCTTGAGCGGTGTGAGATGATCCTGCCGTTTGTGCCGGAAACGGTCGATGGGCAACCCTGGCAGGCGGCCCCGACTGAGACGATCTCCCGCGATCTGCGCTATTTCAGCTTTGAACCGCAGGCCAACTGGCACGGCTTTGCGGGTTATGCCCGCGATCAGTATCGTGTTGATCCCTGTAAGCTGCTGCTGACCACGCCGGGCATTGATGCGGCGAGCGGTGACTACGCCGGGTTTGGCATTCCCGCCACTATCCTGGCGAACTATCTGCGTGAGAACGGCATCGTGCCGGAGAAGTGCGATCTTAACTCGATCCTGTTCCTGCTGACGCCAGCCGAAAGCCCGGAGAAAATGGCCAATCTGGTGGCGATGCTGGCGCAGTTCGAACAGCACGTTAAGGAGGATGCGCCGTTGGCTGAAGTGTTGCCGACGATTTACCGCAAGAATGCTCAACGTTATGCCGGCTATACCCTGCGCCGACTGTGCCAGGAGATGCACGATCTTTATGTCAGCCACGATGTGAAGAGCCTGCAACGGATGATGTTCCGCGAAGCGGGTCTGCCGCCGGTGGCGGTGAATCCTCAGGATGCGCATCAGGCGTACATTCGCGGAGAGGTTGAGCTGGTGCCGATCGCTGAAGCCGAAGGGCGGATTGCTGCGGAAGGCGCATTGCCTTATCCACCGGGCGTGCTCTGCGTGGTACCGGGTGAAGTGTGGGGCGGGGCGGTGCAGCGCTACTTCCTGGCGCTGGAAGAGGGCGTTAATTTACTGCCGGGCTTCTCGCCGGAATTGCAGGGAGTTTACACCGAAGAGGACGCCGCAGGGCGTAAGTATCTGGTGGCTAACATGATGGTGGGCCGCTGACCTGAGCGTGGGCAGAGGCGGGTAGCGGCCCGCCGGGCCTTTTGTCCGCTGTGCGAACGGGCTATGAGAGGTTTTCGCCTGGCGGCGGTGTACGCTTTGCAGCGAGCTGGCACTTAATGGATTTTCGCCCGGCAGTGGGTATGCACTGAGCGGGTTTCGCCCGCCTGGCCCTGGGTTCGCTGCGCGAACGGGCTATGAGAAGGTTTCGTTCGCCGGCTGGCTGCGGTAGTTTCAGTTTCGCCGCTGCCGGCGACCGACAAGGGGCCGCCAGTCGCCGCGCCCCCTTGACCCCGGGCTCCGGCCTGCTTCACCGCCGCTTCGCGGTCCCTTCGCCTTTTCCGTATTTCTTACGGAACGCCAGGACGCGCCATCCGTGGCGCGATCCCGCCTCTTCGCGACATCCCTGTCGCTCGTCCTGAAATCCCTCATCGGCTCAGCGGTTCTGACGGCCTCCTAACTTCTCGCTGTTATCTCTTTTTTTCTTTGTTTGGTGCTGCGTTGCTGTGGGGCGTTAGCAATATTACTTTCAGCGTTGCTGTTACGTTCAGGGACGTTAGCCGCCAGAAAAAGAAAGCATTCATCCACCGCTGTCAGACGTTTTAGAAACCACAGACGGGGGGCCAGAAATGTTCGCGGCGCGAACGGGCTGATAAGGTTCCGTTCGCCGGGCGGTAGCGGGCTGGATATTCGCGGCGCGAATAGGCGCTGAGAGGTTTTCGTTCGCCGGCTGGCAGCGGCAGTTTCAGTTTCGCCGCTGCCGGCGACCGACAAGGGGGCGCCAGTCGCCGCGCCCCCTTGACCCCGGGCTCCGGCCTGCTTCACCGCCGCTTCGCGGTCCCTTCGCCTCTTCCGGATTTCTTACGGAACGCCAGGACGCGCCATCCGTGGCGCGATCCCGCCTCTTCGCGACATCCCTGTCGCTCGTCCTGAAATCCCTCATCGGCTTAGCGGTTCTGACGGCCTCCCTAAACCCCCTGCTGTTATCTCTTCTCAAAAGATTCAGTACCTTATCGCTGAAGATTTTCGGGATTGTTTTTGGCTTTCAGGCCAGCAGACGACACTTAATCCCAGAAAATAAAAGATATAACAGGCGGGGGGTTGTGAGAGGCGTCCGCAGCGCTGAGGAACAACCGGAGGCCAGGAGAGCCGACAGGAGGTCGGCGAAAGGACGGCTCGCGCCAGGGATGGCGCGTCCGGCCGGTCCGTCGGCTGCAGGGAGTGACGAAGGGACCGCGCGAAGCGTGGCGCGCAGGTAGCCGGACGCCGGGATTGTTAAGGGGCGGGCGGCCGCCCCTTGACGCGTCCGCCTGCCCGGGCAGGCTGAAACTCCCCACCGCCTGGCGGGCGAAACCCGCTCAATGCCAGCCCGCCGCCAGGCGAACCCACCCGCTATCAGAACCCACGATAACTGCGCTGTGCGGTACTCACCTTATACAGATAGCGACGTGACTCCGCCGAAGGGTGCTGGCTGGTCAGGGTCTGGTAAACCTTGTTCGGTGACATGTTGTTGATCATCGAAAACGCGCGATCTTTATCGCTGGAGAAGACCCGCAATACGCTGCCTGCACCGCCATTGTAGGCGGTGATCACCGCATAACGGCGTGATACCGGGTCCTGAATGCCGCCCAGATAACTGCGCTGCAGCAGCGACAGATAGGCCGTACCGGCATCAATATTGTTCTCCGGATCCAGCAGATAGCTGCGGCTTGGTTTACCCCATTTCCCTTTCATGCGGAACACATCGACCCCGGCGGTATGCTGCACCACCTGCATCAGACCCAGCGCATCGGCGTGGCTGACGGCGTAAGGGTTAAAGCTCGACTCGGTCTGCATGATCGCCAGAATCAGCGAGGCATCGACGCCATACTGTTCCGACGCTTTGCGCACCATCGGCAGATATTTGTGCGCACGCTTATCCAGATGGTTAGGCACCATCGGAATCGAGACCGAGTAGATCACATGCAGACCCGAGGTACGGCGCTGCAATTTATTCTGGATCAGATAATCGGCAAAGGCTTCGGCGCGTCCCTGCCAGCGGATCGGCTGGCCGGTGTTGTCGAGCACCTGACCGTAAAGTAGCGGCTCTTTACTGATCACAATGTCATTGGCGTCGGAATAGAGATCGACGTTGCCCGGATCTTCGCCAATCAGCAGCGTGGTGACAATCGCCTGACGCAGGCTGGCCATCGGATCGGTGCCCGCGATGGTCTCAATCGTCAGCTTACCGCTTTCGAAGTTGATGTGGCTGCGGGTGTAATAATTGTCGCTATATTTGACGTAATCTTTCGGTCCGGCGATCAGGACCTCATTAATACCCCAGATATTCTCAATGTTGTGGGCAAACTGGCCCATCAGAATATCGAAACCGTTGGTGTCTTTTACCCAATCTTCATGAAACTGCTGTTTTTTTTGTCCGGAGCAGGAAACCAAAAGTGGTGCCATCACCAGCAAGGCGATCAATTTTTTGTTCATTGGGAATGCATGCCTGATCGGGATAAAGAGCCTCAACGCTGAGGCCCAAACTGTTTACGCTTCTGGCGGTGTATAGCCTTCGATATGTACCTCTTTGCCTTCAAACAGGAAATTAATCATCTCCTTTTCCAGCACCTTACGATCTTCCGGATTCATCATGTTGAGCTTTTTCTCATTGATCAGCATGGTCTGTTTCGCCATCCATTTCTGCCAGGCTTCTTTCGAAATCTCGTTGTAAATACGTTTGCCCAGCTCGCCAGGATAGAGCTGGAAATCCTGCCCTTCCGCGTCGCGTTGTAAAAAAGTACAAAAAATAGTGCGGCTCATTATTCTTCCTCATTGATCTCACAACTGCCCAAAGCCAGTTGTCGGGGATGGCGCAATTCGTGTAACAGGCGCTCAACGGGCGCAGCTAATCCCACAGATGGTGGCAGCGCTAAGTTATACCAGAGACCGCCCGCTTCATCCATCGCCGCCCCGACAGAAGGCCACGCCAGCCACATAGGCACAATATCCAGATGGAAATGGCTGAAGGTGTGACGGAAGGCGGTAAGCTGCTGTGGCTTAGCATGGATACCGCGTGCCGCCAGCCAGTCAGTCAGCGCCTCTTCACTGGTGAACTGCGGAAAGCAGAACAGGCCGCCCCACAATCCGACCGGAGGACGCTGCTCCAGCCAGACCCGATCGCCATGCTGCATCATCAAAAACCAGCCGCTGCGCTCCGGCAATACCTGCTTCGGTTTTTTACCGGGGTAGCTGGCCCAGCTGTTATGAGCATAGGCTTCGCAGCCGCTGTTCAGCGGACAGATATCGCATTTCGGTTTCGAGCGGGTACAGACGATCGCCCCCAAATCCATCATCGCCTGATTAAACTGGCTGACGCCCTCGGCGGGAGTGACGGTTTCGCTGATCTGCCATAAGCGTTTCTCAACCTCTTTTTTCCCCGGCCAGCCGCCGACGGCGTAACACCGCGCCAGCACGCGTTTCACGTTGCCGTCGAGAATCGGGAAGTGCTGACCCAGTGATAACGACAGGATCGCCCCGGCAGTTGAGCGACCGACGCCGGGCAGGGCGGCGACGTCATCGAAGTTACGCGGGAACTCGCCCTGATGCACCTCAACAACCTGCTTCGCCGCCTTATGCAGATTGCGCGCCCGGGCGTAATAGCCGAGGCCGGTCCACAGATGCAGCACTTCATCCAGCGGCGCCGCCGCTAAATCGCCAACCGTAGGGAAGCGCGCCATAAAGCGTTCAAAATAGGGAATAACCGTGGCAACCTGGGTTTGCTGTAACATCACTTCGGACAGCCACACCTTATAAGGCGTCTTTTCCAGCTGCCAGGGCAGGGTTTTGCGGCCAAAGCGCTGGTACCAGTCCAGCACTTGTTGCGCGAACTGCGGCGCTTGCATCATAAGAAGGAAATTTTCCGTGTTTACTCTACACTCAGGCAGGAATTCCAGCACATGCGCACCTGGGTGTAAACCGGAAGATTGCAAAGGCTTGCTTCTGCTTATGAACTTTGCATAATGCCCGTTTCCCAGAACAGGCTAACCAGCAGGCTTCGACATGATTAATGACGTCATCACCCCAGAATTTGATGAGAACGGGCGGCCATTGCGCCGGATCCGCAGTTTTGTACGCCGCCAGGGCCGCTTAACTAAAGGACAGCAGCAGGCAGTGGACACCTACTGGCCGGAGATGGGGGTGGAATATCAGCCGGAGCCGATCGATCTGCCCCAGCTGTTTGGCCGGGACGCGCCGGTCACGCTGGAAATCGGCTTTGGCATGGGCGCCTCGCTGGTCACCATGGCGCAAAATACGCCACAGCAGAACTTCCTCGGCATTGAGGTACACTTGCCGGGCGTCGGTGCCTGCCTGGCTTCCGCGAAAGAAGCGGGCGTCGATAACCTGCGCGTAATGTGTCACGACGCGGTAGAAGTGCTGGAGAAAATGATCCCGGATAACTCGCTGCGTATGGTCCAGCTGTTTTTCCCGGATCCGTGGCATAAAGCCCGTCACAACAAACGTCGTATCGTTCAGGTGCCGTTTGCCGAGCTGGTGATGCGTAAGCTGAAGCTGGGCGGCGTATTCCACATGGCGACCGACTGGGAAGCCTACGCGGAACATATGCTTGAAGTGATGAACAGCATCGATGGCTTCCGCAATCAGTCTGAGCAGCAGAATTACGTGCCGCGTCCCGAGACGCGTCCACTGACCAAGTTTGAGCAGCGCGGGCAGCGTTTAGGCCATGGCGTATGGGATTTAATGTTTGAGAGGGTGAAATAATGGCCACACAACGCAGCCGCCGTTTACGTAAAAAACTGCATATCGATGAGTTTCAGGAACTGGGTTTCTCCGTCGCCTGGCGTTTCCCGGAAGGCACCAGTGAAAGCGAGATCGATGAGACGCTGAATCAGTTCATTGATGAAGCGATCGATCCTAACGGTCTGGCCTTCGATGGCAGCGGTTACCTGGTGTGGGAAGGACTAATCTGCCTGCAAAAAACCGGCAAATGCACCGATGAGCATCGCGAGCTGGTACGTAAATGGCTGGAAGAGCGCAAGCTGCAGGACGTGCAGGTGACTGAACTGTTTGATGTCTGGTGGGACTAAGTAACACGACGCCGGGCCGGCTGACGCGGGATGGAAAGATGATCCATAACGGCGAGGCCGCCCGGCCCTTCAGGATCCGGTTCAGACAGAAGGTGAGGGAGATTCAATGATGCGTAAAGCGCTTCTTGCTGTGCTGCTGGTAGCAGCGACTCAGGCCCAGGCTGCCTATGAATGCAGCGTTAAGCCACAGGATGATGTGGTGATCACGCCGCAAAGTGTGCAGGTGGTGGGCGCCAACGGCAATCTGCAAATTACGCCACAGGGCGAGGTGCAGTTTAACGGCCAGCAGGTATCACTGGATACCGCCGATCGGCAGAAAGCCATCGACTACCAGAGCGCACTGCGGCGCGATCTGCCGTGGATTGACAGCGGGGCGACGTCCCGGCTGGAAAAAGGGCGGGCGGCGCTGGATCGGGTGATTGTTGAGAAGCTGGGCGAGAACAGTAATGTACGTAATCGCCTGACCACCCTGAACGGCCAGCTGAAACAGCAGATGAACCGCATCATCGAACACCGGCCGGATGGCCTGACCTTCCATCATCAGGCGATCGACAAAGTGCGTGCCGACGGCGAACAGCTGGTGCAGTCAACGCTCGGTGGCGTGATGCAGGACAGCCTGAATGAGATGGGCAGTCAGCAGGCCAGCGGCGGCAGTAATCCGTTGCAGGCCATTATGGGTAATCTGGGCGGTCTGCAGCAGTCTATTCAGGCGGAGTGGAGCAAGCAGGAGCAGGATTTCCAGAACTTTGGTCACGAAGTCTGCAATCGCGTCATTTCGTTAGAAGACCAGCGCAAAGGATTGGTTGCCGGTCTGAAGAAATAATCCTGAGCCTCAGCCAGCTGGCTGAGGCTCAGTTGTTGGTTACTCTTCCGGCAAAAACAGCTCTAACAGCGAATTCAGGAACAATTTCCCTTTCTCACTGATCTGCCACTGCTCAGCGGTTTCCACCACATAACCTGCCTCAATCGCCGCATCCATCTGCGGACGAATCACCTGTTCCGCTAAACCGGTATAACCGGCAAATTCACTGCGTGGCGCGGCTTCCAGCAGCCGGAAGCGGTTCATGAAGTATTCGAACGGCTTGTCGATATCGGCGACGTCGTACTGTTTCTCGCGATAATTACCCTGCATAAAGCCACGCGGATGACGGGTCTTCACCGTGCGAACGATGCGGCCGTCGGGCTGAGTCAGTTTGCCGTGCGCGCCACAACCAATGCCGAGATAATCCCCGAAGCGCCAGTAGTTGAGGTTATGTTCACAGCGATAACCCGGTTTGGCGTAGGCCGAGGTTTCATACTGCTGATAACCGGCGGCGCTCAGCAGCTGGTGACCCTGCTCATAAATATCCCACAGCGCATCATCATCCGGCAGCACTGGCGGCCGTGAACCAAACAGGGTGTTGGGTTCGATGGTCAGCTGATACCAGGAGAGATGCGGCGGATTAAGCGCGATCGCCTGACGCAGATCGTCGAGCGCTTCGTCCAGCGACTGATCGGGCAGGCCGTGCATCAGGTCGAGGTTAAAGCTGCGTAAGGCTAATCCCTGCGCCAGCTTAGCGGCACGCTTCGCCTCGTCCGGACCGTGAATACGCCCCAGCCGCTGCAGTTTTTGTGGACTGAAACTCTGCACGCCAATGGAGATCCGGTTGATACCGGCCCGCTGATAGGCGCTGAAACGATCGGCTTCAACGGTACCGGGATTAGCTTCCATGGTGACTTCCGCGTCGGGTGCCAGCGCCAGACGCGAACGTACGCCATCCATCAGCAGCTGCATCGCACTGCCGCTCAGCAGGCTGGGCGTGCCGCCGCCGATGAAAATGGTGCGTACTTCACGGTCAGCGATCAGCGGTAAATCCTGCTCCAGATCGCGCAGCAGGTGCTGCACATACTCGACGTGCGGCACCTCATCTTTCAGCGCGTGGGAGTTAAAATCACAGTAGGGACATTTCTGTACGCACCACGGAATGTGGATATACAGACTTAACGGCGGCAGATTAGGCATTACGCATCGCTTCCAGCAACAGCGTCAATGCTTTACCCCGGTGAGAAACTTCACCTTTTTCCGCTTTGCTCAGTTCGGCTGCGGTTTTACCCAGCGCCGGAACGTAGAAAATCGGGTCGTAACCAAAGCCACCAGCGCCGGCCGCCGCGCGGGTAATCTCACCCTGCCAGCTGCCGTGGAACACCAGCGGCGTCGGATCGTCGGCGTGGCGCAGATAGACCAGCACGCAGTGGAACTGCGCCTGACGCTGGCCGTCTGGCACGTTTTCCAGCGCCTGCAGCAGTTTTTCGAGGTTCTGCCGATCGCTGGCCTCGTCACCGGCGTAACGTGCCGAGTAGATACCCGGCGCGCCGCCCAGCGCATCCACCGCCAGGCCGGAATCATCGGCGATCGCCGGTAAACCGGTGATCTGCGCCGCGTGACGTGCTTTGAGAAGGGCATTCTCAATAAAAGTCAGGCCGGTTTCTTCAGCCGATTCCACCCCGAGCTCGGTCTGGGCGACGATATCCAGGCCGAAGGCGGAGAGCAGATCCGCCAGTTCACGCACTTTGCCGGGATTGCCGGTTGCGAGGACAACTTTTTGCATAACAGTTCCAGTTTGGTTCATTTACAGCAGATACCAGAGACCCGGGAACAGGTCCATGCCGAGAAAGTTCAGGGCATACAGTACCAGGATGACGATCATTGCCGAGAAATCGATGCCGCCCATTGCCGGCAGCACGCGGCGAATCGGCGCCATCAGCGGTTCGGTCAGCTGGATCAGCACATAATCAATCGGGCCGCGACCCTGACTGATCCAGCTCATCAGTGAACGGATAATGATCACCCAGAACACCAGATAGCCGGCGGATTTGACCAGCGACAACAAGCCGACCAGCAGGTTGGTTGGATCGACCGAGAACACCCCGACCTGAATCAGCAACAGAATCGGATATTTCAGCGTCGTCAGGACAAACGCCAGCAGCAGCGAAGCAGTATCGATCGGGCCAAGCGCCGGCAGCACGCGACGCAGCGGCTTGACTATCGGCTGCGTCACTTTCACCACGAACTGTGCCAGCGGGTTATAAAAATCGCAGCGGGACCACTGCATCCAGATGCGTAACAGCAGCACCATGACGTAGAGATCGATCAGCGTTTTTACTAAAAACGTCAATGTTAACATGAAGTTCCTCTATTATTGTTGTGAGTTGCGCGCAGAGTCGCGTGCGCCAAAAATGGCGGTGCCGATGCGCACCATCGTACTGCCTGCGGCGATGGCCGCCTCCATGTCATCGCTCATTCCCAGCGAGAGCGTGTCGATAGCCGGATAGTCCTGCTGCAACTGCCGGAAGGCTTCAGCCATCTGCTGGCACACCGCCAGTTGCCGGTCATAATCACTTTCCGCTGCCGGTATCGCCATCAACCCGCGCAGGCGCAGCTGCGGCAGCGCAGCGATTTGCTGTGCCAGCCCGGAAACGGCATCCAGCATGATGCCAGATTTGCTGTTCTCGTCACTGATATTTACCTGAATTAACACATTAAGCGGCGGCAGCGTCGCCGGACGCTGATCGTTGAGCCGCTGTGCAATGCGCTGACGGTCAATGGTGTGACACCAGGCAAAGTTTTCCGCCACCAGACGACTTTTGTTCGACTGCAGCGGGCCGATGAAGTGCCACTCCAGCTGAGGATGTGCGGTCAGTGCCTGAACCTTTTCAACCCCTTCCTGAACGTAATTTTCGCCAAAGGCGATCTGACCGGCAGCGGCAGCTTCTTCGACTGCGCTCGCAGGTTTGGTTTTACTCACTGCAAGCAGCGTAATTTCTTCTGGCGCGCGGCCGCAACGCGCGGCGGCGGCGGCAATTCGCTGCCGCACTTGCTGTAGGTTGTGCTGGATTGAAGTCATAGTCAGGAGAAATTATGAATCTGGATGAAATGGTGGAGCTTAGTGTAAAGCATAATGCCGCCGATCTGCACCTTTGCAGCGGACATTTGCCCTACTGGCGACGTCACGGAAAGCTGGAGACGGTGCCGCAGCAGGTCAGACTGTCGGCCGCGTGGATGGCGCAGTTTATTGATCACCGGCTCGATGACCCGCAGCGTCAGCAGCTGGAACGCGACCGGCAGCTTGATTTTGCCCTGACGCTGGCAACCGGCCAGCGGCTGCGTGCCAGCCTGTTTATGCAGCGTAACGGCCTGTCGCTGGCGCTACGCATCATCGCCGCGCAGTGCCCGACGCTGGAAAGCCTGCGGCTGCCGCCGATAGTGCCGGCGTTGCTGGAGCAGCGCGATGGGTTGATCCTGATCACCGGCGCGACCGGCAGCGGCAAATCAACCACGCTGGCGGCGCTGGTGGATGCGCTGAACCGTCAGCAGGCGCGCCATATTATTACGCTGGAAGATCCGATTGAGTTTATCCATCACAGCCAGCAGTCACTGATTCAGCAGCGTGAAATAGGGCCACACTGCGCCTCTTTCAGCCTTGGGGTAAAGGCGGCGCTACGGGAAGATCCGGATGTGATCCTGCTGGGTGAACTGCGCGACAGCGAAACCATCCGTCAGGCGCTAACCGCGGCGGAAACCGGTCATCTGGTGCTGGCGACGCTGCACACCCGCAGCGCAGCGCAGGCGGTTGACCGGCTGGTCGATGTGTTCCCGGCTGAAGAGAAAGCGCTGGTGCGCAGCCAGCTGGCGGGCAGCCTGAAGGCGGTAATAGCCCAGCGGCTGGTGCCGTCGATCGATGAGAAACGCATCGGTCTGTTCGAGGTGCTGATAGCGACGCCCGCCATCGCTAACCTGATCCGTGAAGGCAAGATGCACCAGATCCCGGCGCTGCTGCAGACCGGCGCGCAGGCCGGTATGCAGACCTTTGAGCAGAGCCGGCTGGCCCGCCAGGCAGAAGGGTGGCTTCAGTAATGGTTCTCGAACCAGTCCTGCAGAATGATGGCGGCAGATTGTGAATCCACTGAGCCTTTGTTTAACGCGCGATAGCCGCCGCGTTCGAACAATCCGGCCCGTGCTTCGACCGTGCTGAGACGCTCATCCTGCAGCTCAACCCGGATGCCGAAGCGGCCGTGCAACCGGTTAGCAAACTTGCGCGCTCTGGCGGTCAGCGGCTGCTCGGTGCCATCCATATTCAGCGGTAAACCCACCACCACAAAATCGGGTTGCCACTCTTTCAGCAGCTTTTCGATTTGCAGCCAGTCGGGCGTGCCATCCTGCGCTTTGAGAGCCGCTAGCGGACGGGCGGTACCGGTCAGTTGCTGACCTACCGCGACACCAATACTTTTGGTGCCGAAGTCGAAACCTAACAGAGTTTGTGTTGACATCAGGCGTGTCCGGCGTCGCTGGCCATGTTGTGAATATCGACGCCAATACTGCGCGCCGCTTCGCGCCAGCGCTCTGAAATCGGCGTCTGGAACAGAATGTTGCTGTTGGCCGGCGTGGTCAGCCAGGCATTTTCCATCAGCTCATTCTCCAGCTGATCTTTTTCCCAGGCGCAGTAACCCAGCGCCACCAGCACGTTGTCCGGCTGAGAGGCGGTGCCAATCGACTCCAGTACGTCGCGGGAGGTGGTGATCACCGTATTATCTGAAATACGGATGCTGGAGGTAAACGTGCGTTGAGCCGAATGCAGGATAAAGCCGCGATCTTCCGCCAGCGGGCCACCGGTAAACACCGGCTTATCCAGTTTGATCGCCGGATCGCGATCCTCGGCAGAGATTTTGAGCTTCTTCAGAATGCCTTCAACCGTCAGGTTTTCCATCGGTTTATTGATGATCAGACCCATTGCGCCTTCTTCGTTATGTTCGCAGAGATAGACCACGGAACGTTTGAAGAAAGGGTCCTGCAGTGAAGGCATGGCAATCAAAAAGTGATGCTGTAAATTCATTCTCACACGATGTACCAAAAAAATAACCGGCACGCGACGGCCGCACCGGTATTGGGTTGATCTCGGAGCATGGCCCCGGCGTCATGCTCAGCCCAGGCGCTTCTCAATGGCATCCATCAACATGCCGGTGATGGAGATGGGGAAGGCTGCCTCAATTTCACGCACGCAGGTCGGGCTGGTCACGTTAACTTCTGTCAGTTTATCACCGATGATGTCCAGTCCGACAAAAATCAGCCCTTTTGCTTTCAGGGTCGGGCCGACGCGACGGGCGATTTCCCAGTCACTTTCACTCAGCGGACGGGCTTCACCGCGGCCACCTGCTGCCAGGTTACCCCGGGTTTCACCGCCCTGCGGAATACGGGCCAGGCAGTAAGGCACCGGTTCGCCATCCACCACCAGCACGCGTTTGTCGCCTTCTTTGATCGCCGGAATATAGTTCTGCGCCATGCAGAACAGGCTTTCATGTTCGGTCAGGGTTTCAGTGATGACGCCAAAGTTCGGATCGTCTTTCTTCACCCGGAAAATAGAGGCGCCACCCATGCCGTCCAGCGGTTTCATGATGATGTCGCCATGCTCCTGCCAGAAGGCACGCAGTTTCTCTTTGCTGCGGGTTACCAGCGTGTCCGGCGTGAACTCAGCAAACCAGGCGGTATAGAGCTTTTCGTTACAGTCGCGCAGGCTCTGCGGTTTGTTCACGATCAGCGTGCCCAGCTCTTCTGCGCGCTCCAGAATATAGGTTGCGTAGATGAATTCGGTATCGAATGGCGGATCTTTACGCATCAGTACCACGTTCAGGTCGGCGAGGGGGATCTCCTGCTCGCTGCCAAACTGATACCAGCTGTCCGGATTCTGCTCAACGCTTAACAGACGGGTGCGGGCAAACGCCACACCACCGCGCAGGGAGAGATCGCGCATCTCCATGTAGTGAATTTCATAACCACGGCGCTGTGCTTCCAGCAACATGGCGAAGCTGGTGTCTTTTTTAATATTGATGGACGAAATAGGGTCCATCACGATGCCAAGTTTAATCATTATTATCTCCTCAGGGAGGCGGCGGTTACCGTCTCGTCTCGTTCGGTCAGCAGTGGGCCGTTCAGTCAGCACGCCAGCGAACCGGCGTCTGTGACTGCCCGCTGGCAGTATCGCTTAACCCAGGTCGCCAAACCTCACCTGAAGTGCCGTAATGGCGGTCAGCGCGGTGGTTTCGGTACGCAAAACCCGTGGGCCAAGCAGGATGTCAGTAAAATCGTGCTGCGCCGTCATGGCGATTTCGTCAGCGGAAAGCCCGCCTTCAGGACCAATCAGCAGCCGCACCCGTTCAACCGGCTGCGGCAGCGTATTGATACTGTGGCTGGCGCGCGGATGCAGATTAAGCTTCAATCCGCTCTCTGCTTCAGCGCACCAGGCTTCCAGCGTCATCGCCGGACGGATTTCCGGCACGCGATTACGGCCGCACTGTTCGCAGGCGGCAATCGCAATCTTCTGCCACTGCTGAATCTTTTTAGCCAGGCGTTCAGCGTCCAGCTTCACGCCACAGCGCTCGGAAAATAGCGGCGTAATGACGTTCACTCCCAGCTCAATCGATTTCTGGATAGTGAACTCCATCTTTTCACCGCGCGACATCACCTGACCCAAATGCAGGTGCAACGGCGACTCGCGATCGTCCGGCTGGCTCTCTGTGACCGATACTTTTACACGCTTTTTATCAACATGCGTGATCTCTGCTGCAAAAGTCAGATTAGTGCCATCAAAGAGTTCCAGACGCTGTCCCGGCGACATGCGAAGCACCCGGCCGACGTGATTGGATGCATCTTCATCCAGCGTAATGTCACTGCCAACGCTCAACGGCCCGGCGTGATAGATGCGAGGTATGCGCATAAGGTTCCTGAGAACTAAGCGCCGTGTGGAATGACACGGCGTCATCGGGAAAAGAGCTAGTTTAGGGCAGGCTTTTTAGCGCTGGCAAGCCTGCTGCACATAAGGATTGTGATTGCCCTGTACCCGCGCGATGCGCTGGTCACGCTCACACTCCCATTTCGTCACCGGATAGAGCTTATTCCAGGCGGTAAACAGCTGGGTTTGCTGGCGCGAAATTCGCAGATGATACTGGTCACGCATATAGAAGTAGGTACGGGCAATCGCACCGCGTGCGCGCGCCGGTGGCTCTGCCTGCTTAAGTTTAAAGTCCACCTTCATCTCACACTGACCATACTGCTTTTCACTGCCGTTCCATTGACTGTAGGCGAAGTTGCCGCGGTCGCCATTTACTTCGCCGATAGCCGGTTGCAGGTTGTGCAGATCGGTTTCAATGCGACGATAGTCCGGGTCTTTACTGCAGTTTTTACGGCCGCCGTTTTGCCAGCATTGACGCTGGTGACCAAATTCCCACGCCGGCATAACGTGTTCCCACTCAATGCGTGCCGCACGATTGGCATTTTTACGCGGCTGATAGCCGCAGCTGTTCAGGTCAGGCAGGCCTTTTTTTCCCTGCCAGTTAATTTTACAGCCGCAGTAAAAAGACCCCGGCGCATCGGCGTTGAGTTCAGCGGCAAAAGCTTTGGCCTGCTGGAAATTGTTTTGATGGTAATTATTCAGGTTCAGGGCGTCAGCCGCAAAAGGAACCGATAACAGCGCAACGGCCAGACTAATGATGCGAGACATATTCCAGATTTCTACTCAGTGCTCTAAAAAGGGCGGCAGGGTAACAGAATGCGGAATCACGCGGAATGAGAAATCGGCTCAGGCGGACACAAACTCACCGGCTTTCAGCAGGCTGCCGCAGTGAACGCAGCGATATTCGCTCTCGCCGCGCAGTATCCGATTGTGACGGCGTACCGTGAGCTGATGCTGCTGGCACTGACAGCGATAAGCAAAGGTGCGGCTGCGGACTGACTGCACCTCGAACTGATGGGTTCGTCGCGCCGGCACGCCCAGCACCTGCTCCATCATCCACTTCCACTCTTTGCCGTGCGGCGCCACGCGACCGAATTGCTTCCACACCAGCAGATGCGCCAGTTCGTGCGGAATCACCTCCTCAATGAACGCCTGCTGGTTTTCCAGCAGCAGGATCGGATTAAGGCGGATTTCCCACGGCTCCAGCCAGGCGGTGCCGGCAGCGGTGCCGCGCTGCTGATAGAGCAGCGTTGGTTCAGGGTAGTTGGTTTTCAGTGCCAGATTGGCGCGCTCCAGCGCCTGACGCAGCGCGCGCATCACGGCCTGTTGCAGAGCAATGGGGAGACGAGGTGTTTTCATGGCGCTCAGAATAATCGGCGTCAGGCGGGAACTCAACCGGGCAGAACAGATCGCCGTTTACCGATGCCATTAATGTGCAGGCGGCCTGTTAGCGTTCTCTGCTCCGCCAGACCCGCGCGCACCGCGACGGCCGGGCTGAAACCGGCGCGGCAGCCCGCATCAGGCGTCAGGTGATAATTTTGGTTTAAATATTGTTATGCTCCTTTTTAGAATATCCTATGGTTAGCATTTGCCGCAGGGTGGATGGACGTCAGGTGAAAGGCACAGGGCACGGATAAAGCGATGAAAGATAATAATAACCTAAAGAAACAACGGATTGTGCTGGTCACTGATTTGATGGCGGGACGCGGTGGGATGGAGAACGTGACCGGTCAGCTGATCACGGCGCTGAATGCCGATGCGGAATGCGAGGCCGGGCTGTTTATCATCAACAGCGGCGAAGAGAGTCATTCACGCGCCTGGACCGCTAATGCGGTGCTCCAGGAAAGCGTCTGCACCCTGCGTAATAAAAAAATAAAGAACTTCATTCATACGCTGCGAATGGCCGCTTTTTTTCGTCGCTACCAGCCCGATCACGTCATTACCTTAAACACCATTCCCTGCCTGATGACGCGCCGGGCGATTACCCTCTCCGGCCGCAAAATCGTGCTGTCGAGCTGGATGCACCTGCCGCCGCGTGAGCGTTATCGTCCTCACTATCTGTTGCGCGCCGATCACCATTTTGCCATCAGTCAGCAGATCCGGCAGCAGCTGGTCGAGCTGGGTGCCAGCGCGGCGGATATTGACGTGATTTATAACCCGGTAAAACGCAACGACAGCGTGATCGGCCGGCCGGCGGAACTGAAATTTTTATATATCGGCCGGGTCCATTTTGAGCGCCAGAAGCAGCTTAAAGATCTGTTTGATGCGCTCAGCCTGCTTGAGGTGCCGTGGACGCTGGAGATTGTCGGCGACGGAGAGGATCTGGCGCGTTGCCAGGCGTATGTGGCGCAGCGGGGAATTCAGGATCGCATCAGCTGGCATGGCTGGCAGGAGAATGCCTGGGATTACGTGATCCGCGAGATTAAACAGGTCACCTGCCTGGTGATGACCTCCAACTTTGAAGGCTTCCCGCTGATCCTGCTGGAAGCGATGTCACGCGGCGTTTACTGCGTCTCCTCTGACTGCGTCAGTGGACCGGCGGAAATCATTAAGCCAGGCATCAACGGTCAACTGTACCAAAAAAATGACAGCGTAGCGCTGGCTGCCATTCTCAGTGCCCTGAGCGGGGAGGTTCACTATCCCGATCACCAGCTTATTAAACAGAGCATTACCGGTTTTTATGAGGAGAATTATATGAAGCATCTGAAGGACGTGCTTAACCGCCTCTCAGAGGTTAAGCATGACGAATAAGACCGAACTCAACGGATTGTCCTTAGCGGTGAATTTTTCTGTCATCGCGCTCTGCCTGGCGCTGGCGCTGAATATGTTCGTCACCGGCCTGCCACAAAAAATCTTCTACATTGTCTCTTACCTTTCCGTGGCGTCGATAGCCTATGGGCTGGTGCGCCGGAAAATCGCTTTTCAGCCAAACCGCTTTTTTATCGCCCTGTTTTTCGTGCTGATTATCTTTTCGCTGATTCGCCTGGTCTGGGCGATTCAGGTCAAAGCGATTGAAACCGCCCCTTCGGGCGACAGTATCACCAACATCAGCAACTATCTGCTGGGCGCTAAGCGCCTGCTGCTCGGTGCATTTGTGCTGTTGAGTTTGGCAATTTACAGCCAGCAGGTGTCGCTCAATACGCTGCGGGCAGGGAAAGTTTTGATCCTGCTGGGATTGCTGATCACCCTCGGCTTCGGCATTCATGAGCATCTCTATACCGCCAACGTGCGGATTAAGCTCACCACCGAAGCGGCCTCCATGTCCTCCTACATGATTCTGTTTATCTACTGCGCCTGGCTCTGGCTGAGCCGCTTTGAGACCCAGGCTTACTGGAAGATTGCGGACGTGGCCGCTTTGCTCGTCACCTTCGCGTTGCTCTATCTGTGCGGCACCCGGGTGACCATTATTGCCCTGGTCGCGGTTGGTCTGCTGTTCCTGTTACAGACCTATCGTCTGGCGATGCTGAAAAACTGGCGTGCCAGCGCGCTGGTGGTGGGTTTGCTGGCGGTGCTGGTGCTGATGACCAGTAACCGCTGGGTGGAAGGGGTGCAGGATATTGAGAACTACGGCTCCAACAGTTCAACGTCGCTGGGCGCGCGGGTCGCGATCTGGGGCGGGGCAGTTAACTTTATTCAGCATCATTCCGGTTTTGCGACTCCGGATGAGCGCACCACCCAGGCGCGTCAGTTTATTAGCGCGCACTACCCGAATAACCTTGAAGGCTACACCAACGTTAAATACAACATGCACAACGAGTTCCTCGAAGTTACCACCTTACAGGGATGGCTCGGGACCGCGTCGCTGGCGTTGCTGTATCTGGTGGCACTGGCGGGGGGAATGAAGCGCTGCGATCTGCGCGGGGTGGCGCTGCCGCTGCTGGCGCTGTTTGTCGCTGGACTGACCGATTCGGTGCTGCCCTATAACCAGACCGCCACCATTTTCATTATGGCGCTGGCGCTCTGCTGTTTACGGCTACCGGTAGCACCATCGCGGATCTAGCGTGAGGCGAGGGATAAAATAAAAACGGCGGGGTTTCCAGAGAAACCCCGCCGTTTTTTTTACGCTTGATGATTAATTCTGTGAACCGATGTCGCGCAGTTTTTTACCGGCCATCAGGTTACGTTCGATGTGCTCCAGCGAGACGTTTTTGGTCTCAGGAATCAGCATCACCGTCAGCAGAATGAAGAACAGGTTCAGCAGCGCGTAGACCCAGAAGGTATTGGCGTTGCCCAGCGTGTTCAGCATTGTCAGGAAGGTCGCACCGACAATCATGTTAGCGATCCAGTTGGTGGTGGTGGAAACGGTGATACCGAAGTCGCGGCCTTTCAGCGGCTGAATTTCGGAACACAGAACCCAGATCAGCGGACCGGCTGACATCGCAAAACCAATGATAAACATCAGCAGCATACCCACGGCGAAGTACTGCGCGCCTGGTGAATGGATGCCGAAATGCAGCATGGTACCCAGCACGCCCATACCGGCTGCCATCACCATAAAGCCGAGGATCAGGGTTGGTTTACGACCCCAGCGATCGACCAGGCCGATAGCGATAAAGGTGGCCAGTACGTTGATCAGACCAACAATTACCGTGCCCCACATCTGCTCAGTGGTATTAGTGAAACCGGCGATTTCGAAGATTTTTGGTGCGTAATACATGATGACGTTCATGCCGGTGAACTGCTGCATGACCTGCAACAGAATACCGAGGTAGACCGCACGACGGAAGTGGCTGCTGCTGGTGAACAGACCCCAGCCAGACTGCTTAATCTTCAGGCTTTCACGAATTTCATCCAGTTCACGCTTCGCCTGTTCGCTGGTGTCACGCAGACGGTCCAGCACCCGTTGCGCATCACGGAAGTTGCCTTTCGCCGCCAGCCAGCGTGGGCTGTTTGGCAGGAAGAAGACGCCAACCAGCAGCAGCAGAGCAGGAATGGTGATAATGCCCAGCATCCAGCGCCAGTTGCCGGTAAAGCTGAACGCGGTATCGGACAGGTAAGCGCCCAGGATACCGATAGTGATCATCAGCTGATAAAGCGAAATCATACTGCCGCGAATTTTTTCTGGTGCAATTTCAGAAAGATAAAGCGGGGCGGTGTAAGACGCGATACCGACAGCCAGACCCAGCAGAACGCGGGCGCTGATCAGCATTTCAGGGTTTGGTGACATAGCCGACCAGAGTGAACCAATCACGAACAGAATCGCGCCGGCCATCAGGCTCTTTTTACGGCCCAGGCGGGAGGACATCCAGCCACTGCCGATAGCACCGACCGCAGCACCAAACATCATGGAACTGACGATCCACTCCTGCTGATGGGCGGTAACGTTAAAGTCTTTTGCGATAAACGGCAGAGCACCGGCGATAACGCCGATATCCAGACCGAACAGCAGACCCGCAAGGGCCGCCAGAAAGCAGACAAATAAGGTCATCGCCTTATTTGATGTTCTGCTTTTGTGTGTATTGCCAGGCATTTTAGCCTCCAGGTTTATCCATCATTGTTTTTATCAATGTTAAAAAACTCTTTGCGCGAAAAAAGTGAGTCCGATCACATCAGTGTAATCGTTTACACACGCTGAAACCCTGAAATTCAGCATTTTTTGCCCGGAAAGGTTAATTAACCAGTGAGGTATAGCACTCATTAAGTTTCTGACAAGGCTCTATTTATTGGCTATCAGACGACGCTGAAAATAACGCATTTTCAGAAGAATAACTACGTAGAGTAAATCCTAAATAGCAGATAAACAAAGCGTTTCAAATTGTAATCGTTAACATTTTGTTGTCAGAAAAGGCGAAAAGAAGTGTAGCTGAGATCAGAAGATTTGCTGCAGGCAGGGCGCGTAACCGCGGATTTGAGGCTGACTGACCGGCATCAGGCATAAAAAAACCCTGCCGTCGTGGCAGGGTTTTGATCATTCCGGCTTAAATCAGAGGCCAGCGGCTTCGCGCAGCTGTGCCGCTTTGTCGGTTTTTTCCCATGGGAAATGTTCTCGACCAAAGTGACCGTAAGCCGCGGTCTCTTTGTAGATTGGGTGCAGCAGGTCGAGCATCTGAATCAGACCATACGGACGCAGATCGAAGAACTCACGCACCAGCAGCGTCAGCTGCTCAGTTGAAACTTTCTCGGTACCGAAGGTTTCAACCATGATGGAAGTAGGTTCCGCCACGCCAATCGCGTAAGAGACCTGAATTTCACAACGATCTGCCAGACCGGCCGCCACGATGTTCTTCGCGACGTAACGGGCTGCGTAGGCTGCTGAACGGTCCACTTTTGACGGGTCTTTGCCTGAGAACGCGCCGCCGCCGTGACGTGCCATGCCGCCGTAGGTATCAACGATGATTTTACGACCGGTCAGGCCGCAATCGCCCATCGGGCCACCGATAACAAAACGGCCAGTCGGGTTGATGTGATATTTGGTCGAGGCGCTCAGCCATTCTGCAGGCAGAACCGGCTTGATGATCTCTTCCATCACCGCTTCCTGCAGATCTTTCTGGCTGATGGATTCGGCGTGCTGAGTCGAAAGCACCACCGCATCGATGCCCACGATTTTGCCGTCGTCATACTGGAAAGTGACCTGGCTCTTAGCATCCGGACGCAGCCACGGCAGGGTGCCGTTTTTACGCACTTCAGCCTGACGCTGCACCAGACGGTGCGCATAGGTCACCGGCGCAGGCATCAGCACGTCGGTTTCATTGGTGGCGTAACCGAACATCAGACCCTGGTCACCGGCGCCTTGCTCCAGCGGATCGCTGCGGTCGACGCCCTGGTTGATATCCTGAGACTGTTTACCAATCGCGCTTAATACTGCGCAGGAGTTGGCATCAAAGCCCATATCGGAATGAACATAGCCGATTTCACGTACGGTGTTACGGGTGATCTCTTCGATATCGACCCAGGCGCTGGTGGTGATTTCACCGCCAACCAGAACCATACCGGTTTTAACGTAAGTTTCGCAGGCCACGCGTGCTTTAGGATCCTGTTCGAGGATCGCATCCAGCACCGCATCGGAGATTTGGTCGGCGATTTTATCAGGATGTCCTTCTGATACGGACTCAGACGTAAAAAGGTGTTTAGCCATTCTGTTCTTTACCTTACAAATGGTTTGAATTCGACTGCATAGCGCAAGTGAGTATCATCTGACTTAACGCCCCTTCAGGCAAAGCCGCGAGCAGTGAGGTTGTGTCAGCACAGCAGGCCAACACCGCCTGGATATTAACCTGTTTAGATGGAAAACCATCTGGACGGCTATTTTAGGTTACAGGATGAGCGAATTACCAGCCCTTTTTCTGTTTCAGCATTTTACCTGTTGGGCCTATCGGCATAATTTCCTGACACTCCACGCATTTCCCCGATAATCTTTTTGCTTTTTGCAGCTGTAAACTGTATAAAACGCCGCTGCTTTGGTAGCAGCAATCAGGATGACGCCAGATCGCGTCGCGCCCGTCAGACTCGCGTCTGGCTTTCACCCAGTTGTGTTCCATGTGCCGCTGGCATGTGTGGAGGTGATACGAGTAATGAACCACGTTTTCTCTTCTTGCGGTTCTGCGCGCTGCGGCGCTGCGCTGGCTGTCTCATGCCTCCCATCTCTTTCTCTGTCCTGCCGACAATATGTTCGATGCGGTAATTTTACCGACACGAGCGCCGGTTAATCTGTACCACTATCCTTACGGTTTTGTCTCTTCTCTGCGCGTGCGCAGCTGAACGACGCACGTTATCCGTGGTCCTCTTATACAAATCTGTTAAATGCGTTCGGTTTCAACGGATATGGCCAGGGTGTTTTACACTTAACTCTCATGCGTGAATCGCGCTGACGGCAACGTCAGGTGAACAGGACATTGCGTTTAATGTGGCAACGAATTTCCAGATTAGCGGCCAGAAAGCCGGTTAACAGTTTCATCTTTCAACGGAAAATTGAGGTTCGCGATGTCTGACGACATAAAGAATATCAAGGGTTCGTCAGCTGGCGAACAGGGTGCACTCCGCTCAATGCAGGAGGTAGCAATGAACGATCAGGATGCGAGCAAAATGTTGCGTACCTACAACATTGCCTGGTGGGGCAACAACTATTACGACGTCAACGAACTGGGCCACATCAGTGTCTGCCCCGATCCGGATCGCCCGGACGTGCGCGTCGATTTAGCCAGGCTGGTCAAAGAGCGCGAAGCGCAGGGCCAGCGTCTGCCTGCACTGTTTTGTTTCCCGCAGATCCTGCAACACCGTCTGCGCTCAATTAACGCCGCGTTTAAGCGTGCGCGTGAATCCTACGGCTACACCGGTGATTACTTCCTGGTTTATCCGATCAAGGTGAACCAGCACAAACGCGTGATCGAATCGCTGATCCACTCTGGCGAACCGCTGGGACTGGAAGCAGGCTCGAAAGCTGAGTTGATGGCGGTACTGGCGCATGCTGGTCAGACCCGTACCGTGATCGTCTGTAACGGCTATAAAGATCGCGAGTACATTCGTCTGGCGTTGATCGGCGAGAAGATGGGCCACAAGGTCTATCTGGTGCTGGAAAAAATGACCGAAGTCCGGCTGGTGCTGGAAGAGGCGGAGCGTCTGAACGTGGTGCCGCGTCTTGGCATCCGCGCCCGTCTGGCCTCTCAGGGCTCGGGTAAATGGCAGTCGAGCGGCGGCGAAAAGTCGAAATTCGGCCTGTCGGCGACCCAGGTACTGAAGCTGGTAGAGATTATGCGTGAAGCGGGCCGCATCGACAGCCTGCAGCTGCTGCACTTCCATCTCGGTTCGCAGATGGCCAACATTCGCGACATCGCCACAGGCGTGCGTGAGTCGGCGCGCTTCTACGTGGAGCTGGCGAAGCTCGGCGTTAACATCAAGTGTTTCGACGTGGGCGGCGGTCTCGGCGTGGATTACGAAGGAACGCGCTCGCAGTCTGACTGCTCAGTCAACTACGGCCTGAACGAGTATGCCAACAACGTCATCTGGGCGATTGGCGATGCCTGTGATGAGCACGGCCTGGAGCATCCTACGGTGATCACCGAGTCGGGACGTGCGGTAACCGCGCACCACACGGTTCTGGTTTCTAACATCATCGGTGTTGAGCGTAACGAGTTCAGTAACCCGGAAACGCCGGATGCTGATGCGCCGCGTCCGATTGTCAGCATGTGGGAAACCTGGCAGGAGATGCACGAGCCGAACACCCGTCGTTCGCTGCGTGAATGGCTGCATGACAGCCAGATGGATCTGTTTGATATCCATACCGGTTATTCGTCCGGCACCTACGATCTGAAACAACGCGCCTGGGCTGAGCAGCTCTATCTGAGCATCTGCCACTACATTCAGCAGCATCTTGATCCGAGCAACCGTGCGCACCGTCCGATTATCGACGAACTGCAGGAGCGGATGGCGGATAAGATCTACGTTAACTTCTCACTGTTCCAGTCGATGCCGGATGCCTGGGGTATCGATCAGCTGTTCCCGGTGCTGCCGCTGGAAGGGCTGAACAAGAAGCCGGAGCGCCGCGCCGTGCTGCTCGACATCACCTGTGATTCCGATGGCACCATCGATCACTACGTTGATGGCGACGGCATCGCTACCACCATGCCGATGCCAGAATATGACGTGGATAATCCACCAATGCTGGGCTTCTTTATGGTCGGCGCTTACCAGGAAATTCTGGGCAACATGCACAACCTGTTCGGTGACACCGAAGCGGTGGATGTCTATGCCCGTGAGAATGGCGACGTCGAAGTTCAGCTGTCGGACGAAGGCGACACCGTGGCGGATATGCTGCGCTACGTGCAGCTCGATCCGAACGAACTGATGGCGCTGTTCCGTCATCAGGTGCAGGCCTCCGATCTGGATGACGAGCTGCGGGCGCAGTTCCTCGAAGAATTCGAGAGCGGCCTGTACGGTTACACCTACCTGGAAGATGAGTAATCGGTTCAGATCGCCGGCAATCTCATATTGCAGTTGCCGGTGAAATGTCGATAATCTGACGCATACAATCCCTTCCTCGTCGGGCCTAACGACGCGGAGGGGATTTTTTTCATCTATAGCTTAATGGCTCGCGGGCCTGGCCCGACGGATGCCAACAGAGAGGACGATCTATGTACAATACCCTCGGCAACCAGTACGACAACTCCCTGGTCTCAAACGCCTTTGGTTTCATGCGCTTCCCGCTCAACTTCCAGCCTTACGACAGCGATGCAGAGTGGGTGATCACCGGCGTTCCATTTGACGCCGCCACCTCGGGCCGTCCCGGCAGCCGTCTGGGCCCGGGTGCTATCCGTCAGATCTCAACCAACCTTGCGTGGGAAGGTTGCCGCTGGCCGTGGGATTTCGATCTGCGTCAGCGCCTGAAGGTGGTTGACTGTGGCGACCTGGTTTATGCCTTTGGTGACTCACAGGATCTTTCTGACAAGCTGCAGGCGCATGCCGAAAAACTGCTGGCGAACGGCAAACGCATGATGACCTTTGGCGGCGACCATTATGTGACGCTGCCGCTGCTGCGCGCACATGCGAAGCACTTCGGTAAGATGGCGCTGGTTCACTTTGATGCGCATACCGATACCTATTCCAACGGCCCGACCTTCGACCACGGCACCATGTTCTTCACCGCGCCGAAAGAAGGTCTGATCGATCCACAGCACTCGGTCCAGATCGGTATCCGTACCGAGTTTGATCAGAGCCTTGGCTTCAACGTGCTGGATGCAGCGCAGGTTAACGATCGCAGCGTCGATGACATTCTGGCCGAAGTGAAACGCACCGTGGGCGATCTGCCGGTCTATCTGACCTTCGATATTGACTGCCTTGATCCGGCACACGCGCCGGGCACTGGTACGCCGGTCATTGGCGGACTGACCACCGATAAAGCCACCAAGCTGATTCGCGGTCTGCAGGGCATGAACATCGTCGGTATGGATCTGGTGGAAGTGGCGCCAGGCTACGACCACGCCGACCTGACTGCGCTGGCCGCGGCCACTCTGGCACTGGATATGCTGCACGTGCAGGCGGTCAATAAAGGCTAATGCGATACGCTGGCCGGACTGCGTAAGCCGGCCAGCTTGCCAGCACTGAAAGCGGTGTTCTGCCTGTCGGACAGACGCCGCTTTGATCGTCACCTGACGCCTCGCCCGCTGCACCATCCTCGCTTTTTAATCCCGATGATCCCCTTCAGGTACGCCAGGCGCGAACCGCTATCTGCAACTAAACTTACAGCGTAAAAATCGCAGAGTGGAGATGATCATGGGCTTTCTTGATGAACTGGCAGGCGCACTCGACGGCAGTCAGAGCGAAGGGCATCCGCCCGGGCAGTTGCAGGCGGTCTGGCACTGGGTGCAGGAGCAGGGCGGTATTGAAGTACTGCTGCATAAGTTCCAGCAGGGGGGATTAGGCGAGATATTCAGCTCGTGGATCGGCACCGGCGATAATCATCCGGTCGGCCACAGCGAGATTCAGTCGGCCTTTGGTCAGGAGGAACTGCAGTCACTGGCGGATAAGCTTGGCACCGACGTCAAAGGCGCATCGGGTACGCTGGCGGCGCTGCTGCCACAGCTGATCGATAAAATGTCGCCGCAGGGACGGATGGATGAACAGGCGCTGCACGACAATAAGCTGGATTTAGGCTCGATGGTGGATCAGATATTCAAGCGCTAGCGATCTGCCTGGCTCAGCGAGCGAAAGCGCGCACCGGGTACGCGCTCCGCAGGTAAAAGTTATTTGCTGTCTGCTGCGATGCGCTCGCGGATGTGCTGGGCGCGCGCCTCTGACGCCGGGTGCGAATCAAACATTGAACTCTGGCGTCCCTGTTCCAGTTTTGCCAGTTTCTCGAAACTGGTCGCCAGACCCATTGGATCGATGTTGCGCTTCTTCATCAGATCGTAAGAGTAGTCATCAGCCTGGCTTTCCTGGGTCTGTGAGAACTGAGCATTGACCAGTTTTTCACCCAGTTCGCCAAGCTGCGACTGCGACAGTGAACCGATCACCCCACCGACCGAGGCGGCAGCCGTGCGGGCGGCGGTGGTAGCATACGCCAGCTGCATCGCTTTGCGGGTATGGCCCAGCGCCACGTGGCCCATCTCATGGCCCAGCACGCCTTCCACTTCGTTGTCATCCATCATATCCATCAGGCCGCTATAGACGCGAATACAGCCATTGGCCATCGCCCAGGCATTGACGTCTTTGGTCTGATACACCTTGTAGTTAGCCGGTACGCCATTAATGTTATCGCCCAGCGCGGCGGCAATTTTATTCAGACGCTGCTGATATTCACTGCTGGCAGGTGCAACCTGATTCTCTTTGTCCATCTGCTCACAGGATTGATCGCTGAGCTGCTTCACCTGATCATCGCTCAGGGTATAGGCCTGGTAAGCCTGCGCGCCCGACTGCATCAACGCGTTATTATCTAAACCCTGACAGCCGCTCAGCAGCGTTGCCAGCCCAAGAGCGACGACCGTTTTTTGGATTTTCATTCCGTATCCCATTCATAACAAGGTAAGAAAAACAAACACCTGAAACACTGCCAGGTGATTAAACTCTTCGGTTATAGCGCGCCACTCCGCGCATTGCTAGCAGACATCGCCGGAAAAGCCAGACGAAGCGGGCAAATTTAGCGTTTTACAGCATGTACTTTTGCCATGTTTTTCATGTACATTGATCTGCAACTTTTTCCTTGTTTTGCCCGATAACTCATTAATTACAATAAGTTAAGGTGCGAAGCATTAATCCGACCTGGAGTAGAAAATGCCCTCTCGTAAAGAGCTCGCCAACGCCATTCGCGCGTTAAGTATGGATGCAGTACAGAAAGCTAAATCGGGACATCCGGGTGCCCCGATGGGCATGGCGGACATCGCTGAAGTTCTGTGGCGCGGCTACCTGAATCACAACCCAACCAATCCGCTGTGGGCCGACCGCGACCGCTTCGTGCTCTCCAACGGTCATGGCTCAATGCTGATTTATAGCCTGCTGCACCTCACCGGTTACGATCTGCCGATCAGCGAGCTGGAAAACTTCCGTCAGCTGCATTCAAAAACTCCAGGTCATCCAGAATATGGCTACACCGCAGGCGTTGAAACCACCACCGGTCCGCTGGGCCAGGGCATCGCTAACGCGGTCGGTTTCGCCATTGCTGAACGTACGCTGGCGGCACAGTTTAACCGTCCGGGCCATGACATCGTAGACCACAATACCTATGTCTTCATGGGTGATGGCTGCATGATGGAAGGTATTTCACACGAAGTCTGCTCACTGGCCGGTACCCTTAAGCTGGGCAAACTGGTGGCGTTTTATGATGACAACGGCATCTCAATCGACGGTCATATTGATGGCTGGTTCACGGATGACACGGCAAAACGCTTTGAAGCCTACGGCTGGCACGTGGTGCGTGGCGTAGATGGTCACGATTCTGATGCGATTGCTAAAGCGATCGACGAAGCGAAAAGCGTCAGCGATAAGCCGTCGCTGCTGATGTGTAAAACCGTTATCGGCTTCGGTTCACCGAACAAAGCGGGCACCCATGACTCGCACGGCGCACCGCTGGGCGATGATGAAGTCGCACTGACCCGCAAACAGCTGGGCTGGGAACACGCGCCTTTCGTTATCCCCTCTGACATCTACGCTGAGTGGGACGCTAAAGAAGCGGGCCAGGCAAAAGAAGCCGCATGGGATAAGAAATTTGCCGCTTACGCTCAGGCACACCCTGAACTGGCCGCCGAGTTCAAACGTCGCGTCAGCAATGAGCTGCCGGCAAACTGGCAGCAGGAGTCGCAGAAGTTTATCGAACAACTGCAGGCTAACCCGGCTAAAATCGCCAGCCGTAAAGCGTCACAGAATGCCATTGAAGCCTTTGGTAAAATCCTGCCGGAATATCTGGGGGGATCAGCCGATCTGGCGCCAAGCAACCTGACCATCTGGTCCGGCTCTAAGCCAATCAACGAAGACGCCGCGGGTAACTACATCCATTACGGCGTGCGTGAATTTGGTATGACCGCGATTGCTAACGGTCTGGCTCTGCACGGCGGTTTCCTGCCGTACACCGCCACCTTCCTGATGTTCGTTGAATATGCGCGTAACGCGGCGCGTATGGCGGCACTGATGAAGATCCGTCAGATCATGGTTTATACCCACGACTCAATCGGTCTGGGCGAAGATGGCCCGACTCACCAGCCGGTAGAGCAGATGGCCAGCCTGCGCACCACGCCGAACATGAGCCTGTGGCGTCCGTGTGACCAGGTTGAATCGGCAGTGGCATGGAAATATGCCATTGAGCGTAAAGATGGCCCGACAGCGCTGATCTTCTCGCGTCAGAATCTGGCGCAGCAGGAACGCAGCACTGAGCAGCTGGCTAACGTGGCGCGCGGTGGCTACGTACTGAAAGATTGCGACGCGACGCCTGAATTAATCCTGATCGCCACCGGTTCAGAAGTTGAACTGGCGGTTGGCGCCTGGGATAAACTCACCAGCGAAGGTCGTCAGGTACGCGTGGTCTCTATGCCATCAACCGATGCATTCGACAAGCAGAGTGACGCTTACCGTGAATCTGTGCTGCCGAACGCGGTCAGCGCACGCGTAGCAATCGAAGCGGGTATCGCTGATTACTGGTTCAAATATACCGGTCTGAACGGCGCTATCGTCGGCATGACCAGCTTCGGCGAATCAGCACCGGCCGATCAGCTGTTCGAAATGTTTGGCTTTACCGTCGACAACGTTGTCGCTAAAGCGAAAGCGCTGCTGGCGTAACATCCGTCAGGCGGGCTCACACCCGCCTGATTAAAATCAGGGACGCTTCAGGCGTCCTTTTCGTTTTTTATTCCTGCAGTAATAACTATCTTTTGCGCCATTTTGTGACATAGATCCAAATATACGCAGTCCGATTGATCACAATCATTCCTGTTATTCCTCCCATCCTTTATTGTGGCTGAACCGTTTCAGTTGCCGGGCAGATCGCCCCGGTTTCAGACAATGCCGGGTAAGAATCTCCTGTACAAACTACAGCGAAGCGCTCAGGCTAACGGCACGTTTTTTCCGTCTGACGTGGCAGGAGAGAAATGACCATACGGGTAGCAATAAATGGGTTTGGCCGTATTGGACGCAACGTATTGCGTGCGCTGTATGAAACCGGCCGTCGTGCTGAGATCACCGTTGTCGCCATCAATGAGCTGGCCGAAGCGACCGGTATGGCGCATCTGCTGAAATATGACACCAGCCATGGCCGTTTTGCCTTTGATGTGCGGCAGGAGCGCGACGTGATGTGGGTCGGCGGCGATACCCTGCGCATTTTACACCGCGCTGAGATTGCCGATCTGCCGTGGCGCGAACTCGATATCGACGTGGTGCTGGATTGTACCGGCGTCTACGGCTCGCGCGCCGACGGCGAAGCGCATCTGCAGGCCGGCGCGAAGAAAGTGCTGTTCTCACATCCGGGCGGCAACGATCTCGATGCCACGGTGGTGTATGGCGTCAACCAGCAGTGGCTGAAAGCGACTGACTGCATCGTCTCGAATGCTTCCTGCACCACCAACTGTATTATTCCGGTGATCAAACTGCTGGATGACGCGTTTGGTATTGAGTCCGGCACCGTCACCACCATTCATTCGGCGATGCACGATCAACAGGTGATCGATGCCTATCACAGCGATCTGCGTCGTACCCGTGCCGCCAGCCAATCGATCATTCCAGTTGATACTCGGCTGGCGGCCGGGATTACCCGTATTTTTCCGAAATTCAACGATCGCTTTGAGGCGATTGCCGTGCGCGTGCCAACGATTAACGTGACGGCGATTGATCTCAGCGTTTCTGTACGCCAGCCGGTGAAGGCGTGTGAAGTTAACGCCTTGTTGCAAAGCGCGGCAGAAGGGGCATTTCGTGGTATAGTTGACTATACGGAATTACCGTTAGTCTCAGTCGATTTTAACCATGATCCGCACAGTGCCATTGTGGACGGCACCCAAACGCGGGTCAGTGGTCAACAACTGATCAAGACCCTGGTCTGGTGTGATAACGAATGGGGCTTTGCTAACCGAATGCTCGACACGACGTTAGCAATGGCCGCAAGCGGTTTCAGGTAGGGCGCGGTTTGCGCCTGGCAAAACTTATGAGAATCAACGAGAGGGTTCACCATGTCTGTAATTAAGATGACCGATCTGGATCTTGCTGGCAAACGCGTTCTGATCCGCGCCGATCTCAACGTACCAGTGAAAGAAGGGAAAGTGACGTCAGATGCACGTATCCGTGCTTCTCTGCCTACCATCGAAGCGGCGTTGAAACAGGGCGCGAAAGTGATGGTTACCTCTCACCTGGGTCGTCCGACCGAAGGTGAATACACCGAAGAGTTCTCACTGCTGCCGGTAGTTAACTACCTGAAAGAGAAGCTGAGCGGCACTAATGTGACCCTGGCAAAAGATTACCTCGACGGCGTTGAAGTGGGCGCTGGCGAACTGGTGGTTCTGGAAAACGTTCGCTTTAACAAAGGCGAAAAGAAAGATGACGAAGCACTGTCTAAAAAATACGCTGCCCTGTGCGACGTGTTCGTGATGGATGCGTTCGGTACCGCGCACCGCGCGCAGGCTTCTACCCACGGTGTCGGCAAATTTGCCCCGATCGCCTGTGCCGGTCCGCTGCTGTCAGCAGAGCTGGAAGCGCTGGGTAAAGTGATGAGCAACCCGGAGCGTCCGCTGGTCGCCGTCGTGGGCGGTTCTAAAGTATCGACTAAATTCGACGTACTGCAGTCGCTGGTGAAAATTGCTGACACCGTTATCGTCGGTGGCGGCATCGCTAACACCTTCGTGGCTATCGACAACAACGTCGGTAAATCACTGTATGAGCCAGACTTCGTTGAAGCGGCTAAAGGCCTGCGTGACCAGTACGGTATCCCGGTTCCAACCGACTCACGCGTTGGCACGGAATTCTCTGAAACTGCCCCGGCAACCGTGAAAAAGGTTTCGGAAGTGGCGGATAACGAAGAGATTATGGACTTCGGTGACGAAACCGCTCAGGCAATGGCCGCCATTCTGAAGGAGGCTAAAACCATCCTGTGGAACGGTCCGGTTGGCGTCTTTGAGTTCCCGAACTTCCGTAAAGGCACCGAAATCGTGGCGAATGCGATTGCCGACAGCGAAGCGTTCTCGGTTGCAGGCGGCGGTGACACCTTAGCGGCCATCGACCTGTTCGGTATCGAAGATAAAATTTCTTACATCTCGACCGGCGGTGGCGCGTTCCTCGAGTTCGTGGAAGGCAAAAAACTGCCAGCCGTTGCCATGCTGGAAGAGCGTGCGAAGCAGTAATCCTTTGGGGGCGATGCCGGGTGGCATCGCCTGAAGTCTTGCCCGTCAGGGCGTTTAAATCGAGGTCCCCACAGGGGATCCACGGTCACGAAACAGGACACAATCATGTCTAAAATTTTTGATTTCGTAAAACCCGGCGTTGTCACTGGTGATGACGTACAGAAGATCTTCAAAGTTGCGAAAGAGAACAAATTCGCACTGCCAGCGGTTAACTGCGTCGGTAGCGACTCGATCAATGCAGCACTGGAAGCAGCGGCAAAAGTAAAAGCGCCGATCATTATCCAGTTCTCTAACGGCGGTGCCGCGTTTATCGCCGGTAAAGGTTTCAAAACCGACAAGCCACAGGGCGCAGCTATTTTCGGTGCTATCGCTGGCGCACACCACGTGCACCTGATGGCAGAACAGTACGGCGTGCCGGTTATCCTGCATACTGACCACTGTGCCAAGAAACTGCTGCCGTGGATCGACGGTCTGCTGGACGCAGGCGAAGAGCACTTCAAGAAAACCGGTAAGCCACTGTTCTCTTCTCACATGATCGACCTGTCTGAAGAGTCACTGGAAGAAAACATCGAAATCAGCAGCAAGTACCTGGCGCGCATGGCGAAAATCGACATGACGCTGGAAATCGAACTGGGCTGCACCGGTGGTGAAGAAGATGGCGTCGACAACAGCCACATGGACGCATCTGCACTTTACACCCAGCCAGAAGATGTTAACTACGCCTACGAAAAACTGAATGCCATCAGCCCGCGTTTCACCATCGCGGCATCATTCGGTAACGTGCACGGCGTTTATAAGCCAGGCAACGTGAAACTGACCCCAACCATTCTGCGCGATTCGCAGAAATACGTGTGTGAAAAACACGGTCTGCCGCACAACGCGCTGGACTTCGTTTTCCACGGTGGTTCAGGTTCTTCTGCTGCAGAAATCGAAGAGTCTATCAGCTACGGCGTGATCAAGATGAACATCGATACCGATACCCAATGGGCGACCTGGGACGGCATCCTGCAGTACTACAAAAAGAACGAAGGCTATCTGCAGTCGCAGCTGGGTAACCCGGAAGGCGCTGACAAGCCAAATAAAAAATACTACGACCCACGCGTCTGGCTGCGTTCAGCCCAGGCCTCTATGGTGGTCCGTCTGGAGCAGGCTTTCAAAGAGCTTAACGCTGTCGACGTACTGTAATAACCAGTGAGTTAGCGTACAAAAAAGGCCCGAAAGGGCCTTTTTTTATGCAGCTGCGGCAGAAAATTGCGGTTAAACGACCCGCTTTTTGGCGCTTCAAACAATAATTGATTACCCTAGATCACGGGGTGTCGGATTACATCTGGCAGTTTTTGTTTATTCCCGGCGGGAATCCAATTACAGGGCTTATTAATGGAAGATTTACACGTCGTCGATGGCTTATCCAACGCAGGCAGCTGGCTGGTGCGCAATCAGGCGCTGATCATCAGCTATGCCGTCAATATTGTGGCGGCCATCGCCATCATTATCGTCGGGATGATCATCGCCCGCATCATTTCTAACGCTGTAAACCGTCTGCTGCGCGCACGGCATATCGATGCCACCGTGGCTGACTTCCTCTCTGCGCTGGTACGCTACGGGGTGATTGCCTTCACCGTCATCGCGGCATTAGGGCGGATTGGAGTACAAACCGCCTCGGTGATTGCGGTACTGGGTGCGGCGGGTCTGGCCGTTGGTCTGGCGCTGCAGGGATCGCTCTCTAACCTGGCCGCTGGCGTACTGCTGGTGACCTTCCGTCCGTTCCGTACCGGCGAGTTCGTCGATCTGGGTGGCGTAATGGGAACGGTACAGCAGGTGCAGATCTTCTCAACCACCCTGAAAACGGCCGATGGTAAAGTCGTGGTGGTGCCAAACGGCAAGATTATCAGCGGCAACATCGTTAACTTCTCCCGTGAGCCAATCCGCCGGAATGAGTTCATCATTGGCGTGGCTTACGATGCGGATGTTGATGAGGTAATTGCGTTACTGCAGCAGGTGGTTGAAGCCGACAGCCGGGTGCTGAAAGAGATGGGCATTCAGATTGGCCTGAACGAACTGGCTGCCTCCTCAATGAACTTTGTGGTGCGTTGCTGGAGCAACAGCGGCGATCTGCAGAACGTCTACTGGGACTTGCTGAAGAACTTCAAGCGGGCGCTGGATGCCAAAGAGATCGGCATTCCGTATCCACAGCTGGATGTGCATCTGCATCAGCAAACTCAGCCTGACGCGGCGCCCTCTCAGGCTCAGCCGCAGTAATCCCTCTCGATGGGCGACAAGCGTCGCCCATTAATTTCTCTTATCACAGATTAATTCTTTCAATTTCCGCTAATCATCCAGCCTCTTTATACTGCACCCCATCTTAACTTTCTCGGAACTAAAACCGGTGCTGACTCTCTATTTTCAAGGGCTTGCTCTTGGTGCTGCGCTCATCCTGCCGCTGGGACCACAAAACGCGTTCGTGATGAATCAGGGCGTAAAACGTCAGTATCATCTGATGACCGCTTCACTGTGCGCGCTGAGTGATATCGTGCTGATTTGCGGCGGTATCTTTGGCGGCAGCGCCTTACTGAACCAGTCGCCGTTGCTGTTAATGCTGATTACCTGGGCCGGGGTAGCTTTTCTGCTGTGGTATGGCTGGGGCGCGCTGCGTACTGCTTTTAGCGGCAGCGTTGATTTAGGCGACGGCCAGCCGATGAAGCAGGGAAGGGCGCGGATTATCGCCACGCTGCTGGCGGTGACCTGGCTGAATCCCCACGTCTATCTCGATACCTTCGTGGTGCTGGGCAGCCTGGGCGGTCAGCTGCCGACCACTGCCGCACGTCAGTGGTTCGCCATGGGCACCATCAGCGCCTCTATTCTGTGGTTTTTTGGCCTGGCGCTGCTGGCTGCCTGGTTATCACCACGGCTGCGCACCGCCCGGGCACAGCGCATTATTAACCTGCTGGTCGGGGTGGTGATGTGGTTTATTGCGCTGCAGCTGGCGCGTCAGGGCATCGCCGGTTTTTAAACTTCACCCGAACAGGCTGCGGTAATTGCCGCGCTGAGGGCGAACTTTTGCCATAATGACCACTCAAAGCATGGCGCATACCGATGCGCTTTTGGGCTTCGCCGGTTGGAAGCCGTCATATTGACCTTTTCAAGGAGGACTTTCATGAAACTGAAAGCATTGGCTTTGGCCGCAATAATGAGCGCTGGGGCACTGCCCGGCGTACAAGCTGATGAGTTGCCGAATGGGCCGCACGTCGTGACCTCTGGCAAGGCAACGGTCGATGCCCGTCCGGACATCGCCACCTTATCCATCGTGGTTAACGTCTCATCAAAAGATGCCGCCGATGCGAAAAAGCAGGCCGATAGCCGGGTTGCGCAGTATTTCGATTTTCTGCAAAAAAATGGCATTGAGAAGAAAGATATCGATGCTGCCAACCTGAGCACCCAGCCAGAATACGATTACACCAAAGAGGGTAAATCGGTACTGAAAGGCTATCGTGCCGTGCGTCAGGTGCAGGTGACCCTGCGTCAGCTGGACAAACTCAATGACCTGCTGGATGGCGCGCTGAAATCCGGCCTGAATGAGGTTCGCAGCGTTGAGTTAGGCGTGGCAAATCCGGAAAGTTATAAACAGCAGGCCCGCAAAGCGGCGATCAAAAATGCCACTCAGCAAGCTTCAGAGCTGGCAGCCGGCTTCAACGCCCAGCTGGGATCGATCTACAGCATCCGCTATCAGGTGGCTAACTATCAGCCGATGCCGATGAACCGGATGTATAAGGCCGCCGCTGCCGCCGATACCTCGGCTCAGGAAACCTACGATCAACAAAGCATCAACTTTGACGATCAGGTCGATGTGGTGTTTGAGATCAAACCGAACACGCCATAATGCAAAACGGGGCCTGCGCCCCGTTTTCTTTTGTGGTTACGCGGCGACGTCATCCTGACGCAGCACGCGATGGCCATGCGCGATCAGCGCATCGGTCACCCGCCGCATCAGACGGCTCTCCGGCGCGAAGCGATGCCAGTAGAGCATCCGGCGCTGATAGAGGCCGGGCGTCAAATCAATCAGCTCACCGCTCGCCAGCTCACGCTCAATCTGCAAGTGCGGGATCATACAGCAGGTCGACCCCTGTCGCGCCATCTGCACAAAAGCTTCCGATGAGTTAACGATATGGCAGGGCACGCTGCCCGGCGACAAATCGAAGTTCTGCTGCAGGAACGCCTGATGCATATCATCCAGATGGTCGAATGCCACGGCAGGCGCTTTCAGCAGGGCAGAGCGGGTGACGCCGTTGGGGAAAAAGCGGTCGGCAAAGTCACGTGATGCGACAAACAGATAGTCGAGCGCACCCAGCTGATCCACCAGGCAACTCGGCAACGGCTGTGGCTGAATACTCACCGCACCGACCACTTCGCCACGGCGTAAACGCTCCTGGGTACGGGTTTCATCTTCTACCTGCAAATTCAGCCGGACCGGTGAGTCGGCCAGCACATCTTTCAGCGCAGGCAGCAGCCAGGTTGCCAGACTGTCGGCGTTGACCGCCAGCGACAGCAGCAGCGGCGTAGTACCGCTGTTTTCATCACCCAGCCACTCCTCTTCCAGCAGCTCTACCTGATGCAGCAGCGCCAGCAGCTTCTGGCCCTGTTCGGTCGGGCGGGGCGGGACGGTACGCACCAGCAGCGGCTGTCCAAACAGATTCTCCAGCTGCTTGATACGCTGTGAAACCGCCGACTGCGTGATGCATAATTTCTGTGCGGCGCGTTCAAAACCGCGTTCACGAATCACTGAATCCAGCGCCTGAAGCGTACGATAATCCGGGCGTTTCATTGTTGTTCTCTCTCCTTCAGGGTGGACGTTACTATGCCACAAAAGTGTCACCTGTGAGCGACCGGGTGTTTTTTGTGGTCTGGCTTCCAAAGCGATAAATCCGCGCCTGTCACCCGAGCATTTTCAGTCAGCCTTGTTTTATACTACGCGCACTTCGTTGTCGCACAGGTTTTAAACATACCATGACCCAGGATGAACTGAAAAAAGCCGTAGGCTGGGCTGCACTCGATTATGTGCAGCCTGGGACGGTTGTCGGCGTTGGCACCGGATCGACCGCGGCCCACTTTATTGATGCGCTCGCGACCGTCAGGCATCAGATTGAGGGCGCGGTTTCCAGTTCCGACGCCTCGACCCAGAAGCTGAAAAGCCTGGGGATTCAGGTGTTCGATCTGAACGAGATCGACGTTCTGTCGGTTTATGTCGACGGTGCCGATGAGATTAACCCGCAGATGCAGATGATCAAAGGCGGTGGCGCCGCGCTGACGCGTGAGAAAATCGTCGCCGCGGTGGCGGAAACCTTTATCTGCATTGCCGACGCCTCCAAAGAGGTCGACGTGCTGGGACGCTTTCCGCTGCCGGTTGAAGTGATCCCGATGGCGCGCAGCTACGTAGCGCGTCAGCTGGTCAGACTCGGGGGATTACCGGAATACCGTCAGAACGTGGTCACCGATAACGGCAACATTATTCTCGACGTGCATAATCTGCGCATTCTCGATCCGATCGCGCTGGAAAAAACCATCAACGCCTTGCCCGGCGTGGTCACGGTTGGTCTTTTTGCCGCACGAGGTGCCGATATCGCACTGATTGGCGGGCCTGACGGGGTTAAAACCATCAAAAAATGATCTGTCCGGCGTCAGTGCGACGCCGGTTATTTCTGTCCGCAAAACATCTTTTCTCGTCAGGGTGAAATTTGGTGACTTATGTCACATTAACGTCATCCACAGCGGGTTCGTTCTCCCTTCATCGCAGACATCACGATTTTGTACGGCAATGTGCTGTTGCTGAGCCTTGCCGTGCTGTCGGGCAGGCAATCGTTTGTATTGCCGGACGCGAATTTTTTGATATTTTGACAGAAGGCTGGCTTATGGCAGTCCTCATTGAATTCTGAATAGGGTCGGGAAATGGCAAAGGTATCACTGGAAAAAGACAAGATTAAGTTCCTGCTGGTGGAAGGTGTCCATCAGAGCGCGCTGGAAAACCTGCGGGCTGCAGGTTATACCAACATCGAATTCCACAAGGGCGCGCTGGACGCCGACGCGTTAAAAGCATCGATCCGTGATGCGCACTTTATTGGTATCCGTTCCCGCTCCCAACTCACCGAAGAGATCTTTGCCGCCGCTGAAAAGCTGGTCGCGGTCGGCTGTTTCTGCATCGGGACTAACCAGGTTGATTTGCAGGCTGCTGCCAGCCGCGGCATCCCGGTGTTTAACGCCCCATTCTCCAACACCCGCTCGGTGGCGGAACTGGTGATTGGCGAAATGCTGCTGATGCTGCGCGGCATTCCGGAAGCCAATGCCAAGGCCCACCGCGGTATCTGGAACAAGAACGCCAAAGGCTCATTTGAAGCGCGTGGCAAAAAGCTGGGCATCATCGGTTACGGCCATATCGGTATGCAGTTGGGCGTGCTGGCTGAAAGCCTGGGTATGCACGTTTTCTTTTACGATATCGAAAACAAACTGCCGCTGGGCAATGCGACTCAGGTACGCCATATGGCCGATCTGCTTAACATGAGCGATGTGGTCAGCCTGCACGTGCCGGAAACGGTCTCCACCCAGAATATGATCGGTGCCGAACAGCTGGCGCAGATGAAGCCTGGCGCACTGCTGATTAATGCTTCACGCGGTACGGTGGTGGATATTCCGGCGCTGTGCGAAGCGCTGGCCAGCAAACAGGTTGGCGGCGCAGCGATTGACGTCTTCCCGGTTGAGCCAGCGACTAACAGCGATCCGTTCATCTCACCGCTCAGTGAGTTTGATAACGTAATCCTGACGCCACACATTGGCGGATCGACCGAAGAAGCGCAGGAGAATATCGGGATTGAAGTGGCGGGTAAGCTGGCGAAATACTCCGATAACGGCTCCACGCTGTCAGCGGTCAACTTCCCGGAAGTGTCACTGCCGATGCACGGCGTCAGCGCCAGCCGTCTGCTGCACATCCATGAAAACCGTCCTGGCGTGCTGACGGCGATCAACCAGATTTTTGCTGAGCAGGGCATCAACATTGCGGCGCAGTATCTGCAGACATCGCCATTTATGGGCTATGTGGTAATTGATATCGATGCTGAGCCAGACCTGGCTGATAAAGCGTTACAGCTGATGAAAGCGATTCCGGGTACTATTCGCGCCCGTCTGCTTTACTAAGCAATATCAACCTGAAGAGGGGCTCAGTCACGTCTCTTCAGATGATTGATAACGTCTGGCCCGATCTGCTGTGAAACCGTGCATGCACAGGAAACACGGTCAGATCGGAAAGTCGCAAAGACGTTATCCCTGCTGCCCGGCCCGCGCAGTCCCTTGCGCGGGACGCTTTCCCCTTCTGACCGTGCCTGCACGTTGAGCTGATTCGTGGCTGCCAGATTCATTCTGATTCGGGGTGTCTGGCCGGCTGAAACTGCGCGTGACTGCGATTCGTCTACTCCCACTGCCAGAGTTTTGACGGCGTCATTATCGCTGGCAAAGGCACATCCCAGTCGGCCACCGGCAGGCTATCGACGCGCTGGCAGTCATGCGCCAGACCCACCGGCAGGAAACCGTGCTGCCGCCAGTTTTGCAGGGTGCGATCGTAAAAACCGCCGCCCATCCCCAGACGCTGTCCAGAGTGATCAAAGGCCACCAGCGGCACCATCATCACATCAAGCTGATCCAGAGTAATCAACTGCCGGATATCCAGCGGCGGCTCGGGAATGCGCAGCTTATTGCGCATCAACTGGGTTTCGGTGGAATAATGCAGAAACAGCAGGTTGCCGGGCGAGAAGGGATGTAACACCGGCAGGAACACCTGCTTTTTCTGCTGCCATAGTCGGGCAATCAGCGGTCGGGTGTTGAGTTCGCCATCGACCGACAGAAACAGCGCCACGTTTTGTGCGGCGGTGATCGGGGCGTAATTGAGGGCATGTTCAGCGAGTTGCTCTGCCGCCTGTTCCTGCTGCTCATCGGTCAGGGCGCGTCGCAAATGGCGAACGTGCTGGCGAATCGCCTGACGCTGGCTTTGAAGCTGGAGCTGAGAAGAATCAGACATGGTTTCCCCGCCGGGTAAGTCGCAGTTGAAGCAACTATAACATGACAGTCGGGGAAAATACCGGTACCGCAAGGGGACGCGCAGGGAACTACTCTGGGAACTTTAGCTGGAACTACAGAAGAGAGATCTCCGAGATGCCGCCGTAGGCTGTAACCCTTGAACCCTTGGTTCAAGGTGAACATGCCGTCGTAACCATCAGGCTTCTCGGACGAACCGAGCATGCACACAGGTTACAGAGCGTCACATTCTGTTTTTTCGAAATATCGGCTCAGGGGACTGGCCCACATGCAAACATCTCAGAGAAAATTTACCTCACCGTTGCCTGAGTATAGCAACCATGAAGTTTTATTCGAACTTCGCACCCTCACGCTCAGAGATGCGACCTTGCTCAACCAGTGCCTGTTCAATCGTCTGCTGCAACATACGGATACGCTGTTCCATATTAGCAGCATAATCGCGCGTTTTCACTTTCTCTTGCGCCAGCTCGTGGCAGACGTTTAACGCGGCGATGAACACCAGTTGTTCTGTATTGGTGACTCTAGTGCGAACTTTTAGATCTTGCAACCGTTGATTGAGATCTTCAGCCGCTGCATTCAGCGCATCTTGCTGTTCAGGCGGACAATTCACTCTCAACGAACGACCAAAAATTTGTAAATCTACCGGTTGTGCAGACATGCCACCTTCCTGACTGATTACTTCGCCCGCAACTCCCTTAGCAGTCAATGGCTTGGGAGGCGGGCAACTATATAGACCCGCGAAATAAGTTACAACCCCTTTTCTGGAAACCTTGAGGCAGCTAGTGGTAGCATAACACGAACTTATTCTGCCAACGACGATGAAAACTTATGTCCTTACAGAACGCAACCCCCGATTACAACGCGCTGGCGGCGGCGCTCTCACAGCAGGGCGTAGGAATGACCCCCGCAGAAATGCACGGCTTGCTGAGCGGCATCCTGTGCGGCGGCAATCAGGACCCCAGCTGGAAGACTCTGGTGCACGATCTGGCCAATGAAGGCATGGCGTTTTCACAAAGCCTGTCGATGCCGTTACAGGCACTGCATGAAAATATCGCCACCACCCTGGAAGATGAGGGATTCCTGTTTCAGCTGCTGTTACCCAGCGATGATGACATCACGGTATTCGATCGCGCCGACGCGCTGGCCGGCTGGGTGAATCATTTTCTGCTCGGCCTTGGCGTGACACAGCCTAAACTGGATAAAGTCACTGGCGAAACCGGTGAGGCGATTGATGATTTACGCACCATCGCCCAGTTGGGTTACGAAGAAGATGAAGATCAGGAAGAGCTGGAGCAGTCGCTGGAAGAGGTGATTGAGTATGTCCGTGTTGCAGCGCTGCTGTGCCACGATACCTTTACCCGTCCACAGCCGACCGCGCCAGAAGTCCAGAAACCGACACTACACTAAGCTTACGATAACGGGTCACCCGGTCAGTTTAAACAGGTCAGATTACAGGGAGTGCAGAGATGATTTCACTGGACAGATTCCAGCAGCGTCGACAGGCGCTGTTAGCGAAAATGGTTCCTGGCAGCGCCGCGTTGCTGTTTGCCGCGCCTGAAGTGACGCGCAGCAACGACACTGAATACTCATTCCGTCAAAACAGCGACTTCTGGTATTTCACCGGCTTCAACGAGCCGCAGGCGCTGCTGGTGCTGATTAAAAGTGATGAAACGCACAACCATAGCGTCCTGTTTAACCGGGTGCGCGATCTGACAGCAGAAGTCTGGTTCGGGCGTCGTCTGGGTCAGGATGCGGCACCGGCAACGTTGGGTGTCGATCGCGCCCTGCCGTGGAACGATATTGGCGAGCAACTGCACCTGCTGCTCAACGGTCTGGATGTGGTTTACCACGCGCAGGGTGAATATGCGCAAGCTGACACGCTGGTGTTTAACGCGCTGGATAAACTGCGCCGCGGTTTCCGCCAGAATCTTAGCGCACCGGCGACGGTGACCGACTGGCGTCCATGGGTGCATGAGATGCGCCTGTTCAAAGATGCGGATGAGATTGCGCTGTTACGCCGTGCTGGCGAAATCAGCGCGCTGGCCCATACCCGCGCGATGCAGGCCTGCCGCCCAGGGATGTTTGAATATCAGCTCGAAGGCGAAATCCATCACGAATTTAATCGCCACGGGGCGCGCTTTCCCGCCTACAACACCATCGTTGGCGCCGGTGAAAACGGCTGCATCCTGCACTACACCGAGAATGAAAGCGAACTGCGTGATGGCGATTTGGTGCTGATCGACGCTGGCTGTGAGTTCCACGGCTATGCCGGTGATATTACCCGTACTTTCCCGGTTAACGGCAAGTTCAGTGCCCCGCAGCGCGCACTGTATGACATCGTATTGACCTCGTTGTATACCGCGCTCAGCCTGTTCCGTCCGGGGATCAGCATCCGCGAAGTGAATGATGAAGTGGTGCAGATTATGGTCAGCGGACTGGTTGAACTGGGGGTGCTGCAGGGTGAGGTCGACACACTGATTGCCGAAGAGGCGCATCGCCAGTTTTATATGCATGGCCTCAGCCACTGGCTGGGGTTAGATGTGCATGATGTCGGTCATTATGGCACGCCCAGCCGCGATCGCGTGCTAGAGCCGGGCATGGTGCTGACCATTGAGCCAGGTCTCTACATCGCGCCGGATGCCGATGTACCGGCAGAATATCGCGGCATTGGTATTCGTATCGAAGATGACATTCTGATCACCGAAACCGGCAATGAAAATCTGACCGACAGCGTGGTGAAGGACGCTGCGGCGATCGAAGCATTAATGGCGGCGGCAAAAACAGCATGAGTATTCTGATTGCCGGTGGCGGCATGACCGGCGCAACGCTGGCGCTGGCGCTATCCCATCTGACCCAGGGCCGGTTGCCGGTGACGCTGATTGAAAGCAGCGAGCCCGCCAGCCGGGCGCATCCCGGCTATGACGGTCGCGCCATTGCGCTGGCGGCGGGCACCTGCCAGCAGCTGGCCGATATCAACCTGTGGCAGCGCATTGCCGGTTGCGCCACGCCGATTACCCGGATTCACGTCTCCGATCGCGGTCATGCAGGATTTGTCTCGCTGGCGGCGGCTGACTATGACATTCCGGCACTGGGGCAGGTGGTCGAACTGTTCGATGTCGGACAACGTCTGTTTGCCGAGCTGAAAAAAGCGCCGGGCGTCACCCTGCGCTGTCCGGCTCGCGTTACGCAGGCCAGCCGCAGCGAGCAGCAGGTCAGGGTAACGCTTGATAATGGCGAGCAGCTTAACGGCGATCTGCTGGTGGCGGCAGACGGCTCACGTTCCGCGCTGGCCGCCTCCTGCGGCATTCAGTGGCAAACCGATGACTATCAGCAGCTGGCGTTGATTGCCAACGTCACTACGGCGTTGCCACATCAGGGGCAGGCGTTTGAACGCTTCACCGAGCACGGTCCGCTGGCCCTGTTGCCGATGTCAGGGAATCGCCTGTCGCTGGTGTGGTGCCATCCGCTGTCACAGCGTGACGCGCTCACGCGCTGGAGCGAAGCCGAATTCCTCAGTGAACTGCAGCGGGCGTTTGGCTGGCGGCTGGGCAAATTTACCCATGCCGGTCAGCGGGAATACTACCCGCTGGCGCTGCAACGGGCGGTGCAGCCGGTCACACATCGTGTGGCGGTGGTCGGCAATGCGGCGCAGACGCTGCACCCGATTGCCGGACAGGGCTTTAACCTTGGCCTGCGTGACGTAATGTCGCTGGCCGAGACGCTGGCGTCAGCCCATCAACAGCAACAGGATCCCGGCAGCTATGCGGTACTGCAACATTATCAGCAGCGCCGTGAGCAGGATCGCGCCGCGACCATCGGTATTACCGACGGCTTAGTGCGTATCTTTGCCAACCGTCATACGCCGTTGGTCATCGGGCGTAATCTGGGTCTGCTGGCGATGGATCATCTGCCGTGGCTACGAAATCAACTGGCTGAGCGCACGCTTGGCTGGGTTAAGCGTTAATAAAGAGGCTTTGATGCAAACTTTTGATGTGGTGATTGCCGGTGGCGGTATGGTCGGACTGGCAGTGGCTTGTGGCCTGCAGGGCAGCGGACTGCGCATCGCGGTACTGGAAAAATCTCCCGAGCCGCCAGTCAGCCTGAGTGAGACACCCTCGATTCGCGTCTCGGCCATCAATGCGGCCAGTGAGCGTCTGCTACAGAAGCTGGATGTCTGGTCGACCATTCTCTCGCTGCGTGCCAGTGCGTATCACGGTATGGAAGTGTGGGATAAGGACAGTTTCGGTACCATCGCCTTTGACGATCGACAGCAGGGGCTGTCTCACCTGGGCCATATTATCGAAAATCCGGTGATTCATCGCGCCCTGTGGCAACGCGCCAGCGCCTGCAGCGACGTAACGCTGATGGCATCTGCCGAGCTGCAGCAGGTGGCGTTTGGCGATAACGAAGCCTTTATTACCCTGCAGGATGGCAGCATGTTAACCGCGCGCCTGATGATTGCGGCTGACGGAGCTAACTCCTGGCTGCGTAACAAAGCCGATATCCCGCTGACCTTCTGGGATTACGATCATCACGCGCTGGTCGCTAACGTCCGCACCGGGATGCCGCACGATGCGGTTGCGCGTCAGGTGTTCCATGGCGACGGTATTCTGGCTTTCCTGCCGATGCAGGACCCGCATCTGAGCTCAATTGTCTGGTCGCTGTCACCGCAGGAGGCGAGCCGGCTGGAGAGCATGCCGGAAGCGTTATTCAATCAGCAGCTGTCGGTGGCGTTTGATATGCGGCTCGGCCTGTGCCAGCTGGAAAGCGAGCGTAAATCGTTTCCTCTGACGGCGCGCTATGCGCGTAATTTTGCCGCACATCGTCTGGCGCTGGTCGGGGATGCGGCCCACACCATTCATCCACTGGCAGGGCAGGGCGTAAACCTGGGCTTTATGGACGCGGCGGAACTGATCGGTGAGATTCGCCGACTGCATCAGCAGGGTAAAGATATCGGACAGCACCTCTATCTGCGCCGCTACGAACGCAGCCGCAAGCACAGCGCCGCGCTGATGCTGGCTGGCATGCAGGGCTTCCGCGAGATGTTTGCCGGTAACAACCCGGCCAAAAAACTGCTGCGCGATGTCGGCCTGAAGCTGGCAGACAGCCTGCCGGGCGTTAAACCGCGGATGCTGAAGCAGGCGATGGGCCTGAATGACCTGCCGGCGTGGCTACGCTGAACCCCGATCTGACCCGCTTCTGAGCCAGCATTTGCTGGCTTTTTTTCTGTCTGAAACCCCTCTGCACCATCACAAGGCAGTGCCGCACCACTATCGCCCCTCGTTTGATTTATTCTAATTTTGCCGCTCAATTCGCATTACTTTTTCTTATTTGGTGACTTGTCGGCGACGGCATTTTTTTAACATCCTGAACGGCTTCTCGCATAAATTTGCTGCGTATATTTAACCTCCCTACATTTATTGCGCGATTAATCACAAAATCGCAGTTTTTTATCCTGCCGGTGATTATTCCTGGTTAGGCTGTGCATCAGCTTTCGACCCCGGTTTGCTTATGGTGAATCGCCAGGTTCGGTGGTAACGTCAGCTTAAAGAGAACGTTTGCGTCGGCACGGTTTGCGGCGCGGTTTGGTACTCACTCGCTTCTGCACAGGATGGTTATGACTCAGCAAACACCTCTGTTTGAACAGCATCAGGCCTGCGGCGCTCGCATGGTGGATTTTCATGGCTGGATGATGCCGCTGCACTATGGCTCCCAGATGGATGAGCATCATGCGGTGCGCAATGACGCCGGCATGTTTGATGTCTCCCACATGACCATTGTTGACCTGAAAGGCCCGCGTACCCGCGAATTCCTGCGCTACCTGCTGGCAAATGACGTGGCAAAACTGACTCAGCCCGGCAAGGCGCTCTATACCGGCATGCTGAATGCATCGGGTGGCGTCATTGATGATTTGATTGTTTACTTTATGAGCGAAGACTTTTTCCGGCTGGTGGTGAACTCCGCGACGCGGGAGAAAGACCTCGGCTGGATCGCTGAACATGCGCAGGGCTACGGCATTACGCTGACCGAACGTGACGATCTGGCGCTGATTGCCGTGCAGGGGCCGCAGGCCCAGCAAAAAGCGCAGACGCTGTTCAGCGAGGCACAACGGCAGGCGGTCTCCGGCATGAAGCCGTTCTTCGGCGTGCAGGCGGAGGCGCTGTTTATTGCCACCACTGGCTACACCGGCGAAGCGGGATATGAGATTGCGTTACCGGCAGAAGAGGCGGCCGATTTCTGGCAACGGCTGCTGGCCGCCGGGGTTAAACCTGCCGGTCTCGGTGCACGTGACACGCTGCGGCTGGAAGCCGGCATGAACCTGTACGGTCAGGAGATGGACGAAGGCGTTTCACCGCTGGCTGCCAACATGGGCTGGACGGTGAGCTGGGAACCGGCCGACCGTGACTTTATCGGGCGTGAAGCGCTGACGTTACAGCGCGAACGCGGCACTGAAAAACTGGTCGGGCTGATCCTGACCGAAAAAGGCGTGCTGCGTAACGGCCTGCCCGTGCGCTTTACCGACGATCAGGGCCAGCCACAGGAAGGAATCATCACCAGCGGTTCGTTTTCGCCCACTCTGGGTTACAGCATTGCCCTGGCGCGCGTCCCAGCCAGTATCGGTGACACCGCCATCGTTGAGATCCGTAACCGCCAGATGCCGGTAAAGGTTACCCGACCGATTTTTGTCCGCGCCGGTAAACCGGTCGCCCAGTAAATTTTATTCAGGAGAAATGGCCAATGAGCAATGTGCCGAATACGTTGAAGTACCGCGACAGCCACGAGTGGGTGCGCAAAGAAGAAGATGGTTCTTACACCGTAGGCATCACTGAACACGCGCAGGAATTGCTGGGTGACATGGTATTTGTCGATCTGCCTGAAGTCGGCGCAACCTTTGCTGCCGGTGAAGAGTGTGCGGTCGCCGAATCCGTCAAAGCAGCCTCCGACATCTATGCACCGATCAGCGGTGAGATTGTTGCGGTCAACGAGCTTCTGTCCGATTCGCCAGAGCAGGTCAACAGCGAACCTTATGGCGGCGGCTGGTTATTCAAAATCAAAGCCAGCGACGAGTCTGAAATTGACACGCTGCTGGATGCGGACGCTTACAAAGCCTCTATCGACGAGTAATCGTCAGGCGGCCTCGCGCAGAGGCCGCAGATTTCTGTTTGCACTTTCTGTTCCCCAGCCCGATTCAGGATTTACTGCTAATGACCCAGACTCTCAGCCAGCTTGAACACAACGGTGCATTCATTGAGCGCCATATCGGTCCTTCACCCGAGCAGCAAGCGATGATGCTTGAGGCGATTGGTGCCCCCTCGCTGGAGGCGTTAATCGGCACCATTGTCCCGGCCGACATTCAGTTGCCCGGCCCGCCAGCGGTAGGTGAAGCGGCGACGGAACAACAGGCGCTGGCTGAACTGAAAGCGATTGCCAGCCAGAATCTGCGTTATAAATCCTGGATCGGGATGGGATATAGTGCGGTGATCACCCCTCCGGTTATCCTGCGCAATATGCTGGAAAATCCAGGCTGGTACACCGCGTATACTCCCTATCAGCCGGAAGTCTCGCAGGGACGGCTGGAGGCGTTATTAAACTTCCAGCAGGTGACCCTCGATCTGACCGGTATGGATATCGCCTCGGCCTCGCTGCTGGACGAAGCGACCGCTGCGGCAGAAGCGATGGCGATGGCCAGACGCGTCAGCAAGCTGAAAAGCGCCAACAAATTCTTTATTGCCGATGATATTCATCCGCAAACGCTGGATGTGGTGCGGACCCGCGCCGAAACCTTTGGTTTTGAACTGATTATCGATCGGGCTGAAAAAGCGCAGGATCATGACGATCTGTTTGGCGTGCTGCTGCAACAGGTTGGCACCACCGGTGAAGCGCACGATTACAGCGCGCTGATTGCCACGCTGAAAGCCCGCAAAGTGGTGGTCAGCGTCGCAGCAGATTTCATGTCGCTGGTTCTGCTGGAAGCGCCAGGCAAACAGGGTGCCGACATTGTCTTTGGCTCCGCGCAACGCTTTGGCGTGCCGATGGGGTACGGCGGTCCTCACGCCGCCTTCTTCGCCAGCCGCGATGAGCATAAGCGCTCAATGCCGGGCCGCATCATCGGCGTCTCGCGCGATGCCGCCGGTAATAGCGCGCTGCGCATGGCGATGCAGACCCGTGAACAGCATATTCGCCGTGAAAAGGCCAACTCTAACATCTGCACCTCACAGGTGCTGCTGGCGAATATCGCCGGCCTGTATGCGGTATTCCACGGTCCGGCCGGACTGAAACGCATTGCCTCACGTATTCATCGTTTTACCAACATTCTGGCGGCGGGCCTGAAACAGGGTGGCCTGACGCTGCGTCATCAGCACTGGTTCGATACGCTGACGGTTGAGGTAACAGACAAAGCGGCGGTGCTGAACCGCGCCCAGAGCTTTGGCGTCAACCTGCGAAGCGATATTCACCATGCTGTTGGCATCACGCTGGATGAAACCACTCGCCGTGAAGATATTCTGGCGCTGTTCGCCATTCTGCTGGGCGATGCGCACGGCCTGGATCTGGATAAGCTCGACAGCGAAGTCGCGCTGGAGAGCCAGTCGATTCCCGCCGGTTTGCAGCGCCACAGCGATATTCTGACCCATCCGGTGTTCAACCGTCATCACAGTGAAACAGAGATGATGCGCTACATGCACAGCCTGGAGAAAAAGGATCTGGCGCTGAATCAGGCGATGATCCCTCTGGGCTCCTGCACCATGAAGCTCAACGCTGCGGCAGAAATGATCCCGATTACCTGGCCGGAATTTGCCGAACTGCACCCGTTCTGCCCGGCAGAACAGGCCAGCGGTTATCTGCAGATGATCGGTCAGCTGTCACAGTGGCTGGTGCAGCTCACCGGTTACGATGCGCTTTGCATGCAGCCGAACTCCGGCGCACAGGGCGAATATGCCGGTCTGCTGGCAATTCGTCGTTATCATGAAAGCCGCAATCAGGGCGACCGTCACCTCTGCCTGATCCCCAGCTCGGCGCACGGCACCAATCCGGCGTCGGCCCAGATGGCCGGCATGGATGTGGTGGTGGTGGCCTGTGACAAGCAGGGCAACATCGACCTCGGCGATCTGCGTGAGAAAGCGGCACAGGCGGGCGACAAACTCTCCTGCATCATGGTGACCTATCCGTCAACGCACGGCGTTTATGAAGAGACTATCCGCGAAGTCTGCCAGATTGTGCATCAGTACGGCGGTCAGGTTTACCTCGACGGCGCAAACATGAATGCCCAGGTCGGTATCACCACGCCGGGCTACATTGGCGCGGATGTCTCGCACCTTAACCTGCATAAAACCTTCTGTATCCCGCACGGCGGCGGCGGACCGGGAATGGGGCCGATTGGCGTAAAAGCGCATCTGGCACCGTTTGTTCCGGGCCATAGCGTGGTGCAGATCGATGGCGTATTAACCCAGCAGGGTGCGGTGTCCGCGGCCCCGTTTGGCAGCGCCTCTATTCTGCCGATCAGCTGGATGTATATTCGCATGATGGGAGCAGAAGGGCTGAAGCAGGCCAGCTCAGTGGCGATCCTGAACGCCAACTATATTGCCAGCCGTTTACAGTCGGCCTATCCGGTGCTCTACACCGGCCGTGATGGTCGGGTGGCGCACGAATGTATTCTCGATATCCGGCCACTGAAAGAGCAGACCGGCATCAGCGAACTGGATATTGCCAAACGCCTGATCGACTACGGTTTCCATGCGCCAACCATGTCGTTCCCGGTGGCGGGCACGCTGATGGTGGAGCCGACCGAATCGGAAAGCAAAATCGAGCTGGACCGCTTTATTGATGCGATGCTCTCTATTCGTATGGAGATCGACCGGGTCGCGGCGGGCGAATGGCCACTGGAAGATAACCCGCTGGTGAATGCGCCGCATACCCAGCTGGAAATCGTCAGCGAGTGGACGCATCCTTACAGCCGTGAACTGGCGGTATTCCCGGCGGGCAGTCACAACAAATACTGGCCGACGGTAAAACGTCTGGATGATGTGTTTGGCGATCGCAATCTGTTCTGCTCCTGTGTACCGATGAGCGACTATCAGTAACGCACGCCAACCGTATAGCAGCTAAACAAACCTGAGCAGGGCCGATTCGTCGGCCCTTTTTTTATCTGGAGGCAAAATGAAATTAGCACTGGTTACCGGCGGCAGCCGCGGTATCGGACGCGCCACGGCGTTATTACTGGCCGCCAGAGGGTATCGGGTGGCGGTCAATTATCGCCAGCGCGAGGCTGAAGCACAGCAGGTGGTGAGAGAGATTCAGCAGCAGGGCGGCGAGGCCTTTGCGCTGCAGGCAGATATTGCCGATGAAGCCCAGGTGATGGCGATGTTTGCGCAGCTCGATCAACAGTCAGCGCCGCTGACGCTGCTGGTCAATAACGCCGGAATTCTGTTCCAGCAGTGCCGGGTTGAGCAGCTGGATGCGGCACGCCTGCATAAGGTATTTGCCACCAACGTCATCGGCACCTTTCTCTGCAGCCGCGAAGCAGTAAAACGCATGGGGACCCATCACGGCGGTCAGGGCGGCGCGATTGTTAACGTCTCGTCAGCCGCCGCACGGCTTGGCGCACCGGGCGAGTACGTCGATTACGCCGCCTCTAAAGGGGCGATGGATACGCTGACCAAAGGGTTATCGCTGGAGGTCGCGCAGCAGGGGATTCGGGTAAACGGAGTTCGTCCGGGATTCATTTATACCGAGATGCATGCCGACGGGGGTGAAGCAGACCGGGTTGATCGCCTTGCCGGTGTGATCCCGATGGGCCGCGGCGGGCAGGCAGAGGAGGTGGCGGAAGCGATCGTCTGGCTGGCCAGTGAGGCGGCCTCTTACGTTACCGGCAGCATCATTGATGCCGCCGGCGGACGCTAACCGACAGCGCCGCCGCTTTTCAGCCGCGGCGTCATCCGTTACAGGTTTTCGCCGTTGCTGGCGATGACCTGCTGATACCAGTTAAAGCTTTTCTTCTTCGAACGGGAGAAATCGCCGCTGCCGTCGTCGTTTTTATTGACGTGAATAAAGCCGTAACGTTTATCGTACTGGCCGGTGGTAAAGGAGACGCAATCCAGGCAGCCCCATGGCGTGTAGCCCATTAATTCCACGCCGTCGTGCGTTACCGCCTTTTTCATCTCTTCGATGTGGGCGCGCAGATAATCGATACGGTAATCATCTTCAATCACCCCGTCGTCGTTTGGCTTGTCGATTGCGCCAAAGCCGTTTTCTACGATAAACAGCGGCTTCTGATAACGCTCATACAGCTCGTTAAGCGCGTAACGCAGGCCGACCGGGTCAATCTGCCAGCCCCAGTCCGATGCTTTAACGTGTGGATTTTTTACCACCCCTTCGAAACCGGTGATCGGATCGTCCACGCCGCTGGCATCGGTCTTCACCGCGTTACTCATGTAGTAGCTGAAACCGACGTAGTCCGCACAGCCTTCACGCAGGGTGACGGCGTCCTCCGCTTCCATCTCGATCTGATAGCCTTTACGCGCCCACTCTTTCAGCGTGTAGGCCGGATAGTAACCGCGCATCTGCACATCACTGAACACGTAACGCTGATGCATCGCTTCCTGCGCCAGCACCACATCATCAGGATGACAGGAGAATGGGTAGACCGGCACCATGGCGATCATACAGCCGATCCGGAAGTCTGGATTAATGGCATGACCGAGTTTGACCACCTTAGCGCTGGCGACAAACTGGTGGTGCATCACCTGATACATTGCCTGTTCAGGTTTGTCATGCTCGGTAAAGATCACCCCAGAGCAGCAGTAACCAAACAGCGGATATTGCCAGTTACGCTGGTTATTGATCTCATTAAAGGTCATCCAGTATTTCACTTTGTTCTTATAGCGATTCAGCACCACTTCGCTGAAGCGCACAAAGAAATCGACCACTTTGCGGTTGTGCCAGCCGCCGTACTGTTTCACCAGGTGATAGGGCATTTCGAAGTGGGAGAGGGTGATGACCGGTTCAATACCGTACTTCAGCAGTTCATCAAACAGATCGTCGTAGAATTGCAGGCCAGCTTCGTTTGGCTGCTGCTCGTCGCCATTCGGGAAGATGCGGGTCCAGGCAATTGAGGTGCGGAAGCATTTGAAGCCCATTTCGGCAAACAGCGCGACATCCTGTTTATAGTGTGAGTAGAACTCAACGGCCTGATGGTTAGGATAGAAATTGCCGGGCTGGACACCGTCGGTAATCACCCGATCGACGCCGTGTGAACCGCCGGTCAGCACATCAGCGATGCTGACGCCTTTGCCGCCCTGATCCCAGCCGCCTTCAACCTGATGCGCTGCCACCGCTCCGCCCCAAAGAAACCCTTTTGGTAACTGCAATTCTGCACTCATGCTTCACCCCATTACGGATATTGAAATTGGAATGAGTTTAGCAAGGCAATAATGAAAGTCACGATATAACAGCGCGCCAGTAATGTGATCTGTTACAGCAAAAAAACAGGCTGTTTTATTTACCCAGCTGGCGGCCAATCGCTTCAATAATATAGGTGACCGGCACCTGCGTCGTAATATCTGAATTATCAGCCATCCGAATGATCGGGACGTGATAGCAGAGGCTGAAATCACTCATTTTCGCCAGCGAGCAGCTCTCGGTGTTGGTTATGGCAATGATTTTGCACTTGTTGAGGCTGAACTGGCTGGCAATGCGCAGGATCTCTTCGGTCTCGCCGGAGACGGATAAAATAATCGCAATCGCATTTTCATACAGGTCAGGGCTGACCGGATAATAGGGATCGTCAATCGCATGGCTGAATTTCCCCAGGTTAGAGAAAAAACGGGCGCCATATTTTGCCAGACTGCCTGAGGTGCCGACGCCAATAAAAAACACCCGCTCCGCCCGGTTAATCTTTTGCGCCGCCTGGGCAACGATCTGCTCGAACTCCGCATTATTAATACTTTTAAAAAAGCTCAGCATCTCATTGACGCTGGCGGTATTAACCTGTGGCACAGCCTGCTGCTCGGTTAAGCGCAGCCGGATACGGAATTCCGACCAGCCTTCACAGTGCATCTTGCGACAAAAGCGCAGCACGGTAGTAGTGGAGACCGCAGCCTGCTCGGCCAGCTCGCGAATGGTCATATAGCCGACACTTTCACGATGTTTGATGATGAACTGATAAACCTGCATTTCCAGGTCGTTAAGGCGGGCGAGATCGCGATGCGAAAACATGAGTGACTCATTGTACAGTTGACCAGCCGGCAGTTTACCAGATTCATCGGCTTCTTTGCCCGTTACAAGGTCTCACAGATCAATTTCAGCGTACATCTGTACACCGAAACCGATGTTGGCTACTCTGGTTACGGTTTTTTCGTATCGCTTCACTTTCAGGACACCATATGACCACCACGCGTTTACCCACAGCAGGCTACTCACTGGCCGAGGAAATTGCTAATAGCATCAGTCATGGACTGGGCTGTCTGTTTGGCGTTGTCGCACTGGTATTAATGCTCAATCAGGCGAGAGAGACGGGCGCGGATGCCATGGCGATCACCAGCTACAGCCTGTACGGCGGCAGCATGATTTTACTGTTTCTGGCCTCGACGCTCTATCACGCCATTCCCAACGGCCCGGCCAGACCCTGGCTGAAAAAGCTGGATCACTGCGCCATCTACCTGTTGATTGCTGGCACCTATACGCCTTTCCTGCTGGTGGGCCTGAGGTCGCCGCTGGCCTACGGTCTGATGGTAGTGATCTGGAGCCTGGCGCTGGCCGGCATCATCTTTAAGCTGACCATTGCGCACCGCTTCAAAGTGCTGTCACTGGTGACCTATCTCTGCATGGGCTGGTTGTCGCTGATTGTGGTGTATCAGCTGGCGATGACGCTGGCACCCGGCGGTATCTGGCTGCTGGCAATCGGCGGCATCATCTATTCGCTCGGCGTCATTTTTTACGTCGCGCGTCGCATTCCGTTTAACCATGCGATCTGGCACGGATTTGTGCTGGGCGGCTGTGTCTGTCACTTCTGCGCGATTTATTTTTATGTCGGATAGTCGGTATGTCGGGGATAATCAGGCGGAGCGACTCTCCGCCTGACTGCGATCACAGCTGTGAGGCGAGCATATCTTCCAGCTTCTGTTGATCGAGGGCGAACTGGCGGATGCCTTCTGCCAGTTTATCGACCGCCATCGCATCCTGATTATGCAGCCAGTGAAATTGCGCTTCCGTCAGGGGCGAGGGCCGATTCGCCACCGCCGTCGAAGGCGTTAGCTGGCGCGTCACCGGCACGTTACTGTTTTCCAGGTTCTGCAGCAGCTCAGGTGAGATGGTCAGCCGATCGCAACCGGCCAGTGCCAGGATCTGTTCGGTTTTACGAAAGCTGGCTCCCATAATCACCGTCTGATAGCGGTGAGATTTGTAGTAATGGTAAATGTTGCGAACCGACACCACGCCCGGATCGTCCTGCGCTGCGTATTCCGCCTGCGGATTGCGGCTGTGATGCCAGTCAGAGATGCGTCCGACAAACGGCGAAATCAGGAACACTCCCGCTTCGGCACAGGCCTGCGCCTGAGCAAAAGAAAACAGCAGCGTCAGGTTGCACTGAATGCCGTTGCGCTCCAGTGTTTCAGCCGCACGGATCCCTTCCCAGGTTGATGCCAGCTTAATCAGAATACGTGAGCGGTCGATGCCCTGCTGTTCATACATCCGTACCAGCTTTTCAGCCCTGGTGACGCACATGCCGCGGTCAAATGAGAGCCGCGCATCAACTTCGGTCGAAACCCGGCCCGGCACGCTTTTCAGGATCTCCACGCCCAGATTGACCGCCACCCGATCGCAGGCATTGATAATCTGCGTCTGTTTACTGCCGCCCTGTGTTCTGGCGTAATTCACCGCCTCTTCAATCAGTGGCTGGTAGCGGCTCAGGGTCGCCGCTTTCAGAATCAGTGAGGGATTAGTGGTGGCATCCTGCGGATGATAGCGACGTATCGCCTCGATATCGCCGCTGTCGGCGACCACGGTGGTGTACTGTTTCAACGCCTCTAAGGGGGTCATTTTTCACTCCATATTCAGCTCTGCAGCGCCATGGCGGGCACACTTTTCCCTGCGAAAGCTGCGTCGCATTTCTGCTGGTGTCGGTACAGGGGATCAGGCGAAGCCCTGGCTTGACTGACTTCGCCCGCACAGCAAAGGCGGCTTATTTATTCAGGCTGGCCTGCTCGTAGTACTCAATTTTATCGACTTTAGCGCTTGAGCCGCCGGCTTCAAACTCTGAGGCCAGCCAGGCGTTAACGATAGTTTTCGCCAGCTCCGGACCGACCACGCGTGCGCCCATGGTCATCACCTGCGCATTGTTACTTTTACGGGCGCGCTCAGCAGAGAAGGTGTCATGACACTGGGCCGCGCGAACACCGGGAACTTTGTTGGCGACAATCGCCACCCCGATTCCGGTACCGCACAGCAGAATCCCACGCTCATATTTTCCCTGCTGGATAGCGGTCGCCAGCGCAAACGCCACATCCGGATACATCGGCCGGTCGTTACGGGCGTCATTGCTGTAATCCACCACTTCGTACTGCTTCTCTTCCAGATGACGTTTAATCAGGTTTTTTAGCTCAATCGCCGCATCATCGGCGCCAATCGCGATCGTTTTCATCGTCTTCTCCAGCAAGTTACCCGCTCAGCCCGCCATGCAACAGCAGGCGCAAAAATGTTCAGCATCAGCCTGACATACTTCTGTTCATATGTTCAAGTCTATTTCATTTGTTTGGGCGGGTGATCTGACAGTGAAAAACCGGAAAATGGGGCGCTCACGCCGCACAGCGCGGCAATTTCGGCGGTTTATCTGAAAAGTGCAGCAGATTTGATTCGTTTGAAGAGGATCACAGATCTCATTGTTGCAGTTGAGTGCTGCGCAATTATACGTGTACTGTTCATTTGTTCGAATAGTGATACCAATGTACAAGAAGACCCATTGAGGACTCGCACATGGATTACCCAGGCCCTGTTTTTTGCACCTGCTTCGACAATGCACCGCGTGCGTTGCCAACACCTGACACTCTCTTTTATCGCGCCCGGACCGGAGGTGCGTCGTGACCCAAACCACAATGACCGCAGTGGAGCAATCCGCGATTCGTAAGATCTCCTGGCGACTGGTGCCGTTCGTCGCCCTGATGTTTTTTATCAACTTTCTCGACCGTACGGCGATTTCGTTCGCCGGGCCGAATGGCATGACGCAGGACCTTGGCCTGACCGCCGTGCAGTTTGGTCTCGCCTCCGGCATCTTTTTCATCGGCTATATCCTGCTGGAAGTGCCGAGCAATCTGGCCCTGCATCGCTTTGGCGCCCGCAGATGGCTGGCGCGCATCATGATCAGCTGGGGCATTGTGTCGCTGCTGTTCACCTGGGTCAGCAGCATTAATGGGCTTTATACCCTGCGTCTGCTGCTGGGTATTGCCGAGGCGGGCTTTTTCCCGGGCGCAATCCTCTATCTCAGCATGTGGGTACCGGCGCGCCATCGCAGCAAAATCCTGTCGCTTTTTTACCTGGCTCAGCCGCTGACCGTGGTCTTTGGCGCACCGCTGGCGGCATCGTTCATTGAGCAGCATGGCCTGTTTGGCCTGGCGGGCTGGCGCGTGATGTTCCTCGGCGTCTCCATCCCGGCGATTTTGATCGGCATTGTGGCGCTGTTCTGGCTGGTGGATTCACCGCGTCAGGCGAAATGGCTGACGTCGGAGGAGAAAAACTGGCTGACCCGCGAGCTGGATGCTGAGCATCAGGCCAAGCAGCATACCGGACATCAGGGCGTCCGCAGCATTCTGGGTAATGGTCGGGTCTGGATGCTGTGTCTGATCTACTTCGGCTTTATCTATGGCCTCTACGCGCTGGCTTTCTTCCTGCCGACCATCATCGGCGGTTTCCAGCAGCAGTTCGGCACCACCTTCAATGTAATGCAGAAAGGGTTGATCACCGGCGTGCCTTATCTGATCGCGGCGGTAGTGATGTTCTTCTGGTCCCGTGACGCCTCACGGCGCGGCTGCAAAACCTGGCATATCGCTATCCCGGCGGTGACCGGTGGGATTAGCGTGCCGCTGGCGCTGTTCATGGACTCACCGTTCACCACCATCATGGTGATTGCGATTACCGCCAGCTCGATCTTTGCCGCCTTACCCAATTTCTGGACTTTACCGACTCAGTTTCTGACCGGTGCCTCTGCCGCGGCCGCTATCGCCCTGATCAATACGCTGGGTAATGTCGCGGGCTTCTCGGCGGGCTATATCACTGGCGCGCTGCACGATGCGACCAGCAGTTACACCGTACCGATGTTTGTGGTGGGCGGATTCATGTTGCTGTCAGCCGTGCTGATGCTGTTGCTGAATCGCAGTCGCCAGCAGCAACCGACCTCTCTAGCACAGGAGCAATTACCATGACTTACCTGTTTAACCAACCTTCAGCCTTCGCGGCTGAACTGATTGAAGGCTTTGTGGCCGCCAATGCCGATAAAGTGCGTCAGGTGCCCGGCGGAGTGGTACGCAACACCCGCAGCCAGCCGGGCAGCGTGGCGGTGGTGGTCGGCGGTGGCTCCGGCCACTATCCGGCGTTCGCCGGGTTGGTTGGGCAGGGGCTGGCGCACGGCGCGGCAATGGGCAACCTGTTCGCCTCGCCGTCGGCGCAGCAAATTTATAACGTGGCCCGCGCGGCAAACAATGGCGGCGGCGTATTACTGATGTTCGGCAACTATGCCGGTGATGTGCTGCATTTCGGTCAGGCCTGTGAGCGTCTGCGCGGCGAGGGTATTCCGTGCGACATTCTGGCGGTCACCGACGACATCTCCAGCGCCGGCATCGACGAGATTGAAAAGCGGCGCGGGGTGGCGGGGGATCTGACGGTATTCAAAGTCGCCTGTGCCGCCGCTGAAGCGGGCTATACGCTGGCGGAGGTGCTGCGGGTGGCGCAGCATGCCAACAACCGGACCCGTTCGTTTGGCGTGGCGTTTTCTGGCTGCACCTTACCCGGCGCGTCACACCCGCTGTTTGAAGTTGAAAAAGGGCGGATGGCGCTGGGACTGGGGATTCATGGCGAACCGGGCATTAAAGAAACGGAGGTGCCGACCGCCGATGAGATGGCCGACATTTTTGTCAGCCGGCTGCTCGGTGAGCTGCCGCCGGGCGTCAGCCAGACGGCGGGACAGCGGGTGGCGGTAATTCTTAACGGTCTCGGCACGGTGAAATATGAAGAGTTGTTTGTGGTCTACCGGCGGGTGGCGCAGCTGCTTGAAGCGGCCCGGCTGCAGATCGTCGAACCGGACGTCGGCGAATTCGTCACCAGCTTCAATATGGCCGGTGCCTCACTGACCTTAATGTGGCTGGATGATGAGCTGGAAACCTTCTGGCGCGCCCCGGCGAATGCGCCGGCCTATCGAAAAGGCAGCGTTATCGTGGCCGAACCGCTGGGTCAGGACGCCATGCAGGAACAGACAGAAGAGAGCCTGCCCGTCGCCAGCGCCGCCTCGCAGCAGAGCGCCCAACAGGTACTGCAACTGCTTGAGGCGGTGGCCGCGATGCTGCAACGCAACGCCGAAAAACTGGGTGATATTGATGCAGTCGCCGGCGATGGCGATCACGGCATTGGCATGGAACGCGGCGTGCTGGGCGCGGTGGAAAAGGCGCGTGAAGTTGCGGCCCGGGGCGCCGGTGCCGGCACGCTATTATGCCGTGCTGCTGATGCCTGGGCAGACAAAGCGGGCGGTACCTCTGGCGCACTGTGGGGCGTGGCGCTGACCGCCATCGGAACCGCCATCGGTGATAACCAGACGCCGGACGCCGTGCGAATCGCCAGTGGCGTGCGGCAGGCGCAGGAAGGAATTCAGCATTTTGGTAAAGCCCAGGTCGGTGACAAGACCATGGTTGATGTGCTGGTGCCGTTCAGCGACAGCCTGAATGCAGCCGTCGCGCGCGGTGCCTCGCTGACAGAGGCCTGGCATCAGGCCGCACGCGTGGCTGACCAGGCGGCGCAGGCCACGGCGCAACTGCTGCCCAAAATGGGCCGCGCCCGTCCGCTGGCCGAAAAAAGCCTCGGCACGCCCGATGCAGGCGCGATTTCGCTGGCAATGATTGTCAATACCGTGGCTGATTTGTTGAAAGATCACGCAACCGCTGAGCAGGGAGCCTGAGCATGACGCAACCTGCTTTGTGGCTGGGTGTCAGCCTGAAAATGTACTTCGGCTACCAGCAAACCCTCGACTGGTGCCACGACGTTGCCGCGCTGGCGCGTCGGCATCCGGCGATTCAGCGCGGCGATATCGGACTGTTTGTCCTGCCCGCCTATCCGGCGATTCCGGCGGCTGCCGCTATTTTTGCCGATACCCCGGTACGCATTGGCGGCCAGGATGTTTGCCAGGCTGAAAACGGCGCCTGGACCGGCGAAGTCAGTGCCAGCATGTTGCAGGAACTCGGCTGCAGCCTGGCTGAAATTGGTCACGCCGAACGCCGCCGCTATTTTCATGAAGACGCCGCGCAGATAGCCGCCAAGGTGGCGATGTCGCTCCGACACGGCCTGACGCCGGTGTTGTGCATTGGTGAAACCCAACAGGGTGAACCTTCGCAGGCGATCGCCCTGTGCCAGCAGCAGCTGGCCGAGGCGCTGTCGCTGGCGCAGCAGCAGGGTCTGACCGGTAGGCTATTTTTCGCCTGGGAACCGCAATGGGCGATAGGCGCACCGCAACCGGCTCCGGAACACTATATCCGCGCGGTCTGCGAAGGGCTACGCGAGCTGCCGACGCCCACGGGTATTACCCTGCAGGTGATTTACGGTGGCAGCGCCGGTCCGGGTTTGATTCAGCGCCTTGGCGGAACGGTTGATGGCCTGTTCCTCGGCCGCTTTGCCCATGATCCGGCCGCGCTGGCGCAGATTATCGATGAGGCCAGCGCGCTGCTGGCGGAGCGTCACCCATGAGCCAGATCGGACTTAGCACCTATGCCTTTTTCTGGCGCATGTCAGACCGGGTACCGCAGCCGCTGACGCTGGAGCAGATGCTGGAACAGACCGCCGCGCTGGATTTGTCGCTGTTTCAGATTTGTGATTATCCGGCGATTGAGAGCTGGTCTGATGCTGACCTGCAACGGTTGCGTCAGCAGGCTGATGCGCTGGGCATCACGCTGGAGCTGGGGACGCGCGGGCTGGACACCGCCCATCTGCAACGTTATCTGCAACTGGCCCAGCTGCTCGACGCGCAGGTGGTGCGCTCCATGTTCTATACCGCCACTCATCGGCCGTCGCTGGAGCAAGCGGCGCAGCTGATCGCCCGCGTGCTGCCTGACTATGAGCGTCAGCAGGTGAGACTATGTCTTGAAACCTACGAACAGGTCAAAACTGCCGACCTGATGACAGTAATTAACCGCTTTTCATCGCCGTGGCTGGCGGTCTGTCTCGATCCGGCCAACTGCGTTGCCGGGCTGGAGTTACCTGAACAGGTCATCGCGCAGACTGCGGCGCGGGTCGGCAATCTTCACATCAAAGATTTTGCCTTTACCCGGCGTGACGGCTGGGTTGGCTTCACCTATGCCGGTTGCCCGATGGGCGAAGGCTTACTGGATTATGACCAGATGATCGCCAGCGTGCGCCCGGCCGAAAGGGGCATTAACCAGATTATTGAACACTGGTTGCCATGGCAGGAGGACGCCGCTACCACCTGTCAGCGTGAGGCGGAGTGGACAGCGCGCAGCGTGGAATTCTTACGTAGTAAACAAAATCGGGAGTAATAATAATGAAACAACTGAAAACCCTTACTGTGATTGGCGCCGGCGGCAAAATGGGCATGCGCATTTCAGCCAACTTCCAGAAAAGCGATTACCAGGTCTTTTACTGCGAGAATTCACCCGCTGCACAGCAGCAGGTTACTCAACAGGGCCGTGAGCTTTCAGATGCCGATTCGGTGGTGCCGTTAAGCGACGTCGTCATTCTGGCGGTGCCGGACATCGTGCTGGGTAAGGTCTCTGAAGCGGTCGTGCCGCAGATGAAGCCAGGCGCTGTACTGTTAACGCTCGATCCGGCGGCCGCTTATGCCAACCTGATCTTCCAGCGTGACGATATCGACTATGCGGTGGCGCATCCGTGTCACCCGTCCGTCTTCCTTGAGCGCTACACCAAAGAAGAGCACGCCGACGCGTTTGGCGGAATTGCAGCTATTCAGCATGTGGCCGCCGCCTGGGAAGCGGGCAGTGATGCGCAGCGCGACGAACTCAGCAAGGTTATCCGCGTGATGTATGGTCCGGTGGAGCAGGTGCACTGGGTGACCGTAACGCAGCTAGCCTACCTTGAGCCGACGCTGGTGGAGACCGTTGCCTGCATGGTCGGGGCCTTTATGAAAGAGGCGCTGGACGAAACGGTTAAGCACAGTGGCGTACCGGAAGAGGCCGCAAAGGCGATGCTCTACGGGCATATCCAGATTGCGCTGGCGGTAGCGTTCCGCGCCACCAATCCGTTCTCTGATGCCTGCATGATCGCCATGGAGTATGGACGCGAGAAGATTGTGAAGCCTGACTGGAAGCAGATTTTCGAGCAGAAAGAGCTGGATATCGTGATTGCCCGCATGCTGAAAATCGACGCGATTCGTCGCTAATCTGTGACACTGCTAGCGGCTCGCCGCGTCAATGCCTGGCGAGGTGAGCCGTATCAATGGTATAAATTCCCTCCTGAAACGCCTGTGCTTAGTCAGGTAACTCACTGCGAGACAGATAACGCATGGAAAAACACACGCTTTCTCAGGACTCCGAACTGCTGACCGAAATCGCAGTCGCCTATTATCAGGACGAAATTACCCAGGAAGAGATTGCGCGTAAGTTTGGCATTTCACGCATCAAAGTCGGACGGCTGCTGAAGCGCGCCAGGGAAGAGGGCATTGTTGAAATTAACGTGCGTTACCATCCGGTGTTCAGCACCCGTCTTGAGCAACAGCTGCTTGACCGTTTCCCCCACTTACAGCGCGCGCTGATCGCCCTCGACCTGCAGGACAATGATGAGCAGCGGCGTCAGGTGGCGGCGCTGGTCTCTTCCTGGCTGGAACAATCGCTTAAAGAGAATTCGGTGGTGGCGGTCGGGCAAGGGCGCAACGTGGCGGCGGTCGCCGATCATCCGGGCCAGGTGCCGACGCGTAACTGTCACTTTATCAGCGGCATCGGCGGCACGCACCGCCCCGGTGATGCGATCAATGCCGACCATATCAGCCGTCGTCTGGCGAAGAAATTTGGTGGCATCAGCGAAACGCTCTACGCCCCGGCTTATGTTGAAGATCGGGCGCTGAAAGAGGCGTTTATGCAAAACGGCACGATTAAAGAGACGCTGGATCGGGCGCGCAAAGCCGACTTTGCCCTGGTCGGCATTGGCGACATGAATGAAAACAGCTATATGGTGAAATTAGGCTGGTTTACGCCGCATGAAATTATCGACGCCAGTCTGAATCAGGGCGTGACGGGCGATATTGCCGGCTATGATTTTTTCAATTCGCAGGGACAGCACGTCGATACCGTAATGAACGATCGGGTGATTGGTCTGAGCATTGATGAGCTGCGCAAGATCCCCTGCGTTATCGCCATCGCCTCAGAGAACACCAAAGCAATGGCGATTCTCGGTGCGTTGCGTACCGGTGCCATCGACATTATCGCCACCACGGCGCAAAACATCCGCACTCTGCTGAACATGACGCAGAAAACGGAGTAATCGCCGGGCAGGCACGCAGCTTATGCGGCTGCGTGCCTGAGTGGTTACTCTTCCTGCAGCGAGTAGGGCAGCGGCTGAATCGTCAGCTGTCCGCCTTCATCACCCTCAACCCGCAGCACGCTATCCGGCTCCAGATCGTTATTCATCACCACCTGCACCCAACTGACACCGTCATCCAGCTGCACTGCCGCCAGCACGCTGCCGGTACGACGCCAGCGCTCACCCATCCGGAGTTCCAGCGCCGTATTTGCCGCTGGCAGATGGCTGGCCTGGCCCGCCAGCCAGTAGAGCGCGCGTTTGTTCGCACCACGGTATTTGGCCCGCGCCACCATCTCCTGACCGGTGTAGCAGCCTTTTTTAAAGCTAATGGCGTCCAGCGCCTGCAGGTTAGTGGCCTGCGGAATAAACTGCACGCTGGTGGCGGGATCAATCACCGGAATGCCGGCTTCAATGTCCAGCGCCAGCCACTGCTGACTGTCATTTAACCGGGCATCATCCGCCAGTTTCTGCTGCAGTGATTCGGCCTGGGCCAGCGAGGTAACGATCAGGAAACGCTCTGCCGGATGCGCAAACCACAGCAGCGTGGTTTCGCCCTGCTGCACCACCGGGGTTTCGCTGTCGGGCAGCTGTTCAAACAGGTTGGCCAGCGCGGCGCGTGCCTGAAAACCAGCCACGCCCAGTAACACTGCCTCATCGTCGGCCGCCAGCGTCACTTTAGAGAACACCGCATATTTCTTTAATTCGCTCAGCTGGGTGTCGCGCAGTTCACGACGAACCAGGTAGGCGTAGCCTTCGCCACGATGGAACAGACGCAGGTTGCTCCACATCTTGCCTTTGGCATCACAGTGGGCGGCGGGCAGATGGTGCGCCGCATCCAGCGCGGCGACGTCCAGCGTCAGCTGACCCTGCAGATAGGCGGTGCTGTCGGGACCGAAGACGGAAACCAGCGCCCAGGCATCCAGTGAAATCAGCGTTAACGGCAGACGGGACGAGGCTGCAGGCTGGCGCGGCGGTAAGGTAAAGGTTGGCATGGAGATATCCTGAGTATGAGGGTTCATCCGAAACAATATCTTCAATGTTAAAAGAGCCGACCGGCAATGCAACCTGTTTACCGATAACGGCGCACAAATCGCGTGATAACCCTGAAAAAATGCGGTTTGCTTTGCGGCAGATTGCACAGTATGTTGCGCTGCGCCTGCAGCCCGCCACAATCCAGGTTACACTAGCCGCCAGGTTGTGAACTGTGGAAACTGACGCATGGATATCAATGATAAATCACGTATTCAGTGGGCCTGCCGCCGCGGCATGCTGGAGCTGGATGTGGCTATTATGCCGTTCTTTAAATATGAATATGACAGCCTGAATGACACCGATAAGCAGGTGTTTATCGCGCTGCTGAAGAGTGACGATCCCGACCTGTTTAACTGGTTGATGAACCACGGTGAACCCAGCGATCCTGAGCTGAAGCGGATGGTTAACCTGATTCAGCAGCGCAATCGTGAACGCGGCCCCGTGGCAATGTAAGCTGCGGCCATCCCGTCTGGCGCGCGGCCTGCTGGGCGTCTGGCTGGGGGTGACGGTAACGGCGGTACTGCTGCTGACGCTGCCGGTCAGCGGATGGCTGATGAAACTGGCGATGATCGGACTGCTGCTGGCCGAAGGCTGGCGTAATCATCGACGGCTCCTTCAGCGGCGCGGTTCGCTGCAACGGGAAAGTGCGCAAATCTGGTGCTGGCAGGGCGCACGCTGGCGGCCGACTCAGCCGCTGCGCTGGTTGCCGTTTGGCGTGCTGCTGGTGGCGAAAAGCGAGCAGGGTAAGACGCTGCGCTGGTGGCTGATGAAAGACAATATGCAGCCTGGCGAATGGCGGGCGTTACGCGCCTGCTGCTTCAGCGAGGCGCATCACTGATGGCAATACGAAGAGCACTCGTTACGGCATCCGGCTAAGGCGTCAGGGCGAAAGCCGCCTGCCGGACCACGCCATTTAGCGATCACAGCAGTTCGGCGGTTTCCGTTAATACCTGCTCGCACCACTGCTCGACGCGCTCGTCGGTCACCTCAAACTGATTCACATCATCGAGCGCCAGACCGACAAACTGCTTCCCATCGGCACTGAGCGGTTTCGGGCTGGTGAACTCATACCCTTCCAGCGGCCAGTAACCGACAAAACGCACCCCCATCGGCTGCAATAGCTCATGCAGCATACCGAGCGCATCCAGGAACCATTCACCGTAGCCAATCTGATCGCCCATGCCGTACAGCGCCACAATCTTATTGCGCAGATTCAGGGTCGACAGCTGCGGCCAGATCGCTTCCCAGTCTTCCTGCAGCTCGCCAAAATCCCAGGTCGGGATGCCCATGATCAGCAGATCGTACTGTTCCATCAAGCGCGGATCGTCATCTTTGACGTTGTGCAGGGTGACCAGCTCTTCGCCAATAAAATCGCGAATTTTCTCCGCTACGATTTCGGTGTAACAGGTACTGGAACCGTAAAAAAGACCGATTTTCATGCAGATAACACTCTGTAAATACTGACTTTGGCGCAATTGTACCAGAAGCGCCGTTGAATCAGGCATAATGAGCATGATTTTACAGCGAACGGCGGGGATAACGTGCAGGACAGCGATCTGACAGAACAGTTTCTCGATGCGCTCTGGATTGAACGCAATCTGGCGCAGAATACACTCTCCTCCTATCGCCAGGATCTCCAGACGCTGACCAGCTGGCTGGCGCATCATAACCTGACGCTGCTCAGCGTGATGCCGCTGGATCTGCAGCAGTTTCTGGCCGAGCGGCTGGAGGGCGGCTACAAGGCGACCAGTTCAGCCCGGCTGCTGAGCGCCATGCGCCGCCTGTTTCAATATCTCTATCGCGAGAAGCTGCGCGCGGACGATCCCAGTGCGCTGTTATCGGCACCAAAACTGCCGCAGCGGCTGCCGAAAGATCTCAGTGAAGCGCAGGTTGAACGGCTGCTGCAGGCACCGAATATCGACATCCCGCTTGAGCTACGCGACAAAGCGATGCTGGAGTTACTCTACGCCACCGGTTTGCGTGTTTCTGAGCTGGTCGGCCTGACGCTGAGTGACATCAGCCTGCGCCAGGGTGTGGTGCGGGTGATCGGCAAAGGCGATAAAGAGCGACTTGTGCCGTTAGGTGAAGAAGCGGTTTACTGGCTGGAATATTATCTGGAGCATGGGCGTCCGTGGTTGCTTAACGGACAGACGCTGGATGTGATGTTCCCGAGCAACCGGGCGCAGCAGATGACGCGGCAGACCTTCTGGCACCGCATCAAGCATTACGCCACGCTGGCCGGCATCGACAGTGAAAAATTGTCGCCCCATGTGATGCGCCATGCGTTTGCTACTCATCTGCTGAACCACGGAGCCGATCTGCGTGTCGTACAGATGTTGCTGGGACACAGCGATCTCTCCACCACCCAAATTTATACGCATGTCGCCACTGAGCGCCTGCGTCAGTTGCATCAACAACATCATCCGCGGGCCTGATCTGCGGAAATAAGGAAAGAGATGAACAAGCATTTTGCCATGCTGGCGCTGTTAGCCAGCGCCTTTTCCGGCCTGGCGCAGGCCGATGACAGCGCCATTCAGCAATCCCTGAAAAAGCTCGGCTTAAATCAGACTGAGATTACCGCATCACCGCTGCCGGGCTTTAAAACCGTGCTGTCGGAAAGCGGCGTGCTTTACGTGACCGATGATGGCAAACACATGATTCAGGGCCCGCTGTATGACGTCAGCGGCGCACAACCGGTCAACGTAACCAACAAGCTGCTCGATAAAAAAGTCGAGGCGCTGGTGCCGGAAATGATCGTCTACAAAGCGCCAAAAGAGCAGCATGTGGTGACGGTGTTTACCGACATTACCTGTGGCTACTGCCGCAAGTTGCATGAGCAGATGGCCGATTACAATGCGCTGGGTATCACCGTGCGCTACCTGGCGTTCCCGCGTGAAGGATTGCATGGCCAGATTGAAGGCGCGATGAAAGCGATCTGGTGCAGCGCCGATCGTAATAAAGCCTTTGACGACGCGATGAAGGGCGATGCGCCAAAAATGTCTGCACCAGACAGCTGCAAAATCAATATTGCACAACACTACCAGCTCGGGGTGCTGTTTGGCATTCAGGGCACGCCAGCCATCCTGACCGACAGCGGCATGATGATTCCGGGCTATCAGGGTCCGCAGGAGCTGAAGCAGGTGCTGGATAATCAAAAGCGTGGTGGTTAATCGGTGGTAAAAAACGAAGTGGAACTGCGTCGCCGCGAGGTGACGGTTGAGGATGCGCTGCCGGCAACCCTGCCGCCGCTGCTGAAACGTCTTTATCTGCAGCGCGGGGTGTGTGACGCGGCTGAGCTGGAGCGCGGCGCGAAAAACCTGCTGCCGTTCCAGGCGCTGAGCGGCATCGATAACGCGGTGGCGTTGCTGCATCAGGCGCTGCTTGATGGCCGTCGCATTATGGTGGTGGGCGATTTTGATGCCGATGGCGCCACCAGTACCGCGCTGACGGTGATGGCGCTGCGCAGCATGGGCGGCAGCAATGTGCAGTATCTGGTGCCGAACCGCTTTGACGATGGCTATGGTCTCAGCCCGGAAGTGGTTGAGCAGGCGCGCGCGCGCGGTGCGGCGATGATCCTGACGGTGGATAACGGGATTTCATCGCATGCCGGTGTGGAATGTGCGCACCAGCACGGTATTCCGGTGCTGATCACCGATCACCATCTGCCGGGCGAAACCCTGCCGGCGGCGGAAGCGATCGTTAATCCCAACCTGGCGGACTGCAATTTTCCTTCCCGCGCGCTGGCCGGTGTCGGCGTCGCGTTTTATCTGATGCTGGCGCTGCGTGCCTTTCTACGCACGCAGGGCTGGTTCGGCACCACCCGCAGCGAACCTAATCTGGCTGAACTGCTGGATCTGGTGGCGCTCGGCACGGTAGCCGATGTGGTGCCGCTCGACGTCAATAACCGCATTCTGGTGTGGCAGGGACTGAGCCGGATTCGCGCCGGTAAATGCCGTCCCGGTATTCGTGCGCTGCTGGAGATCGCTAACCGCGATGCGCGCCAGCTGGCGGCCAGCGATCTCGGCTTTGCGCTTGGCCCCCGGCTCAATGCGGCAGGGCGGCTGGATGATATGTCGGTCGGCGTGGCGTTACTGATGACTGAGGATCTCAGCCAGGCGCGGATGCTGGCCAGCGAGCTGGATGCGCTCAACCAGACGCGCAAAGAGATTGAGCAGGGCATGCAGAGCGAAGCGCTGGCGCTGTGTCAGGCGCTGGAACGTGAGCAGAGCGACCTGCCGCTGGGGCTGGCGTTTTATCATCCGGAGTGGCATCAGGGCGTGGTCGGGATTCTGGCTTCGCGGCTGAAAGAGCGTTTCCATCGCCCGGTGATTGCCTTTGCACCGGCCGGAGACGGCACGCTGAAAGGCTCCGGCCGCTCGATTGCCGGTCTGCATCTGCGCGATGCGCTGGAGCGGCTCGATACCCTTAATCCGGGCCTGATGCTGAAGTTTGGCGGCCATGCGATGGCGGCGGGACTGTCGCTGGAAACCGCACGCTATGAGGAGTTCCGCCAGCGTTTTGCCGAACTGGTCGGCGAATGGCTGGATGGCGAATCGCTGCAGGGCATCATCTGGTCCGATGGCGCGCTGCAGCCACAGGAATTTTCCCTGCAGACCGCAGAGATGCTGCGTGAAGCGGGTCCGTGGGGCCAGGCGTTCCCGGAGCCAGCGTTCGACGGCAAATTTAAGCTGTTGCAGCAGCGGCTGGTCGGCGAGCGGCACCTGAAAGTAATGGTGGAACCGCTGGGCGGCGGCCCGCTGATCGATGGCATCGCCTTCAATGTCGACACCACGCTGTGGCCCGACACCAGCGTGCGTCAGGTTGAGCTGGCCTACAAACTGGATATCAATGAGTATCGCGGTAACCGCTCGGTGCAGCTGATCATTGATCATCTCTGGCCAATAAACTGACCACTGGCGGCGGTTGCACATCAGCTGTGTGCGGCCGACCGCCTGGCTCAGGGCCGCCTTCTTTTCTTCACGCCAGTCTCCACGTGAAACACCCCTCGCCACGCGGTTAATCGATCGCCGCGCCACCACCGCATCAGCGCTACAAACTGTCGTCAGTTTCGGGTAAACTTATGCGTTAATTTTCCTGTCCCATCGAACGCTAAAAAGACGCTAAAGCCATGTTTGAAATCAACCCGGTCAAAAACCGTATTCAGGACCTCAGTGAGCGCAGCGACGTTCTTCGGGGGTATCTTTGACTACGATGCCAAGAAAGAACGCCTCGAAGAAGTAAACGCCGAGCTGGAACAGCCAGACGTGTGGAACGAACCGGAACGCGCCCAGGCACTGGGCAAAGAGCGCTCCTCGCTTGAAGCGATTGTTGACACTCTCGATCAGATGACGCAAGGCCTGGAAGATGTCCAGGGTCTGCTGGAGCTGGCAGTCGAAGCGGACGACGAAGAGACGTTCAACGAAGCGGTGGCCGAGCTGGATGTCCTCGAAAGCAAACTGGGCGAGCTCGAATTCCGCCGCATGTTCTCCGGTGAGTACGACAGCGCCGACTGCTATATCGATCTGCAGGCGGGCTCCGGCGGTACCGAAGCGCAGGACTGGGCCAGCATGCTGATGCGTATGTATCTGCGTTGGGCTGAAGCTCGCGGCTTCAAAACTGAAATTATTGAAGAGTCTGAAGGCGAAGTAGCGGGTATTAAATCCGTGACCATTCGCGTGTCAGGCGACTATGCCTTTGGCTGGTTGCGAACCGAAACCGGCGTGCATCGCCTGGTGCGTAAGAGCCCGTTCGACTCCGGCGGTCGTCGTCATACCTCCTTCAGCTCAGCCTTTATCTATCCGGAAGTGGATGACGATATTGATATCGACATCAATCCGGCCGATCTGCGCATTGACGTCTATCGCGCCTCCGGTGCCGGCGGCCAGCACGTTAACCGGACGGAATCCGCGGTACGTATTACCCATATTCCAACCGGTACCGTGACCCAGTGTCAGAACGACCGTTCCCAGCACAAGAACAAAGATCAAGCGATGAAGCAGATGAAGGCGAAGCTGTACGAGCTTGAGATGCAAAAGAAAAATGCTGAGAAACAGGCGCTGGAGGACAACAAGTCCGACATCGGCTGGGGCAGCCAGATTCGTTCTTACGTGCTCGATGATTCGCGCATTAAAGATCTGCGTACCGGTGTGGAAACGCGCAACACCCAGGCGGTGCTGGACGGCGATCTGGATCGATTCATTGAAGCTAGTTTAAAAGCAGGGTTATAAGGAACCGACATGTCTGAACAACAACCGCAGAGCGCTGACGCCGCACTTGAGTTAAACAACGAACTGAAAACGCGTCGCGAAAAGCTGAGCGCGCTGCGTGCAAATGGCGTGGCGTTTCCTAACGATTTCCGTCGTGACACCCTCTCGAACCAGCTGCATGAACGCTATGACGAGAAGAGCAACGAAGAGCTGGAAGATCTCGGCATTGAAGTCAGCGTTGCCGGACGCATGATGACCCGTCGTATTATGGGTAAAGCATCATTCGTTACTCTGCAGGACGTCGGCGGACGCATTCAGCTTTATGTTTCGCGTGACGATCTGGCCGAAGGGATCTACAACGAGCAGTTCAAAAAGTGGGACCTCGGCGATATCCTCGGCGCGCGCGGCAAGCTGTTCAAAACCAAAACCGGCGAACTGTCGATTCACTGTTCTGAGCTGCGTCTGCTGACCAAAGCCCTGCGTCCGTTACCGGATAAGTTTCACGGCCTGGCTGACCAGGAAACCCGTTATCGTCAGCGTTACCTCGATCTGATCGCCAACGACGAATCACGTAACACTTTCAAAATTCGCTCAAAAATCATGGCCGGTATCCGCCAGTTCATGGTCAGCCGCGACTTTATGGAAGTGGAAACTCCGATGATGCAGGTGATCCCAGGCGGCGCATCGGCGCGTCCGTTCATCACCCATCACAATGCGCTGGATATCGATATGTACCTGCGTATTGCTCCGGAACTCTATCTGAAGCGCCTGGTGGTGGGGGGCTTTGATCGGGTGTTCGAGATCAACCGTAACTTCCGTAACGAAGGCATTTCGCCACGTCATAACCCTGAGTTCACCATGATGGAACTCTATATGGCGTATGCGGATTACAAAGATCTGATCGAGCTGACCGAAAGCCTGTTCCGTACGCTGGCGCAGGATGTGCTGGGCACCACCGTGGTGCCGTATGGCGAACATCAGTTCGATTTCGGCAAGCCGTTTGAAAAACTGACGATGCGCGAAGCGATCAAGAAGTATCGTCCGGAAACCGACCTGGCCGATCTGGAAGACTTTGATAAAGCGGTAGCGATTGCTGAATCGCTGCACATTAAAGTTGAGAAGAGCTGGGGACTGGGCCGTGTGGTCACCGAGATCTTCGAAGAGACGGCAGAAGCACATCTGATTCAGCCAACCTTCATCACCGAGTATCCGGCTGAAGTGTCACCGCTGGCGCGTCGTAACGATCAGAATCCGGAGATCACCGATCGCTTTGAGTTCTTCATCGGCGGCCGTGAAATCGGTAACGGCTTCTCCGAGCTGAACGATGCGGAAGATCAGGCTGAGCGTTTCCTGCAGCAGGTGAATGCCAAAGATGCGGGCGATGACGAAGCGATGTTCTACGACGAAGATTACGTCACCGCGCTGGAACACGGTCTGCCGCCTACTGCGGGTCTCGGTATCGGTATCGACCGTATGGTGATGCTGTTTACCAACAGCCACACCATCCGCGACGTGATCCTGTTCCCGGCGCTGCGCCCGGGTAGCAAGTAACTCACTTTGCGTTAAGCAGAATGCAGAAAGGCCGGAGATTCCGGCCTTTTTTTCGCCGCTGTCCGGCTCAGACACCGACGGTCACGACTTCACTACGCCATCCAGCCACTGCTGAAACCGCGCATAAGGTACATACAGCGCCACGTTCTTATACAGAGTTTTGCCGCTGGTATTGTCATTAATACGGTCGCTGTAGCCGATGATCACTCCCGCCAGCGTATCGTCAGAGGCGTTATACACCGCGCCGCCCGACATCCCTTTCACCACGCCGGCATTGGCCGCCACCACCACACAATCCGCTTTGTTCCAGCTGTTTGCCAGCGTGGTATTAATCAGGTTCTGGCCGCTGGAACTGACCGGCATCGCCGAAATAAAGCTGTAGCCGTAGAGATTGACCTGGTCGCCGATATGGCTGTTGCGAAAGCTGGGCGGCAGGCTCGCTTCGCTGTTTTTGTGGTAGACCACCGCCAGATCGCATTGCGGATGCCAGGCTTTGACCCGGTAAAGTGAAAATTTCGCCACGTGCGCGGCGGTCAGACTGTATTCCGCCGTCAGCGGAATGGTGGTACCCAGCGTGCCTAAGCCGAGCACGGTAGGAATGCCGGTCACGGTCATATCGACCCGCTTTTCGGCCTCTCTGCTGTACTCATAGTGGCCAACCGAGCAGCCGGTTAAAGCAAAAACCATCAAGGCAATGAGCCGTTGCATTCTTTCTCCCCGCGTCAGAATTCGATCACATCACCTGGCGTTTCATAATGGGGTTATCGGCAACGCTAAAATTTTATTTATTGTTAACACATTAAAAAGCGTAACCGGTGACAGGCAAATGACAACCAGAGATTGCCTGCGGGGGGGATTCCTGGAATTTTCCGGCCCGCTGGCGGTGACCGGCGGGCTGAGGGGCGACAGAAATTATTGCGGGTGTGGCAATAATCCTTTGCTGCTATTGGGGTATATGGGCTTCATCGGCTGTGCTGTAATAGCCAGCGTGACGCAGATCAAATTTTAATAAGCGTCGATTGGGCCACGCGTTCGCGTGGTTCACCTGCATTTTCATGGTATTGGGAGAAATGTTATGCCTGTAGCGTTACTGGCGCTGGCGTTGAGTGCATTCGCCATCGGCACCACTGAGTTCGTCATTATGGGGCTGCTGCCGGACGTGGCGGCCGATCTTCAGGTGTCGATTCCGTCAGCGGGCTGGTTAATCAGCGGCTATGCGTTGGGCGTGGCGATTGGCGCACCGATTATGGCGCTGCTGACCGCCCGGCTGCCGCGTAAAAAGACGCTGACGCTGCTGATGGTGATCTTCATCGTCGGCAACCTGCTGTGCGCGCTGGCGTACAACTATAACCTGCTGATGCTGGCGCGCATTGTAACCGCGCTGTGTCACGGTGCTTTCTTTGGCATTGGTGCGGTGGTCGCAGCCAGTCTGGTCGCACCAGGTCGTCAGGCTTCTGCCGTGGCGCTGATGTTTACTGGCCTCACGCTGGCGAACGTGCTGGGCGTGCCGCTCGGCACCTGGTTTGGTCAGCTGTTTGGCTGGCGTGCCACCTTCTGGGGCGTAGCGATCATCGGCGTACTGGCCTTTATCGCCCTGATTGTCAGCCTGCCGAATAACAAGCAGGAAAAACCGGTCGACCTGGCGAGTGAAGTGAGCGCGCTGGCCAACGGTAAACTGTGGCTGTCACTGCTGATGACGGTGTTTTTTGCCGCGGCGATGTTTGCGTTGTTCAGTTATATCGCGCCGCTGCTGTTACAGGTGACCGGCATCAGCGACCGTGGCGTCAGCTGGACGCTGTTCCTGATTGGCGCAGGGCTGACGGTCGGCAATATTCTGGGCGGCAAGATGGCGGACTGGAAAGTTTCTTTCAGCCTGATCCTCAGCTTTTCGCTGATTGCGATCTTCTCCCTGCTGTTTAGCTGGACCAGCCATGCGCTGTGGCTGGCGGAGATCACCCTGTTCCTGTGGGCGATGGCTACCTTTGCTACCGTGCCGGGCCTGCAGATTAACGTGGTGCGCCACGGTAAAGAGGCACCCAACCTGGTGTCGACCCTGAACATTTCTGCATTTAACGTTGGTAATGCACTGGGAGCCTGGGTCGGTGGAGCAGTAATTGGTCGGGGCTACGGCCTGACGGCGGTGCCGGTTGCCGCCGCCGCACTGGCACTGATCGGTCTGCTGGTCTGCCTGATCACCTTCCGCAAATCGGGTGGCGCGACGTCTGCGGTGCGCGCTTAAGCTAAGCGGGCGGCGATACGTGCCGGAAAGTCAGCCACCTGCTGCTGCAGATGGCTGACAAACGCATCGACCAGCGCCGAGGCGGGGCGGTGATGCGGTCTGACCAGGCTGACGGTAAAGGGTACCGAAACGCTGAATCGCCGCATTACCACACCGCTGTCGGCGTAATCGAGCGCTGTCAGCGGGTTAACGATCGATACCCCGACGCCCGCCCTGACCATCGCGCACACCGATGCGGCGCTGTGGGTCTCCAGCACCAGACGACGTTCAACCCCCTGCTCATGAAACAACGCGTCCAGCAGCTGGCGATAGCTGTCGGTGCGCGACAGGCTGACATAATTCTCACCGGCAAAATCCTGCGGCGTCAGCACGGCCCGCTGGCTCAGCGGATGCTGCGGCGGCAACACGCAGACTTCATCGCAGGTTAAGAGCGCATGGCGGTCAGTGCCGGCCGGCGCATGCTGGGTTTCGGTTAAGCCGAGGTCATAGCGCTGTGCTGACAGCCACTCCTCCAGCAGCGGCGACTCCTGCGGGATCACATTCAGGCTGACATCCGGGTAGCGCTGCAAAAAAGGCTGACACAGCGGTGGCAGCAGCGACTGCGAAAACACCGGCAGACAGGCGACAGAAAGCTCACCCTGACGAAACTGACGCAGATTATCAGCCGCCTCCATAATGCGATCCAGCCCGTACCAGGAACGCTGAACCTCTTCAAACAGGCGCAGCCCCTGTACCGTAGGCTGCAGACGTCCGCGTACCCGACCAAACAGCTGTAGCCCCAATTGCTGCTCCAGCCGCGCCAGTTCCCGACTGACCGTAGGCTGAGAGGTGTGCAGCAGGGTGGCGGCCTGCGTCAGGTTGCCGCTGGTCATCACCGCGTGAAAAATTTCGATGTGTCGCCAGTTAATGTTCGCCATCGGATTAGGCCATATCAATTTTGCATAGATGCTATTAAAACAGATATTTTTCGCTATGACACGATTCTGGCTTAATGCGCTTATCGCCACAGGAGAATCCTTATGCCCCGTTCCTTACAGAGTACTGAAACCGCGCTCAACGTCACTCATCTGCTGCCGCTGGCACGCCGCTATGCCGGGCCTTTCTGGGCCTACGATGCGCAAATCATTCAGGCACGCATCGCCCAGCTGCAGGCGTTTGATGTGGTGCGTTTCGCCCAAAAATCCTGTTCGAATATTCATATCCTGCGCCTGATGCGAGCGGCCGGAGTAAAGGTTGATTCGGTATCGCTGGGTGAGATTGAACGCGCACTGGTGGCGGGATATCAGCCGGGCGGAGATGAAATCGTCTTTACCGCTGATCTGTTTGATCAGCCGACGCTGGAGCGGGTTGCGGCGCTGCAGGTGCCGGTTAATGCCGGTTCGGTCGATATGCTGCATCAGCTGGGCGCTGTTTCTCCGGGTCATGCGGTATGGCTGCGGGTGAATCCCGGTTTCGGGCACGGCCACAGTCAGAAAACCAATACCGGCGGCGAAAACAGCAAGCACGGAATCTGGCATGGCGATCTGGCTTTAGCGCTGGCGGCAATCCAGCAGTACGATCTGCGGCTGGTGGGCATTCATATGCACATCGGTTCCGGCGTCGATTATGCGCATCTGCAACAGGTGTGTGATGCGATGGTCAGCCTGGTGGTGGAGTTTGGTCAGGATCTGACGGCGATCTCAGCGGGCGGCGGCTTGTCGATTCCTTATCGTTACGGTGAAGAGGCGATCGATACCGGGCACTATTTTGGCTTGTGGGACGCTGCGCGTCAGCGCATTGCTCAGCATCTGGGCCACGCCGTCAAACTGGAGATTGAGCCGGGCCGTTTTCTGGTGGCCGAGTCGGGCGTGCTGGTGTCGCAGGTACGGGCGGTCAAAGCGATGGGCAGCCGTCACTTTGTGCTGGTCGATGCCGGTTTCAACGATTTAATGCGGCCGTCAATGTATGGCAGCTATCACCATATCTCGCTGATGGCGGGCGATGGGCGGCAGATTGATGAGCAGCAGACCCTCGACAGCGTGGTGGCGGGGCCATTGTGTGAATCAGGCGACGTCTTTACCCAGCTGGAAGGCGGCAAAGTCGATACCCGAGCGATTCCGGCTGCGCAGGTCGGCGATTATCTGGTATTTCATGACACCGGTGCCTATGGCGCATCTATGTCATCGAACTACAACAGCCGCCCCCTGATCCCGGAAGTGCTGTTCGAACAGGGGCAGCCGCGCGAGATCCGTCGCGCGCAGACTATTCAGGAGTTACTGGCGCTGGAAGGCGGCTAACCGCCCGCTCAGGCGGTATCCGCTGCCGCCTGAGCGCTAAACAGCTCTTTACGCAGTATCACCATCTCCTCCGCCAGATCGCGACACAGCATCGCATTCATTAAGTGATCCTGTGCATGCACCAGGATCAGCGTCACCGGCAATTTGCCGCTGCCTTCATCCGCGCCAATCAACTGCGTCTGAATCTTGTGCGCCTGTTTTGCTGCGGTATCGGAAGCAGCCAGCGCCGCATCGGCAGCCGGCCAGTCACGCTGGCGCGCACACTGGATCGCCATCATCGCTGACGATCGTGCTTCACCTGCATTGATCAGCAACTCCATCATGGTTTGTTCGAAATCCATACACTCCTCATTATTGGTATGCCAAATTCAGTTTTTTCATCTTACTGGAATGCCAAAAAACGTTTCCGGGAGCTTTGTCACAGAAAGGATGGTTAAGAATCGTCATTTTGGTATGCCACTAACCGGGAAGATAGTGACCACTACTGGAATGCCAATCTTACATCTCTGAGGGTTGACCCATGTCTCTACAGGACCGCCTTATCGATTCCCTGGGCAGCTTTGCCACCCGCTTCAATAGCTATCGCTACATCATGGCGATCAAAGCCTCGTTCATCACCCTGATGCCGGTGATCATCGTTGGCGCTTTCTCGGTGCTGATCTCTAACATGGTGCTGGACAGCAAAAATGGCCTCGCCAGCTTCGCTGCGCTGGGGTTTTTAGCCGACCTGAAACCGATCACCAGCAGCATTAACTATGCCACGCTCAGCTTCCTCAACATTGGCGCGGTGTTCCTGATTGGCATTGAGCTGGGCCGCATCAACGGCATCAAAACCTTGTTCCCTGGTCTGCTGGCGATCATCTGCTTTGTCTCCGTGACGCCGACCACTTTACAGATGATGGTCGACGGTCAGATGCATCTGGTTACCGACGTTCTGGCCAAACAATTCTCTGATACCAAAAGCCTGTTCCTCGGCATGTTTATTGCCATTCTGTCGGTGGAGATCTATTGCCGCCTCGAACAGGTTGAGCGGCTGAAAATTAAGATGCCTGACACCGTGCCGCCCAACGTTGCCGCCTCTTTTTCCGCCCTGATCCCGTCGATTATCACCGTGACGCTGGTCGCCTCCTTTGGCTTTATTTTCCATCGCGTTACCGGCATGTATCTGTATGACGCGGTCTATCAGGTGGTGCAGCAACCGCTGGAGTCGGTGGTGCAGAGCCTGTGGGGGATTCTGATCCTGATGTTCGTCGCCCAGCTATTTTGGGTGATCGGCATTCACGGCAATCAGATGGTGAAACCGATTCGTGAACCGCTGCTGCTGGGGGCGATTATGGTCAATATGACCGCCTTTGAGCAGGGTAAAGAGGCGCCGAATATCATCACCATGCCGTTCTGGGATGTTTATATGAGCATCGGCGGTTCCGGGCTGACCATCGGGCTGCTGACCGCGGTGATGCTGGCGACGCGTCGCAAAGAGATGCGCGAAATCGCCAAACTCTCGTTCGGCCCCGGCATTTTCAATATCAATGAGCCGGTAATATTTGGCATGCCGATTATGCTCAATCCGATCCTGGCGATCCCATTCATCATCACGCCGCTGGTAACCGGCACAATCGGCTATTTCGCCACGGTGATGGGGTTTGCCGGCAAAGCGGTGGTGATGGTGCCGTGGACCACGCCGCCGATCATTAACGCCTGGCTGTCGACTGCGGGATCGATGGGCGCGGTGGTGACCCAGATTATCTGCATTATGGTGTCGGTGCTGATCTACCTGCCGTTTGTCAAAGTGGCAGCCCGTCGCGCCGATGCCGCCGAAGCGAAGAATCAACAACCTGAACTGGCTCGCAACCAATCGGAGGTGTTATGAGTCGCCAGCTTATTCAGATCCCGCAGAATTTTATCCTGGGCGCCGCTGCGTCAGCCTGGCAAACCGAGGGCTGGAGCGGCAAAAAAGCCGGGCAGGACTCGTGGCCGGACGCCTGGTATCAGCAGGATCGGCACGTCTGGCATCAGGGCTATGGCCCGGCCGTGGCGACCGACTTCATCAACCGCTTTGCCGAAGATGTGGCGCTAATGAAGGCCAGCGGGCTGACCCACTATCGCACCTCGATCAACTGGTCGCGCTTTCTCACCGATTATGAAAACGCCACGGTGGATGAGGAGTACGCGGCTTACTATGACCGGCTGATTGACGAAATGCAGCGCCAGGGCATTGAACTGATGCTCTGTCTGGAGCATTACGAATTGCCCGCTACGCTGCTGGAGCAGTATGGCGGCTGGCAGTCAAAGCACGTGGTTGAACTGTTTATCCGTTACGTCGAACAGGTGTTTAAACGCTATGCCGGTCGGGTAACGCGCTGGTTTGTGTTTAATGAGCCGATTGTGGTGCAGACCCGGGTCTATCTCGACGCGCTGCGCTGGCCATACGAGCAAAACACCCATAAATGGATGCAGTGGAACCACCACAAAAATCTCGCCACCGCCCGGGTGGTGCAGCTGTTCCGCCAGCAGGGCTATGCCGGTCGCATCGGGACCATCCTCAACCCGGAAGTGACCTATCCACGATCGTCGGCCGCGCATGACCAGCAGGCGGCGCAGATCTACGACCTGTTCTATAACCGGATGTTTCTCGATCCCGCCATCAAAGGCGAGTACCCGGCGGAGCTGCTGGCGCTGCTGGATAAACATCAGATTGAGTGGCAGGCCACGCCGGAGGAGCTGGCGATCATCGCCGCCAATACCGTCGATGAGGTCGGGCTTAACCTTTACTATCCACACCGCGTGAAGGCGCCGTCCCGTGCCTGGCATCCTGATACGCCGTTCCATCCTGCCTGCTATTACGAGCACTTTGAGCTGCCGGGCCGGCGGATGAACCGTTCACGCGGCTGGGAAATTCAGCCGGAAATCATCTGGGATATGGCGCAGCGGATGCGCGATGAGTATGGCAACATCCCGTGGTTTGTCGCCGAGAGCGGAATGGGCGTCGAAAACGAAGCGCAATTCAAAAACGCTGAGGGAGAAATTCAGGACGACTACCGCATTCACTTTATCAGCGAACACCTGCATCAGGCGATCCGCGCGCATCAGGCGGGCATCAACTGTCAGGGCTATATGCTGTGGGCCTTCACCGATAACGTCTCGCCGATGAACGCCTTCAAAAACCGCTATGGCCTGATTGAAATCGATTTAGATAACCAGCGCCAGCGTCGCATGAAGAAATCCGCCCACTGGTTCCGGGCGCTGCGCGACAGTCAGCAATTTACCCTGTGGCTTGATGATGAGCCGAAATAACAAGAGGAAGCGATGATGAAACGTATTGTGCTGGCCTGTGCCGCAGGCATGTCGACCTCAATGGTGGTAACGCGGATGGAAAAAGAGGCCGCCGCGCGTGGATTAGCCTTCCACATCTACGCGATTCCCGAGCAGAATCTGCAAGAGGAGCTGCAAAATTACGGCAACGAGGTGGTGGCGGTGCTGCTGGGGCCGCAGGTGCGCTTTAAGCTGGAAGCGAACAAAAAACTGACCGACAGCTATCAGTTGCCGATTGCGGTAATCGATTCTGTTGCCTATGGCACTCTGAATGGTGCAAAGGTACTCGATCAGGCGCTGGCTTTGATACACTGAGTCTCAGTTTGCGGGTCACTTCTCTGGCTCGCAGGCATTGTCGCGCAGGGAACGGCGGCAATGCCGTTAGCGCAATGATTGCAAAGGGTGACAGCGTGGACAAAGCCGAAGCGCCGCAAGAAAAAAAGCAGTATCAGGAAATTGGTCAGCATCTGCGCCAGCAAATCAGCGACGGACACTATCCGGTGGGATCGCGCCTGCCGCCTGAACGTCAGCTGGCTGAAACCTGGGGCGTCAGCCGGACCATCGTCCGCGAAGCGCTATTAATGCTGGAGCTGGAAGGGACGGTGGATATTCGCCAGAGTTCCGGCGTCTATGTGATGCGCATTCCCTCCGCCAGCGATGATGAAGAAGAGGCCTTTTTCCGCAGCGATGTCGGCCCGTTCGAAATGCTGCAGGCGCGTCAGCTGCTGGAGAGCAACATCGCCGCGTTTGCCGCTAAAATGGCCACCAAAGCGGATATTGAAAACCTGCGCCGCACGCTGGAGCAGGAACAGCGCGCCATCGCCGCCAACGACAGCAGTCAGGATAACGACAAGTTATTTCACCTATTGCTGGCGGGAGCCAGTCAGAATCAGATGCTGCTCGACACCGTCACCAGTATCTGGCGTCATCACGACAGCAGCCCGCTGTGGCAGCAGCTACGCCCTCAGTTTGAAACCCGCGCCTACCGGCTGAAATGGCTGGGCGATCACCAGACCATTCTGGCCGCGCTGCGTCGCCGCGATGTGATGGGCGCATGGCAGGCCACCTGGCAGCACCTGGAAAATGTGAAAAACACCCTGCTTGAGCTGTCGGATGCGGATGCGCCAGACTTCGACGGTTACCTGTTTGATTCAGTGCCAATCTTCCAGGGAAAACTGATGTAATGGAGATTGTGCCGCTCAGCGCCGTGCCCCATTTTGCCGATCAGATCACCGAATGGCAGTGGCGCGCTTTCGGCGACCCCAACAGCCGTGACTTCTTCGCCAGCATCGTCGCCAGCAGCCTGAGCGGCGCCGATTTCCCGGTCACCTTTGTCGCCGTCGAGGCGGGCAGGGCGATCGGCACGGCAGGCTTCTGGCGATGCGATCTGATCAGCCGTCAGGATCTGTTCCCGTGGCTGGCGGCACTCTATGTCGATGCGCCGGCGCGCGGCAAAGGCGTCAGCGACGCGTTGCAGCAGCGGGTGATTACACACGCCCAGGATCAGGGGTATTCGCGGTTGTGGTTATGGTCGACCTTCAGCGGCTACTATGACCGTTTTGGCTGGCAGCCGCAGGGCGAGGCGCTGGAGTATCCCGATAAGCGCGTGCAGCTCTATTATCGGGATATATAAGGTGTGCCAGCCGCACTCGTGGCGGCCGGCAGCGGAGGGCTCAGGGTGCCGGATAGGTATAACGGCGGTGGATCGCCTCAATGCCTTCCAGGATCTCTGCATTTAACGTCAGATTGAAGCTGTCGATGTTGGTCTGCAGCTGCTCAAGCGTGGTCGCACCAAGCAGGGTGCTGGCAACAAACGGCTGCTGACGCACATAGGCCAATGCCATCTGTGACGGATCAATCTGGTGCTGGTGGGCTAACGCCACATACTCGGCAATCGCCTGCTGCGACTGCTCGCCGCTGTAGCGGGTAAAGCGACTAAACAGCGTATTACGGGCACCGGCAGGCTGCGCGCCATTCAGATACTTACCGCTCAGGGTACCGAACGCCAGGCTGGAGTAGGCCAGCAATTCAACCCCTTCATGCTGGCTGATTTCGGCCAGACCCACTTCAAAGCTGCGGTTCAGCAGGCTGTACGGATTCTGGATGCTGATGATGCGCGGCAGTTCATGCTTCTCCGCCAGTTGCAGATAGCGCATCACGCCCCATGCGGTTTCATTCGACACCCCGATATAGCGAATCTTACCGGCGCGAACCTGCTCGGTCAGCGCTTCCAGCGTCTCCAGCAGCGTCACCTGGGCGGTAGTTTCACTGTACTGATAGCCCAGCTTGCCAAAGTAGTTGGTCTGACGCTGCGGCCAGTGCAGCTGATAAAGATCGATATAGTCGGTATTCAGGCGTTTCAGGCTGGCATCCAGCGCTTCACGGATGTTCTTGCGGTCCAGCGCCATGTTAGGGCGAATCGACGCATCATTACCGCGCGACGGGCCCGACACTTTGCTGGCCAGAATGATTTTGTCACGGCTGCCGCGCTGCTTCAGCCAGCTGCCAATGTACTGTTCGGTCAGACCCTGGGTTTCCGGACGCGGTGGTACCGGATACATTTCGGCGGTATCAATAAAATTAATGCCGGAACGAATAGCCAAATCCAGCTGGGCATGGGCGTCGGCTTCACTGTTCTGCTCGCCAAACGTCATGGTGCCCAACCCCAGCTGACTCACTTCCAGCGTGCTATGGGGAATACGATGATAGTGCATTGCCAGCTTCCTTTTCTTTATGGAATGGAATGTTGTGTCCTCAGGGACTATAGCGCGAGCAATGGCGGGGAAGGAAGGGGGAAAAGTCGGGGAAATCGCCTGCCAGTGGGGAATCTGTGGCAGGCGAGACAATTTCGCACTTAGCGTTCAATGATGGTCGAAACCTCATCGCCGTTAATCTGTACTGCGTGACCCGACTGATCGGTGTACTGCACCAGCCCGGTCTCTTTATCAATGGTCGGCTTACCTTCGGTCATAATCATCCGGCCATCTTTCGTTGCCATCACATAATCAGAACTGCATCCGCTTAACATCGCTGCGGTTAGTGCCACAATGGCGATACCTGCCCATCCTTTCATCACGCCTCATCTCCACACATCATCGACTGCAAAAAGTGTAGTAATAAATCGTTTTGCCGGCCGGAGTAATCGTAGGAATCTGAAAATTTGCGGGCGAGCACGCTCGCCCTTGACATTTCTATGCGGTTTTTTTCTTACTGCGCATCAGGTTAAGGCACTCAACCGCCATTGAGAAGAACATGGCGAAATAAATGTAACCTTTTGGTACATGCACCGCGAAACTCTCCAGAATCAGGGTAAAACCGACCAGAATCAGGAAAGCTAACGCCAGCATTTTAACCGACGGATGGCGCTCAACGAACTCACCAATGCTGCGGGCAGCGAACATCATCATCAGCACCGCGATCACCACGGCCGCCATCATGATAAACAGATGATCGGAGAGGCCGATGGCGGTAATCACCGAATCCAGACTGAAAATAATATCCAGCAGCATGATCTGCACGATCGCACCGAGGAACGAATGGACGTTAGATTTTTGTTCCGCTTCGTTACCTTCGATGGTTTCGTGGATCTCCATGCTCGATTTCCACAGCAGGAACAGACCACCAGACAGCAGGATCAGATCGCGGGCAGAGAACGCATGGTCCATCAGGGTAAACAGCGGATTCGTCAACCGGGCGACCCAGGCGATAGAGGCCAGCAGGGCCAGACGCATTAACATTGCGCCCAACAAACCGATACGGCGCGCGCTGGCTTGTTGATGCTTTGGCAGTTTAGCGACCACTAACGACAGGAAAATAATGTTATCAATACCCAGTACCACCTCAAGGATGGTCAGGGTTCCCAGTGCCAGCCAGGCGTTGGGATCGGCAATCCACTCAAACATACCTACATTCAATCCTAAACGAAAATTAAACGGGGATTATACGCATTGAATTTGCTTCTCTCCCACAAAATTGCGCCACATCAGATCAGAATGTCATTGTTAAAGCAGGAAGTGGCGCGCCAGCAGCGGTCCGGTAAAACTTTTTTTCAGGTAGAAACCGCGCGGTAAGGTTAGGATCGGTTGGCCGCGATCGCCAATTCCTTCGGTCAGGGCTTTACTGTTGGCTGCTTTGGGACGGATTTGCAGCCAGGCACCGTGCCGTGCCGTGATCTGCTCAACCCTGCCCAGCACGATCATATCCATCAGCTCCTCCCAGTCCTGCCGTAACATCTCATCTTCTTCCGCGTCGGGGCTCCAGAGTAACGGCGCGCCGACCCGGCGCTGCCGCAGCGGAATATCCCGCTGGCCTTCAACCGGGATCCACAACACCCGCGACAGTTTGTGTCGCACGTGGCTGTTCTGCCAGGTGACGCCACTGTTGCCGGTGAGCGGGGCGACGCAGACAAAGGTGGTTTCCAGCGGTTTGCCACTGGCATCAATCGGAATGGTTTTCAGTTCAATGCCGAGATGGGCGAAGTCCTGTTCGGCTTTGCTGCCGGCGCTGGCCCCGAGATGCAATTCCAGCAGCATACCGACCCAGCCTTTATCGCGTTTCAGATCGGCAGGCATCGTCAGGCCCGCCCGTTCGGCCAGCGTTTCCAGCGTTAACCCGGCTAAATCCTGCGCCCTGGCCAGCAGGGTGGCTTCATCTTCAGGCGGTGCTGGCAGGTAGTTCATATTAATGACTCGCAGTGCTCAAAAAATGTACAGGATGTTGCACAGTGGGTTTACCCGAAATATTTACCGTGCTGAGCGGGGATAATAACATGATAGATCGTGCTTTTTTTACTGATTGACCCTGGCAATATTATGGGACGCTTCAGGTTATCCCAACTTACTCGCAACAATGAACAGGATCTCATACCGGGTTATCCACAGAAAAATGGGATAACCGGCCTGACTGTGCGGTACTGGTTCCATTTACAGCCTTGACTTTCGCACTTTTGGGCATAATTTGCCCGCTCTGGCCTAAGGCTGAGCGATTCGTTGTGGATAAGATGCTGGCTGGTTAAAATTCGCTCAACTGTAAGGGGGGAACAGTTTTATCGGTCGATTAGCCGAGCCGGGATTTATCAGTTAGCTTGTTTTCATTATAATAATCATGATGATAATAAATTTTCCTTTTTTGGTATTACAGACGCATCCCGCAAGGTTATTCAGTTAACTCCCGCGTTCTGCACAAAGCTATCCACAGAAAAGGTGAATAAGATCGACTTTTCTGGCTGCGATTGTTTATAACTAGCGGCTTCTCTGTGAGTTATCCCGAAGTTTTGCGCTTAACACCCCGTGAATCCAGTGGTTTACCGCCTGTAAGGAGTGTGAAACAATCAGGCTATTCAAATTTAGCTTTGAGGTAGTCCGGTGATCGATGATGATGGCTACCGCCCGAATGTTGGTATCGTAATTTGTAACAGGCAGGGACAAGTGTTATGGGCCAGGCGCTTTGGACAGCACTCCTGGCAATTTCCTCAGGGAGGCATCAATCCCGGTGAAACCGCTGAACAGGCGATGTATCGCGAACTGTTCGAAGAAGTAGGGTTACACCGTAAAGATGTTCGAATACTTGCATCTACCCGTAACTGGTTGCGCTACAAGTTGCCAAAACGTTTGGTGCGTTGGGACACAAAGCCGGTATGTATCGGCCAGAAACAAAAGTGGTTTCTTCTGCAGTTAATGTCTAATGACGCGGATATCAATGTGCAGCACAGCAGCACGCCTGAGTTCGACGGCTGGCGCTGGGTGAGCTTCTGGTATCCGGTGCGTCAGGTTGTCTCCTTCAAGCGCGACGTCTATCGTCGGGTAATGAAGGAATTCGCTGGCGTGGTGATGTCTATGCAGGAGAGTGCGGGGCAGCGAAACAATCCTGCCCATCGACGTAAGAGAGGATAGGCCACGCCCTTTATGCTCACTCAGTTGCGCGAAATTGTAGAAAAAGTGGCGAGTGCGCCGCGTCTGAATGAAGCACTCGACATTCTGGTCAATGAGATCTGTCTGGCGATGGAAACGGAAGTCTGTTCCGTTTACCTCGCCGATCACGATCGTCGCTGCTATTACCTGATGGCGACGCGCGGACTGAAAAAGCCGCGCGGCCGCACCGTGACGCTGGCGTTTGACGAAGGCATTGTCGGGTTAGTCGGCCGTCTGGCCGAGCCGATCAACCTTGCTGACGCGCAGAGTCACCCCAGCTTTAAATATATCCCCGCAGTTAAAGAGGAGCGCTATCGCTCCTTCCTCGGCGTGCCTGTTATCAGCCGTCGCCAGTTGCTTGGCGTGCTGGTGGTCCAGCAGCGTGAACATCGCCAGTTCGACGAGAGTGAAGAATCGTTTCTGGTGACGCTGGCCACACAGATGGCGGCGCTGCTGTCGCAATCGCAGATGGGCCAGCTGTTTGGCCAGTTCCGCCAGACCCGGGTGCGCGCGATTGCGGCAGCACCCGGTGTGGCGGTGGCACCGGGCTGGGTCGATGAGACGCAGCCGCTGCTCGATCAGGTTTCCGCCGCGTCCACGCTGGACGTTCAGCGCGAACGTGAACGCCTGTCGCTCGCCATGAGCGAGGCCGCCAGTGAGTTCCGCCGCTTCAGTAAACGATTTAGCGCCAGCGTGCAGAAAGAGAGCGCGGCGATCTTCGACCTTTACTCGCATCTGTTAACCGATGCCCGGCTGAAAAAAGATCTGTTCGATGAGATCGAACGCGGATCGGTGGCGGAGTGGGCGGTTAAACAGGTAATCGAGAAGTTTGCCGAACAGTTCGCCCGGCTGACCGACAGCTATCTGCGCGAACGCGCAGGCGATCTGCGGGTGCTCGGTCAGCGGCTGCTATTTCACCTTGATGATTCGCTGGTGGGCACCAATGCCTGGCCGGAGCGCTTCGTGCTGGTGGCCGATGAGCTGACCGCCACCTCGCTGGCTGAACTGCCGCACGAACGGCTGGCTGGGGTAGTGGTGCGCGACGGCGCGGCCAACTCTCACGCGGCGATCCTGACGCGCGCTATGGGTATCCCGACGGTGATGGGCGCCGATATTCTGCCGCATCAGCTGAATAAACGGTTGCTGATCGTCGATGGTTACCGTGGCGAGCTGTTAATCGACCCCGAACCGGTGCTGGTGCAGGAGTATCAGCGTCTGATCAGCGAAGAAAATGCGCTGAGCAAGATGGCGGAAGGAGTAGTCGATCAACCAGGTGAGCTGAAAAGCGGCGAGCGCATACAGGTGATGCTCAATGCTGGTTTAAGTCCGGAGCATGAACAGGCGCTGGGCAGTTGGGTTGACGGCATCGGTCTTTATCGTACCGAAATTCCCTTCATGCTGCAGAATGGCTTCCCGTCAGAAGAGGAGCAGGTGGCGCAGTATCAGGGCATGTTGCAGCTGTTTCACAACAAGCCCGTCACGCTGCGCACCCTCGATGTCGGTGCAGATAAACAGCTGCCCTACATGCCGATCAGTGAAGAAAATCCCTGTCTGGGCTGGCGCGGCATCCGCCTGACGCTTGACCAGCCGGAAATTTTTCTGGTGCAGGTCCGGGCGATGCTGCGGGCGAATGCGGCATCCGGCAATCTCAGTATTCTGCTGCCGATGATCAGTCATATTGATGAAATCGACGAAGCGAAACGGCTGATCGACCGCGCCGGTCGTGAAGTAGAAGAGATGCTGGGCTATGCCATCCCCGCGCCGCGCATTGGCATCATGATCGAAGTGCCGTCGATGCTGTTTATGATCCCGCATCTGGCGTCGCGCGTAGATTTTGTTTCAGTCGGCACCAACGATCTGACCCAATATCTGCTGGCGGTGGACCGCAATAACACCCGCGTGGCCAATCTTTACGACTCGCTGCACCCGGCGATGCTGCGCGCGCTGCACGCCATTGCGTATGAAGCCCGTCTGGCCAATCTGGAACTGTGCCTGTGTGGTGAAATGGCGGGCGATCCGATGTGCGTCGCGCTGCTGGTGGGCATGGGTTATCACCATCTCAGCATGAACGGTAAAAACGTGCCGCGGGTAAAATACCTGCTGCGCCATCTGGATCATGAAGAAGCGCAAAAGTTGAGTGAGCAGGGAATGAATGCGCATACCGCCACCGAGGTGCGTCATCTGGTTTCGACCTTTATGGAGCGTCGTGGACTGGGCGGATTAATCCGCGGCGGTCGCTAAGCGCCACTTCAGGCTATTTTATTTGCCATTCTGCTCCTGGGCAGTGCTCACAATCCTCACGTACCGCGTGTACGCTCCGGTTGTTGCGCGCTGTCCGTGACCAGACTGGCTGCAACAATATACGCCTGAAGGGTCAGACTCTGGGCGTTATCCGCGTTTACATTTGCGGGACAATTCACAAAACCGGCTGTGCTATGATGCGCAGCCTTAATTTATGTGCCTGACAACGCCCCTTTTCAGGGCTGAAAAATAGACGGTGAATGATGAATAACGGCTATATTGCATTTCCGCAGTTCGATCCGGTGATCTTCTCAATCGGGCCGGTTTCGCTGCACTGGTACGGTCTGATGTATCTGGTAGGTTTCGTTTTCGCCATGTGGCTGGCGGTGCGCCGTGCCAATAAGCCCGGCAGCGGCTGGAAAAAAGAGGAAGTGGAAAACCTGCTGTATGCCGGTTTCCTCGGGGTGTTCCTGGGCGGGCGTATTGGTTACGTGCTGTTCTACAATTTACCGCTGTTCCTCGAAAATCCGCTCTATCTGTTCAAAGTCTGGGATGGCGGCATGTCGTTCCACGGTGGCCTGATCGGGGTGATTGTGGTGATGCTGGTGTTCGCTCGCCGTACCAAACGCAACTTCTTCCAGGTGGCTGATTTCATCGCGCCTCTGATCCCGTTTGGTCTGGGTGCGGGCCGTCTCGGCAACTTCATTAATGGCGAGCTGTGGGGCCGTGTCGATCCGGGCTTCCCGTTTGCCATGCTGTTCCCTGGCTCACGCAGCGAAGATGTGGCGCTGGCCGCCACCAACCCACAGTATCAGGCGCTGCTCAACACCTACGGCGTCCTGCCGCGTCATCCTTCACAGCTTTATGAACTGATTCTGGAAGGGGTGGTGCTGTTTATCATCCTCAACCTGTTTATCCGTAAGCCGCGCCCGATGGGCAGCGTCTCTGGCCTGTTCCTGATCGGCTACGGTGCATTCCGTATTATCGTCGAGTTCTTCCGCCAGCCGGATGCCCAGCTAGGCCTGTTTGAAGGCGGGATCAGTATGGGGCAGATTCTCTCCGTTCCGATGATTATCGCCGGTATTGCCATGATGATTTGGGCCTATCGTCGTCGTCCACAGCCACAATTTCGCGAGGAAAAATGAAACAGTATCTGGACCTGATGCAACATGTGCTGAATGAAGGCACGCCAAAAGCTGACCGCACCGGTACCGGCACGCTTTCAATTTTTGGTCACCAGATGCGTTTCAATCTGCAGGAAGGTTTTCCTCTGGTCACCACTAAAAAATGCCACATCCGTTCGATCATTCATGAACTGCTGTGGTTCCTGAAAGGTGACACTAACATTGGTTATCTGAAGGAAAATAACGTTTCTATCTGGGATGAGTGGGCGGATGAACAGGGCGATCTTGGCCCGGTTTATGGCAAACAGTGGCGCAGCTGGGGCACGGCCAGCGGCGAGCAGATCGACCAGATCAGCAAGGTGATCGCGCAGCTGAAAAGCGACCCCGACTCACGCCGGATTATCGTTTCAGCCTGGAACGTCGGTGAACTGGATCAGATGGCGCTGGCACCGTGCCACGCGTTTTTCCAGTTCTATGTGGCTGACGGCAAACTCTCCTGCCAGCTTTACCAGCGCTCCTGCGATATCTTCCTCGGCCTGCCGTTTAATATTGCCAGCTACGCGCTGCTGGTACACATGGTGGCGCAGCAGTGCGACCTGCAGGTCGGCGACTTTGTCTGGACCGGCGGCGATACCCATCTCTACAGTAATCATCTGGAGCAGGCACGCCTGCAGCTGACCCGTGAGCCGCGACCGTTGCCGAAGCTGGTGATCAAGCGCAAGCCCGCCTCGCTGTTTGACTACCAGTTTGATGACTTCGAAATTGAAGGTTACGATCCGCATCCGGCGATCAAAGCGCCTGTCGCAATCTGATGCCTGCTGTGAAAAGCCCCGGCGCTGCCCTGCACGCCGGGGCTTTTTTTTAGCTAGCTGCGGCAAAATATGCGGCATGGCTCGCAGCGTCATGCCAGTAAATGTCGGATGATCGCCTTCTTTGTGACCCCTTTTCCAGCCGTATAACAACCCGCTTGTCCCCGCTTTATCCACCCGGCACGCTAGCCCGATGAAAACACACTTGTTACGCGGCTTTACCCTGCCGGAACTGCTGGTGGTGATGGTGATTGCCGGAATACTGAGCCTTGGCGCTCTTCATGGCTGGCAGCGCTGGCAGCAACGGCAGCAGCTACGCGACACCGCTCAGCAACTGCAGGGGTTTCTGTTGCGGCTCCGTGCGCAGGCTTACCGGCAAAATCGCGACCTGGTCCTGTGGGCACGGCCGGGAAAGCCCTGGTGTATTGGCGGCGGCAGTCTGCCGATCGGCGGGTGTCAGGCCGGAAAGCGCCTGCATTTTATCGCACCCTATGCTGGGGTGAGGTTATACGCGCTGCGCGGTGAGCCGGGCTTTTACGGCCGTCGCAACGTCGCCCGGGCGGGCAGTATTGAACTGGAGAATGAGGCTGGAGGGCTGCGGCTGATCATTTCCACCCGCGCGCGCATCCGCTTTTGTTTTACCGACGCCGGGGCCTGCCGTTGAAAACCGCCGGCTTCAGCCTGCTGGAAATGCTGATGGCGATGGCGATCGGCGCAGTCCTGATGGTCAGCGCCGGACGTTTTTTACCGCTGCTGCTGGGCGAGAATGTCGGGATGCTGCAACGGGCACAGTTGCGTCAGGAGCTGCAGCAGATCATCGCCACGCTGGAAAAGGCAGTGCGACGCGCAGGCTATTGCCACGGTGAGTGCGGCAACGGCGCGCTGACCCTCAGTGAGAACTGCCTGTTACTGCGCTCGGATGAAAACAGCAACGGTCAGTGGGACGGGGTTAACCAGCCGGACAGCGATTACTACGGTTATCGCCTGCGGTTGCAGCAAATGGAGATGCAGCGCGGGGTTAATGACTGTCGCGCGGGCGGCTGGGAACGGCTTTCCGATCCGGCTTTCCTGACGCTGGAGCAGTTCAGCGTAACCCGCCAGCAGAGGCAGATCCACCTGCGGCTGCAGGGACGGGCCGGGCGCTGGCTGGAAACGGTAGAAAGCTGGGTGGAGGCTGAAAACCTGTGAAGCAGCAAGGCAGCAGTACGCTGGGGATGGTGTTGATGCTGTTAGTGATCGGCAGCCTCACGCTGCACGCCAGCCGGAAAATGTTAGAACAGGGGATGCTGCTGCTGGCTGATGAGCAGCAGTTTATTCAGGATTTCTGGCGGGCGCAGTCAGCGCTGCAGTGGGGCCTGGCCCTTAGCTGGCCAGCGGGCGAAACGGTTCGTTGCCAGCATGACGAACGCCAGGGATGGCGCAGTTGCTTACAGCGAGGTGAAGATGGAGAAGGTCTGCTTAAAGGTGAAGCCAGTGACAGTGGAACGGCGGTATGGCAATGGGTCACTATCCAGCAGAGCCGTATCCGGCCGCTACCGCACGGCTGGCTCGACTACTGCCCGCATGCCAGAGTGGACGACTGCCTATGAGACAGCAGGATTCAGCCTGCCAGAAGCGTTATTTGCTCTGCTGTTAATGGCATTAAGCAGCAGCGCCCTGTTGCAGTATCATCGCGCGCTCACGCTCGGATTCAGCCAGCAGTGGAATCAGCGTGAGGCGTGGCGGGTGGCGGAACAGCGGCTGATCGGGCATGAGACACCCGGCTGGCGCGCTACCCTGCAAACCCGGAGCGGCCCGGCGGGCTGCCGACTGGAACGCGCCGACGTGCTGGGGCCGCAGCAGCGCAGCGCCAGCCTGACGCGATTACGCTGTTAAACCACCCGACTGACGCCCTTTTTATGGGCTTCAACCGCGATACGCGGTAGAGTTACCGGGCCGCAATACCGCAGTAATGTTATGAGTCACCACAGGAGTTTTCATGTTTCACGTTTATCACTCTAATCAGCTTGATGTGCTGAAGATTCTGGCGGCTGCGGTGATTAAACATGATCCTCTGGATGATCCTTTCGCCTCTGAAATGGTGCTGGTGCAAAGTCCGGGTATGGCGCAATGGCTACAAATGGAGCTGGCGCAGACCTTTGGTATCGCAGCTAACATTGAATTCCCGCTGCCGGCCAGTTTTATCTGGGAGATGTTCGTCCGGGTGCTGCCTGATATTCCGGTCGAGAGTGCCTTCAGCAAAGCCAGCATGAGCTGGAAGCTGATGCATCGGTTGCCGGTGATGCTGGAGCATGAGGAGTTTATCTCGCTGCGTCACTATCTGCACGACGATGGCGATAAGCGAAAACTGTTCCAGCTGAGCTCACGAGTGGCGGATCTGTTTGACCAGTATCTGGTTTATCGCGCCGACTGGCTCAACAGCTGGGAGCGCGGTGAAACCATTGACGGGCTGGGCGAGGCGCAGCGCTGGCAGGCGGCGCTGTGGCGCGATCTGGTCAGTTATACCGAAACGCTGCGTCAGCCAAAATGGCACCGCGCCAATCTCTATGCGCGATTTATCCAGACGCTGGAGCAGGCGCAACACACGCCGGAAAATCTGCCGAAACGGGTCTTCATCTGCGGCATCTCCGCGCTGCCGCCGGTCTATTTACAGGCGTTGCAGGCGCTGGGCCGCCACATAGATATTCATTTGCTGTTTACCAACCCCTGCCGCGATTACTGGGGCGATATTCAGGATTATGCCTTTCTGGCTAAGCTGCAAAGCCGCCAGCGTCGGCGTCATGGCGCGGATGAGCCGCGCGGATTGTTCCGCGATGTGGCACAGGCGCCCGCGTTATTCAATGATGCCGGCGAACAGCAGCTGACCAATCCACTGCTCGCCTCATGGGGCAAACTGGGACGCGACAATTTGTTTCTGCTTAGCCAGATGGAGGCCAATGACGACATTGACGCCTTTGTCGAGGTGGAAGAAGACAATCTGCTGCACTGCCTGCAGTCCGATCTGCTTAACCTGCAGGACAACGCCGTGATCGGACTCGACGCTGCGGAACTGTCGCACAGCGATCAGAAACGCCGGCTCGATCCGCAGGATCGTTCGGTGGCGGTGCAGGTCTGCCACAGTGCTCAGCGTGAAGTCGAAGTGTTACAGGATCATTTGTTAGCGCTGATGGAGGCTGACCCGACGCTGAAAGCGCGTGACATTATTGTCATGGTGGCCGATATCGACGCCTATGCACCGTTTATTCAGGCGGTTTTCGCCAATGCCTCGGCAGATCGTTATCTACCCTTTGCCATTTCGGACCGCCGCGCCAGTCAGGCGCATCCGGCAATTGTGGCATTCCTGCATTTGCTGGCGCTGCCGGACAGTCGGTTTGTCTCGGAGGATGTGCTGGCGCTGCTGGATGTGCCGGCGCTGGCCAGCCATTTCGCCATTGATGAAAGCGGGCTGCGCCTGTTGCGGCGCTGGGTCAGTGAATCGGGCGTGCGCTGGGGGCTGGATGACGCCAGCGTAGAAGCTTTATCATTGCCGATTACCGGTCAGCATACCTGGCGTTTTGGTCTGCAACGCATGCTGCTGGGCTACGCGATGGAGAGCCACAACGGGGACTGGGAAGGGATTCTGCCGTACGATGAATCGAGCGGCCTGGTGGGTGAACTGGCTGGCCATCTGGCGGAGCTGTTGTCGCGGCTTAACCACTGGCGGCAACTGCTGGCCGAGCCGCGGCCACTGCAGGCGTGGCTGCCGCTATGCCGGGAATTGCTGAACGCATTTTTCAGCCCCGATGCCGAAACCGAAGCGGCGCTGCTGCTGGTGGAAGAGCAGTGGCAGACGCTGATCGAATATGGCATGGATGCCAGGTTTGAAGAGGCGATTCCGGTCACGCTGCTGCGTGACGATCTTCGCAGCCGGCTGGATCAGCAGCGTATCAGTCAGCGATTCCTGGCCGGGCAGATCAACTTCTGTACCCTGATGCCGATGCGTTCGATCCCGTTCAAAGTGGTCTGTTTACTGGGCATGAATGATGGCGTCTATCCGCGCACTTTAGCGCCGTTAGGTTTCGATCTAATGCAGCAGCAGTCACGCAAAGGCGATCGCAGCCGCCGTGATGATGATCGTTACCTGTTTCTTGAGGCGCTGATTTCTGCACAACAGCAGCTCTACATCAGCTATATCGGCCGGGCAATTCAGGATAATACGGAACGCTACCCGTCGGTGCTGGTCACAGAACTGCTGGATTATATCGGGCAGAGTTTTTATCTGGACGGCGATGAAGAACGCGATCTGGATGAGAGCGCTGAGCGGGTGCGGGACCATCTGCAACATCTGCACAGCCGGATGCCGTTTGCTGCCGAGAATTTCCAGCCTGCCGCCAGGCTGCAGAGCTTTGCCCGCGAATGGTTACCTGCCGCACAGGGCGCAGGCCAACCGCAACCCGATTTCGTTCAGCCGCTGGACGCGCCGTCGATTGAGGCGTTGACGCTGGAGGCGTTTCTGCGCTTCTGGCGTCATCCGGTGCGGGCGTGGTTTCATCAGCGGCTCGGGGTCAATTTCTGGCTGGAAGAGAACGAACTGCCCGACAGCGAACCGTTCGCCCTCGACAATCTGGAGCGCTATCAGATTAACGCGCAGTTGCTGAATGCGCTGGTGGAAGGAGAGGATACCCAGCGGCTCTATGCGCATCACCGTGCGGCGGGTAATCTGCCTTACGGCGCATTTGGCGAACTGTTCTGGCAGGCGCAGCGTGATGAGATGCAGGAAGTGGCGGCAGAAGTGGTGACGCAGCGCAGTGAAGGCGAGAGCTGGGAAGTCAATCTGCAACTGGAACAGGTCAGCCTGACCGGCTGGCTCACCCAGGTGCAGGACGACGGCCTGTTGCGCTGGCGGCCTGGCGTGCTGAACATGAACGACGGGCTGCTGCTCTGGCTGGAACATCTGGTCTATTGCGCACTGGGCGGCACCGGCAGCAGCCGGATGTTTGGCCGGCAGCAGAGTCGCTGGCGCTTTCTGGCGCTAAACCCGCCAGCGGCCGTCGCGGCACTGAATGACTATGTGGCGGGCTATTTCGCCGGCATGCGTCAGCCGCTGATGCTGCTCAACAAAAGCGGCGGGGCCTGGTTAACGGCCAGCTATGACAAAAAAAGTCAGCAGCTTCTGACCGATGAAGCGACCCAGCTTAAAGCGCGTAATCGCCTGCTGACCGCGTGGTCAGGCAGTTATCAGGTCGAGGGAGAAGGCAGCGATCCCTACCTGCAACGCCTGTGCCGCGTGCTGGATGAAACACAGCTACAACAGATAACTGAGGCGGCACAACGCTGGTATTTACCGGTGCTGGCTGCACATCAGGATGATGAATAGCAGGCCAGACAGCAGATTTGCTCACTGGCCAATTACACAGAAAGTTTGCTCTGCTTTGAGCCGCGGTGTCAGGCACCGCCGGTTTATTGGGTAACGTAAGGGGTTTACATGCGGACATACGCACGCTGGTTTGCGGCGCTTCTGATAGGCCTGGTGGCTTGTGCTGCCATGGCGCAGACCGAATCGGGCTGGCAGCCGATTAACGACATCATTCGCAAGAGTGAACACGATCCCCGTCAGTATCAGGCTATCCGGCTCGACAATGGCATGACGGTATTACTGGTTTCCGATCCGGTTGCCCCCAAATCGCTGGCGGCGCTGACCTTACCGATTGGCTCACTGGACGATCCTGACCAGCAGCTCGGTCTGGCGCACTATCTGGAGCATATGGTGCTGATGGGATCAACCCATTATCCGCAGCCGGACAATCTGGCGGAGTTCCTGAAAAAGCACGGCGGCAGCCACAATGCCAGTACCGCCTCTTACCGCACCGCCTTTTATCTGGAAGTGGAAAATGCTTCGCTGGAGCCGGCGGTGGATCGTCTGGCAGATGCAGTTGCCGCGCCGCTACTCGATCCGGTCAACGCCGATCGGGAACGCCATGCGGTCAACGCTGAACTGACGATGGCGCGCTCGCGCGACGGGTTACGCATGGCGCAGGTCGGGGCAGAAACGCTCAACCCGGCCCACCCGGCGTCGCGTTTTTCCGGCGGTAATCTCGATACGCTCAAAGACAAACCCGACAGCAAACTGCACCAGGCGCTGCTGGATTTCTACCATACCCATTACTCCGCCAATCTGATGAAAGCGGTGATCTACAGCAACAAAACTTTGCCGGAGATGGCGTCAATTGCGGCCAAAACCTTTGGTCGGGTGGCTAACCATAACGCCAGCGTACCGGCAATCAGCGCGCCGGTAGTGACGGCTGAGCAGCAGGGCATTCTGATCCATTACGTTCCGGCTCAGCCACGCAAACAGCTTAAGATTGAGTTTCGCATTGCTAATAACAGCGACCGTTTTCGCAGCAAAACCGACACCCTGATTAGCTACCTGATCAGCAACCGCAGTAAAAATACCCTGACCGACTGGCTGCAAAAACAGGGCTTAGCCGACGGGGTGAATGCCGGTGCGGACCCGATGACCGATCGTAACGGCGGCGTGTTTGCGATTACCGCCTCGCTGACCGACAAAGGGCTGGCGCAGCGTGATGAAGTGGTCGCGGCCATTTTTAGCTATATCAACCTGCTGCGTGAGCAGGCAGATGATAAGCGTTATTTCGATGAGGTCTCTCACGTACTGGCGCTCGACTTCCGCTATCCCTCAATTACCCGGGATATGGATTACATCGAATGGCTGGCAGACACCATGCTGCGGGTGCCGGTTGAGCACACGCTGGATGCGCCTTATCTGGCGGATCAGTATGATGTCGCGGCCATCAAAGCACGACTGGATCAGATGACGCCACAGCAGGCGCGCATCTGGTATATCAGCCCGCAGGAACCGCACAATAAACAGGCGTACTTTGTTGATGCGCCGTATCAGGTTGAAAAAATTACGCCGTCGACCTTTGCCGACTGGCAACGACGCAGCAGCCAGATTGCGCTTTCGATGCCCACGCTGAATCCGTATATTCCGGATGACTTCACCCTGCTGCCGGCGGACGATAAGCACTATTCACATCCGGTCAGGCTGGAAAATGATGCCGGTATGCGTATCTACTGGATGCCCAGTCAGTTTTATGCCAGCGAGCCAAAAGCCGCGATTACCCTGGCGCTGCGTAACAAGAACGCCATCAGTGATGCGCGCCAGCAGGTACTGTTTGGCCTCAATGACTACCTCTCCAGCCTGGCGCTGGATGAGCTGAACTCGCAGGCATCGGTCGGCGGCATCAGTTTTTCAACCGGCGAAAATGAGGGGCTGGTGTTTAGCGCCAGCGGCTTTACTCAGCGCCTGCCAACCCTGCTGAAGAAGCTGGTTGAAGGCTATGCTCACTTCCAGCCGACGCAACAGCAGCTGGAGCAGGCCAAATCCTGGTATCTGGAACGGCTGGAGGCAGCGGACAAAGGTAAAGCTTTTGAACAGGCGATTCAGCCGATGCAGCTGCTGTCGCAGTTGCCCTACACTCAGCGGGAAACGCGTCGCAAGTTAGTCAGTGCTATCACACTTAATGATGTCACCACCTATCGCGATGAACTGTTCCACGCGGCAACGCCGGAAATGATGGTGGTGGGTAACCTGAGTGCGGACAGCGTGATCCAGCTGGGGCGTGAACTGAAGCAGCAGATGCAGAGCACCGGCACTGACACCTGGCGCAGTAACTATGTGACATTCGAAAAACCGCTTAAAGCTAACCTGCAACAGAAGGGCAGCAGCACCGATTCTGCCTTAGCGGCGCTCTATATACCGCTCGGCTATGGCGAATACCAGAGCATGGCGAACAGCTCGATGCTGAGTCAGATTGTGCAGCCGTGGTTCTACAACCAGCTACGCACCGAAGAGCAACTTGGCTATGCGGTGTTTGCCTTCCAGATGCCGGTAGGCCGTCAGTGGGGGATCGGTTTCCTGCTGCAGAGCAACAGCAAACAACCGGCCTGGCTGCTGCAGCGTTATCAGGCCTTCTATCCGCAGGCGGAGAAACGCCTGCGCACGATGAGTCAGGCCGATTTTGCCCAGTATCAGCAGGCGATGATCAATGATTTGCAGCAGCGTCCTCAGACGCTGGACGAGGAGGCGGATCGCTATAGCCGCGACTTTGACCGCCAGAATGACGACTTTGACACCCGCCAGAAAGTGATTGCGCAGATTAAACAGCTGACCCCTGCCAGCCTGGCTGATTTCTTCCAGCATGCGGTGATACAACACACCGGTATGGTGATGACCTCGCAGATCGCGGGCAACAGCAATGAAAAAGTGGCCTTTGCCCAGCTGCCAGGCTGGAAAACCTGGAATGAAGTAGCGCAGTTGCAGCAGTCGCTGCCGGTAAAGAGTGAGACCCAATGACGCAGTTACCTGCCGAATCCCTGAATCCCTTAACGCTGCCGCTCCGGGGTGAGCGGCTGATTGAGGCCTCAGCGGGGACCGGAAAAACCTTTACCATTGGTTTGCTCTATCTTCGTCTGCTGCTGGGATTAGGCGGCGAAAATGCTTACAGCCGTCCGCTGTCGGTTGAAGAAATTTTAGTTGTGACCTTCACCGAGGCCGCGACCGCTGAACTGCGCGGCCGTATCCGCGAGAATATCCATCAGCTGCGGCTGGCCTGTATCCGCGGTCACAGTGGCGACCCGATGCATCAGCTGCTGCTTGATCAGATACCGGATTTCGCGCACGCCGCAGCGCAACTGCTGGCGGCCGAGCGGCAGATGGATGAAGCGGCGATCTTTACTATCCACGGTTTCTGCCAGCGGATGCTCAACCTCAACGCGTTTGAATCGGGCATGCTGTTTGAGCAGGAGCTGATTGAAGATGAGCAGGCGCTGCTGAAGCAGTCGACGGCCGATTTCTGGCGGCGGCAGTGCTACCCGCTGTCGCTTGACGTGGCGCGGGTGATTGCGGCGGAATGGAGCGGGCCGGACAGCCTGCTGACCACGCTGCGTCCCTGGCTACAGGGTGAATCGCCCAGCCTGAAGCGGCCGCCTGCTGCCGATGAAACGCTGGCGTCACGCCATGCTCGCAATCTGGCGCGCATTACCTCAATCAAGCAGCAGTGGCTGTCGCTCAGTGCCGATGTTGAAGGCATCATCAGCGCCTCCGGTGTCGATAAGCGCAGCTACAGCAGTAAAAATTTGCCGATCTGGGTGGCGAAAGTCACACAGTGGGCCAACAGCGAAACGCTGGATTACCAGCTGCCGAAAGAGCTGGAGCGTTTTGGTCAGCAGGTGCTGGAGGAGAAAACCAAAAAAGGTGAAGCCCCGCGTCATGCAGTGTTTGACGCCATCGATCGGTTTCTGGCGGAACCGCTGTCGCTGCGTGATGTGATCATTGCACAGGCGCTGACTGACGTGCGCGCCACCGTCCAGCGTGAGAAACGGCTGCGGGCGCTGTTAGGCTTTGATGATCTGCTGAGCAAGCTGGATGAGGCGTTGCAGCAGCCGGGCGGCATCCTGCTGGCTGAGACCATTCGGGCACGGTTCCCGGTCGCCCTGATCGATGAATTCCAGGATACCGATCCGCAGCAGTACCGCATTTTCCGCACGCTGTATATCAACCAGCCAGAACAGGCGCTGTTGCTAATCGGTGACCCTAAGCAGGCGATTTATGCCTTCCGCGGCGCGGATATTTTTACCTATCTGCGCGCGAGAAGCGAAGTTAGCGCTCACTACACGCTCGATACTAACTGGCGCTCGTCACCGGAAATGGTCGATAGCGTTAACCGGCTGTTTTCTCAGCTGGAATCGCCGTTTCTGTTCTCCGCTATTCCTTTCCTGCAGGTCAAAGCGGCGGCACCGAATCAGGCGCTGAAACTAATCTATGACGATCGGCCGCAACCGGCGCTGCGCTTCTGGTTACAGCCCGGGGCAGGCGTCGGCAGCAGCGATTATCAGCAGTTTATGGCGCGTCAGTGTGCGGCGGATATCAGCCGCTGGCTGGTGGCCGGACAGCAGGGACGTGCCAGCTTAGGAAAGGGGGAGTCGCTGCGTCCGGTGCGTGCGTCCGATATCACCGTGCTGGTGCGCAGCCGTAACGAAGCGGGTTTGATCCGCGATGCGCTCAATGCACTGTCGATTCCCTCGGTCTATCTCTCCAGTCGCGACAGCGTCTACACCACGCCTGAAGCGCGGGAACTGCTGTGGCTGCTGCAGGCGATCCAGGCACCGGAGCAGGAGCGGCTGGTGCGCAGTGCGCTGGCGACTTCTATCTTCGCCATTGACGCCGCCACGCTCGATGCGCTGACCCAAAATGAGCGCGAGTGGGATGCGCTGGTCGAGCAGTTTGCCGTCTGGCAGCAGCTGTGGCACCAGCGTGGTGTGTTGCCGATGCTGCGCGACGTGATGATCAAGCGTCAGCTGGCTGAAAATATGCTGGCCTCCGAAAACGGTGAGCGCCGCCTGACCGATCTGATGCATCTGGGCGAACTGCTGCAGGAAGCCTCAGTACAGCTCGACAGCCCGCACGCGCTGGTGCGCTTTCTGGCCCAGCAGATTGCCCGACCCAATAGCCAGGCGGCCAGCCAGCAGCTGCGGCTGGAAAGCGATCGCCATCTGGTGCAAATCGTCACCATCCATAAATCGAAAGGGCTGCAATATCCGCTGGTCTGGCTGCCGTTTGCCGCTGGCTACCGTGAGGCGGCCAGTGCGCTTTATCACGATCGTGAAAGTTTTGCCGCCTTGCTGGATGTGCAGGGTGATGCCCAGAGCATGGAGCTGGCCGAAGAGGAGCGACTGGCGGAGGATTTGCGTCTGCTCTATGTGGCGCTGACCCGCTCGGTTTATCACTGCAGCGTCGGCATTGCGCCGTTGATCAAGGGAACGCGTAAAAAAGAGGGTGACAGCGATCTGCACAACAGCGCACTCGGTTATCTGGTGCAGCGGGGTGAAGCGGCCGATGCGCAACAGCTCAGCCAGCGGTTAGCGGCGTTAAGCGGCAACGGGATTGAGGTGATCGCTGACGACCTGCGGCCGGGTGAAGTCTGGCAGGATCGGCCGACCGGCGATCAAGCCTTAAGCAGCAGAGAAGTGACGCGCGCGCTGGCCGATGCCTGGCGGGTCACCAGTTACTCTGGCCTGCAACAACACCACAGCTCCGCACTGCTGGATGCGCTGCCGAATTTCGATATTGATGCGGCAGGCGAAGAGGAGAGCGGCGAAGAAGCGGCTCTCACGCCTCATCACTTTCCACGCGGTGCCGCACCGGGCACCTTTTTGCACGGTCTGTTTGAATCGATCGACTTTGCCGAACCGCCGGATGCGTTCTGGCTGGAAGATCAGCTGCAGCATCATGGCTATCCGCTGAGCTGGTTACCGGTGATCCAGCAGTGGATTGAGCGGGTACTGCATACGCCGCTCAATGATGACGGCCTGACGCTGTCGGCGATAAACAGCAGTGACCGGCTGATCGAGATGGAATTCTATCTGCCGATTAATAATCTGCTGACCGCTGCCGATCTTGACGATCTGCTGCGCCGTCACGACCCGCTGTCACAGCAGGCGGCAGCACTCGATTTTCGTCAGGTGCAGGGCATGCTAAAAGGCTTTATCGATCTGGTGTTCCGCTGGCAGGGAAAATATTATCTGCTCGACTACAAGTCGAACTGGCTGGGAGAGAGCCACGCCGCGTATACCCCAGAGGCGATGGCACAGGCGATGATCGACCACCGCTACGATTTACAGTATCAGCTGTATACCCTGGCGCTGCATCGCTATCTTCAGCACCGTCTGCAGGATTATGATTATCAGCGCCACTTCGGCGGAGTGTTTTATCTGTTTTTACGCGGGATGGATGGCAGTTCCCCGGATAACGGTATTTTTGCCACCCGTCCCAGCGAAGCCTTTATTGAAGAGATTGATGCGTTGTTTGGTCACACCAGGGAGATGTCATGAGTGAAATGCTGAGCTTGCTGCTTCAGGCGGTAGAGAAGCGTCTCCTGCGGCCGTTAGATATTCAGTTTGCTCGTCTGCTGGCGGATGAGTCGCAACCGGCACGGCTGCTTGCGGCGGCCTGCGTCAGCGCGGAAGCGGGGGAAGGCCATGTCTGTCTGCCGCTGGATAACCTGAGCGAAGCGGGCCTGTTTGCGGGCCGTCAGCCCGCGCTGGCGCAGGCTTTGTGGCAGGCTGCCGGCGCGCCGGATGACTGGCCATCACTGCTGGCCGACTGGTCTGCGGTCAGTGACGGCAGCCTGGTCACCCCGCTGGTACTCAGTAATCGCCGTCTCTATCTGCATCGTCTGTGGCACAGCGAGGGCAGAGTGGCGAGCTTCTTTGCCCTGCAGGAGGTGAAATCGGCGTTTGATGCCGGGGCGGCCAGTGAGGTGCTGAATACCCTGTTCGGCAATCGTCCGGATGACTGGCAGAAAATCGCGGCCGCTGTCGCGCTGACCCGCAAGACCGCCGTTATTTCTGGCGGGCCCGGCACCGGGAAAACCACCACGGTCGCTAAGCTCCTCGCCGCGCTGATTCGGCTTAATCCTGGCAATTTACGCATTCAGTTAGCCGCGCCAACCGGCAAAGCCGCGGCGCGCCTTACCGAATCGCTTGGCAACGCGTTGCAGAATTTAGCGGTCAGCGAGGAAGAACGTCAGCGCTTTCCGACGGAAGCGACCACGCTGCATCGCCTGCTGGGCGCGCAGCCGGACACCCAGCGTCTGCGCTACCACGCCGGTAACCGGCTGCATCTCGATGTGCTGGTGGTCGATGAAGCCTCTATGGTCGATCTGTCGATGATGGCGAAGCTGATCGCCGCACTGCCGGCCCATGCTCGGGTGGTGTTTCTGGGCGATCGTGACCAGCTGGCTTCGGTCGAGGCGGGGGCGGTGCTGGGCGATATCTGTCGCTGTAGCGAAAGCGGCTATAGCCTGGCGCGCGCGGAACAGCTCGCCTTGCTGACCGGATGTTCGCTGCAGGGCAGTGACGATCGGCTGGCACCTGCGGTTCGCGACAGTATCTGCCTGCTGCAAAAAAGTTACCGTTTTGACGCTAAATCGGGCATCGGCCAGCTGGCTCAGGCGATTAACCTCGGCGATGCACAGCAGGTGAAGGCAGTGTTCGCTGCGGGCTACCAGGACCTCAGCTATCAGCCGTTAACCAGTGGCGAAGCCTATCAGGCGATGCTGGATGAGGTGGCGCAGGGCTATCAGCCTTATTTGCAGCTGATCAGGCAACAGGCGTCTCCTGCCGAAGTGCTGGCCGCCTTTGGTCGCTATCAGCTGCTGTGTGCATTACGTGACGGGCCCTTTGGCGTGCAGGGCCTTAACCAGCGGGTTGAACAGCGGCTGATGCAGCTGCAGCGAATCCGACGCCCCGCAATCGGCGGGCGCTGGTATGCCGGACGTCCGGTGATGATCACCCGTAACGACAGCGCGCTGGGGCTGTTCAATGGCGATATCGGCATTACGCTGCGTGACGAAGAGGGCAACCTGAAAGTCTTTTTCCCGCTGCCGGATGGCAGCATCAAAGCGATTCAGCCGAGCCGCTTACCCTCGCATGAAACTGCCTGGGTGATGACGGTACACAAATCGCAGGGGTCGGAGTTTGAACATACTGCGCTGGTGATGCCAACCCAGTTTCTGCCGGTATTGACCCGTGAGCTGGTTTACACCGCGATTACGCGCGCCCGTAAACAGCTGACGCTCTACAGCGATCCAGCGGTGTTTCAGCGCGCCGTTCAGCTGCAAACGCAGCGGCGTAGCGGTCTGGTTGAGCGGCTGGGCGAGGCAGGATAAATCACAGGAAAAGCGGGCCGGGCGGCATCAACCGCCCGGTCCTGCTGGCGCTTATAGCGTGTTGCGGCTCAGATCGGCCATCAGAACTTTTGAGCGACGCTGATAGTTATACATCTCTTTTTTACTCTCAGGCAGCGACTCAATATCAACCGGCGTAAAGCCGCGTTCCTGGAACCAGTGAATACTGCGGGTGGTTAACACAAACAGCTTCTGCAGCCCCATCTGGCGCGCCTGCAACGCCACGCGCTGCAGCAACATTTCACCGCGCGATGAACTGCGGTAGTCGGGATGGACCGCCACGCAGGCCATCTCACCGATTTTCTCATCCATAAACGGATAGAGCGCGGCACAGGCGATGGTCAGATTGTCGCGCTGAATGATGGTGAATTTATCGATCTCCATCTCCAGCTGTTCGCGTGAGCGACGCACCAGAATCCCCTGTTGCTCCAGCGGCCGGATCAGTTCGAGAATACCGCCGATATCATTAATATTGGCACGACGAATCTGCTCAGCCGACTCCATCACAATCTGGGTACCGATGCCGTCGCGTGAGAACAGCTCCTGCAACAGCGCGCCATCTTCCTGATAGCTGATCAGATGGCTACGCCGCACGCCGCTGCGGCAGGCTTTAACCGCGCCGCGCAGGAAACGGACGGTGCCGGAGAGATAATCACCGCCGCTTTCAATCTCATCAATGCGCGCCTGGGCATCATTCGGGAACAGTTCGGAGATAATATTGCCTTCGCTGTCCAGTGCGCCCTGTTCAGAGCAGAAGCCGATCATCTTTTCTGCTTTGAGTTTGATCGCCAGCTGGGTCGCGACCTCTTCTGAAGTAAGATTGAAACTCTCACCGGTCACTGAAACCGCCACCGGACCAAGCAGCACAATCGCATCGTTATCCAGCTGACGATGAATCGCCTCTTCATCGATACGACGAATACGCCCGCTGTGACAATAATCGACGCCATCATCGACACCCAGCGGCTGCGCAATAATGAAGTTGCCGCTGACCACATTGATATGCGCGCCCTGCAGCGGGGTATTGTTGAGGCTCATCGACAGACGGGCGGTGATATCTAACTGCAGACGACCGGCCGCCTGCTTCACCAGTTCCAGCGATTGCGCGTCGGTAACCCGGGTAAACTTGTGATAAACCGGCTCCAGCTGGTGTTCCGCGAGGCTGGCATCAATCTGCGGACGAGCGCCATAGACCACCACCAGGCGGATACCGAGGCTGTGCAGCAGGCCTATATCATTAACGATGCCCGAGAAGTTCTCATGCTCAATCGCCTCGCCGCCCAGCATGATGACAAACGTCTTACCCCGGTGGGCATTGATATAGGGAACGGTATGGCGAAAACCCTGAACCAGTTCAGTACTACGTTCCTTCACAGCCAGCCCTCAGTGAATGTTTATTCGAATTTTTTGTATTTTTATTCTTTTCACTGCGATTTTGCAAGCGCTAATCCTGACGAAAATTTACGTTTTTTCGGGTGTCAAAGCCGCTAACAGCCTGCATTATTTAGGGTTTCCGGGGTGACATCACCTTCTGGATTGGATAAAGTTTTCGCCGCCATTTGATTAACTGGCGCTTTTTTAGACATTACACAGCAGCTGGAGCGGCATGTCGGATTTTAATTCCCACTTTTCACGCAGACGATTTTTACAAGGAACCGGCGCGTTACTGATGTTAAGCGTCAGCCGGGTCGGTATGGCCGCTAAAAACCATATCGTCGCGGTACGCATCTGGCCATCATCAACCTATTCCCGTATGACGCTGGAATCGAATGTGGCGCTGAAATATAAGCAGTTTGCCCTGAGTCATCCGGAACGGCTGGTGATCGATATTGAAGGCCTGCACCTCAATACGGTACTGAAAGGGGTCGATAAGCAGGTGAGGGTAGATGATCCCTTCATTAAAAATGCACGTGTCGGCCAGTTTGACAGCAATACGGTGCGGGTGGTGCTGGAGCTAAAGCGCAGCGTAGCACCGAAGATCTTTAACCTGTCGCCGGTGGCGGGGATCAATCACCGGCTGGTAGTGGATCTCTATCCGAGCCAGAATCAGGTTGAAGACGATCCGCTGCTGGCGTTGCTGAGGGACTATAATCAGGGCGATCTTGAGAAAAATGAAACGGTGCAGGCGCCGCTACCGGGTAAAGCCGGGCGCGATCGTCCGATCATTATCATGATCGATCCCGGCCATGGCGGCGAAGATCCGGGCGCGCACGGCAAATATAAAACCCGTGAGAAAGATATTGTGCTGAAGATCGGCCGACGGCTGAAAGCGTTGATCGATAAAGAAGCCAACATGAAGGCCTACATGACGCGCAATGAAGATGTGTTTATTCCGCTGCGCGTCAGAGTGGCCAAAGCCCGTAAGCAGCGCGCCGATCTGTTTGTTTCAATCCATGCCGATGCGTTCACCAGCCGGGCGGCGCGCGGTTCGTCGGTGTTTGCACTCTCTACCAGCGGCGCGACCTCAGCCGCGGCCCGCTTCCTGGCACAGACCCAGAACGAATCTGACCTGATTGGCGGCGTCAGCAAAAGCGGCGATCGTTATCTCGACCATACCATGTTCGATATGGTGCAGCGGCAGACCATCCATGACAGCCTGAAGTTCGGTAAAGAGGTGCTGCACCGCATGGGGCGGATCAATCATCTGCATAAGCGTACGGTGGATCAGGCCGGGTTTGCGGTTCTGAAAGCGCCTGATATTCCGTCCATCCTGGTGGAGACGGCTTTTATCAGTAACGTGGAAGAGGAGCGTAAGTTGCGCACCACCCGTTATCAGCATCAGGTGGCAGAGGCGATTTTGCAGGGAATCAAAGCATACGTGCAGAGTGGGGCGGCGCTGGCGCACCGTTAAAGGGTGGCGGGTAGCAGGTGCTATCCGCAGCCGCTTAACCGCGGACAGGGGAAAAAAGAAATCAGGAGCGGCAGAAACAAAAAAACACCCTCTCAGGTGTTTAAATGATTGGTTGCGGGGGCCGGATTTGAACCGACGACCTTCGGGTTATGAGCCCGACGAGCTACCAGGCTGCTCCACCCCGCGTCCGTATTACTCTTTTTCACTTATTTTGCGCTTAGCGTTTTTCACCTTGCTACTTCGGTAAAAGGCTACAGAAGTATTGGTTGCGGGGGCCGGATTTGAACCGACGACCTTCGGGTTATGAGCCCGACGAGCTACCAGGCTGCTCCACCCCGCGTCCGTATTGCGCTTAGCGACTTTCACATTGTCACTTCTGTAAACGGCTACAGAAGTATTGGTTGCGGGGGCCGGATTTGAACCGACGACCTTCGGGTTATGAGCCCGACGAGCTACCAGGCTGCTCCACCCCGCGTCCGTGGATGCGCACTATACTCCGCGCGTTATTTGATGCAACCCCTTTTTGCACATAAAGGTCAAATTTACAGTCAGTTGCTGAAGGAATCAACCATCTGGCCAATTATTGAACTGATGGCGAAGCGCAGAAAGCGGATGGATTTCATTCTGTCGGGCGCTTTGCTATCGTCGCGGGACGAACATTTATAAAAAGAGACAATAATGAAAGCACACTGGGCCAGGATTGCACTGACCGGCGCACTCATCGCGCTGCTGGCGAGCTGTAGTTCTAAACCGACCGATCGCGGTCAGCAATATAAAGATGGCAAACTGGAACAGCCACTGGCGCTGGTTAATCAGCCGAATGCCAAAGGTCGCCCGGTGAATGGCCGGGACTTTGGCGAGCAGGTGCGTCAGATTCAAGCTGCCTCGTCAGGGCTGTACAGCCGTCAGAACGGTACGTATAGCGCCATCGAAAGCTGGCTGATGGCCGGTGCTGATACTCGTCAGCTGCAGCAGTTTGGCCTGAATGCCTGGCAGATGGAAGGAACCGATAACTACGGTAACGTGCAGTTCACCGGCTACTACACGCCGGTCGTTGAAGCGCGCTATACCCGTCAGGGCGAATTCCAGTACCCGATTTATCGCATGCCGCCGCGTAAGCGCGGAGAAAAACTCCCGAGCCGCGCCTCTATCTATAGTGGCGGCCTCGACGATCGTTATGTCATCGCCTACAGCAACTCGCTGATTGATAATTTCATGATGGATGTGCAGGGCAGTGGTTACGTCGACTTTGGTGATGGCCGCCCGATGAGCTTCTTTGGCTACGCCGGCAAAAATGGCTGGGGTTACCACAGTATCGGTAAAGAGCTGATCGATCGTGGCGAAGTGAAGCGTGAAGATATGTCGATGCAGGCGATTCGTCAGTGGGCGCAGGAACATTCGCCGCAGGAAGTGCGTGCTCTGCTGGAAACCAATCCGTCATTCGTCTTCTTTAAGCCAGAGCCGTTTACGCCAGTGCGGGGTGCCAGCGCGGTGCCGCTGGTGGCAAAAGCGTCCGTTGCATCTGACCGCTCGATCATTCCGGCCGGTACGACTCTGCTGGCAGAAGTGCCGCAGTTAAATGAGAAAGGCAAATTCAACGGCAAATATGAGATGCGCCTGATGGTGGCGCTGGATGTAGGCGGCGCGATTAAAGGCCAGCATTTCGACATCTATCAGGGGATCGGGCCGGACGCCGCCCATCTGGCCGGTTTCTATAACCACTATGGCCGCGTCTGGGTACTGAAAGCTGCACCGGGTGCCGGACAACCGCTGTTCTCCAGCCCGCAAAACGGTAATAATGGCTCACTGCTACTCGGTTCCAACTAATTTCTTCTCTGCGGGCCTGCGGGCCCGCACGACGTTACAGGTTCAACTATGAAAGTGTTAAATGACGCCTGGCACCAGCGGTTTGGTGGCACGGCGCGTCTGTATGGTCAGGATGCGTTGCAGCGTTTTGCAGATGCGCATTTCTGCGTCATCGGTATTGGCGGCGTCGGCTCCTGGGCGGCCGAGGCGCTGGTGCGCACCGGGATTGGCAAAATCACCCTGATCGATATGGATGATGTCTGCATCACTAATACCAACCGGCAGATTCACGCGCTTAATGGCAACGTCGGCAAAGCCAAAACCGAAGTTATGGCGGAACGCCTGCGCGCAATTAATCCCGATTGTGAGGTGATCTGCGTCGATGACTTTATCACGCCGGACAACACCGCAGAGCTGATGGCGGCCGGATTCGATTATGTGATCGACGCCATCGACAGCGTGCGGCCTAAAGCGGCGCTGATCGCCTGGTGCCGCCGAAACAAGATCCCGCTGATCACTACTGGCGGAGCGGGTGGTCAGATCGATCCCACTCAGATCCAGGTCGCCGATCTGGCAAAAACCATTCAGGATCCGCTGGCGGCAAAGCTACGTGAGCGGCTGAAAACCTTCGGCGTGGTGAAAAACAGTAAGGGCAAACTCGGTATCGACTGCGTCTTTTCGACCGAGGCGCTGGTCTATCCGCAGCCGGACGGCAGCGTTTGTGCCTCACGCAGCACGGCAGAAGGACCGAAAAGAATGGACTGCGCCGCCGGCTTTGGCGCGGCCACCATGGTGACCGCCACTTTCGGCTTTGTCGCCGTCTCTCACGCGCTGAAGAAATATCTGGCGCGTGCCGCCCGTCAGGCCTGATCGCACGCCTGACGCGCCGCCTGCTGTACCGCCGAGGAAAGCGCCTGCAAACCGCTGCTGCGCGAGGCGCTAAGCTGGGCGCGCAGGCCCAGCTGATCGAACAGCGCCAGCGGATCGTTTTCAAGCAGCGCGTGCGGCGTCTGACCTTCCACTGCGGTCAGCAGCACGGCCAGCAGACCACGCACGATGCGGCCTTCACTGTCGCCATAGAAGTGCAGGGTGCCATCCGGACGCAACTGGCTGCTCAGCCAGACCCGGTTTTCACAACCACTCAGCTCAATCTCCGCTTTTTTTAGCGCTTCGGGTAATGCCGGGAGCTGGCGGCTCAGCTGAATCAGCTGACGATAGCGATCCTCCCACTGATGAAAGCGGCTAAACGTCTCCTTCAGGCTGGCAACCGTAATCAGCTCGCCAAACGGGTGTGGCGCTAACAGCGGTGAACTCATGATTAAAACTCCGATAACAGCGAAATGGCGCTGCGCATAGCGCGCACCAGGGCATCAACATCCTGCAAATTATTATAGGGCGCAAATGAGGCGCGAAGCGTCCCGCTAACGCCGAGCGCCGCCAGCAGCGGCTGAGCGCAGTGCTGACCGGCACGTAAAGCGATACCCTGCTCAGCCAGCAGAGTGACGATATCGCTGTGGTGCAGTCCGGTGAATTCAAAGGCTAACAGGCTGGCATGGCCGCAGCGGAAACTGCGAAAGCCCGGTAATTCAGCCAGCTGCTCCTCCGCCAGGCTGGCGAGTTGCTGACTCCAGCTCTCCGCTTTAGCCTGATCGTGCTGACCCAGCCAGCTTAGCGCCGCGCTTAATCCCACCACGCCCGCCACGTTAGGCGTACCCGCTTCGAAGCGCCACGGCACCGGCTGAGGAGTAAAGCCGTTGAAATCGACTTCAGTCAGCATTTTGCCGCCACCCTGCCACGGTGCCATCTCCTCCAGCAGCTCGGCTTTGCCATACAACACGCCAATCCCCATCGGGCCATAGATTTTGTGACCGGAGAAAGCGTAGAAGTCGATATCCAGCGCCTGCACATCGGGCGGGCAGTGCACCACGCCCTGTGCGCCATCCACCATCACTTTGGCGCCGACCGCATGCGCCAGCTGAATGGCCTGGACGAGGTCGGGACAACCGCCGGTGACGTTGGACATCTGACTCACCGCCAGCAAACGGGTGCGGCTGTTCAGCAATGCCGGCAGCTGGGTGATATCCGGTAACCGATCGGCACCCAACGGCCATTTGACCACCCGGGCGCCGCAGGCCTGTGCCGCCATCAGCCACGGCACCAGATTCGCGTGGTGTTCTGCTTCGCTCACCACGATCTCGTCGCCTGGCTGTAAGCGAGGTCGCAGCCAGCTGTTCGCCACCAGATTAATGGCTTCAGTGGTGCCCCGCGTCCAGACAATCTGATGGCCATCAGCGGCGTTAAGCCAGTGCGCCACCTGGCTACGTGCCTGCTCATAACGCTCGGTTAAGGCGCGCGCCGCAGCAAACTGACTGCGGTGCACGGTACCGGCGCTCAGGCTGTAGAACTGCTGGATGCTGTCGATTACCGCCTGCGGCTTCAGCGTCGTCGCTGCGCTGTCGAGGTAGACGCCGGCATCGGCCAGTGCCGGAAACTGCTGGCGAAACGCGGTTGGGTTAAATACGGTCATACGCGGCCCATGATGAGAATAAATAGGACCAGACTGAAAGAGTGGTCTCTGTCTGGCAAAGCTGGAAAAGCGCGTTATGCTGATTATTGCAAGGTTTAAACCAAACCCGCACAACGATCGAACAATATTTGGTCGATCACACTTATCTGCTGCCTATGGTTAGCGTAACGCGGGTGGTTTGATGCAATCAATCTGCAAGGAGATAGAAGATGAAAAAACTCACCGCAGTGCTGGCCGTCTGTACTCTGGCCTTTACCCTGACTGCCTGTTCCAGCAACTATGTGATGCACACCAATGATGGACGCACCATTGTTGCCGACGGCAAACCTAAGGTAGACGATGAAACCGGTATGATCAGCTATAAAGATGCCAATGGCAACGAGCAGCAGATTAACCGCACCGATGTCAAAGAAATGGTTGAGATGGGTCAGTAATTAAGCAAAAAAAAGCACCGCAATTTGCGGTGCTATTTAAAAATCACTATGGACAGACAGGGTAAATCTACAGGAATTAAGAGCTTGATCCGCAACAGTCGGATCAAAAATTGCAAACACAACATCACGACCACAAGCCAAAAGCTTTCAGAAAATCTGCGAACTCACTCACAATTCTAAAAACTTTTCGTTCCGGCTCAGGAAGTGCGGCAACTATAGGTATTTGCTGGAGGTTCCTCAACGGACAAATTATAATGCCTCGGATTAAAAATTCTAATACGTAAAGGCTGCGTATAAGCCTGCGTATTTTTCGCCGATCCGGATACGGAAAACCATGTCGAAACGCCTTCCTCCTCTCAACGCACTGCGGGTATTTGATGCCGCCGCACGCCATTTAAGCTTTACTAAAGCCGCTGAAGAGCTTTTCGTCACCCAGGCAGCTGTAAGCCATCAGATTAAATCTCTGGAAGATTTTCTCGGTCTGAAGCTGTTTCGCCGGAGGAATCGTTCGCTTTTGTTGACCGAAGAAGGGCAAAGCTACTATCTGGATATCAAAGAGATCTTCTCGGCGCTCAACGAAGCTACCCGCAAACTGCAGGCACGCAGTGCCAAGGGCGCGCTGACCGTCAGCCTGCTGCCCAGCTTTGCGATTCAGTGGCTGGTGCCACGCCTCTCCAGCTTTAATATGGCTTATCCGGGAATCGACGTGCGTATTCAGGCGGTCGACCGTGATGAAGAGAAGCTGGCCGATGATGTCGACGTGGCAATTTTTTACGGCCGCGGTAACTGGCCAGGCCTGCGGGTTGAGAAACTCTACGCAGAATATTTATTGCCGGTCTGCTCGCCTTCGCTGATGACCGGCGAAAACCCGCTTAAAACGCCGATGGATCTGTCGCGATTCACGCTGCTGCACGATGCTTCACGACGTGACTGGCAGTCGTATATCCGTCAGCTTGGCCTGCAGCACATCAACGTTCAGCAAGGTCCTATTTTCAGCCACAGTGCAATGGTACTGCAGGCGGCCATTCACGGTCAGGGCGTAGCGCTGGCCAATAATGTGATGGCGCAAAGCGAAATTGAGGCCGGCCGATTGATCTGTCCGTTCAACGACGTATTAGTCAGTAAAAACGCTTTTTATCTGGTTTGTCATGACAGCCAGGCAGAACTGGGTAAAATAGCCGCCTTTCGACAGTGGATCCTGGCAAAAGCTGCAACCGAACAAGAAAAATTCCGCTTTCGATATCAACAATAACGTCTTGATTTAATTGCATTGCGATGCAAACGCACTCTGAGGATCGTTTCATGTCCAGTCGTGCCATGTTTATTTTTGCTGCCATCAGCGGATTTTTGCTGGTGGCATTTGGTGCTTTTGGTGCCCACGTTTTGAGTAAATCGCTCGGGCCGGCGGAAATGGCCTGGATTCATACCGGGCTGGAATATCAGGCTTATCACACCTTAGCGGTGATGGGGCTGGGTGCCGCGATGTTACGCCGCGCCAATATCTGGTTTTACTGGAGCAGTGCGCTGATGGCGCTCGGCACCGTACTGTTCAGCGGCAGTCTCTACTGTCTGGCGCTGTCACATCTGAAATTTTGGGTTTTTATCACGCCAGTGGGAGGATTATGCTTCCTTGCGGGTTGGGTATTGATGTTGATTGGCGCGCTGCGTCTTAAACGAAGGGCAGAACGCCATGAATAAAGTTTTACTCTATTGCCGTCCCGGTTTTGAAAAAGAGTGTGCGGCAGAAATCAGTGCGAAGGCTGCTGAACGCGAAGTCTACGGTTTCCCACGGGTAAAAGATGACTCGGGCTATGTGCTGTTTGAGTGTTATCAGTTTGAGGACGCCGAACGGCTGGTACGGGAATTGCCGTTTGACGACCTGATCTTTGCGCGTCAGATGCTGGTGGTCGGCGAACTACTGCGCGACCTGCCGCAGGAAGACCGCATCACGCCAATCGTTGGCATGTTGACCGGCGTGGTTGAAAAGGGCGGTGAACTGCGCGTCGAGGTGCCAGACACCAACGAAGCGAAAGAGCTGACCAAATTCTGCCGCAAGTTCACCGTGCCACTGCGTTCCGCACTGCGCGAAAGCAAAATTCTGCTGAACTACGAAAGCCCGAAACGTCCGGTGGTGCATGTATTTTTCATTGCGCCGGGCACCTGTTACGTTGGCTATTCATTACCGGAAAACAGTTCGTCTTTTTATATGGGCATTCCGCGGCTTAAGTTCCCGTCCGATGCGCCGAGCCGTTCAACCCTTAAGCTGGAAGAGGCGTTTCACGTCTTTATTCCGGCGGACGAATGGGATGAACGTCTGGCCAGCGGCATGTATGCCGTCGATCTCGGTGCCTGCCCGGGCGGCTGGACCTACCAACTGGTGCAGCGCAGCATGATGGTGTATGCGGTCGATAACGGTCCGATGGCGCCGAGCCTGATGGAGACCGGGCAGGTGATGCATGAACGCGTTGATGGATTCAAATTCCGCCCGCCGCGCACCAACATTAGCTGGCTGGTGTGTGACATGGTTGAGAAACCGGTACGGGTAGCGAACCTGATGACCGACTGGCTGGTCAACGGCTGGTGCCGCGAGGCGATTTTCAACCTCAAGTTACCGATGAAAAAGCGTTACGAAGAGGTGACGCAGAATCTGGCGATGATTGAAGAACGTCTCCATGAGAACGGCATCAATGCGCAGATCCGGGCGCGTCAGCTCTATCACGATCGCGAAGAAGTTACGGTACACATTCGTCGTATCTGGGCGGCGGTCGGTGGCCGTCGCGACGAACGCTGATCAATCGGCTGAGTGTTCCTGCACTCAGCCGCTGTAACGCAAGGTATTCAGGTTGCCCTGCAACACCAAATCCCGCTTCAGCGTGGCCACCTGGCGGCTGATCTCCGCCATCTGCTGGCCGCTGACCAATTTGTCACGCCATTTTGTCGGCACCTGATCCAGCTGCTGATAGATGCCGTCCAGTGAATGAAACTCTGCCAGCAGTTGTTTTGCGCTTTTAGGACCGATACCGGCAATGCCCGGGATCTTGCTGCTGCTGATGCCACACAAACCCCAGAAATCGGGTAACAGTTGTGGCGCAACGCCATATTCAGCTTCAATAAACGGCAGATCGAGCCAGCGCTTCTGGAAGTAGTCACGAATACGGATTTCCGGCGCCAGTAGCTGACAGTAGCCTTTGTCCGTTGACACGATGGTGGCCTGATGTCCGGCCTGCGCCATTTTTACCGCCAGCGTCGCGGCTAAATCATCCGCCTCATCCTGATCGGCAATCCAGCAGCTGACGCCTGCGGCGCGAAAAGCCTGTTGCAGCGCCGGCATCTCCGCCTGCAAATCTTCCGGCATCGGCGGTCGGCCACTTTTGTAATCCGGTAATAACTGGTGACGCCAGCCCTGATGCCGGGTTTCACCATCAAACACCGCCACTACGTGGGACGGGCGAGTATGCCCCAATAGTTGACGCAGTGCCGCCACACAGCCATCGACGCACGGCGAGCCCTGTACTGCATGCAGACGGCGTATCAGGTTTAACGCATCAACGATAAGAAGATGAAAAGCCATGAGAATATCGGCAGCCCAGCGGCTGCCTCCTGGTTTATTTGATGATTTCGTAGCAGGGGATGTAGACGGTGCCTGGCAGCTTCATACGTTGCTGCGCGACAAATCCCTGTAGTAGTTCGTCCATGCGATGCATGATGTCGGCGTCGCCATGCAGCTTATAGCGTCCTTTCTCGCGGATTTCGCGGATTCCCATCTCTTTCACGTTACCGGCCACGATGCCTGAAAAGGCGCGACGCAAATCGGCGGCCAGTTTTTCTGGCGGCTGGTTAGTGTAGAGGTTGAGATTGGCCATATTTTCATGGGTCGGCAGGAAGGGCACCTGCAGATCCGGCGCAATACGAATCGACCAGTTAAAGCTGTAGGCGTCGCCGGTTTCGCGCCGATACTCTTTAACCTGCGGCATCGCCTGCTTCATCAGACGCGCCACTTCAGCAGCATCGTTAATGATGATCTGATAGTGCTTGCGCGCCTGCTCGCCCAGCGTACTGACAATAAAGTCATCCAGCACCCGGAAGTAATCAGCACTCTCTTCCGGTCCGGTCAGGATCAGCGGTAACACCTGATCGCTGTTGTGCGGATTCATCATGATGCCGAGCAGATAGAGCAGCTCTTCTGCGGTGCCGACCCCGCCAGGGAAGATGATGATGCCGTGCGCGATGCGGACAAAAGCTTCAAGACGTTTTTCGATATCCGGCATGATGATCAGCTCATTCACCAGCGGATTCGGCGGCTCGGCGGCAATGATTGACGGTTCTGTCAGGCCAATAAAGCGGCTGTCACGGTAGCGTTGCTGAGCGTGGCCTACCGCCGCTCCTTTCATCGGTGCTTCCATCACGCCCGGCCCGCAGCCGGTACAGATGTTCAGTTCACGCAGCCCCAACTGGGTACCGACGTTACGGCAATACTGATATTCAACGGCGTTGATCGAGTGGCCACCCCAGCACACCACGGTGTTGGGATACTCGCCAATGTGCAACGCCCGGGCATTACGCAGAATTGAAAAGACGGTATTGGTGATAGCGGCGGAATCATTCTCTTCGGCTGCGCTTAAACGGCCTGGAGCGTTGAGCTGGCCGCTGACAAACAGAATATCGCGCAGTACCGCAAACAGGTTGGCCTGCAGCGAACGGATGATGCGTCCATCAACAAACGCCTCTTCCGGTGGATTGATCAGCTCCAGTTTGACGCCGCGTTCACGACGCAGCACGTTGATATCAAAATTCTCAAAGCGGGAGAGTAATTCGTGGCTGCTGTCGGTCTGGCTGCCAGAGTTCAGCACCGCCAGCGAGCAGTTGCGAAACAGTTGGTACAGGTCGCTGCTGGCCGTGCGTTTCAGTATATCGACTTCCAGCTGCGAGAGCAGATCCATTGAGCCAAGAGGGCTGATATGGGTAATCAAATGAACTCCTTTACACCCGCCTGGGTGACAGTTGACACTGCAATCGCAGTGACGAAAATCCCTGGTCGGCAACCCGCAGATTGCCGCCATCTCCAGAGTAGCCTTGTCGGCCAGCGTAGCTCAAGTGGAACCGCGCCTGCAGCGCACAGCCTGCGAGAGATCTCGCAAACTACTGACGAACCAGCCGTGAATAGCCGGGCGAGAAGGGCACATTGCTGCGCCACGGGTTAATATCGAGTCCGCCACGGCGCGTATAGCGTGCATAAACCGTCAGCGCCTCAGGGTGGCAGAAACGCAGCAGGTCATTAAAGATGCGCTCTACGCACTGTTCGTGAAATTCGTTGTGCTGGCGGAACGACACCAGATAGCGCAGCAGCGCTTCACGGTCGATACGCGGGCCTTTATAACGAATCATCACTGAACCCCAGTCAGGCTGATGGGTGATCAGGCAGTTCGATTTGAGCAGATGGCTGACCAGCGTCTCTTCGACGATCTCGCTGCCGGTGGCATCGGCCAGGTAGTCGGCATTGAAGCGGTAATCGTCAATCGCGATATCCTGCTCATCGATGCAGTAGCCGTCGAAATGGCCGATCGGCTGTCCTTCGACTTCGTTCAGCCGGAACAGCGCGACCCGCACCTCACCTGCAGCGCAGGCGCTCAGATCGCGTTCCAGCGTCTGGCGTACTTCGCCCCAGTCGGCGAAGTGGGTCTGGTTGAAACTGTTAAGATAGAGCTTAAAGCTTTTCGATTCGATCAGATTGCGGCTTTGCGCATCCAGCACCACTTCACCGACGGCGACCTGTGGCAGCCCTTTGCTGTTAAGCCACGACAGTTCATATAAGGTCCAGATGTCACCGCCGGTAAACGGCAGGCTATCAGGATACAGGCCGAGCGGTTCACGGTTCAGGCTACGCGGCACCGCCTGCAACAAACTGTTGTCATAGCGATCGTGATAGGCTGTGGGTTTGCCCAGCGTCAGGTTGCTGAGGGCCTGATCCTGTTCGTGAGTAGTCATTGCGGTTACCACCAAAATTAATCAAAGTGGCTAAGTGTAACCTATCAGAAGTGAGAATATGAATGACGCAGCAAACTGCCGCCGCACTGCGCGACTTTACTAACCGCTATTGCCAGCACTGGCAGCAGCACACGGGCCATGCGCCAGCCAGCAGCGATCTGTATGGCGTGCCATCGCCTTGTGCGCTGGAAGATCGTGACCAGCGCGTTCTGTGGCAGCCGCAGCCCTTTAGCCTGCCGCCCAGCCTTGACGCGGTGGAGCGGGCGATCGACCTCCAGTTGCAGCCGCAGATTACCCCTTTCTATACCACCCAGTTTGCCGGGGATATGCAGGCCCGTTTCCAGCAACGAAACCTGACGCTGTTGCAGGTGTGGAGTGAAGAGGACTTCGTGCGACTGCAGGAGAATCTGATTGGCCATTTGCTGATGCAGCGCCGCCTGCGCCAGTCGCCAACGCTGTTTATTGCTACCACCGACTCAGAGCAGGAGATCGTCTCGCTATCGAACCTCAGTGGGGAAGTGGTACTGGAGCAGCCTGGACGTAAACAGCGTGAGGTTTTAGCCGAAAGTCTTGAGATATTTCTTAAGTCATTACAGCCGGTTACCTGATGATTTGCAGTGATCGCCTGCATTGCTTGTGAGATATCTCTTACAAGCGTTGTGCGAGATCGTCGGATGTGACTTGAGACATCTGGACGTCCGTGATGTAAAAATATTGTGAATCATCGACTTAATGGCATTATTCTGAAATTGTCTCGCTAAGAGACCGAACTTACGGTTTTAGTCCCTTGTATGCACAATTAGTTCTGTCAGAATGTCTCGCACTGGCAGGATGCTGGGGACAAAGATATCGTCAGGACGAGGATAAGCCAGGAGGCGGGAACGTAACGGAGTTTACGGCACACGGAAGGTTTCAGGGTGAAACAGGACCGCTCAGGATTGAGCAAGGGACACCTCCAGGATGGAGAATGAGAGCCCCTCAGAAGAGGCGGTGGGCCAGGAGGCTAAGGATTCATCAGGATGATGCGCGACGGGAGTTCGCACTGGACAAGTTGTCATGGAAGAGCAGGGAGCATAAACGTAGCGGGATGGCTGCAAACGAACCGGGAGCACTGTTTTTACAGTGCTCCCTTTTTTTGTGCCTGCGCCAACAAGTGATATGCTTGCCGCCCGTTTTTTTACTGTCCGCTGGAGGTGGCGCATGACGCCCGAACAATTGATTACGCAGCGGCTGGAGCAGGTTGAAGCGGTGTTGCGTGAGCACGATCTCTGGCAAAGCACACCCCCTGATGCCAGCGCTTTCGACAGCCGCGAGCCGTTTTGCCTTGATACGCTCGAACCGCTGCAATGGCTGCAATGGGTGTTGATTCCCCGAATGCACGCCCTGATTGCGGCCCGGCATCCACTGCCGCAAAACTTCGCTGTTGCCCCCTATTATGAAGTGGCGCTGGTGCCTGACCAGCCCGGTGTTGCGCCGCTGTTACTGACGCTGCGTCAGCTTGATGCGTTACTGAAGGATGCGGCGGTCTGATGCTGGAAATTATTTATCAGGACCGCTGGCTGGTGGCGGTGAACAAACCGAGCGGCTGGCTGGTGCATCGTAGCTGGCTGGATCGGCATGAGACGGTGTTTGTGATGCAGACGGTGCGCGATCAGATCGGTCAGCATGTGTTTACCGCGCATCGTCTGGATCGTCCTACCTCCGGCGTGCTGCTGATGGGATTGTCCAGCGAAGTCGGACGGCTGCTGTCGCAGCAGTTTGAGCAACAACAGATGCAAAAAACCTACCATGCGGTAGTACGCGGCTGGCTGGAAACCAGCGGCAGGCTGGATTATCCGCTGGTAGAAGAGCTGGACAAAATAGCCGATAAGCATGCCACTGAAGAACGTACGGCGCAGCCGGCGGTCACCGACTATCAGTCACTGGCCACGGTGGAGATGCCGGTGGGTATTGGCCGCTATGCGACATCGCGCTATAGCCTGGTTGAACTGTCGCCGAAAAGCGGTCGCAAACATCAGCTACGCCGGCACATGTCGCACCTGCGTCATCCAATCATCGGCGACTCTGCACACGGCGATCTGCGGCAGAACCGTGGTGCTGCACAGCACTTCGGCGCTAACCGCCTGATGCTGCATGCCAGCAGCCTGGCGCTGACCCATCCGGTCACCGGCGAGCCGCTGCTGATCCGTGCCGGGCTGGATAGTGTCTGGCAGAATCTGATGACACAGTTTGGCTGGCAGGATCGCATTCCTGAGGTGCCGCGGGTTGAGTTTGCGGCGGCGCCAGGACAGGATAACGTTTCAGAATAAGGGAGAAGGCAGATGGCAAAGATTGGCATTTTTGTGGGCACGGTATACGGCAATGCGTTGCTGGTGGCGGAAGAGGCAGAGCCGATTCTGCAACAGCAGGGCCACAGCGTGACGGTGTTTGAAGATCCGACGCTGGCAGACTGGCAGGCTTATGCCAGCGATGTGGCGTTGATTGTCACCTCTACCACCGGACACGGCGATTTTCCCGATACCATTTCGGGGCTATTCCACGCGGTAAAAGATAAGCTGGGTTATCAGCCGACGCTGCGTTATGGCGTCATTGCGCTGGGTGACAGCAGCTATGAGCATTTTTGTGGCGCGGGCAAAACCTTTGATGCGCTGTTGCAGGAGCAGAGTGCGCAGCGCGTGGGTGAGGTCCTGCTGGTTGATGCCGGTGAAAATCCCGAGCCGGAAGCAGTCACTTCTCCGTGGGTTGAGGCCTGGGGCACGCTGCTGTAATCCGCCGCGGCTTGGCGCGCAGCGTTGGTCGCGACAATCCGTCGCCGTGACGGCGGGCAAGAGCCGGCCCGGATAGCCGCCATGGCCATCCGGGCGCAGCCTGGGATCAGGTAATCGGTGCCGGGTTAAATACCGCCAGCTGGTTACGTATTCCCCAGCGATCTGACCAGGTCTGTTTGCGGCCGCTGGCAATATCCAGAATCAACTCAAACAGTCGCCAGCCCACCTGCTCAATACTCTCCTCGCCGGTTGCAATAGTCCCGGCATTAATATCCATCAGATCGTGCCAGCGCTCGGCCAGCGCATTACGCGTTGCCATCTTGATCACCGGAATGGCCGCCAGCCCGTAAGGCGTACCGCGCCCGGTGGTAAACACCTGCAGGGTAATGCCGGAGGCCATCTGTTGGGTACCGCAGACGAAATCACTGGCGGGGGTGGCGGCGTAGATTAATCCGCGACGGGTAGGGCGCTGTCCCGGTGACAGCACTTCTGCAATCGCGCTGCGGCCCGATTTCGCAATGGAGCCGAGCGCTTTTTCCACCACGTTGGCCAGCCCGCCTTTTTTATTGCCGGGCGAAGGGTTAGCGCTGCGGTCAGTCTGACCCTGATTGAGATAGTCGTCATACCAGGCCATCTCCTCCAGTAAGCGCTTACCAACCTCCTCATTAATCACTCGCGGCGTCAGCAGATGAATCGCATCACGGACCTCCGTGACTTCAGAGAACATCACGGTGGCGCCACAGCGCACCAGCAGATCGGAGGCGAAACCCACGGCGGGATTGGCGGTTACGCCAGAGAAGGCATCGCTGCCGCCACACTGCATACCGACGATCAGCTCTGAGGCGGGACAGGTTTCACGCTGGCGCTGATTAAGCCGCTTAAGGTGACGCTCGGCGACCTGCAAAATTTCGTCAACCATGGCGCCGAATCCCACCAGCTTCTCATCCTGCAGACGCACAATGTCATGCTCTTCCAGCGAGATTGGCTGTACGTCTGGCGTGCCGGTCAGCAGCCTTTCCGGCTGTAATTTTTCGCAGCCCAGACTGACAATCATCACTTCGCCGCCGAAATTAGCATTCAGCGCCAGGTTGTGGATGGTGCGAATTGGCACCACTGCCGCCGGCGCATTGATCGCCACGCCGCAGCCATAAAGATGATTCAGGGCGACAACGCCATCGACGTTGGGATAGCGCGGCAGTAAATCACGCTCAATCAATTGCACAACATGATCTACCACGCCCGCCACGCAGTGCACGCTGGTGGTGATGCCGAGCAGGTTACGCGTTCCGACGCTGCCATCGGCGTTGCGATAGCCTTCAAAGGTATAGCCTTCCAGCGCAGGCAGTTCAGCAGGGACCTGAGTCGCCAGCGGCAGGCTGGCCAGCGGCGGCGCTTCTGGCAGCGTCACCAGCGACTCATCAATCCAGCTGCCCTCGGCAATGTCGCGCAGCGCATAACCAATGATTTCGCCGTAGCGCACGATTGCTGCGCCCTGCGCGATCGCGTTGAGCGCAACTTTATGCCCTTGCGGCACATGCTCAGTCAGCGTCAGGCCATCAGCAAAGCGGGTGCCGGCTGGCAGTCCGAGGCTGTTGACCACAATCGCGACATTATCGTGCTCATGGACTTTGATATAGAGCGGTTGTTCAGTTGTTGTAGGGGTCATCGCTCACCTTCCCGTCTGTCGTACCGTACTTGTGCGGTGCGTTGTTGTCGTGTTGTTACCCGTCAGTCGCTCACTATTTGCCAGCTTCAGTATAAGGAGGCGCTGTGGGCTGTACATTGTGCAATTGACCGGCTTTGAAAAGATTTATAGCCACGTTTTGGGTCGATTAACCAAAAGCAAGTGAAGACCCTCACAAACAGCGTGGGAAACCGGCTTTCTGGCTGGTTAAACGACCGATATTTACAGGTTCCGTGAGCCATGCCGCAGGATTCTGTGCAAATGCCAAATAATCCCGTAAACATCGATTCCATTCCAGGGCGATGCTCCAATGTCATCGCTGCGGGCTGTTCTTATACTGATTTTCGTTAACCAGATCAGGTTATCCGTCACGACGCTTTACCCATTTGTTGCCTGCCGCACCGGCCTTATCCGCCTGCGCTGATGAGGGCTGTTAACCGGCAGGCTGCCGCTGAAACGGCAAAAGGGTAATAAAGATTTGCCAAAAAAAAAGATCGCCGTGTTTAACCTTATTTCTCTCTGATACCCAACGCGATGTGTATGCAGTCAGAGCGAATGTAGCTCACGCTATATTTCAGGAGTGCATCATGAATAGTTTCAGCCAGACAGCGGAAGCGGTGCAGAAGCGCACCAACGCCCGTTACTGGATTGTGGTGATGTTATTTATTGTCACCTCATTCAACTACGGCGACCGCGCAACCATTTCGATTGCCGGTTCAGCGATGTCCAAAGATATTGGCCTCGATTCAGTCGGACTGGGCTACATCTTCTCTGCCTTCTCATGGGCTTACGTTATTGGTCAGATTCCGGGTGGCTGGCTGCTTGACCGCTTCGGCTCAAAACGGGTCTATTTCTGGAGCATTTTTACCTGGTCGCTGTTTACTTTTCTGCAGGGCTTCGTCGATCTGTTCAGCGGCTTCGGTATCATCATGTCGCTGTTCATCCTGCGTTTCCTGGTAGGGCTGGCCGAAGCGCCATCCTTTCCTGGTAACAGCCGCATCGTTGCGGCCTGGTTCCCGGCGCAGGAGCGCGGCACCGCAGTAGCGATCTTCAACTCGGCGCAATACTTCGCCACCGTCATCTTCGCACCGATCATGGGCTGGCTGGTCTCTTCAGTGGGCTGGGCGCACGTGTTCTGGTTCATGGGCGGCCTCGGCATCATCCTCAGCTTTATCTGGCTGAAAGTCATCCACGACCCTACCGATCATCCCGGCGTGAATAAAGCCGAGCTGGAGTATATGGAGCAGGGCGGTGCGCTGATCAATATGGATGTTAAAAAGGAGAGCCGTAAAGTGAGCTGGAACGAGAAGTGGTTCCAGATCAAACAGCTGCTGACTTCACGCATGATGTTAGGCATCTATCTCGGTCAATACTGCGTTAACGCCTTAACCTACTTTTTTATTACCTGGTTCCCGGTCTATCTGGTCCAGGCACGCGGCATGTCGATTCTGAAAGCGGGCTTTATTGCCTCGATTCCGGCGGTGTGCGGCTTCCTTGGTGGCGTACTGGGCGGGGTAATCTCTGACTGGCTGATGCGCAAAACCGGCTCGCTGAATATCGCCCGTAAAACGCCGATAGTGCTCGGCATGCTGCTCTCCATTTCGATGGTGATGTGTAACTACACCGAAACCGAATGGGTGGTGGTGTTCTTCATGGCGCTGGCGTTCTTTGGTAAAGGGATTGGCGCACTGGGCTGGGCGGTGATGGCAGATACTGCACCGAAAGAGATCAGTGGCCTGAGCGGCGGTCTGTTCAACATGTTCGGTAACCTCTCTGGCATTGTGACGCCGATCGCCATCGGTTACATCATCGCCACCAGCGGATCCTTCGAAGGTGCGCTGATCTATGTGGGTATTCACGCCTTTATGGCCGCATTCAGCTTCCTGGTGATTGCCGGTGATATCAAACGTGTCGAACTGAAAACCCGGCCATAAGAGGACGCAACATGCATACGCAAAGTTCACCGGTAATCACAGAGATGCAGGTTATCCCGGTCGCCGGTTATGACAGCATGCTGCTTAACATCGGCGGAGCACACAATGCCTGCTTCACCCGTAACATCGTGGTGCTCACCGACAGCGCCGGCCATACCGGCGTTGGTGAAGCGCCAGGCGGCGATACCATCTATCAGACGCTGGTTGAGGCGATTCCGCAGGTCAAAGGCCAGCAGATTGCCCGGATGAACCGGCTGGTGCAGCAGGTGCACAAGGGCAACCAGTCGGCTGACTTTACCACTTTCGGTAACGGGGCCTGGACCTTTGAGCTGCGGGTCAATGCGGTGGCGGCGCTGGAAGCGGCGCTGCTCGATCTGCTGGGCCAGTGCCTCGGCGTACCGGTGGCGGAGTTACTCGGTCCCGGCAAGCAGCGTGATGAAGTTACGGTGCTGGGCTATCTGTTCTACCTCGGCGACCGTCGCAAGACCGATCTGCCTTACCTGAGTGGTGAACAGGCCAGCCATGAGTGGTATCACCTGCGTCATCAGGAAGCACTGAGTAGCGAGGCGGTAGTACGACTGGCAGAGGCGGCGCAGGACAAATATGGCTTTAAAGATTTCAAACTCAAAGGCGGCGTGCTGCCAGGCGAACAGGAGATCGCGACCGCCGCGGCGCTGAAGCAGCGCTTCCCGGATGCGCGTATTACGGTTGATCCCAACGGCGCCTGGCTTCTGGATGAAGCCATCGCCCTGTGCAAAGGCATGGCGGAGGTGCTGAGCTACGCCGAAGATCCCTGCGGTGCGGAGCAGGGCTACTCAGGGCGCGAGGTGATGGCGGAGTTCCGGCGCGCCACCGGCTTACCGGTCGCCACCAACATGATCGCCACCAACTGGCGCGAGATGAACCACGCGGTGATGCTCAACGCGGTCGATATTCCGTTAGCCGATCCACACTTCTGGACGCTGAGCGGTGCGGTGCGGGTGGCGCAGCTGTGCGATGAATGGGGCCTGACGTGGGGCTGTCATTCTAATAACCACTTCGACATTTCGCTGGCGATGTTTACCCATGTAGGCGCTGCGGCACCGGGCAATCCGACCGCCATTGATACCCACTGGATCTGGCAGGAGGGCGATCAGCGCCTGACCAAAAATCCCCTTCAAATCCGCAACGGCAAAATCACGGTGCCGGACGCGCCAGGCCTCGGCGTCGAGCTCGACTGGGATCGCGTGCATCAGGCCCATCAGCTTTTCCAGTCACTGCCTGCGGGCGCCCGCAATGACGCCACAGCGATGCAATATCTGATTCCCGGTTGGACATTCGACCGTAAGCGCCCGGCATTTGGCCGCGCAACAGCATAAGGAGCAGGAGATGAGTTCAACACCGAAAGTTACTGCCATGCAGGTTATTCCGGTTGCCGGCCACGACAGCATGCTGCTTAACCTCAGCGGCGCGCACTCGCCGTTCTTTACCCGCAACATTGTGATTATCAAGGATAACGCTGGCCATACCGGCGTTGGCGAGATCCCGGGCGGCGAAAAAATCCGCCAGACGCTGGAAGATGCGGCTTCGCTGGTGATCGGCAAAACCGTGGGCGAGTACAAAAATATTCTCAGCCTGGTACGCAGCACCTTTGCCGATCGCGATGCCAGCGGACGCGGCACCCAGACGTTTGATCTGCGCACCACTATTCATGTGGTGACCGGCATTGAAGCGGCGCTGCTCGACCTGCTGGGTCAGCATCTGGGGGTTAACGTCGCCTCGCTGCTGGGTGACGGACAGCAGCGCGATCGGGTTGAGATGCTCGGCTACCTGTTCTATGTCGGCGACCGTCGCAAAACCTCCCTGCCATATCAGAGCCAGCAGAACGATCCCTGTGACTGGTATCGCCTGCGCCATGAAGAGGCGTTAACCCCGGAGACGGTGGTGCGGCTGGCGGAAGCGGCTTACGAAAAATATGGCTTCAACGATTTCAAACTGAAGGGCGGCGTCCTGCGCGGTGGCGAAGAAGCCGAAGCGGTTACCGCGCTGGCGAAGCGCTTTCCCGAGGCGCGTATTACCCTCGATCCTAACGGTGCCTGGTCGCTTAACGAAGCGATCATGCTGGGTAAGCAGCTGAAAGATGTGCTGGCTTACGCGGAAGATCCCTGTGGCGCGGAGCAGGGCTACTCCGGCCGGGAAGTGATGGCGGAGTTCCGTCGTGCTACCGGTATGCCGACCGCCACCAATATGATCGCCACCGACTGGCGGCAGATGGGGCACACGCTGTCATTGCAGTCGGTCGATATTCCGCTGGCCGACCCGCATTTCTGGACCATGCAGGGCTCGGTGCGGGTCGCGCAGATGTGCCACGACTTTGGTCTGACCTGGGGTTCGCACTCAAATAACCACTTCGACATTTCGCTGGCGATGTTTACCCACGTTGCCGCCGCCGCGCCGGGCGCAATCACCGCCATTGATACCCACTGGATCTGGCAGGAGGGCAATCAGCGCCTGACCAAAGAGCCGTTCCAGATTAAAGGCGGCATGGTACAGGTTCCGCAGAAACCGGGTCTCGGCGTTGAGCTGGATATGGATCAGGTGATGCAGGCCAATGCGCTGTATCAGAAGCAGGGGCTTGGCGCACGCGATGATGCTCAGGCAATGCAATTTCTGGTGCCGGGCTGGACCTACGACAATAAGCGTCCCTGCCTGGTACGTTAATCTTTTCGGCTCCCCGCGGGGAGCCACCGCCACAGGAGTTAACCATGAGTAATGCAGCCTGGCCGAATGGATTTCGTCGTCGTTTATTAGCGGGTGAAACCCTGATCGGCAGCTGGTGTGCGCTTGCCAGCCCGATTTCTACCGAGATTTTAGGCCTGGCCGGTTTTGACTGGCTGGTACTGGATGGCGAACACGCGCCAAACGACATCACAACTTTTGTGCCGCAGCTGATGGCGCTGAAGGGCAGTCACAGTGCGCCGGTGGTGCGTCCGCCCTGCAATGAGCCGGTGATCATCAAGCGGCTGCTCGACATCGGCTTCAGTAACTTCCTGGTGCCGTTTGTTGAGACGGAAGAGGAAGCGCTGCGCGCGGTGGCATCAACCCGCTATCCTCCCGCCGGCATTCGCGGCGTGTCGGTGTCGCATCGCAGCAACATGTACGGCACCCTGCCGGACTACAACAGCAGCATCAACGACAACATCACCGTACTGGTGCAGATTGAAACCCAGCAGGCGGTGGACAACATCGACGCCATCGCGGCGGTAGACGGGGTTGACGGCATCTTCGTCGGCCCGGGCGATCTCTCCGCCGCCCTTGGTTATCTCGGTCAGCCAGCACACCCTGAGGTGCTGAAAGTGATTAAACACATCTTCGAACGCGCCAAAGCCGCTGGCAAACCCAGCGGCATTCTGGCACCGGTGGAAGCCGATGCGCGCCGCTACCTGGAATGGGGCGCGACCTTTGTGGCGGTCGGCAGCGATCTCGGTGTGTTCCGCAACGCCACGCAGGCGCTTTGCGACAAATTTAAGCGCTAATCAATCAAGAGGAAACGCAATGAAAATCGGATTTATCGGCCTGGGCATCATGGGCAAACCAATGAGTAAAAACCTGGTGAAAGCCGGTTATTCGCTGGTGGTGCGTGACCATCATTCTGAGAACGAAGCGGAACTGGTTGAGCTGGGCGCGACCGTGGCGAAATCACCGAAAGCGCTGGCTGAGCAGTGCGACATCGTGATCACCATGGTGCCTAACTCGCCACAGGTTAAAGATGTCTGTCTCGGCGAAGAGGGCATTATCGCCGGGGCAAAACCGGGCTTGATTGTCATCGACATGAGTTCAATCGCCCCGCTTGCCAGCCGTGAAGTCCATGATGCGCTGGCGGCAAAGCAGATCAAAATGCTGGATGCGCCGGTCAGCGGTGGCGAACCCAAAGCGATCGAAGGCACGCTGTCAGTGATGGTCGGCGGCGACAAAGCGGTCTTCGATCACTGCTATGACATCATGAAAGCGATGGCGGCATCGGTGGTTCATACCGGTGACATCGGCGCGGGCAACGTCACCAAGCTGGCGAACCAGGTGATTGTGGCGCTGAATATTGCTGCAATGTCAGAGGCGTTATCGCTGGCAACCAAGGCGGGGGTAAATCCGGATCTGGTTTATCAGGCGATTCGTGGCGGCCTGGCGGGCAGTACCGTGCTGGATGCTAAAGCACCGATGGTGATGGATCGCAATTTCAAACCTGGCTTCCGTATTGATCTGCACATCAAAGATCTGGCGAATGCGCTGGATACCTCACACGGCATCGGCGCGCATCTGCCGCTGACGGCGGCGGTGATGGAGATGATGCAGGCACTGCGTAATGATGGTCAGGGTTCAGCCGACCACAGTGCGCTTGCCTGCTATTATGAGAAGTTAGCGAAGGTTGAAATCGCCCGCTAAAACCCGGAGCCGGCGTCTGCGGATGCCGGACTGGTTTCAGCGCATTTCAATCACTTAACAGCGCTCGGATTGCCTATGAAAATCGTAATCGCACCGGATTCATATAAAGAGAGTTTATCCGCCCTGGATGTGGCATCGGCAATAGAAACGGGTTTCCGTGAAATTTTTCCCGATGCGCACTATGTGAAAATACCGGTCGCCGACGGAGGCGAAGGCACGGTAGAAGCGATGGTGGCGGCGACGAAGGGAAAAATCGTCAGGTTAAAGGTTACCGGGCCGCTTGGCGCGCAGGTCGACGCTTTTTATGGTTTGTCCGGTGACGAGCGCACCGCCTATATCGAAATGGCGGCCGCCAGTGGCCTCGAACGGGTGCCCGCCGCGCAGCGCGATCCGCGCGTGACGACCTCCTTTGGCACCGGCGAACTGATTAAAAACGCGCTGGATAAGGGCGTCGGACATATCATCATCGGCATCGGCGGCAGCGCCACCAATGACGGCGGATCGGGCATGATGCAGGCGCTTGGTGCCCGGCTGCTGAACGCCCAGGGCAGTGAAATCGGTTATGGCGGCGGCGCATTGCCCGATCTCGCCTCGATTGATATCAGCCAGCTGGATAGCCGCATTGCACAGTGCCGGATCGAGGTGGCCTGTGATGTGACTAATCCGTTGACCGGTAAAGAGGGCGCTTCGGCGATTTTCGGCCCGCAAAAAGGGGCGACGCCGGCGCTGGTAGAGCAGCTTGACCAGGCGCTGGCCCACTACGCGGCGATTATTCACCGCGATCTGGATATTGATGTGCTGCATATTCCCGGCGGTGGCGCGGCAGGCGGTATGGGCGCGGCGCTGCATGCGTTTTGCCAGGCCGATCTCCGGCGCGGTATTGAGATTGTTACCGAAGCGCTGGGGCTGGCGGAACAGGTTAAGGATGCCGATCTGGTGATTACCGGTGAAGGGCGCATCGACAGCCAGAGTATTAATGGCAAGGTGCCGATTGGCGTTGCCAGCGTGGCAAAGCGCTTCAATAAGCCGGTGATCGGCATCGCTGGCAGCCTGACGGCAGATGTCGGCGTGGTGCATCAGCACGGTATTGATGCGGTGTTCAGCGTGCTCTACAGCATCTGTTCACTGGACGAGGCGCTGGCCAGCGCCGGCAGGAACGTCCAGCTGACCGCGCGTAACGTCGCGGCGACGCTGAAACTGGCCGGTTTCCGCTAATCTGTCCGGGCAAGCCCGCGCGTCGGCATGGCTGCTGGCGCGCGCTGGCGGATGCAGGCTGAATAACCAATCGGTGCAGCAGCAGGGCGACGCCATGCCGGTATTGCTGGTTATTCAACGCCCAGTATCCGCCGGGCTTCTCTGGCGACATTCTCCATCTCATCCTGCAACTCCAGCAGCTCAGGTTCCAGCGCAGCAATGTCGCTGGCCTGATGCAGCTCGCGCTCCAGCTGATGACAAAGTTGCTTCATGCGTGGCACGCCGCTGTAGCTGGCGCTGCCGTGCAGCTTGTGAATGATCTCACGTAGCGCGCTCACCTCATTGCTGGCCATAAACTGCGCGATTTTTGCGTGGACCTCTGGTAAAAACTCAAGCAGCATCCGCAGCAGATCGCGCGCCAGCTCCGGCTTGCTGGCCGCCTGTCGCAGCGCCAGCTGCCAGTCGAGCGTCGGCAGAATGTGCGGCAGTTCCGGTACAGCGGCGGCAGGCGGCGGCGTGTAGCGCGCCAGCAGCTGGCTCAGCTTACTTTCATCAATCGGTTTCGCCAGATAGTCATTCATCCCCGCTTTAATCAGCTGTTCGCGCTCGCCGTCAATTGCATGGGCGGTGACCGCGACAATCGGCGTACTGGCATGATGTGGCAGGCCACGGATGATTTCGCTGGCGCGAATTCCGTCAATATCAGGCATCTGGATATCCATCAGGATCACATCTAGGGCCTGCTGACGGGCTTCGCGAATTGCGTGTTCGGCGCTGTTGCACAGCACGATACGCTGTACCTGCTCCTCAAGTAAGGCACCGATCAGCTTGAGGTTGGCCGGATTGTCATCCACCGCCATCACCGTTAACGGCAGGCGCGGCGAAAGCGGCAGTTCACTGGTCTGGCGGGTGTGCAGGTCCAGCAACATCGGCAGCAGGCGGGTGAGGGAAATGGGTTTAGCGACACAGCTATCAATGCCGCGCACCTTCAGCTCATCGGCCAGCAGCATCATTGGGCTGGGCAGCGCCATCAGCACATGATCGGCCCGATCCAGCAGGGCATTAATCTGGCTTTCCGCCAGTAACTGATGCTGGCTGATATTGACCGGCATCGCCATCAGCAGCAGCGGATAGTGCGGCTCGCTTAATCCCTCCAGCGTCTCGCTGTAATCGATCTGCAGCGGCGTGGCGCTTAACATCTCCAGCGCCGCCCGGGCTACGCTGGGGTTGGCTTCCACATAGGCGATACGCGCATGCGACAGCGCCTCCAGCACCCGCGGCATACCTGGCGCATTCGGATTGAGATCCAGCTGCACCCGAATCACGAAGGTGGAGCCGTGATCGGGCTGGCTGCTGAAGGTGATTTCCCCGCCCATCTCCCGCACCAGTTTCTGGGTAATCACCAGTCCCAGCCCGGTGCCGCCGTGGCGGCGTGAAATGCTGGCATCAGCCTGACGAAAGGCCTGGAACAGTTGAGTCTGCTGCTGTTCAGAGATGCCGATGCCGGTATCCTCGACCTGAATTTCCAGCTCGACCCGGGTATGGGTGATCACCCGCTGCCCGACGCGCAGGCCAATGATGCCTTTTTCGGTGAATTTAATCGCGTTGCCAATCAGGTTGATCAGGATCTGCTGCAGGCGCAGCGCATCGCCAATCACGTTATCCGGTACGCTGCTGTCGCACACCACCGTCAGCTCCAGACCTTTGTCATGGGCCGACGGAGCCAGCAGCACCAGCGTTTCATCCAGCGTGGCGCGCAGCGGGAAGGGAATTGCTTCCAGCATCAGCTTGCCCGCTTCCAGCTTCGAAAAGTCGAGTACGTCGTTGATAATACTGAGCAGGTTATTGGCCGAGCGCTCAATGGTCTGCATGTAATCGCGCTGGGTGGCGCGCAGCTGGGTCTTAAGCATCTGACGGGTAAAACCGAGCACGCCATTCAGCGGCGTGCGCAGTTCATGCGACATATTGGCTAAAAACTCTGACTTGATGCGGGCGGCTTCCTGCGCCCGTTTTTTCGCCAGGTCCAGCTCAACGTTCTGGATCTCCAGCTGTTCCAGCGTCTCGCGCAGGTCGTAGGTCGCCTGATCGATATTATGCTGCATCTCTTCGTGGTAGGCGGTAAGCGACATCGCCATCGCGTTGATGCCGTTTTTCAGAATGCTCAGCTCACCCAGCATGTAGCCTTCAACCCGGCTGTCGAGCTGACCGCGACGAATCCGGTCCACGGTGGTGACCATATTGCGGATCGGGCCGGTGACGTCGCGCATCAGGCGATAGGCGAACAGCATCGCAATACAGAGACAGAACAGCAGCATCAGCGTGGCGACAAACACCTCTTTGTACTGCTGCAGCCGCACCGACTGCAGATCCAGCTCGATCGCCACATAGCCCAGCGGATTGCCCGCCGGTTTGGCATCTTCATCCGGCAACTCATCCACGTCATAGCGTTCGGTGGTAATCGGGGTTCGCAGAATCAGCAGGCTGCCGTGCCGTTCCATGGAGACATCATCCGGCAGGGCGCGGATATCATCCTGCTGCAGCAGGCTGAGGTTCTGCTTGTGGTTGGAGGTAACGTAGAGCTGGTTATGGTTGTCGAACACCGAAATCGCCCGGACAATACCGGAGTGGCGACGGTGCAGCAGGCTGACCAGTTCGCGCATCGCATCGCGATTATGCCAGGTCATGCTGTATTCGCTGGAGATCGCCAGCGGTTCGATGATGTTGGCGCCGGCATCCATCACCTGCCGTTGCAGTTCGTTGTAGCGATGCACCACAAAAAATGAGCTGAGCAGCAGGCCAACCATCAGCGTGGGTGCCAGGATTAAAATCATCATTCGCGCCCGCAGGCTGTATTTGGTCATAATAGTCGCCTGGCTACTCCGGCTTAACGTCCTTGTGCATCCGTCGACAAAGCTGTGCACATCGTTTTTAGAGAAAGAGAATTAACAACACTATGGCGCAATTTTACGCTGCAAAACAGCGCGTGGCGACGCAACAACGCCTTACCGTCACCATTGAACAGCTTGATCCGTTCGGGCAGGGCGTGGCGCGTCATCAAGGCAAAACCATTTTTGTCAGCGGTGCGCTGCCTGGCGAACAGGCAGAAATCACGCTGACAGAGGATAAACGGCAATTTGCCCGAGCGAAAGTGACGCGGCTGTTAAACACCAGTCCGGCACGCGTCACGCCGCGCTGCCCGCATTTTCAGCGTTGCGGCGGCTGCCAGCAGCAGCATGTGGACGTGGCACTGCAGCAGCAGAGCAAAGCCCAGGCGCTAAGCCGGATGCTGAGCCAGGCGGCACAGCAGCCGGTGGCGGTGGATGAGGTGATTGCCGCTGAGCCCTGGGGCTATCGCCGTCGCGCCCGGCTGGGCCTGCAGTGGCATAACAAGCAGCAGCGCCTGCAGATGGGATTCCGTCAGGAGGCAAGCAACGATCTGGTCGATATTCAGCAATGCCCCATTTTGATGCCCGAACTTGAGGCATTGATCACGCCGCTGCGTCAGTGCCTGAGTGGCTTACGCGCCGTCAGGCGTCTCGGCCATGTTGAGCTGGTGCTGGCAGACAACGGCCCGCTGATGATCCTGCGCCATCTTGATGCGCTGCAGGCGGAAGACCGTGAAAAGCTGGAACAGTTTTCGCATAAGCATCAGCTGATGCTGTTACTGGATGCGGGCGATGAGACATTAACGCCGTTAACCGAAGCGAAGCCGTTTTATCACTCTCATCAACTTAAGCTAACCTTCAGTCCACAGGATTTTATTCAGGTTAATGATGCGGTGAACCAGCAGATGGTGGCGCAGGCGATAAGCTGGCTCGATCTGCAGCCGGAAGACCAGGTGCTGGACCTGTTTTGCGGTATGGGAAACTTCACACTTCCTATCGGAATCTTCGTACAAAATGTCGTTGGTGTGGAGGGCATTGCAGCATTAGTGCGGCAGGCAGCGTATAATGCTGAGCTGAATAATCTTAAAAATGTTCGCTTTTTCCAGCATAACCTGGAAGAGGATGTGTCGCGCCAGCCGTGGGCGGCACAGGGATTTAACAAGGTATTACTCGATCCGGCACGTGCCGGGGCTGCTGGCGTTATGGCGCATGTGGTTAAACTTGCACCAGAACGCGTGGTCTATGTTTCGTGTAATCCCACCACACTCGCGCGTGACAGCCAGACATTGCTGTCAGCGGGTTACCAATTGGAAAGGGTCGCGATGCTGGATATGTTTCCTCATACCCGTCATCTCGAATCCATGGTGCTGTTCAGAAAAACAGAAGCGATGGGCTAAGTCGCTGTGCAGGAGAGGATATGGTTGCGGTCAGAAGTGCGCATTTAAATACTGAGGGGGATTTTGCCCTCGACCAGTGGATCGCCAGTCTCGGTATTGCTAACCCGCAATCATGTCAACGCGTCGCCGAAACCTGGCGCTACTGTGAAGCGCAAACCAAAGGCCATCCCGATCAGTCGCTGCTGCTGTGGCGCGGCATTGAGATGGTCGAAATCCTCTCAATGCTCAGTATGGATATTGAAAGCCTGTGTGCGGCGCTGATCTTCCCGCTGGCTAACGATGAAGTGGTGAGCGAAGAAGATCTGGAAAAAACCATCGGCAAAGGCATCGTTTCGCTGGTGCATGGCGTGCGCGATATGGACGCGATCCGTCAGCTGAAAGCGATCCACAATGACTCGATGGCGTCTGAGCAGGTGGATAACGTCCGCCGGATGCTGCTGGCGATGGTGGAAGATTTCCGCTGCGTGGTGCTTAAACTGGCCGAACGCATCATGAACCTGCGCGAAATGAAAGATGCGCCGGAAGATGAGCGGGTACTGGCGGCCAAAGAGAGCACCAATATTTATGCACCGCTGGCCAACCGGCTCGGCATCGGGCAACTGAAGTGGGAGCTGGAAGATTACTGCTTCCGCTATCTGCATCCCGACGAATACAAACGCATCGCCAAACTGCTGCATGAACGGCGCATTGACCGTGAGCAGTACATCGACAATTTCGTCAGCAACCTGCGTAAAGAGATGGCCAAAGAGGGCGTACGCGCTGAAGTCTATGGCCGGCCGAAACATATCTACAGTATCTGGCGCAAGATGCAGAAGAAGTCGCTGGCATTCGATGAGCTGTTCGACGTGCGGGCGGTGCGCATCGTGGCCGAACGCTTACAGGATTGCTACGGCGCGCTGGGTACGGTCCACACGCTTTATCGCCATCTGCCGAGCGAGTTTGACGACTACGTGGCGAACCCCAAGCCGAACGGTTACCAGTCGATTCACACCGTGGTGTTAGGCCCGCAGGGTAAAACGGTGGAGATCCAGATCCGTACCCGCCAGATGCACGAAGATGCCGAACTGGGCGTGGCGGCGCACTGGAAATACAAAGAAGGGCCGACCTCCAGCAGCGCGCGCGGCGCGGCGGGGCACGAAGAGCGTATCGCCTGGCTGCGTAAGCTGATCAGCTGGCAGGAAGAGATGGCGGATTCCGGTGAACTGCTGGAAGAGGTGCGCAGCCAGGTGTTCGATGACCGGGTGTACGTGTTTACACCGAAAGGGGATGTGGTGGACTTGCCCGCCGGCTCAACGCCGCTCGACTTCGCTTACCATATTCACAGTGACATCGGTCACCGCTGCATCGGCGCAAAAATCGGCGGCCGTATAGTGCCGTTTACCTATCAGCTGCAGATGGGCGATCAGGTTGAAGTGATCACTCAGAAACAGCCGAACCCGAGCCGGGACTGGCTCAACCCTAACCTCGGCTATATCACCACCAGCCGCGGCCGGTCAAAGATTCACAACTGGTTCCGCAAGCAGGATCGCGATAAGAACATCATCGCCGGACGGCAGATTCTGGATAACGAGCTGAATCAGCTGGATATCAGCCTGCGTGAAGCGGAGAAGCTGCTGCTGCCGCGCTATAACGTTACTTCTCTGGAGGAGTTGCTGGCGGCGATTGGTGGTGGTGATATTCGCCTTAACCAGATGGTTAATTTCCTGCAGGCCCGGCTCAACAAGCCGAGCGCCGAAGAGCAAGACCGCGAAGCGCTGCGCCAGTTGACCCAGAAGTCCTACACGCCACCGTCGCGCAAAGAGAGCGGGCGCGTGGTGGTCGAGGGCGTGGGCAACCTGATGCACCACATTGCACGTTGCTGCCAGCCGATTCCGGGCGACGATATCGTCGGCTTTATCACTCAGGGACGCGGTATTTCGATTCACCGTGCCGACTGTGACCAGCTGGCTGAGCTGATCTCCCATGCGCCGGAACGCATCGTTGACGCGGTATGGGGTGAAAGTTACTCCAGCGGTTATTCGCTGGTGGTACGGGTGACAGCCAACGATCGCAGCGGCCTGTTGCGCGACATCACCACTATCCTCGCCAATGAAAAAGTCAATGTACTGGGCGTGTCGAGCCGCAGCGATACCAAAAAGCAGCTGGCGACCATCGACATGGATATCGAGATTTATAACCATCAGGTGCTGGGACGGGTACTGGCACGCCTGAATCAGGTCTCTGATATCATCGACGCCCGCCGTTTACACTGACACTACTGGCCGCCGGTCCGGTTTTCGCCGCAGAGGCGAACGGCCGGGCTGGCGTGCTGCACTTCAGGCGCCGTATACGCGCCACTTCAAGACCAACCGCAAAGGATTTTCCTGAATGAACGCCATCGATCGCCTGCTTGGCATTATGAAAACCCTGCGCGATCCGCAACACGGCTGTCCGTGGGATCGTGAGCAGACCTTCGCCACCATCGCCCCGTATACGCTGGAGGAGACCTATGAAGTGCTGGACGCTATCCAGCGCGAGGATTTTGACGATTTGCGCGGCGAACTGGGCGATCTGCTGTTCCAGGTGGTGTTTTATGCCCAGATGGCCAGCGAGCAGGATCGCTTTACCTTCGAGGATATCTGCCACGCCATCAGCGACAAGCTGGAGCGCCGTCATCCGCATATTTTTGCTGACGCCAGCGCGGAAACCAGCGGCGAGGTGCTGAAAAACTGGGAAGCGATAAAAACTGCCGAGCGGGCGGAGAAAGCTCAGCATTCGGCGCTGGACGATATTCCCAGAGCATTGCCGGCGCTGATGCGCGCCCATAAAATCCAGAAGCGTTGCCACAATGTCGGCTTTGACTGGGACACGCTGGGGCCGGTGGTGGCCAAAGTGCACGAAGAGATCGATGAAGTGATGCACGAGGCGCAGCAAAGTGTGGTGGACAGCCAGAAGCTGGAGGAGGAGATCGGTGACCTGCTGTTCGCCACGGTGAACCTGTCGCGCCATCTTGGCAGCAAAGCTGAAACCGCGCTGCAAAAGGCCAATGACAAGTTTGAGCGCCGCTTCCGCCAGGTTGAAGCGATCATTGCCGCGCAGGGGCTGAGCATGCCTGGCGCCACGCTGGAACAGATGGAAGCGGCCTGGCAGCAGGTGAAAATCAGCGAGAAATGCTGATTATTCCAGCGCTGTGTATAAAATCGCCGCTTGAGCTTACACGATTCAGCGCGGCGACAACTTTGTGACGTACATCAACATTTCATTAACGGCTATCCGCTATGTTAGCCGCAGCACTGCGTTGGAGGATGGCTGTGATTCATCAATTGTGGCTGATAGCGGTTTCCAGTATACTGTTTTCCCGTCCTGGTTATTCCACCGTCTTTAAACCTAAACTCTCAGGTTCAGCATGACAACGAATTATATTTTTGTGACCGGCGGGGTCGTATCCTCTCTGGGTAAAGGCATTGCCGCAGCCTCCCTCGCAGCCATTCTCGAAGCCCGTGGTCTTAACGTGACCATCATGAAGCTGGACCCGTATATCAACGTGGATCCAGGCACCATGAGCCCGACTCAGCACGGTGAAGTTTTCGTCACTGATGATGGGGCTGAAACCGATCTGGATTTGGGTCACTACGAGCGCTTCATTCGCACTAAAATGTCGCGTCGTAACAACTTCACCACTGGCCGTATCTACTCTGAAGTGCTGCGTAAAGAACGCCGCGGCGACTATCTGGGTGCCACGATTCAGGTAATTCCACACATCACCAACGCCATCAAAGAGCGCATCATTGAAGGCGGCGAAGGCCACGATGTGGTGCTGGTCGAAATCGGCGGCACGGTCGGCGATATCGAATCACTGCCGTTCCTTGAAGCCATTCGTCAGATGGCGGTGGATGTGGGTCGTGAGCACACCATGTATATGCACCTGACGCTGGTGCCGTATATGGCGGCAGCCGGTGAAGTGAAAACCAAACCGACCCAGCACTCGGTCAAAGAGCTGCTCTCTATCGGTATCCAGCCTGACGTGCTGATCTGCCGTTCTGACCGCGCCGTTCCAGCCAACGAACGCGCCAAAATCGCGCTGTTCTGTAACGTGCCGGAAAAAGCGGTTATTTCGCTGAAAGATGTCGATTCGATTTACAAGATTCCGGGCATGCTGAAGTCGCAGGGCCTGGATGACTACATCTGCAAACGCTTCAATCTGAATGCACCGGAAGCCAATCTGGCCGAGTGGGAGCAGGTAATTTACGAAGAAGCCAATCCGGGCGGTGAAGTCACCATCGGGATGGTCGGCAAGTACGTTGAACTGCCTGATGCTTATAAATCAGTGATTGAAGCGCTGAAGCACGGCGGCCTGAAAAATCGCGTCACCGTGAACATCAAACTGATCGACTCGCAGGATGTCGAATCACGCGGTGTCGAATTACTGAAAGATTTGGATGCGATTCTGATTCCAGGTGGCTTCGGTTACCGTGGCGTCGAAGGCAAGCTGATGACCGCGCAGTACGCACGCGAAAATAACGTGCCGTATCTCGGCATCTGTCTTGGCATGCAGGTGGCATTGATGGAGTTCGCCCGTAACGTTGCCGGGATGGAAGGCGCCAACTCCACTGAATTTGTGCCAGACTGTAAATATCCGGTAGTGGCGTTAATTACCGAATGGCGTGACGAAAACGGCAACGTTGAAGTGCGCAGCGAGCAGAGCGATCTGGGCGGCACCATGCGTCTGGGCAGCCAGCAGTGTCAGTTAACCCCGGGCAGCCAGGTTCACCAGCTGTACGGTTCTGACACCATCGTTGAGCGCCATCGCCATCGTTATGAAGTTAACAACATGCTGCTGAAGCCGATTGAAGCAGCCGGTCTGCGGGTTGCGGGTCGCTCAGGGGATGATCAACTGGTTGAGATTATCGAAATCCCGAACCATCCATGGTTTGTGGCTTGCCAGTTCCACCCGGAGTTTACCTCAACACCACGTGATGGCCATCCGTTGTTTGCCGGCTTTGTCAAAGCGGCACATGAGCATCAGAAGCGTTTAGCGAAGTAAGATTCACGAGCAGCGCGCGAACTTTTCGCGCGTTGTTTGTCTTAGGATTGACTAACTTGTACTGAGGAAAAACGTAATGTCCAAAATCGTAAAAGTCATCGGTCGCGAAATTATCGACTCACGTGGTAACCCGACTGTTGAAGCAGAAGTGCATCTGGAAGGCGGTTTCGTTGGTCTGGCAGCAGCGCCATCAGGAGCTTCTACCGGTTCACGCGAAGCACTGGAACTGCGTGACGGTGACAAATCTCGTTTCCTGGGCAAAGGCGTCACCAAAGCGGTTGCTGCGGTAAACGGCCCGATTGCTGAAGCGGTAAAAGGCAAAGACGCGAAAGATCAGGCGAACATCGATAAAATCATGATCGACCTGGACGGTACTGAGAACAAATCCAACTTCGGTGCTAACGCCATTCTGGCGGTGTCACTGGCGGCGGCGAAAGCGGCAGCAGCCTCTAAAGGTCAGCCACTGTATGAGCACATCGCTGAACTGAACGGCACCCCAGGCAAATATTCTATGCCACTGCCAATGATGAACATCATCAACGGCGGCGAGCATGCCGACAACAACGTTGATATCCAGGAATTCATGATTCAGCCGGTTGGCGCTTCAAACGTGAAAGAAGCGATCCGTATGGGTTCTGAAGTATTCCATAACCTGGCGAAAGTGCTGAAAAGCAAAGGCATGAGCACAGCGGTAGGTGACGAAGGTGGCTATGCGCCAAACCTGGGTTCCAACGCTGAAGCGCTGGCGGTTATCGCTGAAGCGGTAAAAGCAGCAGGCTACGAGCTGGGCAAAGACATCACGCTGGCGATGGACTGTGCGGCCTCTGAGTTCTACAAAGATGGCAAATACGTGCTGGCCGGTGAAGGCGGTAAAGCCTTTACTTCAGAAGAGTTCACTCACTTCCTCGAAGATCTGACTAAGCAGTATCCGATCGTCTCTATCGAAGATGGCCTGGACGAATCTGACTGGGATGGCTTCGCGTATCAGACTAAAGTTCTGGGCGACAAAATCCAGCTGGTGGGTGATGACCTGTTCGTGACCAACACCAAAATCCTGAAAGAAGGTATCGAAAAAGGTATCGCTAACTCCATTCTGATCAAATTCAACCAGATCGGTTCTCTGACCGAAACGCTGGCAGCGATCAAAATGGCGAAAGATGCGGGCTACACTGCGGTGATCTCTCACCGTTCAGGCGAAACCGAAGATGCAACCATCGCTGACCTGGCGGTAGGTACTGCAGCGGGCCAGATCAAAACCGGTTCAATGAGCCGTTCTGACCGTGTTGCTAAGTACAACCAGCTGATCCGTATCGAAGAAGCGCTGGGTTCTAAAGCGCCATTCAACGGTCTGAAAGAAGTTAAAGGTCAGTAATAACTGTGCGTTGATGTCGCGTTAAGTGACATTATCGGCCTCTGAAGCCCCGCCTTGTGCGGGGCTTTTTGTTGGTGGCGGTGTGCAGACGCGGATGGCAAGGCCCGATCGCAAAGATGCAAAAGTGGCATCCCTGCTGGCTCGGCCCGCGCGATTACGCACCTCATCCCTGAGGTGCGCCCGTTACCGGGCCATCGCTTTGCGTTGTTCAAAAACGCCCCCGGCGTTTATGTCCTAAGCGCGTGACGCTTTGCTCTTCGATCCTTGCCATCCACGTTTTGAGCCTGTTAGCCGTCTGAAGCCCCTCTTTGTGACGTTTTAGCTTTTGTCCGGCGCGGAGAAAAGGCACAACGCGTGGTTGAGCTGCGCGACAAATCTGCCATAATCAGCGCCCTGTTTTTTTCAAGCGAGTCCGTAATGCAATACCCGATTAACGAAATGTTCCAGACGCTGCAGGGCGAAGGTTTTTATACCGGCGTACCCGCCATCTTCATCCGCTTACAGGGATGTCCGGTGGGCTGTAGCTGGTGTGATACCAAACATACCTGGGAAAAGCGGGCGGATCGGGAAACGTCGCTGGGCGATATTTTAATTAAAACCGTGGAAAGTGATGCCTGGGGCGATGCCGATGCGGCAACCTTGCTGAACGCCATCCAGCAGCAGGGCTGGACCGCGCGCCATGTGGTAATCACCGGCGGTGAACCGGCGATCTACGATCTGCGTCCGTTAACCACGGTGCTGGAGCAGCACGGCTTCCAGTGCCAGATTGAGACCAGCGGCACCCATCAGATCGATTGTTCTGACCAGACCTGGGTAACGGTTTCACCCAAGGTTAATATGCGTGGCGGCTATGATGTGCTGCCGCAGGCGCTGGTTCGGGCTGATGAAATCAAACATCCGGTGGCGCGCCAGCGTGATGTCGAGGCGCTGGATGCGCTGCTGGCCAGCCTTGATGACGCGAAACCGCGCATCATTGCCTTACAGCCGATCAGCCGCAAAGATGAAGCGACCCGACTCTGTATCGAGACCTGTATTGCGCGCAACTGGCGTTTGTCGATGCAAACTCACAAATATCTCAATATCGCCTGACAGAAGCGGGCGGCAGGCAGCGGCACCTCAGCCATGGGGTGTCCCGCCAGGCAAGCGGTCCGCAGGGGAGTTGGCCGTTTCGGGGATTCAGGGAAGCAGCAGCGCCGGATCGAAGGGTTCGATCCGACAGCGTTAACCGCGGTAGACGCAACCGGCAGTACAGGTCTCTTTGATCATCACTGCGCTGAGCAGCGGCAGGCGAGGCTTCATCTGATCCCAAATCCATTTTGCCAGCACTTCGCTGGTCGGGTTTTCCAGCCCAGGAATATCATTGAGATAGTAGTGATCGAGACGATCGTAGACCGGCTTAAACGCCGCTTTTAATTCGGCAAAATCGATCACCCAACCGGTGTGCGCATCCACTTCGCCGGTAACCTCCAGACGAACCAGGAAGGAGTGACCGTGCAGACGACCGCATTTGTGTCCGGCCGGCACGTTAGGTAAATGGTGTGCGGCTTCGAACTGGAACTCTTTAAATAAAGTGGTAGACATAGTGGATCTCAGACATTAAAAAACCGCTGAATTCTACCTGATAACCGCATTTTTCGCACTCAGATCACACAATGCGCTCGCGTTGTGGCCGATTTCCCGCTCTGGTCCCAGCTAATTAACTGATATATCGCCGCTTTGCTTACCACTTTTGCCGATTAATCCTACCAGGAAAACCATTTAGTCATTTTGGTTATTTGATATGTCGAAGGTGTATTTAATCGTTAATATACGGGCCGGTAACCTACGCACTCTTCCGCCATTTTACGGTCCGGACTTCTGATACTGGAATTTTTAACGCGATGACGACTCAGGCACCAGGTTCACTGCTTCCGCTCTCCCCGGAACAACTCGCTCGCTTACAGGCGGCGACGACCGATTATTCCCCCACCCAGCTGGCGTGGCTGTCAGGTTATTTCTGGGGCAGGGTAGAACAGACCCCAGGTAACGCAGTGGCCAGCGCCCCGGCACCGGCCGCTGCCGAAGCGCCAGCGATTACGCTGCTCTCTGCTTCGCAGACCGGCAATGCCCGCCGCCTGGCTGAACAGTTGCGTGATGACCTGCAGGCAGCCAGACTGAATGTAAACCTGGTCAATGCCGGTGATTATAAATTCAAACAAATCGGTCAGGAAAAGCTGCTGGTGGTGGTGACATCCACCCAGGGTGAAGGGGAGCCGCCGGAAGAGGCGGTTGCGCTGCATAAATTCCTGATGTCGAAAAAGGCCCCGAAAATGGACGGCGCTGCGTTTGCGGTGTTTGGTCTGGGCGATACCTCTTATGAGTTTTTCAGCAAAGCGGGCAAAGATTTTGACAGCCGGCTGGCGGAGCTGGGCGCAGAGCGGTTGCTGGATCGGGTAGATGCTGACGTTGAGTATGCCGATCAAGCCACGGCCTGGCGCAGTGCGCTGACAGAGATTTTAAAGCAGCGCGTGCCGACCGAATCCGCGACGCAGGCCGCCGCCACCGCTGCGGGCAGCGTCAATGAAGTCACCACCAGCCCCTACACCAAAGAGGCGCCGCTCAGCGCCACGCTGGCGGTGAACCAGAAAATTACCGGTCGCGATTCTGACAAAGATGTCCGCCACATCGAAATCGATCTGGGTGAGTCAGGTCTGCGCTACCAGCCCGGCGATGCGCTGGGTGTCTGGTATGAAAACGATAGCGCCCTGGTCAGCGAACTGCTGGAACTGGTCTGGCTGAAAGGGGACGAGCCGGTTGAGGTGCAGGGCGCGACCCTGCCGCTGGCCGAAGCGCTGCAAAAACATTTTGAGCTGACGGTTAATACGGCGCAGATCGTCGCGCAGTATGCCCAGCTGTCGCGTGATGCCGAGCTGCTGGCGCTGGTGGATGATAAAGCCCGGCTGCAACAGTATGCGCAGCGCTATCCAATTGTTGACATGATCCGGCTGGCGCCGGCGGAGCTGAGTGCAGCGCAGCTGACCTCACTGCTGCGTCCCCTGACGCCGCGGCTCTACTCTATCGCTTCTTCACAGGCGGAAACCGATACTGAAGTGCATATCACCGTCGGTGCAGTACGCTTTGATATTGAAGGTCGCCAGCGCGGCGGCGGCGCCTCAACCTGGCTGGCCGATCGGGTCGAAGAAGAGGGCGAAGTGCGGGTGTTTATCGAGCACAACGATAACTTCCGCCTGCCCGCTAACCCGGAGGCACCGGTGATCATGATTGGACCAGGCACCGGTATCGCGCCGTTCCGCGCCTTTATGCAGCAGCGCGAAAACGACGGCGCCAGCGGCAAAAACTGGCTGTTCTTTGGCAATCCGCACTTCACCGATGATTTCCTCTATCAGGTGGAGTGGCAGAAATATGTGAAAGAGGGTCTGCTGACCCGAATCGATCTGGCCTGGTCACGCGATCAGGCAGAGAAGGTGTACGTACAGGATAAGATCCGCGCCAACGGAGCGGAAGTGTGGCGCTGGTTGCAGGAAGGCGCGCACCTTTACGTCTGCGGCGATGCAAATCGCATGGCAAAGGACGTTGAGCAGGCATTACTGGATGTGGTGGTCGAGCACGGCGGAATGGATCGTGAAGCGGCCGACGAATTTTTAAGTGAGCTGCGCATTGAGCGCCGTTATCAGCGAGACGTTTACTAATGAGCGAAAAACACCCTGGACCGCTGGTTGTAGAAGGCAAATTAGCCGACGCTGAGCGCCTGAAGAAGCAGAGTAACTATCTGCGCGGCACCATTCGTGAAGATCTCGAAGAGGGCCTGACCGGCGGCTTTACCGGCGACAACTTCCTGCTGATCCGTTTTCACGGTATGTACCAGCAGGACGACCGCGATATTCGTGCCGAGCGTGCTGAGCAGAAGCTTGAGCCGCGTCATGCGATGATGCTGCGCTGCCGACTGCCGGGCGGGATTATCACCCCAACGCAGTGGCTGGCGATCGACAAGTTTGCCAGCGAGAAGACCCTGTATGGCAGCATCCGTCTGACCAACCGTCAGACCTTCCAGTTTCACGGCATTCTGAAAAAGAACGTTAAACCGACTCACCAGATGCTGCATGAAGTCGGACTGGATGCGCTGGCAACCGCCAACGATGTTAACCGCAACGTGCTTTGCACCTCTAACCCGGTGGAGTCGGAACTGCATCAGGAAGCGTACGAGTGGGCGAAAAAACTGTCGGAGCATCTGCTGCCGCGGACCCGCGCCTACGCTGAGATCTGGTGGGATCAGGAGAAAGTCGCGACCACCGATGAGGAGCCGATCCTCGGTGAGACTTACCTGCCGCGTAAATTTAAAACTACCGTGGTGATCCCACCGCATAACGATGTGGATCTGCACGCCAACGATCTCAACTTCATCGCCGTGGCCGAGAAGGGCAAGCTGGTGGGCTTCAACCTGCTGGTCGGTGGTGGGCTGTCGATTGAGCACGGTAACAAAGCCACTTACGCCCGTACCGCCAGCGAGTTTGGTTATTTCCCGCTGGAGAAGATCCTTGATGTGGCCGAAGCGGTGGTGACCACCCAGCGCGACTGGGGTAACCGCACCGATCGTAAGAATGCCAAAACCAAATACACCCTGGAACGTGTCGGCGTTGATACCTTCAAAGCGGAAGTGGAGAAGCGGGCTGGCGTCACCTTTGAACCGATTCGTCCATACGAATTCACTACCCGTGGCGATCGGATTGGCTGGATTAAAGGCATCGACAATAAATGGCACCTGACGCTGTTTATTGAGAATGGTCGTCTGCTGGACTATCCCGACCGTCCGCTGAAAAGCGGTGTGGCCGAGATTGCCAAAATCCACCAGGGCGATTTCCGCCTGACGGCCAACCAGAACCTGATTGTGGCGGGCGTGCCGGAAAGCGAGAAAGCGAAGATTGAAGCGATTGCCCGTGCGCATGGGCTGATGGAAAACGTCTCGGCGCAACGTGAGAACTCAATGGCCTGCGTCGCGTTCCCGACCTGTCCGCTGGCGATGGCTGAAGCTGAACGCTTCCTGCCTGCCTTCGTGACCAAAGTCGAAGCGATCATGCACGGTCACGGCGTGGGTGATGAGCACATAGTGTTACGCGTTACCGGTTGTCCCAACGGCTGCGGCCGTGCCATGCTGGCTGAACTCGGTCTGGTTGGCAAAGCGCCAGGCCGCTACAACCTGCATATCGGCGGCAATCGCATCGGCACACGCATTCCGCGGATGTACCGTGAAAATATTAACGAAAACGAAATTCTCGCCACCATTGATGAACTGGTGGGACGCTGGGCCAAAGAGCGCCATGCCGCTGAAGGCTTTGGTGACTTCGTGATCCGCGCGGGCATCGTTGCGCCTGTGCTGGACCCGGCGCGCGATTTCTGGGAGGAGGCAAAATGAGTCAGATTGACCTCGCAGCACTGAATGAAATGTCCAAAGTCCAGCGCGCGATGGCGCTGGCGGCCACCAATGCGCAGCTGGAGAAGTCGTCTGCTGAAGCGCGTGTGAGCTGGGCGCTGGAGAATCTGCCGGGCGCCTATGTGCTCTCCTCCAGCTTCGGCATTCAGGCGGCGGTGTCACTGCATATGGTGACGCGTCAGCAGCCCGATATCCCGGTGATCCTCACCGATACCGGCTACCTGTTCCCGGAAACCTATCGCTTTATTGATGAGCTGGCAAATCAGCTCAATCTTAACCTCAAGGTGTTCCGTGCTGAGACCTCACCGGCCTGGCAGGAAGCGCGCTACGGCAAGCTGTGGGAGCAGGGCGTTGAGGGAATTGAGAAGTACAACGACATCAATAAAGTGGAACCGATGAATCGCGCCCTGGAAACGCTTGGTGCGCAAACCTGGTTTGCTGGCCTGCGTCGCGATCAGTCCGGCAGCCGGGCCAATCTGCCGGTGCTCGGCGTGCAGCGCGGGGTGTTTAAGCTGCTGCCGATCATCGACTGGGATAACCGCCAGATTCATCAGTATCTGCAGCAGCACAATCTGAAATACCATCCGTTGTGGGACCAGGGATATCTGTCGGTAGGCGATACCCACACTACCCGCAAATGGGAGCCCGGGATGGCAGAAGAAGAGACGCGCTTTTTCGGCCTCAAGCGCGAGTGCGGCCTGCACGAAGGGTAACGGTTTTGTGTCCGGCTTCTCTGCGGATACGCCGCCAGAGAAGCCGGTTGTTTACTGACCTTTCAGGCCCGCAAACTCCGCCGCCGCCCGCGTAACGTTCACCCGGGTCACCGTGTAGTGCGCCACCTCAACAAACGGATCTTCCGCCAGCAGCGCATCCAGCTGCTGGCGCGGCATCTCCTTCATCAGCAGTAATCCGCCGGTTCGCGGATCTTTACGTCCCGCCGCGATCACCGCCCCAGCATCAAAATAGCGATCCAGCCACGCAATATGCGCCGCCAGCAACGCTTCTACCTCATCCATCGGACGAAAATAATCGAGAGAGACCACGTACATAACCGTTCCTTAGACTTTAGGGTTGGTGAGTTCACTCAGCAGCGGCAGCAAAACGTTGACGCTGTCGCGGGTGCGGACGGTAATCCGGCCGGGCAGCCAGCGGTCGAGGTAGCTGAGGTTATCCCGATCGGTCTGATGTCGGGTGGTGCCTTCAGGAAAATGGCTACTGCGATGACGCTGCTGCGCCCCGTCCTGGTTGCCCAGCGTCCAGTTGCTGGCCGTGACATCAAGTAGCGGAAAGCCCGCTTTATCAAAAGCGTTCAGGCCGTCGACATCCTTGCGGTTTAACTGATGGCTGGCAGCAGAAATGCCGTGCTGACGCGCCAGCAGCAAGGCGCGTTCGCTGGTCTGCTTGCGTACCGCTCGTGGCGTATTCATTCCGCTGTTGAAATAGAGGTGATCGCCGGTAATCAGGCTGTTGAGATCGATCACCAGTAGGGTGTTTTTCTTCTCTCTGGCGCTCATCCGTTCAACATAATCGTCCATGCCGTGCATCTCCGCCTCACCGGCGCTGAGCGCTACGAAGCGCACGCCATAGTGCAGCGGTCGCTGGCTGAGCTGTTGCGCCAGTTCCAGCATCACGCCGAGACCCGAGGCATTATCATCCACCCCCTGCAGGCGAAGGCCGCCGAGGTTGTGGTTGGTCTGACTGCTGTTGTGCGGCGTCCAGGTATCCAGATGCGCGACGATCAGAATCTCCTGCGGTTCACTGCCGGCACGGGCCGCAATCACCGAGGTCGCCGTCAGCTTATGCCAGCGTAACGTGCCGTCGTTTTCCTGCCAGTTGTAGCCGGTGTTGAACTGTCGGGTATTGGTTTTGAAACCGAGTGCGGTAAATTGCTGCTGCAGATAGTCGGCCGCCATCAGTTCGGCCGGACTGCCGGTCATCCGGCCAGGAAAATAGGTAGCGATGTGACGAACCTGCTGTTCGGCAAAGTGGCCGGGCTGGCTGGCAAGCGCCAGTGGCGAAATTAGCGCGCCAATTAAAACCGCCGCTGCCCTCAATCGGAGGGAAAAAAACATAGTGCATCCTTTTTCATTTTTCAGATACCGGTCCGGCATGCTGCATCGTCCCGTCATGCCGGGCGCTATTATAGCCTTTTTGTTGCGGCGCACTATCGACAGAATCAGACCGGCAGGCGCAGCGTACCGGGCTGCGGCTGGCAGTTTTCTGTTTTTGAGGAAAGTCAGCCGGATTTTTACGGCTTTCATTAGCTGATAATCTGTGAGCAAGGTCACGGATAAACCATTAATTATCCGTCGTTAAGATCAAATTGTTCTGTGCTTTGCGGGCCCGTTATTCCATTCGGTAACTACTCATTCCAATTCGTAATTTCATCTGGATAAACTCAGGGACGTATAGTCGCGTTAACGCAAAGTTACAACACTAAGGTTAACGTGGACTATCTGCCCCTTTTTGCCGATCTCTCTGGCCGCCCGGTTCTGGTTGTCGGCGGTGGAGATATCGCAGCACGAAAAATTGAACTGCTGCGTCGTGCGCGTGCGCGCGTGCAGATTGCCGCGCGAGAACTCTGCCCTGAACTGCAGGCGCTGCTTGAGACGCAGCAGCTGGAGTGGCTGGCGACCGCGTTTGATCCTGCCCAGCTCGACGGCGTCTTCCTGGTGATCGCCGCCACCGATGACAATGCCCTTAACGCGGCGGTCTTCGAGGCGGCCAACGCGCGCCAGAAGCTGGTGAACGTGGTGGACGATCAACCGAAATGCAGCTTTATCTTCCCCTCGATTGTTGACCGCTCACCGCTGGTGGTGGCGATCTCCTCCAGCGGCACCGCGCCGGTGCTGGCGCGCATGCTGCGTGAAAAGCTGGAGACGCTGCTGCCCGCTAACCTCGGCCAGATGGCTGAGGTGGCCGGACAGTGGCGTGACAAAGTTAAACAGCGTTTTCACCGCATGTCTGACCGCCGCCGTTTCTGGGAGCGGGCATTCAACGGCCTGTTCGCCAGCCAGATGTCGGCCGGCAATGTGGATGAGGCGAAACGTACGCTGGACCGTGAGCTGCTCGATGAACCAGGCCGACAGGGTGAAATTATTCTGGTGGGTGCCGGTCCGGGCGACAGCGGTCTGCTGACGCTGCGCGGCCTGCAGGTGATGCAACTGGCCGATGTGGTGCTGTATGACCATCTGGTCAGTGACGAGGTGCTGGAGCTGGTTCGCCGCGATGCCGATCGCATCTGCGTCGGTAAACGGGCGGGCGCGCATTCGGTGCCGCAGGAAGAGACCAATCAGATGCTGGTTAAGCTGGCGCTGCAGGGCAAGCGGGTGGTGCGCCTCAAGGGGGGCGATCCGTTTATCTTTGGCCGCGGCGGCGAAGAGCTGCAGGCGGCACAGCAGGCTGGCATTCCGTTCCAGGTGGTGCCGGGCGTCACCGCCGCCGCCGGAGCCACCGCTTACGCCGGTATTCCGCTGACTCACCGCGATTACGCGCAGAGCGTGATGTTTATTACCGGTCATTGTCGTCCGGATGGTGACGACATTGACTGGCCGTCGCTGGCGCGTGCGCGTCAGACGCTGGCGATCTATATGGGCACGGTGAAGGCGGCGCTGATTAGCGAAGCGCTGATTCAGCACGGCCGCGCGCCGTCGACGCCGGTGGCGGTGATCAGCCGCGGCACCCGTCAGGATCAACAGGTAGTGACCGGTACCTTAGAACAACTCGAGGCGCTGGCCGCCTCGGCACCCACTCCGGCACTGCTGGTGATCGGAGAAGTGGTCAATTTGCACGGGCAACTCGCCTGGTTTCAACATTCGGCACAGCAGGGGGCTCGCGAGTCCGCCGTTGTCAATCTGGCTTGAGGGAAAATCATGGACCAAAAACGACTCACTCATCTGCGTCAGCTGGAGGCGGAGAGTATCCACATCATTCGCGAAGTGGCGGCGGAGTTCAGCAACCCGGTGATGATGTACTCAATCGGTAAAGACTCCTCAGTGATGCTGCACCTGGCGCGTAAAGCCTTTTATCCTGGCACGCTGCCGTTCCCGCTGCTGCATGTGGACACCGGCTGGAAATTCCGCGAAATGTACGAGTTTCGCGATCGCACCGTCAAAGCGATGGGCGCGGAGCTGCTGGTTCACCGCAACCCGGAAGGGGTGGCGATGGGCATTAACCCGTTTGTGCACGGCAGCGCCAAACATACCGACATCATGAAAACCGAAGGGCTGAAGCAGGCGCTGAACAAATACGGTTTTGATGCTGCTTTCGGTGGCGCACGTCGTGATGAAGAGAAGTCGCGCGCTAAAGAGCGTATCTACTCGTTCCGTGACCGCTTTCATCGCTGGGACCCTAAAAACCAGCGTCCGGAGCTGTGGCACAACTACAACGGCCAGATTAATAAGGGCGAAAGCATCCGCGTTTTCCCGCTGTCGAACTGGACTGAACTGGATATCTGGCAGTACATCTTCCTGGAAAACATTGAGATCGTGCCGCTTTACCTCGCCGCACCGCGTCCGGTACTGGAACGCGATGGCATGCTGATGATGATCGATGACGATCGTATCAACCTGCAGCCGGGCGAAGTGATCAAACAGCGCATGGTGCGTTTCCGTACTCTCGGCTGCTGGCCGCTGACCGGCGCGGTGGAATCTGAAGCGCAGACGCTGCCGGAGATCATTGAAGAGATGCTGGTCTCCACCACCAGTGAGCGTCAGGGGCGGGTGATCGACCGCGATCAGTCCGGTTCGATGGAACTGAAAAAACGTCAGGGTTATTTCTAAGGAGACGCCAGATGAATACCGTAATTGCACAACAGATTGCCGACCAGGGCGGCGTTGAAGCCTGGCTGACCGCTCAACAACACAAAAGCCTGCTGCGTTTTCTCACCTGCGGCAGCGTCGATGATGGCAAAAGCACCCTGATTGGTCGCCTGCTGCACGACACCCGTCAGATCTATGAAGATCAGCTCTCTTCGCTGCATAACGACAGTAAACGTCACGGTACCCAGGGCGAAAAGCTCGATCTGGCACTGCTGGTAGACGGCCTGCAGGCAGAGCGGGAGCAGGGCATCACCATTGATGTTGCCTATCGCTATTTCTCTACCGAAAAGCGCAAGTTTATCATCGCCGATACCCCGGGCCACGAGCAGTACACCCGTAACATGGCAACCGGCGCGTCAACCTGCGATCTGGCGATCCTGCTGATTGATGCGCGTAAAGGGGTGCTGGATCAGACCCGTCGTCACAGCTTTATCTCGACGCTGCTGGGCATCAAGCACCTGGTGGTGGCGATCAACAAGATGGACCTGGTGGACTACAAACAGGATACCTTCGAGCAAATCAAACAGGATTACCTCGATTTTGCCGCCCAGCTGCCGGAAGATCTTGATATCCGCTTTGTGCCGATGTCGGCGCTGGAAGGGGATAACGTGGCGTCAGCCAGCCAGACCATGCCATGGTACAGCGGCCCGACGCTGCTTGACGTGCTGGAAACGGTTGAGCTGAAGCGGGTGGTGGATCATCAGCCGATGCGTTTCCCGGTCCAGTACGTCAACCGCCCGAACCTCGATTTCCGTGGCTATGCCGGTACGCTGGCGTCGGGCAGCGTGCAGGTCGGACAGCGGGTCAAAGTGCTGCCATCTGGCGTCGAATCCAGCATCGCCCGCATTGTGACCTTTGATGGCGATCTGCAGGAAGCCGGGGCCGGTGAAGCGATTACGCTGGTGCTGCAGGATGAGATTGATATCAGCCGTGGCGATCTGCTGGTGGATGCCAGCGCTGAGCTGAGCGCCGTGCAGTCCGCCAGCGTGGATGTGGTGTGGATGGCGGAACAGCCGTTGCAGGCTGGTCAGAGCTATGACGTGAAAATCGCCGGCAAAAAAGCGCGTGGCCGGGTTGAGAAAGTGCTGCACCAGGTGGAGATCAACTCGCTGGAAACGCGCCATGTCGATTCGCTGCCGCTCAACGGCATTGGTCTGATTGAGATGACCTTTGATGAGCCGATGGTGCTCGACAGCTATCAGCAGAATCCGGTGACCGGCGGCATGATCTTTATCGATCGCCTGAGCAACGTCACGGTGGGTGCCGGCATGATCCATCAGCCGAAACAGGATGCGCCAGCCCATCAGGGGCAATTCAGCGCCTTCGAGCTGGAACTGAATGCGCTGGTGCGCCGTCATTTCCCACACTGGAATGCGCGTGATCTGCTGGGCGGTCAATAATGGCCGGCCACGATGATAATGTGGTGTGGCATGACCATCCGGTGACCCGCGCCGCCCGTGAGCAGCAGCACGGCCATCAGGGCGTGGTGCTGTGGTTTACCGGGCTCTCTGGCTCGGGTAAATCAACCGTGGCGGGCGCGCTGGAGCAGGCGCTGCACCGCATTGGCGTCAGCACCTACCTGCTGGATGGCGACAACGTGCGTCACGGGCTGTGCCGCGATCTCGGCTTCAGCGATGACGATCGCAAAGAGAACATTCGTCGGGTCGGCGAAGTGGCGAAACTGATGGTGGACGCCGGACTGGTGGTGCTGACCGCCTTTATTTCGCCGCACCGCGCCGAGCGTCAGATGGTGCGCGATCTGCTGGAACCGGGCCAGTTTATTGAGGTGTTTGTCGATACGCCGCTGGCGGTATGCGAAGCGCGCGATCCCAAGGGACTCTATCGCAAAGCACGCGCTGGTGAACTGCGTAATTTCACCGGCATCGACAGCATATACGAGGCGCCAGAAAGCCCGGATATCCAGCTGGAGGGCGAACAATTGGTTACAAAACTTGCCGCCCAATTGTTAGACCTGCTGCGTGACCGCGATATCATCAGATCCTGAACAGACAGCGGCAAATCGAAGCTGATTTGCCGCCTTCGCGTCAACAGGACCCCTATGCAAAACATTACCCCCATGCTGGCCCGCAAAGATGAACGCACCCCGGATGAGCCGCACTCATCGCTGCCGGGCGGCATTATCGGCTTTGTTGCTTACTGGTGCGCGCTGGCCATACCGTTCCTGTTGTACGGCTCTAACACCCTGTTTTTCTTTCTCTACACCTGGCCGTTCTTCCTTGCGCTGCTGCCGGTGTCGGTGCTGATGGGCATCGCGCTTAACACGCTGCTGCGTGGTCAACTGCTGTGGACCACGCTCGCCACGGTGATTCTGGTGATTTGCCTGTTCTGGTTAATGTTCGCCTTTCTCTCCGGCTGGTAACCGCCATTGCCGGCACGCTGATGTGCAAACGCATCGGCAGGTTACAAAACTTTTCCCGTCTGGTTTACCCCACTGATTCATATTTTGCGCAGACGCGCAGCAAAGCGCGCCATTTTCGCCGCTGGTGTGGAGTCCTGCGCAAAGTTATGGGATGATTGGGCCGTTTTTAGGGGGCGGGATGGGAAAACTGACGTTACTGCTATTGGTGCTGCTTGGCTGGCTGCAATATTCATTGTGGCTGGGAAAAAATGGCATCCATGACTATACGCGCGTCAACGATGACGTCGCAGTGCAACAGGCGAATAACGCCAAACTTAAATCGCGTAACGATCAGCTGTTTGCCGAAATTGACGATCTCAATGGCGGCTCTGAAGCGATCGAGGAACGCGCACGCAATGAATTGGGCATGATCAGGCCTGGTGAAACCTTCTATCGCCTGGTGCCTGACCAGAACAAACGCAACGCGCAACAAGCAGCGCTTAACCAACAACGATAAAACATGAACAATCTGTCCTCCCTTGCGGATGTGATTGCCGTGGTGCCCGCTGCCGGAATCGGCAGCCGGATGCAGGCAACCTGTCCTAAACAGTATCTGACGATTGGTCAGCACACCCTTCTGGAACACAGCATTGCACGCCTGTTTTCCCATCCCGCTATCAAACAGGTGATTGTCGCCCTGAGCCCCGATGACCAGCATTTTGCCGCGCTGCCGCTGGCACGCGATCCGCGTGTGGTGCGGGTCACCGGCGGAGAGACGCGCGCAGAATCGGTACTGGCCGGACTGCAGGCCGCGACAGGCTCCGCCTGGGTACTGGTGCACGATGCGGCGCGCCCCTGCCTGCATCCCGACGATCTTCAGCGTCTGCTGAACGTCCGGCATCAGAGCCACGTCGGCGGGATTCTCGCTGCCCCGGTGCGCGACACCATGAAGCGGGGCGAGCCGGGCAAAGCGGCCATCGCCCACACCGTGGAGCGCGAGGATCTGTGGCACGCCTTAACCCCGCAATTTTTCCCGCATGCGTTGCTCACCGCCTGCCTGACGCGCGCGCTGAATGAAGGCGCGTCCATCACTGATGAGGCGTCGGCGCTGGAGTACTGTGGCTACCATCCGGAGCTGGTGAGCGGACGCAGCGATAACATCAAAGTCACCCGGCCAGAAGATCTGGCGCTGGCGGCTTTTTATCTGAGTCAGATTCAATTAAAGGAGAGCGCATGATGCGTATCGGTCACGGTTTTGACGTTCACGCCTTCGGTGGAGAGGGTCCGCTGGTGATTGGCGGCGTGCGGATCCCTTTTGAACACGGTTTTATCGCCCATTCTGATGGCGACGTAGCGCTGCATGCGCTGACTGACGCGCTGTTAGGCGCGGTGGCAATGGGCGATATCGGGAAGCTGTTCCCGGATACCGATCCCGCCTTCAAAGGTGCGGACAGCCGCGGCCTGCTGCGAGAAGCCTGGCGACGTATTGAAGCCAAAGGCTACCGCATCGGCAACGTCGATGTCACCCTGATTGCCCAGGCGCCGAAAATGCTGCCGCACGTGCCGCAAATGCGCATCAATATCGCTGAAGATCTCGGTTGCCATATGGACGCGGTCAACGTGAAAGCCACCACCACCGAAAAGCTCGGCTTTACCGGTCGTGGCGAAGGCATCGCCTGTGAGGCGGTCGCCCTGCTGCTCAAAGCTGACAGCCAGTGATGCTGCATTATCTGCACGGCGTGCCTGCTGTTACCGGCGTAATCAAAGCTAAGCCGGAAGATTTTGTGGTGGTTGAGGATCTCGGCTATGGCGCGGATGGGGAAGGCGAGCATCTGCTGGTGCGCATTCGCAAAGTGGGTGCCAATACCCGCTTTGTCGCTGAAGCGCTGGCCAAATACCTCGGCATTCACCCGCGTGATATGAGCTACGCCGGCATGAAAGATCGGCATGCGGTTACCGAGCAGACGCTTTGTTTTCGCCTGCCGGGCAATGCGATGCCGGATCTGCGTGGTTTTGCACTGGAAGGGGTAGAGATTCTGCAGGCGGTGCGCCACAAGCGTAAGCTGCGCATCGGCGCGCTGGCGGGCAATGCCTTCCGGCTGGTGATCCGCCAGATCAGCGATCGTCAGGCGGCGGAAGCCCGGCTGGTGCAGATACGCGATGCTGGCGTGCCAAACTATTTTGGCGAGCAGCGTTTTGGCCGCAACGGCAACAATCTGATTATGGCTGAGAAGTGGGCGCGTAATGAGATTGTGATACGCGACCGGAATAAGCGCAGCCTGCTGCTGTCATCTGCGCGCAGTGCGCTGTTTAATCAGGTCACCAGCGCGCGGCTGCAACAGCAGGGCGGACTCAGCCAGGTTGTGAACGGTGACGCGCTGCAGCTTACCGGCCGCGGCAGCTGGTTCGTCGCCCAGCCCGATGAGCTCGTGTCGTTACAGACTCGCGTCGATCAGCACGAGCTGCGCATTACCGCTCCGTTGCCAGGAGGTGGTGAAGCCGGGCCACAGGCCGATGCGCTGGCTTTTGAGCAGCAGGCGCTGGCTGATGCCACCACCTTACTAAGCCTGATGACGCGCGAACGTGTCGATGCCGCGCGTCGGGCGATGCTGGTAGTGCCGCGTGATTTGCACTGGAACTGGTGTGATGAGGCGACGCTGGAAATGGCTTTCTGGCTGCCTGCGGGCAGCTTTGCCACCAGCGTGGTGAGAGAACTGCTCACTCACGCCGATGCGCTTGATAATATTGACGAGTAATCCCTGCTGCAACATTACCCCGATTGTGGGTATTGTTGCGGCAAACCCCCGCAGTAGTATGATTTACGCCTACCACTTCGTTGCGTGCCTCGCTAGAATGCAAAAATCGCTGTCCGGTCTTCACCTGTTGCCATGCAGTTCAAACGGGTCCAGTCACGGCGACCAGTCGAATAAAAAAAGGTCAGAACAAAATGCGGATATTGCTCAGCAACGATGACGGCATTCACGCGCCAGGTATTCAAACGCTGGCGAAAGCCCTGCGGCACTTTGCTGACGTGCAGGTCGTTGCGCCCGATCGTAACAGAAGCGGCGCCTCGAACTCATTAACCCTGGAAACGCCGCTGCGCACCTTCACCCATGAGAATGGCGATATTGCGGTGCAGATGGGCACCCCGACGGATTGTGTCTATCTGGGCGTCAACGCGCTGATGCAGCCGCGCGCCGACATTGTGGTATCAGGTATCAATGCCGGTCCTAACCTGGGCGACGATGTGATCTACTCCGGCACGGTAGCGGCGGCAATGGAAGGGCGGCATCTGGGCTTACCCGCCGTCGCGGTGTCGCTGAATGGCCACCAGCACTATGCCACTGCGGCAGCCGTCACCTGCGCTATCCTTAAGGCCCTGACGCAGCAACCGCTGCGCACCGGCCGCATTCTTAACATCAACGTGCCGGACCTGCCGCTGTCTGAGCTGAAGGGCATCCGCGTGACGCGTTGTGGCAGTCGTCATCCGGCCGATCAGGTGATTGCTCAGCAGGATCCGCGCGGCAATACGCTTTACTGGATTGGCCCGCCGGGTGAGAAACTGGATGCAGGACCGGATACCGACTTTGCTGCGGTTGACCAGGGCTATGTGTCGATCACGGCTCTGCATGTCGATTTGACCGCGCACAGTGCGCAGGATGTGCTGACTGACTGGCTGGCTAAAGCTGAGGTGAATCTGGCATGGTGAATCGGCGTATTGAGACATTGCTGTCACAACTGCGTCAGCAGGGGATCGATGATGAAAACCTGCTGAAAGCCATCAGCGATGTGCCACGTGAGCGTTTTATCGATGAGGCCTTTGAACACAAGGCCTGGGATAATGTGGCCCTGCCGATCGGCTCCGGCCAGACCATCTCGCAACCTTATATGGTGGCGCGAATGACCGCGCTGCTGGCGCTGAACCCGCACTCACGGGTGTTGGAAATCGGCACCGGTTCCGGCTATCAGACCGCGATACTCGCCCATCTGGTGGATCATGTTTATTCAGTTGAACGCATCAAAGGGTTGCAGTGGCAGGCCAAACGCCGACTGAAGCAGCTCGATCTGCATAATGTCTCAACCCGACATGGCGATGGCTGGCAGGGCTGGCCGTCACGCGGGCCGTTCGACGCCATCATTGTCACCGCAGCGCCGCCTGAAATTCCGATTGCGCTGATAGCGCAACTGGCAGAAGGCGGCATTATGGTGCTGCCGGTTGGTGAAGACCAGCAGGTGCTGAAGCGTCTGCGTCGTCAGGGCGAAGAAATTATTGAAGAGACGATTGAGCCGGTGCGGTTTGTACCGCTGGTTCAGGGTGATCTCGCCTGACCCGCTTCGTATTTCTTCACAACTGTTTCATAGCACCACGTACTTGATATTGTTACTATCCATTTTAATCAACGAAAACGCAGATTTTATCGCGCCGTGCAGAGTAATCTGCTGGCAAGTACAGTGAAACAGGTACATCAGGGTTGCCATCACGGGGGATCAATGAGCACGGGAAGCACAATTTTTCAGTTACGCCGTCTGGCGGCGCTTTCACTGGTAGGTTTTTGGCTGGCAGGCTGTAGCTCCAGCGACAACACACAAGCACCCATTAGCCGCGTTGGTGATGATGGCGGCATGAACAGCAGTCAGAGTGGTGCGGCAAGCGCCTCAGGCGGAGTTCCCGCTATGCCAGGGCAGGGAGGAATGTTAAGTGGAAATGCAGCATCTGCGCCCAGCAATGGTGGAATTATTAGTGCCAATAATAATGTTGAGACGCAAAACGGCCGGATTGTGTACAACCGCAGTTATCAGAATATTCCTAAAGGTAGCTACTCCGGTGAAACATATACCGTAAAACGCGGCGACACATTGTTTTACATCGCCTGGATTACCGGCAACGATTTCCGCGATTTAGCCCAGCGTAACAACGTTCCAGCGCCTTATAGCCTGAATGTCGGGCAAACTTTGCAGATCGGCAACGGTTCCGGCCAGCCGATCACCGGTGGCAATGCCATTACCGTTGCTGATGCAACGCAGGGCGGCGTCCCGACCACGCCACAAATTAAATCTGCCGCTGTTGCACAGCAACCTGTTATTACGTATTCTGATGATTCAGGTAGTTCGGGTGGCAGTAAACTGCTGCCTTCGAAAGGAGCAAATGTTGCAACGACAACAGCTCCAGTGGTTACCGCACCGCCAACGGTCAGCAGCACAACCAATAGCTCTACGCCGGTAGGAAGCTGGCGTTGGCCGACCGATGGGAAGATTATCGATAACTTCTCTGCCGCCGAAGGGGGCAACAAGGGTATCGATATCGCCGGAACGCGCGGACAGTCTGTCGTCGCCACCGCTTCAGGAAGGGTGGTATACGCAGGTAACGCACTCCGGGGTTACGGTAATCTGATCATCATTAAACACAATGATGATTACCTGAGTGCCTATGCCCATAACGATACAATGCTGGTCCGGGAACAACAGGAAGTTAAGGCGGGTCAGAAGATCGCGACGATGGGTAGCACCGGAACCAGTTCAGTAAGATTGCACTTTGAAATTCGTTACAAGGGGAAATCCGTAAACCCGTTGCGTTATTTACCGCAGCGATAATCCGGCAGAACGCACCTTTTGATGTTCTGCCCTGGAATCACGGGTAGGAGCCACTTATGAGCCAGAATACGCTGAAAGTAAACGAGTTACATGAGAACGCGGAATTCGAGGAGAATGGAGCTGAGGTTTTTGATGAGAAGGCTCTCGTCGAAAACGAACCTGGTGATAACGACGTAGCGGAAGAAGAGTTGTTGTCCCAGGGTGCGACGCAGCGTGTATTAGATGCGACGCAGCTCTATCTCGGGGAGATTGGCTATTCTCCGTTGTTAACGGCCGAGGAAGAAGTGCTCTTTGCTCGCCGTGCATTGCGAGGTGACATCCCTTCCCGTCGCCGCATGATCGAAAGTAACTTACGCCTGGTAGTGAAGATCGCCCGTCGTTACAGCAATCGTGGTTTAGCGCTACTGGACCTGATTGAAGAAGGTAACCTCGGCCTGATCCGTGCTGTTGAGAAGTTTGACCCGGAGCGCGGGTTCCGTTTCTCAACTTATGCTACCTGGTGGATTCGTCAGACCATTGAACGGGCGATCATGAATCAAACCCGTACTATTCGTCTGCCGATTCATATTGTTAAAGAACTGAATGTTTATCTGCGTACTGCGCGTGAACTCTCCCACAAGCTTGACCATGAGCCAAGCGCGGAAGAGATTGCAGAGCAGCTGGATAAACCGGTTGATGACGTAAGCCGTATGTTGCGTCTCAACGAACGCATTACGTCAGTTGATACGCCATTAGGCGGCGATTCTGAAAAAGCGCTGCTGGATATTCTGGCCGATGAGAAAGACAACGGTCCGGAAGACACCACGCAAGACGATGATATGAAACAAAGCATCGTCAAATGGCTGTTCGAACTGAACGCCAAGCAGCGTGAAGTGCTGGCACGTCGTTTCGGCCTGTTAGGCTATGAAGCGGCAACGCTTGAAGATGTGGGCCGTGAGATCGGTTTAACCCGTGAGCGTGTCCGTCAGATTCAGGTTGAAGGTTTGCGCCGTCTGCGCGAAATCCTGCAGGCGCAGGGCCTCAATATTGAAGCACTTTTTCGGGAATAATCGCGTCGTGATTAACTGATTCAGATGCCAATCAAAAAAGCGGTGGTGAAAACCACCGCTTTTTTTATGCCTGCAGGAAAGTGATTTGCCAGCAGAAAGATGATTTATGTTCAGGGAGCTGATTTGCGTGCCGATATGTGATGTGTTTGCACAGATCTGATTGACGTGCAGAAAGGTGTTTTACCAGTAGATAAGCGTTTTGCGTTCAGATAACTGATTTGCGGCAGACAACTGATTTGCACGCAGACAACTGATTTGCGGCAGAAAAACGATTTGCACGCAGAGAACTGATTTGCGGCAGAAAACGGATTTCCATTTAGAAAATGCTTGGCAGCAGATAAGCGACTCACCCGCAGAAGAAGTGCTCAGCGCCTTAGCCAGGCGCGCCAGCGAGCCTGCGCGCATCGGGCTTCAGCCCGATGCGCGCAGTTATTACACCAGTGACTTAAGACGATAGATCCAGTCCAGCGCCTGACGTGGCGTCAGAGTATCCGGGTCCAGCGCTTCAAGGGCTTCCACCGCTGGCGAGGTCTCTTCAACCAGCAGCGGGAGCTGCGATCCATCTACCGTCGATGAGGCGGTATGATGTGAAACCGTCTCCAGCTCCTTCAGCTTGTTACGCGCCCGCTTGATCACTTCTTTCGGTACGCCCGCCAGTGCGGCGACAGCAAGACCGTAACTTTTGCTGGCCGCGCCATCCTGCACGCTGTGCATAAAGGCGATGGTGTCACCGTGCTCCACTGCATCAAGATGCACATTGACCACGCCCTCCATTTTTTCCGGCAGGGTGGTCAGCTCAAAGTAGTGCGTTGCGAATAGCGTCATCGCCTTGATGCGGTTTGCCAGATTTTCGGCACAGGCCCAGGCCAGCGACAACCCGTCGTAGGTTGAGGTACCACGGCCAATCTCATCCATCAGCACCAGACTGTTTTCAGTGGCGTTATGCAGAATGTTGGCCGTTTCGGTCATCTCTACCATAAAGGTCGAGCGGCCGGACGCCAGATCGTCAGCCGCGCCGACACGGGTGAAGATACGGTCAAGCGGCCCAATCAGCGTCTCATCAGCCGGCACAAAGCTGCCGATCCAGGCCATCAACGCAATCAGCGCGGTCTGCCGCATATAGGTACTTTTACCCCCCATGTTGGGGCCGGTAATGATCAGCATCCGGCGCTGCGGCGCCAGCGAAAGCGGGTTAGCAATGAACGGCTCTTTCAGGACCTGTTCAACCACCGGGTGGCGGCCGCCGCTGATTTTGATCCCCGGTTTGTCCTGCAACACCGGACGGCAATAGTTGAGTGACCAGGCGCGTTCCGCCAGGTTGCTCAGCACGTCCAGCTCAGCCAGCGCGGCGGCGCTAAGCTGCAACGCTTCCAGATGCGGCAACAGCTGATCAAACAGCGCCTCATACAGGCTTTTTTCCAGCGCCAGCGCCTTGCCTTTCGAGGTGAGCACCTTATCTTCGTACTCTTTCAGTTCCGGAATGATGTAGCGCTCGGCGTTTTTCAGCGTCTGGCGGCGGACATAGTGCATCGGTACCTGATGACTCTGACCGCGGCTGACCTGAATGTAGTAGCCATGGATCGCATTGAAGCCGACCTTAAGCGTATCCAGCCCCAGCTTTTCGCGCTCACGGATCTCCAGCTTATCGAGATAATCGGTGGCTCCGTCGGCGAGGGCGCGCCACTCATCCAGCTCAGCATTGTAGCCAGGCGCGATCACTCCGCCGTCGCGGATCAGCACCGGCGGCGACTCAATTACCGCCTGCTCCAGCAGTTCGCGTAAAGCGGTAAACTCCCCCATCTGAGTACGCAGCTGTTTTAACTGGGTCGACTCAACCTCAGCCAGCAGCTGATTCAGCTCGGGCAGCTGCTGGAACGCATGGCGCATCCGCGCCAGATCGCGCGGACGTGCGGTACGCAATGCCAGACGCGCCAGGATACGTTCGAGGTCACCGACCTGGCGCAGCACCGGTTGCAGGGTTTCGCTGAGATTTTGCAGCTCGGCGATCGACTCCTGACGCTGGTTAATGATACGCGCATCGCGCAGTGGCATGTGCAGCCAGCGCTTCAGCATCCGGCTGCCCATCGGGGTGACGGTTTTATCCAGCACCGCTGCCAGGGTGTTGTCGGTGCCGCCGGCCAGATTCTGGGTAATCTCCAGATTACGGCGGGTCGCCGCATCCATAATGATGCTGTCCTGCTGCCGCTCCATACTGAGGGAACGGATGTGGGGCAGGGTGGTGCGTTGGGTATCTTTCACATATTGCAGCAGACAGCCCGCCGCACTTAAGCCGAGATGCGCGTTTTCGACGCCAAAACCGTTCAGGTCACGGGTGCCGAACTGCAGATTTAGCTGCTGACGTGCGGTATCAATCTCAAATTCCCACAGCGGACGACGACGCAGGCCACGACGCTGATCGATCAGCGACATCGCCTGAAAATCTTCCGGATAGAGCAGTTCGGCAGGATTGGTGCGCTGCAATTCAGCTGCCATGGTTTCCGCATCGCCCGGTTCACTCAGACGGAAACGGCCAGAACTGATGTCCAGCGTTGCGTAGCCAAAGCCGCGCGGACTCTGAACAATCGCCGCCAGCAGGTTGTCGTGACGCTCCTGCAGCAGCGCCTCATCACTGATGGTGCCGGGCGTAACGATGCGCACCACTTTGCGTTCAACCGGCCCTTTACTCAGGGCAGGATCGCCAATCTGCTCACAGATGGCGACGGATTCGCCCAGCTGCACCAGCTTCGCCAGATAACTCTCAACGGCGTGATAGGGCACGCCAGCCATCGGAATCGGTTCGCCAGCCGAGGCGCCGCGTTTGGTGAGTGAAATTTCCAGCAACTGCGAGGCGCGCTTTGCGTCGTCATAAAACAGCTCGTAGAAATCGCCCATCCGGTAAAACAGCAGAATGTCAGGATGTTCCGCCTTGAGTCGCAGGTACTGCTGCATCATCGGCGTATGGGAAGGAAAATCCTTTTCGGTTGGCTCTTGCATAGGGTTTTAACTCATTTTTAAAGCGGTAAGGTTCTGGCTGCCGACGTCACCGGACCGAAGCGGCTCAGCGTCAGCGTGCAGGATAAGCAGATGATAACGAATAGGGCGGGGCATATACCAGCCTGATGCATCACCGTTACCGTCGGCCGCTTTCGCCTGAGCGGCACCCTATCAGACACCAGGCACGGCTGGCGACAGAAAAAAGCGTCTTTTCCGGCTGTTTTGCTGCGGCTGCGAGCATGCTCGCGAATTCAGCCGCGTGAACCTGATACCGCAGGTCTCACGTTCTGACCGCAGTTACTTAACGCTGTCCGCTCTGTAACGCCCAGACGGCCGCTTCAAGTCGGGATTTCAGATTCATCTTTTTCAGCAGGTATTTGACGTGAACTTTGACCGTGCTTTCACTGATGTTCAGTTTACGGGCAATGGCTTTATTGGTCATTCCAGCGCTGATCAGCTGCAGGATATCGCGCTCGCGGCGGGTCAGCTGATTGATATCCCGGGCCGGAGCGGGTCGATCTTCCCGTAAGCGGGCCACCAGTATCGGGGTTAAGGTTTCGCTGAGGACGGTCTGACCGGCCGCCGCCTGGTGCAGGGCTTTCAGCAGCGCTTCCGGCTCCATATCTTTCAGTAAATAACCGTCGGCACCGCGTTTTAAGGCGGTGACCACATCGTCTTCATCATCAGAAACGCTGAAAACCACCACCCGACCCGAGAGCGGCGTTTCGCGCAGCCGGGACAGCGTATCCAGACCATTGAGGCCCGGCATATTGAGATCGAGCAGGATCAGGTCAGGATCGTGTTGCTGTGCCAGCGCCACCCCATCAATACCATTACCCGCCTCGGCCACCACCTGCAGTCTTTCATCCAACGCGATCAGCTGTTTCAGTCCGTTACGTAGCATGGGATGGTCATCGATAAGTAAGAGCGTAAATTTTTCTGTCGTCACATCTCTGCTCCTGCTCAGTGGATTCGCGCTTCGCGAAGTGAGGTAAAGGCGTATCTTACCGGGGAAGTTGGGTGGCTATATACCCCTTATGGACTACTCCTTTATTTCCGGTTGCCGACGCGCTTATGACAGGAATTATTCAACTGTTTTAAAAACCACTGATTCACAAAGGTTATTTGCTGGCCGGTCATCTACTTAACCGGGATAGCCGCGCGCCAGTCAGGCATAACTACCTGCTTTGCCGTTGATTTGTATCAAGCTGCTCACCAGGTCGGATGCGCAGGATATGCACAATTGATATCCCATAGATGAGAACGCTATGACCCAACCTGTTCCTTTGCAAACCGACACCCGCCGCGCGGTAATCCAGGACTGGCAGCCTGAAAATGAGGCTTTCTGGCAGTCGCACGGTAAACGAATCGCCAGCCGTAACCTGTGGATTTCCGTCTTCTGTCTGCTGCTCGCCTTCTGCGTCTGGATGTTGTTCAGCGCCGTTGCGGTCAACCTGAACAAAGTCGGCTTCAGCTTCAGTACCGATCAGCTGTTCCTGCTGACGGCGCTGCCGTCGGTTTCCGGCGCGCTGCTGCGCGTTCCTTACTCTTTCGTCATCCCGCTGGTCGGGGGACGTCGCTGGACCGCCTTTAGCACCGGCATTCTGATGATCCCTTGCCTGTGGCTCGGTTTCGCGGTGCAGGATAGCCAGACGCCGTTCAGCACCTTTGTGATTATTTCTCTGCTGTGCGGTTTTGCCGGGGCTAATTTCGCCTCCAGCATGGGCAACATCAGCTTCTTCTTTCCAAAAGCCCGTCAGGGCGGGGCGCTGGGCATCAATGGCGGCCTCGGTAACCTCGGTGTCAGCGTGATGCAGTTTGTCGCGCCGCTGGCGATCTCCTGTGCCATCTTCGGTTTTTCGGATGCGGGTCAGACCACCATTAATGGCGAAGCGATCTGGCTGGAAAATGCCGCCTGGATCTGGCTGCCGTTGCTGGCCGTCGCCACGCTGGCCGCCTGGCTGGGAATGAATGACCTGGCGGCGGCGAAATCATCGCTGCGTGAGCAGTTGCCGGTTCTGAAGCGGCCGCACCTGTGGGTGATGGCGCTGCTCTATCTGGCAACGTTCGGCTCGTTTATCGGCTTCTCGGCCGGTTTCGCCATGCTGACCAAAACGCAGTTCCCGGACGTGGTGATTCTGCACTATGCCTTTTTTGGTCCGTTTATTGGCGCGCTGGCCCGCTCAGCCGGCGGCATCATTTCTGACCGTTTCGGCGGCACCCGCGTCACCCTGATCAACTACGTGCTGATGGCGCTGTTTGCCGCACTGCTGTTCTTCACCTTACCAGGCGCTGACGGTAACGGCTCGTTTATCGCTTTCTTCGCCATCTTTATGGGGCTGTTCTTCACCGCCGGACTGGGCAGCGGCTCAACCTATCAGATGATTGCGGTGATTTTCCGCAAGCTCACCCTGGAACGTATTAAAGCCGAAGGCGGCGACGATGCGCTGGCGCTGCGTGAAGCGGGAACCGAAACCTCCGCCGCGCTGGGCTTTATCTCTGCGATTGGCGCGCTGGGCGGCTTCTTTATTCCGCAGACCTTTGGCCTCTCGCTCTCCATGACCGGTTCGCCAGCCGGAGCGATGAAAATTTTCCTGGTGTTTTACCTCTGCTGTATCGCCATTACCTGGCTGGTTTACGGACGCAAGTCCCGCGCCTGATAACAACAATGCCGGCGTGGCGCGCCGGCCATTATTCACTTTCTGCGTCATTACCGACGCAGAGTTAGCAATGTCACATTAAGCCTTCAGGAGTATTCCGGATGAGCAAGTTTCTCGATCGGTTTCGCTATTTTAAACAGCTGGCGGAGCCTTTCTCTGGCGAACATGGCCAGTCACTCAACAGCAACCGCGACTGGGAAGATGGTTACCGCAGTCGCTGGCAGCACGATAAAATTGTCCGCTCGACGCACGGGGTCAACTGTACCGGCTCCTGCAGCTGGAAGATCTACGTAAAAAACGGCCTGGTGACCTGGGAGACGCAGCAGACCGACTATCCGCGTACCCGTCCCGATCTGCCAAACCATGAACCGCGTGGCTGTCCGCGCGGTGCCAGCTACTCCTGGTATCTCTACAGCGCCAACCGGCTGAAATATCCGCTGATGCGTAAAAAGCTGATTCAGCTGTGGCGCGAGGCGAAACAGCAGCACAGCGATCCGGTCGATGCCTGGGCTTCGATTATCAGCAACCCGGAAAAAGCCAAAAGCTACAAGCAGGCGCGCGGCCGCGGTGGATTTGTGCGGTCCAGCTGGCAGGAGGTCAATGAAATGATCGCCGCTGCCAATATCTGCACCGCGAAAACCTACGGTCCGGACCGGGTGATGGGCTTCTCACCTATCCCGGCGATGTCGATGGTTTCCTATGCGGCGGGTGCGCGTTATCTGTCGCTGATTGGCGGAACCTGCCTGAGCTTTTACGACTGGTATTGCGATCTGCCGCCTGCATCACCGATGACCTGGGGCGAGCAGACCGACGTGCCGGAATCGGCCGACTGGTACAACTCTTCCTACATCATCGCCTGGGGCTCAAACGTGCCGCAGACGCGTACGCCGGATGCGCACTTCTTTACCGAAGTGCGTTACAAAGGCACCAAAACCGTGGCGGTGACGCCGGACTATGCTGAGGTTGCCAAGCTGTGCGACCAGTGGCTGAATCCGAAGCAGGGCACCGACAGCGCGATGGCGCTGGCGATGGGCCACGTGATGCTGAAAGAGTTCCATCTCGAACGCGAAGTCAGCTATTTCAGCGACTACGTGCGTCGTTATACCGATATGCCCATGCTGGTGCTGCTGGAGCCGCGTGAAGATGGCTTCTACGCCGCCGGACGGCAGCTGCGTGCCAGCGATCTGGTCGACGGTCTCGGCCAGGAAAATAACCCTGAATGGAAAACGGTGGCGATCAACGAGGCGACCGGCCAGCTGGTGGCTCCGCAGGGTTCAATCGGCTTCCGCTGGGGTGAAAAAGGGAAATGGAACCTCGAGCAGCGTGACGGCACGACGCAGCAGGAAGTTCAGCTGCAGCTCAGCCTGCTGGGCAGCCATGACGAGGTGGTTGAGGTCGGTTTCCCTTACTTTGGCGGGATCACCAGCGAGCACTTCAACAGCGTCGCGCTGGATGAAATCCTGCTGCATAAGCTGCCGGTAAAACGTCTGCAACTGGCCGATGGCAGTGAAGCGCTGGTCACCAGCGTTTACGATTTGACGCTGGCAAACTATGGTCTGGAACGCGGACTGGGTGATGCCAACTGCGCGCAAAACTACGACGAGGTTAAAGCGTACAGCCCGGCCTGGGCCGAGCAGATTACCGGCGTTTCGCGCCAGAACATCATCCGCATTGCCCGTGAGTTTGCCGACAACGCCGAGAAAACCCGCGGCCGTTCAATGATTATCGTCGGTGCCGGTATGAACCACTGGTATCACATGGACATGAACTACCGTGGCCTGATGAACATGCTGATCTTCTGCGGCTGCGTCGGTCAGAGCGGCGGTGGCTGGGCGCACTATGTGGGTCAGGAAAAACTGCGTCCGCAGACCGGCTGGGCCCCGCTGGCGTTTGGCCTCGACTGGCAACGTCCGCCACGTCAGATGAACAGCACCTCGTTCTTCTATAACCACTCCAGCCAGTGGCGTTATGAAACCCTTGCCACCAGCGAACTGCTGTCGCCGCTGGCGGATAAAAGTCGCTACAGCGGCAGCCTGATCGACCTTAACGTGCGTTCCGAGCGCATGGGCTGGCTTCCGTCTGCACCGCAGCTGAACGTTAACCCGCTGCGTATCGCCGCGCAGGCGCAAGCCGCTGGCCTGTCGCCGCTGGATTACACCGTTGAGAGTCTGAAAAAAGGCACGCTGCGTTTCGCCGCCGAACAGCCAGACGATCCGCAGAACTTCCCGCGTAACCTGTTTGTCTGGCGCTCTAACCTGCTCGGCTCATCCGGTAAAGGCCATGAATATATGCTGAAGTACCTGCTGGGTACTGAAAACGGCATTCAGGGTAAAGATCTGGGTAAGCAGGGCGGCGTGAAGCCTGAAGAGGTGGAGTGGCTGGATCAGGGTGCCGAAGGCAAACTGGATCTGGTGGTGACCCTCGATTTCCGTATGTCGAGCACCTGTCTCTACTCCGATGTGGTGCTGCCAACCGCCACCTGGTATGAAAAAGACGACATGAATACCTCGGATATGCATCCGTTTATTCATCCGCTCTCTGCCGCGGTCGATCCAGCCTGGGATTCAAAAAGTGACTGGGAAATATATAAGGGCATCGCCAAAGCCTTTTCCGATCTCTGCCCTGGCCATTTAGGGGTAGAAACGGATGTGGTCACGCTGCCGGTACTGCACGATTCGCCAGCCGAACTGGCGCAGCCGTTTGACGCCAAAGACTGGAAGAAAGGCGAATGTGAGCTGATCCCCGGTAAAACCGCGCCGCATATTATGGTAGTAGAACGTGATTATCCGGCCACCTGGGCGCGCTTTACCTCACTGGGTCCGCTGCTTGATACCCAGGGTAACGGCGGCAAAGGCATCGGCTGGAATACCGAGAAAGAGGTCGATTTCCTTAAGCAGCTCAACTATGTCAAAGCGGATGGTCCTGCAGCGGGACGGCCGAATATCGACACCGCCATCGACGCGGCAGAAGTGATCCTGACGCTGGCACCGGAAACTAACGGTCAGGTCGCCGTTAAAGCCTGGCAGGCGCTGGGTGAGATTACCGGCCGCGACCATACCCATCTGGCGCTGAACAAGGAAGATGAAAAAATTCGCTTCCGCGATATCCAGGCACAGCCGCGTAAAATCATCTCCAGCCCGACCTGGTCAGGTCTGGAAGACGAACATGTTTCCTATAACGCCTGTTACACCAACGTTCACGAGCTGATTCCGTGGCGCACTCTGAGTGGCCGCCAGCAGCTGTATCAGGATCATGAGTGGATGCGTGCCTTTGGTGAAAGCCTGATGGTCTACCGTCCGCCAATTGATACCCGGGCCGCCAAACCGCTGCTCAACAGCAAACCTAACGGTAACCCGGAGAAGGCGCTGAACTTCCTGACGCCACACCAGAAGTGGGGCATTCACTCCACCTACAGCGATAACCTGCTGATGCTGACCCTGTCGCGCGGCGGACCGATTGTCTGGATGAGCGAAGATGATGCCCGTGAACTGGGGATTGTCGATAACGACTGGATTGAGGCGTTCAATGCCAACGGTGCCCTGACCGCGCGTGCGGTGGTCAGCCAGCGTATTCCGGCCGGGATGACCATGATGTATCACGCCCAGGAACGCATTGTGAATATTCCGGGTTCAGAGATCACCAGCCAGCGCGGCGGTATTCATAACTCCGTCACCCGCACCTGTCCGAAACCGACCCACATGATCGGCGGCTATGCGCAGCTCTCCTGGGGCTTTAACTACTACGGCACCGTCGGCTCTAACCGTGATGAGTTCGTGGTGGTGCGTAAAATGAACAACATCAACTGGTTAGACGGGGAAGGCAATGATGCCTGTCAGGGCAGCCAGCAGGAGGTAAAACCATGAAAATTCGCTCACAGGTCGGCATGGTGCTGAACCTCGACAAATGTATCGGCTGCCACACCTGCTCGGTAACCTGCAAAAACGTCTGGACCAGCCGTGAAGGAATGGAATATGCCTGGTTCAATAACGTAGAGAGCAAACCCGGCGTTGGCTATCCTCACGCCTGGGAAGACCAGCAGAAATGGAAGGGCGGCTGGATCCGCAAAATCAACGGCAAGCTGGAGCCGCGCATGGGAAACCGCGTCGGCGTGCTGTCAAAAATCTTCGCTAACCCGGACGTGCCGGCGCTGGATGATTACTACGAGCCGTTCGATTTCGATTACCAGCATCTGCACAATGCGCCAGCCGGTAAGCACCAGCCGATTGCGCGCCCGCGTTCACTGATCACCGGTCAGCGGATGAAGAAAATCGAAAATGGCCCGAACTGGGAAGAGATCCTCGGCGGTGAATTTTCCAAACGCTCGCAGGATAAAAACTTCGACAATATCCAGAAGGATATTTACGGCCAGTTTGAACACACCTTCATGATGTATCTGCCGCGCCTGTGTGAGCACTGTCTCAACCCCGCCTGCGTGGCGACCTGTCCGAGTGGCGCCATCTACAAACGTGAAGAAGATGGCATTGTGCTGATCGACCAGGATAAATGTCGTGGCTGGCGGATGTGCCTCACCGGCTGTCCGTACAAAAAGATCTACTTCAACTGGAAGAGCGGCAAATCAGAGAAATGCATTTTCTGCTATCCGCGTATTGAAGCCGGTCAGCCGACCGTCTGCTCGGAAACCTGCGTCGGCCGTATCCGCTATCTCGGCGTACTGCTGTATGACGCAGACCGCATCGAACAGGCCGCCTCGGCGGAGAACGAAAAAGATCTCTATCAGAGCCAGCTGGATATCTTCCTCGATCCACACGATCCGGCGGTGATCGCTCAGGCGCTGAAAGATGGCGTAGCGCAAAGCGTGATTGACGCGGCGCAACGTTCGCCGGTTTACAAAATGGCGATGGACTGGAAGCTGGCGCTGCCGCTGCACCCGGAATATCGCACCCTGCCGATGGTGTGGTATGTGCCGCCATTGTCACCGATTCAGTCGGCCGTCGACGGTGGCGCGCTGGCGCACACCGGTGTGCTGCCGGACGTTGAAAGCCTGCGTATTCCGGTTGAGTATCTGGCGAACCTGCTGACCGCCGGTGATACCGCGCCGGTGCTGCTGGCGCTGAAACGCATGCTGGCGATGCGTCATTACAAGCGGGCGGAAAGCGTCGAAGGTAAACGCGATCTCCGGGCGCTGGAGCAGGTCGGTCTGAGCGAAGAGCAGGCGCAGGAGATGTACCGTTACCTGGCTATCGCCAACTACGAAGATCGCTTTGTGGTGCCGTCCAGTCATCGCGAACTGGCGCGTGAAGCCTTCCCGGAAAGTAAAGGCTGCGGCTTTAGCTTCGGCGACGGTTGTCACGGCAGCGACAGCAAATTCAACCTGTTCAACAGCCGCCGGATCGATGCCATCGACATCACTAAACAAACCGTACGGCCGGAGGATGCATCATGATTGCGCTACGTGTGCTGTCGCGCCTGCTGGATTACCCGGATGAGGCGCTGTTTAGTCATCATCAGAGCCTGATCGAGGCGCTGGAAAGCGCCCCTGAACTTGACTCAGAGCAGCGCGCACGGCTGGTGTGCGTTATCCGTCAGCTCTGCGCCCGGCCACTGCTCGACGTTCAGGCTGATTACTGTGAGCTGTTTGATCGTGGTCGCGCCACCTCGCTGTTGCTGTTTGAACATGTGCACGGTGAGTCACGCGATCGCGGTCAGGCGATGGTCGATCTGCTGGCGCAGTATCGGGCCGACGGGCTGGAGCTGGACAGCAAAGAGCTGCCCGATTATCTCCCGCTTTACCTTGAATACCTCGCCTGTAAAACGGCGGACGAGGTACGTCAGGGCTTAGAGGATATCGCGCCGATCCTGGCGCTGCTGGCGGCGCGGCTGGTGGAACGTGAAAGTCCCTATGCCGAGCTGTTCAGTGCGCTGTTAATGCTTTCGGGTACCGCTATCGAGCCGGATGCCTTACGGCCGCAGGTGGCACAGGAAGCGCGCGACGATACCCCGGCGGCACTGGATGCCGTCTGGGAAGAGGAGCAGGTTAAATTTCTTGGCGAACAGGGCTGCGCCTCGGCGCAACAGGCCGCGCATCAGCGCCGCTTCGCCGCAGCGGTTGCGCCGCAGTATCTGGATATCGCTCAGGCTACGACGCGCGCCACAGGAGAATCAGCATGAATTTTCTCAACACTTTCTTCTTTGATATTTATCCCTACCTTGCCGGGACGGTGTTTCTGGTCGGCAGCTGGCTGCGCTACGATTACGGGCAGTACAGCTGGCGCGCCGGTTCCAGCCAGATGCTGGATAAAAAAGGGATGCGGCTCGCGTCGAACCTGTTCCATATCGGTATCATTGGCATATTTTTCGGCCATATCGTCGGCATGCTGACGCCGCACTGGATGTATCAATCCTTTCTGCCGCTCGACGTGAAGCAAAAGCTGGCGATGATTGCCGGTGGCCTGTTTGGCGCGATGACGCTGGCCGGTGGCGCGCTGTTGCTGAAACGCCGTCTGACTAACCCTCGGGTGCGGGCAACCAGCAGCGTCGGCGATATCCTTATCCTGGCCTTACTGGTGGCGCAGGCTACCCTCGGCCTGCTGACCATTCCTTTCTCAGCACAGCATATGGATGGCAGCGAGATGATGAAGCTGGTGGGCTGGGCGCAGGCCGTGGTGACCTTCCATGGCGGCGCGTCACACCATCTTGATGGCGTGGCCCTGATCTACCGGGTGCATATGGTGCTGGGAATGACGCTGTTCCTGCTGTTTCCATTCTGTCGCCTGGTGCACATCTGGAGCGCGCCGGTCGAGTATCTTACCCGCCGTTATCAGCTGGTGAGAAACCGCCGCTGACGAAGTGACGGTCACCGGCACAGCGCGTCCGGTGACCGTTTTTTTGGGTGGTTTCTTGACGTTTTTTTAAGAATTTGACCTGTATGTCGTTGCGCTGAACGACTACTATTAGCGCATCTGAATCTACCCCCTCGTTTATGGATTACCGATGCGTCTCAAGCTAGCTCTCCTTGCGTTCATCCCGTTACTGGCCTCCTGCAGCAGCAAACCTGAAGTCCCCCAACAGCAAAAGATGCTGGCTGCACCGCAAGGTGGATTCTTGCTCCAGCCGTCGCACAGTGGATCCGCGATGTTTGGTGACTTTGCTGGCAACCCGGCGGCAGAACAATTTATCGATCAGATGGTGGAGAAGCACGGCTTCGATCGCCAGCAACTGCACAACATTATTGGTCAGGCAAAGCGGCTGGACTATGTGCTGCGCCTGATGGATCGCCAGGCACCGAGCTATACGCCGGCACCGGGACCGAACGGCGCCTGGATTCGCTATCGCAATAAGTTTATTACGCCGGACAACGTCCAAAACGGCGTCGCCTTCTGGGATCAATATCAGGATGCGCTGCAACGCGCGCAGCAGGTCTACGGCGTGCCGCCTGAAATCATCGTCGGCATCATTGGCGTTGAAACCCGCTGGGGGCGCGTGATGGGGAAAACGCGTATTCTGGATGCGCTCGCGACCTTATCCTTCAACTATCCGCGTCGCGCGGCTTACTTCAGCAGCGAACTGGAAACCTTCCTGTTGATGGCGCGTAATGAGCAGGACGATCCGCTGGCGCTGAAAGGCTCGTTTGCCGGGGCGATGGGCTATGGTCAGTTCATGCCATCGTCCTACAAAGAGTACGCGGTGGACTTCAACGGTGATGGCCACGCCAACCTGTGGGATCCGGTTGATGCCATCGGCAGCGTGGCGCACTACTTCCAGCAGCACGGCTGGCGCAGCGGCGAAAATATTGCGGTCCCGGCCAGTGGCCAGGCGCCCTTGCTCGAAGATGGCTTCAAGACCCGCTACAGCGTAGGCATGCTGGCTGCGTCTGGCCTGTCGCCGCAGGGATCGCTTAACGGCAACGATGAGGTGAGCCTGTTACGGCTTGATTTGGGCACCAGCTACCAGTACTGGTACGGCTTACCCAACTTTTATGTCATTACCCGTTATAACCACAGCACCCATTACGCGATGGCGGTGTGGCAGTTAGGCGAGGCCGTCAGCAAGGCGCGTCAGGGCGGGATGCTATAAAGGCTGTCCTTATCAACTGTAAGGTTATATGATGACGCCCTTTTCAGGCCATCTGCCTTTGTTATCTCTGGAGTCGTTATGTCTTTACCTGCCTGCCCAGCCTGTCACGCCGATTACACCTGGCAAGACGGCGATAACCTTAACTGCCCTTCCTGTGGTCATATCTGGACCGAGGCGGAAAGTGACAGCAGCAATCAGCCGCTGGAAGTGCGTGATGCTAATGGCAATCTGCTGGCAGATGGCGACAGCGTCACCGTAATTAAAGATCTTAAAGTGAAGGGCAGCTCTTCGTCGCTGAAGATTGGCACCAAAGTGAAAAGCATCCGTCTGGTTGAAGGGGACCACAACATCGACTGTAAAATCGACGGTTTTGGCCCGATGAAACTGAAGTCTGAGTTCGTCAAAAAGAACTAAGGCTGGCGGGCGCAGGGAGGCGCCCGTCCTGCTGGCTAGCTGAACAACCGATCGAGCGCCGCGTACTGTTGCGCGTCCAGCGTGCCGCCGTAATTACGTGATGCACTCAGCATTGAATCGTAGCGACGCGACACGGCGGTTTTAATCGTGGTCACAAAGTCATCACCGATGCTGTAAATCGCCATTAGCCGGCCAATCTGTTGCTGAATGCGCGTCAGTTCAGCGACGTCGCCGTCACGCCACGCCTGCATCATCCGGGCAAACATCTCCGGCACAATATTATTCAGTCCCGAAATCACCCCGGCACCGCCCGCCAGCAGATTGGGCAGCAGATATTCGTCATAGCCTGACAGCACCGCAAAATCGCTGCGCACCTTTTTCGTCTCGTCAATCATTGCCCGGTTATGTGACAGGCAGTCGACCGTATCCTTGATACCGATAAAATTCGGCAGTTTATCGGCCAGCGCGGCGACCAGCGCCGGGGAGAGATCGCAGCCGGTGCGCGCCGGAAAATTATAGGCGAACCATTTACCGCTTAACTGCTGATCGAGCGCTTCAAAATAATGCATCAGCTGGTTCTGCGTCTGGCCGTAATAGTAGGGCGGCAGAACCATCACCGCGTCGTAACCACTTTTCCATGCCGCCTCCGCCAGCGTCAGCATATCCGTCACGCAGGTGGCAGAGACGTTAGCCACCATCTTCAGCGGTGATAAGGGCCGGGCTTCTTTAATCAGCTGTAAACGTTCCTGCTGCGTCAGTGAGGCGAATTCGCCAATACTGCCCATGATCAGTAAGGTATCAATGCCTGAACGGTTGAGGCGGGCAAAATGGCGGCCAAGCGCATCGATATCGATTGCCCCCTGGGCATTAAATGGCGTAACAGAGGGGCACCAGACGCCGGCAAAGGCAGATTCTGCAGTCATGACTCACTCCTGAGTAGTGCTTCGGAAAAATGAAACAGTGTTTTAACTTAATTATTCAGGCTTCGCACCGCCAGCATTCGATTCAGAAATGAGCAACAGGTCGCACTTTTCCGCGTTTAAAGCGTCTTATCGATCGGTCACGTCAGATAACCCAACCGGAGGTGAGCATGAAAGAATGGGATCCTGTGTTGTATCGTAAGTTTGAGGCGGAACGCACCCGCCCGGCACGTGAGCTGCTGGCACGCATCAGCGTTGAAGAGGTTGAGCAGGTGACCGATTTGGGCTGCGGTCCGGGCAACAGTACTGAACTATTGGCCGAAGCCTGGCCGCTGGCCACCGTCTGCGGGCTTGACAGTTCAGCGGCGATGTTGACCCAGGCACGCCAACGGTTACCGCACTGCCGCTTTGTACAGGCGGATATTCGCAGCTGGCAGGCAGCAACGCCTCAGCAGGTGATTTACGCTAATGCGTCGCTGCAGTGGCTGGATAACCATGCGACGCTGTTTCCCCATCTGGTGGATCAGCTGGCACCCGGCGGCGTGCTGGCAGTGCAGATGCCCGATAATCTCAATGAGCCTTCGCATCGATTGATGCGGGAGGTGGCGGCATCTGAGCCCTGGCATTCCCGTATTGATGCTAAAACAGCGGACCGTAAACAGCTGTTGCCGACCGGCGACTATTACGATCTGCTCACCAGCGCTGGTTGTGAGGTGGATATCTGGCGCACCACCTATTATCACGTGATGACCGACGCACAGGCGATTATCAGCTGGCTACAGGCGACCGGCCTGCGCCCGTTTCTGGCCTCGCTGGATGAAGCCGGACAGGCGGATTTTCTGGCGGCCTATCATCAGCGTTTGCTCAGCGCCTATCCGGCGCAGCGCGATGATCAGGTGCTGCTCGCTTTCCCGCGTCTTTTTATCGTCGCCGTGAAAAAAACCTGAGGTTAAGGGAAAGCAGGCCGCAAAAGCGGGTAATACTTGAAGCAGGGCTTGAAAAAGTGGCGTTATTGCACCACGTTGATTGCACCACCTGAGGGAGAAATACGATGGATGATCGGCAGTTGCAGGCGCTTAGCGCGCAGATCGGTGAGAAGCTTAAGCAGCAACACGCCACCGTAACCTGTGCGGAATCCTGCACCGGCGGGTGGATTGCTAAGGTGTTTACTGACATCAGCGGCAGCTCTGCCTGGTTTGAACGCGGCTTCGTGACCTACAGTAATCAGGCCAAGCAGCAGCTGGTGGGCGTTCAGGCGACGTCGCTGGACCAGTACGGTGCGGTGAGTGAAGCGGTAGTGCGCGAAATGGCACTGGGCGCAAGGCACGCTGCCCAGGCAGACTACGCCATCTCGGTCAGCGGTATTGCCGGCCCGGATGGCGGCAGCGCGGAAAAGCCGGTCGGCACCGTCTGGTTTGGTTTTGCCGGTCCGCAGGATAAAGTCCTGACTTTTCAGCAGCATTTCTCCGGTGACCGTGAGGCGGTCCGCCGTCAGTCCGTCGCCTGGGCATTACAGCGGCTGTATGGCGAATTTCTGACAAATTAAACTTGATACTGTATGACTATACAGTATAATTGTCGGCAACAGAAAGAGTGCAGGCACCCCTGAGTGCGTGTTTACCCGGCTTGATTAGGAGTTGAAATGGCGATTGATGAAAACAAACAAAAGGCTTTAGCTGCCGCGCTGGGCCAGATTGAGAAGCAATTTGGTAAAGGCTCCATCATGCGCTTGGGTGAAGACCGCTCAATGGATGTGGAAACTATCTCTACCGGTTCGCTGTCGCTGGACATTGCGTTAGGCGCAGGCGGTCTGCCAATGGGCCGTATCGTTGAGATTTACGGACCGGAGTCTTCAGGTAAAACCACGCTGACCCTGCAGGTAATCGCGTCAGCACAGCGTAAAGGCAAAACCTGTGCTTTTATTGATGCTGAGCATGCACTGGATCCGGTGTACGCCAAGAAACTGGGCGTAGACATCGATAACCTGCTTTGTTCACAGCCCGATACCGGTGAGCAGGCGCTGGAGATTTGTGATGCGCTGGCCCGCTCAGGCGCGGTTGACGTAATCATCGTCGACTCCGTGGCGGCACTGACGCCGAAAGCGGAAATCGAAGGTGAGATCGGTGACTCACACATGGGCCTGGCGGCACGTATGATGAGCCAGGCGATGCGTAAGCTGGCCGGTAACCTGAAGCAGTCCAACACCCTGCTGATCTTCATCAACCAGATCCGTATGAAAATTGGTGTGATGTTTGGTAACCCGGAAACCACGACCGGTGGTAACGCGCTGAAGTTCTACGCCTCTGTCCGTCTTGATATCCGCCGTATCGGCGCCATCAAAGAAGGCGATAACGTGGTGGGCAGTGAGACCCGCGTTAAAGTGGTGAAAAACAAAATCGCGGCGCCATTTAAACAGGCAGAGTTCCAGATCATGTACGGCGAAGGCATCAATACCTTCGGCGAACTGGTCGACCTGGGCGTGAAGCACAAGCTGATTGAAAAAGCGGGTGCATGGTACAGCTACCAGGGCGATAAGATTGGTCAGGGTAAATCGAATGCCAGCAACTTCCTCAAAGAGAATGCGGCTGTCGCAAACGAGATTGATCTGAAGTTACGTGAAATGTTGCTGAACGGTGCTGACGATAAGCTTGCAGCAGAGCAGTCTGCTGACAAAGTTGAAAACGCAGCCAGTGAAGCGAACGAAGACTTCTAATCACTGACGCGGGAGTGGAGAAATCCACTCCCGTTGTTGTTTTACCGCTTACCCTCTCTTTCTTACCTTCCTTCTCTCCCGATCTGTCGCCATAATCCCTCTCCCGTTAGTACAAGGTGCGCAGTATGTCTGAACAATCCCAGCCCCAACCCAACATTGTCTCTTTTTCTCGTCTGCTTGACCGTGCGATGCGCATTCTTGGGCAGCGCGATCACAGCCGTGCCGAATTAGCCCGCAAGCTGCAACAGTCGGCGCAGCGTGCGGCGTGGGCACAGCAGAAAGAGCCAGAAATCATCACCGAAGAGCTGCTGGAAAAAGTGCTCAACTGGTGCCAGGAAAATGGCTGGCTAAACGACGCGCGTTTCACTGAACGTTTTATTCAGAGCCGCAGCCGCAAAGGTTTTGGTTCACAGCGGGTACGTCTGGAACTGGCGCAGAAGGGGATCGATCGCGAGGCGATTGATATTGCGATGGAAGAGACCGAGGTGGACTGGTCCGCCTGTGCTGCCCAGCTGGCTGAACGTAAATTCGGTCACCCGTTACCGAAAGAATGGAAAGAGAAAGCCAAAGTACTACGCTATCTACAGTCAAAAGGCTTCATGAGCGAAGATATTCAGTCCGTTTTCAGAAATTTTGACGACTAAAAGCCGATGTAATTTTACTTCCCACTGAAGAAAATTTATCTTATTCCCACTTTTTGTTCCTCTAATCAGGCGCCGCCAGGATGTGGCATCGCGGAAAAGATGGAACGTTCGTTAGCGTGATTCCAGGATATATATGAGCAAGAGCACTGCTGAGATCCGTCAAGCGTTTCTCGACTTTTTTCATAGCAAGGGACATCAGGTTGTAACCAGCAGCTCCCTCGTACCGAATAACGATCCGACGTTGCTGTTTACCAACGCCGGAATGAACCAGTTCAAAGATGTGTTCCTCGGCCAGGACAAGCGTGATTACTCGCGTGCGACCACGTCACAGCGCTGCGTGCGTGCCGGTGGCAAACACAACGATCTTGAAAATGTTGGCTACACCGCGCGTCACCACACTTTCTTTGAAATGCTGGGTAATTTCAGCTTTGGTGACTACTTCAAGAAAGAGGCAATCGCTTTTGCCTGGGAACTGTTGACGAGCGAGCAGTGGTTCGGCCTGCCAAAAGAGCGTCTGTGGGTCACGGTATATGAAACCGATGATGAGGCTTATGCCATCTGGGCCAACGAGATTGGCGTGCCGCACGAGCGCATTATCCGCATCGGTGACAATAAAGGCGGTGCTTACGCATCAGATAACTTCTGGCAGATGGGCGACACCGGTCCTTGTGGTCCCTGCAGCGAAATTTTCTACGATCACGGCGATCACATCTGGGGTGGACCGCCAGGCAGCCCGGAAGAGGATGGCGACCGCTACATTGAGATCTGGAACATCGTCTTCATGCAGTTCAATCGTCAGGCGGATGGCACCATGCTGCCGCTGCCGAAACCGTCGGTTGATACCGGCATGGGCCTTGAGCGCATTACTGCCGTACTGCAACACGTCAACTCTAACTATGAAATCGACCTGTTCCAGAAACTGATCCAGGCGGTAGCGCAGGTGACCGGAGCCACCGATCTGAGCAACAAATCACTGCGCGTGATTGCCGATCATATCCGCTCCTGTGCCTTCCTGATTGCCGATGGCGTGATCCCGTCGAATGAGAACCGCGGATACGTGCTGCGACGCATCATTCGTCGTGCCGTACGTCATGGCAACATGCTGGGCGCAAAAGACGCATTCTTCTATAAGCTGGTCGCGCCGCTGGTTGAGGTGATGGGTTCGGCCGGTGAAGAGTTACAGCGTCAGCAGGCTCAGGTTGAGCAGGTGCTGAAAAGCGAAGAAGAGCAATTCGCGAAGACCCTGGAGCGCGGCTTAGCGCTGCTGGACGAAGAGCTGGCGAAACTGCAGGGCGATACGCTGGATGGCGAAACGGTGTTCCGTCTGTACGATACCTTTGGCTTCCCGGCTGACCTGACGGCTGATGTCTGCCGCGAGCGCAATCTGAAGATCGACGAAGCGGGCTTCGAGCAGGCGATGGAGCAACAGCGCCAGCGCGCCCGTGAAGCGAGTGGCTTCGGAGCGGATTACAGCAACGTTATTCGTATCGATGCGGCGTCCTCGTTCAAAGGCTACGATCAGCTGGATTTAGCCGCGACGGTGAAAGCACTGTACGTGGCGGGCGAGTCGGTGAATGAAGTCACCCCAGGCCAGGAAGCGGTTGTGGTGCTGGATGAAACGCCATTTTATGGCGAATCGGGCGGTCAGGTCGGTGATACCGGCGTGCTGACAGGGAAGAATGCTGAATTTAGCGTTCAGGACACACAAAAATATGGTCAGGCAATTGGTCATATCGGTAAGCTGACGGCAGGGCAGTTACGTATCGGCGATCGCCTTGAAGCAAAAGTTGATGCGGCACGCCGGGCGCGTATCCGTCTTAACCACTCTGCAACCCACTTATTGCATGCCGCACTGCGTCAGGTATTAGGTGAGCATGTCGCGCAGAAAGGGTCTCTGGTTAACGACAAATACCTGCGTTTCGACTTCTCACATTTCGAAGCGATGAAACCTCAGGAGATTCGCCAGGTCGAAGATATTGTCAACGCGCAGATTCGCCGCAACTTGCCGGTTGAAACCGACGTGATGGATCTCGAGGCGGCGAAATCTAAAGGCGCTATGGCGCTGTTTGGCGAGAAATATGATCAGCGCGTGCGCGTTCTGACCATGGGTGATTTCTCGGTTGAGCTGTGCGGCGGCACGCACGCGGCGCGCACCGGTGACATCGGCCTGTTCCGTATTCAGTCTGAATCGGGCACTGCGGCGGGTATTCGTCGTATTGAAGCGATTACCGGCGAAGGTGCGCTGGCGCAGGTCAATGCCCAAAGCAGCCAGCTGCACGATCTGGCGCAGCTGGTGAAAGCCAACAGCAGTAACCTGAATGAAAAAGTACGCGGTCTGGTGGATCACGTACGGTCGCTGGAGAAAGAGTTGCAGCAGCTGCGCGATCAGCAAGCGGCGCAGGAGAGTGCTTCTCTGAGCAGCAATGCTATCGACGTGAAAGGCGTGAAGCTGCTGGTCAGTGAGCTGACTAACGTTGAGCCGAAAATGTTGCGTACCATGGTGGATGACCTGAAAAACCAGCTGGGTTCGGCCATCATTGTGTTAGCGACGGTTGCGGAAGGTAAAGTGTCGTTAATTGCTGGCGTGACCAAAGATCTGACTGACCGGGTTAAAGCCGGTGAGCTGATTGCCGGTCTGGCGCAGCAGGTCGGCGGCAAGGGCGGTGGACGTCCGGATATGGCGCAGGCTGGCGGAACCGATGCGGCGGCCCTGAAAGACGCGTTAGCAGGGGTTGAGGACTGGGTCAGCAGCCGTCTGTAAGTGAATTAAAACAAGGCATCGTATAAAGCGTCAGAACGGTTGTTCCGGCGCTTTTTCATACAGTGTCAGAGTAGCAAATGACAAAGTCAGGTTGATGTAGTGTATTTCGGCTAAACTAACTATCAGCAGAATGTATTAGCGCATCGATGTGCATTGGTGTATTTGTCATACTCATTGTGCAGCGTTAAATGATGGATAATGCCGGGAGCCTGTACAAGCCCGACTCTTTTAATCTTTCAAGGAGCAAAGAATGCTTATTCTAACTCGTCGAGTTGGTGAAACCCTCATGATCGGTGATGAGGTGACTGTAACGGTGCTGGGTGTTAAAGGTAACCAGGTTCGCATCGGGGTTAACGCTCCGAAAGAAGTGTCTGTGCATCGCGAAGAGATCTATCAACGCATCCAGGCTGAAAAAACGCAACAAACCAGCGTTTAACGGATTCAGCGTCTCGCACCTGTGCGAGGCGCTACCGCTTTATCGACCGATTCCCCCCTTTTTCTTTTGTTCCCCTTATTCCCTTTTTTGTTAACTCCATCATCTTTCATTGTTGATAATTCACTCTTTTTGCCGTCATTTTGTTCCAATTGACTGTCATTTGTTCAATCAAACAAACCTTCGGAAAAATTGTTTGACTTATAAGTGCGGGAAAGTAATATGTGCGCCACGCAGTGCCGATGAGCGGAAACAAAGTTCAGCGGCGCAGTTCGGAAGAACGCGTAAGGTGAGGTGGCCGAGAGGCTGAAGGCGCTCCCCTGCTAAGGGAGTATACGGTCAAAAGCTGTATCGAGGGTTCGAATCCCTCCCTCACCGCCATTTCCGATGCATCCATAGCTCAGCTGGATAGAGTACTCGGCTACGAACCGAGCGGTCGGAGGTTCGAATCCTCCTGGATGCACCATATTTTCGAATATGGAAAAGTGCCTCAGTGTGACATGACGCATTAGCGTTAAGACCGCACTAAGGAGGATAACGTTGCATTAGCAACGGCCCGCAGGGCGAAGCGCAAGCTGAGTAATCCTCCTGGATGCACCATCGGAATAAAAACAAAGTGAACTAGCAATTCCTTTCATGGTGAGTAGTTAGCACCCTGCGTTGTACAAGAATTAAACTAATGCATCCATAGCTCAGCTGGATAGAGTACTCGGCTACGAACCGAGCGGTCGGAGGTTCGAATCCTCCTGGATGCACCATATCTTCGGGTATGGAAAGTGCCTCAGTGTGTCATAGCGTGAAAAACGTCAGACTGCACTAAGGAGGATAACGTTGCTTCAGCAACGGCCCGCAGGGCGAAGCGAAAGCTGAGTAATCCTCCTGGATGCACCATTCTTCGTATCATTCCCAGGTTGATTTCTGAAAGTCCATAAAAAGTAATTCCTCAATGCATCCATAGCTCAGCTGGATAGAGTACTCGGCTACGAACCGAGCGGTCGGAGGTTCGAATCCTCCTGGATGCACCATATTTTCGAATATGGAGAAGTGCCTCGGTGTGTCATAACGTGAAAGCGTTCCGACAGCACTTACGAGGATAACGTTGTCTCAGCAACGGCCCGCAGGGCGAAGCGAAAGCTGAGAGATTATCCGCGATGCACTCTTCACTTTGCTGTTTTGCCGGTTAGCAACCTGCTCCGTAACTCCCCCCAGATTTTCAATGCATCCATAGCTCAGCTGGATAGAGTACTCGGCTACGAACCGAGCGGTCGGAGGTTCGAATCCTCCTGGATGCACCATTTCTTTCGATATCAAAAGCCCCCACAGTGTGTCATAGCGTGAAAATCGTCAGACTGCACTAAGGAGGATAACGTTGCTTCAGCAACGGCCCGCAGGGCGAAGCGCAAGCTGAGTAATCCTCCTGGATGCACCATTTCTTTCGATATCAAAACCCCCTCAGTGTGTCATAGCGTTCTCATCGTTCAGGCTGTACTAACGAGCATAACGTTGCTTCAGCAACGGCCTGCACGAATTCATCCTGCTAAACGTACCCTCTGCATTTCTCATCCTGCTGCTCCCGTTTGATCTCAACCTCAATCACATTATCGAGCCGACTGACACGCTGTCTGACCTGATTCTCTCTACAGGCTGTTAATGCTTAAACCTGCTTTTCTGTTGCGGGCGTTTCATTGATGCCAGCCGGGTCCGATTTAACCTCGGTGGTCAAAAAATGCTGCAATTTCGTACGGTTATTGCCGGTCGCAGACGATCACCTTTATCTGAAAAGAAAAATTGCTAATGCTTTCAAAGCATTTGCTGTTCATCCCCCCTGGCGACAACCTGTGCACATTAGGCTAAAGTAATGGCTCATTTGTTGGAGGTCCGGAGTGACTATGTACGATCAATACGACGCCCTGATTTTCGATATGGACGGCACCATTCTGGATACTGAGCCGACACATCGAAAAGCGTGGCGTCAGGTACTGGCGCGTTATGGAATGACGCTGGATGAAGCGCGTATCGTCGGCTTTAACGGTGCTCCAACCTGGCGACTGGCGCAGTTCATCATTGAAACGAATCAGTTGTCTCACGATCCTCATCGTCTTGCCGCCGAAAAAACCGCTGCGGTGAAAGCCATGCTGCTGGAAAGTGTTCAGCCGCTTCCTCTGATGGAGGTGGTGAAGGCTTATCACGGCCGTCGTCCGATGGCGGTTGGCACCGGCAGTGAACACAGCATGGCGGATGCGTTACTGACGCAGCTGGGCGTGCGTGAGCTGTTCTCCGCCGTGGTGGGCGCTGACGACGTACAGCGGCATAAACCTGAACCTGACACTTTCTTACGCTGCGCCGAACTGATGGGCGTGGCGCCAGAGCGCTGTGTGGTTTTCGAAGATGCAGATTTTGGCGTTCAGGCGGCGAAAGCGGCAGGAATGGATGTGGTGGACGTGCGCTTACTGTGAGTGAGTTGCTCGCCTATGCCTCATTGTTCGGCAGCAGTTTTTTAAGTGCGACGCTCCTGCCAGGAAGCTCTGAAGCACTGCTGATAGCACTATTGATTGCAAAAAAGACGTCAGTTTATGGGTTGCTTTTGGCCGCATCACTGGGAAACACCTTGGGCGGCTTAACCAACATTTTTCTTGGTCGCTTGCTGCCGTTAAAACGTCAGGGGCGATGGCATGACACAGCAATAACGTGGTTGCACCGACTAGGACCTGCAGCGCTGTTATTAAGTTGGTTGCCGGTGATAGGTGATCTGCTCTGCGTGCTTGCAGGCTGGTTACGCTTCGCCTGGTTACCGGCGATGTTGTTTCTCGCTGTCGGTAAAACGCTGCGTTATATCGTTATCGCGACCGCCACTTTACAGGGAATGCAATGGTGGCATTGATTCGCACAGATTCGAGGCTACGGTTAACATTATGCTGAACAAAAATAAATTATTCTCACAGCGGGAGGTTAATGTGATCCCGGACGTATCTAAAGCGCTCTCCTGGCTGGAAGCGCATCCTGATGCCCTCAAGGGTATCGGCCGTGGCATCGAACGTGAAACGTTGCGCGTGCAGGCAGACGGTAAGCTGGCGGAAAGTGGCCACCCCGAATCACTGGGCTCGGCGCTGAAGCACGACTGGATTACTACCGACTTTGCCGAAACGCTGCTGGAGTTCATTACGCCGGTGGATCACAGCATCGATCACATGCTGGCCTTCCTGCGTGACATCCATCGTCACGTCGCCCGTGAACTCGGCGAAGAGCGTATGTGGCCCTTTAGCATGCCGTGCGAGATTGACGATGCGAACAAGATTGAACTGGCGCAGTACGGAAAATCGAATATTGGCCAGATGAAAACGCTGTACCGTCAGGGGCTGAAAAACCGCTACGGCGCGCTGATGCAGACTATTTCAGGCATTCACTACAACTTCTCGCTGCCGCTCTCTTTCTGGCAGGAATGGGCTGATGTGAAAGATAAGGAAAGCGGGAAAGAGACCATCTCTGCCGGCTATCTGCGATTGATCCGTAACTATTATCGTTTTGGCTGGGTGATCCCGTATCTGTTCGGGGCGTCGCCTGCCATCAGTTCCAGCTTCCTGCAGGGGCGCGAGAGCGCGCTGCCGTTCGAAACCAACGATAAAGATACCCTGTGGCTGCCGTATGCCACCTCGCTGCGTCTGAGCGATTTGGGCTATACCAACAAATCTCAGAGCGCGCTGGGCATTACCTTCAATTCACTGGAAGGCTATGTCACTGCGCTGAAGAAAGCGATCAAGACGCCGTCGGAAGAGTATGCTGAGATGGGCACCAAAGATGCCGATGGCAACTGGCTGCAGCTCAACACCAACGTGCTGCAGATTGAAAATGAACTCTATGCACCTATCCGGCCGAAGCGCGTAACGCGCTCGGGTGAAGCGCCTTCTGACGCACTGCTGCGTGGCGGAATTGAGTACATCGAAGTACGCTCACTGGATATTAATCCCTTCTCGGCGATTGGTGTGGACGAAAACCAGGTGCGCTTCCTCGACCTGTTCCTGATTTGGTGTACGCTGGCTGACGCACCGGAGATGAGTGCGGATGAACTGCAGTGTACCCGTAAAAACTGGAACCGGGTGGTGCTGGAAGGGCGTAAACCGGATCAGAAAATTGCGGTCGGCTGTGGCGAGGCGGAGCATTCGCTGGTTGAAGTCGGTAAGACACTGTTTGCCGATCTGCGTCGGGTGGCGGAAGTTTTAGACAGCAACAACCAGGGCAGCACGCAATATCAACAAGTTTGCGATCAACTGGTGGCATCGTTTGACGATCCTGAGCTAACCTATTCGGCGCGTATCCTTCAGGCGATGAAGGACAATGGTGTCACCGGTACCGGCGTGGCGTTGGCGGAACAGTATCGCCATCTGCTGTGTGAAGAGCAGCTGGAAGTGTTAACCGAAGATGATTTCAGCCGTCAGGCGAAGGAATCTGTAGCGGCACAACAGGCGCTGGAAGCCGATGACAAGCTGGATTTTGAAGCTTATCTGGCGAGCCGGGAAGGGTAGAAAAGAAAAAGGCCACATCAATGTGGCCAAATTAACATCTCTGTTGTCAGGGATGATGATAACAAATGCGCGTCTTTCATATATTCAGACGTTGGGCGAACAGAAAAGTTTCATCGTTTTAAAAAAAATTCTTAAAACAGGAGGTGACGTATGCCACTACTGGACAGTTTTACCGTTGATCACACTATCATGGGCGCACCCGCCGTACGCGTTGCGAAAACCATGAAGACTCCGCATGGCGATACGATTACCGTTTTTGACCTGCGTTTTTGCCGCCCGAACATTGATATCCTCACTGAGCGTGGCATTCATACGCTGGAGCACCTGTTTGCCGGTTTCATGCGTAACCACCTGAACGGTGACGGCGTTGAAATCGTTGATATCTCGCCAATGGGTTGCCGTACTGGTTTCTACATGAGCCTGATTGGTACGCCAGACGAGCAGCGCGTAGCAAAAGCGTGGAAAGGGGCGATGGAAGACGTTCTGAAAGTTAAAGATCAGAACCAGATCCCTGAGCTGAACGAATACCAGTGCGGCAGCTACAAGCTGCACTCGCTGGAAGAAGCGCAGCAGATCGCCCGCAACGTGCTGGCGCATGATATCGGTGTTAACCGCAACGAAGATCTGAAACTGCCTGCTGAGAAGCTGAAAGAACTGCACATCTAGTCAGGACTTATCAGCTAAAAAAAACGCCGCATCATCGCGGCGTTTTTTTATGGCTTAAGAGCCGATGGATTTCTTTAACGGCGTGGTCGGTGTGATGCGGACCTGCTTAATCATGTTGTCCTGCACATCAAGAATGTCGATATTGTACTGACTGATTTGCACCCGGGTTTTCACCTCAGGAATCTCCTCCAGCGCTTCCAGCAGCATGCCATTGATGGTGCGGGCTTCCTGCTCCGGCAGATGCCAGTTAAACGCCTTGTTGATTTCACGCACGTTGGCGCTGCCTTCAACCAGTACTGAGCCGTCATTCTGCGGCATCACTTCTTCAGCCAGCGAGGGCGACATCGAGGTGGTGAAATCGCCGACGATCTCTTCCAGGATATCCTCTATCGTCACCAGTCCTTTGATATCGCCATACTCATCGACCACCAGTCCGGCTTTCTTCTTATTGCGCTGAAACTTCACCAGTTGGGTGTTGAGCGGCGTGCCTTCCGGGATGTAATAGATCTCATCGGCAGCGCGCAGCAGCGTCTCTTTGGTGAACTCTTTTTTCTCGGTCATCATGCGCCAGGCTTCACGCACCCGCAGCATGCCGACGCAGTCATCCAGCGAATCGCGGAACAGCACGATGCGGCCGTGTGGCGAATGACTTAACTGGCGCACCACCGACTTCCAGTCATCGTTGATGTTGATGCCGACAATCTCATTACGCGGCACCATGATGTCATCCACATTGACCTTTTCGAGATCGAGGACGGACAACAGCATGTCCTGATTGCGGCGTGATATCAGGTTACGCGATTCGTAAACGATGGTACGCAGCTCTTCTTTGCTTAGCGCCGAGTTGATTGAACCGTCAGTGCGAATACCTACCATCCGCATCAGCAGTCGGGTAATGGTGTTCAGTAACCAGACCAGCGGCAACATGATGTACTGCAACGGAGCCAGCAGAAAACTACTGGGATAGGCGACTTTTTCCGGGTAGAGCGCCGCCACGGTTTTCGGTAATACTTCGGCAAACACCAGCACCACGAAGGTCAGAACACCGGTGGCGATGGCGACACCGGCATCACCGTAGAGGCGCATCCCGACGATGGTACCGAGGGCGGAAGCAAGAATGTTGACCAGGTTATTGCCGATCAGCACCAGGCTAATCAGGCGGTCGGGGCGACGCAGCAATTTTTCGACGCGACGGGCAGCGCGGTGACCATTTTTAGCCTGATGGCGCAGCTTGTAGCGATTGAGAGTCATCATGCCGGTTTCAGAGCCGGAAAAATAAGCCGAAACCAGCACCATGATGATCAGCGTAACAATCAGCGTGGTGGTTGAAACATGTTCCAACGCAAAACTTCCTTTTTAACGAGAGGCAGGGATAAGCAGGTGCTGTAGGATGCGACTGCCAAAGTAGGCCATGGTTAATAACAATGCGCCGCTGCAGTTAAACCACACCACACGGCGTCCACGCCAACCTTCATGATAGTGCCCCCACAGCAAAACGATATAGACAAACCAGGCGATGATGGAGAGCACCGCTTTATCGACGTTTTCCGCGCTGAACAGATCCTGCATGTAAAACAGGCCGGTACACAGCACCAGCGTCAGCAATACTACGCCGACCTGGGTGATGTGAAACATTTTGCGTTCAATCGTCAGCAGCGGCGGCATATCCTGGGTAAAGGTCAGTCGCTTGTTTTTCAGCTGATAATCGATCCACGCCAGCTGCAGCGCATACAGCGCCGCGATGATCAGCGTCGCGTAGGCAAACAGCGAGAGGCCGATATGAATCATCATGCCGGGCGTGGTTTCCAGGTGGGTGATAAACGCATTGGGCACAAAAGTGGCAAAGGCGAGGTTAATCAGCGCGAAGCTATAAACAATCGGCAGCAGTAACCAGCCACGGTTGCGGGACGCCACAATGGTCATGATGGCACAGATCAACAGACTGACCAGCGAGCCGATATTGAGCAGGCTTAAGTTCTGCCCACTGTCGACGGCAAAAATCCGTTGCTGCAAGGCCACCGCGTGAGTAATCAACGCGACGCAGGCAGAGAGCATCGCCATTCGCCGCCAGCCGCCGTTACGTTTCAACAGGCTGGGAATGATCAGTGCAAGACTAAGGGAGTAGGCGAACAGCGCCACTATCGCGAAAACGAACATAGATCCTTTCGGGTATCAGTCAGATAAGGAAAACGGCAGTATAGCGCCAGCCGCAGCTGGCACCAAACGATCTGAGGGTCAATTGCAGAGATCGCTGAGGCTTCGTGTTATAATCCGCCGCATTCTGCCGATCAGGCGCCTCGCGATCTTTTTAAGTGAGAGACCATGTTTGATAATTTAACCGATCGTTTGTCGCAAACCCTGCGCAATATCAGCGGCCGCGGAAGGCTGACTGAAGAGAACATCAAAGAGACCCTGCGTGAAGTTCGCATGGCACTGCTGGAGGCAGACGTTGCGCTGCCGGTGGTGCGTGACTTCATTAATCGCGTGAAAGAGAGCGCGGTTGGGCACGATGTAAACAAAAGCCTGACGCCAGGTCAGGAGTTTATCAAGATCGTCCGTAACGAACTGGTTGCGGCGATGGGCGCAGAAAACAATGCGCTGGATCTGGCTGCGCAGCCGCCAGCCGTGGTGCTGATGGCCGGCCTGCAGGGTGCGGGTAAAACCACCAGCGTCGGTAAGCTGGGTAAGTTCCTGCGTGAGAAGCATAAAAAGAAAGTGTTAGTGGTTTCTGCCGACGTTTATCGTCCGGCGGCAATCAAACAGCTTGAAACGCTGGCGCAGCAGGTGGGCGTGGACTTCTGTCCATCCGATCTGAGCCAGAAGCCGGTCGACATCGTTAACAATGCGCTGCGCGAAGCACGCCTGAAGTTTTACGATGTCCTGCTGGTGGATACCGCGGGTCGTCTGCACGTTGACGAAGCGATGATGGACGAAATCAAGCAGGTTCATGCCGCGATTAATCCGGTAGAAACGCTGTTTGTGGTCGATGCCATGACCGGTCAGGATGCGGCGAATACCGCCAAAGCCTTTAACGAAGCGCTGCCGCTCACCGGGGTTATCCTGACCAAAGTGGATGGTGATGCGCGTGGTGGTGCGGCGCTGTCGATTCGTCATATCACCGGCAAACCGATTAAGTTCATGGGTGTCGGTGAGAAGACCGAGGCACTGGAGCCGTTCTATCCGGAGCGTATCGCTTCGCGTATCCTCGGTATGGGCGATGTGCTGTCGCTGATCGAAGATATCGAAAGCAAGGTTGACCGCGATCAGGCGGAGAAGCTGGCGAAGAAGCTGAAAACCGGTGACGGTTTCGACCTCAATGACTTCCTTGAGCAGCTGAAGCAGATGCGTAACATGGGCGGCATGGCCAGCCTGATGGGCAAACTGCCAGGCATGGGGCAGCTGCCGGATAACGTGAAGTCACAGATGGATGACAAGGTGCTGGTGCGCATGGAAGCGATCATCAACTCGATGACGCGCAAAGAGCGCCAGAAGCCAGAAATCATCAAAGGCTCGCGCAAGCGCCGTATTGCAACCGGCTCCGGTATGCAGGTGCAGGACGTTAACCGCTTACTGAAGCAGTTCGACGACATGCAGCGTATGATGAAGAAAATGAAGAAGGGCGGAATGGCGAAAATGATGCGCGGCATGAAAGGTATGATGCCGCCAGGTTTCCCTGGACGCTAAGTGTTCCACAAAAAAGCCCGAAAGGACGCGGTTTAGGTTGCTTTTTGCGCCAAAATGAGTAAAATTTTCGGGCTTTTTATACAGCACCCGGACCCCGTTCCTCGATGGGGGCCGGGTGTTTTATTAACTGAAGAGGATGTTATGGTAACAATTCGTTTGGCACGTCACGGCGCTAAAAAGCGTCCGTTCTATCAGGTCGTCGTTACTGACAGCCGCAATGCACGCAACGGTCGTTTCATCGAGCGCGTTGGTTTCTTCAACCCGATCGCATCTGGTCAGGCTGAAGGTCTGCGTCTGGACCTGGATCGTATCGAGCACTGGGTTGGCCAGGGCGCAACGCTCTCTGATCGCGTTAACGCGCTGGTCAAAGAAGCTAAGAAAGCAGCTTAATCTGTCACGGTGGTGAGCATGAGCAGACAACTTGCCGCACAGCCTCCCGTTAACCCACTGGTGTTGGGTAAAATGGGAGCCGCCTACGGTATTCGCGGCTGGCTCAAAGTGTTTTCCTCCACTGAAGACGCTGAAAGCATCTTCGACTACCAACCCTGGTTTATCCAGCGCGCCGGTAAATGGCAGCAGATCGAACTGGAGAGTTGGAAGCACCATAATCAGGACCTGATCATCAAAGTCAAAGGCGTTGACGATCGGGATGCGGCGGCTCAGTTAACCAATTGCGAAATTCAGGTTGACTCGACGCAGTTGCCATCGCTGGAAGAGGGTGACTACTACTGGAAAGACCTTATGGGTTGCCAGGTGGTTAACCTCGACGGCTACGAGATGGGCAAAGTCATCGATATGATGGAAACCGGCTCGAACGACGTTCTCGTCGTTAAGGCAAACCTGAAGGATGCGTTCGGTGTGCAGGAGCGGTTAATTCCGTTTCTTGATGAACAGGTTATCAGGAAAGTCGATCTCTCTACTGGCGTCATTGAAGTAGATTGGGATCCTGGTTTTTGATCTCCGAATCGAACGGTAACGTAACGGCGAAGACAATGTGGATTGGTGTAATTAGCCTGTTTCCAGAGATGTTTCGCGCTATTACCGATTACGGGGTAACTGGCCGGGCAGTAAAAAACGGTCTGCTCAGCATTCAAAGCTGGAGTCCTCGTGACTTCACGCACGACCGGCACCGTACCGTAGACGATCGTCCATACGGCGGCGGACCGGGAATGCTGATGATGGTACAACCCTTAAGGGATGCCATCTCCGCAGCGAAAGCAGCGGCAGGTGATGGGGCCAGGGTGATATATCTTTCACCTCAGGGGCGCAAACTGGACCAACAGGGCGTTTGCGAACTGGCGGCACGGGACAAGTTAATTCTGGTCTGTGGCCGTTATGAAGGGATAGATGAGCGCGTAATCCACGCCGAAATTGACGAAGAATGGTCAATCGGTGATTACGTCCTCAGCGGCGGGGAACTGCCAGCGATGACGATGATTGACGCAGTCGCCCGGTTTATTCCCGGCGTACTCGGCAAGCAAGCGTCAGCCGAAGAGGATTCGTTCTCGGAGGGACTGCTGGACTGTCCGCACTATACCCGACCTGAAGTGTTAGACGGTGTGGAGGTTCCGGCAGTATTACTGTCAGGCAACCATGCTGATATTCGCCGTTGGCGCCTGAAGCAGTCGCTAGGCCGTACCTGGCTGAGAAGACCTGAACTTCTGGAAAACCTGGCTCTGACTGAAGAGCAAGCAAGGTTGCTAAGTGAGTTCCAGCGGGAATTTCATCAGCAACAAAACGATGATGTGGAAGAGTGATCTTCCCCGACTATCAGTTTACCCAGGATATGAGATTTAATTATGAGCAACATTATCAAGCAAATTGAACAAGAGCAGATGAAACAGGACGTACCTTCCTTCCGCCCGGGTGATTCCGTGGAAGTGAAAGTATGGGTCGTTGAAGGTTCTAAAAAACGTCTGCAGGCATTCGAGGGCGTGGTTATCGCTATTCGTAACCGCGGTCTGCACTCTGCATTCACTGTTCGCAAAATTTCTAACGGCGAAGGCGTTGAGCGTGTATTCCAGACTCACTCGCCGGTTATTGACAGCATCACTGTCAAACGTCGTGGCGCTGTGCGTAAAGCCAAACTGTACTACCTGCGTGAGCGTACTGGTAAGTCTGCTCGTATTAAAGAGCGTCTTAACTAAGGTATCGCTAACGCGACATCTAAAAGTTAATAGCAAACAAGGGGTTGGCGTGATGCCAGCCCCTTTTTTTTAACTTACTGTCCAGCCAGTGACGCCGATTTAGTGGTATCCGGCCGCGGAAAATGATAAATCGCCGTATTTACCGCGCCATTTTCCAGCACAATCAGCCCGTAGCGGCAGCCAATAAACTCACCGCCACATTTCTCTGCCACCGCCCGACTGGCCAGATTCTCCTCGGCCGCCAGAATCTCAATGCCGCGCGTCTCAGGCCGTGAGAAGCCCAGCGTCAGCAATGCCATCACGGCCTGGCTGGCGATTCCCTGACGTTGTGCATCGCTGCGTACCCAGTAGCCTAACGCGCTGAAATCGCCGGGATGACGAGCGAACCGGATGCCGGCTCCCCCGAGCAGGCGATCGTATTGATCAACGATGGCAAATTCCTCTGCCTCCCCCTTAAGTCGTTGCCAGTGGGTGAAGCGGATCCAGCTTTCCGCTTCGTGTGGCTGATAATCCGGGTGTGCCCAGGGCATCCACGGCATCAGGCTTTCCAGCGAAGCGTTAACTGCGTGGGTGAATGTGTCTATGTCGTTGAGGGTAAAAGGGCGCAGGTGAATGTCTGCAGCGGTCTGTGGCATAACACGCTCGGGAGTCGTCAGGTTAATGACTTCATTCTGCCAGCGACGTGCGGGAATACAACACCCCTTAGTGTAAACTAAAGTGTACAAATAAATGACGATGCTAAAAGTAGGCCTTGTATTAATTGCCTGATATAAATCAATATTTTTTATTTATGGCGTAACGTCTGATTGTGGTGGTAATAAAAGTGTACGTTTAGAGTTGTATCGTGTATTTGCTGTGATACAGTGTGCTCCATCCTCCATGAGGATCCCATGACTGCATACACGAGCAAAAAGGATCGCCATCATGCAAAAAGACGCGCTGAACAATGTGCATATCGCCGACGAGCAGGTACTTATTACTCCGGAAGAGCTGAAAGCAAAATTTCCGCTGACCGCTGAGCAACAGGCGCAGGTTGCTGCCTCTCGTCAGACTATCTCCGATATCATTGCCGGCCGCGATCCGCGCCTGCTGGTGGTGTGCGGACCTTGTTCAATCCACGATACCGAAGCGGCTCTGGATTATGCTCGTCGTTTGCAAACTCTGTCTGAACAGCTGAAGGATCAGCTGTATCTCGTGATGCGCGTCTACTTTGAAAAACCCCGTACCACCGTCGGCTGGAAAGGGTTGATCAACGATCCTTACATGGATAACTCATTCGATATGGAAGCGGGCCTGCACATTGCCCGTAAGCTGCTAGTGAACCTGGTTGAAATGGGGTTACCGCTGGCGACAGAAGCGCTGGATCCTAATAGCCCGCAGTACCTTGGCGATCTGTTCAGCTGGTCAGCCATCGGCGCGCGTACCACTGAATCGCAGACGCACCGTGAAATGGCCTCTGGTCTGTCGATGCCGGTGGGCTTCAAAAATGGCACCGACGGCAGCCTGGGCACCGCGATTAATGCAATGCGCGCAGCGTCAATGCCGCACCGCTTTGTCGGCATCAATCAGGCGGGGCAGGTTTGCCTGCTGCAGACGCAGGGCAATCCGGATGGACACGTCATTCTGCGCGGCGGCAAAGCGCCTAACTACGGTCCGGAAGATGTTACGCAATGTGAAAAAGAGATGCTCAAGGCGGGACTGCGTCCGGCCTTAATGATAGATTGCAGCCATGGTAACTCTAATAAAGACTACCGTCGTCAGCCTGGCGTAGCGGAATCCGCTATCGCCCAGATCAAAGATGGAAACCGTTCAATTATTGGTTTGATGCTGGAAAGCCATATCAATGAAGGTAACCAGTCTTCTGAGCAGCCTCGCAGTGAAATGAAATATGGCGTCTCTGTCACCGATGCCTGCATCAACTGGGACGTCACTGAAACGTTACTGCGTGAGATGCATCAGGATCTGCAGGGAGTGCTGTCGGCGCGTCTGTCACACGAGGTGTAAGAGCAATGGTGGCTGAACTAAGCGCGTTACGCGATCAAATTGATAGTGTCGATAAGGCGCTGCTTGACCTGCTGGCCAGACGGCTTGAACTGGTCGCCGAGGTGGGCGAAGTCAAGAGCCGTTATGGACTGCCGATTTATGTCCCTGAGCGTGAGGCCTCTATGCTGGCCTCACGCCGTAAAGAAGCGGAAGCGCTCGGTGTCCCGCCGGATCTGATTGAGGATGTGCTGCGTCGGGTGATGCGCGAATCCTATACCAGCGAGAATGACAAAGGCTTCAAAACGTTATGTCCTGAACTGCGGCCAGTGGTGATCGTTGGCGGTAATGGTCAGATGGGGCGGCTGTTTGAGAAAATGCTACGGCTGTCGGGCTATACGGTGAAAACGCTGGATAAAGATGACTGGCCACAGGCGGAGAGTTTACTCAGCGATGCCGGCATGGTGATCATCAGCGTACCGATTCACTTAACCGAACAGGTGATTGCCCAACTGCCGCCGCTGCCAGAAGATTGTATCCTGGTCGATCTGGCGTCGGTGAAGAACCGGCCATTGCAGGCGATGCTGGCTGCTCATAGCGGGCCGGTGCTGGGTCTGCACCCGATGTTTGGCCCGGACAGCGGCAGCCTGGCAAAACAGGTGGTGGTCTGGTGTGACGGTCGTCAGCCCGAAGCCTATCAGTGGTTTCTGGAGCAGATTCAGGTCTGGGGCGCGCGCTTACACCGTATCAGTGCGGTTGAGCACGATCAGAATATGGCATTCATTCAGGCGCTGCGTCACTTCGCAACCTTTGCTTACGGCCTGCACTTAGCGGAAGAGAACGTTAACCTCGATCAGCTGCTGGCGCTGTCGTCACCGATCTACCGGCTGGAGCTGGCAATGGTCGGCCGATTATTTGCCCAGGACCCGCAACTCTACGCTGACATCATCATGTCATCAGAGAGCAACCTGGCGCTGATTAAGCGTTATTACCAGCGCTTCGGCGAGGCGATTGCCTTGCTGGAACAGGGGGATAAGCAGGCATTTATCGCCAGCTTCAATCGGGTCGAACACTGGTTTGGCGATCACGCGAAGCGCTTCCTGGTTGAAAGTCGCAGCTTATTGCGGTCGGCGAACGACAGTCGTCCTTAAACAGAAAGGCATCCCGCGGGATGCCTTTTTTGTCTATTCTCCCGGTTCGACCGGCACCACATTCTCACTGGGATAACAGCCCAGCACCTTCAGTGAACGGGTCATGGTCTGCAGCTCCTGCAGCGCCTGCTGCATTCTTTCCGACTGCAGGTTGCCCTGAACGTCGATATAAAACATCTCTTCCCATGGATTGCCGTTAATCGGCCGCGACTCCAGCTTGCTCATGATCAGATTATGCTGGCGCAGCACCAGTAAGGCATCAACCAGCGCACCCGCCTGCTGACCGGTTGCCATGATCAGCGTCGTTTTGGCCGGAACCTGATCAGAAACGTCGATCGCTTTGCGTGCCAGCACGATAAAGCGCGTATGGTTCTGTTGCTGGTTCGCCAGGTTACGCTCCAGCACCTGCAACTGGTAAAGTTCACCGCCGGCTTCACTGCCCAGCGCCGCCACTTTCGGTGAGTTAAGCGCCGCGACTTTCTCCATCGCTGCCGCGGTGCTTTCGGTATATTCGATTTTCCAGTGCGGGAATCGGTTAATGAACTGGCTACACTGCTGGAATGGCTGAGGATGGCTGTAGACCGTCTCGATCTGCTGCAAGTCAGTAGGGCCATTGACCAGTACGCAGTGGTCAATCGGCAGCGTCATTTCCCCGACGATCGATAAGCTGGTCTGCTGCAGTAAATCGTAAACGTCATTGATTGAACCTGAACTGGTGTTCTCAATCGGCATCACCGCGTAATCTGCGGTGCCGTTCTCTACCTGTTTAATTATGTCGTGAAACTTCAGGCAACCGCATTCAACCATATTGTCGAAATGACGGGCGGCATATTTGCGTGCCGCCAGATGCGAGTAAGAGCCTTTGGGGCCGAGAAAGGCGATGCGTGCCGCATGGGCATGAGGATGATTCAGATTTTTTTGTAATAACGCCTGTTGGGTTAACACCGAATCCTCGATCACCAGCTGAAACAGCCGGGTGATGTAATGCGCATCCAGATTATGCGCTTTGCCCAGCACAATCAGGTTTTCCAGCAGCGCGCGCTCACGTTCGACGTCGCGAATCGGGCGGTGGGTGGCCAGTTTGGCCTGCGCAACTTCCACTGCCAGCAGGCGGCGTTCGGCTAAAAGCGTCAGGAGTTTTTGATCAACTGCGCTGATTTTATCGCGTAGCGCCAGCAGTGGATTGTCGGGATTCATAAGGCTCACCTGTAAGCTGTCCAATAAAAAAGCCTCCCGGTTGGGAGGCTTTGTTGTTCGTCTTCGCTTTCGTTTTCACACGACGAATGGCCTCCCGTTCAGGGGAAGGTAAAAAAGAAAGCGAAGAAAAACAGGTCATGTTTCATAGGTATGTCCGGAAAAAGTCTGTTCTGAGAGTAACCGTACTGATTTAAAGCTGTCAATAAAAAACGCGCCCGCAGGCGCGTTAACCGAATCAGGTCAGGATTGTTCGTCCGCAGGGATAATGTCTTTCACGCTGGCACTGGCGCGGCGCGCTTCAGATTTATGCTGTACTTTATTCAGCTGGCGCTCGAGCTTGGCGATCAGATCGTTGATAGCGGTGTACATATCGTCGTGTTTGGCACTGGCCACCAGCGTCCCGTTAGGCGTATTGATGGTGGCATCGGCCACAAATTCTTTGGGTTCTTTAGACAGGACAATATGGGGATTAATCAGGTCGGTTTGCCATTTTTCAAGCTTGGCGAGACGGTCTTCAACATGGTTACGGATAGCCGCAGTGATTTCCATTTGTTTGCTGGTAATGTTCAGGATCATCAGTCTTACCTCTCTGTCATTTCCGTCTTGGTAGGTCCAGCATAGCGCGATAAAGGGTTAATTGCGTGATTTTGATCACGAAAAAATGTCACTTTTTGTCAAGCCAGACAATTTGTGAGAAAGGCAGAGAATGTGGCCGAAAAGCCTTGAAGCGAAGCGATTCTCGCGGCATCCTTGATGAGTTAACCTGCCAGCAAAATTCTGCGATTGGTTACGCAATAAGCAAAAAAAAAAGCAGCCCATTCAGGCTGCTTTTTTATGGCCGATAATCAACAGACCATCAGTTACTGTTCGCTGCAATGATTTTCGCTACTTTATCTGCTTCAGCGTTCAGCTGCAGATTGCGGTAAGCATTTTCCATCAACGGCAGCGCATCATGAGTTGCCTGCGTATCCGGATAATCGCGCATCATGCCTTCTACCCGGTTAACAACCGCGACATAAGCCTCACGCTTAGTATAGAATTGCGCCACTGAAAGCTCATATTTAGCCAGGCGATCTTTCAGGTAGACCAGACGTTTCTGAGCATCAGCCGCATACTGGCTGTTCGGGTAACCGCGCAGCAGCTGAGAGAAGTCGCGGAAAGCATCACGAGCGTGCGTCGGATCGCGGTCAGACCGATCGATACCAAAGAAGCCCTGCAGCGCCGAATCATCCAGCGCCATGTCCGTCAGACCTTTCATGTAGATGACATAGTCAATGTTCGGATGCGTCGGGTTCAGACGCATGAAGCGAGCGATAGCAGCCTGCGCCAGGGGCAGATCGGCATTTTTATAGTACGCGTAGATTAAATCCAGCTGAACCTGCTGCGAATAAGGACCGAACGGATAACGATTATCCAGCGCTTCCAGTTGCTTAATCGCGGCTTTAAAGTTACCGTCCTGCAGCTTTTGCTGCGCTGTAGCATAAATTTCAGAAGGCGGGCTGTCCGGTACCGCGTCATTTGAGCCGGAACAACCAACAAGTGCCAGGCTCAGTGTGGCAGCAGCCACCAGATGTTTCATACGCGTCATGACGAAGTGATTATCCTCAAAATGTTATGGCGGAAGCTGTCCGTATAGCTCCCGGTAATGACCAGGTACGATAGCACATTATATTAAACGGCATCGCCGTGAAAACCCAACGTTAACGAAGAAGCTGTATATGGCACAACAAGTTCAACTCACCGCAACGGTATCCGAATCACAACTCGGACAACGCTTAGATCAATCTTTGGCGGAATTGTTCCCTGATTATTCACGTTCTCGCATAAAAGAATGGATCCTTGATCGTCGCGTCACAGTCAATGGCGTAACGGTTGATACACCGAAAGAAAAAGTGTTGGGCGGCGAGCTGGTCGCCATTAACGCTGAGATCGAAGAAGAGCAGCGCTGGGAACCGCAAGCTCTGCCGCTCGACATTGTTTATGAAGATGAAGACATTATTGTCATCAACAAGCCGCGTGATTTCGTGGTGCACCCCGGCGCCGGCAATCCCGATGGCACGGTGCTAAACGCCTTACTTCATCACTATCCGGCGATTATGGATGTGCCGCGTGCCGGCATCGTTCACCGTCTGGATAAAGACACCACCGGTTTGATGGTGGTCGCGAAGACCGTACCGGCGCAGACGCACCTGGTGGAATCGCTGCAGATGCGCGAAATCACCCGTGAATATGAAGCGGTCGCGATTGGCAACATGACCGCCGGTGGCACCGTTGATGAGCCTATCAGCCGTCACTCGACCAAACGCACCCACATGGCAGTCCATCCGATGGGTAAGCCAGCGGTGACGCATTACCGCATCATGGAGCATTTCCGCGCGCATACCCGTTTGCGTCTGCGTCTGGAAACCGGTCGTACTCACCAGATTCGTGTGCATATGTCGCACATCAACCATCCGCTGGTGGGCGATCCGCTTTACGGTGGTCGTCCTCGTCCGCCAAAAGGGGCATCGGATGCGTTCATTGCCACCCTGCGCGGTTTCGATCGCCAGGCACTGCACGCCACCATGCTGCGTCTGTATCATCCGATCAGCGGTATCGAGATGGAGTTCCACGCCGCGATTCCGCAGGATATGGTCGATCTGATCGCAGCGCTGAAAGCCGATACTGAGGCTTTCAAGGACCAGATGGACTGGTGATGCAGATGATTATTCCTCAATGGCCGGCACCGGCGCGGGTCCGGGCTTGCTCGACGCAGCGCCAGGGCGGCGTCAGCCTGTCGCCCTGGGATGCACTCAATCTCGGCGGTCACGTGGGGGATAAGCCAGAGCACGTTGCACAGAACCGGCAGTTACTGGTTGAACAGGCGGGGTTGCCGGCGATGCCACAGTGGCTGGATCAGGTGCATGCCACTGATGTGGCGCGTCTGTCCTCGGGCGGCACGGTGCCGCTGCGGGCTGATGCCTGCATCACCGCCGAAGCAGGCGTGGTGTGCGCGATCATGACCGCTGACTGTTTGCCGGTGCTGTTCTGTTCGGCGGATGGCACCGAGGTCGCTGCGGCGCATGCGGGCTGGCGGGGATTGTGTGCCGGCGTGCTGGAAAATACTCTGGCGCAGTTCCGTGCGGCGCCGCACCAGGTTCATGCGTGGCTGGGACCGGCGATTGGTCCTGATGCGTTTGAAGTAGGGGCCGAAGTTCGTCAGGCGTTTATCGCACAGGACCCTCGCGCTGCTGCGGCATTTCGTCCAGTGGGTGAGAAGTTTTATGCCGATATCTGGCAGCTGGCGCGCTTACGTCTGCAGGCCGCTGGCGTGCAATCCATCAGTGCTGACAGCCGTTGTACCTTTACCGACGGTGACGATTTCTTCTCGTTCCGCCGCGATGGAATCACCGGGCGTATGGCAACTTTAATCTGGCTGTTATAACCTTACGCCATAAGACGGTCCAGTTAGCGTATTTTTTACTCAAATCTCAGGTCATTAACCTTGAAATTTTGAGGGATGACCTCATTTAATCTCCAGTAGCATTTTGACCTGTAATGGGAGGAATTATGCGTCTGGATCGTCTTACTAACAAATTCCAACTGGCTCTCGCCGACGCGCAGTCCCTGGCTCTGGGACACGACAACCAATTCATTGAACCTCTGCACCTGATGAGCGCACTGCTTAAACAGGAAGGCGGATCGGTTTCACCTTTATTGACGTCAGCAGGTATCGACGTTGCCTCATTGCGCACTCAGGTTGAGCAGGCTATCGATCGTCTGCCACAGGTGGAAGGCAGTGAAGGGGACGTACAACCCTCATCTGACCTGGTTCGGGTATTGAACCTGTGTGACAAACTGGCGCAGAAGCGCAACGACAACTTTATATCATCTGAATTATTTGTTCTGGCGGCCCTCGATTCACGGGGTTCACTGGCCGATCTGCTGAAAGCGGCAGGGGCAACCAGTGAAAAACTCACCAAGGCTATTGAACAAATGCGTGGAGGGGACAGCGTGAACGATCAGGGGGCTGAAGATCAGCGCCAGGCATTAAAGAAATACACCATCGATCTGACCGAGCGTGCTGAGAAGGGCAAGCTTGACCCGGTGATTGGCCGTGACGAAGAGATCCGTCGCACCATTCAGGTTCTGCAGCGCCGGACCAAAAACAACCCGGTACTGATTGGTGAACCCGGTGTCGGTAAAACTGCCATCGTTGAAGGGCTGGCGCAGCGGATTATCAACGGTGAGGTGCCTGAAGGCCTGAAAGGGCGGCGGGTACTGGCGCTGGATATGGGTGCGCTGGTGGCCGGTGCCAAATATCGTGGTGAGTTTGAAGAGCGTCTGAAAGGCGTGCTGAATGACCTGTCCAAACAGGAAGGCAACGTCATTCTGTTTATTGACGAGCTGCATACCATGGTAGGTGCCGGTAAAGCGGACGGCGCGATGGATGCGGGCAACATGCTCAAACCGGCGCTGGCCCGCGGTGAACTGCACTGCGTCGGCGCGACTACGCTCGACGAATATCGTCAGTACATTGAAAAAGATGCTGCGCTGGAACGACGTTTCCAGAAAGTCTATGTGGCTGAGCCCACAGTGGAAGACACCATCGCCATTCTGCGTGGGCTGAAAGAGCGTTATGAACTGCATCACCATGTGCAGATTACTGACCCGGCCATTGTGGCGGCCGCGACCTTGTCGCATCGCTATATTGCCGATCGTCAGTTGCCGGACAAAGCGATTGACCTGATCGATGAGGCCGCTTCCAGCATTCGTATGCAGATTGACTCGAAGCCGGAAGCGCTTGATCGGCTGGAACGCCGGATTATTCAGCTCAAGCTGGAGCAGCAGGCGCTGAAAAAAGAGGCGGACGACGCCAGCATTAAGCGTCTTGAAATGCTGGAAAGCGAACTCGACCAGAAAGAGCGCGAATACGCCGAGCTGGAAGATGAGTGGAAGGCGGAAAAAGCGTCTCTGTCCGGTACGCAGAACATTAAAGCCGAGCTGGAACAGGCGCGTCTGAATTTAGAGCAGGCACGTCGCCTTGGCGATCTCGCCCGCATGTCTGAGTTGCAGTACGGTAAAATTCCGGCGCTGGAAAAACAGCTGGCCGCAGCCACTCAGGCAGAAGGCAAAACCATGAAGTTACTGCGCAACCGCGTAACCGACGTGGAGATTGCCGATGTGCTGGCGCGCTGGACCGGTATTCCGGTGGCACGCATGATGGAAGGTGAGCGCGATAAACTGCTGCGTATGGAGCAGGATCTGCATGGCCGGGTGATCGGACAGGATGAAGCGGTAGAGGCGGTATCGAATGCGATTCGTCGTAGCCGTGCGGGCTTGTCAGATCCTAACCGTCCAATCGGTTCGTTCCTGTTCCTGGGGCCAACCGGTGTCGGTAAGACCGAGCTGTGTAAGTCGCTGGCTAACTTCCTGTTCGACAGTGATGACGCGATGGTGCGTATCGATATGTCCGAGTTTATGGAGAAACACTCGGTGTCGCGGCTGGTGGGTGCGCCTCCGGGATATGTCGGCTATGAAGAGGGCGGTTATCTTACCGAAGCCGTTCGCCGTCGTCCTTATTCTGTGATTCTGCTGGATGAGGTAGAGAAAGCGCATCCGGATGTTTTCAACATCCTGTTGCAGGTGCTGGATGATGGCCGCCTGACGGATGGTCAGGGACGCACGGTCGATTTCCGCAACACCGTGGTAATCATGACCTCTAACCTCGGATCGGATTTGATTCAGGAACGGTTTGGCGATCTGAACTACGCCGAGATGAAAGAGATTGTCATGGGCGTGGTCGGACATCATTTCCGTCCAGAGTTCGTTAACCGTATAGATGAAGTGGTGGTGTTCCATCCGCTGGCGGAGAAACACATCGCATCGATTGCCCAGATCCAGCTGCAGCGGTTGTACAAACGTCTGGAAGAGCGCGGCTATCAGCTGCATATCTCTGACGCGGCGATCAAGCTGCTGGGTGAGAACGGTTATGATCCGGTCTATGGCGCGCGGCCGTTGAAACGTGCGATACAGCAACAGATTGAGAACCCGCTGGCACAGCAGATTCTCTCGGGTACGCTGGTCCCCGGAAAAACTATCGAAATGGATGTGGAAAACGACGTTATCACCGCGCATCAATAAGGCAGCATGAAGAAAAACGGGCCTCTGGCCCGTTTTTCTTGTCTTTCAGCGGCTGTTTTGCTGGTTTTTTCGCCATGATGCACACAAAGTGAACGTTCAGTTAAAAAGTTTAAATTTGCACTTGTCAGCCTCCGGAAACTCCCTATAATGCGCCTCCACTGACACGGAACACCGGCTTACGGAGAGACGGGTCAGCAGGCACAGGAGACTGCGCCGCCGGAGAAAAGCTTCTGAAAAAGAAGTTGACTCTGAGGGAGGAAAGCGTAATATACGCCACCTCGCGACAGACGGTTAACCCGCTGTTCGCACTGCTCTTTAACAATTTATCAGACAATCTGTGTGGGCACTCGCAGGATTGATATCAGCGTCTCCGGACGTAAAAAATATCAAGTCTCACGAGTGAACACATAATGAAATTCATTATGACGTTTTACAGATGAGCACCGCTTAACTTGTTTAAGCAAATCAAACTTAAATTGAAGAGTTTGATCATGGCTCAGATTGAACGCTGGCGGCAGGCCTAACACATGCAAGTCGGACGGTAGCACAGAGAGCTTGCTCTTGGGTGACGAGTGGCGGACGGGTGAGTAATGTCTGGGGATCTGCCCGATAGAGGGGGATAACCACTGGAAACGGTGGCTAATACCGCATAACGTCGCAAGACCAAAGAGGGGGACCTTCGGGCCTCTCACTATCGGATGAACCCAGATGGGATTAGCTAGTAGGCGGGGTAATGGCCCACCTAGGCGACGATCCCTAGCTGGTCTGAGAGGATGACCAGCCACACTGGAACTGAGACACGGTCCAGACTCCTACGGGAGGCAGCAGTGGGGAATATTGCACAATGGGCGCAAGCCTGATGCAGCCATGCCGCGTGTATGAAGAAGGCCTTCGGGTTGTAAAGTACTTTCAGCGGGGAGGAAGGCGATGCGGTTAATAACCGCGTCGATTGACGTTACCCGCAGAAGAAGCACCGGCTAACTCCGTGCCAGCAGCCGCGGTAATACGGAGGGTGCAAGCGTTAATCGGAATTACTGGGCGTAAAGCGCACGCAGGCGGTCTGTTAAGTCAGATGTGAAATCCCCGGGCTTAACCTGGGAACTGCATTTGAAACTGGCAGGCTTGAGTCTCGTAGAGGGGGGTAGAATTCCAGGTGTAGCGGTGAAATGCGTAGAGATCTGGAGGAATACCGGTGGCGAAGGCGGCCCCCTGGACGAAGACTGACGCTCAGGTGCGAAAGCGTGGGGAGCAAACAGGATTAGATACCCTGGTAGTCCACGCCGTAAACGATGTCGACTTGGAGGTTGTTCCCTTGAGGAGTGGCTTCCGGAGCTAACGCGTTAAGTCGACCGCCTGGGGAGTACGGCCGCAAGGTTAAAACTCAAATGAATTGACGGGGGCCCGCACAAGCGGTGGAGCATGTGGTTTAATTCGATGCAACGCGAAGAACCTTACCTACTCTTGACATCCAGCGAACTTGGCAGAGATGCCTTGGTGCCTTCGGGAACGCTGAGACAGGTGCTGCATGGCTGTCGTCAGCTCGTGTTGTGAAATGTTGGGTTAAGTCCCGCAACGAGCGCAACCCTTATCCTTTGTTGCCAGCGATTCGGTCGGGAACTCAAAGGAGACTGCCGGTGATAAACCGGAGGAAGGTGGGGATGACGTCAAGTCATCATGGCCCTTACGAGTAGGGCTACACACGTGCTACAATGGCGCATACAAAGAGAAGCGACCTCGCGAGAGCAAGCGGACCTCACAAAGTGCGTCGTAGTCCGGATCGGAGTCTGCAACTCGACTCCGTGAAGTCGGAATCGCTAGTAATCGTGGATCAGAATGCCACGGTGAATACGTTCCCGGGCCTTGTACACACCGCCCGTCACACCATGGGAGTGGGTTGCAAAAGAAGTAGGTAGCTTAACCTTCGGGAGGGCGCTTACCACTTTGTGATTCATGACTGGGGTGAAGTCGTAACAAGGTAACCGTAGGGGAACCTGCGGTTGGATCACCTCCTTACCTGAAGATACCTTCCGGCGAAGTGCTCACACAGATTGTCTGATAAAAAGTAACGAGCAGAAAAAACCTCTACAGGCTTGTAGCTCAGGTGGTTAGAGCGCACCCCTGATAAGGGTGAGGTCGGTGGTTCAAGTCCACTCAGGCCTACCAAATTCGCACTCATGCTGCGTTATGTTTCCGGCTCGCATAGTTCACTATGCTGCGCGAAAACATGCCTTGCCTGAGCACGAATTGCATTTCTTACGGAATGTACTCGGTTGAGTGGTAGTAGTGGTCTCTGCAGTAACTGTATGGGGCTATAGCTCAGCTGGGAGAGCGCCTGCCTTGCACGCAGGAGGTCAGCGGTTCGATCCCGCTTAGCTCCACCATACCGTTTAACTGTTTTTTCTGAAAAATACTTCAGAGCGTACCGGCAACGGTGTGCTGCGAAGTATTATGCTCTTTAACAATCCGGAACAAGCTGAAAATTGAAACGACGCAGCGCGTTATTCCTCCGTAATAGGGAATAACAAGGCGATGCGTTCGAGTCTCTCAAATGCTTGCAGCACGCAGCGTTGAAAAACGCCTGTGGGTTGTGAGGTTAAGCGACTAAGCGTACACGGTGGATGCCCTGGCAGTCAGAGGCGATGAAGGACGTGCTAATCTGCGTAAAGCGACGGTAAGGTGATATGAACCGCTACAGCCGTCGATGTCCGAATGGGGAAACCCGGTGCACTCAGTGCATCATTGCAGCATGAATACATAGTGCTGCAAGGCGAACCGGGGGAACTGAAACATCTAAGTACCCCGAGGAAAAGAAATCAACCGAGATTCCCCCAGTAGCGGCGAGCGAACGGGGAGCAGCCCAGAGCCTGAATCAGCTTGTGTGTTAGTGGAAGCGTCTGGAAAGTCGCAGGGTACAGGGTGATACTCCCGTACACAAAAACACACAGGCTGTGAGCTCGATGAGTAAGGCGGGACACGTGGTATCCTGTCTGAATATGGGGGGACCATCCTCCAAGGCTAAATACTCCTGACTGACCGATAGTGAACCAGTACCGTGAGGGAAAGGCGAAAAGAACCCCGGCGAGGGGAGTGAAACAGAACCTGAAACCGTGTACGTACAAGCAGTGGGAGCCTTCTTTATGGGGGTGACTGCGTACCTTTTGTATAATGGGTCAGCGACTTATATTCTGTAGCAAGGTTAACCGTATAGGGGAGCCGCAGGGAAACCGAGTCTTAACTGGGCGTTAAGTTGCAGGGTATAGACCCGAAACCCGGTGATCTAGCCATGGGCAGGTTGAAGGTTGGGTAACACTAACTGGAGGACCGAACCGACTAATGTTGAAAAATTAGCGGATGACCTGTGGCTGGGGGTGAAAGGCCAATCAAACCGGGAGATAGCTGGTTCTCCCCGAAAGCTATTTAGGTAGCGCCTCGTGAACTCATCTTCGGGGGTAGAGCACTGTTTCGGCTAGGGGGCCATCCCGGCTTACCAACCCGATGCAAACTGCGAATACCGAAGAATGTTATCACGGGAGACACACGGCGGGTGCTAACGTCCGTCGTGAAGAGGGAAACAACCCAGACCGCCAGCTAAGGTCCCAAAGTCATGGTTAAGTGGGAAACGATGTGGGAAGGCACAGACAGCCAGGATGTTGGCTTAGAAGCAGCCATCATTTAAAGAAAGCGTAATAGCTCACTGGTCGAGTCGGCCTGCGCGGAAGATGTAACGGGGCTAAACCATGCACCGAAGCTGCGGCAGCGACACTTATGTGTTGTTGGGTAGGGGAGCGTTCTGTAAGCCGTCGAAGGTGGCCTGTGAGGGCTGCTGGAGGTATCAGAAGTGCGAATGCTGACATAAGTAACGATAAAGCGGGTGAAAAGCCCGCTCGCCGGAAGACCAAGGGTTCCTGTTCAACGTTAATCGGAGCAGGGTGAGTCGACCCCTAAGGCGAGGCCGAAAGGCGTAGTCGATGGGAAACAGGTTAATATTCCTGTACTTGGTGTTACTGCGAAGGGGGGACGGAGAAGGCTATATCAGCCGGGCGACGGTTGTCCCGGTTTAAGCGTGTAGGTGTGTGTTCCAGGCAAATCCGGTTCACTTTACACTGAGGCGTGACGACGAGGCACTACGGTGCTGAAGTGATAAATGCCCTGCTTCCAGGAAAAGCCTCTAAGCATCAGGTAACACAAAATCGTACCCCAAACCGACACAGGTGGTCAGGTAGAGAATACCAAGGCGCTTGAGAGAACTCGGGTGAAGGAACTAGGCAAAATGGTGCCGTAACTTCGGGAGAAGGCACGCTGGCGCGTAGGTGGAGGGACTTGCTCCCCGAGCCGAAGCCAGTCGAAGATACCAGCTGGCTGCAACTGTTTATTAAAAACACAGCACTGTGCAAACACGAAAGTGGACGTATACGGTGTGACGCCTGCCCGGTGCCGGAAGGTTAATTGATGGGGTTATCCGCAAGGAGAAGCTCTTGATCGAAGCCCCGGTAAACGGCGGCCGTAACTATAACGGTCCTAAGGTAGCGAAATTCCTTGTCGGGTAAGTTCCGACCTGCACGAATGGCGTAATGATGGCCAGGCTGTCTCCACCCGAGACTCAGTGAAATTGAACTCGCTGTGAAGATGCAGTGTACCCGCGGCAAGACGGAAAGACCCCGTGAACCTTTACTACAGCTTGACACTGAACATTGAGCCTTGATGTGTAGGATAGGTGGGAGGCTTTGAAGCGCGGACGCCAGTCCGCGTGGAGCCAACCTTGAAATACCACCCTTTAATGTTTGATGTTCTAACGTGGCCCCGTGATCCGGGGTGCGGACAGTGTCTGGTGGGTAGTTTGACTGGGGCGGTCTCCTCCTAAAGCGTAACGGAGGAGCACGAAGGTCAGCTAATCACGGTCGGACATCGTGAGGTTAGTGCAATGGCATAAGCTGGCTTGACTGCGAGAGTGACGGCTCGAGCAGGTGCGAAAGCAGGTCATAGTGATCCGGTGGTTCTGAATGGAAGGGCCATCGCTCAACGGATAAAAGGTACTCCGGGGATAACAGGCTGATACCGCCCAAGAGTTCATATCGACGGCGGTGTTTGGCACCTCGATGTCGGCTCATCACATCCTGGGGCTGAAGTAGGTCCCAAGGGTACGGCTGTTCGCCGTTTAAAGTGGTACGCGAGCTGGGTTTAGAACGTCGTGAGACAGTTCGGTCCCTATCTGCCGTGGGCGCTGGAGAATTGAGGGGGGTTGCTCCTAGTACGAGAGGACCGGAGTGAACGCACCACTGGTGTTCGGGTTGTCATGCCAATGGCATTGCCCGGTAGCTAAGTGCGGAAAAGATAAGTGCTGAAAGCATCTAAGCACGAAACTTGCCCCGAGATGAGTTCTCCCTGACCCTTTAAGGGTCCTGAAGGGACGTTGAAGACGACGACGTTGATAGGCCGGATGTGTAAGCGCAGCGATGCGTTGAGCTAACCGGTACTAATGACCCGTGAGGCTTAACCTTACAACGCCAGAGGCGTTTTTGAGGGACAGATTTTCAGCTTGTGACCGGATAAAGTTGTGTCCCGCGGAGTCATGTCCGCAGGATTCTGCGCTGAGGCAAGGCGGCAACCGAGCGATACGAAGGAGCATACTGACGTATGTGACGGAGTAGCGCGAGGGCGGCCAACGCAGCATCAGCACAGAAGACACAGGACAGAGCACAAAGAATTTGCCTGGCGGCTGTAGCGCGGTGGTCCCACCTGACCCCATGCCGAACTCAGAAGTGAAACGCCGTAGCGCCGATGGTAGTGTGGGGTCTCCCCATGCGAGAGTAGGGAACTGCCAGGCATCAAACAAGTGAAGAAGCCCCGCACGGAAGTGCGGGGCTTTTTTACGTCCGCAGATCGCTGATTTTCACCCCGTCTACCCATTCTGATACCACCTTTGTCAGGCAAAACTGGGGCAGGCAGCCCTGAACAACCCGCTGATTTTGCTGCAATTAGCGAGGCGGCTCACATTTATAATCTCAGAATAGACCGCCTTTACCTTCGGTGGGCTTAAATGCTTTACTCACTTCTTTAAATGCTGTTGATCAGCAAGGAACAGAGGCAAGGCATGACTCCTATAAATAATAAAGATCAGACAGACGATACGAAAAAGCGCATCTGGGCTATCGTTGGCGCGTCATCGGGTAACCTGGTCGAGTGGTTCGACTTCTACGTCTACTCATTCTTTTCACTCTATTTTGCCCACATCTTCTTCCCGCAGGGCGATACCACCACGCAGCTATTACAAACGGCTGGCGTCTTTGCGGCCGGATTCCTGATGCGTCCTATTGGCGGCTGGTTGTTTGGTTATATCGGTGACAAGCACGGGCGCAAGAGCGCGATGCTGATCTCAGTGTGCATGATGTGTTTCGGATCGCTGGTGATCGCCTGTTTACCCGGCTATGACGCCATTGGCATCGCGGCACCGATCATTCTGCTGCTGGCGCGAATGTTCCAGGGATTATCCGTTGGCGGTGAATATGGCACCAGCGCGACTTACATGAGCGAAGTGGCGCTGGAAGGACGCAAAGGTTTTTATGCCTCTTTTCAGTATGTCACCTTAATCGGCGGTCAGCTGGCCGCAGTGCTGACGGTAGTGGTGCTGCAGTTTGTGCTGAGCGATGCAGAGCTGCGCAGCTGGGGCTGGCGCATTCCATTTTTCCTCGGTGCTTTGCTGGCCGTGGTGGCGCTGTGGTTACGTCGCTCACTGGAAGAAACCTCAGACCAAAGCAGCCGTCAGCACCGCGATGCGGGCAGCGTGATAGGCCTGTTACGCAATCATACCCGCCCGTTCCTGATGGTGCTGGGCTTCACCGCTGGCGGATCGCTGAGCTTCTATACCTTTACCACCTATATGCAAAAGTATCTGGTCAACACTTCGGGAATGGATCCTAAGACTGCCAGCGGCCTGATGACCGGCGCGCTGCTGGTCTTCATGTTGCTGCAGCCGGCTATTGGTGCGCTGTCTGACAAAATTGGCCGTCGCACTTCAATGATGATTTTTGGTGCCGGTGCCGCTATTTGTACCGTGCCTGTTCTGACCTTGCTGCAAAGTGTCCAGAGTCCGGGCGTCGCGTTCCTGTTAATCATGCTGGCGCTGCTGATCACCAGTTTCTACACCGCCATCAGCGGCATTTTGAAAGCGGAAATGTTTCCTCCTCAGGTGCGGGCATTAGGCGTAGGGCTCTCTTATGCGGTAGCAAATGCCATCTTTGGCGGATCGGCGGAGTATGTGGCGTTATTGATGAAGCAGCAGGGGATTGAGACCACCTTCTTCTGGTATGTCTCCGCCATGGGCGCAGTGGCCTTTGTGGTGTCGTTGTTGCTGCACAAGCGGGGAAAAGGAATCAGCTTGTAACCGGCTCACTGGCTGAAACGGCTCACTGGCTGAGGTTCCATAAGGCGATGCCGCTGGCGGTACCGGCGGCATCCCAGGCAAAATCTTTCCAGCTCCAGCCGCTCCCTGATGGGCGGCTGTCATACCACTCTTTTCCCGCCCCGAGACTAAGCGAAAGCATAATCCCCAGCGTATGACTCTGACGGGTGGAGAGATGCTGACGCTGACCGTATTCAGTGCCCGCTGCGGCCAGAGCAGCAGAGGCAACAAAGTGTTGCGTTTTATCCCGCCCGGTCCACCGATCGTCTGCCATATGAGCACACCCACTACACAACAGCACAGCAAACAACAAAATTCGCATAGCGGATGCCTCGTCGGCGACGACGATTAAAGAATACGGCTGATTAACCGGTCGATGCGGATCCGGCGCAGACGACGTATCAACTTACGGACTTTAGCCGGGTAATCGGCAATGCTCTCCAGCTCGCGGAAATGCTTCACCACCGTGGTGTGCTGACGAATCAGCGTCAGCTCTTTTTCGCGTTGATCCGCCAGCTGTTGTAGTGGATCGTGGATCAACACCGCATTTTCCAGATCGAGCCGCCAGGCGCGCGGATTAAGGTTATTGCCGGTAATCAGCTGCCATTCGTCATCCACCCACATTCCCTTAAGGTGATAGCTGTTATCACCATCTTTCCATAACCGCACCACCAGCTGATCGTTAGTAACGTAGTACTGTAACCGGCTCATGAAGCGACGCAGGTTGATTTCATACAGATAGGGCAGCGCGCCAATAATTTTAAACGGCTGATCCGGGGCGATATAGAAGTCGTTGGCGGTCTTATCACCGACAATGATCTCAACCTGCTTACCCTGCCGCAGCAGATGGATAATATTGCGTACCAGTAAGGCTGGCAGGTTAAAGTAAGGCGTACAGATAGTCAGTTTCTGCTCGGCACAGGGCATCAGGTGGAAGATCGTTTTATTGAGCAGGCTATGCTTGCCCAGGCCGACCAGCGGCGTCACCGCCAGCTCTTCATTGCTGGCATTGCCCTCAAACTGATAGTTGAAGCCGCGTAAATCCTGTCGAAACTGACGCGTTTCATTTTTGATTTCCGGACTGGAAGGGCGCTCGGCAAAATCGAGCCGGTTGACGGCCTCAGCCTGCTTCAGGTTGAGGTTAATCCATGCATACATGGTGTCAGCCAGCTGCGGGTTGCGGATAATCTGGTAGCGGTCATAACGATATTTATCATGCTGATGCAGATAAACATCATTGATGCTGGCACCGCTGTAGAGCAGTTCGTCATCAATGATGAAACCCTTCAGGTGCAGCACGCCCAGCGCTTCACGCGTATTGACCGGAATGCCATACACCGGGATGGCAATATCAGCGTGTTGGGTCGCCAGATCACAATACCAGTCGGCATTGGTCAGGCCGCGCGCCGCGCCAATACGCCCACGCTGCGCCCGATGCCAGTCGACCAGGATAGAGATATCCAGCGCTGGCCGGGCCTGTTTTGCCGCATACAGGGCGTTCATCACCGCCCGACCCGCATCGTCGTTTTCAAGGTAAAGTGCAGCGATGCAAATACGGGACTGCGCTGCCGCGATTTTCTCCAGCAGCGTCTGACGAAATTCAGCAGGCGAGTAAAGCGTCGACACATCCGCAACGGATTGTGACAGTTTCGGCAACTGTGCGAGGTGTTGTTGGTGTTTATTACGTTTAAATTTAGACAACATCACAGTGCACTTCTTCTCTGTTCATTGCATGGCCTTTTGCCATTAAATCAGGGTCATAACGACAAATAATAACATCAACTGTCGCGATCCGGGCGTTTTTTACCTTTCTCTACAAGGTTAGCTTAACGCATCCTGCAGCGACAGTTTGAGGCTGACAATACCGTCATCCAGTTGAATATCAACATCAAAGTTGAGCTTGCGCGCCAGGGTAATCATGCCGCGATTATGCGGCATAGTGATACCGTTCAATTGTTGCAAGCCGTGATGCCGGGTGTAGCGGATCATCTTTTCCAGCAACCGTCGGCCCATGCCGAGGCCTTTGAGATCGGAGCGCACCAGCACCGAAAACTCGGCGTCAATATTGTCAGCATCGGAGATGGCACGCGTCACACCAATGATCTCCGACCGTCCCTGCTGCTGACGCACCGCCACAATCGCCATCTCACGGTCGTAATCGATTTGCGTCATATTGGCGAGGTCCTCATGGGTAAACTCGCTGATTTCACTGAAGTAACGGTAATAGAGATCTTCTTTGGTCACCTGGCTGATAAAGTCGCGCAGCAGCGGTTCATCTTCGGGCAGGATAGGGCGGAACAGGCAGCTTTGCCCATCCTTGAGCTGAACCTGCTCCTCAAGATGTTGCGGGTAGGGGCGTATTGCCAGGCGCGCTTCGTTATCGCCATGGAACGGTGCCAGCGTCAGGGTGACATCCAGCAGCGTAAAGTCGTTGCCCGCCGCCAGCAGCGGATGAATATCCAGCCGCTGAATCTCCGGGCAGTCAACCACCAGGTTGGAAACCTGCACCAATAGCTGGCTGAGGCCGGCAATATCCAGTGGATTCAGCGCGCTGCGGCTGCGAATTTTGCCGCTCTTGATTGCCTGAATCACCAGATAGCGCGCCAGGGTCATATTCAGCGGCGGCAGCGCAACGGCGGCTTGTTTATCGGCCTGCCACTCCACGCCGCCTTCGCCCAGCATAATGATCGGGCCGAATAGCGCATCCTGTTCTACCACCACCCGCAGTTCCTGAGCACCGGCACGGTTCGCCATACTTTGCACCAGCAGGCCTTCAATCCGCGCCTGCGGTAGCGTCTGCCTGACCCGATCAAAAATGGCTTCGGCCGCATGCGCTACCTCGCTGGCATTGCGCAGGTAGAGCATCACGCCCTGCACATCTGATTTATGCGCGATGTCCGGCGAGCGCAGCTTCAGCGCCACCGGATAGCCAATCTGATCGGCGATGGCTACCGCTGCGGCGCTGTCGCTGGCGATCCAGGTCGGCAGCGTTGCCAGCCCATAGGCCTGCAATACCGGCTGGACTTCGTGGGTATCGAGCGCCGTAATGCCGCGGTCGAGCGCCTGCGATAGCAGCTGGTGGGCATGGGCGCTGTCCTGGGTCAGGCTGGCCGGCAGGGCTGGGGTTTCACGCAGTTGCTTCTGGTTGCGTCGATATTCGACCTGATGCATAAATGCCGTCACGGTGCCTTCGGGCGTGCGCCAGGTCGGGATCCCGGCCTGGGTAAACGCACGACGCGCCGCCTGGGAGGAAAATTCGCCGCTCCAGTTAGTCAGCAGGGTGATTTGTTTGCCGCGCGGATGAGCAGCAATGGCGGCAATCAGACGCTCGGCGGTTTCAGTGGCGGGTGCCACCGCGCTCGGCGCATGAATAATCATCAGCGCATCCAGCTCATGACTGTCGAGCAGGCACTTCACGCAGGCCACGTAACGATCCGGCGTGGCATCATCCTTCAAATCCAGCGGGTTGCCGTGACCGGCACCGGCTGGCAGCAGGGTTTCCAGCTGTTGACGCATCTCATCGCTGAGCTGGGCCAGTTTACCGTTACGCGCGTACAGTTCATCCAGCGCCAGCGCGGCAGGTGCAGCACCGTTACTGATGATCATTAATCGCTCACCACGCAGCGGCCGCATGTGGCTCAGCGACTCGACGGCGGAGAACAGTTCATGAGTATCCTGCACCCGCAGCAGGCCAGCACGCTGAATGGCGGCATCCCAGGCCGCATCTAGCCCGCTGTGGCTGCCGAGCAGCGCCTGTGCCTGACGGCTGCGGCCGCTCTTGATCACCAGGATCGGTTTATTGCGTGATGCGCTACGCGAGGCGGAAACAAAGCGCCGTGCATCGCTGAGATGTTCGAGATAAAGCAGGATGGCGCTGGTTTTACCGTCGCGCGCCAGAAAGTCGAGCAGGTCATCGACATCGGTGTCAAGACTGTCGCCCAGCGCGATAAACCAGGAAAAGCCCAGATTACGCTGTTGCGCCCAGTCAAGAATGGTGTTGGAGACGGCGGCGGATTGTGAAATGAACGCAATGCGGCCTTTGGCAATCGGCACCGGCGAGAAGCTGGCGTTTAATCCCTGCCACGGTGCCAGCAGCCCGAGGCTGTTCGGCCCCAGCAGCCGGATCTGCCACTGGCTGGCGCAGGCCTGCAGCTCTTCCCGCTGACTGGCGGGAGCGGAGAGAATAATGCAGGCTTTGCAGCCTTTTTCACCCAGCTGCTGCAGCAGTGTCAGATTACGTTTTGAATGGGTGCAGATGATCGCCAGGTCCGGCGCGAACGGTAAACTGTCGATATCAGGCCAGGCCAGCACGCCGCTGACGGCTTTGTATTTTGGCGTCACCGGCAATACCGGGCCGCTAAAACCACCGGCCAGCAGATTGCGCATCATAAAGTAACCGGCACGTCCCGGCGTTACCGAGGCGCCGATTACCGCAATTGATTTGGGTCTTAACAGCGCTTCCAGTCCGCGTTGGCTCATCTCGCCCTCCAGAGATCGGGATTTGCGTGATTGTAAACGCTTTTCGCCGTCAGTGCTTTCGGGCAGATCGCAGGCTGAGCAACCGGAAGACCCTGCCGGATCGATCAACCGATCGATCCGCTGACTGACTGCATCGCTTACGCGGAGGGTGCGTGATGCGGTTTGCCCGCCAGATAGGCGGCACGGAACTGTTCAAAATGATGGGATAAAGCCCGAGCTGCCTGACTGTCGCCCGCCTGCTCCAGCAGCGCCGCCGCCACTTCAGCGGTACAGTGCTGGCCAACGCCGTGCGCCTCGCGCAGGGTATAGCGCGACGGGGCGGTAACCGTCAGCGACATCACCGGTAAGGCGTCGAGCCACGGACTTTTGCGGAACATTTTGCGCGCTTCGGTCCAGGTGCCGTCCAGCATGATAAACAGCGGTGGCTTGCCGCTCAAAGGCGGCGCGGTCAGCACCGGGCGATCGGCGTCGGCATAGGCGGCCGGGAACACCACCAGCGGCTGATAATCAGGATTGCGCACCGCCTCAAGCAGCAGCGGGTCCGGCTCAGTACGCGACCAGCCAAACGCCTGGGTATCGGGCAGGATATCGGCAATCAGGCGACCGGTATTACTCGGCTTCATCGGCTCGGTATCAAACATCACCAGGCAAAAGCGGCTGCGCGCGGTTTGCGGCACGATATCATCGCACAGACAGTTCTTCTCAGGCAGCAGACAGCCCTGGCAGCGTAACACGCGATTGCCGCGCGCAAGAAAAGGGCGGGTGGCACGGGCGAGGCGTTGGGTGCGCAAGCGCAAAACAGCATTATCAGACATGAGTATTCAGGGCAGGAAAAACCACAGTGTAATCGAAGCGCCGCCGAAAAGGAAAAGGCCAGCAGCGCTGGCCTTAGCGGATTAGAGTGACTCGTCCAGCCACTCGTTGAACGGCGCTTTGGGCATCGCGCCATTCAGCATGTCAACCATCTCACCGTTCTTAAACAGCATAATGGTCGGGATGCTGCGAATGCGAAAACGGCTGCTGAGTGCCGGTTCGGCCTCGGTATTCACTTTAATAAAGCGAACCTTGCCGCTGCGCTCGCTGGCAACCTCTTTAAACACCGGCGCGAAGTTGACGCACGGACCACACCACGGCGCCCAGAAGTCGACGACCACCGGCAAATCGTCCTGCAGTAACTTATCTAAGGTGGCGGCAGTCGCGCTCACCACTTCGCCATCAAATAATCCATTTCCACAGCGACCACATTTTGCGCCTTCGGCAAGCCGTTCTTCCGGAACGCGATTGGTTGCCTGGCAGGAAGCGCATACCGTATTCATAGAAACCTCTGATATTGGAATGTGTCATTCTGGTAATATTGTCCATTATGAAAGGGGGCGAATGCCCTCTCAATCTGGATCGCTCTATAGGTTCAATAGTTGATAGCTAAGCGCCAGCACATCAGGTAATCTGCGCGCTCTCAATGCAGGAGGAACATATGAACGACGAATTTAAAGGCAAAAGCGGCAAGGTCAAAGTGATGTACGTGCGTGGCGAGGATGATAGCAGCGCGCGTGCGCCAAATCCTCGTACCGGCAAAGGTGGCCGTCCCGCTGCCCGTCAGGATGATAATCGTCGTTCTTCTGGCCCCCGCACTGAACGTAATGAAGAGGGCGGACGCTCTGCCGGCCGTCGTAACGATGACGGTGCCCGCAGCGGTTCTGCCCGTCGCGACGAAGGCGGTCGTGGTGCGCCACGCCGTAGCGGTGAAGGTGCAGGCCGCCGTAACGAGCGCGCCGATGATAATCGCGGCGCTTACAGCAACAGCGACTCGCCGTGGCGTACCGTTTCGCGCGCGCCGTCAGAGCGTCCGGCTGCGACCGAAAGTGATAAGCCCGATCACGGTGGCATCAGCGGTAAGAGCTTTGTCGATCCCGAGCAGATCCGTCGTCAGCGTATGGAAGAGACGCGCGTCTATGGCGAGAACGCCTGTCAGGCACTGTTCCAGAGCCGTCCGGAAGCGATTGTGCGCGCCTGGTTTATTCAGGAAGTGACGCCGCGTTTCCGCGAAGCGCTGCGCTGGCTGGCGGCGAACCGCAAAGCTTACCACGTGGTCGAAGATGCGGAGATCACTAAAGCCTCTGGCACTGAGCATCACGGCGGCGTCTGCTTCCTGATCAAAAAACGTATGGGTATGGCCGTGTCAGAATGGCTGAGCCAGGCGAGCGCCAAAGATTGCGTGCTGGCGCTGGAAGACGTCAGCAACCCGCACAACCTCGGTGCAATCATGCGTAGCTGCGCGCATTTCGGTGTGAAAGGTCTGCTGGTCAACGATGCCTCACTGCTGGAATCGGGTGCCGCGGTGCGAACTGCTGAAGGCGGCGCGGAACACGTGCAGGCTATCAGCGGCGCGACCTTCGGTGAAGGTCTCGAAGCGTTCCGTAAAGCCGGTTACACCATCGTTACCACCTCCAGCCATCAGGGTACGCCGCTGGCGAAAGCGGAACTGCCGGCCAAAATGGTGCTGGTGCTGGGTCAGGAACGTGAAGGTCTGTCTGACAGCGCCTTCCAGCAGGGTGACATGAGCGTGTCGATTGGCGGCACCGGCAACGTTGAAAGCCTCAACGTTTCGGTAGCAACCGGCGTGCTGCTCGCCGAATGGTGGCGTCAGAACGCATAAAAAAACGGGCCGAAAGGCCCGTTTTGCTGTCTGAGGTTAGTGCGCGCCACCGCCGCCGCCGCCGGCACCAAACGGCGGACGGGCAAACCAAATCAGTATCAGCAGGATCAGGAACACCCCCGCCGACGCCCAGAAAATCTCATTTGCCGAGATAATCAACCCCTGATTGGTTATCTGCTGGGCGATATACGCTGACGCCTGCTGCTGCGTCATTCCCATACTTTCCAGCTGGCTGTACATCTGTTGTGAATTAACGTTGTACGGCGTAATCGACTCGGTCAGATAGCTATGATGCATCGACTCGCGATTGGTCCACATGGTGGTGGTGATCGAGGTACCAATCGAGCCGGCCAGCGTACGCACAAAGTTCGACAGGCTGGATGCCGCCGCCAGTCGCTCCGGGGCTAAGCCTGACAGCGTAATGGTGGTCAGTGGCATAAAGAAGCAGGCGACCGCAAAGCCCTGAATAAACTGCGGCCATGCCGATGCGCCAAAATCCATCCCCGGTTCAAAGGTGTAAGCGCGCCAGTAGAAGCAGACGGCATACATAATGAAGCTGAAGGTGACCAGCCGCCGCATATCGAGTTTATGGGCGAAACGACCAATAATCGGCGACAGGATCACCGGCAAAATCCCCACCGGTGCCGAGGCCAGTCCCGCCCAGGTGGCGGTGTAGCCGTAGACCTCCTGCAGCAGCTGCGGCAACAGTACGATCGAGCCGAAGTAGAGCATGTACGCCAGACTGATCGATAAGCAGCCGATGGTGAAGTTTCGCGACTTAAACAGCGACAGATCGACAATCGGGTGGTCGTCGGTCAGCTCCCACACCAGCAGCACAGCCAGCGCAATCACCGCCACCACCGCCAGAACGATGATCTCGGTTGAACTGAACCAGTCCAGCTCCTTACCGCGGTCCAGCATCACCTGCAGACAGCCAATCCCGACCACCAGCAACACCAGTCCGACCATATCGATCGGACGGATTTCAGTTTTGGTTTCCCGGCCACGCAGGGTTTGCAGCGTCAGCATCACCACCACTGCGCCAATCGGCACGTTGATGAAGAAGATCCAGCCCCAGTGATAGTTATCACTGATCCAGCCACCGAGTATCGGGCCGCAGATCGGGGCCACAATCACCGTCATCGCCCACAGCGACAGAGCGATACTGCGCTTGGCCGGCGGATAGTTGCTCAGCAGCAGACTTTGCGACAGCGGGATCAGCGGACCGGCAACGATCCCCTGCAGCACGCGGAAGAAAATCAGCATCTCAAGGCTTTCTGACATGCCGCACGCCCACGAGGCGATAGCAAACAGAATGGTAGCCCAGGTGAACAACTTCACTTCACCGATGCGTTTTGCCAGCCAGCCGGTAATCGGAATCGAAATGGCGTTGGCGACGCCAAACGAGGTGATGACCCAGGTGCCCTGCGAGTTCGAGGCACCGAGGTTACCGGCGATAGTGGGGATGGCGACGTTGGCGATGGTCGAGTCCAGTACCTGCATGAACGTCGCCAGCGACAGCGCAATGGTCATTAAGACCAGCGGCATCCCTTCAAGCGGTTTTTGTGCCATTACAGCCTCCGCGTCATCATCCGGCGTTGGCGCGGACGATATCGGTGATCAGCTGATTGACCGGCGCAAGGTCAATCGCCAGCGCATTGCTGCTGTAAGCCGCCTGCTGACGCACGCTGGTCGCCAGGGTGCTGCCCTCGGTGTTGGTGGTATCGATTTTCACCAGCGTCGACAGACCAATACGCAGCGGATGCTGCTCGATATCCTGCGGGTTAAGCTCGATACGAACCGGCAGACGCTGAACCACTTTGATCCAGTTACCGGTGGCGTTCTGGGCAGGCAGCAGGGAGAACGCGCTGCCGGTGCCCATATCTAACCCGACCACTTTGCCGTGATAAACCACGTCGTCGCCGTAGATATCAGCCACCACCGTAGCCGGTTGGCCGATGCGCACGCCCGCCAGCTGGGTCTCTTTGAAGTTGGCGTCGATCCACAGATTGGTCGCCGGCACCACCGCCAGCAGCGGTGTGCTGGGGGAGATTTGCGAACCGACCTGCACGCTACGGCGTGAGACAAAACCGTCCATCGGGCTGCGGATCTCGGTCCGCTGCAGCGCCAGCCAGGCGTCACGCAGTTCAGCGGCGCTCTGTTTAACCGCTGGCTGGTTTTCCAGCGAGGTATTGAGGATCATCGCCTGATTGGCGTTGTATTGCTGTACCGCCACGTCCAGCTCAGCTTTGGCAGAAGCCACTGCATCACGGGCGTGCTGTAACTCTTCACGGCCAATCAGATTCGAGGCACCCAGCGGCTCACGGCGTTTCAGATCCGCTTCTGCCTGAGCCAGCGCCGTCTGACGTAAGGTGATGGTCGCCTGATACTGCTTCGCGTTAATCATCAGCTGATGCGTCTGACGTACGCTGGTGGCCAGTGCGGTCTGTGCTTTTTCAAACGCCTGTTCCGCATCAGTTTTATCCAGCGAAACCAGCACATCGCCTTTTTTAACGAAGTCGGTATCTTCAAACCAGACTTTGTTCACGCTACCGGAAACCTGTGCCATCACCTGAACCTGGTTACCCGCAACGTAAGCGTCATCGGTCTCCTGAAAATGGCGCAGCACCAGGAACCAGTAGACGCCCCAGGCAATTCCAATCAGCACAAAGATCAGCGCCAGCACGATGAGCACACTTTTGCGCTTCTTCTTTTTGTTAGCTGACGGTTGCGGGCTTTGTGCTTCTGCCGTTGCACTCATGTCTTTCTCCACGTTTTCCATTTAGTCGGGATGCAGAAATCCATTCCCGCAAGCGCCCGAGTCGAAAAAGCCAGCGACTGAGCGCTGGCCGGATAAAAAAGGAAAGTAAAATAACGGTTTCGACAGGTGATTGTGTCGCACTTCTTGCTATTAGCGTGACAGCGAGGCGATCAATTGATCTTCGTCCATTTTATCGAGGCGGTTAAGTAACTTACGGGTGATACCTTCCAGCTGGGACTTCTCATCGACCGACAGTGACGACCAGAGATATTGCAGGCTCTGATGCTGTGGCGGCAGCAGCTGACGTAAGAACTCATTGCCTTTTTCGGTCAGGTGCAGGTGCAGACAGCGACGATCATGATCGCTTTCACGGCGCTCGATCCAGCCGCGTTTTTCCAGCTCATCAGCAATACGCGTGGCGTTGGTCCGTGATGATCCCAGGGCGGAGCTCAGCTCTGACGGCTGAATACTCTGGTTCTCCTGTGCATCCAGCGTAATCAATGCCATGAACAGGGTTTCGTTGATTCCCTGTGCCTTCAGCATCTTGTTGCGGTTGTCCAGCAGTTTACCCTGCATGTGCATACAGAGACGCGTAAGGATAATTTCCTGTAACGGAAAATCCTTATGGCGATTGGCACGGATGTTTAGCATCTGCTCAATGGGAGTAAACGAACTTTCCATTAAAAAAAACCTCACTAATTGCAACTTGTATAATAACTATGGTGACAGATTAAGCGTAGTCACATTTTCGGCAGATGAGTAGAACCAGGGTCACGCTGCCACCATCTGGCGATTCCAGGCCAATCCGTGGCCCTGGGTTAAAAACCCGTACGCCCGGCAACAGCGAATGCGCCGGGACGTGATCAATAAAAGGTGTCGAATTTAATAATTTCGCGAGGAAAAATAACTGAAGTGAATAGGTTTATCACTAACCATAACAAACCTAACCATATGTGACCAGACTCAATCAGCTGTCCGGCCTGCGCTTCAGCGCATTTTCGCTTGCTCATACCGCTGTCCGTTAAACCAAATCAACAGGTTAATCAGCGTCAGGACAGCGCCTGCGCTACACACACCGTACCAGCCGGACAGATGGTAGGCGGTGGCGGAAAGCAGCGAACCCGCTGCGCCGCCAATAAAATAACTGGTCATGTAGCCGGCATTCAGGCGGTTACGCGCGTCCGGCATCTGGGCATAAATCACACTTTGATTGGTGATATGGACCGCCTGCACCGCCAGATCCAGCAACAGAATGCCGATAATCAGTGCCGTAAGAGAGTGGGCACCGAAGGCAATCGCGATCCATGACAGCAGCATAATCAGCAAGCCGATGCGGGTAGTGAGCTTCGCCTTACCTTTATCTGCCAGCGAACCCGCCTGACGCGCCGCCAGCGCGCCGGCGGCACCTACCAGTCCCAGCAGACCAATTTCGCCCTCTGAAAAATGATAAGGCGCGGCTGAAAGCAAAAAGGCCATCGAGGTCCAGAGCAGGCTGAAGTTGGCAAACGAGAGGCAGCCGGTCCAGGCGCGGGTACGGATCACCCGATTGCTGGCGTAGAGCCTGAAAATTGACGCCAGCAGCTGGCGATAGCTCATCGTCACCGACACGCTGATGCGCGGCAGGAAGTGCCACAGCGCCAGCGCCATCACCGCCATCAACAGGCTGGCGGTCCAGTAGACCGTGCGCCAGCCGCCAAGTTGTGCCAGCCCGCCGGCGACGGTTCGCGCCAGCAGGATACCCAGCAGCAGGCCGCTCATCACCGTGCCGACAATTTTGCCGCGCCGCTCCGGCTCAGCCAGCGTCGCGGCCAGCGGCACCAGAATTTGCGCCGCCACCGAAAACAGACCGGTCATCAGCGTACCGAGCAGTAAAAACAGGAAAGAGCGGGAGAGGGCGATGATCACCATACCCGCTGCAGCCAGCAGGATCATGGTCACGATCAGGCTGCGCCGTTCGAATCGGTCACCGAGCGGCACCAGCAGCAGTAATCCGCAGGCATAGCCCAGTTGCGCGGTAGTAACGATAAAACCGGCGAGGCTGACTGAGAGATCGAACTGGTGAGCAATGGTACTGAGCAAGGGCTGAACGTAGTAATTGCTGGCAACGGACAGCCCGGTGGCTACCGACATCAACATTACTAAAGCAGGCGTCAGACCCTGACGGGAAGCATTCATAAACAACAACGGCAGCTAATAATCATAAGAGGTTAATAATAACTCAAAAAACTATTTCACACGCATCTTTATTAACAGGCCATACCAGTGTGTTTAACAGAAACAAAAAAGGGCGGAAAGATCCGCCCTGCAGGAAACCAGAAAACTTACTGCGCAGCCGCCTGAGCGTCGCTAACCCATTTATCGAATTCAGCCTGGTGTGCTTTGATCCAGCCATCGACGTGACCGTTGATCGCCTCTTCTGACGACTGGCCGGCATGCATCGCGGCGTTTTCAGCGTTGATATCCGCCAGCGGCAGCTTCATTTCAGCGAACAGTCTGGCCGCCGCCGGGTTTTTCTCAGCCCAGGCTTTGTTGGCCACAATGTGCATGGTATTCACCGGGAAGCCGTAGTTCGCGCCGTTTGGCAGTTTGGTATCGACATTTTTCTGCTCGCCCGGCATTGAGGAGAACGGCACCTGCAGCCAGGTGACATCGCGACCCGGCTTCATCACATCGCTGACCCAGTAAGGTGTCCAGGTGTAATAAAGGATAGGTTTAGCCTGCTTAAAGCGGGTAATGGTGTCAGCAATCATGGCGGAATAGTTACCCTGATTGTGTTCAACGGTTTTACTCAGGCCAAACGCCTCGATCTGATGATTAATCACCGCTTCACAGCCCCAGCCAGGGGTGCAACCGGTCAGATCCGCTTTGCCGTCACCGTTGGTATCAAACAGCGCAGCGATTTTTGGATCCTTTAACTGCTCAATATTGGTGATGTGATACTGCTCAGCGGTTTTTTTATCAATCAGATAACCCTGGGCGGCACCGGTGACGTAAGTGCCCTGACGGTAGAACTTCGCATCGCCGCCGGCGGCTTTGTACATATCATCGTGCAGCGGCTGCCAGTTGGTGGCGATAAAGGTCGCATCGCCAGCAGCGATGGTGGTGTAGCCGACGTTGTAATCCACTTCGCTCGGTTTTTCGACCTGATAACCGAGCTTTTCCAGCGCGCGGCTGACAATCAGGGTCTGAAAAGTCTCTTCAGAAATGGTGCTCTGAATCGGTTTCACCGTAATCCCTTTGCCGGGTAGATCGGCTGCAGAAACCTGTGAAACGGCAAAGGTGGCTAACACGGCGGCCAGCAGAGGAGCTGTCTTGCGCATAGTAATTCCTTATTTTTTCGATTGTAGCGGAGCGGGCGACACGCGGGTGTCGCCCGAAAACTCATTTCTTACGAAACGGGGAGAGGAGCAGACCAATCGGGCCGCTGTGGTACCAGTGACGGTTGCCACGACTGCGGTTATCACGGCCGAAGGATTGGGTCAGGCGATCGAGAATAATGGCGAGGATCACAATGCCGACGCCGCCGACCGTTGCCAGCCCCATATCGAGACGGCCAATGCCGCGCAGTACCATCTGGCCGAGTCCGCCGACGGCGATCATTGAGGCAATTACCACCATCGACAGCGCCAGCATCAGCGTCTGGTTAACGCCAGCCATAATGGTCGGCATCGCCAGCGGCAACTGCACTTTGAACAGCAGCTGGCGCGGACTGGCACCGAACGATTCGCTCGCTTCGATCAGGTCAGCCGGCACCTGCTTAATCCCGAGAATGGTCAGGCGAACAATCGGCGGCAGGGCGAAGATAATCGTCACCACCACCCCAGGCACGTTACCGATACCAAACAGCATCACGATCGGCACCAGATAGACGAAGGCGGGCGTGGTCTGCATCGCATCCAGCAGCGGCCGGATAATGCGTGCGGCGCGCTGACTGCGGGCCAGCCAGATCCCTAGCGGCAGGCCGATCAGAATACAGAACAGCAGCGCGGTGAGGACCAGCGCCAGCGTCACCATCGCCTGCGACCAGGCACCAATCGCGCCAATCAGTACCAGCGAAATCAGCGTGGCAACTCCCATCGCCGGGCTGGCGATCTGCCAGGCAATCAGCGCGAAAACCACAATCGCGACCGGCGCGGGCATGCCCAGCAGCAGTTGCTGAAAGGCGCTGAGAATGTAATCGACCGGCACCCGGATACCCTGGAACAGCGGCCGGAAATGATTCACCACCCAGTCGATACCGTCAGTTACCCAGTGATCGAGCGGAATCCAGGTTTTGTGGAACGGGTGCAGAATATTGAAGTGTTCAGGCTGGGCCGCCGGTGCGCTGTGCAGCCAGTCACTGCTGGCCGCATCCGGTGTTGTACTGCCATCCGGCGTGCCCCATGCATCGGTGCCGCCGCTGCTGGCGGGCGCGCTCTGACTGCTGGTGGAGGCGGCGCTGCCGCTTTCCCACGGATTGCTGGTGTCCTGACTCATGGCTGGGCTCCTTCACGATCTAATGCGCGCAACAGCGTGCTTTTGGAAATGATACCGACGTACTGATTCTCCTCACCGACCACCGGCACCGCGCAGGGGGCCTGGGCAACGTGAGAAAGTAAATCGTTCAGTGAGGTATCTGCGGGAACCGCAGCCGGTGCGTCGAGCAGCGCGCTGTCTATCCCTTCGCCGGCTGCCAGCGCGGCTTTCAGCGAATCGGTGGAGACGACGCCGATAAATTTCTGCTTTTCCAGCACGTAGCCGTAATCGCGATCTTCATCCTGCAGCAGTTTGATGGCGGAGCGTGGACCGAAACCGGCCGCCTTACGGATTAGCGCGCCGGCGCTGCGACGGGCGATATCTTTGGCGCTGAAGACATGGCTGATATCCACCCCACGGAAGAAGGTGCGCACATAGTCATTGGCCGGATTATTCAGGATTTCATCCGGGGTACCAACCTGGACTACTTCGCCGCCCTGCATAATGGCAATCCGATCGCCAATACGCATTGCTTCATCCAGATCGTGGGAAATAAAGACGATGGTACGCTGTTGCCGCGCCTGTAATTTGACCAGCTCATCCTGCATCTCGGTACGAATCAATGGATCCAGCGCAGAGAAGGCTTCATCCATTAATAATATATCGGGATTAATCGCCAGCGCGCGGGCTAATCCGACGCGCTGACGCATGCCGCCGGAAAGTTCATCCGGGTAGGCGTGGGCATAATTCTCCAGCCCGACCTGACGTAACGCGTCTAATGCTTTTTCCTGCCGTTCAGCCAGCGGTACTCCGGCTAATTCCATGCCGAACGCACTATTATTCAGTACATTCATGTGCGGCATTAACGCAAATGACTGGAATACCATACTGATTTTATTTCTGCGCACCTCGCGCAGTTCGCTGTCGGATATTTTTGCAATATCGACACCGTCAATAATCACCTGGCCGCGTGTCGGCTCTATCAGACGATTGAGAAGGCGAACCATGGTCGATTTTCCTGAACCGGATAACCCCATGATGACGAATATCTCGCCTTCTTCAATGGCCAGACTGGCGTTCTTTACCCCGAGAGAGAGACCGGTCTTCTCAAGGATCACTTCTTTGGTTGCCCCCTTTTCAATATATTTAAATGCGCGGTCCGGATTATCACCAAATATCTTATAGAGATTTTTTACTTCGAGTTTAATTGCCATGCAGTAATTAAATCCTGGTTGGTATATTTACTATTTATCTGCCTGTTCCACTGAAATTTGAGCAGGCCATACCGTAGCACACTGAGATCATCTGACAACCCTGCTGACCAATATTGGCGTGGCGTCAGGCCAGCCAATGCCGATTATCGTCAGTGCTCACAAGGGATCAGCGCAGATTAATTTTTTATGAATTGAACGCGAAATTATTGGCATTTCGGCCGCTTTTCCACGGCAAAGACGGAAAATGGGCGCTCGTAAACGGCAAATATTGCCAGAATAAAGGTGACCGATAGTAGGAAATAATCGTCTTAGTCATCGACTTTTTGCAGCAGAATAATCGCCGTTGAAAAACCGATATTATGCCAGTCTCAGTGTTGGTGAAAAAGGCCAATTACGGCAAGGCGGCGTGGAGTGAATACGCAGGGGTAAAACCGCAGCGGGCGGGCCGGGAAGGGGAATGAAAAGGGCAGTACCGGGCGCGGCATGGCTGCACCCGGCAGGGATCAGAAGTTCCAGTCTTCGTCTTCGGTTTCGACCGCTTTTCCCATCACATAGGAGGAGCCGGAACCGGAGAAGAAATCGTGGTTTTCGTCGGCATTTGGCGAGAGCGCCGACAGAATGGCCGGATTCACCGCCGTCAGCTCGGCCGGGAACAGCGCCTCATAACCCAGATTCATCAGGGCTTTGTTGGCGTTGTAGTGTAAGAAGGTTTTCACCTCTTCAACCCAGCCGACATCGGCATACAGCGCTTCGGTGTAGGCGATTTCGTTCTCATACAGCGCCAGCAGCAGGTCGTAAGCGAACTGTTGCAGCTCTTCGCGGCGCAGATCATCCGCCGTTTCCAGCGCTTTCTGGAACTTATAACCGATGTAGTAGCCGTGTACCGCCTCATCACGAATAATCAGACGGATCAGATCGGCGGTGTTGGTCAGCTTACCGCGGCTTGACCAGTACATCGGCAGCCAGAAGCCGGAGTAGAACAGGAACGACTCAAGGAACACGCTGGCAATCTTCTTCTTCAGCGGGTCATCGGCCCGGTAATGCTCAAGAATGATGCGCGCTTTATTTTGCAGCGGCGCATTCTCTTCGCTCCACTGATAGGCCGCATCGACATCCTGCGTGTTACACAGCGTCGAGAAGATCGAACTGTAGGAGCGGGCATGGACCGCCTCCATAAAGCTGATGTTCGACAGCACCGCCTCTTCGTGTGGCGTCAGCGCATCGTCCATCAGGCCCGGCGCACCAATCACATTCTGAATGGTATCGAGCAACGTCAGGCCGGTGAAGACCCGTATAGTCAGCTGCTGTTGCTGCGCATCCAGCGTCTGCCAGGCGGGCAGATCGTTGGAGAGCGGCACTTTTTCCGGTAGCCAGAAGTTGCTGGTCAGGCGGTTCCAGACCTCAAGATCTTTGTCATCCTGAATCCGGTTCCAGTTAATCGCTTGAATCTGTTTTAGTTGCATAGTTTTTATCACAGTGCGCAGGAGACGCAGCCCTGAACCTCTGTGCCTTGAAGCGCCATCTGGCGCAGTCGGATGTAATAGAGCGTTTTGATGCCTTTTTTCCACGCGTAAATCTGCGCTTTGTTGATGTCACGGGTGGTGACGTCATCGCGGAAGAACAGCGTCAGTGACAGGCCCTGATCGACGTGCTGCGTGGCTTCGGCGTAGGTATCAATAATCGCTTCCGGCCCAACCTGATACGCATCCTGATAGAGATCGAGATTGTCGTTGGTCATAAACGGCGCGGGATAATAGACGCGACCGGTTTTGCCCTCTTTGCGGATCTCAATGCGTGACACGATCGGATGAATGCTGGAGGTGGCATGGTTGATGTACGAGATCGAACCGGTCGGTGGAATCGCCTGCAGGTTCTGATTAAACAGACCGTGCTGCATTACCGCCTCACGCAGCGCCTGCCAGTCCGCCTGGGTTGGCAGCGTAATACCGGCATCAGCAAACAGTTGCGCCACCCGTTCGGTGCGCGGACGCCATGCCTGCTGAAGGTATTTATCGAAGTAGCGGCCGCTGGCGTACTGTGAATCAGCAAAGCCGTCAAAACTCTGCTGCCGTTCCCGCGCCAGCTGGTTCGAGGTGCGCAGCGCATAGTAGGTGATGCAATAGAAGTAGAGATTGGTGAAGTCCAGCGCTTCCGGTGAACCGTAGGCCATGCCTTCGCGCGCCAGATAGCCGTGCAGGTTCATCTGACCGAGGCCAATCGCATGTGAGCGGCGGTTGCCTTCGGCCACGGACGGCACCGAGCCGATCTCGCTCATCATGGAGACGGCGGTGAGGGCGCGGACCGCCACATCGACGGTGCGTGCCAGGTCACGCGAATCCATGGCGTGGGCAATATTCAGCGAACCGAGATTACAGGAGATATCTTTGCCGACCCGGCGATAGCTGAGATCGTCAAAATATTCGCTGGCGCTGTTTACCTGCAGAATTTCGGAGCACAGGTTACTCATATTGATGCGGCCGGCGATCGGGTTACTGCGGTTCACGCTGTCTTCAAACATGATGTAGGGATAGCCCGACTCGAACTGGATTTCGGCCAGCGTCTGAAAGAAGTCGCGCGGCTGAATATAGGTTTTGCGGATGCGATCATCCGTCAGCATCTCGTGATACTTTTCGCTGATGCTAATGTCGCCAAACGCCTGGCCGTAGATACGCTCCACGTCATAGGGTGAGAACAGCGCCATCGGCTGGTTCTCTTTCGCCAGCTGGAAGGTGATATCGGGGATCACCACGCCGAGCGACAGGGTTTTAATGCGGATCTTCTCATCGGCATTTTCACGTTTGGTGTCGAGGAAGCGGAAAATATCGGGATGGTGTGCGTTGAGCCACACCGCGCCCGCGCCCTGGCGTGCACCGAGCTGATTGGCGTAGGAGAAGGCATCTTCCAGCATTTTCATCACCGGGATCACCCCCGATGACTGGTTTTCGATGCGTTTGATCGGTGCGCCTGATTCGCGCAGGTTCGACAGCAGGAAAGCGACGCCGCCGCCGCGCTTCGACAGCTGTAGCGCCGAGTTCACCGCACGGCCAATCGACTCCATATTGTCTTCAATACGCAGCAGGAAGCAGGAGACCAGCTCGCCGCGCTGCTGCTTGCCGCAGTTAAGGAAGGTCGGTGTAGCGGGCTGGAAGCGGCCGCTGAGTATCTCTTCCAGCAGTGAACGCGACAGGTTTTCATCACCCTGCGCCAGCGTCAACGCGACCATACAGGCCCGCTGCTCAAAGCTTTCGAGGTAACGTTTGCCGTCAAAGGTTTTCAGCGTGTAGCTGGTGTAGAACTTCCAGGCACCGAGAAAGGTTTTGAATTCAAAGCCCCAATTTTCCGCCACAGCGTGCAGTTTAAGCAGGAAGTCAAAATCGTACTGGTTCAGCACCTCAGCTTCGTAATAGCCCTCCGCCACCAGATAGCGCAATCGCTCGGTGTTACTGGTGAAAGGCACGGTATTGGGCTGCACGTGCTGCAGGAAGAACTGACGCGTCGCTTCGCGATCCTTATCAAACTGAATCCGGCCATCGGCGTCGTACAGGTTGAGCATGGCGTTGAGCGCGTGGTAGTCCAGCGTCACGGTGTTGAGGGTATCTGTTGTTGCCAAAATTGGGTTACTCCCGCTTTAACTTTCGCGATATCGTCAGGCGTTCCCATCAGCTCAAAGCGGTAGAGACAGGGAACCTGACATTTTTTTGCAATGATGCTGCCGGCCAGGCAGTAACCGGCACCGAAGTTACGGTTACCGGCTGCGATCACCCCACGGATGCCGCGGCGGTTAGCTTCATCATTAAGAAACTGAATCACCTGACGTGGCACTGCGCCACGGCTGCTGCCCCCGCCATAGCTCGGCACCACCAGAATGTAAGGCTGGTCGGTGTGCAGTGACTGTGTCGCATCGAGCGGGATGCGCCGGGCCGGTAAGCCGAGGCGCAGGATAAACCGGTGGGTGTTTTCCGACTGGCTGGAAAAATAGACCAGTGGGAACATCGCTTTACCCTCCGACAGCGGCGAGCTGGCGCAGCGAGGCGATTTTGTCCGGACGGAAGCCGCTCCAGTGATCGTCATCCGCCATCACCACCGGCACCTGGCGGTATCCCAGTGATTTCAGGTTGTCGATCGCCTCTGGCTGGCTATCCAGGTTGATCAGCTGATAGGTAATACCCTGGCGATCCAGCGCGTTTTTGGTGGCGTTGCACTGGACACAATTATCTTTAGTGTAAATAATAATGCGCATGATTCGTATTTCCCTCTGTATGCGGAGCGGATGCCGGGAAACGAAGCAGGCGCCGCAGGTGGCGGGCTTCGTTCAACGGGACATCGGGCGTCGTGCTGATGAGATAAATACTAGATGTAGCGTTTTGTATGGTCAAGCCCACTAGATATAGGGTTTTGCGATTTGCATTTGCGTCAGTGCGGCAAAGCCAGTGGCAATGCGCCTTCAGGGGCAGGGAATTGATTTGTAAATTTTAACGCTCAAAAAACGGGCATAAAAAAGCCCCGCACGGGGCGAGGCTCGGATGATATAAGGCAGTGCGCTTAGCGGCGTGAAGCCAGCAGCACGCCGAATACCAGACCAATGGCGGCACCGACGCCGACACCGTGCCATGGTTTGTCATGCACATAAGTATCAACCTGCGCGCCAGCGTCACGGGCAACCTGAGCCACACGGTTGCTGCCGCCGTTCAGGCGTGCGCGCGTCTGCTTCAGCAACGCTTCTGCCTGGCTGCGTGCAGAATCGACTTCATCTTTAGCATCGCTGCCGTAAGATTTCAGCAGTGCTTCAAGTGAGTCAGCGAGTTCGTTAACATCCTGATTGATATCAATGTCATCGTTTTTTACGGTTCGATTAAACATTTTTTGGCTCCCTTTGATTTAAAACGTAATACTTAGTGTAGACGACCTTGCGATAAACGAGACGCGAGAATGGGCTTTAGGGAAAATTCCGAATGCCCACTCTGTCATGCTGAGGTAAGGTTGCGAAGCTTTTGAAAGAGGAGAGGATCGAGCATGTATTTACGACCAGATGAGGTAGCGCGCGTACTGGAAAAAGCGGGTTTCGAAGTGGATGAGATCACCCCACGGGCTTATGGTTATCGCCGTGGTGACAACTATGTTTATGTGAATCGTGAAGCGCGTATGGGGCGCACGGCACTGGTGATTCATCCGACACTGAAAGAGAAGAGCCAGCCGTTCGCTGAACCGGCTTCTGAAATGAAGACCTGCGATCACTACACCCAATTCCCTCTCTACCTGGCGGGTGATTCTCAGGAACATTACGGCATCCCGCACGGATTCAGTTCCCGCATGGCGCTGGAACGTTATCTACAGAGCGTTTTCGGCTAACGCATCAGGCCCCGCCGCGACGGGGCACTGAACCCCTCTCCCCAATCCTACCCCCGGCAATTCATTGCAATTCACCGCTGTGACGCGTATAAAACCCTTCACTATAGATGTTTAGACGTCCATACGGATAAAAGTGATGAGTGAACAGCAAACCCCCGCGCAGGATCAATTCAAACGCACTATGAAAGTGCGCCATCTGGTGATGTTATCGCTGGGCGGTGTCATCGGCACCGGGCTATTTTTTAACACCGGCTACATCATCTCCACCACCGGCGCGGCCGGTACGCTGCTGGCCTACCTGATTGGTGCCTTAGTGGTGTGGCTGGTGATGGTCTGCCTCGGCGAACTTTCTGTGGCGATGCCGGAAACCGGCGCGTTTCACGTCTATGCGGCGCGCAATCTGAGTCCTGCCACCGGTTATACCGTGGCCTGGCTCTACTGGCTGACGTGGACCGTGGCGCTTGGCTCCAGCCTGACGGCGGCCGGCTTCTGTATGCAGTACTGGTTTCCTCAGGTGCCGGTCTGGATCTGGTGTCTGGTGTTCTGCTGTGCCATCTATCTGCTGAATGTGATCTCAACCCGCTTCTTCGCGGAAGGGGAGTTCTGGTTCTCGCTGATTAAAGTGATCACTATTATTGCCTTCATCCTGCTCGGCGGTGCCGCAATGTTCGGTTTCATCCCGATGAAAGATGGCACTCCCGCGCCCGGCTTAAGCAATCTCACCGCGCACGGCTGGCTGCCGAACGGCGTGTTGCCGATTCTGATGACCATGGTGGCGGTTAACTTCGCTTTTTCCGGCACCGAACTGATTGGTATCGCGGCGGGTGAAACCCAGCAGCCAGAGAAAGTGCTGCCGCTGGCGATCCGCACCACCGTGGCGCGGTTGATCATCTTTTTTATCGGTACGGTGTTGGTGCTGGCAGCGCTGATCCCGATGGATCAGGCCGGGATCGTTAAGAGTCCTTTTGTGCTGGTGTTTGAAAAGATTGGTGTGCCCTGGGCTGCGGATATCATCAACTTTGTCATCCTGACCGCCATTCTGTCAGCCGCCAACTCCGGTCTGTATGCATCGGGCCGCATGCTCTGGTCACTGGCGAATGAAAATACGCTGCCGCGCGCTTTTGCCCGGGTGAATAAACGAGGCGTCCCGCTGCTGGCGATCACCGTCAGCATGATTGGCGGATTGCTGGCGCTGATCTCCAGCGTGGTCGCGCCCGATACGGTATTTGTGGCGCTGTCGGCGATATCCGGCTTTGCGGTGGTCGCCGTCTGGCTCAGCATCTGCGCCTCACATTTTGTCTTCCGTCGCCGCCACCTGCAGCAGGGAAAATCGCTGGCGCAGCTGGGCTATCGCGCGCCGCTCTATCCGCTGACGCCGGTGCTCGGGTTTCTGCTCTGTCTGCTGGCCTGCATCGGACTGGCGTTCGACCCGACCCAGCGCATCGCCCTGTGGTGTGGCATTCCGTTTGTACTGTTCTGCTACGCCGCTTACCATCTGACCCATAAATCATCGCCGAAGCCTGAGGAGGCCAATGATGTCGCATAATCCTGTCGCGCAGGCCCTGTATGAATCGCCGCTGCTGATCCTCGATGGCGCGCTGGCCACCGAACTGGAAGCGCGCGGCTGCCAGCTGGCCGATGCGCTGTGGTCAGCGAAAGTCCTGATGGAAAACCCGGAGCTGATCTACCAGGTTCACTACGACTATTTTGCCGCAGGCGCCCGCTGCGCGATTACCGCCAGCTATCAGGCGACGCCGCAGGGCTTTGCCTCTCGCGGGCTGGATCAGGCGCAGTCGCTGGCGTTAATTGCGCAGAGCGTCGAACTGGCGCGACGCGCGCGTGAAGATTATCTGGCTACCCAGCCGGACGCCAAAACTCTGCTGGTGGCTGGATCGGTTGGGCCATACGGTGCGTTTCTGGCGGATGGTTCGGAGTATCGTGGCGACTACGCGCTGCCGGAAGCGGAGATGATGGCGTTTCATCGCCCGCGCATCGCAGCGCTGCTGGCGGCCGGGGCCGACCTGCTGGCCTGTGAAACCCTGCCATCGTTTGCCGAAGCGCAGGCGCTGGCAACACTGCTGACTGAATTCCCGGACAGCACTGCCTGGTTCTCATTTACGCTGCGCGACGCGGGCCACATCAGCGACGGCACGCCGTTATCCGAAGTGGTCGGCTGGCTTAACACCCAGCCGCAGGTGGTAGCGCTGGGCGTCAACTGCGTGGCGCTGGAGAGCGTGACGCCGGCGCTGCAGCAGCTGCAGCAGCTGACCGACAAGCCGCTGGTGGTCTATCCCAACTCCGGCGAACAGTATGACGCCAGCAGCAAAACCTGGCATTCGGCGCCGTCGGGCTGCAGCCTGGAGCACAAGCTGGATGAGTGGCAGCGGGCAGGCGCGAAGCTGATTGGCGGCTGCTGTCGCACCTCACCCCAGGACATCGCGGCTATTGCGCACGCTTGTCAACCGCAATAAGGCGGTTGAATCGGGCGATGATAGCCCGATTGAGGCACGTGAAAAGGCGGGAAGGGCGGTTTACACTGTGCTTCCTGACCTTTTTGCGGAACCCTTCATGAAACAGCGAATTCTGGCTCTGGCCGCCGCGCTGCTGCTAAGCGGCTGTGCCACCATTGTCGGCAATGAAACCCAATCGGTACGCATCGACTCCCTGCCGCAGGGCGCGCGTTTTACCGTGCAGGATGAGCGCGGTTTCGCGGTCGCACAGGGTTTCACGCCGCAGACCGTTGAGCTGGAGAAATCCACCGGTCGCTACTTCGGCAAAAAACACTATCTGCTGATGCTGGAAAGCCCGGGCTATGTGCCGGTGACCATGCCGATCGAAGCGCGCGCCAACCTGTGGTATCTGCTGGGCAATATTCCGCTGGGCGGCTTCCCCGGCTGGCTGCTGGTCGATCCGTTCTATGGCGGCATGTACGACCTGAAGCCCGAGCATCCGCGTCCGTTTATGAATCCGGTCGGCGCGCGCGGCTGATTACTGCGCGGTCGGTTTCACCATGCCGCCTGGCGTTTTGTGGCGCTCCAGATACTGATGCTGGAAAATGCACATGCGGATGGTGTTACGGTATTCCCCGTTGATAAAAAACTCATGCTTTAGCACGCCTTCAATCTCGAAGCCGAGCTTGGTATAGATGTGGATCGCTTTCTCATTCTCCTGATCGACAATCAGGTAGAGCTTATACAGGTTCAGCACCGAGAAGCCGTAATCCATTGCCAGCTTTGCCGCCTGGGTCGCCAGACCTTTGCCCTGATGCGCCGGATCGATAATGATCTGAAACTCGGCGCGGCGATGCACATGATTAATTTCCACCAGCTCGACCAGCCCCGCTTTCTGCCCGTCATGCTCCACCACAAAGCGCCGTTCCGTTTGATCGTGAATGTGCTTGTTGTAGAGATCGGAGAGTTCAACAAAAGCCTCATACGGCTCCTCGAACCAGTAACGCATCACGCTGGCGTTGTTATCCAGTTGATGAACAAAATGCAGATCTTCCCTTTCCAGTGGACGCAGTTTTACCGTCATGCTCTTTTCCTTTCGTTAGGCGATTGCCGCGAGTATAACGCACCAGCCTGCGGCCGCGCTGCGCTCAGTTGCACCTTAACGGTGCGCGACGGCCTCTGCTGGCAGGTCTGAAACCATTTTTCAGGCGCGTTTGGCGTTCTGGCACAGCCATTGCTTGGCTTGTATAGATAAGACTATACAACCTTGAGATGTTCACCTTGTGACGGGAGTGAAAGATGAATCAGCAAATCAGGCGGGCGGTCAGTGCAGTGGCGTTATCGGTAGCGATCGGCAGCACGATGATGGCGCAGGCGGAAGAAACCCCGGTCGCCATCGGCATTTCGGGCTGGACCGGGTTTGCACCGCTGACGCTGGCGGACAAAGCGGGCATCTTTAAAAAGCATGGTCTGGCGGCGGAGGTCAAAATGATCCCGCAAAGCAGCCGTCACCTGGCCGTGGCATCCGGCACCATTCAGTGTGCCGCCACCACGGTGGAAACCTACATCTCGTGGAACGCGGCCGGTGTGCCGATCAAGCAGATTGTCCAGCTCGACAAATCCTACGGTGCTGATGGTCTGGCGGTGCGCGGCGGAATCAACAGCATCAGCGATCTCCGGGGCAAAGTGGTGGGCGTTGACGCACCCGGCACCTCACCTTATTTCGCGCTGGCGTGGATACTCGATAAAAATGGCATGACGATGAAAGATGTCCGGCTGGCCACCCTGTCGCCGCAGGCCGCCGCACAGGCATTTACCGCCGGGCGAAACGACGCCGCCATGAGCTATGAACCCTATCTCTCCACCATCCGCAAACAGCCAGCGGCCGGGAAAATTATCGCCACCACTCTCGACTATCCGATGGTGATGGACACGTTGGGCTGCACGCCGGCCTTCCTGAAAGCCCATCCGCAGGCGGCAAAAGCGCTGGTTGAGAGCTACTTCGATGCGCTGGAGATGATCAAACAGCAGCCGGAAAAATCGTACCAGATTATGGGCGCGGCGGTGAAATCGAGCGGCAAAGCGTTCGCCGAATCTGCGAGTTATCTGCGCTGGCAGGGACGTGAAGAGAACCGGGCATTCTTCAACGGCGGCATTCAGAGCTTCAGTGATGAAGCGGGCAAACTGCTGCTGCGCGCCGGCGTAATTAAAACCATGCCGGATATCAACAGCCTCTACGATGCCAGCTTTGTCCAGTAACCGGAGATCGCCGATGGAGATCAGTAAACCTCAGCCAGCCACGCCGCCGGACACGCTGCCGGACGCACCGAAGCGCTGGCACAATCCCTTAATGGCGCCGCTAAAACCGGTCGCTGTGCGGCTGCGTATCGGCCTCGGCATCGGTTTTTTCGTGCTGTTTGTCGCGGTCTGGGCGCTGGTGACGCTGGGCGGCATGGTGTCGCCCACCTTTCTCGCCGATCCGATCACCATGCTGCAACAGGGCGTGACGCTGTTCACCGAGTACAATTTTGCGCTGGATATCGGCATGACGGTGATGCGGGTGCTGTCGGGGTTTGTACTGGCGGCGGTAATCGCGGTGCCGCTTGGCATCATGATGGGCGCATTCAAAACCTGGGAAGCGTTTCTTGAGCCTTTCGTTTCGTTTTGTCGTTATCTGCCGGCGTCCGCCTTTGTGCCGCTGCTGATCCTCTGGGCAGGCATTGGCGAGATGCAGAAAATTTTGGTGATCTTCATTGGATCATTTTTCCAGATCGTCCTGATGGTGGCGGTAACGGTCAGCAGTGCCCGACGCGATCTGGTGGAAGCCGCCTATACGCTGGGCTGCAGCAACCGATCGATAGTGCGGCGGGTGTTGATCCCCGGCGCGGCACCCGGCATTGCGGAACTGTTGCGTCTGGTACTGGGCTGGGCCTGGACCTATGTGATCGTCGCGGAGTTGATCGGATCGGAAAGCGGCATCGGCCATATGATCGTCGACAGTCAGGCGCTGCTGAATACCGGACAGATCATCTTTGGCATTATCGTCATCGGCCTGATTGGGCTGCTGTCCGATTACCTGTTTAAGCGGGTCAATCGTCGGCTGTTTGCATGGAGTTACCCGGCATGAAACAGAGCAAACTTAACGTACGTGGCGTCGAACGCTGGTTTCCCGGGCCGCAGGGTGAGCAAACCCAGGCGCTGCAACCGATCTCCTGGCGGGTGGAGGAGAACGACTTCGTCACCATTCTCGGCCCGTCCGGCTGCGGCAAATCGACCCTGCTGCGGATTATCGCCGGACTGGACAGCCCGACGCGCGGTGAGATCTGGCTGGATGGCGCGCCGGTCGACGGGCCCGGCGCAGATCGTGGCATGGTCTTCCAGAGCTACACCCTGTTTCCGTGGCTGACGGTGGAAGAGAACGTCTGCTTCGGCCTGCGGGAACGCGGCATCAGTACCGCACAGCAGCGGCAGCGCTGTGACTACTATCTGCATCAGGTGGGGCTGCACGGCTTCGCCCGTCACTATCCGCGCCAGCTCTCCGGCGGTATGCAGCAGCGCACCGCCATCGCCCGGGCGTTAGCCAACGATCCGAAAGTGCTGCTGATGGATGAGCCGTTTGGCGCGCTGGATAACCAGACGCGGGTGATGATGCAGGAGCTGTTACTGTCGGTCTGGCAGCAGTCACGCAAAACGGTGCTGTTCGTGACTCACGATATTGATGAGGCGATTTTCATGGCCAACAAAGTGGCGATCTTCAGTGCGCGGCCGGGGCGGATTAAACAGGAGGTGGCGGTTAACTTCGGCATTGAGCGTGATTACACCCTGAAAACCTCGCCGGCCTTTATGGCGCTCAAGGCGGAGATTACCGAGTCGATCCGCAGTGAAACGCGGCAGGCGCTGGAGCACTAAGTGCCGGACGGCAGGTGAGCACCGTCCGGCCGCTTTCAGGCACCGATCTGTTCGATGATCCGACCCTGCGCCATCCGTACCGCCCGATCGCACATGTGATCGATAACGTCAGGATCGTGGCTGACCAGCACCATGGTTAAGCCATCCTGACGCTTCAGATCGTTGAGCAGATTGAGGATCTCCGCCTGTACCGACATATCCAGCGCCGAGGTGGGTTCATCCAGCAACAGGATCTTCGGCTGCAACAGCAGGGCTCGCACAATCGCCACGCGCTGGCGCTGACCGCCGGAAAGCTGGTGCGGATAGCGATCGGCCAGCGCCGGATCGAGCCCGACGTGGCGAAAGCCCTGGTCGATGCGATCGTTGATGTTGTCACGTTTAATCAGCTTCAGCGGCTCGGCCAGCGTCCGGCGCAGCCGATGACGGGGATGCAGTGAGGCATAAGGGTCCTGAAACACCATCTGCACTTCCTGACGCAGCGCGCCGGTAAAGGCTTTGCCCGGCTCCACCTGATGACCGGCTAATTGCATCCGGCCCTGCCAGTGGGGATTCAGACCGGCCAGCACCCACAGCAGCGACGACTTCCCGCAGCCAGAGGGCCCCACCAGACCAAAACATTCCCCGGCATTAACCTCAAGGTTGACCTCGTGAACCACGGTGCGCAGCTCGTAACCCTGCTTGTGGGCGACGCTGAGATCCTGCAACTTAATCATGGTGTGCCTCCAGCGCCGCACGATCCAGCACCGGCAGCTGCTGGCCGTGGGTCGCTTTACCCGGACGGCAGGCCCACAGCGTGCGGGTATAAGGATGGGTCGCCCGCGGCAGTTCGGCGGCGGGCAGGGTATCGAGCAGACGGCCTTTGTACATCACCATCACCCGCTCACAGTGTTCCGACACCTGCTGCAAATCGTGACTGATCAGCAGCAGCCCCATATTACGCGCTTCGACCAGACCGCGAATCAGCGCCAGCACCTGATCGCGCATTGCATGATCGAGTGCTGAGGTCGGTTCATCGGCGATCAGGAAATCAGGATCGGTAATCAGGGCGATCGCCAGCATCACGCGCTGGCCCATGCCGCCAGAGAGCTGATGAGGATAGTGCTGCATCAGGCGACGTGGATCGGGCAGGCCGACCGCGTCCAGCATCTCGCAGACCTTCTCTTTACGCTCGGCGCGGCTCAGGCGACGGTGCAGAATCAGCGGCTCTTCAACCTGCCAGCCAATGGTGCGCGTCGGGTTAAGCGCATATTTCGGGTCCTGCATCACCATCGCCACCCGGTTACCGCGCAGCTGGCCCCAGCGGCGCTCCGTCAGCGTCAGCGCATCCTCGCCCGCCACCTGCAGCTGCGTAGCCTGCAGATGCAGAGCGGGGGACAGCAGCCCCATCAGGCTGCGGGCGGTCAATGATTTTCCTGAGCCGGATTCACCCACCAGCGCCACGCGCTCGCGGCCCATAGAAAAACCAATGTTGTCGACCAGCAGCGCATCATCGCTACGGATGGTCAGCCCTTGGGCGTGCAGCAGATTATCTGGCATGACGGGTATCCAGTCGGTCGCGCAGGCCATCGCCTGTCAGGTTAAAGGCCAGGCTGGCAAACAGAATGGCAGCGCCCGGAGCAGCGGCGACCCACCATTGATCGAAAATGACTTTACTGCCTTCGGCCACCATCGATCCCCATTCGGCGGTTGGCGGTTGTACGCCCATGCCGAGGAAACCGAGACCGGCAGCGGCCAGAATGATGCCGCCAAGGCTCAGTGCCGCACGCACTACTGCGGTCGGCAGACAGAGCGGCAGGATATGGCCGAACATCAGACGAAAGCCGGTGATACCCTGCATCCGCGCGGCGGCAAGGTAATCGCTACGGCGCAGCGCCAGCGTTTCGGCACGCGCCTGGCGGGCAAACGGCGGCCAGCTGGTCAGCGCCAGCGCCAGTGCGCCGTTCATCAGGCCAGGACCGAGAATCGCCACCAGCGCCAGCGCAATCACCAGATTGGGCAGCGACAGGAAGATATCGGTAATCCGCATCAGCAGGCGCTCAGTCCAGCCGCCGACGTAACCGGCGGTAATGCCGATCAGCAGGCCGGCCGGAATGGTCAGCACCAGAATCAGCGACACCAGCAGCAGGGTCGGACGCGCGCCGTAAATCACCCGCGACAGCAGATCGCGACCAAAGCCGTCGGTGCCGAACCAGTGCTGCGCCGACGGCGCCAGCAGCCGGCTCGACATGGTTTGCAGATTAGGATCGAACGGCGCAATCAGCGGTGCCAGCAGCGCCATCAGGATCAGGATGGCGACCAGCGTCAGCCCAACGGTTAACGAGGTAACGCGTTGACGGCGACGGCGTGGCCGCAGCGTTTCGAGTTCAGAAAGTTGTTGCGTCATCGGGTTCTCGGGTCGGTTAACCAGGTTAAAACATCCGCCAGGGTGTTGATCAGGATAAAGCAGCTGCCGATCAACAGGGTGGAGCCGAGAATCGCCGGCACATCGCCGGAGAACAGGGCATTGGTCATATAGCGGCCGACACCCGGCCAGGCGAAGACGGTTTCTGTCAGCACCGAGCCTTCCAGCAGCGTGGCGTAGGAGAGGGCGATCACCGTCACCAGCGTGCCCAGCACGTTCGGGAAAATGTGGCGCAGCAGGATGCGGACCCGACCGGCGCCTTTGGCCCGTGCCAGTACCACATACTCTTTGCTGCTCTCTTCCAGCAGTGCGGCCCGCAGCAGACGGGTAATTCCGGCCATTGCCAGCAGCCCGAGGATCACCACCGGCAGCCAGAGGTGAGCGATAGCGTTGCGGAACATCTCCGGCTCACCCGACAGCCAGCTGTCGATCAGCACGAAGCCGGTTTTCGGCTCAAGGGTGTAGACCCAGATATCGTCCAGTCGTCCCGGTCCGGCAGACCAGTGCAGCACTGCATAAAACAGCAGCAGACCCAGCAGGCCGAGCCAGAACACCGGCACCGAATAGCCGAGCAGGGAGATGAAGCGGGCCAGATTATCGATCCAGCTGCCCGGTTTCCACGCCGCCAGCAGCGCCAGCGTGACGCCAAATACCACGGCGAAAATCATCGCGCAGGTTGCCAGCTCAATGGTGGCGGGGAAGGTGGTCATCAGATCGCTGCTGACTGACTGATTGGTCAGCCGCGACACGCCAAGATCGCCCTGCGCCAGATGCGCAATGTAGCGCCAGAACTGCACCAGCACCGGCTGATCCAGTCCGAGATCGTGGCGCACCTGGGCATAAGTCGCTTCACTGGCGTGATCGCCGGCGATCTGCTGCACCGGATCGATCGGCGACAGATGCGACAGCATAAAGGTGAAGGCGAGCAGGCCAAGCAGGGTGACCAGCAGCGACAGGATGCTGCCGATCAGTCGCCCGCCACGCTGCCAAAAAAGCCGGGCGAACCCGGCTGTAGCAACAGACTGTGCCATTACTTGGTGACCTGCGAGTAGTACACCATGTCAGGGTTGATGCCCTGGACATAGCCTTTCAGGTTGTCACGCAGGGCGATCAGGTTCTTCGCCTGCATACCAATCACGTAAGGGGAGTTTTTCATGACTTCACGCTGCATCGCTTCATACAGGGCGACGCGTTTTTTCGGATCGCTTTCCGCCGTCGCCGCCACCACCTGCTTGTTCAGCTCCGGAATGCGCCAGTCGGAACGGAAGGCGATGGTTTTGCTGCCATCTTCCGGGTTATAGGCAAACGAGGCGGCGTTGGTGTTGGGATCAAAATAGTCCGAACCCCAGGCGTTCAGCGTGGCTTCATACTTATGCGCTTTGACGTTGGTTGAGACTTCGGAGCTCAGGCCCGGAACCACCTCGACCTTCACGCCACCTTTGGCAAAACTGCCCTGCAGCGCCTGTGCGATGTCGAGATAAGGCGGCTGATTGCTGGTGGAGAGCTTAAAGCTGACGTTGGTCAGGCCGGCTTTTTTCAGAATCGCTTTGGCTTTCTCAGGATCGTAGCTGTAAGGCGTGTCGTTGATCGCACCGAGGAAGCCTTTCGGCAGGAAGCTCTGGTGCACGTCGAACTGGCCTTTCAGCAGCTCATTGGCGATGCCTTTGTAATCCCACAGGTAACGCGCCGCTTCCCAGAACGCCGGGTTCTTCATCGTCTCGTTGGCACCGATGTTGAACTGGATGTAGTAGAGCGAGGCCATCGGAATCGCTTCGGTCTTCACGCCTGGTTTGCCGTTCAGCGCCGCGATCTGATCGGCTCCGAGGTTGCGGGCGATATCGGCATCACCCTGTTCCAGCAGCAGACGACGCGCGGCCGGTTCCGGCACGTTCTTGATCAGGATGTTTTTCATTTTTGGCGCACCGGCTGGCGAGGTCGGGTTGGCGCTCAGCAGCACCACCTGATGCATCACCACTTTGCGGATCTGATACGGGCCGCTGCCGGCTGAATGGGTTGCCAGCCAGCCGTTGCCGAAATCGCCATTTTTCTGATTCGCCATCGCGGTTTTCTCGTCGACGATCGACGAAACCGGAGCCGAAAGCAGGCTCAGCACGTAGGTCGGGCTGACGTCGGCGGTCCAGCTGATCTGCACGTGATTGTCATCGACCTTCTTCAGGAAGCCATCGACGTTATCTTTGGTCCAGCCGAGCTGCGTCAGGATGAAAGAGGGATCGAGGTTCAGTTTCACTACCCGGCCCAGCGAGAAGATCACATCTTCCGGACGCAGTGGGTTGCCGCTGGAGAATTTCGCGTCTTTACGCAGTTCAAAGGTCAGGCTGCGGTTGTCGCTGCCGGGCTGCCATGAGGTGGCCAGCGTCGGTTTCAGGTCGACCGGATTCTGCGGGTCAGACTGGACCAGGCGTTGATAAATATTGGTAAAGGCCTGCACGCTGGTGAGTTCAAACCCTTTGGCCGGATCGAAGCTATCCGCATCGTCGGTGGACTGCGCAATCACCAGTGTATCTTTGGGCGTCGCAGCCTGAGCAGAGAAGGCGGCAGCCAGCGTCAGCGCCAGCAGTGATGGAATTATAGTTTTCATGAAATTTCCTTGCCTTAAAAAAGTTACGCGAGTTTACGAAAGGGCTGATGCGAAGAATAGTCGAATATGGGCTAATCATATGCCAAAAAGGTATAAGACAAAGGTTGTGGTTATAAGAAGGTAACGTATTTGTTGCGTTATTTCCGGCGGTGCAGAAACGGAACATCAACGAAACGGTAATTGCTATTATTTACGCTTTTACCACGACCCTGCGCTGATTATAATAGCGACAAATTATTTCAGGAGAATTCAGTTGGACAGTCACCCTCGATTTATCTTTATTCTGGCAAGCTGAATTCTTTTCGCTGCTTGCCAACCGGCGGGCAGCAATCCCCTCTGTTAGTGACGGTTGCGCTCCTTATTTATTATCCTGTTAGCTGAATGAGTGCGCGTTATGCTGCTGTTTATCTTAGCCCTTTTCCCTCCACCCCGACTGGCGTAGCCCAGGCTGCGCCCGATCTCTGCTTTCTGACACCTATTACGCTGCGCTAATTTCGCGTCGCGCGAAATTCTGCACGCCCTTATTTCTGAATACAGGAGGGATATATGGACGATCCCCGAAGGTCACCTAATTAAATAACCCGGCAACGCCAGGTCTTCTCCGCATACCTTATTGAGTGTGCAGGATAACTATTGCTTTAAATCAGGGAGATGTCGAAATGAGCGACATGAAACTGGAACAGGTTGTGATCAAATCTGACGATCAGCGCACAACCAGGAAAAACAAAAAACTTTTTGCTATCGCCGGTGAAGCGGTCCAGCCGGTCGAGGTTACGCTGGCCAACCTGCGCAGCGACCGTGACGGACTGACTCACGCAGAAGCCGCAGCCCGTCTGACACAGTTCGGCCCGAATGAGGTGGCGCATGAAAAAGCCCCTCCGGCGCTGATTCAGCTGCTGATGGCCTTCAACAATCCGTTTATCTACGTATTACTGGTGCTGGCGCTGGTCAGCCTGTTTACCGACTATCTGCTGCCGCTGCGCGCCGGGGAAGAAACCGATCTTTCGGGGGTGATCATCATTTCCACCATGGTGCTGCTGAGCGGACTGCTGCGCTTCTGGCAGGAGTTTCGTACCAATCGTGCGGCGCAGGCGCTGAAGTCACTGGTGCGCAGCCAGGTCACAGTGCTGCGGCGTGATAGCGCCAGTGAAACTGCACAGCGTCACGACATTGATATGCGCGAACTGGTGCCGGGCGATGTCATTCTGCTGAGCACCGGCGATCAGGTGCCTGCCGATGTCCGGCTGCTGAGTTCTCGTAACCTGTTTATCAGCGAAGCGGTGCTGACCGGGGAATCCCTGCCGGTGGAGAAACAGAGCGGCAATATCACCGTCGATCCGCACGGTAAATCTGCCCAGGAGCTGCTGGCGCTCAATAACATCTGCCTGATGGGCACCAGCGTCGCCAGCGGCACGGCGAGCGCAGTGGTAGTGGCGACGGGCGGCGACAGCTGGTTTGGATCGCTGGCCGCCTCGCTGGTGGGCAGCCGGCCGCAGACCGCCTTTGATCGCGGGGTTAACAGCGTCAGCCGGCTGCTGATTCGTTTTATGCTGGTGATGGTGCCGGTGGTGCTGCTGCTTAACGGCTTCAGTAAAGGCGACTGGATGGATGCCACGCTGTTTGCACTGGCGGTGGCGGTCGGCTTAACCCCGGAAATGCTGCCGATGATTGTCAGCGCCAACCTGGCCAAAGGCGCGATTGCGATGGCGCGACGCAAAGTGATCGTTAAACGGCTGAACGCCATTCAGAACCTCGGCGCGATGGATGTGCTGTGCACCGACAAAACCGGCACACTGACCCAGGACACTATCCTGCTGGCGCACCACCTCAGCCCGATGGGAGAGGAAGATGGGCAGGTGCTGTTGCTGGGCTGGTTAAACAGCGGCAGCCAGAGCGGCGCGAAAAACCTGATGGATCGGGCGGTGCTGATGGCGGGCGACAAAGTGATCTCGCAGACCCGGCGCAGCCAGTTTCATCTGATTGATGAGCTGCCGTTCGACTTCACCCGCCGCCGGGTCTCGGTGCTGGTTGAAGATCTGGCGCGCCATCGCTCGCTGCTGATTTGCAAAGGCGCGGTGAAGGAGATGCTGGCGGTGAGCAGCGCGATTCGTCAGGGTGAGACGGTGGTTGCGCTGGATGAGCGGCAGCGGGCGGAACTGCTGGCGCTGACCGAACGCTACCATCAGCAGGGCTATCGGGTATTGCTGGTGGCGACGCGCGAAGGTGATTTGCACGCGCCGCTCAGCAACAGTGACGAGCGTGAGCTGACGCTGGAAGGGCTGCTGACCTTCCGCGATCCACCAAAAGCCAGTGCCGGCAAGGCGATTCAGGCACTGCGCGACAGCGGGGTAGCGGTTAAAGTGCTGACCGGCGATAACCCGCTGGTGACCCGGCGCGTCTGTCAGGATGTCGGGCTGAGCGATCCGGCGATGCTGACCGGCGACCAGATTGAGGCGATGGATGATGCGCAGCTGGCGCAGGAAGCGGAGCGTTGTACCCTGTTTGCTCAGCTGACGCCGCAGCAGAAATCACGCGTGGTGCGCCTGCTGCAACACAATGGCCATACTGTGGGTTTCCTTGGCGATGGTATCAACGATGCGCCGGCGCTGCGGGCGGCCGACACCGGAATTTCTGTTGATAGCGCGGCGGATGTGGCGAAAGCCTCGTCCGATATTATTCTGCTGGAGAAAGATCTGCAGGTGCTGGGTGAGGGCGTGCTGAAAGGACGGGAGACCTTTGGCAATATCATCAAGTATCTCAACATGACCGCCAGCTCAAACTTTGGCAACGTGTTCTCGCTGCTGATCGCCAGCGCCTTTATTCCGTTTCTGCCGATGCTGTCGATTCATCTGCTGATTCAGAACCTGATGTATGACGTCTCCCAGCTGGCACTGCCGTGGGACAAAGTAGACCGGGATTTTCTGCGTAAGCCACGCAAATGGGATGCCGGTAACATTAAACGCTTTATGTTATGGATGGGGCCAACCTCGTCGATTTTTGACGTCACCACCTTTGCGCTGATGTGGTTCATCTTCAGTGCCAACCACGCTGAGGTGCAGTCGCTGTTCCAGTCAGGCTGGTTTATTGAAGGTCTGCTGTCGCAGACGCTGGTGGTGCACATGCTGCGGACCCAGAAGATTCCGTTCATCCAGAGTCGCGCCACCTTACCGGTGATGCTGACCACCCTGACGGTAATGGTGCTGGGCATTCTGATTCCGTTCTCGCCGCTGGGCGCGATGGTCGGACTGGTGCCGCTGCCATGGCAGTACTTCCCGTGGCTGCTGCTGACGCTGTTCAGCTACTGCCTGGTGGCGCAGGGGATGAAGCGTTGGTATATCCGCCGTTTCGGCCAGTGGTTCTGAGGAGGCGATGATGAAAAATGGCCGGATCGATAAGGTGTTCGTCGGCGTAATGACCCTCGGTGTTGTGCTGATCATGCTGACGGTAATTCTGCGCTAAACAGCAGCCGCGGGAAGACTCGCGGCCTGCAGCAATCAAAAAGGCGGCTCAGAAGGCCGCCTTTACTGTTGATTCACGCCGCTTTCAGCGTTTACTGCTCGTCGCGTTCCCGGCTGGCGCGCTGGCGTTCGTAGTATTCATCTTCTGCGGTAATGATCTCATCCAGCAGCGAATCCATATCTACGTTGTGCTCTTCTTCAACGAACAGACCGGTGAGCGGCGTTTCAGGGGTTAATTTGCCGTCTTCATACAGCAGCCAGATCTCTTTGGCATAGCGCGTCTGCAACAGCTGCGGGGCGAACTGACCGTAGTAGGCGGTGATATTGTTAACGTCACGCCCGAACATCGATTCGGCATGGTTGTTCGCCGCGGCATCGACCGCCTGTGGCAGATCGATAATCACCGGACCGTCGGCATCAAGCAGCACGTTAAATTCTGACAAATCGCCGTGCACGATACCGGCACAAAGCATGCGCACGATATTGCGGATCATGGTGTGGAAATCAGCGATGGCGTCCGCTTCTGACAGGGTGACATCACTCAGCCGTGGCGCAACCGCGCCGTCTGCATCGGTCACCAGCTCCATCAGTAACACACCGTCAATGCACAGATAAGGCTGCGGCACGCGGACACCGGCGTTGGCGAGGCGGAACAGCGCATCCACTTCTGCCGTCTGCCACGACTCTTCCTGCTGCTTGCGACCGAATTTAGTACCTTTCTGCATCGCACGCGCGTTACGGGTGTTACGGGTTTTACGTCCTTCCTGATACTGCACTGCCTGCTTGAAGCTACGCTGGGTTGCCTCTTTATAGACTTTGGCGCACTGGATCTTGTCACCGCATAACACAGTGTAGACGTCAGCTTCCTTGCCACTTTTCAGTCGCTGGAGCACGTCGTCAATCAGGCCATCATCGACCAGAGGTTGGATTCTGTTTGGGATTTTCATGCGGCTTTATACCTTATTTCAGCCCCTTTTCGTATCAATAACACCAACGGCGATAATAGAAAAAAATTGGCAACGTCTGAAGGAAGTGACTAATTCTACCCTGGAAAAAGGTTTTAGGAAGGTGATCCTTTATTGACCGGCCAGCATTAGGCGAGTTTAAGCGGAGTCAGGCAATTTGACGGGCTGATTGATGACAATCGGTAAAACGCTTTACCGTCGGCGGGCAATCCTGACGCTATCGCTTTTTAATCAGAATCAGGATTAGCGGAACGAGCAACAGAGTACCCTGAAGAAAAGGCTATGACGAAATCCTGCGGCTGAATGGCAGGATTTCGACCAGCGTCACCGGGTTACTTCAGACCTTTGAGCAGTTTCACCGTGCTTTCGATGTCGATCTCATCTTCGGTGAAGATTAAGGTCGAACCCTGGAAGGTAGTGATAGCCAGCTTCTTCAGCGATCGCATTTCACCGGGCTTCACGTCTGATTTCGGTCGGATATTGCTTAACAGCACGCCTACCGACAGCACCGGATTCTCTTTATCGATGCGGGTGTCGACCGGCACTTCTTCGCTGTAGACCAGGTAAGATTTGATCGCGGTGATCTTGATGCGCTCGCCGGCGATAAAGATGTATTTGCTTTCCGGCACCACTTTCACCGCATAGGCCGACAGACCTTTGTTGTTGGTGGTGGGTTCAAAGGTGACGGCAGCGTCTTTCTTGATCAGATCAGGGTTGGCGACCTTAATCACATGAAAATAGCGGTTCTCACCGTTTTCATCTTTGATAAAACCAAAACCCTTATCTTTGAACCAGGTTGTGATTGTTCCGTTCATCGCCATTACCGCCTGTTTAATCGTTTATCTACTCAGTTTTTTACAGCGCGCAGTGTAAAGCACAATGCCTGCGCAGACTATATCAGTGTGGATGATAAATTTTGGTCTGTAAGAGAGCAAGCCGGTGAAGCAGCGCTAAACGGTGCCGGGATAATCGCGGGTCAGGCGTTGTGAAAAAGTTCACCACGCAGTTGCAAAGAGAAGGGACGTTGGCCTGGTCTGGACAGTACGCGGATAAGCGCTGCAGATGATGATACCGGTCGCATGATCCGGGCAGGTGAGGTCACCATCGTAACCTGCCGCCTGCCCGGCGCGTTCGGGTAAGGTTACTCGTTACCCCATTGGTTAAGGAAGGTCGCGATCTCATCGATACGCTCTGCATCGATGCCCGCTTCAGTGGCCATCTGCTGCTGCGATTCTTCACTGATCTCTTCATTGTTCATCAGACGGGTGATCAGTAACTGGAAGTAGTGCGCCAGCGGTGTGCGTTCTGCGTCGCTCACCGGCTTAGCGGATTCGGTCGCATACTCATCTGCGACGTCATAGTACTTGAGGGAAATATCGTTAGTCATAAAGAGTCCGCTAAGTTGAGGTTCCGTTCAGGTGCTGCCTGCGCTATGTGGCGCAGATAGCCGGGGTATTATTTCGTGTTTGGGTTGGGGCTGTAAAGGGGGAGGGCTACAGCGGGCATTGTTGAATTCATCAGTAACAACAGCCCGGTAAGCGACCTCACTTAAAGTCATGCGCGAATTAGTCTGGTTCCAGAATTGAAATTCTGCAGAGCAGAATAGCGCGATGAATTATGCGGATACGTTCTCAATCTGTTCCACTTTACACTCCGGATGAGCCTGCAGTCGCGCTAAAGCCTCGGCATAAGAGGGCATCGAATCAGCGGCACCAGCGCGTTCAACGCAGAGTGAGGCAAATGCCGCAGCGAACCGCGCCGCCTGCGGCAAATCGTCGCCGGAAGCGAGCCTGGCGGCGAGCGCGCCATTGAACGCGTCGCCGGCGCCGGTGGTGTCGCGCGGCTGTGCCGGAAATAGCGGAATGCGCTGCTGTTGCGAGGGCGTGGATAGCAGGGCGCCGGCAATGCCTAGCGTAATGATTACCTGTCGCGCACCCTTACGATGCAACACCTCGGCGGCACGGCGCGCGCTGGCAAAATCCGTTACCGTTACGCCACTGAGTTGAGTCGCTTCGGTGCTGTTCGGCGTCAGCAGGTCAATTTTTGCCAGCAGCGCATCGTTGATTTTCTGCCACGGTGCCGGATTGAGGATCACAAACGTGCCGCTGGCGCGGGCGTTATCAATCATGCGCTGAATAGCGTTGAGGTTATTCTCCAGTTGTACCAGCAGAATATCTGCTGCGGCTACCGTGGGCTGGCAGCGCGTAACCTCAGCGGCGGTCACGGTGGTATTGGCACCCGGATAGACTGAAATCATATTTTCGGCGTCGTCGCCTGCTACGTAAATCAGCGCGTTACCGGTGGGCTTCTCTTTACAGGTAAACAGCGTAATCGCGTCAAAGCCGGTTTTCTCCAGATGACGTCGCGCAAAGAGGCCAAAATCGTCATTGCCCACTTTACCGATGTAGTGCACCCGCGCACCGGCACGCAGTGCCGCCGTGGCCTGATTTGCACCTTTACCTCCCGCACCCATCATACTGTGGTGCGCCGTCAGCGACTCTCCCGGCAGCGGAAAGCGACGCATGACTGCAACAATATCGAGATTAAAGGAACCGAAAACACACACTTTTCCTTTCATCATAGGCTCCTGAACCGGCGTTCAGCGGCGAGACAGGCACCGCGACAGCCCGTATAGTCGGTTGAGTGGCTGAATATAATCTTCAGATTTTCGCGCGTGACCGGTGGCCGCAAATGCTGTTGAATCTGGTTGCGCAGCAGCGCCAGCGGAAAATCAGCCATCGCCAGCACGCCGCCGCCGAGGATCAGATACTCCGGATCGAGAATATTCATCTCGGTGGCGATCAGCTGAGCCAGCCGCCGCACAAACGCCTGCAAATCCGGTTGTTCGCCGTGGCGGGTAAACAGCGCTGATATGGGCGTGTCGGCGGCGTTCAGTGCCGCCCAGTGGCTCAGCCAGTGCCCCGACGTCAGCGTTTCCGCACAGCCGTGGTTGCCGCACGGGCAGGGGAGATCGTTTCCCGCTACCGGCACATGCCCCAGTTCGCCCGCGCCGCCGTGCTCGCCGTGATAAAAGCGGCCATTCAGCCACAGACTGTTGCCCATCCCGGTGCCGGGGTAGAGGCCCACTGCGTTATCCGGCAGCTGCTCCAGCTGCAGCAGATCCCACAACATAAGATGGTTAACATCTTTGTCCATCGCCACTGGCATACTGAGTTGAGCTGCCAGGCGTGCCGCCACTGGCTGATGATCCAGCGCCTGAATAAAGGGCAGCGAGATCACCTGCTTTCTGTCGCGGCTGAGGATACCCGGCAGACCCAGCATAATGCCGCTGACCGGCTGCTGCTCCAGCGTCTCATCAATGAGCTGGCCAAGCGCCAGCAGCGCGTCAGGCTGCTGCGCCCAGCTGGCGGTAGGCACCTTGCGAAAGCTGCTCCAGACGCCTCCCTCTTCCATCAGCTGCAGCCGGGTACCGGTGCCGCCAATGTCGATACCAAGCCAGCGTGATCTCATGCGGACACCTGCGCCAGCCCCTGGGCCTCATCAATGCTGTCGCGCATCATCTCCCACGCGGTGGCTAAATCGTCATGGATGTTAAACAGGCCGGAGGTGCCGACAATCAGCACTTCGGCGCCTGCGCCGATCAGCGGGTTATAGGTGCGGGTATTGCAGGAGCCGTCAATCTCAATCAGATAGTGATAGCTGTGCTGTTGCTTCAGCGCTTTCAGCTCGCGTACCTTTTCAACCATCTCCGGAATAAAGGGCTGGCCGGCGTAGCCAGGATCCACCGTCATCACGGTGATCTTATCGAGCAGATGAATATAATGCTGAATGTAGGAAACCGGCGTGGCAGGATTCAGCACCACGCCCACTTTTTTCCCGAAGCTACGGATCAGGTTAATGACGCGAAATGCATCTCGGTTAATGGTCTCAGCGTGCGGACAGATAAAGTCAGCCCCTGCTTTTGCGACCGCCTCGATAAAATCAGTCGGCTCTTCCACCATCAAATGCACGTCGATCGCCACACGGGTATAAGGACGGATCTGCTCAATAAAGAAGGGGGAGAGCGTAATGTTTTTTACGTAGTGACCATCCATGATATCCACGTGAAGAAAGTCAGCGCGCGAGTCGAGAACCTGCAGCTGGTGCTTGATCTCCATCAGGTTCATACACATCAGTGACGGGGAGATTTGAGTACGCATCATACTTCCTTCTTTTCAGTCAGAGGATTAAGCACCGCGGCCAGCTTGCTGAGCTTTACTGCACGGTGTTCGTTGAATCGGGTTTTGAATTGTTTAAAAGCGAGTACCACAATCAGCACTGCCCCCCACATCGCCAGACTGACGTGCTGGCTGATGTTCATCAGATTGAAACCGGTGGAAAGCACCTGTAGCGCAATCAGTGCCAGCACCACGCCCGTGACGCGTCCGAAGCCGCCGTTGGGATCCGTGCCGCCAAGAATAATCGCCAGCACCGTCAGCAGCAGATAGGCGTCGCCGTAGCCCATGCGCGCGGAGTTAAAGCGCGCCATCATAATCAGGCCCGCCAGGACGCAGAGCAGGCTGGAGATCACGTAAACCAGCATCACCATGCGATGGGTATTGATGCCGCTGAACCAGGTAGCGTTGATGTTGCTGCCGCCCATGTAGATACATTTACCGGCGCGGGTTTTACCGAGAAACAGCGCCAGCAGCGCGGCGGCAATCAGGAACACCCAGAGCGGCAGCGGCATACCGAGCAACGTGTCCGCACCCAGTGCCTGCACCACCGGCGGCATACCGCTAATGGCGGCACCTTTGGTCAGCCAGATTCCAACGCCGTTTAGCGTCATCATCGTTGCCAGCGTTACCAGAATCGGGTGTGCGCCGATTCGCGTCACCATCAGACCCGTCACCACACCGATCGCGGCGGCGATCAGCATGGCGCCAATGATGGCGATAAACAGCCAGAGCAGCTGCAACGCCATGCCGGCATTGGCGGGCAGCGCGCTCATCAGCGTCCAGGCGACAAACAGTGCCGTGAGGTTAGCGGTAGCGATAATGGCAAGGTTCAGGCCGCCGCTGAGAATGGCGATAAACATCGCCAGCGTGAGTAAACCCAGTTCCGGCAGCTGAAACGCCATACTCATAAAGGTTGAGTCGGTCAGGAAGCGACCCGGTAACATTAGCGTAAAGGTGGCAAGCGCCAGCGCGATAAGCAGCATCAGGCCGATGTTGGTGCCGTCTGGGCGCAGTGCAGTCAGTGATTTCATCATCAGTGCCCTCTGTCACACGAAACTGACATCAGTTTCTTTGCGTTTTTTGTAGTGCGTCACGGCGATCGCAATCATGATGGTGCCGCCTACCACGATGTTCATGAAGTAATTCGATACCCCCACCAGGTTGAGGCCGTTCTTCAGAATGGCGATCAGGAAAACGCCCATCAGCGTGCCGCTGACTGTGCCTTTGCCACCCATCAGACTGGCTCCGCCCAGCACCGTAGCCGCCAGCACATCAAGTTCGCCGCCAACCAGCGCATTGGGAACGACTTCTCCCATACGATAGACTTGCACCAGCCCGCCAATCGCCGCCATTGCGCCCAGCCAGCCGTAGGCGAAAACGTGGATCAGGCCGACGCGGATACCAATACGGCGCGCAGACTCCGCATCACCCCCCACGGCATAGAGCTGGCGTCCGAGGTTGGTTTTGTTCAGCAGTAAGGCAGTAATGGCGGCAATCAGCAGCATAGTGGCCAGCGGCAGGCCGACCTGAAAGCTCTCCCCCTGCCAGCTGAACGGCAGTACATTGCGCAGCGTGATCCACCACTCCGGCAGTGAGTAGAGGCTACGACCACCGGTGACCCACATCAGTAGCCCGAACAGCAGCGACTGCATGCTAATGGTGATGATGATGGAGACCACCCGCAGCGTGGTGATCAGTAACGCGTTTATCACCCCGAACAGCGTGCCGCACACCACTGCCAGCAAAATGCTGAGCAGTGCATTATCGAACTGGTACTGTACAAACAGTGATGCGAGCAGGTACTGCACCACTGAGGCGACTGCCGCGAAGGAGATATCGATACCGCCGGTAACCAGCACGACAAACAGACCTAGCGCAAAGATGCCGGTGACCGCGTAGCTCTCCGCCAGATCCAGCAGATTCTGCATGGTAAGAAACTGCTCGCTGGCAACCGAGAAAAACAGAATGAACGCCAGTAGCACCCAGGCGAGCCAACCCTGACTGGAGCGCGGACGAAAACGAGAAAAGTCAGGCATTGATCACCTCCGCCAGCTGCTGCTGCTCGACGCTATCGGGTTGATACTCGGCATGGATCGTGCCATTACGGAAATGCAGAATGCGGTCGCAGTTGTACCAGACCTCTGGCACCTCATCGGAAATCAGAATGATCGATAGCCCCTCTTTTGCCAGCTCGTGGATCAACTGGTAAATACTGGCTTTTGCACCTACATCTACGCCGACGGTGGGTGAGTCGAGGATCAGAATGCGCGGCTGCGTCAGCACCCATTTCGCCAGCACAATTTTCTGCTGATTACCGCCGGAAAGCGTGGAGATAGCGAGATTTGGATCGGCGACGCGGACGCCAAGCTGCTGAATCCACTGCAGGATCAGCTTGTTTTTACGGTATTCATCAATCAGATGAAACCGGTTTTGCAGCTTGTCGAGGATGGGCAGCACCATGTTGTCTGCCACCGACTGCTGCTGCACCAGGCCCAGCGTCAGACGATCTTCCGACACGTAGCCGATACCCGCTTTGATCGCATCTTCATGACCACGAAAGCGCACCGGCTTACTGTCGAGCCAGATTTTACCGCTGTCGGGACGTGTCATGCCAAACAGCGATAGCGCCAGTTCAGTGCGCCCGGAACCGAGCAGGCCGCACAGCCCGAGCACCTCGCCTTCATACAGTTTAAAATTGACGTCGTGATACTGGCCGGCGCGGGTTAAATTTTCTATCTCCAGAATGGCGCGATTGCCGTTGCGCGTCGGCGCTTTCAGCTGGTAGTCGAGTTTCAGGCCGGTCATCAGCTCTGTCAGGTGGTGCGGTGTCATCTCGCGCGCGGGCCAGCAGCCCATTTTGTGTCCGTCGCGAATCACCGTAACGCGGTCAGAGATCTCCAGCACCTCATCCAACCGGTGGCTGACAAATACCACGCAGATATTTTTATCTTTAAGGTAGCGCACGGTTCGCAGCAGTTGATTCACCTCGGTGCGGGTCAGGGAGGCGGTCGGCTCATCCATGATCACCAGTCGTGCATCGGCGACCAGCGCACGGCAGATCGCCACCTGCTGCCGCTGAGCAATAGAGAGCGCGGCGACCTTCTCATCCAGATCGAGATCAAACTTCAGTTCGGTAACAATGCTGTGCGCGCTTTCACGCAGGCGTGCGCTGTGGTGCCATCGCAGCAGGCCATTGAGGTTATGCTCGAAGGCGATATTCTCTGCCACACTGAGATTGGGAAACAGCGACAGATCCTGATAAATCACCTGGATACCGAAGTCCCGCGCCTGTCGGGTTGTGAGGCGTGGCTGCGGCAGGCCGTCGCCCAGTGTGATGCAACTGCCACTGTCCGGGGCGTGTACCCCTGAGATAACCTTGATCAGCGTGCTCTTGCCGCAGCCGTTGGTACCAGCGAGACAGTGCACTTCGCCTGCCAGTAAGGTCAGTGAGATATCGCTCAGTGCGCGGTTGCCACCAAATGTTTTCGACAGATTCTCGAGCACAAGCAGTGTCTGTGGAGTGACCTCTTGCATATCAGAGCCCCATTTTTACCAGTTTTGGCAGATTTTCTTTATCCAGGCTCTCTGTGTTGTTACCGAGAATGGTGTGCGTGGCTTCATCCACTTTTACTTTGCCCAGCCCTTCAATCGTTATGCCGTCAGTAATGGGCTCTTTCTTATGCATCATGTCTGCGATACGCACAAAGACTTCGCCCGCAGTCTGCGGATTCCAGATGTAGCCGCCTTTAATGGCGTTACGCTGCACCAGGGAGGCACCTTGTCCCGGACTGAATGAGCCGATCACGCACACCTGGTCGATTTTTTTACGGTTCATGACCGCACGCCCGGCGCCAATCGGTCCCTGTGAACCAAACGCCATGATCCCTTTCAGATCGGGATATTTGGACATCAGCTCATTGGTGGTGCGAATGGAGTCATCCAGCGATTCGCCGACGCCAAATTTGTCGATCACCAGCTGCATTTTGGGATAGTGCTCTTTTTGATAATTGAGTGCAGCGTCGGTCCACTGTTGATGCAGTGGCACCGTCAGGCTGCCAACATACATGGCGTATTTGCCTTCGTCGTTCATGCACTTCGCCAGCGCTTTCATATGGTTAATGCCATGCGTAGCCGCATCGACCAGTTCGAAATCCCAGTTGGCGCCCTGCTGGCCGGGTGACTCATGGGTGATGACTTCGATGCCAGCATTGCGCGCCCGTTTCAATACCGGCTCCAGCACTTTTGGATCGTTCGGTACGACGCCGATGATATCGACTTTCTGCGCAATCAAATCTTCGATGGCGCGCACCTGTAGTGCCGGATCAGCCGCGGTGGGCCCTACCATCCACGCATCAATTCCGCGCTTCGCTGCTTCACTTTTAATTCCTGCTTCCATGGCATTAAACCAGGGAATACCGCCAATTTTGACCACAATACCCATACGCAATTTGTCAGCGGCTTGCGCACCGGTGGCGGCAAAGAGGGCAAGCAGAGAGCAGGCGATAAGATGCTTTTTCATACAGACTCCTGATTAGTTTTTAATTAGCTGCATGGACTGAAAACGCTGAGAACAAACGATAACGTTAACGCCATTCCACGCCAGTTCCTGTTCCAGTTCTTTATCTTTTAATTGGTCAGTAATAAGAAAATCGACGTCGCGGTAATGGCATATACGGGCAAAAGAGGGCCGCAGAAATTTACTGCCATCCATTAAAAGATGTTTTCTTTCAGCGGCCAGCAGCATCTGCTGCTTCAGATGTGCATTATTTTCATTACCTTCGCGCAAATATCCGTCGTTACCCAGACTGCTACAGGAAAAAAATATTTTATTTATCTGAAATTCGCGCAGCGGCTGCTCAGCCACCACGCCGTGAAAATCTTCATCCCGATCGGAATATTCACCGCCCAGACAGATAGTGCGAATACTGCCGCGTGCCGCCAGCGTCTGCACGATGCGCAGAGAATTGGTTAATACCGTTAATTCAATGTCGGGCAGCTGTCGCGCCAGATACCAGCAGGAAGTACTGCTATCCAGCAAAATACAGTCACCGGGACTGATAAAGTCGAGCGCGCGTTTGGCAATCATCATCTTGGCATCAACGTGCTCATTAATACGCTGACGAAACGATAATTCGTTATGGTCTTCATTAGCCGTTCTGCTATTTCCCTGAATGCTGGCGCTCTGTTTTTTTATCAGAACGGCGCCGCCATGGCTGCGTTGCAATAATCCTCGCTTTTCCAGCTGGTTTAAATCACGGCGAATAGTTTCCTGTGAAACCTGACATAATGTGACCAGCTCTGAAGCAATTACACGACCATTTATATTAAGTTCATTAATAATTCTTTGCTGTCTTTCAATCGGCAACATACTTATCCTCCGATGACTATAAATTACTGGAAGCGAACACGGGAAAATGTGGACTGGGCAGGAGTCCACGTGGGTAAATAGGGCTGGCTTTTATTAAGTGATAGAGTCGAAATATTTTATGCAAAGTAGTGCAATGCATTGCATGTAAAAGTGATCTTCCTCACGTATTTTGCTTCTCCAGGCTGGTGGCGAGTACAAACAGGGTTAACAAACTATATAGGCATCGTTGCTGTGACGTGACTGTTTATGACCGTTTGTGTGGATTTGACCGTTTAAACTCAGCCTTTGGCTCTCCTGGGCATCGAAGTAAGCCACTTCAGGTGGCAAACAGTTTCTGGTGCGACTCTGGCCTGAACTGGTTGAATTGCTTTAACCAGGTGTGAGCCTTGATCTCAGTAACACTGATATCACCTATTGCCGGAAATACATCTTTCTCAAGCGAGCGCCAGATATCCTCTGCGTAGTCTTCGGTCACGCTGGCTTTCTTGACATTCCACCAATGCTCCGCAACTAACAGGAAAGTGTTGGTTTTGTACTCTTGAGAATTTCTCACCTGTTCTTTCTGATGTTCCTGAGCATCAATATCTTTCGCCAGCAGTGCTCGGGATTCCGCTCTGAGTTTACGCACATCAGAAAGTGAGACGGCAGGGTAGGCACCGAAGCTTTGCTTGGTTCGCTGCTTTGTCAGAGGTCGATAGTAACGGAACTGCCAGAGCTTACTGATCCTACCCGCGAATAGTGGACACAGGAATAAAATTATTATTTTCGAGGGTTTAATTCAAAACCTAAAGATAACAGGTAAATTGAATTTTTTAAAAATATAGTATTCCTAAAAATATAGGGGGGTATGTCTCCTTCTACAAAATACGTATATTAAATGTAGAAACTGAAATGATAATTTTATTAAATAAAGCAAAAAATAAATATTTAACATGGTGGAACAAAAAACTATAGGAGCAAGTCGTTTTGATTGTCCTTGTTCCGATTGTATATGGATTTTGGTTAATAATAAAATCTGGTGAGTTAATGGCTTAATTCTAAAAGTTCTTTTTTTATGCTGAGAGTTATTTACGTTCTTAACGGAGTTTAATATGAGTGCTAATAATATAGCAATAATTGCAATGCAGGCGAAGATAACGTATTTCTTCGCTTTTAATTGATTTTAAAATGTGAGCTTTTCGATATTTCACTATGATAAAAAAGAATGCAACTATTAAAATAAACTTCCCAGATTAAGTGGTTTTAAATAAAGAAATTAAAATACTCTGCATATAGCCCTAACTTATTGATGAAATCCATAACTACCCCCTCTCATTAACATGTTGTATTTATATCAGTCATAAAGCCACTTTCCTGCTTTCGCTGATTCGGAAAACATTCTGATTGTTAAAGGTTTACGAGTTCGTTCTACATCTTTCCGTTTTAATTTAAACCATCTTGTAAGCAGTGGAGTATTCTCCCAAGGGAAATAATACGCCCATTTAACCTGTGATAAATCCACATTAAATTTTTTTTCAAATTTATCTAAAGCTTCATGCAGGTCATCGCCTGGAGCTTCAAATAAATCAGAGTCAAGTTCTAAAGGAATTTCTTTCCAATTGCTGTCTAAATATCCGGGGATCTCTTCACGGAAGAGTGTTAACACCTCTTGCTGAATTGTATCCATCAAAAGGATGTCCATTGTATACGATCTTTAGGGCGTGCTATTAGGTTGTATTTTGCCTGGGTTTTCCTTGATACCTGGTAAATTGAATTCACAAGACCAACCCATCCTAACCACGGAACATATCGTGCTATGACTGCGGCAAGATTATTTGTTTTTCGCATTCTTACACCAACTGGTGTAGGAACTCTGATACCAAAAGGAGTTCGTGCATTTCGTAAAAGTATTCTCCCATATCTGGAAATAACACTTGTCCCTTTGATTGCCTCTCCCGGTTTCGTTCTGGTTTTTAACCAGGGTTGACCAGCGAGGATAGCAGCACCTGACTCAATGCCAATCTCAGGTTCATCACAAAATTGCTCAAGGAAAATTACATCAAATAGTTCACCTGCTGACAGGTTCAATTGTCCGTGGTAGAAGTAGGTTCCGTTTAATTTTTCTGTCGTATCCATTCAATCACCTGTCAGGCTGTTTGCCGTTCATTCCAGGCATCGGTGAAAATTATGTTTCCATCACAATGCTTCCAGGTGATTTTCTCATACCTTAGCTCCACAGATTCAAGATGGTTGTTGTTCTTGTCTTCTGGGGAAGCCATTGTAGGGGAGATTGATACGATCCGAACTCCTTCAAGTAGCATGTTGAAGTATTCCACTTCCTGACCAGCATCGTTGATTTTGTACCATTTGATCTCAGCAGATTTCAGGTTTTAACCAGTAGCAACGGCTTTGTATAGGTATGGGCTGGAATAGTCGAATTCTTTTACGATGATCATTGGAGAATGCTGACGAGTGCCAGTAGGTTTGCCAGTGGCATTATCAGTGGGAATGGAGAGATTATGGTGAAACCCCTTAAACTCTATACTGAACTCCCTGTCTGCAACATCACAGCCACCTTTAATTAGTGCTCCGCCATCGTCATAGAGCCACATATTACCGGGAATAGCCATGTTCTGTTTTCCTTATGTCGTTGTAAATCCCTGTAAATAGTGTATCTACTGAGTGAAGGTGAGTAAATAACCAATGTGTTGTTTTTTTGTTCTCTGGAGAGTTAGCTATCTGCTTCTAACTAACCGTACCCACATTTCCCAAAATGTATCCTGAATCGCCACGGGTTTAACAGACACCTCAGAGTCATTAAAGATGACCTGAAGAGAGGTGCCCATGAGCGGTAAGCGTTACCCCGAAGAGTTTAAAATTAAAGCAGTCAGACAGGTTGTTGATCGCGTTCATTCTGTTTCCAGCGTTGCAACAAGTCTTGATATTACCACCCACAGCCTTTACGCCTGGATAAAGAAATACGATCCGGACTCATCGACTAATAAAGAACAGTCAGATGCTCAGGCCGGGATCCGCCGTCTCCAGAAAGAGCTGAAGCGGGTTAACGACGAACGGGGCATATTAAAAACAGCCGCGGCGTATTCCGCAAAGCTGTCCGACTGAGGTACGCCTCTATCCGTGACAACACCTGTTGCTGGCCTGTTCGCCTGCTCTGTCGGGTGCTGGATGTTCATCCCGGTGGCTTTTACGCCTGGCTTCAGCAGCCGCATTCACAACGTCATCAGACAGCTCTGAGACTGATGGGACAAATCAAACAGTTCTGGCTTGAGTCAGGCTGCGTGTATGGTTATCGCAAGATCCATCAGGATCTGCGTGACACCGGGCAACAGTGCGGAGTAAACCGGGTCTGGCGGCTGATGAAGCGTGCCGGAATAAAAGCTCAGGTCGGGTACCGGAGCCCTCGGGCACGTAAAGGTGAAGCCAGCATAGGGGCACCCAACAGGCTCAATCGGCAGTTCAATCCGGATGCTCCGGATGAGCGTTGGGTAACGGACATAACCTAGATCAGGACCCACGAAGGCTGGCTGTATCTGGCCGTGGTTATTGATATGTTCTCACGCAAAATTATCGGCTGGTCCATGCAATCCCGGATGACAAAGGACTTTGTCCTGAATGCACTGCTGATGGCTATATGGCGGCGTAATCCCCAAAAACAGGTGCTGGTTCACCCGGACCAGGGCGGTCAGTACACAAGCCATGAGTGGCAGTCGTTCCTGAAATCACACGGCCTGGAGGGCAGCATGAGCCGTCGCGGTAACTACCACGATAATGCGGTTGCAGAAAGCTTTTTCCAGTTGTTGAAACGCGAACGATAAAGAGAAAGATCTATGGAACGCGGGAAGAAGCCTGCAGTGATGTTTTTGATTACATCGAAATGTTTTATAACAGTAAGAGTCGGCATTGTTCTGGCGATCAGATGTTACCGGCAGAATATTAAATCCAGTATTATCAACGGCTTGTAAGTTTCTGGATTATCCGTGGCGATTCAGTCAGTGTATTAATGAGATATTCATTTTTAATAGATTGTGGTGATGAACATGACTGGGGTGTTGTGATGAGCGAGATAGATATCAAGGGTGATGAGGCTCTGGTTAAACTGCTGCTGAACGCGGATAAAGGCGATATAGATCTGCTGATTGATTACATCACCAACACGGGTAAGTTTGGTTTTTCCATGTCGAACAGCGTCAGGAAAGTATTGCAGGACGCCAAACTTTACGATGAGCCCGATGATGAAACATTGCGTCTGCTTGTACGAGAGTTACAGTATTTTGGTGGTAATACATTCGTGAATCTGTTTCGTCGCAATGGTTTTAGCTATAGCGAAATTGTAGATGACGTTGCTGCACGTCTGAAAATTAAAGCCCCTATCGCTGCCTCCGTAGCAGAAAAAGAAGCGCTGATTATTGACAGTGTGTTTGCCTCGACATGGCAAAAAATGTCGGATGATGAACGTAACCAGATCCTGCGTGATATGGACATTAGCTCTCTGGTCAGTAAGGATATCCCGGTCTGGCAGAAAGCAGCATTAGTCGCCAACGGTCTTGCACAAACTACAGCAGGTAAGGTATTACCTTTAATTGCAGGACTTGGGATCGGGCGTGTTTTGGGCGTTTTAACGGGGCCGGTTGGCCTGGCTATTACAGGTCTGTATACCGCCTATGATATCTCTAATCCGGCATTTCGAGTGACACTGCCCTGCGTGGTACAAATAGCCTGGATTCGCTTAAAAAATTCCCGCCAGTTCCGACTTGCCAGCCAATCAACAGCATCCACAATGTCAGCTTTCACCTACGATCAGCGCTGGGGTTTTGGATATGATGTTAACCAACCTGCGCTTACGGTTTCGGCAATTCAACCTTCACAAATTACTAGCACGGCAGCGATGCAGCAACAGAGCATTACCGCTATTTCACGCCTGAGTCCGCTGCTGCAGATGCTACCCTCGCTGGCTACGTCTGCACACATTTCCAGTCATCAATATATGGAAGTCATCATCAATGGCTCTCTGGCGAATGTAAAAGACGGCACAGGGTTTCGTGGATTCAGTATGGGTGTAAAAGGGATCAAAGAGCATGCCGTTCTGCTGAATCCTGACAGGCTCCTTCAACTTGTTAACGCTGGTTTATTGTTAAATGTGGCGTCTGCTGTGTTAGCGCAAAAGCATCTGGCAGATATCAGCAAAAAATTGACGGAGATTATCGAGGCGGTACGTGAAGTCTCAGCATTTCAGACCAATGCACGTAAGTCGGAGATCATTGGAGCCATTCAATATTTGCAGCAAATTACCCCTGTGGTACTTGAAGGGGAATGCTCTCCTGCAATACGTCAAAAACTCGAGGATATAGAAGTTCATTTTTCCGGCGTGCAGGCACACTTGCTAACTGATATTTCTAATGCTGGCGACAACATTTTGAAGCTTAGAGACCGTGGGCTCTTTGGCAGTACGGATATTACAAATAAGATCCAAACCGAACAAAAGATTCTTAATGAACGAATCCATGAATGGGACCTGGCAATGAAGGTTCGTGCGCAAGCGTTGCATCTACTGACCCGTACCGAAGGGAACACAAAACTCGTTAGTCAGCGCCAGCAAACCATTGTTCAGAACTATCAGCAGTTTGAGAATATTATTGACAAAGTTGAGCGTCAGTTAGAACAGAGAATACAAAACATCACTGCGTTGGCAGAACAAAGCAATACCACCAATGCTAATAAATTATTGCTGCGGAAATGGACAACAACCACCTTATTGCCACAAAAGGTAGCAATTGAAGAGACACAAATGTCTTTTGATAAATTTCAACAAGTGTTGTTATCTGAGCAACCACAATCGGCACGTTTACTGGTGGAACTGCAGGATGGTAAACCAGTGAAGTGTTTTGAATTGCCGCTGGCGTAAGTCATTCACCTTCATCAGAATGAGTAATCTAATGGAAGAATGCATTACTTCGATGATTGAGTAGATACTGGCATTTCTTCAACTATCTCCGAAAAATGGAGCAGATAAACGTGTATCTTATGTCACTGAAGCCGGGGCATGTCTGGGCCTGTCAATAGACTAAAAAGGTTCGGATTTAATTAGTTCTCTTCGGACTTCGCGGGACAAATTGAGGGCACAAAAAAGCCCGCAAGGCTTGTGCCGTGCGGGCTTTCAGGACTTCAGCGGATACATATGGTAATCGCCGAGGAATATTTTTGGGCTGGCGGAATCTGAATAAGTATCGCAAGATTATGAAAATAATTGTTTTTAGCCAATTCAACTTTTGTACGTGTACCTAAGCGTGTACCAATTATTGGATCTCACACCCCTTAACGGCATGGCAAGGATAACGAATGCCCGGCGCTAAACCCAAAATAAAATGATTTTGGGGAAAAGTGTTCACACTGTTCACTTTTGGTTTTTGTTTATTAAATTCATGGCGTTAAATAGTGAACGGTTTGTGGTGTGATGCACGCTAGTGTGCAATTTTGGTGATCGCTTTAGCCAAGATGACAAAAAGCTACCTAAGCCACTATGCGTAATGAGATAGGCGCTACTATTGTCAATGGTCCGCTTTGTGCCAGAAGCGGATATTGCTTACATCGTGCTATATTAGTTTACTGGAAGCAGGTCTGGATGAGATGACCCCGAGGTCGTGACGGTACTTAGAGATGGATTGACGCACGTATGCTATGAAAAGGTTTTAGCATAAACGTTGAACATGACGAATTCTGTTTTGATAACTCGACCATCTTAGGCAAACAAAATCAAAGGCGATAGTGTGGTTTAAATCAATCTGATGCGAGCTTTAAATACATCCTATCTAATTTTTAATAGAATATTATCTGCAATAAAAAATACATACATTTTAAATAATTTCTATATGAAACTTAATGAGTTCTAAGGCTTGTGTCTAATGATAAAAGATGATGAAGGGTAGAGTTCTGGGTTAAGGTAAAGAAAAACATACGGTTAGTAATGTCTATCAAAAAAACCGTAGAAATAGCTAGTAATTACAACTGTATGTATATACAGTTGTTAGCGTGGTTAACATAGTTATATTCAATGCTGTAAATGTGAGCGCTCTGGTTTACTCACTATAGAACAAGGGGTTATAATCTGAAAAAGTAATCTCTATGGACTAGGAATGTTTACTGACCCGAACAGCGACCCGAAAGTATGGGAGCAATATTTTAAGAGCATTATCCGTTTACACTATAAGCCAGCTAATTGCTGCGATTTGCCTGATTCGCAAAATGGTGATTTCGGCATTGAATGTTACACTCTATCAGGCCATGTTTTCCAATGCTACTTGCCCGAGCAATCAAGCGATGTTGAAAAACTAGTTAAAGCACAGCGTAGAAAAATAAGTACTGACATTTTAAAGTTCACAACTAAGTATAAAGCTGATCTTGAATTGTTGTTTGGTGAAACTAAAGTTAGTAGATGGATTTTGGCTACACCTTATAGTAAATCTGCAAAACTTACGCAATATTGTACTCAGAAATCCTTAAAAGTAAGAGGACTGAAATTACCGTATGTTACAGATGACTTCCAGATTTTGGTGCAAACAGATAGTGACTATATAACTGAGAGGGCACTTCTTCGAAGAACGAACTATCAGTTAAATTTAGATCTTAGTAACTCTACTATTGATCATGCAGTATCATTTATTAATGAGCATGTTGATTTTTTGAATAAGTTAAATTTGAAACTTCCAAAAATTGATCTTTCAGAATCAGTACAGGAAACTTACAGACGTTTTCTAATACAAAAATATCTTGATTATCAGAACCTTATCGATGAATTAAAGCAGAATTGGGTTGATATTTATGAAGTTGTATACAAATGCATTCAACAAAGAGAAACGAACTTGGTTGGACTTTCTATGCTTACATCTTCAAGTGCGCAACCTGGCGATAAGATGATGAAACAAATGGAAGTTCTCAAAGAAAATATCGAAAAGGAAATACCCACGCTCAAAGAATCAGATTTAGAAAAAATAAATTGGGGTGTAATATCGGATTGGTTAATTAGGTGTCCGTTAGATTTTTAACATGGTGAAAAATGAATATTAAAATAGAAGATATCATCGGACGACCTTTCACATTTACGCGGAGGCCGGAACATCTCCCATGTGAAATGAGACCTATGTGGCGATCTAGCCTTGTTTTAATAATATTCTTACTTGTTGCTGCAAGAACTGGTTCATGCACATTGAAAAAAATTCATGTTGTCAATTGGTTGTTAAAGTCAGAAAAAAACACCACTGATTTTGCATTTTGGGTTTTGAATAAAGATAGTGCTAAGCCTGAAGTCAGAATGGATCCGACTTTGGATAGGGCCATTGAGCTTTTACTGGCCGATGGTTTTCTCACTCGCGAAAATGACAAGATGAAGTTGACAGACAAAGGCGATATTTGTGCGACCAATTTACTTGCATTAGACGTCTTTAAAAAGGAATGTATTTCCTTAAGAAAACATAAAAAAGGTTTGACAGAGACTAATATAACCAAAATATTTCAGGCGGGATGATATGTCTTTTGAAATAATTTCTCTTAAAATAACAGTTAATACTATAGATGGACTATATGGCATTGATATCCCTTTCTCAACCGGCCTGTTTCTTTTACGCGTTGAAAACTCACATGGTAAATCAACGTGCATGAATGCCATTGCTTATGCACTTGGAATGGAAAAGGCTTTAGGCTTAGGTGGTGCTAAAATACCCTTCCCCCCATCCTTAACTAGAGCACTGACTAATAAGGATGGTAAAGAAGTCAGTGTGGTTAAATCATATGTTGAATTAACAATAAAAAATAATAAAAACACTGTTGCGAAACTAAAGAGAAATATAGCAGGTTTTGAAAATGACAATCTTATAACTATTGATGAGGTTAGTTCTGGGGGCGATCAAACTAATGGCTCATATTTTTTACATCTTGAAGGCGATACTAAAAGAGAAAGGGGCTTTTACTTTTGGTTTTCTAAATTCCTTGGTTGGGAACTTCCACAAGTTCCGAATCATAATGGTAAAGATACCCCCTTATATCCGTCGGTTCTTTTTCCTGCATGGTTCGTTGAGCAGAAAAAAGGTTGGTCATCTATCCTTGCTACAATACCAACTCAATTTGGCATAAAGGAATCAAAGAAAAGGGCTTTAGAGTTCTTACTTTCTTTAGATGTCAATGATAATGTATTAGAGCGAAGCACCATCAAAAATGAAATAGATACTATAGGCTTTCAATGGAAGCTTATAAGGCATAATGCGGAGATTGTTGCAGCTAAAGTTTCTGCAATTGTTTCAGGAATCCCTGAGCAACCCGAAGTAAAGTTCGATACTTATAAAATGGATCTGATTTTAAAGGAAAAAGATTCCATTATTGCAGCGATTGATTATCGGGTTAAACTCGAAGCCCAGCTAAAAACTCTTAATAGTGAGTATGTTCGCCCTGTGGATGATGAAGAACTTCAGAAAGAGGTTGTCGGTATTATTAGTTCTAAACTGGATGAAATTAATTCATTAGAGCTCGATTTGCAAAAAATAAGCGATCATAAGAGCTACATAGCGCATCAAATCACCTCTACAACAGGCAGGCTAAATAATCTTTTGGATGATAAAAGGAAATATGAAGATCTTAAAAAAATAGCTTCCTCAACTGTTTTTGATAATACTCATTTGAACAGTAATGAGTGCCCGACTTGCGGGGCTCCTTACAGTGATAACTTGCTAGATCTTTCACCGCAAGATAATCTCATGACTTATGAAAGTAGTTTAAATTTCATTAAAGATCAGATTAAAGCTTTTGAATTTGTTTTGGAAGATAGCAAAAACCAACTTAAATTTAAAACATCAGAACAGATAAAAACACAAGAGACAATCGCCGCCATAAAAGTCGATATAAATAGACTAAAGAAAAGAGATGACTCATCACTTGCCTTGCAAGAAGATATTTTGAGAAGAAAAATAAATTTAGAAAATTCAATTGATAATATAACCAATGCCTATGCGGCACTGGCTGAAATAAAACTTGAATTAAATGCTTTGCATGCAAAATACGTCAAGCTTATTTCTAAAAGAAAAGCACTGCCGCAGAGCGTACTCTCAGCTAAAGATGTTGAAAAATTGAATCTACTAAAGTCCGGAATGGTAAATAGACTTAATAAGTATAATTTCACCAGCTTTGCTGCAAGTCTTATTAGCATCTCAGAAGATACATACCTCCCTACTAGGGAGGGCTATGACATTGGCTTTGACACTTCGGCTAGCGACGGAATAAGAATTATCTGGGGGTATTTGTTAAGCTTGTTCTCTGTTAGTAGAGCATATTCTACAAATCATCCTGGGGTGGTTATTTTTGATGAGCCACGCCAGCAAGAAGCAAATAAGGTGAGTTTTGCAGAGTTATTAAGAGATGCGGCGAGATCGGCTTCAAGTAGTGGACAAATAATTTTTGCGACATCAGAGGAAGAGAGTGTGCTTGTTGATGCATTAAAAGGCCATAACTACAAGATAGTATCTTTCGATAAAAATGACGGCAAGCTGATTCGTAAACTGGATGCATAAATAAGCTACATTTCTTTGCATGTAATCCGAAATGACTGATCTATTATGCTCTGCCAGCTCTGAGGCTGGTTAGAGCACATAATGCCACTGCATTAAAACCCAGCTCTGAGGCTGGTTAGAGCACATAATGCCACTGAATTAAAACCCATCTCTGAAGTGGGCAGGCGTGATGGGGTGCTAATTATTATTTATTCGTGTCTGAGTGCCTCGCTGTGAGGTTGTTTAGTATTGCTTTTTGCGCAGTGATGTCGGCGTGTGGCGTTGCTGAAGGGCTTCTGATGCGGGATAGTTAAAAGCCCTCTTATAGCGGCTGCGCGGTTTTGGTTGAACATGCGTAGAATGATTTCTGTACAAAATGTCCGCTTCTCGCTCTTAGCGAACCTTGGCTGACATTAATAATTGCATCAAATATAAAAAAAACCGGCCTAAGCCGGTTTGCGTGTAATGATGTTATCAGACACTACATGTGGGCAACCAATCCGCTTCGCTGTCTTCATGTAGTGTGAGATTAGTTTGTATACCGTTATGCGTTCTGCGCTTGAGCAGTACCCGCTCATACTCTTTCAGTGTCTGCGGCACAGCCTGGCCAAAAGCCGTCAGACTGAGCGGGTGCTGATGCCCCCGCGATTCCATAAACGACAGATACGCATGATAGAGATAGCGCTTCGGGTTTATTGGCCGAATATTCGCGTTACCAATAAACAGCCCGTTTGGCGTGCTCAGCGGCATCAGGTATCCACAGAAATCAACCAGCGGATCGGCCTGTCGTTTGATATCAAGCGCCTCGCCAGACGTCTGCTGCGCCTGTAGCAACTCGCGCGCTTCGTTTGGTGATGAGAAGCGCTGCATCAGGTGACGAACAATCACCGCCAGCTCGGTGCTGATTTTGTCCAGCAACTGAGGATCACGCTCTTTTGCCGGTATCACCTCCGGGAACGTCAGGATAACCCGGCGGCGCGAAACGCCGCCGCTGCGGTCGCTGAAGCGCATCGGGTTGTTGTTCACCGCCAGAATGACCGCCGGGATGTGCGTTGAATAGGCGTCGCGATATTTCGGATCGATGGCTACCGCATCGCCGCCGGTAATCGCCTTGATGCCCGCGCCGTCGCCGCTCCATTTCTCCTGGTCAGGCAGGATAATCAGAGAGAAGCCCACCACGCTGGCGCGCTCGCGGGAGGATTCCAGCGTGTCGATGGTGGCTGACGTGGTGTTGTCTTTTCCGGCCAGCAGAGTGGCAATCGAGGCCATGACGCTTTTACCGCTGCCGCCGGGGCCGGTCACCTCAAGAAACATCTGCCAGTCATAGCGGTTTGCCAGCACCATAAATAACGCCGCGAGAATGCGCTCCTGCTTGTCGTGATTATGCCCGGCGGCCCGCATTAACCAGCGCCAGAAAGCCGGGGCGTGGTCTGCGAGATTTTCACCAGGACGTGGCGCGGTGTAGTCCACGCTGTTGACGGTGCGCAGCCAGTGCTCACGGCGGTGAGGGCTGAAGGTGCCTGTTGTGGTGTCATACACGCCGTTACGGAAGCCAATCAGGCGGCGGGACGTTTCACCCATCTGCGGCACCATCAGCTTGAGCGTATCCAGCACGCTGCCGATACCGGCGGCCGAGAACGGTGCGCGCACCTTCTGAAATAGCGCAGCGATTTCCCGGCGCAGCGTCTTCGCCTCCATCACCTGCCATGCGCCGTTCTCATAGCGGCAGATTTCCTCCCCGACCGGCGGCACGGCCAGCGCCTCCCCGTAATGGGCGACCAGCAGCTCGGCCTTCTGGCTGGCGCTCATGGCCTTCAGGTCGGCCTCGCTGACGGATTCAAACGGGCTGAGTGGCTGCGGCTGCGTAAAGGCGGTGAGCTGCGCCAGCGTGGCGATATCGCCCTGCGCCTGCCACACGTCGTTCCAGTCACCTGTAACCGGCGGCAGTGCGGCTCTCCCGCCGCAGGCTTTCGCCGCTTCCTCTGCCTTTAACTGGCCGGTTCCGTTGTCGTCACGGTCGGCGGCAATCAGCATCATCGCATCAGGGTGTGACTCACGCAGCCGCTTTGCCAGTGAGGGCAGGTTATTGGCGCTCAGCGCCACGTATACCGCCTGGCCGGTCAGCCGGTACACGGTCAGGCCGGTTGCGTATCCTTCAGTGAGCCACAGCGTTTTGCCATCCGGCTCGCCTGCCAGCCAGTATGTGCCTTTCACCTGTCCGCCGGGCAGGGTGCGCTTGTCGCCTGCGGCGCTGATGAGCTGCACGTTTACGGCCGTACCGTTTTCGCCGGTCAGCGGGATGAGCACATCCCCGGTGGCAAAGCTGATGCCACCACAGCGCAGCGCATCAGCAAGTGTGAGCGCCTGTATACCGTGCAGCCCTTTTGATGAAAGGTAGGCGTTGTCCGTGCGGCTGACGGCGGCGGTGATAAGCGCCTGCGCCCGTGCGGCTGCGTCTGCCTGCGCGCGGTTTTTGTTTGCGGCTTCATCATGCATAACCGGGGCTGACTCCGGCAGCGTGCCGAGCATTCCGGCCACCTTCATGGCGGCCTCTTTAGCGCTGAGACTGAGCGCCTTTTCCACCAGGTTAAGGCCGTCACCGGCCCCGCACTGGTTACAGAGCCACGTTCCGCGCCCGTTCTGATTGTCAAAACGAAAGCGGTCTTTGCCGCCGCACGCCGGGCAGGCTCCGTGCCGCCCTCCGTCGAGCACGCTGATACCGAGGGCAGGCAGAAGCTGCGGCCAGAATCCGGTGGCCGCCTTTACGGTGTCAGAGACGATATGTTTCATCTGCATGTTCTCCCTTAGTGCAGCGTGATGCGGCTTGCGGCCGCAAGCTGGCTGCGGAAAAGTTCATCCATCATGGTGACGCCGAGCTGCGTCAGGCGCGGCGGTGCGGTCAGCAGGTCCGGTTCAACCATATCGCCCAGCATGGTGCAGGCCATTTCCATGCCTGCATCAGGGCCGTGACGGCGCACATAGAAGCCTTCCAGCTCAAGGGCGATGGTCATCTGAAGCTCATCGAGCGTCGCTGACACGGTGATGCCGAGGTTTTTGCAGGCATTCAGGTAGCCCTGCGCCAGCGCGCGGCGGTAAACGGCGGTGCGTACCTCAACAGGCAGGCAGGAGTGATTAACGGTCATCATGGCGGGCCTCCGTGGCTAACATGCGGGATTCACAGGTTTCAACAACTTTACTGAGCTGGTCGGTGAGCAGGGCGACGACCGAGGCAAGCGCCGCGCCGTCCGGCACGCAGCCGCGCGCGCTCATGCCGTTCACCGAGTCGAACATATCCAGCACGGTCACGCCGACCGTGTGCGCGTGCAGCAGGCGCAGATAGTCAGCGTGGGGAATAGGGTAGGTGTCATGGTTATTCAGGTGTTGAGAAAGGGTATTCATGCCGCCACCGCCTTAACCGGCAGACGACCGGCAAAGGACAGGACGTAATCACGGGCGAGGCTGGCGCGGGCGCTGCGCTCATCGCCAGCCATGGTGCGCAGCATGCAGGGACGGGCGGCGGCATCAGTGCGGCGCACGGCGGCAAAAATAAAGGTGAATTCGGGGTGAGAGGCAGTAAGGGCCGTTGTCATGAGGACAATCTCCATTGAGTAGCGGTTAACGCCACCACCGGAGCTGCAAATCTCATGGGTGGTGGCCCGAACGGGGTTTGCAGTACCGGCCTCAATGGATACCGGCCAGCCCGAAGGCTGCCCCGCCCGGGCCACCATTATTTGACAGCGACTGCGGTCTAAGAACCACAGCCTGAAAAATGGGTAAGCCAGAGCAATGACACAAAAAAACACGCATGGCGCGTGCTGTGTCGCCATTGAGTTACACGGGCTGCAAATCCCGGCTGCCGATTTTGCGGCAGCACGAAAACTGTATAACGGCCGCTCGCCAGAGAAAAGCCTTTTTATAAACATCGGGGCGATTTCCTCAGCAACCGGTCAGGACGTGATCGGATTGCGGCGGATTTGATCGGAATTCCCCGTTCTCTTTCTTCACTTGCTGCCTGGCAGGCTTCGCTTTTTTACCCATAACGGAAATGTGACCGTGCATTCCGCTGGTTAAGGCCGGTGCGGTTACTGGGCTGCCGCTGACGACTGACGTCGGGCTTTCCGCGAAAAAAGCGGCTTCTTCGCGGGTTAGCGGACAGGTTTTCGTGCCAAAATTCAGCGAAATCACTCCGCACTTCCGGCACGCTGTGCGATGCGGGCCTGCATCCAGCTGTCAATCTCTGACGCCAGCCAGGCGACGTTTTTACCGCCAAGCGAAATCTGCGAGGGGAACTGCTCCCGGCTGATTAAGTCGTAAATGGTCGAACGTGACAGACCGCAGGTGCTGATGACTTCCGGCAGGCGCATAAAGCGGTCGCGCGGGTAAACGGCATCGCGGATTACGGGAATGGCAGGGGCTGGTACGGATGGAACTGCGTGCATGGTGTTACCTCATTATGAGTCCGGCCGGTGCTGTCCGGTTCCGGTGGTGTCTTCAGGTAACCCCCTATTCTGGTTATATTTCTGGTGAAGTAAACAACCCCCTGATTGCTGAAAAATGAGCAAAAAGCATTTCTCTTACCTCCTGTTTGCCTTTGTTTGCCAACGTTTGCCAGTGTTTGCCTTTTAAGAGCTTTCAGCGATTAAAAAGCTTTTATTAATAGAATTAAAATCTGAAAAAGGCTCGCCAGAAAAAAGCTCTTATCTGAGACTGTGTGCATACCTGTGAATACTCAGTGAAGACTTAGTTTTAAAGTATTCACTGCCTTAATGACTGTATTTACTATCTTTTTTATCTCAGTGAATACCAGTGAACAGTTATATAAGAAATATCATCAGTTAGGGGGCTATCCCGTACCGGTTATGCCTTTGTTTGTTCATCAGCAGGCGGAAAGCAATGAAATGCGCTGTCCTGTGGTACACGACAGAATGGCCTCATCCTTTACAGACGATGAGAGACAACCATGACCATGCCTGAACAGAAACCTGCATCACTGGAACGCTTCGAGAAAGCCCGCGCTCAACATACCGAAAGGATGAAAGCCTATAACGGCATCTGCGCCGATATCGCCCGCTGTGAAAAAGAACAGCAGGCAGCCATCGAGGCAGGGAAAGAAGCCGAGAGCAACTGGCGCACGAGCTTTCGCAACCTGCGAGGCAATCTCACCGACGAGCTGCGCGCCGAACATTCTCAGCGCATCGCCAGCCGGGAACTGGCCGAGGAGTTTGGCGGGCTGCTCAAAGAGCTGGCGCTGGATAAGCAGGAGGCGATGCTGAAATGCTGCGGCAGTGGGAAAGAGTACGTTGAATCACACCGCGAGTCGTTTACGGGGTTTGCGGATTCGCATTGGCAGTCAGCCCTGCGTAACGTGAGTCCATCGCTGTTATGGGCCATTAAGCTGCGTATCCACTGTGAAGAACTTTCCCCGACGTTTGCCGGTGAAGACCGCGACCGGATTAAGGACGTAGCTTATCTGGTTGGTGAAGCGCTTACTCAGGCGGCTGCGGCCCTGCCGGACAGCGTGCTGAAAGAGGCACCGCTACTGGAGAATATCGGCCTGCACCGCCCGGCCCTGACGGGTATTGATATGGATCTATATACACGTCCTCTGCGCCGCCAGAAGCTGGCTGAATCAATCCGGGCACAGCGTGCCAAACTTCAGGGGGGCAGCCAGAAATGATGCACTGCCCATACTGCAAAAGCGCGGCACATACCAAATCGAGCCGCTATATGTCAGAGCAGGTAAAAGAGCGTTATCACCAGTGCACTAACCTCGACTGCTCCTGTACTTTCAAGACGAATGAGAGCATCACAAAGGTCATCACCGCACCGCCACAGCCGGAGAAAGTACCAGAGGCACCACCGGAATCGGTCAGGGAACGTCAGACGCTGGGCCGTTATGGCTCTTCATTCCGCCAGGTTCATTAATCCCGCACAGCCGCTGCCCGACCAGCGGCTTTTTTGTGCCTATGCTTTGTCTTTCTGATGCCTTTTTCTGGCCAGCCGCCTTGTTGAGAGCAATGCATGCATAGCGTGCATGGATCTGCATGCAAAAACATGCATGGCCTTGCCTCGTTCAGGCTATGCCGGGCGCGGCCAGGCCCGTAGCATGCACCTGCATGAAAAGTGATGCATAAAGCGGGCAGGCGTGGCGGGGATAGCATTGCGCGCTGGCCTCTTTCTGCAATTACTGGATGCAAATAGCTTCCTTCCATGTTGAGCTAATTTTTATAGGTGAAAGTACCCCACCAACTCATCATCTCTTTACGCTGTTCGAGATAGGTAGAACGGTTGTACGCTCGCCTAACTTCGTTTTTATCAGTATGTGCAAGCGCTGACTCGATGACATCAGGATTAAAGCTGGCTTCGTTGAGTGCTGTACTCGCTATGGAACGCAAACCATGAGCAACCAACTTGCCGCCATAGCCTATGCGCTTTAATGCAGCATTCGCAGTTTGGCTATTCATTGGTTGTTTAGGATCGTTACGGCTTGGAAAAACATATTGTCGGTTAGCGCTTATAGGCCGCATAACCTCGAGAATTTCCAAAGCTTGTTTTGATAAAGGAACGATATGTTCGCGCTTGGCCTTCATGCGTTCTGCAGGAATAACCCAAAGTTTCAAATCAAGGTCGATTTCTGCCCATTCTGTTCCAGAGGCTTCTGACGGTCGTACAAGGGTAAGAAGCTGCCACTCGATTAAACAACGGGTGGCGACTGAGAGATTGGACATCACCAATGAACGCATCAGCTTGGGCAGTTCTTCCGGCCGCAATGTTGGCATGTTTTGTTTTTTTGGCTTTTCGAAAGCCATCCCAACACCAGAAGCAGGATTCGCATCAATCAACCCTGTGTTGACTGCATAAATCATGATCTCATTAATGCGCTGCACCAACCTGCGAACTGTCTCAAGTGCCCCGCGAGCTTTAATCGGCTCCAGTGCTTCAACGATCGTTCTGGCCTTGAGCGCCTGAACAGGAATTTCACCGATAGAAGGGAAGATGTCCTTCTCCAGCGATCGCCAAATATCCTTAGCATAATCCTCGGTAACGCTTTTGCTCTTAAGCAGGAACCACCTACCGGCAACAACTGAAAAAATACTGTCCAGTTCGATTTGTCGTTGCTCTGACACTTCCTCTTGCTGTTTCTGCGGATCGAGCCCTTGCGCAAGCAGCGACAGATATTGGTCACGCATCTGGCGTGCGACAGCGAGTGTTAGAGCAGGGTAGGAGCCAAGACTAAGATTTGTACGGCTGCTACTTCTAGGACGTTGATAGCGGAAACGCCACAGCTTTTTACCGGATGTTTTGACGAGCAGGAAAAGTCCGTCACCATCATGCAGCGTGAAGTCTTTCTCTTGAGGCTTAGCTTTGAGGATTTCGTTATTGGTGAGGGGGCGTGTCATCCGCGCCATGACTGGTTTCCGTCCATAATTGGTACACGATTTTGGCCCACATACTAGCGTGTACCTAAACGTGTACCAATTATCTCTGGATTCAGGCGGATCGCCCAGGAAGATTACAGACACAAAAAAGCCCGCAGGGCTTGTGCCGTGCGGGCTTCTAGGACTTCATCGGATGACTCTGGTAATCACCGATGGAGAATTTTGGTGGAGCTGGCGGGAGTTGAACCCGCGTCCGAAATTACTACACCGTCGGCACTACATGCTTAGTCAGTTTTTACATTCGCCGGTTAGCTGCGAACAGACACGCCACTAACAGACTAGCCTGATTGGATTTAACGCTTCAACCCCAGGCAAGGCATCCACGCGATCTCTTTTGGGTTTGACTTCTCTTGATCCCCGTCTTAAGAGCGGAAGCTAGGGAGAGAAGGCTCTAAGCAGGTTATTAAGCTGCTAGTGCGTAGTTTTCGTCGTTTGCGACTATTTTTTTGCGGCTTTTTACGAGGCAAACCGCCCCTCGGCATGCTCCTAAGGCTTCACAATCCCGTCGAATCCAGAATCAGCCCCAGAACTTCAAATACTAGCAAAAAAGCAGGTCAGAATCCAGCGCTTAACGCTTTGAATTCTTCATGATACGTGCTTTATCCAGTTGCCATTCGCGGTCTTTGATATCGTCACGTTTATCATGCTCTTTCTTACCGCGTGCAACACCAATCTTCAGCTTACACCAGGCGTTCTTCCAGTAGAGCGAGAGCGCTACGATGGTATAACCTTCGCGATTGACGCGGCCATACAGTGAATCCAGCTCACGTTGCTTCAGCAGCAGCTTGCGGCTACGCGTGGGATCGCACACCACATGGGTGGAGGCAACGGCTAAGGGTTGAAAGGTTGAACCAAACAGGAACGCTTCGCCATCGCGCAGCAGAATATAGCTGTCGCTGATGTTGGCTTTGCCGGCACGAAGTGATTTAACTTCCCATCCTTGCAACGATAATCCCGCTTCATACTCCTCTTCGATGAAGTATTCGTGGCGGGCGCGTTTGTTCATGGCAACAGTGGCAGAACCGGGTTTGTGTGATTTTTTCTTTGTCATAGTGCGGCGTATTTTACATCACTTAGTCGGTTATCGCATCCCCAGTCCAGCGGGGCAGCAGGAAACGGGATATTCTAGCACACCCTTACTCGGGGGCATTTTTGTTTAATCGCTGAAAATGCTATTATTCAGCGGTTTCGTGATGAACAGGAACCATTATGGCTCAGATTAGTCGTTCGGCGCTGGTCCCGTTTAGTGCCGGGCAGATGTACAAACTTGTAAATGATGTGGATGCTTACCCGCAATTTCTGCCGGGTTGCACCGGAAGCCGCGTGCTGGATGCGTCAGAGAATCAAATGACCGCGTCCGTGGATGTGTCGAAAGCAGGCATCAGCAAAACATTTACCACCCGCAATACCCTGACGGATAACCAGAGCATTCATATGCAGCTGGTTGACGGGCCGTTCCGTAAGCTGACCGGCGGCTGGAAATTCATCTCGCTGGGCGATGACGCCTGCAAGGTTGAGTTAAGCCTGGAGTTTGAATTCACCAACATGCTGGTAGAGATGGCCTTTGGTCGGATCTTCAAAGAGCTGGCCAACAGTATGGTGCAGGCCTTCACCCAGCGTGCCAAAGAGGTTTACAGTGCCTGATATTTCGGTTGAGGTGGTCTACGCGCTGCCTGAAAAGCAATACCAGCTCTACGTCAAAGTGGAGCAGGGCAGCACGGTAGAGCAGGCGATACAGCAATCCGGAATTCTGGAACTGCGCCGTGAAATTGACCTCAGCAGTAATAAAGTGGGTATCTACAGCCGGGCAGTGAAGCTCAGTGATGTGGTGGACGAAGGCGATCGGATTGAAATCTATCGACCGTTGATCGCCGATCCTAAAGAGCTGCGTCGTCAACGTGCAGAGCGTTCAGCATCCGCTAAAAAGTAAACAGCAGGCAGCAATAACCTGTTGATTGGCAGCATAAAAAAAGGCGCTCAGTGCGCCTTTTTTGCTGTCTGTCGTTTAGTTAGTCGCTTTTTTGCGCCAGATTCGGCTTGTTGTCGATATTGGTCAGCACGCCGTTACCATCAAAGTTGAGCGTCAGCGTCTGCTGCTGAACGCGCTCATGGCCTGGTTCCTGACGGAAAACGTAATACCAGACGTTGCTGCCGAACGGATCTTTCATCATTGGCGTACCGAGCGTGTAAGCCACCTGCTGCTGGGTCATACCGGTGTGAATCTTGGCCACATCATTGGCAACCAGATAGTTACCCTGGTTGATATCAGGACGATATACCACGCGCTCTAAGGTGGAACATCCGGCGGTCATCATCAACATTACCACTGCCGCGGCAGTCAGCGTTTTACAGCGCATCTATACATTCCTTTTCCGGGGCCAAACGCCTTTTACAGGCTGTTTTTTTGCCAACAAAATCTGAACTCTGCCTGCGGCAGGCTTTATTACTTTGGCGACATAAGTGCCGATGATAATAAACCTTTTCGCTATTGGAAACCTCTACAGAGCATGCATATGACCACGGCAGGTTAAAAAAGTGCGCCATCAGGCGGCTAAAAGTTCTTTGGCGTTAGCCAGGGTGTTGCGTGTGACCTCGCTACCGCCCAGCAGTCGCGCCAGTTCCTGCAGCCGCGCGCGCTTGTCCAGCGGCTGCATATGGGTTTCGGTCATTGCGCCATCGGTTTCTTTGCTGACAAAGAAGTGCTGATGGCCACAGCCTGCTACCTGCGGCAGGTGAGTCACACACATCACCTGGGTTGATTCGCCCAGCTGGCGCAGCAGTTTGCCTACTACGGCGGCGGTCGGACCGCTGATCCCGACATCGACTTCATCGAAAATCATCGCTGGCGTTTCCATTTTCTTCGCGGTGATGACCTGAATCGCCAGCGCAATACGGGACAACTCACCGCCGGAGGCGACTTTGCCGAGCGGCTGCAGCGGCTGGCCTGGGTTAGTCGTCACCTGAAAGTCGATGCGGCTGGCACCTTCCGCAGTCAGCTGATCCGGGTTAAAGGTCAGGGCAATCTTAAACTGGCCGTGCGGCATTGAGAGCAGATGCATGCTCTGGGTAATCAGCTGCTGCAGCTCCTCGGCGTACTGAGTGCGTTGCTGATGAAGCTGCTCTGCGCTTAACAGGGCTGCCTGATAGTGCTCGCCAACCAGTGACTGCAGGCTCTCCTGATCGCTTTCATGCTGTGACAGCAGCTCCGCTTCCGCCAGCAACTGCTGATGCAGTTCAGGCAGATTTTCCGGCGTAACATGATGCTTACGCGCCAGAGCGATCTGGCGTGAAATACGCAGCTCCAGTTCATACAGGCGATTTGGATCGAGATCGAGGCTGTCGCAGTAATGACGCAGCTCGTCGCTGGCTTCACTCAGCTGAATCGCCGCTTCTTCCAGCAGGTTATAAACCCCGTTCAGTTTCTCATCCAGCGAGGTCAGCTCAGACAGCATCTCACGCGCGCTGTAGAGCAGGCTGCAAAGATTGTTATCGTCGCTATCCGCGAGCAGTTGCAGCGCCTGCTGACTGGTCGACAGCAGCTGTCCGCTGTTTGCCAGCCGCTTGTACTCTTCGTCAATCTGCTCATATTCACCAGCCTGCGGTGCAAACTCGTTCAGCTCTTTCAGCTGATATTGCAGCAGTTCGCGACGCGCTTCACGCTCCTGAGCCTGCTGCTGATGCAGCGCCAGGGTGCGGCAGCTCTGATGCCAGGTCTGATAATGAGTACGCATGCGCTGCAGCAGATCGTCATGACCGGCGTAGGCATCCAGCAGATGTTTCTGGTGCTCAGGTTTGAGCAGCAACTGGTGCGCGTGCTGGCCGTGAATCTGAATCAGTAACTGGCCGAGGTCGCGCAGCTGCGACAGCGGAACCGCCGTGCCGTTGATGAACCCGCGTGAGCGTCCGTCCGCGCTAATCACCCGACGCAGCAGACACTCATTGCCATCATCCAGATGGTTATCCACCAGCCAGCGCTGAGCAGAAGGGGAGGACTTAAGCTGGAAGCGGGCGCAAAGATCGGCCCGGCTGGCGCCCTGACGCACCATGTCGGCATCTGCGCGACCGCCGAGGCATAATCCCAGGGCATCAATCGCGATAGATTTACCGGCACCGGTCTCACCCGTGATTGCTGTCATACCGCGTTGGAAATCAATGTCGAGCTCACGAACGATAGCGAAATTACTGATGGTCAGTTGGGCCAGCATAGGTTCACCTGTATGAATAAACACATATGGTTTTTCATACAGTATAAACTGGAATTTTATCCAGTAAAGAGGCGGCACGGCTTTTCAGAACAATTTTTTTGACCAGCCCAGTTTCGAACTCAGCGTATTGAAATAGCTGTAATTTTTAGGGTGAATCAGATTCAGGTGACTGGCACTGCGCCGAATCAGCACATCCTCGCCTTCCTGGATCGGCAGCGCAATCTGGCTGTCGCAGCTGATCTCCAGGTCGCTCCGGCGCGAAGAAAAGCGCAACCGGATGGTACTGCTGCTGTTAATCACCAGCGGACGGGCCGACAGCGTGTGCGGGAACATCGGCACCAGCACAATTGCTTCCAGCGAAGGGGTGAGTATCGGGCCGCCGGCCGAAAGCGAGTAGGCGGTGGAACCGGTTGGTGTGGAGATAATCAGGCCATCTGAGCGCTGGGAAAAGGCAAACACTTCATCGATATAGACTTCAAATTCGATCATGTGCGCCACTTTTCCGGGATGCAGCACCACTTCATTGATCGCCGAGCCAATGCGTGGCGAACAGTCTGATTTACACACCTGGGCTTCCAGCAAAAAGCGGCTCTCAACGAAGTAGTTGCCCTGCAATACTTCATCCAGCTGCTGCTGCGCATTATCCGGGTCGAGATCGGTCAGAAAGCCGAGGTTGCCGCGGTTAATGCCAATCACCTTGATGTCATAGCGCGCCAGCACCCGGGCCGCGCCCAGCATATTGCCGTCACCGCCGACCACCACCGCCAGATCTGCCTGTTGACCAATCTCAGCCAGCGTCCCGGTCTGAACGTCATGTAGCGCCAGCTCCTGCGCGATTTGCTTCTCCACGATCACTTGATAACCTTTGGCGGTCAGCCAGCGCCAGAGCATCTCATGCGTGGTTAACGCGGTGGGATGGCGTGGATGACCCACAATACCAATGCAGTTAAAGTGTTTGTTCATCGAGTGGGTGTTCCTTATAAGCCAAAACGGCAAGGCAATGTGATAGGTTCCCTTGAAACCGTCAAACCGATCCCCATAATAAGCCAACCAGCGAAATGAATGTGCAAAACGCGGAGAAATTCATGAGTAGTAAAGAACAGAACACCCCAAACGAGCAAGTCTCAGACGAAATTCAGCAGGATCAGCAACAACCTCAGGAAGCGGAGACAGCGGCTGAGGTGGATCCGCGTGATGAGCGTATTGCTCAGCTCGAAGCTGAATTAGCGCAGTCGCAAACCGGCGTGCGTGATGCACAACTGCGTGCGCAGGCTGAAATTGAGAACATTCGTCGCCGTGCCGAAATGGACGTTGAGAAGGCGCATAAATTCGCCCTGGAGAAATTTGCCAACGAATTGCTGCCGGTGATCGACAGTCTTGAGCGTGCGCTGGAAGTGGCGAACAAAGAGGACGCGCAGCTGGCTCCGATGATCGAAGGGATTGAACTGACCCTGAAAGGTCTGCTCGGCGCAGTGCGCAAATTCGGCGTAGAAGTGGTTGGCGAAACTGGCGTGCCATTCAATCCCGAAGTGCATCAGGCGATGTCGATGATGGAGTCTGAAGAGTTTGAACCAAACCAGGTGATGCTGGTGATGCAACGTGGCTACACGCTGAATGGTCGCTTACTGCGTCCGGCGATGGTAGCGGTTGCCAAAGCGAAAGGCTGATTTCACGCCTGAATCCGTTCCACGGCCGCGCAGTGTCGCGGCCGTGTGCCTTGCTGCTTATTCAGGCAGTACCGGCGTCCAGTCAATCGGTTCCTGACCGGCTTCACGCAGTATGGCGTTAGTTTTCGAGAAATGCTGACAGCCAAAAAAGCCCCGATGCGCCGAAAGCGGCGAAGGGTGCGGTGCCTGCAATACGTGATGACGCTGACGGTCAATAATGCTGCCTTTCTTCTGCGCGTGAGATCCCCACAGCAGGAACACCACCCCTTCACGATGCTGATTAATCGCGGCAATTACATTATCGGTAAAGGTTTCCCAGCCAAAGCGCGCATGGGAATGGGCCTTGCCCGCTTCCACTGTTAGCACCGTATTCAGCAACATCACGCCCTGTTTGGCCCAGCTTTCGAGAAAACCATGGTCCGGCTTCTGAAAGCCCGGAATGTCCTGCAACAGCTCTTTGTAGATGTTTTGCAGCGATGGCGGTACCTGCACACCGGGCAGCACCGAAAAGGCCAGTCCGTGCGCCTGATTAGGGCCGTGGTACGGGTCCTGACCCAGAATCACCACTTTGACGTCGCCTAACTCAGTCAGGCGAAAGGCATTGAACACATCCTTTTGCGGTGGGTAAACCGTCACGCCTGCAGCACGCTCATCCGCCACTAATTTCAGCGTCTCGGTAAAATAGGGTTTCTGTTTCTCTTCAGCCAGCACGTCGTGCCAGGTCAGCTTTTCAGCCATAATCCACTCCCTTAACGTTTGTGCCGTAAGCTTAGCCGTTCCTGCATCTGAGCTGAAGGGCAAAAATATTTTTAATAATGCAAAAAAAGTTAATGTCAGCAGCGTTTTTAGATCAGTCAGTTAGCGAAAATGAGCGATGCGCGGCGGATGAAAATTGACCCAGGTCAAAGCTGACGATACGGGAGAGTGCTATACCGGAGCCTCAAATTTGATTCATTCACGCATTGCCCTGGAGGCGCTGACATGATTACTGGTATCCAGATCACTCAAACTAATAAACCCCAACTGCTGAACTCTTTCTGGCTGTTAGACGAAGAGAAAGCTCAGGCTCGCTGCCTGTGTGCCAAAGGCGGCTATGAAGAAGATCAGGTGGTTGCGCTTAGCGAACTGGGTGAATTCACCTACCGTGAAGTGCCGGTAGAAATTAAACCGCAGGTGCGGGTCGAAGGCGGTCAGCATCTGAACGTCAACGTTCTGCGTCGTGAAACACTGGAAGATGCCGTTAAGCATCCTGAAAATTATCCGCAGCTGACCATTCGCGTTTCCGGTTATGCGGTGCGTTTTAACTCACTGACGCCAGAGCAGCAGCGCGACGTGATTGCCCGTACTTTTACTGAAAGTCTCTGAGTGACATCAGTTAACCGGCGCTGAAAATTAACGCAAAGCGCACACAGCAATTTTTATCAGAATATTAATAAGATAGCAGCCAGACCGGCTGCAGGTGCGGCAGCGGTTATCACCGAATAGCCGTCAGGCAGTGAAAATGGCATCAACTGCCTGTTACCGATGATTAAATCAAAAAAATCGCCTCATCAGAGGCGATTTTTTTATGCATGCGATGATTTATTCCGCATTCTCATTAGTCGGTGTACTGCCGCTCGGCTTGCGGCGTTTACCGATATTTTTGGCATCGCGGTGACGTTTTTTCACCCGCGGTTTTTCAGCTTCGCTGGATTTCTTCTCAGCGCGCTTCGCCAGCGTCTTTTTCGACGGTTTTCCGGTGGTTTTGGCGTGCGGCGCGCGCGTCTCAGGACGCAACTCATCCACCACGCGGGCTTTCAGCGGTTCATTAACGTAACGGCTGATTTTACCCAGCAGCACGTAATCATGCGCTTCGACCAGCGAAATCGCGATCCCTTTGCGTCCCGCACGGCCGGTTCGGCCAATACGGTGCAGATAGGTATCGGCGGTGCGCGGCATATCAAAGTTAAAGACGTGGCTAACGTCTTCAACATCAATACCCCGTGCCGCGATGTCGGTGGCGACCAGCACATTCACCCGGCCCTCACTCAGACGCTTAATCGCTTCATTACGCTTGGCCTGCACCATCTCGCCTTCCAGATAGCTGCTACGAATCCCCGCTTCGTGCAGCCAGCTGACCAGCTCATGCAGACGCTCACGTTTACGCACAAACACGATGCAGCGCGTCACTTCCGGCTGTTTCAGCAGGTGAACCAGTAATTTGGTTTTATGCGCCAGGTCGTCAGCGCGGTAGTACCACTGCTGGATCTTTTTACGTTCACGGCGGCTGGGATCGGCTTCCAGTTCAACCGGATCGTTCAGCAGACGCTCGGCGAAGTCTTTGATGTTTTCGCCTTCCAGCGTGGCGGAAAACAGCAGCGTTTGCTTGCGCCAGCGGGTTTCTGCCGCGATGGTTTCGATATCCTGGGCGAAACCCATGTCCAGCATGCGGTCCGCTTCATCGAGCACCAGCGTTTCAACCGCGCGGCAGTCAAAGTTCTCTTCTTTGATGTATTGCAGCAGACGACCGGTGGTCGCTACCACAATGTCCTGGTTTTCGCTGAACACTTCAGCGTGGTTCATATAGGCCACGCCGCCGGTGATGGTGGCGATATCCAGATGGGTATGTTTCGCCAGTTCACGCGCCTGGTCGGCGACCTGCATCGCCAGTTCGCGGGTTGGTGTGACGATCAGAATGCGGGGCGGGCCAGATTTCTTACGGGGGAAATCAAGCAGGTGCTGCAGCGCCGGTAATAGATAGGCGGCAGTTTTCCCGGTCCCGGTAGGTGCCGAACCCAGAACGTCGCGGCCCTCAAGCGCGGGCGGAATTGCAGCAGCCTGAATCACTGTTGGGCGCGTAAAGCCTTTTTCCTGCAGCGCTTGCAACAGGCTTTCGTCGAGTTCGAGTTCGGAAAATGTGGTTACTGTCATGGTCTACCTCAGTTTGGGGCGCTGATTATAGACAGATCAGACATAATCTTCATCTGTTAATCCGCCAGGTATGCTCTGCTGCGTGAATTCCCTTACCTGTCACGTTACACTTATGCGCTGCCGCACGGCAGAAAAAAAAGTAAACGGTAGCGACCCATGATGCACGACAAGCCGCGTGAGCGGGCCCGGTTAAACAAGAACGGATTTACCTTTAAACAATTTTTTGTCGCGCACGATCGTTGTGCGATGAAAGTCGGTACCGATGCCATTCTGCTTGGTGCCTGGGCGCCGGTGGCTGGCGTCAGGCGGATTCTGGACATTGGCAGCGGCAGTGGACTGATCGCGCTGATGCTGGCGCAGCGCACGCCGTCGCCGGTTGAGATTGATGCGGTCGAGTTAGACGCTGAGGCGGCGCAGCAGGCAGGCGAGAATGTACAGCAGTCGCCGTGGCCGCAGCGTATTCACATCCATCAGCAGGATATCGCCCGCTGGGCCGAAGACTGCGAGCAGCGTTATTCGCTGATTGTCAGCAATCCTCCGTACTTTACGCCTGGCGTCGCCTGTTCCACTGCGGCGCGGGACAGCGCCCGTGCGACCCGCACCCTCGATCATCAGACCCTGTTACGCAGCGCAGCGTTGCTGATTGAAGAAGAGGGGATGTTCTGCGTGGTATTGCCCACCGCGACCGGCGAAACGTTTATCAGCCAGGCGCTGGCTGATGGCTGGCATTTACGCTTTCGGCTGGACGTGGCGGAATATGCCCATCGCCCGCCGCATCGCGTGCTGCTGGCTTTCTCTCCGCAGGCCGGCGAAACGCTGCTGGAGCGTCTCGCCATTCGCGCGCCCGACACCCATTATTCTGAAGACTGGTGTTGCCTGACGCGGGCCTTCTATCTGTTCCTGTAGCCGGGCGGCGTCAGGATGGTCGGCAGCGCCTCGGGTAACAGGTCGGGATAGTCGCGGATGTAGTGCAATCCGCGGCTCTCTTTTCGCTCCAGTGCGCAGCGCACCATGAGATCGGCGACCTGCACCAGATTCCTCAGCTCCAGCAGATTGTTGGAGAGGCGGAAGTGATGGTAATACTCATCAATTTCCTGCTGCAGCAGCGTGATACGACGCAACGCCCGCTCAAGGCGCTTGGTGGTGCGCACAATGCCGACGTAATCCCACATAAACAGCCGCAGTTCGTGCCAGTTATGCTGAATGATCACCCGCTCATCGGCATCATCGACCTGGCTCTCATCCCAGCCGGGCAGGGTCGTTACCGCTTCGACGTCGGGCAGGGTGCGAATCAAATCTTCCGCAGCTGACCAGCCATAAACCAGACACTCCAGCAGTGAGTTGGACGCCATCCGGTTAGCGCCGTGCAGGCCGGTATAACTCACTTCACCAATCGCATACAGGCCATTGAGGTCGGTACGCCCCTGCTGATCGACCATCACGCCGCCACAGGTATAGTGCGCGGCAGGCACAATCGGAATCGGCTGTTTGGTCAGATCAAAGCCAAAGGTCAGCAGCTTGTCGTAAATCATCGGGAAGTGAGCGCGGACAAACGCTTCCGGCTGATGACTGATATCGAGATACATGCAGTCTACGCCCAGCCGTTTCATCTCGTGGTCTATCGCCCGGGCGACGATATCGCGCGGCGCCAGTTCAGCCCGCTGATCAAAATCGGGCATGAAACGGCTGCCGTCAGGACGCAGCAGCCAGGCACCTTCGCCACGTAATGCTTCGGTTAACAGGAAATTCTGTGCCTGCGGATGAAACAGGCAGGTCGGGTGAAACTGATTAAACTCCAGATTGGCGACCCGGCAGCCGGCACGCCACGCCATCGCGATCCCATCGCCAGAGGCAATATCGGGATTGGTGGTGTATTGATAGACTTTGGCTGCGCCGCCGGTTGCGACCACCACGGCGCGGGCGCTACAGGTTTCCACCTGCTCGCGATTGCGGTTCCAGATCCACGCACCCACAGCACGGCGTGGTCCGGGCAGGCCCAGTTTGTCTGAAAGAATCAGATCGACCGCGTTAGTGCGTTCCAGAATCCGGATGTTGGGATGGCTTAGCGCCTGACTGACCAGCGTGGTTTCTACCGCGCGGCCAGTGGCATCGGCACTGTGCAGAATGCGGCGATGACTGTGGCCGCCTTCACGGGTCAGGTGATAGCGCATCTCGCCTGCCGCCTGCGGATCGATATCAAAGGCGACCCCGTTATCAATCAGCCACTGCACGCAGTGACGGGCATTGCTGGCAATAAACGAAACGGCGTCGCGATCGCACAGGCCGGCGCCGGCAATCAGCGTATCCTCCACGTGCGACTCAATGCTGTCGGTTTCATCGAACACCGCCGCGATACCGCCCTGCGCATAAAGAGTGGAGCCCTCATTGACCTGCGCTTTGCTGAGCACCAGCACCTGATAATGTCTGGCCAGACGTAACGCCAGCGACAGGCCGGCGGCACCGCTGCCCACAATCAATACATCACACTGATAATCCGGATTTGCATTTGTCATGGTGTTTAATTTACTAAACAAGAATAGGCCTGAGCATAAGCGTTAAGCCGGTTGTTGTGAAGTATTTTGAACAAGTTTTCAGCGCGCCGGACAGCTTCAGGCTAAATGTCGCTAACAATCAGCAGGTTAAATTGGTGCTGGTTTAAAAAGTGTTTTTTATACCAAACTTAATTAAGCGCAGGGATTTAAAGATGAAAAAGCCGTTGTCATAGGTTACTCTGCCTGCGATTTACGCTCCCTGTACTGAACGAAAATGAACAAGCCGGATAATCTCCAGCGGAGCGGTAAATAATTGGGCGATAAGTGAACTTCGCACCACATCACAACTCTAAGCGCATGCTTGCTCAGAACCATTGAGATGTGCTGGCAGTTACTTTACGCGTATAAAAAATTTGGGGAGACATTACCTCGGATGAGCGAGCAGTTAACGGATCAGATCCTCGTTGAACGGGTACAGAAGGGAGATCAAAAAGCTTTCAACTTACTGGTAATTCGTTACCAGCATAAAGTGGCGAGCCTGGTTTCACGCTATGTACCGTCGGGCGATGTGCCTGATGTAGTACAGGAATCGTTTATTAAAGCGTATCGCGCACTGGACTCTTTCCGGGGCGATAGCGCGTTTTATACCTGGCTGTACCGCATTGCGGTTAATACAGCGAAAAATTACCTGGTTGCTCAGGGGCGACGTCCGCCATCCAGCGATGTGGATGCGATTGACGCAGAAAATTTCGAAAGTGCGGGTGCATTAAAAGAAATTTCGAACCCTGAGAACTTAATGTTGTCTGACGAATTGAAACAAATTGTCTTTCGTACCATCGAGGCGCTACCCGAGGACTTGCGTATGGCAATCACCCTCAGGGAACTGGACGGCCTGAGCTATGAAGAGATCGCCGTCATTATGGATTGCCCGGTAGGCACTGTTCGGTCACGTATCTTCCGTGCGCGAGAGGCCATTGATAATAAAGTTCAACCGCTTATCCAACGTCAGTGATAACGGCTACTGGAAGGGTACATAGGCATGCAGAAAGAAAAACTTTCCGCTTTAATGGATGGTGAGACCTTAGATAACGAGCTGTTCTCAGCCTTGTCGAAGGATGCAGATCTACAGAAAAGCTGGGAAAGCTATCATCTGATTCGCGATACCATGCGCGGCGATGTTGGCGAGTTCCTGCATTTCGATATCTCTGCACGCGTTGCCGCTGCCATCGAAAAAGAACCGCTGCGTACTGTTACACCGCTGATCCCTGAAGCGCAGCCAGAACCTTCCCGCTGGGAAAAAATGCCGTTCTGGCAGAAAGTGCGTCCATGGGCAGCGCAGTTAACTCAGGTCGGCGTGGCTGCCTGTGTTTCTCTGGCAGTGATCGTTGGCGTCCAGCACTATAACCAGCCTAACGGCGGCACGGCTGAATCGTCTGATTCACCGGTGTTTAACACCCTGCCGATGATGGGCAAAGCTTCACCGGTCAGCCTCGGCGTGCCTTCTGATGCGTTTGATACCAACAGCGCTAATCAGCAGGTTCAGGACCAGCGCCGTCGCGTTAATGCGATGCTGCAGGATTATGAACTGCAACGCCGTTTACATGCCGATCAGCTGCAGTTTGAAACCGATGCACCGAAACAAGCACAGGCTGATGTTCCCGGAAACCAATCCTTAGGACTCCAGCAGCAGTAATGAAGCCGCTTTGGTATGCTGTTAGCCTGCTGACAGGCAGCCTGTTGTGGTCATCTGCCGCCCCGGCGCAACCTTCTGCGTCCGGGGCGTTATTGCAGCAGATGGAGCAGGCAAGTCAAAACCTCAACTACGAATTCGCCTATATCAACGTCTCCCGCCTCGGCATTGAATCGTTGCGTTATCGTCATGCTGTGATTGATGAGCGTATTTTTGCTCAGCTGTTGCAGATGGACGGCCCGCGACGTGAAGTGATCCAGCGTGGCAATGATATCAGCTACTTCGAACCTGGCCTTGAGCCGTTCTCGCTGCCCGGCAACCACATTATCGATGCGCTGCCGTCGGTGATTTTTGCGGATTTCGCCAAGCTGGGCAGTGCGTACGATTTCATTACCGTAGGCCGCTCGCGTATCGCCGATCAGATGTGCGACGTGTTGCGCATCGTGTCGCGTGATGGCACCCGCTACAGCTATGTAGTCTGGCTGGATGTGGATACCAAGCTGCCTCTGCGGATTGACCTGCTGGATCGCGACGGTGAAACGCTGGAGCAGTTCCGCGTCATCAGCTTCGCGGTGGATGAAGGGGTGCGTAACCTGATGCAGGGGCTGGAGAAAGCCAACCTGCCGCCATCGCTCTCGGTGCCGAAAGGCGATGCGGTGAGGCTTAACTGGCAGCCAGGCTGGATACCCGCCGGCATGACGCTGGTCTCGCAGAATCGTCGTACGTTGCCCGCGCTGAACAAAAACATGGAGTCGCGTCTCTACAGCGACGGCCTGTTCAGCTTCGCCATTAATATCACTCCGGCCGATAAAAGCAGTACCACCCAGACATTGCGCACTGGACGTCGTACGGTACAAACGGTTGTGCGCAATAATAGCGAGATTGCGGTGGTCGGCGAATTACCGCCTTCGACAGCAAAACGCATTGCGGACAGCATCGACCTGGGGTCACAAAAATGATGAGAGAATGGGCCACCGTGGTGGCATGGCAGGATGGCATCGCCACTCTGCATACTGAAGCGAAAACCTCCTGCAACAGTTGCCAGGCGCGTAAAGGCTGCGGCAGCCACATGCTGAACAAGCTCGGCCCGAAAAATGCCCACGTAATGCAGATCGCCAGCAGCAAACCGCTGCAGCCGGGTCAGCGCATCGAACTGGGTATCCGCGAGAGCAGCCTGCTGGGTTCGGCATTGCTGGTTTACATGACCCCGCTGTTTGGCCTGTTTGTGGTGGCAGGGCTGTTTCAGGCGCTGTTCAGCAGCGATCTGGCGGCTGCCTGTGGTGCGCTGCTGGGCGGGATTGGCGGCTTTATTATCGCCAAAGGCGTCTCGATGAAACTGGGCGATCGCGAAGCCTTTCAACCGGTGATCCTGAACATCGCATTACCTCCTGACGCGCTGCGCGTTGAAAGCGAAGCGTAACGTATCTCCAGGCCGCGCACTCCGCGGCCTTTGTCTGTTCTCCCTTAGGCAAAACTCTGTTTCGCTTCCACAACGTTCCATTCTTTTATGCGCGGCGTTAACAGTGTAATATGCGTCGTCATTAATGAGGCTGACAGGATTGTGGGTAAAGAGCGATCTTCCTGAATGTGTCTGTGCTCAGGTTTTCAACTGATTCTCTATGCGAAGATATTCATATAAATGAAGCACATAAGAAATTTCTCCATCATCGCCCACATCGACCATGGTAAATCTACGCTCTCTGACCGCCTGATTCAGATTTGCGGTGGCCTCACCGCCCGTGAGATGGCCGCCCAGGTTCTTGACTCTATGGATCTGGAACGCGAGCGCGGTATTACCATCAAAGCACAGAGCGTAACGCTCGATTACCACGCGAAAGACGGCGAAACTTACCAGCTCAATTTCATCGATACTCCGGGGCACGTTGACTTCTCCTATGAAGTTTCCCGCTCACTGGCGGCCTGCGAAGGCGCTCTGCTGGTGGTGGATGCCGGGCAGGGCGTAGAAGCGCAGACCCTGGCGAACTGCTACACCGCGATTGAGATGGATCTGGAAGTAGTGCCGGTTCTGAACAAAATTGACCTGCCAGCGGCCGATCCCGATCGTGCGGCGCAGGAAATTGAAGATATCGTCGGCATTGATGCCACTGACGCGGTGCGCTGTTCGGCAAAAACCGGCGTTGGCGTACCGGAAGTGCTGGAACGTTTAGTGCGTGACATCCCGCCGCCAGAAGGCGATCCGGATGCACCGCTGCAGGCGCTGATTATCGACTCCTGGTTTGATAACTACCTCGGTGTGGTATCGCTGGTGCGGGTTAAAAACGGCACCATGCGCAAGGGCGATAAAATTAAGGTCCTGAGTACCGGCCAGGTGTATAACGCTGACCGTCTCGGCATCTTCACCCCGAAGCAGGTCGATCGTACCGAGCTTAACTGCGGTGAAGTGGGCTGGCTGGTCTGTGCGATTAAAGACATCCTTGGCGCGCCGGTAGGGGACACCCTGACCACCGCGCGTAACCCGGCAGACAAAGCGCTGCCAGGCTTCAAAAAAGTGAAGCCGCAGGTGTATGCCGGTCTGTTCCCAATCAGCTCTGACGACTATGAAGCGTTCCGTGATGCGCTCGGCAAACTGAGCCTGAACGACGCCTCGCTGTTCTATGAGCCAGAAAGCTCAACGGCGCTGGGCTTTGGTTTCCGTTGCGGCTTCCTTGGTCTGCTGCACATGGAGATCATCCAGGAACGTCTGGAGCGTGAATACGATCTCGATTTAATTACCACGGCACCGACCGTGGTGTATGAAGTGGTTACCACCAGCGGCGACGTGGTCTACGTCGACAGCCCGTCTAAGCTGCCCGCGCTGAATAACATTGAAGAGCTGCGTGAACCAATCGCTGAGTGTCATATGCTGCTGCCGCAGGAGTATCTGGGCAACGTCATTACGCTGTGCATTGAGAAACGTGGCGTTCAGACCAATATGGTTTACCACGGCAATCAGGTTGCGCTGACTTACGAGATTCCGATGGCAGAAGTGGTGCTCGACTTCTTCGACCGTCTGAAATCCACCTCACGCGGCTATGCTTCGCTGGATTACAACTTTAAACGTTTCCAGGCCTCTGACATGGTGCGCGTCGACGTTCTGATTAACTCCGAACGTGTCGATGCGCTGGCGCTGATTACCCACCGTGAAAACGCACCGTATCGTGGACGCGATCTGGTTGAGAAGATGAAAGAGCTCATCCCGCGTCAGCAGTTTGATATTGCGATTCAGGCGGCAATCGGCAACCACATTATCGCGCGTTCAACGGTTAAACAGCTGCGTAAAAACGTTCTCGCCAAGTGTTATGGCGGCGACGTCAGCCGTAAGAAGAAACTGTTGCAGAAGCAGAAAGACGGTAAGAAGCGAATGAAGCAGGTCGGTAATGTTGAGCTGCCGCAGGAAGCCTTCCTCGCGATTCTGCATGTCGGTAAGGACAGCAAATAAGGATTTCCAATGGCTAATATGTTCGCCCTGATACTGGCGATAGCGACGCTGATTACTGGCATCGTCTGGGTTATTGATCGTTTTAAATGGGCACCGCAACGTCGGGCTAAACAGGCGGCGGCTCAGGCGCAAACCGGTAATACGCTCGACAGCAAAACGCTGGCGAAAGTATCGTCGCAGCCGGGCTGGGTTGAAACCACCGCCTCGGTGTTCCCGGTACTGGCCGTGGTGTTCATCGTGCGTTCGTTTATTTACGAACCGTTCCAGATCCCATCGGGCTCGATGATGCCGACGCTGCTGATTGGCGATTTTATTCTGGTGGAGAAGTTTGCCTACGGCATTAAAGATCCAATCACCCAGACCACGCTGATCCCAACCGGTCAGCCTAAGCGCGGTGACATTGCGGTATTTAAATACCCGAAAGATCCGAGCCTCGACTACATTAAACGCGTGATTGGTTTACCTGGCGATAAAGTGATCTATGATCCTTACAGCAAAACCCTGACGGTTAAGCCAGCCTGTACCGACGGTAAAGCCTGTGACACCGCGTTAGCGGTGACCTACACCGACGTTGAGCCGAGCAAGTTTATTCAGACCTTCAGCGGCTTTGATGGCAACGAAACCGGCAACGGTTTCTATCAGGTGCCGCAGGGCGATACCATGCGCGGAGGCTTACGCCTCGGCACCCGTAAAGAGACGATTGGCAACGTGACCCACGACATCCTGCTGGTAAACGAAGCGCAGAGTCAGGCGGGCATGTATTACCAGCAGCCGGGTCAGCCACAGGCGAGCTGGGTGGTGCCGAAAGGGCAATATTTCATGATGGGCGATAACCGTGATAACAGCGCCGACAGCCGCTATTGGGGCTTTGTCCCGGAGCGTAATCTGGTCGGTAAAGCGGTCGCTATCTGGATGAGCTTTGAGAAACAAGAAGGACAGTGGCCTACCGGCGTGCGATTCAGTCGTATCGGCGGCATTCACTAAAAAATTATTGTCTGATTAACAGGCAAATCGGGTGGCCTCCTGCGGGAGGCCACTGCACACCAAACGGAAAGTGTTGGATTCTCAGCCCTGTTTGGTATGCAGAGTCACAGACGCAACAAAGAACTGGAATCGCATGAACCCCATCCTGATTAACAAGCTTCAGCGCAAACTGGGCTACACTTTTACTCATTCGGAACTGTTACAGCAGGCCCTGACTCACCGCAGCGCCAGCAGTAAGCACAACGAGCGTCTTGAATTTCTCGGCGATTCCATTCTCAGCTATGTGATTGCGAACGCACTTTATCACCGCTTCCCGCGGGTTGATGAAGGTGACATGAGCCGCATGCGTGCCACGCTGGTGCGTGGTAATACGCTGGCGGAAATGGCGCGTGAATTTGATCTCGGCGAATGCCTGCGTTTAGGACCTGGTGAGCTGAAAAGCGGCGGTTTCCGTCGCGAATCGATCCTGGCGGATACGGTGGAAGCGCTGATTGGCGGTATCTTCCTCGATAGCAGTATCCAGACGGTAGAAAAACTGATCCTCGACTGGTATCAGAGCCGCCTCGACGAAATCAGTCCTGGCGACAAACAAAAAGATCCAAAAACGCGCCTGCAGGAGTATCTGCAGGGGCGTCACCTGCCGCTGCCGAGCTATCTGGTGGTCCAGGTGCGTGGCGAAGCCCACGATCAGGAATTCACCATTCACTGTCAGGTGAGTGGCATGGCCGAGCCGGTGGTGGGCGTAGGCTCCAGCCGCCGTAAAGCAGAACAGGCAGCCGCCGAACAGGCGCTGATTAAACTGGGTCTCGAATAATTCCCCTGACCCCGGCACCGGCAACGGTGCCCGCTATATCATGACCTGACTGCCTGCTGGCCCTGGCGTCTGAACCGGCGCTGAATCAATCATGACCCGAATATGCACTATCCCGGCGCCTGAACAGGCGCTGAATAACTCAGGACTCGAATGAGCGAAAACGTAACTTATTGCGGCTTTGTCGCGATTGTCGGCCGACCTAACGTCGGCAAATCCACTTTACTGAACCAGTTGCTGGGGCAGAAGGTGTCGATCACCTCGCGTAAGCCGCAAACCACGCGCCACCGCATCATGGGCATCCATACCGAAGGCGCTTATCAGGCGATCTACGTCGATACGCCTGGCCTGCACATGGAAGAGAAGCGCGCGATTAACCGTCTGATGAACCGCGCTGCCAGCAGCTCAATTGGCGACGTGGAACTGGTGATCTTCGTGGTTGAAGGCACCCGCTGGACGCCGGATGATGAAATGGTGTTAGGCAAACTGCGCGACGGCAAAGTGCCGGTGGTGCTGGCGATCAACAAAGTCGATAACATCCAGGATAAAAGTATTCTGCTGCCGCATCTGCAATTCCTGAGCCAGCAGATGAACTTCCTCGATATCGTGCCGATCTCGGCGGAAAGCGGGAAGAACGTCGATACCATTGCGGCAATTACCCGTAAACATCTGCGCCAGGCCGATCACCACTTCCCGGAAGATTACATCACCGACCGTTCACAGCGCTTTATGGCGTCGGAGATCATCCGTGAGAAGCTGATGCGTTTCCTCGGCGCTGAACTGCCTTACTCGGTGACGGTAGAAATTGAACGCTTCGTCTCTAACGAACGCGGCGGCTACGACATCAATGGCCTGATTCTGGTTGAGCGTGAAGGTCAGAAGAAGATGGTGATTGGTAACAAAGGCAGCAAGATCAAAACCATCGGCATTGAAGCGCGTAAAGACATGGAAGATATGTTCGAAGCGAAAGTGCATCTCGAACTGTGGGTTAAGGTGAAATCGGGCTGGGCGGACGACGAACGTGCGCTGCGCAGCCTGGGTTACACAGACGATCTCTGATTCGATGGAAGGCTGGCAACGCGCCTTTGTGCTGCATAGTCGTCCCTTCAGTGAGACCAGTCTGCTGCTCGACCTGTTCAGCGAAAGCGAAGGGCGGGTGCGGGTGCTGGCGAAAGGGGCGCGTTCACGGCGCTCCCAGCTGAAAGGAGCGCTACAGCCTTTTACCCCGCTGCTGGTTCGCTGGAGCGGGCGGGGCGAGGTTAAAACCCTGCGCAATGCCGAAGCAGTGTCGCTGGCGTTACCGCTCAGCGGCATCACGCTTTACTGCGGACTCTACGTCAACGAACTGATATCCCGCGTCCTGGAGCAGGAATTCCCCTTCTCCGAGCTGTTCTTCGATTACCTCAACTGTCTGCAAAGCTTAGCCTCATCTCAGGGGTCGCCAGAACCTGCGCTGCGCCGCTTCGAACTGGCGCTGCTCGGCCATCTTGGCTACGGCGTCGATTTCCTGCACTGTGCCGGCAGCGGCGAGCCGGTCAGCGACGAGATGACCTACAGCTACCGCGAAGAGCGCGGCTTTATCGCCAGCCTGGTACTGAATCAACGCAGTTTCACCGGTCGCCAGCTGCGCGCCCTGTGTGAGCGTGAGTTTCCCGATGCCGACAGTCTGCGAGCGGCCAAGCGGTTCACCCGTATCGCCCTGAAACCTTACCTCGGCGGTAAGCCGCTCAAGAGTCAGGAGCTGTTTCGTCAGTTTATCCCGAAAAAAAAACCTGACGAAGCGGCTGAATAGCGCTGGTCGTACCGCTTGCCGGACGCAACGCGGTACACTCAACATTATGATGAATAAGAAGGGAGAATGGTCATGGCTGAGTTGCTGTTAGGCGTCAATATCGATCACATTGCCACGGTACGTAACGCGCGCGGGACAAACTATCCCGATCCGGTGCAGGCGGCGTTTATCGCTGAGCAGGCAGGCGCGGACGGTATTACCGTGCACCTGCGCGAGGATCGTCGTCATATCACCGATCGCGATGTGCGTATTCTGCGAGACACCATCCAGACGCGGATGAATCTGGAGATGGCGGTCACCGATGAGATGATTGGTATCGCCTGCGATATCAAGCCGCAGTTCTGCTGTCTGGTGCCGGAAAAGCGTCAGGAAGTGACCACCGAAGGCGGACTGGACGTGGCCGGCCAGCAGGACAAGCTGAATGCGGCGGTCAAGCTGCTGAGTGAAGCGGGAATCCTGGTTTCACTGTTCATTGATGCCGATCACCGCCAGATTGAAGCGGCGGTGGCCAGCGGGGCGCCGTACATCGAAATTCATACCGGTGCCTACGCTGAAGCCCCGGAAGGTCTGGCGCGCGACGCGGAACTGGCGCGCATCCGTCAGGCGGCTAGCTTTGCGGCCAGCCTCGGTCTGAAGGTCAACGCCGGCCACGGTCTGACCTATCACAACGTGCTGCCGATTGCCGCACTGCCGGAGATGCATGAGCTGAATATCGGTCATGCGATTATTGGGCGTGCGGTGATGAGCGGATTGCCTGACGCAGTCCGGGAGATGAAGCAGCTGCTGCGTGAAGCGCGTCGCTGATGGCAATTCTCGGGCTGGGCACCGATATCGTCGAAATCGAGCGTATCGCCGGGGTGATTGAGCGCTCCGGCGATCGGCTGGCACGTCGGGTGCTGAGCGAAGCGGAATGGCAGCAATATCAGGCGCACCAGCAGCCGGTGCGCTTTCTCGCCAAGCGTTTTGCCGTCAAAGAGGCGGCGGCCAAGGCATTTGGCACCGGCATTCGCGGCGGTCTGGCCTTCAATCAGTTTGAGGTTTATAACGATGCGCTGGGGAAACCGGGGTTACGTTTTTTCCAGCATGCGGATGAACTGGCACAGCGACTGGGCGTGAAAAGCGTTCACGTGACGCTGGCTGACGAACGTCATTACGCCTGCGCCACGGTAATTATCGAAAGCTAGCCGTGCAGCACCACAAACTTATCCCACAGCGCATCGCGTGATTCGGTGTGCTGTGGATCAGTGATAATGGTGTTATCGATCGGGCAAACCCGCTGACAGGTTGGCTCATCATAGTGTCCGATGCACTCGGTGCAGCGGCTGACGTCAATTTCATAAATCGCATCACCCAGCGAGATGGCCTGGTTCGGGCATTCCGGTTCGCACATATCGCAGTTAATGCATTTGGCCGTGATCAACAGCGCCATTTTTCCCACCTGGTTACAACAGAAAAAGCGCGGCTATTATACGCCCTCCGGCTGATCAGACCAGCTTTTTCACCAGTGCTTCGCTGTGACGAATATGGCTGGAGGCGCGTTCCGGATCGTTTTGTACCAGCGCCATAAACAGCAGGTCAGTTAACGCCAGCTGCGCGGTGGTCGAAGAGATCGCCGCGCTGCGGGTGCTTTGCTCTTCCGCCACGGTATAGAGACACTGACTGGCGCTCTGTTGCAAAGTATTCGGGGTAAAGCCGGTAAAGGCCACCACGTCGGCACCCACCTGGGCGGCTTCCTGCGCGGCCAGATTGATCTCACGCCGTTCACCGGTATAGGAGATAGCGAGCAGCACGTCGCCCGGCCCCATCGCCTGTACGCTGGCCAGCAGGGCGTGCATATCCTGTTCGGCGACCGCATTGATCCCGATTTTCATCAGCTTCCATGAAAAATCTTTCGCCACCAGGCCTGAAGCGCCAATTCCCACCAGTAAAATGCGCCGGGCATTCTTTAGCAGCTGCAACACCTCGTTGAGCTTCTCCTCGCTGTTGATATCCAGCGTGGCGCGAATCGCCGACAGCTTTTCAGCCAGCAACTTCTCACCCACCATCTTAAGCGGATCATCGCTGAGAATATGGTTATGCACGGTAATGGCATCTTTGTCAGCCAGTGACTCACTCAGAGCCAGTTTCAGCGCCGGAAACCCCTTGTAGCCCAGCTTCTGGGCGAACTTGACCACGCTCGACTGACTGACGCCTGACTCTTCGGCCAGCTTTTGCGAACTCAGATGGCGGGCCCGATCGGGTTGTGACAGCAGAAAATCAGCCAGCCGGCGTTCGTTTAGCGCCAGGCGGGGATAAAGCTGGCGAATGCGCAGCAATGAACTCATGCCCAATCCTCATGATTCAGGAGTAATTTGCGAAGAATAAACTATTCATCTGGCATTGTAGTCATCGGAATTAAAAATGACAGCCATCGCCGTGCCGCCTGATGATGGCTACAATAGAGTCTATTGGCGCAAAATCAGCGAAAAGGAGAGTTGTTTGACCAAGGGTACACAACGTCGCATCGTATTTTTCGACCTGGACGGCACGCTGCATCAACAGGATATGTTTGGCACCTTCATGCGTTATCTGCTGCGACGCCGGCCGCTGAATCTGCTGCTGGTGGTGCCGTTGCTGCCGGTGGTGGGGCTCGGATTGCTGTTCAAAGGCCGGGCGGCACGCTGGCCGATGAGCCTGTTGCTGTGGTCGATCACCTTTGGTCATTCAGAGCGAACCTTGCTGCGTCTGGAAGCTGATTTCGCGCAATGGTTTCGCCTGCGGGTGAAAGCGTTCCCGGTGGTGCAGCAGCGGCTGACGGACTATCTCGGCAGCGACGACGCCGATGTCTGGCTGATTACCGGCTCACCGCAGTCGCTGGTCGAACAGGTTTACTACGACTCCGCCTTTCTGCCGCGGGTGAAAATGATTGCCAGCCAGATGCAGCGCGGCTGGGGTGGACGAGTGCTGGCGATGCGCTGTCTCGGCCATGAGAAAGTGGCGCAGCTGGAGGAGAAAATCGGCACGCCGCTGCAGCTTTACAGCGGGTACAGCGACAGCAAGCAGGATAACCCGCTGCTGTTTTTCTGCCAGCATCGCTGGCGTGTCACGCCGGCGGGTGAACTGCAACAGCTGGAATAAGTTTCACCCGCGACCGCGAGACCGCTATAATGCGCCGCTTTTCTGTTGCCGGGAGTGGCCTGCATGAATCAACAACGCGATGAATACTGGATGCGCCACGCCCTCAGCCTGGCGCGATTAGCCTGGGAGCAGGGCGAAGTGCCGGTCGGTGCGGTGCTGATACAGGATGACCGGGTGATTGGCGAAGGCTGGAATCGCCCGATTGGTCAGCACGATCCGACCGCCCATGCCGAAATGATGGCGCTGCGGCAGGGCGGTAAGGTACTGGAAAACTATCGATTGCTGAACACCACGCTCTACGTGACGCTGGAACCGTGCGTGATGTGCGCGGGCGCGATGGTCCACAGTCGCATTACCCGGCTGGTGTATGGCGCGCATGATGTCAAAACCGGAGCGGCAGGCTCGCTGCTGGATGTACTGGGCCATCCCGGCATGAATCATCAGATTGAATTGCACAGCGGCGTGCTGGCAGCAGAGTGTGCCGCCATGCTGAGTGACTTCTTCCGCATGCGGCGCGAGCAGAAAAAAGCGCTGCGTCAGGCGCAGCGCCAGAGTTAGCCCTAGTTCATCGCGATGCTCGGTTCAACCGCCGGATAGCCTTTTGCCAGTTCCGCTTGCGCAGCTACCTGCTGTGCCAGCCGCTTCTCCTGCTCCTGCAGATAGCCCACCAGGCTAATCTGATACTTACGAATGTTCTCGACGTAGTTATACGCCTCGTGACCGCGCGCGTAGCCATAGGTGGTCTGGGTGTAGTAACGCTTCTGGCTCAGCATCGGCAGCCGCAGCTTAACGTCCGCCCAGCTATCCGGATTGCCGCCCTGACGCGCCGTCAGTTTGCGCACATCGAGCATGTGGGCATAGCCCATGTTGTAGGCCGCCAGCGCAAACCAGATGCGTTCATCTTCCGGGATGGTCTGCGGCACTTTTTCCATCATATTCTGCAGATACTGACTGCCACCGCGAATACTCTGCTCAGGATCGGTGCGGTCGCCAACGTCCAGGCTCTCAGCGGTATTGCGGGTCAGCATCATCATGCCGCGCACGCCGGTCGGCGAGGTAGCCTGCGGATTCCAGTGCGACTCCTGATAAGAGATGGCGGCCAGCAGGCGCCAGTCGATGCTGGTGGCATACTTCTCAAACAGCGGCTTGATGTCGGGCAGGGTGCTGTCGATAGCGCGCAGGAAAGTGCGGGTATCGACATAGTCAAAGGTCCCGACGTGACCGAGATATTTCTCCTCCAGTCGCGCCATCGCGCCTTCTTCACCCATGCCGTTAAAGAAGTCGAGCATCGCCGCATTCAGGCTGTCATCGTCGCTCTGCTTCATATACCAGGTCACTGGCTCTTCATCGGTGACGTCAAACGCCACCGCCAGCTGAGGATAGATGCGCTGCAGCAGGGCGATTGTCACCGAGTCGCCGATGGTGTAGTCGAGTTTGCCATCCGCCACCGCTTCCAGCAGCGCTTTCGGGCTTTGATCGGTGGAGATTGCCCAGTCCAGATCGGGGAACTGGTTTGAGCGGGCGCTTTTCAGGCTGGAGAGGTACGCCGATCCCGAGGCGACCGTCAGCCGCCCCTTGAGATCACCGAGGTTTTTCGGGCGTGGCTTATCCACGCGATACACCAGCTGTTGCGAAACGTTGTAGTAGCCGGGCCCGGTTCGATACCGTGCCAGGCGCTCGCTGTTGTAATTCAGGCCCGCCGCCAGCACATCGGCTTTGCCTTCATCAAGATCGTCAAACAGGTCACTCAGGTTCGGGCGCACCGTCACCTTCAGTTTAACGCCCAGATAATCGGCGAAGCGTTTTGCCAGCTCGTAGTCCATACCGGCTGGAGCCTGATTAATGGTGTAGTAAGTCAGCGGGGAATTGATGGTGCTGACACGCAATACTCCCCGTGATTTAATCTGTGAAATCGTGTCCTGCCCACCGCCGTACCACGGAATGGACGGCCACAATGCCATGGCTAACAGCACGGCGACCAGACCGATAAACAGATAATTAAATTTTAGGCGTTTCAAATAGTTATCTCTCGCTGGCTCTAAGGCCTCTGTCTTTTAAAGGCAGTATTTATCTTCTTTGAACTCCCAGAGCGAGGGGCATTTTGCGCAACAAAGCGAAGCTGAGCAACTCATATAGCAGGTTTTGCGCAAATTTCAGGCAAATCCGGTGGGCCATAAATTTTGCGCAAACGGTTTCGTCGCGAGGTCGCTTTCTCTATAATACGCCCCGTTTTCCCCTGTTGCGCCCAATGAAGCGTCGCCCGGCGTTTCGAAGACGAGAGATCTTATGATGGAAATTCTGCGTGGTTCGCCCGCCCTGTCGGCATTTCGTGTAAACAAACTGCTGACCCGCTTTCAGGACGCTCACCTGCCGGTGAGTGATATTTACGCTGAGTACGTCCATTTTGCCGATGTCAGCGCGCCACTGAGCGCCGACCAACAAACCCGTTTACAGCGTCTGCTGAAATATGGTCCTTCTCTCGCTGAACATGCGCCACAAGGGCGTCTGCTGCTGGTGACACCGCGTCCTGGCACCATTTCGCCATGGTCATCGAAAGCCACCGACATTGCCCATAACTGCGATCTGCCGCAGGTTCGTCGCCTCGAGCGCGGTCTGGCATTTTATGTGCAGGCACCTCAGTTAACCGAGGCGCAGTGGCAGTCGCTTGGCGCACTGCTGCATGATCGCATGATGGAGACGGTCTACAGTGATCTGGCGCAAGCTGAGCAGCTGTTCGCTCACCACTCACCGCAGCCGGTGAAAAGTGTCGATGTGCTGGGTGAGGGCCGTCAGGCGCTGGTTCAGGCTAACCTCTCGCTGGGTCTGGCGCTGGCAGACGATGAGATTGATTACCTGCTGGCGGCGTTCACCCGTCTGGGTCGCAATCCGAATGACATCGAACTCTATATGTTCGCTCAGGCTAACTCTGAGCACTGTCGCCATAAGATCTTTAACGCCGACTGGATTATTGATGGCGAGAAACAGCCGAAGTCGCTGTTTAAGATGATCAAGAACACCATGGAGCAGACGCCGGACTACGTGCTGTCTGCTTACAAAGACAACGCTGCGGTAATGGAAGGCTCCGAAGTGGGGCGTTTCTTCGCCGACGCGGCAGAAAGCGAATACCGCTGGCATCAGGAAGCGGCACATATCCTGATGAAAGTGGAAACCCACAACCATCCCACGGCGATTTCTCCGTGGCCTGGCGCGGCAACCGGCTCCGGGGGTGAAATCCGTGACGAAGGGGCAACCGGACGCGGCGCTAAGCCAAAAGCTGGGCTGGTCGGCTTCTCGGTGTCGAACCTGCGTATTCCTGGCTTCGGGCAGCCGTGGGAAGAGGATTTCGGTAAACCGGATCGCATCGTCAGCGCGCTGGAGATCATGACCGATGGCCCACTGGGCGGCGCGGCATTTAACAATGAATTTGGTCGTCCGGCACTGAACGGTTACTTCCGTACCTATGAAGAGCAGGTTACCAGCCACAATGGCACCGAGCTGCGCGGCTACCACAAGCCGATCATGCTGGCGGGCGGCATTGGCAATATCCGTGCTGACCACGTGCAGAAAGGTGAAATCACCGTCGGCGCTAAGCTGGTGGTGCTGGGCGGTCCGGCGATGAATATCGGTCTGGGCGGCGGTGCCGCTTCTTCGATGGCGTCGGGTCAGTCTGATGCCGATCTCGACTTCGCCTCGGTTCAGCGTGACAACCCGGAAATGGAGCGTCGTTGCCAGGAAGTGATCGATCGCTGCTGGCAGCTCGGCGATGACAACCCGATTCTGTTCATCCATGACGTGGGCGCGGGCGGCCTGTCGAATGCGATGCCTGAGCTGGTCAGCGATGGCGGCCGCGGCGGTCAGTTTAACCTGCGCGATATCCTCAACGATGAGCCGGGCATGAGTCCGCTGGAAGTGTGGTGCAACGAATCACAGGAACGTTATGTGATGGCGGTGGCACCCGAGAAGCTGGCTGAGTTCGAAGCGATTTGCCAGCGTGAGCGCGCACCGTTTGCGGTGATCGGTGAAGCCACCGAAGAGTTGCATCTCAGCCTGAGCGACAGCCATTTCGACAATAAACCGATCGACATGCCGCTCGACGTGCTGCTGGGCAAAACGCCGAAGATGACGCGTGACGTCGTGACGCAGCAGGCGCAGGGCAGTGAACTGCAGCGTGATGGCATCACTCTGGTGGATGCGGTGAATCGCGTGCTGCATCTGCCCGCCGTGGCCGAGAAAACGTTCCTGATCACCATCGGTGACCGCAGCGTGACCGGCATGGTCGCGCGCGACCAGATGGTCGGTCCGTGGCAAATCCCGGTCGCCAACTGTGCCGTGACCACTGCCAGCCTCGACAGCTATCACGGTGAAGCCTTTGCGCTGGGTGAACGTGCGCCGGTTGCGCTGCTCGATTTCGCCGCCTCCGGCCGTCTGGCGGTAGGTGAAGCATTAACTAACCTCGCGGCCACCGCTATTGGCTCGCTGAAACGCGTCAAACTGTCGGCTAACTGGATGTCGGCTGCCGGTCATCCGGGCGAAGACGCCGGTCTGTACGCTGCGGTAAAAGCGGTCGGCGAAGAGCTTTGTCCGGCGCTGGGTATCACCATCCCGGTGGGTAAAGATTCGATGTCGATGAAAACCCGCTGGCAGGAAGGCACCGAACAGCGCGAGATGACCTCGCCGCTGTCGCTGGTGATCACCGCGTTTGCGCGGGTTGAAGATGTGCGTCGTACCGTTACGCCGCAGCTGCAGCCCGATGGTGAAAACCTGCTGCTGCTGATTGATCTCGGTAACGGGGCCAATACCCTCGGCGCTACGGCGCTGTCACAGGTTTATCGTCAGCTGGGCGACAAGCCTGCTGACGTGCGTGATGCCAGCCAGCTGGCGGGCTTCTTCAACGCGATACAGGCGCTGGTGGCGCAGCAGAAACTGCTGGCTTACCACGATCGTTCCGACGGTGGCCTGTTAGTGACGCTGGCAGAGATGGCCTTTGCTGGCCACTGTGGCGTTGAAGTGGATATCGCGGCGCTGGGCAATGACCCGCTGGCCGCCTTATTTACTGAAGAGCTGGGCGCGGTAATTCAGATTAACGCGGCCGATCGCGCGGCGGTGGAGCAAATCCTGGCCGATCACGGTCTGGCCGACTGCAGTCATCTGCTGGGCCACGCGCAGCCGGGCGACCGCTTTGTGATTCGTTCGGGCGACAGCGCGGTTTACAGCGAAAGCCGGACCACGCTGCGCACCTGGTGGGCAGAAACCACCTGGCAGATGCAGCGCCTGCGTGACAACCCGGCCTGTGCCGATCAGGAACACGAAGCGAAAAAGAACGACAGCGATCCAGGCCTTAACGTTACGCTGACCTTCAATCCACAGGAAGATGTCGCAGCCCCAATGATCGCCACCGGCGCGCGTCCACGGGTTGCGGTGCTGCGTGAGCAGGGCGTCAACTCACACGTTGAAATGGCGGCGGCGTTTGACCGGGCCGGCTTTACCGCGGTTGATGTGCACATGAGCGACCTGCTGGCCGGACGTCGTAGTCTGGAAGAGTTCCAGGCGCTGGTTGCCTGTGGCGGTTTCTCTTACGGCGACGTGCTGGGCGCCGGCGAAGGCTGGGCAAAATCAATCCTGTTTAACGCACGGGTGCGTGACGAGTTTGAGACCTTCTTCCACCGTCCGCAGACCCTGGCGCTCGGCGTCTGCAACGGTTGTCAGATGATGTCCAACCTGCGTGAGCTGATTCCCGGCAGTGACCTGTGGCCACGCTTTGTGCGTAACCAGTCTGAACGGTTTGAAGCCCGTTTCAGCCTGGTCGAAGTGGCAGCCAGTCCGTCGCTGTTACTGGATGGAATGGCCGGCTCGCATATGCCTATCGCGGTTTCCCATGGTGAAGGGTTCGTTGAAGTGCGCGACCCGGCGCATCTGGCCGCGCTGGAAGCGAAAGGACTGGTGGCGCTGCGCTTTATCGATAACTTCGGCAAAGTGACAGAAACCTATCCGGCTAACCCGAACGGCTCGCCAAACGGTATTACCGCGGTCACCAACGAAAGCGGCCGCGTCACCATCATGATGCCGCACCCGGAGCGGGTGTTCCGCACCGTCAGCCACTCCTGGCATCCGGCAGAGTGGGGCGAAGACAGCCCGTGGATGCGTATTTTCCGCAACGCACGTAAACAGCTGGGTTAATTAATCCGCTGATAACAACAGGAGGCCACTGCGCCTCCTGTTTTATTTTCAGGCGGCTGTTGGCAAATGACGACAGTCGCCGATCAACGGTGTCGCTATCAGGCGACATTTATCCTGATGATTTATATCAGATAGTTTAGCGACCCTGCTGAGTGTTGCTGTCAGGCGACAATTTTTAGCGGCTTTCGCGGTTCGCTAACGCCGCCGGTGGTCCGGGCAATCTGACAATTTACTGAAAAACATCACTATTTATTAAGTGGCATGAAACTTGCTATACTCCATGCGCTGCTCATTCACCTGTTTATGATTGCCCCGCACCGCGGAAAAGAGCTCATAAAATCCGAATGACGCACCAAACGGAGCCTGCCGTCCACCTCATCGATAATCGTTTGCTTTGCAACGTTATCAAACGCCGGACGTAACGTTGAGTAAGGCTCCACCCATTGTTCCGCGATGCCGCTGGCGTCGCGTCAACGGCAGGCCAGCGCGCCTGCCGTTTTATTTTCTGCCCCTTTCTTCCTGCATCAGACTCCGCTAGCATCCAGACAGCATTTTTCTAAGGAAGCGGCCGCGTGAAAAGATGGCGTTTATTTCCCCGTTCTCTGCGCCAGCTGGTGCTGATGGCGTTTGTGCTGGTGCTGTTACCGCTGCTGGTGCTGGCGTGGCAGGCGTGGGAAAGCCTCTCGGCCCTCAGCGAACAGGCGGCGGACACCAACCGCAACACTTTCACCGACGTGCGCCGCAGTGAGGCGATGGCGCGCACGGCGGTTGAGCTGGAGCGCAGCTATCGCCAGTACTGCGTGCTGGATGACGCCTCGCTGGCGCGGCTCTATCAAACGCAGCGCACCCGCTACAGCCAGATGCTGAGCGCTCACAGCGCCAGCCTGCCGGAACTGCCAGCTTTCCAGACGCTGCAAGCCACGCTGCCCCTGCTGACTCAACCACAGTGCGACAATGGCAACCCGGTGCCGCGCGCCGCCGAAGCGCTGGATCGCTTCTCGGCCACCAATGCCCGGATGGTGCAGGACACGCGTGAGGTGGTGTTCTCACGCGGCTTACAGCTGCAGCGTGAAATTGCCGATCGCGGCCAGTTCTTCGGCTGGCAGGCGCTGATTCTGTTTATTATCAGCCTAGCGTTAATGATGCTCTTCACCGGCATGATCATCGGGCCGGTGAAACGCATCGAACGGATGATCAACCGGCTGGGTGAAGGACGCGAACTGGGCAGCAGCGTAGAGCTTCGCGGCCCGCGCGAGCTGCGGTCACTCGGTCAGCGTATTCTCTGGCTGAGCGAACGGCTGGCCTGGCTGGAAACCCAGCGTCATGAATTCCTGCGTCATCTCTCCCACGAACTGAAAACGCCGTTAGCCAGTTTGCGCGAAGGCACCGAACTGCTGGCGGATGAAGTGGCCGGATCGCTTAATAGCGAGCAGAAAGAGGTAGTGTCGATTCTGGACAGCAGTAGCCGCCATCTGCAGCGGCTGATTGAGCAACTGCTGGATTACAACCGTAAACTGGCCGATGGCCCGACCCGACTGGAAACGGTCAGGCTGGATGAGATTGTGGCGCGGGTAGTTAGCGCCCATGCGCTGTCGGCGCGAACCAAACTGATGCAGACGGTGCTGGAGCTCAACGCGACCCACTGTCTGGCCGAGCCGACGCTATTGATGCGGGTGATCGACAACCTCTATTCGAACGCCGTGAACTACGGCAGCGAATCCGGTACCATCTGGCTGCGCAGTCAGCAGCAGGGCGATCGGATCTGGATCGAGGTTGCCAACAGCGGCACCCCGATTCCGCCGGACGAGCAGAAGATGATATTCGAGCCGTTCTTTCAGGGCAGCCAGCAGCGTAAAGGGCCGGTGAAAGGCAGCGGGCTGGGCCTGAGCATCGCCAAAGATTGCCTGCGTCGGATGCAGGGCGACCTGTCGCTGGTCTCCAGCGATCGCACCGGCGTCTGTTTTCGCATTGAACTGAATACCACAGCCGGGAATGTCTGACTGATGAAATATTTACCCGCTTTGCTGTTGAGCACGCTGACCACGCTGCTGCTCAGCGGATGTACTACTTCTCCGGCCACCTCATCGCTGCCGTCGGGCCATCCGGTGGCAGAGCCGGAGGTCAAAATAGCCGATTATCTGGCCACCCGCTGCAGCGACGTGTGGCAGATTGAGAACCACGCGGCGCTGGCGAATCCGCTCTACTGGATGCGCGCCATCGACTGTGCAGAACGGCTGTCGCCCGCCGAAGCCCGCGCCGAAGCGCACCGCTGGCCGGCTGACGGCTGGTCACGCGCCTTTAAGCAGGGCGTGTTAATGGCTAACGGCAACGTCACCCCGGTGGAGCGACGCCAGTATGTCGCTGCCCTGGACCGCTACAGCAGTGATTTTCCTGCGCCGGTTCGTCCGCTTATTCAGCTGTGGCGCAGCAATCAGGCGGCGCAACTTGACCTCAGCGAAGCGCGAACCCGTTATGCACATCTGCAACAAAGCAGTGATGGCCAGCTGGAGACGCTCCGGCAGCAGATGGTCAGGCAGCAACAGCAGCTGAGTGATACGCAGCGTAAGCTGGAGCGACTGACTGACATTGAGCGCCAGCTATCATCCCGCAAAGCGCCGGATGTCTCTGACAGCAGTCACGGCACCGCACTGCCGCAGGACGAGGAGCAATAATGGTTAAACAAGCCGCCCGGCTGCTGCTGGTCGATGACGATCCCAGCCTGCTGAAGCTGCTGGGCATGCGTCTCAGCAGCGAAGGTTATCAGGTCACTACCGCTGCCAGCGGCCCGGAGGCGTTGCGCCTGCTGCAGAAAGAAAAAATTGATCTGGTTATCAGCGATCTGCGGATGGACGAAATGGACGGTCTGGCGCTGTTTGGCGAAATCCAGAAACGCCACATGGGGCTACCGGTAATTATCCTGACCGCGCACGGCTCGATTCCGGATGCGGTCTCCGCCACTCAGCAGGGGGTGTTCAGCTTTCTGACCAAGCCGGTGGATCGTGATGCGCTCTATAAAGCGATTGATGAAGCGCTGGCGCAGCAGGCGCCGATCAGCGATGACCGCTGGCGCGAAGCTATTGTCACCCGCAGCCCGCTGATGCTGCGGCTGCTGGAGCAGGCGCATATGGTGGCGCAGTCTGACGTCAGCGTGCTGATTAACGGTCAGAGCGGCACCGGTAAAGAGATGCTGGCACAGGCGATCCATGCTGCCAGTCCGCGTCACGGCAAGCCGTTTATCGCCATCAACTGCGGCGCGTTGCCGGAACAACTGCTGGAGTCGGAGCTGTTTGGCCACGCCAAAGGAGCGTTTACCGGCGCGGTCAGCGCCCGTGATGGGCTATTCAAAGCGGCCGGTGGCGGCACGCTGTTTCTGGATGAGATCGGCGACATGCCACAGGCGTTGCAGGTTAAGCTGCTGCGGGTGCTGCAGGAGCGCAAGGTCCGGCCGGTCGGCAGCGATCACGACATGGATATCGACGTGCGTATCATTTCCGCCACTCACCGCGATCTGCCTAAGGCGATGGAGAAAAAAGAGTTCCGCGAGGATCTGTTCTATCGTCTCAACGTGGTTAACCTGAAAATTCCGGCGCTGCATCAGCGGACGGAAGATATCCCGCTGCTGGCGAATCATCTGCTGCGTCAGGCGGCGGAACGGCATAAGCCGCAGATCCGCAGCTTTTCTGTCGATGCGATGAAACGCCTGATGGCCGCCAGCTGGCCGGGCAACGTGCGTCAGCTGGTCAACGTGGTTGAGCAGTGTGTGGCACTCAGCGCGTCACCGGTAATCAGTGATGCGCTGGTGGCGCAGGCGCTGAGCGGTGAAAACAGTGCGTTGCCCACCTTTGTCGAGGCGCGCAATCAATTCGAGCTGAACTATCTGCGTAAGTTACTGCAGATGACCAAAGGCAATGTGACCCATGCTGCGCGTCTGGCTGGACGCAACCGTACTGAGTTCTATAAGCTGCTGTCTCGTCACGAACTGGACGCCAGCGATTTTAAAGAGTAGCGTGCGCCGCCAATCCGCAGGGCAAAGCGTGATCCGCATGGCGGATATTAGCTGCCCGGCCACGCCAGCAACATTTATACTTGATAAACCCTTCCGACCACGGAGGGAGAGAGAAAAGGGTCTGACATGAAAAAGATTGATGCGATTATCAAACCATTCAAACTCGATGATGTACGTGAAGCCTTAGCTGAAGTCGGCATCACCGGCATGACCGTGAGTGAAGTGAAAGGATTCGGCCGCCAGAAAGGCCATACCGAGCTCTATCGTGGCGCAGAGTATATGGTCGACTTTCTGCCGAAAGTAAAAATTGAGATGGTGGTCGGCGACGATATCGTCGATACCTGTGTTGAAACCATCATGCGCACTGCGCAGACCGGTAAAATCGGTGACGGTAAAATCTTTGTCTTTGACGTCGCGCGCGTAGTGCGTATTCGTACGGGCGAAGAGGATGAAGAGGCGATTTGAGTTCGCCAGATTAAAAAAGCCCGCGGCGATGCGGGCTTTTTTTATGGCGCAATCACATGCCTTTATGCGGCCCGAACAGTTCGTAATGGATGCGTGCATCCTCGACGCCAGCATCACGCAGCTGCGCCACCACATGCTGCATAAAGCCCAGCGGGCCACACAGGTAGAACTGCGTCTGCGGTGACTGTAAACGTGCTGCCAGCGCCGTCACGTCCATCATGCCCTGCGCATCAAACGCGCCGGCATCCTGCGGGGCAGGCTGACGATACCAGACCTGCGAAACGAAATCGCTGAGCCGGGCGCCGGTCGCTGTGACTTCGTCGGCAAAGGCGTGCTGCTCGCCATTTTCCGCAGCGTGCAGCCAGCTTACCGCCGCAGGATGCTGCTGCGCGGCCAGCGCATGCAGCATGGCCAGCATCGGGGTCTGACCGACGCCCGCCGAAATCAGCGCCACCGGCGTTGCAGACTCAGCCTGCAGGAAGAAATCACCGTGCGGCGCAGCCAGCTGCACTTCATCGCCCACCTGACCATACTGATGCAGCCAGCCGGAAACCGTGCCTTTGTCCTCACGTTTCACCGCAATGCGGTAATCTTTACCGTTACTCAGGTTAGTCAGGGAATATTGACGAATCTGATGATGTTCGAAGCTGGCGGGCTGCAGGTGCACCGTCAGGTACTGACCCGGCTCAAATGCGGCCACCGGTCCGCCGTCGACCGGCGTAAAGGTGAAACTTTTAATCACCGCACTCTGTTGCTCAATGGCGCTGATGCGGAAAGCGCGGGTACCCCGCCAGCCGCCGGTTTGCTGTTCTGACGCCTGATAAATCTGCTCTTCACGCTGGATAAATACCTCTGCCAGTACGCCATAAGCCCGGCCCCAGGCCGCCAGCACCTCTTCACCCGGATCCAGCAGCTCTTTGATGGTCGCCAGTAAATTTTCGCCGACGATGGCGTACTGATCGGGCTGAATATTCAGGCTGGTATGCTTCTGGGCAATTTTCTCCACCGCCGGCAGCAGCACTGCCAGATTTTCCAGGTTAGCACCGTAGGCGCAAATCGCATTGAACAGCGCTTCACGCTGATCGCCAGTGCGCTGATTATTCATGTTGAAGACGTTTTTCAGTTCGGGATGGTGCGACAACATGCGGTCATAAAAGTGGGCGGTGAGTTTCGGACCGCAGGCCGCAATGGCGGGCAGAGTCGATTTAACGGTCGCGATGGTTTGCGCATCAAGCATAGGAAGAACCTCACATGTAAAGTTGCATTTTAAATGCATCTTATAGCGATACCCGCTGCGCTGTAAATAACCGCATCAACTTTCTGGCGGCTGGGCAGGTCGCGAACTGCCGCTGGAGGAGGAAATCTCCGTCACATCCTGAAGAAAAATCGTGATGCAGTTTCGCCAGAAAAAAGCGTAAAAATCCCGTGCCGCTGCATAGCCAATCGTTTGCGGAAAAAGAGGGGATTCACCCTACCTTCACCTGATAAAACGGTTTACACTGTGGGCCTTCGCCCCGGTGGGGCTTAAACTGCCGTTAAAAAAGTTAGCTGAGTCAGGAGATGCGGATGTTAAAGCGTGATATGAACATTGCCGATTATGATGCCGAGTTGTGGCAGGCGATGGAGCAAGAGAAAGTGCGTCAGGAAGAGCACATTGAACTGATTGCTTCTGAAAACTACACCAGCCCGCGCGTTATGCAGGCGCAAGGTTCGCAGCTCACCAACAAATACGCCGAAGGCTATCCAGGCAAACGCTACTACGGCGGATGTGAATATGTTGATATCGTTGAGCAGTTAGCGATTGACCGCGCTAAACAGCTGTTTGGCGCTGATTACGCTAACGTGCAGCCGCATTCAGGTTCACAGGCGAACTTCGCGGTGTACACCGCACTGCTGCAGCCGGGCGATACCATCCTTGGCATGAACCTGGCCCACGGCGGACACCTGACCCACGGCTCACCGGTTAACCTTTCTGGCAAACTCTACAACGTAGTCGCTTACGGCATCGATGAAACCGGCAAGATCGACTACGACGAGCTGGCTGAATTGGCCAAAACGCATAAGCCGAAGATGATCGTCGGCGGTTTCTCTGCCTATTCCGGCGTATGTGACTGGGCAAAAATGCGTGAAATCGCCGATAGCGTCGGCGCATGGCTGTTCGTTGATATGGCGCACGTTGCCGGTCTGATCGCCGCTGACGTCTACCCAAGCCCGGTGCCGCACGCGCACATCGTGACCTCGACCACCCACAAAACGCTGGCGGGTCCTCGCGGCGGTATTATCCTGGCGAAAAACGGTGACGAAGAGCTGTATAAAAAACTGAACTCCGCGGTGTTCCCGGGTGGACAGGGCGGTCCTCTGATGCACGTGATCGCCGGTAAAGCGGTGGCGTTCAAAGAGGCGATGGAGCCGGAATTCAAAACCTATCAGCAGCAGGTCGCGAAAAATGCCAAAGCGATGGTCGAGGTGCTGATCGCACGCGGCTACAACATCGTCTCTGGCGGCACCCATAACCATCTGTTCCTGATCGATCTGGTGAGCAAAAACCTGACCGGTAAAGAAGCCGATGCGGCGCTGGGTCGTGCCAACATCACGGTAAACAAAAACAGCGTGCCGAACGATCCGAAGAGCCCGTTTGTTACCTCGGGTATTCGTATCGGTACCCCAGCCGTTACGCGTCGTGGCTTTAACGAAGCGGACGTGCGTGAACTGGCGGGCTGGATTGCTGACGTGCTGGATAACATCAACGACGAAGCGACCATTGAGCGCACCAAACAGAAAGTGCTGGAAATCTGCAGCCGTCTGCCGGTCTATGCTTAAGCGTTAACCTGTTGTGTAACCGCATAAAAAGGATGGCATCAGCCATCCTTTTTTATTGTCTGAGGTGCGGCGATCTGCCAGAGTAGCGCCGACTCTTACTGCCAGGCAGCACACTTGCTGGAGGGAATATGGCAATCGGCTCCGCCAGATGGCTCGGATTGGGCTACTTCACCTACTTCTTCTGTTACGGCATCTACCTGCCTTTCTGGGGCGTATGGCTCAAAGGCACCGGTCTCGATGCGGAAAAAATCGGTCTGCTGCTGGGCTGTGGCATGGTGGCGCGCTTTGTCGGCAGCCTGCTTATCGCCTCTCAGGTAAAGAATCCGGCACAGTTAATTACCGCACTTCGCCTGCTGGCGCTGATGACCTGCCTGTTCGCCATTGGCTACTGGGTCGGGCAACAGTGGATGTGGCTGATGGCGGTGATGATTGGCTTTAACCTGTTCTTTTCGCCGCTGGTGCCGCTCAGTGATGCGCTGGCCGCCACCTGGACGCAGCAGATTGGCCTGGCTTACGGTCCGGTACGGCTGTGGGGATCGCTGGCGTTTGTCATCAGTTCGGCGCTGACCGGGGTGCTGGTCAGTGCTTACTCCTCGCAGGCAATATTGCTGCTGCTGTCGGTAGGGGCATTTAGCATGCTGGCCGGAATGATGCTCACGCCAGCCACTCATCCACAGGGGAATGAGCGGCAGGGCGCATCAGGCGGTGGCTGGCCGGTCTGGCGTGACCTGCTGCGTGAAAACGCGGTCTGGCGCTTTATGCTGTGCGTAACGCTGCTGCAGGGGGCGCATGCCGCCTATTACGGCTTCAGTGCTATCTGGTGGCAGGAGAGCGGCTATTCGGCCTCAACGGTGGGCTATCTCTGGTCGCTGGGCGTGGTCGCGGAGATCATTATTTTTGCGCTCAGCAACCGCCTGTTTCGACGCTGGAGCGCGCGCGATTTGCTGCTGCTGTCAGGCATCTGCGCACTGATCCGCTGGAGCCTGCTGGGAGCCAGCACCGCGCTGCCGCTGCTGATTGTGGCGCAGATTCTGCACTGCGGCAGTTTCACCGTCTGCCATTTGGCGGCGATGCGCTTTATTGCTGCCCGTCAGGGCGCTGAGGTGATCCGGCTGCAATCGCTCTATTCCGCGCTGGCAATGGGCGGCGGGATTGCGGTGATGACTATGATTTGCGGCGTGCTGTTTACCCATCTGCAGGGGCATCTGTTTTGGGTAATGGCATTGGTGGCGCTGCCGGCGCTGTTCCTGCGCCCGCGTTACGACTCGAGTAAATAACGGATACGCTGCTGATGGTGCGCCGTCAGCGGCAGTTCCGCATGTATCAGCGGCGGTGAGTAGAGCGGCAGGGAAGTGGCGTAGGGTGAAATAATCAGGTCAACTTCGCGCGGCGCGCCATCGCGCTGAAAACTGCTCACCTGCTGGTAGGTAATATTGATCGGCAGCAGGGTGATTTCACGGATCTGCTGCTCGACATCCTGCTCCAGCTGCGGATCTTCGCCGGTTAATATCAGTACCTGCTTCTCCTGCAGCGCATTTTCCTGCATCAGCCAGGCACCAAAAATCACCGTAATCAGGCTCACCTCTTCCGGGGTAAAAGCGATCTGGTATTCATATTCAAAAGCGCGCAGCGCCAGCTGGGTGGTGCGTAACAGGCGCGGATAGAGGCGGCTGACATCCAGCGCCACGCTGTTGTCGATACCGATGGTGAAATGGGTGCGATCCAGCGCCTGCGCCAGATGGGTATAGAGCTGCTGCAGCAGATCGTCGCGGTCGGCAAAGGTCACCGCAGCACACTGCTCAAAATCGGCAATCAGCTGTACTGTCGCCGCCATTAATCGCTGCTCGCAGGGATGCTTTACCCGATCGGCCTGCGGGGTGTGGATCAGACTGAACAGCAGCGTCCAGAAATCCGTTTCGCTGATGTGCGGTGCCAGATGGCAGCGTTTGCGCCAGTGATGGATCACATCTTCAGCCGCCTGCCGTTCTGCCTTATGTTGCAGCCAGACGCGCTGAGCCTCGCTGAACAGCGCGGGCTGACGCTGACACAGCCCATACTTCATAAAAATCTGCAAGAACAGCCGATCCCGTTCGCTAAAATCGCGGTCCAGCCGCAGTCCGCAGTGCTGAATTAACGCCTGCAGATTGGTCTCATCGTAGAGCGCTTTCTCTATCTTCATCACTTTCAGACGCTGACGCAGCGGACCGGCAAAATGCTCACAGACAAAGGTCTGCGACAAACGCAAACTGCGTCGCAGGTTGTGCAGCAGGCAGAGGCGCCGATCCAACTCTGTTCCATGAAGACGAAAGCTGCCATCCACCATCTGGTGCAGTTCCAGCCGGTGATATCGCTGTATCTCGTCACCCACTTCCGCGATATCCTGTCGGGCAACCGCAGGATCAACGCCATTTAACTGGCAGACTTTTTCAAGCGTAAGCGCGGGAGTCGGCAGAAATAGCAGCAATAAAAGATGGCACTGTCGCTGTGAACGGGTGAAGAGTGGTGCCAAAGGGGTAGCAGAACTCATCAATCAGATTTCCAGCAGGCTAGTTTGAGCTAAGAATAGCCAACCCGGTCAGTCCCGGTAGCTGTCAGGCGGTTTTTTTAGTCAGAGGTTTAAGGCGGGTCACAAAATTTTGTTACTTATAGATTCTTTTTATCGGGAACGTTACTTTATAACATTATGAAACGCACACGCTTTGTATTACTGATGGCCTTAAGTCCGGCGGCACTGGCGCATCCACACAGTTTCATCGACATGAAAACTGAACTGGTGGCGAAGGGGGATACCTTCACCGGCTTAAAAATGACCTGGACCATGGATGAGATCACCTCTGCCGATCTGCTGTATGACGCTGGCGAGGCGAAGCCAGGCAGCGTGGTGTGGAAGAAGCTGGCGGCCGGCGTGATGGCTAACGTGCTGGGCCAACACTACTTCTCAGAAATCTGGCATAACCAACAGCGGGTAAAATTTTTGAATCTGCCTGACGAATATAATCTTTCGCGTAACGGTCATAAGGCGGTGCTGGAGTTTATTCTGCCGCTGGCGGAACCACCGGTACTGACCGGGCAGCGTTTCGACATTCTGACCTTCGATCCCACTTATTTTGTCGACATGTTTTATGACAACGCCAGCGCCCTGACGCTGCCTCCGGCCCTGCAGGAGCGCTGTAAGTTTACGCTTAACACGCCAAAGCCCAACGACTCGCTGAAACAGTATGCGCTGTCGCTGGATAAGGCCGATGCGCCGGCAGAAGAGCTTGATTTGGGCCGGCAGTTCGCGCAGACGGTGAGGCTCACATGTCAGTAATGTCCACTCCGGGCGGCGTCTCACGACTCTGGCCGCTGTGGCTGCTGGCGGCGCTGCTGCTGACTGGCGGCACGCTGCTCTGGCTTAACTGGCCGCAGATTCTGCTGCAGAGCGTGTTGTGGCAGAAAGATCTGCATCAACAGATGACTCAACTGTTACAGCAGGTGGCTGAGCAGCCGCAGCAGGCCGGGCTGTCGCTGGTGCTGTTCAGCCTGCTGTATGGCGTTTTGCATGCGCTGGGGCCGGGCCATGGCAAAGTGGTGATTACCACGTTTCTGGCAACCCATCCGGCCAGAGTCAAAACCAGTATTAAGCTGACGCTGCTGGCCTCGCTATTGCAGGGCTCGGTGGCGATCGTGCTGGTCACGGTGATGCTGGTGCTGCTGCAAACCACTTCACGTCAGCTGCATCTCAGCAGCTTCTGGCTGGAAAAGGGCAGCTTTCTGCTGGTGATCGGTCTGGGGGCCTGGATCGGTTACCGCGCGCTGGGAACGCTGTGGCAGATGCGACGTCCGCGCCCGGCGCTCGCTTTTCGCACGCTGCGTCCCGATCACCAGCATCACGCACACTGTGGTTGCGGACATGCGCACCTGCCGTCACCGCAGCAGATACGCGAGGCGGTGAGTGTGAAAACCCAGCTGCTGGTGGTCGTGTCCATGGGGCTGCGGCCCTGTTCCGGGGCGATCATGATGCTGCTGTTTGCCAAAGTGATCGGCGTCTATGCCTGGGGCGTACTCTCAGCGGCGGCGATGGCGCTCGGCACCGCATTGACCATCTCGCTGATTGGCTTGCTGGTCCAGCGCGCCCGGATAGTGGCGCAACGGCTGGCCCAGCCGCGGCACAATCGACTGGCGCAGCTGCTGGTTCCAGTGCTGACCTTAATCAGTAGCCTGATATTAATTGTGGCCGGTATCGCTTTATGGCAGTCAGCACAGCCCGCTTTCAGCGGCGGAATTCGACCTTTCTGAACTTTAACAAACGCAGCGGGAATTAAATTTCCGCTGCGTAGCTTATCTCGCTAATTTCTGTAAATTCACATCGTTATTTTTTTCTCACTTCCCGATGGTGGTGAAATGACTATTCACTGTCTACGCTGTTAATACCAAAACGGCATTCTCTGCCGGGATGATAAAAAACCAAAGCACCTTTCTGTTTTTTGCGAGGAGTATATTTCATGGCTGATACCCGTATTAATAATGGCTATACCGAAACGCTGGCCACCGGGCCGGCAGGATTGCCACTAAAGCGTATTTCCTGGAGCGCCGTTTTTGCCGGGGTAATTTGCGCGTTGATCGTTCACATCATATTGACGCTGCTGGGAACGGCAATTGGCGCGACCAGCGTAGATCCGATGAAGGAACAGAATCCATTAGACGGACTGGGTACTGGCGCACTGGTCTGGACCGCCATTGAAATGCTGGTGGCGATGGCGGCCGGTAGCTATGTGGCGGGTCGTCTGGCACAGCGTGAAGGCGCGCTGCACGGCTTACTGATGTTTGGCCTTAGCACAATTTTCACTATTTACCTGGCGATTGCGCTGGCGAGCAGTGTATTGGGTGGGGCGATGAATATTGTCGGTTCTGGTTTCCAGGCATTGGGTAGCGGTATTTCCGCTGCTGCGCCATCGGTCACTCAAATGGCGAAAGATAAACTGCAGGAAAGCAATATTAATTTAGATGACCTGCAAAACGAGCTGGAAACCACGCTGCGTCAGACCGGTAAACCGGAATTACAGCCTGAGAACTTAAAACAGGATGCAAATAACGAAGCGCAGAATGCAGAGAACCAGGCTAACAACACCGCTAACCATCCACAGACGGCGGATACTGATCTGGCTAACTGGTTAAAAGGCGTGATGAATCGTCATTCAGATACATTACAGGCTGCCGATCGTGATGCGCTGAAAAATATTATCAAAGCGCGTACCGGTAAAAGCGATCAGGAAGTCGATCAGATTGTTACCCAGACTGAGCAGAGCTATCAGCAGGCGATGCAGAAATATCAGGAAGTGAAGCAGCAGGCCGAGCAGAAAGCGCGTGAAGCAGCAGAGAAAGCGGCAGCGGCCACGGCAAAAGCCAGCTGGTATGCGCTGATTCTGTTGATTATCGAAGCGGTGCTGGCCGGTGTGATGGGGATGGTGGGCCGTCGTACTCAGCCTCGTCAGGTGCTGTCACACGAACGTCGTTAACCGACGCGAAAAACAGGCAATAAAAAAGGCGGCTGAGAAGCCGCCTTTTTCTGTGCTGTGACTTAGCGTTTTAACGCTTCGCTCAGCTCTTCACGCATGTTGGACAGCATGGCTTTCACTACGCGTGGGTTACCGGCAACGATATTACCGGAATGCAGATAACCGTGGTTACCGGTGAAGTCAGTGACCAGACCACCCGCTTCACGCACCAGCAGTTCACCCGCCGCGAAATCCCATGGCTTCAGGCCAATCTCAAAATAACCATCGACGCGACCGGCTGCAACATAGGCCAGATCCAGCGCCGCTGAGCCGGTACGGCGAAAATCGGCGCACTGGGTAAACAGTTTGGTCAGGATGTTCATGTAGGCTGGCGCGTGCTGCTTCAGCTTGAACGGGAAGCCGGTAGCCAGAATGGTGCCATCCAGGTCGCGAGCGATGCTGCCGCGCAGACGGTATCCATTAAGCTGGGCGCCCTGGCCGCGTACGGCGCTGAACAATTCATTACGCATTGGGTCGTAAACCACCGCGACTTCAGTGCGGCCTTTGATGCGCACGGCGATGGAAACAGCAAAGTGGGGCAGACGTTTGATGAAGTTGGTGGTGCCATCCAGCGGATCGATAACCCATTGAATGTCCTGATCCTCACCCGCCAGTTCACCGCTTTCTTCGGTGATGATGGTATGTTTCGGGTAAGATTTACGAATCACTTCGATAATCAGGCGTTCTGCTTCGCGGTCAACATTGGTTACGAAGTCGTTGCTGCCTTTCTGGCTGGCTTCGACGGCGTCCGGGGTTTCATAATTCTTGGCAATTAAATTTCCGGCCTTGCGCGCTGCGCGCACGGCAATGTTGAGCATTGGATGCATCGGTATCTCTCGCTGGATGTTAAAGAACGGGGAAAACGGCGCGGAGTATAGCAGCGTGTTCGGTAAATGTCCTGCTTTATGTTAGCATTCGCGCTACTGATTTTACTGACCCGCTGCTGAGACTCCTCAATAATGCTGCAAAATATCCGTATCGTGCTGGTTGAAACCTCTCACACCGGCAACATGGGCTCCGTCGCCCGCGCCATGAAAACCATGGGCCTGACCAACCTTTATCTGGTTAACCCGCTGGTCAAACCCGATTCACAGGCGATCTCCCTCGCCGCCGGGGCCAGTGATGTGATTGGCGACGCTAAAATCGTCGACTCGCTGGACGAAGCTATCGCCGGCTGCAGTTTAGTAGTGGGCACCAGCGCACGTTCCCGTTCGCTGCCGTGGCCGATGCTTGATGCCCGCGAATGTGGCGTGAAAAGTGTCGAAGAGGGCCAGCAGGCGCCGGTGGCGCTGGTGTTTGGTCGTGAGCGCGTCGGCCTGACTAATGAAGAGCTGCAGAAGTGCCACTATCACGTCGCGATTCAGGCCAACCCGGAATACAGTTCGCTAAACCTGGCGATGGCGGTGCAGATCATCGCTTATGAAGTGCGGATGGCCTGGCTGCAGGCGCAGGAACAGGCCAGCCCGCAGCCGCAGTATGCCGAATCCCCTTATCCGCTGGTAGATGACCTTGAGCGCTTCTATCAGCACATGGAACAGATGATGCTGAATAGCGGCTTTATCCGTGAAGCTAACCCGGGTCAGGTGATGAGTAAACTGCGTCGTCTTTACACCCGTGCCCGGCCGGAACGTGATGAACTAAACATCCTGCGCGGCATGCTTTCGTCGTTTGAAAAGCGAAAAAACGAGAAGAAAGAAGACGATAATAGTTGAGTAAATTACCAGGTTAAATACTTGAGTGTTTTACCTGGTTAAATAGTTGACCAAATTACTCGGGAATGTCAGACTTGCCGACATCTTTTGCTAATCCTCCGATAACCGGACGCTATTGAGGTCGTACGCTATGAGACTGACATCCAAAGGACGTTATGCCGTAACTGCTATGCTGGACGTTGCCCTTCATTCCCATGAAGGCCCGGTTCCGCTGGCTGACATTTCCGAGCGTCAGGGCATTTCGCTGTCGTATCTCGAGCAGTTGTTCTCCCGCCTGCGTAAAAATGGCTTAGTTGCCAGCGTACGGGGACCGGGCGGCGGTTATCTGTTGGGTAAAGAGTCGAATGCTATCGCGGTCGGTGAAGTGATCACCGCGGTCGATGAGTCGGTTGACGCCACCAAATGCCAGGGCAAAGAAGGCTGCCAGGGCGGCGAACGTTGCCTGACCCACGTCCTGTGGCGCGATCTGAGCGTGCGCATCAGTGACTTCCTGAACAATATTTCGCTGGCTGAGCTGGTGAATAATCAGGAGATCCTCGACGTGGCCGATCGTCAGAACGCCAATGACAATCGTCGCTTCCAGAGCCCACGCGCTCAGGAAATCAACGTCAATCTGCGCGCCTCGTAATCCCCGCTGTTGCGGCCCTAACTGCTAACGCGGGCAGGGCCGAATCTGCTATAAAGACGTATGATTTTTTATACGGAGCTGTAGCGCAATGAAATTACCGATTTACTTGGATTATGCCGCCACCACGCCGGCCGATCCGCGTGTAGCCAGCAAAATGATGCAGTTTCTGACGCTGGATGGCACGTTCGGTAATCCGGCCTCCCGTTCTCACCGTTTTGGCTGGCAATCTGAAGAAGCGGTCGATGTGGCGCGCAATCAGGTGGCCGAACTGGTTAATGCCGATCCGCGTGAAATCGTGTTTACCTCTGGCGCCACCGAATCTGACAATCTTGCGATTAAAGGCGCAGCCCACGCCCATCAGGCGCGCGGCAAACATATCATTACCAGCCAGACTGAACACAAAGCGGTGCTCGACAGTTGCCAGCAGCTGGCGCGTGAAGGCTTTGATGTCACCTACCTGAAACCGGCCGCCAACGGCATTATCAGCCCTGAAATGCTGCGTGACGCCCTGCGTGACGACACCATTTTAGTCTCGATCATGCACGTCAATAATGAAATCGGCGTGATTCAGGATATCGCTGCTTTCGGCGAGCTGTGTCGTGAACGCGACATTCTGTTTCACGTTGACGCAACCCAGAGCGTCGGCAAACTGCCGATCGATCTTAGCCTGTTGCCGGTCGATTTAATGTCATTTTCCGCCCACAAACTCTATGGCCCAAAAGGGATCGGCGCGCTCTATGTCCGCCGCAAACCTCGGGTGCTGATCGCTGCCCAGATCCATGGCGGTGGCCATGAACGCGGCATGCGTTCCGGCACTCTGCCGGTCCACCAGATTGTCGGAATGGGTGAGGCCTACCGCATTGCAGCGGAAGAGCGTGAGACCGAGATGGCGCGCCTGCAGCGCCTGCGTGACCGGCTGTGGCACGGCATCAGCCAGCTGCCGGACGTCACGCTGAACGGTGACCTGCAGCACAGCGCTGCCAACATCCTTAACCTCAGTTTTGCCAACGTTGAGGGCGAATCGCTGATCATGGCGCTGAAAGACCTGGCACTCTCCTCCGGTTCGGCCTGTACCTCAGCCAGTCTGGAGCCCTCTTATGTCCTGCGGGCTTTGGGAGTCGGTGAAGAGCTGGCGCACAGTTCGCTGCGCTTTTCGCTTGGCCGCTTTACCACCGAAGAAGAGATCGATTACGCCATCACGCTGGTGCAGAAATCAGTGACGCGACTGCGTGCCTTAATGTAATCGGCCGGATACCCGGCCAGATTCTGGAAACCGCGCCATAATATGCGCCAGGCTGGCATCCTCTGACGGAATCTGTTATCAGGTCTGTCTGTGCATTACATTTAACATCTTATTAAAGCCGCTTTAACAATCGGGCTGGATGAAACGAATAACGTCTATGGAGCTTCGCGATGACCACACAACCGATGAACATCACTCTTAGCAGCCAGCCCGCCGATGCGCGCTGGGGCGAAAAAGCCATACTGAGCAGCAACGACAGCGGCATGACCCTGCACCTGATCGGTGCGGATGCGCTGATGACCATTCAGCGTGCCGGTCGCAAACTGGATAGCCAGGGTATTCGCCACGTGGCGCTGGCCGGCGAAGGCTGGCACCTTGAACAGTGCTGGGCATTCTGGCAAGGCTACCGCGGCCCGAAAGGACAGCGTCAGGTTGACTGGCCAACGCTGGGCGAGCACGAGCAGGCAGAATTTGATCGCCGGCTGAAAATTATCGACTGGGTGCGCAACACCATCAACCTGCCAGCCGAAGAGCTGGGACCGGAGCAGCTGGCGCACACCGCCATCGACCTGATCAGTGAAGTGGGCGGCAGCGCCGTCAGCTATCGCATCACCAAAGGTGACGATCTGCGGGTGCAGGGCTACATGGGCCTGCATACGGTAGGGCGCGGCTCCAGCCGTCCGCCGGTGCTGCTGGCGCTCGACTTCAATCCGACCGGTGACGACAACGCGCCGGTGTACGCCTGTCTGGTCGGCAAAGGCATTACCTTCGACACCGGCGGCTACAGTATGAAGCAGAGCAGCTTCATGGACTCAATGAAGTCTGACATGGGCGGCGCGGCCACCGTGACCGGCGCGCTGGCGATGGCGATTGCCCGCGGCCTCAACAAACGCGTGAAGCTTTACCTCTGCTGCGCCGACAATATGGTCAGCAGCAACGCCTTTAAACTGGGCGATATCATTCGCTATCGCAATGGCAAATCGGTGGAAGTGATGAACACCGACGCCGAAGGCCGACTGGTGCTGGCTGATGGCTTAATCGACGCCAGCGAGCAGCAACCGACGCTGCTGATCGATGCTGCCACCCTGACTGGCGCAGCCAAAACCGCGCTGGGCAATGATTACCATGCGTTATTCACCTTTGATGAGGTGCTGGCGCAGTCGCTGATGGGCAGCGCAGTCAGTGAAAACGAGCCGTTCTGGCGTCTGCCGCTGGCCGAGTTCCATCGCAGCCATCTGCCGTCTAATTTTGCCGATCTGAATAACATTGCCAGCCCGGCACATGCGGCCGGTGCCAGCAGCGCGGCGGCGTTCCTCTCTTATTTCGTCAGCAACTACCAGCAGGGCTGGCTGCACATCGACTGCTCTGCGACCTACCGCAAAAGCGCGGTCGATCAGTGGGCAGCCGGTGCCACCGGCCTTGGCGTGCGGACGCTGGCTAACCTGTTACTGAAATAACTGCTATTCAGCGGTGGCGGGTGCCGCCGCGTTTTTAGAGAGTGAATATGAACCGTCTTGAAGAGGTGCTGAAGCTGGCCGCTACCGAGCCCGCTCACCGGCCCGAATTTTTTCAACTGTTGCTGGAATCAGACGTCTGGGTGCCGGGCGAAAGCACGTCGCAGCAACTTGATGCCAGCACGCCGGTCGATCTGCAGCACTGGGAAAAAGAGGATGGCAGCAGCATCATTCCGTTTTTCAGTTCAGAACAGGCGATGAGCGACGCGGTCAGCAGCGAGCAGGCTTATCTGCGTCTGCCGGTGCGCACGCTGTTTGAAATGACCCGTGGCGAAACGCTGTTTCTCAACCCTAAATTACCGACCGGCAAAGAGTTCTCGCCTGCCGAAATCACTCATCTGCTGACGGAAGAGGGCAACGCCCTGAGTCAGCAAACGGTGCTGGAAGGCGGACAGTCGCTGCTGTTGTCTGAAGTGGCGGAACCGCCGGCGCAGATGGTTGATTCGCTGACCCAGCTGTTCAGCAAATACAAGCAGGTGCGCCGCGCATTTATCGCCAGCATCCGTGAGCGGGCTGATGAAACGCCGAACCTGCTGATTGGTATTGAAGCGGACAGCGATATTGAAGCGATCATTCAGGCGGCGGGCAGCGTAGCAATGGATACGCTGCCGGACGATGCGCCGGTCGACTTATGCGAAGTGACGGTGGAGGATCGCGGCATCAGCCATTTCTTCACTGCCCATATTACCCCGTTCTATGAACGTCGCTGGGGCAGTTTCCTGCGCGACTTCAAAGGCAGCGAACGCATCATCTGATGGAAAAAGAGCGGCGCACTGGCCGCTCTTTTTTTATTTCGCAATCGGCAGATCGTTGCGGCTGCCCCATTCGCTCCACGAACCGTCGTAGATGGCGGTGTGACGCGCGCCCAGCGCGGTCAGCGCCAGAATCACTACCGCTGCCGTGACGCCCGAACCACAGCTGGCCACCACCGGTTTGTCCAGCTCAACCCCGGCGCGGGCAAACAGATCGCGCAGTTCAGCCAGCGGCTTCAGTTCGCCATTCACCACCAGGCTATTCCACGGCACATTCAGGCTATTTGGAATGTGGCCGCGCAGCAGACCGGGACGCGGTTCATCCACTTCGGCGTTAAAACGGTTGGCCGCACGCGCATCCACCAGCTGTGCGCCACCTTCATGACTGATCAGCAGCACATCATTCAGCCGACGGACCTGGCCTTCATCATAGCTGGCTTCAAACTCACCTTCCGGCAGTGATACCGGGCCGCTCTCAAGGGCAAAACCGGCCGCTTTCCAGCCCTGCAGGCCGCCAGCCAGAATCGACACCTGGGCAACGCCATACAGGCGCAGCATCCACCAGGCGCGTGGGGCCGAGAACAGATTTCCCTCGTCATAGACCACCAGATGTTTGTCGCTGCTGATACCCAGTTCACGCATTGCCACGGCAAAACGCTCGGGGCGCGACAGCATGTGCGGGTAAGGGCTGGTGTGATCCGACAGCTCTTCAATGTTGAAAAACGGTGCATCAGGCAGATGGCCCGCCAGATATTCGGCATTCACATCCCGCACCGCTTCCTGACCAGACGGCAGCATCCGGCTGTCCAGCACCTGCAGGTTTTCATCGTGATAGTGTTCCTGTAACCAGTCGGCGGACACAAACAGTGGCGTCGTCATAACAACCTCATCTCAGTTATCTGTGCTGTCAGTGTCGGGCAATGCGGGCGCCATCTCAAGAGAAGCGTTGATTAAATGCGAGCATTGAGATGAAATTGCGCAGCGTTATAAAACAACTCCTCTGGGACCCGGTGAAGGATTTACCATGAAAAAACGCATTAACCGACTGCTGATCGGCCTGCTGATCGGCGGTTCGCTGCTGGCGACCGCAGCCGTACCGATTTACCCTGTCAGCGCAGCGGAAACCCCCGCCACGCAGGTCAGTAAGCCGCTGACGCTCTCCGACCTCTCTGAACTTCAGCTTGATGGCGCTGCCGCGCTGGTTTTAACCTTTAATCAGCCGCTGGATGATAAGCAGGATCTGACGCAAAAAGTCAGGCTGACCGACGATAAACAGGGGCGGGTAGACGGTGGCTGGGAGCTGTCTGACAACCGCAAAACGCTGCGTTTTCGTCATCCCCAGCCGTCGCATCAGTTTACCGTCACGGTGGAAGCGGGCTTGCGCGCGGCCAGCGGAGAGACGCTGGCGGCCGGCTTCAGCAAAAAAATCACCACCCGGGATATCGAACCGATGGTCGGTTTTGCCAGCCGTGGTTCGTTGCTGCCGCTGCGCCTTACCCAGGGGTTACCGGTGCTGGCGCTGAATATCGACCAGGTTGATGTGGATTTTTTCCGGATAAAAAATGCCGGTCTGGCGGCGTTTCTTGCCGAGTGGAATGACGGCAATAACCTCTCAAGCTGGCAATCTCAGTCGTTATTAAAAAGCAGTCAGCTGGTTTACAGCGGACGTTTTGAACTCAACCCGGCTCGCAATACCCGTGAAAAACTGCAGTTGCCGCTTCAGAATATTAGCCCGCTGCAGCAGCCGGGCGTCTATCTGGCGGTGATGAAACAGGCGGGCACCTATCACTACAGCATGCCCGCCACGCTGTTTACCCTGAGCGATATTGGTCTGTCACTGCATCGCTTTCCCACCCAGCTTGAACTGTTCGCCCAGAGCCTGGAAAACGGCAAGCCGCTTGCTGACGTCAGCGTCAGGCTGCTGAACGAGAAAGGCCAGGTGCTGCAAAATGGCACCAGCGACAGCAACGGGCATCTGCGTCTGAAAGCGGATGAGAAGGGCCGCTTTCTGCTGGCGATGCAGGGCGAGCAGACCTCGCTGATCGACCTGGCGCGTCCGGCGCTGGATCTGGCGGAGTTTCCGGTTACCGGGCCACAGGGCTATGACAAACAGCTGTTCGTGTTTGGCCCGCGAGATATCTATCGCCCGGGCGAAACGGTGATCGTCAATGCGCTATTACGCGATGCCGACGGTAAACCGTTGCCGGCCCAGCCGGTGAAAGCCGAGCTGGTCCAGCCCGATGGCCAGCTGGTGCGTACCTTTGTCTGGCAACCGCAGGACGGTTTTTATCAGCAGCGTTTCACCCTGCCCGACGCGTCGATGACCGGTGACTGGCAGCTGCGACTGAATGCCGGTGACAATCTGAAGCGTCAATGGGCTTTCCACGTCGAGGATTTTCTGCCGGAACGCATGGCGTTGACCCTGAAAACCGATCCCCAGCCGCAGCCTGCCGATGCCGACATCGCCTTCAATATTGAGGGGCGCTACCTGTATGGCGCACCGGCTGCCGGTAACGCGCTGCAGGGCGAGCTTTATCTGCGCCCGGCACGGGAGGCGGTCGCGGCGCTGCCGGGTTACCAGTTTGGCGATATTACCGAACAGGGCCTGAAGCGCACGCTGGATGAAGTCGATCTGAAGCTGGATGCCAGCGGCAAGGCCCGGCTCACGGTCGATAATCAGTGGGATCAACTGCATTCACCGCTCAACCTGATTCTGCAGGCCAGCCTGCTGGAAACCGGTGGCCGGCCGGTCACTCGCCGTGCCACTACCGCCATCTGGCCAGCCGCCGCGCTGCCCGGCATTCGTCCGCTGTTTGCCAGTAAAGCGGTGTATGACTACCGCAGCGACAGCTATCACGACGAGCCTACCGTGCCGGAAAACAGCCTGGCGGAATTTGATCTCGTTTACGCCAACAGCCAGGGCGTAAAGCTGGCGGCTGACAAGCTGGTGGTGCGATTAATCCGCGAACGGCGCGATTACTACTGGAGCTTTTCTGACAGCGAGGGCTGGCAATCGCGTTACGATGCCAAAGATCTGCAGGAAGATGAACGCGTCATCACCGTTCCGGCGGGTGGCAGCAGTAAGGTGAGCTTCCCGGTAGAGTGGGGCAGTTACCGGCTTGAGGTGCAGGCGGACGAAAAGATCGTCAGCAGCGTACGTTTTCAGGCGGGTTATGACTGGCAGGATAATACCAACGGCACCGGGGCACTGCGTCCGGATCAGGTGAAACTAAAACTGGATAAAGCGGCGTATCAGCCTGGTGAAACGGTCCATCTGCAGGTGGAGTCCCCGACAGCCGGTAAAGGCTATCTGATGGTGGAGTCAAGCAGCGGCACGCTGTGGTGGCAGCCGTTAACCGTGCCGCAGGGGGGGACCCAGGTTGAGGTGCCGATTGCCGATAGCTGGCAGCGTCACGATCTCTACTTCAGTGCCATCGTGGTGCGCGACGGCGATAAGGTCAGCGGGGCGACGCCAAAACGCGCGGTCGGACTGCTGCATCTGCCGATGGCGACCGAGGCGCGGCGACTCAACCTGACGCTGGAAACGCCCGCGACCATCCGGCCAGAGCAGAACCTGACGGTAAACCTGCAGGTCAGCCGCGACGGCGGTCCGCTGCCTGATAAGGTGCAGGTGCTGCTGTCGGCGGTCGACAGTGGCGTGCTGAGCGTGACTGACTACCAGACTCCCGATCCGTGGCAGGCGTTTTTCGGTCGTAAACGCTATAACGTCGATCAGTATGACGTGTTCGGCCAGCTGATTGAGGGCGGAGGCCGACTGGCGACCCTGCGCTTTGGCGGTGATGGCGAAGATCCTTCCAACACCCGCGGCGGTAAAAAGCCGGTTACCCACGTCAATATTGTGGCGCAGCAATTACAGGTTGTGACGCTGGATAAACAGGGCAAAGGCACTCTTACGCTGCCGATCCCGGCGTTTAACGGTGAGCTACGACTGATGGCGCAGACCTGGAGTGACGACAGCTTCGGCGCTGCCGAACGCAAAGTAGTGGTGGCAGCACCGCTGGTCAGTGAACTGGCGACACCGCGCTTTCTTGCCAGCGGCGACCAGGCTTCGCTGGCGCTGGACATTACCAACCTGACCGATCTGCCGCAGACCCTGAAAGTGGATGTGGCAGCCAGTGGCCTGGTCGGGCTGGCGGGCGCCGCCAGTCAGACTATCAGCCTGGCAAAAGGCGCTCGCACCACCCTGCAGATACCGGTAATGGCGAAAAGCGGTTTTGGCGACGGCGAGATCGCGGTGCAGATCAGCGGGCTGAATCTGCCTGGTGAGCAGCTGCGGCCGAGCAAACAGCAGTGGAAGATCGGCGTCAGGCCGCCTTATCCTGCCCAGACCCTCAATTTTGACGCGGTGATTACCCCCGGGCAGCCGTGGCAGGTGGCGGCCGCGGCGCTTACCGGTCTCGACAGCCAGACGCTGAGCGGGCAACTGACGCTGAGTAACCGGCCGCCGTTAAATCTCGCCAGCTATATCAGTGCGCTGTATGCCTATCCTTACGGTTGTCTGGAGCAGACCGCCAGCGGCCTCTGGCCTTCGCTCTACACCAGTCAGGCGCAGCTCAGTGCGATGGGAATTAAAACCAGCACTGATGAGGCGCGGCGGGCGGCGGTAGAAACCGGCATTGCCCGGCTGGCAGGCATGCAGCGCGCGGACGGCAGCTTCGGCTTATGGGGTAAACAGAGCGAAGAGGAGTTCTGGTTAACCGCTTACGTGACTGATTTTCTGCTGCGTGCCAGCGAGGCCGGTTATGCGTTACCTGACGACCTGATCACCCGCGCTAACGCCCGGCTATTGCGCTACTTACAGGACCCGGCGCAGATCACCGCCAGCGGCGGTAACCAGCCTGAGGCATTGCGCTTCAGCGTGCAGGCTTACGCCGGCCTGGTACTGGCGCGGCAGCAGCGCGCGCCGCTGGGTGCGCTGCGTGCGCTGTATGAAAAGCGTGACCAGAACCGCTCAGGGCTGGCGCTGATGCAGCTCGGCATCGCGCTGAAGCTGATGGGTGATACACCGCGCTCGCAGCTGGCGATCGTGCAGGCTGCCAGTCTGACGCGCCCTGACGATCGCTGGATTGGGGACTACGGCAGCACGGTACGCGATCAGGGCATGATGATTGCGCTGTTAGCGGAAAATCAGCTGCAGCCGGACCTGCAAAACAGCCTGCTGCTGTCGCTGTCGAAAGAGCTCAATGGAAAACGCGGGTTCTCGACGCAGGAGAATAACGCCCTCTATCTGGCGGCGCGCACCCTGCAAACGGCTCAGGGCCAGCGCTGGCAGGCGAACCTTGCGGGCGATCCACAACCGCTGACCGGCAATGCGCCGTTAAACCGCGGGCTGAGTGCCCGGCAGCTGACGCAGGGCGTGACGATAAGCAATCCGGGTCCGGCGGCCCTGTATGGCAACCTGAACGTAGTGGGATATCCGCTGACCCCGCCAGCGCCGGTCAGCCAGCAGCTGGCGATCAAACGGGAGTACTTCACCCTCGATGGCAAAGCTGCCGATCTCAGCCAGCTGCGCAGCGGTGAGCTGCTGGTGGTGCGTCTGACCGTTTCAGCCAGACGCGACATCAGCGATGCGCTGGTGGTGGATTTACTGCCTGCCGGACTAGAGCTGGAAAACCAGAATCTGGCGGACAGCAGCGCCAGCCTGGGCGACAGCGCGGATGCGTTAAAAGAGAGCATGATGGATATGCAGCAGGTAAATATTCGGCATATTGAGTTCCGTGACGATCGTTTCGTCGCCGCGCTGGCGGTTGATAGTTATCGTCCTGCAACGCTGATCTATCTGGCGCGGGCCGTCACGCCGGGCACTTACCAGATGCCACCGCCGCAGGTGGAATCGATGTATGTTCCTGAATGGCACGCCATCGGCAGTACCCCGCCGCCGATGAACGTCCGGTAAGCGGATTGGTGTTGAATATCCGCCCGGCTAAAAAGCGGTGGCTGGCGCTGCCGCTGTTTTTAATGACGCTGCTGCTGGCTCTGTGGGGGCTGGATCGGCTCTCTCCGTTACCGCTAAAGCAACCGCAGCCGGCGCGCGTGGTGGTGGCCGCCGACGGTACGCCGCTGTGGCGCTTCGCCGATCGCCACGGGATCTGGCGCTATCCGGTCACGCCAGAGGAGGTTTCGCCGGCCTATTTGCAGGCACTACTGACTTACGAAGATCGCTGGTTCTGGTATCACCCTGGCGTCAATCCGCTGGCCCTGCTGCGCGCCGCCTGGCAGGATCTGCGGCACCGTAGCGTGATTTCCGGTGGCAGCACCTTAACCATGCAGGTGGCTCGGCTTATCGACCCCCAGCCGCGGACGCTAAAGGGCAAGCTGATTCAGGCGTGGCGCGCGCTGCAGCTGGAGTGGCACCTTTCTAAACGCGATATCCTGACCCTCTATCTCAATCGGGCACCCTTTGGCGGCACGCTGGAAGGCGTCGGCGCGGCAAGCTGGAGCTGGCTGGGAAAATCGCCCGCTGAGCTGACCCGCGGCGAGGCCGCCTTGCTGGCGGTATTGCCACAGGCACCCAGCCGGTTACGGCCGGATCGCTGGCCGGCGCGAGCCGAAGCCGCCCGCAACAAAGTGCTGGATCGGCTGGCGCAGTACCGCGTCTGGTCGCCTCAGCAGGTGGCTGAAATCCGTCAGGAGCCGGTCTGGCTTCCGCCGCGACAGATGCCACAGATGGCACCCTTACTGGCCCGGCGTCTGCTGTCGATGACCGACCGTGACAAGATTGTCTCAACCCTCGATCCGTCGTTACAGCGTCAGCTGGAGAGCATGGCGCTGAACATTAAAAGTCAGCTTCCACCGCGCACCTCACTGGCGGTGCTGGTGGTCGATCACACCACCATGGCGGTGCAGGGGTATGTCGGTTCCGCCGACTTTGGCGATGACAGCCGCTTTGGTCAGGTGGATATGATCGCCAGCGTGCGCTCGCCCGGCTCGGTGTTAAAACCCTTTGTCTATGGCATGGCGATCGATGATGGCCTGATCCATGCAGAGTCCCTGTTGCAGGATGTGCCGCGTCGCGTCGGCGACTACCGGCCGGGTAACTTCGACAGCGGTTTTCATGGTCCGGTCAGCGCCAGCGAGGCATTAGTGCGATCGCTTAACCTGCCTGCCGTTCAGCTGCTGGAAGCGCTGGGGCCGAAAAATGTGGCGGCCCGTTTGCGTAACGTCGGGCTCAACTTACGCTTTCCAGCCGGTTCCGGACCTAATCTGTCGCTGATCCTCGGCGGCACCGGGGCACGGATGGACGAGGTGGTAGCGGCCTACAGCGCCTTTGCCCGCCACGGCAACGCCGGTCAGCTGCGCTGGTTGCCCGAGCAGCCGTTGCAGCAGCGACCGTTACTGTCACCTGGCGCGGCGTGGATTATCCGCCGCATTCTGGCAGGCGAGGCGCAGCCAGCGGCGAACGGCAGCGAACCGGCGGTGGTTCCGCTGGCGTGGAAAACCGGCACCAGCTACGGCTACCGCGACGCCTGGGCGGTTGGGGTGAATCCGCGTTACCTGATTGGCATCTGGGTTGGACGCCCGGATGCGACGCCGGTGGCCGGGCAGTCAGGCGTGGCCTCGGCGGTACCGGTGCTGAATCAGGTTAACAGCATCCTGATCAGCCGTTTAGCCGGCCAGGAATGGCCTGCCGATCGGCGTCCGGCCTCGGTGACGGTCGCCGCTATCTGCTGGCCAGGCGGTCAGCCACTGCCGGTGGGCGACCAGAATTGTCGGCAACGGCGGCAGAGCTGGGTGCTCAACGACACGCTGCCGCCCACGCTGCTGGCTGCCGGACAGGAGAGCCTCAGCGGCCTGCGGTTACGCTACTGGCAAAACGATCGGGGATTGCGGGTGGCAGCGGATTGTCCGCAGGCCAGCAGCCGTGAACGCCTGATGTGGCCGCTGCCGCTCGAAGCCTGGCTGCCACCTCAGGAGCGGCGGGCGCAGCGCTTACCGCCAATCGATCCACACTGTCCGCCGTTAGAGCAGGGCAGCAGCGCACCGCTGATCGTCACCGGCGTGATTGACGGACAGCGGGTGCAACCGCTGCCGGGCAATCCGCTGCTGCAACTGCCGGTGGCAGTGCAGGGCGGGCAGGGCACGGCGCGCTGGTGGTTTCTCAACGGTCAACCGCAGCAAAGCCAGAGCGGTACATTGTCGCTGCATCTTGATCGTCCGGGCGACTATCAGCTGGTGGTGATGGACGAAGCGGGTCAGCTGGCCACCGTCACCTTCAGTCGCCTGTGATATTTTGATGCGCTAAATCAGAATTGCGGCCGCTTTGCTTCGATTCAGATCAAGATTTTTCAATAAATTGCGGATCTCTGATAGGCAACGCCAGGCTCTGCCCCTATAATCGGCGCCGTTTCTTAGCCGGGGCGTGCGCCCCCGGTTTCTTCAGGACGTCAAGACAGAGGTCATCATGGCAATCGAACGTACTTTTTCTATCATCAAGCCAAACGCCGTCGCTAAAAACGTGATCGGTGCCATCTACAACCGTTTTGAAAGCGCAGGCTTCAAAATCGTTGGCGCAAAAATGCTGCAGCTGAGCAAAGAGCAGGCTGAAGGTTTCTACGCTGAACATCAGGGCAAGCCATTCTTCGACGGTCTGGTTGAATTCATGACCTCTGGTCCGGTAGTAGTTTCTGTACTGGAAGGCGAAAACGCCGTTCAGCGTCACCGTGACCTGATGGGTGCGACTAACCCGGCAAACGCACTGGCCGGCACCCTGCGTGCTGACTACGCTGACAGCTTCACCGAGAACGCGACCCACGGTTCAGATTCTGCAGAATCCGCTGCCCGTGAAATCGCTTACTTCTTCGGCGAAAACGAAATCTGCCCGCGTACCCGTTAATCGTCTGGCGATAAACCACCGGCTGGCTTTACAAAAATCTGCCTGAGGGAGGCGACTCCCGCCTGTTATCAGGCCGCAGATGTTGTACAATATTGCGCCTTCATTAACTCCGCTTGATGAAGGCGCAATTTTTTACCTATTCCTGAACAGCGCCATAACGTGTAACAACGAGGCCAGAGAACATTATGTCCGAACAGATTGTGACGTCCGCGTCCGCATCCCCGATTGTTGTTTCCCCCAAGAGCCAAAAAATTAACCTGCTGGATCTCAACCGTCAGCAGATGCGCGAATTCTTCCTGTCGCTCGGTGAAAAACCGTTCCGCGCTGACCAGGTCATGAAGTGGATCTATCACTACTGCTGCGACGACTTCGAGCAGATGACCGACATCAACAAAAAGCTGCGTACCCGGCTGATGGAGCTGACGGAAATCCGCGCCCCGGAAGTGGCGGAAGAGATGCGCTCCACCGATGGCACCATTAAATGGGCGATCCGCGTTGGCGATCAGCTGGTGGAAACCGTCTACATCCCGGAAGGCGACCGCGCCACGCTGTGCGTCTCTTCACAGGTGGGCTGTGCGCTGGAGTGTAAATTCTGTTCGACCGCTCAGCAGGGCTTTAACCGTAACCTGCGGGTTTCAGAGATTATTGGTCAGGTATGGCGCGCGGCGAAAATTGTCGGCGCGGCCAAAATCACCGGCCAGCGTCCGATCACCAACGTGGTGATGATGGGCATGGGTGAGCCACTGCTCAACCTCAACAACGTGGTACCCGCGATGGAGATCATGCTGGATGACTTCGGTTTCGGCTTATCGAAGCGTCGTGTGACTCTTTCGACCTCCGGCGTGGTGCCGGCGCTCGACAAACTCGGCGATATGATTGACGTCGCGCTGGCGATCTCGCTGCATGCGCCGAACGACAAGTTGCGTGACGACATCGTCCCGATCAACAAAAAATACAATATTGAAACCTTCCTGGCGGCGGTGAAACGCTACATTGGCAAGTCGAATGCCAACCAGGGTCGCGTCACTATCGAGTACGTGTTGCTGGATCATGTTAATGACAGCACCGACGATGCGCATGAGCTTGCCGCATTACTGAAAGATACGCCGTGCAAAATCAACCTGATTCCGTGGAACCCCTTCCCGGGCGCACCGTACGGCCGCAGCTCTAACAGCCGCATCGATCGCTTCTCTAAGGTGCTGATGGACTACGGTTTCACGACTATCGTGCGTAAAACCCGTGGCGATGATATTGATGCCGCCTGCGGTCAGTTGGCGGGTGAAGTTATCGACCGTACCAAACGTACTCTGCGCAAAAAGATGGCCGGTGAAGCGATATCTGTGAAAGCGCTCTGAAAGACTGACGGTTAACGTTTCCTGAAGGTGTGACGCGTGGCAGGCTGTACGCTGCTAAAGCCAACCGGATGGAAACGATGATGGCTAAGGGATTACCGGGGATTTTACTGGCCCTGTTTGTTGTAAGCGGGTGTGTCAGCCACACTCAATCGCCCGGCGCGGCGGAACTGCGTCTACAGTTAGGGATGCATTATCTGGCGGGCGGCGATGAGGCGGCGGCAGAACGCAATTTCCTGCGGGCGCAGGCGGCGGCACCGGATGATTATCGGGTCTCGCTGGCGCTGGCCCGACTGGCGCAGCAGCAGGGTAATCGTGCGGCAGCGCGTGCCCATTACCAACTGGCGCAGCAGCAGGCGCCGTTGAATGGTTTTGTTGCTAACAATTACGGTGCGTTTCTTTGCGCTTTAAGGCAGTATGGCGAAGCGCATCAACAGTTTAGTCGGGCAGGCGATGCGCAGCAGATTGACGCCCGTATCGATGCGCTTGAACTGGCGGGATTTTGTTATCTGCAGGCAGGCGATTTTGCTGCCACACGCCGTGTATTGCGGCAGGCCATTGAGACGGACGATCGCAAAGCCGGGGCGGTACTGGCTGAAGCTGAAAAGCTGATGGCCGATAATCAACTGGCTAACGCGCAGATTTTGCTCGATATTTACCAGCATCAGCGGCCCGAAACGGCACGCAGTCTGGCGTTATACTTACGTTTCGCCGCGCTACAGGAAAATGCCGTTGACGTTTCACGTTATGGCGACCGGTTAGCGCGACGTTTTCCGCAATCGATACAGTACCAGCGTTATTTAGCTAATGAATACTGAAGCCACTCAAGAGAATTCTGCAGTACATTCAACAGGTGAACGCCTGCGTCTGGCCCGTGAGCAGCTGGGACTGACGCAGCAGAACGTCGCTGAACGCCTGTGTCTGAAACTTTCTACCGTGCGTGACATTGAAGAAGACAAATCGCCTGCTGATTTGGCCTCTACCTTCCTGCGCGGCTACATTCGCTCCTACGCGCGACTGGTGCATATTCCTGAAGAGGAACTGCTGCCAATGATGGCGAAACAGACGCCGGTTCGTGCTGCAAAAATTGAACCGATGCAAAGTTTCTCGCTGGGTAAGCGCCGCAAAAAGCGTGACGGCTGGTTGATGATTTTTACCTGGCTGGTGCTGTTTGTGGTGGTGGGTCTGACGGGCGCCTGGTGGTGGCAGAATCACAAAGCTTCTCAGGACGATCTGGTGTCGGTGACCGATCAGAATGGCAGTAGCGGTGACGGTCAGTCTATTCCGCTGGGGGAGTCGAGCGGTGACAGCACCGTTCCGGCTGCGCCAGATGAAAGCAACACCGCGCCAGCAGCAGATAACAGCGCTGCCGGCACCAGCACGCCAGCCACTTCGGCCCCGGCCGCCAGTGCCAGTACTGCCGCGCCTGCTGCTCAGTCAGACACGACCAGCAATGCAGTGGTGTCACCCAGCCAGGCACCGGTAGACACCGGCGCAGCCGCGCCAGCAGCCACCACGAACACCGCCAGCACCGCCCCGCAGATGCCGGTCGGCGCAGCAGCGGTCAGTGAACCGGCTGGCGATCCTAACGCGGTGGTAATGACCTTCAATGCCGACTGCTGGCTGGAAGTCAGCGATGCAACCGGTAAAAAACTGTTCAGCGGCTTGCAGCGCAGCGGTGGTAAACTCAGTCTCGCAGGAACCGCTCCGTATCGTCTGAAAATTGGCGCTCCTGCCGCGGTTCAGGTGCAATATCAGAATCAGCCCGTTGATTTAAGTCGTTTTATCCGTAATAACCAGGTTGCTCGCCTGACGTTGGGTGCGCAATAACAGCGTATCGCGTACCGGGCAATTGTGGAGAAGAAATATGCATAACGAAGCACCCATTATCCGTCGTAAATCCAAACGCATTTACGTCGGCAAGGTGCCAGTCGGTGACGGCGCGCCAATCGCTGTTCAGTCGATGACCAACACCCGCACCACTGACGTGGCGGCGACGGTAAATCAGATCAAAGCCCTTGAGCGCGTCGGTGTCGATATCGTCCGCATCTCGGTGCCGACGATGGATGCCGCTGAGGCATTCAGACTGATTAAGCAACAGGTGAACGTCCCACTGGTGGCCGATATCCATTTTGACTACCGCATCGCGTTGAAAGTGGCCGAATATGGCGTTGATTGCCTGCGAATTAATCCCGGCAACATCGGTAATAACGAGCGTATCCGCATGGTGGTCGACTGCGCGCGCGATAACAACATTCCGATTCGGATTGGCGTAAACGCCGGTTCGCTGGAAAAAGATCTGCAGGAAAAATATGGCGAGCCGACGCCGCAGGCACTGCTTGAGTCGGCGATGCGCCATGTCGATCACCTTGATCGCCTTAACTTTGATCAGTTCAAAGTCAGCGTAAAAGCGTCGGACGTCTTCCTCGCGGTCGAATCGTATCGTCTGCTGGCGAAGCAGATTGAGCAGCCGCTGCACCTCGGTATTACCGAAGCGGGCGGGGCGCGAGCCGGTGCGGTAAAATCTGCTATCGGGCTCGGTTTACTGCTGTCCGAAGGGATTGGCGACACGCTGCGTATCTCGCTGGCGGCCGATCCGATTGAAGAAGTGAAGGTCGGTTTTGATATCCTGAAGTCACTGCGCATTCGTTCGCGTGGTATTAACTTCATCGCCTGTCCAACCTGTTCACGGCAGGAATTTGACGTTATCGGCACCGTTAACGCGCTGGAACAGCGTCTGGAAGATATCATCACGCCGATGGATGTCTCGATTATTGGCTGTGTGGTTAACGGACCGGGTGAAGCGACCATCTCTACGCTGGGCGTCACCGGCGGCAACAAGAAAAGTGGCTTCTACGAAGATGGCGTGCGTCAGCGCGATCGTCTCGACAACGACGATATGATCGATCAGCTGGAAGCGCGTATTCGTGCCAAAGCGTCGATGCTTGATGCCACGCGCCGTATTGATGTGCAGCATCTGGAAAAATAATGGCGCGCGCGGCCTGCGTGCGTGACTTTTTTGACTGAACCTGTGCGGTTTCACCCTTATAAGGTATGATGCCGGACAGGTTTTTTTGCATTAAGAGATTCTAACGTGGCGAAGAATATTCAGGCGATTCGCGGGATGAACGATTACCTGCCTGCGGATACCGCCATCTGGCAACGGATTGAAGGCGTTCTCAAGCAGACGCTGGCGAGCTACGGTTACAGCGAAATTCGCTTACCGCTGGTGGAGCAGACCCCGCTGTTTAAACGTGCCATCGGTGAAGTTACTGATGTGGTTGAAAAAGAGATGTACACCTTTGAGGACCGCAACGGCGAAAGCCTGACGCTGCGTCCGGAAGGGACGGCAGGCTGTGTACGCGCCGGTATCGAGCACGGTTTACTCTACAACCAGGAACAGCGTCTGTGGTACATGGGCCCGATGTTCCGCTATGAGCGCCCGCAGAAGGGCCGCTACCGTCAGTTTTACCAGATGGGCGTCGAAGTGTTTGGCCTGCAGGGCCCGGACATCGATGCTGAATTGATCATGCTGAACGCGCGCTGGTGGAAAGCGTTGGGCATCGCCGATCACGTTCGCCTTGAACTGAACTCCATTGGCTCCCTTGAAGCCCGCGCTCGCTACCGCGATGCGCTGGTGGCTTTCCTTGAGCAGCATAAAGAGGTGCTGGATGAGGATTGCAAACGCCGCATGTACAGTAACCCGATGCGAGTGCTGGACAGTAAAAATCCTGAGATTCAGCAACTGCTGAACGATGCGCCGCAGCTCGGCGACTATCTTGATGACGAATCACGCGAGCATTTCAACGGCCTGTGCGCGCTGCTGGATGACGCCGGTATCGCCTACACCATCAACCAGCGCCTGGTGCGCGGGCTTGATTACTACAATCGCACGGTGATTGAGTGGGTGACCGACAGCCTCGGTTCACAGGGCACGGTGTGCGGCGGCGGACGCTATGATGGGCTGGTTGAACAGCTCGGCGGACGCGCAACCCCAGCCGTAGGTTTTGCTATGGGCATGGAGCGTCTGGTGCTGCTGGTTCAGGCGGTGAATCCCGATTTTGAACCGACGAGCAATGTGGATGTCTATGTAATCGCTTCGGGTCAGGGCGTGCAGTCTGCTGCCATGCAACTGGCAGAGAAACTGCGTGATGAAGCGCCAGAACTGCGGTTGATGACCAACTTCGGCGGCGGCAACTTCAAAAAGCAATTTGCCCGCGCTGACAAGTGGGGCGCTCGCGTCGCGCTGGTATTAGGCGAGGATGAAGTGAAGGCCGGACAGGTGGTGATTAAAGATCTACGCCGTGGCGAGCAGCAAACGCTGGCTCAGGCAGAGGCTGTTGCTGTTTTGCGTACGCTGTTGCAGTAAGCGTGGCGTAGCACCAACCATAGAAAGGAGAGGGATTGCGTGGAAGTGTATAGCAATGAGAACGAGCAGACCGATGCGCTGCGCCGCTTTTTTGCCAATAACGGCAAAGCGTTAGCGGTTGGCGTAGTCATCGGCATTGCTGCGCTTGGCGGCTGGCGTTACTGGGCCAGTCATCAGGAAGATACGGCGAAATCAGTATCGGCGCAGTATCAACAGCTCACCAGCGCCATGCAGGCGGGCAAGCCAGAAACGCTGGAAGCGGTGAACACCTTTGCCAATGAAAACAGCAACACCTACGGTGCGCTGGCGGCGATGGATCTGGCAAAACAGTATGTTGACACCAACCAGCTGGACAAAGCCGCGACGCTGCTGCAAAACGGCCTGAAAGATACCAAAGATGCCAACCTGCAGGCGGTGATTAACCTGCGTCTGGCACGCATTCAACTGCAACAGAATCATGCTGATGCGGCGCTTAAAACCCTTGACGCTGTGAAGGGTGATGGCTGGACAGCCATTGTGGCCGATATCCGTGGTGAAGCGCTGCTGAGCAAAGGCGACAAGCAGGGCGCGCGCGATGCATGGAGCAAAGGGGTTGAATCTGACGCCTCTCCGGCATTGAAGCAAATGATGCAGATGAAGATGAATAACTTAAGCTAAGCCAGTCAAGAGAGAGCGCATGGAATTACGTAAATACCTGCTGCCGGGGCTGATTTCAGTCACTTTGCTCAGCGGTTGTTCGCTGTTTAGCGGCGAAGAAGATGTAGTAAAAATGGCCCCGCTGCCCCAGGTGGAAAATCAGTTCACGCCACAGGAAGTGTGGAGCACCTCGGTGGGAGATGGCGTCGGTGATTTTTACTCCAACCTGCATCCCGCCTGGCAGGACACCACCGTATTTGCGGCCGATCGTTTCGGTATCGTAAAAGCGCTGGACGCCGCCGACGGTAAAGAAAAATGGAAGGTCGATCTCTCTGAGAAAACCGGCTTCTTCTCGAAAAATCGCTCAGCGCTGTTGTCAGGCGGCCTGACGGCGGACGGCGATCGTCTCTATGTCGGCAGCGAGCGCGGTCAGATTTATGCGCTGAACAGCAGCGATGGCAGCCTGGCGTGGCAGACCAAAGTGGCGGGTGAAGCACTCTCTCGTCCGGTGGTCAGCGACGGCCTGGTACTGGTACACACCAGCAACGGTATGTTGCAGGGGCTGGATCAGAGCAGCGGCGCCATCAAGTGGAGCGTCAACCTGGATATGCCCGCGTTGTCACTGCGTGGCGAATCTGCGCCAGCGGTCGCGTTTGGCGGAGCCATCGTCGGTGGCGACAATGGCCGCGTCAGTGCGGTTATCCTGAATCAGGGACAACTGATCTGGCAGCAACGTATTTCTCAGGTCAGCGGCGCGACCGAGATCGATCGTCTGAATGACGTTGATACTACGCCGGTTATCGTCAACGGTGTGGTTTACGCACTGGCCTATAACGGCGATTTGACGGCGCTGGATCTGCGTTCCGGCCAGATTTTGTGGAAACGCGAAATCGGCGGCGTAAAAGATCTGATTGTTGATGCCGGCCGCATCTATCTGGTCGATCAGGATGATCGGGTGATTGCGCTTAATGCCGATGGTGGCGTGGCAATCTGGCGCCAGAGCGATCTGCTGCACCGTAATCTGACCTCACCGGTGCTCTACAACGGCTACCTGGTGGTCGGCGATAGCGAAGGCTACCTGCACTGGCTGAACACCACCGATGGTCGCTTCGTCGCGCAGCAGAAACTGGACAGCTCCGGCTTCCAGACCGAACCGGTGGTCGCCAGCGATAAGCTGCTGATCCAGTCGAAAGATGGCGAGGTTTATGCGATTACCCGCTAACGGGTAAACGTCTGGCAGGTGAAATCCTCCGTTCTGACGGCTCCTGATTTAATCAGGGGCCGTTTCGTTTTTAGTCAGGCATGGTATTCTTTGCGCCTTCAGCCTGAACTTAACGGCCAGAGCCGTTATAATCACGCCATTCGGGCGATTAATTATTTATTGAGGCATTGTTATGGTACCTGTGGTCGCGCTGGTTGGGCGTCCCAATGTGGGAAAATCTACGCTATTTAACCGTTTAACCCGCACTCGTGATGCGCTGGTAGCGGATTTTCCTGGACTGACTCGCGATCGCAAATATGGTCGCGCCGAAGTGGAAGGGCGCGAATTTATTGTTATCGATACCGGTGGTATCGACGGCACCGAAGAGGGTGTTGAAACGCGGATGGCCGAGCAGTCACTGCTGGCGATTGAAGAAGCGGATGTGGTGCTGTTTATGGTCGATGCGCGCGCCGGAATGATGGCCGCCGATCAGCAAATCGCTAAACACCTGCGCTCACGTCAGAAAGCCACTTTCCTGGTGGCGAATAAAACCGACGGACTCGATCCCGATCAGGCAGTAGTGGATTTCTATTCCCTGGGCCTCGGCGAGATCCATGCCATTGCGGCGTCGCATGGTCGTGGTGTTACCAGCCTGATCGAAACGGCCCTGCTGCCGTGGATCGACAAGGTTGAGCCGGTCGAACTCACTGAAGAAGAAGAGAACCAGGCTTACTGGAATGCGCTTGACGCCGAACAGACTGCTGAGCAGGAAGCCGCAGAGGAAGAAGAAAACTTCGACCCGACCGGTTTGCCAATCAAGCTGGCGATTGTCGGTCGTCCTAACGTAGGTAAGTCAACGCTTACTAACCGTATTCTCGGCGAAGATCGCGTGGTGGTCTACGACATGCCGGGCACCACCCGCGACAGCATCTATATTCCGATGGAACGTGATGGACGCGAGTATGTGCTGATCGACACCGCAGGTGTGCGCAAGCGTGCCAAAATTTCTGACACCGTAGAGAAATTCTCGGTGATCAAAACGCTGCAGGCGATTGAAGATGCCAACGTCGTGATGCTGGTGATCGATGCGCGTGCCGGTATTTCCGATCAGGATCTTTCACTGCTGGGCTTCATCCTCAACAGCGGCCGCTCGCTGGTTATTGTGGTCAACAAGTGGGATGGCCTGTCGCAGGAAATCCGTGATGAAGTGAAAGAGACGCTGGACTACCGTCTGGGCTTTATCGATTTCGCCCGCATCCACTTTATCTCTGCGCTGCACGGCAGTGGTGTCGGCAACCTGTTTGAATCGGTCACCGAAGCCTATGACTGTTCAACCAAACGTGTGAACACCTCAATGCTGACCCGTATCATGAACATGGCGGCCGAAGATCATCAGCCACCATTGGTTCGCGGTCGTCGCGTTAAGCTGAAGTATGCGCATGCCGGGGGTTATAACCCGCCGATCGTGGTGATCCACGGTAACCAGGTTAAAGACCTGCCGGACTCATACAAACGCTACCTGATGAACTACTTCCGTAAATCACTGAACGTCATGGGAACGCCGATTCGTATCCAGTTCAAAGAGGGTGAGAACCCGTACGAAGGTAAGCGCAACCTGCTGACGCCAACCCAGCAGCGTAAGCGTAAGCGTCTGATGGCGCATATGAAGAAAAATAAGCGTTAAGCGAAAGAGGGCCGGAAGGCCCTCTTTTTTTGTCCTGATAGTGAGCAAGAGGCTAATCATGACCATCATCTGTGAAAACTGTCAGCAGCCGCTGCAGCTCAGCGACGGCGAATTTATCTGTCACGGTTGTGGCGCACACACGCCGGCGCAGGCGTGCTGCCCGGATTGCCATCAGCCGCTGGAACGGCTTTCTGCCTGTGGCGTAGTGAACTACTTTTGTCACCATGGACACGGCCTGATCTCGAAAAAGCGGGTCGAATTTCAGCCACAGCGCTAACTACGCGGCAGCAATCCGGCGGATGCCCCCGGCATTCACTACAATTGTTTGTAGCAAAAATGCTATTGCAGCGTAACAACCGGGTTATAGATGTTCACTCTGTAATGTACCAGGTGGTACAATCCTGCCGCGTCGTGGGGATGGGCCAGCCACACCAGGTCTTTTCCGGTCCGGATCTCTCCATGGACGCGGGTCTGTTTATATTTGATTTGAAACAGTGCGGCACTCCGCATGTCCCTTTGACAAGGTTGCGCAGTTCAGGCGGCAACCGGCGTGGACGCTCTGTTTATTCAGGAGAGTTAGTGTTATGGCTGAAACATCGTCCCGCTCCGCTAAGGGGCTGGGAATAGTATCCGTGCTGCTCGGGCTGGTGCTACTGGCTACCGGCCTGTTCTTCGCGATAGGCGGCGGCAAACTGGTTGCCCTCGGCGGCAGTTGGTACTTCCTGATTGCCGGTATCGTTACCGTTTTATCAGCAATTCAGTTCTTCCGTCGCAAATCATCGGCGGTGGTACTGTTCCTGCTGATGTTTGTCGGCACCCTGATCTGGTCGCTGTTTGATGCTGGCATCGAGTTCTGGCCGCTGGTTTCGCGCCTGATGGTGCCTACCGGCCTGATGATCGTCGCCTTCCTGCTCTGGCCTGCGCTGCGTAAGCGTGAAGGCAAAAGCTCGCTGGCTAAGCCCGCTTATGGGCTTTCTGCGCTGCTGGCAGTCGGCATGGTAGTGACTTTCGTACAGATGTTTCAGCCTCATCCTACCGTTGCGTTTTCCGGCGAAGAGCTGCCGCTGATTCCGGTGGATAAAGCGAAACAGCAGAAAGACTGGGATAACTATGGCAACACCCCGCAGGGCAGCCGCTTTGTGGCGCTGGATCAAATCACTCGTGATAACGTGAAAGATCTGCAGGTCGCCTGGACCTTCCGGACCGGCGATATCCCGGACAGCCCAACCGGCAACGGCGCGGAAGATCAGCAAACCCCATTACAGGTCGGCAATACCCTTTATCTCTGCACCCCGCACAACAATGTTATTGCGGTCGAAGCAGACAGCGGTAAGCAGATCTGGAAACGCGAAATCAATGCCCAGGCGGAAGTCTGGCCGCGCTGCCGTGGTCTGGCTTATTTCGATGCCACTAAACCGCTGCAGCAGCCCACTCAGCCAGGCTCGACGCCGGTTCCGGCCGTCACGCTGCCAGCCGGTGACAGCTGTCAGCGCCGCATCCTGATGAACACCATCGATGCACGTCTGATTGCCATCAACGCTGACAACGGTGAGTTCTGTGAGAGCTTTGGTAATCACGGTATCGTTGACCTGAAAGCCGGTCTCGGCCAGGCGCCCGATCCGCAGTATCAGCTGACGTCGGCACCGACGCTGGCAGGCACCACCGTGGTAGTGGGCGGCCGTGTTGCTGACAACGTCCAGACCGATATGCCGGGTGGCGTATTGCGTGGTTTTGATGTCGTCACCGGTCAGATGCGCTGGGCGTTTGACCCGGGTAATGTCGATCCGAATGCGGTGTTAATGCCGGGCAAAGAGTACGCCCGCAGTACACCGAACTCGTGGGCACCGATGTCCTACGATCCGGCGATGAACACCGTGTTTATCCCGATGGGCAGCTCATCTGTCGATCTGTGGGGTGCGAACCGCACCGAACTGGATCACAAATATGGCGCATCCGTGCTGGCGCTGGATGCCACCACCGGTAAAGAGAAGTGGGTTTATCAGACCGTACATAACGATCTGTGGGACTTCGACCTGCCGATGCAGCCAAGCCTGATCGATTTCCCGCTGAAGGATGGCACCACTAAACCAGCGGTGGTGATTGGCGGTAAAACCGGCATGATCTTCGTGCTCGATCGCATGACCGGCAAGCCACTGACCAAAGTCGAAGAGCTGCCGATGCCGCAGGGACATATCCCGAACGAGCAGTACACCAAAACCCAGCCTCATTCGACCGGTATGCCGCAGATTGGCAACCAGACGCTGAAAGAGTCTGACATGTGGGGTGCTACGCCGTTTGATCAGCTGGCCTGCCGTATTGGCTTCAAATCGATGCGTTATAATGGCCTGTTCACCGTACCGGACACCGATAAGTCGCTGAGCTTCCCGGGTTCGCTGGGCGGGATGAACTGGGGCAGCATGTCGACCGATCCGAACAATCATCTGCTGTTCGTCAATGACATGCGTCTTGGCCTGTGGGTACAGATGATCCCGGCTGACACCAATAAGATTTCACGTGGCAGCAACGGCGGTGAAGCGATCAACACCGGTATGGGCGCGGTGCCGCTGAAAGGCACACCGTATGCGGTAAACAAAAACCGCTTTATGTCACCGCTGGGCATTCCTTGCCAGAAGCCACCGTTTGGTACGCTGTCGGCGATTGACATGAAAACGCAGAAAATCGTCTGGCAGGTGCCGGTCGGAACCGTGCAGGATACCGGACCTTTCGGCATCAAAATGCGCATGAAAATGCCGGTTGGTATGCCAACGCTGGGCGGTACGCTGGCAACCCAGGGTGGCCTGGTGTTCATCGCCGGTACTCAGGATTACTACCTGCGCGCCTTTGATGCTTCAACCGGTAAAGAAGTATGGAAAGCACGTCTGCCGGTTGGCAGCCAGGGCGGCCCGATGAGCTACGTTTCGCCGAAAACCGGCAAACAGTACATCCTCATCTCCGCTGGTGGTGCGCGTCAGTCACCAGACCGCGGTGATTACGTTATTGCTTACGCGCTGCCAGACAGCAAGTAAGTTCACCAGTGAAAAGGGCCGACATTGTCGGCCTTTTTTTTGCTTATTCACCATCACGCCACAGCGCCTGCAATTCTGGCGGCGCCACCTGTTCCGGAATCAACAGCACAATGGTGCCGACCTCGCGGTGGGTCGCATACTGAATCTGAATGCGAAAATAGCGTTGATCGCCACGTCCCACCTCAGGTGCTTTCTCTTCCGGTTCGCCCAGCGGCATCGCCTGCTCAAGCGCACGACAGACCCGCTGCTTTTCCGGCGGCGGCAGTTCACCCAGCGAAAAACGGCGTTCAGCACGCAGGCCCGGCATAAAAGCGAGGCCTCCTTCACGCGCCACGATGATGATGGCGTCATCGGTGAGTTCGGGCAGATCACTCATAGCACACCGACCTCTTTCCACGCCTGCTCAATCGCGCTGGCAACGGAGCGGTTAAAGCGTTTTTCGCCATGCTGAACGGTAAAGCGGGCAAAGGTTTTAAAATCGGCATCCTGCGGCAGTTCGTCATCGCACAGGGTGTCATACCAGGCGTGACCCGCCAGTTCCCACGCATAGCCGCCCAGCGCTTTCGCCGCCAGATAGAAGGCGCGGTTAGGAATACCGGAGTTGAGGTGCACGCCGCCGTTATCTTCGCGGGTCTGAACGTAATTATCCATGTGCGCCGGCTGCGGATCTTTGCCCAGCATCGGGTCGTCATAGGCGGTGCCGGGGGCAGACATCGACCGCAGCCCTTTGCCATTGATACCGCTGGCCAGCAGACCTTCACCGATGATCCAGTCAGCCTGATCGGCACTCTGTTTTTTACTGAACTGTTTGACCAGCGAGCCAAACACATCGGAGAGTGACTCGTTCAGCGCACCCGCCTGCTCAAAGTAGATCAGACCGGCTTCATTCTCGGTCACGCCGTGCGTCAGTTCGTGCGCCACCACGTCGATCGCAATGGTAAAACGATTAAAAATCTCGCCGTCACCATCACCGAATACCATCTGCTGACCGTTCCAGAAGGCGTTCTGGTATTTATCGCCGTAGTGGACCGTCCCGAGCAGTTTCAGCCCCTGGTTATCCAGCGAGTTGCGCTGATAGGCCTGCCAGAAAAAGTCATAGGTGGTGCCGAGATAATCCCAGGCTTCGCCAGCGGCGACATCGCCGGTTTCCGGCTGGCCTTCCTGACGAATCAGCTTACCGGGCAGGGTTTGCTGATTTTGCGCATCATAAATTTCGCGATCCACATGGCCGCCCGCTGCCGTTTTCGCCACGGTCGGCTTTTGCCAGTGTTCAGCCATCAGATGCTGTACATGAGTCAGGGTGCGTCGCGCCTGTTCCTGCTGGTGGCCGGAGCCGTGCGCGATAATTTTGCGGAGGATATAGGGAGGAATAACGCTAAAGGCCATATGAAACTCCTTGGCAACAGGGATGTGCCAAAAAGTATAGACCGGTCAGTAAAGATACACCTCGTCGATGCCTTAACCGGCAACACCATACCCGGTGAGCTGCCGGTCTGAAACCAGCAGGGCGATCAGGAAGCGGCTTTGCGGCGACGCTTTTTCTCCGGCAACAGCTGGGTCACCTGGCTCTCAACCCAGCCATCATCCAGACGGGTGCGCAGCAGATCGCCATTCTGCAGCTGCTGGGTTTTTTTCACTACCTGACCTGCGGTATCGGTGGTGACGCTGAAGCCGCGCGCCAGGGTCGCTAACGGACTGACGCCTTCCAGCTGCGCCACCCGCTGGCCGAACTGCTGCTTATTGGCACTTAGCTGTTTCTGCATACTCTGCTGCAGACGATAGTGCCAGCTTTGCAGCTGCTTCTGCGCTTCAAACAGACGCTGCTGCGGCTGCTGTGCCGTCAGCCGGTGCGTCAGGCGATCCTGCTGCCGGCTGGCGTGGCGCAAGCCGGTTTCCATCGCGTCAGTCAGTCGCTGCTGCAGGCGGAACAGGGCGGTCTGCTGGCGGGCGAGTCGTAACTGAGGATGCTGCTGTTGCAGACGGTGCTCCAGCCGGCTGTAGAGCCGCTGCTGGCGCGCCAGATAGTAGTCCATCGCCATCTCCAGCCGCTGTTGCTGCGACTGCAGCTGACGCAGCAGCTCAAGCTGATTACGGCTGACGATCTCGGCGGCGGCCGAGGGCGTAGGCGCGCGCAAATCTGCCACAAAATCGGCAATCGTGACGTCAGTTTCATGGCCGACGGCGCTGACTATCGGAATACGGCTGGCAAAAATCGCCCGCGCGACCCGTTCGTCGTTAAAGCTCCACAAATCTTCCAGTGAGCCGCCGCCACGGCCGACAATCAATACGTCGCACTCATTGCGCAGGTTAGCGATCTCAATCGCCCGGACGATTGCGGCAGGCGCATCAACGCCCTGAACCGGCGTGGGATAGATCACTACCGGCAAGGAGGGATCGCGGCGATGCAGCACCCGCAGCACATCGTGCAGCGCCGCGCCGGTTGATGAGGTGATCACCCCCACCTGGCGCGCCGGATCGGGTAGCGGTTGCTTATGCTGCGGTTCGAACAGGCCTTCGGTCGCCAGCCGCGCTTTCAGCAGTTCAAACTGCTGCTGCAGCAGTCCTTCACCGGCCGGATGCATACTTTCGATAATCAGCTGATAGTCGCCGCGCGGCTCATACAGCGTGATGTTGGCGCGAACCAGCACCTGCTGACCATGCTGCGGACGAAAGGTGACGCGACGGTTGCTGTTGCGGAACATGGCGCAGCGCACCTGGGCACCGTCATCCTTCAGGGTGAAGTACCAGTGACCGGAAGCGGGTTGGGTGAAGTTGGAGATCTCGGCGCTCAGCCAGACCAGGCCCATCTCTTTTTCCAGCAGCTGACGCACTGTGGTGTTAAGACGGCTGACGGTAAAAATATTGGCGACGGGTGGCAGCGACATGTGACGAAGATCAAATTCCAAATCAGTAGGTTAATTCATCGATACTACAGGGCTGATAGCGCGGATCAAGCGTTTTTCTGAAATAATGCTGGAGGCAATCGGTTACGGCCTGTATAATGCCGCGGCAATATTTTATCTATTCTCATTCACCCGAGGTGGAGTATTGCCATGTTAAGAATCGCTAAAGAAGCACTCACTTTCGACGACGTTTTGCTCGTTCCTGCACACTCCACCGTCCTGCCGAATACGGCCGATCTCAGCACTCAGCTGACCAAAAACATCCGTTTAAATATTCCGATGCTCTCCGCTGCAATGGACACCGTGACCGAAGCGGGTCTGGCGATTGCGCTGGCGCAGGAAGGTGGTCTTGGCTTCATTCACAAAAACATGTCAATTGAACGCCAGGCGGACGAAGTGCGCAAGGTGAAGAAACATGAAAGCGGCGTGGTGACTGAGCCACAAACCGTGCTGCCAACTACACCGCTGGCCGACGTGAAAGCGCTAACCGAGCGTAACGGTTTTGCCGGTTACCCGGTAGTAAACCGCGACAACGAACTGGTCGGCATCATTACCGGTCGTGACGTTCGCTTTGTTACTGACCTCTCCCAGCCGGTATCTGCGGTGATGACCCCGAAAGATCGTCTGGTGACGGTGAAAGAGGGTGAAGCGCGCGACGTAGTGCTGCACAAAATGCACGAAAAGCGCGTTGAAAAAGCACTGGTGGTGGATGACAGCTTCCATCTGCTGGGCATGATCACCGTAAAAGATTTCCAGAAAGCCGAACGTAAACCTAACGCCTGTAAAGATGCGCAGGGCCGTCTGCGTGTCGGTGCCGCCGTGGGTGCCGGTGCCGGTAACGAAGAGCGTATCGATGCGCTGGTTGCGGCTGGTGTTGACGTGCTGCTGATTGACTCCTCGCACGGCCATTCCGAAGGCGTGCTGTCACGTATTCGTGAAACCCGCGCCAAATATCCTGACCTTGAAATCGTTGGCGGCAACGTGGCGACCGGTGCTGGCGCACTGGCGCTGGTAGACGCGGGCGTCAGCGCCGTGAAAGTCGGTATCGGCCCGGGCTCCATCTGTACTACCCGTATCGTCACCGGCGTCGGCGTGCCGCAGATTACCGCCGTTTCTGATGCGGTAGCTGCACTGGAAGGCACCGGTATTCCGGTCATCGCCGATGGCGGTATCCGCTTCTCTGGCGACATCGCTAAAGCAATTGCTGCGGGTGCATCCTGCGTGATGGTTGGTTCTATGCTGGCCGGAACCGAAGAATCGCCGGGCGAAATCGAACTCTATCAGGGCCGTTCGTTCAAATCTTATCGCGGCATGGGTTCACTGGGCGCGATGTCGAAAGGCTCATCTGATCGTTACTTCCAGACTGATAACGCCGCCGACAAACTGGTGCCGGAAGGCATCGAAGGCCGCGTGGCCTATAAAGGCCGCCTGAAAGAGATCGTACACCAGCAGATGGGCGGACTGCGCTCCTGTATGGGCCTGACCGGCTGCCCGACCATTGATGACCTGCGCACCAAAGCGGAATTTGTCCGCATCAGCGGTGCCGGCATCAACGAAAGCCATGTCCACGATGTGACCATTACCAAAGAGTCACCGAACTACCGCATGGGATCGTAATCCCGTAAGATTTCCCGCCCGGCTTCAGCCGGGCGCTTTTATTTATCAAGTCACCGTTCTGGAAACCCCTCAATGACGACGGAAAATATCCATAAGCATCGCATTCTGATTCTCGATTTCGGCTCTCAATATACTCAGCTGGTGGCACGTCGCGTGCGCGAACTGGGTGTCTACTGTGAACTCTGGGCATGGGACGTGACCGAAGAGCAGATTCGCCAGTTCAATCCGAGCGGCATCATCCTCTCTGGCGGTCCGGAAAGCACCACCGAGCTGAACAGCCCGCGTGCGCCTGAATATGTCTTCAGCGCTGGTGTGCCGGTGCTGGGCGTCTGCTACGGCATGCAGACCATGGCGATGCAGTTGGGCGGTAAAGTCTCCGGTTCCAGCGAGCGTGAGTTCGGTTATGCGCAGGTTGAAGTGACCACCCCAAGCGCGCTGGTACGCGGTATTGAAGACGCGATCAGCGCCGCCGGTAAACCGCTGCTGGATGTCTGGATGAGCCACGGCGACAAAGTGACCGCCATTCCGGCTGACTTCGTCACCGTTGCCAGCACCGAAACCTGTCCGTTTGCCATCATGGCCAACGAAGAGAAGCGTTTCTACGGCGTGCAGTTCCACCCGGAAGTGACCCATACCCGTCAGGGGCTGCGGATGCTTGAGCGTTTCATTATCGATATCTGTGAATGTGAAGCACTGTGGACGCCGGCTAAGATCATTGAAGATGCGGTTGAGCGCCTGCGTGAGCAAGTCGGCAATGACAAGGTCATCCTTGGCCTGTCCGGCGGCGTTGACTCCTCTGTGACCGCGATGCTGCTGCACCGCGCCATCGGCGATCGTCTGACCTGCGTATTCGTGGATAACGGTCTGCTGCGCCTGAACGAAGCGCAACAGGTGATGGACATGTTTGGCGACCACTTTGGTCTCAACATCATCCATGTGCCGGCTGAGATGCGCTTCCTGGATGCACTGGCGGGTATTGATGAACCAGAAGCTAAGCGTAAAACCATCGGTCGCGTCTTTGTGGAAGTCTTTGACGAAGAAGCGCTGAAACTGCAGGACGTTAAGTGGCTGGCACAGGGCACTATCTATCCGGACGTGATTGAATCGGCCGCCTCTGCCACCGGTAAAGCGCACGTCATCAAATCGCATCATAACGTCGGTGGCCTGCCGAAAGAGATGAAGATGGGACTGGTTGAGCCGCTGAAAGAGCTGTTCAAAGATGAAGTGCGCAAGATCGGTCTGGAGCTGGGCCTGCCGTACGATATGCTTTATCGCCATCCGTTCCCGGGCCCAGGTCTGGGCGTGCGCGTGCTGGGCGAAGTGAAGAAAGAATATTGCGACCTGCTGCGCCGTGCCGATGCGATCTTCATTGAAGAACTGCACAAAGCCGATCTTTACAACAAGGTCAGCCAGGCCTTCACCGTCTTCCTGCCGGTACGTTCGGTCGGTGTGATGGGCGATGGCCGCAAATATGACTGGGTGGTTTCACTGCGTGCAGTGGAAACCATTGACTTCATGACTGCACACTGGGCGCACCTGCCGTATGAATTCCTCGGCCGCGTCTCTAACCGCATCATCAATGAAGTCAACGGCATCTCCCGCGTGGTGTATGACATCAGCGGCAAGCCACCGGCGACCATCGAGTGGGAATGATTTCGCGTCTGGCAACAGCCGGCACGGTTAAGCAGTAAAGCCCCTCTAAGCCCGCGTAACTGCGGGCTTTTTTGTTTTTGTGTCTGGCACTTTCTGGCAGCGGTTAGCAACGGGAAGCACGGTTTTTTCAATGACATTCAGGAGCAACGCTCTAACGTTAATGACCGTAATGACCGTAATGACCGTAATGACCTTATTAAATTTTTCTTTTCAGCCAGCCGGGTGATTGCTCACAAAAACCTTTGCCGGTAGCACGGATTATATCCTTCCTTCGCACTACGATTCCGATACGACTAATGAGTCGCGCTACGTTAAACCGGCTTTTGGCGCTGACTTATCATTTGGCATAGAAACAAGGGTAGGCGTCGCCTGAGTTTGCATAAAGAACTCCGTAATTAAGAATGCGCTAAATAAAGGATTGTTACCTATCCTCTGTTTTCATCGCTGGTGGCTCAATTACGTTATTTCACTCTTGTATTGAGATAATTATCAAGTGTGAGCTATGCCGCAAAATTACGCTTAGATATTGATTTTGCTTTATCACAGAGATTAGGTAAAGCTAAATAATTGTCTATTTAGTATGGTAGTTGATTTGCTTGAAATATCGTCAATGCATGGTCAGACAACCCTTATGCACCGCTAAATGACTTTTGTTTTGATGATCACATTAATAAAAAAACATAATTAATTAGTTCAAAAACGTAATAGATTCTCCTGGGTTAGTTGTGTCAGAAAGTGTTCCACCCAGACAAAAGAACCGGAGATCGGACCAGAATGAGCAATAACATAATGCAAAGCCGGCATGATGAATATCATAAATTAACCCGCGGAGAGCGTATTGGTTATGGAATGGGCGACTTTGCGCAAAACCTGGTGTTCGGTACCATAGGTGGCTTTCTGGCGCTTCACATGTTGACTGTAAATACAATCAGTACAGCCACAGCCGGGTTTATATTTCTTTTTGTCCGTATTGTTAACGTGTTATGGGACCCGATGGTCGGGACTTACGTTGATAAAAGAAGCTCACTTGCCGGCAAATATCGTCCCTGGCTTTTAAGAGCAGGGGTTCCGCTGGTTATTCTTTCTGCTCTACTTTTTGCTCCCATTCCCGCTATCCAGGGTTCTGTCCCTTTTGCATTTGTGGTTTATTTAGCCCTGGATTTGGTTTATTCCGTAGTGAATATTCCGTATGGTTCACTTAACGCTTCCCTAACCAGAGATCCTGAATCTATTGATAAACTGACCAGCACACGTATGATGCTGGCTAATAGTGCCAATCTTCTGGTCTATACGCTATTCCCAATGTTTGTACAAATGGCTTCGCCGAAAGATCGAAGCCTGAAAGATACCGGTTTCTTTGGCCTTGAACTCAATATGGGCAACTATACCGATCCCTCAGCTAGCTACGCGTGGTTTGGGGTTTACGCAATCTATATGCTGATCGGCGCAGTGGCTCTTTTCATCTGTTATAAATTTACTAAAGAACGTGTTGTTGCGACGGCAGAACAAACCGCCAACGTAAAAGCAACAGATTTGTTCCATGAACTCAGACATAATCGGCCGCTGGTCATCCTCGGACTGTTTTTTATGCTGGCCTTTACCTTCATGTTTTTCATGAATACCGTAAATGGCTTTTTCAACCAATATGTTGTTGGCCACTCAGAGTGGATGGGTGCTATCGGCCTGGTCGCCTCAATTCCCGGTATTGTCTTCCCTGTTTTCTGGCCCAGGCTGAAGAAAATTTTTGGCAAAAAAGGCTTCTTCCATCTGTTCCTCGGCATGTTTATTGTCGGTGAACTACTGACGTACGTCTGGTCACGCGAAGCAATGCATGATGCACTTTGGCTGGCTTATATCTCAACATTCATTAAGCAGTGGGGATTAAGTTCAGCGACCGGCTTTATGTGGGCGCTTGTCCCTGAAGTTGTTGCATATGGCGAATTAAAAACAGGAAAGCGAAACGCTGCCATTATTAATGCCATTATGGGACTGTTTTTTAAAATCGGTTTTACCCTGGGTGGCGCGATTCCACTTTGGTTACTGGCAGCCTATGGTTTTAACGAAAAAGGGGCTCAGCAAAGTGCAAATGCTATCGATGGAATAATTATTACAGCGATTTGGGTCCCCATAATGTTAGCTGCCGTTTCAATGATCATCATTCAGGTTTATCCCATCTCAGACAAACATGTCACAGACATCAATCGTCAGCTTGATGAAGTACGTGTGTAGGTTGAATAAGTCACGATAACATTCAAAAGATATACAGCTTAAACTTAAAAAGGTGTGATTATATGTCTCTGATTCAAAACCCTATCTTACCTGGATTTAATGCTGACCCGAGCATTATCCGGGTAGAAGACACCTACTATATTGCAAACTCTACATTTGAATGGTTCCCGGGTGTTCGTTTACATGAGTCAAAAGACCTGGAACACTGGAACCTTCTCCCAGCCCCCTTATCAACAACCGCGCTTTTAGATATGAAAGGAAATCCTTCCTCCGGCGGGATTTGGGCGCCAGCGCTTTCTTATGCGGATGGCAAGTTCTGGTTAGTTTATACCGATGTGAAAGTTACAGAAGGCGCCTTTAAAGACATGACGAATTATCTGACTACAGCCACTAATATTCGTGGTCCATGGACAGATCCGATTAAACTGAATGGTGTCGGCTTTGACGCCTCACTTTTCCATGATGATGATGGCCGTAAATATATCGTTCAACAAACCTGGGATCATCGGGAGTATCATCATCCTTTTGATGGCATCACGTTAACTGAGCTTGATACACAGACGCTGAAATTAAAACCCCAGACTGCGCGAACGATTTATCGCGGCACTGCTGTTGCCCTGGTTGAGGGGCCACATCTCTACAAACTGAACGGATATTATTACCTTTTTGCCGCTCAGGGCGGAACCGTTTTCACTCACCAGGAAGTTGTGGCGCGTTCAAAAACATTAGATGCCAATAGTTTTGAAACACAGCCCGGTGAAGTGTTCTTAACCAATTTTGATACGCCAGACAGCTATATCCAAAAGCAGGGGCACGGCTCGCTGGTCTCCACCCCGAAAGGGGAATGGTATTATGCTTCACTTTGCGCGCGTCCGTGGAATCGTGCCGGTGAGTCCGCCTACGACCCGCGTGGCTGGTCTACCCTGGGAAGAGAAACCTCTATTCAGAAAGTGTATTGGGATAAAGATGGCTGGCCACGCATTGCAGGAGGTCACGGTGGACGGACGTTTGTCGAAGGTCCAACCGATGCGATTTATACCGAAAGCACAGGAGATCATAGCCAGTACGATGAGTTTATAACAACGACACTCGATCTCAACTGGAATACGCTCCGGGTCCCGTTCAGCGAAAAAATGGGATCGACGGGCGATGGAAAGTTAACCTTAACAGGCCAGGGATCGTTAGCCAATACTCATGACCTATCGCTGATTGCCCGACGCTGGCAAGCCTTTTATTTTGATGCGCAGGTTAAAGTCAAATTTGAGCCATTTAATTATCAGCAAATGGCGGGATTAACCCATTATTACAACGACCGCCATTGGAGTTTTATTTTTATTACCTGGAATGAAATTAATGGGTCAGTTATTGAAATTGGTGAGAATAACCGTGGTAAATACACATCCTATTTGAAAGATGATGCCATTAAGATCCCAGAGGATACGCAGTATGTCTGGTTTCGCACCAGGGTTCGGAAGGAAACTTATACCTACGAATATAGTTTTGATGGCGTCAGTTTCACTGAAATCCCTGTCAAATTAGATTCGGCTATTCTTTCAGATGATTATGTACTGCAAAGTTATGGTGGGTTCTTTACTGGCGCATTTGTTGGCCTCGCTGTGGTTGATTATTCAGGTTATGCAGCCAGCGCAGAATTTTATCATTTCAGTTATCAGGAGCTTGGCGATTTCCTACTTGAAAATAACAGGTACAACTGGGAAGCCAGTGAGTCACGATTTAATTAAATAATAAAGTCTGAACTCAGACAATAAGTGCAACGCCAGCCTTGATGCTAAGGGGGCGTTGCACCTGAAGAACGCACCAGCCTGAGAGCTTGATTGACTGTACGCACAGAACTCACCAATCAACGCTTTGCTGGCGAGTGAACGAATGGAATAGAGTATCTGCCTTTATCAACCATCCTGTTTGATCATTCTGACTACGGAGACACCTATTACGCTAATTATTTAATTTTACCTCTGCGAAATAAAAAAATAAAATCCACTTGTTTTGGTAGAGTTGTTTCTGTTAATACCGAAACAGGATGGTTATTGTCTGAAGATATAATTAAATTGAGATAGCCATGAAAAGTTTAAAAACACGCCCTTTAGCATTGGCGATAATTACCGCACTGTGCCCGGTTTCCGTTCTGGCACAGGAATTTACTCAGGAACAGATTGACGCCATTGTCGCCAAAGCGGTTGATAAAGCCCTGGCCGAGAGGCAGGCAAAAATCACTGCTGCCGCCGATAAAAATGTCGACGTTATTACCAACCCGCAAACCACTGCAGCCTCCCCGGATTTAGAAATTCCATTTGGTCTTAAATTCAGCGGTTACGCCCGTTACGGCGCCCACTTCCAGACGGGCGACCAGAAATATGTTGGCGTCGACGGATCCTATAACGGCGCCTCGGCTATCGGCCGTCTGGGTAACGAAAGTAACGGCGGTGAATTCCAGTTAAGCAAAGCCTTCAAAAGCGACAGAGGGGCTATCTGGGATCTTAATGTCATGTTTGACCACTGGAGCGACGAAGTGAACCTGAAAAAGGCCTATGTAGGCGTTACTAACGTCCTCGAATCGAACCCGAATGCCTATATCTGGGCTGGCCGTGATTTCCATCAACGTCCGCAACAGGGGATCAACGACTACTTCTGGATGAACCATGACGGCCAGGGGGCCGGGGTGAAAAATTTTGATATTGGCGGTATTCAGTTTGACGTGGCAACGGTGTCGCAGGTGAAATCCTGTAGCCCGGAAGTGTCGGCCGATGAGACTAACCCTTCACGTATCACCTGTACCGGTAGCTCCGACACCGGTGATGACGGTCATTATGCGCTGACCACCAAAACCCACGGCATCAAGGCCGGGCCGATTGACGTCGAAGTGTACGCTAACTACGGCTTTGACTCGAAAGCGATAGACAACGATGAGCAGCTTGATGCCTGGCAGGGCGGTCTGGTGCTGAGCCACACTAACGACAGCGGAGTGAATAAAGTCATTTTGCGCTATTCCGATAACGCAGATAACAGCGTCTACAACAAAACGGACGATCTGACCACGGTCTATGCCAGCTTCGAGGGCAGTCATAAGTTTACCCGGCAGGCGCAGCTCGAATATTTGCTGGCCTTCCATGACTACGATGACGGCAAAGACAACACCGACAACCGTAAAAATTATGCTGCCATTGTACGACCGATGTATTTCTGGAACGACGTGCATTCAACCTGGCTGGAAGCTGGCTACCAGCGGGTGGATTACGATCGGGGCGGCGATAACAAAGGCTGGAAGCTGACGTTATCGCAGAACATAGCCATTGGCATGGGGCCTGAATTCCGTCCGATGTTGCGCTTCTATGTGACTGGCGGTCAGGTGGACAACACGCATATCACCAGAGTCGATGGTGCCAGCAACGAGCAGCTGGATTCGCTGAACGTCGGCGGCATGTTTGAGGCATGGTTCTAAGTGAGCTTATTAACCCCCCTGCCTGCCGGAATGGAGCGACATACCACCGACTGAATCCTGAGTGTTCTTAAGCCCGCCGCACAGCGGGCTTTTTACGGGTTGCTGCCGGCCGGACAGGTCATTCTGCCCGCAGTTTTAACCTTTCAGCGCATCCCCGGCCGCCGCTGGCGTTTTATTGTTCACTTTGACGAAATTTGCGCTATTCTGCTCTGCAGTAGAGAGACGCGCGCCAGACTTGTCGCCAGCCTTTACCCGCCGCTTTCGCTCACTATCCCAAAGCCGCCCCTTGTGAATCCGTCTGCTCAGCAGGCGTTGCCATTTTTTGTCTTCAGGAATGTTGTCATGCTTTCACTTAAAGTGTTCAGCCTGTTTTTTGTTGCCGTCTTACTGTTATCGCTGGGTGCCAGCATCGCGCAGGCCACACGCCACAGTGATAACAGCGAAAAGGGGGGCTGGTGGTCGGCCCGCCGTGATTCGGCCGGTATGGCGCCCGATCCGCGCGCTATAGCCAACCTCGCTATCGTTCAGGTCTATGCCGCGCCGACCTATGGCTGGAAAGGTGCAGTTGCGGTTCATCCGTGGATCATTTTCAAGCGTGCGGGCGAAAGCCGGTATAACCGTTATGAGGTGATTAGCTGGGGCAGCGGCGATAAAGTCCGCCGCAACACCAATATCCCGGACGGTTACTGGTATGGTGCGAAACCGCGCCTGCTGGTGGAACACCGCGGTCCGGCGGCGGAAGCGATGATCCCGCAGATTGAAGCAGCAATTAAATCCTACCCGTGGCCGACCACCTATCACGCCTGGCCGGGGCCCAACAGTAATACCTTTCTGGCACACATTGGCCGTGAGGTACCGGCACTGAAGCTTGATCTGCCCGCTAATGCGCTCGGCAAAGATTACCGACCGCTGTGGCGTCCGATTGGGTTACCGCCATCGGGACGCGGATTGCAGGTGTCAATACTGGGCGTGGCGGGCGTGACAGTCGGCGCAGAAGAGGGCTTTGAAGTGAACCTGCTGGGGTTAAACATGGGGCTGGATTTCACGCCTTTCCGGTTACGTCTGCCGTTTATCGGCGGCCTCGGCCACGACAACCTTCAACAGAATAACCCGTAACAGTCCGGCCCCGTTCATCGGGGCCAGTTTTTATCAGCAGACGCCGAAGTCACCTTCTTCGTGATACAGATTCACGCTATCAGCCTTCACTTCAATCTCTTTTTTGGTCGCATCGTCTGTGCGTGCGCACCACAAAGTCTCGCCTTCAACTCGCAGCACCTGCATTTTTGGACCGCCGGTCTTTGACTGGACAAAATCATCCGGTTTAAACATGTTGCCTCCATAGTTTGTTGTTCATTCTGGTCGCATAAATCCACTGTTGATGATTTTTTGCGTGCCGTTTTCCAGTTTATACCCTGACTGTTTTACCGCGAGAAAAAGTCTGCCCATGCTGAGCCGCATAATCTCCACTTTAACAAGTTGTCAGTTGACAACCCACTGGTTTCACGTCACGCTAGAGGCTCAAATGGTCAGAAAGCGACATCACAGTAAAGAGATTGAATCGGCTTTATGTTACGCCGAATCCCATGGATGGCGGGTAGTACCGGGCGGCCATCATGCGTGGGGCAAGATGTACTGTCCGAAAAACCTGATGACCTGTCGGTGCGGCGAGTTTTGTCTGACCTGCATCTGGAGTACGCCGAAGAGTGCGCAAAACCATGCCAATGCCCTGCGCCGCGTGGTTGATCATTGTCACTTTCTTACGGCCTGACACAGCAAAAGGAGCGGCTCATGGAATACCGTTTTACTTTACGATTTAGCCTGCCAGCGGAGCACGCCACGCAGGATGAGATGCTGGAGAATCTGGCACTGGCGGGCTGTGATGATGCGCTGGTCGGGCTCGGCGTACCTGGCAGAATTGCGCTGGAGTTTAGCCGTGAAGCCTCTTCTGCCAGTGAGGCGTTGATGCGCGCCGAAGCGGAGGTCATCGGCGCCATACCCGGTGCCATGCTGGCGGAAGCCGCGCCCGATTTTGTCGGACTGACGGATGTGGCGGAATTAACCGGCATGTCGCGGCAGAATATGCGCAAACTGATGCTCAGCCATCGCCCGCCGTTTCCGTTGCCGGTGCATGACGGCAAAACCGCCATCTGGCATCTGGACGATGTGCTGAAGTGGTTAAGCCAGCGCGGCACCTATGCGCTGCCAGCCGCCATCGGTGAACTGGCGCAGGTGACGCGCCAGCGTAATCTCAAGCGAGCATTACAATGCAACCCGGGCCGCGCCTGAGGCTCAGTGCGGCAGCAGGAACAGGGTAGCCAGTCCCAGGAAGATAAAGAAACCGCCGGTGTCGGTGATAGCGGTGATCAATACGCTGGAGCCGACGGCGGGATCGCGCTTCATTTTGGTCATCACCAGCGGTACCAGCACGCCCATCAGCGCTGCCAGCAGCAGATTCAGCGCCATCGCCAGCATCATCACGCCACCCAGCGCCAGGTTGTCATACATCAGCCAGGTGATGCCGCCCATAATCCCGCCCCAGAACAGGCCGTTGATCAGCGCCACGCCGAGTTCACGGACAATCAGGAACGAGAAGTTTCCCGGCTCAACCTGATGTAGCGCCAGAGCACGCACAATCATGGTGATGGTTTGATTACCGGTATTGCCGCCGATGCCAGCGACGATCGGCATCAGAGTGGCGAGCGCCACGATTTGCGAGATAGTGCCTTCAAACAGCCCAATCACTCGCGAGGCGACAAAGGCGGTGCAGAGATTAATCGCCAGCCATGCCCAGCGTTTACGCACTGACTTCCGCACCGGCGCAAACACGTCCTCTTCCTGACTGATACCGCCCATTTTACGGATATTGCTTTCGTTTTCGGCATTCACCAAATCGATAATGTCTTCAATAGTGATACGGCCAATCAGGCGGCCCTTTGCATCAGTAACGGCCGCGGAGATCAGGTTATAACGTTCGAAGGCGCTGGCGGCATCTTCCGCCTTATCGTTAAGCTGGAAGGTGGTGGGGCGGGCATTCATTACCTCACTGACCAGCGTTTTCGGCTTGTTCAGCAGAATATCGGTCAGCAGCAGTTCGCCAAGCAGCAGATTATCGTCATTGGTGATAAAGATTTTATCGGTGCCGCCCGGCATGCTTTTGTGCTTACGCAGATAGCGCTGTACCGTGGCCAGCGTCACGTCGTCACGCACCGTCAGGATATTGAAATCCATCACCCGACCGACGCGGTCGCGGTCAAACTCCACCACGCTCAGCATGCGGGCGCGCAGGCCCGGTTCCACGGTCGCCAGCAGGCGGCCCGTCAGGTCACGGGGCAGATAACGCGCCAGCCACACCTGGTCATCAATATCCAGCGGTTCGATGGCACGCAGAATATCGCGATCGCTCATCTCTTCGGTCAGGCTGGCCCAGACGGTTTCTGACGCCTCCACCAGCACCAGACCGCGCCGTTCGTTCGGCACCAGTCGCCACAGCGCCTGACGTTCTTCTTCCGGTAATGCTTCCAGGATATCGGCAAGGTCGGCAGCGTGCAGCTGACGAATATCCTGTTCCAGCGCGTCACGCTGGGTCGCATTTTCACGTTGCTGTTCAGGAGTGAGGTCGCTGGATTTATCCAGTAACGCATCAACCAGATCGTGCTCGTTGAGCAGCAGCGTCAGAATGCGATGACGTATTTCACTTAAACGTTGAGAGTGTGAGGCAGACACATTGAATCCCTTTAGTCTGTAAGCACCAGCACGAAGTGTAGCGTTTCGCCTGAAAAAGGGATGCAAAAAATGGCGCAGTCAACCGGACGGCGGGGCAGTTTTTCAGGCGAAAAAGTCGTGTTCGCTAACGCGTATCGCCAGAACTGACGGCAACCGGTTCAGGCAGCGATTTTTGTTGCTGATGATGTTCGAAGGCAGCAGGCAGGATAAAAATCAGGCGGCTAAACAAAATGATAAAACTGATCAGCAACACGATACGGGTCATGGTGCCGGTCTTTTGACGTCTTCGGGGAGAAATAGCGCTGTTCACGCGGGGTGGTTCCTGTAATGACCCAAAGCTGGGCGACCGCAACATTTAGTCACAGTCGCCAGACGAAATCAATCGCTGTTGAAAAAAACAGCAGGCAAAGATCAGTAACTGGCTTTTTGCGCCAGCAGCGTGGCGAAGCGGCAGTTAATGCGATTGCCATGTTCATCTTTGCGGTGCAGCTGGCCAGGATTTTCGTTGTACTTCACGATATGCCAGTTACGGTAGTAATTGCTCAGCTCACCCGATTTAAACGCAAAGGTAAAATCGTCCGGGCACGGCATATCGTCGGTGTTCATCGCCGCCACGATCAGGTTGTAGCCGTTCTTCACCGTGCAGGCCTGCATATCAGCAATCAGCTGCGGAATGCTCTGCGGCTGCAGGAACATCATCACCACGGTCGACAGGACAAAATCGTAGCCACCGTTAAAGCGGGTCTGGTTCAGATCGCGTTGTTCGGTATGGATACCGCTCAGACCTTCCCGCTCGATAATATCGTGCAGACGCGCCAGGCTCTGCGGATTATGATCCCAGGCGGTGACGTCGAAACCGTGCTGATTAAGATACAGCGTATTACGTCCGCCGCCACAGCCGAGGTCGAGAGCCTTACCGACGTTGAGCTGGGGCAGCGCCGCCACGACTTCAGAGTGGGGCGGCGTCAGGCCGTAGGTTTCGGCGAAATAGTGTTCGTCACGCAGACGTTCGGTATGTTGTGTCATGATTATCAGTTCAGTTAAATGGGTGCCAGGCACCCACGTTATCAGGCCTCTTCGAGGATCAGTTTCCATCCGGTGACGTCGTTCCAGTAACCCTGTTCGCGCTCGAGATCGAGCTGCACCAGAGTGTTCTGACTGAAGTAGCCCGCGGGGAAAATCAGCGTCCAGTGACCGTCGTCGCACTTCAGCTCCAGGGTATCCGGCCGCGTAGTGGCCTGGCGCTGATTATTCAGCAGGGTACCCAGACGCAACAGGAAAATCAGCGGCACGAACTGCTTCTTCTTAAACAGCGTCACCCGCGGCAACTCATCGAGTTTCACCGCTTTCCGATGGAATCTTACCAGCGCCGCCAGCAGCATTTGCTGATCCTGATTAAAGCCAGGCATATTGGTGTTTTGCAGAATGTAGGCTGAATGGCGCTGCAGACCGCTATGGTTGATGGTCAGCCCGACTTCATGCAGCATCGCCGCCCACTTCAGCAGCGCCGCCAGTTGCGGATTTGCCAGCCTGGGATTCTGATCGCGCCACTGTAGATAGAGCTGTTCGGTGGTGTCGAGCACGCGTCGCGCCTGATCGCTGTCAATCGCGTAATGATTCGCCAGACTCTGCGCGGTGCGGCTGCGGATATCCTGATGGCGGAAGCGGCCTTCCATTTCGTACAGCACGCCTTCGCGCAGCGCGCCATCGGAGAGGCGCAGCTCGCGAATCGCCAGCGCGTCGAACACGCCACACAGAATCGCCAGTCCCGGTACAAACACCCCTTTACGTTCTTCCGACAGGCCTGGCAGACTCAGCGCGGCAAATGACTTGTGCTTAATCACTTCATCATACAATTTGTCGAGACGTTCAGGCGTAATCAGCTTCTCTTTCTCATCCATCGCCTGCAGCACTTCGCAGGCGGCTTTGATGGTGCCGGACGCGCCCAGCGCATATTGCCAGCCGTGCAGGCGATACTGCCACGCCAGCGTTTCCAGCTTCTGCGCGGCGGCTAAGCGGGCGCGACGGAAATTCTCGCGGCTGATTTCACCGTTGGGGAAATAGAGCTGCGCGAAACTGACGCAACCCATGCGGCGGCTTTCCACCAGCTGCGGCTCAAAATCCTCGCCAATCACCAGTTCGGTTGACCCGCCGCCGATGTCAATCACCAGCTTGCGACCTTTCTCCGGCTGAGTATGCTCCACGCCCATAAAGATCAGACGGGCCTCTTCATGACCTGAAATCACCTCAATCGGGTAGGGGATCACCTCGGCGGCCCGTTGCAAAAAGGTTTCGGCGTTGACCGCCTGGCGCAGCGTATGGGTGCCGACAATAGTGACATTGCTCGGGCTGAATCCCTGCAGACGTTCCGCGAACAGCGCCAGGCAGGTTAATCCCCGCTCCATCGCCTCTTCGCTCAGGCGATTACTGGCATCCAGCCCGTCAGCCAGATGGACGCGCTGTTTCAGGCGACCCAATACCTGCATCGCGCCATCCACCACCCGGGCGATGACCATATGGAAGCTGTTCGATCCGAGGTCGATCGCCGCAAACTCCTGGGGTTTTGGCGTACTTTTATGGGAAATTGGCATAGGATTTATTCAGGTTGTTCCAGGTTCTTGATGTAATCATAAATGGCCAGCTGCGATCGCACTTTGCGACGATTGCCGCGCTGGACGTAATGGTTACTCAACTCTTTATCGACGATGCGGGCTTTTACCGTATCACTTAACTGAATAGCAATAATGTCGAGTATGCGCTGCTTAATACGTGGATCGAGAATCGCCACCGCCACTTCGATGCGGTAATCAATGTTACGCGTCATCCAGTCAGCCGAGGAGAGGAACACTTTTTTATCGCCGCCATTGTCAAAAATATAGACGCGATCGTGCTCCAGATAACGGTCAACGATACTGATGACGCGAATATTTTCACTGATCCCCGGCAAATCGGGAATTAATGAGCACATGCCGCGGACCAGCAGATTGACCTTAACCCCCACGCTGGAGGCTGTATAAAGCCGGTCAACCAGTCCTTTGTCCACCAGATTGTTGATTTTCAGAGTAATGCCGGACGGCTTTTTCTGCTGCGCATTGGCGATTTCGTTATCGATCAACTCATACAGCATCCGGCGTGAGTTCTGCGGCGACACCATCAGATGATCGAAGGTGACCGGCCGGTAAGGGTTCTCGATAAAGTTAAACACCCGGCGCACTTCGTTGGTGATGCGCGCATCGGCGGTCAGCAACGAGTAGTCGGTATAGAGGCGGGCGGTTTTTTCGTTGAAGTTGCCGGTCCCGATATGCGCGTAACGCACAATCTCTTCACCTTCACGGCGCGAAATCAGGAACAGCTTGGCGTGAATCTTTAGCCCCGGCGCAGAGAAAATTACGTGCACGCCCGCTTCAGTCAGGCGCTTAGCCCAGTAGATGTTCGCCTCTTCATCAAAGCGCGCCTGCAGCTCAACCACCACCGTCACTTTTTTGCCGTTATAGGCCGCATGGATCATCGCATCCATGATGCGTGAGTGCTTGGCGACGCGATAGATATTGATTTTAATGGCTAACACGCTGGGGTCGAACGACGCCTGACGCAGCAGTTCCAGCACGTGCTCAAAGGTATGGTAAGGATAATAGAGCAGCACATCGCGATCGCGAATGGCATCAAAGCCGTTGCGGAAGCCATCAAATCCGATATGGCGAATCTGCGGCAGCGGCCGGTTCACCAGGTTGTTTTTGCCGACGTTCGGGAAACCGATGAAGTCTTTAAAGTTGTGGTAGCGTCCGCCGGGCAATATGGAGTCGAAGTTGGAGATTGAGAGCTTGTGGCACAGCAGTTCCACCATCGAATCAGGCATGTCGCGCTGGTAGACAAAGCGGACCGGCTCGGCGGTCAGTCGTTGCTTCAGGCTGGACGACATCAGCTCCAGCAGGCTCGATTCCATCTCCGTCACCAGATCGTACTCGGCGTCACGCGTCATCTTCATCGAGTAAGCGTTCAGCGCGTCGTAATCGTAAAAGCCTTTGAAAATATCGTCCAGGCAGTAACGTAAAATGTTATCCAGCAGGATCATCGGTTTACGACGACGCGGCGGCTCAGCCGGCAGATTAATGAAACGCGGCACTTTATCGGACGGGATCTCCAGCAGCGCATAACGAATGTTATCGCCACGGATAATTTCCACCGCCAGATAGGTGTAATCGTCTTTCAGAAATTCGGTCAGATCAGTTTCATGGGTGATCAGAATCGGCGAGATGTGCTGGCGCAGTTCGTGTTTGAAATAGTGGCGCAGCCACGCCTGCTGATTTGGCGAGAGCTGGCGCTCGTTGATCAGGAAGATCTGATTACGCGCCATCTCCAGCAGCAGATCGTTATACAGCGCGTCAAACTCCTGGTCAGACTTCAGGACGCGCTGCTGGATCTTCTTAAATAAATGACGTGGCGTACTGGCGGAACCCTGCTCTTCACCAATCAGAATACGGCGTTTCAGGTCGGCGAAACGCACCTTGTAGAATTCGTCGAGGTTATTGGAGTAGATACCGAGAAAACGCATCCGCTCAATCAGCGGATTACTTTTGTCCGCCGCTTCCTGCAAAACCCGTTCGTTAAAGGATAACCAGCTTAATTCTTTTTCAATATAAAGCTTTACCTGACCCATTCTCACTCCATATAGCGGTTGCAGGACTGAAGATCCAGTGTCCCTGATCATTATGGCGAGAGTATGGCAGCGTTGTCCAACGTCAATAGTTGTCTTATCAACCGGCTACGGGCAACATAGCGGCTTGTTTTAGCCTGCTACCGGAACCGCATGAGCGTAAACCACATCCCAGTCCAGTTCAGCGACCGTAAGCGTCGTGCCGTTGACCGTCTGACACGGCGGCTGGTCACGTCCTGTGGCATTGCGATTCTGCTGTTAATGCTGCTGCTGTTTTGCTGGCTGATTGGCGTGGTATTGCCGTTGTTTAGCGCACCGGGCCTGCAGATTGCCAGTACTCAGCAGCTGTGGGATCGCGCGCCAGCGTTAGCGCTCGGCAATGATAGTCGTATCGGCTGGCGTATCAGCGCGCACGGCGCGGCACGGTTTATCCCGCTGGATGGGCAACCGGCGGAACCGGCGCTGGCGTTATCGCCGGCACCGCAACAGGTGGTGCGCAGTGCCGACAGCCAGACGCTGCTGCTGAATATGCAGGGCGCGCTGATGCTGATGCAACCGACAGCGGAACAGCAGTGGCGTTTTCCGCTAGGCGACAAACCGTTTCACCTGCCGCACGGCGCGGTGACAAAAATGGCTCTGGCGACCCGTCACCCGGGGCAGTGGCGTATCGCCGCGCTGACCAGCCGCGGCCTGACGGTGCTGACGCTCGGCACTAATCAGCATGCCGCGACTATCGACCTGCCGCAGCCGCCGCCGGACCTGCTGACACTTTCTCCGGCAGGCGATCTGCTCTACACCACCGAAGGCAACGTGCTGCGCGTCTGGCAACTCGACGAGGATCAGGCGCGATTGCGTGAAACCCAGACGCTGCCGCAGCGCCCGCAAAGCCTGCATCTGCTGGTAGGCGGTAAGAGCCTGTTAATTCAGGATCAGAGTGGCATCAGCCAGTGGTTTGCTATCGCCAGTGCCCAGGGGCCGCGTCTTCAACGCATCCGGACCTTTGCACACAGCGCAGGACCGGCGAAAGTGGTTACCGAATCACAACGTCGGGTGTTCGCTACCGTCAGTGAGACTGGCCTGCTGCGCCTGTTCGCCAGCAAACAGGACGGCCCGATTCTGCAGCGCCAGCTGGCGCCTGGTATTCTCGACGCGCAGTTCTCGCCGCGTGGCGACAGTCTGCTGATTGAGCGGGCTGGCAGCTGGCAAACCCTGCGGCTGGATAACCCGTGGCCTGATGTCACCTGGCGTAACTTCTGGCAGAAAATCTGGTACGAAAATTACCCGGCACCGGACTGGATCTGGCAGTCGACCGCAGCGGGCGACAGCTATCAGGGCAAGTTCAGCCTGGTACCGATGGTGGTCGGCACGCTGAAAGCCGCCAGCTTAGCGCTGCTGTTTGCCACGCCGCTGGCGCTGGCGGCGGCCATGTATACCGCATTTTTTATGGCACCGGGACTGCGTCGCTGGGTGAAACCGGCTATCGAAATGATGGGCGCGCTGCCGAGCGTGGTGGTGGGACTGATTGCCGGTGTCTGGCTGGCACCGCACATCAGTCAGGCGCTGATTGGTGTGCTGTTGTTGCCGCTGACGCTGGCCGCCAGTTTGCTGCTGTGCGGGGGGCTCAGCGCGCGTTTACCGGCGCGCTGGCGACAGCCAGGCCGGGAGGTGCTGATTCTGCTGCCGCTGCTGCTGCTGGTTACCTTACTGACGTTGTGGTTGCCAACGCTGTTTATTCCTGACGCAGGCGACTGGCTACCAGATTATGAACAGCGCAACCTGCTGGTGGCGGCGCTGGCGATGGGCTTTGCGCTGGTGCCACTGATTTTTACGCTCTCTGAAGATGCGCTGTTCAGCGTGCCTGCGGCGCTGGGGCAGGGGTCGCTGGCGCTGGGCGCGACGCCGTGGCAAACCCTGACCCGGGTGGTGCTGCCAGGCGCCTCGGCCGGAATTTTTGCCGCCCTGATGATCGGTCTGGGCCGCGCAGTGGGGGAAACGATGATTCTGCTGATGGCGACCGGCAATACGCCGCAAAGCCAGGGCGGATTGTTCAGCGGACTGCGCGCCCTGTCAGCCAATATCGCCATTGAGATGCCGGAAGCCGCCGCCGGCAGCGCCCATTATCGCATCCTGTTTCTCAGCGCCCTGATGCTGCTGCTGTTCACCCTGGTGATCAATACCGTGGCGGAGCTGATTCGTCAGCGGCTGCGTCAGCGCTACAGTCAGCAGGAGGAGCAGGTATGAAGGTGATGCGACAAAACGATCGCTGGCGCTGGTTAACCGCCGGTGCCGTGGCGGTCTGCCTGTTAGCCTTTACCCTGCTGATTGGGCTGCTGGCCTGGCAGGGCGTTCGGGCTTTCTGGCCGCAGCGGGTCGACCTTTACAGCTTCAGCCAGCCTGACGGGCGCGAGGTGCGTCTGCTGGGCGAAACCCTTGAGCATCAGCCGCGCTTTCCCGCCCCGGTGGATGAGCAGGGCAACAGCGGTGGAGAGGTTCATCGCTACCTGATTAAAACCGGCAACCGCGACTGGGACGCGCCCGATTTCCGCGTGGTCTACAGCCGGGAAGCGGCCAGCGTCAGCCAGCCAAAAGCGATCATGGTGTTGCAGCGCCGCAGTCACGGCCAGGCTTACGGCTGGTTTATCGGCCTGCGCGAGGATAATGAGGTCTTAACCGCCCGCAATCCCGATGCGCTGCTGCATCAGCGACTGGCGCAGGTGCAACTGCTGGTGCGGCAGGCCAGTCAGATTCGCCGGGTAGAGATGGCGCGCGTCAACAGCCAGCGTGAGCAGCTGGATGAGCAGGCCGCGCAGCAGCGCGCTGCCGGTCGCTTTGATCTCCAGACCCAGTCGGAATACCAGGCGAATCAGGCGGCCTTGCAGCGTCGTTTCGATCATCTCAGTGAGACGCTGGCCAGCCTGCAACAGCAGAGCCAGCGCGACGCTCTGATCCTGCGCGATGTGCACGGCATCGACCACACGATTCCGTTAACGGAAATTGTCGATAGCTGGAAACCCAACGCAATGACGCTGGGCCAAAAAAGCCGCCATTTCCTGCAGCAGCTATGGCGCTTTGTCAGCGACTCGCCAGCTGACGGTGGCAGCGAATCCGGTGCGTTCCCGGCGATCTTTGGCACCGTGCTGATGGTGTTGCTGATGTCGATTGTGGTGATGCCGCTTGGGGTGATTGCCGCGATCTGGCTGCATGAATATGCCGGCCGCAACGCGTTGACCCGGCTGGTGCGGATTGCGGTGGTTAATCTGGCCGGGGTGCCTTCAATTGTCTATGGCGTCTTTGGCCTCGGCTTTTTTGTCTGGCTGGTCGGCGGCACGCTCGATCAGCTGTTCTTTGCCAGCGCACTGCCCAATCCAACCTTCGGCACGCCGGGCCTGCTGTGGGCGGCGTTAACGCTGGCGTTACTGACTCTGCCGGTGGTGATCGTGGCGACAGAAGAGGGGCTTTCGCGCATTCCCAATAGTCTGCGTCAGGGATCGCTGGCGCTCGGTGCCACTCAGGCGGAAACCCTGTGGCATGTGGTGCTGCCGCTGGCGGTGCCGGCAATGCTGACCGGACTGATCCTCGCCGTGGCACGCGCAGCGGGTGAAACCGCACCGCTGATGCTGGTCGGGGTGGTGAAAATGGTGCCGGAATTACCGATCGATGCGGTGTTCCCCTATCTGCACCTCGACCGCAAATTTATGCATCTTGGCTTCCAGATTTACGATCTGGCGTTTCAGAGTCCGAATATTGAAGCCGACCGGCCGCTGGTGTTTGCCACTGCGCTGCTGCTGGTGGTGATTATTCTGTCGCTCAATTTGCTGGCGATGAGCCTGCGTCACCGCCTGCGTGAACGCTATCGCCTTATGACTCAATAACAGGCTATGACTATGACGCCCGACACTGACATTGCGCTCACCGTTAATCATCTTTCACTGTGGTACGGCGAGCGCCAGGCGCTGCAGGATATTTCGCTGCAGGTGCCGAAAAACCGTATTACCGCGCTGATCGGCCCGTCCGGCTGCGGTAAATCGACCCTGTTGCGCTGCTTCAATCGGATGAACGATGTGATCGATCACTGCCGGGTCGAGGGTGAAGTGCTGCTGGGCGCAGTGCCGATCATGCGGCCGGATCAGGATCTTTCCGCGCTACGTCGGCGCGTCGGCATGGTGTTTCAGCGGCCGAATCCGTTTCCGAAGTCGATCTATGAAAATGTGGTTTACGGCCTGCGCTTGCAGGGCGTTCGCGATCGGCGGGTGCTGAACGAAGCCTGCGAACGTGCGCTGCGGGCGGCGGCGTTATGGAGTGAAGTGAAGGATCAGCTGGGGCAAAATGCGCTGACGCTCTCGACCGGACAGCAGCAGCGGCTGGTGATTGCGCGGGCGATCGCTATCGAACCGGAGGTACTGTTGCTGGATGAACCGACCTCGGCGCTGGATCCGATCTCTACCCTGGTGATTGAAGAGCTGATGACCACGCTGAAGCAGCACTTCACGCTGGTGCTGGTCACCCACAATATGCAGCAGGCGTCACGCGTCTCCGACTATACCGCGTTTATGCATCAGGGCGCGCTGGTGGAGTTTGATGATACCGATCGGATCTTTACCGCGCCGAAACAACGACGCACCGAAGATTACATTACCGGCCGCTACGGCTAAGGAAAGGGGAGAAGAGCGGGGTTGGTGAGGTGTGGATCACGCACCGGCTCAGGGAGCCGATGCCCTCCGTAAAGACGTAAAAACACTCTCCGTGGCGGCTCAGCGCGGGCGATTACGCACCTCATCCCTGAGGTGCTCCCGTAGCCGGGCCAACGCTTTGCGTTGTTCAAAAACGCACCCGACGTTTTTATCCATGGCCCGCGATGCTTTACTACGGGCCTGGGCTCCCTGAGCCTTTATTCTGCCAGCACTTCAGAAGAAACGATGGCTTCTGCTGCCAGAGCGTTAGTCGTTTGCATAACCCTGCGGCGGCAGGGGTTCACCGTCCAGCCAGGCTTTTCCGTCACGCATCCTGAGGCGTCCGTCGATAAACCAGCTAATCACCAGCGGATAGATCGCGTGCTCCTGATGCTGCACCCGCTCAGTAATCTCCGCTTCGCTGTCGTCCGGAAATACCGGCACTTTGGCCTGTAGGATCACCGGGCCACCATCCAGTTCATCGGTGACAAAATGCACTGAGGTACCGTGTTCGCTATCGCCATTCTCCAGCGCCTGACGATGAGTATGCAGGCCAGGGTATTTCGGCAGCAGCGAAGGGTGAATATTCAGCAGGCGGTCATGAAAATGCGCAACAAACCCACTGCTGAGGATCCGCATATAGCCTGCCAGCACCACCAGATCCGGCGAGTACGCCTCGATCTCGTTGATCAATTGCCGATCGAAGGCGTCGCGGTCAGCGAAGTCGCTGGCGGCCAGCGCTTTGGCGGGAATGCCCGCCTCCTGCGCCCGGGTCAGGCCATAGGCCGCAGCGCGGTTGCTGATAACGGCAGCGACGCTGCCGTTAATCCGCCCGCTGGCGCAGGCGTCAAGGATGGACTGAAGGTTAGTTCCGTTGCCGGAAATCAGTACAACCAGCTTTTTCATCCGTTGATGACCACACGCTCTTCCGCATCGGAGGCCTTGATCACGCCCAGCTTCCACGCTTTTTCGCCGGCAGCCTGCATCAGCGCGACGGCTTTGTCCGCCTCGTCCGGGCTCAGGGCGATGATCATCCCGACGCCGCAGTTAAAGGTGCGGTACATCTCAAAGCGGCTGACGTTGCCCGCCTGCTGCATCCAGCTGAACACCGCAGGCCACTGCCAGCTCTTCTCGTCAATCACCGCCTGGGTGTTGTCGGGCAGCACGCGCGGAATGTTTTCCCAGAAGCCGCCGCCGGTCAGGTGCGCAATCGCATGCACATCGACCTGCTCAATCAGGCTGAGGATATTTTTCACGTAGATGCGGGTCGGTTCCAGCAGGTGGTCAGCCAGCGGTTTGCCTTCCAGCTGTTCAACCAGCGGGTCGGTATTGCTGACTTCCAGAATCTTACGAACCAGCGAGTAGCCGTTAGAGTGAGGACCGCTGGAGCCGAGCGCGATCAGCACGTCACCGTCCTGCACTTTACTGCCGTCGATGATTTCTGATTTCTCAACCACGCCGACACAGAAACCGGCCACGTCGTAATCTTCACCGTGGTACATGCCCGGCATTTCAGCGGTTTCGCCGCCGACCAGAGCACAACCCGACTGCAGACAGCCTTCGGCAATGCCGGTGATCACCGCAGAAGCGGTATCAACGTCCAGTTTGCCGGTGGCGTAATAGTCGAGGAAGAACAGCGGCTCTGCGCCCTGAACTACCAGGTCGTTGACGCACATCGCGACCAGGTCAATGCCAATCGCATCGTGGCGCTTAAGGTCCATCGCCAGACGCAGCTTGGTGCCGACGCCATCGGTGCCGGAGACCAGCACCGGTTCACGGTATTTTTGCGGCAGCGCGCAAAGCGCACCGAAGCCGCCCAGTCCACCCATTACTTCCGGGCGACGCGTCTTTTTCACTACGCCTTTAATACGGTCAACCAGGGCGTTACCAGCATCAATATCAACACCGGCGTCTTTGTAACTGAGAGAGGTCTTGTCGGTCACTGCGAGGTCCCCACGCGAGTTGCGGTTGGTGGTTTAAATAAAGCGCGGCAATTCTACCAGCGCAGGCAAACGTTTGCGAGTCCGGGATTGCGCACCAGACGATTTTCATCAATCCTTATTTTGTCCCGGTAAATGCCGCCGCCTTGCGCAAGGATAAGTGGCGCGAAGGCAAAAAGGCGGTATAATCCCGCGATTTTTTTTAGCTCAACTCATTCCGGGAGAACACCAATGAAGATCGTGGAAGTCAGACACCCGCTGGTCAAACATAAACTGGGCTTGATGCGTGAGCATGATATCAGTACCAAGCGTTTCCGCGAGCTGGCATCAGAAGTAGGCAGCCTGCTGACCTACGAAGCCACCGCCGACCTGGAAACCGAAAAAGTGACTATTGAGGGCTGGAACGGCCCGGTGCAGATCGATCAAATCAAAGGTAAAAAAATTACGGTGGTCCCGATTCTGCGTGCCGGTCTTGGCATGATGGAAGGCGTGCTGGAGCATGTTCCCAGCGCACGCATCAGCGTGGTGGGCGTTTACCGTGATGAAGAAACCCTGGAACCTGTTCCGTATTTCCAGAAGCTGGTCTCGAACATTGAAGAGCGCCTGGCGCTGGTGGTAGACCCGATGCTGGCGACCGGTGGCTCGATGATCGCCACTATCGACCTGCTGAAAAAAGCCGGTTGCAGCAGCATTAAAGTGCTGGTGCTGGTGGCCGCACCTGAAGGGATTGCCGCTCTGGAAAAAGCGCATCCTGACGTCGAGCTTTACACCGCCTCGGTCGATCAGGGACTGAACGACAAAGGTTACATCATTCCTGGGCTCGGTGACGCCGGGGATAAGATTTTCGGAACCAAATAAATCGCACAGCCGGCCGCAGAGTCGGCTTTTTTTTGGCAAAAAAAGCATCATCCCCAATCGGATAACACCCGCCGTCTGGCGTCAGCGTCACGCATGCTGCGTGACGCTGCGTCGGCGCGGGTGTCAGCCAACGGGGAAAACGAACGCAAGGGGATAAATGATGACTCGTCGCGCCATTGGCGTCAGTGAACGACCGCCGTTACTGCAAACCATTCCACTCAGTCTGCAACATCTGTTCGCCATGTTTGGTGCCACGGTGCTGGTGCCGATTCTGTTCCACATCAACCCGGCTACCGTACTGTTATTCAACGGCGTCGGCACACTGATTTATCTGTTTATCTGTAAGGGCAAAATTCCCGCCTATCTCGGCTCAAGCTTTGCTTTTATCTCGCCGGTGCTGCTGCTGTTGCCACTGGGCTACGAGGTGGCACTGGGCGGATTTATTCTGTGCGGCGTGCTGTTCTGTATCGTGGCGTTGATTGTGAAACGGGCCGGTACCGGCTGGCTGGATGTGATGTTTCCACCGGCGGCGATGGGCGCGATAGTCGCGGTAATCGGTCTGGAGCTGGCTGGCGTGGCGGCGAATATGGCCGGTCTGCTGCCGGCTGAGGGCAGTTCGCCCGACAGCACCACGGTAATTATCTCGCTGGTGACGCTGGCGGTGACGGTGTTTGGTTCAGTGCTGTTTCGCGGCTTCCTGGCGATTATCCCGATTCTGATCGGCGTGCTGGTCGGCTATACGCTCTCGTGGTTTATGGGCATCGTCGACTGGCGTGGGGTAGAAAACGCGCCGTGGTTCGCGCTGCCCACTTTCTATACGCCACGCTTCGAGTGGGTCGCGATGCTGACCATTCTGCCGGCGGCGCTGGTGGTGATTGCCGAACACATCGGCCATCTGGTAGTGACGGCTAATATCGTCAAGAAAGATCTGATCCGCGACCCGGGTCTGCACCGCTCGATGTTCGCCAATGGCTTATCAACGGTGATCTCCGGTTTCTTTGGATCGACGCCCAATACCACCTACGGTGAGAACATCGGCGTGATGGCGATCACCCGCGTCTACAGCACCTGGGTGATTGGCGGCGCGGCGATCCTCGCCATTCTGCTGTCGTGTGTCGGAAAACTGGCGGCGGCGATTCAGGCGATCCCGGTGCCGGTGATGGGCGGCGTCTCGCTGCTGCTGTACGGGGTGATTGGCGCGTCCGGTATCCGGGTGCTGATCGAATCCAAAGTGGACTATAACAAAGCGCAGAATCTGATCCTGACCTCGGTGATCCTGATCATCGGCGTCAGCGGTGCGAAGGTGCATATCGGCGCGGCGGAGCTGAAAGGCATGGCGCTGGCCACCCTCGTCGGCGTGGGATTAGCGCTGATCTTCCGCGTGATTTCACTGCTGCGTCCGGAAGAAGTGGTGCTGGAAGCTGACGAACGCCAGGATTCCTGATCGTTAGTCGCTTGCTGAGATCGGGGCAGGGACGCTCCATTCATCTCTTTCTGAAAACTGTGGTAGACTTGCCCGGTTTTTTGCTTGTTCTCTTGCTGAGGTGCTTCTGAACACGCCGGCACAATTGTCATTGCCACTCTATTTGCCTGACGACGAAACCTTCGCCAGCTTCTGGCCGGGGGAGAACCCGTCGCTGATTGCCGCGCTGAAAGGTGCTCTCAACCAACAACATGGCAGTTATCTCTACTTCTGGTCGCGCGAAGGCGGTGGCCGGAGCCATTTGCTGCACGCCGCCTGCGCAGAAATGTCAGCGCGCGGTGCGGCGGTCGGCTATGTGCCGCTGGATAAGCGCACCTGGTTCGTGCCGGAAGTGCTGGAAGGGATGGAGCAACTGTCACTGGTCTGCATCGATAATATCGAGTGCATTGCCGGCGAGCCGGAGTGGGAAATGGCGATCTTCGATCTCTACAACCGCATTCTGGAAACCGGCAATACCCGCCTGTTTATCACCGGCGATCGTCCGCCACGTCAGCTTAATCTGCAGTTGCCCGATCTGGCTTCGCGCCTCGACTGGGGGCAGATCTACCGTCTGCAGCCGCTCTCCGACGAAGATAAGCTGCAGGCGTTGCAGTTGCGGGCCGGATTGCGCGGTTTTGAGTTGCCGGAAGACGTTGGCCGCTTCCTGCTGAAGCGACTCGATCGCGAAATGCGCACGCTGTTTGATACGCTGGATCGCCTCGATCGCGCCTCGATCAGCGCCCAGCGCAAACTGACCATCCCCTTTGTTAAAGAGACGCTCGGCCTTTAAATAATCCCCAGTACCGCTTCGGGTGGGCGGCCGATGCGCGCCTGGTCGCCATTAATCACAATCGGTCGCTCAATCAGGCTGGGATTGTCGACTAACGCGGCGATCAGTTCAGCCTCACTCTTCGTTTCCTCCGCCAGCCCCAGCTCATGATAAAGCGGCTCTTTGGTGCGCATCAGCTGGCGTATACTCTGCATGCCCAGCTTCTGCAGCAGGATTTGCAGCGTGTCGCGGGTCGGTGGAGTTTGCAGATAGAGCACCACCTTAGGTTCAATGCCGCGTTGCTGTAACAGCGCCAGCGTTTCGCGACTCTTGCTACAGCGCGGATTGTGATAAATCGTCACCATTTCAGGCGATCTCCTCTGATAACAGGCCAGTTAGCCTTTCTGATATTGTTTAAAGCGCTGCTGCAACTGCCGCAGCTGATCGATACGGGCATCGTAACGCGCCTGCTTCAGGCTGCCGAGCGGCACCTGGGCGCTGGCGCTGCTGAGAGTGGTGATCGCTTGATCTAGCTGGCCGTTGAGCGCCAGGCTTTCAGCGCGCGCCGACAGCTCTTCATCGTTCAGTCCCTGCTGGGCTGATGCCTGTGCCAGTAAATCCCAGCCGTTAGGATCATCTTTATTGGTCCAGGTGTAGCGATTCAGAATGCGGCTGGCGTTGGCCGGTTGTTTCGCTTCAACGTAGGCGTTTGCCAGGTTGAGCTGTACTACCGGGCTGTTCTTCGCGCTGGTTGCGCCGGTAAGCAGGGCGATCGCCTGTTGCGGCTGGTTCAGTCCGATGTCGATATCCGACATGATATCGAGGAACCAGACGTTATCCGGCTGCTTCGCCAGCAGCGGAGTGATGATCCGCTTCGCATCGGCGTAGCTTTTCGCCTGCAAAAACTGCACCGCCTTACCGTACTGCGACGCCAGCTGTTCGCGGGTGTTGCCGCTGGCGTACTGGTTCAGCAGTTCATCGGTCAGCTGATTGCGGCCGGTGGCGTACATCCCCAGCGCACGCACCTTCGCCAGATAGAAATCCTGACTGGACTGCACCACCACCGGTCGCATCTGGTTGGCGCGGTTGCGCGCATCAGCCAGACGGCTGTCAGGCAGCGGGTGCGTCAGCAGAATCTCCGGCGGCTTCGACGAGAAGCGGCTCTGATCGGCCAGCTTCTGTAGAAAGTTTGGCATCGCCTGGGGATCAAAACCGGCACGTTGCAGCACCTGAATCCCGATGCGATCCGCCTCCTGCTCGTTACCCTGGGTGAAGCTGATAATGCCTTGCTGGGTTCCCGCCAGCGTCCCGGTTAGCGCCGCCATACCGGCCTGCGGATTGGCCATCGCCAGCAGGATTGAGCCCAGCGCGCCGACCCAGGTGAGTGGGGCATTACGCTTTTGATCTTCCATGGCGCGAGCCAGATGGCGCTGGGTCACGTGGGAAATTTCATGCGCCATCACCGAGGCCAGCTGGCTTTCATTTTCGGTGAACCGGAACAGCGCAGAGTGCAGCACCACATTGCCGCCAAAGAAGGCAAAGGCGTTGAGTTCATCGTTCTGAATCAGAAAGAAGTGGAACGGCGTCTTAACCGAATCGGCGTGTGACACCAGCCGCTGGCCAAGCTGATTGATGTACTGGTTAAGCAACGGGTCGTTGATCAGGGGAGCACTGGCGCGCAGCTGGCGAACGTAGAAGTCGCCCATCTGTAATTCCTGATTAATCGACAGCGTTGAGCCCGCCGTGGTCCCCATATCGGGCAGTGAATCACTGATGTCGGCCCAGGCAGGTGCCAGACTGGTTAACATCAGCGTCGGGAGCAGTGCGGCAATCAGCGTTTTTTTTAACCGGTTCAACATGCCTTAATCCTGTAAAGAGGCCCTGAAACTGGCCAGGTGCGCAGCGGTAAGCTTCCGTTTTTTCGCAGCTAACAGCGGTTCGCAACCATCTTAACCACAGCATGATAAGAAAGGAATGGGGTATTCTGCGCCGAATGGTGTCTGTTTTGTGCAAGATCGCCTTTTCTGACGAAAAAAATTGAATATGTTAACAACCTAAACCGCAGTTAAACGAAAAAACGCCGGCCGCCTGAGCTGAGGGTAATGGACGAAAGGATTCCGGCTTATTCAGGTTTTCCCGATGTAGCTGATGGAAATAAAGCAGATTATGCTGAGAGCGAATTAAATCGCCCCGGGCACTTAATTTAAAGTTATGTAAATTCACTCAAAAAAACTGAATATGGCATGAATTTTTCCAGGTTTACTCCGAAAAAAAGGCCGTTTTGCGCGCTTTATGCCCATGGCCTCGATTGATTAATTAAATCTTCCTCATCAGCTAACCGTTATTCGCTCCAGTAAATAATGGTATTTTATTCATCTGAAGTCATAAAGCCTGCTGGCAATTAACGATTATATTAAGGTCCATATATTATTCACTTTACATTGCCCGCTAATGAAAATTTTCGATTGATTAAGCTCTGACATTATTTCGTTCATCACCCAGGCTGTGCTGACGCACATTTACTCAGGCGCTGAATATCGATGCGCTGTGATATAGATATTGCCCGGATTCAGAATATGGATCTGTAACGCGTTATTTGCCGGAGAGGAGTGTTATGCGTTCAGCGGTTGCTTACGTGTTAATTGCCATTGTGGGCGGTGTGGTCGGCGCGGTTGTCACACAAAGCGGCAATATCTATGACAAAGTTACGCGGCATTTTTCGTCTGAGCCACCGGAGCCTGAGGGTTTCTGGAGTACGCCAGCGATTGAGGGTTACGGCAAAATTCATTATGAGGCTGACGCCGCTTTTAAACCGGTAGCGGGGCTGAGCAATAAAATTGTTTTCCAGATTACCCGCAGCGACGGTGCGATGACCGCGCCAAATCTGGGGCTGGAGCGGGTCGCGCGGGTAGTGAATCTCTATATCGCCTCAGGCATTCCGGCTGACCAGTTGAAATTTGTGGTCTCAGTAACCGGCGACGCTACCCCGGCGATGCTGGATAACGCCCATTTCAGGCAGTTCTATGGCATTGATAATCCGAACCTGCAACTGATCGATGAGTTAAATAAATCCGGCGTGAAAGTATCGGTCTGCGATCAGTCGGTGGCCTTCCATCACTATCCCAATAACTGGATTGATAAGTCGGTGGTGCATGCGCTTTCCAGTCCGACCACGGTATCGACCCTGCAAAATCAGGGTTACGCGTGGCTGGCAATGTAATTAATACTTTGTCTAATACATCAGGAGAATAAGTGATGCGTCCAGCAGCTTTTATTGTGGTCGCCGCCGTGGCGGGGTTTATTGGGGGTAATGTTTTACAGTTGCCGGAATTATTCGATAAGGTCAGCGGTAAAGTGGCGGATAATAAAACCCAGCCGGCAGATTTCTGGAGTACGCCAGCCATTGAGGGCTACGGAAAAATACATTACGTCGATACGCCAGCCTTTAAACCGGGCACCACGCCAGGCCTGAGCAATAAAATCGTTTTCCAGATCAACCGCAGTGAAGGCGATATCCGACAGCCGAACCTGGGACTGGAGCGGGTTGCTCGCGTGACTAACCTCTATTATGCGGCGGGCGTCCCGCTCGACCAGCTTAAATTCGTGGTGTCGATCAACAGCGACGCGGTTCCGGCTGCCTTAACCAATGCGCAGTTTCATAAAGCTTACGGCGTCGACAACCCGAACCTTAAATTGATCGGTGAACTGAAAAAAGCCGGCGTTGAAGTGTCGATTTGCGATCAGTCGGTGGCGTTCCATCAGCTGGAGCGCGAATGGATCGACCCGATGGTCACTCATACTATCTCCAGCGGCACGACCGTCGCTACGCTGCAAAATGAAGGCTACGCTTTCCTGATGCTGTGATCCGGCCAGCGGCGACAGCGCCGCTGTGCTCTTATCGTCAGGTTCCCGCACCCTGCCTGCCCGCTAAGTGGGACTGATTTTCTGCTGCAACGCTGGCTGGCATCGCAGGCAAGCGTGACCCCGACCTGCGGTGTTGACCACGTTTCTTCACTATGCCCGTCTTATACTCGCCAGCCGCTGGACAATCAGGGCCAGCTAAATTTGAATTTAGTACGCTGCCGACGGCCTTAAACCTGCTCAAATCCTCCGCCAGGGTGTAGACTTACGCCCGGAATCATCTGCACATCCGGCACACGCTAAAAACAATAATCAGGCGCGTAAGACATGACTTTTTCTCCTGCGGCGGCAACGCCATGCTAAGGCGTTTTCGGCCCAAAACCGATCTACGCAATCTAATCGCACTGCTGGTTATGGTCAGCATCGTCATTACGCTGGCCAATACCCTCTACGCGACCTGGCGGGTACAGCGTCAGGTATTGATTGAAAGCACCCTTGAGGCTAACCGGGCTTATGCCGCTAAACTGGCCTCCACCAGCGAGATTTTCTTCCAGCTGGCGCAGTCACAGCTGCATTACAGCGCCAATCAGCTCAGTAATAATTTTAATAACGAGACGCTGCTGCAAAACGAAGTCAACCGCCTGCGCGAGCAAACCACCAGTTTTAACTCGGTGGCGGTGGTGGATGAGCAGGGGATAGTAAAAGCCATCTCGCCGGAGTCGCTGACGCTGAAAGGAATGCATCTGACCAGTGAAGCGTCACGCGAAGCGCTGGAGATGCGCCAGCCGAACATCAGTAAACCCACTCTTTCTGCAGCAAACAATTTGCTGGTATTTGTCTCCTGGCCGATCTGGAGCCGCGATGGCGACTATCTGGGCTATGTGGGCGGCACCATCTATCTGAAGAAAAAGAGCATTCTGAACGCGCTGCTGGGCGAACAGTTTTATCGTGATGGCACCAGCGTCTACGTGCTTGATAGCAATAATCAGGTGCTCTATCACCAGAATCGGCAGCTGATTGGCAAAGTGCTGCCCGCCATCATCGGGCCGCGTGAGGAGCAGAGCAATGGCTCGCTGATGCTCTCGCAGTCGGGTGAAGTTAAGCAACTGGCAGGTTATGCCGTGGTGCCGACCACCGGCTGGACGGTAGTGGCGCTCAAGCCGATCAATGTCACGCTGCAGCCGCTTTCCGGGCTGTTGCTCAAGGTATTGAAAAACTCCGTGCCGTTTGCGCTGCTGACGCTGCTGGTAGCGGTGGTGCTGGCCCGGCTGATTGCGCTGCCGCTGTGGCAACTGGCCCGTAAAGCCAGCCGGATGGATGCGCAGGGCGTGTCAAGGGAGATTGGCGGCATCAGCGCCTGGTATTTTGAGGCCGCGCAGGTCAAACGCGCACTGCTGACCGGCATTGGTCTGGTGCAGGACAAAATTGGCCGGCTCAACTCGGAAGCGCAAACCGATCCGCTGACCCAGTTACTGAACCGTCGCGGTCTCAACGCGGTACTGGACTATTACCAGACGCTGCGCCAGCCGTTTTCGGTGCTGGCACTGGATATCGATCACTTTAAAAACGTCAACGACAGCTGGGGACACGACGTTGGCGATCGGGTGATCCAACAGGTGGCGAGTACCCTGCGAGCCAGTGCCCGTCAGTCCGACGTGGTCTGCCGCAGCGGCGGCGAGGAATTTCTGATGCTGCTGCCGGGCACTCCGCTGGAAGAAGCGCTGATCATCGCCGAGCGGGTGCGGCTCGGCATTGCCGAAGCCTGGCTCACCGACGTTGGCCGTATCACCTTATCGATTGGCGTCTCGGCATGGAACGGTCAGCAGGAGGTGTCGCTGGAAGCCAGCTTAAAGCAGGCCGATGCCGCACTGTATCAGGCGAAAAACGGCGGACGTAACTGCGTGATTGCGGCGCCCGTCAGCTAGCTGCGCGCCAGCAGGCAACGCCCTGTTCAGGCTGCTCATATCAGGTACAATCGTCCTCCTTTTGGCTGTATTGGATCGGAAGTTATGCTGGCTTTATTATTTCAATGGTACAAACGTCGCTTCAGCGATCCGCAGGCCATCGCCCTGCTGGTGATCCTGCTGGCGGGCTTCTGTATCCTGTTTTTCTTAAGCGATCTGCTGGCACCGCTGCTGCTGGCCGTAGTGCTGGCCTACCTGCTGGAATGGCCAACGGCGCGACTACAGCGCGTCGGTTGCAGCCGAAGCTGGGCCACCTCGATTGTGCTGGTGCTGTTCGCCGGTATTCTGCTGGTAATGGTGCTGATTGTGGCGCCGGTCGCCTGGCAGCAGGGGATTAATCTGACCCGCGACCTGCCCAACATGCTCAATAAGCTCTATCTGTTTTCCGCCGGGCTGCCGAAGCGTTTTCCGGCACTGATGGATGCCGGCATCATCGATCTGATAGCTGAGAACCTGCGTAGCCGGCTGAGCGGCATGGGTGATTCGCTGGTCCGCTACTCTCTGGCGTCGCTGGTTGGCCTGATGACGCTGATGATCTACCTGGTGCTGGTGCCGCTGATGGTGTTCTTCCTGTTAAAGGATAAAGAGCAGATGCTGAACGCGGTGCGTCGGGTATTGCCGCGCAATCGCGGTCTGGCGGGTGTGGTGTGGCTGGAGATGAATCAGCAGATCACTAACTATATTCGCGGCAAAGTGCTGGAGATGGTGGTGGTCGGCATCGCCAGCTGGCTGGCCTTCCTGTTTCTCGGCCTCAACTATGCGCTGTTACTGGCGGTACTGGTGGGGATTTCGGTGTTAATTCCCTATATTGGCGCGATGCTGGTCACCCTGCCGGTAATCGGCGTTGGGCTGTTTCAGTGGGGGATGGGCAGCGAATTCTGGACCATGTTTATCGTCTATCTGGTAATTCAGGCGCTGGATGGCAACATTCTGGTGCCGATACTGTTCTCGGAGGCGGTCAATCTGCATCCGCTGGTAATTATCTTATCGGTGGTGATTTTTGGCGGGCTGTGGGGATTCTGGGGCGTGTTCTTTGCCATTCCACTGGCGACGCTGGTCAAAGCGGTGGTGCATGCCTGGCCGGATGAGCACCGGACGGCGTAATAAGCCGGGCGCGGCAAGTGAACTGCCGCGCCCGACAGCCATCAGGCGGACTTAACGTAATCCAGCACGATGTCGTGGTGATTTGAGGTTTTGAAGTTATCGAATACCTTTTCCACCTTGCCATCCGCATCCAGCAGGAAGCTGATGCGATGGATGCCGTCATAGGTTTTACCCATAAAAGTCTTTTCACCCCAGACGCCGAATGCCTTACAGACCTCATGATCTTCGTCCGACAGCAGGGTGAAGTTCAGCAGCTCTTTTTCGACAAAGCGTGACAGTTTTTCCGGTTTGTCAGTGCTGATGCCCAGCACTTCGACGCCCGCTTTTTTCAACTCATCCATATTGTCACGCAGACCACACGCCTGGACGGTGCAGCCTGGCGTCATCGCCTTCGGATAGAAATACACCAGAACGCGCTGTCCCTGGAAGTCGGTCAAATTAACCTGTTCGCCGTCCTGATCGGGCAAGCTAAATTTCGGTGCGGTATCACCGGCTTTCAGTGGATTCATCACATCTCTCCATTTTTTATTCAGGCTGTCGGTAATACACCATCCGGCCGGAAACTGCCAAACGGAAAATTACCATCAGGGGGTATTTCACCACATAGCCGCGCACGTTTGGCTGACAGTAATGTGGAGAAATAGCTCCGGTATCGTGACCTGGGCCGTTAGCGTGCCGGGCTGATGGCTTCACTGCTGTCGGCATCCGACGCACTGTAAAGACGCAGCGAACCCTGGGCATTCAGCTCATGACACAGCGTATTAAAGGCCTGCTCAAACGACGTGCCTTCGGTCCGCGTTGGACTGTGGGCGGTCATTTGAATATAGAGCGTTGGGGGTAAATCGTGTTGCCCCGGCGTGATCCGTGACACCAGTTCGGCAACGTTCATCTGATGTTTATCGATCAGATCGGTAAAGCGCTCAATGATGTGCGGCGAATCCGCCACCTCAACCTGAATAAACGCGGTATCCGGCATCGGCGGACGCTGACGGGCATTGGTGCGCTTCATCACGATCAGCAGTTCCAGTTCGGCACCTTTCAGCGGCAGAGTGGATTCAATCAGCGTAATGGCGTTCCAGCTGCCGGAGAGCAACATGATAAAGGTGAACTCATCCCCGAGCATGGCGAGACGGCTATCTTCGATATTGCAACCGCAGCTGCTGACGTGTCGGGTAATGGTATTGACGATACCCGGACGGTCAACACCGAGCGCGGTGATCACCAGATGATGGGGCTGAGATTGCGGCAAAATGGCTTTTCCTGTGCTTTCGCTAATAACCATAAGGTAAACATAAAAAAAACTGCTGACAAGCGCGGGAATAGCGTGGCTTGCTTGCTTTTCCCTAAGTGTAAAACGTACCATGAAGCACTTGTTTGTCGAGGGGATCGCCAATGTTTACGGGAAGTATTGTTGCACTCGTTACGCCAATGGATGACAAAGGTAATGTCTGCCGTGCGAGTCTGAAAAAACTGATTGATTATCATGTCGCCAGCGGCACCGCGGCGATTGTTTCCGTCGGCACCACAGGCGAATCGGCCACGCTAAGCCATGAAGAACACGGCGATGTGGTGATGCTGACCCTGGAGCTGGCCGATGGCCGGATCCCGGTGATTGCCGGAACCGGGGCGAATGCCACCGCAGAAGGCATCTCTCTGACTAAACGTTTCGAACACTCCGGCGTGGTCGGCTGTCTGACCGTTACGCCGTACTACAACCGTCCGACGCAGGAAGGGTTGTTCCAGCACTTTAAAGCCATCGCCGACAGCACCAGCCTGCCGCAAATGCTGTATAACGTTCCCTCGCGCACCGGGTGTGACATGCTGCCGGAAACCGTTGCCCGTCTGGCTGAAATAAAAAATATTATCGGAATCAAAGAGGCAACCGGGAACTTATCGCGGGTTAGTCAGATCCAAGAGCTGGTTAATGAAGAGTTCATTCTGGTGAGTGGCGACGACGCTACCGCACTGGACTTTATGCAACTGGGCGGCAAAGGCGTCATTTCGGTGACTGCGAACGTGGCCGCGCGCGAAATGGCCGAGCTGTGCACACTGGCGCAGCAGGGCAATTTCGTCGAGGCTCGCCGCCTGAATCAGCGTCTGATGCATCTGCACCAGACGCTTTTCTGTGAACCCAATCCTATCCCGGTAAAATGGGCTGCGAAACAGCTAGGATTAATCGCTAACGACACGCTGCGTCTGCCAATGACGCCACTGACTGCAGCCGGCCAGCCGAAAGTGGAGCAGGCGCTGGTGAAAGCGGGTTTGCGATAATTTAGGGAGTTTGAATGAATTACTCAGTAAAGCGGTCAACGGTAGCTACCGTGGTGGGGCTTTCCACCCTGATGCTGTTGTCGGCCTGTTCGAGCGACCAGCGCTACAAGCGCCAGGTCAGCGGTGATGAATCTTACCTGCAAGCCAGCGAATTACGTGAACTGAAGGCCCCTGCCGGAATGATCCTGCCGGTTCAGCGTGGCGATTTTGACGTGCCGCGCACCAGCAGTCAGGCGCCGACCGGCAAGCAGCTCGATATCCGTCCACCGGCCCAGCCACTGGCGCTGCTGAACGGAACGCGCGCCCAATACAGCAATAATACCGGCGCGCTGATGATTGAGAACAGCCGTGGCTCTGTCTGGTCACAGGTGGTTAATGTGGTGCAGTCTTACAAATTCCCGATTGCGTCACGTAATGACGCGGGACAGCAGCTGACCACTGACTGGGTGCAGTGGAATCGGGCTGATGAAGATCAGCAGTACCGTGGCCGCTACCAGATCAGCGTGCAGTCGCAGAGCTATCAGCAGCTGCTGACGGTGCGCCTGCTGGAACTGCAACAGGATGGCAAAACCATCACCTCGCCGGCGCAAATCCAGCGTTATACCGCGCAGATGCTCAACGACATCAGCACCGGTCTGGATAAGATCGAAACCGCCAGCGAAAACGCCGCTTCAGGTCGGGTGAATGGTGCGATTGATGTGCAGAGTGGCGCAGATGATACCGGCTTGCCGTTGCTGATCCTGCGTACGCCTTACAACGTGGCATGGCAGCGTCTGCCAGAGGCGATGAAACGCGTCGGCATGGAAGTGACGGACACCACCCGTTCAACCGGCAGCATGAAGGTGACCTATAAATCACCGGGCAGCAGCAGCTGGGATGAAGTGGGCGCGAAAGATCCGGAATTGCCAAACGGTGATTACAAAGTGCAGGTCGGCGATCTCAATAACCGCACCAGCCTGCAGTTCATCGATCCGAAAGGGCACGTGCTGACCCAGGCGCAAAATGATGCGCTGGTGGCGGTGTTCCAGGGCGCGCTGAACAAATAAAGTGATTAACGGCCGGAGATTCTCCGGCCTTTTTATTTTGTTTTTGGCATAATAGCGCGCGGCGAAGTAATCGATTGCGTCCCGCCAATCGCCGCAGCGGCACAGGCCGTTGAACACCCGTTATTTCAAGTCTGGAGTTAACAAGATGCAAAAGCGAGCTGAGTTGTATCGCGGTAAAGCGAAAACCGTATACAGCACCGACAATCCGGATCTGCTGATACTCGAATTCCGCAACGATACGTCAGCCGGTGACGGCGCCCGAATCGAGCAGTTTGATCGCAAGGGAATGGTGAACAACAAGTTTAACCATTTCATCATGACTAAACTGCAGGAAGCGGGTATCCCGACCCAGATGGAAGCGCTGCTGTCTGATAACGAAGCGCTGGTGAAGAAGCTGGAGATGGTGCCGGTTGAGTGTGTGGTTCGCAACCGTGCCGCGGGTTCACTGGTCAAGCGTCTGGGCGTGGAAGAGGGGATGGTGCTGAATCCACCGCTGTTCGATCTTTTCCTGAAAGATGATGCGAAACATGACCCGATGGTCAATGAATCCTACTGCGAAACCTTTGGCTGGGTCAGCAAGGCAAACCTGGCGCGGATGCAGGTACTGACCTTCAAAGCCAACGAGGTGCTGAGCAAGCTGTTTGATGACGCTGGCTTAATTCTGGTCGACTTCAAGCTGGAGTTTGGTCTGTTTAACGGCGAAGTGACGCTGGGCGATGAGTTCTCGCCAGATGGCGCGCGCCTGTGGGACAAACAGACGCTGGATAAAATGGACAAAGACCGTTTCCGCCAGAGCCTCGGTGGCGTGGTGGAAGCCTATGAAGCGGTGGCTCACCGACTGGGCGTGAAGCTCGATTAAGTCGTACAATACCGCAGAAAAAGGAGAGCCCCGGCTCTCCTTTTTTCATTTTGGCGTAAAGCTGGTGATTGCATCGGCACACAACTAAAATCATGCCATCTGAGTAAACTGCTAAGGGAGTAAAGCATGCGCTGGCAAGGGCGTCGCGAAAGCGACAATGTAGAGGACCGTCGCGATCAATCGTCCGGTTATGGCGGAGGCCGCCAGATTCGTCTGCCGCGCGGCAAAGGCGGTATCGTTCTGCTGATTGTGGTGGCAGTGGCGGGCTATTATGGCTATGACCTGACCGGCTTACTGACCGGGGGTGAGGTGGCACCGACCAGCCAGCAACAGCAACGCAGCGTCAGTCCGAATGAGGATGAAGCGGCGAAATTTACCAGGGTGATGCTGGCGACCACTGAAGATACCTGGGGAAAACTGTTCCAGCAGATGAACAAACAGTATGTCGCGCCGAAGCTGGTGATGTATCGCGGTGCCACTCGCACCGGTTGCGGTACCGGCCAGTCAGTGATGGGGCCGTTCTACTGTCCTGCCGATCAGACGGTCTATATCGATCTCTCGTTTTATGATGAGATGAAAACCAAACTCGGTGCCGGCGGCGACTTTGCTCAGGGCTATGTGATTGCGCATGAAGTAGGCCATCACGTGCAAAAACTGCTGGGTATCGAACCGAAAGTACGCGAAATGCAGCAGGGTGCCAGCCAGACCCAGGTGAATCAGCTGTCGGTCAAAATGGAGTTACAGGCTGACTGCTTTGCTGGCGTCTGGGGACACTATATGCAGCAGGAAAATATCCTTGAAGTTGGCGATCTGCAGGAAGCCCTGAATGCCGCTGAGGCGATTGGCGACGATCGGCTGCAGCAAAAAAGTCAGGGCCGGGTGGTGCCGGACAGCTTTACCCACGGCAGCTCGCAGCAGCGATACAGCTGGTTCAAGCGCGGCTTTGATGGCGGTAATCCAGGGCAATGCAACACCTTCGCCAGCAACCAGTGACCCTGCAACACCTCACCGCACAGATGCAGCAGGCCGGCATTCGTCGGCTGGCGGTGATCAGCGGCGATGCAGAGTGGTGTCTGGCGCGGGCGAGGGCGTGGCGTGACGCGCTGGCGGGTGACTGGCTGACGCTAGGCGACAGCGCACTGTTTCCCGGTCCACACTGTGTGCCGGCGGCGGTGCGTACCCTGCTGGGACGCGAATTCCATCATGCGATTTTCGATGCCCGGCAGGGCTTTCATGCCGAAGCCTTCGCGGCGCTGGCTGGAACCTTAACCGCCGGTAGCTGGCTGCTGCTGCTGCTCCCGCCCTGGGCAGATTGGCCGCAACAGCCTGATACCGATAGCCTGCGCTGGGCGGACGTCGCCGAGCCGATCGCCACGCCTCGCTTCGTTGACCATCTGCAACAGCTGATTCTGGACGATGCTGAAGTGTTGCTGGAGCAGCAGCATCAGCCCTGCCGTTTGCCGCCGCACACCGACTGGCCGCAGTGGCAGTGTCAGGCACCGCAACAGCAGCAGGCGGTGCTGCAACATCTGCTGGCGCTGCCGTCCGGCGTGGCGGTGCTGACCGCCGCCCGCGGGCGCGGGAAGTCGGCGCTGGCGGGAATGCTGGCGCGCCAGCAGGAGAACTGTCTGGTGACCGCACCGGCCAGGGCGTCCACCGGCGTGCTGGCCGCGTTTGCTGGCGATCATTTTCACTTTATGGCACCGGATGCGCTGCTGGCGCTGGTGCCGCCGCCGCCCGTTACCTGGCTGATTATTGATGAAGCCGCCGCCATTCCCGCGCCGTTGCTGCAGACGCTGGTCAGCCGTTTTTCCCGGGTATTACTCACCACCACGGTGCAGGGTTACGAAGGCAGCGGACGCGGTTTTATCCTGAAATTTTGCGCCGGACTGCCGCAGGTGCGCTATTTCACCCTCGATGAACCACTGCGCTGGTCGCGCAACGATCCGCTGGAACGCTGGCTCAACCAGGCGCTGCTATTTGACGATGCCGCTGCCGTCGCGCCATCATCCTCAGCGCTTCCGCATCGGGCGTCGCGCAACGATTTTACGGCGCTGCAGGCGGCCTATCGGCTGCTGACCAGCGCTCATTACCGCACCTCGCCGCTTGATTTACGCCGTCTGCTGGATGCGCCCGGCATGCAGCTGTGGCTGACGGGTGACGCGTTGGCGTTGCAGGGCGCGCTATGGCTGGTGGAAGAGGGCGGGCTTGATCCTGCCCTGGCAGAGGCGGTATGGGCCGGAACCCGACGCCCGCGCGGTAACCTGGTAGCCCAGTCGCTGGCGGCGCACGCCGGACTGGCTGAGGCGGCCACGTTACGCTCACTGCGCATCAGCCGCATTGCCGTGGCGGCGGAGAGTCGTCGCCGTGGTGTTGGTCAGCAGCTGGTGGCTGCGGCCCGTCACGCCGCCGCGGATTACGACTATCTTTCCGTCAGCTTCGGCTACACTGAATCTCTTTGGGCTTTCTGGCGCAGCTGTGGTTTTACCCTGGTACGCATCGGCAGCCAGCGTGAAACCAGCAGCGGCTGCTACGCCGCAATGGCAATGCTGGCCTGTTCTGCTGCCGGTGAGGCGTTACAGCGGCGGGCCGCTCACCAGCTGGCCCGCGACTGGCCGGTGCTGCGTCAGCATATCGCGCTGGACCCGGACATCACTGCGTGCCGGGAGGCTGGTTTCACGCCGCAGGATGCCCGACTGGCGGCCGGTTTCGCCTGGGCGCAGCGGCCACTGGAGGCCAGCTTGCCGGTGTTGCAGCGGCTGACCAGGATCTCTGTTCAGCCATTACCGCTGATCGAGGCCGCCATCGCTGCCCCTGAGGCGCTGTCTGCGCTGGCCCGACAGGCGGGACTGAGCGGCCGTAAAGCGTTAATTGCCGCACTGCGTCAGCAAGCCGCTCTCGCGCTTGAAACGCTGCCGGAGGTTGATGCTGACGTCTTACGTCGGTCGTTGAAATAATTCGACCGGCGGCTTCAAATATTCCTCATATCATTTCGCGCCCGGCGGCGTAGAGTGACAACAGGAGGTCAACATGACACTGAAATATGTAATCGTTCAACAGCCTGCCACCGCGGCCCAGCTGTTCCTGCTCTATCACGGCGTGGGCGACAACCCGGATTCAATGGGCGAGATCGGCAGCTGGTTTGCCCGCACCTTTCCTGAGGCGCTGGTGGTTTCGGTGGGATCGCCTGCCGCTGGTCGTCAGTGGTTTACCGAAGCGGAATTACACGACCAGACGGTTCAGCAGCGGGTAGATGCCGCCATGCCGCAGTTTGTTGAGTCGGTGCGTCACTGGCAGCAGCAGAGTGGTGTGCGGGCGGAAGCCACGGCGCTGATCGGCTTTTCGCAGGGGGGCAGCATGGTACTGGAAGGAGTGAAAGCCCACGCCGACCTGGCGGGGCGCGCGGTGGTGTTCAATGGCCGTTTCGTCACTCTGCCAGAGAAAGCCAGCACCCGCACCACGGTGCATCTGATCCACGGCGATTATGATGAGCAGATCCCGCTGCATCATGCGCAGCAGGCAGAGCAACGCCTGACGGCATTAGGCGGCGATGTGACGCTGGATATTGTCGACGATTTAGCCCACGCGATTGACCATCGCAGTATGGAGCTGGCGCTTAATCATCTGCGTTATACGGTTCCGAAACGCTACTTTGATGAAGCGTTAAGCGGGGCGAAACCCGGTGATGACGATGTGATTGTGATGATGTAAAAATGCCCTCGCACGGCGAGGGCATCCGCGATTACTTTTTCTTCGGCCAGTCGTCGTCATCGTCCCATTTATCGTTAAAATCACGATGCGGCGGCAGGTCCGGTTTGTTATCCATAAATTTTTTGTGATCGATGCGTTTCAGATCTTTATACACATTCATCAGCACGCCAACCATCAGCAGGATCACCAGGATCCACCAGTAGTCTTTAATAAACTCCATTTCCCGCTCCTTAACATCGCACTCAGGCGATCAGTTGTTCCATGATGCGTTGATACATCCGGCTCAGCATCTGCAGGTCGGAGGCTTTCACACACTCATTGATTTTATGAATGGTGGCATTCACCGGCCCCAGTTCTACTACCTGCGCACCCATCCGGGCGATAAAACGGCCATCAGAGGTGCCGCCGGTGGTCAGCAGCTGCGGCTTAATCTCATTATAGTGCGCCACCGCTTTCACCACCGCATCGACCAGCTTACCGCGATCGGTCAGGAACGGCTGACCTGAGAGTTTCCACTCAATGGTGTAGCGCAGCTGATGACGATCCAGCAGTTCTGCTACCCGCTGGCGGATCATCTCATCGGTCAGCTCAGTGCTGAAACGGAAGTTGAACTGCACGAACAGCTCGCCAGGGATGACGTTGTTGCTGCCGGTTCCGGCCTGTACGTTGGCAATCTGCATGCTGGTTGCCGGAAAGAAGGCGTTGCCCTGGTCCCACTCGACGGCCACCAGTTCGTTCAGCGCCGGCATCGCCCGATGCACCGGGTTATCGGCCAGATGCGGATAGGCGACATGACCCTGAACCCCATGCACCGTCAGATTGGCGGTGATTGAGCCGCGCCGGCCATTTTTCACCACGTCGCCCACCACTTCGGTACTGGACGGTTCGCCGACCAGGCAGTAATCAAGCCGTTCCTGGCGTGCCATCAGGCGCTCAACCACTTTAACGGTACCGTTAGCCCCGCTGGCCTCTTCGTCGGAGGTAATCAAAAACGCCAGCCGGCCTTTATGCTGAGGATGCACGGCGACAAAACGTTCCGCGGCCACCACCATCGCCGCCAGCGAGCCTTTCATATCGGCCGCACCGCGGCCAAACAGCATGCCGTCGCGAATGGTCGGTTCAAAAGGGGGATTGATCCAGCGGTTGGCATCGCCCGCCGGCACCACGTCGGTATGACCGGCAAACGCCAGCGTTTCGCCTTCACCGCGGGTCGCCCAGAAATTCAGGGTGTCACCGATGTTCATGGTCTCGATGTGAAAGCCAATCGCCTGCAGGCGGGCGATCAGCAGAGCCTGACAGCCGGCATCATCGGGGCTGAGAGACGGGCGACGAATAAGCTGTTGCGTCAGCTCAATGACCGGGCAAAACATATTATGACTTCTCCTGGATAGCATTCTGATAGGTCGTCTCACTAAAGCCGGCCAGCAAAGTGCCATCCGGAGTGCGTAACAGCGGGCGTTTAATCATCGCAGGCTGGGCCAGCATCAGCGCTTTGGCGCTGTCTGCATCGGTAACGGCCTCGCGCTCTGCCTCGGGCAATTTACGCCAGGTGGTGCCGCGGGTGTTGAGCAGGGTGGTATAACCCAGCGCATCAATAAATTCCTGCAGCTGCGCGTCACTCAGGCCATCAGCACGGTAGTCATGGAACCGATAGTCGATGCCAGCAGCCGTTAAAAAGCCCCGGGCTTTTTTTATCGTGTCGCAATTTTTAATCCCGTACATCACCCACTGCGCGCTCATTGCCTGATCCTTATTATCCTGTGAAACGTTGAAGCTGAAAAAAGCAGCCAAAGCGCGAGTTTAGCATAGTGCGATCCGTTGCGGCATCTCACCCGGCGGGCCAGACCCGTCAATTATCGTCACCGGCAGGCACCAGGTAAACGTTATCAATTTCAGCCGTAATCATTACCTGGCTTATCATTGGGTAATTAAGAATTCCGCCATGTTGGGAAAATAAGCTACCGCTGGGGTTATTAACTAATAATTGCAGACGGGTTAAGCAGTTGCTGAAATGTGCGTCAGCTACCAAATCCGATAAATCTCAGGTTTTATTCACCGCTGCCGATAGTGATAACAGGTGTAAACGTATTCACCTGATGAAAAAAAGCGCGTAACATTGCCATCACAATAAGAGAGGGCATTATGATTGACACTGAAATGGGGAACTGGAAAGAATTTATCGAAGCGATGTTACGCAACAAGTAACACGTGACGAGAAAAGCAGGGCGTTTCCCTCTTGCTGCAATTCTTACCACACACAGAAATAAGGCGGTCACTGATATCAGTGGCCGCTTTTTATTTCTGCTGCGATTGCCGGTTGAGCCAGCCGGCTTAATCGTGCGGCTTCTCTTTCAGCGGGAAGCGACGGCGTACCAGCACAAAGAACAGCGGCACGAAGAAGATCGCCAGCAGCGTGGCGGAGATCATGCCGCCCATCACCCCGGTGCCGACCGCATGCTGGCTGCCGGAGCCGGCACCGCTGCTGATCGCCATCGGCAGTACCCCAAAGATAAAGGCCAGCGAGGTCATCAGAATCGGCCGCAGGCGCTGGCGTGCGGCCTCCAGCGTCGCGGCCACCAGTTCGCCGCCTTTGCTGTTGATCTCATTGGCAAACTCAACAATCAGGATGGCGTTCTTGGCGGAGAGGCCCACTACCGTCAGTAACCCCACCTGGAAGTAGACGTCGTTTTCCAGCCCGCGCAGCCAGGTGGCGATCAGCGCGCCAACCACGCCGAGCGGGACCACCAGCATCACCGAGAACGGAATCGACCAGCTCTCATACAGCGCGGCGAGACAGAGGAACACCACCAGCAGCGAGATAGCATACAGCGCCGGTGCCTGCGAGCCGGACAGCCGCTCCTGGTACGACGCGCCGCTCCACTGGAAGCCGACGCCCAGCGGTAAGGCGTTGACCAGCTTTTCCATCTCATCCATCGCGGTGCCGCTGCTGACGCCATTGGCGGCTTCGCCGACAATCTCCAGCGAGGAGTAGCCGTTGTAGCGTTCCAGCCGGGGGGAGCCGGTCTCCCAGCGGCTGGTGGCGAAGGCGGAGAACGGCACCATGCCGCCGCTGCTGTTGCGCACGTACCACTTATTAATATCGCCCGGCAGCATGCGGAATTGGGCTGCCGCCTGCACGTAGACTTTTTTCACCCGGCCACGATCGAGGAAGTCATTCACATAGCTTGAGCCCCAGGCGGTGGTCAGGGTGTCGTTGATGGTATCGAGCGAAACGCCCAGCGCCTGCGCTTTACGCTCATCGACATCGATTTGCAGCTGCGGGCTATCGTCGAGGCCGTTGTGCCGCACCCGCGATAACGATTTATCACTGGCGGCCATCTCCAGTAGCCTGTCGCGCATCGCCATTAACTGCGTATGGCCGAGCCCGGCGTGATCCTGCAGCTGCAGGTCAAAGCCCGACGAGCTGCCCATGCCGGTAATGGCTGGCGGACTGCTGGCTATCACCCGGCCCTCTTTAATTTTCTGAAACGCCTTAGTGGCGCGATCGATAATCGCGAACGAGGTGCGATCGGCACCGGGACGATCTTCCCAGTTTTTCAGTCGGACAAACAGCCGCGCCACGTTCTGGCCATTACCGCCAGGTCCTGCGCCGATGGTTGAGAACACCGACAGCACATTGGCCTGCTCTTCGGTCAGATAGTAATTTTCGACTTTTGCCACCACGGCGGCGGTCTGCTCTAAAGTCGATCCGGCCGGAAGCTGAACCTGGGTCAGAAACACCCCGCGATCTTCCAGCGGCAGGAACGAGGTTGGCAGACGCAGAAACAGGAAGGCCATCAGCCCGATAAGCGCAAGATAGAGCAGCAGCCAGCGGCCGCCCTTACGCAGAATGCCCGCCACGCCGTGCTGGTAGCGGTCCGCGTTTTTATTGAAGTGACGATTGAACCAGCCGAAGAAGCCGCCACGACCGTGCGGCTCGCCCTGCGCCACCGGCTTAAGCAGTGTGGCGCACAGCGCCGGGGTCAGTATCATCGCCACCAGCACCGACAGCACCATCGCCGACACAATGGTGATCGAGAACTGGCGATAAATGGCCCCGACCGTGCCGCCAAAAAAGGCCATCGGCACGAAGACGGCCGAGAGCACCAGCGCAATCCCGACCAGTGCGCCCTGAATCTGCCCCATCGATTTGCGCGTCGCGGCACGGGGCGACAATCCCTCTTCGCTCATCAGGCGTTCCACGTTTTCCACCACCACGATGGCGTCGTCCACCAGCAGGCCGATCGCCAGCACCATGGCGAACATCGTCAGGGTATTGATGCTGAAACCGCAGGCGTAGAGCACGCTGAAGGTGCCAAACAGCACCACCGGCACGGCGATGGTGGGGATCAGTGTGGCGCGGAAGTTCTGCATAAACAGGTACATTACGCCAAACACCAGCACAATCGCTTCCAGCAGCGTCTTCACCACATCAGTAATCGACGCTTTGACAAACGGCGAGGTTTCATAGGCAATTTTGGCTTCCAGCCCGTGCGGGAAATAGTGGGACAACTCCTCAATCCGCGCCCGCACCAGCTTGTCGGTATTCATCTCATTGGCGCCCGAGGCCAGTTTGACCCCCAGACCGGAAGCGGGCTGGCCGTTATAGCGGCTGAGGTAGTCATATTTTTCTGCGCCCAGCGCCACGCTGGCGACATCACCCAGCGTCACTACCGAGCCATCAGGATTGTTCTTCAGGGTAATCGCCCGGAACTGCTCTGGCGTCTGCAGCATCGACTGGGCATTCACCGTGGCGTTAAGCGCCTGCTTTTCTACCGATGGCAGGCCGCCGACCTGGCCGACGGCGACCTGGGCATTCTGCGACTCGATAGCGCTGACCACGTCATCGGTGGTCAGCGAGTAGGCGATCAGCTTGTTGGGATCGAGCCAGATGCGCATCGCATACTGTGAACCATAGGCATCGACCTGGCCGACGCCATCAATGCGGCTCAGCGGGTCCTGGATATTACTGGCGACATAATCGGCAATATCCTGCTTATCCATGCTGCCGTCGGTTGAGACAAACGCCACCATCAGAATGTTGCTGTCACCGGTTTTATTAACCGTCACGCCCTGCGACTGTACTGCCTGGGGGAGTTTTCGCAGCGCGGATTGCAGCTGGTTTTGCACCTGCTGGCGCGCTTCATCCGGATCGGTGCCGGCGGTGAAGGTGAGGGTTATCTGCGCCTGGCCGGTGTTGCTGCTGTTAGATGACATGTACATCAGGTTATCGATGCCGGTCATGTTTTGCTCGATCACCTGGGTAACGGTGTTCTCCAGCGTCTCGGCGGAGGCGCCAGGATAGTTAGCGGTGATCCGCACGTTAGGCGGCGCCAGGTCGGGATACTGTTCAACAGGCAGCGAAATAATGGAAAGGGTGCCGCAAAGACACAGCAAAATCGCCAGAACCCATGCAAAGATGGGTCGGTCGATAAAGAAATTCGACATTAAATCGACACTCCTCAGTGCTTTTTTATCAGGAACGGGGGCCCAGGAAAGGGTGCACCGGCAGAGCAACCGGATGAGCTGTCCCACGATTTCCTGCCGACACTTACTCTACGTGTGGGGGTTCAGGGAATCGTGGAGAAATTGTGGAGAAAGTGTAAATTCTCCGATTATTTAACGATGGCGGCTTTCAAGCCAGAGCACGGTAGCGGCAACGCGCGAACGTACATCCAGTTTACGCAACAGGTTGCGGATATGCACTTTTACCGTCTCTTCTGAAATATGCAGAATGGCGGCAATTTCTTTATTCGACAGACCGCGCGCCACCTCCTGCAGCACATCCCGCTCACGCTCGGTCAGCTGGCGCAAAGGATCGGCACTATGCTGGCGATTGGCAAGATAACGCGCGACGCTTTCGCTGAACACTTTTTCGCCCTGCGAGGCCTGCAGAATCTGCCCCAGCAGGATCTCCGGCTCGCTGTCTTTCAGCAGATAGCCATCGGCACCGGCATCGACCATAGCAAAAATATCACTCTGGGCGTCAGAGACGGTCAGCGCCAGAATGCGCGAGTTGATGCCTTCGTGGCGCAGGGCTTTAAGGGTATCCAGCCCCGACATGCCTTTCATGTTCAGGTCGAGCAGAATCACATCCGGCTCCTGCTGGCGAGCCTCTGCCAGCGCTTCAGTGCCGTTGTTGGCTTCTGCGATTACCACCAGCCGGGGATCGAGCGCCAGCAGCTGACGAATTCCCCGGCGCATCAGCGGATGATCGTCAACAATCATCAGAGTTAATGTGGGCTGTTGCATGTTCTTTTCCTTTCCCCGAACTGTTTCAGGCTGTTATGCATGAAGGATGTCACCTGCTGCTGGCACAGAAATGTGCACCGCAGCGGCTCTGTTGTCGCCATTAGCCTGAAGCAGGCTGGCGATCGCTTATAAAGAGTCGGTTACCCCGCGCCGCTATCCGAACTGACGCGGACGCGGCGGGAAACGCAGCGCGACCTGGGTGCCGCGTGGCTGGGCGTTGATGCTCAGGTTGCCGTTTAAGCGCTGCGCACGCTCCGCCATAATAGTCAGTCCGTAGTGGCCTGGCGGTTCATCGGTGTTGCTGATACCCACGCCGTCATCGGTAATCGTCAGTAAGTGCTCACCTTGCTCACTGTGCTGATAATCAATGGTGATGCACTGCGCGCTGGCGTGACGAATCCCGTTCAGTAACGCTTCGCGGGCAATCTGTAAAACATGGACCTGCTGCTGCGCTTCGAGACTCTCCAGGCCCGGCTGATAGTTGAAGAGAATCTGCGCGCCGGTCTGCTCCTGCAGCGAGGCGATCATCGCCTGCATCGCCGCCACCAGATCCGCCTGTTCAATGGTCAGGCGAAAGGTGGTCAGCAGTTCGCGTAACTGTCGGTAGGCATCAGCCAGCGCCTGGTCAAAGTCGGCAATGATGCCGTGGGCAGCCTGGTCAGATTTATCGACGGTACGTCGCAGCAGCGTAAGCTGAATGCGTAAAAATGACAGCGACTGCGCCAGCGAATCATGCAGTTCGCGAGCGATGGTGGTGCGCTCTTCAATCAGCAGCATCTGCTGATGCTGTTTCTGGGTCTGCCAGATCCAGATGGCGCGTCCCAGCATCGCTGCCAGGCTGCGCATTAACTCATCCGCCGGCGCAGGATGGCGCGCCCGCCAGCGCAGTTCACCAATCTGCTGGTCGCCCTGCTGCAACGGCAGCCGTTGCCAGTCCGCTGCAGTTTCGTATTCACCGGCGTGAAAATGAAACTGGTCGCTGTCGAGCTTAATCGCCGCCAGTTTCTCGCGGCTCAGGACATTATTAAGCACCGCTTCAAACAGGGCTGGCTGCAGCGGGCTGGCGGTCAGCATCTGCGAGCTGTCATACAACAGTGACAGCGTATGGTTGGCCTGAGTGAGATCTTCGGTTTTGGCGCGCACCGTACTTTCCAGCAGCTGATAGTGCGAATGCAGACGGGTCGCCATGCCGCTAAACGCTTGCGACAGCACCTTCAGTTCGTTCTGCGGCTCCACCCTGAGCGGCGGAAAATCAAAATTGCCGCTCTCAACATAGCGGCTGGCGGTGACCAATGCATTGAGCGGGCGCACGACTTGTTGCCGGGTGAAGCGAATTGTCAGCAGCGCCAGTGCCACAATCGCGATGACACCGGCCAGGCTGCTGGCCGCCACCAGTTGCATTTTCAGTTCGGTATAGCGCTGGAGACCCAGCACGAAACGGTCGATCTCGCCGACGTAAAGCGGCACCTGCTGCTGATAAGCCAGCGCATCACCCTGTTCCAGCCGCTGCTGCAACGACGGCCAGCCTGCGCGCAACCGCTGATAGAGCAGCTTGACCTCGCGCGGTACCCAGGGGCGATCCAGCTTTTGCAGCACCGGCGCGTCGAGCGTCTGCCGGAACAGCACCAGATGTTGAGCCAGCTGTTGTGGCTGACTGCTGGCATCCCAGGCCATACGGTAACTCTGCATCCGCAGCGAGCCAGCCAGATTGATCGCTTCGGCATCGCGCTGACTACTGAAGAGGGTGACCAGTGCCAGACCGGTGGTGAGCAGTGAGAGCAGGACGATGGCGCTTAACGCCTGCGCAATGCTGTGGGTAACGGAACGTTTAACAATCACATGAATAGCCCTGTAGGGAGTGCGGGATTATAAGAGAGCGGTGGCGCAACGCAAAGTCCCAATCCCCTGTTTATTACACAGGCCGTTACACAATGTACATAAAATGACCGTAACTGACCGTTGCCAGGAGAGGGTAGATAAAGAAGTCTAAAAAATAATCAGCTTTACGCCAGCCAGAGGTTGCCTTTCATTGCAGCGTTGATAATTCATCCAGTCATTAAATCACTCACCAATCACATTTCAGGAGCATCTGATGAAAAGACTGAATGCAGTTCTGGCTGGTGCCCTGCTGGCGACCGCCTCATTTTCAACTTTCGCCGCGCTACCGGTTGACCGTGAGCAGGCGCAGAGTATGCAGAGCATCGGCAGCGTTTCTGTCTCCAGCGTCCGTGGATCGCTGGACGATGCTAATCGCCAGCTGTCGCAAAAAGCGGAAGAGATGGGTGCCAGCCACTATCGCATTATCGGTGTCGATAACCCAGGCGACTCCAGCCTGTGGACCGGCACCGCTGAGATTTACCGCTAAACCCACCCTCCTGGTTTCCATCCCTGTAGCTTTTACCGGCCCGTTTGTGGCCGGTTTTTTTGTTTTTGTGCATCACAACCGATTCTTACAAATCAACCCGTGCAGCTCCCCACTATATTTTGCTTCGTTCTTGCAGAACGGGTAGGATTCATCGCCGTTAATTCCCGCGCTGCTTTCGCTAACTCACAGGCAGACGCACAGAGGAAAATACCCCATTTCGCATAGCATCACGCAATCGTTTGGATGTGCTGCGAATGATGGTCAGGACAAACAGGAAGGCTATGAAATCGAATAAAAAATCTGCGGCCGAGATGCGTGCTGCAAAAAGACGCTGGCTGAATTCGCACGACAGCGGCTACCAAAAGGCGATGGGCAACCGTCACGTACAGATGATCGCTATCGGTGGTGCGATTGGCACCGGTCTGTTTCTTGGAGCCGGTGGCCGCCTGCAGGCCGCCGGACCGGCGCTGGCCATCATCTACCTGGTGTGTGGCATTTTCTCGTTCTTTATCCTGCGTGCGCTTGGCGAACTGGTATTGCATCGTCCCAGCAGCGGCAGCTTTGTCTCTTATGCGCGTGAATTCCTCGGTGAAAAAGCGTCATACGTCGCAGGCTGGATGTATTTCGTAAACTGGGCGATGACCGGTATCGTCGACATCACCGCCGTCGCGCTCTATATGCACTACTGGGGCGCGTTTGGCGATGTGCCGCAGTGGGTCTTCGCGCTGGGCGCGCTGGCCATCGTCGGCACCATGAACATGATTGGCGTGAAGTGGTTCGCCGAGATGGAGTTCTGGTTCGCGCTGGTTAAAGTGCTGGCGATTGTGCTGTTCCTGGTGGTGGGTGTGGTGTTCCTTGGCACCGGCAAACCGCTGGATGGCAACAGTACCGGTTTCCATCTGATTAGCGACAACGGCGGCCTGTTCCCGCATGGCTTACTGCCGGCGCTGGTACTGATTCAGGGGGTGGTGTTTGCCTTCGCCTCGATTGAACTGGTCGGCACCGCAGCAGGCGAATGTAAAGACCCGAAAACCATGCTGCCGAAAGCGATCAATAGCGTGATCTGGCGTATCGGCCTGTTCTATGTCGGGTCAGTGGTGCTGCTGGTGATGCTGCTGCCGTGGAATGCTTATCAGGCCGGTCAGAGTCCGTTTGTCACCTTCTTCTCGAAGCTGGGTGTGCCTTACATTGGCAGCATCATGAATATCGTGGTGCTGAGCGCGGCGCTCTCCAGCCTGAACTCCGGTCTTTACTCGACCGGACGTATTCTGCGCTCGATGTCGATGGGGGGATCGGCACCAAAATTCATGTCAAAGATGAACGGTCAGCAGGTGCCTTATGCCGGTATTCTGGTCACCATCGGCGTCTACGTGATTGGCGTGGTGCTTAACTACTATGTGCCTTCTCAGGTCTTCGAGATTGTCCTGAACGTCGCGTCATTGGGGATTATCTCTTCCTGGGCGTTTATTGTGGTGTGCCAGCTGCGTCTGCGTAAGGCGATTAAAGAAGGCAAAGCGGATGACGTCAGCTTTAAGCTGCCAGGCGCGCCGTTTACCTCGTGGCTGACGCTGCTGTTCCTGTTCAGCGTGCTGGTACTGATGGCGTTTGATTACCCGAACGGCACCTACACCATCGCCTCAATCCCGCTGATTGCGGTGATTCTGGTGCTGGGCTGGTTTGGCGTTCGTAAACGCGTCAGCGCTATCGCCGAAACCGAGCACGATCACCATGAAGAAGAGCCGAAGCCAACCCGACTGGCTGATGAAAGCGCGCGCTAATCTCAGCGTGTTGTGAAGAAGCCAGCCTGCGGGCTGGCTTTTTTATGGCCGTTTATCCAGCGCGGCGACAGGCGAATTCAGATAGTTTTCCCGACGGCTTCATCCTATGATGGAAGACTCCCTTTATGCCGTAGCGGAGTCTGCATGTCGTTTAAGATCAATGTCATTAAGGATAAGTTGCTGTCTGATAACTGGTTTGTGCTACGCAACTTCACCTACGAAATCACCGACCGGCGTGACACAGTGATTCGCCATAAACGCGAAGTCTACGATCGCGGGAACGGGGCGACAATCCTGCTGTATAACCGCGAAAAGAACAGCGTGGTGCTGACGCGTCAGTTTCGCATTGCCACCTACGTCAACGGTAACCAAAGCGGCATGCTGATCGAAGCCTGTGCTGGCTTACTCGACGACGATTCACCCGAAGATTGCATTCGCAAAGAGGCGATTGAAGAGACCGGTTATGCGGTGGGCAAGGTGGAAAAACTTTACGCCTGCTACATGTCGCCGGGCGGCGTAACCGAGCTAATACACTTTTTCGCCGCTGAGTATAATGATTCGCTGCGCGACAATGCCGGCGGTGGCGTTGAAGATGAGTTGATCGAGGTGCTGGAGATGCCTTTTCCGCAGGCGCTGGCGATGGTCAAAGATGGCCGCATCTGCGACGGAAAAACCGTGATGTTGTTACAGCATGCGCAGTTGGCGGGCTGGTTAACGCCGTAACCCAGGCAGTAAATCGATCCGATTTTATCCTGAGCGGCGACCGTCAATGCGGCATTTTTTTACTGACTCATGCCTGATTTTTAAGCAGTTAACCGCGCTTTCTGGACGGGTTCACAGAATGCGGCCGCCGTCGGGCCCGCTGATGCGCTATCATCTCCACTCTGAGTATTCGGGGATCGATTTTCTTAATGTCGTATTGGATGAAATCGCTGTGGCTGTCGTCTTCATTGTTGGTTGCCTCTGTGCAGGCCGAACCGTTGCAGAAGTCGTTTAATGACTGGCAAATGACCTGCAACAACGCGGCATTCTGCGTGGCACGCAATATTCCGGGCGACAAAGGATTAGTCATGACTATTTCGCGCCATGCGGGGGTTAATGACCGGCCGCTGCTGCGTATTGACTATGGCAGCGCCTACAGCGGTGAGCTCAAGGGCGGGCCGCTGCAGGACAATCTGTTGCTCGACCAGCGTCGCCTTAAACCCGATCTGAAACACTGGACGGTAGAACCTCATCATCTCGCCACCAGTAACGCCATCGCCATTGATGAATTCCTTGATTTGGTACTGGATGCTAAAACCGTGCAGCTCACCTACGATCCCAACGCTCTGATTTCGCTGCGCGGCATGAAAGCGGCCCTGCTGCTGATGGATGACGTGCAGGGCAGGGTGAACGGCATGAGTGCCTGGGTTAAGCGCGGCGATCGGGCCAGCTGGGATGTACCGCCTTCACCAACCCTGCCGTCGTTACCGCCTGCACCGCCTCAGCCTGCTGCGCTGACCCGCGAAGAAACCAGCGGATTGATCGATTACGGCACCTGGCGGATCAACACCGATTCCTGTTCGCTGGACCCGATGCGACGCCAGGTGAGCGTGGCGCCGCTGACCGACCAGAAAGCACTGCTACTGGTGAGTTGCGAAATGGGGGCCTACAACGTGATTGATCTGGCGTTTGAAGTGACGCGCAGTCAGCCTTACGTGGCGCGCGGCATGACGCTGACGCTGCCGTTTACGCCGCCAGGCTCCAGTGAACGCCAGCTTGAGCTGATTAATGCGGATTATGATGCGGCCACCGGCCAGCTCTATACCTTTGGCAAAGGACGCGGATTAGGAGACTGCGGCAGAGCGACACGCTGGCAGTTCGACGGAACGCGTTTTGTGCTGGCGGAGTATGCGGAAGAATCGACCTGTGATGCCTGGCACAGCAGCGATGACTGGCCCACCCTGTGGGTAAGCCAGTCCGCCAGTGCGGTGCAGCAGCGTTAACGAATCGCCTGCACCATCATCGGCGATCCCAGCTGGTTGCCCACCAGCTCGGCCAGCATGTTGTTCACGCCATCGCTCATCGGCGTAAAGCGGGTGAGCGGTGAGCGGGTAACTACCACAAAGACTCCCACATTATGCTGCGGCACCATCGCCATATAGGTAATGAAACCGCCGCCACCGCCGGTTTTCTGAATGATGCCGGGGCGTCCGGATTTGGGTGCCATATAGACCCAGCCCATCCCCAGCGCGTCGGCTTTGCCGGGCACATCCATTCCCTCAACTTTGCGCAGCTGGTCGCGGCGATAAATCAGCGTCTGCAGCCGATCGATCTGCGGCGTGCGGTGGTTGACCGACGAATTCAGGAACTGCTGCATCCAGCGGCCCATATCATCCGGGGTGGAATAGACGCCACCGCTGCCAATCGCGGCCAGCGTATTGTTACAGGGGCTGGCACCTTTCTCGGCCACCATTAACCGGCCACACTGCTCTGGCGACGGGGTAAACGTGGTGTCTTTCATACCGAGCGGCCGGGTAATCAGCTGCTGAAACAGCGCCGGATAAGGCGTACCGGCTGCCCGTGACAGCACATCGCCCAGCAGATCGTAACCCAGGTTGGAGTAGGCAGCATCGCTGCCAGGCGCTGATTTAAGCGTGGCACCAGAGAGCCAGTTCCAGCGCTCACCGCGGGTGGGCCAGACAAAGACCGGACGATGCGGCTTACCGCCGGGCTGCTCACGCGGCAGACCGCTGGTATGGGTCGACAGGTTAATCAGCCGAATCGGCTGGCCGTTGTAGCTCGGCACCCGTGCACCCGGTGGTGCATATTTACTGAGCGGATCGTCGAGGCGGATCTGGCCGCGCTCTGCCAGTTTCACCATCACTTCGCTGGTCATGAGCTTACTCAGCGAGGCGATGCGAATCAGCGAATCTTTCTGCGGACGCACATTGTTGCCTGGCCGGGTTTCACCAAAGCTGGCGAACACCCGCTGATTACCATCAATGGCAACCAGCGCCATGCCGGTCGCACCGCTGCCGTAGAAAATATGTTCCGCATAGCGATCGACAATCTGTGACGCCAGCAACGGATCGGGCGCGACCTGCGCCATGCTTTTTAATGGAAGCAGAGAAACCATTAAGGCCAGTAAATAAGGTGTGCGCATGTTCAACGGAAAGGGCTTCGCTATTCAATCGGCGGAAAATGGCTGCCTTAATATTTCAGGATGTCACCGACAGCAAACCGCTGCATTCCATCAGACAGGAAGCTGCGGGCGGCCAGCAGACAGGCAGCGTAAAATAGGACAAGTCTATAGTAATCAGTTTGCGTGAGGCGTGAAGAGGGGAGAACGGATTTTTTTTCTGTTTCAGGCTATCAGCCGAAATGGCCCTTCCCGATCGGCCGGGAAGGGCAAAAGCATTAGACTGGCTTGAGTAATGCTTCAGCGTGGCTGACGATGTTTTCAATCGTGAAGCCAAACTCAGGGAACAACTTACCGGCTGGCGCTGATTCACCGAAGGTGGTCATCCCGACAATCGCACCATCCAGTCCGACATACTTGAACCAGTAGTCAGCGATACCGGCTTCAACCGCCACGCGCGCTTTCACGCCGCTCGGCAGCACCGATTCACGGTAAGCGGCATCCTGCGCATCAAACAGGTCAGTAGACGGCAGCGAGACGACCCGGACTTTATGGCCGCCGGTGGTCAGTTTCTCTGCGGCACCGAGGGTGATCTCAATCTCTGAACCGGTGGCGATCAGAATCACTTCTGGCGTACCGTCGCAATCTTTCAGCACATAACCGCCACGCTTGATGTTCTCAATCTGCTGTGGCGTGCGCTCCGGTTGCAGCAGGTTCTGACGAGACAGAATCAGCGCCGTCGGGCCGTGATGGCGCTCTACCGCCGCTTTCCATGCCACTGCCGTCTCAACCTGATCGCACGGACGCCAGACGCTCATGTTCGGCGTCAGGCGCAGGCTGGCGATCTGTTCAACCGGCTGGTGCGTCGGACCATCTTCACCCAGACCAATCGAGTCATGGGTATAGACCAGAATCTGCCGTGCCTTCATCAGTGCCGCCATACGCGCTGCATTACGGGCGTACTCAACAAACATCAGGAAGGTGGCGGTGTAAGGCACGAAGCCGCCATGGTGAGCGATACCGTTACCAATCGCCGTCATGCCGAATTCACGTACGCCGTAGTGAATGTAGTTACCGGCCGGATCGTCTTTGATCGACTTCGAGCCTGACCAGATGGTGAGGTTACTTGGGGCCAGGTCAGCCGATCCGCCGAGGAACTCAGGCAGTAATTTGCCGTAGGCTTCCAGCGAGTTTTGCGACGCCTTACGGCTGGCAATTTTCTGTGGATTGGCCTGCAGATCGTTGATGAATTTGGTGGCTTCCGCTTCCCAGGTAGAGGGCATTTCGCCATTCATCCGGCGCTCATATTCCAGTGCCAGCTCAGGATGGGCCTGCTTATAGGCGGCAAATTTCGCATCCCAGGCTTTTTCGCGTTCTGCACCGGCGGCTTTGGCATCCCACTGCTGGTAGATATCTGCCGGAATTTCAAACGGCGGATAGTTCCAGCCGAGCTGCTTACGCGTCAGCGCCACTTCTTCCTCACCCAGCGCCGCGCCGTGCGACTCCTCTTTACCGGCTTTGTTCGGCGAACCGAAACCGATAATGGTGCGGCAGATAATCAGTGACGGCTTGTCAGTTACGCTCTGCGCTTCTTTGATCGCCTGGCTGACCGCGTCCGGATCGTGTCCGTCAATGTCGCCAATCACGTGCCAGTTGTAGGATTCAAAGCGTTTATGGGTGTCGTCGGTAAACCAGCCTTCGGTTTCGCCATCAATCGAAATACCATTGTGGTCGTAGAAGCCGATCAGTTTGCCGAGGCCGAGGGTACCGGCCAGCGAACAAACTTCGTGCGAGATCCCTTCCATCAGACAGCCATCGCCCATGAAGACATAGGTGAAGTGGTCAACGATGTCGTGATCCGGGCGGTTAAACTGCGCCGCCAGCGTGCGCTCAGCAATCGCTAAGCCGACAGCATTCGCCAGTCCCTGACCCAGCGGGCCGGTGGTGGTTTCAACGCCGGGGGTGTAGCCGATCTCCGGGTGGCCTGGCGTCTTTGAGTGCAGCTGACGGAAATTCTTCAGCTCTTCAATCGGCAGGTCATAACCGGTCAGGTGCAGCAGGCTGTAAAGCAGCATTGAACCGTGACCGTTGGAGAGGATAAACCGGTCGCGGTCGAGCCAGGCGGGATTGGTTGGATTGTGCTTGAGGAAGTCGCGCCACAACACTTCAGCGATATCTGCCATGCCCATTGGCGCACCCGGGTGACCTGAGTTTGCTTTCTGTACTGCATCCATACTCAGTGCACGAATCGCGTTTGCCAACTCTCTGCGTGAGGACATAAAGTTCTCCCTTGTTAAGAATCAGGGCGGGAAATTCCCGCCCGACTAAAAATGAACACTACAGGCGTGCGGCGAGCACATCTTCCAGCTTCTGCTGGTCAACCGCGAACTGACGGATACCGTCAGAGAGTTTTTCCACCGCCATCGGATCCTGGTTATGCTCCCAGCGGAACTCAGCTTCAGAGAGCGGTGACGGCTGATGGAAGCCTTCGGTTGACGGCTCGAGTTTACGTTCCAGCGGCGCATCGCTGTTCTGCAGCTCTTCCAGCAGGTTAGGCGAAATGGTCAGGCGGTCGCAGCCGGCCAGTGCCACAATCTGCTCCACTTTACGGAAGCTGGCGCCCATGATGATGGTGCTGTAGCGATGCTTTTTATAGTAGTCGTAGATGCGACGAACGGATTTCACGCCCGGATCTTCGTCGACCACATAAGGGTCCATTGGTTTGCGGCTGTTGTACCAGTCATAAATACGGCCGACAAAAGGCGAGATCAGGAACACGCCCGCTTCGGCACAGGCCCGCGCCTGAGCAAAGGAGAACAGCAGCGTCAGGTTACAGTTGATGCCGTTTTTCTCCAGCTCTTCCGCCGCACGAATGCCTTCCCAGGTTGAGGCCAGCTTGATCAGAATACGTGAGCGGTCGATACCGTGCTCTTCGTACAGGCGAACCAGTTTCTCTGCTTTAGTCACACACATGCCACGATCGAAAGAGAGGCGCGCATCCACTTCGGTCGAGACACGGCCCGGTACGCTTTTCAGAATCTCCATACCGAGGTTAATCGCCACTTTGTCGCTGGCATTGATGATCTGCGTCTCTTTGCTGCCGCCCTGCTTTTTGGCGTAGTCGATGGCATCATCGATCAGATGTTTATAGGCATCCAGACTGGAGGCTTTGAGGATCAGTGACGGGTTAGTGGTGGCGTCTTCCGGGTGGTAATTGCGAATTGATTCGATATCACCACTGTCCGCCACCACGGTGGTGAACTGTTTAAGGGCTTCTAGCTGGTTCATTTCTTAACTCCTTGAAAAGAAAACATGAAAGCGAAAAGGGAGCACCTCAGGCCTCGTAGCCAGTCTGTGGCGTGCTCTGCTACCGGGAACGCGAACCCATAACATTGCAACAGACACTTTCCGATGAAAATGCGGTTTCTCTGATTGTTGCGCTGCGAGGCGGTGCGAAGGAAGCCGTCATGCGGTTTTAACCGTGGGGTGCGCCATATTCCACCTCTAAGCATAGCAGGCAGGACAAATGACGCAGGCAACACTGTAGCAATCCGTGCCGTATCAGAAACACCGGCAGCGTTAGCGGACAGCGCACCGCGATTGATGTAGGGATGATAGGGGTGTGCTCCGGGCGCGTTAAGAAGGCAATAGAGGACGCGTCGCTGCAGGGCGGCGGCAGCGGGAGCGCTGCTAAGCAGATAGTAATCAGGACCGGTTTTTTAGCGGGTGAGTGTATGCTGGAAAAGCGGGGCGCTGAAAACCCGCCGCACACCGAGGCGGCGGGAATATCGGCATCTTCTTAACCGGTTAATAACGGCTAACCGGTTCAGAAGCGTGTTATATCTTCAGGATGAAGCCTTACGGCCGGGGAAACGTATCGAATCCGGCGAGCGCAGCGAAGACGTAGCAGCCTTATAGCGTCTCGAAAAACTGTGATAACGCGATTTTCGGATGCGGATAGTGGAATTTATTATGGCTCAGTGGAATATACATTCCTTCAGGCTCGCCCGGCATATAATAATTGCCTTCCCACTTATTAGGCTCGCAAACCCGGCTGTCATGATAAACGCTGCCGATAGGTGCGTAGGTGACATCCCGGCCGAAAATAGCATAGACGGCCGCGTCGACAAAATTAAAGAACTTAGGCACGCCGCGTAAATGGGTATCCTGAATCAAAACGCTGTGCAGTTTATCTTTTAAATAAGCGAGGCTGCCGAGGTCACGAATTACCTGTTCAAAAGAGTGAGCGCCGTCATGATGGACAATAATTTTGACATCCTCTTCTTCCATCAGCACGTCTCTGACGTACTCCGGCAGCGTGCCGTGAAACATCCTGACCCGGCTTTCGACGGTTTCAGGGTAACTTCTTCTGGCGCGTTCGTGGGCAAACCGTAAAAAGTCAGGGTTGATATCGATTAAATCGAGTTCGATGCCGAGATAATGCGCGCATCCGGCTAATATTGAGGTACTGCCGCCCATAAATACGCCGACTTCAACAATTCGGCTCGCTTCGCCCAGCGTCGATTTAATCGTATTGAAAATGTCATAGTAATATTTTGCTGAACATTGATCTTCATAATGGTCGTTACTGTGATCTCTTTTAGCAACGATATCGTCGAAGAGAATATTTTTACCCAGCCACGGGGTCAGGTTGGGTTTAAAACCACTTTTTAATGCAATATTGAGTCGTTCAGCAACGTCAGTAAAGCTAAGTGATTGAAGTGTTTCGTCTGGATTAATAAAAAGGGCCATTGCCGTTATCCTTGTCGCGGGGCTTTTATTATATCAATCAAACGAGAAGCACAATTGGATGAGCATCAAACGGAAGTGAAGGCTATTTTGGTTTTATTCGGCCAGGAGAACCGGTAACAGAATGGCTTTATTGTTGGCCGCGGTAAAACAGCCCATTTAACGCTGCAACGGTGATTTAACCGCAGCGCAGGGCCGCGCTGCGGAGTCATGCGATCAGGCGGGCAGATTGAGCCAGTTTTTTACCGGTAGGAAATCACGGTAGAGCGCGGCTTCAGGGGAATCTTCCGCCGGCTGGTAAGCATATTCCCAGCGCACCAGCGGCGGCATCGACATCAGGATCGACTCGGTACGGCCGCCGGTCTGCAAACCAAACAGCGTGCCCCGATCCCACACCAGATTGAACTCCACGTAGCGGCCGCGACGATAGAGCTGGAACTGGCGTTCGCGGTCGCCCCACGGATGATCTTTGCGCCGTGTCACAATCGGCTGATAGGCTTCGATAAAGCCGCGGCCCACCGCCTGCATAAAGCTGAAGCAGTGCTCAAAGTCAGGGGTATTAAGATCGTCAAAAAACAGGCCGCCAATGCCGCGCTGCTCATCACGATGTTTGAGATAAAAGTAGTCGTCGCACCACTTTTTATAACGGGGATAGATATCGTCGCCGAACGGCTGGCAAATATCGAAGGCGGTCTGATGCCAGTGCAGCGCATCCTCCTCAAAGCCGTAAAACGGCGTCAGGTCAAAGCCGCCGCCAAACCACCACACCGGATCGGCGCCCGGTTTCTCAGCAATAAAGAAACGGACGTTGGCATGGCTGGTGGGCACGTAGGGATTATGCGGGTGGATCACCAGTGAGACGCCCATCGCTTCAAAGCTGCGGCCCGCCAGCTCGGGCCGGTGTGCGGTTGCCGAGGCCGGCATCTGATCGCCATGCACATGCGAAAAGTTGACGCCCGCCTGTTCAAATACCGCCCCGTTGCGCAGCACACGGCTCTGCCCGCCGCCGCCGCCGGGACGCTGCCAGCTATCTTCAGCAAACTGTGCGCCGCCATCTTCAGCCGCCAGTCGGGTACAAATCTCATCCTGCAGGGCGAGCAGGAATGCTTTTACGCGGGAAATATCAGCCATCTCTTCGCTTATTGTTGGTCAAAGTCTGCCGCGATTATACGCAAAATCTGGCGGCGTGCATGGTTGCGGCCGTCACAGTGAGCCGCAATCAGGCATTGCGGCGATCGAATTCATCGAAGTAATTGACGATCCCGCTGGCAATGGCGGCGGCAATTTTCTGGCGGAACGCGCTGGTGCCGAGCAACTGTTCTTCACGCGGATTGGTGATAAAGGAGGTTTCGACCAGCACTGAGGGAATCGACGGTGACTTCAGGACCGCAAACGCGGCCTGTTCGGTGTGCTGGCTATGCAGATGGTGCACCGGCCGGATCTGATCCAGCACGTGCTTGCCGAGCGTCAGGCTGTTTTTGATGGTATCTGTCTGCACCAGATCGAACAGAATCTGCTGCAGATAGTGATCCTGCTGTTGTACCGCAGCACCACCCAGTTTGTCGGCATCATTTTCCCGCTGCGACAGATAGCGCGCCATTGAACTGCTGGCGCCGCGATTGGAAAGGGCAAAAACCGAGGCGCCATTGGCGTCCGGGCTGGTGAAACCATCGGCATGGATCGACATAAACAGATGCGCGCCGTGCTGATGCGCAATCTCGACCCGCTGATACAGCGGAATAAAATGGTCGCTGTCGCGCGTCAGCCGGACCTCAATGCGCGGATGACTCTGTAACTGTCGCTGCACATTGCCGGCGATCTCCAGCACGATGTGCTTCTCTTCCGATCCCTCTTCGCCGACTGCGCCGGAGTCAACGCCGCCGTGGCCGGGATCAAGCATAACGATGCGCTTACCATTTTTGGCTGGCGGGGCAGGGCGCGGATGACGCGTACTGTTCTGCAACCCGGCAGACTGCTCTTTGGCCTGAACGGCACGCGGCGATAAAATGGCCAGCGCCAGCCCGGAAAGCAGTAACTGGCGACGGTGAATCAAACGTTTAAGCAAATGCATGTGCGGGTCCGTTCAGAAGAATGTTGCCGATGTTATAGCGTAACGCTATGCCAGCTGCGATCTTTGAAACATTTCAGGGCATTACTTTGTATTTCAGTCCGCGAACAGAAAATTTGCGTTTTTTGTTTGTCGCCAGCGTGGCGAGGGTTGCGTGTGTCGAAGAATGCGTGATAATCAGCAAATTGTGGTTAGTTGCAGGTAAAGAAGATGGAAATCCGCGCCTTCCGCCAGGAAGATTTTGAAGAAGTGATCACCTTATGGGAACGTTGCGATTTGTTACGGCCATGGAACGATCCGGAGCTGGATATCGAACGTAAGATGCATCACGACCCCGATCTTTTCCTGGTCGCTGAAGTCGGCGGCGTAGTCGTAGGGACGTTGATGGGAGGCTACGATGGCCATCGCGGTGCTGCTTACTATCTGGCCGTCCATCCTGATTATCAGGGCCGCGGCTTTGCTAATGCCCTGATGAACCGGCTGGAGAAGAAGCTGATCGCCCGCGGTTGTCCGAAGCTGCATCTGATGATCCGGGAAGAGAACGATCAGGTGGTGGCGTTTTACGAGAAGCTTGATTACGAGCCGGTCGATGCGCTGCTGTATGGCAAGCGTCTGATTGAAGATCGTGAATATTAATCCGTCACCCGACTATCTGCCGGATGAGTATGATGGCAAAGGGCAGCTGCGGCTGCCGTTTCTTTTTTGGCTGATCCTGCTGCTGCAGGCGCGAACCTGGCTGCTGCTGGTGATGGCCGGCGCCTCACGTCAGCAGGGTAACGATCTGCTCGCGCTGTTCTATCCTGACCGGCAGGCGTTCTGGATCGGTCTCGCGCTCGGGTTACCGGCGCTGGCGGGACTGCTGCTGACCGGCTACCGGACGCGCTGGCCGCGGCTGTGGCAACACTGGCGCAGCGTGCTGGCGCTTTCACTGCTGGTGAATTTACTCTGGCAGGGCGTGCAGTTTATTCAGGGCGATCTGCTCAGCTCGCCGCTGCCGCTGTTACTGACGCTGTTTGACCTGCTGGCGTTGATCTGGCTGCAAAGCAACCGGCGACTGCGCGACTGCTTTCTGCCCGAACACCATCTTAAATAAACTTTTTGCCGCTTTGCGACTCCAATCAGTTCCGCCTTACCGGCATCGCATTAACAGGAGTTTTCATGAAAGCTGTTCGTTCCACGCTATTGATGGCCGCCGTTGTGTTGAGTGGCTGCGCCAGCAACGCCGGTTCCGGCGCTGACAGCAGCCAGCAGGTAAGCTGGTGGAATCCGCTGAGTTATCACTGGTCATCAACGCTGCCGTGGAACTGGTTTGGCTCCTCACTGACCGTGACTGAGCAGGGCGTGGGCGGCTTAACCGCTTCGACCGCCATGAACGAAAGCGCCATTAATGACGGACTGAATGGCGACTATAACCTGCGTCAGGGGATGCGCAGTCAGAACGGCCAGGTGGTTTCTTTCTGGCAGGCGCTGAAAGATGGCGAGGTCAAAGTGGTGGTGTACGGTCAGTCACAGCCAGAACGCATTGAAGTGATGGACAGCAATATTGTCAGCGCTGACGGCAGCAAAGTCGGCGATCTGTTCAGCAATAAATTCAGCAAAGCTTTCGATAACTGCACGCTGGCCAGCGGAACCGATAGCCGCGACGTCGCCTGCCGCGTGCCCGGCAGCCAGCATCTGACCTACGTTTACCACGGCGACTGGCACGGCCCGGCAGGCTTAATGCCTTCAGACGACACGCTGAAGAACTGGAAAATCAGCAAGATTGTCTGGCAGCGTTAAACCCGGCAGCGGCGCGCTGCCCGGCAGTCCGCCGCTGCCCTGCATGCTTACCTCAATCCCCCTGCGGACGCGACCTGTCGTCCGCCTCGTCTTTTGCTGAAAACTGCATAAACTTCGCCGTCGTCTTATGCTTTTTTCGACTTTGAAATCATCAAACGATATATAAAACCGTTACTGGTTTTCACACAGTTATAAATAAACTGGTACCTCAGCGGGTGAGATCCGCATCAAACTTTTTCAGGGTGCCAAATGACATTACAAGCGATGAAAAAAATCGTGAGCGGTATCGCCTTGTCGCTGAGCGTGGCCGGCGCAGCCCATGCTACTGAATTACTGAATAGCTCCTATGATGTGTCACGTGAGCTGTTTGTTGCCCTGAATGCGCCGTTCATTAAACAGTGGGATGCCAGCCATCCAGCCGATCCCCTGACCATTAAGATGTCACATGCCGGCTCGTCGAAGCAGGCACTGGCGATCCTGCAGGGGCTGCGCGCGGATGTGGTCACCTACAATCAGGTTACTGACGTGCAGGTGCTGCATGACAAAGGCAACCTGATTGCGGCCGACTGGAAAAACCGACTGCCGAACAGCAGTTCGCCGTTTTACTCCACCATGGCGTTCCTGGTGCGTAAGGGCAATCCAAAGCAGATTCATGACTGGTCAGATCTGGCCCGCAACGACGTGAAGCTGATTTTCCCTAATCCAAAAACCTCCGGTAATGGTCGTTATACCTACCTGGCTGCCTGGGGCGCTGCGGATAAAGCCGATGGCGGCGATCAGGCCAAAACCCGCGCCTTTATGACGCAGTTTCTGAAAAATGTTGAAGTGTTTGATACCGGCGGCCGTGGCGCGACCACCACTTTTGCCGAACGTGGCCTCGGCGATGTGTTGATCAGCTTTGAGTCGGAAGTTAACAACATCCGCAATCAGTACGGTAAAGACCAGTATGAAGTGGTGGTGCCGAAAACTGACATTCTGGCGGAGTTCCCGGTGGCGTGGGTAGATAAAAACGTCGCCCACAACAACACCACCGACGCGGCCAGCGCATACCTCAATTATCTCTACACCCCGGCAGCTCAGGCGATCATCACCCGTTATTACTATCGGGTGAACAATCCACAGCTGATGGCGGAGCAGAAAGATCGTTTCCCGCAAACCTCGCTGTTCCGGGTGGAAGAGGCCTTTGGCGGCTGGGATAAGGTCATGCAGACCCATTTTGCCAGCGGCGGTGAGCTCGACAAATTGTTAGCGGCGGGGCGTGGATAATGTTTGCAGCCAGCCAGAAACGCGTGTTGCCCGGCTTTGGTATCAGCCTGGGCACCAGTCTGCTGTTTACCTGTTTAATTCTGTTGCTGCCCATCAGTGCAGTGATCATGCAGCTGTCGCAGATGACACTGCAACAGTACTGGGATGTGGTCACCAATCCGCAGCTGATTGCCGCCTATAAGGTGACGCTGCTCTCTGCGGGCGTGGCTTCACTGTTTAACGCGGTGTTCGGCATGCTGATGGCGTGGATCCTCACCCGTTACCGTTTTCCTGGCCGCACGCTGCTGGATGGCCTGATGGATCTGCCGTTCGCCCTGCCGACGGCCGTAGCGGGGTTAACCCTCGCCGGCCTGTTTTCGGTCAACGGCTGGTATGGGCAGTGGTTCGCCCATTTTGATATCAAAATTTCCTACACCTGGATCGGTATCGCCATCGCGATGGCGTTCACCAGTATTCCGTTTGTGGTGCGAACCGTGCAGCCGGTGCTGGAAGAGTTAGGCCCGGAGTATGAAGAAGCTGCTGAAACCCTGGGCGCCACGCCGTGGCAGAGTTTCCGCCGCGTGGTACTGCCGGAGGTCGCGCCTGCGCTGCTGGCTGGCACCGCCTTGTCGTTTACCCGCAGCCTGGGAGAGTTTGGCGCGGTGATCTTCATTGCCGGCAACATCGCGTGGAAAACCGAAGTGACCTCACTGATGATTTTTGTCCGCCTGCAGGAGTTTGATTATCCGGCCGCCAGTGCTATCGCCTCGGTGATTCTGGCCGCCTCGTTGATTCTGTTGTTCGCGATTAACACACTACAGAGCCGCTTTGGCCGTCGTCTGGGAGGCCACTAATGGCAGAGGTTTCGCAACTTAATCATGCTGCCCGCCAGCCGGTAAACTGGGGCAAATGGCTGCTGATTGGTATCGGGACGCTGTTCTCGGTACTGCTGCTGGTGGTGCCGATGGCCTCGATCTTCTGGGAAGCACTGAACCAGGGATTGGGCGTAGCGCTCGGCAATCTGGCGGATGGCGACATGCTGCATGCGATCTGGCTGACGGTGCTGGTGGCGCTGATCACCGTGCCGGTCAATCTGGTGTTCGGTACGCTGCTGGCGTGGCTGGTGACGCGTTTTACCTTTCCGGGACGACAGCTGCTGCTGACGCTGTTTGATATTCCGTTTGCCGTCTCGCCGGTAGTGGCTGGCCTGATGTATCTGCTGTTCTGGGGCGTCAACGGCCCGGCTGGCGGCTGGCTGGATGCGCATAACATCCAGATTATGTTTGCCTGGCCCGGCATGGTGCTGGCGACGGTGTTTGTGACCTGTCCCTTTGTGGTGCGCGAGCTGGTGCCGGTGATGCTGAGCCAGGGCAGCCACGAAGATGAAGCAGCGGTGCTGCTGGGCGCTTCTGGCTGGCAGATGTTCCGTCGCGTCACGCTGCCGAATATCCGCTGGGCGCTGCTGTACGGCGTGGTGCTGACCAACGCCCGCGCGATTGGTGAATTTGGTGCGGTCTCGGTGGTATCGGGATCGATTCGCGGTGAGACCTATACCTTACCGCTTCAGGTTGAATTACTGCATCAGGACTACAACACCGTTGGCGCGTTTACCGCCGCCGCGCTGTTGACGCTGATGGCAATTGTTACGCTGTTTCTGAAAAGCATTGTGCAATGGCGCTTAGCGCATCAGCACAACCGCTTGCAACAGGAGGGAAATCATGAGCATTGAGATTAACAAGATCAACAAATCCTTTGGTCGCACGTCGGTGCTGAACGATATCTCTCTTGATATTGCCTCGGGCGAAATGGTGGCGCTGCTGGGCCCGTCTGGTTCGGGTAAAACTACGCTGCTGCGCATTATTGCCGGGCTGGAGCATCAGAACAGCGGCCAGATCCGTTTTCATAACCATGACGTCAGCCGGCTGCACGCCCGTGACCGTCAGGTGGGGTTTGTGTTTCAGCACTATGCGCTGTTCCGTCATATGACAGTGTTCGACAACATCGCCTTTGGCCTGACGGTGCTGCCGCGTCGTGAGCGTCCCTCCACGGCGGAAATCAAACAGCGCGTGACCCGTTTGCTGGAGATGGTACAGCTGGCGCACCTGGCGAATCGTTTTCCGGCTCAGCTGTCGGGCGGACAGAAGCAGCGTGTGGCGCTGGCGCGTGCGTTAGCGGTTGAACCACAAATCCTGCTGCTGGATGAGCCGTTTGGCGCGCTGGATGCGCAGGTGCGTAAAGAGCTGCGCCGCTGGCTGCGCCAGCTGCATGAAGAGCTGAAGTTTACCAGCGTGTTCGTCACCCATGACCAGGAAGAGGCGATGGAAGTAGCCGATCGGGTTGTGGTAATGAGCCAGGGCAATATTGAACAGGTCGGTACGCCCGATGACGTCTGGCGCGATCCGGCGACCCGCTTCGTGCTGGAGTTCCTTGGTGAAGTTAACCGCTTTGATGGCGAAATTCAGGGCTCACAGTTCCACGTTGGCGCGCATCACTGGCCGCTGGGCTACACCTCGGCGCATCAGGGCGCGGTAGAACTGTTCCTGCGGCCGTGGGAGATTGACGTTTCACGCCGAAGCAGTCTGGAAACGCCGCTGCCGGTTCAGGTGCTGGAGGTCAGTCCGCGCGGCCATTTCTGGCAGCTGGTAGTGCAACCCGCTGGCTGGCAGAGCGAACCGTTCTCACTGGTGTTCGAAGGCGAGCAGACAGCGCCAATTCGTGGCGAACGCCTGTTTGTTGGCCTGCAGCAGGCGCGCCTCTATCAGGGTGACACCCCGCTGCGCGCAGTTGCCTTTGCGCAGAGCGCCTGATATTTTCTCATCAACACCGGGCGGGAGTGTGACTCCCGCCTTTTTTTTGCCATTTTTCTTTTGCCTTACGCCAGGAACGACACCGTGACGACTCTCGAAGATACCATCGGCAATACCCCGCTGATTAAGCTGCAGCGCCTGACGCCCGCCAACGGCAGTGAGGTGTGGCTCAAGCTGGAAGGCAATAATCCGGCGGGATCGGTCAAGGATCGCGCGGCCTGGTCGATGATCAATCAGGCTGAGCTGCGCGGTGAAATTACTCCCGGCGATCAGCTGATTGAAGCCACCAGTGGCAACACCGGCATTGCGCTGGCGATGATCGCCGCGCTGAAAGGCTACCGGATGCGCCTGCTGATGCCGGATAACATGAGTCAGGAGCGGCAGGATGCGATGCGCGCATACGGCGCGGAACTGGTGCTGGTGTCGCGCGAGCAGGGGATGGAGGGCGCGCGCGACCTGGCGCAGGCGATGGCGGCGCGCGGTGAAGGCCGGGTGCTCGACCAGTTCAATAATCCGGATAACCCGCTGGGCCATTATCAGACCACCGGCCCCGAGTTATGGCAGCAGTCAAACCAGCGGATGACCCATTTTGTCTCCAGCATGGGCACCACCGGCACCATTACCGGCGTCGGACGTTACCTGAAAGAGCACAATACCGGGGTGCAGGTGATTGGTTTACAGCCCAGCGAGGGCAGCAGTATTCCGGGGATCCGCCGCTGGCCGCTGGCCTATCTGCCGGGCATTTACCGGCCCAATCTGGTTGATGACGTGATTGATATGTCACAACAGGAAGCGGAAGAGACGATGCGCGCGCTGGCGCGACGTGAAGGAATTTTCTGCGGCGTCAGCTCCGGCGGCGCGGTGGCGGGCGCCTTACGGATCGCCGCGGCCCATCCCGGCAGCGTGGTGGTGGCGATCGCCTGCGATCGCGGCGATCGTTATCTTTCGACCGGCCTCTATCAGTAACGTTATCTCTGCCTGAACCGGCCTGCGCGCGCGTCTTCGCTGCCCGCAGGCTTTTTTTTTGCGTGGCCTTATGCCGTCGGCAGTGCTAAATCTGTAAGGATCGCGTAAATCAGGCTGCGCCCTGCTCCGGCTCAGGACAAAATAGCGGCAATTTTGTACGAGAGATAAAAATGAAAATCCTGCTTGTTGATGATGATGTTGAATTAGGCACCATGTTAAGCCAGTACCTGATCGCTGAAGGGTTCGATGCGCAGCTGGTGTTAACCGGCAGCGCCGGGGTTCAGGGGGCGCTGTCCGGTCAATACACCGCAATGATTCTGGATATCATGCTGCCCGATATGAGCGGTATTGATGTGCTGCGTCAGGTGCGGCAGAACAGCCGCCTGCCGGTGATCATGCTGACCGCGAAAGGCGACAATATTGATCGGGTGATCGGCCTGGAGATGGGCGCGGATGATTACATGCCGAAACCCTGCTATCCGCGTGAACTGGTTGCCCGACTGCGGGCGGTGCTGCGTCGGTTTGAAGAGCAGGCGCCGCAACCGGACGCGAAAGAACCGCTGCGCTGGCGTGAGCTGACGCTCAATCCCGCTACCCGCATCACCGAATGGCAGGGCAAAGCCTTTGACCTGACCGCCTCGGAATTTAATCTGCTGGATCTGTTGCTGCGCGCGCCGGATCGGGTGGTATCGAAAGATGAGCTGTCGGAGAAGGGGCTCGGTCGTCCCCGTGAAGCCTATGACCGCAGCGTCGATGTTCATATCAGTAATATCCGCCAGAAGTTAAGCGCCTTAACCGCCGACAGCGTAAATATCGAAACCGTGCGCAGCATTGGTTACCGTATTCGATGAAGCAGAGTTACCGTGGACGGATGTTCTGGAAGATTCTGATCGGCTTCTGGGTCGTGTTCGTCATCATGAGCCAGTTAATCTGGCTGGGTTTTTCGCTCTCCGGTAAACGCCATGAGCCGCCTGAAATCGTCGCTATCCGGCGTACCGTCGATCTGCAAATGGCCTCTGCGGTTTCGGTGCTGGAGCGGGGCGGTCCCGCGGCGCTGGAGGATATGATGGCGGGCTGGGAGCCTAACGATCGCCAGTTTTTTACCGTGATACAGCATACGCGGCCAGCCGGGCAACCCAGCCTGCCCGAGCGGCTAAATCCGCCGTCTGAAGGCCGGATACCCGACCAGATCGTGCGCTGGGTACGTGGTGCAGACAACAAAGAGTATGAGCTGCGCTACAACATTAAAGGCATGCGGGAAGACAGCAGCATGAACATGATGCCGCGTAAATTCCTGAATATTCCCGAGCCGATGTTCGTGTTTGCCGGCTCGGTAGGGCTGCTGTTCAGCCTGCTGCTGGCCTGGAACCTGACGCGACCGATGCGTCAGTTACGCGAAGGCTTTTCCCGGGTCGCCGGGGGCGATTTGAGCGTACGGCTGTTCCCGATGATGCGTAAACGCCACGATGAGATTTCCAACGTGGCGGAAGCCTTTGATGCGATGGTTGAACGGCTGGAGACGCTGGTGCGGGCGCGAGAAGAGCTGCTGCATGATATCTCTCACGAGCTGCGCTCCCCGCTGGCGCGGCTGCAGCTGGCCACCGGGCTGGCGCGTCAGACGCCGGAAAGCGTCGGCAGTTCGCTCGATCGGATTGATGAAGAGGCGCGCCGGCTGGATAAGATGATCGGCGAGCTGCTCACCCTGTCGCGTGCTGAACATGAAAGCATTCCGGATGAGCAATATTTTGACCTGACCGGGTTAGTCGATGCGGTGGTCACTGATGTCCGCTATGAAGCGCAGATCCCAGACGTCAGGGTTGAATTTCTGGTAGATAACCAGGCCGACTATACGGTGCGCGGTAATGCGGAACTGATACGGCGTGGCGTCGAAAACGTGCTGCGCAATGCGCTGCGCTTTTCGCTGCCCGGTCAGCAGATTGAAGTACGCTTAAGCGCGGAACAGCAGTGGCTGGCGATTCGGGTACGGGATCAGGGGCCGGGTGTTGATGAAGAGAAGTTATCCAGCATTTTTGACCCGTTTGTGCGGGTCAATTCACCGCTGATGGGCAAAGGTTATGGCCTTGGGTTAGCTATTGTGCGCAAAGTAGTGCTGGCGCATCATGGCGAGGTCAAAGCGATTAATCGACCTGACGGCGGCCTGGAACTGACGCTGCGTTTACCGCGCTGGCAGCAGCCCTGAGCCTGGACGAGAGTCAGAAACAGTAACGGCACCCGAAGGTGCCGTTATGTTTAATCACTGACGCTTACTTTTTGATGCGAATCACCGGCGTTTCGCCAACGGTGACCTGGCCAGACAGCTTAATCAATTCCTTGATTTCATCCATGTTGGAGATGACAACCGGTGTCAGGGTTGATTTTGCTTTCTCTTCCAGCAGCGGTAAGTCGAACTCGATGACCACGTCGCCTTTTTTGACCTTCTGGCCTTCTTCAGCGATGCGTTTGAAGCCTTCACCTTTCAGTTCAACCGTATCGATGCCGAAGTGGACAAACAGCTCAATGCCGTTATCAGACTCGATTGAAAAAGCGTGGTTGGTTTCAAAAATCTTGCCGATAGTGCCATCAACCGGCGCGACCATTTTGTTGCCGCTTGGTTTGATCGCAATACCGTCGCCCACGATTTTCTCTGCAAACACCACATCTGGTACGTCTTCAATGTTCACGATTTCGCCTGACAGAGGCGCTACGATGTCAATTGTCCCAGCGCTATCTGTTTTTTCGCCAAAAAGTTTAGAAAACAAACCCATGATCTTCTCCTAAGCAGTAATTTGGGGCCAGCATCTCGCAGATTAGCAGAGCGTTTTTTCTTTGATGAATTTGTTAACCAGATTCATCAAATCATCCGCTGTCGGTTGAGCCAGTGCCTGCTCCGCCAATGCCTTCGCATCTTCGAAATTAGTATTACGAATGATTTTCTTGATGCCAGGGATAGAAATGGCACTCATGCTGAACTCGTCCAGCCCCATTCCCAGTAACAGTAGTGTAGCACGTTCATCACCTGCCAGCTCACCACACATGCCGGTCCATTTGCCTTCAGCGTGAGATGCATCAATGACTTGCTTGATTAAATTCAGCACTGACGGCGTCATTGGGTTGTACAGGTGCGAGATCAAATCATTACCACGATCGACCGCCAGAGTATACTGCGTCAGGTCGTTGGTCCCAATACTGAAGAAGTCGACTTCCTTCGCCAGATGGTGCGCGATGACGGCAGACGCCGGGGTTTCCACCATGATGCCGACTTCAATGCTCTCATCAAACGCTTTACCTTCTTCGCGCAGCTGGGCTTTCAACAGCTCCAGTTCCGCTTTCAGGCTGCGCACTTCTTCAACCGAAATAATCATCGGGAACATGATGCGCAGTTTGCCGAATGATGACGCGCGCAGGATGGCACGCAGCTGGGCATGCAAAATTTCTTTGCGGTCCATGGCGATACGAATCGCGCGCCAGCCGAGGAACGGGTTCTCTTCTTTCGGCAGGTTCATGTACGGCAGATCTTTGTCGCCGCCAATGTCCATGGTACGCACGATCACCGCCTGTGAACCCATCGCTTCAGCGACGGCTTTATAGGCCTGGAACTGCTCTTCTTCGCTTGGCAGCGAATCACGGTCCATGAACAGGAATTCAGTACGGTAGAGGCCAACACCTTCTGCGCCGTTGCGCTCAGCGCCAGCGATATCACGCACGGTACCGATGTTAGCGCACACTTCTACCTGATGGCCGTCCAGCGTCACCGCCGGCAGATCTTTCAGTTTGGCTAATTCATGTTTTTCAGACAGATACTGGGTCTGTACGGCTTTCAGCTCTTCCTGAATTGCTTCAGAAGGATTGACGTAAATGGTGTTATTAACGCCATCCAGAATCAGGAAATCGCCGTTTTTGATGGTGGCGGTGACGTTACCGGTTCCGACAATCGCCGGGATCTCAAGGGAACGCGCCATGATTGAGGTGTGCGAGGTGCGCCCGCCTAAATCAGTAATAAAGCCCAGCACCTTTTTCAGGTTCAGCTGTGCGGTTTCTGACGGCGTTAAATCTTTGGCCACCAGAATGGATTCGTCCTGAATTGCGCTCAGGTCAACGATATGCAGACCTAAAATGTTCTGCAGCAGACGCTTACCGATGTCACGCACGTCAGCCGCACGCTCTTTCAGGTATTCGTCATCTAACTCTTCCAGCGCTTTCGCTTGGCCATCGATAACAGAGTAGGCAGCGGCGTCAGCAGAGGCGTGATCTTTTTTGATCAGGTCGATGATTTCCTGCTCCAGCTCTTCATCTTCCAGCAACATGATGTGGCCTTCGAAGATGGCGGCTTTCTCTTCACCGAGGGTTTCACCCGCTTTGATGCGAATCGCTTCCAGTTGTACTGCCGCCTTGCTGCGGCCGTCGAGGAAGCGCTGAACTTCCTGCTCAACCTGGTCATCCGAAATCTTCTTGCGGTTGATGACGATCTCGTCTTCTTTCAGCAGCAGTGCTTTGCCGAAAGCGATACCTGGTGATGCTAAAATGCCTGAAATCATAACCTTACCTTTTAATCACGATGGCTGATTGGACTCTTTGCGGTGCCATTGTCGCGGGACACGTACTTTACGAAAGCAATAACGCGGACAGATTGTCCGCGATCAAGATGTTTGCACTCAATGGCGCAGAGGAGTCGATTTGCTGGAAAGCTGAGCGGAACTTATTCCAGTTCAGCCATCAGTTTGACCAGATGCTCAACTGCTTTTTGCTCGTCTTCACCTTCCGCGGAAAGGGTCACGACAGTCCCCTGGGTTAAACCCAGCGTCTGCAGTTTGAACAGGCTTTTTGCGCTCGCTGATTTACCGTTAGAGGTCACGGTAATTTCTGACTGGAAAGCTTTGGCTTCTTTAACGAATTGCGCAGCTGGGCGAGTGTGCAGACCGTTTGGTGCGGTAATGGTAACTTCTTGCTGGAACATTCTATTTCCCCAACGTTATCAGGATGAGTGTTTTGGATCTAAAGTCTAGCCTGGAGCCGTCACTTTAGCCTGTGTAGGTGCGCGGGTATAGCATCATGCTGGCTAACGACGCGCATGAATGAATTTTTCAATTCCGTTGCGTGTCAAAAACGATTCTACACGTCACCGGGTAATTATGCCGTTAATCGCCGTTTCGCCAAATCCGTAAATCGATTCAGCTTGATCCACTTCAAAGAGGGATTAATTTCAGGCATCGAAATAATTGGCAGTCTAAATACCAGAGCCGCGTCACTGAAATCAATCTGCAGGGTGGTAAAAGTGGGATCTGCACCACAAAAAAGCACCCAATCGGGTGCTTTTTTCGGCATTTTCAGACTATCAGCCGTTACTGCTGCAGCTCTTTTTCGGTGAACAGGTCGGCAAAAAGGGCGGTACTGAGGTAGCGTTCGCCGGAAGAGGGCAGGATCACCACAATGTTCTTATTGGCGAAAGCTTCATCTTCCTGCAGCTTCAGCGCCGCAGCGACTGCCGCGCCAGATGAAATACCGGCCAGAATACCTTCTTCTTCCATCAGCTGACGGGCAGTGCTGATGGCTTCTTCATTGCTGATGGCAATGACCCGATCGATCAGATTCAGATCAAGGTTGCCTGGAATAAAGCCGGCACCGATACCCTGAATTTTATGCGGGCCTGGTTTGATCTCATCGCCGGCCAGCGCCTGAGCAATCACCGGTGAGTCCGTCGGCTCAACGGCGACCGAGATCAAATCTTTTTTGCCTTTGGTGTTCTTGATGTAGCGGCTCACGCCGGTCAGCGTACCGCCGGTGCCGACGCCAGCAATAAACACGTCCACTTCACCGTCGGTATCTTCCCAGATTTCCGGGCCAGTAGTCTTTTCGTGGATTTCCGGGTTGGCCGGGTTGCTGAACTGCTGTAACAGCACATATTTATCCGGGTTACTGGCGACGATCTCTTCTGCTTTGGCGATCGCGCCTTTCATGCCTTTGGCACCTTCGGTCAGCACCAGCTGTGCGCCCAGCGCTTTCAGCAACTTACGACGCTCAACCGACATGGTCTCCGGCATGGTCAGCGTCAGTTTGTAACCGCGCGCCGCCGCCACATAGGCCAGCGCGATACCGGTGTTACCGCTGGTTGGTTCAACCAGTTCAACGCCCGGTTTCAGAATGCCGCGTTTCTCTGCGTCCCAAATCATATTGGCACCGATACGGCATTTCACGCTGAAGCTCGGGTTACGGGATTCAACTTTCGCAAGGATGCGGCCGTTACCGATACGGTTCAGTCGAACCAGTGGCGTATGACCAATTGTCAAAGAGTTGTCTTCATAGATCTTACTCATAGCCTGCCCTTAACTGTATGAATTATTGGGAACCCTCTGAGCATACCTGTTCTGCCTGGGTGCGGAAGGAAAGAAATCGCATATCTATATGTCAGCCGGCAATAAGCCTCGTTAAAAAGAGCATAAGGCCGGCTGAGAGGTCTAACGCAAACCGGGATGCGCCAGGTTCTGTCGATAGCGATCGACCCACATTGCCGTGGCACCGCAAACAGCAACCGGCATGATGGCGAGGTTCAGAATCGGAATCATGGTGAACAGACTAATCAGTGCGCCAAACTGCATGTTAGCGGTTTTGTGCTGTCGCAGGGCGTTGCGCATCTGCTGAAAAGGGACTTTATGGTTATCAAACGGATAGTCACAATATTGCACCGACAGCATCCAGGCGCTGAACAGGAACCACAGCACCGGCGCCACGGTCTGGCCGAAGCCGGGAATAAAGTAGAGCAGCAGCAGCCCGATGGCGCGCGGCAGGTAGTACCCCAGCTTTTGCAGCTCACGCTTCATGATGCGCGGCACATCCTTAATCAATCCAGCCCAACCGCTGTCGGGCAACGGCTTACCGGTAAGACGACCTTCGAGCTGCTCGGCCAGCAGTCCGCAGAAGGGCGCGGCAATCCAGTTCGCCAGCGTGGAGAAGAAGTAGCTAAACACCAGCACAATTGCAATCACCGACAGCGGCCACAGCAGATAGCTCAGCCACTGCAGCCAGTCCGGGATATGAGCCAGCAGGCGTGGGATCCAGTCGCCCAGCCGGTAAAATAGCCAGATAAACGCGCCGCCCAGCATTACGATGTTAATCAGCAGTGGCATCACCACAAAACGCCGGATGCCCGGTAAACGCACCAGTTTCCAGCCCTGGCTGAAATAGTGCACACCGTTAAAATTTGAGACCGATTTCTCACGGGCCATAAAGCCAATTCTCCTGAAGATGTTAAGCCGCGCCCACTATAACCTGGCTTTTTCTGCTGACCAGCTGCCGTTTGGGTAAAAAAACAGCGAAAAAGCGTGGGTCGCCTATCTTATTTGTCAGAAAATAGTGCACAGACTTGCACTTGTGTAGCAGGGCAAATACAGTTAGAGGATAAAGTTTGCCGCGGTGGCAAGGTATTGGAACAACAGAGAATACAATGATGCAGGATTTGCGTCTGATATTAATCGTTGTTGGCGCGATCGCCATTATAGCGCTCCTTCTTCACGGGCTGTGGACCAGCCGAAAAGAGCGCTCGTCAGTGTTCCGCGATCGCCCGCACAAACGTCTTAAACAACGTGATGAACATGATGAGCAGGACCTGATTGACGACGAGGACGACGGCGTCGGTGAGGTACGTGTACGCCCTGAGCGTCCGACTCATCAGGAACCGCGTTTCGATGAAGTTCGCGATTCACAGCCACAAGCGCCGCGTCAGCCTGCGGCCGCTGAGCCTGTGCGTCAGCCCGCGCCGCGACCTGCACCGCAGTCTGAACCTGAAAGCGATCCGCTGTTCGACACGGCACCGCAGCCTAAGCCGCAGCCGCGTCCTGAGCCGGTCCGCCAGCAGCAACCTGCGCCGACCTTTGTCGCGCCGCCGGTGCAGGCCGATCCGCTGCTCGATTTAGATCCGCTGGAGTCGGTACAGCCGGAACCGCAGTATCAGGCTGAGCCTGAGCCGCAGTCTGAGGTGGTTGCTGCGCCTGAAACCAAAGCGCCAGCAGAGAAGCCTAAAGAGGCGGTGCTGGTGCTGCATGTGGCCGCGCACTCCGGTGGCGAGCTGAACGGTGAAGCGCTGCTGCAGGGGATTCTGCAGGCTGGCTTCCAGTTTGGCGAAATGAACATTTTCCACCGTCATCTCAGCCCGGCAGGCAGCGGTCCGGTATTGTTTAGCCTGGCCAATATGGTTAAACCGGGTTCGTTCAATCCTGATCTGATGACTGATTTCAGCACGCCTGGCATCTCTATCTTTATGATGGTGCCTTCCTATGGGGATGCGAATCAGAACTTCAAGCTGATGTTACAGTCGGCGCAGCGTATCGCGGATGATGTCGGCGGTGTGGTGCTGGATGATGAGCGCCGCATGATGACACCACAGAAGCTGGAAACCTACAAAGCGCGCATTCGCGATGTGGTCGGCATCTGAGACCTGCGCTAACGGTTAACTGAATTGTCAAAACAAACCCCCGCCTGTCGGGGGTTTTTTATCTGATGGGGCTTTATGAAATCCGTCCAGGATCAAATCACCGAACTGCGCACAACGTTGCGTCATCATGAATATCTCTACCACGTTATGGATGCGCCGGAAGTACCGGATGCCGAATACGATCGTCTGATGCGTGAGCTGCGTGAGATGGAAGCGGCGCATCCCGAGCTGATCACTCCGGACTCGCCTACTCAGCGTGTCGGAGCTGCGCCGCTGACGGTGTTCGAGCAGGTGCGTCATGAAGTCCCGATGCTGTCGCTGGATAACGCTTTTGATGAAGCCACCTTTATGGCTTTCAACAAGCGGGTGCAGGATCGGCTGAAAAACAGCGATGACATCACCTACTGCTGCGAACTGAAACTGGATGGCCTGGCGGTCAGCCTGCTGTACGAAAACGGCCTGCTGGTGCGGGCGGCGACCCGCGGTGACGGTACTACCGGCGAGAATATTACCGCCAATGTCCGCACCATTCGCGCCATTCCGCTGCGGCTGAAGGGCGACAACATTCCGGCGCGACTGGAAGTGCGCGGCGAAGTGTTTATGACCCAGCGCGGCTTTGAAAAACTGAATGAAGAAGCACGGCGTACCGACGGCAAGGTGTTTGCCAACCCGCGTAATGCGGCGGCAGGCTCGCTGCGCCAGCTGGATCCGCGCATTACCGCTAAGCGCCCGCTGACCTTCTTCTGCTACGGTTTTGGCCTGCTGGAAGGCGGCGATATTCCACACAGCCACCTGGCGCGACTGCAACAGTTCAAAGCCTGGGGGCTGCCGGTCAGCGATCGGATCCGTCTGGCGCACAACGCAGAAGAGGCGCTGGCTTTTTATCGTGAGATTGAGCAGCAGCGGCCCACGCTCGGTTTTGATATCGACGGTGTGGTAATCAAAGTCGATTCGCAGGCGCTGCAGGAGCAGCTCGGCTTCGTGGCTCGCGCACCACGCTGGGCTATTGCTTTTAAGTTCCCGGCTCAGGAGCAGATGACCTGGGTGCGCGACGTCGAGTTTCAGGTCGGACGCACCGGCGCGATTACGCCGGTGGCGCGGCTCGAACCGGTTCAGGTGGCCGGCGTTATCGTCAGCAATGCCACGCTGCACAATGCCGATGAAATTGAGCGCCTCGGCTTGCGCATCGGCGATCGGGTGGTGATTCGCCGCGCGGGCGATGTCATTCCGCAGGTGGTTAATGTGGTAACGACGGAACGCCCCGATGACGCCCGTGAAGTGGTGTTTCCGCAACATTGTCCGGTCTGTGGGTCGGACGTTGAGCGGGTGGAAGGGGAGTCGGTCACGCGCTGCACCGGCGGGCTGATCTGTGGTGCCCAGCGCAAAGAAGCGCTGAAGCACTTTGTGTCGCGCCGGGCGATGGATGTGGACGGCATGGGCGATAAGATTATCGACCAGCTGGTGGAAAAAGAGTATGTCAAAACCCCGGCTGACCTGTTCCGCCTGACCGCCGGTGTGCTGACCGGCCTCGATCGTATGGGGCCGAAATCGGCGCAAAACGTGGTGGATGCGCTGCAAAAGGCGAAATCAACCACCCTGGCGCGCTTTCTCTATGCGCTCGGCATTCGCGAAGTCGGTGAAGCGACCGCCGCTAATCTGGCTAACCATTTTGGTGAACTGGAAAAAGTGATGGATGCCGATCTGGAGGCGCTGATTGCGGTGCCGGATGTCGGCAAAGTGGTGGCGACTCACGTGCGTAACTTCATGGAAGAGGAGAGTAACCGCGAGGTTATCCGTCAGCTGGTTGAGGAGATCGGCATTCACTGGCCAGCGGTGGTGGTGGTGAGAGCCGAGGAGATCGACAGTCCGTTTGCGGGTAAAACGGTGGTGCTAACCGGTTCGCTGTCGCAGATGAACCGTGATGATGCCAAAGCGCAGTTAATTGCGCTGGGCGCAAAGGTAAGCGGCAGCGTTTCGAAGAAAACCGATCTGCTGATTGCTGGTGAAGCGGCCGGTTCCAAGCTGGCAAAAGCGCAGGAGCTGGGGATTGAGGTGATCGATGAAGCGGAAATGATCCGTCTGCTGGGTGCCTGAGATGGAGAAACATCAGCTGGTGGCGATCGCCAATACCGCGATGCCCTTTGGTAAGTACAAAGGGCGGATGCTGATCGATCTGCCCGAGCCTTACCTGCTGTGGTTTGCCCGCAGCGGGGATTTTCCGTCAGGCCAGCTGGGTGATCTGATGCAACTGACGCTGGCAATCAAAATTGAAGGCCTTGAAGGGTTGGTTAAACCGCTTAAGGCCGGCAATTAATTCTGCCCGCGCTGGCGGGCAGTATCTCTACTTTTGCGACTCCATCACCGGCGCTTTAACCTGCTGCGCCTGCAGCTTCTCGCCACTCTTTTTGTAGCGCCCGGCGATAAATGAACAAACCATCAGCTGAACCTGATGGAAGATCATTAAGGGCAGCACAATCATCCCTACACTGCTGGCGGGAAACAGAATATTCGCCATCGGCACGCCGTTGGCCAGGCTCTTCTTCGAGCCACAAAAAAGCACCACAATTTCATCGGCACGTTTAAAGCGGAACAGACGTGATGCCAGCAGGTTGATCAGCAACACTGCGGTCAGCAGCAGTACGCATCCGGCCAGAATCCATAATAGCGTATCGACGCCGACGCGGTGCCAGATGCCGTTGATGACCGCTTCACTGAAGGCGGAATAAACCACCAGCAGAATGGAAGTCTGATCGGTTTTGCCAATCAGACTGCGATGTTTCTCCACCCAGGCACCAATCCAGCGGCGCGAGAGATGACCCAGCACAAAAGGCACCAGCAGCTGCAGCATAATCTTACCGATTTGCTCCAGGCCATCTGATGGCGCATTGCTGTGCACATCCATCACCAGATTAACCAGCAGCGGGGAGATAAATACCCCCAACAGGCTCGACGCTGAGGCGCTACAGACCGCCGCTGCGACGTTACCGCCCGCCATTGAGGTGAAGGCGATGGCTGATTGCACCGTCGCAGGCAGAATGCAGAGGTAGATAAAGCCGGTATAGATTTCGGGGCCGACATTCACCGGATGCCACCAGACCAGCAGCAGACCGAGCAGCGGGAACAGCACAAAGGTACTGAACATAATCCACAGATGCAGCTGCCAGTGACTGCTGCCGGCGATGATCTTTTCACGTGATAACTTGGCACCGTGCATGAAAAACAGCAGGGCGATGGCGGCAGTGGTCAGATAGCTAAAGATATCGACGAAAATGCCTTTTGCAGGCAGGAAAGACGCCAGCAACACGGTGATGATGAGTTTGACCATCATCGGATCGAGCCGTAAAAATCCCATTGTTAAAATCCGGTTAAATATTGAATAGCAATGATTGTGCGCGAAGCGGGTTTAGAAATAAAATTGATTTATTGAATTAATCTATGAGCTGAATCGATGAATTATACCCTACGACAGTTGCGAACCTTTATCGCGGTGGCGCATTACGGCGGATTCAGTCAGGCCGGGCAGGCGATCGGTCTGAGTCAGTCGGCGGTCAGCCACAGCATAAAAGAGCTGGAGGCGGAGACCGGCGTACGCCTGCTGGACCGCACCACGCGGGAAGTGATGCTGACTGAAGCCGGACAGCAACTGGCGTCGCGCATGGAGCGATTGCTGGAAGAGATCAACACCACGCTACTGGATATCCGCAGCTATGGCGAGCAGCGTAGCGGCACGGTGCGGCTGGCGGCCAGCCAGACGATTTCAGCTCATCTGATGCCACAATGCCTGGCGGCCAGTCAGCACCATTTTCCCGATATCAAAGTGATCCTCCACGATCGCGCCCAGCAGTGGGTATTGCAAAGCGTGCGCAACGCCGAGGTCGATTTTGGCATTATCATCGGTCCGCTCAGTGATACCGATTTCGATTGCCTCGCCATTCTGGATGAGCCGTTTCTTTTATTGTGCCGTGATGACGATCCGCTGGCGCTGGTGGAACAGGCGCAGTGGTCGATGCTGGCGGGGCGCACTATGGTGCTGCAGGATTACGCTTCAGGCAGTCGGGTATTGATTGATGCAGCGATGCAGCAACAGCAGATTCAGGTCGACGTGGTGCAGGATATTGGTCATCCCGCCACGCTGTTCCCGATGGTCGATGCGGGGATCGGTATCAGCATTCTGCCGGCGCTGGCCTTACCGCTGCCGGCCGGGCGGGCGCTGACGGTGAGACGTTTGTACCCGGAGATAAATCGCAGCCTGATGCTGATTAAGCGCAAAAATCGCTCGCTGACGCCAGCGGCCGAAGCGATCTGGCAAGAGGTGCGCCAGCAGGCCGCGCTGCTGGCGCAACAACGGGCGGTCAATCCGCCGTTTTAGATATAGACATCGAGCTGGTGGTTGTCGGTTGGACGGTTGACGCCGTCCGCCTTGATTTCGCCTGGCAGTTTGCTGTCATCACTTTTCTGCTCAGCCTGTTCGGCTTGCTTCTGCTCTAACTGCGCAATCTGCGCTTCCAGCATGGTGATTTGCGACTCATACATCTGCTGCATCTCAGCTTTCTGTTTGTCAGACAGATCGTGATTGCCGGACAGGTCTTTCAGTTGCTTAGTGATGTTCTGGATCTGTTTGCTCAGTGCGGCCACCTGCGCCGCGACACTGCCGCCGCCGCTGTCACTGCTACTGGCTGCACTGCTTAAAACGCCCGATATAGATGACATCATTTTCTCCCTGCAAATAGTTAATATAAATATCGGCCTGCGGAAAAATGTCTTGAGAAGAAAAATGTTAAGAAGGCGAAAAGAACGGCGAGGAGAGATTGTCTGCGCCGTTAAGGCGGATGTGGCACGTTTGGCACCGGAGCCTGAAAACGAAAAAAGCGCCTTAAAGGCGCTTTATTCTGAATTGGTGGGTCGTGCAGGATAAGCCGTGGCCCGTCCGGGGCCACGCCCTGCGGGTGATGCTGTCGCATCAGCCTGAACCGCTCCCGGCGATTCAGTCGAACCTGCGCAGGTTCTCATCCGGCACGTTCAACTCTGGGCAGCAGAAACGAAAAAGCGCCTTAAAGGCGCTTTATTCTGAATGGGTGGGTCGTGCAGGATAAGCCGTGGCCCATCCGGGGCCACGCCCTGCGGGTGATGCTGTCGCATCAGCCTGAATCGCTCCCGGCGATTCAGTCGAACCTGCGGCAGGTTCTCATCCGGCACGTTCAACTCTGGGCAGCAGAAACGAAGAAAGCGCCTTAAAGGCGCTTTCTTCTGAATTGGTGGGTCGTGCAGGATAAGCCGTGGCCCGTCCGGGGCCACGCCCTGCGGGTGATGCTGCCGCATCAGCCTGAACCGCTCCCGGCGATTCAGTCGAACCTGCGGCAGGTTCTCATCCGGCACGTTTAACTCCGTGCTGCAGAAACGAAAAAAGCGCCTTAAAGGCGCTTTCTTCTGAATTGGTGGGTCGTGCAGGATTCGAACCTGCGACCAATTGATTAAAAGTCAACTGCTCTACCAACTGAGCTAACGACCCGAAGTGGTGGGTGATGACGGGTTCGAACCGCCGACCCCCTCCTTGTAAGGGAGATGCTCTACCAACTGAGCTAATCACCCACTTCGTACTGCTTAACAGGCGTGTATCACACTAAGATATGGTGGGTGATGACGGGCTCGAACCGCCGACCCCCTCCTTGTAAGGGAGATGCTCTACCAACTGAGCTAATCACCCATATCTTATATCCTGTTCACTGCGGGCCACCTTTTAGAGTGGTGGGTGATGACGGGTTCGAACCGCCGACCCCCTCCTTGTAAGGGAGATGCTCTACCAACTGAGCTAATCACCCCCGCTGTGTGGAGTCGCATTATAGGGATAGTTGATTTTGAGTCAACGCTTTTTAAAACATAAATGTGCGTTCGGTTTATTTTTAAACATCCTGTCGCGCTTTTAGTCAATGTGCTGGTTTTACTGGCAGAAAAGCCCCTTTTAGCCGGGCGCAGGCAACGGGCACGCATTGAGGATTCACCGCCAGATGCTAGAATGTGGCCACTGTTTTCGCGTCTAACCTGTTTTTTGTCATCCAGACAGAGAACCTGCGCATCTAAGGCAATACTCAATGAAAATCAAAACTCGCTTCGCGCCCAGTCCTACCGGCTATTTACATGTAGGCGGCGCCCGTACCGCACTCTATTCCTGGCTCTTCGCCCGCCACAATCAGGGCGAGTTTGTGCTGCGTATTGAAGACACCGATCTGGAGCGCTCTACGCCAGAGGCCATCGAAGCCATCATGGATGGTATGAACTGGCTGAGCCTCGACTGGAATGAAGGCCCGTATTACCAGACTAAACGCTTCGATCGCTACAACGCGGTGATTGATGAGATGCTGGCAGCGGGCACAGCCTATAAATGTTACTGCTCGAAAGAACGTCTCGAGGCCCTGCGTGAACAGCAGATGGCAAACGGCGAAAAGCCGCGTTACGACGGTCGCTGCCGTGACAGTCACGATCATCATGCAGCCGATGAGCCTTGCGTGGTGCGTTTTCGCAACCCGCAGGACGGTTCGGTCATTTTTGATGACCAGATCCGCGGTCCGATTGAATTCAGCAACCAGGAGCTGGATGATCTGATCATCCGCCGCACCGACGGTTCACCAACCTATAACTTCTGCGTAGTGGTTGATGACTGGGATATGGGCATCACGCACGTCATTCGTGGCGAAGACCATATCAACAACACCCCGCGCCAGATCAACATCCTGAAAGCGATTGGCGCTCAGGTGCCGGTCTATGCCCACGTGTCGATGATCCTCGGCGACGATGGCAAGAAACTGTCCAAGCGTCACGGTGCCGTTGGTGTTATGCAGTATCGTGATGATGGTTATCTGCCGGAAGCGCTGCTGAACTACCTGGTTCGCCTCGGCTGGTCACATGGCGATCAGGAGATCTTTAGCGTTGCTGAGATGACTGAGCTGTTTACGCTGGATGCGGTCAGCAAGTCTGCCAGTGCCTTTAATACCGAAAAGCTGCAGTGGCTGAATCACCATTACATTAATGCGCTGCCGCCAGAATATGTTGCGACGCATCTGCAATGGCATATTGAACAGCAGAAAATTGATACCCGTACCGGTCCGGAACTGGCGAAGCTAGTGGGTTTGCTGGGTGAACGTTGTAAGACGCTGAAAGAGATGGCGGCTTCCTGCCGTTATTTCTATGAAGACTTTAATGAGTTTGATGCCGATGCTGCGAAGAAACATCTTCGTCCGGTTGCACGTCAGCCGCTGGAAGTGGTGCGTGATAAGCTGGCGGCCATCAGCGACTGGACAGCAGAAAACGTTCATCAGGCGATTCAGAGCACCGCAGATGAGCTGGAAGTCGGAATGGGTAAAGTCGGTATGCCGCTGCGTGTGGCGGTGACCGGTGCCGGTCAGTCACCGGGTCTGGACGTGACCGTTGAAGCGATTGGCCGTAGCCGCAGCGTCGCGCGCATCGAGCAGGCGCTGGCCTTTATCAGTGAGCGCGAAGCGCAGGCCTGAATAAACAAGCCGGAAGCAGCACGCTTCCGGTTTTTTTTACTCTTCATTAATCCCCAGCCGCTGCAATACGCCTTTAATCCCTTCACGTAATATTAATGCCGTGAACTGATCCTGCTCTGCCTGACTCATTTGCTGGACGGAACTTATTAATAACGCAGGCAATGAATGAGGGGCTGTGCCATAGGTCGCTGAGGTTTCATTCAGGTTGCGCGTTGCCTGGATAAAACTTTTAACACGCTCATCAATATGGATCAGGCGAGCCTTACCGCCTTGTACACCGGGCTTTGGCGTGGTGGTCCAGTTTTCCCGCTTGATCCACTTATTCACCGTTTGTCGACTGTAACCCGTTTCTGCCGCTAACTCTTCGGGAGTGAGCCATTCCTTTTTCACAGTGCTGTCCCTGTTAAATACATTAGCACTACATATTACAGCAAAACGTAACGGGTGAAAGTAACTGAAGGTGAAATTGCCTTTTGCCACTCGACAAAAGGCAAAAAATCATTTATTGCACGCTGCTGGCAGGTTCAACAGCAGGGCGGAAGGCGAGGAAGTAGGCCAGACCGACGAAAACGGCACCGCCGACGCCATTACCTAAAAATACCGCGACAAAGTTAGGGAAGTACTCTGCCCAGCTCATCTGACCGGCGAAAATAGCGGCCGGAATGATGAACATATTGGCCACCACGTGCTGGAAGCCAATGGCGACGAAGGCCATCACCGGGAACCACATGCCGAAAATTTTGCCGACCACATCTTTACTGGCAAACGCCAGCCACACCGCCAGACAGACCAGCCAGTTACAGCCTACGCCGGAAATGAAGGCGTGCAGAAAATCGGCGTGCACTTTCGCTGAGGCGATGGCGACAGTCTTCTTCAGGTAATCCCCTTCGGTCATGCCCAGCATGTGGCCAAAGAACCAGGCCACCGCGACGCTGCCGAGAAAGTTAGCCAGCGTCACCCAAAACCAGTTACGCGCGACGCTGAAAAACGAGATACGACGGGCAAACCAGGCTACCGGTAAGGTCATCATATTGCCGGTCAGCAGCTCTCCGCCCGCCAGTACCGTCAGAATGAGTCCGACCGGAAAGACCGCCGCGCCCAACAGGCCGCCGAACGAGCCCCAGTCGGCAGGCAGGGAATTAATGACATGCAGATCCAGCAGGAAGCCGGTGGCAATAAAAGCGCCGGCCATAAAGCCGAGGATCAGAAGAATGCTGATCGGCGCGCGGCTTTTGGCCACGCCTGCCTGGATCGCCAGTTGGGCGATTTCTTTTGGTGTATGCAGTGACATAGTATCTCAATAGTTTTTTTGATTAATGGGACGGTAAACGCCTGGTGGACGCGCGGCCGGCGGGAGAGGGGTCCGGTGACCGCTTAATTAGCGCGCTAAGTTTTGCATGCGAAAAAGACGAAGACAAGAAAATTCCCATAACATATTTAACCGTGATTTAACCTGGCCGCCGTCTGAATAACAGAAAAAAAACGCTCAGGCAGTTACCGCTGCGGTTCTGGCGCTGGCATGCTGCTGAAACCGCTCAGGTTGCCGTCTTTTTCAGCGATCAAACACAGAATGTGATTTTGCCGTTGACACCCTGGAGGGGGTTTCATATTATGCCGTCCGTCGCTTAACACGACAGTTTTTCGGTTCGGGGCTATAGCTCAGCTGGGAGAGCGCCTGCATGGCATGCAGGAGGTCAGCGGTTCGATCCCGCTTAGCTCCACCAAACTTCTTCCCAAAAGTTTGGTACTGAAAAACAATTCCAGATGTGGGGGTATAGCTCAGCTGGGAGAGCGCTTGCATGGCATGCAAGAGGTCAGCGGTTCGATCCCGCTTATCTCCACCATTTTCTGACAATTCTCTGTCAAATTCGCCTTTCTGATTTCGACTTCTCGCTTAACCGCGCCAACGCGTCACGTCTGACGTTTACCCGCCGATTATCCCGTATCTGAACCTTCTGTTGTCAATCGCCGAACTCATCACGCTCACACGCTCACACGCTGCTGTGCGGCGATAGCGCTATTCGTTGTCTGTCACGACGATTAGGCTCTGGCGCGCTGCTGTGCTGGTTGTGCCGCGCTGAGCGATTGCTAATGCGCAGCCTCAGCATGTTGCTGAGCCGTGACGACAGGAAGCAGAAGCAGGAAGAAGCAGGAAGGGCAGAAAGACAGAAGAGAAGGGCGAGACCCGCTCGCCCTTTTAGATCAGAACGCCAGCACCAGACCGGCGATCGCAGCTGAAAGCACGCTGACCAGGGTTGAGCCATACAGCAGTTTCAGACCAAAGCGGGAAACCACGTTGCCTTGCTCTTCGTTCAGACCTTTGATGGCGCCTGCCACAATGCCGATAGAAGAGAAGTTAGCGAACGACACCAGGAACACCGACAGAATGCCTTCGGCGTGCGGTGACAGCTGACCAGCAAGTTTCTGCAGATCCATCATCGCAACGAACTCATTAGACACCAGCTTGGTGGCCATAATACTGCCAACCTGCAACGCTTCACCTGCCGGCACGCCCATCACCCAGGCAAACGGGTAGAAGACATAACCCAGTACGCCCTGGAAGGTGATACCGAAAATCACGTCAAACAGCGCATTCAGACCTGAAATCAGTGCGATAAAACCGATCAGCATCGCGGCCACAATGATGGCAACGCGGAAACCGGCCAGGATATACTCGCCCAGCATTTCAAAGAAGCTCTGGCCTTTATGCAGATCCTGCAGTTGCAGATCTTCTTCGCTGTCGACGCGGTAAGGGTTGATCAGTGACAGCACGATAAAGGTGCTGAACATGTTCAGTACCAGCGCCGCGACCACATATTTAGGCTGCAGCATAGTCATGTAAGCGCCGACAATCGACATCGAAACGGTCGACATCGCGGTGGCCGCCATGGTGTACATCCGGCGCTGTGACATCTGGCCGAGGATATCTTTATAGGCAATGAAGTTTTCTGACTGTCCCAGTATCAGAGAACTCACGGCGTTAAACGATTCCAGCTTGCCCATGCCATTCACTTTTGACAGCACGGTGCCGATGCCACGGATAACCCACGGCAGAATGCGGAAGTGCTGCAGGATACCGATCAGCGCAGAGATAAAGACGATCGGGCACAGTACGTTGAGGAAGAAGAAGGCGAGGCCTTTATCATTCATATTGCCGAAGACGAAGTTGGTACCCTCAGCCGCATATTTCAGCAGATGGTCAAACACGCCGGCAAAGCCTTTGACGAATCCGAGTCCCGCTTCGGAGTTCAGGAAGAACCAGGCGAGCACAATTTCAATCACCAGAAGCTGTATAATGTAGCGAATGCGAATACTTTTTCGGTCGTGACTGACCAGCAAGGCCAACACGCCGACCACCACCAGTGCTAAAAGAAACTGCAAAATATGGGACATGGTTGCTCCAAATTTGAGGAGGGTTGTATTTTGCTGCGTATTCTATGTAACGCGTTACTTAAAAACGAGATCTGAGCCACAATATAAGTATTCGCTATCACCTTATTTTCCAGAAAACTCTCAGCGATCACGTCTCGTTTACAAAACCTTCACAGTAGATAACCACAAATTTATTGTCTATATTTTGCCCCGGGCGTAGAGTGACATCGTTGCTCACATTTTTAGCACTCACTTCCTTTACTGTAAGATATAGCAATGGCTATACTTTATAGCAGCATCTATTTCACCAATAACAATAATCGAATTTCACTTGCAACCGCTTCCTCCTAAGCTTGCCGGGGTAGGCACATGTTCAGACAGGGTACCGTATATGTTTGAAAGTCGTACCGCCGAGCGCGCCGCTCGCGGAGTAAGAAAAGTCAAACTCGCACTGTTGGGACCCGCGTTTATTGCCGCTATCGGCTATATCGATCCGGGCAACTTTGCGACTAATATTCAGGCGGGCGCAGCGTACGGCTATAAACTGCTGTGGGTGGTGGTGTGGGCCAACATCATGGCGATGCTGATCCAGCTGATGTCGGCCAAACTGGGCATCGCTACCGGTAAAAACCTCGCTGAACATATTCGCGACCGCTTTCCCCGGCCAGCGGTGTGGTTCTATTGGGTGCAGGCGGAAATCATCGCCATGGCCACCGATCTGGCGGAATTTATCGGCGCGGCGCTGGGCTTCAAACTGCTGCTGGGCATCTCGTTGATGCAGGGCGCGGTGCTGACCGGTATCGCCACCTTCCTGATCCTGATGTTACAGAGTCGCGGACAAAAGCCGCTGGAGCTGGTGATTGGCGGGCTGCTGCTGTTTGTCGCCGCTGCCTATATCGTTGAGCTGTTCTTCTCCCAGCCCAAGGTCAGTGAACTGGTGCTCGGCATGGCGCTACCCTCTTTGCCGACCTCAGACGCGGTGTTCCTTGCCGCCGGGGTGCTGGGGGCGACCATTATGCCGCACGTGATCTACCTGCACTCCGCACTGACCCAGGGCAAAAGCAGCGACAGCAAAGGTCAGCGTTACTCGTCGACCAAACTGGACGTGGCGATTGCGATGACCATCGCCGGATTCGTTAACCTGGCGATGATGGCAACTGCAGCCGCGGCCTTCCACTTTAGTGGGCACAGTAAAATTGCCGAACTCGATCAGGCTTACCTGACGCTGCAGCCGTTACTGGGCGAAGCCGCTGCCATCGTGTTTGGCCTGAGCCTGGTGGCCGCGGGTTTATCATCGACGGTGGTCGGTACGCTGGCGGGACAGGTGGTGATGCAGGGCTTTATCCGTTTCCATATCCCGCTCTGGGTGCGCCGCACGGTGACCATGCTGCCCTCCTTTATTGTCATCTGGGCGGGCTGGGACCCGACCCGCATTCTGGTGATGAGTCAGGTGCTGCTCAGCTTTGGTATCGCGCTGGCGTTAATTCCGCTGCTGGCGTTCACCGGCAACCGTGAACTGATGGGCGATGAGATGGTGAATTCTCGTCTGATGCAGCTGACTGGCTGGGTGATTGTGGCGCTGGTGATTACGCTGAATATCTATCTGCTGGTGGGACAAGCGCTGGGACTATAACGGCGATAGGTAATGATAAACGCCCGGTGATGCCGGGCGTTTTGCCTTAATGATGGTCGCGTCCATGGTGGTCGCGGCCATGGTGATCGTGGCGGTCATGATGATCGCGGCGATGCTGATGTTCCCAGCGACGATCCCGGTCACGCTGGTGCCAGCGACGTTCGCGCTCCCACTCCTGATGACGACGCCACTCTTCATGACGCCACCAGCGGCGCTCATTCCAGGAATAACGATCGTTCCACCAGCGCGGTTCACGCCAGTGGCCGCCATCCCAGTAGTAGCCACGACGGTCGCGGTCGCCAAGTTGCAGCGTTACGCCGGGGGCCAGGGTTATTGAGGCACTGGACGCGTGTGCGGTGTGTACTGCCAGCGGTGATAACATTGCCAGCAAGGCGGCAAACAAAACGGCTCTTTTCATTTTTTTCTCCTCATCAACAGTCTGATGCTGTTGCGGCGCAGCGATTATGCCTGCGTATTGCTGTTGTTACCGCATCATTGTGTCGGAAGATTGTGAGGAAATTGGGGAGAAAAAGGGGATTGAGACTATTCTGGCGCAGAAAATGCCCGGCCTGCGCCGGGCGATAAAAGGTTACTGCAGGGCCGCTTCGATTGCGGCTAGCTCCGCCTGATCAAACTGACGGCTGGCGAGCATCGCCACCGCATCATCAATCTGGGCGGTTTTGCTGGCCCCGATCAATACTGAGGTCACCCGATCGTCGCGCAACACCCAGGCCAGCGCCATCTGCGCCAGTTTTTGTCCACGCTGGAGGGCAATCTCATTCAGCTTGCGGACTTTTTCCATCTTCTCGTCGGTCAGCTGATTCTCATTGAGGAATTTACTGCCGCTTGCTACCCGTGAATCCTCCGGAATGCCCTGCAGATAGCGGTCAGTCAGCACGCCGCCCGCCAGCGGTGAAAAGGCGATACAGCCGACACCCGCATCACCCAGCGTCTGAATCAGAGCCTGCTCCGGGGTGCGTTCGAACATCGAATAACGCGGCTGGTGGATCAGACACGGCGTGCCGAGATCGCGCAGAATGGCAATCGCCTCGGCTGCGCGATCGGCCGGATAATTCGAAATGGCGGCGTATAACGCTTTGCCCTGACGCACCACCTGATCCAGCGCGCGCATGGTCTCTTCCAGCGGCGTCTCCGGATCCGGACGGTGATGATAAAAGATATCAACGTACTCCAGCCCCATGCGCTTCAGGCTTTGATCGAGGCTGGCCACCAGATATTTACGCGATCCCCAGTCACCATACGGGCCGTCCCACATGGTGTAGCCCGCCTTGGTCGAGATAATCAGTTCATCGCGATGGGCACGGAAATCTTCGCGCAGAATACGGCCAAAATTCTCTTCCGCCGAACCCGGCGGCGGACCGTAATTATTGGCTAAGTCGAAGTGAGTAATGCCGTGGTCAAACGCATGACGCAGCAGGGCGCGGCTGTTATCCACCCGGGTGTTGTCACCAAAGTTATGCCACAGACCAAGTGAGATTGCGGGAAGTTTGATGCCACTGCGGCCGCTACGGCGGTATTCCATCTGCTGATATCGATCGGGACGGGGGAAAGACGACATTCAACGCTCCTGGGTCAAAAACGGGGATTTGTGCCAAAAGGATAGCAGTGTATACGGTTACACTCAGTGACAACGCGCCGCAGATCGCATAATTACAGAGTAATCCGCCGCCGTAACGGCGGCTTGCCAGCCATTGTGGCTGGCACCTGCGACACTTTTCTCGCCAATTTTACAGGCTGTCAGATACTTAAGCCGACTCTCCCAAAAAAGGAATCTGCTATGTCCGCTTTTACTGTTGGTGACTACCTGTTGGCGCGTCTGCAGGAGATTGGCGTGCAGCATTTGTTCGGTGTGCCGGGTGACTACAATCTGCAATTTCTCGATCGGGTTATCGACCATCCGGTGATCCATTGGGTCGGTTGTGCCAACGAGCTGAATGCCGCCTACGCCGCAGACGGTTATGCCCGCTGCCGTGGAGCAGCAGCGCTGCTGACGACGTTTGGCGTGGGCGAGTTGAGTGCCATCAACGGCATTGCCGGCAGTTACGCCGAGCATCTGCCGGTGATCCAGATTGTCGGCGCCCCTGCGACCCAGGCCCAGCAGCAGGGTGATTGCGTGCATCATTCGCTGGGTGATGGTGACTTTCGCCATTTCATCCGCATGGCCGAAGAGGTCAGTGCCGCAACCGCGCTGTTAACCGCGGAAAATGCCACTGCGGAGATCGACCGGGTGATCGTCAGCGCACTGCAGATGCGCCAGCCCGGTTATCTGTCGCTGGCGGTGGACGTCGCCGCCTGCGAGGTTGAGCCACCGACGCAGCCGTTAAACCTGCTCCACGCTTCATCACACCAGGTACGCGAAGCCTTCCGGCAGGCCGCCGAACGATTGCTGGCACCGGCCGCGCGGGTGTCGTTACTGGCGGACTTTCTGGCGTTGCGCTGGCAGCAGCAGCCGGCACTGGCTGCGCTGCGCCAGCGTCGCGCCATCCCCTGCGCCAGTTTACTGATGGGCAAAGGGGTGCTGGATGAACAGCAACCGGGATTCGTCGGCACCTATGCGGGCGAGGGCAGCGCCGGTCAGGTCCGTGAGCAGATCGAACAGGTTGATGTCGCCCTCTGCGTCGGCGTACGCTTCACCGATACCATTACCGCCGGCTTTACCCAGCAGTTTGCCGCTGAACGTCTGATCGATCTGCAACCGCACAGTGCTACTGTTGGCGGGGAAACGTTTTCACCGCTTTCGATGGCCGATGCGCTAAGCGAACTTGATGGCTTATTCGCCCAATATGGCCAGCAGTGGCAGCTCGGGCCGCAGGCAGAAGCCGCCGCGCCGGTTGAGGCAGCGGCGGTCATCAGCCAGCAGGCTTTCTGGCAGGCGATGCAGGAATTTCTGCAGCCAGGCGATATTATTCTGGCCGAACAGGGTACCGCGGCCTTTGGGGCGGCGGCGTTGCGCTTGCCGGCACAGGCGCAGCTACTGGTTCAGCCATTATGGGGATCGATCGGCTATACTTTACCGGCAGCGTTTGGCGCGCAGACCGCCGATCCCGCTCGCCGGGTTATCCTGATTATTGGCGACGGTTCGGCACAGCTGACCATTCAGGAATTAGGGTCAATGTTGCGCGACCAGCAGCAGCCAATTATCTTTCTGCTGAATAATGAAGGATATACCGTTGAGCGGGCGATTCATGGCGCAACACAACGTTACAATGATATCGCTCAGTGGAACTGGACGGCGTTGCCGCAAGCCCTTAGCCTGCACGGCCAGGCGCAGAGCTGGCGCATCAGTGAAACGGTCCAGTTACAGGAAGTAATGGCGCGACTTTCTCAGCCTCAGCGTCTGACGCTGGTTGAGGTGGTGATGCAGAAAGAGGACTTGCCTCCGCTGCTGCGAAAAGTCACCGCCTGCCTGAATCAACGCAACGGTGGATAGATTCAGATAGTTGCCGCTGTGCAGGTCAGGCTATCGCGGTTAGGCTGTAGCGCACCTGAGTAGACGCTCACCAATCGCACCGGTGAGCGTTGTTGTTTTATGGGCAGGATTTTATAGTGTCCTCCAACTCTTTAAGACCCCAAGCGGAGCAACAGAAGAATGACAACCTATGCCTTGGTCGGCGATGTCGGCGGCACCAACGCCCGTCTCGCCCTGTGTGAGGTGGAAAGCGGCAGCATCTCCCAGGCCAAAACATTCTCAACATCAGAGTACGACAGCCTCGAAGCCGTCATCCGCCATTATCTTGATGAACAACAGCAGGATATTAAAGATGGCTGTATTGCCATCGCCTGCCCGATTACCGATGACTGGGTTGAAATGACCAACCACGACTGGGCGTTTTCGACGCGCAAGCTGAAAGAGAACATCGGTTTTGAACACCTGGAAATCATTAACGACTTCACCGCGGTTTCGATGGCGATCCCGATGCTGACTGCCGATAACGTGATTCAGTTCGGTGGCGGCGAGCCGGTTAAAGATAAGCCTATCGCCATTTACGGCGCCGGTACCGGGCTGGGCGTCAGCCATCTGGTCCACGTCGATAAGCGCTGGGTGAGCCTGCCGGGCGAGGGCGGCCATGTTGACTTCGCCGCCAACAGCGAAGAAGAAGATCAGATTCTGGAAGTGCTGCGCGAAGAGCTGGGCCACGTCTCCGCAGAACGCGTGCTCTCTGGTGCCGGGCTGGTTAACCTCTATCGCGCCATCGTTAAAGTCGATAATCGCGTGCCGGAAAACCTGAAACCGAAAGATGTCAGTGAACGGGCGCTGGATGACAGCTGTACCGACTGCCGTCGCGCGCTCTCGCTGTTCTGCGTCATCATGGGACGCTTCGGCGGCAACCTGGCGCTGAACCTTGGCACCTTTGGCGGCGTTTACATTGCGGGTGGCATCGTGCCGCGCTTCCTTGAGTTCTTTAAAGCGTCGGGTTTCCGCGCTGCGTTTGAAGATAAAGGCCGTTTCCGCGATTACGTTGCCAGCATCCCGGTTTATATGATCACTCACGATCAGCCTGGCCTGCTGGGTGCCGGTGCGCATCTGCGTCAGACGCTGGGCCGCGAAATCTGATCCTTGCCTGATCCGCTATACCGCTTCCCGACCCGGCTGCCGATCGGTCGGGAAGTGAATTTCTGCCATTCCCTGCCGGTAATTACAAACGCATCAGCTGACGAAACAGCTTCACTTTGCTGCGGCTGACCGGCACCTGAAAGTCAAGATCGCGCAGTTTCAGCAGGTAGGTGTTGTTAAACCACGGTTCGATTTCGCGAATCTTACTCAGATTAACGCAGTAAGAGCGATGGCAGCGGAAGAACTGCTGCTCCGGCAGGCGTGAACAGAACTCGCTGATATTCATCGACATCACATAGGCTTCACGGCGGGTATAGACAAACGTCAGTTTCTCATGGGCTTCCACGTAGTAAATATCATTCACGTCGGTGACGATGATGCGTTCATCTTTCAGCAGATTGACCGTCTGCGGCTGCGGTGCAACGGCAGGATTGCTGACGGCCTGCTGGGTCTGGACGGTGGCTTCAAGCTTGTTGAGCATGGTGACAATGCGTGACTCGTGGTAAGGCTTGAGAATGTAGTCGAACGCCTCCAGTTCAAACGCCTCAACCGCATGCTCTTTCCACGCGGTAATAAACACAATCAACGGTTTGTGGGCAAACTGATTGATATTCTTCGCCAGCAGCATGCCATCCAGCGACGGAATATTAATGTCGAGGAAAATCACGTCAACCCGATGCTGCTGCAGGTATTTCAGCACGTCGAGACCGTCATCAAAGCAGGCTTCAATCTGGATAGTGCTGTGCTGCTGGATCATCCAGCTCAGCTCCTGCTGGGCCAAAAATTCGTCTTCAACAATAATCGCTTTCATAACAGATTCTCCGCCAGGCGCTGGCCGTTTTTACTCAGTATGAAGGCAATCTCGGTGCCGGGCTGATGGCGGACGATGGATAATCCCTGGCCCGATAACAGTTTGACCCGATGATGCACATTCAGCAGGCCGATCTTATTACCGGGCATCTCGTTGCGGGCAACGCGCGCCATCACCTCATCGCTGATCCCCTGGCCGGTATCGCGCACCGCGATCCGCACCCGATCGCCCAGATCCCGCACGCTCAGCGTCACCACGCCTTTACCCTTACAGGGCTGGATACCGTGCACAATAGCGTTCTCCACCAGCGGCTGAATCAGCAGGCTGGGCAGTAAAAAGTGCAGATCTTCATCGACGTCGTAAATCATCGTCAGCTTATCGCCAAAACGCGCCTGCTCAATGGCGATATAATCTTTTACCTGCCACAGCTCTTTGCGGATGTCGATCAGCTCATCGTCATTCAGCTCCAGGTTGTAGCGCAGATAACGCGACAGGTTGATCACCAGCTGGCGGGCGGTATCGGGATTAAGGCGGATGGAGGAGGAGATAGCGTTCAGGGCATTAAACAGGAAATGAGGATTTATTTTACTTTGCAGTGCGCGCAGTTCCGCTTTATTGGCCATCTCGCGCAGTTGCTCGGCGCGGGAGACTTCAAGCTGGGTGGAGATAATCTGTGACAGCCCAATCGCCATCTCCTTGAGCGAGCCGGTAATGCGGTGCGCCCGGCGGTAATAGATCTTCAGCGTGCCGGTCACTTTGCCTTTTTCCCACAGCGGAATGACGATCATCGAGTGAATATCTTTGGTGCGGTGCGCTTCATCGTTATTTCTGATGATGATCTTACCGCTGGCCAGCGCCTGGGCGGTGGTCGGGCTGATGTCATCATCGCCATGCTGATAGTTCTGTTCGCCATATCCCACGTAGGCGAGGATCTGCTTTTTGTCGGTCATCGCCACCGCATCGGCTTTTATCTCGCGCCGGATAATGTCACAGATATTACGCAGTGAATCGCTATTGACCTGACGGAACAGCGGCAGGGTTTTATTGGCGATCTCCAGCGCCAGCTTGGCCTGACGGGCAGCAATCGCCTCTTTTTCACCTTCTACGCTCTGCACCAGCAGCACAATCAGGCCGATGCTGGAGGCACCGAGGATCATCGGCAGCGCAATTTCCGATACGATTGCCAGCCCGAGTGAGGTCGGGCGCGCCCAAAGGATGATCAGCAGCATGGTCAGGGTTTCGCACAGCATGCCGCCGATGATGCCCACCCGCCAGCGATGCTCTTTCAGCACCCGCCGGTTAATGCCGCCCGCCACCAGACCGGCAATGATGCTGGTGATCAGACAGGGCACCGAGGTGACACCGTGAATATCAATCAAAAAACGGTGCAGACCGGCAATCACGCCGGTCGCGATACCGACCCACGGCCCGAACAGAATGCCGCCAGCCATGACCGCAATTACCCGCACATTCAGCAACGATCCATCAACATCAACGCCGGACCAGGTGCTGAACAGCGCAAACAGTGAAAAGATGGCGGTAACAGCTGCTTTTTCATAGCCGGTGTGTTCATCTTTTTGCAGCAGCTGGCGAAACAGATGGGTGCGCGTCAGAAAGAAAAGACAGATCAGCATTAATGCGGCGCGATCAAACACTGCCAGTAACATCGTGAAGTGGGAGGACACAGGCGACTCATCGGCAAAGGAATGTGGGCCTATGATAAAAAATGTGATCGCGAACCGCTAGCATTCTGGCGATCCGCTATGCCGGTTTATGTTTCAGATCAATCATGGGGATCAAATAACGAAAAGGGGAAAGTCTGAGTGCTATAAAGGGGAACATTTTCCAGCCGGCCGGGACTGGTCGCCAACGGGGCAGTTTGCTATGTTGCGCGATAAGCGAGCCAGAACCGTCGTAAAACCGCGCGCATCGGGAGCCGAGCATGCAATTCGTCACCGCCAGATTAGCCCTGAGTAAACTCCAGCCAGAGGACTGGCAACTGTTCCGCGCTGTGCATCAGGACCGCGACACCATGACCTGGGTGAGCGAAATTCCTGATGAGGCAGATATTCGCCAGCGCTTCAATGAGCGGCTGGCACCCTGGCAGGCCAGCAGTTTTCATATGCTCTGCCTGGTGGCGCGCCGGCTCGATACCGGTGAACCGATTGGCCTGTTCGGGTGCAGCCCGGAATGGGAGCCTTACCGCCAGGCGGAAGTGGGCTACATGCTGCTGCATCGTCACTGTGGTCAGGGGTTTGGCAGCGAAGCGCTGGCGGCGCTGTGCCAGTTTTTATTTGAGGCCGATTTCCATAAGCTCAAAGCCATGGTGATTGAAGGCAACTGGGCGTCGCGCCGGATTCTGGAAAAAAATGGCTTTCAGCTCGAAGGGACGCTACGGGATAATTATCTGCTGAACGGTCGCTGGGTAAACGATTGGCTGCTGGGACGGCTGAATCCGCAAAAATAAAAATATTTTCCGCCACCCTCGACAAAGTTGTTATCGCCACGTTATGTTCTTGAGAGGTCACCGCAGTGACCAGCGTCGCTCGGACGGTCCGGGCGCTCACGTACTCCAGAGGACATCATGGCTGATAACAGCACACCCCGTCGTTTTTCGCGTATCGAACGTCTGCCCCCTTACGTTTTCAACATCACCGCTGAACTGAAAATGGCTGCGCGTCGGCGCGGCGAAGATATTATCGACTTTTCAATGGGCAACCCGGATGGGGCGACGCCACCGCATATCGTGGAAAAGTTGTGTCAGGTCGCACAGCGTGACGATACCCACGGTTATTCTACTTCGCGCGGCATTCCTCGCCTGCGCCGGGCCATTTCACGCTGGTACGCCGATCGTTATCAGGTGGAGATTGACCCCGAGTCCGAAGCGATTGTTACCATCGGCTCGAAAGAGGGCCTGGCGCACCTGATGCTGGCGACGCTGGATCATGGCGATACCGTGCTGGTGCCGAACCCAAGCTATCCGATTCATATCTACGGCGCGGTGATTGCCGGGGCTCAGGTCCGTTCGGTGCCGCTGGTGGCGGGCGTCGACTTCTTCAATGAGCTGGAACGCGCCATCCGCGAAAGTTATCCCAAGCCAAAAATGATGATCCTCGGCTTCCCGTCTAACCCGACCGCGCAGTGCGTGGAACTGGACTTCTTCGAGCGGGTGATTGCACTGGCGAAGCAGTACAACGTTCTGGTGATCCACGATCTGGCCTATGCCGACATCGTTTATGACGGCTGGAAAGCCCCGTCGATTATGCAGGTACCGGGCGCGCGTGACGTCGCCGTCGAATTTTTTACTCTGTCAAAAAGCTACAACATGGCGGGCTGGCGCATCGGCTTTATGGTCGGTAATAAAGAGCTGGTTGCCGCGCTGGCACGTATCAAGAGTTACCACGACTACGGCACCTTTACACCGCTGCAGGTGGCGGCTATCGCGGCGCTGGAAGGCGATCAGCAATGCGTGCGCGATATCGCTGAGCAGTATAAACGCCGCCGTGATGTGCTGGTCAAAGGGCTGCATGAAGCGGGCTGGATGGTCGACAATCCCAAAGCCTCAATGTACGTCTGGGCGAAAATTCCCGACCATTACGCCCATATGGGATCGCTGGAGTTTGCCAAACATATGCTGCAGGAGGCCAAAGTCTGCGTCTCGCCAGGCATCGGCTTCGGTGATTATGGTGATACGCATGTGCGGTTTGCACTGATTGAAAACAGTGACCGGATCCGTCAGGCGGTGCGGGGGATTAAAGCGATGTTCCGTGCCGATGGCGTATTGCCGGGCAGCGTAAAAAGTCTGGAAGAAGAGATCTGACAGCCAGCTGGGGCGACAAGCTTGTCGCCCCCTGGCGGCACTGTCACGCCATTACTTCAGCAGCAGAACGAAGGTTCCGAACCAAAGCAACGCGAAAAAAGATATTCCCATCAAGGCATATTTCACAAAGCAACTCCTCTGAGCGGTTACGATGATGGCGATCCCAAACCAGTGCAACGCGAACAGATTTGGAAAAAAGATCGCCGCCTGAATTAACGGTCTGCTCTTTTCCGGGTCGATCTGAATAATTCAGAACAGGATCGGGCGCTAATTTACGCGGAATCCCGCCTAAATGAAATAGGTCCGTTCTGAGATATTGCTCACAAATTTACGGCACTTCAATTTCCGGGATCGCCGACATGCCTACACGTAATTGCGCCAGATGCGGTTGGTCACTCTCCAGCACAATTTTCACCGGCAGACGCTGAACGACTTTAGTGTAGTTGCCTGTGGCATTATCGGGGGAGATTGCCGAAAAAGTCGCGCCGGTGGCGGGCGCAATGCTGTCCACGTGACCGGTAAAGGTCTCGCCCGGTAAGGCGTCGATGTGAATACGCACCCGCTGTCCCGGCCGCACGTCGCTCAGCTGGGTCTCCAGATAATTGGCGGTGATATAGGTCTGCTGCAGCGGTACCACCGCCAGCAGGCGGGTGCCGGCCGAGACGTAGGCGCCGGTGCGCACCGCGCGCTGCCCGACCATGCCGGCCACCGGTGCTACGATGCGGGTATAAGAGAGATTCAGTTCGGCCTGATCGACACTGGCTTTCGCCGCTGCCACGTCAGCTTCCGCTGAGCGGACCGCCGCCTGCAATACGCCAACCTGTTTTACTGCCGAGGCCAGCGCCGCCTGACTCTGTCGTACCGCCGCCAGCGCTGAACGCTGGGTTGAGCTGGCTTTCTGCTGATCGTCAGCAGCGACCGTGCCGCTCTTATACAGCCGGTTATAGCGATCGGCGCTCTGACCCGCATACTGCGCTGAGGCCTGACTGGCGGCCACGCTGGCTTTTTGCTGCTCAATCACCGACTGCTGCTGTTCGAGCTGCGCCTGACTGCTCAGCAGTTTTGCCTCACTGACCTGCAGGTCGGCTCTGGCGCTCTCCAGCGCCACGCGATAGTCGCGATCGTCGAGCGTCGCCAGCAGTTCACCGGCTTTAACCTGCTGATTGTCCTGCACCAGCACGGTGTTGATGTAGCCCGATACCTTCGGTGCCACCAGGGTATAATCGGCATTGACGTAAGCATCGTCGGTGCGGTGATCGTTACGGGTCATCATCGACCCAATCAGCCAGGCTATCGCCAGTAAAACCAGCAGCAGCAGGCTCAGCAGCACTGTTTTTCTCATTATTAAAGCACGCATATTCAGTTCTTCCGGGATAGGGGTTGAATCAGGGTTTGGGGCGGCCAGACGCGTTTAGGCAGGATGGCGGTCAGTAATAACAGGCAGCCAGCAAAGCCGATCAGCATCAGCCAGCTGTCGCTCAGGCTCAGCACCGTCGCCTGATGCTTCACCAGCGTGGCGAAACCGCTGATATTTTCACTGGCGCTGATGCTGCCGTCCGGCAGTAACGGCTGACTGCTGCTGGCATGGCTGCTGTCGGATGCGGTTATCAGCCACGGACGACTGGCGGCCTGGTTAATTAAAATGTTGGAGTGAAACTGCTCGCGGTGGCTGAGGAATACCTCAACCAGCGTCGAGGCGGCGATGCTGGAAAATCCGCGCACCGTGTTAAACATCGCTGAGGCGAACGGGCCTTCTGGCGGCGCGACCACGCTGGTGGCACTCATCAGAATCGGCACAATCACCATCGGTTGTCCGAACGCCTGCAAAATCTGCAGCAACCAGAAGTTCTGTCGCGCCCAGTCACTGGTAACCTGCGAACCCAGCAGGCACGAGGTGACCAGCAGACCCACGCCCGCCGCCAGCATCCAGCGGCAGTCGATCCAGCGGATATTCAGCAACGCCGCAACCAGTGGCGCAATAAGCAGTTGTGGCAGGCCAACCGCCAGCGCCAGCGGGGCAAACTGCAGGGTACGAAAGCCCTCAACCTGGGCAAAGTAGGCGGAAGGCAGTGCCGAACCTGATAGCGAAAGGGTCAGGATGCAGGCCAGTGCCAGCAGCCCGTGCGCCAGGTTATGACGCTTCAGCATCTGCAACTTAAAAAGCGGCAGCGGGTGAAACCACTCGTTGATCAGGAACACCAGCAGCAGCGGCAGCGCGGTCAGTAACATTCCGACGATCAGCGGGGAGTTGAGCCAGTCAAGACGTTCGCCCTGAGTCAGCACCAGCACCAGCAGGGCGATAGCACTGCAGCCGGTGACCATGCCAAACAGATCGATCTGCTGGAAACGTTCGGGACGCAGCGGGTCCTGCGGCAGGCCCCAGCCAATCAGCAGCATGGCGATCAGCATGCCCGGCACCACCTGCCAGAACACCATCATCCAGCTGACGTGATCGGTCCACAATGATGCCAGCGAAGCCGCCATGTTCGGGCCAAAAGTGGCGGTCAGTGCATATCCGGCCAGGCCAAACAGTTTAATCGGCGGCGGTAAAAAGCGCAGGGCGACGGTCATCAGCATCGGCGGCAGTGCGCCGCCAAACAGCCCCTGCAGCACCCGCAGGCAAATAAACAGCGTCGGGTCTGGCACCAGCGGCAGCAGGATGCCGGTCAGCATAAAGCCCGCCGATACGCCGAGCGCAAAGCGCCGTAACGATAGCGTGACGGCGAACCACGGCGCGATCATCATCGCCGCCACTTCCGCCGCCTGATAGGCGGAAATAATCCAGCTACCCTGATCGTAACTGATGCCGATCGCCGCACGAATATCCGCCAACGCAATATCGCTGACGCGATCGTTCAGCCCGGAGGTCAGGGCGGCGATTAAGACACCGATTAACCCCAGCGCCAGGCGCAGCGTAAAAGGATGGGGGGCCGGCACAGGGGCTGGCTGAGCAGTCATAGCACGTTATCTCATTATTTTGATGCAGTGTATTGCGATGTGATACAGCAGCGTATTATTACATCCCGGTATGCTGTATTGCAATGTGGTACAGGCTGTAAAAAGTGCGCCGATCGCGCTACAGTAGGCCAGCTGAAAAAGGACGACGCTATGGCACATCAACCCTCCAGCCGTGAGGAAGAGAAAACGGGCGGTATCCAGGTGATCGCACGTGCGGCAAAAATTCTGAATGCGCTGGGCGAACAGCCGGGCGGTATGAGCCTGGGTGAGATTGCCCAGGCGGTCGATCTGCCTCGCTCCACCGTGCAGCGGATTGTCGCCGCGCTCGACAGCGCAGAACTGGTGCGCAGCAGCGGTGCCGGCGGCCTGCGGCTGGGACCGGCGTTACTGAAGCTGATGTCCAGCGTGCACACCGATGTGGTCGATCTGGTCCGGCCACTGCTGGAAAAACTCTCTGCCGATACCAATGAAACCGTCTCGCTGGCGCGCGCCAGCGGTACTCAGCTGGCTATCGTTCACTGTGTGGTCGCCTCGCGTGAGCTGCGCGTTGTGCCGCACATGGGGCTCAACCTGCCGCTCTACAGCACCTCCGGCGGCCGGGCGCTGCTGGCGTTAGAGTGCGATAAAGACGTTCGGGTGATTGTAGGCGAAGCCTGGCGGGAGCTGACCGAGATGACGGTCAAAACCCTGCCGCAGCTGCTGCAACTGATCAACGAAGTGCGCGAAACCGGCATTGCGGTCGATCGCGGTGAAACGCTGGAAGGCATCTCGACTATGGCGTTTGCCCTCGATACGCTGTTTGGCCGCTTCTCTGTCTCTTTGCTGGTGCCCTCTGCACGCTTCCAGCGCCACGAAGATCGCTATCGTGATGAAATGCTGAAGTGTAAAGACGCGCTGGTGCGTGAAATTGGCAAAATCGCCGCTGTAGAAGGATAAGCATTCGATGAAAACCCTGTTGATGGCCATTGATCATTCGCCGGTAACCGAAAAAGTGGTTGCGCTCACCATTGAAGAGGCGCTGGCTCACCACGCAGAAGTGGTGGTGCTGTGCTGCGTCGATCCGGCGTACTCCTCCTGTAACCAACCGATGGAAATTGATGCCGGTGAAGATCCGGCTGATTTTGTCGCGGCGCAGGATGAGCAGAACACCGCGGAACTGGTGGTGCGCCATGCCCTCGCACCGCTGCTGCGCGCCGGCATTAACGCGCGCGGCATGATTCTGGCCGGCGAAGCGGCCGACACGATTATTGCGCAGTCACTCCAGCTCAAGGCCAGCATGATTATCATGGGACGCCGTCATCTCTCCTCTTTTAACCGACTGTTGAAAGGTTCGGTCAGCGCGGCGGTGATTGAGCGTGCTCACTGCCCGGTGCTGATTGATGTGCGTAAGGATTAATACCGTAGCATGAGCTCTTTGCTGGTTATTACGCTGGCCGCCTTTGCGCTGCTGGCGTTGATTATTATTGTGCTGATTAAAACCACCCGACTGCGACTGTGGCAGGGGCTGATGCTTTTTCTGCTGCCGCTGGTGGTGGCTAATCTGTTGTGGTTCAGCTGGGCTGTGCCGCAGCAGCAGCAGGCACGAGAGCGCGATCGGGCGGTGAGTTACCTGGCACAGACGCCGGGATATCGGGTACTGCAAACCCAGGAACCGGCATTGTGGCTGTTGTTGACGCAGGAACTGACCCGCCGGGTCCGCGCCGGTGAACCGGTTGAACAGGCGACGGGCGAACTACGCGGCTGGCTGCTCGACGTGATTAATCAGCGGCTGATGCGGGCAACCGATGCGGCGGTGGTGAATTACATTGGCGTGTCAGTCGAGGAGATGCAGGCGCTCAATGCCCTTGATCCTGGCCTGTGCTTCCGTTTTCTCTATCCCCAGGTCAATGGCGGCGTCAATTTAGTGAAAATCCTGCCGCCGTCGCTCAACCACAAAGAGGCCGGGGCGATGGAGCAATTACTGCTTAACAGCGCACCTCAGCAGCAGCCAATGGACAGCGCACTGGCGCAACGCGATCTGAAACAGGTGGTTGCGCAGCTTTATCAGCGCTGGGGCGATAAGCTGCAGCAGCTGAACATGCCCGCCGATACCGCGGTTGATCGCTCTTCAATGTGCGGCATGTCGATTGATCTCTACAGTGCGATTCTCGCATTACCTGACAAGCGCGCGGCCAACCTGTTACGTAGAATGTTTGCAGTTTCCGGCTAGTGACTGACGTAAAAAAGCCCGCTTAGCGCGGGCACAAAGGTCAGGATTACGTTGTTATTTTGGCTATTACCTGGTGTGGTGCAGACTTCGTTTGGTCTGAATGCATCATGTCACGCTCGCCCTGATAGTGACAGCCGTTTAATCGTATCGAATTAATCGGTAAAAGCGTGTAAATTTTTGGTTTTTCGCGCATTAATCCTATGGATGCGTGACGTGCTGCGACATACACTGCGCAGCAAGATGAGGATAAATAAATGAAAAAAAAAATTATCGGCGCGCTGGCGCTGATTTTGCTGAGCGGTTGTACCGCCAGTAAACCCGGGGCATTTGAACGTGTTGACGAAGATGCCAGCTCAAATACTGTCCAGTACCGGTTTGACCCGGAGAAAGTCAATCGTGATGCGATGGACGTTGATCTGGCGAATTACTGTAATAAGAAAGGATTCGATAAAGTGGAATCGCTGCCGGCCCAGGACAGCCATATTCCGGGGCTAAAGAAAGCCTGGTTCCAGTGTAATTATGCAGTCAAAAGCTAAATAAAACGGGCGGGATAATTATCCCGCCCTTAATTTTTCTATTTTTATATTATGCTGTGTGACGCCTTTGCCCGTTAGCGGTGATGATGCCCGCTATGATACCCACCGTGATAGCCTCCATGATACCCGCCGCCACCGCCGTGATGCCAGCCATTGTCGTGACGGGGTTCGATAATACAGCCGCTTAATAATGTTATCAGCCCGACTACCGAAGCGACTTTAATTAATCTCTTCATAGGAAACGTCTCCTCTTTTCCAATGACTACGACGTTACGCTGGAAAAGTGGAGTGAAGATGCAGGAAATGTAGAGTTATTTATGCAGATATTGCTGGATATTTCAGTTGGCGGAATCTGGCGTCGGTAAAAGAGAAGAAAATAAGAAATGGCTGAATAGCGATTATTTTCGGCGAGAATAATCTTAAAAGCAAGCGAAAATAATTCTCATTTAAAATAAATTATAGCTACATTATTAGCAGACGCGTTAACAGGAGAAAAACATGGCGCATGAAGTGAAAAATGTAATGGCGTTGCAGGCTGAGCTGGGCGAATGCCCGCTCTGGTCAACAGAAGAGCAGGTGCTGTGGTGCGTCGATATTCTGGCACCGGCGATCCACCGTTTTGACCCGGTCAGTGGCGAACTGCAGACCTTTCCCCAGCCGGAAGAAGTGGGCTGTATCGGCTTACGTCAATCGGGCGGACTGATTGCCGCTTTGCGCAGCGGCGTCTGGCTGCTGGATGCGCAGGGCAAACCGCAACAGAAGGTGGCGGATAATCCGGGGGAAGCCGCGCGCAGTCGCTTTAATGATGGCCGGGTCGATCCCTGGGGTAATTTCTGGTGTGGCAGCCTGTGGGAACCGCAGGACAAAAACGGCGGCCTGTTATGCCGGGTTACGCCGGAACTGACGCTGGAGGTTAAAGCGCGGGACATCAAAATCTCTAACGGCGTGGCGTTCTCTCCCGACCGTCGCTGGATGTATCACAGCGACACGCCCAACGAGGTGTTGTACCGCTATCCGTTAGATAGCCATGGCGAACCGGGCGAGCGCAGCGTTTTCCGCCGCTTCGACGCCGCTGGTGGCTTACCGGATGGCGCCGCGGTCGACAGTGAAGGCTACTACTGGTCAGCCCAGTTCGATGGCGGACGGGTAGTGCGTATCGATCCGCAGAGTAGCGAGATTGTTGATGAGATCCTGCTGCCGGTGAAATGGCCGACCATGGTGGCATTCGGCGGAGCCGATCTGAAAACGCTGTTTATTACCAGTTCGCGTGAAGATCGCACTGAAGAAGAGCTGGCACGCTACCCTGAATCGGGCGATATATTTGCGGTTGAGCTTGAGGTGGCGGGTAGTGCAGAGCCGCGTTTCCGCGGCTGAAGCAAAAGGGCCGCCTGGTCGCGGCCCGTAAAGATTAATGGCGCTGCAACACCGCCTTACCGACCGCCGGTTGATGCGGTAAGCGAATGGTCAGGGAGAGTAACAGCGAGATCACCAGCAGGGTCATAATCAGGCTAAAGGTGACGGTAAAGCCGCCGAACAGCGATGCCACCAGTGAGCCCATGACGCTGCCAATACCAAAGCCGAGATAGAGCAGGCCATAGTTTTTGGTCAGGTTGTTGAGGCCGAAAAAGTCACTGACCAGCGAGGGAAACACGGTAATGGTGCCGCCGAAGCTGAAGGCGATACAGGCTAACGACAGGAAGAAGGTGGTTTCATTCATGTGGGTAAACAGCAGCACGCTCATTCCCACCAGCGAAACCACCTGCGCCAGCGAAATCACCCGGATACGCAACATCTTGTCAGATAAGATGCCCAGCACCAGACGCCCGCTCAGGTTAGCAATGGCAATCACCGTAACGGCATTGGCGGCAGTCTGCGTAGTCAGATGTACCAGGCCTTCACCGATATCCTTCGCCACGCCAATCACATACAAACCACTCATGCAGGCCGTCAGGAACATCAGCGCCAGCATCCAGTACTGTGGCAGACGTACCGACTGCGCCAGCGTGTAATCGCGAGCCTGCTGCTGGCTGACGCTGGACGCACTTTGCGGTGGGGCATCACGCATCAGCAGGGCACCGAGTATAATCATCGTCATCGCCAGCACGCCCCAGATAATAAAAGTCTGTTCCAGGCCGACATGGGTCAGCAGCGCGCCGCAGATAAATTTGAAGCCCAGGCTGCCAAGTCCGTATGCACCAATGGCGCAGGCTGAGATCATGCCTTTACGTTCCGGGAACCACTTAACACAGTTTGAGAGCGTCATCAGATAACCGGCACCATCGGCCAGGCCGACCAGCAGGCCAGCGCTGAGGTAGAGCATCACCAGGTTGTCGGCATGCGCGGTGAGCCAGAATCCTGACGCCATCAATATACCGGCACCGATAGTGACGCGCCGTACACCAAAACGTTCCTGCAGTTTTCCCGCCAGCGACGAGGCGATAGCCAGGCCTAAACTTAGCAGGCCAAACGAAAACGCCACCTGACTGATCGACGCATCCAGTTTTTGCGACAGCTGGCCGTTGAATAAACTCCATGTATAAACCGATCCCAGCGCGAACTGGGTAATCACCGTTCCGATCAGTGTGAGCCAGCGGGTGCGCTGGTGCGAAGCCTGTTGAGTCTGGTTCATGATTTTCTCTCCCGTCCGGGAATCTGGAAATTGCGGACAGAATAGGCCAGCCTTACGCGCGCGCGGCGACCAACGGCATGAACGGAAGCAGGCGCGGCATGAAATGCTGCTGAGAGGGTATGAACGGCCTCTGCTGAAAGATAACCAAAGCGGCAGTTTAATAAGTAAGGGTAAGTAGCCGTAAGATAATGTTTCACTCAGGCGATTATGCCTGCAGCTTTGCAGATTTTTTGCCAGGCTAAGGGTTCACTTATCAGGAGGAAATATGAAAGACCGGACATATGAATCCATCACCAGTGAGGATGAAGTTTGCAGCATTATCGGTCAGGCAGTGATTGAACTGAGTGCTGAACAACAGCCTGTGACCAAATCGACGCTGGCGCTCAAACTGCTGTCGATGGCCGATCGCGATAGTGATGATGAGCGAGTACTGCTCTACTGGATTGCACGCAAGGCAATCAATCAACCACAAAAACTCATTCAACAGCAGCAATGGGCATGACGCTCATCCGGACGCGGGCCGCAGCCCGCCTCTTCGTCAGACGATAGCGCGGCGACGGCTTGCCGGCCAGCGGGCAAACATCACCAGGTTGCCCAGCAGAATCATGACAAGGCCAGGGATGGCGCTGGTATGCCACTGATACCCCTCATAGCGGGTTGAGAACGCCAGCGCAACCAGCGGGAACAGCACCGTGGTATAGGCGGCCCGGCTGGCACCGATGCGACCTGCCAATGTAAAATAGGCACCAAAACCGATCACCGATCCGACTATCGCCAGATAGCTCAGCGCCGTCAGCCATTGCCCGTTCCAGGTAGGGTAGAGTGAAACGCCCTGCAGCAGTGACACCAGCGCCATCAGCAGCGCGCCATACAACATGCCATAACTGTTGGTGGTCAGCACATCCCGCTGCCGCCGTTGATGGCGCTGACTGATCATATTGCCGAACGAAAAGCCCAGCGTGCCGAGCGCGCTCAGTCCCATTCCCCACAGCAATTCGCCAGACGCCTGAGTGTCACGCAGATCATGCCAGCACAGCGCCACGATCCCCGCCATACCCAGCAGCACTGCCGGAATCAGACGCGGCGAAGGACGCTGGCCGAAAAAAATCCAGCTGTTGATGGCGTTATACATCACGGCCATGGAAAAAATGACCGACTCAAGCCCGCTGCTGATGTAGCCGGATGCGTAATAGAAGCAGACAAAGTTGAAGCCAAACACGCAGCCGCCCTGTAGCAGGCAGAACAGATGATCGTCCAGACTCAGGCGATGCAGGCGTTTCACCGCCTTAAGCAGCAGCAACATCACCACTGAAGCCAGTAAAAAACGCCAGAACACGGCAACGGTCACCGCACTGGTGCCAGCCGACTGTTGCGCATAGATGGCAATCCAGGTGGTACCCCAGATCAGCACCACAGAGAGATACAAAAACAGGTTCATCGTCGCGTTCCTTAGCCTAAAGCCCGCAGTCTGCGGCTTTAGCACGGGCGGCGCTTGCATCGGGCTGCGGCAGATTTGCAAAATCTTGCGCATTTTTATCAGGCGTCCCGATGTGGCCTGTTCTCCGTCCCGCCAGATCCGTAAACTGGTTTCCTGTTCCTCTGAAGCTGATACCCGGATGCGTAGTTACCAGACCTTTGAAACCCTGCAACGCCATAAAGCGCAGCTGCGCGATCGGGTGGAGCTGCGCAATGGCCTGCAACTGGCGGCCTGGTTTAACAGCGGCGATCGCGTGACCACGCTCAGCGATCACCATACGCTGAGTCTGTATGTGGAAGGGGGCTACGATACCTGGCATAAAACCGCCCAGGGCTGGCGTAATGGCGGCGCACCGGATCGTTTCTGCCTGATGCCGGCGGGGATAGAATCGAGCTGGGATCTGCGCGCCGATCTCGCCTTTGTTCACCTTTACTGCAGCGAAGCACAGCTGCGCCAGCTGGCGGAACAGGTATGGGATCGCAGCCCGGCACAGTTAAATCTGCACGAAAAAATTTTCGCCGCCGACCCGCGCATTACCCAACTCTATCGCCATTTTTTGCTGAGCTGCGACTGGCAACAGCCCGCCAGCCAGCTCATCCTGAGCAGTGCGACAACCTTGTTGCTGACCCATCTTCTGCAGCAATACAGCGAGGTACAGTGGCAACTGCCTCAGGTGCGGGGCGGGCTGGCACCTGCCGTATTGCGTCGGGTGCTTGAATTTATCGATGCGCACCTCGATCGGCCGTTAACGCTGGCCGATCTGGCGAGCGAAGCGGCGCTGAGTGAGTTTCACTTCGCCCGTATGTTTCGTCACTCAGCCGGCGAAGCGCCTCATCAGTTCGTGATGCAGCGCCGTATGCTGCGGGCCAGGATGCTGTTGACGCAGCCCGCATTAACCCTGACGGATATCGCGCTGCAGTGCGGTTTTCACTCTTCCAGCCACTTCAGCCACCGTTTTCGTCAGGTACACGGCGTTACGCCCTCGGCTTACCGCAAGGCAAAGCATCACACGCTGGATGAGTGATTATCATGTTTTGCGGCAATGAGCGCAGAGGCGACTATCGCAGGCAGTTATAGCGCTGCACCGCACTCAGCGACTGGCCGTTGTCGTGTGGTGTCTGGCGGCGGTCAGATAACAAAAACCTCGCCGCAGCGAGGCCGTTTACAGCACAGGTGATTACTGCAGGGAGAACTGCCATGAGCCCATCGGCTTGCGCACCAGCGTCATGGTTTTTTCCTCGCCATCAATCACTACATAATACTGTTCATTTACTTTGAGGCCTCGGGGAAAGGATTCATTGCCCTCATAGCGAATGGTGATTTTGTTGCCGAACACCTCTGCATCAGCCTGCTGACCAAACTGGGGCAGAGTAATTTTCTTTTTCACGCTTTCGGTCCTCGTTTTGATCGATCGGGGTCGAAACCCACACTGTTTTACTCATTTTTGCGGCGGGGCTGTCGTCAGCACAATGTTTCACGCTCCTCTGCAGCGTCTCCTTATCCAGCATGGCTGTGGTCTGCGGCTCCAGCAAATTCACGGTGCGTGGCCTGACCCAGACCGCTGCGCGGGATCTCGCTCCGCTTAGCATTACCGTTAACGGCTACTGCCCCGGCATCGTTAAAATCCCGATGTGGGCGAAGATTAACCGTCAGGTCTCCGAGGCGGCGGGTAAACTGCTGGGTTATGGTACGGAGGAGTTCGCCAAACGTATTACTTTAGGACGGCCCTCTGAACCTGAAGATGTTGCGGCGTGCGTAGCCTTTCTTGCAGGACCGGCCTCCGACTATACGACTGGGCAATCCCTGTTAATCGTCGGTGGGAGGGTGTTTAACTGATATTCCCTCCTGTCACAATAAACCCTGCCGCTGGCTGGGTTTATTGTGTTCTTTCTGAGTAACCGGGTCAGCTTTGGCAATACCCTATCGGTAGCTTGCCATCCTCGATCAGATAATCTCCGTTCTTCTGGGCAAAAAAGCGATAAAGCAGCTTATGCCCCTCTTTAAAAAAGAACGGGGCAACAAACTGAGCGAGGGATGCATCGTCCGCTTCGTCATGGGGCTGGGTAAAATTTTTTTTTGAAATCATTAGATAGTGAGAAGCGGTATGTTTAAAGGAATAGAGCATCTTTTTATTGACCACCCGTGTCCCGCCGTGCTCATCGTTTACTCTTCCCGCCATCGTTACAATCCCCTCATCGCCATTAAAATCAAACCGTAATATGACATCCAGACTTAATGTATTTTTACGGGAATGGTAATGCGTATAGCAGCTAAAATAGCGATGCTGATAACTTCGATTGAGCAGGATAAACGTTGTAACAATCACCATGCTCACTGCAGTCACTATTATCCCGTAAGAAAATCGTTTTCTCATGGTTCCCCGAGCTCCGTTACAAAGAATGAATCACAGTTAGGTTTGTTATAAGAGATGGGTTTTTCACAGGTAATAATAGATGCCACAGGTAATATACTATAGGCGGTAATATAAATATAAGGTGAGCGCGAGCAGTCCTGAATAATGGAGGATAAAAATTTTTCATGTATATAAGGTGCTCGGGCGATTTTATTAATGTTCAGCTCACAAAAACCGTAGGACTTGTAGAAGAAAAAGTTATCTGCGAACCTGGATTCTTTATAAGTATATTGCTCTACTACCAGAAAACAAACAGCCGCCAGGGCTACCAGAAAAAGATAGCCACAGAGTTTAAATAGTTGGGGAAGAGATAGAGAAAGGTAATCTGAGGGGGAGCTTTTCTTTCCTGATGTTATTACCGGCATTGCGTCAGGTGCTTCTGGGTAAGGTTCCTGCTCTTCACTTTGCTTTACCTCCACCCCCACAGACGGCGCAAGTTTAAATCCTTTCCTCGGTACGGTTACCACCCAAGCCTCTCCATCCGGCGCAATACTGCGTAGCGCTTTACGTAGTAAGGATATGTTTTGATAAAGGTTGTTAGGCATAATCTGATCTGAATCTTTACCCCATACATAAGGATAAAACTCTTTATGGGGGACGAGATCGCCTCTTTCCAGCAGCAGAGTAAAGCAGCGGGCAGAAGGTAAAGGTAACACAACGCTGCGAACCGGCTCGGTGTAACAAAGCAGCAAATTATTGCTGGGCTGAAATTCAACAAAGTTGTTAATTAAATATTTTTTATTCATAAAAACAATCATTAAGGCCGGTGTCAGGCTAATTTGTATACAATTTAAAGTGGTATATTAAATACACTTTATGTAGGTGGGATGCAAGTACTTCATGGCCGAACCTAAGTTACTGCTGTGCCGATTTTGAGCACATTCGTCTTCGTCAGAGGGCGCGTCATGGCGACGGATAAAAAGGTCAGGTAACCCTTTTTTCTATAAGCAGAACCTTAATGGAGATCTTAATGCAGCCATTAAGAATGTTTTTAATCATTTATATATCAATCGCTTAATTCTCTTTCTTTTATGTAATTGCGTTTATATGTATTAGATATCTGAAAGAGTTCGTTCATGTTGATTTTGATGCGGGGTTCGCTGAAAGTGAAAAGGAACACGGCGCTTAGCTATCACCTGAAATTTTGTTCTGTCTTTTGTTGAAATTCGGTGCTTTATGTTTATGTATACTTTGCTGCGAATAAATAACCTCTTCTTTAGTGATGTTGTTTTGTTGTTAAATCCAGGGGGCGATGACCACCATGCCCGACATTAATTACTGTTTTTAAGTTTTTTAATGGGCAAATATTTTGATTGTTAAATGATGTATTTAGTTGTTTTCTTTTTTTTATATTAAAAATATGATGTAGCCGCATTGTGCTGCCATGTGAGGTCATGTGAACAAAGTGAGGTAATTCTCTTATGGAAAAAGAACTCGTTGGTTACTATATCGGTGATAACTTTCAATTCGATATTATGCATAAAAAATTCACGAGTTACGATAGCAAAGGAAGGCCACAGAATTTTTTTGTCATGCGAGAGACAATGATGCGACTCTTTCTTTATCTGCTGCAAAATGCCTGCGATCGTATTGTGACGAATGAAGAGATTCTTTACAACGTATGGGACTTGCATGGGCTGAGGTCGTCCAGTCAGCGGCTGTGGCAGGTAATGCAATCACTCAGATTTAAATTAGCCATGCTTGGTGTTTCTCACGATTTCATTATGCGTATTGAAACGATAGAGGTGAAAGGCTTTTCAATTAAGAAAGGAAGTGTCCGTCCTTTATTTTTATTTAGGGAGGGAGCATAGATTATTTTATGGCGAGGATAGCCAACATGAAAGCATACGTCGTGTCTAATGATAACTATTTTAAATTAGGGATGCTTACTCTTTTGACCGAGGCTGGCTATGAGGCTTGTCTGACGGAGATGAGTTATGACGAGGTTATTAATACTGAAGACGATTTGCCCACCAGTCTGGTCTTCTTTGATCTCCGAAATGAAACGCAGCCAATAGTTTTTTTTACCAGCAATATTTATAGCGCAGCAAAGGTTATTTTTATTGTTGAACGTTTTGGTGTACGGGATTTCAGGTGCAATAGTTTTATTCTGGCAGTGCCGGAGAAAGCGCGTCTGGCAAGCCTGATAATCTGGTTAAAACATATCGGTAAAAATTGTCAGAGACGGTGTGCGGGGGAATCTTTAAGCTTATCTGACAGAGAAAACACCATTTTAATGCACTATATCAATGGAGAATCGCCGAAAGATACTTCCGAGAGGCTGAATATTTCAATTAAAACATTTTCTACTTACAAACTGAATGCCCTTAATAAACTTGGTGTCAAAAGGATAAGCAGTAGATCGCTAATCTATATCAATAGCTATATTTCAAAAAAAATGAATAAACTTCCCATGAACACAATTTAATTAACCGGGGTAGTGTCAGATTGCTGTGGCGAAGCACTTCTTTGAATTAATCTATGGAATATATGGACATGACCAGAAAAGTATTTATAAAGCTATTTTTTACCTTTTTTATAAGCAGCTTTACCTATAGCACCTGTGCTTACGCGCAAGAAACGCAAACTAAATCTGAAGCTCATACTCCTTGGGTCCTGGATACCCCGCCGGGTAAAGACCAGTGGGTGACAGAAGATACGCTGGCGCGGGTAGTAATATTTCGGCTGGCTCGCGATCGGGATACGCTTGCAGCGAAGCCTCTGAATATTTTTCTCAACGGCAAGTATCACGCCAGTCTTTTACCGGAGCATCAGGCTGTTGCGCTTTCCCTTTGCCCTGGCAAAAAAGAGCTGAGCGTGGTTCCTGGCGATCTGAATAGTGGCGTGAATAAACCTTTGGGAGCGGCAGAGGAAACGCCGGATTTAGAGCCGGGTATGCTCTATTTCTATCAGGTTGCCGCCGATGACCAGGGGAAAGTGGTCACCCGTTGGGTCGATCGCGATCAGGCGAAACAGGTCTTAGCCAATGTGAAGGTGCAATCGCACACGATATCACGCGTAGTGGACGGCAAGAATTGCCCGACCGGGATCTACTCAATTAGCTCCTCCTCGCTCTTTAAGCTGAACCGTCATGACCGTAGCGGCATGTTGCCCGGCGCTGCCCAGACGCTACAAAAACTGGCTGACCAGATCGGCACTGATTATAAGACGCTGGATAAAGTTATCGTCAAAGGTTATGCCGATCCGCTTGGGAAAGTTGAATATAACCAGCGCCTCTCGGAGCAACGCGCGAAAACTATTGCGTCATTACTTATCGAATCAGGATTACCTGAAAATGTCATTACTTTTGAGGGAGCAGGGGCGACCCACCTTCTTGTTGCCGATTGCCAGGCTCACAATTTGAAAAAAAAGCAGCTTATTGAGTGCAATCAACCAAACAGAAGGGTGGAAGTCGAAATATACGGCACTAAACAACACGCAGAAGGCTAAGAACTTTTATTCTGACATTTATTAACATCTATGCTAGATAAGGATAAAAAATGGTTACCATGGTAAAAATTAATTTACGTGGGACTAAAGGGATTATTTCGTCTCACGAAGTCGCAGCAGGAAAACATGCCGCTACGGTCATACTGGTGCCGCATAGTGGAAAATATAATATTGAGCTTATTGACGAAACTACCGGCCATGCGCCGCAGGTGGTTTCGACTAAGCGTGTCGGAAATAATCTGATTTTATTTTTTGATGGCGGAGACGAAGGTGCTCCGGATGTCATTTTACAGGATTATTATGACAATGATGGCGTGCATTTAATCGGCCAGGCCGAAAATGGACAATATTACGAATATATTCCGACCTCTGGCGATGTAGCGGATTATCCGCCCGCCATGATTGACGGTCATGAGAGCCAGGTGGCGTTAGGCGGCGAGGCTTCAGGCATCGCCGATCCCGTTGCTGACGGTAATAACTTTGCCTGGCTGCCCTTCTTGCTGATGGGCGGTGCAGCGGCCGGGATCGCCGGTATTGCCTATGCGGCATCCGATGATGGCGATGGCTCAAGCCACAGCAAACCACCCATGAGCGTCACCATTAATCCGGCCACTGATGCGGATAAAGATGGTCGCCCGGAGCTTTCCGGCACCTCTTCCAGCCCGGACTCCACGGTAACCATTACCCTGCCGGATGGTACGACGCTGACCACCACCACCGACAAAGATGGCAACTGGGCGGTTGAAGCGCCTGCTGCCCAGCCTAACGGCACTATTACCGTTACGGTAACGGCTCCAGATGGCAATACCACCACGGCGACCGGTAGCTATGAAGATACCACTGCGCCAGAGGTTCCGGTGTTAACGCAGAACGATGATGGCGGGCTGGCTGGGACGGCTGAGCCAGGTTCTAAAGTGACCATTACCGATCCCGATAATGGCACCACAACCACCGTCACCGCTGATGAAAACGGCAACTGGAGCATTCAGCCTAATCCCATCAATGAAGGGGATAAGAATGTCACGATTGTGGCGGAAGATCCCGCTGGCAACGTCTCCCCACCGATCTCAATTGACCGGCCGGATCTTACCGCGCCGGACAATGTCACCTCTGGACTTGTCGCCGGTTCTATTACGCTGACGGATGATGTTGCGCCAGTCACCGGCGTGATTGCCGACGGCAGCGTGACAAACGATACCCGTCCTGGTTACTCCGGTAAGGTCACCGCCGATATCGATCACGTTAATATCTACGATAACGGTACCCTGGTGAGTAGCGTAGCGGTGGGAAGCGACGGTACCTGGAGCTATACGCCGACGACCAGCCTTGCGGAAGGTTCTACCCATGAATATACCGTTTCAGCGGTGGACAAAGGGGGTAATGAAGGCCCGCAGTTAAGCGGCACCGCCGACAGCAGTTGGTCCTTCACGGTGGATACCATTGCGCCGGATAACTCCACCTCCGGGATCGTGGATGGTTCTGAAGGGTTGATCGACGATGCTGGTCCGGTAACCGGCCCGATCGCTGACGGCGATACCACCGATGATACCCGTCCAACCTTCACCGGTAAGGCCACCGACGATATCGATCACGTCAATATCTATGACAATGGCAACCTGATCGGCAGCGCGCCGGTGGGCGGGGACGGCAGCTGGAGCTTTACGCCGGAGACCGATCTGGCCGAGGGGGATCACTCCCTGACCGTTTCGCCGGTGGATAAGGCCGGGAACGAAGGCCCACAGACCAGCGGCACCGGTGACGGCAGCTGGGACTTCACCGTGGACACCACCGCGCCTGACAACATCACCTCCGGGATTGTGGATGGTTCGCTGGGGCTGACCGACGATGTTGGCCCGGTAACCGGCCCGATTGCCGACGGTGACACCACCGATGACACCCGTCCGACCTTTGCAGGTCAGGCCACCGACGATATCGACCACGTCAATATCTACGACAACGGCACCCTGATCGGCAGCGCCCCGGTGGGCGGGGACGGCTCCTGGAGCTTTACGCCGGATACCGATCTGGCGGAAGGGGATCACTCCCTGACCGTGGCGGCCGTGGACAAGGCGGGCCAGGAAGGTCCGCAGACCAGCGGCACCGGTGACGGTAGCTGGGACTTCACCGTGGACACCACCGCGCCGGACAACATCACCTCCGGTATTGTGGATGGCTCGCTGGGGCTGACCGACGATGTTGGCCCGGTGACCGGGCCGATCGCCGACGGTGACACCACCGATGACACCCGTCCGACCTTTGCAGGTCAGGCCACCGACGATATCGACCACGTCAATATCTACGACAACGGCACCCTGATCGGCAGCGCCCCGGTGGGCGGGGACGGCAGCTGGAGCTTTACGCCGGAGACCGATCTGGCGGAAGGGGATCACTCCCTGACCGTGGCGGCCGTGGACAAGGCGGGCCAGGAAGGTCCGCAGACCAGCGGCACCGGTGACGGTAGCTGGGACTTCACCGTGGACACCACCGTGCCGGACAACATCACCTCCGGTATTGTGGATGGCTCGCTGGGGCTGACCGACGATGTTGGCCCGGTGACCGGCCCGATTGCCGACGGTGACACCACCGATGACACCCGTCCGACCTTTGCAGGTCAGGCCACCGACGATATCGACCACGTCAATATCTACGACAACGGCACCCTGATCGGCAGCGCGCCGGTGGGCGGGGACGGCAGCTGGAGCTTCACGCCGGATACCGATCTGGCGGAAGGGGATCACTCCCTGACGGTAGCGGCCGTGGACAAGGCGGGTCAGGAAGGTCCGCAGACCAGCGGCACCGGTGACGGTAGCTGGGACTTCACCGTGGACACCACCGTGCCGGACAACATCACCTCCGGTATTGTGGATGGCTCGCTGGGGCTGACCGACGATGTTGGCCCGGTGACCGGCCCGATTGCCGACGGTGACACCACCGATGACACCCGTCCGACCTTTGCAGGTCAGGCCACCGACGATATCGACCACGTCAATATCTACGACAACGGCACCCTGATCGGCAGCGCCCCGGTGGGCGAGGACGGCAGCTGGAGCTTCACGCCGGATACCGATCTGGCGGAAGGGGATCACTCCCTGACGGTAGCGGCCGTGGACAAGGCGGGTCAGGAAGGTCCGCAGACCAGCGGCACCGGTGACGGCAGCTGGGACTTCACCGTGGACACCACCGTGCCGGACAACATCACCTCCGGTATCGTCAGCGGCTCGCTGGATCTGGTTGACGATGTGGGCAGCGTTATCGGCTCCATCGCTGACGGCAGCGTCACCGACGACACGCGTCCGACCTATACCGGCAAAGTGACGGCGGATATCGATCACGTCAATATCTATGACAACGGCACCCTGATTGGCAGCGCCCCGGTAGGTGAGGATGGCTCCTGGAGCTTTACCCCGGACACCGATCTGGCGGCGGGCGACCACGCCTTTACCGCAGCGGCGGTGGACAAGGCGGGCCAGGAAGGTCCGCAGGTCAGCGGCACCGATGATGCGGCCTGGAACTTCACCCTCGACACCACCGCGCCGGACAACATCACCTCCGGTATTGTGGATGGTTCGCTGGGGCTGACCGACGATGTTGGCCCGGTAACCGGCCCGATCGTCGACGGCGGTACCACGGATGACACCCGTCCGACCTTTGCAGGTCAGGCCACCGACGATATCGACCACGTCAATATCTACGACAACGGCACCCTGATTGGCAGCGCCCCGGTGGGCGAGGATGGTTCCTGGAGCTTTACGCCGGATACCGATCTGGCGGAAGGGGATCACTCCCTGACCGTGGCCGCCGTGGACAAGGCGGGTCAGGAAGGTCCGCAGACCAGCGGCACCGGTGACGGTAGCTGGGACTTCACCGTGGATACCACCGCGCCGGACAACATCACCTCCGGGGTTGTGGATGGCAGCATCACCCTGACGGATGACGTTGGCCCGGTAACCGGCTCCATCGCCGACGGCAGCGTCACCGACGATGCGCGTCCGACCTATGCCGGCAAAGTGACGGCGGATATCAGCCACGTCAATATCTACGACAACGGCACCCTGATTGGCAGCGCCCCGGTGGGCGAGGACGGCAGCTGGAGCTTCACGCCGGATATTGCGCTGGCAAGCGGCGGCCACGGTCTGACCGTCTCCGCCGTTGATGCCGCAGGTAACGAAGGCCCGCAGGTCTCCGGCACTGACGACGCCAGCTGGGACTTCACCCTGCTGACCAGCGCCCCGGCCCAGCCGTCGATTGAAAATATCGTCGATGACTATACCCAGGGCGATGATGCGGACACCGGCACGTTACAGAAGGGCCAGGCGACCAACGACGCCACCCTGACCCTTAACGGCAGCGGTGCGCCGGGCCTGACCGTACAGATCTGGGCAACGGACAGCGCCAGTAACCGCGTCATGGTAGGCGAGGGGACGGTAGGGGAAGACAGCCGCTGGAGCATCACCACCAGCGCGCTGGGTGCCGACGGCACCTATAACCTGACCGCGACCGCGGTTAACGCGGCGGGCGTCTCTTCCGCAGAAACCGGTGCCTTCCCGGTTGTGCTGGATACCACCTTACCGGCAGCAGCGGTCGCCGTACTCAATGACGATCAGGGCGAGGTACAGGGTGCCGTGGCCGCCGGTGGCGTGACGGACGATCGCTCCCCGACGCTGAGCGGTACCGGCGAGGCGGGTGCGACGGTCAGCGTCTATCTCGACGGCAGCAGCACGGCGGCAGGCAGTGTGGTCGTGGCTCAGGATGGTACCTGGAGCCTGGCGCTGGCCACGCTGACCGATGGCGCGCACAGCTACCAGACGAAGATCACCGACGAGGCGGGCAATGAAACCCGTGGCGAGGTGGTGAACTTCACGGTGGACAGCAGCGCCGTGGAACTCACGATCGACCAGGCGAACGACGACGCGGGCACCATCACCGGCGCGGTACTGAACGGCGGCATGACCGACGACACCTCTCCGGAACTGCAGGGCACCACGACGGCGGGCGCGACGGTCACCATCAGGGATGAGGCCAGCACCGTGCTGGGTACGGCCGTGGCGGGTGCGGATGGCAAGTGGACCTTCCAGCTGGATGGCGTTGCCGATGGCGAGCATACCTGGACGGCGGAAGTGACCAGCGGCACGGGCAACACCGCCCAGGCCACCATCACCCTGACGGTGGACAGCACCGCCCCGGCGGCACCGGCGATTACCGCGATGGCGGACGATGTGGGCACGGTTCAGGGGACCAGCACCACCCCCGGCAGCGTGACCGACGATCCGGCCCCCACCTTCAGCGGCACGGCGGATGCCGGGACCACCATCACCCTCTATGACGGTGACAGTGTGCTGGGTACCGTGACGGCCAATAAAGACGGCGAATGGAGCTACACCCCGACCACTAACCTGGTGGACGGAGAACACGCCATCACGGTCACCAGCACCGATGCGGCGGGCAACGAAAGCGCCCACAGCCCGGCCTGGGACTTCACGCTGGATACCAGCATTGAGGCGCCGGCCATCATCACTAACACCACCGATGAAATCAGCGGCACGGCAGAGCCGGGATCGACCGTGACGATCACCGATCCGTCTGACGGCAGCGAAACCTCGGTGGTGGCTGACGATGAAGGTAAATGGAGCATCCAGCCGAACCCGCTTGAAACCGGGGATACCGGCGCGACCGTGGTGGCGACCGACCCGGCAGGCAACACCAACAGCACCGTCGTGGACGGCCCGGCAGATATCACGCCGCCGGACAACATCACCTCCGGTATTGTGAATGGCAGCATCAGCCTGACGGATGATGTCGCACCGGTGACCGGTACCATCGCCGACGGCAGCAGCACCAACGATGCGCGTCCGACCTACAGCGGCCAGGCCACCGCCGATATTGACCACGTCAATATCTACGACAACGGCAACCTGATCGGCAGCGCCCCGGTGGGCGAGGACGGCACCTGGAGCTTTACGCCGGGTACCGATCTGGCGGCGGGCGACCACGTCTTTACCGTCTCCGCCGTGGACAGCGCGAACAATGAAGGGCCGCAGACCAGCGGCACCGGTGACGGCAGCTGGGACTTCACCGTGGATACCACCGCGCCGGCCAACATCACCTCCGGGATTGTGGATGGCAGCATCACCCTGACGGATGACGTTGGCCCGGTAACCGGCTCCATCGCCGACGGCAGCGTCACCGACGATGCGCGTCCGACCTATGCCGGCAAAGTGACGGCGGATATCAGCCACGTCAATATCTACGACAACGGCACCCTGATTGGCAGCGCCCCGGTGGGCGAGGACGGCAGCTGGAGCTTCACGCCGGATATTGCGCTGGCAAGCGGCGGCCACGGTCTGACCGTCTCCGCCGTTGATGCCGCAGGTAACGAAGGCCCGCAGGTCTCCGGCACTGACGACGCCAGCTGGGACTTCACCCTGCTGACCAGCGCCCCGGCCCAGCCGTCGATTGAAAATATCGTCGATGACTATACCCAGGGCGATGATGCGGACACCGGCACGTTACAGAAGGGCCAGGCGACCAACGACGCCACCCTGACCCTTAACGGCAGCGGTGCGCCGGGCCTGACCGTACAGATCTGGGCAACGGACAGCGCCAGTAACCGCGTCATGGTAGGCGAGGGGACGGTAGGGGAAGACAGCCGCTGGAGCATCACCACCAGCGCGCTGGGTGCCGACGGCACCTATAACCTGACCGCGACCGCGGTTAACGCGGCGGGCGTCTCTTCCGCAGAAACCGGTGCCTTCCCGGTTGTGCTGGATACCACCTTACCGGCAGCAGCGGTCGCCGTACTCAATGACGATCAGGGCGAGGTACAGGGTGCCGTGGCCGCCGGTGGCGTGACGGACGATCGCTCCCCGACGCTGAGCGGTACCGGCGAGGCGGGTGCGACGGTCAGCGTCTATCTCGACGGCAGCAGCACGGCGGTCGGTAACGTGGTGGTGGACGCCGAAGGCAACTGGAGCCTGGCGCTGGGTACACTGACCGATGGTGCGCACAGCTATAAAACCAAAATCACCGACGAAGCGGGTAATGAAACGCAGGGCGAGATGGTGAACTTCACGGTGGACAGCAGCGCCGTGGAACTCACGATCGACCAGGCGAACGACGACGCGGGCACCATCACCGGCGCGGTACTGAACGGCGGCATGACCGACGACACCTCTCCGCAATTGCAGGGCACCGCCACACCGGGCGCAACGGTCACCATCAGGGATGAGGCCAGCACCGTGCTGGGTACGGCGGTAGCGAACGCCAGCGGCCAGTGGACCTTCCAGCTTGACGGTGTCATTGATGGCACCCACACCTGGACGGCGGAAACCACCAATGCGGCGAATAACACCGCCCAGGCCACCATCACCCTGACGGTGGACAGCACCGCCCCGGCGGCACCGGCGATTACCGCGATGGCGGACGATGTGGGCACGGTTCAGGGGACCAGCACCACCCCCGGCAGCGTGACCGACGATCCGGCCCCCACCTTCAGCGGCACGGCGGATGCCGGGACCACCATCACCCTCTATGACGGTGACAGTGTGCTGGGTACCGTGACGGCCAATAAAGACGGCGAATGGAGCTACACCCCGACCACTAACCTGGTGGACGGAGAACACGCCATCACGGTCACCAGCACCGATGCGGCGGGCAACGAAAGCGCCCACAGCCCGGCCTGGGACTTCACGCTGGATACCAGCATTGAGGCGCCGGCCATCGTCACTAACACCACCGATGAGATCAGCGGCACGGCAGAGCCGGGATCGACCGTGACGATCACCGATCCGTCTGACGGCAGCGAAACCTCGGTGGTGGCTGACGATGAAGGTAAGTGGAGCATCCAGCCGAACCCGCTTGAAACCGGGGATACCGGCGCGACCGTGGTGGCGACCGACCCGGCAGGCAACACCAACAGCACCGTCGTGGACGGCCCGGCAGATATCACGCCGCCGGACAACATCACCTCCGGTATTGTGAATGGCAGCATCAGCCTGACGGATGATGTCGCACCGGTGACCGGTACCATCGCCGACGGCAGCAGCACCAACGATGCGCGTCCGACCTACAGCGGCCAGGCCACCGCCGATATTGACCACGTCAATATCTACGACAACGGCACCCTGATCGGCAGCGCCCCGGTGGGCGAGGACGGCACCTGGAGCTTCACCCCGGACACCGATCTGGCGGCGGGCGACCACGTCTTTACCGTCTCCGCCGTGGACAGCGCGAACAATGAAGGGCCGCAGGTGAGCGGCACCGGTGACGAGGGGTGGAACTTCACGCTCGACACCACCGCGCCGGGTGCAGATGCCTTTGAAGAGGGCAGCATCACCCTGACGGATAACGTCGGACCGGTTCAGGGCAGCATTGATGATGGCAGCACCACGGACGATGCTCAGCCAACCTACGCCGGTAAAATCACCGCTGCTGGCCTGGCTGATGGCGTAGTGAGCGTCAACATCTATGACAACGGCAGGTTAATCGGCAGTGTGCCGGTGGATCAGACTACCGGGGCATGGAGTTTCACGCCGGGTAGCGCGATGGACAGCGGCGATCATGCGCTGACTGTGTCAGCCGTTGATGCAGCGGGTAACGAAGGGCCACAGACGAGCGGTACGGCTGATGAGAGCTGGGACTTCTCCCTGCTGACCAGCGCCCCGGCGCAGCCATCGATTGAAAGTATCAGCGATGACTATACCCAGGGCGAAGATGCGGATACCGGCTATCTGCAGAAGGGCCAGGCGACCAACGACAGTACGCTGACGGTAAACGGTACCGCAGGTGCCGGCATGACGGTGCAGATCTGGGCGACGGACAGCAGTAATAACCGCGTCCAGGTAGGGGAAGGGCAGGTTGACAAGGATGGTCGCTGGAGCATCACCACCAGTGCGCTGGGCGATGATGGGGCCTATACCCTGACCGCGACCGCCGTAAATGCGGCAGGTGTTCCCTCGGCGGAAACGGGCGGCTTCCCGATTATCCTCGATACGGTCGCGCCGGATGTGGCCGTTGCCACCCTGATGGATGACGAAGGGGACAAGCAGGGTGAGATCGCCCCAGGCGAAACCACCGACGACCGCTCTCCAACCTTAACCGGTACCGGTGAAGCTGGGGCGACTGTCAGCGTTTATCTGGACGGCAGCACGACGCCGGTCGGTAACGTAGTGGTGGATGCTGAAGGCAACTGGACGCTGGCGCTGGGTACGCTGACGGATGGCGAGCACAGCTATAAAACCAAAATCACCGATGCGGCGGGCAACGAAACGCAGGGCGAGGTGGTGAACTTCACGGTAGACAGCAGCGCCGTAGAACTCACGATCGACCAGGCGAATGACGACGCGGGCACCATCACCGGTGCGGTACTGACCAACGGCCTGACCGACGATACCTCGCCGCAATTGCAGGGTACCGCCACACCGGGCGCAACGGTCACCATCAGGGATGAGGCCAGCACCGTGCTGGGCACGGCGGTGGCGAACGCCAGCGGCCAGTGGACCTTCCAGCTGGATGGCGTCACCGACGGCACCCACACCTGGACGGCGGAAACCACCAATGCGGCGAATAACACCGCGCAGGCCACCATTACCCTGACGATTGACAGTACGCCACCGGCAGCTCCGGTTATCACCTCCCTGGAGGATGATGTCGGAACGGTGCAGTACACCTCGAAAGTGCAGGGGAACATGACCGACGATCCAGCCCCGACCTTAACCGGAACGGCGGAAGCGGGTAGCACCGTTACCCTTTATGACGGCACCAGCGTCCTGGGTACCGTGACGGCGAACGCCGCGGGCGAATGGAGCTACACCCCGACCACCAACCTGGTTGAAGGCACGCACAGCATCACCGCCACGGCGACCGATGCGGCGGGGAACGTCAGCGACCCTTCCGATAGCTGGAACTTTATCCTGGATATCACCGCGCCAAACGTGGGTATCTCCGATAACTCCGCCGACTCGCTGGCGGGTCAGTCAGAGCCAGGTGCGCTCGTCACTGTTGAAACCGCGAGCGGCGATAAGTTTACCGCCGTGGCTAACCAGGATGGCCGCTGGATCATTACGCCAAACCCTATTGCCGCAGGTGAATCTGGCAAGATCTATGCCACCGATCCGGCAGGCAACGTGGGGGATCCAGTCAGCTTCCAGGGATCGGCGCTGGCAAGTTACGATCTGCTGAATGAAAGTTCACAGGTCAATACCACTACGGCGGGGGATCAGGCTAACCCGACCACCACCCGCCTGGCGGATGGCCGCATTGTGGTTATCTGGCAGGGGGCGGGCACCGGAACCGACATCTTTATGCAGCTCTATGAGGCAGATGGCGTGCATAAGATTGGTACCGAGCAGCAGATCAACCAGCGCATCAGCGGCACTCAGGACAGCGCGCAGGTGGTGGCCCTGGCTGATGGCGGCTTCCTGGTGGTCTATGAATCTTACGGTGGCGGCCTGGATAACGATCAGGATGGGGTTATTGCTCGTCGCTATGGCTCTGACGGCCAGGCGATGACCGATGAGTTCCTGGTGAACGTGACTACTGCGGGCAGCCAGCGTATGGCGAGTGCCGTGGCAACGGATAACGGCGGCTATATCATCACCTGGGAGAGTGATAGCAAAACGATTTTCCAGCGTACCTATGATGCCGATGACCAGCCGACCACCGGCGAAGTGGTGGTGGCGACCGGCACCGGTATGGGCAGTAGCGGCGGGCCGGAGATGGCGGCCTTTACCGACGCGGCGCACAGCGGGATGTATATCACCGTCTGGAGCGCGGCGAGCGGCCCGTCAGATACCAGCTCCACCGGTGTGGTCGGGCAGCTCTTCGGGGCGGACGGCAAGCCGCTGGGCAGCGCCTTCCAGGTGAACACCACCATGGACGCCAGCCAGAACTACCCGGATGTGCTTACCCTCGCGGACGGCAGCTTCGTGGTCTACTGGGATACCAACGACAGCGGAGCGAACGGCTCGGATATCCGCGCGGTGCACTACACCGTGGATGCCGAAACCGGCAAGGTTACCGTGCAGGGAACCGGCGACTTCATCGTCAACAGCTACACGACGGGCAAGCAGTACAAGCCGGTGGGCGTGGCGCTGGAAGATGGCGGCTACCTGCTGGTCTGGGGCTCGGAAGGGGGCGACGGCGACGGCTCGGCGATTTATGCCCAGCGCTTTGACGCCAACGACCACAGGGTGGGGCGTGAGTTTATCGTCAATACCACCACGCTGGGTAACCAGGGTTACGGCGGGGATTCCGTCGACGTCACCCATATCCTGGATGCGACCCTGACCGCCGACGGTAACGTCTACGTCACCTGGCAGACCGATAACCTGGACGGCAGCGGGATGGGCGTGAGCGGTATCGTGATCGACCCGGATGCAGCCTACTACTCCGAATTTACGGTTAACACCACCGTTACTGGCGCACAAACGGTCTCCTCCGTAGCGGCCCTGCCTGACGGCGGCGCTATTGTGGTCTGGCAGTCCGCCAGCGGCGACGGCTCCGGTAGCTGCGTGATGGGCCAGATGCTGGATGCTAAAGGGCAGCCGGTGGGTGGAGAGTTTGTGGTTAACACCACGACATCCGGGGATCAAACCGCACCGCAGGTGGCGGTGCTGGCAGACGGCACCTTCGAAGTGGTCTGGTCATCCGGTAGCTATATCAAAGGCCAGAAGTTCGCTTACAGTTACGATAGTGACGGCGCGGTGAACGGCGTTGCTACTTCCGGGGCTGAATTTAACGTCAATAACGGTACTGCCGCAGCAAACCAGGGGGAACCGGTTATAACCCCCCTGGCAGATGGCGGTTATATGGTGGTCTGGCAGGCCGCGGTGAACGGTACATGGCAGATCTATGGCCGTCAGTACGATGCCGAGGGAGCTCCGGTAGCCGATCAGCAGATTCTGACATCCACCACCCTCAGTACTGGCGGTTTCTTAGTGGGTGCCGATTGGGAACCGCTGCCGTCGGTCACCGCGCTGAACAACGGTATGCTTGCCATTACCTATACCGTGAAGGGTACGGGTTATGACTCGGCGGTACGCATCTACGATCCGTCTACTCAGACCGTAGGAACTGAGTTCATCGTCAACCAGACGCTGACCAACGATCAGGCATCACCGAGCGTGAGCGCGCTGGATAACGGTAACTTCGTGGTGACCTGGGACTCTAACGATAACAGCGGACCGGATCAGAACGGCTACAGCGTCTGGGGACGTATCTACGACGCGGAAGGTAAAGCGGTATCGGACGAGTTCCTTATCAATACCGCGACCAAAGGCGACCAGCATCTGGCGAAGGTGGTGAGCCGCCCGGACGGCAGCTTTGTCACCGTGTTTGTTTCGGCAACCGACGCCGATGCGGGTGCCGATACGTATGGCATTTATGCCCAGTTCTTTGATGCCAGTGGCAATAAAGTGGGCCAGCAGATGCGTATTAACCAGCTGACCTACGGCGATCAGACAGAGGTGGATGCCACCTTCCTGGAAGGGGGACAGCTCTATGTCACCTGGACCGATTCGGGCGTGGGGGACGGCAACGGATCGGCCATCAAAGGGCGCATCGTTGACCTGGTGGAAACGCTGGGGCTGGAGCAGCAGACGCCGCAGAATGACGATCCGACGCTGATTGATTATCAACCGTCTACCGTCTCGACCCAGACCGGGGATGACACCGTACCGCCGAACGTGGGTATCTCTGCCAATACGGCGGATAAACTGGGCGGCCAGACCGAGCCGGGTGTGACGGTTACGGTGACCGATGCCAAAGGCGTTGAGCATACCGCGGTTGCCGACAGCACCGGGGCGTGGAGCATCGAGCCTAACCCACTTGGCGTCGGGGATAACGGCTATATCTCTGCGACAGATGCGACGGGTAACCAGAGTGTGCCAGTTCTGATCAGCGGTTCGGCGCTGGATAACTACAACCTGCTGAATGAAAGTTCACAGGTCAATACTACTACCGGTAATGACCAGGCTAACCCGACCACCACCCGTCTGGCCGACGGCCGTATTGTGGTGATCTGGCAGGATACGACGAGTACAGGTGTTCTGACGTCGCAGATGGATGTCTATATGCAGCTGTATGAGGCAGATGGCGTGCATAAGATTGGTACCGAGCAGCAGGTCAACCAGCGTACCAGCGGCGATCAGGATAGCCCACAAGTGGTGGCCCTGGCAGACGGCGGCTTCCTGGTGGTCTATGAATCTTACGGTGGCGGCCTGGATAACGATCAGGATGGGGTTATTGCTCGTCGCTATGGCTCTGACGGCCAGGCGATGACCGATGAGTTCCTGGTGAACGTGACTACTGCGGGCAGCCAGCGTATGGCGAGCGCTGTGGCAACGGATGACGGCGGCTATATCATCACCTGGGAGAGTGATAGCAAGACGATTTTCCAGCGCACCTACGGGGCTGATAACGAGCCGACCACCGGCGAAGTGGTGGTGGCGACCGGCACCAGTATGGGCAGTACCGGTGGACCGGAAATGGCGGCCTTTACCGACGCGGCGCACAGCGGGATGTATATCACCGTCTGGAGCGCGGCGAGCGGCCCGTCAGATACCAGCTCCACCGGTGTGGTCGGGCAGATTTTCAACGCGGACGGTACACCGCTGGGCAGTGCCTTCCAGGTGAACACCACCATGGACGCCAGCCAGAACTACCCGGATGTGCTTACCCTCGCGGACGGCAGCTTCGTGGTCTACTGGGATACCAACGACAGCGGAGCGAACGGCTCGGATATCCGTGCGGTGCACTACACCGTGGATGCCGAAACCGGCAAGGTCTCCTTGCAGGGTACCGGCGACTTCATCGTCAACAGCTACACGACGGGCAAGCAGTACAAGCCGGTGGGCGTGGCGCTGGAAGATGGCGGCTACCTGCTGGTCTGGGGCTCGGAAGGGGGCGACGGCGACGGCTCGGCGATTTATGCCCAGCGCTTTGACGCCAACGACAACAGGGTGGGGCGTGAGTTTATCGTCAACACCACCACGCTGGGTAACCAGGGTACCGGCGGGGACTCCACGGACGTCACCCATATCCTGGATGCGACCCTGACTGACGACGGCAACGTCTATGTCACCTGGCAGTCCGATAACGTGGACGGCAGCGGGATGGGCGTGGAAGGGATTGTGATCGACCCGAACGCGGCCTACTACTCGGAGTTTACGGTTAACACCACCACGTCCGGTGACCAGACCGACTCTCAGGTGGTCTCGCTGCCGACGGGCGGGTTGTTTGAAGTCTGGGTTTCCGCCAGCGGCGACGGCTCCGGTACGGCCATCAAAGGCCAGATGCTGGATGCCAAAGGGCAGCCGGTGGGCAGCGAGTTTACCGTTAACTCTACCACCACGGGTAACCAGCTGACGCCGGTAGTGCTGGAGAACGGCAATATTGAAGTCGTCTGGGCCAGTCCGGGAACGGGCGGGGCTAACTACATCAAGGGCCAGCAATATACCTACGCCTATGATAAGGACGGGAATATTACCGGGCTTACCGCAGTCGGTGCTGAGTTTAATATCAGTTCCGGTGCTGGGGCGACCAGCCAGCAGAACCCGGATGTCACCTCGCTGGATGACGGTGGCTATATGGTGGTCTGGGAGGCTATTGTCGGCAGTGAGTATAAGATATTCGCCCGCCAGTACGATGCGAATAACTCGCCGGTTACCGACGAGTTTACCCTGGCATCAACCGGGTTAACGACAGGGTGGCTGGGTAGCAGTTCCGGATGGAGCGCTCTGCCTTCCGTAGCACAGTTGGGTAACGGTCAGATTGCCGTCACCTATGCCGTACTGGGCGATGATTACGATACCAGCATGGTGATGTATGACCCCACAACGCATACGGTGGGAACCAGCTCGATTGTTAACCAGACGACCGCGAGCGGTCAGGCGTCTGCCACCGTGGCGGCGCTGGATAACGGTAACTTTGTGGTGACCTGGGACTCCAGCGACAACAGCGGGCCGGATCAGAGCGGCTACAGCGTCTGGGGACGCATCTACGACGGAAGCGGTAAAGCGCTGTCGAATGAGTTCCTCATCAACACCGATACGGCTGGCGATCAGCATCTGCCAACCGTAGTAAGCCGTGCCGATGGGAGCTTTGTGGCGGTATTTGTCTCGGCGACCGACGGCGATGCGGGGGTGGGTACCTACGGTATCTACGCCCAGGACTTTGACGCCAGTGGCAACAAAGTAGGCCAGGAGATGCAAATCAACCAGCTGACCTACGGCGATCAGGTTGATGTCAGCGCCACCTTTACGGAAGGGGGACAGCTCTACGTCACCTGGACGGATGAAGGGGTAGGCGACGGCAGCGGTACGGCTATTAAAGGCCGCCTGGTTGACCTGGTTGAAACGCTGGGCCTCTCCGATGTTGGTGATGGCGTGACCCATATTGATTATCAGCCTGCCCAGTCGTACCTCAACGGTACGGAAGGCAGCGATTCTCTGGATGGGCGCGGCGCGGTTACCATCGACGGTAAAGGTGGGGATGACACCATCTTTATTAACAGCACCGCCTTTACCAGTATCGATGGTGGGGACGGGAAAGATACGTTGGTCTGGGATTCGAATAATAATTTCGAACTGGGCAGCGTTTCGTCGAAAATTACCGGCATCGAAACTATCCACATGGGGAATAACGCCGCGCAGACATTGGTTATTAGCGCGAACGATGTTCTCGAAATGACAAAAGATAATGGAGAGAGTGAACACGTACTGAAAATTACCGGTGACGACGGCGACTCAAATACGAGCGGCGCACGTGATACGGTCAGCATCGATAAATCTGGCTGGACGGCTTCAACGTCCGAAAACGATCAAGGTGTGACTTATGATGTGTACGTTCATAACGATGATACGACCGTTAAGCTGATGATTCAGCATGGCCTTAATGTAGTGTAAGCAGCACCAGGGCGGTGGCTTCGGCCACCGCCTTAAGGACTGTCTTTGTAAAAATCTTTTCGCAATTTATTAGCCTTTTGCACTTTTAAGGGAATAAGGGAATTATGAAACGGTCCGTAATCGCGCAATTTTCGCAGAGTAGCACCTGTAAATTTATTATTGCTATTCTGTTTGTTTCCCCTGCATTTAAAACGAATGCGACCGAATTTATTGATATTTTACGGATGACGGCAGATCATCCTTCCATTCAGTCTGCGGTCTCTTCAGCCAACGCTGCTTATTTTGATATTGAGCAGGCAAAAGCGGGAAATAGCCTTCAGTTAAGTGCCGGGTTAAGTTCCACGGCCTATTCCGGGCAGCCGGGTTATGAAAATAATCTTATTGCGCCGCATATCAGCATCAGCAAGGTGCTCTACGATCACGGACGTACCGACGATACGGTTCAGGGTAAAGAGGCGGCGTTTTCGATGCAGCGCGCCCAGGTGATGGCGACCCGCGAAACCCTTAACCAGCAGGCGTTGACCCTGTTCACCTCGGCGGTGACCAACGCCAAAGTCGTGGCGATCCTCGATCAGGAGATTGCCGCTCTTAACGATCTGCTGCAACGGGTAAAAACCATTGCGAGCATTGACTCCGGACGAGCATCGGAGATCAACCAGGTCGCCACGCGCTTAAACTCCGTGGTCGCGACCCGCGAGAGCAGCAATACCACCCTGCAACAATCCTGGAAGCAGCTTTCACTGCTGCTTAACAGAAACATTGCCCTCACCAGCGAACTGCCCGACCTGAAACAGGCCGGGTTGCTGCCTGAAAATCTGGATATCGCTCTGAAAGCGTTGATGGACAACCCCACTTACACGGCATACCGCTACAAACGCGACGAAGCGCGGGCGGCGTTGCAGCTCGCCTCCAGGTGGAATCGTCCTCAGTGGAATGTACAGCTGAGCCTGGATAGCCCGCGTAATAATGGCGAAATGGAGCTGTTTAAGGGGGCCACCCTTCAGGTGAGCAGCGATATCAATCTCTGGGACGGTGGGGCGGGCGGGGCGGCGGTGAAAGGGCAGACCCAGCGCCTGGCCTCTGCGGAGCAGGATATGGATGCCTCCCTGCGTTCGCTTCGGCAGCAGCTGGAGCAGCTCTGGATTTCACTGCCGCTACGCCAGCAGCAGATCAATGCCCTGAAACAGCAGTCTGAATCCGCCCTGAAAACCTGGAAAGCGGGTGAAGTGCAGTTCTTTGCCAGCCAACGGCCCCTGACCGATCTGATCTCCTTTGCTACGGATTACTACTCCAGTCTGGCAAGCCTTGAGGAGCAGAAGGTGCAGTACGCCGCCGCCCAGTGGCAGATTGTGGCCTCTCTGGGAAAGATGAGCGATCTGGCGAAAACCGTCCCGGCGCTGCCCGGCGCGCCGCTGGCAACCTCTGCGCAGAGCAGAAAAGAACGGGCGGCGGTTGCCACCAGCACGATTAATGCGCAGGTTGCCGCCGATACGCGGCAAAACATCAGGTTGGCCGACGAAAAAGATATCGAAGCCTTTAAAAAAGCGGTGGAGGCGAAAAGCGCTTCCACCCGTACACCGTTGATCGCGTCAGAGTCTCAGCTTCAGCAGAGCGCTTTCATCCCTAAAAGCCAGAAAGAGACCAATGTTGCGCAGAATGCGTTGCACGCATGGCCGTGAAATGGGCAGTAAAAAGAGAAACAGGACATGACAATTTTAGAGACACAGCAAACACTTTCTCCGCGACGATCTGATGGTGAGGAGGCGATGACATCGCACGAGGCATCGGATGTCAGCCTGCCGATGGCACTACAGAACGCGCTGCGGCTATTCGACGTGCGCTTAACCCTCAGCGAAATCACCGACGGTATGCCGTGCTGCCCTGACAGCAGCCAGCCCGATCAACAGAAAAAGTGGGCCAGCCTGGTGCTGCAGCGACGCAGTATGACGTCGGCCTGGCGGCAGATTGCCTTAATGGATGTGAAACCCTTTTTGCTGCCTGCGGTTATCCGCTATCAGGACAGCTACGCGGTGCTGACCCATTACGATGCTGAGCAGTGCCGCATGATCCTGCCGTTGCTGGGCAGCCAGCCGGTCGCCATCGAAACGGAAGAGGTGATGCGTCACTACCGGGGTGAGATGCTGCTGATGCGGCCAAAAGCCCATATGGACCATCGCGCGGAAGACCTGGTGCAGCTCACCGGGAAGCACTGGTTCTGGCATACGCTCTGGCGCTTTAAACGCTACATCTTTGAGGCGGCGGCGCTCTCTGTGGTGATCAACGTGCTGGTGCTGGCGATGTCCATCTTTACCATGACTGTCTATAACCGCGTATTGCCCAATCAGACTTATGTCACCCTTTGGACGATGGCGATTGGCGTCATGCTGGCGCTGCTCTTTGAGCTGGCTGCGCGCGTGGCGCGGGCGTGGGTCACCGACCGGGCCGGAAAGAAAATCGACCTTATCCTCGGGGCGCAGATTTTCCGTCACGTTTTGCAGGGCAAGATGGAGAACCGTGCCCAGTCCAGTGGCGCATTTGGCAACATCATGCAGAGCTTTGAGAGCGTGCGGGAGCTGACCACCTCGGCGGCGCTTACCACGGTGGCGGATCTGCCTTTTGTTCTGCTCTTTTTACTGGTTATCCATATGGTTGCCGGACCGCTCGTCTGGTGCGTGATCCTGATTTTAGTGGCTATCGTCAGCATGGTGCTGCTGATGCAGCTCCCGCTGAAACGCCACGCGGAAGAATCGATAAAAATCGGCAGCAACCGCTATGGCCTGGTAATAGAGACGCTGGATAACCTTGAAACGATCAAAGCGCTGCGTGCCGAGAACCTGGTATCCGGCAAGCACGATATCGCCAGCGTAAAACTCTCCGCTGTCTCCATGAAGTCCCGTTTTCTGTCGACGATGGGATCGAGCATGATCCAGACCACTCAGCAATTTGGCACGGTGCTGCTGCTGCTCTGGGGGGCATATCTGGTGGGGGACGGTGAGATCTCGATGGGTGGCATTATCGCCACCATGACGCTGATGGGGCGCGCCGTTATGCCTATCGCCACTCTTGCGGCGCTGGGGCTGCGCATCCAGCAGGCTAAAACCTCGCTCGATATTCTGAACAAGCTGATGAAAACGCCGACCGAACGCGAAAAAGAAAAAGTCTATATGCAGCTTCCGCAGGGCAGCCCGACGGAGATCGTTTGTCAGGATCTGAGTTTCAGCTACCGCAAAGAGCTGCCGGCGGTGGTTGACCGTCTGGATCTGACTTTACGCCCCGGAGAGCGGGTTGCCATCCTCGGCAAAATGGGCAGCGGTAAATCGTCTCTGTTGCGCCTGCTGGTTGGACTGTATGAGCCGGTAGGGGGCAGCGTCAAAATTAGCGGCGTCGATATCAACCAGATTGAAAAGGGTGAGCTGCGCTCAAGGATTGCGCTGGTGAACCAGGAGCCGCGCCTGATGTTCGGTACGCTGCGCGACAACCTGCTGATGGGCGCGCCCTGGGCCAGCGATGAAGAGATGATGCGCGTGGCGCAGATGACCGGCGTGAGCGAGATCGTCTCCCGCCATCCGATGGGCTTCGGGATGCCGGTGGGGGAACGAGGCGAGACGCTCTCCGGCGGGCAAAAACAGGCGATCGCGCTGGCCCGTGCGCTGCTGACCGAGCCGGATGTGCTGCTGCTGGATGAACCTACCTCCGGCATGGACATGGGCTCGGAACGCATGGTGCTTCAGGCGCTGGTGCCTGCAATGGAAGGGCGTACCGTGGTGATCGTGACCCATCGCCCGGCGGTGCTGAAGTATGTGGATCGCATTATCGTCATGGACGAGGGCATGAAGGTGGCCGATGGCCCGAAAGAGGAGATCGTCGCCATGCTTAACGATGGCAATATCCCGGCGGCCTCAGTGCTTCGTGCTTCCGCAAAGCCAAATGTTGTAGAAGGTAAGCCGGTGGCGGCATAGGTGAGAAAGATGCGTAATTTTTTTAGTCAAAAACAGCCTGATGCTGCTGAAGACTATATTAACCGTACCGATACGTCGTTCCATGCCGACAATATGACGGCCAGTGAGATAGTCCGGGCGGCAGGGGAAGATCGCTGGGAGGGGTGGCTCTATATCTTTGGGGGGATCATTGCGATGTTTGCCCTGGCGATAATCTGGGCCGCCACCTTTAATATCGAAGAGGTCACCACCGGCACCGCACAGATAGTCCCCAGCTCCCGCGAGCAGGTTTTGCAGAGCCTGGAAGGGGGGATTCTACAGGAACTGCTGGTGCATGAAGGGGATACGGTAGAGAAGGGGCAGATTGTTGCCCGTATTGACCCGACCCGCGCGGAAGCCTCGTTTCGCGAGAGCGCCAACCGGCTGCTGGCCCTGAAAGCGCAGTCGGCCCGACTGGCGGCGGAGGCTGCCGGGACGGATATCGTTTTCCCCCCAGAGGTGCAAAAAGCGCCTGAGCTGGTTGCAAGAGAGATGGATGCTTACCGCTTACGCAAACGTGGGCTGGATGAGTCTATCGCAGGCTATGTAAAAACCAGAGAGCTGATTGGCAAGGAGCTGGCTATGGCGAAAAAACTCGCCGCCGAGTCGCTGCTTTCTAATACCGAGGTACTGAAGCTTGAGCGCCAGGCGAATGATACTGAGCTGCAAATTGTCGATCGCCGGAACCGCTATCGCAACGAAGCGAACGATGAGTTATCCAAAGTGGATGTGGAGATGAGTAGCCTTCAGGAAACGGCGCTGGGCAGGCACGACACCCTGGAGCGAACCGAGCTACGCTCTTCCGTACGTGGCGTGGTAAACAGCATCCACATCAATACTATCGGCGGCGTCATCCAGCCGGGGGTGGAAATCATGGAGATCACCCCTCTGGACGATCAGCTGCTGGTGGAGACTAAAATCAGGCCGTCGGATGTGGCTTTCCTTGCGCCGGGTCAGGAGGCGATGGTGAAAATTTCCGCCTATGACTACTCCATCTATGGCGGGCTGAAAGGGCGGGTGCAGAGTATCAGCCCCGGCGCGCTGAAGAATGAGGAAGCTAAAATGCCGAAGCGGCAGGGGGTAGATGAGACTTACTACCGGGTGATGGTGCTGACGGAAAGCAATACGCTGACCAAAGCGGGTAGCAGGCAGCTACGCGTGATCCCCGGCATGACAGCCACGGTGGATATTCGTACCGGCGAGAAGAGTCTGTTGCAGTATCTCCTGCGACCACTGCTCCGGGTACAGGAAGCGTTCCGGGAGAAATAAATCTGTAGAGGATGAAACCAGGGCTAAGCCCCGGTTTCATCTCGCTGACAAACGTGCTTAACAGTGAATGTGAGCCCGGTTTTCCCCCTTCACCCTATTGAGTTGGAGTTTTCTGCAGAGAAAATCAGAAAGTTAAAAACTCGCTCAATAAGAGATGAAGGCAGTAAGTCTGTTCTTTTTATGTCTCATGATTGCTGGTTATAGCGGCAGAAGCATAAGCCATTTTATCCTTTGATTAATTCAGCCGCTGATAATCGCTTTTCGCCTCTTCCAGCTCTTGTTTTACTGACTCAAGCTTTAACTTCTTTTCTTCAATCTTACGCGTTTTATCGCTGATTTTAGCGGCCCGGCCATCCTGCTGCGCTTCAGCCAGATCGTCCTGAGCCTGTTGCGGCTCCAGTTCAGCTTTTTTACTTTGCGCTCTTTTTTTAACAACTTCATTTCCCGCTTTATTACTCTGTTGCCCTTCAGTACACCAGGTATTGACTTTAGTCAGGGCCGTTTCAGGTCGGCGTTCGGCATAGCTATCACCGCCAGTTTTCGCGGTGGCCAGCTTGCGGTTAATATCATCTCTCTGTTCCTGGCAGCTGTTAGTGACTGCGTGACAGGTAGAAAAAATTCCGGCGATAATCCCAGATAAAATGAGTTTCTTCGTGAAAATTCTCCATATTAAAGTGAGTGTAATATAGGGCAAGACATGCTTTACATTGCAGGTAAAAATCTGATTATTGAAATTATCATAAAAAAATCCCGCCGCTACGGCGGGAAGGGAATTGGCTATCTCAGGGGTCGATATCTTTTGCAGAGTAATAAAGTTTTATTATTGGGCGGGCATATAAACATGGTTTTTAAGGGCTTCTGGTAACAAGTATCAACCGTTTATCGTTGCATTAGCGGTTTTCTCTTCCAGGAGGGGACCATGAAAAGGCTCATGATCAACATTGATAACATTGATTACGGCTTCCCACTGACGTGTCTGATTAGCCTGCCCGGTAAAGACGCCACCTTTTTTCACGGAGAACTGATCGTATGTCATGGTGCCGTCGAGGCGACCATGTTCGCAGATATCAATCGTTTCAGCCTGGCAGTGGCCTTCTATTGTGCCATCAATAATCAGCTCCCGACTGTAAATACTGCCCTCGACCCGACCGTTATGCATCACTTTCACCACTCCTTCATCAGTGGTTATATTGCCTTTTACTCTGCCGTAAACATACACCTGACCGCTGGCGTTAATATTGCCTTCAAATTCCACGTCACTGGCAATGATCGTCTTATTCGCTCTGCCGCTGCTTAGCGGTTCTGGATCTGACAGCACGTTCTCCTTTATCTGTGGCGGGATATGCGGCGTAACGGAGGATGGGGCGGTCTGATCTTTATACCTGGGCGTTTTATTTTTTCCAAACATAGCGTTCAGCATCTTTTCCTGTTGAAAATGGAGGGTAAAAGAAAACGATAGCAGCAAAAAGCAGGCGGTTGCAGTGGTTCGATATTCATAACACCATGCCAGTAGCGCCATTCCCCAGAGAAATATGCCCGCATTCATAAAGACACCATTCTTCTGGTCTGTATCACGTTTCATGTCATGACCTGATTTATTCATTGTTACTGCCAGGCTATCGGGTGAAGTAGTCATACCGCTATTATCGCTTAAAAAAACCTGAAATACCTGAATATGATAAATAAGCAGCGGGCAAACCCGACCGGAACAGTAAGATTATTCTTCAGATTAGGCTCTGGTTATTGTCAATGTGAACTATCTGATGAAAAACCTCCTCAAAATACGCTTTTTACGACGCGTCTTAAGCCCGATTGAAACGTATCGGCGGTATTATCGATTTAATTCTGAATAGATTCAGCATCGTGCTGCTGGGTTCAGAAAAAGTCATGCCCAGGATGGCAAAGGCAAGGGTATAAATTGTATTACGAAGGATTGATAACATAATGAGAAACAACCAGATACATATTGCGGTGGTGAACAACAGCAAGATCGTTGAAGCGGCGGAAGTTAATGCCGATACCAACGCACTATTGACTACAGTACAGCCCGTCATTGTAAAAGCGATTGCAGGGGGCAAGTATTTATTAACCGAAGATGAAAACGGTACGGCACCTGAGAATATTACTGTCAAACGGGTAGGCCACAACCTGTGGATCTGTTTTGAGGGTGAAGACCTGGATCACCCAGGCCTTATTATTGAAAATTTTTACGACTATGACGGAGAAGTGATCGGTAAAGGCGAGGACGGCAGCTATCACGAATATATCGCTTCCGATGCGCGTGACGAGCATGAAGCCGCGGCCTTACTGAGCGGCGACTCGTCGGCCCTGGTGCTGGGTAGTGATAACGTTGTCGGCGTGGGGGCATTGGTTGCGCCGGTGGGGATGGTCAGCCCGGTCTGGATGGGGTTGCTTGGCCTGCTCGTTGCGGGTGGGGCTGTGGCTGCATTAGCGGGTGGCGGTGGCGGTGGCGGTGGCGGTGGCGATAACAGCGGCGGCAGTGACGCGGGCAGCAGCACCGGAGTGACCGATGAGGCTGCCGTGGCACCTGTGGTCGTGGTGCCACCTGCCACTCAGATTACGCAGGTGAGTGACGATGCGGGAGCGGTTCACGCCTCCGTCGCCTCCGGCGGCCTGACTGACGACAATACGCCAACGCTTACCGGAAAATCTGACCCGAATGTCACCATCGTTATCTATGATAACGGGAACAAAATCGGTGATGCGGTGACAGACAGTAACGGCGTATGGGTATTTACCCCGACCACGCCGCTGGCAGATGGTGCGCATAGCTTCACCAGCGTGGCAACGGATGCCAGCGGGAACAGCGGCGCGCCATCCGCACCCTGGGATGTCTCTATCGACGCGACCGCCCCGGATGCGCCGTTTATCAACGCCATTAATGATGATGTGGCCTCGACTACCGGCTCCATCGCCAGCGGCGGCGTCACTGACGATAATACGCCTACTCTTTCCGGGCAGGGCACACCGGGCGATACCATTACCATCACCGATGGCGGGACGCCAATCGGCACGGCCATTGTGGACGGTAGCGGTAACTGGACCTTTACGCCGGATACGCCACTGGCGGATGGCGAACACGATCTGGCGGTGACGGCGACCGATCCGGCGGGCAACGTCTCTGCCCCCTCCGTCGCTTATCCCATTATTGTGGATACCACGGCGGAGATCGAAGGGGCGCCACTGTTGACGGATGATGTCGGCAAGGTAACCGGCACGATCGCCAGCGGTGATACCACCGATGACAATCTGCCCGACTATAGCGGTAAAACCGAACCTGGCGCTGAGGTGATTATCCGGGATAACGGTGCTGAAATTGGTCGCGTGACGGCAGACGATGCGGGGAACTGGAGCTTTACCCCTGAGACTCCGCTTGCCGATGGCGAACACAGCTTCACCGCGCAGCCGGTGGACGCCGCCGGGAACGTTGGCGACGAAAGCGCGCCAACCGATTTTATCGTCGATACGGTGCCGTTAGCCGTGGCTATCGTGAATGTCACCGATGATGTCAGTCCGATCACCGGGGATCTCACTTCCGGGCAGGCTACCAATGACGCCACGCCGACACTGAATGGCACCGCCACGCCAGGGGTGACGGTAAACATCTACGACGGGGGAACGCTGCTGGGTACTGTGGTCGCCACGCTGGCGGGAGAGTGGACGTTAACGCCATCCGCCTCTCTTGCGGAAGGCGAACATAACTTCACCGCCACGGCTTCCAGCCCCGCCCAGGGAGAGACCGATCCCACGCCGGTATTTGCCATTACCATTGACACCACGCCGCCCGATACGCCGGTCACGGATATCAACGATGATGTGGGGGTAACTGTCGGCTCCGTTGCGCCTGGGGGCGTGACGGATGACAACCTGCCAACCCTGAGCGGCACCGGCACACCGGGCGATACCATCACCATCACCGATGGTGATACGCCGCTCGGCACGGCCATTGTGGATGATACGGGCGCATGGACCTTTACGCCGGATACGCCACTGGCGGATGGCGAGCACGATCTGGCGGTGACGGCGACCGATCCGGCGGGCAACGAATCGGCTCCCTCCGTCGCTTACCCCATTATTGTGGATACCACGCCGGAGATCGAAGGGGTGCCACTGTTGACGGACGATGTCGGCAAGGTAACCGGCACGATCGCCAGCGGTGATACCACCGATGACAATCTGCCCGACTATAGCGGTAAAACCGAACCTGGCGCTGAGGTGATTATCCGGGATAACGGTGCTGAAATTGGTCGCGTGACGGCAGACGATGCGGGGAACTGGAGCTTTACCCCTGAGACTCCGCTTGCCGATGGCGAACACAGCTTCACCGCGCAGCCGGTGGGTGCCTCCGGAAACGTTGGCGACGAAAGCGCGCCAACCGATTTTATCGTCGATACGGTGCCGTTAGCCGTGGCTATCGTGAATGTCACCGATGATGTCAGTCCGATCACCGGGGATCTCACTTCCGGGCAGGCTACCAATGACGCCACGCCGACACTGAATGGCACCGCCACGCCAGGGATGACGGTAAACATCTACGACGGGGGAACGCTGCTGGGTACTGTGGTCGCCACGCCGGCGGGAGAGTGGACGTTAACGCCATCCGCCTCTCTTGCGGAAGGCGAACATAACTTCACCGCCACGGCTTTCAGCCCCGCCCAGGGAGAGACCGATCCCACGCCGGTATTTGCCATTACCATTGACACCACGCCGCCCGATACGCCGGTCACGGATATCAACGATGATGTGGGGGCAACTGTCGGCTCCGTTGCGCCTGGGAGCGTGACGGATGACAACCTGCCAACCCTGAGCGGCACCGGCACACCGGGCGATACTATCACCATCACCGATGGCGGGACGCCAATCGGCACGGCCATTGTGGATGATACGGGCGCATGGACCTTTACGCCGGATACGCCACTGGCGGATGGCGAGCACGATCTGGCGGTGACGGCGACCGATCCGGCGGGCAACGAATCGGCTCCCGCCACCGTTATTCCCATTACCATTGATACCCTGGCTCCGGATGCGCCGGTTATTACGGATGTGGTGGATGATGTGGATGCCCTCACCGGTGCCGTTGCGGAAGCCGGGCTGACCAACGATGCCCAACCGGCTATCAGCGGAACGGCTGAGGCGAACAGCACCGTCACGGTGTATGTTGATGGCAACGCAGTGGGCACCACCACGGCCAGCGATACCGGCAACTGGACCTTTACGCCAGAAATGGGGGTGGCAGACGGCACGCATCAGATTACCGCCTCGGCGGCCGATGCGGCGGGCAATATCAGCGGGCTAAGTAATACCTGGTCTGTCGTGGTTGATACGGTGAGTGAAACGCCGGTCATTACTACCGCAACCGATGATGTTGCCGGGATTCTGGGAAATATCAGTAACGGCGGACTGACCAATGACAACCTGCCGGTAATCAACGGTACGGCAGAGCATGACAGTAGGGTTTCCATTTACATCGACAGTGTGATGGTCGGTACTGTGCAGGCTGACGCCACCGGTGCCTGGGCTTATACGCTGGATAACCTCCTGTCTGACGGCGAACATCAGTTCTCCGCCGTTGCCGTGGATGCCGCCGGGAATACCAGCAGCCAGTCGGCGGCATGGGGATTAACGGTGGATACCGTTGCGCCCACCTCATCCATTCTTTATGCCTCCGATGATGCAGGTGCAGATTCAGGGTTGGTCTACGATGGAGAAGCAAGTGATGACTCGCGTCCAACCTTCATCGGTAATGCCGAGGCGGGGAGTAATGTCACCATATTTATCGATGGCGTAGAGGCGGGTACCACCATCGCGGGTAATAAAGGTACCTGGTCCTACACCCCCACCAACGATCTTGAGATTGGTCAGCACACCGTTGAAGTCCTGGCCACTGATGCGGCGGGTAACAGCAGTGAGAAAACCCCTGTCTTTACGGTATCAGTAGCGGCATTAGAGCCATTAGAGGCACCTTTAGTGGAAAACCTTACTGCTGCCAGCGAAGCTCCTGCAACCGGGGTGCAAACATTCCCGACTCAACGGGTAAGCTCAGACCCGACGGCGGCGGAAGAGAAACTCTCTCTGAACCTGACCGATCACCATGACATGAACTTATCGGTGAATGCAGAGACAACCCAGGGTAACGGGGCGGCAGAGATGCAGTGGAGTAAAGGGGATATGCTGTCCAGGGCAGATGTCCTGATCCCGGAGCAGGAGTTCTGGCAGTTTGACGATGCCGGTACGGTTCAAAAAGGGGAAGCGAGCAAGCCGGGTGAACCACAGGGCACCGATAATGCTCTGCCGGTAGCGGATCAGCACCTCAGTGAGACAAGCGGAGATCACTACAGCGCCTTACAGCCCACGGGTAGCGATCTTGCTCTGCTTCTGCAACAGGGGGGCGTGATCCACTGACGCATTCTCTTATCGCTGGACGTTAATTTACCCTTAACCGTATTGACCGGGTGCCTTACAGGGCACCCGTGGAGGAGTCATGAAAAAAGCTGGTCTACATCTGTTAATTACGCTGCTGGCAGGTGCTGCACTCTGTAGCAACGCCGCCCAGGCGCGTAATGCGATGGGAAAACAATATGCGCCGGTATCCGCCGTATCGCCGTCTCAGTCTCAGGTTGTTTATTATCGTGCTGAAACAGGCACCCCTGACGGTGCGGCACATGTTTATGTGGATGGGGAGTTTCAGACAGCGTTGCTGCCGGGTGGGTACAACGTATTCTGCCTGACACCCGGCAGCCATACGCTGGGAAGTTACATCAAGGATGCGCCCGCTTATGCTGGAAAAAGGGCGCAGCCGTGGTCGGTGACGCTGGAGGGAGGCAAAACCTATTTTATGCGTATAGATAAAGGGAGCGCGCAGCAGCCGGAGAGGATTAATCGTATGCAGGCGGAGCAGGAGTTAAGCCCGATGCATCAGCAGATCCATACGCTGTCCAGAGTGTCATCGGTGGTGAAGTGCCAGGCTCCGACAGCCCAGGAATAAACCGGTTCTGACCAAGCCTGACGGTTTCCATCGCCGTCAGGCTATTTACCCTTATTTAGCTGAGCTTCAGATGCTCGGCATATTTAAATAGTTCCAGATCGGAGCGTAACCCTAATTTACGCAGGGCAGTCTGCTTCTGGCTGCTGATGGTTTTACGGCTGCGTGAGTATTTCGCGGCGATCTGCATCAGTGTCATACCTGCCAGGTAACAGCGAATAACTTCAGTTTCTCTCGGAGAGAGATCGCGCTTTAACACGCTGATATTTGCCCCCTCCTGCCATAGGCCATTCTCGCTTTTCCCATCCGCTTCCAGAAAACGGTCAAGCTGCCGCTGCATCTCCTCAGTAATAAAGGTTTTTTCGCATCTGACCTGGCGGATGGCGTGAACCAGCACGTCGGTATCTTCATTTTTACTGACGTAGCCCCGCACGCCGGCATGCATCACCAGCTGGAGGATGGCCGGGCTGGCGATAGAAGAGTAGATAAGTATTTTTAATTGGGGAAACTGCGCGCGCAGATATTTGATAAGGTATAACCCGTCAATCTCCTCGCTACCGAGCTGGTAGTCCAGTACCAGAAGATCAACTTTTCGGCTCCTGAGAATAGCGATGATATCGCGACGATTGCCATAAACCCCGATTAGCTCCAGCCCCTCTTTACCCGCAAGGATGGATTGTATCCCTCTGCATACAATGGGCTGCTCATCCAGAACGGCGATGCGGAGCTTTATCAGTGATTCGCTTTTTTTTATCATAGAAGGCCATTCACTCCGGCGGTGAGTCAAAGTCATAACATATCCGGGCCTGCTTTCTCCTTTTATAAAAAGCAGAATTGATTACAGGGCTTTTTTTATACATCCATCATTGGGAGCATGCTGATAAAGCTCAGCGGCTCTTAACATCGTAAAGGTGACAATCTTCTTTCCAGCCACAAAAACATTAACGACATTAGCTTCGTTGTTTTGTGTACCACGCCAGAAGGCATACCACTGTCCATCTCCCCAGCCAGATTTCGCGCTAATGTGATAGCTTTTTTCCCCCGTACTCAGCATGATAATTTGATTACTTGAATCGTATGATTGAGTACCGATATAGAGATATAAAATGCGTTCGCCAATGAGGTTGGGGGACGACGCATTAAATGCCGTCTCACAGGAAAAGTTAAGCACATTACCCAGCGGATCTTCGACGATATATTCGCGCGCGCCTTCCTCCTGCACTAAAAACCACTCATTGCGCTTTGCGATGGCTGTGACAGACACGAAAAGGCAAACCACAAAGCCTGACAGGTAAAGAATACGATGCACAGATATTCCTCCACAAAAAGTGAAATATTGAGTTCTTCTGTTTTATTGTGGAGAGTAATGCAGATTATCAGGATTAAGCCGCAACGTTAACCTTAAGGCAGTAAGCTGCTTTTCAGGATGGGTGCCAGCAAAAGAGAAGCCCCTTCTAATCAGATTATTGGTGTAATACCCATTGTATTTAAACGCCCAGATGATAATGAGCATTATCGCCCCGGCACCCAGCGTGTAGAGGCCCAGCAGGAATGTTGCCAGCATAAAGGTGATAAAAGTCCGGAAATCTCTGCGAAGGAGCGCCGGGAAGGGGCCAAAAAAGAGCGTTGTCCATGAGAAGCCATAAAAACCTGCCGTCCATTCACTTGTCCGGCGATTCTCCATTCTGATCTTTACCGCCATAACTTATCCTTAAGAAATACGATTTATAAAATTTTGCCACAGATAGCAAATCGCCCGGATGCTTTTTAACAAAATTTATCCACAGGAACAATATCCAGAATCTGAATTTTATAGCAGACGAATTATTTTGTGGTCATATGGAACTCGCTTAGGAATATTCGTTGTCAGATTGATAATGACGTTAGATATCCTTTTTAAATTCCCTGTGCGCATAAGAAAATACTGAAAAAATCATTACCAACCCACCAGTTCTGGATCGGCATACTCCATTTTACGACGCATCCTTGATCGCCAGATAAATAACCTGACGTACCGCATTATCTGCCGGGAACATGTGGCATTTTTTTATCACCGCACGGAACACGTCGTTCGGTGCTTCTATCGATCTTGTGGTGTAAAGTGCAGATATCAGTTGCATCCCTGCGCTGCTGGCGCAGTGTAATTTGATGGCTGAATGACTGCCTGATGAGAGCGGATATTTCGTTTATCGGTTGCTGGTGGAAAAAATAACATAGCGAGAAAATGACGTCCGGCCTGTGGCTGGGTGTATTTGGTGCTGCCCTTTTTCTTTTCTGTAATGGTGGCAGGGATAGCGGTGTTATCAGAATATTCGCATCCCACACCATTGCAGCATAAGCCTGTGCTCGTAAGGTTCCGAATGAGCGCTTTTTCTTTTTCCCGGCAAACCGATACTTCATGCGCCAGTACTTTGAACCGTTAGTATTGACCATGAGATAGAGTCCTCCGCCATCAGCGGGCTTACAGGCTTTGTCTCTGGGTTTTGCAGTCTCGTCCTGACGCGCATTTAAGGGCATTTTGGGGCGTCGTTTTTCATTGAACAGGATAAGCCCCCAAACGTTTATTGATTCACGTTGAAATGGGTAGGTATCAGTTGACGTCGCATAGCCAGAATAGAGGGGTTGTCGCTGATTATAAGGGGTGTATTTAATTGGGTAGACGTCAGGAGAGGTGTACATCATGTTTTGCGGCAATGAGCGCAGAGGCGACCATCGCAGGCAGTTATAGCGCTGCACCGCACTCAGCGACTGTCCGTTGTCGTGTGGTGTCTGACGGCGGTCAGATAACAAAAACCTCGCCGCAGCGAGGCCATTTGCAGCACAGGTGATTACTGCAGGGCGAACTGCCATGAGCCCATCGGCTTGCGCACCAGCGTCATGGTTTTTTCCTCGCCATCAATCACCACATAATACTGTTCATTTACTTTGAGGCCTCGGGGAAAGGATTCATTGCCCTCATAGCGAACGGTGATTTTGTTGCCGAATACCTCTGCATCAGCCTGCTGACCAAACTGGGGCAGAGTAATTTTCTTTTTCACACTTTCGGTCCTCGTTTTGATCGATCGGGGTCGAAACCCACACTGTTTTACTCATTTTTGCGGCGGGGCTGTCGTCAGCACAATGTTTCACGCTCCTCTGCAGCGTCTCCTTATCCAGCATGGCTGTGGTCTGCGGCTTTTTCAATCTGGCTTTTTACTTCGCCAGGCCTGACCGGGTTCACGGCTGACATTTTCTCTTTTCGAATGAGGGTAACGGCACGCAACGGAGGCGTTCAGGGCACGGCAATATCTTGGGGTGCAGCAGCGCCTGACCGGGCTCTGGCGTCACGCTGAACCTGCCTCGCACCGCAGTCTGAACAGCAGAATAAGTTGCTGACACTGAGTACAGAAGCCAGAGCGTAGCCGCGGCTTTTTTCTGCGCCTGACTCCGGGCATTGTCCGGTCCATTACATCGGGCATTGCTCCCGCACTGCGATCGGTATGGATCCGGACATTGCTGCACCTGTCAGCCGAAATAAGGTCATCTCTGTCGCTAACCCTTCCCATCACTTCGCCCTGCCCAGAATGCCAGCATTTTCCTCAATAAGTCACGACGAACGGTTACATCTCCTCCTTTTTGGGTACATAAATAATATTAAGCGCTGTTTAAGTAAAAACAAAAAATTCACTTTCAATGCAATGATGAACATTCCATTTACCGCTACGCGGCCCGGCTCTCGTAGTTACATAAATATTACAGTCTCATATGAAGAGTGAAAGTGACGATGCTTTATACGATTTTAAATGCCAGGTTACAGTAATCGGCTGGCGTACATCCTTACCTCATGCGGCCTGCGCACGGTTTCTTTAGAAAATTCTTATAAATCATGATGATGATCTGTTTTTGTTAAAACCCATTCTTGTAATCTTTAGTTACATCTTTTCATTTCCAAACGCCGATGCAATGTTTCTAAACTTCGTCAATGAGGCGTTGTCCGAAATTAATGCCTTTCATATAAAACCTCAAAACAGGTGTCATGCTCGCTGATGAATGGAATCTGCCCGATTTTTGACTCACGTCCTCGGGTAGCGTAAACGGGGAAGGGGTTATTTAAAGGTAAGTCTTTCTTATTAATTTTTCAGTGGCATTAACCGTTTCTATTACTTCGTAGAACAGGGACAGCCATGTCTAACTCCTATCAGTCCGAAATCCCCAAAGCCCGCGTAAATATCCGGCTCAGCCTGCACACCGGCGGGGCACAGAAAAAAATCGAACTCCCGCTCAGGCTGATGGTTATCGGCGATTACAGCAATGGCGCAGAGCAACGCCCGGTATCGGAGCGTGAAACCGTCAGCGTCAATAAAAACAACTTCGACAGCGTGATGACAGGATTCACGCCTGCCGTTCACCTGTCAGTCGAAAACACCCTGGCCGGTGACGGCAGCGAAGAGAACGTCAGCCTTTCCTTCAATGAAATGAAAGATTTCGAGCCGGAACAGGTCGCGCGTCAAATCCCGCAGCTGCGGGCCATGCTCGCCATGCGCAACCTGCTCCGCGACCTTAAAGCCAACCTGCTGGACAACGTGACCTTCCGTAAAGAGCTGGAAAAAATCCTGCTCGACCCGACGCTCAGCGCTGAATTACGCGGTGAGTTATCTGCTCTGGCACCGAAACAGCCGTAACGGTCACCCCGGTTTAACGGATTAATGAAGGAAATGCTGATGTCTGTAAAAAATGAGAATGGCGCGGGTGGCGAAAGCATCGTGCTGGAACGCCCGGAAGCCGGTGGCGTGTATGCCGCCCTGTTTGAAAAAATCAACCTGAACCCGGTCTCTGAACTGAGCGCCCTGGATATCTGGCAGGACAGCCAGGCGATGTCCGATGCCACGGCTGACGAGCGACTGACCGCCGGGATGCAGGTGTTTCTTGAGTGCCTGACAAAATCGGGTTCAAAAGTTGAAAAACTGGATAAAACGCTGATTGACCACCACATCGCCGGGCTTGATTACCAGATAAGCCGCCAGCTGGATGCGGTAATGCATCATGAAGAATTCCAGAAAACAGAAAGCACCTGGCGCGGGCTGAAGTCGCTGGTGGACAAAACCGACTTCCGTCAGAACGTCAGAATTGAGTTACTTGACCTGTCGAAAGACGCTCTGCGTCAGGATTTTGAGGACGCGCCGGAGATTATTCAGAGCGGATTATATCAGCACACCTATACCGCAGAGTACGACAGCCCGGGTGGCGAACCCATTGCCGCGCTGATTTCTGCCTATGAATTTGACGCCTCGGCGCAGGACATCACCCTGCTGCGCAACATCTCGAAAGTGTCTGCCGCAGCGCACATGCCGTTTATCGGCTCTGCCGGTCCGCAGTTCTTCCTGAAAAGCTCAATGGAAGAGGTGGCGGCGATTAAAGATATTGGCAACTACTTTGACCGGGCCGAATATATCAAATGGAAATCCTTCCGCGAAACCGACGACAGCCGCTATATCGGGCTGGTGATGCCGCGCGTGCTGGGGCGCCTGCCTTACGGTCCTGACACCGTGCCGGTGCGCAGCTTCAATTACACTGAAGAGGTGAAGGGGCCGGATCACGATAAATACCTGTGGACCAATGCTTCGTTTGCGTTTGCCGCCAACATGGTGAAAAGCTTCATCAACAACGGCTGGTGCGTGCAAATCCGGGGTCCGCAGGCCGGCGGCGCTGTGCAGGATCTGCCTATCCATCTGTACGATCTCGGCACCGGTAATCAGGTGAAGATCCCCTCAGAAGTGATGATCCCGGAAACCCGTGAGTTTGAGTTCGCCAGTCTCGGTTTCATCCCGCTGTCGTACTACAAAAACCGCGATTACGCCTGCTTCTTCTCCGCCAACTCCACCCAGAAACCGGCGCTGTACGACACGGCAGATGCGACAGCCAACAGCCGCATCAACGCCCGTCTGCCGTATATCTTCCTGCTGTCGCGTATCGCGCACTATCTGAAACTCATTCAGCGCGAAAACATCGGCACCACCAAAGATCGCCGTTTACTCGAGCTGGAGCTCAACACCTGGGTACGCAGTCTGGTGACTGAAATGACCGATCCGGGCGACGAGCTGCAGGCGTCACACCCGCTGCGCGATGCAAAAGTGGTGGTGGAAGATATCGAGGACAACCCCGGTTTCTTCCGCGTGAAGCTGTTTGCCGTGCCGCATTTCCAGGTGGAAGGCATGGACGTCAATCTGTCGCTGGTTTCCCAGATGCCGAAAGCGAAATCGTAAGCTAAGGCAGGAAGCCAATGAAAACGGAACAACCATTATGGGGCAGGGGCCAGATGATCTCTCCCCAGCACTTCCAGCAACAGGCCGCGTATGCGGCCTGGTCTGCGGAATGCATCGCCCGACTGGGTTTATCACAGCCCTGGGGAGTGATAAATGTCGCTTTCGAACCGGAAGCACTGAAACTGGGCCGTCTGCAGGCTCGTCATCTGCATGTCCGTTTTCAGGACGGTACGCTGATCGATACCGACAATGCCGACGCGCTGCCGCCGGTACTTTCGCTTGAAGGCGCTTCGCATGAGGAGCAGGTGGTTCTGGCTCTTCCGCTGCTGCGGTCGAATGGCGGCAACTGCCTTAAACCTGACGGCGTGGCCGAGCGCCCCGTTCGTTATCGCCAGCGCTGGCGGGATGTCCGCAACACCTTTGGCGAAGACATCCGCCAGATCGCGGTGATGCAGCCAGAGCTGACGTTGCGCTTCGCCCATCAGAACAACAGCGATTACCTGACCTGTCCGGTCGCCCGTCTGCAGCAGGATTCACAGGGGAGCTGGGTGCCCGATGAAACCTGGCTTCCGCCGCTGCTGGCTCTGCAGGGCAGTCGCTGGCTGGTAACACAGCTGGAACAGCTGATGACGCAACTGCGCGCTCGTCTGAGTCGGCTGATGGATATGCGCCGGGAAAGTAACGAGCGCATGGCTGATTTTGCCGTGGCCGACGTGTCCCTGTTCTGGCTGCTCAATGCCCTGAACAGTGCTGAACCGGTGCTGGGACAGTTTCAGCGCCACCTGCAAAGCCCGCCTGAGCGTCTTTATCCTGAGCTGGCCCGGCTGGCTGGCAGCCTGCTGACCTTCTCGCTGGAGCACCAGGTGAGCGCCATCCCGGTCTGGCAGCATGAGCAGTTGAATAACGTCTTCCCGCCACTGTTTGATCTGCTGGGCGACCTGCTGGAAGCCAGCCTGCCGTCGCGGGTGGTGGCGATTCAGCTCGAGCACGATGCCCGACTTCACTTCTGGCAGGCTCGTCTGCATGACCCACGCCTGCGCGAAGGGGCTGATTATTACCTCTCCGTGCGATCGCCGATACCCGTGGCACAGCTGCAGGAGCAGTTCACGCGTCAGTGCAAGGTCGGCAGCCCCGATCATGTCAGGAGTATCGTTAATTCATCACGGGTGGGCGTACCTCTGACGCCACTGCGCCATGTGCCGGCAGCGATTCCACTGCGTCTGGAAAATCAGTATTTCAGCCTTGATGCCTCTCATCCGCTGGCCATCGAAATGCTCCAGGGCGGCACCTGCATGTTTTACGTTCCTGGAATGCTCGGCGAGCCTGAACTCGAACTCTTCGCGGTACTGAGAACATGAGTGATCGTAAACGCGGTAGTAGTGCAGCTGTTGATATCGACATGTTGCTTCAGGACACCTTGCTGCAGGTGATCAGCCTGCGTCACGGCCCGCAGTTTCAGGACGGTGAAGGCCGGATACTATGGGATCGCTGTATTGCTGATGTGGAGCGCGTGCAGCGTGAGCTTAAAGCAAGTGAACTCGATGAAGCCAGTTGTCAGCATATTCTCACCGCGCAGTGTGCGCTGCTTGATGAGGTGGTCAAAGGTCGCGGTGTGGAGGATGACGCCTGTGTGCAGTGGTATGACATTCCGCTGCAGGGATATTTTCTCGGCACGATGGACGCTGGTGACACGCTGTGCGATCGGATGCGCGATGTGCTGCGTGAACCGGTGCCTGACCACGCTGTTGTGACCTGTTTCCAGCGGGTGATGATGGTGGGGTTCCTTGGTAGTTTCCGCTCTCTGAATGACCCGGAACGCCAGAAACTCGTTACTGCACTCAGTGAACATGTCACGCCATTCAGCTATCCACAAAACCATCCGGTACTGGCGGAAAGTCGTACTGGATCAGCAATGGGCGGCTGGCTGGCGTCATGGCCGGTGCGTATTGGCCTGAGCGCGGTGGCGATCGCCGCGCTCTGGTGGGCACTGGATCACTGGCTGGATCAGACGCTGCTGACCCTGTTGCCGGGAGTCGTGAAATGAGTCCTGCACAACAGCGCGGGCTTGCGATGTGGGCCGCGCTGCTGAGTGCAGTGGTCTGCCTGGGATTTCTGCCGCTCTCCCGACAGGTTTCTGTGCTCGCTCTGCTGGCGGTATGCGGGCTTATCGTGGCGTTCTGGTATCTCAACAGTCGTGGTACGGAGCACGATGACACCCTGCATCTGGACGATCTACCTGAAGCCACTTACCGTCAGCCGGTAGTGCTGGTCTGTGGCGATCTGCCGCTGGCCTGGCCTCATCAGTCACCGGTGCTCACGGTCACGCAGGGGTGCTGGATCCGCGTCGGAGACCCTCAGAATCTGGAGCAGACCGCCCGTCAGGTCCTGCGGCTGCGCCCTGACTGGGGACGTCAGTTGTCGGTGATGGTCACTGTCTGCCCGCAGAAGCACGCTGACAGTGAGCGACTTACCCGCTGCCTGCTGGCCCTGCGCTGGCAAATCAGCCAGCTGCGTAAGGAAACCGGACTCTCCGTACCGCTGGTTCTGAACGGTCAGATCGGTAGCGCGATGACAAATGACCTGCTCTGGCAGGCGGCTATACCGGGTGAAGGGGTCAGGGTCTGGCGCGAGTCTTTAGCACCGAACTCAATCGCCGCATGGGTCACCACCGGCGGTACACCAGCGCTGCAGCAACAGGTGCTGATCAACAGCCTGATGAGCTGGTTCCATCAGCACGTCAAGGCCGTCTTTATGGATGAGAATCCCGATGTTCCGGTCATCTCACCCACGGCGGTGCTGTGGGGAACAGGCCCGACCCTTGCCGGAAGTCTGGCAGCATCGGCCTGGACAGCATGGTTGTCCCGCCACACCGCTCTGCAGCAGGTAGCTGGCTGGCAGCCGGTGGGCAAGGACAGTACGGTGAACTCCCCCTTGCCGGATTTTATCCTGCCGCTGCTGCCGGCAGGGCGGGGATTAACGCCTCAAGGGCGCACCTGGCGTTATGCGCTCGGGATTTTCACGCTGGCGGCCATTGCCGCGCTGCTCAGTAGTGGCTGGAACAATCGCCAGCTGCTGCAGCGTGTGAGCTTCGATATTGCCCGCTATGACCGCATACCGATGAATGATTTCGGACCTAAAGCCGACGCCGTTGCCGTCCTGCGTGACGATGCGGCACTGCTGGATGGTTGGGCGCGCAATGGCGTACCGGCCCGGCTTAGCCTGGGCCTGTATCAGGGTGAGCGTCTGCGACTGCCGGTGCTGGATGCGATCCGCTCGTATGTGCCTCCGCCTCCGCCTCCGCCGCCTGAACCGCAGCCGAAACCCAAACCGGTACCGAAAATTGTGCAGCTCGACAGTATGTCGCTGTTCGATTCCGGCAGGGCAGAGCTGAAGGCAGGCTCCACCAAAATGCTGGTGAACTCGCTGGTCGGCATCAAAGCGAAGCCGGGCTGGCTGATTGTGGTGGCCGGCCATACCGATAACACCGGCAATCCGCAACTCAATCAGACGCTGTCCCTGAACCGTGCCGAAGCGGTGCGCAACTGGATGCGTGACACCGGCGACGTGCCGGAAAGCTGTTTTGCAGTGCAGGGCTATGGCGCAGACCGTCCCGTAACGACCAACGACACGCCGGAAGGCCGCGCGCTTAACCGTCGTGTTGAAATCAGTCTGGTACCGCAGGCCGATGCCTGCCGAATTCCAGGCAACACCAACGTGTCATCGCAGGATGGTGACGCGCACGACTATAAAATGGAGAAATAACACATGGCTATTCCTGTTTATCTGTGGCTGAAAGACGACGGCGGTGCGGACATTAAAGGGTCTGTAGACGTTCATGAGCGTGAAGGCAGCATCGAAGTGGTTGCTCAGGATCACTGCCTCTATATCCCGACCGATAACAACACCGGCAAGCTGACCGGCACCCGTATCCACACGCCGTTCCTGTTCACCAAGGAAATCGACTCCTCCAGCCCGTACCTCTACAAGGCGGTGACCACCGGTCAGACCCTGAAGTCTGCGGAGTTTAAGTGGTACAAAATCAACGACGCGGGTCAGGAGGTGGAGTACTTCAACACGAAGCTGGAAAACGTCAGGCTGGTGAAAGTTGCACCGAAAATGCACGACATCAAAGACCCATCCTACGAGAAGCATAACCACCTCGAAACCATCGAGCTGCGTTACGAAAAAATCACCTGGACCTACAAAGACGGCAACATCATTCATTCCGATAGCTGGAACGAACGCGCCACCGCCTGATTACGCGTCATATTTCGCGCTGTAGCGGTGTTGGCTGTACTCATGCACCCCGGTCACTTACTGGTGTTGGCTGTACTCATGCACCCCGGTCACTTACTTATGTAAGCTCCCGGGGCTGCACGCGCTTGCCGCCTTGCTACAGCACGAACTATTTAGCGTAACCGCCTGACGGGCAGCCTGTTCTGTCCGCTTTTTACTTTTGCTGAGCGTCTGCCTGTGCGGGCTTTCAGCAAAGAAACCCACAATCTGCCCGCCCGACCTTGTGCGCTCTGGTCTCCTTCACGGGAAACAGCGAGGGGCGGTAGCGTGTCCAGCAACCGACAAAGAGAGAGAGTCATGGAAAATCCAGCCATCCTGCTGCGACGTCTGAACCCTTACTGCGCCCGTGCGATGGAGGCGGCGGCCTCGCTCTGCCAGACCCGTGCCCATGCGGAAATTTTGCCGGAGCACTGGCTGCTGAAGCTGCTCGAACAGGGGGAAGGTGACCTGACGGTGCTGGCCCGCCGCTATGAGTGGGATATGGACGCCATCTGGCAGGATTTGCTCGGCTGGCTGGATAAACAGCCGCGCTCAGTGCGCAGCCGCCCGCAGTTGTCTGACGACATTCAGACGCTGATGCAGGAAGCCTGGCTGATTGCTTCTCTTAACGGTGAGGAACAAATCCGCAGCATCCATCTGCTGATGGCGCTGACTGACAAACAGAAACTGGTTCGCTGTGACGGGCTGTGGCCGCTGCTGACGCTGGGCCAGAGTCAGCTGGAACGCCTGCGTCCGCTGCTTGATGGGCAGTCGGATGAGCGCCCGGACGTGCAGCAGGAAGCCGGACTGGCGCAGAGCCACGGCAGTAACGTGGAGTTTGTGGGCCGCCCGGTCGGTGCAGAGCTGAAAGACGGTGAGCTGAACCCGGCGCTGCAGAACGCGCTGGATAAATTCACCCTCGACGTCACGGCCAGGGCCAGGGAAGGTCAGATTGACCCGGTGTTCGGCCGCGACACCGAAATCCGCCAGATGGTCGACATTCTCTCCCGCCGCCGTAAAAACAACCCGATTCTGGTCGGTGAGCCGGGCGTCGGGAAAACCGCACTGGTGGAAGGCCTGGCGCTGCGCATTGCCGAAGGCAACGTCCCTGAGTCCCTCAGGCCGGTCATCCTGCGCACCCTTGACCTCGGCCTGCTGCAGGCGGGGGCGGGGGTGAAAGGTGAATTTGAACAGCGCCTGAAAAACGTTATCGACGCCGTGCAGCAGTCACCGGTGCCGGTTCTGCTGTTTATCGACGAGGCCCACACCATTATCGGTGCCGGTAATCAGGCCGGTGGCGCAGATGCCGCCAATCTGCTGAAACCGGCGCTGGCGCGCGGTGAGCTGCGCACCATCGCTGCCACAACATGGTCCGAATACAAACAGTATTTTGAGCGCGATGCCGCACTGGAGCGCCGTTTCCAGATGGTGAAGGTGGACGAGCCGGACGACGACACCGCCTGCCTGATGCTGCGTGGGCTGAAATCCCGCTATGCCGAACACCATGACGTGCATATCACCGACGATGCGGTAAAAGCAGCGGTCAGCCTGTCGCGCCGCTACCTGACAGGTCGTCAGTTGCCGGACAAGGCGGTCGACCTGCTCGATACCGCCGCCGCCCGGGTACGCATGAGCCTCGACACGGTGCCGGAACAAATTGTACGCCTGAAAGCACAGCTGACCGCGCTGGCGCTGGAAGAGCAGGCGCTGCTGGCAGACATCGCCGCCGGCAGCAACCGTCATGCTGACCGCCTGGGTGTCATTGAGCGGCAGCGGGCTGAACCGGAAGCGCGTATCGGGGAGCAGGAGGCGCGTTTCAGCCACGAAAAGGCGCTGGCTCAGCAGCTGATGGCCAGCCGCCAGGGCAGCAGCCAGCAGGCTGAAATTACCGGCCTGCAACAGCAGCTGGCGCAGGCGCAGCAGGGCGACGTGCTGGTTCAGGTGGATGTCGACACCCGCACGGTTGCCAGCGTGATTGCCGACTGGACCGGCGTGCCGCTCTCTTCCCTGATGAAAGACGAACAGACCGGACTGCTGACCGTGGAAAACGAAATCGGCAGCCGTGTTGTCGGCCAGGATACTTCTCTTGAGGCCATCGCTCAGCGCCTGCGCGCCGCCAAAACCGGGCTGACGTCAGAGAACGGCCCGCAGGGCGTGTTCCTGCTGGTCGGCCCGAGCGGCACCGGCAAAACCGAAACCGCGCTGGCGCTGGCGGACGTGCTGTACGGCGGTGAGAAATCCCTCATCACCATCAACCTGTCGGAGTACCAGGAGCGGCACACCGTGTCGCAGCTGAAAGGCTCACCGCCGGGCTATGTCGGTTACGGTCAGGGCGGCATTCTCACCGAAGCGGTGCGCAAGCGTCCGTACAGCGTGGTGCTGCTGGATGAAGTGGAAAAGGCGCACCGTGACGTCATGAACCTGTTCTATCAGGTGTTCGACCGCGGCTTTATGCGCGACGGCGAAGGGCGTGAAATCGACTTCCGCAACACGGTGATTCTGATGACCTCAAACCTCGGCAGCGACCACCTGATGCAGCTGCTGGATGAACAGCCGGACGCCAGCGAAGGGGAGCTGCACGAGCTGCTGCGCCCGATCCTGCGCGACCACTTTCAGCCGGCGCTGCTGGCCCGCTTCCAGACGGTGATTTACCGCCCGCTGAATGAAACGGCGATGCGCACCGTCGTGGAAATGAAGCTGTCACAGGTCAGCAGGCGCTTACATCGTCACTACGGCCTGACCACGCAGGTTGATGAGAGCCTGTATGACGCGCTGACCGCCGCCTGCCTGCTGCCGGATACCGGGGCGCGTAATGTCGACAGCCTGCTCAACCAGCAAATTCTGCCGGTGCTGAGCCAGCAACTGTTAACCCATATGGCGGCGAAACAGAAGCCACACTCCCTGACGCTGAGCTGGAGTGAGGAAGAAGGTGTAGTGCTGGAATTTGACCATACACAAGGAGTGCACGCATGAGTGGTCAGCCCCCGATAAGATTCAGCCATAATCATCACCGGCTGGCGGTGAAGGGATGTGAAGCAGAGCTCGACGTGCTGGCGTTTGAAGGCGACGAGGCCCTGAGCACGCCGTTCAGCTACCGTATTGAATTCACCAGTCCGGACCATGCCATCAGCAGGGAAATGATGCTGATGAAAGCCGCCTCCCTGACGCTGCAGGCCCCGGTTGACCAGGGCTACGGCATCAAAATGCAGCAGGTGGTGCGGGTGATACAGGGCGTGGTGAGCGGCTTTGAACGCCTCAGCACCTCAAAGGATGAAACCCGTTATGCCCTGACGCTCCAGCCACGCCTGGCGCTGCTCGACCGTTCGCACCAGAACGCCATCTACCAGGACATGCCGGTCCCGCAAATCGTGGAAAAAATCCTGCGCGAGCGCCATGGCATGCGCGGCCAGGACTTCCTGTTTTCACTGAGTAAAGAGTACCCGCGACGCGAGCAGGTGATGCAGTACGGTGAGGACGACCTGCGTTTTATCACCCGCCTGCTGGGCGAGGCCGGCATCTGGTTCCGCTTCACCGCCGACACGCGGCTGAACATCGACGTGGTGGCGTTTTACGACGGTCAGGACGGTTATGAGAAGGGCCTGACCTTACCCTCGGTTCCGCCGTCAGGCCAGCATTCTCAGGGCATAGACTCGGTCTGGGGGATGGCGTGCCATCACAGCGTGGTGCAGAAGCAGGTCAGCACCCGTGATTACAACTACCGCCAGGCCACGGAGGACATGAACGCGCGGGTGGATGCAACCCGCGGGGACAGCACCACCTGTGGCGATGCCTATCACTATGCCGACAACTATCTGACGCCGGGCGTTGCTCACGACCGCAATCCGGCACCGGAGTCCGGCGCGTTTTATGCCCGCATCCGCCACGAGCGCTACCTGAACGGCCAGACGCAGACCCGTGCCATCACCGGCTGCCCGACCCTCTCGCCGGGTCAGGTACTCAAAGTCACCGGCGGATATGAAGTGGCAGAGGTATTCGCGCAGGGCGTGGTCATCACGGCGATGCACAGCCATGCGCGACGTGATGAGGACTTCAGCGTCAGCTTTGACGGCATCCCGGACAGCACGGGTTTTTGTTTTCGCCCCGCGCCCGGCGCGCGCCCGGTGATGGCGGGTACGCTGCCTGCGCGGGTGACCAGCACCATCGAAAACGACACCTACGGCCATATCGATAAAGACGGCCGCTACCGCGTTCACATGCTGTTTGACCGTGAAGACCGGGAAACCGGGTTCGAGAGCCTGTGGGTGCGGCAATCCCGGCCCTATGCCGGCGACACTTACGGCCTGCACCTGCCGCTGCTGGCGGGCACCGAAGTGGCGATTGGCTTTGAGGACGGCAACCCGGACCGGCCGTACATCGCCGGCGTGCTGCACGACTCGGCGCACGGTGACCACGTCACTATCCGAAACTACAAACGTAACGTGCTGCGCACCCCGGCGAACAACAAAATCCGCCTCGACGACGAGCGCGGGAAAGAGCACATCAAGGTCAGCACCGAGTACGGCGGCAAGAGCCAGCTGAACCTCGGCCAAACGGCTTTGCCAGCAGATTGGGCAGAACTATATCGATGTCATTGTTGATCAGTGCAGTGTGGATTACTCCGTGATCCCTGCGTTATCTGGCTTTTCACCGCAGATTAAATGGCAGTCTCTCTATAAGGATTTGCCTGAGGATATTTATCCCGAGGACGCACCGTTGCTGATGCGGATTATGTTTAACGATTTGCAACAATGGAACTGGCTTCAGGCGCTGGCAAAAGAGATGTCCTCAACGGCGCCTTTACTGATCTTATGTTCTCTTTGGCCATTATCCAGATTGGGAGAATGGCTGACTCAAATCACTAATGCCCGGCAAGAAGGACGGGAAGGGATTTTTCGTTTTTGGGATACTCGTATTTTTTCATATTTTTTTACGGATATTCTGAATGCTGAGCAGCAGGAACAACTGAAATACCCTGCATTGTTCTGGGGGTGGCAGGATCTTGATGGACAATCGGCACTGCTGGCGGGGAGGGGAAGTATCCCGAAACGCGACGAGGCTGCCCAACAGCTCGATTTCAGTGATAGTCAGTATGAAAAATTTATGTGCTTATGTGATGCAAAACGTTTTTTAGCTCAGCAGTTGCCAATAATAAGTACTTTCTCCTCCAAAGAGACCCAATTCAAAGCCTGTTTTGAAGGCATGGTGAATGCGACTCACGCTGGGGTATTGTTTGATGATGAACGCGATGCCTTTGTAATCGACCATTTAACCCGATTGAGTCATCAAATCGGATGAGGACAGCTTATTTACGTTAAATCATTCAGTTTATTGTTTTTTAGGATGACAATAATAAATAAGGAAAAGTAATGAAAATTATAATCGTGTTGATGTCTGTGTTTCTTTTAAGTGGCTGTGGCTCTATATCAGAACATGCCTCAGGGTGTTATCAAGAGTATTATCAGGGAACACAGAAAATGGTGGATATGGGATACTGGGTCTACCTTCCCTGGCTTGATGTCCCTTTCTCTGCCGTACTGGACACAGTGACGCTGCCTGTTGATGCCATTTGTATTGCAAATCGTTAATACGGGAATATGATTTTTTAAATGATATTGGTATATATCATTTTTCTGAAGGGAAATCAGAATGAAGATAACAATCTCTTGCGCATTACTGGGTGTTTTTTTACTGGCCGGATGCAGCCAGCCGAAGGCTGAAGCACAAACGCAAAGCGGTGGTTCGGGGACTATAGAAGCCATTAACCATACCAAATGGGCCATCAACCATTTCAGCGTTAACGGGCAATCTGGAATAGATGCGATCGGTCCATTTGACGGTGGCGGTGGAGGGTGTTGCTACGGTGTGCTTTCCGTCTGGAAACCAGGAATGACAGTGAAAATTGACTGGGAAACAGGAGTTGGAGGATCTAAAGGTTTCCCCGGCTTTGCTGACAGAGAAAAATATAAAGCGTGGAAACGTCAAATCGATTTACAAAAAAAGCAACATAGTGCAGTCGTGCCAGTTCCTAATTATACAGGACAGGAAACCTGTGGTATCACGGTGCATTTTTTACCCTGTGATGAAGTGAGGGTGACAACCAGCTGCTTTACCTACGGTAGCCCCTCTTACCCGATCAAATTTCCGCTGGAAATGAAGGAGCCGAAAGTATGTCCGAAGTAACCACGGATCTGGTCTGGCACCCGCCGGAATTTCCGGCACAGGGGCGTTTGCCGTCACAGGCGGTATTAGTAGTTAAGAAGCAACAGAAAAGAGTCTGATAAAGATTTATCTCAATGATAAAAATTATTTAATTCTGCCTGGTGGCGGCAAAATTAAATCATTTTATCTGTAAGTGTGGATGACGCAATAAAAGGAAGATAAGGATGAAGATAACAATCTCTTGCGTATTACTGGGTGTTTTGTTACTGGCCGGATGCAGCCAGCCGAAGGCTGAAGCACAAACGCAAAGCGGTGGTTCGGGGACTATAGAAGCCATTAACCATACCAAATGGGCCATCAACCATTTCAGCGTTAACGGGCAATCTGGAATAGATGCGATCGGTCCATTTGATGGCGGCGGCGGCGGATGCTGCTATGGCGTTCCTGCTGTCTGGACGCCTGGAATGACAGTCCGAATTGACTGGGAAACAGGAGTTGGGAGTTCTGACGATTTCCCCGGGTATGCTGACGAAAAGAAATTTTTGGAATGGGCAAAAAAAATAAAGGCTCAGAATCGTCAGCACAGTAAAACAGTGCCGCTGCCAGATTACTCTGGCCAGGAAACCTGCGGTATTACGGTGCACTTTTTACCTTGCGATGATGTGAAGGTAACGACCAGCTGCTGGTCACCCGCCAATGCAAATTATCCAATCAAACTGCCGCTGGAAATGAAGGAGCCAAAAGTATGTCCGAAGTAACCACGGATCTGGTCTGGCACCCGCCGGAATTTCCGGTTCAGGGTCGTTTGCCGTTGCAGGCAAGGAAAACCAGTTGAAGGCTACCTTTTCGACGGTGCTGGTAAGAGTTTTAAAGCAATTTATCCCGATGGCTGAAATGATTTAATTATGCCAGCCAGTGGCGCAATTAAATCATTTTATCTGTAAGTGTGGATGACGCAATATAAGGAAGATAAGGATGAAGATAACAATCTCTTGCGTATTACTGGGTGTTTTTTTACTGGCCGGATGCAGCCAGCCAAAGGCAGAAGCACAAACGCAGAGTGGTGGTACAGGAACAATTAAAGCCATTAACCATACCAAATGGGCTATCAATCACTTCAGCGTAAACGGGCAATCTGGAATAGATGCGATCGGTCCATTTGACGGTGGCGGTGGAGGGTGTTGCTACGGTGTGCCTTCCGTCTGGAAACTAGGAATGACAGTTAAAGTCGACTGGGAAAGCGGTGAAGCCTCCACAGAGGGTTTTCCAGGATTTGCAGATAGAGAGAAGTACAAAGTGTGGCTAAAGAAAATGAGGGCTAATAACAGGGAGCATAGCAAAACTGTGCCTCTGCCAGATTATACGGGACAGGAAACCTGCGGTATTACGGTGCACTTTTTACCCTGCGATGACGTCAAGGTAACGACCAGTTGCTGGTCACCCGCCAATGCAAATTATCCAATTAAACTGCCGCTGGAAATGAAGGAGCCGAAAGTATGTCCGAAGTAACAACGGATCTGGTCTGGTACCCGTCGGAATTTCCGGCGCAGGGGCGCTTACCGTTGCAGGCGGCGCTGGTGGGGAAAAATTGTAAGCAACAGGAGAGTCTGGAGCGTACTTACCGCAATGAGCTTTGCCAGGCTGAAAACAAGCTGGTAGATATGCCGTGTTGTAAGACGCTGCATATTAGCCTGTTTTTTGACGGTACCGGTAATAATCTGAATAACGATCTTTACCTGTCTGATCCAAAACATCCAACCAATATTGCCCGTCTATTTCGTGCCACCATCGGCAGTGGGTATGCCGGCGGTATTGGAGGTTCAGATGCTCTTTTTGACAGTAATGAAGCCGTTTCCGGGCGGTATTTTAAATATTATATTCCGGGCGTAGGTACGCCTTTCCCTGAAATTAACGACCTTGATTACACGAGTTGGGGCCTGGCTACGGCGGCGATGGGGGAGGAGCGAATTAACTGGGGACTTCTGCGCATTATTGATGCCCTGAAGTTTACGCTGACCCAGAAGTGGATGAGCAATGCTGAAAGCCGTGCGGCGTTGGATCAAATGGGAACGACCTGGGCCTCGCTCGGGCTAACCGGCAGCCATAACCGCTACGAAACCTTCACCACAGAGTTGAAAAAACTGAAGTCTTTGCTGAGCCCGGCTCTCCAGCAACCTAGCCCTACTCAGCCAAAGCTGCTGGGTATTAAGCTGTATATATACGGTTTTTCCCGCGGGGCGGCGGCGGCGCGCGCCTTTGTCAGTTGGTTGAGTGAGCTACTACCAAAACCTGAAGGCAGTAACCAAAAGCCTGAGCAGTGCCTGATGGTTGACGACCTGAAAATTCCTCTCAGCGTTGAGTTTCTGGGGCTGCTGGATACCGTGGCATCCGTGGGCATAGCGCATGTGGCACCCGTGGCGGAAGGGCATATGTCATGGGCTGACGGGACTCAGGAGCTGCCGGAGGAAAAAACCTACGGCGGGCTCATTAAAAATTGTGCACATCTGGTTTCTTCGCATGAGCAGAGGCTCAGCTTCCCGCTGGACTCTCTCCGCCGTGCTAACGGTAAATATCCGGCAAACTGTAAGGAAATAATCTACCCAGGGATGCATTCTGATATTGGTGGCGGTTATCCTCCTGGAGATCAGGGTAAGGCGAATGGGGAAAATGACAGCCTATTATTGTCTCAGATCACACTTAATGATCTATATAGTTTAGCTTTTCAGGCCGGAGCACCTCTGAAAGTTGCTGGCGATAATCTTCCAAATGACCTCAAAAAGGATAAATGGAGAGCTTTAGTATTAGATGTCTTAACCGAGTTTGATGTCGATACCTCCCTTATCAATCGCTTCAACGCCTGGCGAGAATTAACGCTAAACCTCCCCCCATCAAAAGAAAAAATCACTGACGAACAGGCAGCAGAATACATCCCCCCACGGGCATCGGTCAGTCTTGAAAAAGCGTTTGAAAATCAGATAGCCTGGATCACCGCGTGGCGCATCGATCGCTACGCCAAAGGCACAATGCTGACGACACCTTTTTACGAGCGGGCGACGGATAGTGATGCTCTCCCTGGGGCGCTGGAAAGCTCAGAAGCTAAACGGGAGCTGCAACAGGGCGCAGTCAGGGCCCGGCGACAAGAAAAAATAGCCAGTCAGCCAGCAGATAAAATGGATGAATTGGTGCTGGAGGCCGGGGTAAAGGATTTTGACCCGGATATCGCACAAACCCAGTTGAAGCAGGCAGCGAAGGAATTTGGCAAAGACTATCGTCAGCAATTCCGCAGCCCGACCAGCATTGGTCAACTGGTGCTGGCGGTGATTCCGCGTAACTCCATTTTTCTACTGAATATTGACGACGGGCCGCGAGAGTATGCCCTGATCAAAGCATCAGCCGAGACTAAGGTCGCGACGCTGTTCCCACCACCTGGAGGAGCCTCGAATGCGGATACGCATGCCGGGTTGGTCAGAGCGCTTTTTGACGATCAGGTGCATGACTCCCGCGCGTGGTTTATGCATTACGCGCTTGGAACGCGGGAACCCTGGGGCAGCTATTTCCTGTACCGGATGATCTACTTCGGTAACAAATGCAATAAATCACTCTCTCCGTTGACCATTGCCGGTGATGTGGTTGGGGCTGCTACGCTTGTCGGTGGCGTTATCTTTAGCTTCAAACAGAAAGGCACGACGGCAAAACTGGCCGGTCTCGCCGGCACGGCCGGGCTGCTGACGCTGGAGTCTGAAGCAATGGATTATCTCACCGGCCTGGCAATTCCTATGGTCGACAACGCGGATGTGCTGAAAGCCTTTACCTCCGAACCTGGCGTTGTGACGGCGCAACAGAGAGAAATCATCAGTGAGAAACGTCTGGAGATGGCGAAATCAATTATCCAGTCCGGATGGCTGGAAAAAGCACAATCGCTGGTGACAACCTGAACAGGAGGCACTGAATGAAACGGGTGATTCGTCAGGGGGACATCCTGAAAGAGTACGGCGGTAAGGTTTTGGTCGGGCACTATCTCTGCTTTGGTAAAGGGATTGCCGCTAAAGGGGATGCGGTTAAATGTAACAAGCATGGAATGACAAACATCGCCGAAGGCAGTTCACTCTCGAAGGTAGATGGTCAGCCTATTGCCCTGCATGGACACCGTTGTGTTTGTGGTTGCACGCTGGTGAGCTCCTTTCCTGATTTTGGTATCGGACAGTGAGGGACGTGCCACAGTATCCCGCCTGGAAAAAAGCCAAAAAGCCGATAAACCGTGGATGGCTGCTGGCAGGGGCATTTCTGATTTTATTTGCCGGGGCGGTGGGGGTGCTGATTGGCGGAGAAAATCGTAGCGGAATGGCTTTTTCAGCAATGGGCTTCGTTCTGATCTGCATAGGTTTTTTCTGGCTTTGTCAGCTGCTTTATTTCCGTCTCTCTTTGCATCATGCAATAGCATGGCAACGCAACGTTGCGCATGAGCAAAGTCGGTGGTGGGAAGATCATCAAAGCCTCCTTGGCCTGCAAGAAGTCCTGCTGCTTGGTCCTTCAGGCGCGGATATGGTGGATTGGCAAAGGGTGCTTAGCCGTATTCAGCGGCCCCCGGCAGAACGCCAGGAAACGGGTGGAAAAGCACTGCGTATTGCCCGCACTTTCTCTGCAGATAGCCTGATAAGGGAGCAACAGCTGGTTCGCGCTTTGGTGATGCAATGGAGGAGTACCCCGCGTGACAGGCCGCTTACGATCTCGCATTGTTTCTTTTTAGGGGATGCCTCTGTCTGGTCCGCTTTCTGCGAGCAAATGAAGGCGTCTTTTCCTGAAGTCCACCTGCCAGACCAACCTGAAAACTGGCAGGGAGAAGCAACGCTCGCGAGGCTTGCGACCCTGCTTCGTGAAGATGAAAAGAGTCAACATCTGGTGGTTGGGTGCGTGTCTCTCCCTGCTGATGCGAATAGCCCATTGCCTGCGGGCGAATCAGCCGCTCTCTGGGTGGTCGGGGCAGATGCTCCGGTGGTGATGCCCCGGGGTGAGTTTTATGATGCGTCTGCCTCAGAGCCATTGAACCTCATCTGTGAACGCGCGGTGGCACAGTGCGATCTTCACGACGATCCACCCGCCTGCGTTTTATTTACACATCCTCAAATTACTCAGTTGGATGAGTGCGGCTGGAATACCACGCATAACCTACAGGACAGCTATTGGGGAATGCAGGGCAGCATGGAACCTCTCATTGTTATCTCTCTTGCTGCTCTTTTTGCCAAAACAGAAGCACAGCCATGCGGCTGGGTTAGTACCGATCCTCAACACACTCTCGCTCTTGGAATAGTAAAGCCACATGGAAAAGGATAACGGCCTTAAACCAGACGCAAGTATCTCTACTGCCGTAACGGTGATAATCACCCTTGCTGTTGTCACTTTGCTGATACTCTGCGGCGGTCTCGTATACTGGTATTTTTTTTCTGATATCTCGCTGGGCTGGGAATCGATTCGGCCCATCCTTATTGTCTGCGGGATTTGTTGGACTGCGTTAGTTTGTCTAATTACGCTGAGTTTTGTTGGCATTCAGCTGTGGCAAATTAGCCAACTTAAGAAGCTCTCCTCTAAGGGAGTGAAATACAAAAGTCGCAAACACAACTTAAAACAGCAGGGGCTGAAAACCGAGATCGCGAGTGTTTTGCGTAAACGCTATAACCTCTTCTGGCGTCATAAAATCCGTCTGCTGCTGGTCACAGGCGAACAGGCTGCTGTTGCCAAACTGCTGCCTGAGTTAAACGCTTATCAGTGGCTTGAAGGCAACCGCACCGTGCTGATTTACGGCGGCAGCCTGACGGAAGAAATCGATAAAGAAAAGTTTGAAGCCCTGCGTAAACTGCGCCGGGGCCGTCCGTTGGACGGGATTATTCGCGTTCTGGACGCTTCACAAAACCTTACGCCGCAGACCAGCGACAACGACCTGCGGGGGCTTGAAAAAATCGGCGAAGCGCTGCGCTATCAGCCACCGGTCTGGCTGTGGCAGCAGTGCGACAGCGAGTGGTCGCAGGTAAAGCGCCCTGAGCAAACCGTGGGAGTCAGCTTTCCGCTGCGTGCCAAAGAAGACGATATTACCCGCCAGCTTGAGCTGATGCTGCCGGTCCTGCGGACGCAGGGTTTAAGTCAGGTCGCCGGGAACAACAGTCACGACTTCCTGCTGCGCCTGGGCCAGCACCTTAAAGATGGCGGTATTGCCCGCTGGGCTCAGCAACTGGTGCCATGGTTGTCAGCCTCTCAGCAGCGTGTTCCGCTGCGTGGCCTGATGTTCAGCCTGGCGGAGAATCAACTCGCTGATACGTCAATGAGTACTGCTGCCTCTGCCGCTGCTGAGAAATATATCCCGCCATCACAGCGCCATGCTCTGGCCCTGCCGGTGACCTGGCAGGGTATCGTTGACGACTGCACCCGGGTACGTGGCCGTCGTGTCGGTATGGCCTGGGAGCAGACGCTCGCCTGGACACTGATGGCCATAATCGGCGTCTGGGGCGCGGGGCTGTTGCTCTCGTTTGCGCTGAACTATGGACAAATTTCTTCTGTGGCGGCAAAAGCCCGAAACCTGGTGGAGTATCCCGCTGTTTCCGATAATCAACTCACTGCATTGTATGAACTGCGAAATGCCGCTGGTCGCTTACAGCATAACGTCCAGGCGGGTTCACCGTGGTATCAGCGCTTCGGTCTGGACCATAACCCGCCATTGCTCGACGCGATGTTGCCCTGGTACGGTGTGGCGAATAACCGCCTGATACGTGACCCGGCAAATGTCGCCCTGATGCAGAAACTCAGCGCGCTGGCAAATTCAGCCCCCAACAGCGACCAGCGGACGCTGCTGGCGAAACCGGGCTACGACCAGCTGAAAGCCTGGCTAATGATGGCCCGTCCGGATAAAGCCGACGGGGCATTCTATGCGCAGATCATGAAAACCGTGCAGCCAGCGCGTACGGGTATCTCAACCGGCCTGTGGCAAAGCCTGTCGCCGGATTTGTGGGCCTTCTACGCCTCCGGGCTGCCAGCGCAGCCGCAGTGGAAAATTACGCCGGATGCGCAGCTGGTCAGCCAGAGCCGCCAGGTGCTGTTGCAGCAAATCGGCCGGCGCAACGCTGAAAGTACGCTCTACCAGAACATGCTTAAATCCGTGCGTCGTAACTTTGCCGATGTGTCTCTGGAAGACATGACCAGCGGTACTGATGCGCGGCGACTGTTTAGCACCGATTCAGTGGTGCCGGGGATGTTCACCCGTCAGGCGTGGGAAGGCGGGATTCAGCAGGCTATCGAAAAGGCCGCCGGTTCCCGCCGGGATGAAATCGACTGGGTGCTGAGTGACAGCCGAAAAGCCGTCTCTTCAGACCTGTCGCCGGAAGCGCTGAAGGCGCGTCTGAGGCAACGTTACTTTACCGACTTTGCCGGTAGCTGGCTGAGCTTTCTCAACAGCCTGCGACTTAACCCGGCGAACAACATTGCGGATGTCACTGACCAGCTGACGATGATGAGTGACGTTCGCCAGTCTCCACTGATTGCCCTGATGAATACCATCGCCTGGCAGGGGCAGACCGGACAGCAAAGCGAAGGCCTTTCGGACTCCATCCTCAAATCGGCTAAAGACCTGGTAGGCGGAAAACACAAACCGGCGATTGACCAGTCTGCGTCAGGACCACAGGGGCCGCTGGATGAAACCTTTGGGCCACTGCTTCAGCTGCTGGGCAAAAATAAGGGCAGCAACGTCATGTCGGCCGACAACTCACTGAGCCTGCAGACGTATCTGACCCGTATCACCCGCGTGCGTCTGCGCCTGCAACAGGTAGCCAGTGCCTCTGATCCGCAGGAGATGATGCAGACCCTGGCGCAGACCGTATTTCAGGGCAAAAGTGTCGACCTGACCGACACCCAGCAGTACGGCAGTCTGATTTCTGCGAGTCTGGGTGAAGAATGGAGTGGTTTCGGCAACACGATGTTTGTGCAGCCACTCACCCAGGCCTGGGAAACCGTCCTGCAACCGTCAGCAGCCAGCCTGAATGACAAATGGAGCCGTTCGGTTGTCACGAACTGGCACACCGCCTTTGACGGACGCTTCCCGTTTGCGGCGAGCAAGAGCGATGCCTCCCTGCCGATGCTGGCTGAATTTGTGCGTAAGGACAGCGGACGTATTGAGCGCTTCCTCACGACAGAGCTCAGTGGCGTGCTGCACAAAGAGGGCAGCCAGTGGGTTCCGGATAAGGTCAACAGCCAGGGGCTGAGCTTTAATCCGGCCTTCCTCAGGGCGATTAATCAACTGAGCCAGCTGTCGGACATTCTGTTTACCGATGGCAGCCAGGGCATCAGCTTCGAACTGCAGGCACGTCCGGCACCGCAGGTGGTGGAAACCCAGCTGACCATTGATGGACAAAAGCTGCACTACTTCAACCAGATGGCCGACTGGCAGTCCTTCCGCTGGCCGGGAGACACCTATAGGCCAGGGACCATGCTGACCTGGACCACGGTCAACGCAGGCGCGCGTCTGTTTGGTGATTACAGTGGGAGCTGGGGCTTTATTCGCTGGCTGGAACAAGGCAAACGGCAGCAGCTTGACCGCAGTCAGTGGATGATGAGTTTCACTGCCCAGGATGGCCGGACCCTGCAGTGGGTGCTGCGCTCACAACTGGGCAAAGGACCGCTGGCATTACTGGCGCTGCGCGGTTTTACCTTACCGGACCAGATATTCAGCGTAGACAGCGCAGCCACGGCGCAGGCGCTGATGGCCAGTACCGGGAACAGCGACATGGAAGGAATGGAATAATGAGCATTCTGCAGAATCTGATTGCCGCCTGTCAGGCGGACGAAACTCAACTTCGACAACAGGCGCAGCTACGCACGGAAAGCTGGCAGCCCTGGCTTGCCCCGCTCAGCGATACCCGCCCGACAGGAGAAGACCCGGGATATGACGATGATTTCCAGCGTATCCGCGAGGAGGTCAATAAGCTTTCCGGCATCGATACCGGGCTGATTTGCACACTTGCCGAAAAACTGCTGACCACTACCGCCAAAGATATCCGGATTGCCACTTATTACTGCTGGGCGCGTCTGCATCAGGACGGAGAAACCGGCTTTGCTGAAGGGCTGGAACTGCTGGCAGGGTTACTGCAGCGCTATGGTACACAACTTCATCCGCAGCGTGAGCGCAGCCGTAAACCGGCGCTGGAGTGGCTTGCCGGCTCTCGTCTGCTCGACAGTCTGTCACTCTGGCCGGAGGTGGTGCGCGACGATGCCTTGCGCACTACCGGTGCGCTGCTGATCATCCGCGACAGCCTGAATGTGGAACCGGAAGCGTCACAACCAGACCTGAATACCCTGTACACCGCACTGGAGTCCCGCCTGATGAAGGCCGGTGGCGTGGATGCTGTGGTGCCGCAGAACGCCGGTAACAAGGCACAGCCGCAGGCCTCCACGCATATGACGGAGTCTGACGCGCCGGTGCTGAGCCGCATCACCTCCGGTCAGGATCTGCTGGCTCAGGCCCGCACCCTGACGGAATATCTGCGTGAACAACCCGATGGCTGGCTTGCCGCACACCGGCTGATGAAAAGCCTGCGTCACGACACGCTGAGAGCGATCCCGGCACCGGATGCCGAAGGGAGGACACGCATCGAACCGCCGCGGGCTGACCAGCGGGCGATGCTCAAACGCCTGTACCTGCAGCAGAGCTGGCTGGAGATACTGGAGCAGGCGGACAGTACCTTCTCGCGCGGCGCCAACCACCTCTGGCTGGATTTGCAGTGGTATATCCATCAGGCCCTGGTGAAATCGGGGCAGGATGTGCTGGCTGATATCATAGCCGCCGACCTGAAAGGGCTGCTGCGCCGCCTTACCGGGCTTGAAACGCTGGCCTTTAACGACGGTACGCCGTTTGCCGATGAGGTGACGCTGAACTGGATAAATCAGAGCGTGCTGGACGATATGTCCGGCTGGCGGGATGAACCGGTCAGTGCCGTCAGTGAAACGGACAACGATATCCTGGCCCTTGAGCCGGAAGCGCTGGAAAAAGCGGACGCTGAAGGTCTGGATGCCACACTCCACTGGCTACAGACTCGTCCGGGCACCGACTCCACAAAAGACAAGTGGCTGCTGCGTTTGCTGATGGCCCGCGTCGCCGAGCAAAAGGGCAAAAATGAACTGGCGCTGCATCTGCTGGGCGAGCTTGACGGTGCAGCACAGACAATCACTCTCACGCAGTGGACGCCCGGGCTGTTGTTTGAAGTGAAATCGCGCCGCCTCAGACTGCTGCGCATGAAAGCCACCCGCAGTGAAACCGATAAATCACGGCTTCAGCCCGAGATGGATTTGCTTCTGTCCGGTCTGATTGCGCTCGATCCGGCCAGCAGTGCAGTGCTTTGCGGGTAAAAAGCCTGGCATACCTTTAAAACACACATATTCAGGATCTTATGGATGACCTAACCCTGCGTTATTACGACGCCGAAATGCGCTACCTGCTGGAAGCCGGCGAAGAGTTTGCCCGCGCTCACCCCGAGCAGGCGGCAATGCTCAATCTCGATAAGGCTGGCGCGCGCGACCCTTACGTGGAGCGCCTGTTTGAAGGCTTTGCCTTCCTGATGGGACGCCTGCGTGAAAAGCTCGATGACGACCTGCCAGAACTGACCGAAGGGCTGGTCAGCCTGCTGTGGCCGCATTACCTGCGCACCATTCCGTCAATGTCGGTGGTGGAGTTCACTCCTGACTGGCGTGAGATGAAAGAGCCGATGCGCATCGTCAAAGGTTTCGAGGTGAACTCCCGGCCGATTGGTGAGAAGGGCACGCGCTGCCGCTACACCACCACTAAAGAGATCACCCTTCAGCCGCTGTCGCTGGAGCACGCCCGCCTGTCGACCGACCCTGACGGGCGTTCGGTTATCAACCTGCGCTTTAACTGCAGCCATCTTGCCGACTGGAGCCGTGTCGATCTCAGCCAGATCCCGTTCTACTTTAACGCTGACGCACCGCTGGCCTGTGCCATGCACGAAGCCTTTACCATGAACACGGCGCACCTGTGGTTGCGGATGCCGGGGGAGGTGGACAGGAGACCGCTGGACGGGCATTTTACCGCGCTGGGATTTGGCGATGACGACAACCTGTGGCCGAAGGGCAACAGCGGTTTCAGCGGCTACCAGTTGCTGCTGGAGTACTTCACCTTCCGTGAAAAATTCATGTTTACCGGTCTGCGTGGTCTGGAGAGCGTAGCTTTTCCGGCTGAGTTGCCCTGGTTTGAAATCGACGTGGTGCTGGCGGAGCGCTGGGAGCATGACTTCAGCTTTACCGGGAAGCACCTGCGGCTGCACTGCGTGCCGGTGGTTAACCTGTTCCCGCTGGAATCTGACCCGCTGACGCTCAGTTCATTGCAGACGGAGTACATGCTGCGCCCGATGCGTGTGCAGGATGGCCATACCGAGATTTACACCGTGGATTCGGTAATGTCATCGAGTCAGCATACCTACGTGCCGTTCTCCAGCTTTCGCCACAAGGGCGGGATGATGCGCCACGACGCGCCGGAATATTACTACCACACCCGCGTGCGCCGCGGCCCGTCCGGGCTGCATAACACCTGGCTGATCCTCGGCGGTGAAGCGTTTGATAACCACACCGTTCCGGAAGACGAGAGCCTGTCGCTGACGCTGACCGGCACCAACGGTCAGCTACCGCGGCGAGCACTGCAGAGCACGGTGCTTGATACGGTGATGAAAACCACCTCGGCCAGTATCGCGGTGCGCAACCTCTGCGCCCCGACGCTGCCCTGTTATCCGCCGGCGCAGGACCGTTTTCACTGGCGGGTGCTCAGTCATCTCGGCAGCGGTTTTCTCTCAATGATGGACAATGCCGACGTGCTGCGCGGCACGCTGGCGCTGTATGAATGGACCGACAGCGAGATGAATCGCCGTCGCCTGGAAGCCATCATCGAGGTGAATCACAGCGAAACTGAGCGCTTCGAGCAGGGCTACCTGGTCCGTGGCGTGCAGATTGAAGTGACGCTGGACAGCTAGGGCTTTGCCGGGCGCGGCGACATCTGCCTGTTCGGTGAGATGCTGAGCCGCTTCTTCGCGCTCTACACCGACATCTATCTGTTTAATCGTCTGATTATCATCCTGCAACCGACCGGAGAGCGCCTGGAATGGGAAGAGAAGCACAACCGCCGTATTCCCGGCTGACACCAAGGCTGGAAGCCGACCTCCACCGCATTAACTTTTACCGCTTCTGTCAGTTGCTGGAGAAGGCGAATTCGGACAGGCCGCTGATGGGCTCAACCAGCCATCCTGGTGACGATCCGGTCCGATTCGTACCGCATCCGGGAATGGGCTTTCCGATCAGCGAGCTTAGGGCGGCAGAGTACGATGAGGATGACGACAGCAAACCACCGCGCATCCGCGCCACATTTATGGGGATGTACGGCGTCGATTCGCCACTGCCGACCGCCTATCTCGATGACATTACCCAGCGGCGGGAAGGACATGACGCGCTGCAGGGATTTCTCGACATCTTCAGCCACCGTATCCTGACGCAATTTTATCGCATCTGGCGCAAATACTCCTACCCGGCCACGTTTGAGCCGGGCGGTAGCGACAGCATCTCGCAGTCGTTACTCGGCCTGGTAGGGCTGGGCATTCCCGGCACGGCAAACCACATTGCAACCCCGGTTTCGCGCTTTCTGGCGCTGCTCGGCGTATTGCGTCAGCCGGGCAAAACTCAGGAGGGTATGCAGGCGCTGGTGACCCTGCTGGCCCCGGATACCATGGTAAAGGTCAGCCCTTACTGTCTGCGTCCGGTGGAAGTCAGTCGGCCGCTGGGCTTTTACGGCGAGGATGATTTTCTGCTGGATGGCAACACGCCGCTGGGCGAGGAAGCGATGGATGCCAACAGCCAGCTGCTGGTTGCGCTCACCACAGATAATGAACGGGAAGCGCATGGCTGGAAGCCGGACGGACTGTTGTATCAGGATTTTCTGGTGATGCTGCGGGTCTGGCTGGGCTGGCGATTTAAGGCAAAAATTACCCTGACCACCTCAACCCGGCTGCTTGCCGTGCCCCCACTGGGCGAAGGACCTTTCTGGCTGGGCATGAATGGTGTACTGGGCGTGGAGAGCGATGACCTGCCGGAGGATATTCCTCAGACCTTTACCACTGAACTGGGTTACTACACCGGGCTGGAGCCCGCGACACCACCACAAGGAACTCAACGTGTTACATACAAGTTTAACTAAAATGCGCTGTCTGCTACCGCTGCTGGCATTCAGCCTGGCGGGATGCGGAGTGACCCAGGGCGTTACCGATGGCACCAAATCGGCCTTTAACGCCGTGTTCTTCAAAAAGATTAAGGTGCTGCGCCTGGATTTCTCGGCCCGTGAAGCGCTGAACACCGATTCCCGCGAAAGTAACTCGCTGTCTGAGCCGTTGGTGGTGCGTGTTTACCAGCTGAAAGACCGCAAAACTTTCGACAAAACGGTCTATCAGCAGCTGCTGAAAGACGGGGAGACCCTTCTGAAAGCCGATCTGCTGGCGAGCCGCGATGTGGTGGTGAAGCCGGGTGGTGATGCAAATCTTGATATGCCAATGGAGACCGATGCGCAGTTTGTGGCCGTCGTGGGGCTGTTCCGTCACCCGGATATGGTCAACAACAGCTGGAAGCAGGTGATGGGGCGCGAAGAGCTCGATCCGGATAAACCGCGCATTCTGAAAGCGGGCAATAACCATCTGACGCTGCAACCGCTCAAGGACGACTGATGCCCCAGGGAAACAACACACCTTCACTGTATGAAATGCTGACCGGCAATTTCACCGGCGGGCTTGCCCTGCATCAGGTCAGCGAGCAGAACCAGGTCATTTTGTCGGTGCTGGATAATATGCAGCGCATTCTCAACTGCCGCGCCGGCACGCTGGCGCACCTGCCAGACTTTGGCCTGCCGGATATGACCAAAATTCTTCAGGGGATGCCGGGTACGGCCCATCAGCTGATGGGCGCATTATCTGCTGTGCTGCTCAAATATGAGCCACGGTTAAAAAAAATAACCGTTGTCCTGCTGGAACAGAAAGTCCCCGGCGAGCTGCGCTATGCCATTGACGCTGAACTTAAAGGCGTCGGGTTAGTGCGTTATGGCACCGAATTTATGCCAGAAGGTCGGGTTCTGTTGAGGCATCTGAAGCAACAGCAGTATCTCGATAACAGGGCCGGAATATGAGCCGCTTTTCCCGGACCAAAAAACTGATAAGACAATGACAGCTAAAAATCAATTTCTGAAAAGACTTCAGGCCAGGCATTCTCCTCCCACCACCTTCAGCAGTAAGCATCAGGCTGATATTGCCGGTTTTCGCCAACAGATGGCATTGCTGCTGGACAATATGAATGCCTGGCTGGCGGATACCGCGCTTCAGGCGGAAGAATTAACCGTTTCCGTTACAGATCTGCTGGTAGAGGAGGGCACGTTTGATATACCCGGCATCGTACTGAATTACGAAAACCGGACGATAAAATTTATACCCATATTTTTATATGGGCAGGGCGTAATCGGGTGCGTAGAAGTCACTCTATGCACGGGAAATAACGTTACCCGGCTGAGTCGGTTATTTATGCGTGCAGGCCAGCTTAGTGCCTGGTCGCTTAATCAGCAACGTAATGTATCCCGGCCAGGTGAATTATTTGATGAAGACGCTTTTTTCCGCCTGATTAATGTTCTGCTGCCTTAGCCGATTCAATAAAAGGGGATCTTTAACCCTCGCTTACTGGCGATAACAGCGCCGTTAACAAGGCTTTTTATCTCTGCGGGAATCGGGCAGACAGATACGTTTCCAGACAGGCAAACTCTGACCCCGGCCGGAAGGAGGATGCGTTTAATGAATCTGTTAACATCGCAGCACCAGGTGAAATTCATCAGGTTACAAGCCCTGTGGGATAAATATCAACAGGCCGAAACAAGGCCGATATAGACTAATCTTCTGCCACAACCCTGGTTGCAGCGTCCCGAACTGCAGAAAACGAAACCGTATAAATACTCTCCCTCATAGCTGTAGACACGTCAGTTGGACAAGTCGTCATGAATGACATTATCTCCCGTAAAATTAAAACCGGCAGCGATCCGCGCATGCTGCCGGATTATGCTGCTCTGCGTGAAGAGCTGAGCAAACTGTCACATCCGGCGCGTCCGGACGTGAACTGGCGTTATGCCGAAAAACTCTGTCTTTCACTGTTTGAGCGAAATGGTGTGGAGTTGCAGACGGCAGCCTGGTATACGCTAACCCGAACACAACTGGCTGGATTGGCGGGCCTGAATGAAGGGCTGGCAATACTTGAGGCACTCATCACCCATCAATGGGAAGCACTCTGGCCGCAGCCGGTTAACGCCCGGATGGAAATCCTTACCAGCCTGAGCCAGCGTCTGCAGCAACGGATGCGCACACTTCCTCTTAGCTACAGCGATCTCAGCCCGCTTTATCTGGCGGAGCAGCAGCTTAACCGCATGGGAGAGGTGCTGCAGCGGCAGGCGCTTAAACAACTGAGCCAGCTCGAGGCCTTGCGTGCCCTGATCCACAACAGCGCTGTCCGGCTGGAAAAAAGCGAAGGTTCATCCAGCGAAGGTTCGTCCAGCAAAGGTGCGTCCAGCAAAAGTGCGTCCAGCGAAGGTGCATCCAGCGAAGGTGCGTCCAGCGAAGGTTCATCCAGCGAAGGTTCATCCAGCGAAGGTGCTGCGATTCAGCCCGGTGTGGTACTGCCGGCAACGGTAAGCGATCGCTCAGACACCTCCGTTGATGTGCTTCCCATCATTCCGCTTGCGGCGAAAACCGAGCCGGATAAGCAGGTAAAATGGGTGTATGTGGCCCAGCCGGAACATCAGCCGAATGTTGACGTGCTGGCGGCGCTCCCGGCGCCAGAAAAAAAGTGGAAACCCTTTGTCGCCGGGATGTTAACCATGCTGGTGGCAGGTGGGGCGGCGATGTGGGGCTGGCATGTTTTACACCAACCTGACCCGCTACAGACGCAGCTCGCTGCCTCCCTGATGCCGTTGCCCGCAACACTGACTCCCGGGCAACGTGAGACGCTGCATCAGCAAGCGCTCACCCCGCAAGCCTTTATCGCCGCCACGCAGCAGCAGCTCGAGCGCCTGGAACGGTTGCCGCCAGACTGGCGTATTCACTACAGTGGTCAGTTGATCGAACAGGCTCAGGCGTTGTGGCCGGAACAGGCAAAACCGCTGGCACAGCAGTGGCTGCGGCAGTTACATGCTGCCAGCATACCGGCAGAAAACCTGAATGGCTGGCATCAGGGGATGACGACGCTACAGCATCTGAGCGACCGCCTGAATGGACTGGATCAGCAGAAGGGAAAATATATGACGGTCAGTGAACTGAAGTCAGTGGTCTTTTCAGCCATGCAGTCGTTCAGCCAGTCTCCGCCGGCTGAAGAGCAACTGCGGGCATTGTCAGAACATCCTGCCGGTGAACCTTTACCTGCCGCAGCCAGCACCCAACTGGAAATGCATCTGAAGCAACTGACAGCCGGTTATGCTGAATTAAAACGAAAAGCATCATAATGAAACGGTAAAAATCATCGCTGACGCCATTGATTACCCTGACAGCCAGGCTCTTTGGCTTGCGCAGCAAAATTTTTGATGACGAGGATGAGGTAAAGCGGATTTATCCCGCCTTTATCCGGATTCATAGCGGGCTTTCAGCAAACGATGATGAACGGTAGTTGGGCGGAATGCCTGATGCAATCGGGTTTTAACGAACAGAAGAGGCGGCGTAAGAGGTGTGTATGGTGTCCCCTGCAGGAATCGAACCTGCAACTAGCCCTTAGGAGGGGCTCGTTATATCCATTTAACTAAGAGGACGACGGCGCGCAGTATAGCGCAGATAGGCGCAGAAATTCACTACGACGCCGTGCGTTTGCTCATTCCGACAGCAACTTACCCGTTTTGCTCTTCACGCTGACGGCGCTTCTCCTGCTTTTTCTGCTCGGCTTTGGCTTTGGCGACCGCCGCTTCGCTCATGTCATTACGGATCTGCGCATGGCTGATCAGGGCAAAAATCAGGGTGCCGCCGGTGATGTTACCTAACAGCGTAGGCAGGGCGAATGGCCAGAAAAATTCGTGCCAGGGAATGCTGCCATTAAACACCAGATAGAGCACCTCCACCGAACCGACCACGATATGCGCCAGATCGCCCAGCGCTACCAGCCAGGTCATCATCACAATCACCACCAGTTTGGCCCCGCCAGCAGAAGGGAACATCCACACCATAGTGGCGATAATCCAGCCGGAGATCACCGCATTAGCAAACATCTCGCCAGGGGTGTTTTCCATCACTTTCATGCTGATGTTGGTAAACGCCTGACGGGTCGCATCATCAAAAATCGGCATCTCATTAAACGCCAGTGCGCCCAGCGCGGTGCCAATCAGGTTGCCCAGCAGCACAAAGCCCCATAAACGCAGCAGCAGACCGACATTCCCCCAGGTCGGTTTGTGCATCACCGGTAATACCGCTGTCACGGTGTTCTCGGTAAACAGCTGCTGGCGCGCCATAATGACAATTACAAAGCCAAAGGTGTAACCGAGATTTTCCAGTAAAAATGCGCCGGGAACCCCGTCGAGATGAACCTGGAAAATCCCTTTCGCCATCAGCGAGGCGCCCATCGATAATCCAGCCGCAATGGCCGACCAGAGCAGGGCCATGCCGTCGCGCTCCAGCTCTTTTTCCCCATCCTGTCGAATCTCTTCATGTATCGCCGCTGCACGTGAAGGTAGCGCCTCCTCATCAACTTCTATTTCCGTCCCCTCGTCCTTTTCATCGCTTTCAACGTCATTGTGACCCTGTTGGTTACCTGATGAAGGCTTCATATTTTCTCCTGGTGATAGTGCTGTGGCGTAATAAGCGTAGCTGCTTTTTATTTGCCGATAATGTAACGGTCGATATGAATAAGCGTAACAAGCTTTTTCGTGGCTGCATTTTTAAGCAAACAGCATGGCGGACCGCACATATCGCCTCCTGACGGTCGGTCTCAACGGCGGTGCAGACTTCGGCCCACAGCAACATTATGGTATTATCCGGGCCTCTTTTTAGCTGGTGCGATTCCCCCTTCATGTTGGAAATCATTACGCTCTCTTGTGTTCGCGATGAACGGACGCTGTTCCATCGGCTGTCGTTCAGCGTCAAAGCAGGTGACATTGTGCAGATTGAGGGACCAAACGGTGCCGGTAAAACCTCGCTGTTGCGCTTGCTGGCGGGATTAAGCCGGGCAGAGCAGGGCGAAATACGCTGGCACGATCGGCCGATCCAGCAGCAGCGTGAGCGCTGGCACGCATCGATGCTCTATCTGGGGCATCATCCCGGCGTGAAAGCCGTGCTCTCCCCGCTGGAAAATTTGCGCTTCTACCATTCCGACTGCGATGACGCGCAGATTTTTACTGCGCTGGAAAGCGTTGATCTGCTGGGTTATGAAGAGGTGCCGGTGGCGCAGCTGTCGGCAGGCCAGCAGCGTCGGGTGGCGCTGGCGCGTTTATGGCTGAGTCGCGCCACCTTATGGATTCTGGATGAGCCGCTGACTGCCATCGACAAAACGGGCATCGAAAAATTAATGATGAAATTTGCTCAGCATGCCGATAACGGCGGAGCGGTGATCCTGACGACTCATCAGGATTTACCTGACCAGACGGCGCGGGTGCGTAAAATTCGCCTCAGCGCAGCGGAGTCAATCTGATGCTGTTCCGTCTTATCCAGCGTGAATTGCGCATTGCCTTTCGTGGCGGGGCAGATGTGGTTAATCCGCTGTGGTTTTTTCTGATTGTCATTACCCTGTTTCCGCTGGGTATCGGACCCGATCCGCAACAGCTGGCGCGCATTGCACCCGGCGTCGCCTGGGTCGCCGCGCTGCTGGCATCGCTGCTGGCGCTGGAGCGGCTGTTTCGCGATGATTTTATCGATGGCTCACTTGAGCAACTGCTGCTGCTGCCGACGCCCCTGCCGGTCACGGTGCTGGGGAAAGTGATTGCGCACTGGCTGGTGACCGGCTTGCCGCTGATCGTGCTGTCGCCGCTGGCGGCACTGCTGCTATCGCTCGATTTTAATGGCTGGTGGGCGATGGCGTTAACGCTGCTGATCGGCACACCGACCCTGAGTTTTCTCGGAGCGATCGGCGTCGGGTTAACCGTCGGTTTACGGCGAGGCGGCGTGCTGCTGAGCCTGCTGGTACTGCCGCTGTCGATTCCGGTGCTGATTTTCGCCAGTGCGGCGATTGAGGCCGCCGGGCAGGGCTTACCGATTGGCGGTTATCTGGCGATCCTCGGGGCAATGTTGCTGGTTAGCGCCACCCTGTCACCGTTTGCGACCGCGGCGGCGCTGCGGATTACCCTGCAATGACCGCGTCTGACCGGCGCGGCGACCCATAATTTACCGAAATGTGAGTGGCTGATATGTGGAAAGCGTTACATCAACTGGGGAAACCCGAGCGGCTCTATCAGTGGTCTGGTCGGCTGATACCCTGGTTCGCCGTGGCGGGTCTGGCGTCGTTGCTGTTGGGGTGGATCTGGGGATTTGGTTACGCACCGGCTGATTATCAGCAGGGCGACAGTTTCCGCATTATCTATATCCACGTTCCGGCCGCGATGTGGTCGATGGGCATCTACGCCTCAATGGCGATTGCCGCTTTTTGCGGGCTGGTGTGGCAGCTGAAGATGGCCGATCTGGCCTCTGCCGCAATGGCACCGGTTGGCGCGGTGTTCACCTTTATTGCGCTGGTTACCGGCTCGGCGTGGGGCAAACCGATGTGGGGCACCTGGTGGATCTGGGATGCGCGCCTCACCTCGGAGCTGGTGCTGCTGTTCATCTATATGGGGGTGATTGCGCTCTATCACGCCTTTGATGACCGCCGTACAGCCGGGCGTGCCGCCGGTATCCTGATTCTGGTTGGCGTGGTCAATCTGCCGATCATTCACTTCTCGGTACAGTGGTGGAATACCCTGCATCAGGGCTCGTCCGGCATACTGCAGCAGGCCATTGCGCCGGTGATGCGCACCCCGCTGCGCTGGTCGATTCTCGGTTACCTGCTGCTGTTTCTGACGCTGACCCTGATGCGGTTACGTAATCTGATTTTATTAACCGAACGCCATCGTCCGTGGGCGATCGGCGTGGCCAGCAAAGGAGAGAAAGCATGACGCCGGCATTTTCGTCATGGCACGCCTTCTTCGCCATGGGCGGTTACGCCTTCTATGTCTGGCTGGCCGTCGCCTGTACCTTAATCCCGCTGATCGGTCTGGTGTTGCATACCCTGCTGACACGCCGTCGTTTACTGGCGGAGATCCGCCAGCGTGAGGCGCGCGAACGTCGCATCCGGGCAGCGAAAAGTAAAAAAGCCACCGCTGAAGCGGCAGGAGAAAGCCTGTGAATATCCGTCGACGTAATCGTCTGTATGCCGTGCTGGCGATTCTGATCGGCCTTAGCCTGGCCACGGCGCTGGTGATGTACGCGCTGCGCTCGAACATCGATCTGTTTTATACCCCGAGTGAAATTCTGTATGGCAAAGGCGAGGCGCATGAAGTACCGGAACCGGGACAGCGGCTGCGCGTCGGCGGCATGGTGATGCCGGGCAGCGTCAAACGCGATCCCAACACGCTTGCCGTGTCGTTCAAACTTTATGATGCCAGCGGCGTGGTGAGCGTCAGTTTCGAAGGAATTTTGCCGGACCTGTTCAGAGAAGGGCAGGGCGTAGTCGCGCAAGGGGTGCTGGAGACCGGTAACCGGATTATCGCCAAAGAAGTGCTGGCGAAGCACGATGAAAAATATACGCCGCCGGAGATTGAAGACGCGATGAAGAAAAATCACAACGGCCCGCAGTCGCTGTATCAGCCGGGAAAACAGTCATCATGATGCCGGAAATCGGAACCTTTCTGCTCTGCCTGGCGCTGGGCATTGCGCTGCTGCTCAGCACCTATCCACTGTGGGGCGCGGTGCGCCAGGATGCCCGCCTGATGGCAATGGCGCGTCCGCTGGCTGCCGGCCTGTTCGTGCTGATTGCAGCCGCATTTTTGCTGCTGGTCTGGGCCTTCATCGCCAATGATTTTACCGTCAGCTATGTTGCCACCAACTCTAACAGCCTGTTGCCGGTCTACTACCGCATCGCCGCCACCTGGGGCGCCCATGAAGGTTCACTGCTGTTGTGGGTGCTGCTGCTGAGTACCTGGACCGTGGCGGTCGCGATCTTCAGTCGCGGCATGCCGCAGGATGCGCTGGCACGCGTGCTGGCGGTGATGGGAATGATTAACCTCGGTTTCCTGCTGTTTATCCTGCTGACCTCAAATCCCTTCAGCCGCACCTTGCCCGATTTCCCGATTGATGGACACGATCTGAACCCAATGCTGCAGGATATCGGTCTGATCTTCCATCCGCCGCTGCTCTATATGGGCTATGTCGGATTCTCGGTGGCGTTTGCCTTTGCTATTGCCTCATTGATGGCCGGACGGCTCGACACCGCCTGGGCTCGCTGGTCACGTCCATGGACCACCGCGGCCTGGGTGTTTCTTACCATCGGCATCGTGCTCGGTTCGGCCTGGGCCTATTACGAACTGGGCTGGGGTGGCTGGTGGTTCTGGGATCCGGTAGAAAATGCCTCGTTCATGCCATGGCTGGCGGGCACCGCGTTAATGCACTCGCTGGCGGTCACTGAAAAGCGTGGCACCTTTAAAGCCTGGACGGTGCTGCTGGCGATTACGGCCTTCTCGCTCAGCCTGCTCGGGACTTTTTTGGTACGTTCCGGGGTGCTGGTTTCGGTGCACTCATTTGCCTCCGATCCGGCGCGCGGCATGTTTATTCTCGCTTTCCTGGTGATCGTGATTGGCAGTTCGCTGCTGCTGTATGCCATCAAAGGTGGGAAAGTGCGTAGCCGGGTGCAGAATGAAACCTGGTCACGGGAATCTTTCCTGCTCGGTAATAACGTTTTGCTGATTGCCGCGATGCTGGTGGTGCTGCTCGGCACGCTATTGCCGCTGGTGCATAAGCAGCTCGGACTGGGCAGCATCTCGGTGGGTGAGCCGTTCTTTAATACCATGTTCAGCTGGCTGATGGCGCCGTTTGCCCTGCTGCTGGGGATTGGACCGCTGGTGCGCTGGCGTCGTGACGAGCCACAGAAGCTGGCAAAACGACTGGCGCTGGCGCTGATCGTGACGCTGGCCGGTTCGATAGTGATCCCGTGGTGGTTACAGGATCGTATTGCCGCCATGACCGTGGTCGGGCTGATGATGTCGCTGTGGATCATTGTGCTGACGCTGCTGGAACTGCATGAGCGCGCCACCCATCGTCACACCTTCTTTGCCGGGCTGCGTCATCTCTCGCGCAGCCACTGGGGCATGGTGCTGGGCCATCTCGGCGTCGGCGTGACGGTGATTGGCATCGCCTTCAGCACCCAGTACAGCGTAGAGCGCGATGTGCGGATGAAGGCCGGCGACAGTGTAGACATTCATCATTATCACTTTGTTTTTCGTGGCGTACAGAACCTGCAGGGCCCTAACTACAGCGGCGGTTCAGGCATAATCGAGGTAACGCGCAACGGCAAACCGGAAGCGACGCTGCAGGCTGAAAAGCGTTTCTATACTGCCGCACGCACCATGATGACCGAAGCGGCGATTGACGGCGGTTTCAGCCGCGATCTCTACGCGGCGTTAGGCGAAGAGCTGGATGATGGTGGCTGGGCTGTGCGGATCTATTACAAACCCTTTGTGCGCTGGATCTGGTTCGGCGGCCTGTTAATGGCGCTGGGTGGCCTGTTCTGCCTGGGCGATCCTCGCTATCGCGCCCGCAAAAAAGCGGTCCCTCAGGAGCTGGCATGAATAAGAAAATCCTGTTTATCCCGCTGGTGCTGTTTCTGCTGCTGGCGGCAGCGCTGCTGTGGCAGCTGGCGCGCAATGCCGACGGCGACGATCCGACCCGACTGGAATCGGCGCTGATAGGCAAGCCGGTGCCGCTGTTCAGGCTGGAAGCGCTCGATCAGCCGGGTAAAATTTACGATCAGCAGGTGCTGACCGACGGCAAACCGATACTGCTTAACGTCTGGGCCACCTGGTGCCCGACCTGTCGGGCTGAACATCACTACCTGAATAGCCTGGCGGAGCAGGGCATTCGGGTGGTCGGGCTGAACTACAAAGACGACCGCAACAAAGCGGTCAGCTGGCTGAACACGCTGGGCAACCCGTATGCGCTCAGCCTGTATGACGGCAACGGGATGCTCGGGCTGGATCTTGGCGTCTACGGTGCACCGGAAACCTTCCTGATCGACGGTAAAGGCATCATCCGCTATCGCCATGCAGGCGATCTGAATGAGCGCGTCTGGCAACAGGAAGTGAAACCGTTGTGGATCAAATACAGTAAGGAGGCGGGAGCATGAGGCGTCTGTTACTGCTGGTCTGTGGATTGCTGTTCAGCTTTAGCCTGTGGGCGACTATCGATACCCTGCAGTTCGATTCGGTGGCGCAGGAAGAACAATACCGCGATCTGACCGCCTCGCTGCGCTGCCCGAAATGCCAGAACAACAGCATCGCCGACTCGAACGCGATGATTGCAGCGGATATGCGACTCAAGGTCTATCAGCTAATGAAGCAGGGCCAGGACCGTCAGCAAATTATCGATTACATGGTGGCGCGTTACGGCAACTTCGTCACTTATCAGCCGCCGGTTACGCCGTCTACCCTGATTTTGTGGGTCGGACCGGCGCTGTTCGTGCTGCTGGGCGGATGCGTCATCGTGCTGCGCAGTCGCCAGCGTAAAACCCGCAGCGAGCTGGATGAAGATGAACAACAGCGTCTTGATGCGCTACTGAAGTCAGACAGGAAGCCGTAATGAGTGCATTTTGGATCACCCTTTTACTGTTGTTGCTGGCAGCCTGTGCATTGTTTCTTGCCGCGGGCTGGCGGCAGCGGCACGCCAGCGCTGGCGATCGCGATCGCCTCAATCAGCGCTTCTACCATCAGCGTCTGAGCGAACTGGCGGAAGATGAAGATCAGGGCGTGGTAGCGGAGCGGCCGGTCATGGAGCGGGAACTGCAACAGACGCTGCTGGCCGATGTTCCACCCACCCAGACCGTACAGGCGCACAGCAGCAGCCGCTGGATATTACTGCCCGGCCTGATTGTGCTGCTGCTGGTGTCGCTGGGGACTTATCTGAAAGTCGGCGGCCTGGCGCAGCTGACTGGCTGGATGCAGGTGCAGCAGGACTATCCTGCCTTACGGGCACGGCTGATGGACCCGGCGGCAAAGCCGCTGACGATGGAGGAGCTGGCGCGGTTGCAGCTTGGGCTGCGCAGCGCATTGCAGTCGGAACCGGACAACCTCAACGACTGGACCATGCTGGGACGGCTCGGCATGGTGCTGAATAACGCCAGTATCGCCAGCCAGGCCTTTGAACGCGCCTTGCAGCTCGCGCCCAACGATCCCGGCCTGAAGCAGGACTACGCCGAAGTGCTGACCCGCTCCAGCGATCCGCAGGATAATCGCCAGGCGGCGCTGCTGCTGCACGAATTGCTTAAGGCCGATCGGCACAACCTGCGTACTCTGGGCCTGCTGGCGTTTAATGCTTTCGAGCAGCAGCAATATGATCAGGCGATTGACGCCTGGCAAACGCTGCTGACGCTGTTGCCAGCTAACGATGAGCGGCGTGTGATGATCGCCCGCAGCATTGAGCAGGCCAAAACCGCGGCCGGGCAGCAGAGCAGCCAGTTGGCACTCAGTATCAGCCTGACGCCGCAGGCAGAAAAAATATTACCGCAAGGCGGAGTGTTGTATATTTCTGTCACCGACGGTGTTTCACCGGTGCCGGTGGCGGTAAAACGCCTGCCGCTCAGCCACTTTCCGCTATCGCTGACGCTGGATGACAGCAATGCGATGATGCCGGATCGCCTGTTGTCGGCGCAGCATCAGCTTCAGGTGCGGGCGCGAATTTCCCGCGACGGCAGTGCCAACGCGCGTTCGGGTGACTGGTTTGGTCTGAGTGCGGTGATGCCCTGGGACGGCCATCAGCAGATGGCAGTAGAAATAAATCAACAGCAGCCCTGAGCGCGGGATCCGACGACGCTCAGGCAGATCCTGTCGCTACCCAGGCTGACGTAAAGTTAGCTATGCTCAGGGTAAGCAGGTTCGTTAATCGACTGCCGCCTGAAGGGTGAGCAGACTTTTTTTCATCCGCACAGGGAGATTGGAATGAATTATCGCCTGACCAGCCTGGCCGTTGCCAGCGTTCTTCTGGTGGGTTGTGCCAGTTCGAAGCCGGCGAATGACGAACCTGCGCAACGCAGCGATCCGTTCGAAGGCTTTAACCGCACGATGTTCAACTTTAACTACAACGTGCTCGATCCCTATCTGCTTCGCCCGGTAGCCGTTGCCTGGCGCGACTATGTGCCGGTGCCAGCCCGCACCGGCCTGAGTAATTTTCTCGGTAACCTCGAAGAACCCGCCAGCATGGTCAACGCCATTCTGGTCGGTAACGCCCGTGATGCGGGTATTCACTTCACCCGTTTCTTCCTGAACAGCGTGCTGGGGCTGGGCGGCTTCATTGACGTGGCCGGTAAAGCCAATCCGGAGCTGGCGCGTGAAGAGCCACACCGTTTCGGCACCACGCTGGGCCACTATGGCGTCGGCTATGGCCCTTACGTTGAACTGCCGGCTTACGGCAGCTTTACCGTTCGTCAGGATGGCGGCGATTACGTCGATACCCTCTATCCGATTCTCGGCTGGCTGACCTGGCCGATGTCGATTGGTAAATGGACGCTGGAAGGCATTGAGACGCGGGCACAGCTGCTCGACTCGGATGCGATCCTCAAACAGCAGAGCGATCCGTACGCCTTTATCCGCAACGCCTACTTCCAGCGTCACGATTTTCTGGCGCGCGGTGGCAAGCTCAAGCCGGAAGAGAACCCGAACGCAGCCGCGATTCAGGACGATCTGCAGGATATTGACGCGCAGTAAGGTGCGATTTTTATCAGCAAAAAGGGCGACTCCGGAGAGTCGCCCTTTTTATTGGCGTTTGCGCATCAGAACTTATAGTTAAAGTTCGCGCCATACAGCCAGGCCTTACCTTCGGAATTAAAGGTATATGGGCCTTCTTTGACCGTCACGTTCTGGCCGTGCATATAAGAGATGCCGACATCGACCGAAGCATTGTCGTCGAACGCGTAGGAGGTCCCGGCGCTCAACCACAGGCGATCCTGATCCGGGATGGAGATCGAACGTTTATCGGCCGGAACCGGGCTGTCATCAAAGGCGATACCGGTGCGGAAGGTCCAGTTTTGGTCGTAGAAGTAGGTGGTTCCGAGCGCAATACGCCAGGCATCACGGTAACTTTCATCTTTATAGAACAGGGTCTGGCCGTTAGAACCGGTGGCTTTCAGCTCCTGGAACTGGCTCCAGCTGGTGTAGGCCATGCTGTAGTGAACCGCCCACTGCGGTGCCACTTTATGCCAGCCCGACACTTCCCACATTTCCGGCAGATTCAGGGTCAGCGCACCTGGAATGGTCGAGCCGTTGGTGCCGTAAGGGATGCCGGACTGCTGCGGATTATTGACTGCGTTCAGCGCAGAAGGGAGATTACTTTTGTAATCGCCATCAAAATCAACTTTGACTTCTGAGCGGTAGGTAAAGCCGAAACGGTTATTTTCATCGACTTCATACAGGATACCGGCGTTCCAGCCGTAGCCCCACTCATCGCCTTTCAGATGGGCGACCTGGGTATCCGCCGGGATGCGTAACGCTGCGCCTGATTCACCGGCATAACGTTCGATTTTCGCTTTAGCGTAGACCGCATCAAATCCCACCCCGACGCTGAAATGTTCATTTAATCGGTAAGCGGTGCTGAGATTAAAATTGCCGGTCATCAGGTCGGTTTTACCGCCGTAGCCGCCAGCGGTGTAACCATTATTAAACTCTGTTGCTAAGCCGTAATTGGAGGTAGCCGATGCGCCAATCCACCATTGATCATTAATGGGCTGAACGTAATGAATATTCGGCACCCACTGGTTTGGGGCAATATTATTGGCATCCAGACTGCGGCCACTCTGGCTGCGTCCGCTGATATTCACATCCGGGTCGATATACACCGCCCCGATGGAAAACGCCGGACGATCCATTAATGCCATGGTTGCCGGGTTACGGCTGGCGGAAGCGGCGGTATCGCCCATTGCGCCTTCGCCTGAATATGCGCGACCTAAACCAATCGAAGAAAACTCATTTAACTGAAACCCAGCTGCGTAAACATGTGAAGAGACAAGCGCCACTGCAGCCGCCACGGCTGACTTTGCAAACAGGTTTTTATGGTTCATGACCACAACCTCATGTGAATTATTATTTAACGTTATTACGTCGCGTAACAAGGGACGGCGGATTGTAGGGACTGATGTAAATCGCACATATCAGACCAGTGCGGAGAGTATAGGTCCGACCTGTGTGCATGTTGCAATATTGTTTTTAAAATATTTCAGGATTGATCGCTTAAAATTCGATCTGCGTAACAAAACTGACCCGACGCGCCACAGCATAACCAGTCCAGTTTGTTCTGGATCAAATTTTATTGTGATATTCGTCACTTAGCTACAGGTTAATGGCGCATCTTTAGCCGAAGAGGTAAAATCTGGTCCATAAAATTGTGTATCCCACCAGACTATCGTCAGGAGAAAATGATGACTGATGCCATTAAAAAATGCAGTGCGACCGAAACCGCAGCCTGCTGTTGCGTCGATGTCGGCACGGTAATGGATAATACCGATTGCACTGCCAGCTGGTCGGAGTGGTTTGCACAGCGCGCTGATGCTGAAGCAAAACTGGCCAGCCTCACCGAACGTGCGCGTGAGGTTGAGTCTGACCCTTGCCTGATTGAGGCCCGTTTCAGCGATGTGGACCAGGGGGTGCAGCTCGATATTGATTTCACCTTCTGCTGCCAGGCAGAAACCCTGATTTTCCAGCTCGGTTTACGCTAAGCCGCCAGACGCCGCTTTCAGAGCGGCGTTTTTCATTTTCGTGTTTCCCTTCGCAATTTTTCCCTTTCGATATTGGCGACTCACCCGCTTGTGGTTAACACTGGGATCAGGTCAGACCTCTTTGGGCAATGATGCCACAGTCCCGATTCACAGGTGAGAACAATGAGCAAAGCGCAGCCGCTGCTGACGCGCGATGGCGAACGCATCGCGATTACCCACGGGTTACGTACCCCTTTTTTGCGCCAGGCGACCGGCTTCCATGGCATTCCGGCGGTGGAACTGGGACGGATGGTGGTCAGCGAATTAATGGCGCGCAGCGAACTGCCGGTCGACGTGATTGAACAGTTGGTGTTTGGTCAGGTAGTTCAGATGCCCGAAGCGCCGAACATCGCGCGTGAAATCGTACTCAGCAGCGGACTCAGCGTCCATACCGACGCCTACAGCGTCAGCCGCGCCTGTGCCACCAGTTTTCAGGCGGTGGCTAACGTCTGTGAAAGTTTACTGGCCGGGACCATCTCTGCCGGCATCGCCGGGGGTGCTGATTCGTCATCGGTGCTACCGATTGGCGTCAGCAAAAGCCTGGCGCGGGCGCTGGTTGATCTCAATAAAGCGCGCAGCCTGTCGCAAAAATGGCAGATTCTGCGCCGTCTGCGCCCGCGCGATCTGCTGCCGGTGCCGCCGGCGGTGGCCGAGTATTCAACCGGACTGCGCATGGGCGACACCGCCGAGCAGATGGCCAAAAGCCACGGAATCAGTCGTCAGGCACAGGATGCGCTGGCGCTGCGTTCTCACCAGCATGCCGCCAAAGCATGGCAATCGGGCGTGCTGCATCAGGAAGTGATGGCGGCGCTGGTGCCGCCGTGGAAAAAGCCCATCGATCAGGACAATAACGTGCGGATGGATGCCAAAGCTGAAGATTATGCCCGGCTGCGTCCGGCGTTTGACCGCCAGCACGGCAGCGTGACCGCCGCCAACAGTACCCCACTGACCGACGGTGCGGCAGCGGTTATCCTGATGCGCGAAGGGCGCGCCCGTGAGCTGGGACTGCAGCCGCTTGGCTATCTGCGCAGCTATGCCTTTACCGCGATTGGCGTACAGCAGGATATGTTGCTGGGCCCGGCCTACGCCTCGCCGGTGGCGCTGGACCGCGCCGGTATCACCCTGGCCGATCTGACACTGATTGATATGCATGAAGCCTTCGCCGCTCAGACCCTGAGCAACCTGCAACTGTTCCGGGATGAGCGCTTTGCCCGCGAGGTGCTGAATCGCCCCCATGCGCTGGGTGAGGTGAATGAAGAGCGCTTTAACGTGCTGGGGGGATCGATCGCCTATGGCCATCCTTTTGCCGCTACCGGTGCGCGAATGATCACCCAGACGCTGAACGAACTTCGGCGGCGCGGGGGAGGATTAGGACTGGTTACCGCCTGTGCGGCCGGTGGTCTGGGCGCGGCAATGGTTCTGGAGGCCGAATAATGGAGCAGAACGCATTTCATTTACAGCTGCGGCTGGATCACGTTGGCGTCATCACCATCGACGTGCCGGGCGAGAAGATGAACACCCTTAAAGCGGAATTTGCTGGCCAGATCGCTGCCATTATTGCCGAGGCGCGGCGCGATCCTCAGCTGGCCGGGCTGGTGCTGATTTCGGGCAAAGCTGACAACTTTATCGCTGGCGCCGACATCAGCATGATCGATCGCTGCCAGAGTGCCGCAGACGCGGAAGCGCTGGCGAAACAGGGGCAGGAGGTGATGGCGATGCTTGCCGCCTTGCCGTTCCCGGTGGTGGCCGCGATTCACGGTGCCTGCCTCGGCGGCGGGCTTGAGCTGGCGCTGGCCTGCGATGCGCGCATCTGCTCGCTGGATGATAAAACCCGCCTCGGCTTGCCGGAAGTCCAGCTCGGCTTATTGCCCGGTTCAGGCGGCACGCAGCGGTTACCCCGTTTGATCGGCGTGCAGCAGGCGCTGCCGCTGATCCTGACCGGCAAAAGCCTGCGGGCGAAACAGGCCCGTAAACTCGGCATGGTTGATGATGCGGTGCCGCAGGCGATTTTGCTGGAGACCGCTATCGCACGGGTGAAAAAAGGCAAGGCCAGCGTCCGTACGCTGCCGCTGCGCGATCGCCTGCTGCAGGGCCCGGTTGCGCGTCAGGCGCTGTTTGCGCTGGCCAGCCGCCAGACCGCCGCCAAAACGCAGGGCAACTACCCGGCGGCGAAACGCATCATTGAGGTGGTGCGCATTGGGCTGGAGCAGGGCAGCCGTGCCGGACATGAGGCTGAAGCCCGCGCCTTTGGTGAACTGGCGATGACGCCAGAATCGGTGGCGTTACGCGGCCTGTTCTTCGCGACCACCGCGATGAAAAAAGAGCCGGGTGGCGACGCCACGCCGCGGCCGGTCCACAGCATCGGTATTCTGGGCGGTGGTCTGATGGGCGGTGGTATTGCCAGCGTCAGCGCCATCAACGCCGGATTGACGGTACGCATAAAGGATATCTCGCTGGAAGGGATAAACCATGCGCTGCAAACCAGCTGGGAGCTGCTGAGCAAAAAAGTTAAACGCCGTCAGATTACTCCGGCTCAGCGTCAGCAGCAGATGGCCCGCATCACCGGCGGCATCGATTATCAGGGCTTTGCCCGGCGTGATGTGGTGATTGAAGCGGTATTTGAAGATCTGGCGCTTAAGCAGCAGATGGTGCGTGAGATTGAATCACACTGTCAGCCGCAGACGATATTTGCCTCTAACACCTCTTCCTTGCCGATTGAGGATATCGCTGCCGGGGCGCAGCGGCCAGAAAACGTCATCGGACTGCACTATTTCAGCCCGGTAGAGAAAATGCCACTGGTGGAGGTCATTCCCCATCTGAATACTGCCAGCGAAACACTGGTAACGATCGTGGCACTGGCACGCCGCCAGGGCAAAACGCCGATTGTGGTGGCGGATAAGCCCGGTTTTTACGTTAACCGGATTCTGGCGCCCTATATAAATGAGGCGATGCGCTGCCTGCTGGAAGGTGAACCGATTGAGCATATCGATGGTGCGCTGGTGAAATTTGGTTTCCCGGTCGGTCCGCTCCAGCTGCTGGATGAGGTCGGCATTGATGTCGGCAGTAAAATTTCTCCGATTCTGCAGCAGGCCTACGGCGAGCGTTTTGCCGCGCCTGCTGCGTTTGAGGCGGTACTGAATGATGGCCGCAAAGGGCGTAAAAACCGCAAAGGCTTCTATCGCTACGACCTGCCGCACTGGCAGCGTAAAAAGCCGGATACGTCGCTTTACGCCTTACTGAAAATCACCCCGCAGGCGCGACAGAGCGAAGCGCAGATAGCCGAACGCTGCGTGATGATGATGCTGAACGAAGCGGCGCGCTGCCTGGATGAGCAGGTGATTCGCTGCGCGCGTGATGGCGATATCGGCGCGGTGTTCGGCATCGGTTTTCCGCCGTTTCTCGGTGGTCCGTTCCATTATATGCAACGACTGGGCGCAACGGAGCAGGTGAATAGATTAACCCGGCTAATGCAGCAACATGGCGAACGTTTCGCGCCGTGTGAGGCGCTGATTAAGGCCGCCGCAGAATAGACGAAATTTTACATTTCTGGCTGAAATGGAATACCCACTCCGATTCAGCGGGTTAGAAAAGCGTCGCCAGAGTGTGCGCCGCAGCAGGAATCTGAGAAGTGCTTATTTAATAAACAACCGGTTGACTATACTGAAGCCATTAGGGTACAACACAGCGTTCATTCGCAGAGTGAAGAGTCAGGCGCAATGCGTCGGGCGATGTCGACAAACAACAGCGGTGCTTTATGCAAGTTTTTATCATGCGTCACGGCGATGCAGCTCTGGAAGCAGCAAGTGATTCGGTCAGGCCTTTAACGCTATGCGGCTGTGATGAATCACGCCAGATGGCGAACTGGCTTAACAGTCAGACGCCGGACATAGAATGTGTGCTGGTCAGTCCCTACCTGCGTGCGCAGCAAACGCTCGCCACGGTACGTGAGGCATTTCCTCTGCCTGAAGGCCAGGAAGTGTTACCTGAATTAACGCCGGGCGGCGACCCGGGGCTGGTGGGGTGCTATCTGCAAACCCTGGCAAACGAAGGGGTGAAATCCGCGCTGGTGATTTCACACTTACCGTTGGTGGGATATTTAGTCTCAGAACTGTGCCCGCAGGAAGCGCCGCCCATGTTCGCCACTTCCGCTATCGCCTGCGTCGAGTTTGATCCGGCACAGAGTGAAGGCAAGCTGCTGTGGCAGGTCAGTCCGCGCAAACTGGCAAAAGCGATTTAACGTCTGTGGGCCGAAATATCGGCCCTTCCTCTCAGGGCAATTCAGGCGGTTGCCACTCCTCAATCTCAATCAGCACCAGCAGGGCGGCATCGCCGCCAAACATCTTCGGTGCCTGATGAAAAGCCATTACCCACGGATGCTGGGCCAGCCACAGCGGCGTTTGCTGCTTCAGGACATGTTTGCCATGGCCGGTCATCACGCTGGCGCAAAACAGATGCTCACGGCGGCAGGCGGCGATTAGCGCCCCCAGTTCCTGCTTGGCCTGCTGCTGGGTTAAGCCGTGCAGATCGAGAAATATCTCCGGCGTATAGTCGCCGCGCCGCAGTTTTTTCAGTTCAAAGTGGCTGACGTCAGCGCGCACATAGCGCGTCGCCCCCTCGGTTGAGAGCAGCGGCTGAAACTCATCCGAGAAGTAATGACTGTTGTCCGCCTGCTCTGAAAGCAGACGTTTTACCGGCACTTCGCGGGTTTTCACTCGCGGCTTGTGCACAAAGGTATCCTGTTTTAGCTGGCGCGTTCCGGTCATTAACTGCCGAAACAGCGCTTTATCATCCTGGCTCAATGGCGTTTTTTTACTCATGGCGGGCCGGTTATATCAGAAAAGGCTGTCAGACAGCAGATGGCGATACCTTACCGTTAAGTGTCATTAAATGTCAGCTTTTTCACCTTGCTGCGCTGAATTCTCCCCGGCTTCATGGCACACTATCGGCCGATTTAGTAAATGGCCTGCGGAGGGCTACGTGGACAAAATTTTCGTCGATGAGGCAGTGAACGAGCTGCACACCATTCAGGACATGCTGCGCTGGGCGGTCAGCCGCTTTTCCGCTGCCGGAATCTGGTACGGACATGGCACAGACAATCCGTGGGACGAAGCCGTTCAACTGGTCCTGCCGTCCCTCTGGCTGCCGCTGGATATTCCGGAAGAGATGCGCAATGCACGCCTGACCGCCAGTGAGCGTCATCTGATCGTCGAGCGGGTCATTCGCCGCGTCAATGAGCGCATTCCGGTCGCCTATCTGACCCACAAAGCCTGGTTCTGCGGTCACGAATTTTATGTCGATGAACGGGTACTGGTGCCACGTTCACCGATTGGTGAACTGATCGAAAATCGCTTCGCCGGTCTGATCAGCGAGAAACCGCGCCACATTCTGGATATGTGTACCGGCAGCGGCTGTATCGCCATCGCCTGCGCCTATGCGTTTCCTGAGGCTGAAGTTGACGCGGTCGACATCTCCAGCGATGCGCTGGCGGTTGCCGAGCAGAATATTGAAGAACATGGCCTGATGCAGCAGGTCACGCCGATCCGCGCCGATCTGTTCCGCGAGTTACCGGCGCTGAAATACGATCTGATCGTCACCAATCCGCCTTATGTCGATGCGGAAGATATGGACGATCTGCCGGGCGAATATCACCACGAGCCGGAACTGGGACTGGCGGCCGGCAGCGATGGCCTGAAGCTGGTGCGCCGTATTCTGGCCTGCGCGCCACAGTATCTGAGCGAGCAGGGCGTGCTGATTTGCGAAGTCGGCAACAGCATGGTGCACATGATGGAACAGTATCCCGATGTGCCGTTTACCTGGCTGGAGTTCGATAACGGCGGTGACGGCGTATTTATGCTGACCCGCCAGCAGATCGTCGACGCACAGCATCATTTCTCTTTTTACAAAGACTAAAAGTGGGGCGAAGCATCGCCCGCCGAACCGTAACAAGGAACCACAATGGCCGGAAACAGCATCGGACAATTTTTTCGAGTAACCACCTTTGGCGAGTCCCATGGTCTTGCGCTGGGCTGCATTGTTGATGGCGTGCCGCCGGGCATTCCGCTAACCGAAGCAGATATTCAGCACGATCTCGATCGTCGTCGGCCAGGCACGTCGCGCTATACCACTCAGCGCCGCGAGCCGGATCAGGTGAAAATTTTGTCCGGTGTGTTTGAGGGCGTGACCACCGGTACCTCCATTGGCCTGCTGATTGAGAATACCGATCAGCGTTCCCAGGATTACGGTGCCATCAAAGATCTGTTTCGTCCGGGCCATGCGGATTACACCTATGAACAAAAGTATGGTCAGCGTGACTATCGGGGCGGCGGCCGCTCGTCGGCGCGCGAAACCGCGATGCGGGTTGCTGCCGGTGCGATTGCCAAAAAGTATCTGCAGATGAAGCACGGCGTGGTGGTGCGCGGCTATCTGGCGCAGATCGGCGATATCGCCTGTGAGCTAAAACAGTGGGAGATCGTCGAACAGAATCCGTTCTTCTGTCCGGATGCAGACAAGCTGGACGCGCTGGACGAACTGATGCGCAGCCTGAAAAAAGAGGGTGACTCGATTGGTGCCAAAGTGACGGTAATGGCTGAAAACGTGCCGCCGGGTCTGGGCGAGCCGGTGTTCGACCGTCTGGACGCCGACCTGGCCCACGCACTAATGAGCATTAACGCGGTGAAGGGCGTCGAGATTGGTGATGGCTTTGCGGTGGTTAATCAGCGCGGCAGCCAGCATCGTGATGAAATTCGCCGTAGCGGCTTTCAGAGCAACCACGCGGGCGGCATCCTCGGCGGCATCAGCAGCGGTCAGACCATCAGCGCCAATATCGCGATGAAGCCGACCTCCAGCATTACCGTGCCGGGCAAAACTATCACCCGCGACGGCGAAGAAGTAGAGATGATCACCAAAGGTCGTCACGATCCCTGCGTCGGGATCCGCGCGGTGCCGATCGCCGAAGCGATGATGGCAATCGTCCTGATGGATCATCTGCTGCGTCAGCGGGCGCAGAATGGGGACGTTAACAGCCCCGTGCCGCGCTGGTGATCGCATGAAAGCGCTTCTGCTTACGCTTAGCGCGCTGTTGTTCAGCGCCCCAATCGTGGCGGCCACGCCATGGCAACAAATCCAGCAGCCGATCAGCGGAACCCCGCAGTCGATTGGCGGCTTTGCGAACGGCTGTATCATTGGTGCCCAGGCGCTGCCGCTCAATTCGCCGTATTATCAGGTGATGCGTCAGGACCAGCGGCGCTACTTCGGCCATCCCGATCTGATCCAGTTCATTCAGCGTCTCAGCACCCGGGTGCATAATCTGCAGCTGGGTAATCTGCTGATTGGCGACATGGGCATGGCGGCAGGCGGGCGCTTCAGCAGCGGCCACGCCAGTCACCAGACCGGACTGGATGTGGATATCTGGCTGCAGCTGCCGAAAACCCGCTGGAGTGCGCAGCAGTTGCTGAAGCCGCAGCCGCTGGATCTGGTGGGGCCGGGCGATAAAAACGTCATTGCCCGTCACTGGCAGCCGGAGATCGACAGCCTGATTAAGCTGGCGGCGAAAGACGATGACGTCACGCGCATCTTCGTCAATCCGGCGATCAAGAAACAGCTGTGTGCCGATGCTGGCGCGGATCGTGACTGGCTGCGTAAAGTGCGCCCGTGGTTTGCCCATCGCGCCCATATGCATGTGCGGTTGCGTTGTCCGGCCGGCAGCATCGGCTGTGAAGATCAGCCTGCGCCGCCGGCGGGTGATGGCTGTGGCGCAGAGTTGCAGAGCTGGTTCCTGCCGAAAAAACCGGGAAGCGGTGCGCCAGTGAAACGCGAGCCTCCACCGTTGCCGCCTGCCTGTCAGGCGCTGCTGGATAAACATTTACTGTAAGGGATCACATGGATTGGTTCGTGATCAGCCCGTTGCTGGTCGGGCTGCTGTTCTTTGTCGCCATGCTGGCCGGTTTTATTGACTCGATTGCCGGCGGCGGCGGTCTGCTGACCGTGCCGTCGCTGCTGGCCGCCGGCCTTTCCCCGGCGCAGGCGCTGGCGACCAACAAGCTGCAGTCGGTGGGCGGGTCATTCTCAGCCAGCCTCTATTTTATCCGACGCGGTGCGGTAAAGCTGAATGAGCAGTGGCTGAATATCGCCATGACCTTTCTCGGTTCGGTGCTGGGGGCGGTGCTGATTCAGCGCCTGCAGGCGGACATTCTGCGCCAGATGTTGCCGCTGTTTCTGATTGCCATCGGTTTGTGGTTTCTGCTGATGCCGCGCATTGGTGAAGAAGATCGCGCCCGTCGCCTGCACGGCATCGCTTATGCGCTGGTGGGCGGCGGTTGCATCGGCTTTTACGATGGCTTTTTTGGACCCGGCGCCGGCTCCTTTTATGCGCTGGCCTTTGTCACTCTCTGTGGCTACAACCTCGCCAAAGCGACGGCGCATGCCAAGATCCTTAACTTCACCTCCAACTTCGGTAGCCTGCTGTTCTTTATGTTCGGCGGCAAAGTGGTGTGGGGAACCGGTCTGATCATGATGCTGGGCGCATTTTGCGGGGCGCGGCTGGGCGCACGCCTGGTGCTGACCCGCGGGCAAAAGCTGATCCGTCCGATGGTGGTGATCGTCTCCGCTGTCATGAGCATTAAATTGCTGTGGGACAGCCACGGCAGCGCCGTTCTGGCGTGGTTCGCCACGCTGCACCCGTAACTATTACGTGATAACAATGAGCACAACACACGATTACACCCAGCTGATTACGCTGTTTGATCGCTGCTTTAGCGATGAATTTCAGACCCGTCTAATTAAAGGCGACGACGAACCGATCTATCTTCCGGCAGACGCAGAGTCGCCGTGGAACCGCGTGGTGTTTGCCCACGGTTTTTATGCCAGCGCCCTGCATGAAATTTCGCACTGGTGCATCGCCGGTGAAGCGCGCCGCAAGCTGGTCGATTTTGGCTACTGGTACTGCCCGGATGGCCGCGATGCGCTCACCCAGAGTCAGTTTGAAGCCGTTGAAGTGAAGCCGCAGGCGCTTGAATGGATGTTTTGTGTTGCAGCAGGCTTTCCCTTCAACGTCAGTTGTGACAATCTCGACGGAGATTGTGAGCCGGATCGCATTGCGTTCCAGCGTAAAGTGCATGCTCAGGTCATGAGCTATCTGACGTCGGGCATTCCCGCTCGTCCCGCGCGTTTTATTGCCGCCCTGGCGGAATTTTATGGCAGGCCTTCATTAAGCGCATCGCAGTTTCCCTGGCCGGACGATCTGTGATGCAGCAAGGCATTATCAAAAGAGGAATTGAGATGATCGCAGAATTTGAAGCGCGTATTCTGGCCCTGATTGACGACATGGTTGATCATGCCAGTGACGATGAGCTGTTTGCCAGCGGTTATCTGCGTGGACACCTCACGCTGGCGGTGGCTGAAGTCGAACAACTGGGCGAACATACGCCGGAAGCATTGCAGATTCAGGTGACCCGCAGTCTGCAAAATGCCATTGCCGCTGGTGAGCTGTCGCCGCGTGATCAGGCCTTAGTGGTCGGAATGTGGGACAACCTGTTTGTCCAGGCTCGTCAACTCTCCGCATAACGGTACAGGGCGGCATGCCGCCCGCAACCCCGCTTAAACCGGTTTACCCTTCAGCAATTTTCGGACCCAGTAACGATTCGGATTCAGCGCAGCCAGCGTGGCGGCATCTGCCGGTTGCGGTTCGCCGGTCAACTGTGCCGCCAGCACTTCAGCCGCCAGCGGTGCGCTGCATAATCCGCGTGAACCGAGCGCACCAAACAGATACAGACCGTTAAAGCCAGGAGCATCAGCGATCGCGCTGCCCGCCGCCTGCTGTGCCGGTAAATCGGCGTAGCGCGCCAGCGTGGCGGCATAATCCGGCACGCTGCCGACCATCGGCAGATGATCGCGGGTCGCACAGCGCACCCCAACACGCGCCTCATCCGCACTGATGTCTACCGTGTCGGTCCAGCGACTGTCGGGCAGGCACTGTTGCAGACGGCTGCGGTTCTCCTGCTGATCCTGCTGCCGATACGCGGTGGCGGTTTCGCCACGATGATAGCTGGCACCGATGCAGTGCGTAGCGAACTGCGGACTGACCGGCGTCAGGTAGCCGTCGTAGCAGAGCACGGTCTGCAGCGCATTCAGTTCCGGCGTCGACGGAACGTGACTCACCTGGCCTGCCACCGGATAGATCGGCAGAGGCGCACTCTGGGTAAAGTCGCTGATGGCGTGACCATTCGCCAGTACCACCGTCGGATGGCGCACCGCCGGACGATCGCTGAACGACAGCGTCCACTGTTCACCGTCATGCGTCAGCCCGGTTACGCGGTGCAGCCAGTGGATCCGCAAGCCCTGCGTCTCGCCATGGGCCAGCATCGCCGAGGTCAGTTCGGCCGGTGACAGCCAGCCACCCTGCGGATAGAAAATCCCGCCGCAGCCGAGCGTCACGCCCGCCAGCGCTTCTGCCTGGTCGGCATCAACAGCACAGGCGATGTCGTCAGGCAACCCCATCGCCAGCATCTGTTCAATTTTTTTGCTGCTTTTCTGGTCCCAGCCAAGTTGCAACACCCCGCTCCAGTTATGTTCGTAAGGCAGCGGTAGCCGATCGTACAGGCGGCGGGCAAAGCTGAACGCCGCCGGAAAAAAGGTGGCGATGGCCGGATCGTGCTGATTCAGCAATGGATAGAGCGCGCCCTGACGGTTGCCGGACGCGCCCAGCGCCGGTGCTTCATCGGCGCAGTAAAGCGTCACGCGCCAGCCGCGCCGCAGCAGCGCCAGCGCTAAACTGGCGCTGGCCACGCCGCCGCCAATCAGCGCCGCTTCCCGCGTCGGGCTGGCGGGCCGGGCATACCACGGCTGCGTCGCCGGCAGCGGCGGTGCTGATTGCAGGCTACCGCACAGCATCTCGCGTTTGGGGCCAAAACCTTTCCGGCGGGTGACGCTGAAACCCGCCTGCTGCAGTCCACGCCGCACGAAGCCGGCGGCCGTAAAGGTGGCAAATGTTGCCTGCGGCCGCGCCAGCGTCGCCATCATGCTGAACAGCTGCGGCGTCCACATATCGGGGTTTTTCGACGGCGCAAAGCCATCGAGGAACCAGGCGTCCACCTGACGATGCAGGCTGTCATCCAGGGTACTCATCAGCTGATTAATATCACCCAGCCACAGATCGAGCGTAATGCGGCCGCCATCAAACAGCAGACGCTGACAGCCGGGCAGGGCAGCGGGCCACTGCGCCTGCAGTTCACCCGCCCACGGGGCCAGTTCGGGCCAGTGCTGATGTGCGGCGGTTAAATCGGCGCGCGTTAACGGAAACTTCTCAAAGCTGATGAAATGCAGACGTTTTAAAATCGCGTCCGGCTGCTGGCGCTGAAACGCATCAAAAGCCTGCCACAGCGTGAGAAAATTGAGGCCGGTGCCGAAACCGCTTTCGGCCACAATCAGCACATCACGCGGATGCTGAGCGAAGCGCTGCGGCAACTGATTGCCCCCGAGGAAGACATAGCGGGTCTCTTCCAGACCGTTATCGTTGGAGAAATAGACGTCACCAAACGCTCGGGAAACAGGTGTACCCTGTTCATTCCAGTTCAGCTGTGCATGTTCGACCGGGGTTAATTTCACGCTAAAGGCTCATTTTTCAGGCAGTGGCGCGATTTTAGCGACCAGCGTGACATGACGCAAATTTACAAAAGGAAATGGCTGATCGGACTTGTTCGGCGTACAAGTGTACGCTAGAGTGCTCGTCAATTAAGAAGAAGTGGATGAGGATTATTGAATGAAACGTGCTGTGATTACTGGCTTAGGGATCGTTTCCAGTATTGGTAATAACCAGCAAGAGGTGCTGGCATCTCTGCGTGAAGGCCGCTCTGGCATCACCTTTTCTGAAGAGATGAAAGATTCCGGCATGCGTAGTCACGTCTGGGGTAACGTAAAATTAGATACCACCGGCCTCATCGATCGCAAAGTCGTGCGTTTCATGAGTGATGCGTCCATCTATGCCTATCTTTCCATGGAAGAAGCGATTAAAGATTCTGGCCTGAGCGTGGAAGCGTATCAGAACAACCCACGTGTGGGTCTGATTGCCGGTTCAGGCGGCGGTTCACCGCGTTTCCAGGTGTTTGGTGCTGATGCAATGCGCAGCCCACGCGGCCTGAAAGCGGTTGGCCCGTATGTGGTCACCAAAGCGATGGCGTCTGGCGTTTCAGCCTGCCTCGCGACACCATTTAAAATTCACGGCGTAAACTACTCAATCAGCTCGGCCTGTGCCACCTCGGCACACTGTATCGGTAATGCGGTTGAGCAGATCCAGCTGGGCAAACAGGACATCGTGTTTGCTGGCGGCGGCGAAGAGCTGTGCTGGGAAATGGCCTGTGAATTCGACGCGATGGGCGCGCTCTCTACCCGTTACAACGACACGCCAGAAAAAGCCTCACGTACCTATGATAACGAGCGCGACGGCTTCGTGATCGCCGGTGGCGGTGGCATGGTGGTGGTTGAAGAGCTGGAACATGCGCTGGCGCGCGGTGCGCATATCTATGCTGAGATCGTCGGCTACGGTGCGACATCAGACGGCGCAGATATGGTGGCACCGTCAGGTGAAGGCGCAGTGCGCTGCATGAAGATGGCGATGAACGGCGTAGATACCCCAATCGACTACCTCAACAGCCACGGTACCTCAACGCCGGTCGGCGATGTGAAAGAGCTGGGAGCGATTCGTGAAGTGTTTGGCGACAACACGCCGTACATTTCAGCAACTAAAGCCATGACCGGTCACTCACTGGGTGCGGCAGGCGTGCAGGAAGCGATTTACTCACTGCTGATGCTGGAGCATGGCTTTATTGCCCCAAGCATCAACATCAACTCGCTGGATGCAGCGGCTGAAGGCATGAATATCGTGACTCAGCCAATGGAAAAAGAGTTGACCACAGTGATGTCCAACAGCTTCGGCTTTGGCGGCACCAACGCAACCCTGACCATGCGTAAATACCAGGCGTAATGCGCTGACAGATCCCAGAAGGACCGGCTTGCCGGTCCTTTTTTTTGCCGCTTATCCCCGCTTTTGCTCTGTCCGTCGTTCCTTCTCAGCCTCGCTCCGCCAGCAGCCAGCGTAGTTTGTCGCAACCCGCCACTATCTCATCCGGCGTTAGTGCCGCATAGCCCAGCAGCCAGCCTTGCTGGCGCGGCGGTCCGGCATACAGTGGACTAAGACGCGGCAGCAACAGGCCGATTTGCGCGGCCCGGGCGGTTAACTGCGCCTCATCCTGCGCCAGCTTCACCGTTAACTGTAATCCGCCGCCGCTGTCGAACGGAGTGATCCACGGCGTCAGCCGCTGGTTAATCTGTTCGATCAGCAACTCGCGCCGACTGCCATAGAGCTGTCGCATCAAGCGCAGATGGCTGGCGAAATGGCCCTGTTGCAGGAAGGCGGCAGCAATAGCCTGCGGCAGCAGGGCGCTGTGACCATCCAGCACGCTGCGTGCCTGGCCCAGCGGTGCCACCAGCGCTGGCGGCACCACCATCCACGCCAGTCGCAGCGAAGGAAACAGTGATTTAGAGAAGGTGCCGAGCGTAATCACCCGCTGATGACGGTCCAGCCCCTGCAGGGCGGGAATCGGGCGGTGGTGATAGTGAAACTCGCTGTCGTAATCATCTTCAATCAGCCAGCTGCGGTTGCGCCGCGCCCACGCCAGCCAAGCCAGCCGTCGTGGCAGGCTCAGCGTGACGCCCGTCGGATAGTGATGGGAAGGCGTCAGATACATCAGCTTCGCATTGCCATCGATCGGTACCGCCCCCTGGTCATCCAGCCCGATAGCGCGCAGCCGCGCACCCGCCGCCAGAAAAGCGTTGCGCGCACCGGGATAACCCGGCTCTTCCAGCCAGACTTCATCGCCCGCATCCAGCAGCATTAGCGCCAGCAGCTGTAAAGCCTGCTGGGAACTGGTAAGGATCATCACCTGCTCAGGCTGGCAATGCACGCCGCGTGACAGCGCCAGAAAGTCAGCCAGGGCGCGGCGCAGTGGCAGATAGCCACAGGGATCGCCATATCCCATCGCGGCGCTACCCAGTGAACGCTGCACGGTACTGCTCAGGCGTCGCCAGATCTCATGAGGAAATGCGCGTAACTCCGGCGAACCGGCAGCAAACGCGTGGGGAAAGGGCGGATCCTGACAGCCACCAGTTGCCAGCACCTGCTGACCGCGCATCGAAAAAGGGGCGGGCTGATGAACCGCAGGCGGCGCTGACGGTTCCGGCATGGTTATCGCCACAAAGCTACCACGCCCGATTTCACGCCGCAGGTAGCCTTCGCTCTCCAGCTGACCGTACGCCGCTTCCACCGTGACGCGAGACAGCTTGAGATCCTCAGCCAGCTGGCGGGTGGAGGGCAACTGTTGTCCGGCGCGCAGATGGTGGCGACTAATCGCCAGCCGCAGCGTGGTACACAGCCGTTCGCGCAGGCCGCCGGTGGCCTGATGCTGAAAAAGTTGCAGCAGCGGTGAGCGCATAAGGGTCTTATCCGGTAAGGAAAATGGGTCTCAAAGAGCAGTCCACTTTGCCGTAAACTGCCGGCATACCACAACAGGAGAATCACTATGTCATCGGTATTACGTGTTGCCGCGGCCAGCCCGCAGCAAAGTCTCGACTATTTACAGGCTAAACTCGCTTACTACACCGATGCCTGGGATCTGGCAGAGGATCTGGCGCAACGCCAGCCGGAGATCGTGGTGATCGACGCGCGTTCGTTTGACGTCTACCGCAGCGGCCATATCTGCGGTGCGATCAATTTTCCCCATCGCGACATGGACGCGGCCAGCACTGCCCGGCTTGATCGCAGCAAAGTCTATGTCACCTATTGTGACGGGATTGGCTGTAACGGATCGACCAAAGCGGCGTGGAAGCTGGCGTCGCTGGGTTTTCAGGTGAAAGAACTGATTGGCGGGCTGGATTTCTGGAAACGTGACGGTCATCCGCTGACCTGGGGTGAGGCGCCGGGTGAATGGCCAGATGCCGCACCCGACGTCGCCTGTGGCTGTTAACTCACAGCACCAGCCACAGTAAAAACAGCACCACCAGCACCACTAATGCGCCCAGCAGAGGCCGTTTTGCCAGTGGCTGTAGCGTCGGAGGCAGCGAGGCGACAAACGGCGACCAGATAGGTTGCGGTTTGATCTCGCTGGCGGCCAGCGGCTGTTCATGCATCTTCTCGGCGCGACGGCTGAACAGGAAATTCAGCAGATCCTGCGTCTGGGTGGCGGTGAGAACCGTCTGCGGCGTCGCCTGGAAACGCTGCTGGCTGTAATCCTCCAGCAAACGCTGCTCGTGCTGATCGAGCGGCTGTTTCAGCGAGACTTCCAGCAGTTGCAGCGTCGGTGCGCTGTGCTGACTTAAGGTCTGGCGCACCTGCAGATACTGTGTCAGCAGCGGGAAGTGGCGTGACGGGATCGGATCGCCGCTGGTCAGGTTGACCAGCTTTAACGCCGCGGCCCACAGTTTTCCGCTCGATTCACCGGTGGCGGCCGCAAGGCGCACCACCTGCTGATTCAGGGTCTGATGCTCAGCCGGCAGCAGGCTACGATCGCTGACGCGGGTCTGCTGCGGTTGCGGAATCGCCATCTGTCCGTTCTGCAGCATGGTCAGCACCTGACGCAGCTGATCCTGGCTCAGCGCGCTCAACACCGTCTGACCAAATTGCTGACGAATGAAATCGCTGACCGCCTGACGATTATTGCCTTTCGGCAGCAGATCGGTCAGTTGGGTCATCAGCTGACGCGTCGCATGACCGGTCTGCGCCTGGGTCAGGCGGGCGTTCAGATATTGCTCCGCCGCCGGAAAATGGCGCGACTGTAATTCCGCTTCGCTCTTAACGCCCACTTCATGACGCACACCGGCCCACAGCTCAGGCGCTTTCAAATTACTGAGCGAGAGAATACGCACGATCAGACGTTCTAAGGTAGTGCGCTGGGCAGGAGAGAGGGGCTGTTCACCGGCCACCGAACCGGGACGCGTTGCGCCGGTTTGCGGATTGACAGATGAACGATCGCCGACCGGCACACCGGGGCCGCTGAGAGGTTGCATGGCGGATTCCTTGGGAAAACAGAACAGCGTGGGGTGCGCCGGAAAATGAATGCGCCATGATAGCAAAAGCCCCCGGGAAATCCCACGGGGGCGCACGCGTTTCGGCGGGAGATTTACTCTTCTGCCAGCTTCAGACGATGACGACGCCAGCGTTTCCAGATCGGCGGCACCAGCAGTACCGCAATCGCCAGTACCAGCAGCACTTTGCAGATCAGACTTTCCCACAGGATCACCAGATTGCCGTTGCTGATCGACAAGGCGCGACGCAGGTTCTGCTCCAGCATCTCACCCAGCACAAAGCCCAGAATCAACGGCGACATCGGGAAGTCCATTTTACGCAGGATATAGCCAAAGATTCCCAGCCCGACCATCAACAGTAGGTCGAAGGTGGTGCTGTGTACCGCGTAAACGCCAACGGCGGAGATGGCGGCAATCGCCGGCACCAGGAACCACAGCGGAATGGTCAGCATGCGGGCGAAGACGTTAATCATCGGAATGTTCATGATCAACAGCATTACGTTGCCGATTAACAGCGCAGCGATCAGGCCCCAGACAATATCCGGCTGCTCCACAAACATCGCCGGTCCCGGCGTAATGTTATACAGCGTTAACGCGCCGACCATCACCGCCGTGGTGCCGGAGCCGGGAATACCCAGCGTCAGCATCGGAATAAAAGAGCCGCAGGCTGAGGCGTTGTTTGCCGCTTCCGGCGCGGCCACACCGCGAATATCCCCTTTACCAAACTGGTCGCTGCCGCTGATTTTCTTCTCGGTCATGTAGGCGATAGCGCTGGCGATGGTCGCACCGGCACCCGGTAACACGCCGACAAAAAAGCCAATAAAGGAGGATCGCAGCGTCGCACCGGTTGCCATCGCCGCCTCTTTCATATTGAACATCATCCGGCCGCTGGCCCGCACTGCCTTCTGTCCGCTGCTGGTCGACTCAAGCATCAGCAGGATTTCACTCACCGAGAACAGGCCAATCACCACCACTACAAACTGAATACCGTCGGAGAGATGAACGCTGTCAAAGGTAAAGCGGTAGACGCCGGTATTGGCATCGACGCCGACGGTAGCCATTCCCAGCCCAATCAGTGCCGCGAGGAATGACTTCAGCGGATTGTGGCTCATCATGCTGCCGAGACAGGCGATGGCGAACACCATCAGCGCAAAATATTCTGCCGGACCAAACGCCAGCGACCAGCTGGCCAGCAGCGGGGCAAACAGAATAATGCCGATAATGGCGATGGTGGAACCGACAAACGAGCTGACCGCCGAAATCGACAGTGCGACGCCCGCTTTACCCTGTTGCGCCATTGGATAACCATCCAGCGCGGTCATGATCGCCCCGGCATCACCCGGCACGTTCAGCAGAATCGAGGAGATACGTCCGCCATATTCACAGCCGATATAGACCGTGGCCAGCAGAATCAGCGCCGATTCCGCCGGTAAGTGCAGGGCAAAAGCCAGCGGCATCAGAATCGCCACGCCGTTGATCGGGCCAAGGCCCGGCAGCAGGCCAACGATGGTGCCGATAAAGCAGCCAATCAGCGCAATCAGCAGATTCTCTGGCGTCATGGCGACGGCAAAGCCCTGCATTAAAAAGGACCAGGTATCCATGATGCTCTCCTTAACTCAGCCAGCTGCCGACCGGAAGGGTCACTTCCAGCAGGCGATCAAAGGCGTAAAACAGACAGGTGCCCATCGCCAGCCCGGCCAGCGCCGCCGCCCACCAGCGTGCGCCAAACAGCAGGCCGATGCCAAAGGTCAGCAGCGTGGTGCAGATGGCAAAGCCCAGCGTTTCAAACAGCCAGCCGTACAGCATCATCATCAGCGCCAGCGCCACCAGCCGCTTCAGCGTGCCGCCGGACGGCCAGTGAATGGTGTCGGGTTTGCGAAACAGCATCAGCAGGGCGCAGATCGCCATCAGGCCGAGGATCGCCATCGGGAAGGGACGTGGTCCCACCGGTTCGTAGCTGTATTCGCTCTGAATTTGCCAGGCCACCACCATGCCGCCGAGGCACAGCGCCAGCCACAGGCCAGCAAAAATACGATCGCTCATGATTCGCTCCGGTTATTTGGCCAGGCCAAACGATTTTGCCTGCTCACGGTAATCCGCCACCTGCTTTTTGACGTAGCTGTCGAGTGCCTGACCCGTCAGGTTAAATTCGAACAGGCCGCGCATATCACGCTGCTTTTTGAATTCCGGCGTCTCTACCATCTTTTTGAACGCCTGTTCCCACCACTGATAGTCGGCATCGCTGACTTTCGGGCCGAGGTAGTAGCCGCGAATGATCGGCCAGACGATGTTAAAGCCCTGCTCTTTGGCGGTCGGCACCTGCGCCAGCTGGCCCGGCAGACGCTGCTCGGACATGACCGCCAGCACCCGCATTTTGCCGCCCTGCAGATGCGGCACCATCTCACTCATGTCACCGGAGACTACCTGAATATGGTTGCCGAGCAGCGCGGTAACCGGCTCGCCACCGCCTTCAAAAGCGACATAGCGCATCTTGCGTGGATCAATCCCGGCTTCACGCGCCAGCAGGGCGGTTTTCATCCAGTCCTGACTGCCGATCGAGGCACCGGCACCGACCACCACTTTGGTCGGATCTTCTTTCATCGCCGCCATCAGCTCGCCAAGGGTTTTCCACGGTGCATCTTCACGCACCGCCACCATGCCGTAGTCGGTTCCCACGGCCGCCAGCCACTTCACATCATCAACCGAGTAGCGGCCAAATTTGCCCTGGGACAGATTCAGCAGTGAGCCGCCCGAGAAAGCGACTACCGTGCCGGCTTCAGCCGGGCGCTGAGCGATGATCGCGTTGTAGGCCACCGCGCCGACGCCGCCGGGCATATAGGTGACGCGCATTGGCGTTTCAATCTGTTTGGTTTCCTGCAGCGAGACCTGCAACAGCTTGCAGGTGAGATCAAACCCGCCGCCCGGTTTGGCCGGGGCAATACATTCGGTACGGCCCGGACCGTCGGCGGCAATGGCAGCAGGCACCATCAGCGACAGCAGGGCAGTGGTCAGGGCGGTATGGATTATTTTTTTCATCGTGCGCTCCATTCATTCTTCCAGAGTGTGATTGCCGCCGAAATATTGGCGTTGCTGAATTGTTAAAACAATTACCTTTCATTTACCTTTCACTGCCCGGATTTAATGACAGGATGTGATATGCGTCTCTTACTGGTAGAGGATACGGTTGACCTGGCGTGTTGGTTGCAGAAGGCACTGACGCAAAAAGGCTTTGCCGTCGACTGGGTGGCGGATGGCGTCGCGGCCGATCACGCCTTGCAATGTGAAGCCTATGCGCTGGTGGTGCTGGACGTCTCGCTGCCGCGCATTGATGGCCTGGAAGTGCTGACGCGGTTACGGCGGCGGGGTCAGAGCGTGCCGGTTTTGCTGCTGACGGCGCGCAGTGCGCTGGACGACCGGGTACGCGGCCTGAATCTCGGGGCGGATGACTACCTGACCAAGCCGTTTGAGCTGGATGAACTGGAAGCGCGGCTGCGGGCGCTGCTGCGGCGCAGCCAGAGCCAGGCGGCGCAAACTCAGTCGCTGGGCCAGCTGGTGCTGGATGGCGAAGGCTATTTCCTGCTGGCAGACCGGCCGCTGGCGCTGACGCCGCGCGAGTCGAGCATCCTGACAACGCTGATGCAGCGCCACGGCCGGCCGGTGTCCCGCCAGCACCTGTATGAACAGACTTTTAGCCTGGCGGATGAGGCCAGCCCGGAGAGCATTGAGCTGTATGTCCACCGGGTGCGTAAAAAACTGGCGGGCAGCGATGTGGCTATCGTAACGCTGCGCGGACTCGGCTACAGCCTGGAAACGCTGCCGTGCGGCTGATTCATTCGCTGCGCGGCGAACTGCTGGCGTGGCTGGGTCTGCCGCTGTTACTGCTGTGGGCGCTGTCGGTTTACACCCATTATCAGAGCGGGCTGGCGGCAGCTAATCAGGCTTACGATCGCTCGCTGCTGGCCTCGGCGCGCACCGTGGCAGAACGGCTGGTGGTGCGCCAGCATCATCTGGAGGTGGACGTGCCCTGGGTGGTGCTCGACAGTTTCGAACGCAACATGAACGACCAGCTGTTTTATCAGGTCATTTCACCGCAGGGGAAAACGCTGTCGGGCTATGACGATCTGCCGCCGATTCCGCCAGCCAGCAAAATGTCGACCGCTTATCCGGCGCTGGTGCACTTTTATGACGGACGTTACCACCAGCAACGCATTCGGGTGGCGGCCCTGTGGCAACCGGTGAGCGAGGCGGGCGTCGACGGAATGGCGCTGGTGCTGGTGGCTGAAACCGTCAACTCCCGTCAGGAGTTTGCCCGTGGGCTGATGCGTACCGCCCTGATTAGCCAGAGCGGGCTGGTGCTGATGACGCTGCTGCTGGCCAGCCTGATGCTGCGCCGGGTGTTACGCCCGCTGCGGCAGCTATCGCGCATTGTATTACAGCGCGACGGCGGTGAATTAACCCCGCTGCCGTCGTTGCCGTGGTCAGAACTGCAGCCGCTGATCATCGCCTTTAACCGTTATCTGGAGCGGCTGCGCGGCCTGCTGGCGCGTCAGGATCGCTTCAGCGCTGACGCGGCACATCAGCTGCGCACGCCGCTGACCATTCTCAAAACCCAGGTGAGCGTGGCGCTCAACAGTGAACGTCCGGAACAGTGGCAGGAGAGCTTGCTCGGCATGCGTCATACGCTGGATGAAACCATCTTGCTCACCGATCGGCTGCTGCAGCTGGCGCGCATCAAGGCGCGACATGGCGAAGATAAGCCGATGATGCGGGTCGATCTGGCGGCCATTGTCCGTGAAGCCTGTTTCAGTCGTTACACGGCGGCACGCACCCGGCAAATCGATCTCGGCTATGAGGGTGAAGAGAGCAGTCAGGTGATCGGAGACGGGGTGCTGCTCGGCGAACTGTGCGCCAACCTGCTGGATAATGCGATTAAATATACCCCGCATCACGGCGTCGTCACCGCGCGGGTGGTGGCGGGCAAACTGGAGATTGAGGACAGCGGTCCCGGCATCGACGGGGCGGAACAGCGAAAAGCGTTACAGCCTTTTCAGCGGCTGGATAATGTCGGTATGCAGCCGGGGGCCGGCATTGGTCTGGCGCTGGTGCAGGATATCTGCGCCTGGCATGGTGCCACCATGCAGCTCGATCGCAGCCCGCAACTGGGCGGGCTGCGCGTGACGGTGCGGTTTATAGCCGACGCAGGTTGACCGGTTCAGGGCGGGTTAGCGGCGTACGCAGTCGCTGGGCCAGAATCACTCCGAACAGCGTCAGGCCGCCACCAATCCAGTGATAGCTGTGCAGCTGCTCATGCAGGAACATCACCGCGATCAGGGCGGTAAACACCGGGATCAGATTCATAAAGATGCTGGTGGTGCTGGCCCCGAGGCGCTGCACGCCGTGGATCCACAAAAAGGGCGCAATGATTGAGGCAAACAGCCCGGCAAACGCCACCAGCGGCAGATTGTGCCGGTTAAGTGACACCTCCGGCGCCAGCAGAAAGCCAGGCAACAGCAACAGCACGCCGAATAAAATCTGCACATACAGGCTGTGCCAGATCGGCAACGGCAGCGCCCAGCGCCGGGTCAGCACGCCATACAGCGCATAGGCGGCGGAGGCGGCCAGCATCAGCAGTTCTCCTTTGCCAAGGCCGTGACTCAGTAACTGCATCACATCGCCCTGACTCACCAGCCACACCAGACCGATAAACGAGATGATACTGCCGAGCAGAATGCCGAGCGTCGGGGTGATCCGCAGGATCACCACGCTTAGCAGCACGGTAAGCAGCGGGATCAACGCCCCGATAATCCCCATAAACAGCGCGCTGACGCTCTGCGCGGCATAATAGGCCAGGCTCTGATACAGCACCATGCCGAGCAGGCCGAGGATCAGTAACCGCCAGAGATGCGGCCGGATCGCCTGACGCGTCCGCCACACGCCGGGCAGCACAAACGGTGTCAATACCAGCAGCGCCAGCAGCCAGCGGTAGAAGGAGATCGCCGCCGGATCGATGGCGGAAGCCGACAGCTTGCTGACAATCGAGTTGATCGACCAGATCAACACCGCGCACAGCGGATAAAGGAAAAACATGGTCACGCTCCACAGCAGAAGATGAGGCGCAGTGTACGCTTGTCCGGATTTATCCAGATAGTTAATATCAGACAAAATTAATCGCTCTCCGGACATAATGACCTTACAGATTACCTACCAGCCGCCGCTGGACGCGCCACAGCTGCACTATTTTATGCGTTTCGAACAGGCCAACGCGCATACCGAATATCTGCCGCATACCCATGACTGGGGCCAGCTGATCTTTGTGAAAAGTCACGTGCTGGAGATGCGGGTCGAGGGCGAGCGGCTGCTGACCCCGGCCGATATCCCGGTGTGGATACCGCCGGGCCACCGGCACAGCAGCTATAACCACCGTCAGGCGCAGTTCCGCACCTTTAACCTCGCCGCCGCGCTGTGTTGCGGCCTGCCACAGCGCGCCTGCCTGCTGATTGTCGATCCGATTGTGCACGCCATCATGGATGAGTTTGCCGCGCAGCAGATCGAGCAGCCGGTCACCGAGGCGCAGTGGCGGCTGTGTGAGGTGCTACGCGATCGGCTCCCGCTGGCGCAGGTGCAGGAGAGCTACCTGCCGACCTCAACCGATAAATTTCTGGCTCCGGTGCTGCATGCGCTGGAAGCTAATCCGGGTGATAACACCACGCTGGCAGGCTGGGCAGCGCGGGTTTTCACCACCGAACGGACGCTGGCGCGGCGCTGTCAGCAGCAGTTGCACATGACCTTCGGCGAGTGGCGACAGCGGCTGCGTTTTCTGCGCGCTATCGTGCTGCTGGAACAGGGCGTCAGCGTGCAAAGCATCGCCCACGAACTCGGCTATAGCTCGGCATCGGCGCTGATTGTGATGTTTCAGCAGCAGGCAGGAACCACACCGGATCGTTACCGCGCGCGGTTAGGCTAACGCGTCGCTTTGTGCCAGAATAATGGCCTTCAATGCAACAGACAGGAAAGCCGTGGTGAAGATTCTGGTCGATGAAAATATGCCTTATGCCCGTGAGTTGTTCAGCCGGACCGGTGAAGTGGTGGCGGTTCCGGGTCGTCCTTTGCCGGAGGCGCAGCTGGCCGATGCCGATGGCCTGATGGTGCGATCGGTGACCCAGGTGAATGAAGCGCTGCTGGCTGGTAAACCGGTGAAGTTTGTCGGCACCGCCACTGCCGGCACCGACCACATCGACGAAAACTGGCTGCAGCAGGCGGGCATTGCCTTTTCCGCCGCGCCCGGCTGCAACGCCATCGCGGTGGTGGAGTATGTCTTCTCATCTTTACTGCTGCTGGCGGAGCGTGACGGCTTCCAGCTGCGTGACCGCACTGTCGGCATTGTCGGCGTCGGCAACGTCGGTGGACGGTTGCAGAAACGGCTGGCGGCGTGGGGGGTAAAAACCCTGCTGTGCGATCCGCCGCGCGCCGATCGCGGTGACCAGGGCGATTTTCTTTCGCTGGAGCAGCTGGTGGAGCAGGCGGATATTCTGACCTTCCATACGCCGCTGTTTAAAGCCGGCCGCTATAAAAGCTGGCACCTGGCGGATGCGGCGTTACTGATGGCGCTGAAGCCCAACACCATTCTGATTAACGCCTGTCGCGGCCCGGTAGTCGACAATGCCGCGCTGCTGGAGGTGCTGAAGATGCGCGCCGATCTCAGCGTGGTGCTTGACGTGTGGGAACCGGAGCCGGATCTGTCGCTGGCGCTGCTCGACAACGTGGACATCGGCACCGCGCACATTGCGGGCTATACCCTTGAAGGTAAAGCGCGCGGCACCACTCAGGTGTTTGAAGCCTGGTGTGACTTTATCGGTCAGCCGCAACAGGTTCCGCTCAGCAGCCTGCTGCCGGTGCCGGAATTCAGCGAAATCAGCCTGAATGGCCCGCTGGATCAGGCAACGCTGAAACGCCTGGTGCATCTGGTGTATGATGTGCGCCGCGACGATGCGCCCCTGCGAAAAGTGGCGGCTCAGCCTGGCGAATTTGATCGCCTGCGTAAGCAGTATCAGGAGCGCCGCGAATGGTCCTCGTTGCGGGTGATCTGTGATGACGCCAGCACGGCTGAGATGCTGACCCAGCTGGGTTTTGACGCAACGCTCTCTTCCCGATAGGTCGTGCCCTGGCACGGCTGCCTGCGGGCAGGGAAAAATCCGAATCCCTCGGCGGTGAGATCACCGCCTTCTGTTTTTATGTCATTGTCTGGAGTAAACCAACATGTCTGACGGCTGGAATATTGCGCTACTGGGCGCGACAGGCGCAGTAGGGAACGCTGTACTGGAATTGCTGGCGGAACGCCAGTTCCCGGTTGGTGAATTGTATTTGCTGGCCAGTGAAAACAGCGCCGGTGAGATCAAACGTTTTGAAGGCCGCTCGGTGCGGGTTGAAAATGCGGCGGAGTTTGACTGGTCGCAGGCGCAGCTGGCCTTTTTCGTCGCTGGCCGCGACGCATCTGCCCGCTTTGCCGATGATGCGGCGAACGCCGGTTGCCTGGTGATCGACAGCAGCGAGCTGTTTGCGCTGGAACCCGATGTGCCGCTGGTGGTGCCGGATGTTAATCCGCATGTGCTGGCCGATTACCGCAACCGCAATATTATCAGCGTGGCGGACAACCTGGTCAGCCAGTTGCTGACCGCGATTAAACCGCTGGTCGATGCGGCTGGATTAGGCCGGTTGCAGGTCACTAACCTGATCTCGGTCTCCAGCTACGGCAAAGTGGCGGTGGATGCGCTGGCCGGTGAAAGTGCCCGTCTGCTGAACGGCATGCCGGCAGATGATCACCACTTCGGGCGTCAGCTGGCGTTTAACCTGATGCCGCAGCAGGTGGACGCGGAAGGCAGCGTGGAGAGCGAACGTCGTCTGGTCGATCAGGTGCGTAAAGTGCTGCAGGATGAAGGCTTACCGATTGCGGTCAGCAGCGTGCAGGCTCCGGTGTTTTATGGCAATGCACAGATTGTCCACATTGAAAACCTGCGTCCGCTTTCGGCGGAAGAGGCGCGGGCTGAACTGGCGCTGGTGTCAGACATCTCGCTGAGCGAAGAAGATTCAGTGCCGACGCCGGTCACCGATGCGTCGGGTAACGGTGAACTGAGCATTGGCGGCGTGCGTAATGATTACGGCATTCCGGAGCTGCTGCAGTTCTGGTCAGTGGCCGACAATATTCGCTTTGGCGGCGCGTTGATGGCGGTGAAAACGGCTGAGAAACTGGTTCAGGAGTACCTGTAACCATGTCCGACGGTCAGACGCAAAAACTGGCGCTCGGCATCGAGTATGACGGCAGCCGCTATTATGGCTGGCAGCGTCAGCAGGAAGTGCGCAGCGTGCAGGAGAAGTTAGAGCGTGCGCTGTCAAAAGTCGCCGATCATCCGGTCAGCGTATTTTGTGCCGGACGTACCGATGCGGGCGTCCATGGTACCGGGCAGGTGGTGCATTTTGAAACCACTTCGCAGCGGGCGGATGGAGCCTGGACACTCGGCGTCAATGCCAATCTGCCGCCGGATATTGCGGTACGCTGGGTCAAAGCGGTGCCGGAGGCGTTCCACGCCCGTTTCAGCGCCACCGCCCGTCGCTATCGCTACCTGATTTACAATCAGCGGCTGCGTCCGGCGGTACTGGCGCAGGGTGTGACGCATTTTTATCATCCGCTGGATGCTGAGAAGATGCATCGTGCCGGGCAGTGTCTGCTGGGTGAGAATGACTTTACCTCGTTCCGCGCCGTGCAGTGTCAGTCGCGAACCCCGTGGCGCAACGTGATTCACCTGAATGTGACGCGTCAGGGGCCTTACGTGATTGTCGATATTAAAGCCAACGCCTTTGTGCACCACATGGTGCGCAATATCGTCGGCAGCCTGATGGAGATTGGCTGTGGCAATCAGCCGGAATCCTGGATGGCTACGCTGCTGGCGGCGAAAGATCGGACATTGGCTGCAGCCACTGCCCGGGCAGAAGGGTTATATCTGGTGGCGGTGGATTATCCATCTCACTTTGCGTTACCACAGCCGTCGATGGGACCGTTGTTCCTCGCGGATTAATTCACTTTTAGGGCTTAAAAGGGCGCGTTATGGAGTTCATCCATTTTCTGGTTGATTTTATTTTGCACATTGATGTGCATCTTGCCGAACTGGTTGCGCAGTACGGTGTCTGGATTTACGCTATTTTGTTCCTGATTTTGTTCTGCGAAACCGGTTTAGTGGTGACGCCATTCCTGCCCGGCGATTCGTTACTGTTTGTGGCGGGCGCACTGGCGGCGTTGCCTGGCAACGACCTGAATGTGCATCTGATGGTGGCGCTGTTAGTGGTAGCGGCGATCCTTGGCGATGCGGTGAACTACACCATTGGCCGGCTGTTTGGCGAGCGGTTGTTCAGTAACCCGAACTCCAGAATTTTCCGTCGCAGCTATCTGGATAAAACCCATGCGTTTTACGCCCGTCACGGCGGTAAAACCATTATCCTGGCGCGCTTTGTGCCGATTGTTCGCACCTTCGCGCCGTTTGTTGCCGGTATGGGCCACATGTCCTATCGTCACTTTGCGCTGTTCAACGTCACCGGTGCGCTGGCCTGGGTCCTGCTGTTCTCCTATGCCGGTTACCTGTTTGGCGATTTGCCGGTGGTGCAGGAAAACCTGAAGCTGCTGATTGTCGGGATTATCCTGGTGTCGGTATTGCCTGGCGTGATTGAAGTCTGGCGTCATCGCCGTCAGGCAAAGCAGCAGAAGCAGCCCTGAGTGGCCGCTTTGCTCAGGGGTAAGACCAGATTTTTATCCACAGTCTGAACGGGTTGTGGTTTAATGAGCGACATTTACCGTCTGCTGAAGCGGTTTTCAGCAGTATCAAGACGACTGGACCAGGTCAGTTTTAAACAGAAAGGTCATCAATGAGCTGGATTGAACGCATTCTTAATAAAAGCAACGTTACGCCTGCGCGCCGCGCCAGTATCCCGGAAGGGGTCTGGACCAAGTGCGACAGCTGTGGCCAGGTTCTCTACCGTGCCGAGCTGGAGCGTAATCTTGAAGTCTGTCCGAAATGTGACCATCACATGCGTATGCACGCCCGTGAGCGCCTCGGCAGCTTCCTCGATCAGGGCACCCTGGTTGAGCTGGGCAGTGAACTGGAACCCAAAGATCTGCTGAAGTTCCGCGACTCGAAAAAGTACAAAGATCGTCTGGTCGCTGCGCAAAAAGCGACTAACGAGAAAGATGCGCTGATCGTGATGAAAGGCCAGCTGCACGGCATGCCGGTTGTCGCGGCCGCCTTTGAATTCGCCTTTATGGGCGGCTCAATGGGCTCGGTGGTTGGTGCCCGCTTTGTGCGTGCGGTTGAGCAGGCGCTGGCGGATAACTGCCCGCTGATCTGCTTCTCTGCCAGTGGCGGTGCGCGTATGCAGGAAGCGCTGATGTCGCTGATGCAGATGGCGAAAACCAGCGCCGCGCTGGCTAAAATGCAGGAGCGCGGTCTGCCTTACATCTCGGTACTGACCGACCCGACCATGGGCGGCGTGTCAGCCAGCTTTGCTATGCTGGGCGACCTCAACGTGGCGGAACCGAAAGCGCTGATCGGCTTTGCCGGTCCTCGCGTTATCGAGCAGACGGTGCGTGAAAAACTGCCGCCGGGCTTCCAGCGCAGTGAGTTCCTGATTGAAAAGGGTGCGATTGATATGATCATTCGTCGCCCGGAAATGCGGTACAAACTGGCAAGCCTGCTGGCAAAAATGATGAACCTGCCAGCACCGCTGCACGACGGTGAACAGTCCGCCCCGGCGACGACTGAGCCGGAGAGCAACGAGGCCTGACAGGAGATAGAAAGGCGCGCCCGTCGCGCCTTTCACCAATGCACCGTATACCTCAGCATCAGTCTGTCGGGTATAAATAAGCAAAACGGGACATATGGACAATCTTCACCTCCCTCAAGCCACGTCGCCTTTGGCCACGTGGCTTTATTATCTTGAGCACCTGCACACTCAGGCCATCGAACTGGGGCTGGATCGCATTCGCCAGGTCGCGCAACGCCTTGACCTGCTGAAACCCGCTCCCTTCGTCTTCACCGTCGCCGGCACCAACGGCAAAGGTACCACCTGTCGTACCCTGGAAACGCTGCTGATGGCGGCTGGCTATCGGGTGGGCGTTTACAGCTCGCCGCATCTGGTGCGCTATACCGAACGGGTTCGGGTTCAGGGACAGGAGCTGAGTGAAGCGCAGCACTGCGCCAGCTTTGCCGACATTGAAGCCGGACGGGGCGATATCTCGCTGACCTATTTCGAGTTTGGCACCCTGTCAGCGCTGAAGCTGTTTCAGCAGGCGCAGCTGGACGTGGTGATCCTTGAAGTGGGCCTCGGCGGGCGGCTCGACGCCACCAATATCGTGGATGCGGATGTGGCGGTGGTGACCAGCATTGCGCTCGATCACATCGACTGGCTCGGTCCGGACCGCGAAAGCATTGGCCGCGAAAAAGCGGGTGTGTTCCGTGCCGGCAAACCGGCGGTGGTGGGTGAGCCTGATATGCCGCACAGCATTGCCGCGGTGGCCAGTGAGAAGGGCGCACAGCTGCTGCAACGCGACCGTGACTGGGGTTACCGGGAGCAGCCGGAAAGCTGGTCGCTGCGTGACGCGCAAGGTGAGCTGAACGATCTGCCGCTGCCGCAGGTGCCGCTGCCGAATGCCGCGACGGCGCTGGTCGCACTGCGCGCCTCCGGGCTGCAGGTCAGTGAGGCGCAGATCCGCGCTACACTGCCGTTAGCCATGCTGCCGGGCCGCTTTCAGACCATCAGCGAATCGCCGCGGGTGATTCTCGACGTGGCGCATAATCCGCATGCGGCGCACTATCTGGCGTCACGGCTGGCCGCGCTGCCCAAAACTGGCCGGGTACACGCGGTAGTGGGTATGCTGCACGACAAAGATATTGCCGGTACGCTGGCGGCGCTGTCACCGGCGGTGGACGCCTGGTACTGCGCACCGCTCGACGGCCCGCGTGGCGCGACGGCGCAGCAGCTGCTGCAATGGCTGCCGCAGGGCGAGGCATTCAGCACGGTAGAGCAGGCCTGGCAGCAGGCGCGCCAGCAGGCGCAGCCGCAGGACATTGTGCTGGTGTGTGGATCGTTCCACACCGTGGCACAGGTCATGGAATCGATTGAAACGGAGAAAGGACGTGGCTAGTAAGTTTCAGAACCGTTTAGTCGGCACCGTCATTCTGGTGGCCGTCGGCGTGATTGTATTGCCGGGGCTGCTGGATGGACAGAAGAAGCACTATAAAGAAGAGTTTGCCGCCATTCCGCTGGTGCCGAAACCGGACGATCAGCAGGACAGCGAAATGGTGCCGCCGGTGACCCAGTCGCTGCCGGCCCAGCCGCCGGAAGGCGCAGGTAATGCGGTCAGCAGCAGCAGCGGAAAAACCACCGCAGCGGCTGAACAGGGACGCGCAAAACCCACCGAAGAGAGCGAGCCGGCCGTTGTGACGCCACCGCCGGTGCATCAGTCAACGCCGGTGCAGGTGAAACCAAAACCGGTCGAGCAGCCAAAACCGAAGCCGGTTGAACAGCCGAAGCCTAAACCGGTCGAACAGCCGAAGCCAAAACCGGTTGAGCAGCCGAAAACCGTGGAGCAGCCGAAGCAGACCGAGACGCCGAAGGCGACCGAACCGAGCGCGCCTGCCGGTCAGGCTTATGTGGTTCAGCTGGGTGCACTGAAAAACGCCAGCAAGGTGAATGAAATTGTCGCGCAGCTGCGGCTGTCGGGCTATCGCGCCTTTACCGTGCCATCAACGCCGGTACAGGGGCAGATCACCCGCATTTACGTGGGACCGGACGCCTCAAAAGCCAAAATGCAGAGTGCGGTAGGCGAGCTGAAAAGTATCTCCGGGCTGGGTGGCGTCGTGAAGCCGTACAGCGCCCGTTAAACCCGCCAATTGGCGCTGCCGATAGCAGTAACAGGCAGCGCCTTTTGGGCCATAGCACGGCAGGTTAAAGCGGCTAAACGGATAAAAATATGAAGATTTTCAACGGACTGACCGTCGGAAAATCCACCGGGCGACGAAGGTTTTTTTCATCGCCTTTTTTATGGATGCAGAACAGGAAAACCGCTACGCAAACGTTTTCTTTTTCTGTTAGAATGCGCCCCGAACTGGATGCAGGGGTGCAATGGCACTGGCGCTGGAAGAGTTCATGATCTGGATTGATTACGTCATTATTGCGGTAGTTGGTTTTTCGGCTCTGGTCAGCCTGATCCGTGGGTTTGTCCGGGAAGCCTTATCTCTTGTTACCTGGGGATGCGCGTTTTTTGTCGCCAGTCATTACTACGCCTACCTTGCAGTCTGGTTTACAGGTTTTGACGACGAACTGGTTCGTAACGGTATCGCCATTGGGGTGTTGTTTGTCGCCACTCTGATTGTCGGTGCGATTGTGAATTACGTGATCGGCTCGCTGGTGGAAAAAACCGGCCTGTCGGGAACCGACCGGGTGTTGGGCGTCTGTTTCGGGGCGTTGCGTGGTGTGCTGATAGTGGCCGCTTTGCTGTTCTTCCTCGATACTTTCACCGGCTTTTCGAAAAGTCCGGACTGGCAACAGTCTCAACTCATTCCCGAGTTCAGTTATATAATCAGGTGGTTTTTCGATTACCTGAAAAGCACGTCGAGTTTTTTACCCCGGTGATGTGACCGGGAGTGCGGCTTAATGAGGAAATGACAACATGTGCGGTATTGTCGGTATCACCGGTTTCATGCCGGTAAACCAGTCGATCTATGACGCGTTAACGGTGCTCCAGCACCGCGGGCAGGATGCCGCAGGCATTTGTACTATCGATGCGCTGAAGTGCTTTCGTCTGCGAAAGGCAAATGGCCTGGTCAGCGACGTTTTCGAAGCACGCCACATGCAGCGTTTGCAGGGCAACATGGGGATTGGTCACGCGCGTTATCCGACCGCGGGCAGCTCAAGTGCCTCTGAAGCGCAGCCTTTCTACGTAAACTCGCCGTACGGTATCACGCTGGCGCACAACGGAAATCTCACCAACGCCCACGAACTGCGCAAGCACCTGTTCGAAAAGGGCCGCCGTCATGTGAATACCACCTCAGATTCTGAAATCCTGCTCAACATTTTCGCGCAGGAGCTGGATCGCTTCCAGAACGATCCGCTGGAAGCCGACAATATTTTTGCCGCGGTCGCTGCGGTGCACCAGCAGGTGCGCGGTGCCTATGCAGTGGTGGCGATGATTATCGGTCATGGCATGGTGGCGTTCCGCGATCCGAACGGTATCCGTCCGCTGGTGCTGGGCAAGCGCGTAATCGCCGATGGCCGTACCGAATATATGGTGGCCTCGGAGAGCGTGGCGCTGGATACGTTAGGTTTTGAATTCATCCGTGACGTTGCGCCGGGTGAAGCGGTTTATGTCACTGAGCAGGGCCAGCTTTCTACCCGCCAGTGCGCCGAAAACCCGAAAAGCAATCCTTGCCTGTTCGAGTACGTCTACTTTGCACGCCCTGACTCGTTCCTCGACAAAATTTCTGTCTACAGCGCCCGCGTGCGCATGGGCACCAAGCTGGGTGAGAAAATTGCCCGCGAGTGGGAAGATCTCGATATCGATGTGGTGATCCCGATTCCGGAAACCTCAACCGATATCGCGCTGGAAATTGCCCGCATTCTCGATAAGCCGTATCGGCAGGGCTTCGTGAAAAACCGTTACGTTGGCCGCACCTTTATCATGCCGGGCCAGCAGTTACGCCGCAGCGCGGTTCGCCGTAAGCTGAACGCTAACCGCGCCGAGTTCCGCGATAAAAACGTGTTGCTGGTGGATGACTCCATCGTCCGCGGCACCACCTCAGAGCAGATCATTGAGATGGCGCGTGAAGCCGGTGCGAAGCGGGTTTATCTGGCGTCAGCGGCTCCGGAGATTCGTTTCCCGAACGTGTATGGCATTGATATGCCCAGCGCCACCGAACTGATTGCCCACGGTCGCGAAGTCGAAGAGATTCGCCAGCTGATCAAAGCGGATGCGCTGATTTTCCAGGACCTGGATGATCTGATCGAAGCGGTTCGCGAAGAGAACCCGGACATTACTCAGTTTGAATGCTCGGTGTTTAACGGGATTTATGTCACCAAAGATGTTGACCAGCGTTACCTGGAATATCTCCAGTCGCTGCGTAATGACGACGCAAAAGCGATTGCGCGTCAGAATGAGGTGGAAAACCTCGAGCTGCATAACGAAGGCTAAGCGCCAGCGTTAGCGCAGATAAAGCAGGGCGGGAGCAATCCCGCCCTGTTTGTTTTCAGAAATCACCAGGCCGCGTTATGATGGTGCATTCGGGTAGAGCAAGGTTGAAATATGAAACGACTCATCATTGGCATCTCAGGCGCCAGCGGGGTGATTTATGGCGTGCGCATGCTGCAGGTTTTGCAGCAGGTCGATGAGGTGGAAACGCATCTGGTGATGAGCCAGGCGGCGCGCCAGACTTTAGGGCTGGAGAGCGATTATTCACTGCGCGAGGTGCAGGCGCTGGCCGATGTGGTGCACGACGTGCGCGATATTGCGGCAAGCATTTCGTCAGGATCGTTCAAAACTCTCGGGATGGCGATTTTGCCGTGCTCAATGAAAACCCTGTCCGGCATCGTGCACAGTTACAGCGATTCACTGCTGACCCGCGCGGCTGACGTGGTGTTAAAAGAGCAGCGTAAGCTGGTGCTGTGCGTGCGTGAAACGCCGTTGCACGTCGGCCACCTGCGGATGATGACCACCGCCGCCGAGCTGGGGGCGATCATAATGCCGCCGGTCCCGGCGTTCTATCATCGCCCTGAGAATATCCAGCAACTGGTTGATCAAACGGTCAATCGGGTTATCGATCAGTTTGATATCGAACTGCCACAAGATTTGTTCGCGCGCTGGCAGGGTGCATAAAGTTCCGCTGGCGCACTTATTTAGTGCATAAGCGCGCCTCGGATCACTCTTCGTGCATTTGATGCACCAAAAGTTAACATCATCGCTTTTTCTCTTTTACTTCACTGTTATATTCCCCTCACAAACTCAGCGTTTTCGGCTGTCTGACGACACGCTAAGTGCGCGGATAACTTGCAGAACTGGCATGAAACATGCAAATTAATTTGCGCAAACACATCACGTACCACATAACAAAAAGCATTTCACTTGAGGGTAATCTATGAAAAAGCGTGTTCTGGCTCTTTCCCTGTTGCTGGGTTTATCCAGTGCTGCCAGCGTATTTGCGGCGGTACCAGGTTCAATCCGCATCGGTACAGATCCAACCTACCCACCGTTTGAGTCAAAAAACGCGCAAGGGCAGTTAGTGGGCTTTGATATCGACCTCGCTAACGAAATCTGCAAACGCATTCATACCCAGTGTACTTACGTTGAGAGCGACTTTGATGCGCTGATCCCGTCGCTGAAAGCGAAGAAAATTGACGCCATCATCTCTTCACTCTCGATCACAGCAAAACGTCAGGAAGAAATCGCCTTCTCGGAAAAACTCTACGCCGCCAACGCGCGCTTAGTGGCACCGAAAGGGTCTAAAATCGAGCCGACCATTGAGTCGCTGAAAGGCAAAAACATCGGTCTGTTGCAGGGCACTACCCAGGAAACTTACGCCAACCAGAACTGGCGGCCAAAAGGCGTCACCGTAACGCCGTACGCTAACCAGGATCTGGTTTATCAGGATCTGAATGCCGGACGTATTGATGCGGCGTTCCAGGACGAGGTGCAGGCGAGCGAAGGGTTCCTGAAGCAGCCGGTCGGTAAAAACTACGCCTTCGCCGGTCCGGCAGTGAAAGATGACAAAATCTTCGGCGTCGGTACCGGTATGGGGCTGCGTAAAGATGACAGCGAGCTGAAAGCGGCCATCGACAAAGCCTTTGCTGAAATGCGTAAAGATGGCACCTACGACAAGATTGCGAAGAAGTACTTCGACTTTAATGTGTACGGCGACTAACCATCCTGTCGCTCTGCCTATGGTATGACGGACCTTAGCAGGCCGGATCGGATGCGGGGGAGAGGGTCGCTGGCTAACAGCGATCGCCTCACTGGCAATTCACCGTCTGCTGCTGTCCGGAATGGCTGAGCAGAGCAAAACTGCCCGTCGATTGCTGACGGGCAGCGTTCCGTTTCCACCCCACGACAGGACCCTCTCGATGCTGTATGGCTATTCTGATGTAATTCTCCGGGGCACGCTGGTGACGCTGGAGCTGGCGCTGACCTCGGTGGTTCTGGCAGTGCTGCTCGGGCTGATTGGCGCGGGTGCCAAACTGTCACGTAACCGGCTGCTGGCGATGATCTTTGAAGGCTACACCACCCTGATTCGCGGTGTGCCGGACCTCGTTCTTATGCTGCTGATCTTCTACGGTCTGCAGATCGTGCTTAACCAGATTACCGACGCGCTGGGGATGGCCCAGTTTGATATCGACCCGATGGTCGCGGGTATCATTACGCTCGGTTTTATCTATGGCGCCTACTTTACGGAAACCTTCCGTGGTGCCTTTATGGCGGTGCCCAAAGGGCAGATCGAAGCGGCCACCGCCTTTGGTTTCACCGGCTCACAGGTGTTCCGCCGCATTCTGTTTCCGGCGATGATGCGCTATGCGCTGCCGGGTATCGGCAACAACTGGCAGGTGATCCTCAAAGCCACCGCGCTGGTGTCACTGCTGGGGCTGGAAGATGTGGTGAAAGCCACGCAGCTGGCCGGTAAAAGTACCTGGCAACCGTTCTACTTTGCGATTGTGGCGGGGGTGATCTATCTGGTGTTTACCACGCTATCGAATGGCGTGCTGTGGTGGCTTAACCGGCGCTACACGGTTGGCGTAAAGAGGGCGAGCTATGATTGATATTATTCAGGAATACTGGAAATCGCTGCTCTGGACCGACGGTTATCGCTTTACCGGCGTCGCCATTACGCTGTGGCTGCTGATTCTGTCGGTGGTGATCGGCGGATCGCTGGCGGTTCTGCTGGCGATTGCGCGGGTGTCACCGAACCGGTTTATCAGTTTTCCGGTCTGGCTGTTTACCTATGTGTTTCGCGGTACACCGCTCTATGTCCAGCTGCTGGTGTTCTACTCCGGTATGTACACACTGGAAATTGTTAAAGGCACCGAACTGCTGAATGCCTTTTTCCGCAGCGGGCTGAACTGTACTTTACTGGCGTTTACCCTCAACACCTGTGCCTACACCACCGAAATCTTTGCCGGTGCTATCCGCTCGGTACCGCACGGTGAAATTGAGGCGGCGCGGGCCTATGGCTTCTCCACCTTCAAACTTTATCGCTGCATTATCCTGCCATCGGCGCTGCGCACCGCGTTACCGGCTTACAGCAACGAAGTGATTTTGATGCTGCACTCCACCGCGCTGGCGTTTACCGCGACGGTGCCGGATTTGCTGAAAATCGCGCGGGATATCAACTCGGCGACCTATCAGCCGTTTACTGCATTCGGCCTGGCTGCGGTGCTGTATCTGATCATTTCTTACGTGTTAATCAGCCTGTTCCGCCTGGCAGAGCGCCGCTGGCTGGCCCACATCAAACCCTCTTCATCGCATTGAGTAGAACTATGGCTGACAATAAATTAAGCGTCACCGAATTACATAAACGTTACGGTGAACACGAAGTGCTGAAAGGGGTCTCGTTAACCGCAAATGCGGGCGATGTGATCACCATTATCGGATCGTCCGGTTCGGGGAAAAGTACCTTTTTACGCTGCATCAACTTCCTCGAAAAACCGAGCGAAGGCACCATTGTGGTTAACAATCAGCAGATCAACTTAGTTCGCGACAAAGATGGTCAGCTGAAAGTAGCCAATAAAGAACAACTGCGTGCGCTGCGCACCAGCCTGACCATGGTATTCCAGCACTTCAATCTGTGGAGCCATATGACGGTACTGGAAAACGTGATGGAAGCGCCGATCCAGGTGCTGGGACTGAGCAAAGCCGAGGCGCGTGAACGGGCGATCAAATACCTTGATAAGGTCGGGATTGATGCGCGGGCACAGGCCAAATATCCGGTGCATCTTTCCGGCGGTCAGCAGCAGCGCGTGTCGATTGCGCGCGCGCTGGCGATGGAGCCGGAAGTGCTGCTGTTTGATGAACCGACCTCAGCGCTCGATCCGGAGCTGGTCGGTGAAGTGCTGCGCATTATGCAAAAACTGGCGGAAGAGGGGAAAACCATGGTAGTGGTGACGCACGAGATGGAATTTGCCCGTCACGTCTCCAGCCACGTCATTTTCCTGCATCAGGGCAAAATTGAAGAGCAGGGATCGCCGGTCGAACTGTTCGGTAGCCCGAAGAGCACCCGCCTGCAGCAGTTCCTGAAAGGCTCGCTGAAGTAATTCCACGTCCGCGTCGTGCTGGCGCGGGCCGTAGCAATGCGGATGGTGCCGCTCAGCTGCCGATGCCGTTGTGGATCGACTCCGCAGGCGTGCTGGATCAGCACGGTCGATTATCCGTTCGCTGGCCGGTCCATCCCGTTGCGATGTGCCGGCTCAGTCTGAAAAGCGCGCTGCCGCTGAATAGTATATTGCTGCCGGACGGCATCAGACACCATTTATCGCTGGTCCGAATTCCGGCGGTGTTCGGGGTAGCCCGTTGCCGCGTTGGTGGCGGCTTGCGGCCTTAATCCCCCGACCAGAGACGGCAAGCAACGCTCGCACCGGCAAACGCAGCGGTAGCAGCAGATCAACGCGGCCCGGCTCGAAACCCGACTGATCCGCCGCCCGCATTAATGCTTAATCACATCCTGTAATGCCTGCTGCAGATCATACCAGCGGAAGGTAAATCCTGAGGCTTCCAGCCGTTTGGGCAACACATGCTGTCCACCCAGCACCAGCACCGACGATTCACCCATCATCAGCTTAATTGCGCTGGCAGGCGTACGCATAAAGGCCGGGCGGTGCATCACCCGGCCCAGGGTCGCGGCAAACTGCTCATTGCGAACCGCATAGGGCGCGACCATGTTGAACGGACCGCGCAGATCGTCATGATCCAGCAGCCAGAGTATGGCGTTGAGCATGTCATCGAGATGGATCCACGGCATATATTGCTTACCGCTGCCGATCGGGCCGCCAATACCCAGTTTGAACGGCAGCTTCATTTTGCTGAGCGCGCCGCCTTCTGCTGCCAGCACCACGCCGGTACGCAGCAGACAGACGCGGGTACGATCGCTTTCGGCACTGAGCGCCAGCTGCTCCCAGCGGGCGCACAGCTGGTGGGTGAATTCGTCGTGTCCGGGATCTTCTTCGGTCAGCACCAGATCGCCGGCATCGCCGTAAAAACCGGTCGCGGAGCCGGAGATCAGCACCGAGGGCGGGGTGGTGCTGGCATTAATCAGCGAGGCGATCTGTTCCGTGATCTGCCAGCGGCTTTCGCATAACTGCTGCTTATGCGGTTCAGTCCAGCGTTTGTCGGCAATCGGTTCACCCGCCAGGTTGATCACCGCATCAACATTGTTGAGGTCGTGCTGCTGCGCCAGACCTGACCAGAGCGCCACGTCGTCGCCCAGCTTTTCACGCGCACTGACCACATCACGCGTCACCACGCTGATCTGATGACCGCGTTGCTGCAGGCGCGGAATCAGATGGCGACCAATCAATCCTGTTCCACCGGTAATAAGAATGTGCATGTTGCGGCTCCCTTGACGTTTTTGTTATTTGTTCCCTTCAGCATAGAAGAGTGAGGCCAGTGTGAGGTGAGTCGCGTCGCGCTTTCTTGCAATCGGTCGAAACATCGGACCAGCTCAGCGTTGCCTTCAGAAATAAAAATCGGTAAACATGATGCAATCCTGACAGCCAATTGAGGTAACCGATGAATTATCCGCCCATCACCCTGTGGTCAGATTCATCATTTTTCAGTCCTTACGCCATGTCGGCTTATGTTGCTCTCACCGAAAAAGGCATCCCTTTTACCCTGAAACGGGTCGATTTATCGCAAAACCAGCAGTTCGCTGCGACCTATCGTGAGCTGTCGTTAACCTGCCGGGTGCCTACGCTGCAAATCGATGATTTTCTGCTGAGCGAATCTTCGGCCATCAGCGAATATCTGGAAGAGCGGTTTCCGGCTCCCGAGTTTGAGCGCCTCTATCCACGCGACCGTGAGAAGCGTGCCAGGGCAAGGGAGATTCAGGCCTGGCTACGCAGCGACTTTCTGTGGATCCGTCAGGAACGGCCGACCGAAGTGCTGTTCGCCGGCGAACGATTTTCACCGCTGACCGCCTCGGCGCAGCAGGCGGTAGATAAGCTGATTACGGCGGTTGAACGGCTGTTACCTGAAGGCCAGCAGAATCTGTTTGGTGAATGGTCAATCGCCGATACCGATCTGTCGGTGATGCTCAACCGGCTGGTACTGCACGGCGATCCGTTACCCGCGCGCTTACAGCAGTATGCTGAGTTTCAGTGGCAGCGTGCCTCAGTACAACTGTGGTTAGCTGAAAGCGGTAAAAATCGATAACTTTCGAGGCTTGCTCAAGCTAACGGAAGTGATTACCTTACGCCACACTATGATAATAACGTGGTAAACAGCGCGTGCATCCAGGCACGCCAAACAGGAAAGGGTTTCGGATGGTGGATCACATTGCGGGTGAGGGTGTCGAGTGGGTCGATATCGTCAACGAAGAGAACGAAGTGGTTGCTCAGGCGACACGTGCACAGATGCGTGCTGAATGCCTGCGTCACCGTGCCACCTATATCGTGGTGCATGACGGTATGGGTAAAATTCTGGTACAGCGTCGCACTGAGACCAAAGATTTTATGCCGGGCAAGCTGGACGCAACGGCGGGCGGCGTGGTGCAGAGCGGCGAAGATATGCTGGAATCGGCACGACGTGAAGCGGAAGAGGAACTGGGGATTGCCGACGTTCCGTTTGCCGAGCACGGCAAATTCTACTTCGAAGATGAGCATTGCCGCGTCTGGGGTGGACTGTTCAGCTGCGTGTCACACGGTCCTTTCGCGATGCAGGAAACCGAAGTGGATGAGATTATCTGGATGACACCTGATGAGATCACCGCGCGTTGCGATGAGTTTACCGACGATTCGCTGAAGGCATTGTCGCTGTGGATGAGCCGTAACGGCGAGAACCGCGCCTGATATCAACCGGTAATGTAGCGCAGACAAAAAAAAGGGCATGCGCAGTGGCATGCCCGATGTAACACAGTGAGGTTTAGCCTTCAGCCTGCTGTGACTGGATAGCGGTTAGGGCGATGGTGTAGACGATATCATCCACCAGCGCGCCGCGTGACAGGTCGTTGACCGGTTTACGCATGCCCTGCAGCATCGGACCGATGGAGATCAGATCGGCCGAACGCTGTACCGCTTTATAGGTGGTGTTACCGGTGTTGAGATCCGGGAAGATAAACACCGTGGCGCGGCCGGCCACCTGTGAGTTTGGCGCTTTTGATTTCGCCACATCTTCCATAATCGCTGCGTCATACTGCAGCGGACCATCAATCACCAGATCCGGACGCTTCTCCTGCGCAATACGGGTCGCTTCACGCACTTTTTCGACGTCGCTGCCAGCACCTGAGGTGCCGGTAGAGTAGGAGATCATCGCCACGCGCGGGTCGATACCAAACGCCTTAGCCGAATCGGCGGATTGAATAGCGATTTCAGCCAGCTGCTCAGCGCTTGGGTCCGGGTTAATCGCGCAGTCACCGTAAACCAGCACCTGCTCAGGCAGCAGCATAAAGAACACTGACGAAACCAGTGAACTGTTCGGTGCGGTTTTGATCAGCTGCAACGGCGGACGGATGGTGTTGGCGGTAGTGTGCACGGCACCGGAAACCAGACCGTCGACTTCGCCGCGCTCCAGCATCATGGTACCCAGCACCACGTTATCTTCCAGTTGCTCCTGCGCCACTACTTCGGTCATGCCCTTGCTCTTACGCAGCTCAACCAGACGCGGCACGTAGTTTTCACGCACCACAGCCGGATCGACAATCTCGACGCCTTTGCCCAGTTCGACGCCCTGCGCAGCAGCGACGCGCTGAATTTCATCCGGGTTACCTAACAGCACGCAGGTGGCGATGCCGCGTTCGGCACAGATCGCCGCGGCTTTCACGGTACGCGGCTCATCACCCTCTGGCAGCACCACACGTTTGCCGGCTTTGCGCGCCAGCTCGGTCAGCTGATAACGGAAGGCTGGAGGTGACAGGCGACGGCTGCGTTCAGAGGTGGCGGTCAGTGACTCAATCCAGTCAGCGTTGATATAGCTGGCGACGTACTCCTGCACTTTTTCGATGCGCTGGGTGTCATCAGCCGGAACTTCAAGGTTAAAGCTCTGCAGGCTGAGTGAGGTCTGCCAGGTATTGGTTTTCACCATAAACACCGGCAGGCCGGTCTGGAACGCACGCTCACACAGTCTGGCGATACGATCGTCAATTTCATAGTTACCGGTCAGCAGAATGGCGCCAATCTCAATGCCGTTCATGGCAGCCAGACAGGCGGCAACCAGCACATCCGGACGGTCAGCGGAGGTCACCAGCAGCGATCCTGGACGGAAATGCTCCAGCATATGCGGAATACTGCGGGCGCAGAAGGTGACAGATTTCACCCGGCGAGTCTGAATCTCACCTTCGTTGATGATGCGCGCATTAAGGTGGCGGCACATATCGATGGCGCGAGTGGCAATCAGATCAAAGCTCCACGGCACGCAGCCTAATACCGGCAGCGGGCTGTCGGAAAACAGCTGTTTCGGATCGATGTTCGCGATGCTGGCTTTTGACGAGTCATCAAAAATTTCTGACAGGTCAGGGCGGGTACGTCCCTGTTCATCCACTGGCGCGTTAAGTTTGTTGATGATCACGCCTGTGATGTTTTTGTTTTTCTGTCCGCCGAAGCTGCTTTGCGTCAGCTCAATGCGTTCTTTCAGCTGTGCCGGAGAGTCATTGCCCAGCGCCATCACGAAGACGATTTCCGCGTTCAGCGTTTTGGCGATTTCGTAGTTCAGCGCGTTGGCGAACTGATGCTTACGGGTCGGCACCAGGCCTTCAACCAGCACCACTTCGGCGTCCTGGGTGTTGGCATGGTAACGGGAGATGATCTCTTCCATCAGCACGTCCTGCTGGTTAGAACCCAGCAGAGATTCAACCCGTGCCATCTGCAGCGGTTCAGCAGCAGGAATCGACGAGTTTTTACGAATAATGGTGGTGGTCTGATCCGGTGTATCACCGCCAGAACGCGGCTGAGCAATCGGCTTGAAGACGCTGAGACGCACGCCTTTACGTTCCATGGCGCGAATAACGCCGAGGCTGACGCTGGTCAGGCCGACGCTGGTGCCGGTCGGAATGAGCATAATTGTACGTGACACGATTGAACCTCTCAGAAATTGCAGGGTGTCAAAAACAACTCCGTCAGCCTGAGCTGACGGAGAGAAGCGATTACGCAGTCAGACGCGCGGCGTCCTGGGCGATAACCAACTCTTCGTTGGTTGGGATAACCAGCGCCGGGCGGGTGCCCTCTTTATTGATGTAGCCGGACTGACCAAAGCGGGCCGCCAGGTTACGATCGTGATCCACCTCGAAACCGAGCAGCGCCAGTTTTTTCAGCGTCAGTTCGCGCACCATCGCGGCGTTTTCACCGATACCGCCGGTGAAGATAACGGCGTCAAGGCGACCTTCCATCAGCGCGGTATAGCTGCCGATGTATTTGGCCAGGCGGTGGCAGAACACATCCATCGCGCGCTTCGCATCCTCTTTGGTGGTGTAGTTTTCTTCAACATAACGGCAGTCGCTGGTGACTTCGGTCAGCCCTAACAGGCCAGACTCTTTGGTCAGCAGCTTGTTGATCGCATCAACGCTCATGCCGAGGGTGTCGTGCAGGAAGAAGATGATCGCCGGGTCGATATCGCCACTGCGGGTGCCCATCACCAGGCCTTCCAGCGGCGTCAGACCCATTGAGGTATCAACGCATTCGCCATTGCGGATCGCTGAAACCGAACCGCCGTTGCCGAGATGGCAGGTGATGATGTTGAGTGAAGCCAGCGGCTTGTTGAGCATTTTGGCCGCTTCATGCGTCACGTAATAGTGGCTGGTGCCGTGTGCGCCATAGCGACGAACGCCGTGCTCTTTATACAGTTTGTACGGCAGCGCATAAAGGTAGGACTCTTCCGGCATTGTCTGATGGAAAGCGGTGTCAAATACCGCGACATTCTTATCTGACAGGTGCGGGAAGTTTTTCATCGCCTCATCGATACCAATAAGGTGCGCTGGATTATGCAGTGGCGCAAAGGAAGAGGCGTCTTTAATGCCCTGGATCACCTCTTCAGTGATCACCACTGACTGGGTCAGTTTCTCGCCGCCGTGAACGATGCGATGGCCGATTGCAGCAATTTGTGCCGAAAGCTCTGGTTTTTGTGCCAGAATGGTTTTAACAATGAAATTCAGTGCTTCGCTATGCGCTGCGCCGGCACCGAGGGGCGCTTCCTGTTTTTGACCGTCCAGCTTCCATTTGATACGCGCTTCAGGAAGATGAAAGCATTCCGCCAGGCCAGACAAAAATTCGTCGCCGCTGGCAGGATTGAGGATGGCAAACTTGAGGGAAGAGCTGCCACAGTTCAGGACCAGAACTAACTTACTCGACATGGAAGTACCTATTTTTAGAGAGTGGCTAAAAAAAACGCAATCAGACTATCAGCGTAGCCCATGAAAGCTGGTAGATTAATGATAAACATCATGCGGTAGTCAGAATTCTGCTTTTCCGCAAAAAAATTTGGTAATTTTACGCAAAAATTTGAAATTTCTTTGTCGCAACCTGACCCGTCCTCTTCCCAAAGGCGCTGGTCGCTGCCAGAAAGGTGTTGAAACGGCGTCAGAATAGCTGGAGTCACCTTTAAAGACAAAAAAAATTGAAGGATGTCACGTAAAGTTGTGTAGTTATAACTATTTTTTAATCTTTGCAGTATTAGTTGAGGTGAGCCATGGCGAATGAATCGGGCAGTACCAGTTGGTTCCGGATGTTTCAGCGCGGACAGCACTACATGAAGACCTGGCCGGCTGACAAGCGCCTGGCACCGGTGTTCCCTGAAAACCGTGTTTCATCAGCGACGCGCTTTGCCATTCGCTTTATGCCACCTTTAGCGATTTTCACGCTAACCTGGCAGATTGCCATGGGCGGTCAGCTTGGCCCGGCAGTCGCGACAGCGCTGTTTGCCTGTAGCCTGCCGATGCAGGGCTTGTGGTGGCTGGGAAAACGATCGATTACGCCGCTTCCGCCTACCTTGCTCAACTGGTTCCACGAGGTCCGCGCCAGACTGGAAGAGGCCGGTCAGGCAATTGCTCCGGTTGAGGGCAAACCGACCTACCAGGCGCTGGCTGACGTGCTGAAACGCGCCTTTAAACAGCTGGACCGCACCTTCCTCGACGACCTCTGAGTGATGCCGGTTTCTGACTAAAATACCGGTTAACCTGCAGCCAGATCAAAGAAAGGCGATACGGATATTTCCGTATCGCTAACGCTGTGTGATCATTTCCTCATTAACTGTTACCTGAGCGGCTCTGGCCGGGAGTGAATGATGGAAATGACCCATGCACAGCGTTTGATCCTTACCAACCAGTACAAAATCATGGCGATGCTTGAGCCGGAAAATGCCGAGCGCTTCCGCCGTTACCAAACCATTATCGAACGCGGCTATGCGCTGCAGATGCGTGAGCTGGACAAAGAGTTCGGCGAACTCAGTGAAGAGACCTGCCGGACCATCATCGACATTATGGAAATGCACCATGCGCTGCACGTTTCCTGGTCGAACCTCAAAGATAGCGGCACGCTCGAGGAGCGGCGTCTGGCGTTTCTCGGGTTTGATGCCGCGACCGAAGCGCGTTATCTGGGCTACGTACGCTTTATGGTGAATAGCGAAGGGCGCTATACCCATTTTGATTCCGGCACCCATGGCTTTAATGCCCAGACGCCGATGTGGGAAAAGTATCAACGTATGCTGGCTTTGTGGCAGACTTGTCCGCGACAGTACCATTTGAGCGCTAATGAAATTGCGCAAGTAATTAATGCCTGATGAGGAGTGACGCGTGACCTACAGTGGTTTTCTATTTGATTTAGACGGCACCTTAGTAGATTCTCTGCCCGCAGTTGAACGTGCCTGGAGCCAGTGGGGCGCCCGCCACGGCATTGCAGCGGAAGAGATCCTGGCGTTTATTCATGGTAAACAGGCGATCACGTCACTGCGTCACTTTATGGCCGGTCAGCCGGAAGCGGCAATTCAGGCAGAGTTTGTTGCGCTGGAACAGTCTGAGGCCGCCGATACGGATGGCGTTCAGGCGTTGCCTGGCGCGCGCGCGTTACTGAACACGCTGAATGAACTGCAGATCCCATGGGCGATTGTCACCTCAGGTTCGGTGCCGGTGGCGCATGCGCGGCATAAAGCGGCAGGCTTACCGCAGCCGGCGGTGTTTATCACTGCGGAACAGGTGGCAAAGGGCAAACCGGAGCCGGATCCTTATCTGCTGGGGGCCGAAAAGCTTGGGTTAGCGGCAACCGCATGTGTGGTGGTTGAGGATGCGCCCGCCGGGATTCTATCCGGTCTGAATGCCGGCTGTGCGGTGATAGCGGTCAATGCGCCGGCTGAAACGCCGCGACTGAATGACGTCACGCTGCAGCTGTCGTCGCTTGAGTCGTTAACCCTCACCCGACAGAGCAATGGCCAGTTCAGCATCGGGCGCAAGGCGTAAGAACATGACTGCGCCGTCTGAATCAGAGCGGCGTATCCTGCGAAATCTCATCCAGTGACAGGCTGAAGCTGGGAATGAATACCTCAACGAAGTAATCCATTTCCGGTGAGCGACGTTGCGCCAGCGTGGTTTCCAGCCTCGCCTTCGCCAGCAAAAATTCGTTATTGCCGGCGGAGAGCTCTTCCAGACACTTCACATACGCGCAGAGCGCATCGGCCTGCTTGACCACGGCCTGTTCTTCTTCACTGTGCTGATGCTCATCAATCAACGGGCGATAGATCGCCTGAAACTCCTCAGGCAGCATCTCAATCAGCTTTTGCTGAGCAATTTTTTCAATCTTTTTATATTCATGGGCAATCTGCGCGTTGTAATACTTCACCGGCGTCGGCAGATCGCCGGTCAGCACTTCACTGGCATCATGATAGAGCGCCAGCATGGCGATGCGATCGGCGTTAAGCGTGCCATTGAATTTAAGATTCTTGATCACCGCCAGGGCGTGCGCCACCATTGCTACCTGCAGGCTGTGCTCAGAGACGTTTTCGGTGCGCACATTGCGCATCAGCGGCCAGCGATTGATCAGCTTAAGGCGAGAGAGGTGGGCAAAAAAGTGGCTTTGAGTCATGAGCGTTCCTGTGAGCCGACAGGGGAGAGACCGGCTCTCCCCAAATAGCGTCAGTATACGCGGCTGAGATTATTGACGGTAGCCTTGCAGGAAACGGCCAAATTTATTGATCGCCATCTCCAGATCATCAACGCGCGGCAGGGTCACGATGCGCAGGTGATCTGGCCACGGCCAGTTGAAGGCGCTGCCCTGCACCAGCAGGACTTTCTCCTGCAACAGGAAATCCAGCACCATCTTCTGATCGTCAAAGATGTTGAATTTTTTTGCATCGATGCGCGGGAACATATACAGCGCACCCTGTGGTTTGACGCAGCTAACGCCGGGAATATCGTTAATCAGTTCCCAGGCACGCTGGCGTTGCTCATACAGACGACCGCCAGGCACGATAAATTCGCTGATGCTCTGGTATCCTCCCAGTGCGGTCTGAATCGCATGCTGCGCCGGCACGTTGGCGCACAGCCGCATAGAAGCGAGCATTTCCAGCCCTTCAATGTAACCTTTGGCGTGCTTTTTCGGGCCGTTCAGCACCATCCAGCCCTGACGGAAGCCCGCAACGCGATAGGTTTTCGACAGGCCGTTGAAGGTGACAGTCAGCAGATCGGGCGCCAGGGCGGCGATGCAGTGATGCTGTGCCTCGTCGTAAAGAATTTTGTCGTAGATCTCATCGGCGAAAATGATCAGGTTATGCTGACGGGCAATTTCGACAATTTCTAACAGCAGTTCTTTACTGTAAACCGCACCGGTAGGATTATTCGGGTTGATGATAACGATGCCGCGGGTGCGGGGGGTGATCTTACTGCGGATATCGTCCAGGTCGGGAAACCAGTCAGCCGATTCGTCACACAGATAGTGCACCGCTTTACCGCTCGACAGCGACACGGCCGCGGTCCATAACGGATAATCAGGGGCCGGCACCAGCATTTCATCGCCACTGTTCAGCAGGGCCTGCATCGCCTGCACGATTAACTCAGAAACACCATTCCCGATGTAGATATCTTCTACGGTGACATCGCGCATGTCGCGTGCCTGGTAATGCTGCATGATCGCTTTGCGGGCGGAATAGAGTCCTTTGGAGTCGCAATAACCCTGCGCGCTCGGCAGGTTACGGATCACATCTACCAGAATTTCATCAGGGGCTTCGAAGCCAAACGGCGCCGGATTGCCGATGTTCAGTTTAAGAACTTTGTTGCCTTCTTCTTCGAGGCGTTTAGCCTCTTTCAATACCGGGCCACGGATGTCGTAGCAAACGTTATCCAGCTTACCGGATTTATCAATCTGAAAAGTCATTGTTACCGCCTTAATGGGCAGAATCCTTTTGGCTGCCGCAGAAATCAAACCAGCACAATGTACTCTCCTCACGGACACAAAAGAAGGGTGCCGCTCGGTTTTGGCGGGTTCAACAACTTTTCCGGTCGCGTGTAGTGCAAAAGTTATCTGTTAACATAATTATTAGTTAAACTATCCACATTAAAATAATTAAACGATATTTTAAACTGACAGCGGCCGGCAAAAATGGCGGCTGGCTGGCACATTATGAAACATTTTTGGAACTTATGACGGCGGAACCTTTGCCCGCTTTTGAAATACACACCGTGTGAAATAGTTAAACGATATTTTATGGATGGCTAAATAGTGACCATTCAGGGCAGGGCGATTTCACTTACGGCTTAAGACTGTTAAAGACTGGTGCGGCTATCACCCTGTAATTCGCGCAGAAGTCCCAAAAGATCAGGGCCGGATGGCAGCAGATAAGCGGAATTCAAGCTATTGTCTGTCACTACACTGCTGAAATTTTTCTCACCGACCGGATGAAAAGAAAGCACCTGGCTGCCAGGATGCGCTGGAAACGCCTTTAGCACAAAATTTACAGCGGTTTTCACAAAATCATTTCCATTTTGAAGTCAAAAATGATTAAGTATAATTTATTATTTAGTGCGTATGGCCGCTCCGCTTAATGCGGTGCCCCATCACACATTCTGTCCCGCCTGGCCTTTTTGGGTGGGAATAAGACAACTACACAGCTTCCTGCATACGCGCACCCCCGCGCCTTCGGTTCAGAAGTTGTATCTGTCTTCCGACCCTGTTGATCTTCAGCTTTATCCAGGTCTTCAGCGGTCTGTAAACGTACGTGGAATTTTTTGTGTCAGTCTCAACACAGGACTGTCATTGAGCACCATTACTGCTTATCACTTTGATAAGCTTAGTAATAACACCAGGGTAGTAGTTCGTAAAAATCTAATAAGTGAAGAAAAAACATGACTAATGCAAATCGTCCGATACTGAATCTCGACCTCGATCTGCTGAGAACCTTCGTTGCCGTTGCTGACCTGAATACTTTTGCGGCGGCGGCTGCAGCGGTCTGCAGAACCCAGTCAGCAGTCAGCCAGCAGATGCAACGTCTGGAGCAATTGGTAGGTAAAGAGCTGTTTGCCAGACATGGACGTAATAAGCTGTTAACTGAGCACGGAATCCAGCTGTTAGGTTACGCCAGAAAAATCCTTCGTTTTAATGACGAAGCCTGCACCTCTCTGATGTACAGCAATATTCAGGGTGTGCTGACTATTGGCGCTTCCGATGACACGTCTGACACCATTCTGCCGTTCCTGCTAAACCGCGTAACCTCGGTCTATCCGAAACTGGCGATTGATGTACGGGTAAAACGTAACCCTTTCATGATGGAAATGCTCAACCAGGGCGAAGTGGACCTTGTGGTCACCACCTCCAGCCCGGGCAATTTCACCTATCAGGTGCTGCGCACCTCGCCAACCTTGTGGTATTGCGCGGCGGATTACATCTTCCAGCGCGGTGAAGCCATTCCATTGGTATTGCTGGATGAGCCAAGTCCTTATCGCGATATGGCGATCGATCATCTCAACGAAGCGGGCATCCCATGGCGTATTTCGTACGTGGCGTCGACGCTGGCTGCGGTACGTGCTGCGGTTAAAGCAGGATTGGGTGTGACGGCACGTCCGGTAGAGATGATGAGTCCGGAACTGCGGGTGATGGGTGCGGCTGAAGGGCTGCCGGTTCTGCCGGATACGCAGTATCTGCTGTGTCGTAACCCTGACAGCGATAATGAACTGGCGCTGGCGATCTTTAACGCCATGCAGTCCACCAACGATCCGTATAACCTGAGCGCTAATCCTGACGGTACACTGTTACTGGATGACGAAGAATAATTTCGCTGACACTCTACTGCGCAGATTAATTTCGCTGACACTCTACTGCGCAGATAATGTGCAGAGTGCGCGAATCAAAACTCCGATAAAAAAGCCTTTCAATCTGTAAGCAGAGCGAGAGGCTTTTTTTTGCCTGCCTGTCGCTTCCTGACAATTTTAACATGCTGCTGAACCGGCTCTTTTCAATAGTCACCGGTTGCAATTAATTTCATCTCTGTTGTATCTGAAACTTACTCACCAAAAAAACGAACTTTTTGTTTCGGCTGGTCCGAAAAGCGGAGAAATTTAACGCAAAAAGGACAGAAGTGTGTCCTGGATCAAGAAAATACCCCTGCTAAGGGGAAGGAAAACACGGTGATTCCTGTCAAAATATGTTTGTTAAATGCACGATCCAAGCATGTAAATACCCGCTACACTAAAATTAACCCCACAGACTGAAGCGATTTAGCTGGAAAGCGGGGCATCATTTGTTAATAATATGATGCAGGTGTGAAATAATGTTTGGATACTTTTGTCAAAGTTGACAAAAGGTTATAGAAAGGAGTAAAAAACCCCATAAAATTGCTGTTTATTTAAGAATAACAGTGACGTTTAAAAGGTTTTTATCCTTCCCTTGAATCGATGTGGTCAGTTTGCTGCGGGAAACGCGTGCAGGATGCCAGCGCCACTTTTGATGAGTAAGCAATGAGTATGTCAACTACCACCGAAATCATCGCTCAGCATTGGGCGTTTATCGTCTTTATCGTCATCGCTTTTGGCCTGTGTGCTTTCATGTTGACCGGAGGATGGCTGCTTGGCGGCAGAGCACGCGCGCGTCACAAAGACACGCCGTTCGAATCGGGCATTGAGTCGGTCGGCGATACCCACATCCGCCTGTCGGCAAAATTTTATCTGGTTGCGATGTTTTTCGTCATCTTCGACGTCGAAGCCCTCTTTTTATACGCATGGGCGACCTCAATCCGCGAAAGCGGCTGGGTCGGCTTTGTGGAAGCCGCAATTTTCATTTTGGTGCTCCTGGCGGGCTTGGTCTATCTGGTACGCATCGGCGCACTCGATTGGGCTCCTGCACGTCGCCGGGTCGTGGTTAAAACCACCACGATCAGTCACACCAATCCTCACAAGCAGTAAAAGAGAGGCAATAAGATGGACTATACGCTCACCCGCATAGACCCGAACGGTGGTGAGAACGACCGTTATCCTCTGCAAAAGCAGGAAATCGTCAGCGATCCGCTGGAGCAGCACGTTCATCGCAGCGTTTACATGGGCAAACTCGAAAATGCCCTGCACGACATGGTGAACTGGGGACGTAAAAACTCCCTGTGGCCTTACAACTTCGGCCTCTCCTGTTGTTATGTAGAGATGACGACCTCGTTTACCGCAGTGCATGACGTGGCGCGTTTCGGTGCCGAAGTTATGCGTGCCTCGCCTCGTCAGGCCGACTTTATGGTTATCGCCGGTACGCCATTTACCAAAATGGCCCCGGTGATTCAGCGTCTGTATGACCAGATGCTGGAGCCGAAATGGGTAATCTCTATGGGTGCCTGCGCTAACTCCGGCGGCATGTATGACATCTATTCCGTGGTGCAGGGCGTGGATAAATTCCTGCCGGTTGATGTGTATATTCCTGGCTGCCCGCCGCGTCCGGAAGCCTATATGCAGGCGCTGCTGCTGTTGCAGGAGTCGATCGGCAAAGAGCGCCGTCCGCTGTCATGGGTGGTCGGCGATCAGGGCGTTTACCGCGCCAACATGCAATCCGAGCGTGAAAGAAAACGCGGTGAGCGCATTGCGGTCACCAACCTGCGTAGCCCGGACGAAGTGTAAGTTAACCGTATGGATGGCAAACCGCGCCTGCAGCAGAACATCACAATTTAATGCATGGCCCCATCCTGACGCCTTCATTTGAGTGCCTGAGACCAGGCCGGAATGGTGAGTAACGTATGACAGATTTGACCACGCAAGATCTCGCTCAGCCTTCATGGCAAACCCGTGATCACCTTGATGACCCGGTGATTGGCGAGTTGCGTAACCGTTTTGGGCCGGATGCCTTTACCGTTCAGGCGACCCGCACCGGGATTCCGGTGGTCTGGGTGAAGCGTGAACAGCTACTGGAAATCATCGAGTTCCTGCGTAAATTACCCAAGCCTTACGTCATGCTGTATGACCTGCATGGCATGGATGAGCGTTTACGTACCCACCGCGCAGGCTTGCCTGCAGCGGATTTTTCCGTTTTCTATCATTTCCTGTCGATTGAACGTAATCGCGACATCATGCTCAAGGTGGCGTTATCTGAAAATGATATGCACCTGCCGACCATCACCCGTCTGTTCCCGAATGCCAACTGGTATGAGCGTGAAACCTGGGAGATGTTTGGCGTGACCTTTGACGGTCACCCGCACCTGACCCGCATCATGATGCCGCCGACCTGGGAAGGGCACCCGCTGCGTAAGGACTATCCGGCGCGCGCCACTGAATTCGATCCGTTCACGCTGACCAAACAGAAAGAAGATCTGGAGATGGAGGCGCTGACTTTCAAGCCTGAAGACTGGGGCATGAAGCGCAGCACCACCAATGAGGACTTCATGTTCCTCAACCTCGGTCCTAACCACCCGTCGGCGCACGGGGCTTTCCGCATCATTCTGCAGCTGGATGGCGAAGAGATCGTCGACTGCGTACCTGACATCGGTTACCACCATCGCGGTGCCGAAAAGATGGGTGAGCGTCAGTCGTGGCACAGCTACATTCCCTACACCGACCGCATCGAATATCTCGGCGGTTGCGTCAATGAGATGCCTTATGTGCTGGCGGTAGAGAAACTGGCCGGTATCGTGGTGCCGGATCGCGTTAACGTGATCCGCGTGATGCTGTCTGAACTGTTCCGTATCAACAGCCATCTGCTCTACATTTCGACCTTTATTCAGGACGTCGGCGCCATGACGCCGGTGTTCTTTGCCTTTACCGATCGTCAGAAAATTTATGACGTGGTTGAAGCCATTACCGGCTTCCGTATGCACCCGGCGTGGTTCCGCATTGGCGGCGTGGCGCACGACCTGCCGAAAGGCTGGGAACGTCTGCTGCGTGACTTCCTTGACTGGATGCCGAAGCGTCTGAAGGAATATGACAAAGCCGCCCTGCGTAACAGCGTGCTGGTAGGCCGTTCCAAAGGCGTGGCCGCCTACAACATGGAAGAAGCGCTGGCCTGGGGCACTACCGGTGCCGGTCTGCGCGCCACCGGTCTCGACTTTGACGTGCGTAAATGGCGTCCATATTCCGGCTACGAAAACTTCGATTTCGACATCCCGATCGGTTCCGGCATCAGTGATGCTTACAGCCGCGTCCAGCTGAAGATGGAAGAGATGTGGCAGTCGCTGCGTATTCTTGAGCAGTGCCTGAACAACATGCCGGAAGGGCCGTTCAAAGCCGATCATCCGCTGACTACGCCGCCGCCGAAAGAGCGCACGTTGCAGCACATTGAAACGCTGATCACCCACTTCCTGCAGGTCTCGTGGGGCCCGGTAATGCCGGCCAACGAATCCTTCCAGATGATTGAAGCGACCAAAGGGATCAACAGTTACTACCTGACCAGCGACGGCAGCACCATGAGCTACCGCACCCGTGTGCGCACGCCCAGCTTCCCGCATCTGCAGCAGATTCCTTCAGTCATCCGCGGCAGCCTGGTATCCGACCTGATCGTATACCTCGGTAGTATCGATTTTGTTATGTCAGACGTGGACCGCTAATTATGCACGATCAACACATTGCCATTAAAACGATCGACCCCAACGAGGTCTTCGTGCTGAGCGCGGAAGAACATCACGCCATTGAGCACGAAAAACACCACTACGAAGATGCGCGTGCAGCCTCAATCGAAGCGCTGAAGATCGTGCAGAAAGCGCGCGGCTGGGTGCCGGATGGCGCAATTCACGCCATCGCTGAGGTGCTGGGCATTCCGGCCAGTGACGTGGAAGGCGTGGCGACATTCTACAGCCAGATCTTCCGTCAGCCGGTTGGCCGCCATGTGATCCGCTACTGCGACAGCGTGGTGTGCCACATTACCGGCTATCAGGGCATTCAGGCTGCGCTGGAACAGAATCTGAATATCAAACCGGGCCAGACCACGGCGGACGGACGTTTTACCCTGCTGCCGACCTGCTGTCTGGGCAACTGCGATAAAGGGCCAACGATGATGGTGGATGAAGATACCCACGTGCATCTGACGCCAGAAGGCATCGCCACTTTGCTGGAGCAGTATCAATGACACTGAAAACTATCATTCGTACTGCTGAAACCCATCCTCTCACCTGGCGGATGCGCGACGACAAGCAGCCGGTGTGGATTGATGAATACCGCAGTAAAAACGGTTATGCCGGCGCTGAAAAAGCGTTAAACAGCATGTCGCCTGACGAAATCGTGGCGGCGGTCAAAGACTCTGGCCTGAAAGGGCGCGGCGGTGCGGGCTTCTCAACCGGGCTGAAGTGGAGCCTGATGCCGAAAGATGAGTCGATGAACATCCGTTACCTGCTGTGTAACGCCGATGAAATGGAGCCGGGCACCTATAAAGACCGCCTGCTGATGGAGCAGATGCCTCACCAGCTGGTGGAAGGGATGCTGATCAGTGCCTTTGCGCTGAAGGCTTATCGTGGCTACATCTTCCTGCGTGGCGAATACATTGAAGCCGCGGTGCATCTGCGCCGGGCGATTGCTGAAGCCACCGAAGCGGGCTATCTCGGTAAAAACATTCTCGGCACCGGTTTTGACTTCGAACTGATCGTTCACACCGGCGCGGGACGTTACATCTGCGGCGAAGAGACGGCGCTGATTAACTCGCTGGAAGGGCGTCGTGCTAACCCGCGTTCCAAACCGCCTTTCCCGGCGAGTGCGGGCGCATGGGGTAAACCGACCTGCGTTAACAACGTCGAAACGTTGTCAAACGTGCCGGCCATCCTGGCAAACGGCGTCGACTGGTACAAAGGCATCTCGAAAAGCGACGACGCCGGCACCAAGATGATGGGCTTCTCCGGTCGGGTGAAAAATCCTGGCGTCTGGGAACTGCCGTTCGGCATTACCGCACGTGAAATTCTGGAAGATTACGCCGGCGGAATGCGTGACGGACTGCGCTTCAAAGCCTGGCAGCCAGGTGGGGCAGGGACCGACTTCCTGACCGATGAGCACCTGGATCTGCCAATGGAATTTGCCAGCATTGGCAAAGCCGGCAGCCGTCTGGGTACTGCGCTGGCAATGGCGGTCGATCACGAAATCAATATGGTTTCGCTGGTGCGCAATCTCGAAGAGTTCTTCGCCCGTGAATCGTGCGGCTGGTGTACGCCATGCCGTGACGGCCTGCCGTGGAGCGTAAAAATTCTGCGCGCGCTGGAGCAGAAGCAGGGTCAGCCAGGCGACATCGAAACCTTACAGCAACTCTGCCGTCAGCTCGGCCCGGGTAAAACCTTCTGCGCACATGCGCCGGGTGCGGTTGAGCCGCTGCAGAGTGCGATTAAATATTTCCGTGAAGAGTTTGAAGCCGGCATTGCGCCGCAGGTGTTTGGTAATACCCGCGCGATTGGCGGGATTCAGCCAAACCTGCTGAAAGCGCGCTGGTAATTCGCCGCAGCACACGGAAACAGGCCTGGTGCCGCCGCCCCGATAATCGCAGTGTGTCGGGGCAAGAATTTGATTAACGCTCGTTTCTGACGAGCCTTACGGAAGCATGTCACTATGGCTACAATCCATGTAGACGGTAAAGAGTATGATGTGAACGGAGCGGACAACCTGCTACAGGCGTGTCTCTCTCTGGGCCTTGATATTCCTTATTTTTGCTGGCATCCGGCGCTGGGAAGCGTTGGGGCCTGCCGCCAGTGCGCGGTAAAGCAATTCCAGAATGCCGAAGATACCCGCGGCCGTCTTGTCATGTCCTGCATGACGCCGGCTTCTGACGGCACATTTATCTCCATCGACGATGGCGAAGCGAAAGAGTTCCGCGAAAGCGTGGTGGAGTGGCTGATGACCAACCACCCGCACGACTGCCCGGTCTGTGAAGAAGGGGGTAACTGTCACCTGCAGGATATGACAGTGATGACCGGCCACAGCTTCCGCCGTTATCGCTTCACCAAACGTACCCACCGCAATCAGGACCTCGGCCCGTTCATTTCTCACGAGATGAACCGCTGTATCGCCTGCTATCGCTGTGTGCGTTACTACAAAGATTATGCCGACGGCAAAGATCTCGGGGTCTATGGCGCGCACGACAACGTCTATTTCGGTCGCCCGGAAGATGGCACGCTGGAGAGCGAATTCTCCGGTAACCTGGTTGAGATCTGTCCGACCGGCGTGTTCACCGATAAAACCCACTCCGAACGCTATAACCGTAAATGGGATATGCAGTTTGCACCGAGCATCTGCCAGCAGTGCAGCGTCGGCTGTAACACCAGCCCGGGTGAGCGTTACGGCGAACTGCGCCGCATCGAGAACCGCTACAACGGTACGGTAAACCACTACTTCCTGTGTGACCGTGGCCGTTTTGGTTACGGCTACGTCAACCGCAAAGATCGCCCCCGCCAGCCGATGCTGCTGCGCGGCAACGACTGGGTGACACTGAACGCAGAACAGGCGGTGAATGCCGGCGCGGATCTGCTGCGTCAGGCGAAAAAAGTGATTGGTATCGGTTCGCCGCGCGCCAGCATTGAAAGCAACTTTGCACTGCGTGAGCTGGTTGGTGCCGAAAACTTCTCCACCGGGATGCCGGCGGGCGAACAGGCCCGGCTGGAGCTGATGCTGAAAGTACTGCGTGAAGGCGGGATCTATACGCCATCGCTGCGCGAAATTGAAAGCTACGATGCGGTGCTGGTGCTGGGTGAAGATCTGACCCAGGTGGGCGCACGCGTGGCGCTGTCAGTGCGTCAGGCCGTTAAAGGCAAAGCGCGCGACATGGCCGCCGCTCAGAAAGTAGCAGAGTGGCAGATTGCAGCGATCCTCAACATCGGTCAGAACGCCAAACATCCGCTGTTTATCACTAACGTCGATGAAACCCGTCTGGATGATATCGCTGCCTGGAGCTACCGCGCACCGGTTGAAGATCAGGCGCGCCTCGGTTTCGCCATCGCCAACGCGCTGGATGAAACTGCCCCGGCGGTGACCGATTTCGACAGCAAGCTGAACGGCAAGATGGATGTCATCGTGCAGGCGCTGGCCGGCGCGAAAAAACCGTTAATCATCTCCGGTACCCACTCCGGCAGCAGCGCGATGATCGAAGCGGCTGCCAACGTGGCCAAAGCGCTGAAAGCGCGCGGTGCCGACGTCGGGATTACGCTGCTGGCGGGACACGCTAACAGTGTGGGTCTTGGCCTGATGGGCGGCAATACGCTGGAAAGCGCGCTGGAGCAGCTGAGCAACGGTGAAGCCGATGCGCTGGTGGTGCTGGAAAACGATCTCTATCGTCATGCACCGAAAGCGCTGGTTGATGCGGCACTGGCACAGACCACCAACGTGATTGTGGTGGATCATCAGCGTACCGCTACGCTGGAGAAAGCCGGGCTGGTGTTATCGACCGCCAGCTTCGCCGAAAGTGACGGAACCTCGATTAACCATGAAGGCCGCGCACAGCGTTTCTTCCAGGTTTACGATCCTTCCTATTACGACAACAGCATTGTGATGCTTGAAAGCTGGCGCTGGCTGCATTCGCTGCACAGCACGCTGGAAAGTCGTCACGTCGACTGGACGCAGCTGGACCACGTGATCGATGCGGTGGTGAGTCATCTGCCACAGCTGGCCGGCATCAAGGATGCGGCACCGGATGCCAGCTTCCGTATTCGCGGGCAGAAACTGTCGCGTTCACCGCACCGTTCCAGTGGCCGTACCGCCGCGCGCGCCAACATCAGCGTGCACGAACCGCGTCAGCCGCAGGATCAGGACACCATGTTCGCCTTCTCAATGGAAGGCAACAACCAGCCAGGCGCGCCACGTTCGCAGATTCCGTTTGCCTGGGCACCGGGCTGGAACTCACCGCAGGCGTGGAACAAATTCCAGGTTGAAGTGGGCGGTAAACTGCGTAATGGCGATCCGGGCGTACGCCTGTTTGAAGCCAGCGCCGCCCAGCTGCCGTGGTTCAGCAACGTCCCTGCGGCGTTTGTCAGCGAAACGCAGTGGCGCGTGGCACCTTACTATCAGCTGTTTGGCAGTGAAGAGATGTCACAGCGTTCGCCGGTATTCCAGCAGCGCATGGCGCAGCCGATGCTGGTGATTAACCCGGATGATGCGGCGAAACTGGGTGTTAACAACGGCGCAGCCGTTGAGTTTACCTGTGCCGGTGAAACCGTACGTCTGCCGGTCCGTTTCTCAGCGTCACTGCAGGCGGGACAGATTGGCCTGCCGCTGGGCATGCCGGGTGTACCGCCGTTCCTGGCGAACGGAAAAATCGACAAACTGCAGGAGACGGCGCAATGAGCTGGTTAACACCGGATGTTATCGACATTCTGCTGGCCATCGGTAAAGCCATCGTCATTCTGCTGGTGGTGGTGGCCTGTGGCGCGTTCATGAGCTTTGCCGAGCGTCGTCTGCTCGGCCTGTTCCAGAACCGTTACGGACCGAACCGGGTAGGCTGGGGCGGATCGCTGCAGCTGGTGGCGGACATGATCAAAATGTTCTTTAAAGAGGACTGGGTCCCGCCGTTTACCGACCGCTTCATTTTCACCCTGGCACCGGTTATCGCTTTCGTGTCGCTGCTGCTGGCGTTTGCGATTGTGCCGGTTTCGCCGACCTGGATGGTGACGGACCTGAATATCGGTCTGCTGTTCTTCCTGATGATGGCGGGCCTGGCGGTCTACGCGGTGCTGTTCGCTGGCTGGTCGAGTAACAACAAATACTCGCTGCTGGGTGCGATGCGTGCTTCGGCGCAGACGCTGAGCTACGAAGTGTTTCTCGGGCTGTCGCTGATGGGTGTGGTGGCGCAGGCGGGCTCGTTCAACATGAACGATATCGTCAACAGCCAGACGCACCTGTGGAACATCATTCCGCAGTTCTTCGGCTTCGTAACCTTCTGTATTGCTGGCGTTGCGGTCTGTCACCGTCATCCATTTGACCAGCCGGAAGCCGAGCAGGAACTGGCCGATGGTTACCACATTGAATATGCCGGTATGAAGTTTGGCCTGTTCTTTGTCGGCGAATATGTGGCGATTACCACCGTGTCGGCGCTGATCGTCACGCTGTTCTTTGGTGGCTGGCATGGCCCATTCCTGCCGCCGTTCATCTGGTTCGCCCTGAAAACGGCGTTCTTTATGATGATGTTCATCCTGATTCGTGCTGCGCTTCCGCGTCCACGCTATGACCAGGTGCTGTCGTTCGGCTGGAAAGTGTGTCTGCCGTTGACGCTGTTGAACCTGCTGGCGACCGCCGCAGTGATTCTCTACACAGCGCAGTAAGGGGTTAACAAATGACTTTAAAAGATATTGTCGTTGGCTTCGGCACGACAGTCCGCAGTATCTGGCTGATTGGCCTGCACGCCTTCGCCAAACGTGAAACGCAGATGTACCCGGAAGAGCCGGTTTATCTGCCACCACGCTATCGCGGCCGCATCGTGTTAACCCGCGATCCGGATGGCGAAGAGCGTTGCGTAGCCTGTAACCTGTGCGCCGTTGCCTGTCCGGTCGGCTGTATTTCGCTGCAGAAAGCGGAAACCAAAGATGGTCGCTGGTACCCGGAGTTCTTCCGCATCAACTTCTCACGCTGCATCTTCTGCGGCATGTGTGAGGAAGCCTGTCCGACCACGGCGATTCAGCTGACGCCCGATTTCGAACTGGGTGAGTTCAAGCGTCAGGATCTGGTGTACGAGAAGGACGATCTGCTGATCTCGGGTCCGGGTAAATATCCGGAATACAACTTCTACCGCATGGCGGGTATGGCGATTGACGGTAAAGATAAAGGCGAAGCGGAAAATGAAGCCAAGCCTATCGACGTCAAAGGCTTATTACCTTAAGGAGCAAGGCATGGAATTTGCGTTTTATCTTTGCGGGCTGGTGGCGGTGCTGACGACGTTGCGCGTCATTACCCACACTAATCCGGTACATGCGTTGCTGTACCTGATCATTTCGCTGCTGTCGATCGCCGGCGTCTTCTTCTCGATGGGCGCCTATTTTGCCGGCGCGCTGGAGATCATCGTTTACGCCGGTGCGATTATGGTGCTGTTCGTTTTCGTGGTGATGATGCTGAACCTGGGCAAACAGACTGAGAAGCAGGAACGCGAGTGGCTGAGTCCGTCACTGTGGATTGGGCCTGGCCTGGTCTCGCTGTTGCTGCTGGTAGTCATGGTCTACGCCATCCTGACCGCGAACGATCAGGGCATTGACGGCACCATTATCGACGCGAAAGCGGTCGGCATCAGCCTGTTTGGTCCTTACGTGCTGGCGGTTGAACTGGCGTCAATGCTGCTGCTGGCGGGTCTGGTGGTGGCGTTCCACGTCGGTCGTGAAGATCGTCAGGGTGAAGTTCTCAGCAACCGCGTTTCTGACGCCGCGCAAGCGAAAAAGGAGAATGCATGATCCCGTTACAACATGGATTGATACTTGCTGCTGTGCTGTTTGTCCTCGGACTGACCTCGCTGGTGATCCGCCGCAATCTGCTGTTTATGCTGATTGGCCTGGAGATCATGATCAACGCCGCTGCCTTAGCGCTGGTGGTTGCGGGGAGCTACTGGGGACAGGCCGATGGACAGGTGATGTATATCCTGGCGATCAGTCTGGCCGCCGCTGAAGCGAGTATTGGCCTGGCGCTGCTGCTCCAGCTCTATCGTCGTCGTCAGACGCTGAACATTGACACTGTGAGCGAGATGCGCGGATGAATCTTCTCTATTTAACAGTACTGTTTCCGCTAATCGGCTTCTTGCTGTTAGCATTTTCCCGTGGTCGCTGGTCAGAAAATCTGTCGGCCGCTATTGGTATGGGATCGGTAGGATTGGCGGCGCTGACCACGGTGATGGTCGGTGTCGACTTCTTCGCCAACGGCCAGCAGGCTTATACCCAGGCGCTCTGGACCTGGATGCAGGTCGGCAATTTTGACATGAAAGTGAACCTGACGCTGGACGGCCTTTCGCTGACCATGCTGTCAGTGGTCACTGGCGTCGGTTTCTTCATCCACATGTTCGCCTCCTGGTACATGCGCGGTGAAGAGGGCTACTCGCGCTTCTTCGCCTACACCAACCTGTTTATCGCCAGCATGGTGGTTCTGGTGCTGGCCGATAACCTGATGCTGATGTATCTCGGCTGGGAAGGGGTAGGGCTCTGCTCTTATCTGTTGATCGGCTTCTACTACAGCAATCCGGACAACGGCAAGGCGGCGATGAAAGCGTTCATCATCACCCGTGTCGGCGACGTGTTTCTGGCGTTCGCGCTGTTCATTCTCTATAACGAGCTGGGCACGCTGAACTTCCGCGAGATGATGGAACTGGCACCGGCGCACTTTGCCGCAGACAACCACATGCTGCAGTGGGCGACGCTGATGCTGTTGGGCGGCGCGGTCGGTAAATCGGCACAGTTACCGCTGCAGACCTGGCTGGCGGATGCGATGGCCGGTCCGACGCCGGTCTCGGCACTGATCCACGCCGCGACCATGGTGACCGCCGGTGTTTACCTGATTGCCCGCAGTCACGGACTGTTCCTGCTGACGCCGGAAGTGCTGCATCTGGTCGGCATTATCGGGGCGATTACCCTGGTGCTGGCTGGCTTTGCCGCGCTGGTGCAAACCGATATCAAACGCGTACTCGCTTACTCCACCATGAGCCAGATTGGCTACATGTTCCTGGCGTTGGGCGTACAGGCGTGGGATGCGGCGATTTTCCACCTGATGACGCACGCCTTCTTTAAAGCGTTGCTGTTCCTCTCTTCCGGTTCAGTGATTCTGGCCTGCCACCACGAGCAGAACATCTTTAAGATGGGCGGCCTGCGTAAGAGCATTCCGCTGGTTTACACCTGCTTCCTGGTGGGCGGCGCGGCGCTGGCGGCACTGCCGCTGATTACTGCGGGCTTCTACAGTAAAGATGAGATCCTGTTTGGCGCACTGGCCAACGGTCACGTCAATCTGATGGTTGCCGGTCTGGTGGGCGCTTTCCTGACTTCTATCTATACCTTCCGCATGATCTTCATCGTGTTCCACGGTGAAGAGAAAATTCATGCGCATGCCGGTAAAGGCATTACCCATCATCTGCCACTGATTGTGCTGCTGCTGCTTTCCACCTTCATCGGCGCGCTGATTACGCCGCCACTGGCTGGCGTACTGCCTGCTAATGAGTTTGGTGAAGCCGGCAAAGTGGGACTTGAAATCACCTCTGGCGTGGTCGCTGTGGTTGGCATTCTGATTGCTGCCGCGCTGTGGCTGGGCAAACGTGAGCTGGTAACGAAGATCGCTAACAGCGCGCCGGGCCGTTTCTTCGGTACCTGGTGGTTCGCTGCATGGGGCTTCGACTGGCTCTACGACAAAGTGTTCGTCAAACCTTACCTTGGTATTGCGTGGCTGCTGAAACGCGATCCACTGAATGCCCTGATGAACCTGCCTGCGCTGTTCTCACGTATCGCCAATAAAGGCCTAGTGGTCAGTGAAAATGGGTACCTGCGCTGGTACGTCGCGTCGATGAGTGTCGGTGCCGTAGTGGTGCTGGCCCTGATGCTGGTGATTTAAAGATTGATGAGCGGGGTGGGTTAGCTCACCCCAACGAAGAATGTCAAAATAACCTGAGTAATGAGCGTCATCGTCGCCGCCAGTTTTATCACCGCCAGCGCACAGCAACCGGAGCATACCGAGGTATGTGAGGATTGCGAGCACTGCCGGGGATGAAAATGGCAAGTAAGATAGCTCAGAAAAGGAAATATAAGGGAAGTGTGCCGTGTTATTACCTTGGCTAATTATCATACCCTTCGTCGGTGGTCTGATTTGCTGGCTGACCGAGCGCCTTGGCGCGAAGGTGCCACGCTGGATCGCACTGATCACCATGGGGCTGACGTTGGCGCTTTCGCTGCAACTCTGGTTGCAGGGAGGCTATTCACTGACGCAGGCAGCGGGTATTCCGCAGTGGCAGTCAAGTTTCTCCGTACCGTGGATCCCACGCTTCGGCATCAGCTTCCATGTCGCCATCGACGGTCTGTCGCTGCTGATGGTGGTGCTGACCGGCCTGCTCGGCCTGATGGCGGTGCTCTGTTCCTGGAATGAGATTTCAAAGTATCAGGGCTTTTTCCACCTGAATCTGATGTGGATTCTGGGTGGCGTGATCGGGGTGTTCCTTGCCATCGACATGTTCCTGTTCTTCTTCTTCTGGGAAATGATGCTGGTGCCGATGTACTTCCTCATCGCGCTCTGGGGTCATAAAGCCTCTGACGGTAAAACCCGTATTACCGCCGCCACCAAATTCTTCATCTATACCCAGGCGTCAGGTCTGGTGATGCTGATTGCGATTCTGGGACTGGTTTTCGTCCACTACAACGCCACCGGCGTCTGGACCTTTAACTACGAGCAGCTGCTGAAAACGCCGATGTCGAGCGGTGTCGAGTATCTGCTGATGCTGGGCTTCTTTATCGCTTTCGCGGTGAAAATGCCGGTGGTTCCATTGCACGGCTGGTTGCCGGATGCGCACAGTCAGGCACCGACTGCAGGTTCGGTCGACCTGGCCGGGATCCTGCTGAAGACCGCGGCTTACGGTTTACTGCGCTTCAGCCTGCCGCTTTTCCCGAACGCCTCCGCCGAGTTCGCGCCGATTGCCATGTGGTTAGGCATTATCGGTATCTTCTACGGCGCCTGGATGGCCTTCTCGCAGACCGATATCAAACGTCTGATCGCCTACACCTCAATTTCGCACATGGGCTTTGTGCTGATTGCGATCTACACCGGCAGCCAGCTGGCGTTCCAGGGTGCGGTGGTGCAGATGATTGCGCACGGCCTGTCAGCCGCGGCACTGTTCATCCTGTGTGGTCAGCTGTACGAGCGTCTGCATACCCGTGACATGCGTCAGATGGGCGGCTTGTGGTCACGGATTAAATGGATCCCTGGCCTGTCGCTGTTCTTTGCCGTGGCTAACCTCGGGATGCCGGGCACCGGTAACTTCGTCGGCGAATTTATGATTCTGACCGGCAGCTTCCAGGTGGTGCCAGTGATTATCGTCATCGCCACCTTTGGTCTGGTGTTCGCCTCGGTCTACTCGCTGGTGATGATGCAGCGCGCTTACTATGGCGAAGCGAAATCGAAAGATCCGCTGCCGGGCATGTCGCCGCGTGAGTTTCTGACCATCGGGGTTCTGGTGGTGCTGCTGGTGCTGCTGGGCGTCTATCCACAGCCGATTCTGGATACTTCGCACGCTGCCATGAGCAATATTCAGCAGTGGTTTACCGCTTCAATTTCAACTACAAGGCCGTAATTCGCCATGACAATAACTCCTCAACAATTGATCGCGTTGCTGCCGCTGTTAATCGTCGGATTGACGGTGGTGGTTGTGATGCTGTCCATTGCCTGGCGACGCAACCACTTCGTTAACGCCACGCTAACGGTGGTGGGCCTGAACCTGGCGCTGCTGTCACTCTACTTTGTCGGCCAGGTCGGGGCGATGGATGTCACGCCGCTGCTGCGGGTCGATGGCTATTCCATTTTCTATACCGCGCTGGTGGTACTGGCGAGCCTGGCAACCTGTACCTTTGCTTATCCCTGGCTGACAGATTTCCCCGACAACAAAGATGAGTTCTATCTGCTGGTGCTGATTGCGGCACTCGGTGGCATCGTGCTGGCCAGCGCCAACCATCTGGCGGCGCTGTTCATCGGTATTGAGCTGCTGTCACTGCCGCTGTTTGGTCTGATTGGCTACGCTTTCCGCCAGAAACGTTCGCTGGAAGCGGCGCTGAAATACACCATCCTGTCGGCGGCGGCCTCGTCGTTCCTGCTGTTTGGTATTGCGCTGATTTACGCGGATTCCGGTAACCTGAGCTTCGTGACGCTGGGCAAGAGCCTGACTGACAGCATGATCCAGGAGCCGCTGTTGCTGGTGGGTCTGGGCATGATGATCATCGGCCTCGGCTTCAAGCTTTCGCTGGTGCCGTTCCATCTCTGGACGCCGGATGTTTATCAGGGTGCCCCTGCGCCGGTTTCAACCTTCCTCGCCACCGCCAGCAAGATTGCTATCTTCGGCGTGATTATGCGTCTGTTCATGTACGCGCCGGTAACTGATAGTGAAGCGGTGCGGACGGTACTGGGCGTGATCGCGTTCGTCTCGATCCTTTTCGGTAACCTGATGGCGATTTCGCAGAGTAATATCAAGCGTCTGCTGGGCTACTCCTCTATCGCCCATCTCGGTTATCTGCTGGTGGCGCTGATTGCGGTGAAAGATCATCAGCTGTCGCTGGAAACATCCGGGGTTTATCTGGCCGGTTACCTGTTCAGCAGCCTCGGCGCGTTTGGCGTGGTCAGTCTGATGTCCAGCCCGTATCGTGGCCCGGATGCCGATTCGCTCTACTCCTACCGTGGTCTGTTCTGGCATCGTCCGATCCTGTCAGCCGTGATGACGGTGATGATGCTGTCACTGGCCGGTATCCCGATGACGCTCGGCTTTATCGGTAAATTCTACGTTATCGCTTCGGGCGTCAGTGCGCATCTGTGGTGGTTAACCGGTGCGGTGGTGGCGGGCAGTGCGATTGGCCTCTACTACTATCTGCGCGTCACGGTGAGCCTCTATCTCAGCCCGCCGGAACTGCATACCCGCGATACGCCGGCTAACTGGGCCTTTACTGCTGGCGGTGTAGTGGTGCTGATTTCAGCGATTCTGGTGCTGCTGTTAGGGGTTTACCCGCAGCCGCTGATTACGCTGGTGCAGATGGCCCAGCCGCTGATGTAAGTTCGACCCTGACTGAACAATCAGGCCTGCGGGCCTGATTTTTTTTGCCCGTAATTTGCCTGCAGCGCGGCCGGGATCTGTCCCGACACAGGCCGATTCGCTAAAGTGAGTAAGCTGACAAGGAGACCCTATGGACATTATCTGGCTGGATAAACATCATCGTGAACTGACCACCGCCGAGCTGTATGCGCTGCTGGCACTGCGCTGTGCGGTGTTTGTGGTGGAACAGCAGTGCGCCTATCTGGATGTGGATGGCGACGATCTACAGGGTGACAACCGTCATCTGCTTGGAATGCACGACAACCAGCTGGTCGCCTATGCGCGGCTGCTGGCCCCGGCCGATGCGGCCAGTCCGGTAAAGATCGGCCGGGTAATCGTATCCGATAGCGTGCGCGGTGCGCGGCTGGGTAATCGTCTGATGGAGCAGGCAATCAATAGTTGTCAGCAGCACTGTCCGGGCCGCGATCTGTTTCTCTCCGCCCAGGCACATCTTCAGGCGTTCTATGGCCAGCACGGTTTTGTAGCGATCGGTGAGACCTACCTTGAAGATGGCATTCCGCACATTGACATGCAGAAAGCCGCCGCGGCAGGTTAAAAAAGGCGAGGCCAGTGCCTCGCCTTTCGGACTTAGCCCACCGTCATCTGCCGGTCATCAACATATTTGCGCTGGTCCGGTGCGGGCGGGAAGTACTGATAAAGCCAGGTTTCACTCAGAGTTTCCTCCTTGCTGCGCAGGAACAGACGCATATCCACCGGCTGGGTAGAATCGCTGTTTGGATACCAGTCAAACAGAATACGGTAGCCTTTCAGCGGTTCCACGTAGAGGATCTCAACCTGCTTCACGCTGCCGGATGAAACGGTAATCACCGGTTCAATGCCTTTCGGCGCCGCAGCCTGCAGATCGCCACCTATAAAGTCGATGGCGAAGCGACGGCTCCAGGTTTCCGGGAAGTGTTCGCCAGGTGCCCAGCCTTCCGGGAAGCCGCCCATACCGGTGCGGGTAGCATCGACGCGCGCCAGACCGCTGCGAACCGGCGGCAGACCGCTCCAGTAGAGTTTGTAGGAGAAGTTCAGCTCGCTGCCTGCCTTCACCGGTTCAGCCGGCTGCCAGAAGCAGACGATGTTATCCAGCGTCTCACCGGTGGTCGGGATCTCCATCAGATTGATCGCGCCTTTACCCCATTTACCGACCGGCTCAACCCACAGGCTCGGGCGTTTGTCATACCAGCCAATCACGTCCTGATAATCTTTGAAGTCGTGATTAAGCTGCAGCAGACCAAAACCGCGTGGGTTCTCATCTTCATAAGCGTTGAATTGCAGGCGCTGCGGATTATTCAGCGGACGGGCAATCCATTCGCCTTTTCCGGTCCACATCGCCAGGCGATCGGAGTCATGAATCTGAGGATGGTAGGTGTTGCACATGCGGCGTTCGTTGGTGCCGCAGCTGAACATACTGGTCATTGGCGAGATGCCGATCTGACGGATCTCTTTACGGGCAAACAGGTGGTTTTCCACTTCCATCACCACGCGTTTATCTTCGCAGTGGATGATGAACTTATAGGCGCCGGTAATGCTGGCCCCATCGAGTAACGCGTAACAGGTGAAGGTGGTGTCTTCCGCTTTCGGCGTTTCAAACCAGAAGGCGGTGAAATCCGGGAACTCTTCCTGACCGTTACTGAAGGTGTTGATGGCGACACCCCGGGCGGATAAGCCGTACTGGAAGGTCTCATCAACGGCACGAAAGTAGCTGGCACCAAGGAAGGAGACGATGTCACGACGCGCCAGTTCCGGCTTTTTAAACGCCCGGAAACCGGCAAAGCCGAGATCGGTTTTGCCTTCCAGCTGTTTGGTATCAACGTGGGCATTGTTGTAATTGAACAGCTCAGGACGGAAGTGGATCTCACGTGCCTGGCGGCTCTCGCCGTCGACTGAGAACATGCGGATACGGCGTTTAAAGCCCATCCCGACGTGGAAGAACTGAACGTCAAGTTCACGGTCAGGAATGTTGTTCCACAGTGAATGGTTGGCGTCATACTGAATTTCGTTATACGCCTGCGGAGTCAGTGTCGCCAGCGTCTGCGGCAGCGCGCCTGGCGCGCCACTCCAGGGTTGCTTTGCCAGGGCGGCCGCGTTCTTCTTCAATACGTCGAAATCGAAGCGTACTGCGGTTCCGTCAGCAATGCCATCTTCTGCCCAGGCGGATTGCGCAAACAGCGTTGACAGGCCGGTCATGCCGCTGACGGCGGAGAAGGCCATTGACGCTTTCATAAACATTCTTCGATTCATGCCAGAGATCATTCCTTAGCTGTTCGAGTTTGTCGTGACTGTCGTGCGAAATGCACTTTTATGGCCCGATAATCACAGGCAACAGGAGGGTACGACAGTCGGGTGACGTGAAAATTCAGTCCGGAGAAAATTTATCAGATTAATCAAAGAAGCGAAGCGAAATTCGGTGTTTGCCGCGCCGCCTTACACTTCTTTGCGAAAGCTCCGCCGCTATCCTGCGGCTCTGGATGGCGTTAGCAGATGAATTATCAGGTGATTCCTGGTGCGCTAAACCGGCAGAGCGCCAGATTGTGGCTATAGTTAATGGACTGCTTTGCAATTCACACGGAGGAAATGATGGTAAATCAGACTGATCAATTCGAAACCGGCCTGGATGACGATATTGCGCTGCTGACCGAAACGCTGGAAGAAGTGTTGAAGTCGTCAGGCGATCCGGCGGATCAAAAATATATCGAGCTTAAAACTAAAGCGGAACAGGCGCTGCACGACGTAAAATCCCGTGTCAGCCAGGCATCAGACAGCTACTACTATCGTGCCAAAAAAGCGGCTTACCGCGCTGACGATTATGTCCATGAGAAACCGTGGCAGGGCATCGGCATCGGCGCGACTGCCGGTCTGGTACTCGGCCTGCTGCTGGCGCGTCGCTAATTACCCTGGCGACACCGTAGCAGCACACTGATGATAAAAACGGCGGGCGATCCCCGCCGTTTTTGTTGCCGTTTCCGCCGCACCCGCTATCCGCTACCCCCGCCGTGCCGCCGATACGCGACGCCCTCGCGCTCAGACCGTCAACTCCATCGCTGTGCAGTGGTCAGCGATGTTGATTGTGTTTCATCTGCGGACTTCCTACAGTAAAGCGACCGGCATAAGGAGAACTAACGTGATCAGAGTAGAGATGCTTTCAACCGGGGATGAGGTGCTGCACGGCCAAATCGTCGATACCAATGCGGCCTGGCTGGCAGACGTTTTATTCCAGCATGGTTTGCCGATGACCAGCCGTACCACGGTTGGCGACGCCCTTGAGTCACTGGTCGCGACGCTGCAGGCGCGCAGCCATGAGGCGGATGTGCTGATTGTTAATGGCGGGCTGGGACCGACCAGTGACGATCTCAGCGCGCTGGCCGCGGCGCAGGCCTGCGGTGTTGAGCTGGAGCTGCAACAGGCGTGGCTGGCGCAAATGGAAGCCTGGTTCGCCAGTCGCGGCCGGGTGATGGCAGCCAGCAACCGCAAACAGGCGGAGATCCCGGCCAATGCCGAGCTGATTGATAATCCGGTCGGCACCGCCTGTGGCTTTGCACTGCAGTTAAATCGCTGCTGGATGTTTTTTACGCCTGGCGTGCCGTCTGAATTTAAGGTGATGGTTGAGCAGCAGATCATTCCGCGTCTTAAAGCGAAGTTTTCCCCGCCTGAACCGCCGATCTGTCTGCGGCTGACCACCTTTGGCCGTGGCGAAAGCGACCTGGCAGCGGAACTCGAACCGCTGAGCTTGCCGGAAGGCGTGGTGATGGGGTATCGCTCCTCCATGCCGATCATTGAGATCAAACTGACCGGTCCGGCCAGTCAGCGGGTGGCGATGGAGCAGGTGTGGCAGCAGGTGCGGCTGCAACTGGCGGAGTGCACCATTTTTGAAGGCATCGCGGGATTGCCGGCACTGCTGGCCAGCGAGCTACAGCAACGTGACTATCAGCTGACGCTCAGTGAGCAGTACACCGCCGGGCTGCTTTACTGGCAGCTGGCCGCAGCGGGCGTGCCGCTGTGTGGTGCTGACATCTTGCCACCTAAGCCGGAGACGCTGGAGCAGCAGGTGATCCGCACCCGCCATCTTGCCGACCAGCAACAGGCGGCGCTGGCGCTCTCTATCGGCAGCCTTGAACAGGAAGAGATTTCGGTCGCGCTGCATACGCCGGATGGTAACTTTGGTCAGCGCGTGAAGTTCAGTACCGGCCGGCATAATCTGGAGACGCGGCAGAAGGTGGTGGCAATGATGGCGATGAACATGCTGCGCCGCTGGTTACACGGCAGTGAAGTCACTACCGGTCACGGCTGGATTGATGTGGTCGAAACGGTCAGACAGTAATGTCAGTGAAAACAAAACGGGCGCCTGAGGCGCCCGTTTCGTTTCACAATGCTGACCAACTTAGCCTTGGTGGCTGTAAGTCTGACAAACGCGACCTCAGTTACAACTCAAGCTCGATCTCGCCTTTGGCTTTGCAACAGCAGGGCAGAATCTCGTCCTGCTGCACAAACGCCAGCGGCCGTTGCGGGTAGTGCACTTCGCCTTTCAGCAAACGCATCCGGCAGGAGCCGCAGTAACCTTCGCGGCACTGGAACTCCACGCACAGATTGTTGGCTTCCAGCAGCGTCAGCAGATTGGTATGTTCGTCTGTGCATTCCAGGCGGGTGCCGGAGCTGCGCAGAATAACCACGTCGCGGCTCATGATTACAGCTGGAAGTCGTCGAAGTCGTTAGCGCCCACTTCAGAATCGATCTGACCGACCAGATAGGAGCTGACTTCCACTTCCTGCGGCGCAACCTGAACGTTGTCAGAGACCAGCCAGGAGTTAATCCATGGAATCGGGTTTGAGCGCGTCTGGAACGGCAGATCAAGCCCGACAGCCTGCATACGAATATTGGTGATGTACTCAATGTACTGGCAGAGAATATCTTTGTTCAGGCCGATCATCGAACCGCCGCTGAACAGATATTCCGCCCACTCTTTTTCCTGCAGAGCGGCTTTCTTAAACAGTTCAAAGCACTCTTCACGACACTCGGCCGCAATCTCTTTCATCTCCGGATCGTCTTCACCGCTGCGCAGCAGGTTGAGCATGTGCTGGGTGCCGGTCAGGTGCAGCGCTTCATCGCGGGCAATCAGCTTGATGATTTTGGCATTGCCTTCCATCAGTTCGCGCTCGGCAAAAGCGAATGAACAGGCAAAGCTGACGTAGAAACGGATCGCTTCCAGCGCATTGACGCTCATCAGGCAGATATAGAGCTGTTTCTTCAGGGCGCGCAGGCTGACGGTGACCGATTTGCCGTTGACCTGATGGGTGCCTTCGCCCAGCAGATGCCAGTAGTTGGTCATTTCAATCAGATCGTCGTAATAGCGTGAGATATCCTGGGCACGGGCCAGAATCTGCTCATTGGTGACGATATCGTCAAACACCACCGCCGGATCGTTAACGATGTTGCGGATGATGTGGGTGTAGGAGCGCGAGTGGATAGTCTCAGAAAACGCCCAGGTTTCGATCCAGGTTTCCAGTTCAGGAATGGAGATCAGCGGCAGCAGCGCCACGTTAGGGCTACGGCCCTGAATCGAGTCCAGCAGGGTCTGATATTTCAGGTTGCTGATGAAGATGTGTTTTTCGTGGTCCGGCAGCGCCTGATAGTCGATGCGATCGCGTGACACATCGACCTCTTCCGGCCGCCAGAAGAAGGAGAGCTGCTTTTCGATCAGCTTTTCAAAGATGTCATATTTCTGCTGGTCGAAGCGCGCCACGTTTACCGACTGACCGAAAAACATCGGCTCTTTCAGCTGGTCATTTTTGTTCTGTGAGAAAGTGGAGTAAGCCATAAAAAATGTCCAAAAGTGAACGAAGCGAAGCCGCCCCGTGAAAGGAGTGGGGCGGGAGTCTCTCCCGCCCGCCCGTTAGATCTTACATGCGCCGCTTTCGCAGCCATCATCCTGGATAGAAGGTGCCAGATCGTCCTGCGCATCTTCAGCACCGTCACGGGTGTTCTGGTAGTAGAGCGTTTTCACGCCAAATTTGTACGCGGTCAGCAGATCTTTCAGCAACTGTTTCATCGGCACTTTACCGTTGGCAAAGCGCGACGGATCGTAGTTGGTGTTAGACGAGATCGCCTGGTCGATAAACTTCTGCATCAGACCCACCAGTTGCAGGTAGCCGTCGTTGTTCGGCATTTCCCACAGCAGTTCGTACTGATCTTTCAGGCGCTCATACTCCGGCACCACCTGACGCAGAATGCCATCTTTCGAGGCTTTAATGCTGATGTGGCCGCGCGGCGGTTCAATGCCGTTGGTGGCATTGGAGATCTGCGACGAAGTCTCAGACGGCATCAGTGCAGAGAGCGTGGAGTTGCGCAGGCCGTGCGTTTTGATCTCTTCACGCAGGCTTTCCCAGTCCAGATGCAGCGGCTCGTTGCTGATGGTGTCGAGATCTTTCTTGTAGGTGTCGATTGGCAGGATGCCCTGCGAATAGGTGGTTTCGTTGAACCACGGGCAGGCACCTTGCTCTTTAGCCAGCGCATTTGAGGCTTTCAGCAGGTAATACTGAATGGCTTCAAAGGTTTTATGGGTCAGACCGTTGGCGCTGCCGTCGGAGTAACGCACACCGTGTTTCGCCAGGTAGTAAGCGTAGTTAATCACGCCGATACCCAGGGTACGACGGCCCATTGCGCCACGTTTGGCCGCCGGGATCGGGTAGTCCTGATAATCGAGCAGCGCATCAAGCGCACGCACTGCCAGGGTAGCCAGCTCTTCCAGATCGTCGAGGCTGTCAATCGCACCAAGGTTGAAGGCCGACAGCGTACACAGGGCGATTTCACCGTTTTCGTCGTTAACATCTTCCAGCGGTTTGGTCGGCAGCGCGATCTCAAGGCACAGGTTAGACTGGCGAACCGGCGCAATGCTGGCGTCAAACGGGCTGTGGGTGTTGCAGTGATCGACGTTCTGAATGTAGATACGGCCGGTAGAAGCACGTTCCTGCATCATCAGTGAGAACAGATCGACCGCTTTAACCCGCTGCTTACGGATACTCTGGTCCTGCTCATATTTGGTGTAGAGGCGCTCAAACTCATCCTGATCGGCGAAGAACGCATCATACAGGCCCGGCACATCAGACGGGCTGAACAGGGTGATATCTTCCCCTTTCAGCAGGCGCTGATACATCAGTTTATTAAGCTGTACGCCGTAGTCCATGTGGCGCACGCGGTTGCCTTCAACGCCACGGTTGTTTTTCAGCACCAGCAGGCTTTCGATTTCCAGATGCCACATCGGGTAGAACAGCGTGGCTGCGCCGCCACGAACGCCGCCCTGTGAGCAGGACTTGACCGCCGTCTGGAAGTGCTTATAGAACGGGATACAACCGGTATGGAACGCTTCACCGCCGCGGATTGGGCTGCCCAGCGCACGGATACGGCCGGCATTGATGCCGATACCGGCACGCTGAGAGACATATTTCACAATTGCGCTGGAGGTGGCGTTGATCGAGTCCAGGCTGTCGCCGCACTCAATCAGGACGCAGGAGCTGAACTGACGCGTTGGCGTCCGCACGCCGGACATGATAGGCGTCGGCAGCGAGATCTTGAAGGTTGAGATCGCATCATAGAAACGCTTGATGTAATCCATCCGCGTGTCGCGCGGATAGCCCGAGAACAGGCAGGCGGCGACCAGAATATAGAGGAACTGCGCGCTCTCGTAGATTTCGCCCGAGACGCGGTTCTGCACCAGATATTTGCCTTCCAGCTGCTTCACTGCGGCATACGAGAAGTTCATGTCGCGCCAGTGGTCGAGGAACTCGTCCATCTGCGCAAACTCTTCTTCGCTGTAATCTTCCAGCAGGTGGCGGTCATATTTGCCCATGCCGACCATTTTAACCACCTGGTCATACAGCTTCGGCGGCTCGAACTGGCCATAGGCTTTTTTACGCAGATGGAAGATCGCCAGGCGGGCGGCGAGGTATTGATAATCCGGGGCATCGCGAGAGATGAGGTCTGCTGCGGCCTTGATGATGGTCTCATGAATGTCAGACGTTCTGATGCCATCATAGAACTGAATGTGGGAGCGCAGCTCCACCTGCGATACCGAGACGTTGTTCAGCCCTTCGGCTGCCCAGTCCAGTACACGGTGAATTTTGTCGAGATCAATGCGCTCCTGGCGGCCATCGCGTTTAGTAACGAGCAGACTTTGGTTCATGTCGCGTTTTTACCTTTGCGTGAGTATCCAAAAATTAAAAGAAATCCCGGTTTATACACAGCATATTCATTGTGAATAATGTGTGGATAAACACTACATCTAGGGGGTGTTGGCAAAAGCCATAACAATATGGAGGCATATTTTAGTATTTTACTGCCGCTTAACAAGAGGAAAAAATGATGTCAGGAGGGGTTGTAATTTCTGCGATATTTCCTGGCCCGCGTCTTATAAGGCCCGCCATCATGTCAACCCGATCCCACTTTTTTTTCTTAATTTGATCGAACGCGTATTTCTTATTCAATCCTTTGCGCCAGGTCCTGGAAAGGGTGAAAAACCGTCAAATTCAGCTAGCGGTGGTGTGGCAGGCAATGCGGAAAAAGGGAAAATCTGCACCGTTCAGACTGCGTGCAGGCTAACCCGTTGGCAGGCAACAAAATGATGCCGCCCGGTTTCTGCGGTTCACCTTTTCCGGTCGGGCGTGGCTAATGCAGTAAGCTTTCGCCCATCAACAGGGCGAGGCATGGCCGGCCGTGCAGCCGGGCCAGCATAATAAAGGAGGAGAGATGACGGGCAGATTTCGCCGGGCGGCGCAGCGAGATAGCGAGATGCTGAGCCGTCCGGCCAGTTAGCGCAGCGCGTCGCCCGCCGGATCGCCGGCGAGCAGGGCGCTTAAACGGCGCGGTGGGTATGCACCATATAATTGACGTCGGTGCCCGGTGCCAGCCTGAAACGGTTGGTCAGCGGGTTGTAGTGCAGGCCAATGATGTGACGTTCACGCAGTGTGGTTTCATCTACCCAGCTCAGCAGTTCGGATGGACGGATGAATTTCTTCACGTCGTGGGTCCCGCGCGGCACCATACGCAGCACATATTCAGCGCCAAACACCGCCAGTAGCCAGGCTTTAGGATTGCGGTTCAGGGTAGAGAAAAAGACTTCGCCGCCGGGCTTCACCAGCTGCGCGCAGGCGTGAACCACCGAGCGCGGATCGGGCACGTGCTCCAGCATTTCCATGCAGGTCACTACATCGTAGTGGCCGGGATGCTGTTCGGCATGGGCTTCTACCGTCTGCTGGACATAGTCGAGCGTTACGCCGCTCTCCTGGGCATGCAGACGCGCCACGGCCAGCGGTTCAGCGCCCATATCCAGCCCGGTGACGATAGCGCCTTCACGCGCCATGCTTTCCGCTAAGATGCCGCCGCCACAGCCGACGTCGAGCACTTTTTTACCATACAGACCGTTGCTGTGCTGGGCGATATAGCCCAGTCGCAGCGGGTTAATCCGGTGCAACGGTTTAAATTCACCCTCCAGATCCCACCAGCGCGAGGCCACGGCCTCAAATTTGGCAATTTCCTGCGCATCGACGTTCTGCTGATGATTCTGCGGTTGTGCATTCATTGAATCGTAACTCCTGACAAAATGTGCCATCAGTATAAACGCTTAACCGGTTATGGCACACCTTTCAGGCGTAAGGAAAAGCGGCTGAAATCGGTGGTTAACGTTCACCAGAGCATTGCAGTGTGATATACTTTCGCACCTTTAAAATCCGGGATTAAGTAGAGGGATAGCGGCTCCATGAGCGACCTTGCGAGAGAAATTACACCGGTCAATATCGAAGAAGAGTTAAAGAATTCTTACCTCGATTACGCCATGTCGGTCATCGTTGGCCGAGCTTTACCCGATGTGCGTGACGGCCTGAAGCCGGTGCATCGTCGCGTACTGTTTGCGATGAGCGAACTGGGTAACGACTGGAACAAACCCTATAAAAAATCTGCCCGCGTCGTCGGTGACGTTATCGGTAAATATCACCCGCATGGTGATTCCGCCGTTTACGACACCATTGTACGTATGGCCCAGCCTTTCTCCCTGCGTTACATGCTGGTGGACGGTCAAGGCAACTTCGGCTCCATCGACGGCGACTCCGCTGCGGCGATGCGTTATACCGAAGTCCGCATGTCCAGAATCGCCCACGATCTGTTAGCTGACCTGGAAAAAGAGACCGTCGATTTTGTCCCAAACTACGACGGCACTGAGCAGATCCCAGAAGTTCTGCCGACCAAAATTCCAAACCTGCTGGTTAATGGTTCCTCCGGTATCGCCGTGGGTATGGCCACCAATATCCCACCGCATAACCTGCGTGAAGTGATCAACGGCTGCCTGGCTTACATTGAAGATGAGAACATCAGCATTGAAGGGCTGATGGAGCACATTCCGGGACCTGATTTCCCGACCGCTGCCATCATCAATGGTCGTCGTGGCATTGAAGAAGCTTACCGTACCGGGCGCGGCAAAATTTATATCCGCGCACGTGGCGAAGTCGAAGCGGACGCCAAAACCGGCCGTGAGACCATCATCATTCATGAGCTGCCTTATCAGGTTAACAAGGCACGTCTGATTGAGAAAATCGCCGAGCTGGTGAAAGAGAAGCGTGTCGAAGGCATCAGCGCACTGCGTGATGAATCCGATAAAGACGGCATGCGCATCGTGATTGAGATCAAGCGTGATGCGGTCGGCGAAGTGGTGCTGAATAATCTCTATTCACTGACTCAGCTGCAGACCTCGTTCGGCATCAACATGGTGGCACTGCATCAGGGCCAGCCGAAGATTATGGCGCTGAAGGAGATTCTGGAAGCCTTTGTCCGCCATCGTCGTGAAGTGGTGACCCGCCGTACCATTTTCGAACTGCGTAAAGCCCGTGACCGTGCGCATATCCTTGAAGGCCTGGCGATTGCGCTGGCCAACATCGATCCGATCATTGAGCTGATTCGTCGTGCGCCAAGCCCGGCGGAAGCGAAAGCGGGTCTGGTTGCCCAGGCATGGGATCTGGGTAACGTTTCCGCGATGCTGGAGCGTGCCGGTGATGACGCCGCGCGTCCGGAGTGGCTGGATGCGCAGTTCGGTATTCGTGACGGCCAGTACTATCTGACCGAGCAGCAAGCTCAGGCGATTCTGGATCTGCGTCTGCAGAAACTGACCGGCCTTGAGCATGAAAAACTGCTGGATGAGTATAAAGCGCTGCTGGATCAGATCGCTGAATTGCTGCATATCCTGTCAAGCGCCGAGCGTCTGATGGAAGTGATTCGCGAAGAGCTGGAACTGATGCGCGATCAGTTTGGTGATGAGCGTCGCACTGAGATCACCGCCAATACTGCTGACATCAATATCGAAGACCTGATCAATCAGGAAGATGTGGTCGTGACACTGTCGCATCAGGGCTACGTGAAGTATCAGCCTCTGACCGATTACGAAGCACAGCGTCGTGGTGGTAAAGGCAAGTCGGCCGCGCGTATCAAAGAAGAAGACTTCATTGATCGTCTGCTGGTCGCCAACACCCATGACACGATCCTCTGCTTCTCAAGCCGTGGCCGTCTCTACTGGATGAAGGTTTATCAGCTGCCGGAAGCGAGCCGTGGCGCACGTGGACGTCCAATCGTCAACCTGCTGCCGCTGGAAGCCAACGAACGCATTACCGCGATTCTGCCGGTACGCGAGTACACCGAAGGCTTCAACATCTTCATGGCGACCGCCAGCGGTACCGTGAAGAAGACCGCGCTGAAAGAGTTTAGCCGTCCGCGCAGTGCCGGTATTATCGCCGTCAATCTGCGTGACGACGACGAGCTGATCGGCGTGGCGCTGACCAACGGCAACGACGAAGCGATGCTGTTCTCGGCTGCCGGTAAAGTGGTGCGCTTCGCGGAAACCGCAGTCCGTGCGATGGGCCGTACCGCATCCGGTGTGCGCGGCATCAAGCTGGCCGAAGGCGATCGCGTGGTGTCGTTGATTGTGCCGCGTGAAGAGGGTGCAATCCTTACCGTGACGCAGAATGGCTACGGTAAACGTACTGCCAACAGCGAATACCCAACCAAGTCGCGTGCGACGCAGGGTGTTATCTCCATCAAGGTGACCGATCGTAACGGTCCGGTGATTGGAGCGGTGCAGGTTGTCGATGGCGATCAGATCATGATGATCACCGATGCTGGTACGCTGGTGCGTACGCGTGTTTCAGAAGTCAGCATCGTGGGTCGTAACACCCAGGGTGTGATTTTGATCCGTACGGCTGAAGATGAAAACGTAGTTGGGCTGCAACGTGTTGCTGAACCGGTTGAAGAAGAAGAGCTGGATTCAATCGACGGTAGCGTGGCTGAAGGCGAGGACGATATCGCGCCGGAAGCGGAGCTTGATGACGAAGAGATCGCGCCAGAAGCGGATATCGATGATGAAGACGACGCGGCGGCAGACGACGAAGAGTAATTCGTTGGTCGTTAGCTGAGTACGCTGTCGAAACGGCAGGTCAGGGGAAACCCGGCCTGCCGTTTTTTTTGGCGATGGGATGCTGAAGAGGTGATGAAACGGAGAGGTGACGCGCGGCGGTGAGTGGGTGCGGTGGTTAAACGCTGCGGTGAGTGGGGGGCGGTGGTTAAACGCTGCGGTGAGTGGGGAGCGGGTCTTTCTGGGTTGGCTGAAGTGCGCTGGCGGTTGCTGGTGGCGATGGTGACTGTGGCGGGAGGGGAGAGGGTGGCGCTGCGGAGAGGTGACGCGTGGCGGTGAGTGGGTGCGGTGGTTAAACGCTGCGGTGAGTGGGGTGCGGTCGAAAGGCCCGCCCTGCCCGATCGCAAAGGAAACCCGCTTCCGTGCGGATCGGCCGCGCCTTCCGTGGCGCGGACGCTTTGCTTTTCGGACAGGGCGGCTCTTTCTGGGTTGGCTGAAGTGCGGTTGCTTTGGCTGATGTTGCTGTTGTGCGCTGGCGGTTGCTTTGGCTGATGTTGCTGTTGTGCGCTGGCGGTTGCTTTGGCTGATGTTGCTGTTGTGCGCTGGCGGTTGCTTTGGCTGATGTTGCTGTTGTGCGCTGGCGGTTGCTTTGGCTGATGTTGCTGTTATGCGCTGGCGGTTGCTGGTGGCGGTGATGGGATGTCGGATAGGGCGGGCAGCAAACCTGACTGACAGATTCAGGGATCGCAGCGGGGCGTGACGTTGTTCACCGTCTTCTGGCCAGGTGCGGCTTCAGAAACGATAGCAACGTGCCGTTAAAAGATTCCCAAACCGGGTGCTAAGCCCGCGTCCGACTGGCTTTTTTTGCCCGATAAAGCTAGTGTATGGGCATTAAAAATCGACGATGCGATTAACCTTGCCAACTGCGAGTTCCACTTGAAATATCCTGTCTCTTTCCGCACCACGCTTCGCATCTCGCGCTATCTTTTTCGCGCGCTGGCGCTGCTAATCTGGACGCTGGGCGCCGTGCTGACCGCCTTTTACATCATTAGCGTGCTGCATGAAAAAGAGACCCAGGTCCGCCAGGAGTTCGCCAGTAATTACGGCTCAATCGAGTGGTATGTCCGGCATTCAGCCGACATGATGCGAGAGCTGAAATATATCACCGAGAACCGTCTGACCAACGCCAGCAGCGGGCTGGATGTGCTGACCGGGATGATGCCGGGCAAATCGACCCAGCCGCAGTTTACGCCGCTGTTCTCCGACGGTGACTGTACTTCGATGAGCAATACCTGGCGTAACTCGCTGGATTCGCTCAGTTACTACATCAATTACTGGAAAAGTAACTTCGCTTCGTCGTACGAGCTAAATCGGGTGTTCTTTATTGGCGGTGAAAATCAGTGCCTGGCCGACTTTACCATCGGCAGCAGCAACGCCGACCGCGAACGCAGCCTGAAATCCCTGCGCGAGAACGTGCTGCGTTACCGCAACAGCAATGAAGAAGAGCGCCGTAATCCGATGTACTGGATTAACAGCAGTACCCAGCCGGGTGTGGGGACCTTCTATATGGTGGTGCCGGTTTACGTCGCCAACAAATTGCAGGCGCTGCTGGGGGTTGAGCAAAATATCCGCCTGGATGAGTTTATACAGCCTGGCAGCCTGCCGGTTATCGCTTCGATTACCGATGAAAATTATCGTCCGCTGCTTAATTCACGCCGTGGTGGCCTCGGTTTTTCGCTGGATGATCTGCCTGACGATAAGACCTGGTTTGGCTACCTCAACGGCTATCGTCAACTGGTCCTGAAAAAACCGCTGCCGCCGTCCGATCTCAACATCGTCTGGTCGATTCCCACAAACGTGGTGGTCGATCAGTTAAAACTGATGATGATTAATGCGCTGCTGCTGAATATCTTCAGTGCCGTCATGCTGTTTACGCTCGCCTGGCTGTTTGAGCGGCGGATGTTTCTGCCCGCCGAAGAGAATGCGCACCGGCTGGAAGAGCATGAGCAATTTAACCGCAAGATTGTCGCCTCAGCGCCGGTCGGTATCTGTATTTTACGCACCAGCGACGGCACCAATATCCTGAGTAATGAGCTGGCGCACAACTATCTGACGCTGCTTACTCAGGAAGATCGTCAGCGGCTGAACGAAATCATTGGCGGTCAGCAGGTAAATTTTGTCGATGTGCTGACCGGCAGTAATACCAACCTGCAAATCAGCTTCGTTCATTCACGCTATCGCAATGAGAATGTGGCGATTTGTGTATTGGTGGATGTCTCGGCGCGCGTCCGAATGGAACAGTCGCTGCAGGAGATGGCGCACGCCGCCGAGCAGGCCAGTCAGTCGAAATCGATGTTCCTCGCGACCGTCAGTCACGAACTGCGTACCCCGCTGTATGGCATTATCGGTAACCTCGATCTGTTGCAGACCAAGCAGTTGCCAAGCGGCATTGATTCGCTGGTAACCGCGATGAATAACTCCTCCAGCCTGCTGCTGAAAATCATCAGCGATATTCTCGACTTCTCTAAAATTGAGTCGGAACAGCTGAAGATTGAGCCGCGGCCGTTTGCCCCGCGTGAAATCGTTACTCATATCGTCGGTAACTATCTGTCGCTGGTGGTGAAAAAGCGACTAACGCTCTACTGCTTCATCGAACATGACGTGCCGCAGGTGCTGGATGGCGATCCGCTGCGTCTGCAGCAGGTGATCTCGAATCTGCTGAACAACGCGATCAAGTTCACCCACACCGGCTGCATCATCCTGCATGCCTACGTTGCCGAGGGTTATCTGGCGTTCCGCGTTCGTGATACCGGCGTCGGCATTCCGGCCAAAGAGCTGCCGCGACTGTTTGATCCGTTCTTCCAGGTGGGCAATGGCGTGCAGCGTAATTTCCAGGGCACCGGTCTGGGACTGGCGATTTGTGAAAAGCTGATCAACATGATGGACGGCGATATTGAGGTCGACTCCGAGCCGGGCATGGGCAGTCAGTTCATCGTGCGTATCCCGATCTACAAAGGACAGCAGCCTGCGCTGCCGTTGCTGGAAGGGATGCAGGATAAGAAAATCTGGCTGGCGATGTGCAACGAATATCTGGCGGAATTTATTGCGCGCCAGTTACGGCAGCAGGGCATTCAGGTGGCTGAGTACCACGGCAAACCCGGTCCGGACGATGTGGTGATGACCGACCACGAACTGGATATTGATTTGCCGCTGCGGGCGCTGGTGACGTTTGACGGTTCGCACGTCGATATGCCGCGTGAACGTCAGCCGGGACGCTGGATCCATTCTACTGCCACGCTGCACGAAGTGCCGACGCTGCTGGCACGCATCTATCGCATCGCGCTGGACAGCGACGCGGCAGACGCGCTGCTGCTGGCCGGACCGGTAGAAGAGAAAGTGCATAACGATGACATCATGGTGCTGATTGTGGACGATCACCCAATCAACCGCATGCTGCTGTCAGAACAGCTCGGCACGCTGGGCTATCAGGTTAAAACGGCACAGGATGGCGTCGATGCGCTCAACGTGCTGAGCCGTAATGAGATTGATATCGTGCTGACCGACGTCAATATGCCGAACATGGATGGTTACCGACTGACGCAGCGGCTTCGTCAGCTGGGGCATCTGTTCCCGGTGGTCGGCGTTACCGCGAATGCGCTGGCTGAAGAGAAGCAGCGTTGTATGGATGCGGGCATGGATAACTGTCTGTCGAAGCCGGTAACCCTGGATGTGCTGAAGGTGACGCTGGCGATCTATGCGGAGCGGGTACGTAAAACGCGGGCAGGATAGCAGAGGGCAGAAGAAGTAAAGGCGGTGCCGGTGGCACCGCCTCGTGATACTAGTCTTTTTCGACCTGAGTCTGGCTGACAGACGACAGGTAGTTCAGCAGCGCGATATCGTTATCCACGCCCAGTTTCATCATGGCTGATTTCTTCTGGCTACTGATGGTCTTAATACTGCGGTTCAGTTTCTTGGCAATTTCGGTAACCAGGAAGCCTTCAGCGAACAGACGCAGCACTTCGCTCTCTTTCGGTGACAGGCGTTTGTCGCCGTAACCGCCAGCGCTGATCTTCTCCAGCAGTTTCGCGACGCTTTCCGGCGTGTACTTTTTGCCTTTCTGCAACGCGGCCAGCGCTTTTGGCAGGTCGGTTGGCGCGCCCTGCTTCAGGACAATCCCTTCAATATCGAGATCCAGTACCGAGCTCAGAATCGCCGGGTTATTGTTCATGGTCAGAACGATAATCGACAGATCCGGATAGTGACGTTTAATATATTTAATCAGCGTGATGCCATCGCCATACTTTTCACCGGGCATAGAGAGATCGGTGATCAGGACATTCGCATCGAGCTTAGACAGATTGTTGATCAGTGCTGTTGAGTCTTCGAACTCACCTACAACGTTAACCCATTCAATTTGTTCCAGAGATTTTCGGATACCGAAAAGAACAATTGGATGGTCATCGGCAATAATTACGTTTAAGTTATTCATCTTATTGGTTACCTTGCTGCAGCAGTTGATTGACGTAAGCGTCAATATCACTGGTGGTATTTGTAATGTTTGAATCGTCACACGCTTTAATGTGGTGTTCTAACTCTTCACAAAGCTGTTTGCCGGGAGTCAGATTAAGCATGGCAAACACGCCCTTAAGGCGATGCGCTGTCTGAGCAAGCGAGGCGTAGTCCTTTTCCGCCGACTCAGTATACAGTCTCTTTACATCAACCGGTACTGTCTCAGTAAACAGCTGGAAATAGCCGCCGCTCATCAATGGCGTGGCCGCTTCTTCTTCAGCGTCATCTTCCATCACATCGTGTGACAGTTGCTTCTCAATCAGCGCCAGCAATGCATCGAGCAGCGCATTACTGAGATTGAAATTAACCCGATACTGCTGGTCATTCAGTGCATGATGACCGGGTTCATCGCCGGCCAGCAGCAGTGACCAGCCGCTCAGTTTGTTGGGATCATCGGTTATCAGCACATCATGATCCTGACCGGAAATACGCTCGTCTGGCGTCAGACACCGCGCACCCCAGTTTTCCAGATGGCGGCAGACGATCTTGTGCACGTCTTCCACGGCGATTTCCACCAGCGCGGTGACGCCATCGAGAATTTTTTCCTCTTCCTCTTCGGTTTTTTGCTCCAGCACCAGCGGCAGCTGCATGTTATAGCGGGTGCCGATATCGGCTTTCGCCACGATATCCAGACTGCCGCCCATCTGCTTGCACAGCTGTTTACACAGGAAGAACGCCATTCCTGACGCCTGACCATAGCGATCCTGGCTGGTGTCACCGAGGAATGGGAAATCAACATTGGCCAGCTCATCGACCGTCAGGCCGGCCCCGGTATCAACCAGTTCAATCAACAAGCGATCGGCCTGCTTGTCTGCCGCTTTGACTTCCAGCGTGATTTTACCCCAGCGGGTGGTGGTCAGCGCGTAGTGCATCAGGGTAATCAGCACCTTACGCAGCGCGCGGCGATCGCCAAAACGCATTTCGTCGTTCGGCAGATGATTATTCACCACCAGCGACAGCCCTTTACGGCGCATCAGCGGCAGGCTTTCCAGCGCAATCTCATCCAGCAGTTCCTGCAGGCTGAATACTGTCGCATCCGGTGACCAGTCGTGCGCTTCCAGCCGGTTGAGCAGCACAATATCGTCGACCAGCCGCGCCAGACCCTGGCTCTCATCCAGCACGTCCAGCACCGTTTCATCGCTGTCACGCTGGCTGAGCTGGACCAGCTGGGCCACGATTTTTTCCAGCGGCTGATTCAGGGCATGGCCAAGGTTATGCAGCAGCTGCTGGCGCATCTGATGATTGCGATCCAGCACCTGCTGCGCTTTTTGCAGCTTCTTGTTGACCAGCAGCTCGCGATCCTGGTCGCGCATCATAAATAGCTGAGTATGGGGCGACAACACGCTGCGGGCGTGGCGGATCTCATACACTTCGTTATTGATGGTCGCCTGCAGCACGCCCTGATGCTGGTCGGACATATTAATGATCTTCTGCAAATTAAGGTGTGGCAGAAGGTGTTCTGCAATCTTATTACTCAGCAGGGTGCGGTTACTGGCAAAGTCGTAGACCAGCAGGCCGACCGGCAGGCTGGCCACAATCTCTTCATTCAGAACCCGCAGCGAGTCGAGTTCAGCGCTCTGGTTCTCGCTGGGACGCAGTGACTGCTGGCGCAGCAGCACCATGCCGCCCAGCGACAGCAGGAAAAGCAGCAGGTTAATCAGCAGCGGCCACAGCAGATTATGCAGGGTATCGATGATCAGCCGGCTAATCGGTACCCGGTAGACCAGCTGCAACGAGGTGCTGGGCAGCGTAGCGGCAATTTCCACATTCGGATTCACCAGTGAAATCTGGGTATCTTCCGTCTCCTGCTGATCCGTGCTGGTGGCAGGCACCGAGCTGTCCTGCCGCAGTTGGAAGTTTTCCAGTGGCATATTTTGTGGGATCAGATCGTTGACCGGCAGATCAAAGGCCACCACCGTCGCCAGATGGCCGGGCTGATTAAAGGTGGTACGCAGGGTAAAATAGTGATCGTTTTGAAAGGCGAGGTGGCGCAGCGCCGAGAAACTTTCGCGCTCATCCAGCGCATTGGCCTGCTGCAGCATCTCCGCACGACGCGCATCCACCATTGAACTGATGGCGCTCTCTTTATAGCGGGTCGCCATATCTTTCAGCGGCAGGGTAGAGATCATGATCAGGCTGTTATCCTGACCGTTCAGAAAATACATCGACCAGGTCGGATTTTCGGCGCCCCACAGCGTGTCGAGATAGTTCGACATCCGCATGGTCATGTCCAGCGTGCTGCTGTCATGCGAGCCAAAAATCAACGCCTCGGTTTTGCGGCGGGTTTTTTCCAGATAATAGACGTCAGGACGCAGTCGCGTCTCCTGCAGATTGGCGCTGGGGGCGGCACCCGCGGCGCTGGTTGAGAGGTTTTCATAAATCTGCCAGGTGGCAAAACGATAGGCGTCGATGCGTTTCTGCACGTCGCGCGCCAGATCGGTCATTGCGTAACGTTTGCTGGTCAGCCAGGCATTGACCGAGTTGTGCACCATAAAGCCCAGCGCCAGCAGCAGCACCAGATTGAAAACCACAAAAAAGCGGGTGACATTGCCGGATGTCAGGGGAAACTTATAAGGCAACATAGCGTGTCTGATACCTGAATTATCGCGCAACTTTTCGCGCACTGGCGGCCACAGCTAACAGTAACAGCGCGATTAATATAAATGCGCCGCTGAGGCTGATCCATTGTGATATGAATCCGATTAAGGCCGGACCTGAGAGAATACCCGCATATCCCAGCGTTGTCATGGCAGAAATCGCCAGGTTTGCCGGCATATCCTGTTGATTCCCCGCCGCATTGAATAACATCGGCACGGTATTCGATAAACCGAATCCGACCAGCAGAAAAGCCAGTAGCGCCATTTCCGGCCACGGCAGCCACACCGCCAGGCTCATGCCAGCAGCGGCCGTCAGCGCGCCGGTCAGCATCACCGGATAACGACCAAAGCGGTGAATGATCTTATCGCCGCTAAACCGGCCCAGCGTCATCGCCGTTGAGAACAGCGCATAGCCCAGACCGGCATGGGTCGGCGACATGGCCGGGTTCTGCAACAGCAGCAGCGCGCCCCAGTCCAGCACCGCCCCTTCCGCCAGAAACAGGATAAAGCAGAGCGCACCCAGAAAGGCAACCCAGCCACGCGGGATCACCAGCCACGGCTGATCGGGCTGATGCAAACGCTGATTCATTAAGCCAGGCAGGCGCCACAGTAACAGCAGCAGCATTACCGCCATGATCACCATCACGGCGTTCAGCGGGGTAAGACTCAGGCTTAACAGCAGGCTCACCGCGCCAGCGCCCAGAATGCCGCCGAGGCTAAAGAAACCGTGAAAGCCAGACATCATCGGTTTGCTGGCGGCTTTTTCAACCTGCACCGCCTGGTAGTTCATGGCGACATCCAGCATACCCAGGCCGGCACCAAAACACATCAATGCTGCTGCCATCACCAGATGGGAATCAGCGGTGGCCAGTAGCGGCATCATCGCCAGCACCAGCAACGTCGACAGACACATCACCCGCCGGCAGCCAAATCGCGCAACTAATGTGCCGGTGATCGGCATCGCCGCCAGCGAACCAATGCCCAGACAGAGCAGTAACGCGCCCAGTGAGGCACCGTTAAGCTGCAGGCGGTCGCGCGCAAACGGCACCAGCGGTGCCCAGGCTGACATGCCTAAACCATTGATTAAAAACACCGTGCGGGTGCCCCAGTTCAGGCGGCTATCGGGTTTATTTTGCTGTGCAGCGTCCAGTGCAGTCATAGGTCAGATTCATCAGTGGCAAAGCGAAAAAGTGTAGCATTGCGGCCATGAAAACTGGCACCCGCCGCGCCATTTATTACCGGTGTGGTGCAGCGGCAGATGCGTCACAAAACCGCGAGTTTACCGACTTTTAGCGGTGCGCGGATTTTTTCCAGAACTTTCCTGGCTAATCTCGCAATACGTAACGTGACTTAAGCCAAATTTGATCGCCATTTTTCAACCACTTGTCAGCGAAAATGGCGATCAGGGCCAGCGATAAATGATGGCTGAATCGCTTAATTAAGAAATTCTTTTTTCCGCTCTAAAGTTCAGTTGGAGGTTATTTTTTAACCTTTTAAACCCAATCATAGAAACTTCCCGCAACAAATTGACATGTAAAAACAACGATAAAGCAAATTTGCTGAAAGCCTTATTGCAAGTGTTGCTTATGGAAGGAATGTTAAAACATAATAAAATCTGCACATTAAAATTGATTTTTATCTCCCTTACGTTAAAGATTAAGCAGGCGAAACCGTTGCGTTTTGCGTATAACTACACACAAATAATCCAATAAAAATAGCGCCGCGCCGGGAATTTTCCCCAGTGTTTAGCGTCACCTGGCTTTACTGCCTTTACATACACCAGGCTAAAACACTTTCTGTCTGACAGAAGGTGAAAGAATGTGTGAATACTATAAGCATAAAAATATTTTATGTTTTTAGATTCAGTATATTAGCCAATCTGGTGGAGTAGAGGTTACAAATGGCAGAACTCACGCAGGGCCGGGTCGATATCATTTCGCGCGAAAACGGCACGCTTATCTCGCAGAGTACAGGCGGTTCATCACAAACCATTAACCTCACCGAACCCAGCGTAGTCCGCATTAGCGGCACGCGCGCAATGGTGGTGCAGTACGAACGCCAGGGGGACGATCTTGTTCTGCATATGCGTGATGGCAGTACTGTCCGCTATCAGAAATTTTTCTTTGATGACGCCGAAGGCGAACACAGCGAACTGGTTTTTGATGATGGGGTTAATCCTCCGGAACACGCCCTGTTTCCACAAACGGCGGAAGGCGCCGAACTGGCCTCCAGCTCGGTCACGCCGACCTATGAATCACTCGACAGCGTAGAGCCGCTGTTACTGGCCGATAACGCCAACTCGTCAATGGGTGTCATCACCGCCGGCGGTCTCGGCGTGCTGGGCTTAGCCGGACTGGCGATTGGCGCAGGTGGCGGCGGTGGCGGTGGCGGTGGCGATGATAACAACAACGGGGGTGTCGATCCCGGCAACCCGGGTAACCCTCCAGCGCCCGGAGCACCGACCATTACCCTCAACCCGTTTGCCGGTGACGACGTACTGGACAACGCTGAGAAATCAACCGACCAGCTGCTAAGCGGCACCACCAGCAACGTAGAAGCAGGTCAGGTTGTTTCCATCACCCTTGGCGGCCAGACCTACAATGCCAGCGTCGGTGCCGATGGCAGCTGGAGCGTCAGCATTCCTGCCAGTGCGCTGGCGGCGCTGGCGGCAGGCAGCACCACCATTTCAGTCAGCGTGAGTAACACCGCCGGCACCTCCGCCTCTGCCAGCCAGGGGATCACCGTTCAGCAGCCCGATACCACGCCGGATGCGCCGACTATTACCCTTAACCCGTTTGCCAGCGACAACGTACTGGATAACGCTGAGAAATCAACCGACCAGCTGCTAAGCGGCACCACCAGCAACGTAGAAGCAGGTCAGGTTGTTTCCATCACCCTTGGCGGCCAGACCTACAATGCCAGCGTCGGTGCCGATGGCAGCTGGAGCATCAGCATTCCGGCCAGTGCGCTGACGGCGCTGGCGGCAGGCAGCACCACCATTTCAGTCAGCGTGAGTAACACCGCCGGCACCTCCGCCTCTGCCAGCCAGGGGATCACCGTTCAGCAGCCCGATACCACGCCGGATGCGCCGACCATTACCATCAATCCGTTTGCCGGTGACGACGTGCTGAGCGGCACTGAAAAAACCACTGACCAGACGCTGAGCGGCAGCACCAGCAACGTTCAGCCAGGCCAGATCGTCACCATCACGCTCGGCAGTCAGAGTTTCAATACCACAGTCGGTGCCGACGGAAGCTGGAGTATCACCTTGCCGCCCGCTACGCTTGCCGCCCTGGCGCAGGGCGCGCAGACGATTACCGCCACCGTCAGCAATCAGGCGGGCATCCAGACCAGCGAAAGCCGTCCGATTCAGGTTCAGGCCCCGGTGACCGAGCCGGGTACGCCGGGAATCGAGATCGACCCGTTTACCGGTGATAACGTGCTGAGTAACACCGAAAAAACCGTCGACCAGACTCTGAGCGGCAGCACCACCAATGTTGAAGCCGGCCAGGTTGTCAGCGTGACGCTTGGCGGCCAGAGCTACAGCGGCAGCGTGGCCGCCGATGGCAGCTGGCGTATCACCGTGCCTGCCGATGCGTTAGCGGCACTGGCTTCGGGTAGCACCACCCTCACCGTCAGCGTCACCAATGCGGCAGGTACAGCGGCCACCGACAGCCTGGCAATCAGCGTTGACGCGCCGGTTACCCAGCCGGGCGTACCGGCCATCGCCATCAACCCGTTTGCCGGCGACGATATCCTGAGCAATGACGAAAAGAACAGTGACCAGACGCTGAGCGGCAGCACCAGCAACGTGGAAGCGGGCCAGATCGTGACCATCACGCTCGGCGATCAGACCTATAGCGCTACCGTAGGTGCCGATGGCAGCTGGAGCATCAGCCTGCCGGCGCCGGCGCTGAATGGGCTGGCTGCGGGTAGCCTCGCTATTTCGGTTGTCGTCACTAATCAGGCCGGCGTTGAAGCCAGCGAAAACCGCGATATCAACGTGGAAACTCCGGTGACGCCCGGCGCGCCCGGCGTGACGCTGGCTGATTTCGCCGGCGATAACCAGCTAAGCAATGACGAAAAAACCACTGACCAGACGCTGAGCGGCAGCACCAGCAACATTGAGGCCGGGCAGACCGTCACGGTGACGCTGGGCGGTCAGACCTACAGCACCAGCGTTGGTGCCGATGGCAGCTGGAGCCTGACCGTACCTGCTGCGGCGCTGTCGGCGCTGGCAGCCGGTGAAACTACCATCAGCGTATCGGTCAGTAATGCAGCCGGTGCTACCGCCACCGCCACACTGCCGATCGGCGTTGATGCACCGGTTACCCAGCCGGGCGAACCGTCGATATCGATTGGTCAGTTTGCCGGTGATGACATCCTGAGCAATGCTGAAAAAGGCACCGCCCAGACGCTCAGCGGTAGCACCACTAACGTTGAACCGGGTTCAGAGGTGATTGTGAACCTCGGTGGAGAGAACTATATCGGCACCGTCGGTGCCGATGGCAACTGGCAGGTGATTATCCCGGCGGCGGCGCTGGGCAATCTCCCCGCCGGTTCGACTGCCATCATCGTGGCCGTCACGAATCTGGCGGGAACCACCGTCAGCGAAACCCGTGATATCGCGGTTGAAGCAGCGGATACCGGTCCGGGCATCCCGACGCTTGTCATCAACGATTTCGCCGGTGATAACCTGCTCAGCAACGATGAAAAAAGCGTTGATCAGATCCTGAGCGGCACCACCAGCAACATTGAAGCGGGGCAGGTGGTCACCGTGACGCTTGGCGGCCAGGTTTACAGCGCCAGCGTCGATGCCGATGGGGGCTGGAGCCTGACGGTACCTTCTGCGGCGCTAACCGCGCTGGCTGCGGGCGACACCACCATTACGGTTTCGGTCAGCAACGCTGCTGGCACCACGCTCACTGACCAGCTACCGATCAGCGTTACGGCTCCGGTCACCTTACCGGGCGAGCCGACCGTCACCATCAACCCGTTTGCCGGTGATGACATCCTGAGCAATGCTGAAAAAGGCACCGCCCAGACGCTCAGCGGTAGCACCACTAACGTTGAACCGGGTTCAGAGGTGATTGTGAACCTCGGTGGAGAGAACTATATCGGCACCGTCGGTGCCGATGGCAACTGGCAGGTGATTATCCCGGCGGCGGCACTGGACAATCTCCCCGCCGGTTCGACAGCCATCATCGTGGCCGTCACGAATCTGGCGGGAACCACGGTGAGCGAAACCCGTGATATCGCGGTAGAACCGCTGGTGACCGCGCCGGGCACACCGACCCTGACCGTGGCGGCATTTACCGACGATAACCTGTTAAGCAATGAAGAGAAGCTGGATGCGCAGGCGGTGTCCGGCACCACCACCAATGTCGAGGCGGGCCAAATCGTTACCGTGACGCTGGGAGGTCAGTCTTACAGCGGCACCGTCGGTGACGACGGCAACTGGAATATCAGCATTCCGGCCGATGCGCTTGGTGCGCTGGCGTCCGGTTCCACCACCCTGACCGTCACGGTCAGCAACGCAGCAGGTATCACCGCCAGTGACAGTCTGCCGATCACGGTTGAAGCGCCGGTCACCGTGCCGAACGCACCGGTTCTGACCATCAATCCGTTCGCGGTCGATGATGTGCTGAATAATGACGAGAAAGCCAGCGACCAGTTGCTGAGCGGCAGCACCACTAACGTTGAAGCCGGTCAGATTGTCACCGTTACGGTCGGCGATCAGACCTTCAGCGCTGCGGTTGATGCGGACGGTAACTGGAGCCTGACCGTTCCGGCCAGCGCACTGGCCGCACTGCCTGCCGGCAGCATCACCCTCAGCGCCACGGTCTCCAGTGTGGCAGGTGTTGAGGCCAGCGAAAGCCGTGGTATCGCGGTAGAAACCTCGCCCGAACCGGGTGTGCCAGCGATTATGGTCAATGTTTTTGCCAGTGACGATCTGCTGGATAACAGCGAGAAAGCGGTCGATCAAACCCTGACCGGCAGTACCAGTAACGTCGAAGCGGGCCAGACGGTCACCATCACGCTGGCTGGCGTAACCTACACTACGCAGGTCGGGCCTGAGGGCAACTGGAGCGCCCAGATTCCGTCTGCAGCGCTGAGCGCGCTGGCGGCGGGCACCACCACGCTGACGGTCAGCGTCAGCACTGCGGCCGGGACCACAGCCACTGACAGCCGCGAAATTAATATTGCACCCGCCCCAGGTGAGCCGGGTGTCCTGACCATCAGCGAACCGTTGAGTGGCGATGGCTTCCTTAACCAGCAGGAGAGCGGCAACGATCTGGTGATCGCCGGTTCAGCGGTTGGCGTTGCCGCAGGCCAGACGGTACTGGTGGCCTTCAACGGCAGCACCTACAGCGGCGTGATCGGCAGCAACGGATTCTGGAGCATCACCGTGCCGGCCAGCGCGCTGAGCGGCATTAGCGATGGGGTTCAGGCGGTGTCGGTGACCGCCATCGATACCAATAACACGCTGCTGACCGATTCAGCCCAGCTCAACGTGGTGGTGAGCAATCAGCCACAGATCACGCTTAACGACAGCGCGCTCACGGATGGCATTCTCAACCGCGCCGACGCCAGCAGCGATCTGGCGATCGGCGGCAGCACCGGCAAAGCGGCGGCGGGTCAGCAGGTCGAACTGGAACTGAACGGTAAAAACTACAGTGCCACGGTCAATCCCGACGGCAGCTGGAACCTGGCCGTGCCTGCCAGCGATCTTGCCCTGCTGTCGCAGGGGGCAAACAGCCTCAATATCACGGTGATTGATGAGGCAGGCAACCGCGTTGAGGAGAGCCTGAACTTCAACGTCGATACCCAGTTGCCGAACCTGATTGTGGCACCGGTGGCCGGCGGCGATGGCATCCTCAACAGCAGTGAAGTCGCGGCCGGACTGCCGGTCAGCGGCTCCGGCGGCGCGCCAGGGGAATTGGTTTCGGTCACGCTGAATGACCAGATTTACACCGCCACCGTGGATGGCTCCGGCAACTGGACGGTGACCGTACCGTCTGACGCGCTGCAGGCGCTGGCGGATGGCAGCAGTTACCGGCTCGACGTCACCCTGACCGATGCCAGCGGTAATAGCATCACCCAAACCCAGCCGCTGGTGGTCAGTACCCAGTTGTCTGAGGCAACGGTGGCGGCTCCGGGCGGTGACGGCGTACTCAGCAATGGCGACCTGGCGCAGCCGCTACTGTTCAGCGGTACCGGCACGGCGGGCGATACGGTCTCGGTGGTGCTGAACGACAAAACCTACACCGCCACGGTGGATGACAATGGTAACTGGACCGCCTCGGTGCCGGTATCCGATCTCAGCGCGCTCACTGATCAGACCTATCCGGTGACCGTTACCGTCACCGATCCGGCCGGTAACAGCAGTGATCTCTCGACCGAACTGCGGGTGGCTACCGCTGCGCCAGTGTTAACCGTCGACCCACTCACCGATGATGGCGTGGTTAACGTTGCCGATGCGCAGCAGCCGCTGAGCGTTAGCGGCAGCGGTGATGAAGGCGATATTATTCGCGTCTCGCTCAACGGCCAGACTTACAGCGCCGTAGTGGCACCGGCGGGAACCTGGAGCGTCACCATTCCCGCCGCCGATCTGGCCCTGGTACCGAATGGTACCCAGCCGGTGACGGTGGTGGCGACCGACAGCGATGGCAACGTCAGCCAGACGACGGATTTAGTGACCTTTGCCACCACGCCACCGCTGCTGGAAGTCTCAACCCCAGGCAGCGACGGCTATATCAACATTGCCGAGCACAGTCAGGATCTGACCATTGATGGCCGTGGCGGCAGCGCGGGCGATACGGTGTCGGTTGATTTTAACGGCACGGTTTATACCGCGACGGTCGATACCAGCGGCAACTGGAGCGTCACGGTGCCGGCGGCGGTGGTCAGCCAGCTGGCTGATGCGATCTATCCGGTTAACGTGTCGATCAGCGATACGTACGGCAACAGCAGCAGCGTGCTGTCGGATGTTACCGTGCTGGCCGCCAACCCGCCGGCGCTGACCATTGATCCGGTCACGGCGGATAATCAGGTCGACAGTGCCGAACAGCTGAGTGACATTCAGATCACCGGCACCGTCACTGGCGTCCCGGCCGGGCAGCCGGTGGTACTGGCGATTAACGGTCAGTCTTACGATGGCGTGGTTCAGGCAAATGGCGTCTGGAGCGTCACGCTACCGGCCGGATCGCTGGGCGCGGCCGGGGAGAAAACCTTTACCGTGGCGATCCTTGATGTCGCCGGTAATCCGGCGCAGCCCGCCAGCGGACAGTTCACCGTCATCACCACCAACGCACCGCTGCTGTCGATTGCGCCAATCGCCGAGGATAATCAGCTCAACGTGGTTGAAGCGCAGAGCGATCTGACCCTCAGCGGCAGTTCAACCAATCTGGCCGTCGGCAGCGTGGTCAGCGTTACGCTGGTGCCAGGCGGCACCGTTTACAGCGGTACCACCGACGAAACCGGGGCCTGGACAGTCACCGTGCCTGCCGGCGATCTGGCTAATCTGGCGCAGGGCACCACCACGGTGACCGTGACCTCAGGCGAGGTCACCAGCAGCCAGACGCTGCTGGTCGCCACCACGCCGCTGACCGCACCGGTCATCAACACGCCGTTTACCGACAGCGTGCTCAACAGTGAAGAAGCCAGCGCGGCACAAACCCTGACCGGCACCACGGCACCCGGCCAGGCGGTTAGCGTTACCGTGGGCGGCGTCAGCTATCCGGCAACGGTGGCCGACAATGGCGACTGGAGCCTGGTTCTGCCACCGTCGGCACTGCAAAATCTTGCCCAGGGCAGCAATCCAATCACCGTCACCACCACCGATCCGGCCGGCAACAGTGCCAGCACCACGGTGCCGCTGACGGTCGATACCGGCACGCCAACGGTGGGGGTCAATCCGATTGCCACCGACGGCATTATAAATGCTGCTGAAGCTGACGCCGATCTGCCGATCAGCGGGATCGTCGCACCGGGCAGCAGCGTGAGCCTGCTATTGAACGGCGTTACCTACGATGCGGTTGTTGCTGACGATGGTCGCTGGACCGCCACCATACCGCGCGACAATTTGCAGGCGCTGACCGATGGCCGCTACGATCTTAACGTCACGGTCACCAGCGCCAGTGGCAACAGCAATACCAGCGCCTTGCCGCTGACCGTCGATACTGCCGCACCGGACTTCAGCTTCAATACACCAGCCGGTGACGGCGTGCTGAACGGCGCGGAGCAGGCGGCGGGCTTCAGCTTCAGCGGAACCGGCAGCGAAGGCGATCGGGTCAGCCTGACGCTGAACGGCGTGACCTATACCGGCACGGTCAATGCTGACGGTAACTGGTCGCTGACGGTGCCGCCAGCCGCGCTGGCTGGCCTGACTAACGGCAACAGTTATCCGGTGAATGTGATCGTCAGCGACGCGGCAGGCAACAGCAGCAGCCAGAGCAGCACGCTGAACATCGCGACCGCCGCACCGCTGCTGGTGGTCGATCCGATCAGCGGTGATAACGCCCTGAGCGTCAATGAGCTGACGCAGCCGCTGGTGATCAGCGGCACCGGTCAGAATGGCGATCGGGTGACGGTCGAATTCAACGATACGCTTTACAGCACCACCGTCGGCCTCAACGGCCAGTGGACGTTGCAGATTGCGCCGGACAATCTCACCGGGCTGCCGTCAGGCAGCAATCCGGTGACCGTCACCGCCAGCGATGCGAATGGCAACCAGACCCGTCAGACCATCGATCTGAACGTGGTGAATGCGCCAGAATTACAACCTACGCTGACCATCGACAGTGACACCTTTGCCGGCGATGGCGTTGTCAGCGCCGCCGAACAGCTACAGCCGCTGACACTGCGTGGCACCTCCACCAATGTGGAAGCAGGGCAGCAGGTCACCGTCTCTCTCAATGGGACCACCTACAGTGGCGTAGTCGAAGCCAGCGGTAACTGGAGCATCGTGCTACCGGCCGGGGCGCTGGCCGGTCTGGCGGAAGGCAGCCAGACCCTGACCGTCAGCGTGATCAATACGGTGGGTAACACCAGCAGCAGTGCGTTTGACTTCAGCGTAGATAATACCCAGCCCGCGGTCGCGCTGGCCCCGATCACCGGTGATAACTACCTTAACGCCGGCGAACTGAATGGCGATGTGCAGGTCAGCGGCAACACCAGTGGTCTGCCGCAAGGCAGCATCGTTGAGGTAACCGCCAACGGCACCACCGTCACCACCACCGTGGCGGCAGACGGAAGCTGGAACCTGACGTTACCGGCAGGGACCTTTACGGATGCCGCCGACGGCCCGCTGACCGTGACCACTACCGTGACTGATGCAGGCGGTACGCCACTGGCGACCACCGACACGGTGGTCACGGTAATTGCCAGCGCGCTGCCGGTTGCTACCCCAGGCGACGCGTTTGGTGACGGCATTCTGAACGCTACGGAAGCGGCGACCAGCGGCACCATCACCGGCAATACCGGCGTCAGCGGCGACGGCCAGGCGGTCAGCGTCACGCTGGATGGCGTCAGCTACAGCGGCACGGTCGATCAGGCCGGCAACTGGCAGGTAACCATTCCGGCCGACATCCTGTCAGCGCTACCACAGGGTGATACCTCGTATACCGTAGTAGTCAGCGATGTGGCCGGTAACAGCAGCCAGGCGAACGGCAGCGTTGCGGTTGATACGCTGCCTCCGTCGCTTAGCCTGAATACGCCGTCAGGCGGCACTATTAACGCCGCAGAGAGCCAGCAGCCGCTGGCGCTGACCGGCAGCAGTGAAGCCAATGCGCTAATTGTCGCCAGCTTTAACGGCACCAGCGTTAGCACCACGGCGGACGCGAACGGCAACTGGAGCCTCGATCTGCCCGCGACTGTTTACAGCGGGCTGGGCAACGGCAGCTATCCACTGACCGTGACCGCCAGCGATGCCGCAGGCAACAGCACCAGCAGCAACACCAGTCTGGCGCTGAAAGTCGATCCGGCCAGCCTGCCGACCCTGACGCTGGATGCTTTTGCCGGCAATAACGTGGTGGATGGCGCGGAGCGGCAGACCGATCAGCGCCTCTCCGGCACCGTCAGCAACGTCGAGCCAGGGCAACTGGTGACCGTGACGCTGGACGGCAACGTCTACAGCGCCGCAGTGCAGGCCAGCGGAGCCTGGAGCCTGACCGTACCGGCAGGCGCACTGAGTGCGCTTAACGACGGCAGCGCCAGCTTTACGGTGGCCGTCAGCGACGTGGCGGGCAATACCGCCACGAACACGCTGGCCTTCGAGGTTAACAGCAACGCCTCCGGCCTGGCGCTTAATGCGCTGAGTGACGATAACTATCTGAATGCTCAGGAGTTGGGTGAACCGCTGATCGTAACCGGCAGCTCGGTCAATGTGCCGGAGGGCGGCACGGTGACGGTATTACTTAACGATGTCAGCTACACCGCGCAGGTCTCGGGCAATGGCAACTGGAGCCTGATCGTGCCAGCCAACGCGCTGGCCGGGCTGGCGGATGGCGCTTACACCCTGACGGTGACCGCCACCGACAGCGGAGGCGCGACCCTCAGTAGCGCAGCGACGCTCAACGTGCTGGCCACCAATCTGCCCGATCCGACCATCACCAGCCCGTTTGGTGACGGCACGCTCAACAGCAACGACATTACCACTGCACAAACCCTGAGCGGAACCACCGGTGCCACCGGGGACGGCCAGAGCGTCAGCGTGGTGCTGAACGGCAACACCTATACCGCGACCGCCGATGGCAATGGTAACTGGACGGTTTCTGTGCCGGCGTCTGCACTGGCGGATTTGCCGGAACAGACCATCGGCTACACCGTGACGGTACAGGATGCGGCAGGCAACACCGCCAGCACTGACGGCAGTGTGGTGGTGGATCGCACGCCTCCTGCGTTAACCCTTGATGCGGTGGCAGATGACGACATCATCAATATCGCTGAAAGTACCGCACCGGTTATCCTGAGCGGCAGCAGTGACGCCGGTGAAGGGCAGCTGGTCACCGTGACGCTGAATAATCAGGTCTGGACCACCACCGTCAACGGAGAGGGCGACTGGAGCCTGACGCTGCCGGCGGGCGCACTGGCGGATATTCCGGCCGGACTCTATACCGTCACCGTCACGGTGCGTGATACCGCGGGCAACCCGGTCACCGAAACGCGCGAGATCAATCTGGCGACCGCCTCGTTGTCGGTCAGCATTGATACGCCGTTCGGCGATGGCTATCTGAGCCGCAATGAAGCTGACTCCAGCCAGACGCTGAGCGGTACCACCGGATTACTGGGCGCAGGCCAGACGGTGAATGTGACGCTGGGCGGCGAGAGCTATCCGGCGGCGGTCGATGCGCAGGGTAACTGGACGCTGACCCTGACGCCGGCGCAGCTACAGACCCTGACCGACGGTATTAATACCCTTGAGGTCAACGTCAGCGATGCAGCAGGCAACAGTGGCTCACTCGCCAGCAGCGTCACGGTCGATTTCACTCCACCCGCGCTCACTGTGAATGCGATTGGCGGCGACAACATCATTAATTCACTGGAGGTGCTGCAGGATGTGGCCGTCAGCGGCACCGCCTCGGTTGCTGATGCCGGCCAGATTGTTACCGTCAGCTTCCAGAATGTGGATTACCAGACCCAGGTGCTGTCAGACGGCAGCTGGCAGGTGAGCCTGCCCGCCAGCGTGCTGCAGGGCCTGACGGATGGCAGTTACCCGCTCGGGGTCTCGCTGACCGATGCGGCAGGCAACCAGACCACGACCAGCCAGACGCTGACCCGCGATGCCGACAGTGCAACGCTGCCAACCCTGACCATCGGGCCTGTCAGCGGTGATAACTACCTTAATCAGGCTGAAGCGGGGCAGGATCTGACCCTCAGCGGCACCAGCACCAACCTCGCCGAGGGGCAGGTGGTGACGGTCACGCTGAATAATATTGACTACAGCGGCACGGTCGCCGCTGGTGGCGGCTGGACGGTGACCGTACCGGCGGCCGATATCGCTAATCTGCCGGATGGTGAGCAGGCATTGGTGGTGGTCTCCACCGATGAAGCCGGTAACCCGGCCAGCAGCAGCACCAGCCTGGTGGTGGTGGCCAGCGATCAGGCCCAGCCGACGCTCAGCGTCAACGTGGTGGCCAGTGATGATGTGATCAACGCCACTGAAGCGACCGGCGACGTGGTGGTCAGCGGCACCAGCACCCAGCTGGCTGGTGGCACCGCGGTTACGGTCACCTTCAATAATGTGGACTACAGCACCACGCTGGATGCCAACGGCAACTGGACGGTGAGCGTGCCGGCGACGGCCTTCAACGGCCTGCCGGCGGATTCCACTCAGACCTTCAGCGTGCGCGCCAGCGATGTGGCCGGTAACCCGGCGACGGCCAGCCATGATGTCACGATCAGTACCAGCCTGCCGGTGGTGACGGACATTGCGCTCAGTGCTGGCAGCAGCCTTAACCTGGCGGAGTCGTTGCAGGATCTGACCATCACCGGTAACACCGCAGAAGGTCTGCCGGTGGCGGTGACCTTAAACAACGTCACCTACACTACCACCGCCGGAACTGACGGTAACTGGTCGGTCACCATTCCGGCCGCCGATCTCCAGCAGTTAGCCGATGGCCCACAAGCCATCAGCGTGACGGTCACTGACGCAGCAGGCAACGTCACCACCGATAGCAGTACCTCGCTGGATGTCGCCTTTAACAGCCTGCCGACCATCAGTCTGGCACCGCCGTTTACCGACGGGCTGGTGAGCGCCGCCGATGCGGCTGGCGAGCTGCAGCTGAACGGCAGCAGTAGCGTAGCCCCGGGTACTCTGGTCACCATCCGGGTTGGTGACCAGACCTTCAGCACCACGGTGGGACAGGACGGTAACTGGACGCTGAACCTGGCACCAGGCGCCCTGACGGCACTGCCGGACGGTCAGACTCAGGTACTGGTCTCGACCGTTGATGCGGCCGGTAACCCGGCGCAGGCCAGCGCCGGAATTGAAATTCTGCAGACCGCACCGGTGGCCCCGACGTTCGCGACCACGCTGTTTGGTGACAACGTGATCAACAGCAGCGAAGCGGCAACGGTGCAGGTTATTACCGGCACCACCGCGGTGGGAGATGGCCAGACCGTCAGCGTGACGGTCGGCAACGACAACATTCCGTTGTCGGTCACGGTCGATGCAGATGGCAACTGGACCGCCAGTCTGACGCCGGAATACATCGCTATTCTCGGCAACGGGCAGCACACCCTTACCGTGACCACCACCGACCGGGCGGGTAACAGCACGGAAGCGACCCAGAGCTTTACCACCGCCACGGCACCGATTGCGGCCCCTGTACTGGATACGCCATTCACTGATGGCCGCATCAATGCTGATGAGGCAGCAGCAGGCGGCTCACTGAGCGGCGCGATCAACGCCACCAATCCGGCGTCGGTTACGGTAACCGTCAATGGCACTGTCTATTCCGCCACCCTGACCGACGGCGATAGCCGCTGGACGCTGGATCTGCCACCGGCGATATTGCAGTCGCTACCGGATGGTAACTGGCCGGTCACCGTGACGGTCACCGACGTTAACGGCAACAGCGCCAGCGTGGGCGGCAACGTGCTGATCGCGGTGAATAACCTGCCGGACGTCACCCTCAATCTGCCGTTTGGCGACGGAGCGCTCAGTGCGGCTGAGGCGGCAAGCGAGCAGGTGCTGAGCGGCTCTACCGGCCTTACCGGTGCCGGCCAGACGGTTAGCGTACTGATCTCGGGCTTTAATGGCGATCAACCGCTGAGCGCGACGGTACAGGCCGATGGCAGCTGGTCGCTGACGCTGACGCCTGCGCAGTTAGCGACCTTCACCAGCGGCAGCCACACCATCACGGTCACCGCCAGCGATCTGGCCGGTAACACCGACAGCACGGCGCTGAACGTGGTGACCGAAGTCACGCTCCCCACGCCAACCTTTGCCGACGGCGCGTTTGGTGCTGATAACGTGCTGAACATCAGTGAAGCGGCGGCGGGCGTTACGCTGACCGGATCCACCGGCAGCACTGGTGATAATCAGGCAGTGAGTATTACGGTCGATCTGAACGGTTCGCGCTACAACGGCACGGTGGATGGTGCGGGTAACTGGGTGGTTAACATCCCAGCCAACGCACTGAACTCCCTGTCTGACGGCGCGCATACTCTGACGGTCAACGTGGTCGACGCCGCTGGCAACACCGGCACCACCCAGCTGGACTTCACCGCCGATCTCACTGCACCGCAGCCGACGGTTGATGCTCAGTTCCTCGACGGCTACATCAACGCCGCCGATGTGGCGGCAGGCTTTACCCTGAGCGGCACCACCGGCGCGACCGGTGCGAACCAGCTGGTGCAGATCACTATGGGCGGGGAGGTCTACAGCACCCAGGCCGATGCCAGCGGCAACTGGACGCTGCCGCTAACCAACGCCGACCTGTCAGTGTTCAACGACGGAAGCTATCCGGTCACCGTGACGGCAACCGATGCCGCCGGTAACAGCAGCACCATCAGCAGTACGCTGGTGGTCGATACCACGCCGCCAGCCCTGACTGTCGGCACCTTTGCCGGCGATGGCACGCTCAACTATAGCGAGAGCATCCAGCCGCAGCTGCTGAGCGGTACGGCTGACGGTGCCGAGCCTGGCACCGTGCTCAGCGTCTCGCTTGGCGCGACGACGCTCGGGACGGCGGTGGTCGGCGCGAACGGCAGCTGGAGCCTGACCCTGACGCCAGAGCAGATGGCGACCTTCAGCCAGCCGGCCACCACTCTGGCGTTAAGCGTCAGCGACCTGGCGGGCAATATCACCCGCCAGGAGCTGACCTTCGACGTCAATCTCACGCCACCAGCAGGACCGCTGGTGACGCTGGGCACCGTCTCAGGCGATAACATCATCAGCACCGCCGATCAGGCGGGCGGGGTGGTGGTGAGCGGCACCTCGGCGAATCTCGGCGCGGGCGGCGTGGTCACGGTGGTGATCAATGGTGAGACCTATGGCACAACCCTGAACGCTGATGGCAGCTGGTCTACCGCCGCCTTGCCGGTCAGTGATTTTGGCAACGCAGACGGCAGCGTCGGCATAACGGTCAACGCGACCAACGGCACGGCAACGGTATCCACCAGCGGCAGCGTGCAGATCGATCTGACGCCACCGACCCTGACGCTCAACACCTTTGCTGGCGACAATCGGGTCAACGGCAGTGAAAGCGCCACCAGTCAGGTGATCAGCGGCACCGCCGACAGCGCCGAAGTCGGACGGACGGTAGTGGTGACCTTCAACAACAAAACCTATAACGCCATCGTGCAGAGCAACGGCAGCTGGTCGGCTACGGTTCCGGCCAGCGATATGCAGGCGCTGCCGGATGGCGCGACGCCGGTGATTACGGCGCAGCTGTCCGACGCAGCGGGCAACGTCACTACCGTCAGCGAAACGGTGACGGTGGATAACACGGCACCGCTGATCCAGATTGACGCCTTCCTCGGCGACAACCTGATCAACGCGGCGGATCTGCTGCTCAGCCAGGTACTGACCGGCAGTGCCCAGGGGGCTGAAGGGCAGACCGTCAGTCTCTATCTCGGTGACGGCGCACCGATTGCCACCGCGGTGGTCGGTGCTGACGGCCGCTGGAGTCTCGATGTCGATCCACAGGTGCTGTCGAGCCTGAATGATGGCGCGCTGGTGTTTGGCGTGCGGGTTAATGACGTCAGCGGTAACCAGACTGATGCCACTCTGACCGTGAATAAACTGGTCAACAGCGCGCTAACCCTGGTGGTCGATTCGGTATTCGGCGACGGAACGTTAAGTGCAGTCGATACCACGGTGGCACAGACCATCAGCGGCGTGGCCACCTCGCCGGGGGTGGGTGCCACGGTTTCGGTGGTGCTGGGCGGAACCACCCTGTCTGCCGCAGTGGGTCAGGATGGTAAGTGGGCGATCGTCGTACCGCCTTCCGTACTGGGGCTGCTGAGTGATGGCGAACTGGCGCTCAACGTCACGCTGACCGATGCGGCCGGTAATATCCGAACCGTACCGGAAACCGTGACGGCAATTGTTGATGCCGTGCCGGTGGTCGGTGATTTGACCGGGCTGTTTGGTGGCGATAATTTACTCAATATTGCCGAGGCGGCAGCGGGGCAGCTGGTTGGCGGTGTGATTCAAAACGCCGCCGCCGGTTCGCAGGTTACCGTCACTTTAGGCAGCCGCAGCTACACCACCACGGTGCAGGCGGACGGTGAATGGAGCGTCAGCCTGCCGGGCGGCGATCTCAGTTCACTGCTGAACGGCAACCTGACGCTGGGCGTCAGCGTCACCGATCGGGCCGGTAACGTCGCCTCCAACAGCGCGACCATCGGTATCTTCACCCAGACCCCGTCGATCAGCCTGACCTCACTTTTTGGCGATGGCGTGCTAAACCTGGCGGATATTGCCACCGGCCAGGTGATCAGCGGGGTAGTCAATAATGTGGCGCAGGGATCGGTGGTGACGCTGAACGTTGGCAGCAGCCAGCTCACCGCGACGGTCGGCGCGGGCGGGGCCTTCACGGCGACGGTCACGCCGGATATTCTGGGCACGCTGGCGCAGGGCAACCTGACGGTGGGTGCTTCGGTCACTGATGCGGCGGGCAATACTGCCAGCACCAGTGCCGGGATCCGGGTCGATACGCTGTTGCCCACCATTACCGTTAATCCACTGTTCGGCGACGGCCTGCTTAACGTGGCGGATGCGCTGGTAACCCAGGTGATCGGTGGCGTGGTTGGCGGGGCAGAACCCGGCTCGCGCGTGGTGGTCTCGCTCGGATCGCAGCAGTTCATCACCACCACCGATGCCAGTGGCAACTTCAACGTTTCGCTGACGCCTGCGCTGTTGCAGGGTATTACCGATGGCAACCTTACCGTCGGCGTTAGCGTCACCGACAGCGCGGGCAACACCAGCAGTACCACTGCTGGCGCGCTGGTCGGCATTCACAATCTGCCGAAAGTGACGCTTAACCCGCTGTTTGGTGACGGCGTGCTGAACCTGGCGGAATCGCTGGTGACGCAAACCATCAGCGGTACGGTATCAGGCGTGGCGGCGGGCAGTAGCGTCCGGCTGGCGATTGGCAATACCACCGCTACCGCGCTGGTTAACCCTGATGGCACCTTCTCTGCCACCGTATCGCCTGCCATTCTTTCGACGCTGCTGAACGGTAATTTCACCGTCAGCGCCTCGGTTACCGATCCGGTCGGCAACACCACCACCAGCAGTGCCGGGGTCTCACTGGGGCTGATTCAGCCGACGTTGTCGGTGAATACGGTGTTTGGCGATGGCGTGCTGAGCGCGGCGGATCTGGCCTCCAGCCAGACCATCAGCGGCAGCTCCAGCCTGGCAGCCGGGTCTACGGTCAGCGCCACGCTGAACGGTCTGACCTACACCACCAAAGTGGTGAGTGGCGGAAGCTGGAGTATCAGCGTACCGAAAGCGGATCTGGCGGCGATTACTGACGGCAGCAAAACCGTCAGCGTCACCGGTACCGATGCCTATGGCAACGTGGCGAACAGCAGCGGTGCGCTGAGCGTGATTGCGCACACCGCGCCGACGGTCGCCATCACCTCACTGTTTGGTGACAATGCGCTGAGTGCGGTGGATGTCAAAACGGCACAAACCATCAGCGGCAGCGCCACCAATGCGGAAGGTTCGGTGGTGCGCGTGGTGCTGGGTGGCCAGACCTACAGCACCACGGTGAACAGCAATGGCAGCTGGAGCCTGTCGATTCCGGCCGCTAACCTGGCGGCGATTACCGACGGTGCCTATACGGTGACCGCCAGCGTCACCAATGGTGCCGGCATTAGCGGCAGCGGCTCGGCGGCACTCGGCGTGGTCAGCCATACGACGCCAACGGTGAGCCTGAACAGCTATTTTGGCGGTGATGGTTACCTCAATATTGCCGAAGCCAATACCGCCGAAACCATCAGCGGCAGCAGTACGAATGCCGCTGGCGGCAGGGTGACGGTGAATATCGCCGGGACTATCCTCACCACCACCATTGGCGCAAATGGGGCATGGAGCATCAGCGTACCGTCAGCCACTCTGAAAGGGATCGCCGACGGCAGTCATCCGCTGACCGTAACGGTGGCTGATATTGGCGGCAACACCGTTACCAGCAACAGCAGCTTTACCGCGCTATCGCATAACTCACCGCTGGTGGGTGCCGATCCGGTGCTCAGCGTGCTGACCTCGTTGCTGACTGGCCTGACGGTGCAGGGGGGATCGCTGAACGCGGCGCAGGGGTCGAAAGTCAGCGTCACGCTGCTGCTCGGTAACGGCAGCAACGGACCGACGATCAATACCACCACCGATGCGCTGGGACGTTACTCGGCCAACTTCGCGCCATCGTTGCTGTCGGTTGGTGGTCTGCTGCTGTCGCTGGGCACGCTGGCAAAAATCACCATCACCGATGCGGCAGGCAACAGCTATTCGACCACCAATACCCTGCTATTGGGGTCATTGTTGCCGGTTGCTACTGCCGCCACCGAGTCGGTTGCGCTGTTCTCGGTGGCCGATGACGGTGCCACGGTGGCCAGTGCCGGCGGTGAAACGCAGCACAGCGCCAGCAGCAGCGAGGATAGCGCCAGCCATGCTGTCGTTGCCTCAACCCTGACCACCGAGGCGGATATCACCACCCCGGCCAGCAGCAGCGAAAGCGCTACCGCGCCGGAAACTGCCGCTGCTGCGCCAGCAGAGGAGGCCAGCTATACCATTGGAGGCGTGGTGATCACCCTGGCTGATGGCAGCACGGTGGAAGGTGCGGCGGTCACCGGCAGCAGCGGGGCCGATACCGTGACGGTCAGTGACCTGAACTTTACGCACATCGATGGCGGCGCAGGCAGCGATACGCTGGTGCTGAACGGGGAGCATCTGAATCTGGATCTCACCACGCTGGGCCTGAAAGTCGAGCATATTGAAGTACTCGACCTCGGGAACACCGGCACTAACTCGGTGAAACTCGATCTGAATGAAGCACTCAGTATTACCGATAAGCAGAGTGATGATTTGATCATTAAGGGTGCCGATGGCAGTCAGGTGACGCTGGCCAACAGCAATGGCGGCATCTGGGCGGTAACCGGCGAGCGTACCGTGGAGGGGCAAACCTTTGAGGTTTACCACAACTCGGCGCTGACCAGCGATAACACCCTGGGCGACGTGCTGGTGCAACATAACCTGCAGGTGCATATCGTGTAGTGCGGCTAAAATATCAGTAATCCTGATGGAATCAGCGGGTGTGTGAGCGCCCGCTGATTTTTTATTTTCCGGACGTGATAATTCCATTTTCCAGATTTTCGCCACTATTCATCAGCAGAGTGAAAGATTAGGGTAGGGGCAGCAAACGGCGTCACGCCGGTTAATGCAGAAAATCTGACATCTAAAATTCTTTAGCGGCTTTTTTAGTCGCCTATTCATTCATCCTTGTTACCTGCGGGTAACCGGTTCCGACCAGCGGAAACGGGCAGCTTACGCTTGCCTGACATAACTGCGCCAACCTTAACGATCAGTTTATCTGATGGTTTGCGCCTGCGTTTCTGTTCTGAATTGAGGTTACCTATGTCCCAGCGCGATACGTTTCGTGCCGTCCGGCTCGAATCCATTTTTCAGGCAGCAGTGAGTGAATTTTCCGTTCCCGATAGCACCACACGCAGCGTTGCGCCGGCCGTAACAGCGACCATCGCGACGCCGACCAGCGATCTTTCCGCCGACAGCGCGCTCAGTCCGGCGATTGGGCTGACCACGCTGGCGGTTACCGCGGCCGCAGATACCCAGCCGCCCGCCGCGCTGCGGCCGTATGAACCGATCGCCAGCGATGGGGTGATCGCCAACCGGGAAGTGCAAAACCCGGTCCATCTGCGCGGTCAGGCGGTGGGGGAGGCGGGATCAACCGTCACCCTGACCTTCAACGATCAGAGCTGGCAGAGCACTGTCAATCAGTGGGGCTACTGGAACGCCTCAATGCCGGCCGAAGTGCTGAAAGGGCTGCCGGACGGCAATCACACCCTGACGCTGACCATCACCGATAAAGCCGGTAACAGCACCGACACCACGGTCGATTTTGGTCTCTATGCCGACCGCAGCCTTAAGCCGACTCTGACGGTGGACACCATCAGCGGCGATAACGCGGTTAACATCGAGGAAAGCGTGTATGGCGTCGACATCAGCGGCAGCGGCACCCATCTGCCCGCTGGCGCACGCGTGACCCTGACGCTGGGCAGCATCACCACCACGGCGATTGTCGGCAGCGATGGCAAATGGACCGGCACCTTTCACGAAAGCGATCTCAACGCGCAGCAGGATGGCGTCTACAGTCTGACGGTCAGCGCGAAAGATCCCAATGGCAAGACCACCACTGAATCCCATCAGCTGACGCTGATCACCCACCTGAGCAGCCTGCCGCAGATTAGCTTTGATAAGGTGACGGCGGATGATGTGATCAATCTGGCGGAAACCCAGCAGGATTTACTGCTGAGCGGCACGCTCTCGACCGTGATGCCAGGCCATCGGCTGGTGATTACCGGCGCCAATGAGAAAGATTATGCCGCCACGCTGAGTGAGGATGGACACTGGCAGGTGGTGATCCCGGCAGCGGATGTGCACGCCTTTATTAATGTCGGCGAGATCCGCGCCTGGTCGATTGACGGTGCCAACAACTATACCGACGCCAGCCATGAACTGAATATCAAAACCGGCTTTATCCCGATCTATGTCGAAATGGATATCGGCGGCGATATGATCCTCAACTATCAGGAGGCGCAGCACGATCTCAGCCTGTATGTTGAGGGCGCTAATGAGCTGGAGATCAATGGCAAAACCTACCAGCCGGACGCGAAGGGGATGGTGACCCTCAGCGCCAGCGATCTGCAGGCGCTGCCGGAGGGACCGGTCGCCGTCACCTATCATCGCTGGGATGAGTATGGCAACAGCGACACCCAGACCAACAGCAGCCTGTTCACCGTGGCAACTCATCAGCGTCCGACCCTGACGCTGGATACGCCGTTCGACGACAATGTGATTGACGCTGCGGATGTGAACAGCTGGCACCTGATTCAGGGCAGTTCGACTCACCTTGAGCCTGGCAGCCTGGTGCAGTTAACCCTCGGCGATCAGCACTACAGCGCCAGCGTGAAAGCAGACGGCGGCTGGGCGCTGACCATCCTGGCCGGACAGCTGGCACCGCTGGACGACGGCGAGTATCAGATGACGGTGAGCGCCAAAGACAGTGCCGGCAATCTGACCAGTGCCAGCCAGACCGTGACGGTTGCCTCGCATACTGACGCTGCTGCCACGCTGAATCTGCTGACGGTCGATCAGCTACTGGATAATCTCAGCCCCACTGCGGCAGATGAAACGCTGCCGGCGGCGAAGGCGTCTGCCGCTGTGGCTGCGCCGCACGACAGCAATCTGGTAACCGATTCCCCTTACACCCTCGCCGATCACTTATGGCAACACCCCGCCGTTCATCCGCTGGTCTGAGTTAAAACACATTAGTTAACGTACTGCCTTCCGGACGGGTTTGTTAAGCCCGTCTGGATTGGTAGGCGTAACATCATCGATTAAATTTTGTTCGATTAAGAAAATAATTAATTATTTCATCGATATTTAGCAGGAAGAAGCGCGGGATATGATCTAATAATGTTAAAGGTCGTTTAGCGTCTGGCTTACGAACCATAAATTAATTGATGCAGTCTGACGAGGCGAAAGCCCGCAACGGCGCACCGTTTTGCACTCTTTGTTCACCGGGAAAACACCATGATGATAAGAACCCCTGTTGGTAAACATAATGAACAAAGCGCGACTGACCTTTTTATTATGCGCCCTGAATGGCGTAGTGTTGCCTGCGGCTTTTGCCGCACCCTTGCCCAAAGCTGAATTTAACTGGCGTGCTGCTCCCAGCGAAGAGCAGATTGCTACCTTAACGCTGCGTGACGCCATTCTCCGCGCTTTCGCCCGCAACCCGAAAATTTCGCAAGCGGCGGCTCAAATCCACGTTGGCGAAGGCGATCTCGACGCCGCAAAAAGTGCCTGGTATCCGCAGATTTCACTGCAGGGTGCGGCGGGTCGATCGCATCAGACCGACTCCGCTGGCAGCCTGAATAACAATGGCTCCGGCGGCATTATGCTCAGCCAGCTGCTGTACGATTTTGGCCGCACCGGCGGTGCTATCGACGAGCAGCACGCCTTGTCAGAGGCCTACCTGTTTGGCCTGTTCGACTCGATGACCACCGTGGCGGAAGATACGCTGCAGGCCTATCTGGAAGTCAAACGTTACCAGGCGCTGGCGGAAACCGCCCACACCAATATCGCCTCACTGGAGCGGGTGCGTGACATCGCCCGCCTGCGCGCCGACGCCGGACTCAACTCGCAGTCGGACGTGTTACAGGCGGAAACCCGTATCGCCGCGATGCACGCCACGCTGGAACAGTATCGGGCGCAGCTACGTTCAGCCAAAGCCCAGCTGACGGTGCTGACCGGCGTGGTGCCGGCGACCCTGCCTGAGCTGCCGCAGGCGTTGCTCAATCAGCAGATCACCCTCGACAAAATCGCCTACGCCAACAGCGCCGCGGTGCGCAGCGCCCAGGCGAAGCAGGAAGCCGCGCGCGAGCGGGTGCGTCAGGCGCAGTCCGGCCACTGGCCAACCATCAAAGTTCAGGCTGGCCGTACCCGCTATGAAAACGATCGCCAGTCTTACTGGGATGATGAGGTCCAGCTGCAGGTTGAAGCGCCGCTTTATCAGGGCGGCATGGTCAATGCCCGAACCCAGTCCGCCGAGGGCGATCGGGAAGCCGCACAGGCGGCGGTGCAGCAGGCCAAACTCACCATCAATCAGAATGCCTCCACCGCCTACGCCGACATGATTGGCGCGCAGCAACGTCAGGCAGCCGGTGAAGTGCAGCTGGAAAGTGCTGACCACACCCGCAACGTCTATGCCGATGAGTATCGTCTCAGTAAACGCAGCCTGAACGATCTGCTGAGCGTGGAACAGGATGTGTTTCAGGCGGACAGCTCACGCATCACCGCGCTTTACGATGGCTGGGATGCCACCGTGCGCTATGCCGCTGCGGTCGACAATTTGCTCGATATCCTGGGTATCGATCGTCAGCGCAGCAGCGGCGATCTCCTTCCTTCGCTGCAATAGCGAGCTTTCGCATTAAAAGGCATTAACCATGAGCGCACAAAACCTGAATACCGATAACTGGATTGCCGCCATGCTGCGCGTGGCTGCGCGGTTCGGTAAACCTGCCGACGGCAAGACTCTGCGCCAGCAGATGCGTTGGTTTGAACATCTGCCGGTGGCGCAGCAGCTGGAACGGCTCTCCGGGCTGCTCGGACTGCACCTGACCATGGTGCCGCAGAATAAGCTGCGCTGGCGTCAGGAGATCACCCCGGTGGTGCTGGTGCTGGAAAACAGCAGCGTGGCGGTGCTGGAAGGGATCGACCCGGACGGCAGCGCGCGCTACTGGCTGAGTGAAGGCGGCGACGTGGTGCGCGAAGGCGCGCTGTCCGAACTGCTGGCCCGCGCTCAGGGCGAGGTCGGGGTGATTGGCGTCGCGGCGCGCGGCCGCGATGCGCGCATCGACGAATTCGTCCAGCCGTATGAGCCACACTGGTTCTGGAAGAATTTTCGCGGCATGGGCCGGCGCATCACCGAGATTTCGCTGGCGTCGGTGATCGGCAACGTGCTGGCGCTGGCCGGCATTCTGTTCTCGATGCAGGTTTACGATCGGGTGATCCCGGCGCAGTCGCAGGCCACGCTGTGGGTGCTGTTTGTCGGGGTGCTGATTGCGGCGGCGATTGAGTATCTGATCCGCCTGATGCGCACCCAGGTCTCCGACTTAATGGGGAAACGCATCGACCTGAAAGTCTCTGCCATGCTGTTCGCCCGGGCGATGAGCATCCGCAATGAAGCGCGGCCAAAATCGACCGGTTCGTTCATTTCGCAGCTGCGTGAAATCGATCAGGTACGTGAACTGCTGACCTCCACCACGGTGGGCGCAGCGGCCGATCTGCCGTTTGTTATCCTGTTCCTGTTTATCATGTCATTTATCGGCGGCTGGCTGGTGCTGATTCCGCTGGCGGCGATACCGCTGATCGTGATCCCTGGCATGCTGGTGCAGATCCCGATGGCTCGGCTGGCCAAAGAGGGGCTGCGCGAAGGGGCGCTGCGTAATGCAGTGCTGGTGGAAACCATTGAAGGCATTGAAGATATCAAAGCGCTGCAGGCGGAACCCTATTTTCAGCGTCAGTGGGAGCAGACCCATGAGGTCAGCGCCGCTATCAGTAACCAGCAACGCTTATGGGGCGCCCGGCTGACCGGCTGGGCCGCTACGGTGCAGCAGCTTACCTATGCCGGCATGCTGGTGTTTGGCGTCTATCTGGTACTCGACTCGCAAATCACCACCGGCACCCTGGTCGCCTGTAGCCTGCTCTCGTCACGCACCATTGCGCCGCTGATGCAGCTTACTATGGTCTTTTCCCGCTGGCAGCACGCCAAAATGGCGATGAAGGGGCTGGATGAGCTGCTGAAGAAGCCGCTCGATCAGCCCGAGGCGGCAACGCTGGCGCACTGTCCGACGCTGACCGGCCAGTACGATCTGCGTAATGTGCATTACAGCTACGACGAAGAGAATGAAAAGAACGTTCTCAACGTGCAGCAGCTGCAGATCAAACCGGGCGAGAAGATTGCCATTCTGGGTAAAGTCGGGGCCGGGAAATCAACCCTGCTCAAAATTCTCGCCGGTCAGGCGATGGCAAGCCAGGGCAAGGTGATTGTTGATGGCGTAGACATTGAACGCATCGATCCGATCGATCTCCGCCGCCAGCTCGGCTGGTTATCACACGATTCACGACTGTTTTTTGGCACGCTGCGGCAAAACCTGATGCTGGGTAATCCGCACGCCAGCGAACAGGAGATGCTTCAGGCGCTGCGCATTAGCGGCGCGCTGTCGCTGGTACAGCAGGATGCGGCCAGTCTCGATCGTATTATTAATGAAGGCGGGCGCGGGCTGTCCGGCGGGCAGCGTCAGATGGTGATGCTGAGCCGTATGATCCTGCGCCAGCCGCAGGTGGTGTTGCTGGATGAGCCGACCGCCGCCATGGATGAGCAGCTGGAAGAGCATGTGATCCGTCAGCTCCAGGGCTGGATCAGCGGGCGTACTCTGATCCTGGTGACGCACCGTCCGGCGCTGCTGAAGATGGTCGACCGCATTGTGGTGATGGATAACGGCCGGATTGTGGCCGATGGGCCGCGTGACGCGATCCTGCGCCGCGCCACGACTCCGGCCGCCCAACCGGCGGCAGGGCCGGATAAAGGAGATGCTGCATGAGCCTGGTGATGATTGATAAAGATCTGGCGCGCCATGAACGCCGTACCTCAGCCATTATCTGGCTCTGCACAGCGGCGCTGGCGATATTCCTCATCTGGGCGCACTTCGCCATTCTGGATGAGGTGACCGTCGGCACCGGTAAAGTGACCCCATCCAGCCGCGCGCAGGTGATTGACAGTCTGGACGGCGGCATCGTCAAACAGCTCAACGTGCATGAAGGCGATATTGTCGAGAAAGGGCAGATCCTGGCGACGCTCGATCCGACCCGCTTCCAGTCTAACTTCGGTGAAGCGCAGGCTAAAGTGCGTACTCTGCGCGCCTCCTCGGAGCGTCTGGATGCGGAGCTGTCAGGCACGCCGCTGCAGTTCAGCGCGGAAACCCTGAAGGAGCCGCAGCTGGTGACGCGGGAAAGGCAGCTGTATGAATCCCGGCGGCGCAACCTGACGGAAACTATCAGCAACCTGCAGCAGTCACTCAAGCTGGTGCAGGATGAGCTGCGCCTGACCGAGCCGCTGGTCGCCAAAGGGGCAGCCGGTCAGGTCGAGGTGATCCGGCTGCGCCGTCAGGTCAGCGACCTGCGCGGCAAAATCGACGAGGCGCGCAATGACTATCTGGTGCGCGCCCACGAAGAGCAGGTGAAAAACAACGCTGAACTTGATGCGCAGCTGCAGGTGGCGGCGGGTAAAGAGGACCAGCTGACGCGCGCCACGCTCTACTCGCCGGTGCGCGGCATCGTTAAGGATATTCAGGTCACCACGGTGGGCGGGGTACTGGAGCCGGGCGGCAAGCTGATGGAGATCGTGCCGCTGGAAGATCAACTGCTGATTGAAACCCGTATCAATCCACGCGATATCGCTTACATTCGTCCCGGTCTGGCAGCCATCGTCAAAATCACCGCCTACGACTCCTCTATCTATGGCGATCTGCCGGGTGAGGTTGAAATCGTCTCGCCGGATACGCTGCAGGATGAGGTTAAGCGGGATCAATACTACTACCGGGTCTACGTTCGCACCCAAAAAGCGGAACTGACTAACCGCGCCGGGCGCAAATTCCCGATTGTGCCCGGTATGGTGGCCAATGTTGAAATTAAAACCGGCCAGAAATCAGTGATGGATTACCTGCTTAAGCCGCTGAATAAAGTTAAAGAATCACTGCGCGAACGCTGAAATCACGATCCGGATATTATCGCAGCCTGCTTAGTTACGGTGATAAATTAAGTGGGCGGATATATCGCCAGATAAGCGTCAGGAGGGGCGGAAATTAACCTTCTGTGCGGCCAGGTAATAAAGTTAATTAACGGCGGAAAACCATGTTTACATTACGCCAATCGCAACGGCGGATCGCAGGCAAAAAAAATGCCGGACAAACTTGTCCGGCGGGAAATTAGGGTAAACATCTCATTCGGGGTGAATGAAGGTAATAATGAAATAAATGATGATAGCGGGATCTATTGTATTGCCTGATGACGCATAAGTTTTATCATTCAGTGCTTCAGAGCATTCCGAGATAACCTGTTGATAACCAAGGATGCGAAATCAGGTTGGCTTTTTGTGCCATATTTTTTATCGATACGTGCTGGTTATTAGTTCCCCAAAACTTACATTCAGAAATAACTGTTTCGAACTATGAAACAGTTTTGGAAATTTAGTAGCATTTTCGTGATGGATTATTGCCCGTTATAAAACAACAATGGCTTGCCGGCTGAATTTTTAATCATTCAGTTCGCAGTGGCAAATAATAAAGGCACATTACAGAGGGTAATAAAATGAAACGTCGCGTTCTCTCCCTGATGATCCCTGCGTTGCTGGTCGCAGCAGGATCGGCAAACGCAGCTGAAATCTACAATAAAGACGGCAACAAATTAGACCTGTTTGGTAAAGTCGATGGTCTGCACTACTTCTCTGATAACGATGGTTCTGACGGCGATCAGTCTTATGTCCGCTTTGGCTTCAAAGGCGAAACCGAAGTCAGCGATCAGCTGACCGGTTACGGCCAGTGGGAGTATCAGGCGGCGCTGAACAATGCAGAATCTGAAGGTACAGCTGACAGCTATACCCGCGTCGGTTTTGCCGGTATTAAGTTTGGCGATGCAGGTTCGTTCGATTACGGTCGTAACTACGGCGTAGCTTACGACATCGGCGCATGGACCGACGTGCTGCCGGAATTCGGTGGTGATACCTATGGCGCGGATAACTTTATGTTCCAGCGCGGCAACGGTATGGCGACCTACCGCAACAGCAACTTCTTCGGCCTGGTCGATGGCTGGAACTTTGCGGTGCAGTATCAGGGCAAAAACGGCAATGGCGATGAATCACCCAACGGTCGTGATGTGCTGGGCCAGAACGGTGACGGCTGGGGTCTGAGCACCACTTACGATCTCGGTTCCGGTTTTGGTATCGGTGCGTCAGCTTTCCAGTCTGACCGTACCAACGACCAGAACGGCAACCAGGCGGGTATCCTCGGTCGTGGCGACAAAGCAGAAGCCTACACCGGCGGTCTGAAATACGATGCCAACAACATCTATCTGGCAGCGATGTACACCAAGTCTTACAACGCAACCCGCTTCGGCAGCAGTAATTCGCCGGTGTTTGGTTATGCGGATAAAGCGGAAAACTGGGAACTGGTGGCGCAGTATCAGTTCGACTTCGGCCTGCGTCCATCGCTGGCGTATGTCACCTCACGCGGCACCGATGTGCAGGGCTGGGGTAAACAAAACCTGAAGAAATACATTGATGTAGGCGCGACTTACTACTTCAACAAAAACATGTCCACCTACGTGGATTACCAAATCAACCTGCTGGATGACAACCAGTTCACCGATCAAGCCGGTATTAATACCGACGACGTGGTGGCACTGGGTCTGGTTTACCAGTTCTGATTTGTGCAGGTGCGCAGCGCGGGCTGCGCACCTGAGTCACTAATCCTTTTCCTTTATCTCATCTGCCGTTCGCCACTTTTTCGCTTTCGCGACTGCCGTGACCGGCGAGACCACACTGCCAAATCGGGCACCTTCAAAAGCCACGCCCGCCAGAGAAAAGGCTGAAAAGCTCAGCCACTGATGCCAGGCCGCCTGCAGGTTCTGTGACGTTTTCATTCTGCACCTCTCAGAGATAAACACTGTTTCAACAGTGCAGAATTCATGCCAGCTTTACCGCTCTGATAGCCACGGCTCTGCCGCCGCTTCTGGTAAACTTGCCGCACATTATGATGAGGCCGTTGCCCCGTTCAGGTGCAGCGCTGCAGGCTAATGGCGCGCCCGTGACAGGGCCATGTGACGATGACGACGCTGATGCCAGACTTTGTAGCTGCTGAAAATGAACAGACTCAGGGCGATGGCAAGAATCACGTAGATCATCTGCTACTCCTTAATTAAACCAAACCGTTAAACGTAAATCGCCCGGTTACGGGCGGATGCATAGTAGATGACGGGTTGATACTGTCGTCATTAGCCGCCGGATTCAACCCTCTTTTACGCTCTTTACCAGCGATTTATGCTTTGTAGCAGGAATAGATAAATTTTTACAAGTGAGGATTGATGAGGTATCAGATTAATCTGCTGTCTTTACCGTTTGCCATTCTGTTGTTAGCCGGTTGTGATAAACCAGCAGCGACCTCATCGATGGTGCTGGAAGGCAAAACCATGGGCACGGTCTGGCGGGTCAGCCTGGCGGGCGTTGACAGTGAACGCAAAGCCGCACTGCAGCAGCGCATTCAGAAGCAGCTCAACAGTGACGACGCTGAGCTTTCTACCTGGAAGCCCACATCGGTGCTGTCGCGCTTTAATCAGAGCAGTGAACTGACGCCCCAGCCGATCAGCGAGAATATGGCGGATATCGTCACGCTCGCCTTGCGCATTGGTGCTAAAACCGGTGGAGCGATGGATATCACCGTCGGACCGCTGGTTAATCTGTGGGGCTTTGGCCCGACAAAACAGCCGACCCGGACGCCGGATGAGGCGGAAATCGCGGCGGCCAAAGCACAGACCGGTCTGCAGCATCTGCGGGTGGTGCAGGGCGCGGGCGGCCAGTGGCTGCAAAAGGATCTGCCTGGGTTATATGTTGATCTCTCAACGGTAGGTGAGGGCTTCGCCACCGATCATCTGGCGCGCCTGATGGAGCAGTTGGGGATTAATAATTATCTGGTCTCGGTTGGCGGGGCGGTGCTGAGCCGCGGGCTTAACGCCCGGCACCAGCCGTGGCGGGTCGCCATTCAAAAGCCGACTGACCGTGAGAATGCGGTGCAGGCGCGGGTCGATCTGCAGGGACACGGCATCAGCACCTCCGGCAGCTATCGCAACTATTATGAACTGGACGGCAAGCGCGTTTCTCACGTCATCGATCCTGTAACCGGCCGGCCGATTGAGCATAAACTGGTTTCGGCAACCGTGATTGCCACCACCGCGCTGGAGGCCGACGGCTGGGATACTGGGCTGATGGTGCTGGGCAGTGAAAAAGCCAAAGCGCTGGCGATCCAGCAGCAGCTGGCGGTCTATCTGATCAGTAAAGAAGGGGACGGTTTCGTCAGCTGGATGTCACCGCAGTTTGCCGCCTTTTTGATTAAACCCGAGTCGACAGGAGCACCCTGATGTTAGATCTGTTTAGCGAAGAGCAACCGTGGCAGGAACCGCTGGCTGACGGGGCGGTGATCCTGCGCCGGCGGGCGCGCGATGAGGCTGAAGCGCTCTATCAGCAGATTCTGGCTATCGCCGACCAGAATCCGTTTGCGCATCGCATTACGCCGGGCGGGCACCGCATGTCGGTGGCGATGACCAACTGCGGCGACTTTGGCTGGTCAGTGGATTCACGCGGCTATCAATATCAGCAGCAGGACAACCTCAACGGCCGCAAGTGGCCGCCGATGCCGCCGCTGTTTCGCAGCCTGGCGCAGGCTGCGGCGCGTGAAGCGGGCTTTCCCGGCTTTAATCCGGATGCCTGTCTGCTCAATCGCTACGAACCGGGCGCGAAGCTGACCCTGCATCAGGACAAAGATGAGAAAGATCTGCGGCAGCCGATCGTCTCAGTCTCGCTGGGATTACCGGCGGTCTTCCAGTTTGGCGGGTTTGAACGTGGTGACGCCACCCAGCGGGTGCTGCTGGAGCATGGCGATATTGTGGTATGGGGCGGCCCGTCTCGCCTGCGTTATCACGGTATCCTGCCGCTCAAGCCGGGCGTCCATCCGCTGGTCGGCGCATGGCGCTATAACCTGACCTTCCGCCGCGCCTTTTGATTCGTCCTGCCGCGCGCGGCGCAGTGCGAATAACTATTGCTATCATTTTGCATCACATTACACTGCAGGCTGTTTTTTGACTGCTGGATTGTCTGCATGACGTTGTTAAGCGTTGTTTTTCGCCAGTTTCGCTGGCCTTTTATCGGGGTTATCGCCCTGACGCTGCTGAGTGCGGTGTTGGGGATTGGCATGATCGCCTTCATCAATCGCGAAATGATCGTCGCGATCAATACTTCCTATGCGGTACTGCCGCAGTTTCTGTTGCAGCTGGTGGTACTGATGGCGGTCACGCTGGCCTCTCAGCTGGCGCTGACGATGCTGGGCCATCAGTTTGTCTGGCGGATGCGCGGTGAATTTATCAAACGCATTCTGGATACCCGGGTGGAGCGGATTGAGCAACTCGGCAGCGCGCAACTGCTGGCCGGTCTCACCAGCGATGTTCGGGCCATTACCCTGGCTTTTGTGCGTCTGCCGGAGCTGATTCAGGGCATCATTATCACCCTGGGTTCAGCAATCTATCTGGCCTGGCTGTCCCCCAAAATGCTGCTGGTGACCAGCGGCTGGCTGGCCGTGACGCTGGTGGGCGGCTGGATGCTGGTGTCGCGCGTGTATCAGCACATGGCGAAGCTGCGTGAAATCGAAGATCACCTCTATCGTGACTACCAGACGGTAATTGACGGACGCAAAGAGCTGCAGCTTAACCGCGAGCGCGCCCGTCAGATCTATGAAAGCGTCTATCAGGAAGATGCCACCGCCTGGCGGCACCATATCGTGCGGGCCGATACCTATCATCTCAGTGCGGTGAACTGGTCGAATATCATGACGCTGGGCGCCATCGGCATGGTCTTTTTTATGGCCAACAGCCTCGGCTGGGCCAACACGGCGGTGGCGGCGACCTTTTCCCTGACGCTGCTGTTTCTGCGCACGCCGCTGCTGTCGGCAGTCGGCGCATTGCCCACTTTGCTCAGCGCACAGGTGGCATTCCGCAAACTCAACGCCTTTGATCTGGCGCCTTATCAGCCCGAATTCCACGCTTCTCCGTCCAAAGCGGACTGGCAGACGCTGGAGCTACGGGATGTCTGTTTTCACTACGGTGAAAATGGCTTTAAGGTCGGCCCGATTAACCTGACCCTGCGCCGCGGTGAACTGGTGTTCCTGATTGGCGGTAATGGCAGTGGTAAATCGACCCTGGCGATGCTGCTGACCGGTCTCTATCAGCCGCAGTCCGGCAGTCTGCTGCTGGATGGCCAACCGATTGACGCTGACGGGCTCGATCACTGGCGTAAACACTTCTCAGCGGTGTTCACCGATGTACATCTGTTCGATCGGCTGATTAGTCACGAAGGCATTCCGGCGAACCCGGCGTTAGTGCAGCAGTGGCTGGAACGGCTGAAGATGCAGGACAAACTGAAGATTGAAGGCAATAAGGTGCTGAATCTGCAGCTCTCCAAAGGGCAAAGCAAACGTCTGGCACTGCTGCTGGCGGTGGCTGAAGAGCGGGACGTGCTGCTGCTGGATGAATGGGCGGCGGATCAGGACCCGCATTTCCGTCGTATCTTTTATCGCGAGCTGCTGCCGTGGCTGCAGGCGGCCGGCAAAACGGTATTCGCCATCAGTCACGATGATCACTACTTTATTCACGCCGATCGGCTGCTGGAGATGCGGGAAGGGCAGCTGAGTGAACTGACCGGCCGCGAACGCGATCTGGCCACGCTCGACTCGGTAGAACGCACCGATACCGGGCTTTGATGCCGGCTGGCAAAGCTTAGCAAAAAGGCATATTAGCGGCCTGCGCGGCGACCAGGTTATGCTGGAATTCAGCAGAGAGCAGGCTCTCTGCCATCCTGAAACTTCTTCTGTCGTCATGTGTTTACCCCGGCTAAGCCGCATTGCTTAGCCGGTTTTTTTAGGCCTGCTGCATCAGCAGGGTAATCACCTGATCGTCCTGCCATAAAAACTGCGCCTGCAAGCGGGTCCCTGTTGTGAAGCGATCGCTGAAATGATGAGTGAGCCGTAACGTGGCGCACTGACGCCGGAGATCGACCGTTTCCAGCGCCGCCTGCTGAAAATCCATCGGCTGATGCAGCTGAGGCCACAGCGCCTTATAAAGAGATTCTTTCAGTGAAAATAGCAGGGTGGCAGCAGCATTGAAGCCGATCGGCAGCGCCCGCAGCAGTTGCTGCTCCTGAGAATTCATCAGCAGGTCGGCGGTTTCATTGGCCGTTGCGTCCGACATCAGCTGTTCGACATCCACGCCGACACCACCAGGCTGACGGGTTGCTGCCAGCACCACTACGCCTGCGCTGTGCGACAGCGAAGCCTGCACGCCGGCGGGCCAGCACGGCGAGCGATCGGCGGCGTTGGTCAGAATAAAATCCTCAATACCGAGATGCGCCATCACACTGCGGGCCAGCAGTCGGCTGGCGAGATACTCGGCACGGCGTTTTTTCACCGCCTGCTGCAGACGAGCGGGCAGCGGCAGTCCCCACCCAACGGCAAGGGCATCACAGTAGTGTTGCGGGTCAAAGCGGCTCACCGCCAGCCAGGGATCGCTGTCGCTCAGGTGCTGAGAAAGGATAAAGCCGCCTGCGGGAGGCGGCAGCGGAACGTCGGGATAGCGCATGCGGTGCCGTGATCAAAGCCAAAAGGGCATTAAATCAGGCGCGGGATGCCGGGGCAAGCCGACCGCAGGGATCAGTCGTTCGGGGGAATAGCAAAACTTTTCAGTGAAACGACAAAATGGTGGTGACCTTTACTGATGCGAGCGCCGCGGTCGCACCAGTGGCTCGCCAGACGAAAGAAGTCGTCGCTGCCAATGTCGTACGCCAGTTCCACTTTGCCAATGCCTGAATGCAATAACGCTTCTGCATCCTTCAGGCTTTTCGCTTTGATCGCCATAAAAATTATCCATCAATTTCAGGGGAGACCAGAGTAGGCAATTTTTGTGACATTTTTGTTTCAGTTTGATGAATTGGCGTCGCGTTGTGCTTATTTTGTGAGGCAGACTGGATTTCACTGCAACAGGTAACTGCCTGAAAGCGCGCAGGATGTTGCCTGGCTGAGCAGGCGAGTGCGGGAAGATATCCGGCAATCGGGCAACAACCGACCTGGCACCGCGGCTACAGCCATAGACCATAGAAAAGGCCGCGTCTGGCGCGGCCTTAGTGGGTTACTTCTTGTCTGGCGGAGTTGGTTGCTTATCGCCGGACTCTGGTGCTTCGGTTGGATCGTCTTTTTCGATTGCTGTCATGAACTCTCCTATCGTTACCCACACGCTTTTCAGTATAGATCGGAATACCCAGAGCGCGAGCTACGTGACCGGTTGATGACTAAAAAGCCGCTATTTCGCTTCGCATGACGTTTTCCCCGCGCCTGGACGCAGCAGAGCAGAATACTGTTCTGCGCCACGCCGCATCGCTTTAATTCTGTGAAAGCGCTATTGCTGCGGCTCAACGGCGGATAAGACGCTGGGCAAGAGACGAGACTCACGCTGACGAGTCAGGTACCGTCTGGCATTGCGCAATAGCCGTCGGGCGGGCGACATAAGCCTCTATGGCTGGCGCGCTTTGCGTCCGCTTAACGCTTTGGCTTAGCTGATTGTAGTGACGTACAGACAGAGGCGGATCAAAGAGGTGAGCGGTTCAACAGTGCGTTTAGAAGTACAGCTTCTTTCCCGGTTGCTTCGCTGGGCTGCTGCTGAGAAGAGGATAGAATGTAAAGGCGTGGTAGCAGGTCAAGATCTTACAGGTCAAGCTTATGGAATGAGCTATGCTGAGTCAGAGGATGCCGGAAAACTTCCAGCTGAATTTGAGCGTAAAATAGCATCATATGATAAATGCAAATAAGCACCAGAAAAGGCATTACCTGGTGTTGATTCTGAATGGTTCATTCGATACGGAATAAGTTTCAAGCATGAACGCGAACAGATGAATTCAAACATTGAACGCATACGGAAGTTATTTGATCTTACCCACTAATACTAAAAACAGGACTCCGCACCAACGAGAATAAATTGCACACGTAGCAACATAATGGTTTTGGTGGGGTGGGCTTTGATGGCTTACACAGTGTGGCACTTGTTCTTTTAGTAGCTTGTAACCACTCAATTTTACTGAGTTTATAAAAAAATGAAATTTAAAGTAATTGCGCTTCTTGTTCTGGCTGTCTCTGTTCCTGCTGCTAACGCTGCATACAACCCTAGTGAACATGACGCCGCTATCCAGCAAATCAATCAGGGCTTGAACCAGATCAGCAACGCACAAGCGCCTAACCAAATCACAGACGGTCACAATAACATTAACGCAGGTATCAGCCGCATAGAGGCCATGACAGGTGGAACCTATGCCGGTTCTATTCCTGCTGGCACTACCGCACCGGCACAACCTGAACGTAATACAGCGGCTGACGCACACAATTACGCTGCTACAGCGGCAAGAGCCTATAACGCCGCTCTTACTGCTGCTAAATATGCTGCTGTTAATCAGCCGGTGAAAAATGATCCTACCGGTACACCCGTTACACAAGGCCCGGTAGTGAATGCCACGGCTTACCGTGCCGGTATTACACAGCAACAGCAAAAAGCTATCGGTGTCGCTCCTACAGCAACGGTATCTACTGCTGTCGCTCCTACAGCAACGGTATCTACTGCTGTCGCTCCTGCAGCAACTGTATCTACTGCTGTTGCTCCTACAGCAACGGTATCTACTGCTGTCGCTCCTGCAGCAACGGTATCTACTGCTGTGGCTCCTGCATCTATCAACGTTTCAGCCGCTACCCTGCATCCAGATACTCCGGTTAGCGTCTCGATTAATGGCGTTACACATGCTACAACGGCTGGCGCACTGGCTGCTATTGATCCTGCTATACAGGTATCCGTTCCATACATTGCCGCTTTCCAGCGTACAACCATTAAAGGTGGACGTGAGAACCATTCTCATGGAGGTTCACACGTTCAGGGTGATAACAACGGCAATAGCAACGCACACGCTCACGCTATGGGCGCTCGTGGTCAGGGTGGACAACGATCAGGTAAATCGGCTGCTGATAATTTCTAACGGTGAGCTATGCCGCTCTGGTTGATGTTCTCTAAGGGGACGCCATGTAGTGGTCATCAAAAACTGGCCACGGCTTTAGAGTTTTTCCAGAACAATCTTTCTGATTCATCCGGCGTCAAACCACCATTATATTGATGGGGTCTGAGCTGGCTGTAATATCCTGTGATGTAATTCGTTATTGCCGTGCGGACTTCGCTAAAATTAGCGTAGCCATTATCCGGTACCCACTCTGTTTTCAGGCTTCTGAAGAACCGTTCCATTGGGCTGTTATCCCAGCAATTCCCCGGCGACTCAGGCTTTGCTTTATCTGATATCTCCACAGTAACTGTCTGAAATTCCTGCTGGTATAGTGGCTGCCTTGATCCGGGTGATACAGTAAATTAGCCGGCTTTCCTCGTGATTCCCAGGCCATCGACAGCGCTTTAGCTGTCAGTACAGAATCCGGGAAAAATGACATAGCCCAGCCAGTCGGTTTACGGGAAAACAGATCAAGCACTACGGCCAGATAAGCCCAGCGTTTACCCGTCCAGATATAAGTCACATCACCGCACCAGACCTGATTAGGCCCGGTTACAGCAAACTGGTGTTCCGGATAATGGGGGATCTCTAGGTGTTCCTTCTGCTCAGGTGTCATGGGTGAAGCTATGGGTGATTTTCCCGCTCGCTCATCTTTCAGTTGTCGAACCCATTTGTCCATCGTGGATTTGCCGACACTCATCGCTGTGGCAGCGGCGGCAACGGTGTAGTGCTGATCGAGTACAAGCTGGGCAGCTTCGAGGCGAAACCCGGGGCTAAAATTGCGTCTGTTACGTCCGGTCATAATGTCACCTGTTTTGACTATGAGGTGATGATATCACCTCTGTTCAGGTGGCCAAATTCAGTGTGCCACTACACAGTTACCTCTGTGCGTTCACAATGCGTCATGTGTATTACGTCATAGCGTGCATGAAATGCGTTAAAGAGAGGCACGTAGCGCAGCCTTGGGAGCAGCATAGCGAACGCAACGTCAGTTGCTGGAGCGTAGGAATAGAGCACAGCGATATTCAGTCCTGTCATGGGAAGGAAAAGGGGCAAGAAGAAGGGGAGAGTGTACACAAGGGGGAATTGCACAGGTGCAGAAAAGGCCATAAAGTAAAAGGGCTAACCTTTCGATTAACCCTTTGACCTATTAGAGTAATTTGGTCGGCACGAGAGGATTTGAACCTCCGACCCCGGACACCCCATGACCGTGCGCTACCAGGCTGCGCTACGTGCCGAACACTGGACAGTCAGTCTACTGGTTCTCGCCATGAATGCAAGACGCCAGCCGACTATTTGCCTCATTATTAATCAGTTAGCGATAAATCGCTTCTCTTCCGTCAGCACCTGTAACAGCAATGCCAGCTCCGGTTTATGATCTTTTAACGCCTTGCCGTGCGCATCATAGGCGCGGTAGCTGCCGTTGTTGTTCAACACCAGCGTCACCTGCGGCGTGGTAATCACCAGCTTGTTCTCTTCGCTACTGGCAACCCAGTCGTGGCGACGGCGTGCGGCAAACAGATCTTCGCCCTGCGAATAGTTAACCGGATTGGTGCGGACATGCAGCAGGCGCTGCATCAGCGTCGCCATCACGTCCTGATGGTCAGAAAGACGATCCACCGTTTGCGCAGGGGTATCTGGCCAGTGAATCACCAGCGGCACCTGCAGGGTCTCCCGATTTCCGGCACTGTCAGGATTCCCTTCCAGCGCCAGTCCACGCTGGGCGGTAATCACCACCACGGTATTTTTCAGTAAATCACGCGCCTGCAGGGTATTAAGCACCGCGCTAATCTGCTCATCAACCGCCGGTGCCTGACGCAGATAGCTGCGCTGGCGTGCTTTCGCGTTGTCGCCAGAAACGTCCGGGCCATTCAGCGCCACCCACGAGAACCACGGATTGCTGGCATCGTGCTGTTTCTCCAGCCAGTTCTGCCACTGGCTGACGGTACTGGCATTGGGCTGACTGTTGCTGGCGGGCAGGGTGTAATCGGTCAGCAGCGCCTGACGATAGAGTGGGGGATTAAACCCTTCAGACGAAAACAGGCCGAACTGATAGCCCTGGGTGCTGAGTGCTCCGAGCAGGGCAGACGGCGTACGCGACGCCAGTATCCCGTTCATGTAGCTGGAAGAGATACCGTAAAACAGGCCAAACAGCCCTTTTTCCGGCGTATCGCCGGCGCTGTAGTGCTGGGTAAAGCGCACATTTTCACTGGCAAACTGATTCAGCTGCGGCAGCGCTTTTGCCAGCGTAGCGTTATTCAGGCCATCGACGGTCAGTACCAACAGATTATTGCGGGTGCCTGCGTCGCGGAAGGTAATCTCACTCAGCGGATATTCAACCGACACCGCTTCCGGATCGCCTTGCTGCACCAGACGACGCTGATACTCCTGCGCATCCAGTAAGCCATGACGCTCAAGGAAGCGACGGGCGGTCATCGGATAGGAGAGCGGCAGGTTAGCGCGCTGCATGGTAATCGGGCGATAGAAGTTGGCATCAGCCCAGATATACATCAGATGGCTGGCAAAGAAGGCGCTGATAAACAGTGCGGCAACCGGTTTACCAAATGAACGGCGATTGAGGCTGCGCAGCTTCTGCCAGCTCCAGGTGGCAAACAGCATCTGTACCAGGAAGATCAGCGGCACGCTGATAAACATCAGCTGCCAGTCACGCGCCATCTCGCTCTGGTCGGGGTTGATCACCAGCTCCCACACCACCGGATTGAGGTGCAGGTGGAAGCGGCTGAACACCGCACTGTCGACCATCACCAGCGTCAGCCCGGCGGTGGCGACCACCGCCGAGATCACCCGCAACAGCCGTTGCGACATCACCACAAAAGTCAGCGGGAAGATGATCAACAGATAGGCGGCAAAAACGATAAAACTGAAGTGGCCAATCCAGCTGCTATAGGCGTAAATACGCCCCGCCAGCGAAGAAGGCCAGTCAGCGACCAACAGGTAGCGACTGCCTAAAATCAGCGCGAAAAGGATGTTAAACAGAGCAAACCAGTGCCCCCAACTGATCATCTGGGAGACTTTTTCGCGGTAGCGCTGCCGGTTGGTTACCATATTATGAGATCAAATCAGCAAATTAATGGGCGTTATCGTCACGTACCGACGCCTGCAAGGCATCAGCGAAAGATCGGGCCAGTGAACGACGTTGCGCAGGGGCGACATCGCTGTTAATCAAATTAGTCACCATGTTTCCCAGCACCATCAGGGAAAGATCGGTCGGGGCCTTGTCCTTCTGCAGGATTTGGGCCATTTCCGCGAGGAGTTGTTCCACGCGTTCGTCACTGTAACGGGAAGATTGTGGCATATCGTTATCTGAGCTCATTTCAAAAGGCGATATATTACCGGAACAGCGACCTTTTTTCCGCAATTTTATCGAAAGCGCACTGTTCGCTTTACGCATGGAGTTGAAAGCCGATGCCGGCGGTGTTTGAATACGCGCCTGTGCTAAAAGGAGAGTCTACCATGAGTCTGGATATCGACCAGATTGCCCTGCATCAGTTAATTAAACGCGATGAAAACCAGCTTGAACTGGTGCTACGCGATTCGCTGTTACCCGCTACCAACACGGTTAACGCCATGGTGGAGGAGCTGCACCGGGTTTACAGCGCGAAAAGCAAAGCCTATGGCCTGTTTACCCCGGAGAGTGAACTGGCGGACGCGCTGCGTAATTGTCGCCAGGGCAACGATGATTTTCTCGCTTTTAGCCGGGCGGCCACCGGTCGCCTGCGTGATGAGCTGGCAAAATATCCGTTTGCCGAAGGCGGCGTGGTGCTGTTTGTTCACTATCGCTATCTGGCAGTGGACTATCTGCTGATTGCGGTGCTCAACAGCCAGTCGAGCATGCGGGTTAACGAGCAGATGGACATCAGCAGTACCCATTATCTCGACATTAATCATGCCGATATTGTGGCGCGTATCGACCTGACCGAATGGGAAACTAACCCGGAATCAACCCGTTACCTGACCTTCCTGCGCGGTCGCGTTGGACGTAAAGTGGCTGACTTCTTTATGGATTTCCTCGGTGCTGAGGTGGGCTTAGACACCAAAGCGCAGAACCGCGGTCTGTTACAGGCGGTGGATGATTACTGCAGCGAGTCGAATCTCGATAAGCAGGAGCGTCAGAACTACCGGCAGCAGGTCTACAGCTACTGCAACGAGCAGCTGCAGGCGGGTGAAGAGATTGCGCTGGAAGAACTGTCGGGCGAGCTGCCGCCGCTGGGCGAAAAAACCTTCCAGGCGTTTACCCAGGAGCAGGGTTACGAGCTGGAAGAGAGTTTCCCGGCTGACCGCAGCACCCTGCGGCAGTTAACCAAATTTGCCGGCAGCGGCGGGGGACTGACGCTGAATTTTGATGCGATGCTGTTAGGAGAACGCATTTTCTGGGATCCGGCCACCGATACCCTGACCATCAAAGGCACGCCGCCGAACCTGCGCGATCAGCTTCAGCGCCGGACCAGCAGCAAATAAAAAAGCCGGGCTAAGCCCGGCTTTACCTGCGTGCCACCGTTTTCACCCGGCAGCGCCAAAAGAAAAGGGCCGGTTTCGCAACCGGCCCTTCTGCTTTCAACCAAGCTCGCGATTAAGCGCGAACGAAGTCGATGTGAAACAGTTTTGGCTTGAACGGGTGACGCTGAACAGCCTGAACTTTCACTTTGGTTTCTTTACCGTCAACAGACAGGGTCAGGACTTCGTCGTAGAAACCTGGCTTAGCTTGCAGGTTCATTACGGAGTCGTGATCCAGGTCGATGGCAACAGCCGCTTCAGAACCACCGTAAATGATGGCCGGGAAACGGTTTGCTGTACGCAGGCGGCGGCTCGCACCCTTACCCTGCTCTTTACGTTCTACTGCATTGATAGTGAGCATTAATATATCTCTTTATTTAATTCCTGCTACAGGCGACCCAGTAACAGGCTGGTTATTCAATACCGCTGATGCACATGCAAAAGCGGGCGGCAGTATAGCCGTTATGCCAGGTGGTGGCAAACGATATACCGGCCCGCGCGGCGCTTAACGCAGTTCGTTGGCGCGACGGAAGCGGCCCTGATAGTCAAACATCTTCTCGCGGATCTGCCAGAACTGGCCTTTGGCCCGCGCCACCACAAAATCGGGATGGCGCAGTAACGGCTGCAGCGCCAGCACGTCGGCCGCAGTTTGCCAGCCAAGCGGCACGCCCGGCGCACGCTGATGCGGGCGCATAAACAGCTGCTCAAACGCCTTGCGTTGCGCCGGCGTCTGCAGGCGAAAACGTTCGCTGACGCTGGTGCCTTCCTCATCGTAATAGGTGGCTTTCAGCCATTCACCTTTGGCATCGCGGCCCTGTTCCAGCGTCATTCCGCCGCAGCGCAGCACCAGCGCATCTTTTAATTTCAGCGCCGCCTTCAGCATGTCGTCCGGATCGACCAGAATTTTGTCGCACTGGTGACAGCGCCGGGCGGCAATATCATTTTCTGCACCGCAGTCGGGGCAGCTCTTGAAGCGGAAGCGGAAGTCGCACTGCTCGCGCTCACCGTCGTCATCTTCCAGCACGCCCTGACAGCGGCGGCCAAAATGCTCAATCACCATGCCGTCGGCGGTGGCTTTGCCCCAGAAGGTATTGGCAAAGCCACAGGCCGGGCAGAACACCTGGACCGGCTGATTATCACTGGCACCTTTGGGCGCGCCTACTTCCGGGGTAAACAGGTCGTGCGGGTTACCGGCGTAATCAAGGATCAGGCAGTCGGTTTTACCCGGTGACAGCCGCAGGCCGCGGCCCACAATTTGCTGATACAGGCTGACCGATTCCGTCGGACGCAGAATGGCGATCAGATCTACGTGCGGTGCATCAAAACCGGTGGTCAGCACCGCGACGTTAACCAGAAACTTCAGTTGCTGCGCCTTAAACGCCACAATCAGCGCATCGCGCTCTTTGGCCGGGGTTTCCGCTGATATCAGGGCGCTGTTGACGGGTAACAGCCGCAGAATTTCACCCGCGTGTTCGACCGTAGAAGCAAAAATCATCACGCCGTGTCGATCTTCTGCGAACTCGACAATCTGGCGGATGATATGTGGCGTCACGCGCTGCTGCTGTTTCAGTTCGCGGTTGAGATCGGCTTCACTGAACAGGCCGTTGGACTGTGCCGTCAGGCGGCTAAAATCATACTGCACCACCGGCATATCGAGCCGCTCCGGCGGCACCAGAAACTGATGTTTAATCATGTAGCGCAGCGGCAGCTCGTAAATACAGTCACGAAACAGCGCCTTTTCATCACCGCGAACCATGCCATGGTAGTGAAACTGGTAAATCCAGCCCTTTCCGAGGCGGAACGGGGTGGCCGTCAGGCCGAGCAGCCGCAACTGCGGATTATGCTGCCGCAGATGGTTAAAAATTTGCTGATACTGGCTCTCTTTGTCATCGCCAATGCGGTGGCACTCATCGACAATCACCAGTGAAAAGGCGCTGTCGAACTGGTCCAGGTTGCGGGCGACCGACTGCACGCTGCCAAACACCACTTTGCGCTGACTCTCTTTTCGCTGCAGACCGGCGGCAAAGATATCCGCCTCCAGACCGTAGGCCTGATATTTACTGTGGTTCTGCGCCACCAGTTCTTTCACGTGCGCCAGCACCAGTACCCGGCCGCGCGCCAGCCGGGCCAGCTCGGCAATCACCAGACTTTTTCCGGCACCGGTCGGCAGCACAATAACCGCAGGATGGTGATGACGACGGAAATGCGCAACGGTGGCATTGACCGCGTCCTGTTGATAGGGGCGTAAGGTAAAAGACATGGCTATCACTTTTGGCAAACTGAGGGTAATTATGCCACGAAAGCGCGGTAAACGCGCTGTCAGACCGGCGCGGATCACGCTATACTTCCCGTACATTTTCAACGGTTAACCAGGCCGTTTCAGGTTCCCTCCGCAGTAACAGGCAAAACGAATTCATGCGACTCGACAAATTCATCTCTCAGCAACTGGAAATCAGCCGTGCCATCGCTCATCGCGAGATCCGTGGCCAGCGTGTCACCGTTAACGGTGAAGTGGTGCGCGACACCGCCTTCAAACTGCTGCCCGACCACGAGGTCGAATATGACGGCAACGTACTGCAGATGCAGACCGGGCCACGCTACTTCATGCTGAATAAGCCGCAGGGTTACGTCTGTTCAACCGACGATCCCGATCATCCGACCATCATCTATTTTATCGAAGAGCCGATGGCATTCAAACTGCACGCCGCCGGGCGTCTCGACATTGATACCACCGGGCTGGTGCTGCTGACGGATGACGGCCAGTGGTCACACCGCATCACCTCGCCGCGCCATCACTGCGAGAAAACCTATCGGGTGATGCTGGAATCGCCGGTTAGCGACGATACCGCCGCGCAGTTTACGGCTGGCGTGCAGCTGCACAATGAAAAAAGCCTGACCAAACCGGCACAGCTGGAGGTGATTACCCCAACCGAGGTGCTGCTGACCCTGAGCGAAGGGCGTTACCATCAGGTGAAACGGATGTTTGCTGCCGTCGGTAATCGGGTGGTGGGCCTGCATCGCGAGCGAATCGGTGATATTTCGCTGGATGCGGATCTGGAACCGGGTGAATACCGGCCATTAACCGCCGACGAGATCGCCAGTATCGGCATGCCGAAAGAGCTGCAGGTAAAATAACAGCGCTGGCTGACTGCAAGCGCGCAGCGGCCGAACGGTTTAATCAGCAAGGGCAGGAGAGGGTGTGCGCAAGGAAAAGAATTCGCCGATAGGATTGGTGGTAATCCTCGGTCTGTTAGCGATGTTGATGCCGCTGTCGATTGACATGTATCTGCCGGCGATGCCGCAAATTGCGCGTGAGTTTGGTGTTTCTGCCGGTAGCGTGCAGATGACGCTCAACCTCTACATCCTCGGGTTCGCCATCGGCCAGTTGATTTACGGCCCGCTGGCCGACAGCTACGGCCGTAAGCCGGTGATTGCCCTCGGTACGCTGATTTTTGCCGTCGCCGCCGCGGCCTGTGCGCTGTCGCAGACTATCGATCAGCTTATCGCCATGCGTTTTCTGCATGGATTATCGGCCGCTGCCGCCAGCGTGGTGATCAATGCCCTGATGCGTGACAGTTACTCGAAAGAGGACTTCTCACGCATGATGTCGTTCGTGATGCTGATCACCACCATTGCGCCGCTGCTGGCGCCGATTATCGGCGGCTGGCTGCTGTTGATCTGGAACTGGCACGCCATTTTCTGGGCGCTGTCGGCGGCGGCGGTGATCACCACGGTGCTGGTGACTACCCAGATTCGCGAAACCCTGAAACCCGAGCAGCGACAGCGTTTTCATCTGCGCACCACGCTGGGAAATTTCGTGATCCTGTTTCGGCACAAACGCGCCTTCAGCTACATGCTGTCGAGCGGTTTTTCGTTTGCCGGACTGTTTACCTTTCTCAACGCCGGTCCCTTTGTCTACATCGAACTGAACCACGTTTCACCGCAAAACTTTGGCTATTACTTCGGCCTCAATGTGGTGTTTTTGTTCATCTTAACCCTGATTAACAGCCGCGCAGTGCGCCGTTTTGGCCCGGTAGCGATGTTCCGTCTCGGCCTGTTGATTCAGTTCTGCATGGGCATCTGGCTGCTGATCGTCAGCGCCTTTGATCTTGGCTTTTTGCCGCTGGTGTTCGGGGTGGCGATGTTTATCGGTTGTGTATCGATGGTCTCATCGAACGCGATGGCGGTAATCCTTGATGAGTTCCCGCATATGGCAGGCACCGCCTCCTCGCTGGCCGGCACGTTGCGCTTCGGCGTGGGTGCGTTGGTCGGCGCGCTGCTGTCGCTGGTCAGTTTTAACAGTGCCTGGCCGATGGTTGGCACCATCGCGCTGTGCGCCACGCTTTCTCTGCTGCTGTTCTTCTACGCTTCCCGTCCACGTCACGCCTCGCATTAAGCGCATTCAGCGAGTCAGGCCGTCACGGTTATCCCGGACGGCCCGATCGGCTATGCCACTTTGTTTCGATATTGTGAAAATATTTAGCTAAAAAAGTAACCACATTGCGTCTAAAATGATTGTTAAGTGCTGCCGAACGCGGTACATATAGCCTGAATTGCGATACCACTCGCAAAAAAATAAATTCAGCGATTCGCTTTAGTGGGAAATGAGAAGCCGGGCCTTGACGTCCGGACACCGACGCCGTGACACCGGGCGACCACCACAAAGGGATGGCGAAGTAAATACTCCTGGGGACATTGATAACTATGCTGCAACTTTCGATTGTGCATCGCTTACCACAGCATTTTCGCTGGACCAGCGATCATCACAGTGCCATCGAAGCGGATGACACCACGCTGGACGATCAGGATTTTATCGCGCTGCGGTTAATCAGCCACGACGGCATTCCGGCCTGGGAGATCCTGCAGCAGCTGAAAGAGGTGCTGGCTGACATCCAGGTCGACTGTAAAGTCGCCGAGTGCGAAGGGCAGCCTTGCCTGTTTATCCAGCGCCGCGACGAAAGTGCCACCAACTGCTGCCTGAAAAATCAGGGCGTGGCGATTGCCGAAACGTTTATCGCTCGCTGAGTTGCGCTGAACGCAGCAGTTCGCAGGTGTATTCCGCCGCAGGCGAGGCAAACAGCATTTCACACTCCCCCTGTTCCACCACTTCCCCCTGACGCAGCACGATAAGCTGATGGCACAGGGCGCGCACCACCTCAAGATCGTGACTGATAAACAGATAGCTCAGCTGGCGCTGCTGCTGTAGCCGACGCAACAGCGTCAGGATCTGTTTCTGTACCGTGCGATCGAGCGACGAGGTCGGCTCATCCAGCACCAGCATCTCCGGTTCAAGGATCAGCGCCCTGGCAATGGCGATGCGTTGCCGCTGGCCACCGGAAAATTCCGCCGGATAGCGATGACGGCTCTCCACCTCCAGCCCGACCTCCTGCATCACCGCGATAACCTGCTGTTCCTGCTGCTGTGCGGTCAGCTCGGGCTGATGCACCGCCAGCCCTTCGGCGATAATCTGCTGCACCGTCATCCGCGGATTAAGCGAAGAGTTCGGGTCCTGAAACACCACCTGAATGCGCCGACGCAGCGGTAGCAGTTGCCGCCGTGACAGCTGATGCAGCGGCTGGCCATCAAACCAGACCTCGCCGCCGGCCTCAATCAGCCGCAGCAGCGCCAGGCCGGTGGTGCTTTTACCTGAGCCGGATTCACCCACCAGTCCGAGACTTTCGCCGCGCCGCAGGGTAAAACTCAGCGCAGAGAGCGCCCGTTTTTCGCCCACCTGGCGGCGGAACAGGCCACGGCGTAACGGGAAACTGACCCGAAGCCGATCGACCTGCAGGATCACCGGCGCGTCGGCGGGCAGCGGCAATGGCCTGCCTTCCGGCTCTGCCGCCAGCAGCTGTTGGGTGTAGGGATGCTGCGGCTGACTGAGCAGCGTCTGGCAGCGATTCTGCTCAACCACCTTTCCCTGACGCATCACGCTGACGCTATCCGCCAGCTGACGCACAATATTCAGGTTATGAGTGATAAACAGCATCCCCATGTTGAATTCGCGTTGCAGCTCGCGCAGCAGGGCCAGAATCTGTGCCTGCACCGTCACATCGAGCGCGGTGGTCGGCTCATCAGCGATCAGCAGTGCTGGCCGGGTTAAAAGCGCCATGGCGATCATCACCCGCTGACGTTCGCCGCCCGACAGCTGATGCGGAAAATCGTGCAGCCGGGCGGCGGGCTGGCGGATGCCGACCCGATCCAGCACGCTGAGGATTTCGCCGCGTGCCGCCGCAGGCCGCATACCGCGATGCAGCGACAGCACTTCGTACAGCTGCTTCTCCACGGTATGCAGCGGATTAAGTGACACCATCGGCTCCTGAAAGATCATCGCGATCTGGTTGCCGCGAATGCCGCGCAGCCGCTGCTCGCTGGCGCGCAGCAGATCCTCACCGTTGAACAGGATCTCCCCGCCCGGCCAGGCGACCGTCGAGGGAGGCAGCAGCCGCATCACTGACAGGGCGGTGACACTTTTGCCGGAACCCGATTCGCCCACCAGCGCCAGCGTTTCACCGGCCTCAACGCGTAATGAAACCTCATCCACCACCCGCTGCAGCCGTTCGCCCTGACGAAAGGCGACCGAAAGGTGGTTGATAGCAAGCAGTGGCGCAGTCATTCAGACTCCTTTGCCGGGATCGAAGGCGTCACGTACCGCTTCGCCGATAAAAATCAGCAGCGATAACAGGATCGCCAGTGAGAAAAAGCCCGCCAGGCCGAGCCACGGCGCCTGCAGATTATTTTTACCCTGCAGCAGCAGTTCCCCCAGCGACGGCGAACCGAGCGGCAAACCAAAGCCGAGGAAATCGAGCGAGGTCAGTGTGGTAATCGATCCACACAGAATAAACGGCAGGAAGGTCAGGGTGGCCACCATCGCATTCGGCAGCATATGGCGCAGCATAATCCGGCTGTCACTGACGCCCAGCGCCTGTGCCGCGCGGATATAGTCGAAGTTGCGGGTGCGCAGGAACTCGGCCCGCACCACGCTAACCAGGCTCATCCAGCCAAAGGTCACCGTCACCAGCAGCAGCCACCAGAAACCAGGCTGAATCACGCTGGAGAGCAAAATCAGCAGAAACAACGACGGCATGCCGGACCAGACTTCAATCAGCCGTTGTCCAATCAGATCAATCCTGCCGCCGAAATAGCCCTGCACCGCGCCGACCACCATACCGATCACGCTGGAAAACAGCGTCAGCAGCAGGCCAAACAGCAGTGAAATACGCGTGCCGTACAGCAGACGCGCCATCACATCACCGCCGGTTGCGTCGGTGCCCAGCCAGTTCTGCGCCGAAGGCGGGGAAGGGAAGGGCACCTGGGTGGCAAAATTGATGGTGCTGTCACTGAAGCGGATCGGCGCCCAGATCGCCCAGCCTTGCTGATCTATCCGCTGCCGCAACCAGGGGTCCTGATAATCGGCGGCGGTTGCCAGCACGCCGCCGTAATCGGTCTCGCTGTAGTCAAACAGCAGCGGCAAATACCAGCGCTGCTGATAATGCACCAGCAGCGGCTTGTCATTGGCGATCAGCTCGGCACCGAGCGACAGCAGGAAAATAACCAGAAAGAGCCACAGCGACCAGTAGCCACGTCGGTTATGGCGAAAGCGCTGCCAGCGCTGCTGATTCAGGGGAGATAAGCGCATCAGCGGCCCTCGAAATCAATGCGGGGATCGACCAGCGTATAGGTTAAGTCGCTGAGAACATTCATCAGCAGGCCGATCAGGGTGAAAATATAGAGCGTACCAAACATCACCGGGTAGTCGCGCTGCAGGGTCGCGTTATAGCCGAGCAGTCCGAGGCCGTTAAGTGAAAATATCACTTCGATCAGCACCGAACTGGTGAAAAACATGCTGATAAAGGTGGCGGGGAAGCTGGCAATCACCAGCAGCATCGCATTGCGGAACACGTGGTGATACAGAATGCGGCGCTCCGGCACCCCTTTGGCGCGGACGGTGACCACGTACAGTTTACGGATCTCATCCAGAAAGGCGTTTTTTGTCAGCATGGTCAGAGTAGCAAAGCCGCCAATCACCGTTGCCAGCACCGGCAGCGCGATGTGCCAGAAATAATCAAGCACCTGGCCGTACCAGGGCAGGCTGTCATGCTGCGGTGAGGTGAGGCCGCGCAGCGGAAACCAGTCGAGATAGCTGCCGCCGGCAAACAGCACGATTAACATGATGCCGAACAGAAAGGCCGGAATCGAGTAGCCAATAATGATGAAGGTGCTGCTCCAGATATCAAAGGCGCTGCCGTTGCGTACCGCTTTACGGATGCCGAGCGGGATCGACACCAGATAGATAATCAGCGTGCTCCACAGGCCCAGACTGATCGACACCGGTAAACTCTCTTTCACCAGCTGCAGCACCGAGGCGCTGCGAAACAGGCTGTCGCCAAAATCGAAGCGGGCATAGTCCCACAGCATTTCGCCATAGCGTTGCCAGATCGGCTTATCAAAGCCGTAGCGCTGCTTAATCTCCGCAATCACCTCGGGATCCAGCCCGCGCGCGCCGCGATACTGATTATCCGCCGGGTTAAGTGCATTCAGGCTGGCGCGGGACCCCGCGCTGTCGGCACCGCCGCCAGCCAGACCCGTGGTCTGACCGAACTGGATATTGGCCAGCGCCTGATCGACCGGACCGCCCGGTGCAATCTGCACAATAAAAAAGTTAAGGGTGATGATCGCCCACAGGGTGGGAATAATCAGCAACAGCCTGCGCAGAAAGTAAGTTGCCAACGGTCCACTCCTTAGCGTTTGCTGGCCGGCAACCGGGCAGCTTTGTTCACGTCATACCACCAGTTTTCCAGCCCGAGGCTGTAAGCCGGTTTGCCGGCCGGATGGGAAAACTTATCCCAGTACGCCAGCCGTTGCTCTGCGTTGTACCACATTGGAATCATATAGGCATTCCACAGCAGAATGCGATCCAGTACCTGCGCCAGCGGTCGAAGGGCAGGGAGATCGCCCTGATGCGCCACAATCTGTTTGACGAAATGATCGACCAGCGGATCTTTAACCCGCGCGGTATTCCACGACGAGGCGATGTAGTCCGACTGCCAGTAAACCTGCAGACTGGAGGAGGGGATCGGCATAGCAGAATAGGCGGTGGCGATCATGTCATAGTCGCCCTCACGCAGCCGCCGCAGATACTGTGAACTGTCCACCTGGCGCAGAGTCAGGGTGATACCGAGCCGCGCCAGATTGTGCTGCAGCGGTAGCGCCCATTCGGTACTGGTGCCGCTGCGCAACAGCAGTTCAACGCTAAACGGCTGACCGGTTTTCTCGTTCACCAACCGGCGATGGTTAATCTGCCAGCCCGCCTGTTTCAGCAAGGCAAACGCCTGAAGCAGACTGGCGCGATCGTAACCGCTGCCGTCGGTAACCGGCGGGTGATAGGGCTGGGTGAACAGGTCAGGCGGCAACTGCGCCCGCCACGGAGCCAGCAATGCCTGCTGCTGCGCATCGGGCACACCGCGGGCGGCAAACCCGGTATTCTGGAAATAGCTGCTGGCACGCTGATAAGCACCATAGAACAGCGCCTTGTTCATCCACTCAAAATCAAACGCCAGCGTCAGCGCCTGGCGGACCCGGCGATCGTGAAACAGCGGTTTTTCATTGTTAAACGCCAGCCAGCGGGTATCAATCGCGGCCTGATTGGGCAACGTCTCTTTCACAATGCTGCCATCGTCGAAATGGCGGCCGCGATACTGGGTGGCCCATTTTTTGGCTGAGGTCTCTTCCCGTAAATCGAACGCGCCCGCTTTAAAAGCCTCAAACGCCACGTTGTCATCCAGATAGTAGTCGTAGCGGATGCGATCAAAATTAAACCGTCCGCGGTTAACCGGCAGATCGGCCGCCCAGTAATCTTTTACCCGGCTGTACTCAATGAACTGACCGGGCTTCCATTTAGTGATGCGATAAGGACCGCTCGACAGCGGCGGCGAACTCAGGGGTTCGTTGAACTTTTTATCGTGCCAGAATTTTTCAGCCAGCACCGGCAGCGTCAGTAATCCCAGCATCCGATCTTTGTCCGGCTGCTGGGCATCAATTCGCACCGTCAGGCGGTCCAGCGGCTTTACGGTCACGCCGCGATAGGCGACGCGAAACTGCGGCACCCCTTCAGTCATAAATTTGCCAAACGAAAAGGCCACGTCCTGAGCGGTGATCGGGCTGCCATCCTGGAAGCGGGCCTGCGGTTTAAGACGGATCTCGATCCAGCTAAAGTCGCTGGCGTTGCGGGCAGAGTCGGCGATCAGCGGATAGTAGCTGCCGGGCTCATCATCTGAGCCGGTATAGAGCCCGTCATACAGGGCTTCCGTGTAGATGCCGGGATTGCCGCGCGAGGCGTAGCGGTTAAAGTTGTCGTAGGTGCCGACCACCGCCATGGTGATGCTGCCGCCTTTGGGGGCCTGCGGATTGGCATAATCATAATGACTGAAGTCTGGCGGATACTTCGCTGTGCCCGCCTGGGTAAAAGCGAAGCTGTGTTGAATGCTGGCGGCCAGCAGCGGGCCGCTCAGGACGCCGCACAGCAATAAAAATCCAGCACGAAGCAGCACCACGTTTACGCTCTCCTGTAATTTTTCGATTCCGCGCGTCAGGCATCGTGACGCTGAAAATAGTCTATCAGCGTTTCGGGACGTAGCGGACGGCTAAAAATGTAACCCTGCAGATGCGTCACGCCGCGATTGATCAGCCAGGCGGCCTGTTCTCCGGTTTCGACGCCTTCCGCCACGCTTTTCAGATTGAGCTTTTTCGCCAGCTGTAACACCGTATCCAGTACCGGTGAGGTCAGGGTGTCGGTTCCGATGCTCTGCACAAAACCGCGATCGATCTTCAGGTAATCAAACGCATAACGCTCCAGATAGATCAGCGCACTGTGTCCGGTGCCGAAGTCATCAATCGCAATATTAATCTGCTGCTGATGCAGCCAGTCAAACAGTTCGCCGACATTTTCATCGCGCACCATCGCACGCTCGGTGATTTCAAACACGTAACTGAAGTGCGCGGCGGGCATGGTGTCGAGCCAGCGCAGCACATCCTGGCGGAAGCAGCTATCCGCCAGATGCAGCGGAGAGATATTCAGGCTGAGGCTGGCATGGCGGGGAATGGTGTGGCAGAGCAGGTGGGCATCACGCGCCACCAGCTGGAACAGATGGCGGGTCAGCGGAATAATCAGGTTTTGCGCTTCGGCGTAGCTGATAAACACATCCGGCGGGATCGGCCCCTCGGTCGGGTGAGTCCAGCGCAGTAGCGCTTCCATGCCGTAGGGCTGACCATCATGCGAGGTCACCAGTGGCTGATATTCAATGTGAAACTCGCCACGCTTGATTCCCTGGATCAGATCTTTGCCGGGACGCTGATAGGCTGACAGCAGCAGCCAGCCGCCGCCGGTCACCAGCAGGGAGAGCAACAGGCTAATCAGCACAATATTTTGATAATCGCTGAGCGCCAGCGTCGAGCCATATAACACAAACTGCAGCGGGTAACCGGGCAGGGACTGTTGCCGTAACGGCGGCGGCAGCCCGTGGTTTTCCACTACGCCCGGCTGCCAGCTGGTTAACGCCGTACGCTGCGCCACCAGCGCCATGCCGGTAATCTCTGACTGGCGCGACGCCAGCAACAGATAGGGCGCCAGCGTAATATTGAGGGTGGCAAACACCCCGGACTGGACGCTGCCTGGATTCCTGATCCACAGCGCCAGCGCCGGTTTATTGGGTTGCAGCGGCGTGCCGCGCATCAGTTGCAGATCAATGTCGCGTGTCGTATCACTCATTGGCGCAATAACGCTGAGCGGCAGGCTAAAGCTGCCGGTGGCAGAGGAACAAAAAGCGTTACCGTTATTTATCAGCAGAATGGCGCGAAGATTACCGGCAAAGGCGGCGCGTGAGGTCAGTTCACGATTAATGGTCTGGCAGGGAGTTTCGGTGAATGGAAGCAGAGGGCTGAGCGTGCTGTTAATCAGAGAAGAGAGCGTTTGCTGTAGGGCCATTCGGCTGTTCTCTAATAATTGCTGGTGCTGCCGATCGCGCTTATGCCAGAGATGGTTAAACGATAGCGCAGAAAATAATAAAAAGAACAGGCAGCCGATCATCGCGCTACTCCATGCGATTCGACGAGGATAGGTTGCATGGCGCATCAGCGCCCCCGACAGTGGCATGAGGTGCTTCCTCTGATAAAATTATTATTATGTTATTGCGCACGACTGCTTCGGTGTAAGCGACCGAGAATATAACGAGAAGGCGGGGAATGTCTCGTTATTCTTCTGAAAGGCAATGGTTTTTAAGCCATCAGTCTGAGGCGGGCAAGGGCATCAGACGAAAAAAAACGCTGCGTAAGCAGCGTTTCATATTCTCTGGCTGAGAAGGAGATCAAAGGCGGTAATCAGGTCGGGTTACGACTTAATACGCGTCGCCCTTCACGATAACGCTTTTTCCAGTAATTGTCGTTCAGGTTGGAGATCATCACACCACTGCTGGTGGAAGCGTGAACGAAGTTATCATTACCGAGATAGATGCCAACATGACGGCCAGTAGAACCGGCGCGGAACAGCACCAGATCGCCAGGACGCAGTTTAGTGCGTGAAATCTCTTTACCGGTGCCCTGCTGCTCTGAGGTAGAACGCGGCAGTTCTAAGCCAAATTGATCGCGGAAGGTGCGTTGTACAAAGGCGGAGCAATCGATACCGCGTTTGGTATCGCCACCGAGGCGATAGCGCACACCTTTCCAGACGGCGTATTGATCCATGATGCGTGACTTAACGTCAACGTTACGCACCATTTCTTCAAATTCATCCTGAGACGCCTGAAGTAAAAAACCATTGTGGTTGTTAACTTCATGATTCTCGTTATTCGCGTTTTGACCGTTATGGGTACTGCTACAAGCTGAGAGGAGAGTTGCCAGTGCCACTGCAGGCACGATTCGCCAGATATATCTCAGTATTGGTTGAGACTTGACCATTATTCGGGTTTTCCTTCGATGTCCTTACGACAAGATTGTCGCCAGCCAGATGACAAAACAGGGAGATTAATAAGCGAAACAGACTAAGACAATTCCTTAATTACTAAAATGTGTTAATGGACACATTTTTACTGTAAAAAAAAGCGAATTTGCTGCTGCTGTTACCCCACAGCGACTGAGGTTAACCGATTACAAGCGCCGTGGCGAGTGCTTTCAGTCAAATTCTTATAGGTTTTTCTGATGTGAAATCAAACCTTAACACACTGACTACTTTAGCAACAATTGTGGGGAAATGATGGTGAGAGCAGGGGGTAAAAAGCGCGCTAATTCCGCCTATAGCCTGCTGTTTGGGAATTTTCTTTATGGACAGACAGAAATGGCGGTTATTTAACCGATGAGGTGAGTCATAACCTTTTCTTTTAATCAATTTAATTAGCCTGCTAATAATGTACTGACTTTTTTTATAAGCGCGGGCGGTTAAGAATAATGCCATTATTACGCCCGCGCTTATCATTCAGCTTAGCGGCTTATATTTACCCGGCAATTTGCGATAAAACCAATTTACCAGCGCATCACTGGCCGGGGTTAATAACCACCAGCTCAATCCGACTAAAACTACCGACAGTGAACCGACGGCAATATCGGTGAACCAGTGCGCGCCAGCCATAACGCGAGGCAGCGAGAAAATAACCACGATCGCCGCCGCAATTAAAAACCGACCGAAACCGAAATAACGCCAGATAAAGCAGGCGAAGATCATCAGCATCATGCCGTGGTCGCCAGGGAAACTGTCTTTCGAGGCATCCTTAGCCGGAATACCGGTCAGCTCACTGACCCGATGCACGTTGTCGAAGAACAGTGTCGGGCTGGAGTGTTTCACCGGCAGCAGGTGACCCAGCTGGTTGAGGACTACCGCGGTTAACAGCATGGTGATGCCGATAGCCAGCATGCGACGCCGTGCCTGCGGTGTTTCGCTGCGCCAGATCGACAGATAAAGCAGGCCCATCGCCAGCAGCGAGACGGCATCAAAGCCACGATAGTTGGTGATCGCCACCAGCAGCGCAAAGCCGGAGTGAATGATCATCTGACTATTAAAGCCAAAGAAAATTGCTTTATCGATGCCGAACCAGAAACCATGTTCAGGCGGCAGATACCACGACAGGAATAGCACCACGCCCAATGCATTAAGCAACAGGATGGTAATAAGGCGAGTTACGCGCATAATTAAACTCATGATTGAAAAAATAACCGCCGACAATAACCGTGTCAGCGTAAACGGCACTTCAACAACGCCGATTGTAGTCTATTCCAGTCAGCCTGCTGCGAATTAATGATCTCGATACGGCTGTCGGCGGGTGGCTGCGATCGCGTTTCAATCTGCAGATCGTCGCCCTGACGATTAATCATCAGCGATCCTGCCTCAATATGCATCACGCCTTTAATTCGATCGCCTGGCGCCTGGCGTACCCATTCCAGCAGCGCCTGCTGGTCAAACTGCGTCGCGGCGTCGAACAGCCAGCCACAGGCGCTGTAGTCCTGTCCCTGATTCAGCGCCCGACGCCAGCGTGCCGGATGCGTCAGCCGCATGGCCGCTACGCCACTGGCCGGGATGGCGGCAGGGTGGTGATGCTGTGGCACCGGCAACTCACGCGGCTGGCCGCGTGGCGTATCGAGCAGCGCCAGCGGAATCTGACCAAATTCGGTGGCGATAAAGGGCCGCTGATCCAGCGCATCACGCTGCCAGTCGGCCAGACGCTGATGATCTTCCGGCTGCCAGCGATCCTGCTTGTTGCCGATAATAATGTCCGCCGCCGCCAGCTGATCGCGGAAATTTTCATTAGCAACGACCCGCGGATCGGCAAGCTGGCGCGCATCCAGCAGGGTGAGGGTGGCGTTGAGCTGTAGCCAGGCGTGGTAGGTCGGCGAACTTAGCAGCTGCAACAGCTGGCGCGGATGGCCCAGCCCGGTCGGCTCAATCAGCAGCCGATCGGGCTTGTTCTGCAACAGCCGGTTCAGCCCGATCTGCATCGGCAGGCCGTTGACGCAGCACATGCAGCCGCCGGGGATCTCTTTCAGGATGGCTCCGCGATCGGCCAGCAGCGCGCCATCGACGCCAATCTCACCAAATTCATTGACCAGCACCGCCCACTGCTCATTAGCGGGCTTTGCGGCCAGCAGATGGCATAACAGCGTGGTTTTGCCGCTGCCCAGAAATCCGGTAATCAGATTCACCCGCGTCATTAGTCAGGCTCCTGTCAGTATTTGCCGTGAAAGTTGTTACTTTATAACAGTCAGCGCCACGGCAACGTTCAGGAAGTGCGGTTAGTCGGCACGGCCCATATAACGGCGTTCAGCGACATGAATGCGGATGCGGTCGCCGTTACTGAGGTACTCAGGCACCTGAACCACCAGGCCGGTACTCATGCCTGCCGGTTTGGTGCGGGCGCTGGCCGAGGCACCTTTGATGCCGGGTGACGTATCGACAATTTCCATATCGACGGTCTGCGGCAGCTCCAGCGCCAGCACCTGTCCTTCCATCGTCAGCACCTGAATGCCCGGAATGCCCCCTTCAGGAATAAACAGCAGTTCTTCTTCAATCTGCTCTTTTTTGAAGCTGTAAGGGGTGTAATCTTCGTCATCCATAAAGACATACTCGTCACCGTCTATATAAGAAAAGGTGACGCTGCGGCGGCTGAGCGAAATTGCATCAATAATCTCATCGCCCTTAAAGCGTTCTTCGACCTTCATACCGGTGCGCACATCGGTGAAGCGCATCTTATACAGGGTGGCGGCACCGCGTGCGCTTGGGCTCTGGACATCAATATCTTTAACCAGCAGCAGTTTTCCGTTGTGGGTAACGGCCATTCCTTTTTTGATTTCATTCGCTTTTGGCATTGCTGTTCTCGCTATCTCTGAAGTGAAGTGCGCGCCACGTTACTCGCGCCGGTGAAAACTGGCAATATGGCGAGAATGAAATTTTAGCCCGGACGGCGGCAGACGTGGTAATTGTGGCGGCGGACTGCTATTGTCGCCGCGACTTTCTCTGCTGGAGCGCAGCATGCAATGCCGTAGCCACTGCGGTGCCTGTTGTACGGCGCCCTCCATCTCTTCGCCGATTCCCGGCATGCCCAACGGCAAACCCGCCAATACGCCCTGCGTTCAGCTCGACGACGCCTTACGCTGCAAGCTGTTTGGCTCCGACCTGCGTCCCGCAGTCTGTGCCGGCCTGCAGCCGTCGCACAGCATGTGCGGCGATTCGCGCCAGCAGGCGATGATCTATCTGTTGCAGCTGGAAGCGGACACCGCCCCCTGACGCGCTGACGTTGCTGAACGTTATGGCGAATTTAAGCCAGGCTTACAGCAACCGCGTCAGCTGGCAGGCGGCAAAATCCTGAAACGTCGATGAAATGTGCGTAACGTCAAAAATCTGCTACGCCGTTTGCGCATTTTCTTGCCTGCTGAAAGGGGCTGTACCACAATCCTTGAAACGTTTCAGCGGTGACCGCGCCACCTGTTGTGTGACAGATGGCGTAAAAATTTCCCCATCGGCTGAAACGATTCAATTTCAGCAAGCGAGGAGAATTATGTTCCAGCTCGAATTGCAGGCCATCCATACCGGAGCCAGCGCCCAGAACAAAGAAGAGGCCATTCGCCAGGTTGCCGCAGCGCTGACCGCTGCCGGTAATGTGACCGAAGGCTACGTCAACGGGATGCTGGCGCGTGAACAGCAAACCTCCACCTTTCTTGGTAACGGCATCGCGATCCCGCACGGCACTACCGATACCCGCGATCTGGTGCTGAAAACCGGCGTCCAGGTGTTCCAGTTTCCGCAGGGCATCAGCTGGGGCGACGATCAGACCGCCTATGTGGCGATCGGGATTGCCGCCAAATCGGATGAGCATCTGGCGCTGCTGCGTCAGTTAACCCACGTTCTGAGCGATGACAGCATCGCTGAACAGCTTAAAACCGCCTCTGCTGAAGATCTCCGTGCGTTGCTGATGGGTGAGAAACAAGCCGCCGAATTCAGTTTCGACACCTCATTAATTACCCTGAACGTCGCCGCCAGCGATTTAATCACCTTACAGGCGATGAACGCCGGTCGGTTGCAGTCAGCGGGCGTGGTCGATGCCAGCTACGTCGCTGACGTGGTCTCTAACGCGCCGCTGAGTCTCGGACAGGGGATCTGGCTGAGCGACAGCAGCCTCGGCAATCTGCGCAGCGGCGTGGCCGTCAGCCGTGCTGCTCATCCGTTTGACCATCAGGGCGAATCTGCCGCGCTGTTGATCAGCGTCGCCGCGGTCGATGAACGTCCGCTGGAAGTGCTGGGTTACCTCAGCGCCCTATTGCAGCAAGGTAAAGCAGACCGCTTGCTGAAAGCCGATGCCGCAGGCGTCTATGCGCTGCTCACCAGTGAAGTTGACGAGCAGGCCGAGGTGCTGACCGCCGAGTTCACCATCCGTAACGAACACGGTCTGCATGCCCGTCCGGGCACCGCGCTGGTCAGCGTGATCAAGCAATTCAACAGCGACATTACCGTCACCAACCTCGATGGCAGCGGCAAGCCCGCTAACGGCCGCAGCCTGATGAAAGTGGTGGCGCTCGGCGTGAAGAAAGGCCATCGCCTGCGCTTTACCGCCAGCGGTGAAGATGCACAGCAGGCGCTGAATGCGATTGAAGAAGCGATCACCAGTGGACTGGGCGAGGGGGCAGCATGAGCAGACGTGTCGCTACCATCACGCTGAATCCGGCGTATGACCTGGTGGGTTATACCCCTGAAATTGAACGCGGCGAAGTCAATCTGGTGAAAACCACCGGTCTGCACGCGGCGGGTAAAGGGATTAACGTGGCCAAAGTGCTGAAGGATCTGGGCATCGACGTCACCGTCGGCGGCTTCCTCGGCAAAGAGAACCAGGATGGCTTTCAGCAGCTGTTCAGCGAGCTGGGCATTGCTAACCGTTTTCAGGTGGTGCCGGGCCGTACCCGAATCAACGTTAAACTGACTGAACAGACCGGCGATGTCACTGACCTGAACTTTTCCGGTTTTCAGGTTAACGGTCAGGACTGGGATCGCTTTACCAGCGACTCACTCACCTGGCTGGGCCAGTTCGATATGGTCTGCGTCAGCGGCAGCCTGCCGGAAGGTGTCGATCCTGACGCCTTCACCCGCTGGATGACCGAGCTGCGCACCCATTGTCCGTGCATTATTTTTGACAGCAGCCGCGACGCGCTGGTGGCCGGGCTGAAAGCCGCGCCGTGGCTGGTTAAACCCAACCGTCGTGAACTGGAAATCTGGGCCGGTCGCAAACTGCCGACCCTGCAGGATGTGATTGATGCTGCGCACCAGCTGCGCGAGCAGGGCATCGCTCATGTGGTGATCTCGCTGGGTGCGGAAGGCGCGCTGTGGGTCAACGCCTCAGGCGAATGGATTGCCAAACCGCCGGTGTGCGAAGTGGTCAGCACCGTGGGTGCCGGCGACTCGATGGTCGGCGGGCTGATTTATGGCCTGTTAATGCGTGAATCCAGTGAACACACGCTGCGTCTCGCCACGGCAGTGGCGGCAATGGCCGTCAGCCAGAGCAACGTTGGCGTTTCCGATCGTACCCAGTTGGCCGCAATGATGGCGCGCGTCGACTTACAACCCGTTAACTGACAGCAGGAGAGCGATAATGAAAACGCTGCTGATAAAAGATCCTTCATTGGGACTGGCTTCCGCTTATATGGCGCAACAGCGCCTGGCTGCCGCCGCTGCGGCGGCTGGCCTGACGCTGACTGATAATCCCGCCGAGGCCGGGCAGGTCATCGTGCTGGGGAAAAACGTACCGGACGACGCAGCGCTGAATGGCAAACCGCTGTGGCAGGGCGATGTTCAGCTGGCGATCCGTGAGCCAGAAACCTTCCTCAATCGCGCCAAAGCTGAGGCTAAACCGTGGCAGGCCGCCGTGCCGGTTGCGGCACCAGCAGGTGCGCCTGCAGCGGCTCAGGCTGGCGCGCAGAAACGTGTGGTGGCGGTTACCGCCTGTCCGACCGGCGTGGCACATACCTTTATGGCCGCCGAGGCGATTCAGGCTGAAGCGACCCGGCGCGGCTGGTGGGTAAAAGTTGAAACCCGCGGTTCTGTCGGTGCCGGTAACGCCATCACCCCTGAAGAAGTGGCAGCTGCCGATCTGGTGATCGTGGCGGCTGATATCGAAGTCGACCTGGCGAAATTCGCCGGTAAGCCGATGTACCGTACCTCAACCGGCCTGGCGCTGAAGAAAACTGCTCAGGAACTGGACAAAGCGGTTGCCGAAGCGAAACCGTATAAGTCTGCGGGTGGACAAGGTAGCGACAATCAGAATGAGAAGAAAGAGGGCGCAGGCGCTTATCGTCACCTGCTGACCGGTGTTTCTTACATGCTGCCGATGGTGGTGGCGGGCGGTCTGAGTATCGCGCTGTCATTTGCCTTTGGTATCACCGCATTTAAAGAGCAGGGCACGCTGGCTGCCGCGCTGATGCAGATCGGCGGTGGCAGCGCCTTTGCGCTGATGGTGCCGGTACTGGCGGGCTTTATCGCTTTCTCGATTGCTGACCGTCCGGGTCTGACCCCAGGCCTGATTGGCGGCATGATCGCCACCAGCATTAACGCTGGCTTCCTCGGCGGCATCATCGCCGGTTTCATCGCCGGTTACGCTGCGAAGCTGATCAGCGGCAAAGTAAAACTGCCGCAGAGTATGGAAGCGCTGAAGCCGATACTGATCATTCCGCTGTTTGCCAGTCTGATCACCGGCCTGCTGATGATTTATGTGGTCGGTAAACCGGTTGCCGGCATCATGAACGGCCTGACGCACTGGCTGGCGAACATGGGTACTGCTAATGCGGTGCTGCTGGGCGCGATTCTGGGCGGCATGATGTGTACCGATATGGGTGGCCCGGTCAATAAGGTGGCTTACGCATTCGGTGTCGGTTTGCTGAGTTCACAGACATATGCGCCGATGGCGGCGATCATGGCGGCCGGTATGGTGCCACCGCTGGCGATGGGTCTGGCGACGCTGGTTGCCCGTCGTAAGTTCAACAAAGGACAGCAGGAAGGGGGCAAAGCGGCGCTGGTGCTGGGTCTGTGCTTCATCTCTGAAGGTGCGATTCCGTTCGCGGCCCGTGACCCGATGCGCGTTCTGCCTTGCTGCATCATCGGCGGCGCGACCACCGGTGCTATCTCAATGGCGGTGGGGGCCAAACTGATGGCACCACACGGTGGACTGTTTGTCCTGCTGATCCCGGGTGCGATTACGCCGGTGGTCGGTTATCTGGTGGCGATTGTGGTCGGTACGGCGATTGCCGGTCTGAGCTATGCGGTACTGAAACGTCCGGAAGAGCAGCTGGCCAAAGCCTGATTTGCTCAGGGCATAATCTGCTGAAGTATAAAAACAGGGAGCCAGATGGCTCCCTGCTTGCTTTTTCAGACGGTGAATAATGTTAAAGCGATGGATGAATACGCCTGGAGTAAAGCGTCACGCCTCAGCGCTGCGGATAGCCCTTTCAGCAGCAGAGGCGCTCAGGCCTCTACTCTCGTGCCATTTTAAGCAGACTGCGTTATCACCGGTCCCTTAACCGATCGGCATTAAGCCAGCTGGCTCCCTTTTTTATCCCTGCTGTTCTGACTTCAGCCAGGCAATCTCATCTTTCCAGATATCCGGGTTGATGGTTTCGAGGATCAACGGAATCCGGTCAAAACGCGCATCCTTCATCATCCAGCTAAACACGGTTTTGCCGATGTTGCCTTCACCGAGGCTGTGGTGGCGGTCGACGCGGCTGCCAAAGGTGCTTTTCGCATCGTTGAGGTGCATGCCGCGCAGATAGCGAAAGCCGACAATGCGCTCAAACTCAGCGAAGGTAGCGACGCAGTCCGCTTCAGTTCGCAGATCATAGCCGCCAGCAAAAGCGTGGCAGGTATCCAGACAGACGCCGACGCGGCTCTTATCCTCAACCTGGTCGATAATTTCCGCCAGATGTTCAAAGCGGAAACCGAGGTTGCTGCCCTGACCGGCGGTATTTTCAATCACTGCGGTAACGTTGCGAGTCTGGTCGAGGGCGATATTGATCGATTCGGCGATGCGTTTCAGGCAGGCCTGCTCGTCAATCTGATGCAGATGGCTGCCCGGATGAAAGTTCAGCAGCGTCAGGCCGAGCTGATCGGCGCGCTGCAGTTCATCAACAAAGGCGGCACGGGATTTTTCCAGCGCATCAGCCACCGGGTGGCCAAGATTGATCAGAAAACTGTCATGCGGCAGGATCTGCTGCGAGCTGAAGTGATATTTCTCGCAGGCGGCGCGAAAGGCATCAATCACCTCAGTGGAAAGCGGGGCGGCTTTCCACTGCCGTTGATTTTTAGTAAACAAGGCGAAGGCGGTGGCGTCTATTTCATGGGCGCGAATGACTGCCTGATCCACACCACCTGCCGCACTGACGTGTGCGCCGATATATTTCATGCCGTTCTCCTGAAGGGGCTATGCACTGACGAGCAGGCATGATACCCGATGCGGTTAGCCCATGAAATGTTGCACCAGCAGATTGATGGCACCGCCGCCGACGATCAGCCAGACAGCGACCATCGCGCCCAGCAGCAGCGGTTTCACACCCGCTTCACGTAACGTGCTGAAACGGGTAGTTAATCCCAGCGCAGCCATCGCCATCGCCAGCAGCAAGCCAGCCAGTTGATTCAGCATCGCCACCAGGCCAGCCGGCAGCAGGTGCAGCGAGTTAAACAGCGCGACGGCAATGAACAGCAGTGCGAACCACGGGAAGGTCACCGGACGCGATGCGGTCGCCGCCGGGCTCTGGCGGCGCAGCACGCCGCTGAGACACAGCAGGAACGGGGCCAGCATCATCACCCGCAGCATTTTGGCAATCACCGCGCTGTTCTCGGCATCCGGACCGATACTGTGTCCGGCCGCGACCACCTGAGCCACTTCATGAATGGTCGAGCCGGTAAATACGCCGAACTGCGCCTGATCAACACCAGGCAGCAGGGTATGCACCAGCGGCCACAGCAGCGGATAGCTAAAAATCGCCAGGGTACCAAACAGCACTACCGTCGCGATGGCGACCGCGACTTTTGACGGTGCCGCTTTGACCACCGGTTCGGTCGCCAGTACCGCCGCCGCGCCACAGATGCTGCTACCGGCACCAATCAGCCAGACGGTATCGCGATCGAGCTTCAGCAGGCGCATCCCCAGCAGGCAGGTAATAAAAAAGGTGCTGCTCAGGGTTAGCGCATCAATCAGGATGCCGCTGACGCCGACGTCAGCAATCTGCTGCAGCGTAATGCGAAAGCCGAATAAAATTACCCCCAGCCGCAGCAGTTTCTGCTTGGCCAGCACCACCCCGGCATCACAGTGGGAGGCCAGCGGCGCGTAGACGCTGTTGCCGATGATGATGCCCAGCACAATCGCCAGCGTCAGCGATCCCAGCCCCCACGACGCAATCGCCGGTTGTCCGGCCAGCCAGCTGGCCGCAGCGGCAATCAGCGCGGTCAGCAGCAAACCAGGCAGCCAGCGCGGAATCGGATGATGGGTTTTGGTCATGCTCAGATCGGTCATGGTGGTTCCTCCTTCTGCTTGAGGCCCGATCATCGCGCTGACTGGCTTAAAAGTGAAATTGATAATATATTTATAATTGACCAGAATAAACGATAAGGCGGCAATCATGCTATTTTCGCGTCTGCGCCGATGGGCGACGCTGATCAAACGGGACGTGGTGGTGCTGTGGTTTGCCTTTCGCGATCCGCGCACCCCGTGGTGGAACAAACTGGCGATGCTGGGACTGGTTGCCTATGGCATCAGCCCAATCGATCTCATTCCGGATGTGATCCCGTTTGTTGGATTACTGGATGATGCGGTGATTATTCCCTCCGGGGTCATGATTCTGCTGCGGCTGCTGCCGCGTGAGGTGCGCATCAGCAGCAGCCAACGGGCGCAAACCCAGCGCTCGCGCGGCAAAAAGATAGCTGGCGGGATTGCGCTGATTGCGCTGATCTGGCTGGCGGTGGTGATCTATCTCGTCAGGCAATAAATGATTTAAGGAGCGCCGATGCACATTACGCTGCGGCAGATAGAAGTGTTCACGGAAGTGTTAAAAAGCGGCTCGACCACCCAGGCGTCGCAGCTGCTGGCGCTATCGCAGTCGGCGGTCAGCGCCGCGCTGGCCGATCTGGAAAACCAGCTCGGGGTACAGCTGTTTGATCGGGTAGGCAAGCGGCTGGTGCTGAATGAGCATGGACGACTGCTCTATCCGCGTGCGGTAGGGCTGCTGGAGCAGGCGGGTGAAATTGAGCAGCTGTTCAAAGAGGACAATGGGGCGATTCGCATCTTTGCCAGCAGCACCATCGGCAACTATCTGCTGCCCGGCATGATGGCGGCTTACCGGCGTGATTTTCCCGGTTTGCCGCTGGAGCTGAGCGTCGGCAACAGTCAGGATGTGATCAATGCGGTATCCGATTTCCGGGTTGATGTCGGGTTGATTGAAGGCCCCTGTCACATGACTGAGCTGGTGAGCGAACCCTGGCTGGAGGATGAGCTGGTTGTATTTGCCGCACCGGATGCGGCGATCCTGCAACAGCCGGTGACGCTGGAAACGCTGGCGGCAGCGCCGTGGATCCTGCGTGAACGCGGCTCCGGCACCCGTGAAATTGTGGATTATCTGCTGCTGTCGCATCTGCCGACCTTTCAGCTGGGCATGGAGCTGGGCAACTCCGAGGCGATCAAACATGCGGTGCGCCACGGAATGGGCATCAGCTGCCTGTCACGGCGGGTCATCAGCGATCTGCTGGATGCCGGCACGCTGGTGGAACTGCCGCTGCCGCTGCCGCGTCTGACCCGCACCCTGTACCGCATTCACCACCGGCAAAAACATATCTCGAAGGCACTGACACGTTTTTTATCCTATTGTCGCGAGTGATTACTAATAATTATGCCGCGATCATGAACGTAACTTATAACAGTGCGGCATTCGCTATACAGCGCGGGCTTAGCTGCTACAATCGCGCCTCATTTTTACCCAGCGTAGCGTTTACACATGCATAATGACTCAAAAACAACACAACAACCTGCGTTACGACGTGCGTTAAAAGCACGTCATCTGACGATGATCGCCATTGGCGGTTCAATCGGCACCGGCCTGTTTGTCGCGTCCGGCGCGACCATTGCCCAGGCTGGGCCTGGCGGCGCGCTGCTCTCTTATATTCTGATCGGACTGATGGTCTATTTTCTGATGACCAGCCTCGGTGAACTGGCAGCGTTTATGCCGGTCTCAGGCTCGTTCGCCACCTACGGCGCAAAGTACGTTGAAGAGGGCTTTGGTTTCGCGCTCGGCTGGAACTACTGGTACAACTGGGCGGTGACCATTGCGGTTGACCTGGTCGCCTCGCAGCTGGTGATGAACTACTGGTTCCCCGACACGCCTGGCTGGATCTGGAGTGCGCTGTTCCTCTGCCTGATGTTCCTGATGAACTACATCTCGGTGAAGGGCTTTGGCGAGGCGGAATACTGGTTTTCGCTGATTAAAGTGGCGACCGTGATTATCTTTATCGTGGTGGGCGTGCTGATGATCACCGGCATCATGCGCGGTGCAGAGCACGCAGGCTGGCAGAACTGGCAGGTCGGTGACGCACCGTTTGCCGGCGGCTTTGCGGCGATGATTGGGGTGGCGATGATTGTCGGATTCTCCTTCCAGGGCACCGAGCTGATCGGTATCGCGGCGGGCGAATCTGAAGATCCGGCCAAAAACATCCCGCGGGCGGTGCGGCAGATTTTCTGGCGTATCCTGCTGTTCTATGTGTTCGCCATTCTGATTATCAGCCTGATCCTGCCGTATACCGATCCGCAGCTGCTGCACAATGATATCAACGATATCAGCGTCAGCCCGTTCACCCTGGTGTTCCGTAATGCCGGTCTGCTGTCGGCGGCGGCGGTGATGAATGCGGTGATCCTGACGGCGGTGCTGTCAGCCGGTAACTCCGGCATGTATGCCTCCACCCGCATGCTCTACAACCTGGCGAGCGAAGGCAAAGCGCCGCGGATTTTTGCCCGTCTGTCAAAAGGCGGCGTGCCGCGCAATGCACTGTGGGCCACTACCGTGGTGGCGGGGCTGTGCTTCCTGACCTCAAAATTTGGCAACCAGGAAGTGTATCTCTGGCTGCTGAACACCTCGGGCATGACCGGCTTTATCGCCTGGCTCGGTATCGCCATCAGCCATTACCGCTTCCGTCGCGGCTATGTGGCGCAAGGGCATGACGTGAACGCGCTGCCTTACCGTTCCGGCTTCTTCCCGCTGGGTCCGATCTTCGCCTTTGTGCTCTGCCTGATCATTACCCTCGGTCAGAACTACCAGGCGTTCCTCAATGACCGTATCGACTGGTACGGCGTGGCGGCGACCTACATCGGTATTCCGCTGTTCCTGATTATCTGGTTCGGTTACAAGCTGACGCGCGGCAGCCGCTTCGTGAAGTACAGCGAAATGGAATTCCCGATCCATAAAGAGTAACGCTGCGCTGAAGCGTGGTGCCTTCGGTCGTTTTGGATGACCGAAGTAAAACGTAAAGCGAGGGGAGCCTGCGCCTGTAGCAAAGCAGCGCGGACCAGGGACAAAAGCGCAACGCGTTGGCCCGGCTACCGGCGCACCTCAGGGATGAGGTGCGTAATCGCCCGCACTGAGCCGCCAGCAAGGGCGGTTTTGCCTCTTTGCGAAAGGCGTATGCTCCCTGATTCAGTATCCTGCCTGTTAGCGCGCTTTTTTCTGCTTTTTTCACGCCTCGCTTATGCTCACGAATTGATAATTATTATCACCTGCACTATTGTGGCTGCGTTTTCTGACCGGATAGTCACAACAGGGTTAAACATGACGACAGAATCTTCGCTGCTGACAGGCACTGAATCGCCTGAGCACAGCGTGCAAAACTATCATCAGGTACTGCGGCGTCGCATGATGTGGATTGGCGTACTGCTGCTGGCGATTCTCGCCTCTCTGATCCTCGACTTTACTCTCGGCCCGGCGGGCCTGTCACTGCAGACGCTGTGGAATACCCTGCTTAGCCCCGCTAGCGTCGATGCCGGAACCCGGGTTATCGTCTGGGACATTCGCCTGCCGTATGCGCTGATGGCGATCGTGGTCGGCCTGTCGCTCGGCCTGGCAGGGGCAGAAATGCAGACCATCCTGAATAACCCGCTTGCCAGTCCGTTTACCCTTGGCGTCTCGTCTGCGGCGGCCTTTGGTGCCGCGCTGGCGATCATTCTCGGCATCGGTATTCCCGGCGTTCCTGACCAGTGGCTGATCTCCGCCAACGCCTTCGTGTTTGCGCTGTTTGCCGCCCTGATGCTGGATGCGGTGACCCGCTGGACGCAGGTTTCTTCGGCTGGCGTGGTGCTGTTCGGTATCGCGCTGGTATTCACCTTTAATGCGCTGGTTTCGATGATGCAGTTTATCGCCAGCGAAGACACGCTGCAGGGGCTGGTGTTCTGGACCATGGGCAGTCTGGCGCGCGCCTCGTGGGAGAAGCTGGGCGTGCTGACCGTGGCGCTGGCCATTCTGCTGCCGTTTTCGCTGCTGAGCAGCTGGAAGCTGACGGCGCTGCGCTTAGGCGAAGACCGCGCGATAAGCTTTGGCATTGATGTGCGCCGTCTGCGGCTGGCGACCTTACTGCGCATCAGTATTCTCTCTGCGCTGGCGGTGGCCTTTGTCGGTCCGATCGGCTTTATTGGCCTGGTAGCACCGCATATCGCCCGCATGATGTTCGGTGAGGATCATCGCTTTTATCTGCCGGCCAGTGCGCTGGTGGGGGCGCTGGTGCTGTCGCTGGCGTCTGTCGCCTCGAAGAACCTGATCCCCGGCGTGATCATTCCGGTCGGCATTGTCACTTCGCTGATTGGCGTGCCGTTCTTCCTGAGCATTATTTTGCGTCATCGGGGGACAGTCTGATGCAACAGGGTCTGACCTTACGCGGTTTCAGCGCCGGTTATCCTAAGCATAAGGTGATTGAAAACCTGAATATCGCGCCGCTGCCGCGCGGTGAGATTACCGTGCTGCTCGGGCCAAACGGCTGCGGCAAATCGACCCTGCTGCGGGCGCTGGCCGGGCTGAATAAAGGCCGTGGCGAACTGTGGCTCAACGGCGAAAACCTGATGACCCAGCCGTTTGCACAGCGGGCAAAGCATGTGGTTTATCTGCCGCAGTCGCTGCCGGCCGGGGTGCATCTGCACGTGCTGGAGTCGATTATCGTGGCGCAGCGCGCCTCCGGTGGCCTGCACAGCGCCAACAGCGAAGCGGAAGTGATGCATCTGCTGCAACAGCTGGGGATTGCCCACCTGGCGATGCGCTATCTCGATCAGCTGTCGGGCGGGCAGAAGCAGCTGGTCGGGCTGGCGCAGTCGTTGATTCGTCGCCCCTCGCTGCTGCTGCTGGATGAACCGCTTAGCGCGCTCGATCTGAATTACCAGTTCCACGTGATGGATCTGGTGCGGCGCGAAACCGCACTGCGCAACATGGTTACGGTGGTGGTGGTACACGACATCAATATCGCGCTGCGCCACGCTCAGCATGCGTTAATGCTGAAACAGGGCAGCCTGGTGGCCGAAGGTCAGCCGGATCGGGTGATTACACCGGCCACGCTGGCTCAGGTGTATGGCGTTGAAGGACGGATTGAGCATTGTAGCCGTGGAATGCCGCAGGTGATGATCGACGGACTGGTGCACGACGCGCTGGTGTAATCAGGTGCGAGAGGGCGGTTAGTAGAAAAAAGAAGCACCTCATCCTCCCGGCGCGGGAAGATGAGGTGAAGATTAGCGGGCCAGCAGATGCTGCGCGTGGAAGCGCAGGTGATCTTCAACAAAACTGGCGATAAAGAAGTAGCTGTGATCGTAACCCGGCTGAATGCGCAGGGTCAGCGGGAAGCCCGTCTCCTGCGCCACCGACTCCAGCCGCTCCGGCTGCAGCTGATCGGCTAAGAACTGATCGCTGTCGCCCTGATCGATCAGCATCGGCAGCCGATGCGAGACCTGCGCCATCAGCTGACAGCTGTCATATTCACGCCAGGCGGCGCGATCGTCGCCCAGATAAGCCTGAAACGCTTTCTGTCCCCACGGCACATCCATCGGATTCACAATCGGCGCAAAGGCGGATGCCGAGGCAAAGCGGCCGCCCAGGCGCAGCGCCAGCATCAGCGCGCCATGTCCACCCATCGAATGACCCATAATCGACTGACGCTCGCTGACCTTGAAGTTATCGGCGATCAACGCCGGCAGCTCACTGCTCAGATAATCGAACATGCGAAAATGGCTGGCCCACGGCTGCTGGGTGGCGTTGAGATAAAAACCCGCGCCCTGACCGAGATCGTAGCCCTCATCATTCGCCACCCCTTCGCCGCGCGGGCTGGTGTCCGGCATGATCAGCACCAGGCCCAGTTCGGCGGCAACCCGCTGCGCCCCGGCCTTGGTGGTGAAGTTCTCATCATTGCAGGTCAGCCCGGCGAGAAACCAGACCACCGGCGGTGGCGCATCACCGTGCGGAGTCGGCAGGTAGATGCTGAAGGTCATCGGGCAGTCGAGGACCGCCGACTGATGACGCCAGCGCTGCTGCCAGCCGCCAAAAATGCGATGTTCTTCCAGAAGCTCCAGAGTGGATGCCATAACGCCTCCTGATTACTTGTTAAAGTGCACTACCGAGCGGATCGATTTTCCTTCGTGCATCAAATCAAAGGCGTCGTTAATCTGTTCCAGCGGCATGGTGTGGGTGATGAAATCATTCAGCGCAAACTTGCCGTCGAGATAATCCTGCACGATGCCGGGCAGCTGTGAACGGCCTTTGACGCCGCCAAACGCCGAACCGCGCCAGACGCGACCGGTCACCAGCTGGAAAGGACGGGTTGAGATCTCTTCACCCGCGCCGGCCACGCCGATAATCACGGATTCGCCCCAGCCCTTGTGGCAACACTCCAGCGCGGAGCGCATCACGTTGACGTTACCGATACATTCAAACGAATAATCGACGCCGCCATCGGTCAGCTCAACAATCACTTCCTGAATCGGCTTATCGTAATCTTTCGGGTTAATCAGATCGGTGGCACCCAGCTTGCGCGCCAGATCGAACTTACTGGTGTTGATGTCGATGGCAATGATGCGACCGGCTTTCGCCATTTTGGCACCGATGACCGCAGACAGGCCAATGCCGCCGAGACCAAAGATCGCCACGGTATCGCCTTCCTTCACTTTGGCGGTATTCATCACCGCGCCCATGCCGGTGGTAACGCCGCAGCCCAGCAGGCAGACTTCTTCCAGCGGCGCTTCTTTGCTGATCTTCGCCAGCGAAATTTCCGGGATCACCGTGTACTCAGAGAAAGTGGAGGTGCCCATATAGTGGAAAATCGGCTTGCCGTCTTTGTAGAAACGGGTGGTGCCGTCGGGCATCAGACCCTTGCCCTGGGTGGTACGAATCGCCTGGCAGAGGTTGGTTTTGCCAGACAGGCAATATTTACATTTGCCACACTCCGGGGTGTAAAGCGGGATCACATGGTCGCCGACTTCGACGCTGGTGACGCCTTCGCCGACGGCTTCAACGATGCCGCCGCCTTCGTGGCCGAGGATCGCCGGGAAAACGCCCTCAGGATCGGTGCCGGACAGGGTATAGGCATCGGTATGGCAAACGCCGGTCGCCACGATGCGTACCAGTACTTCACCTTTCTGCGGCGGCATTAAATCCACTTCTTCAATTTTCAGCGGTTCGCCAGCAGCCCAGGCAACAGCGGCACGGGTTTTGATCATATTCATGCAATCCCTCTTCCAGTCAGATTGTGACGCGCAGGGGCGTCCGGTTGGTGGTGATGATTCAGAGCCTGGCCCGCCAGGCTATCTTATTTGCCAGTCTGAACCCGGGCAGTGCTCACAATCCTCACGTACTCCGTGTACGCTCCGGTTGTTCCGCGCTGGCCGTGTTCAGGCTGCCTGCAACAGTTACGCCTGGCCCGCCAGGCTATTTTATTTGCCAGTCTGAACCCGGGCAGTGCTCACAATCCTCACGTACTCCGTGTACGCTCCGGTTGTTCCGCGCTGGCCGTGTTCAGGCTGCCTGCAACAGTTACGCCTGGCCCGCCAGGCTATTAAACATAGCGCGGAACGCTTATTCCGCCGCCGCTAATGGATGGATCAGCTCATCGTTGAGCGGACGATCGTCAAATTGTTCGATGATCAGGTACTTCAGGGCTTCAACATTCGGCGTGAACGCGTCGCGTCGCCACATCAGCCAGGTTGCGGTATCGCGGTAGCCCGGCGGCAGCGTGTGCGCCTGCACCCGTGAGCGGTCCGGCATCTGCTTCAGCACCGAGGCGGGGATCATCGCCACCCCCGCGCCGCCCGCCACGCAGGCCAGCATGGCGTGATAGGACTGAATCTCCATCACGTTGTCGGGCGCGGTCTGGCTGTCGCGATACCAGGTCTCCAGCTTCACCCGATAAGAGCAGCTGTTGCGAAAGGCAAACAGCGTGTCATCCTGCACGTCGCGCGCGCTGTTAATCGGCGCGTGATCGAGTCCGGTAATCAGCACCATCTCCTCGCGGAAGGCGATGCAACCGTTGAGATCGTCATGCGAAACCGGACCGTCAACCAGCGCAGCCGCTAAGGTGCCTTCACGCACCCGATCGATAATCTCGCCAGAGGTGCCGGTGATCAGCGACAGTGCCACTTTCGGAAAGCGCTGGTGATAGGCTGCCAGCAGGCCGGGCAGCCGCGTGGCGGCAGTGCTCTCCATCGAGCCGAGCGCAAAGTTACCTGCCGGTTCACCGGTGCGAGTCATGCTCATCGCTTCGTCACTCAGCGCCAGGATACGCTGCGCATAATTGAGGAAATTATGGCCCATTGGCGACAGGCGAATGCGTTGCTTCTCACGAATAAACAGATCAACGCCTAACTCTTCTTCCAGTTGACGCAGCCGCGTGGTCAGATTAGAGGGTACGCGATGCAGCTGTTCTGCCGCGCGCGCCAGCGAACCGCTTTCGGCGACGGAACAGAACATACGTAGCTGAACTAAATCCATATCTTCTCTTCCCGTAAACAACTTGGTTAATATTATTCACTTTCCGTGAGTTTAAACATCCTGCATGCTGTAAGCAAGTCAGAAAAGATCCCAGGCCATCACGACAGGAGTTCAGCAATGGCGGTACGCGTCGCGCTTAGCGCATTTTTAACTTTATTTGTGGCGATGGGCATCGGGCGCTTTGCCTTTACGCCGCAGGTTCCGCTGATGATTCAGGAGCACCAGCTGACGCTGACCAGTGCCAGTCTGGTGGCGGCGTTAAATTACCTGGGCTATCTGTGTGGCTCCTTCGATGCGATGCGCGCGCACCGCCGGGTGGAGCTGCGGTTACTGGCTGGCGTCTGGGGAGCGGTGATCCTGACGCTGCTCTCGGCCTGCGTCAGCGGTCCCTGGCTGCACGGGGCGATTCGCTTCCTGATTGGCTGGGCCAGCGGCTGGGCGATGGTGCTGGTGGCGGCCTGGAGCAATGAGCAGCTGCACCGGCATGGCCGGGCCGGCTTATCGGCGGCAGTGTTTGCCGGTCCGGGCTGCGGTATTTTTGTCAGCGGGCTGCTGGCGGTGGCGTTACACAGCTTCCAGGTATCAGCGTCGCTGGCGTGGGCTGCTTACGGCGCGCTGGCGCTGCTGCTGATTGCGCTGATTAGCCGTAATCTGCCGCGGCGGGGCGAACTGCATCGTCCGGATCAGGCACCTGAACCGCTGGTGCTGAACCGCAATCTGAAACGGCTGGTGCTGAGCTACAGCCTGGCAGGCTTCGGTTACATTCTGCCTGCCACCTTTCTGTCGCAGATGGCGGCGGCACGCTTTCCTGATGGGGCATTCGCGCAGTTCGTCTGGCCGATATTCGGCGGAGCGGCGATGGTCGGGATTGTGATTGGCATTATGACGCGGCGCTGGGGCAGCAGCCATGCACGGCTGGCGTTAGTGCTGTGGGCGCAGGCGCTGGGTGTACTGGCGGCGGCGCTGTTGCCAGGCTTCAGTGGCTTGCTGATCGGCGCGCTGCTGGTCGGCGGCGGCTTTCTCAGCGTGGTGCAACTGTCGCTGCTCTATGCACGTGAACTGGCGCCGCAGCATTTGCGTTACATGGCCGGTTTACTGACCACCGGTTATGCGGTCGGGCAGCTGGTCGGCCCGCTGCTGTCGTTTCTGTCAACCGCGCTGCTGCACCGGCTGGAGCCGGCGTTGTGGGTAGCGGGGGCCAGTCTGGTGTGGGCCGGCCTGCTGGTCTGGCGACGCGCAGCCGATGCGGGTTGATCACCAATCTGATTGATTGCTGGATTCCCCGCAAAGAAAGTTTCACAATACGCGCTCAGTAACAGGGCCCGCAGGCATTAACCGGCGGGCGCAACACCAGCCGGAGAAGAGTACGATGAGCACCTTAAGTCAGGAAGCTGCCCTGGTCCATGAAGCGCTGTTAGCGCGTGGCCTGGAAACGCCGTTACGTGCACCGACGCGCGACCTCGATGACGAAACGCGTAAGAGCCTGATTGCAGGCCACATGACCGAAATTATGCAGCTGCTGAATCTCGATCTGCAGGATGACAGCCTGATCGAAACCCCGCACCGCATTGCCAAAATGTACGTTGATGAGGTGTTCTCCGGTCTCGACTACGCCAACTTCCCTAAAATCACCGTCATTGAAAACAAAATGAAGGTTGATGAGATGGTGACGGTGCGTGATATCACCCTGACCAGCACCTGTGAGCATCACTTCGTGATCATCGACGGCAAAGCGACCGTCGCTTACATCCCGAAAGATACGGTGATTGGTCTGTCGAAGATTAACCGCATCGTGCAGTTCTTCGCTCAGCGCCCGCAGGTGCAGGAGCGTCTGACACAGCAGGTTCTGGTCGCGCTGCAAACGCTGCTGGGCACTAACAACGTCGCGGTATCGATTGACGCGGTGCACTACTGTGTTAAAGCGCGCGGCGTTAAAGATGCCACCAGCGCCACCACGACCACCTCACTGGGTGGACTGTTCAAGTCCAGTCAGAATACCCGCCAGGAATTTCTGCGCGCGGTACGCCATAGTTGAGTCAACGGCGGGCGCACTCAGCGGCCCGCATCGTCAATTCAGGGTGCCGCATGCAACGCTATCTTGCGCTGGATTTCATACGTGGATGTGCCATTCTCGGCATCCTGCTGCTTAATATTGTCGGTTTCGGTCTGCCGTCCGCCGCCTACCTGAATCCTGCGTGGCAGGGCAGCGTCACGCTGTCCGACGCCTGGACATGGGCGGTTTCTGACGCGCTGGCTCAACTCAAATTCCTGACCCTGTTTGCGCTGCTGTTTGGCGCAGGCCTGCAAATGCAGCTGCCGCGCGGCAGTCGCTGGCTGACGGCGCGCCTGACGCTGCTGGTGTTTTTCGGTTTCCTGCACGGGGTGTTGCTGTGGGAAGGCGATATTCTGCTGGATTACGGCATTATCGGCCTGGTGGTGTGGCGGGTGTTGCGGGATGTGCCCTCAACCCGTAGCCTGATGAATACCGGCATTCTGCTCTATCTGGTCGGCTGTGGCGTATTGCTGGTGTTCGGATCGATTTCCGATCATCAGGCGACCCGCTCATGGCTGCCGGGCGCGGCCGATCTGCAATATGAGCAGTACTGGAAACTGACCGGCGGCTGGGAAGCGGTGAGTAACCGGCTCGATCACCTCTCGTCGGGTCTGATGGCGCTGGCGGCGCAGTACGGCTGGCAGCTGGCCGGCCTGATGATGATTGGCGGCGCACTGCTACGCAGCGGCTGGCTGACGGGCGAATTTTCAACGCAGCATTACCGTCAGGCGGCAGCGTTGCTGCTGACGATGGGGCTGTTGATTGCGGTGGCCGGGGTCGCAGCGCAATGGCTGTTACATTGGGAGTTTCGCTGGACCGGTTTTTATCTGCAAACCCCGCGTGATGTGGCCAGCCCGTTGATCAGCCTGGGCTATGCCGCACTCTGTCTTGGTTACTGGTCGCGGATTAGACGCTGGCGTATTTGCTATGCGATTCAGTGCGTTGGCCGCATGGCGTTAACCAATTACCTGCTACAGACCCTGATCTGTACCACGCTGTTCTATCGCTTCGGGCTGTTCATGCACTTCACTCGCCTGCAACTGGTGATGATGGTCCCCGCGGTATGGCTGATTAACATCCTGTTTTCACTCATCTGGTTACATTACTTCGCCCAGGGTCCGCTGGAGTGGCTATGGCGGCGTCTGACGCTGCTGGCCGCCGGTAAACCTGCGGTCACTGACAACGCCAGATAATGACCGCCATCACAAAGGTTGCAGAATTGTATGTAACCGTTTTCATTGATGTGACGCAATTCACGCTGCCTGCCTCCCGCCCCTGACAAAATAGCGCCGGTGTTCAACCCGGCGTGATGCCTTATTCTTCCTTTCTGGAACTGCTGCATGATAACGATTCGTGATGTTGCCCGTCAGGCTGGCGTGTCGGTGGCGACCGTCTCGCGCGTACTCAATAACAGTAGCGCCGTCACGTCTGATACCCGTGACGCGGTGTTACAGGCCGTTGATGCACTGGGATATCGTCCAAACGCCAATGCCCAGGCGCTGGCCACCCAGGTCAGCGACACCATCGGCGTGGTGGTGATGGATGTTTCCGATCCCTTCTTTGGCGCGCTGGTCAAAGCGGTCGATACCGTGGCGCAGCGCGTACACAAGCATGTGTTAATCAGCAACTCCTGGCATCAGGAAGAGAAAGAGCGCCATGCAATCGAGGTGCTGATCCGACAACGTTGCAGCGCGCTGGTGGTACACGCGAAAACGCTTTCAGACCACGAGCTGGCTGAGTTTATGCAACATGTGCCGGGCATGGTGGTGATCAACCGCATCGTGCCTGGATTTGAACATCGCAGCGTCAGTCTCGACAACGTTACCGGCGCACTAATGGCGTCAAGAACGCTGTTACAACAGGGACATAGCCGGATTGGCTACCTCTGCTCCAGCCACCCGATTGAGGATGTCGCCCAGCGCCGCGAAGGCTGGCTACAGGCGATGGCGGAGCAGGGCATCCGGCCGCAGGAGAGCTGGATCGCCAGCGCCGAGCCGGATATGCAGGGCGGGGAAGCGGCAATGGTCGAACTGCTGGGGCGTAATCTCAATCTGAGCGCAGTCTTTGCCTATAACGACGGCATGGCGGCGGGCGCACTCACTGCGTTGAAAGACAACGGCATTCAGGTTCCACAGCATTTTTCTGTCATTGGCTTTGATGACATCCCGATTTCGCGTTACACCGATCCTCAATTGACCACCGTGCGCTATCCCATTGTTTCTATGGCAAAACTGGCAACTGAGCTGGCGTTGCAGGGCGCGGCAGGGCTGCTGGATGACACCGCAACGCACATCTTTATGCCGACCCTGGTGCGCCGTCATTCGGTGGCGCAACGGCAAAATGTGGAGTCCGTCACTAATTCAGGCGATTCAGCCATGTAACCGTTTTCAATCTGTGATTACATTCACAGTTAATTAACATTGCTCTCACTATGATGGCAGCGTCTTACCGGACTGAAACATTATGTAACGCCCGCTTAACCGCATCAGGCACCGTCTCAGTCGCTGGATGAAAGGGTTCACAACATATTTCCTATTTACGGAAGCGTTTGACTACAGGGAAGTCAGATTTTGGACGGTGGTTCAGCGGCTTAGCGTAACGTTGTGTCTATTCCGCCTCCCCGATCAGTTTTACCGATTGTTCTCCCGCCTCTGTAGCGCGGCAGAGCTAAAAAGACCCTGCATAAAAAAACCGGAGATACCATGAATAAGAAGGTTTTCACGCTCACAGCACTGGTTGCCAGCATGATGTTTGGTGCAACCGCTCACGCAGCTGACACCCGTATCGGCGTGACCATTTATAAATATGATGACAACTTCATGTCGATGGTGCGCAAAGACATCGAGAAAGAAGCGAAAACCCTCGGTGGCATTCAGCTGCTGATGAATGACTCGCAGAACGACCAGTCTAAACAGAACGACCAGATCGACGTACTGATGGCGAAAGGCGTGAAAGCGCTGGCGATTAACCTGGTTGACCCGGCAGCAGCAGCGGTAGTGGTAGACAAAGCGCGCGCAAATGATGTGCCGGTGGTGTTCTTCAACAAAGAGCCAAACGCCAAAGTGCTGGCCGGTTATGACAAAGCCTACTACGTCGGTACCGACTCTAAAGAGTCCGGCATCATCCAGGGTCAGCTGATTGAGAAGCACTGGAAAGCGACCCCGGCCTGGGATCTGAACAAAGATGGTCAGATTCAGTTCGTGCTGCTGAAAGGCGAGCCGGGCCACCCGGACGCTGAAGCGCGTACCAAATATGTTATCGACACCCTGAACAAAGATGGCCTGAAAACCCAGCAGTTAGCGATGGACACAGCAATGTGGGACACCGCGCAGGCGAAAGATAAGATGGATGCCTGGCTGTCAGGCCCGAATGCCAAAAAAATCGAAGTGGTCATCGCCAACAACGATGCGATGGCAATGGGTGCGGTTGAAGCGCTGAAAGCGCACAACATGAGCTCCATCCCGGTGTTCGGCGTCGATGCACTGCCAGAAGCGCTGGCGCTGGTGAAATCGGGCGCACTGGCCGGTACCGTGCTGAATGATGCGGAAAACCAGGCGAAAGCAACGCTGGATATGGCGAAAAACCTGGCTGACGGCAAAGCCGCCACCGAAGGTACTAACTTCAAGATGGTCGACAAAATCGTCCGCGTACCTTATGTACCGGTTGATAAAGAAAACCTCTCACAGTTCCAGAAATAATATCGATTCCGGGCGCGGCGAGTGTCGCGCCTTTTTTACGTCACCACCGTTTTTTAGCCAGGTAAATTATGGCCAGTGATAATACGACCGCGCAGCGAGAATATCTGCTGGAAATGACCAATGTCAGTAAATCATTTCCCGGCGTTAAAGCGTTAGATAATGTGAATTTAAAAGTGCGGCCTCACTCTGTTCATGCATTAATGGGCGAGAACGGCGCCGGTAAATCCACCTTATTGAAATGTCTGTTTGGTATTTATAAGAAAGATACCGGCAGTATTCTGTTTCAGGGAAAAGAGATCGATTATAAAAGCTCCAAAGAGGCGCTGGAAAACGGCGTGTCGATGGTGCATCAGGAATTAAACCTGGTATTGCAGCGTACCGTGATGGACAACATGTGGCTGGGGCGTTATCCTCGTAAAGGCTTCTTTGTCGATCAGGACAAAATGTATAACGACACCAAGGCGATCTTTGACGAGCTGGATATTGATATCGATCCGCGCGACAAAGTGGCGCATCTTTCCGTGTCGCAAATGCAGATGATTGAAATTGCCAAAGCGTTCTCGTATGACGCGAAAATTGTGATTATGGATGAGCCAACCTCCTCGTTAACCGAGAAAGAGGTTAATCATCTGTTCACCATTATTCGTAAGCTGAAAGATCGCGGCTGCGGCATTGTGTATATCTCGCACAAGATGGAAGAGATTTTCCAGCTGTGTGACGAAATCACCATTCTGCGTGACGGACAGTGGATCACTACCCAGCCGCTGGACGGGCTGGACATGGACAAGATCATCTCGATGATGGTCGGCCGTTCACTGAACCAGCGTTTTCCGGACCGCACCAACGTGCCGGGTGAAACCATTCTTGAGGTGCGTAACCTGACGTCTTTGCGTCAGCCATCAATTCGCGACATCTCGTTTGATCTGCGCAAAGGGGAGATTCTCGGCATTGCCGGGCTGGTGGGTGCTAAACGTACCGATATCGTCGAAACGCTGTTTGGCATTCGCGAAAAATCGGGCGGCACCATTAAGCTGCACGGTAAACCGATTAATAATCACAGCGCCAACGAAGCGATTAACCACGGTTTTGCGCTGGTAACGGAAGAACGTCGTTCGACCGGGATTTATGCTTTTCTCGATATTGGTTTTAACTCGCTTATTTCCAATATCAAAAAATATAAAAACAGTATCGGGCTGCTGGATAATAAACGCATGAAGAGTGATACCCAATGGGTTATCGATTCTATGCGGGTTAAAACGCCGGGCCATCATACGCAGATTGGTTCGCTTTCGGGTGGGAACCAGCAAAAAGTCATTATTGGTCGCTGGTTATTGACCCAGCCTGAAATCCTGATGCTTGATGAACCGACACGCGGGATTGACGTCGGGGCGAAATTCGAAATTTACCAGCTGATTGCGGAGCTGGCGAAAAGAGAAAAGGGCATCATTATTATCTCTTCCGAAATGCCGGAGCTGTTAGGCATTACCGACCGTATTCTGGTGATGAGTAATGGTCTGGTTGCCGGCATTGTTGATACCAAAACCACCACGCAGAACGAAATATTGCGTTTAGCGTCATTACACCTTTAATGAAGCAAGGGCTGTTAACATGAAAGCGACTACAAAAAAGAATGCGCTAACCTGGTTAAAAGAGGGCGGCATTTATGTCGTTCTGCTGGTATTGCTGGCTATTATTATTTTCCAGGACCCGACATTTTTAAGTTTAATGAACCTGAGTAATATCCTGACCCAATCTTCGGTGCGCATTATTATTGCACTGGGTGTGGCGGGGCTGATCGTCACTCAGGGTACTGACCTGTCAGCCGGTCGTCAGGTTGGTCTGGCAGCGGTGGTCGCGGCCACGCTGCTGCAGGCGATGGACAACGCCAACAAGGTGTTCCCGTCGCTGGATACGGTGCCAATTCCACTGGTGATCCTTACCGTCTGCATCATCGGCGGCGTAATTGGTCTGGTAAACGGCGTAATCATTGCCTACCTCAAGGTGACGCCGTTTATTACCACTCTGGGCACCATGATCATCGTCTACGGTATTAACTCGCTCTATTACGATTTCGTTGGCGCCTCACCGATTGCCGGTTTTGATGCCGGTTTCTCGAAATTCGCCCAGGGCTTTTTACGCTTCGGTGACTTCAAACTCTCTTTCATCACCTTCTACGCGGTGATTGCGATTGTGTTTGTCTGGGTGCTGTGGAACAAAACCCGCTTCGGTAAAAACATTTTTGCTATCGGTGGTAACCCGGAAGCGGCGAAAGTCTCTGGCGTTAACGTGCCATTGAACCTGATCATGATCTATGCGCTGTCCGGCGTGTTCTACGCCTTCGGCGGGATGCTGGAAGCGGGCCGTATCGGCTCGGCAACCAACAACCTCGGCTTTATGTATGAGCTGGATGCGATTGCTGCCTGCGTAGTCGGCGGCGTCTCCTTCGCCGGCGGCGTCGGAAGCGTGGCGGGCGTGGTGACCGGGGTACTGATCTTCACCGTGATCAACTACGGCCTGACCTATATCGGCGTCAACCCGTACTGGCAGTACATCATCAAAGGCGGCATCATCATCTTCGCCGTGGCGCTGGATTCGCTGAAATACTCGCGCAAAAAATAGTGCGCAGGCGATGAAGTCAGAAAAACAGAGCGACCTTCGGGTCGCTTTTTTTATGGGAAAAAGTGCTGGCGTCGTTACGGTGAGATCGGGACGGCTCAGGGAATAAGGGCAAATCAGAAATTGGTTCAGGTCTGTCAGCCGTCTGAAGCGACTTTCTGAGCGCCTGAAACTGCTCCCTGAGCCAGCAACATAGTAACAAGCCGCAGTGCGTGAGCTATTTACGCAGCTTCTGCTCCAGATCCAGCAGCTGTTCTGGCGTCACCGCCGGATAACTTTGCGCATCTTCCGGCACTTCACGTACCGCCGGAATCGGCACCAGCGGCCCAAGGAAGCGTGGCTCTCGCTTCAGCAGGAACAGGTCAGCCAGCGCGCCCAGCCGCGCACCGACCTCACGGAAACGCACGCTGAGCATGTTTTTCGGCGAGGGCACGGCATAACACTGCGCCTGAATGCCGAGCTGCAGGGCGATAAACAGCGCCCGCTCACAGTGGAAGCGTTGAGTGATGATAATGAAGTCGTTGGTATCGAACACTTTGCGGGTACGAACAATCGAATCCAGCGTCCGGAAACCGGCATAGTCCAGCACGATATCCGCCGGATCCACGCCTGCCTTAATTAAGTCGCGGCGCATGGTCATCGGTTCGTTGTAGCTTTGCAGCGCATTGTCACCGCTCAGCAGCAGATAGTTCACTTTGCCGCTGTTATAGGCGTTGAGCGCACCCTGCATCCGATAGAGGTAATACTGGTTGATCACCCCGGTACGATAATATTTGGCGGTGCCCAGCACCACTCCCACCTGGCGGTGCGGCAGTGAAGAGACATTCTCGTAGATAAAGGGCGCAGTTTTCCAGCTGATCCAGCGATCAAGGCCAAGCGCCGTCGCCACCATCAGCAGGATGATGAAAAGCAGTCCAATGAAAACGCGTTTCAGCATGCGCCTGGAGACTCGATGTCAGAAATTTGAGATGGCACAAGGCTACTTGAGCCGCCGCAGCGAAGCAAGTTAGTGCCGGTTGGCTGGTCTCTTTTTGAGCATTGCCGGACCAGAATCGGTCCGGCAGCGCACGATTAGATCGAGGTACGACGATAATGACGGTATTGCGGCAGCCAGAAGTTGTTGGCAATCGCCTGCGACAGCACATCTTCAGAGGTGACGACGGCGACACCCGCCAGCTGTGCCGCTTTGCCAACTTCCATAGCGATGATTTTCGACACGCCCTGGATATCTTTGATTTCCGGCAGTACCGGACCTTCGCCATCGTTCACCAGCGGTGAGCAGTCGGCCAGCGCGCGGCTGGCGGTCATCAGCATGGTGTCGGTGACGCGGCTGGCGCCTGACGCGATAACCCCCAGACCAATTCCCGGGAAGATGTAGGAGTTGTTGCACTGGGCAATCGGGTAGGTTTTACCGTTCCAGCTGACCGGCGAGAACGGACTGCCGGTGGCCACCAGCGCGGCACCGTCGGTCCAGGCGATGATATCGGCTGGCGTGGCTTCAACGCGTGACGTCGGGTTCGACAGCGGCATTACAATCGGGCGTTTGCAGTGCTTGTGCATCTCGCGGATGATCTCTTCGGTGAACAGCCCTGGCTGACCCGATACCCCAATCAGAATATCCGGGTGGGCGTTGCGCACCACGTCGAGCAGCGAAATCGCGTCACTGGTGACATCCCAGTGCTGAATGTTTTCGCTCTTCTGAACCAGTCTGCTCTGGAAATCGAGCAGGTTAGGCAGCTTGTCGGTCAGCAGACCAAAGCGATCCACCATCATTACCCGGCTGCGCGCTTCTTCATCGCTCAGGCCTTCCGATTTCATCTGGGCAATAATCTGTTCGGCGATGCCACAGCCGGCGGAACCGGCACCGAGGAACACCACCTTCTGTTCGCACAGGCGGCTGCCAGCTGCGCGGCTGGCGGCGATCAGCGTACCTACGGTAACTGCGGCGGTGCCCTGAATGTCGTCGTTAAAGCAGCAGACTTCATCGCGATAGCGGTTCAGCAACGGCATGGCGTTCTTCTGGGCGAAGTCTTCGAACTGCAACAGCACTTTCGGCCAGCGACGTTTAACCGCCTGAATAAAGTCATTAACGAAAGCGTCGTACTCTTCGCCGGTAATACGCGGATGACGCCAGCCCATGTAGAGCGGATCGTTCAGCAGCTGCTGATTATTGGTACCGACATCCAGCACCACCGGCAGGGTATAGGCCGGGCTGATACCGCCACAGGCGGTGTAGAGCGACAGCTTACCGATCGGGATGCCCATGCCGCCGATGCCCTGGTCACCCAGACCCAGAATGCGCTCGCCGTCGGTGACCACAATCACCTTCACGTTCTGTTTGGTGGCGTTCTGCAGCATATCTTCGATGCGGTCGCGGTTCGGGTAAGAGATAAACACCCCGCGCGCCCGGCGATAGATTTCAGAGAAGTGTTCGCAGGCGGCGCCAACGGTTGGGGTGTAGATGATCGGCATCATCTCTTCGAGATGGTTGTCCAGCAGGCGATAAAACAGCGTTTCGTTGGTGTCCTGGATGTTACGCAGGTAGACGTGCTTATCGTTATTGTTTTTGAAGTCCTGGAACTGACGCCAGGCACGCTGCGCCTGTTCTTCAATCGACTCTACCGCTTCGGGCAGCAGACCATTGAGATTAAATTCGTTACGTTCTTCGATGCTAAAGGCACTGCCTTTATTGAGGAGGGGGAATTCCAGCAAAATCGGGCCAGCGTAAGGGATGTAGAGCGGGCGTTTACTTTCGTAGTCGAGTTCCATGCAGTAATGCTCCGGTTGCAGTGTTGTCTGGCGTCACGCCGGAAAGGTAGCGCCAGTTTACTTACCCGTTATAGCTCAGGCTGCAGGAGCAGTGCAGCGGCAGGTCTCCGCTGCGAATCATTCACGTACTTGCTGCCATCCTGCAACCCGAATTATTCAGAGTAATTTGTCATGACGTGAATTCTGGCGCCAGATCCTATGAAATTTCCCGCAGAAGTACAGCATTTGTTCATAAAAGGTCACAAAACTGTGGCCTTTCTGACAGTGGGTTATGCTTTGTGCAATTTTACTGACAGCAGCTCAGCGCAACCAAAAGTCTGTAAGGTTGCCTGCGTGGCGGCAAACTGGCTCAGCGTGGCATTTTCGACTTCTGCCAGCACCGCTCTTTTTATCTGTCCACTGTGCCCGCCCTGCATATTCAGCAGCACCAGCGCGGCCTGAAGCGGCGGAAAGCTGGGGTTAAACGCGGCATTCTCAGCATAGCGACCGGTGACAATGGTGCCGGACTCGGTTTCCAGCGCTACGCCGCTGTGTGACTGGCTGTAGGGCGCGTGGCTGGCATTGGCGGCGGCTACGGCGGCCTGCACCAGCGCATCTCCCTCAGCGCTGTAACCGTGATCGACCGCATCCATCAGCAGGGTGGTGATGTCGAGATCGCGCGGGCCAAAGGCGTCAGGCAGATAATCGGCCAGGGTACTGATGGCGCGCTGTGGCAGCGAAATACGAATCCCGGTACCGCTGTTGAGTTCATTCATAAACTGACGGCAATGACCGCACGGAGTGTAGTTAACCGTGATGGTTTCCAGCTGGCGTTCACCGCGCAGCCAGGCGTGGGTAATCGCGCTTTGCTCAGCATGCACCGTCTGTTGCAGCGGAGTGCCGACAAATTCCATGTTGGCACCAAAGTACCAGTTACCACTGGTGCCACGGGCGATCGCCCCGACGTTAAAGTGCGACACCGTGGCAACCGCACAGGCCGCTGCCAGCGGCAGTAGCGCCAGCGCCAGCGCATCGGCGTCCATCTGAGTCTGTTGCTGCAGCGAGGCGATCTGGTCGGCGCGCAGCACGGCCTGGAAGTCAGGCGCGTCCAGCAGCGGAGCCAGCGCGGTTTGCAGGGTTGACGGCAACGCCTCGAAGGCGGAGAGGAAACGTGAATGCATGAGAGCCTCATTAAATTCAGCAGGGCGATATGCCAGTCACCGGTTTATATGTGATCCCCGTAGCTCTGACAATGCAACCTGTGTTGCATGTTTCAACTTTGCGAGATCTATCGCAAAGTTTTAGCCAAACCAGTGCAGCAGTAACGGAAAAATAAACGGTGCCAGCAAAGAAGTAATGATGCCGCAAATCACCAGCGCCAGTGAACTGAACGCCCCTTCCTGATAATCGACTTCGGCCGCCCGGGCGGTTCCGAGCGCATGGGAGGCGTTACCGATCGCCAGACCGCGCGCCGCTTTCGATTTGACGCCCAGCAGGTTCAGCAGCATATGCCCGAACACCGCCCCCAGCACGCCGGCAATCAATACGCAGATGGCGCTGATCGCCGGGATGCCGTGCAGCGATCCGGAGACCGCCATCGCGATGGGCGTGGTGACTGATTTGGGAATAATGGTGGCGGCAATTTCCGGCGTGGCGCCCAGCCACAGGGCGATAGCGGTGCCTGATATCATGGCGGTCAGGCTCCCGATAAAGCAGACGCCAATGATCGACTTCCAGCGGGCGCGAATCTGATGCATCTGCTCATACAGCGGCAGCGCCAGCGCAACTACCGCCGGTTGCAGCAGCTGGTTAAGAATCTGACTGCCGGCAAAGTAGCGCGAGTAGGGCAACTGCAGCAGCAGCAGGATCGGGATGATGATCGCCATCGCCACCAGCAGCGGATTAAGCAGCGAGATTTTCAGGGTCAGCGCCAGCTTGCGTGCCAGAAAGAACGCCGCGAGGGTCAGCGGCAGGGACCACCAGATATCACTCATCGTTCGGCTCCCGGAGCGGACGGCGGCTGTGCAACTGGTGGGCGCTGACGCCGACTACCGCCAGCACCACAAAAGTACTGACCACGCAGGAGATGACGATTGGACCAAACTGGGCGCTGAGAATATCGGTGTGGCTCATCACGCCGACGCTGATCGGTACAAACAGCAGCGCCATATAGCGAATGATCAGATGGCAGCCCGGTTTGACCCAGCTCACCGGCAGGATTTGCGACGCCAGCAGGGCAAACAGAATCAGCATCCCGAGAATACTGCCAGGAATGGTTATCGGCAGCAGCGAGGCGATGCCGTTGCCACTGTATAAGCAGAGATAAATGATGATAAAGGCACGAAGGTAGCGCCCGCAGACAGACAGCACGGTGAGCATGACAGGCTCCTGTTTTCACTGTTCTTCATCATACGCATTAACCGCTTAGCGTGCTAGCGATCACATAAAAGCCGCGACGGTTCGGCTGAGTTAGCGTTAAACAGACAAAGCAGAGCGGAGAAGAAACCAAAAAGCACGGAGGGAAAACCGGACGGCTGAATTGCAGAGATAAAGCGGAAGCTCCCCTTGCACCGGCAACCTGGCGTAAGGGGAGTCAAGCGTGTGGGATTACTTGACCGGCATACCCGGTACCGCACCGCTGTCTACCGACAGGACAAACAGATCTTTACCGCCCGGTCCCGCCGACAGCACCATCCCTTCGGAGATGCCAAAGCGCATTTTACGCGGCGCCAGGTTAGCAACGATGATAGTCATCTTGCCGACCAGCACCGACGGATCGGGATAGGCCGCACGAATGCCGGAGAAAATCTGACGCTTCTCGCCACCCAGGTCGAGTTGCAGACGCAACAGCTTGTCTGAGCCATCGACCAGCTCCGCCTGCTCAATCAGCGCTACCCGCATGTCGACTTTAGCGAAGTCATCGATGGTGATGGTGTCACCAACCGGCGCATCTGCCAGCGGACCGCTAACCGCCGGGGCGCTGGCCGCGGCGGCATCCTCTTTCGACGCCTCAATCAGACCCTCGACCTTCGCCATTTCAATCCGGCTATAGAGCGCTTTAAATGGCGCAACCTGATGATCCAGCAGCGGCTGCGGAATCGCATCCCAGCTCAGTTCGCAGTTAAGGAAGCCTTCTGCGCGCGCGCTCAGCGACGGCAGCACCGGCTTCAGCCAGGTCATCAGCACGCGGAACAGGTTAATCCCCATCGAGCAGATCGCCTGCAGATCGGCGTCGCGGCCTTCCTGCTTCGCGACCACCCACGGTGCCTGCTCATCAACGTAGCGGTTTGCCAGGTCAGCCAGCGCCATGATTTCGCGGATCGCGCGGCTGTATTCGCGGCTCGCCCAGGCTTCACCGATCTTCTCTGACGCATCAACAAAGGTCTGATAGAGCGCCGGATCGGCCAGTTCAGCCGCCAGCTTGCCGTCAAAGCGTTTGGTGATAAAGCCGGCGTTACGTGACGCCAGGTTCACCACTTTATTGACGATGTCAGCGTTGACGCGCTGAACGAAATCTTCCAGGTTCAGGTCGATGTCGTCGATGCGTGAAGAGAGTTTTGCCGCGTAGTAGTAACGCAGGCTGTCTGCATCCAGATGCTGCAGCCAGGTGCTGGCTTTAATAAAGGTGCCGCGCGATTTCGACATCTTGGCGCCATTGACCGTCACATAACCGTGGACAAACAGGTTGTTCGGTTTGCGGAAGTCGCTGCCTTCCAGCATCGCTGGCCAGAACAGGCTGTGGAAGTAGACGATATCTTTACCGATAAAGTGATACAGCTCGGTGGTGGAATCTTTACGCCAGAATTCGTCGAAGTCGATATCGCCACGCTTGTCGCACAGGTTCCTGAACGAGCCCATGTAGCCGATCGGCGCATCCAGCCAGACGTAAAAATATTTGCCTGGCGCATCCGGGATTTCAAAGCCGAAATAGGGCGCGTCACGTGAGATATCCCACTGCTGCAGGCCCGATTCGAACCACTCCTGCATCTTATTAGCGACCTGATCCTGCAATGCACCGGAACGGGTCCAGGCCTGCAGCATGGCGCTGAATGATGGCAGATCAAAGAAGAAGTGTTCTGAATCGCGCAGCACCGGCGTCGCACCGGAGACCACCGATTTTGGATCAATCAGTTCGGTCGGGCTGTAGGTCGCGCCGCAGACTTCACAGTTATCACCGTACTGATCGGCAGACTTACATTTCGGGCAGGTGCCTTTAACAAAACGGTCCGGCAGGAACATCCCTTTTTCCGGATCGTAGAGCTGAGAAATGGTGCGGTTCTTAATAAAACCGTTCTCTTTCAGGCGACCATAGATCAGCGCCGACAGCTGGCGGTTCTCTTCACCGTGGGTTGAGTGATAGTTGTCATAGCTGACGTTGAAACCGGCAAAATCGGCTTCATGCTCTTGTTTCATTTCAGCAATCATCTGCTCTGGCGCAATACCCAGCTGCTGGGCTTTCAGCATAATCGGCGTGCCGTGCGCGTCATCAGCGCAGATGAAGTAAACCTGATTGCCACGCATTCGCTGGTAACGCACCCAAATGTCTGCCTGGATATGCTCGAGCATATGGCCGAGATGGATTGATCCGTTCGCGTACGGCAGCGCGCAGGTTACCAGAATTTTTTTAGCGACTTGAGTCATAGTTTGCGTAGCTTTCTGTTGATTGAAAAAACGGGCTTAGATGGTAACCGAAGGCTCCGCTGGCGTAAACACAAGGGATTCGCCACCGGCAGTCGCCGCGAAACGGTGGCCATCTGATATCATTGAAAATACATCGCTGAAGCTCAGCGTAAGAACAGCATAAAAAAGGAGTGGGGGATGACAGTACAATCCCGGGAACCGCATACGCCTGAAGCGCTGCGCGCCATCGTGGTCGGCGTACTGAGAGGCTTTGAGCATCCGACGCTGCAACAGAATCTCACCGCGCTGAAAGCGTTGCATCACGTGGCACAGCTGGACGGTAAGCTGCATATCGAGCTGATCATGCCGTTCGCCTGGGCTAGCGCCTTTGAAGAGCTGAAGGCGCAGACCAGCGCCGAGCTGCTGCGCCTGACCGGCACGCGCGCGATTGACTGGCGTTTAAGCCATGATATCGCCACTCTGAAGCGGGTGAAAAACCAGCCTGGCGTTAACGGCGTGAAAAATATTATCGCCGTCAGCTCAGGTAAAGGTGGCGTGGGCAAATCCAGCACTGCGGTCAATATGGCGCTGGCGCTGGCCGCCGAGGGCGCGCGCGTCGGTATCCTCGACGCCGATATCTATGGCCCCTCGGTGCCCAACATGCTGGGCACCGAACATGAACGGCCAACTTCACCCGATGGCACCCACATGGCACCGATTATGGCGCACGGGCTGGCCACCAACTCGATTGGCTATCTGGTGACTGACGATAACGCGATGGTGTGGCGCGGGCCGATGGCCAGCAAAGCGCTGATGCAGCTGCTGAACGAGACGATGTGGCCGGAGCTGGATTATCTGGTGCTGGATATGCCACCGGGCACCGGCGATATCCAGCTGACGCTGGCGCAGAATGTCCCGGTGACCGGCGCGCTGGTGGTCACCACGCCGCAGGATATTGCGCTGATCGACGCCCGCAAAGGCATCGTGATGTTTGAAAAAGTCAGCGTGCCGGTGCTGGGCGTGGTCGAGAACATGAGCCTGCACATCTGCAGCCAGTGTGGCTTCCACGAACCGATTTTCGGCACTGGCGGGGCGCAAAAGCTGGTGGCTGATTACCACACGCAGCTGCTGGCACAGCTGCCGTTGCACATTAACCTGCGTGAAGATCTGGATGCGGGCCAGCCGACGGTGATCAGCCGTCCGGACAGTGAATTCACCGCGCTCTACCGCCAGCTTGCCGGACGGGTCGCCGCCCAGCTTTACTGGCAGGGCGAGGTCATTCCTGGCGACATCGCCTTCCGCGCACTTTAAGCCCGACCCGACCCGCTGGTGTATTCAGACGCCAGCGGGTAGTGCATCAGCACATAGCCTCCCTGTTCCCCTTCGCCCTGCGCAATCATCTTCCAGCCGTGCTTCAGATAAAATGCCTGCGCCGCTTTGTTCTTCGTCAGGCACTTCAGCGCCCCGGTCGAGGTAAAGCGCGCCTGAACCGCTTCCAGCAACGCGCTGCCTGCGCCGCGGCCCTGCCAGTCGGGATCGACATACAGGCTGTGCAGGAAATTATCATTCTCCAGCAGGCCGGCAAATCCGACGCGCTGACCGTCACATTCCGCCACCAGTACGGTTTCACCGAGGATGACACTATCAAAATCTTCCAGCTGCCACTCGCTGCCATCCAGCCAGCGCCAGTTATGCCGCCGCGCCGCCAGAAACAGCGTACGCAAAAAAGGCCGATCGGCTTCAGTAAACGGACGAATCTCCACAAGTCAGCTCCCTTTATCTCCGGTCTTACAAAGCTAGCAGCGATTGGCCGAAAAGATTTGAAAAGTATAAAGCGGGTTAATTGTCCCGGCATTCCCTGTACACTGCCTCGCGGGCCAGAGAGCACCCAGCTTTCCGCGTTTGATAGCTTTCGTTTATTTGATTGATAACGACTGCATATTAGATGTTGGCCCGAAAATTCTGTAACGTACATCACATAATTCAACGGAGGCCATCAGATGTCTATTATCAATACCAAAATCAAGCCGTTTAAAAACGCAGCATTCAAAAACGGCGAGTTCATCGACGTAACCGAGAAAGACGTTGAAGGTAAATGGAGTGTGTTCTTCTTCTACCCGGCTGACTTCACTTTCGTTTGCCCGACCGAACTGGGCGACGTGGCCGATCACTACGAAGAGTTCCAGAAACTGGGCGTAGATATCTACTCCGTTTCAACTGACACCCACTTTACCCACAAAGCCTGGCACGGTTCTTCAGACACCATCGCCAAGATCCAGTACGCAATGATCGGCGACCCGACTGGCGCGCTGACCCGTAACTTCGAAATCATGCGTGAAGCGGAAGGCCTGGCTGACCGTGGTACGTTCATCGTTGACCCGGAAGGCATCATCCAGGCGATCGAAATCACTGCTGAAGGTATCGGCCGTGACGCGTCTGACCTGCTGCGCAAAGTGAAAGCGGCACAGTACGTTGCTTCTCACCCAGGCGAAGTGTGCCCGGCGAAATGGAAAGAAGGTGATGCAACACTGGCTCCATCTCTGGACCTGGTTGGCAAAATCTAATCCCGCTTCGGCCTTTCGATCTTTCTCTCATCGGGTGCCACGGCACCCGATTTTTTGACCAGGATATCACTATGCTCGACACAAATTTGAAGACGCAACTCAAGGCCTACCTTGAGAAATTAACCAAACCTGTTGAGTTGATTGCCACTCTGGACGAGGGTGCCAAATCAACCGAGATCCGTGAGCTGTTGGTCGATATCGCAGGCCTGTCTGATAAGGTCAGCTTCCGCGAAGAGAACGATCGTCAGGTCCGCAAGCCATCGTTTTTAATCACTAACCCAGGCTCGAACAGCGGTCCGCGTTTTGCCGGTTCGCCACTGGGTCACGAATTTACCTCACTGGTGCTGGCGCTGTTGCAGACCGGTGGGCATCCGTCAAAAGAAGCGCAGAGCCTGCTGGATCAGGTTGTCGCGCTGGATGGCGATTTCCATTTCGAAACCTACTATTCGCTGTCATGCCACAACTGCCCTGACGTGGTACAGGCGCTGAACCTGATGGCGGTGCTGAATCCACGCATCAGCCACACCGCGATTGACGGTGGCCTGTTCCAGAATGAAATTCAGGAACGCAACGTGATGGGCGTGCCGGCGGTTTACCTCAACGGTAAAGAGTTTGGTCAGGGTCGCATGAGCCTGGCGGAAATCGTCAGCAAAGTAGACACCAACGCCGACAAACGTGCCGCAGAAGAGCTGAACAAGCGTGATGCGTATGACGTACTGATTATCGGTAGCGGCCCGGCGGGCGCAGCAGCAGCGATCTATTCTGCCCGTAAAGGCATTCGTACCGGTCTGATGGGCGAGCGTTTCGGTGGCCAGGTGCTGGACACCGTTGATATCGAAAACTATATTTCTGTGCCGAAAACCGAAGGGGCAAAACTGGCGGGCTCACTGCGCGCTCACGTCGATGATTACAATGTTGATGTGATTGAGAGCCAGAGCGCGATCAAGCTGATCCCGGCTGCTGCTGTGGGTGGCCTGCATGCGGTTGAAACTGCTTCCGGCGCGGTACTGAAATCACGCAGCATCATCCTGGCGACCGGCGCACGCTGGCGTAACATGGGTGTGCCGGGCGAAGAAGAGTATCGCACCAAAGGCGTCACCTACTGCCCACACTGTGACGGCCCGCTGTTTAAAGGCAAGCGCACCGCAGTCATCGGCGGCGGTAACTCTGGCGTTGAAGCGGCGATTGACCTGGCCGGTATTGTTGAACATGTGACGCTGCTGGAGTTTGCCGGTGAAATGCGCGCTGACCAGGTGCTGCAGGATAAACTGCGCAGCCTGAAAAACGTGGATGTGATCCTGAATGCCCAGACCACCGAAGTGAAAGGCGACGGCAGCAAGGTGACCGGTCTGCAGTATATCGACCGTACCAGCCAGACCACGCACGAACTGGCGCTGTCCGGCATCTTCGTTCAGATCGGCCTGCTGCCTAATACTCCATGGCTGGAAGGCGCGGTTGAGCGCAACAAAATGGGCGAAATCATCATTGATGCCAAGTGCGAAACCAGCCTGAAAGGCGTGTTCGCGGCGGGTGACTGTACCACGGTTCCGTACAAGCAGATCATCATCGCCAGCGGCGAGGGTGCGAAAGCCTCACTGAGCGCCTTTGATTACCTGATTCGTACCAAAGCGGCTGAATAAGTTTTGCGATAGCCACGCAACAGCCCCTCGACTGATGTTGAGGGGCTTTTTTTTTAATATCCCGCCAGCGTCATCAGCATCATCCACAGCGGCGTGGTCACCGCAGCAAACAGCGTCGAAAACAGCATGCTGGCAGCGGCCGGGCCGGTAATCACATTAAACTTCTGCGACATCAGGTAGACGTTGACCCCGACCGCCATCGATCCCAGCAGCACCACCACTTTACTCTCCAGCGGCGGCAGGCCGGTCAGCCAGGCGATGGCCCACACCGTCATCGGTTGCAGCACCAGCTTGAGCAGGCAGAGGGTATAACTCTCTTTCAGTCCTTCCCGCACCCGGTAATGAGCGAGGCTCATGCCAAGAGTAACCAGCGACAGCGGGGCGGCGATCGATCCCAGCATCCGCAGCGGTTCCGCGGCCAGCAGCGGCAGCGGACGCTGCAAAAAGCTCCAGCCGGTACCGCTGAGAATGCCAATAATCAGCGGATTCTTCAGCACGCCGATCGCGGTGCGTCCCAGCCCCTGCAGCGAGAAGCTGCCCTGTTTCGCCCACTCAACCGAGATTGTCAGCAGGGTCCAGAGGATCAGGCTGTTAAACACCAGCACCAGCGCCACCGAGGGCAGGGACGCTGGCCCCAGCAGCACCGTCGCCACCGGAATGCCGAGCATCACGTTATTGGAAAAGATGCCGCCCAGCGCGAAGACCGAGCCAGCAACGCCATCCAGCTTAAACAGCCGTTTTGCCACTATCCGGCCGACGATAAATACCAGCAGGCAGCTGCCAAAAAAGGCCAGCAGCAGCCGCGCGTCAACCGGCGGGCTCTGGTAGAAATGGCTCATCACGCCAAACAGCATGCAGGGCAGCGCGACGTTGAACACGAAGCGGTTCATCCCTTCGCTGATGCTGGCGGGCCATTTACCCAATCGCGTCAGGCCGTAGCCCAGCAGGATAAGAATAAACAGCGGTGCGGACAGATAGATTTGATGACTTAAGCTTTCAAACAGCAGTGGCATAGAGAGAGTCTGGTCAGACGATGATTAGTTACCAGACTAACAAATTGCTAACTAACTGTTAACTTTAACTTTGTCTGAGCCGCTCGCCGTCAGGGCCGCTATCCCAGCCAGCGGCGCGCCTGTTGATCGCTGATATCCCGATAATAAACACGATGAATTGTTTCGCCGCAGCGCAGACAGCGGGCGGAAATATAGGTGGAAAGATAGTATCTGCCGTTTGGCGCGATAGCGCCGCGGCGTTCGATAATAATGTCCTGCCATCGATGACGGTGTGGAATAAGCGCTGACAATCGCATCATACATCCTGAATAGTATGAAGTTCCGCTCCTGGAGTGGTTTAACTCCATGAAATGAGGTGTTTTTTCGGCGATGCTCTACGCAGGCTAATTATTATGGCTGGCTACCGCTTATGGGCGGAACCCGATGCCGCGATGGGCAGCACCTGTGCTCTGGCTTAAATGGCTACCTCAAAAGAGGTAGTTTTATGGCCCGCAGCATTAAGCCTGTTTTTGCCGTAGCGAGAATTGATCAGGATCATGTGAAGTGTCAGCGGCGCGAGGATGGGTGACGTGGCTGTGGCTTGCTTTCGCGGCGCCACCTCCTTATGCTGCAGGCTGTAACACGACTCGGGTTGTCCTTCTTTGTAAAGGCTGAGAAATACCCGTATTACCTGAACTGGATAATGCCAGCGTAGGGGGCCAAAATTTGGCCTACTTATCGTGAGATTGACTCTCTTTTTGTTTGTGCGCAATGCACTTGAGGTACAAAAAGGGTGTATTTATGGGGTACAGAACTCTTCCATACACATTTCAGAAAAATGGTAACTACTACCTGCAAATCCGGCTTTCCAATGGCAGGATGTATAAGAAATCCCTCCTCACTGACAGCTATCGTTAAGTAACTGCTTTGATGATTGGCGTTACTCCGCATATTCCTTTTGTTAAGTCATTAGCTACGCCGATCCTCGTGTTCGAATCATTTTTGTCTAATCTGATTGCGTCAGAACGTAAGGCTGCGAGAAATCCACTTTTGCCCCACCAGCAGATAGCTCCTCCTGTTGAAATCGTGGAATCTCAACCGCCAGCCGAACCGGAAAAAGTGCTAACTCTCTCGGATGCGTGGACGATGTCCAAAGACGAAAAGGGACGCAACTGGACGAAATCTATCTCAATGGCAAATGAGTGATACATGGACGTGCTGTTAACGATCTTAGGAGGGGAACTGATGTAAGGGTGATCACTAAGCAGGACATCAAACAGGTGATGGAAGTTATTGAAAACCTGCCTAAGCGTGTTGTTCAGCCTTACCGCTCAATGTCGATTCAGCAACTGATTGAATGCGATGATGTTCCACTGGAGCAACTGGTAGGCGTTGAGGCCATCCATAAGCATCTCAAACTGTATAAATCACTCTTCAAAACCTTCCTCACCGAAAGCAAAGACATTCTAACTAAGTCGCCAACTGATGGCGTAGCGGCTGCACCATCGAAAGCGAGATTTGGTGCATACAGCACAGCTGAGATGAAAAAGTTTGTAGGGTGGGCACTAAAGCAGCCTGATAACTGGCAAAAATGGAGCACGTTGTTATTGGCATATACTGGAGCAAGAAGAAGTGAGAGAGGAAAACTGGAGAAGTCACAGATCAAGTTCGACGAAGATAGTCAGCGTTATTATTTCCTGATTGCTGAGGGAGGGAAGGGTAAACGGAGAATGCCACAAGGCAGGTAGTCATCCACCCTAAGTTAATCGAATGGGGGTTCATGGATTACGTTGATCGCCAATGGAAAGAGCGGATTTTTTCAGAAGTGGCAGGTACGAACATGACGAAGATCGGTAAAGTGTTTGCTGATGTTCGAGATCAATTGGGTATTCCTTATCTGGACGATTATGGACAACGGCGGTTACTGCATTCTATCCGTCACTCGGTCTGTTCTGCTGCAATGGCTGGCTGGGTTACTAACATTCTTCATCTTCAGCAGACTGTTGGTCATGAGAAGAGTGGGGGAATAACTAAGCGCTATCTACATATATTTCCGCTATCTACGATTTGCTATGTGATAGATGGTTTGAGTTGGACAAATTAACGAACTGTAGGTCCTGATAGTGCAACAGCATTTACTGTGTGATAAATATACTTTACCCAGTAAGATTGCAGGGAAACGGGTTGTGAGTCAGCTCTTCTGAATGGAGCTTATCTCTACTGGATCAAAGGGTTAGTGATATGTGTATGATGGTTTTTAACCTATTGATACCAATTGGATTTTTTTCTTTACTTTTCATGTAATTGATACTATGTCAAAATTGTAGAAAGGAATGAAAACATGGATCTAATCAATGAATTTCACAGCAATTGACCTATTCTGCGGTGCTGGTGGGTTGACATGCGGTTTAAAAGATGCTGGCTTTAAAGTTATCGCTGGTGTCGAGCTTGAAGCGGTTGCTGCAAAAACTTACAGAATTAACCATGCCGATCATATTCTCTATGAAGCTGATATTCGCACGTTAAACCCTCTAAAAATTATGGAGGAGTTGCAGCTTCAACCAGGGGAGTTGGATTTATTAGCGGGTTGCCCTCCATGCCAAGGTTTCTCATCTCATCGCACTCGAAACAAATGTACTTCAGTTGAAGATATTAGAAATGACCTTATTTTTGATTTAATGAGGTTTGTGAGGGCTTTTGAACCTAAAACAGTCATGATCGAGAACGTTCCTGCTCTGGCTAAAGATGAGAGGATTACTAAGGTCATTGCCGAGCTACGTGATCGTGGGTATGTCATCGGTGAAAAAACATTGCAAGTGAAAGATACCGCTTGTTATGGCGTTCCTCAACGCAGAAAAAGAATGATCCTTATCGCATCTAAGTTTGGTGATATCGACGAGCCTTTAAAAGTAGCCTCTCCAAAGACTGTAAAAGATGCAATCGCAGATTTTCATGTTCCTGGTGAAGGTAATGACAATCTTCATGACTTTATTCCGAACAGAACCGATAAAATTAAAGCGATGATAAGAAACATTCCTAAAAATGGTGGTTCGAGAGCAGATTTACCGAAACAGTTTTGGCTACCTTGCCATTTGAAAAATCCAGATGGATATAAAGATGTTTATGGACGAATGTCATGGGATAAAGTTTCTCCAACCATTACCGGTGGGTGTACTAATCCTTCAAAGGGCCGTTTTTTACATCCTGAACAAGATAGATCTATCACATTGCGTGAAGCTGCCGCGCTTCAAACTTTTCCAAAAAATTATGCCTTCTCGCTGGATAGTGGAAGAGAGTTCGCTGCACTGATGATCGGCAATGCCTTACCACCTGCCTTTATTTGTGCACATGCAACCAAGATTATTGAGCATTTGAATAAGTCGGAAAAACAGAATAGGGAATAAAAACATGTCTGATTACGAAATGAAGTTTGATCCTCATACGATAGAACATCTCGGCGTGAAAATGTATTCTACGCTTCCACCAGCACTTGCTGAACTGATTTCAAATGCTTATGATGCTGACTCAGGAAATGTGACTCTCGATTTTTTGGAAGTAGGGAGTAACAAATTTATTAGCATCAAAGATGATGGTACAGGGATGAGTGCCACAGATATTCAACAGCGATTTTTAGTTATAGGCAGAAATAGACGTCGACATGATGGCGATAAGCCAACACCACGGTTTGGACGTTATGCTACAGGCAAAAAAGGTTTAGGAAAATTAGCCCTGTTTGGTCTTGCCAGGGAAATAACTATTGATACCGTTAAGGATGGAAAAAGAAATAGGTTTGTACTTGATTGGAATGCACTACTTAATGCTGATGGCGTCTATAATCCTACTGTAGAGTTATCTGATGAACCTACAGATGCTGCAAATGGAACGACGATAAAATTATCCAAACTCAAACGACAATCCCCGTTTGATCTTGAAGCGATTGCTAACAGCTTGTCAAAAATATTTATCGTTGATGATAACTTTAATATAAATCTTAAAGACCAATATGGTCATGTTGTAACGGTAAATAATGCTCGTCGGTATAGTGGTTTTGAGCAGCAGTTCGAATGGGATGTTGAATCTCTGATGAAAGATGACAGCCCTTATAAAGATAAATTGAAGGGTACCTTGTATACTTCACGGACTCCGATAAGACCAAATTCAGGTTTAAGAGGAATTTCCCTGTTTTCAAGAGGGAAACTTGTTAATAACCCCGAGTTTTTTTCAAACAGCACATCAAGCCATTTCTTTCAATACTTGACCGGATGGATATCTGTTGATTTTATTGATGATCTTGATGATGACGTCATCTCAACCAACCGGCAGTCTATTGATTGGGATAATGAGGAAATGACTCTTCTTCGTGAATATCTCTCAACAATTATTAACCAAGTTAATAATGAATGGAGAAATAAACGAAAAGAGAAAAAGGAAAAAGAACTTGAAGTGACAACTGGCATAGATACTAATCAATGGATGAGTACGATGCCTGAAGATATCAGACAGCAAGCATCAAAAATTATAGATTTTCTTGGTGAAGAAGACGCGCTTGAGAAGTACAGTCCTGTTATTGAAGCGCTGCATACAATAGTGCCAGAATATCCTTTGTTACACTGGCGATATTTAAATGAGAAAATTAAAGATAGAATAAAAACATTCTACACAAACAAACAATATGGAATGGCAGCGGATCAAGGAACGAAAATATACTGTGAGGTTATTCGTGAACTCACTGGCCTGACATTTGATGGTACAGAACTTGTTAATTTAGTTTTTTCCCCTAAAAAACCTGTCATTAAATTATGTGATATTTCGACTCAAACAGGAATGAGTATTCAAAGTGGACAGCGTTCACTTTCCCAAGGGGTTATTGAGTCCTTTAGAAACCCGGTTGCGCATATGCCATTGGATAAATTAGTTCCTGAGCAATATTCTGAGTTGGATTGTTTAAACGTTTTAAGTTTGATTTCTTATCTTTTTGAAAGGATGGAAGGTGCTGAAGTTATCACGGAAACAGGAGATGCATAGTAATTAATCTAAATTCTGAAGATATGAAAGCATACTCAGGGTTTAGTGTATGCTTCATTCAGAGTGTCCTGATCCCCCGTTGATTAGTAGCGTGGTTATTTGAACAGTTAAACGTTAATTTTTGGACCTCTACAATGCGGCATTCGGAATTCTCAAGTATCCGAGAGTTGTTCGAATTTCTTAAGTCTGTAGAAGGTTGCTTCACTGATCGCTAACCTATCCTGGACCGCAACTGGTGGTAAACCTTGCGCCAGCAACTCTCGCACCTGTTCAACGGTTGCTTTGATAGGTCTGCCGCAATGCTTACCTTCAGATTGAGCACGTTTGATTTCTGCTGTTCTACGCTCTGCGATCAGGTCTTTTCCAGGCTTGCAATTCCAGCCATCATAGTGAGCATCGTTTACCCACTGGAGTTGAAAGATCAAATTCTTCTCGCAAGCTGACAACCTTCACGCCCTTCACTTTCATATAAAAAATTGTTGATAGTAATGATTCAATGACTTTAGATGTATAGCTGGTGTGCCAGCTTAGAATTAGCCAGTCAGTGAATGTCATGATTTATCCACCGTGTACTCGTAATGCATCTTCTCCCCAACTCCTATTTTGAAATCAGGATTTGCTTGCATAATGAAACACCACAAACCCAGAGCCTTACCTTTGTAATCCTTTGGAATCTCAACAGAGAATACATCAGGTTCAGCTTTCGGAGTTATAGCGGTCACTTCTTGCTCATATACTGTATGCTCGTTAAATGCTTCAGTTATCATTGAGCTGAGGCTACCAAACATGGCAAAACCATTGCGTTCGACATCCTCTAATGAGTCAGGATTAAACGTGAAGCGCACACAGTGAAGTTTCCCGTTCTCGTCCATTATTCCCTCAGGTTCACCACATTCCCAACGACCGAACCGCATCAGGTAGAATGCAATATTCTTCTCTTCGTAGTCTTCAATCTCTTTTTCGCCACAATACATCTTCACGTCACCGCAAATGAAATTCGCTCGATTGTCTTCGTCAACAGAGGCGTCTTTATTCCTGTCAGCTACCAGTTCGAAGACAAGAGGGGGCTTAGTCCCCACGGTCACGTCACCGAGCATTGCCATTTCGTTATTAGCAAGTGAATGTATCGGTGTCGTTTCATACTTCTGTTTTAGTTCAATAAATGAACTCACCGGCAGCAATGTCCACATTCTGAGACAGCGGTAATAGATTGCAAAATACAATGGGACACCGTTTAGCTCACTATAACGTTGAAGTTTTGCAACGTAGTCCTTTCTTAGTAGGTATGTTGATGTAGGGTTCGGGAGGCTGCTGTTTTTCACCTCAACGAATATCTGTCTACCATCCTTCAGGACGAGCCTGTAGTCGGGTAGTAAAATGTCGGCATCATCAGAAATTACGTCACCAGTATCTTCAGTTTTTATCAGGCGACATCCATGCAACCCTGCGGCAATTTGACCAAAACACGCTTCCATGCGTTTACCGTGAAGTAGTATCTGATTTTCCTGTGAAGCCTTAAGCGATTCGCCAAACTGCTCAAGGAACGTTTCAGTGTCCTCTGGCGATTTCAGTTTGTAGTCATGTTCACGGCTAAATGCTGTAAATACTTCCAGAGCTTCGAACTTCCCAGGATTTCTGACAAGGCGTTTCATCATTTGATATTCAGTGTTTTTAGGAGTTTACCTAAAGTTACACCTGAACAACGATGATGCGCAACAGCACTAACAAGTGTAGTGGCATAGTGAATTTGGCCACCTGAATAGAGGTGATATGCTCACCTCAGAACAACACAGGTGCTCCAATGAAAAGAAGAAATTTTAGTCCTGAATTCAAACGCGAATCAGCCCAGTTGGTTGTCGATCAAAACTACACCGTCTCTGATGCCGCTAAGGCTATGGATGTAGGTCTTTCCACGATGACGAAATGGGTCAAACAACTGCGTGATGAGCGTCAGGGCAAAACGCCAAAAGCCTCCCCGACAACGCCGGAACAAATCGAAATACGTGAACTCAGGAAGAAGATGCAACGTATTGAAATGGAAAACGAAATATTAAAAAAGGCTACCGCGCTCTTGATGTCAGACTCCCTGAACAGTTCTCGATAATCGTGAAACTCAGGGCGCGTTATCCTGTGGCCACACTCTGCCATGTGTTCGGGGTTCATCGCAGCAGCTACAAATACTGGAAAAACCGTCCTGAAAAGCCGGACGGCAGACGGGCTGTATTACGCAGTCAGGTACTTGAGCTGCATGGCATCAGCCACGGTTCGGCCGGAGCAAGAAGCATCGCCACAATGGCAACCCAGAGAGGCTACCCGATGGGGCGCTGGCTTGCTGGCAGGCTCATGAAAGAGCTGGGACTGGTGAGTTGCCAGCAGCCAACTCACCAGTATAAGCGTGGCGGTCATGAGCACGTTGCTATCCCGAATCATCTTGAGCGACAGTTCGCCGTAACGGAGCCCAACCAATTGTGGTGCGGTGATGTGACCTATATCTGGACAGGTAAACGCTGGGCGTACCTCGCCGTTGTTCTCGACCTGTTCGCAAGAAAACCAGTGGGCTGGGCAATGTCGTTCTCGCCGGACAGCAGACTCACCATGAAAGCGCTGGAAATGGCATGGGAAACTCGCGGTAAGCCCGTCGGGGTGATGTTCCACAGCGACCAGGGGCGTCATTATACAAGCAGGCAGTTCCGGCAGTTACTGTGGCGATACAGGATCAGACAGAGTATGATCCGGCGCGGAAACTGCTGGGATAACAGCCCGATGGAACGCTTCTTCAGAAGCCTGAAGAACGAATGGGTGCCGGTGACGGGTTACGTAAGCTTCAGCGATGCAGCTCACGCCATAACGGACTATATCGTTGGATATTACAGTGCACTAAGACCGCACGACTATAATGGTGGGTTACCACCAAATGAATTGGAAAAACGATACTGGAAAAACTCTAACGCGGTGGCCAGTTTTTGTTGACCACTACAGGCCGATCACCCTCTCGTGTTTGTCGTTCCCGACATGGCGGCAGCGAAATACCTCAAAACCCATTACTTCCCTCGCTCAACCATCGAATGCCTTGGAATCAAGAAAGCTGGAAAGCAGCATGAAACGCGTTTGAAGGTTCTGGAACATAAGGCTCAAGGGCTAACACCGAAGGAAACGGTTGAAGCGATGGGTGTGTCTCTGAGAACAGTTCGAAGCTATTGGAACCAAGAGGTTTGCGTATGATCACCGCACTGTACTGGTATCTGCTGTTCTTGTTTATCTGGGATGTAATCCGCACCTTTGAACGACGTAGAAAAACAGAATGCAAAACTGAATCTCGGAATCCATGAGGTCTTGGGTTATATCACAAAGGAGCTTAACGGCTCCTTTTTTCGTTTCTGTGGTGGGGTACAAGCTGGGATACAGCGTGAGGAAGCGATAACCGGAAGGGCGAGCTTGCATCAGTCAGCCGCTCAACCTAATCTGGTAAAAATTACAGAAATGTAACGACATGACTCGGGGTGCCCTTCCACGTGAAGGCTGAGAAATACCCGTATTACCTGAACTGGATAATGCCAGCGTAGCCATGGCAATTATTCAGATACAAATCAAATGATTACTATCAATGCCTGTCCCGTTTTGTTCAGCCGTATCTCAAAGAGGCTCACCAAATGGGACACAAGACTATTCGTCACACCATCACACGCAACGGGATTTACTACGTCCGTTTTCGCCTGCCGGGAAATACATATTTTCGTAAGTCACTGGAAACAGACAGTCAAACCCAAGCTCATTTGATAATGTCGTTTGCCTCCCCTGTAATTCACATGGTGCAGAGCGGTGCAATCCAGCCGGATCAATTTGCTGCTCGTCTTTCAAACTTATCCAAACGCTTGAAACAGCAAACCGATCAATGGATAGCCCATCAATTTTTCGATGATGATCACCGTCTTGCTCAAACTCAGCCAATAGCACTGCATGAACGCCGAGATATTGTCACTCCTCTGGTAGTTGTGGAACAAAGACAAGTTACCGAACCAGCAGAAGTTTTAACTTTGGCTGGAGCATGGAACATGTACAGAAGTGAGAAGGAACGTAAGTGGACTAAAGCAATCGCCCAAGCCAACGAGCGTTTTATGGAAGTGTTGCTTGTTGTCTTAGGAGGGGAAACTGATGTTACGGGAATCACCAAGCAGGACATAAAGCAAGTGATGGAAATTGTGGAAAATCTGCCGAAGCGAGTTGTTCAGCCATATCGTTCAATGACTATTCAGCAGTTGATCGAATGTGATGATGTTCCAGCGGATGATTTGGTGGGAACTGAGGCTATTCATAAACATCTCAAAATCTACAAATCTTTGTTCAAAACCTTTCTCACTGACAGTAAAGACATCCTAAAAAGATCGCCAACAGATGGTGTTGTTGCAGCACCAACAAAGGCAAGATTCGGTGCGTACAGTGCAGCTGAAATGCGTAAATTTGTGGGTTGGGCGCTTGAACAGCCTGATGGATGGGAGAAGTGGATCATTTTACTGCTTGCTCATACCGGAGCCAGAAGAAGTGAAATAGCCAAACTTGAGAAGTCACAGATTAAATTTGACGAAGATAGCCAGCGGCACTATTTGCTGATAGCAGAAGGAGGGCAGGGTAAAACGGAAAATGCTACAAGGCAGGTTGCGATTCATCCCAAGTTAATTGAATGGGGTTTCCTCGATTTTGTGAATCGTCATTGGAAAGAAAAAATCTTCTCGCCAGTGGCAGGGAAGAACATGCCGAAGATTGGCAAGGTCTTAGCTGATGTCCGAGATCAACTTGGGATTCCGTACCTTGATGATTATGGACAGCGACGCTTGGTGCATTCATTTAGGCATACCATGATCTCAACCTGTTTAGCTGGCTGGGTTGGTAACTTGGCGCACTTGCAGCAGGTGGTAGGGCATGAGAAAAGCGGATCAGGGATTACGAGACGCTATTTGCATACTTTTCCGCTAAATTCAGTTTGCTACGTAATTGACGGATTGTGCTGGGTATAATGACACATTAATTTTTTTGTGATTAAGATCAAAAAGTATTTAGGATTTGTCTTGAAAAACAAGCGTGCGGTATTCATATAGTTTTAATCCGTACTTCACAGAAGGAAAGGTGTGTTATGGCTAATTGTGAACATGAACATCGTTACTGGGATTTTTTTGAACAACTACCTGACGATCAAGGGGGAGTTGGAAGACACAAGTGTTGTGGTTGTGCTTATGAAAGAGGATATGAGGCGGGAACAAGAAGAGATGAAACTCTCCATATTAACTTAGATTCCTTACCAGAAAGCCAAGCAGGAAACGTTAGGCATAAGAGTCCGCATGCTGCCTATGCTCAAGGCTATCTTGATGGCATCTCATCTTCATATTGGAATAAATAATTGATAATGTAATTTTTATCAAGGAGATAAGATGGCAATTCGAAGAATCGCTTACGCATATTATGACCCTGACTGGTCAAAGGGCGAGCATACACTTCTTGCTCTAAAAAGAAATACCGTTGAACCCTTGGCCTACTCATTGCAAATGAAAGGATATATTTTCTGTCCTTCCTGCTATGAACATATAACTCGGGTACCAGCTGATCCAGATAAGGGAATGACTACTAACGAAGTTCCTGCCTATTATAAACATCTTAAGGATGATAATGCCCCTTTCTGTAGCTTGAGATGTGGACCCATTCAGTACAAAAAATATTCATCTCAAGAAGATGCAAAAAAAGCCGTTGAAGATGAGGATCTCATTGTCATAAGTGGCTTTCTTGAGTCTCGTCCAGATAATAATCCCCGGATAGACACGGAAGGTAACGAAATACCTGTCGATTCGCATTTCGAAAGAAAAAATGGCAAAGAGGTCTCATTGCCCATTTCCCGCCATCATGGTGAATCTTTCAAGGTTCCCAGTCAGATAACAAGTATTCAGTCCCTATGCGTGAATTTTAATCACAATTATTATCGTGAGATTTATCTTGTTGGTGAAGATGGTCGAGCTAAACGTTATAGGTTGTGTGACTCTCTCAAGAAGATCGATGACATAACAGATAGTTGCTCTGAGCCAGCATTCTATTTTGGTACGTTTTGGAAAATTGATAGGTTCTCAGGTCATAGCAATGTCTGGTTAAAGATCACCCAAGGAACATCATTCAAAGATTTCAGGATACGAATTACTAATGATACTGCTGATGGGAGAGGATTTTTTAATGGAAATAACATTAATCGGATAGTTGTTTTTTACAGCCAAGTCGATGAGGTTGGGATGGGATATATGACCCCTCAGCTTGGATGGGGAGAAGTGGCTCTCTTACCTGCTAAATATGATGAATTTCTAATCAAAGATTACATGTTCTCGCATCACGGTAAGAAATAGCTTTCGGCTAATTGTGATTATTTCGACCATAAATTCAAAGCCCTGTCCCGACAGGGTTTTATGCTTAAACTGACCGATAAGTCAGGAACGTATCCCAATACATCAGGCTGCTGTTTGTCTTGTATCACACACTGTATCTCTTTTTGTATCGCATGGGCAATCCACCCTCACCAGCAAATCCATCTCCTTCATAAGCCCCTTCGTACAGTCATGGCTGCTGACCGATAAATCGATAAAATCGATCATTTTTATTGAATTGATCGGTTTTATCGATCAATAATCTCGTGAAATTTTATGTTTAGCATTGAGAAATCAGAAAGGTAGACAATAAAAGTGATGAAATTCATTGTGTTGCTCGTGGGTTGGTGCGGTGTTATGCAAGCAGCGATTGCTACAGAGCAAATGGACAAACAAAAGGTGCAGTCTGAGATCCGCTATGTTGGTTATGAATGTGACAGGGTGGATGATGTTCAGACTGCTTTTTTCGGAGATGAAGTAACGGTTACTTGCGACAAGGTATACAAATTCATAATCAAGTATGAGCGAGGTGGGGTAACAGTTGAAGTCAAAAGTTGACTAAAATATTATCCCCATAGGGGAAAATATTCAATTTTATAGCGGGCAATAAAGATAGTTTAACTATATTACTATCGAAAGAATTAATTATAACTCTTTAAAAAAATTACATTCAAAAGTAATCACCTTAAAAATCCATAAGGAATAAATTCTCAATAAAAATAACATGGGGCATTGTTAACGCCCCTAAAAATAAAGTTTAAAAACTTCAATCATAATTGTAGTTATAATTTTTTAGGAGGAATGCTGCCTGATAGGGAGTTTTGTAATAGTCACGTTTCTCAGCTATTAAATACAAGTTCTTTTTTGCCCTTGAACATATGACATAAAGAAGTTTTGACTCTGAATCTTTCGCTTTAACCGGATTATTTTTAATTTCTTCACGATGAGGTATAAATCCTCTCAACATACCGAATGCAATAACCACTTCATACTCTTCACCTTTGACACCATGGCAGCTATTTATAACAACACCTGTTGATTCTCGAAAAAAAACTCTAAAAACATTTATATCATCATCGTATTGATCGGCATATTTAGTAATATTTTTATTTGCCTTTTCAAAGAAAGTATCATAAGACTCCCTTATCAAATTATTATCATCGAGCGATAGTGAAATGTTTTTTAAAAGATATGCACAAGCCTCAACCAAGTAAAATGTCCCTCTCTTTTCATTTGATGTAAACGAATTCATTAGTTTGAGTAAGTCTTTAGCTTTCCAAAGAGATAGATTAGGATTATAACTTTCAAAAAAACTTAGTACTTTATTAGCCCACCTGATCCTTGAAGTAAATAAGCAACCTGAAGAATCTGTCAATAGTATTTTAATTACATAAAACCAAACATTATCTCTTTGTCCATAAAAGGGAGACAGAGAAGGAGCATCGAACTTTACATCAGGAACTAATACAGTGAGCCTTTTTGCCATCGACTTTATTGGCGCCCATTGAGGGGCGATAATGCAAATATCTTTTTCGCTAACACCAGATGCTATCTCAGATTGTATTATTTTGGCAATTTCTTCCGGCAGCATATCTTTACTGATATCATTGTTCCTGAATGTTATTTTCCCACGCAATTTTGAGTATTGCGCCTTTGATATTTGGCCTTTAACACCTCTGAAAAAAGAGAAGTAATCTACTAACCTTTGCGTTGATCTATAGTTGTCATTGAAAGGGAAGTCTTTGATATCTGAGCCAATAAATAGCTTTTTAACTTCTGCTATAGATTTTGACGCACCAAATCCATCATAAATAGATTGATTGAAATCGCCAACCAAAAACAGCCTCTGCTTAACGATTGATTCATTATAAATTGAGGATATTATGGAGTACTGAAGAGTTTGAGTATCCTGAACCTCATCAATACAAATTAACTCGAACAGTCCTCCGATTACCTGTGCCACCTCTCTTTTCTCAAAAAGGAGTCGATGAGAAAAATACAATACTTGGTCAAAATCAATCTTTTTATTTTTTAGCAGATGCTGTCTGAATTCTTTCTCTACCCGTTTTTTAACTTCACTGTCGTTATACACTTCACCTTTAAGGTCATATGAAAAATTAACTTTATCGTTAAATCCTAATTTATTTTTATTTTTTAGATCAAAAATTAAGTTAGATGCTTCATACTCATCTATAAGCGAAAATCCATTACTAATCTCTGGAATGTAACATGCATAGGGTTTGAGTATCCATTCAATAGCAAAAGAGTGAATTGTTCCCGCCCATAACATATCATCTCCATCCGTAAGTAACTGATCAATGCGTTTTTCAATCTCATCAGCAGCTCTATTAGTATATGTTAAGGCTAATATTTTTTTCACGGAACTTTTTTGTCGAATAGCTGTAATTATTTTCGCAGTCAATGCTCGTGTTTTACCACTTCCTGGACAAGCGGAAACATATACATTACCGGGGAATGATACAGCGGCCTGTTGCTCATCGCTTAGCTTCATAATTTGTATCCATCGAAATAGTTAATCAGTTTACTCAAGTCGTCTTCTGGTATTGAATCGATAAAATACTCAACGTAACCGCTATCATTATTTTCGATTTTAAAAAAAACCTTAACCTTCTCTTTTTCATCATCATGAAAGGTTTTATTATTCAATCTATAATCACACATCTTTTTAAAAACAGAATCAGACAACCCGGGATCTAAAGAGAATGCAATTGCTTTAAGGATGTAATCTGGAACAAATGTCACTGAATTTACTCCTTCTGATACAAGCAGGGAGAGCCACCCTTTCCCCTCTTTCTTAGCTAAACGCAAAACTTCCACAGCAGCTTCAGAGCTTTCATAATCCTCTAATATTGCTTTGCTTTGATCAATATCAAATTTACGCTTATAGATTTTCCCTAATGCACGTATATATTCTTGAGCATTGTTGGATTTTAGAAAGTCAACCTCGAAGGTATGTTCTGCATAATGGGCTGAAATAAATTTGTTGTGAACTATGGCGGCATCAAGAGAAATTTTACGTTGAGCACCTGCAATTTCAGAGTTCCTATACCCTTTCATAACATCATCATCATCGATACTATCTTCTGGCAATTGAACAAAAGCACTATCTAAGTCTGTAATGATTGCACAACGTTTCCTAATTCTTGAATCATGGAAGAGTTTTGATATATGGTCAAAAAACGCACTATCCATGCTGATTAAGCTAAGTCCTAATTCATCAAGAGATAAACCAAAGACTTTTTTTACCATTGCTGGGATTAAAATAAGTTCTGCATCTCCTTCAACTAATATTACCCCTTTTGCAAAAAGGAGCGTTGACCTCGTGGCGTTGAGATATCTTTCAATTCGGCTACACTCATCTGGTTCTAACCCTTTATAAGGTTGGAACACATCTGCTATTCCAGATTGAAGTGATAAAATATTCATGTTGGAGATTTTCGATACTGAGGATATGTGTGCTGAATGTGTTGTTAAGAATACTTGAGTTTTATCACCTGAATATTTTTCGAAAAGTGTTTTTTGTATATGTGTATGTATGTGCGCTTCAGGCTCTTCAATTAGGAGTATTTGGGCTGCCTTATCAGAACCTTGTTTAACTTCATACTCATAAAGTTTTAACGCCATATATATTAGGTTGGCACCACCTAAGCTCAGTTCACTAATGTCTCCCTTATAACCACCATTGTAATTATCACCTACGACAAGTGACAATTTTTGAACTAATTCATCAATGTCTTCAGGTAGAGAGGACTCGATGCCAACTAATGGTGAAAAAGTATAACCAATTGTTTTATTTAGAGTGTTTTGAACTCCTTTTGAAACTTTTGTAACTTCATCGAGTCCTGAGATAAGAGTGTTCAGCCCTGTTACTTTATCTACTATTTCATCTGAATCATGTGGAGTGAGCTTGTCTCCCAAATCCTTTAATAAAGCTAAAAGTGGGCTTACCCTATGGTTTCTAAGATCGGATACGACATCACGCAACGCCTTTATAAACGTGAAAGACACCTCATCATATATAGGGAACACCTTAGTTCCGTATAAATTAAATCTTTCATCATCAGGATTTGGAAAGCTACATCCTGCGAAGTCCCCAACTAAAGAGGTATATACTTGTTCATCTAAAAAGTCTACCGATGCTCTTCCTGTTAAGATTGTTTCATAATCATCTATAGTGATTTTACTGAGAATCTCTGTAATGGCTTTGGGATCCCCATTGTTGATAAAGAGGTCTCGTCTGAATTTGTATGAAGGCCGAAAATATAAACTTAACTTACCTTCATTTTCATCGCTCATTTTTCCCGTGAGATGTTTTATTGTTCGAATACTTTCATGAGAGGATAACTCATTAAGTTCTATTGATATTATAATCCAATGCCCTTTCCAATTAGATAGTTTTCTACAGAAATCACTTTCTATTAATTTAGTTGCATTTCTTGAAAGAGAGTCGTCTAACAAAAGTCTCAAGGCATGAAATGCATTTGATTTCCCAGAAGCATTTTCACCCAGAAGTGTATTAACACCTTTATTAAAATTAAATTCCGCCCTATGGAAATTTCTGAAGTTGTTTATGCTGAGCTTACTAATATACATAAGAATTCCTTTTTTTAGGTGGTATGCTCTTCTTACAATAAGCTGGTTATAAAGTTAAAATTTTGTCTGTTACTTATTGTTTGTGATAACTTTTTATGATGCCTTGACACTATTTGTCAATTTATTTTTATAGCCGAAATCTTAAGTATTATTCAAGATATGGGTCAATAGTTTTCCAGCCAGCAATTTTGATAGTGCAAGATTTAATGCAACGCGATTTATCTGACGCCGCAAGTGCTCTACAACACTCTTAGAAATTATTTGCGTCTGATAGGGGCAGGTATAGCCTTTCTGCAACGATGTAAAAACCCGTGTTTGGAGATAACAACATTACAGTAGTGACATTATATGCAATTGAAAAATATGCTTTCTTGCTGTTGATATGGTTGGAGGATGGCTAAGCCTGCTTGAGATGTTAGGAATATTTATCCGCTATAATTCTCAAATATCTATCTGCCTAATGGATCTGCTGTCCATGTGGTCTGGTTTAAGTATACCTAAAGAGGCACTGGTTTATTGAACCAGTCAGGCCGGGAAAAACATTTATTGAACCACTCTTAACAGACTGTTACTGTTGAACCACTTAAAACAGACTGTTAAGGTACATCACCATGACACCACGTGTTTATGCATACCTCAGAGCCTCGACTAAAGAGCAGGACGCATCACGCGCCAGAGAGCAGCTTGATGAGTTCGCTCATTCTAAGGGTATGACTATTGCCACCTATTTCAAAGAGAACGAGTCGGGGGCGTCATTGCAGCGTCCTGAGTTGTTCCGTTTGCTGGATACCGCACAAAAGGGTGACGTACTGCTTGTGGAGCAGGTAGATCGACTGTCACGTTTAAGCGGTGATGACTGGAACAAGTTACGAGTACGGATTGATAGCAAGGGCGTAATAGTCGTTGCTTTAGACTTGCCGACCAGCCACCAGCTTATTCAGCCCGGTGATGAGTTTACCAGCAGAATGCTGGAAGCATTGAACGGGATGATGCTGGATATGCTCGCCGCTATTGCACGTAAGGATTACACCGACCGTAAGCGCCGTCAGTCTCAGGGGATCAGCAAGGCAAAGGCGGCTGGTAAGTTTAAAGGCCGCCCGGAGGATGCCCAGCGTAATGAGAAGATCGGTAAACTGCTGAAAGCGGGTATGTCGTACACCGACATCATGGGGACGGTGAACTGTTCCCGTGCGACGGTTGCCAAAGTGAGCAAGAGTCTGAAAGAGACCGGCATCACGGGTTAACCCGCCTTCCACAATCCAAAGTGCCGACCTGAGATGGTCGGGTGTATTGAGATCCTCGCCATGTGCGGGGATTTTTTGTTTTAAAAAGGGTTATTCACGCATTTAATCTGGGAAAATCGGCGTCGTGTAGATCGCTGTGGGCGTTGCTGTGCCTGCTGGCAACAAATTTATCATGGGAATATGCCCTGTAGAAATTTTTCCTGTGCGTAAGGCTGGTCCGGTGGAGTCGAACCTTGTTTAGCGCTTAGCCGTTGCCTGTCCATTTTCTCGACCAGCACCGCCTCTGTCCCTGAGCCAAGAACAAGGTCGCCGCTTTAGGATTTGCACACGGCGCTACGCACTGCCTACGGCTGCCCCTGTTGCTCACTGGCGTGCGCCAACAGAGCACATAGTTTATAAAAAAAGATCTTAACGTGGTGGGGTGCCACGGGTAGAGTTTGATTTTTTATTATATATTATGCACTTAATGAATTATTCATGGTGGGGTAATAGGCGGGGTAAGCATGGGGTCCATAGTGGGGTACAAATGCGGCTGCTAAAGAAAAGAGGGGAATAAATCCCCCTCAGAATGTGAACACCTCGGCGTTTGTAAGGTGCTCCCTCAGGCTGGCGGGTGTCCAGCCATCAGGCATCCACCACCATTGTTTTGACGTTTTTCCGGTCGGGTCTGGGTTTTTCTGGTACGGCTGGCATCTCCGGTAACGCATAGCGGTCAGGTAGCTGGAAGCTATCTGGCAGTTTCGGAGATCGGAGAAGTGGGCCTGTAGCGTTTCCAGTCGGAATGCCGGGTTATCTGTTACCCACTCACGAACCTGCATTTCCAGGATTGAAACTGAATCCGAGATCATTCGGCGCAGACAATCTGACTGCGGCACGTATTTATGGTTGAACTGGCTCAGGTCACGCGCCATAAGCCACTCATAAATTACGTCCAGCCCGCCGCTGGATACCCACGGCAATAGACGATTCTGGATGAATAATTGCGTCTCTTGCCGGTCGGCTTTGTGCGTCATAAACTCCGGGGCGTACCAGCGGCGCTCATTCTCATCCAGTCGCAGAGGCCGAGGCTGGTTACTCGACAATATGATCCTTGCGAAAACCCGTGCACTCCGCTCCGCTTCATAAAGTGGTCGTAGCCGCTGCCATTCCTCGCTGAGGATAGATTTTAACCGGGTCATCTGGCTGTCACTGTTGGTTGATACGTCATCCAGGTGGATCAACATATTGGAGGTCAGCGTTGTGCTGTGTTTCTCCGTCAGTTTGGCGAATGAGTCCAGCGAGGCGGTTTGCCCTGAAAGCAACGGGGTGAGGATATGCTCAAAGAGCACGCCTTTCCCGGTACCAGTATCGCCGGTGAACAACAGGTGCCAGGATGGACGCTGATCGGGGCGCTGGAGCATATGTGCCATCCAGTCGCACACTATTTTCCTGTCAGTGTCTTGCGGAAACAGGCGCTCGATAAACTCAATCCACGGGGCCGGTTCAGGGTTAAAACCTTTAGCTGGTCCGTCACTCTCGTATCTTTTGTACGTATTGACTGCAAACACCCCGGAACTCAACGGCACAAATAATTCCGGGTCTACCGCTGGCTGGAAGGCTTCACCGATGACGAACGTTAACCGGCGGCGTATGTTGTTCCACCAATGATCCTCGTACTCAATCTCAGCATATGAGTTTTGGTTGGCCCACTGGTAAAACAGCCCGCTGATGCTGTCATCGTTGAGGGTGACACCATCATGGATGTTGAACAGGACTGAGAGGTTATTTGTCGCTTTGAGCACCCATCCATGATTTTTCAGGTAGTCGATAAAGGCGTTGAGAATCTGTTTCTTTATTTTTTCGTTGTTCGGGTTTGGCATTTGCACTCCACTGAGTCGTTAATTGTATTGGTCAGGTCACTGTATTTCTCGGGCTGGCTGGCGATCTCAGTCAGCAGCTTACGAACGAACACCGGCAGAGGTATATTTCCGCGCGTGGCGGTCAGCCAGTCGGCGGTAGTTCCCGTCACTGTGATGTCATAAATTTTCATTTTTTAACCTCCGGTTGGACGGGTAGCGATTTGTACCTGTCCCGATTGGCACCCTGGATTTTACGAGCGGCGGCTATTGCCCGTTCGAGCGCGTCCGGGTCAATATGGGCGGGCGTTGGCGTCCCGCTTTTTATCTTCGTCATACAGTCGCTCCTGCCAAAAGCATATCTTTGAGGCGATGGCGCATAGCTTCCCGCTCTGCGGCTGCGGCTTCCTCAGCACGGCGCTGTGTTTCGTTGGCGGCGTCCTGAACCAGCCTGTCCAGTTCACGCTCCAGCCCGTTTGCCAGCTCTCTGTGATATTCATCTTCCACTTGCCGTTTCAGGTCGGTGATCTCCTGTTCCAACAGCTCTGCCGGTTTGCGAAGCGTGATCGATATGTTCCCTGTGCTACCGGCAAGGTAGACTGATTGAGGGATGCCGATATCGTACCGCCAGCCCTCAAGAATCCGCTCCTGTAACTGTTGCATTGCAAGTGCTCCTGGGGCGTTGAAGCGCTGAGTAGTGCTGGTGGCGGTGTACCTTTGGACAGCGGTATCAATCCGTGCTGCCAGTACGGTGGCGTCAGGTTTGAACCGTTCTGCGGCTTCGCTCAGGAATGCCTGTAGATCGCTCTCAGCGGCTTTCTGGGCCTGTCTTTTAGTAGTCATGGTTTTCTCCGTAATCGGTTGGAAATGGGCGTAAAAGCCCAATGGCGCTCCGTGGTGAGCGTCATTTGATGTGACCGTGTAGTGCGGCCATCTCGTCAGTGTTTGTGTGTTCGGCTTACGCGTACTCTGTAAAGAAGCTCTGCCCGCACGCAGGGCAATGTTGAGGCCTGTCCGGGAGGAACCGGAACCAGCGCGTTACTTCGGAGCGTCCAAACGTAACTCCTGCAAGGCTGTTAGTTTCAAGCGCCGTCAATGCCCGATAAGCTGTGGATAACGGGAGATCGACGTACCTTGAAACCATCTCAGCGGTAACGGGGATATCGGTTTCGTTCAGGTAGTGCAGGACGTTGATCCTTGGGGTTGTCGCGCGTAGGTCAACGGTATTCAGTATAGATACCAGGTAGGTGCGTTCCGCCTCATTAGGTAACGAAAACGGGACTGGCGTAAATTTATGGCACAAGGCTTCCTCTGTTAAGTTATTAATTAATAGAATTTATTTTATCACATTTTGATGGAAATAGATATCAATTTCATTTGAATTCGGGGTTGCTATTGACAATCTACGGCTTTTGAGGATGATGGGTGGTATTGATTTTGATAAATTAAATTAATCACGATGTTCGTGTTTGGCCCTTTGGTTGAATCAAGCGTGTTACGACGGTGCAAGCGCTTACTGTCCGACTGCATGTTGGAAAGGGAATAAAACGCCACAATATAAAGAGACCTCGCTTTTGTTAATTTTCATTCCTTAGTCAGGAAAGAAAATACACAACACTCACCCATACGGGCTATGGTCTTTGAAATCCTTTTTCGAAATATTTAAAGCACCAACAACTGTTTCTTCGAAAAAACCAACTCATCTATAGAAGTTAATCACAGCAAGATGACGGGTGTCATCAGTGATTAGATGTGTTTTTTCTTCTCGTCACGACGTTACGAGATGGCTTCGCCTCTTTAGATGATATTCAGATAATGGCCTGTATCAGACGTAAACTGAATCGTCTGTCCATACCATAACCTTCGTTTACCACTCTGTTACATGCCACAGCCTCAACAGGTCTCATGACCTGTTTCTGTGTGGATTGTCCCACTCGTGGACTCAGGTAACCCAGCGGTTACACCGGATTGCTGTTGCATATTGTGTGCATTTAACGGGGATGTTTACATCACTGGTTGAAAAGCATATGTGTGGAATAGCGATCAGCAACATTTGTGGCAATGCACTTCGATAAGGTTGTGGACGCTTCTTGCTACAAGCGAACTTCAATTAACAGTCTCAAAAGCTGTGTTCCAGAACGTTTGGCGCAATGCCGGATAAATCAAATTACCGTAAAACGGTAACCCCTACTAAATGCCATCCACAAGGAGGGCCACATATCCTGCTCGCTACCAGCGATAGCGGAGGATTTTATATACCCATTTAAAAAGGAGAAAAACATGGCAAGAACGAAAGGTGCAGTGGCAAAGGGTGTGGATAATAAAGCGGTGCGAGCATTCCTGCTAAAGCATAGCTCATTATCTGAATTACCTCAGATTGTGGAAGATTGTATCTGGGGGGCGATGGGGCAGGAGAAGGAATCGAGAGGTTATAGTGGCGAACGAATCATAGCGATCTTGAAACGGCTTGATTGCATTGATACACCCACGGTATTTAAGCAGATGTGGGATTACAATATCTCGCAAGGTGATTGGACAGCCCCTTCCAGACGAAACACCCAGCGTATGACAAAAGTGCTGAGGTGTGCGTCGGACGCTATTTATCATCACGCCAGATTGTCACGACGGAGCGAGTCTAAACATCAAGAAATTTTCAATTTGACTGACGATGAACGTGAAAAGATACGTTCTTGGGTTAAGGCATGCGAATGGTGGAAGGTAAAAGAATTGCTCTCTTATTGCGGGAAGAGAATGGTTCGCCATCAACCTCCGATATTAGAGTATACAGAAGATAATTTGGTGAGATTAACAACCTCAATGCCTACCACAATGAGGCCATCGATACGCCTTTCTTGCCCATTAAATATCAATGAACACATCAACGACCATCAGCCAGCAACTATGTTCACCGTCAAAGGTAGCAAAAACTTGCAGCCACTTATTGATGAGATTGGTTTGCACTATGCTCGTTTACGAAGTGCAGCCTGAGCGCTTGCCTGAGAATGCAAATTCCAGCCGGGAATATCCCGGCTTTTTTGCATCTTTTCCACCTCGTTCCATTAATAACTTGGGACACAAGCTGGGATACTTTATGGGATTTGTACAGTTTTTAGAGCTTGTTTGTTGGACTTCCCGCTGGCATTATCCTGATCAGGGATTAACGGGACGTTAATCGCAAGTAGTTGATTTTGATTTTAAATGACTCGGGGTGCCCCTCTAATACAGGGCTGAGATACACCCGCTGACCTGATCTGGATAATGCCAGCGTAGGGAAGTCTGATGCCTGACCGCATTCGCCTTCTTGTTCGCCGGTTGGGAGCTATGATGACACATCAATCTCAACACCTTTCTGCTGCGCAATTCGCGCCCATTCTGCACCGTTTCCGCCGTCAGTCACCGCTGGTGCACTGCATGACCAACGACGTGGTACAAAACTTCACCGCCAATGTGCTGCTGTCGCTCAACGCTTCGCCAGCGATGGTGATTGATGCGGAGGAAGCCGCGCAGTTCAGCGGCTTTGCCGATGCCTTACTGATAAACGTCGGAACGCTGACCGTTGAGCGCCAGCAGGCGATGCAGGCGGCAGTCACGGCCGCCAGGCAGGCGGGAACGCCCTGGACACTGGACCCGGTGGCGGTCGGCGCACTGACGCTGCGCACCACTTTCTGCCAGCGGCTGCTGAGCCAGCAGCCGGCGGTGATCCGCGGTAACGCGTCAGAGATCATGGCGCTGGCGCAACAGGCCAGCGGCGGACGCGGAGTGGATAGCCTGCATCAGGCGGATGCAGCGCTGGAGGCTGCCCGGCAGCTGGCCCGCGACTATCAAACGCTGGTGATTGTGACCGGCGAAGTAGACTACGCCACCGACGGCCAGCGCACCTTTGCCATTCGCGGCGGCAGCCCGTTAATGACGCGGGTGGTCGGTACCGGCTGTGCGCTGTCGGCGGTGGTAGCCGGCTTCAGCAGTCTGAGCGGCGATCGGCTGCTCAACGTTGCCAGTGCCTGTCAGGTGATGGCGCGGGCCGGTGAACAGGCGGCGGCAAGCTCAGCCGGCCCCGGCAGTTTTGCCACAGCATTTCTTGATGCGCTCTGGACGCTGGAGGTTGACCATGAAACGCATTAATGCACTGACCATCGCCGGGACCGATCCCAGCGGCGGGGCAGGGATTCAGGCCGATTTGAAAACCTTTTCAGCGCTGGGCGCGTATGGCACCAGCGTGATCACCGCGCTGGTGGCGCAAAATACCCGTGGCGTTCAGTCGGTCTACCGGATTGATGCAGACTTTGTGGCCGCCCAGCTCGACTCGGTGCTGGACGATGTGCGCATCGACAGCGCTAAAATTGGCATGTTGTCGGAAACCGCCATCGTCGGGCAGGTTGCGGCGCGGCTGAAACGCAGCGCAATTCCTTTCGTGGTGCTGGATACGGTGATGGTGGCGAAAAGCGGCGATCCGCTGTTATCCGCCGATGCCATTGCCAGCGTCCGCGAACTGCTGTTACCGCAGGTGTCGCTGATTACGCCGAATCTGCCGGAAGCAGCAGCGTTGCTGGGGTGCGCGGTGGCGGAGAGCGAAGCGCAGATGCGGGCGCAGGGCGAGGCGTTGCTGGCGGCGGGATGTCAGGCAGTATTGATCAAGGGCGGTCACCTGACGGCTGATAACAGCCCGGACTGGCTGATCACCCCGTCGGGCCAGCAGCGGTTCAGCACCCCGCGGGTCAATACCCGTCATACTCACGGCACCGGCTGCACGCTGTCAGCGGCGCTGGCGGCGTTGCGTCCGCGTCACGCCGACTGGGCTGATACGATCACCGAAGCGAAAGCCTGGCTGCAGCAGGCGTTGTTACAGGCGGATTCACTGGAGGTCGGTACGGGAATCGGGCCGGTGCACCATTTTCATCAGTGGTGGTAACGGTAGATGCGCCATCCCGCGCTGAGGCGGCGGGACGGCACATTACCGGGTCAGGGTGCTTCAAACCAGGCGCTGTTGCGCTCGGCGATAGGGGTTATTGAGAAAATCATCTCCTGCAAATGACGGCGCATCGCGGCTTCGGCGGCGTCTGCGTCGTGATGTTTCAACGCTGAAAAAATCTCCTCATGCTGCTCAATCAGGCTTTCCGGCGGTGAAACTTCACTCAGGGTGAGAAAACGCACCCGGTCCATCGCTGCTTTGATGTTCTCGACGGTTTCCCACGCCAGCTTGCAATCAATACTCTCGGCAATCAGCCGGTGAAACTCATCATCAAGGCTGAGAAACGCCTGGCTGTCATGCCGCTCAGCCGACATGCGTTGCAGCTGAAGGTTGTGTTCCAGCATCATCAGCGCCGGCTCGCCAATTTCCAGCGCCGCACGGCGCACCACGGAAACCTCCACCGCTTCACGGATGAAACGGCCGTCCGCCACCCGTTTGGCGGAAATTTTACGCACAAAGGTGCCGCGCTGCGGCAATACCTGTACCAGTCCGGCTTCGGCCAGCTTGATGAACGCTTCGCGCACCGGCTGGCGTGAGACGTTAAAACGCGCAGAGACCTCTTTTTCCGACAGCAGCGAACCCGGCTGAATCACACAGGTCACGATATCTTTGCGCAAAAACCGGTAAATCTGCTGATTCACCGGTTCGCTGGTGGTAATGGTATAGGCGATCGACATGCAGCAATATCCATATTACGGCTGGCTGGTGCCAGCCCGAAGGGAAAGAGTCAGTCTAATCAGCACGCTGCGTCTGCGCCAGTGCTTTGTCATCACAGCATCAGGCGCGGGTCATGTACTGCTGCACCGTCGCACGCGCACCCTGGGTAGTCAGCTGCTGATAACGGGCGGTCAGCCGGGCGACCAGATCGGCGTTGCCTGCCAGGTCGTCGCCGAAGATCTGGCGCAGGCCCAGCAGCGCACGCACCCGCGCTTCACCTTCTTCGCTGCCGGCCACGCATTCTGCCAGCGTGCTCTTCAGCGGATCGCGAACCTCAATCGGCTGACCCTGTTCGTCGATGCCCCCGACATAGCGCATCCAGCCAGCCACGCCGAGCAGCAGCAGTTCACAGCGGCTGTTATTGCTCAGATGCCAGCGCAGACTGTCCAGCAGACGCTGCGGTAACTTTTGCGATCCGTCAGTAGCGATTTGCCAGGTACGATGTTTGATGGCGCGGTTTTCGTAGCGGGCGATCAGCGAATCGGCATAGGCTTCAAGGTCCACGCCCTGGGTGCGCAAGGTGGGAGCCTGCTCATCGACCATCAGTGAACGGGCAGCGGCGCGGAAGTGCGGATCGGCCATGCAGTCGCTGATGTGCTGATAACCGGCAAGATAGCCGAGGTAGGCGAGAAACGAGTGGCTGCCATTCAGCATCCGCAGTTTCATCTCTTCATACGGCAAGACGTCGCTGACCAGCTCTGCACCCGCCTTTTCCCACGCCGGACGACCGCTGACAAAGTTATCTTCAATAACCCACTGAAAGAACGGTTCCGCTTCAACCGCCACCGGGTCACGGGAGCCGAGCCGCCCGGCCAGCGCGTCAAACGCCGCCTCCGTCATCGCCGGCACAATCCGGTCAACCATGGTTGAGGGAAAGGTCACCTGCTGCTGAATGTACTCAGCCAGCGCGGCATCCTGGCGCTGCGCCAGCTGCACAATCACGTTGTGGGTGACGTGGCCATTCTCCGGCATGTTGTCACACGACATCACGCTGAAGGGCGGCAGACCGAGTTGCCGACGGCGATTAATCGCAGCCAGAATCAGCCCTGGCAACGAACGCGGCGTCTGTGGATTGTCGAGGTCATGCAGGATATCGGGATGATCCGGGTTCAGATTGCCGCTGGCTGGCTGATGGCAATAGCCTTTCTCGGTCACGGTCATTGAAACAATCGCCACCTCGGGCTGACACATGGCGTTAATCACCGCCTCAATGCCGTCGCCTTTGCCGTGCAGCGCCGCAGTAATCACGCCGATCACCCGGGTCTGCAGCGAATCATTCGCCATTTCGGTCAGGGTATAGAGCAACTGCTGTTCACGCAGCGCCTGAATCAGTTCGCCGCTGTTGAGGTTCACTTCGCAGTAACCCCAGTCACTGCCGTGTTCGGCGGCCAGCTTATCGCTGCACAGCGCCTGATGCGCGCGGTGAAAGGCACCAAAGCCGATATGTACCATACGGGTTTTAAGCTGGGCCCGGTCATAGGCAGGGCGCTGGATCTCAGCGGGCAGGCGATCGATCTGTAACATAGTCCGTCCTTATGGCAAACGGGGCGCGAGGCGCCCCGAAATCAGTGATCATGTTGCGTGATGAGGATTACACCGAAACTGGCTTATCCTGGGTCTTCGGGCTGCGGATCACAAACAGCACCAGGAAGGCACCCAGCGCAGCGACAGCGCCGGCCAGCACAAAGGCGCTGTCAAACTTACCGGTATGCTGGACGATAAAGCCGGTCACAATCGGTCCGATGATGCCGGAAAGGCTGCCGACCAGGTGGATAAAGCCGCTGATGCTGCCGACACGACTCTTGTGCACCACATCCTGAATAATCGCCCAGTAGATCGCGCCGGTAATGTAGAGGAAGAAGATCGATACCGACATCATCATCACCGCAGGAACCACCTCTTTTATCGTACCTGCCAGCGCCACACAAATTGCCGCCGCCAGCAGTGAGACCACCAGCACAATTTTACGTGACAACAACAGTTTGCCGGTGATGTTGAAGATTTTATCGGAGATCCAGCCGCCCAGCGCCAGGCCGACGAAACCCACAATCCACGGGATCATGGTGGTAATGCTCATCGACTTAATATCCAGACCATGGGCCTGCACCAGATAGGCCGGGAACCAGCTCAGGAAGAAGAACAGGATGTAGTTGTAGCAGAAGAAGGCAAACGCGGTCACCAGGATGATTGGCTGACGCAGGTAGTAGCCAAACGGATGGGCAGTTTCTGACAGATCGGCTTCATCGTTAGGGTTAGCCGCTTTCAGGCGTTCAATTAAGAGACGTTCCTCTTCGCTGACCCGTTTGCTTTTCGCCGGGTTGTCCGCGGCAAAGAACAGCCAGAAGGTCATCCACACCAGACCGATGCAGCAGACGATGATGAAGGCCGGACGCCAGCCGTACGCCAGCGCCAGATAACCGATGATCGGACCGGCAACCGCGCCACCCAGTGGCGAACCGGCGCTGAGTAAGCCCATCGCGGTGGCTGCCTGTTTTTTGGGAAACCAGCCGTTGATCGCTTTATTCGCCGAGGCGCAGATCGGGCCTTCAGCCATGCCGAACAGCACGCGCAGGATCAGCAGCGACCAGAAACCGGTCGCCAGCGCAGTCATGCCGCAGAAAATCGACCAGGCGCCTACCGCGACGGCCAGCACGATTTTCGGGCCAAACCGGTCAGTGGCGAGGCCGCCGACGAAGTTAAACAGCGCGTAACCGAAGAAGAAGCTGCCAAAGATCATGCCGAACTGCTCAGCATTGATCGCCAGATCTTTCTCTACCAGCGGCACCGTCAGTGATAAGGCAACACGATCGAGGTAATTGATCATGTAAACCAGGAACAACAGCAAAACGAGGGTCCAGCGCAGATTCTTGAACATAAAAACTCCGTGATCTGTTTTCTCTTTGTAATAAGCCGGTGGGTACGCACCGGCTGAGGACACCTGGTGTTCAGTGGGCATTAGCCCATTTGAAGGATCACTTTGCAGCAGGTGCGCGGATCTTTTTCGAACAGCGTCATGGCGCGTTCAATCTCCTGCAACGGGAAATAGTGCGTGACCAGCTTCTCTGGCTGGATTAACCCTTTTTCCATCCAGTCAATCACCTGCGGAAAGCGGTTGCTGTTGAGACGTGAGGTAAACAGCGACAACTCTTTACTGGTGAGGCTTTGCTGGGTAATGCTGCAGGGCTCGCCGGAAAAGCCCAGCAGACCGATGCGTGCCGCCGGAGAGGCGAGGGCAGCCGCTTCTGCCAGAATGGTGGGATGGCAGGCCGCGTCGATAATCAGCGTCGGCTGAATGCCTTCCAGCTGCGCCGCCAGCGGGATCTCACTGTTGTTAAACAGCCGATCGGCCCCGTTCTGCTGCGCCAGCTCCAGCCGTTCCGGCAGACGATCCACCACCATCACTTCGCTGACGTTGTAGACCCCCTTCAGCACCTGGATGGCGGTCAGTCCCATTGGACCGGCCCCGTAAATCAGCGCCACATCCTGCGGTTGCGGCTGCAGGAAAGCGGTGATGTTAGCCGCAATGGTGAACGGCTCGACCAGGCTGGCCAGCCGGTCGGGGATCGCATCCGGCAGATGATGAGCGTTGCTGGCCGGCGCCAGCGCATATTCGCTGAAACCACCGTCGCGATGCACGCCAATCACCTGCAGTGAGGTACAGACGTTGGGGCGACCGACCGAGCAGGGGTAGCAGTGACCGCAGCTGACCACCGGGTCGACCGCCACGCGCTCGCCGAGCCGGGCTTGATCGACGCCTTCGCCCAGCGCATCAATCACGCCAAAAAACTCATGACCAATCACCCGCGGATATTTAGCAAACGGGTTGTGGCCGTGCCAGATATGCACATCCGAACCGCAGATGCTGGCATAGGCCACTTTGACCCGCACTTCACCGGCTGTTGGCTGCGGCAGAGCACGTTCAGCCAGCACCAGCTCGCCCGGTTGTTCAATCACCACACTTTTCATCAGGCTCTCCTTACCAGTTCCACAGCGTACCGTCTTCCAGACGGGCCACCGGCAGATAGGCGGGTTCATAGGGATATTTGGCAGCCAGCTTCTCATTGAACTCAATGCCCAGACCCGGTTTATCGCCCGGATGCATATAGCCCTGATCGAAGGTCCAGTTCGCCTCGAACAGCTCCATCATCTGCTCAGAGAAGCCCATGTACTCCTGCACACCGAAGTTCGGTACCCAGAGATCGAAGTGCAGCGCCGCCGCCATGCAGATGGGTGAGAGATCGGACGGGCCGTGTGAACCGGTGCGCACCTGGTAAAGTGAGGCGAAATCTGCGATGCGGCGCATGCCGGTAATGCCGCCCGCATGGGTGATGGTGGTGCGGATATAGTCAATCAGCTGCTCTTCAATCAGCTGTTTACAGTCCCAGATGCTGTTAAACACTTCACCGACCGCAATTGGCGTCACGGTGTGCTGACGGATCAGGCGGAAGCACTCCTGGTTCTCAGCCGGCGTCGGATCTTCCATCCAGAACAGGCGATAATCTTCCACGCTCTTACCGAAACGCGCCGCTTCAATCGGCGTCAGGCGATGGTGCATGTCGTGCAGCAGATGTTCATCGAAGCCAAATTTGTCGCGGATCGCTGCGAACAGTTTTGGCGTGAAATCGAGGTATTTCTCGGTGGACCAGAGCTGCTCTTCCGGCCAGTTGCCTTTGGTCGCCGGCTCGTAGGCCAGACCTTTGCCTTTGGCCATGCCGTAGGTGGTTTTCATGCCTGGCACGCCGCACTGGGCGCGAATCGCCTTGAATCCCAGCTCTTTGTGCTTCGCGTAGTCGTCCATCACTTCATCAATCGAATGACCGGTGGTGTGGCAATAGACCATAACGCCGGTGCGCGATGCGCCGCCCAGCAGCTGGTAAACCGGCATGTTGGCGGCTTTGCCTTTGATATCCCACAGCGCCATATCCACCGCCGAAATGGCTGACATGGTGACCGGACCGCGACGCCAGTAAGCGCCTTTATAGAAGTACTGCCAGATATCTTCGATTTGATGCGCATCGCGGCCAATCAGCTGCGGGCAAACGTGATCTTTCAGGTAGGAGGCGACCGGTAATTCGCGGCCATTCAGCGTGGCATCACCAATCCCGGTCAGGCCCTGATCGGTGGTGATTTTGACGGTGACAAAGTTTCTGCCTGCGCAGGTCACAAATACTTCAGCGTTAACAATTTTCATCCTGGTAGCCTTCAGTCAGCATTCAATGATGAAAAAATACGCGCTTTAATACTACCATACAAGTTGACCGGGCAGAGTTGTGAAGGCAATCACAAAGCGTTTACATTTGCCAAAAGAAAGGGGCTTTCGCCCCCTTGTCTGTGTATCAGGCCAGCAATGGGCACTGCGGCGGCAGGCGACAGCTCAGCGCGCCCGCCAGCACTTCAATCACAAACTCGCGGCCGGACAGCGGTTCGCCATCGAGGTTAAAGGTCATTTCATGCGGCGAACGGATAGTCAGCGACTCCAGCTGGGTGGTGACGATACCCGGATTATCATCATCACCGGTCAGCGAATGCAGCAGGGTTGGCAGCAGCTCCTGCGCGGTAACGATGCTGACATCCAGCCGTCCATCGTTAATCAGCGCTGACGGACAGAGGCGCTGTCCGCCGCCCGCCTGACGGCCATTGCCGATGCCGATCACCAGCGCATCGCCCTGCCACTGAAAGTCAGGTCCGCTGATTTCACAGGTATCGGGCTTCAGGGTATCCATCCGCATCAGACCGTGAATAAAGTAGGAGACGCCGCCGAGGGCGGACTTGAGCTTTTCCGGCGTTTCGGTGGTGATGCGGGTGCCAAAACCGCCGGTCGCCATATTAATGAAGTAGTGAGTCTGATTCACCCGCGCCAGATCGATGCTGCTGGCTTTGCCCTGGATCGCCAGCCGCAGCGCCGGTTCCATCTCTTCGGGAATGCCGACGCTGGTGGCGAAATCGTTGGCGGTGCCGAGCGGCAGAATGCCCAGTACCGGTCGATGGGCTGCGTCAGATGCCGCCAGCGCGGTGGCGATTTCATTGATGGTGCCGTCACCGCCGCCGGCGACCACGGTCTCGGCCTGCAGTGCAATCGCCTCTTTGACGTAGCGGTCGCCGTCCCCTTTTTCAAAGGTCACGCGCACGGCGATATCAAAGCCTTCTTCACGCAGCGAGCCGATCGCGTCACGCAGATCGTCATTGCCTGCGCCTTTTCCATTCAGGATCAGCAGCGTAAGCGATTTTTTATCCATTATCTGTTCCTTGAAGATCACCAGAGTGAGAAGGGGGGTTATAACACAGCTGACAGCTGAAAATTATTGGCGAAAGTGAGAAAAAAGAAAACCCGCACGGGGGAGCCGGGCGGGTGAATGAGGTGGTTCCAGTAATAACCTGCTGATTATTGTTACTCGTTAGCAGCAGGCGGGACTATAAGGCAGTGGCGCGCAGGGGTCTGTGATCCTGTTCTAACTTCGTCAAAATGTTTCAGATGGTAAACGATTTGCATGCGGATCGCGGGTGTCCTGACCGTGATCGAAGTTGCGCAGCAGCAGCCCAAAGCGCAAATCAACCTCTTCCGGCACCCGCAGCCAGACGCGGTGGCCGTCGCCCGGCGCAACGTCAATCGCCTCGCCGCGACCGTTTTGCAGCGCATCCAGCTGGCACAGCAGATTCCCGGCCGGGGTCATGATCTCCAGCGTATCGTGCAGCATAAACTTGTTTTTCACCGCCACTTCCGCCCAGGCATCCCGTCGCTCACCGGTGAACTCACCGACAAACTGCTGACGATCGGAGACCGAAAAGCCCTGCTGATAGTTCTGGTAGCTGTCGTGGGTGTGACGACGCAAAAAGCCTTCGGTGTAGCCACGGTGCGCCAGCCCTTCCAGCGTCTCCAGCAGCGAAGGATCGAAAGGTTTACCGGCGGCGGCATCGTCAATCGCCCGACGATAAACCTGCGCGGTGCGGGCGCAGTAATAGTAGGACTTGGTGCGGCCTTCAATCTTCAGCGAATGAACGCCCATCTGGCTGAGACGCTCGACGTGCGCCACCGCGCGCAGGTCTTTGGAATTCATGATGTAGGTGCCGTGCTCATCTTCAAAGGCGCTCATCACTTCGCCCGGCTTCATCTTCTCTTCCAGCAGAAAGACTTTATCCGTTGGCTGACCGAGGCCGAGGGTTGGTGTCACATCCTGCACCGGGATCGGCTGGTGAATACCGACGATGTTACCCACGTCATCCTGCTGGCCTTCTGCCACCTTATACTCCCAGCGGCAGGCGTTGGTGCAGGTACCCTGATTGGGATCGCGCTTATTCATGTAGCCGGAGAGCAGGCAGCGACCTGAATAGGCCATGCAGAGCGCGCCGTGGACAAACACCTCCAGTTCCATCTCCGGCACCTGCTGACGGATTTCGGCAATCTCCTCCAGCGACAGTTCGCGCGACAGAATCACCCGACTCAGCCCCATCTGCTGCCAGAATTTTACCGTCGCCCAGTTAACCGCGTTAGCCTGTACCGACAGATGAATCGGCATCTGCGGAAAGGCCTGCCGCACCAGCATGATCAGGCCCGGATCGGACATGATCAGCGCATCGGGCTGCATCGCCACCACCGGGGTTAAATCACGAATAAAGGTTTTCAGCTTGGCGTTATGCGGGGCAATGTTGACCACCACATAAAACTTTTTGCCCAGCGCGTGCGCTTCATCGATCCCTTTGGCGAGATTTTCATGGGTGAATTCGTTATTGCGCACCCGCAGGCTGTAGCGCGGCTGGCCAGCATAGACCGCATCGGCACCGTAGGCGAAGGCGTAACGCATGTTTTTCAGCGTGCCGGCAGGGGAAAGCAGTTCGGGTTTCATCGGGTTCTCACTGATGTCAGGTCAGTATGCCGCCTCAGGCGACAGCGGCAGGGCCGGTTGATGGCCCTGCTAAATGTGCGGAATTGTAGGCAGGGAAAAAACGGAAGTAAATTGATCGGGATCAAACTAGATCAAATGACAGACGTCAGCTTCCCAGCGATAACCCATTCCATAGACGGCGCGGATAAAGGGTTGTTCACTGTCGAGGCTCTCCAGCTTGCGGCGCAGGTTTTTAATGTGGCTGTCGATAGTCCGATCGGTCACCACCCGGTAGTCGTCATACAGGTGATTGAGCAGCTGCTCGCGCGAAAAGACTTTGCCCGGCTCCAGCGACAGGGTTTTCAGCAGGCGAAATTCCGCCGGCGTCAGATCCAGCGGCCGATCGCGCCAGCTGGCGACAAAACGGCCCTCATCCACCGTCAGCAGCGAGCTGTCCGGCACCGCTTCCGTGGCGCGTTTAACCCGCCGCAGAATGGTTTTCACCCGCGCCACCACTTCGCGCGGGCTGAACGGCTTGCAGATGTAGTCATCTGCGCCGATCTCCAGCCCGAGCAGCCGATCAATCTCTTCAGTACGGGCGGTAACCATGATGATCGGCAGTTCAGAATGACGGCGGATCTCGCGGCACAGCGTCAGCCCGTCGGTGCCGGGCAGCATTAAATCCAGCAGCATCAGATCGGGCGGCGACTGGCGAACGTAGTCCAGTACCGCATTGCCATCGGCAATATGGTGAGTGCGATAGTTCGAGGCGTGCAGATAATCGATCATTAACTGCGCCAGTTTGGGTTCGTCTTCGACCACCAGAATCAGCGGGTCGTGGTTTTCCTGGCTCATAAGCGCTTACACAGAGGGAACGTAGCGCAAGTGTAGCGCGATTTTCAGTCCACCTAAATCAGAGTGCTCTGCAGCGATGCGCCCGCCGTGCGCGTCAACGATGTTTTTACAGATCGCCAGCCCCAGTCCCGACCCGCCGCTGGCGCGGTTGCGCGACCCTTCGGTGCGGAAGAAGCGTTCGAAAATCTGGCTCTGATGTTCACCGTCAACGCCGGGCGCGCTGTCTTCCAGATCGATGCGCCAGTAAGGGGCTTCATACCAGAGTTTGACCTCGACCCGGCCACCACTGTCGGTATAGCGCAGGCTGTTTTCCAGCAGGTTGGTGAACAGCTGCATCAGCCGGTCAGGGTCGCCAAAGAACGGCGCTTCATCCGGTAAGCTCAGTTTCAGGCTTAAGCCGTAGGCACGATAGCGTTCAGCAAAGCTGCCGGCGGTTACCTCCAGCAACTGCACCAGATCGGTCGCCTGCTTGCGGTAGGCGAGGGCACCCTCATCGGAGAGCGACAGCTGATGCAGATCGTCCACCAGCTTGGTCAGCACCACCACTTCGCTCTGCAGCGAGGCGATCGCTTCCGGCGTCAGTTTACGCACGCCATCCTGCATCGCCTCCAGCTCGCCGCGCAGAATGGCCAGCGGGGTGCGCAGCTCGTGCGAGATGTCCGCCATAAAAGCGCGGCGCATGCTTTCATTTTTTTCCAGCGAACTGGCCAGCAGGTTGAAGTCACCGGCCAGCTGACCGAGTTCATCCTGACTGCCCACCTCAACCCGGGTGGCAAAATTACCGGCTGCCAGATGATGGGTCCCATCAACCAGTCGTTTAACCGGTGCCAGCAGGCCGCGCGCCATCAGCCAGGTGACCAGCGCGGCCAGCAACGTCGACAGCGCGACGATATACCAGCTGGTGCGTCGCTGCTGTTGATCAAAGTTGATGTCGGTGCTGCGCGTCAGCCGCTCCGGCGGCGAGCCGATCACCCAGCCCACCACTTTGCCGGTGCTGGTGGTGATATTACGCCGCGATCCCTCAGGCGGAACCGGTGAGCGCGGGCCGACCATCACTTTATATTGCTGATCGAGGATCCAGAACTGGGTGCGCCAGCCGTGCGGCGGTAGCTGATTATTGCTGTCGGGATTCTGCTCCAGCGAACGCAGAATATTGAACACCAGCCGATCGTTATGGCGCAGGAAATCCCAGTTGCCGTGCTGCTGATACTGATCGGCCAGCGCGTCACTCAGCAGGCTTAACCGCTGCTCATTGCCGCGTTTAATGTAGTCAACAAAGCCGTGCTCAAAGCTCAGGCGGACGCCCCAGTGCATGGTGATCAATATCAGCATGCAGGTCGAGAAGATCGCCATAAACAGTTTGGCGCCAATGCCGAGGCGCAGGTTACTCCTCATGACTTTCTCCGGCGTCGTAAGTCGACGTTTTTACTCACCTGCTGCGGCACGCGCCAGAACACCAGCGCCGGCAGGATAATGATCAGTGACATGCACAAATAGGCATAGATAAACATCTGGTGCTCCGCACTGCTGTCGCTGGCGGCATCCTGAGCAAACGCACCCAGCAGTAAGCCCGCCAGCGTCACGCCGATACTCATCGACAGCTGCATAATCATCGACAGCAGGCTATTGCCGCTGGAGGCGAGTTCATCGGGCAACTCTTTCAGCGTCAGGGTGTTCATCGAGGAGAAGCGAATGGCGTTGACCATCCCCTGCAGAAACAGCACCAGCGGCAGCAGCCAGACCCAGCCCATGATCGCCACCAGCGGGAACAGCAGCACCACCAGCGCCAGTGCAATGGTCGAAACCACCAGCACGTTGCGATAGCCAAACAGGTTAACGATGCGCACCACAATGCGCTTCATCCCCATGTTGCCGAGCACCATCGGGATCATCATCAGCCCGGCGTGAAACGGGCTGTAACCCATGCCGACCTGCAGGAAAATCGGCGTCATAAACGGTAGCATGCCGCTGCCGATGCGGCCGGTAAAGCTGCCGAGCAGGCCAATCGAATAGATGCGGTTATCAAACAGCTTCAGGCTGAACAGCGCATTGTCATTGCTGCGCGCATGCATCAGATAGAACAGCAGCGAGAACATGCCGATCAGGATCATCGCCCCGAGCAGCAACGGTGAGCCGCCACTGCTGCGCTGACCATCCAGCGCCAGGGTTAAGGTCGCCATGCCCGCCGCCAGCAGGATAAAGCCGGTGAAGTCGAATCGTCGGGTCTGCATCGCGTAGTTGGGCATCAGCATCAGGGTGGCCACGGCACCGGCAATGCCGACAGGTATATTGATCAGGAAAATCCAGTGCCAGCTGGCGTACTCCACCAGCACGCCACCCAGCGCCGGCCCCAGCAGCGGACCGATCTGCCCCGGCAGCGTGACAAAGGTCATCGCCGACATGTACTGCTCGCGCGGCACGATTTTCATCACCGTCAGGCGACCGACCGGCACCATCATCGCGCCGCCAATGCCCTGCACCACCCGCGACAGCACCAGCTGGTCGAGAGTGGTAGAGAGCGCGCACAGCAGCGATCCGAGGCTGAACAACACAATCGCGCTAAAGAAGATGTTACGCACGCCGAAGCGGTCTGCCAGCCAGCCGCTGACCGGCAGCATGACCGCCACCGTCAGCACGTAATAGACAATCACCGAGTGCATGTGCAGCGGACTGACGCCTAAATCGTGCGCCATCGCCGGAATGGCGGTGTTAACAATGGTGGTATCCAGCGTCTGCATAAAAAAGCCGATGGCGACTATCCATAATTGCCAGCGGACGTTTGCGCTCTGTGTACTCATCGTTCAGTCCCGAAATCGCGTCGCTTCGTTCTTCACCTGGCGCGACGCAGCGGCGTCGCACATCCCGTTATTGCTGTTGCGCCAGCGCCAGCGGACGCTTTTTACGCCGCAGCTTATCCATCATCAGGTAGACCACCGGCGTAGTATAGAGCGTCAGCAACTGGCTCATCACCAGGCCGCCGGCGATGGTAATGCCGAGCGGCTGCCGCAGTTCCGCGCCGTCACCGCTGGTCAGCACCAGCGGCAGCGCGCCAAACAGCGCCGCCAGCGTGGTCATCAGAATCGGCCGGAAGCGCAGCAGGCAGGCCTGAAAAATCGCCTCGCGCGCGCTGAGCTGGCCGTTGCGTTGTGCTTCAAGGGCAAAATCTACCATCATAATAGCGTTCTTTTTCACGATGCCGATCAGCAGCAGAATGCCGATCAGCGCAATCAGGCTGAACGGCGTATCGAACAACTCCAGCGCCAGCAGTGCGCCAACCCCGGCCGACGGCAGCGTCGACAGAATGGTGAGCGGATGGACATAGCTCTCATACAGCATCCCCAGCACGATATAGACCGCGCCAATCGCCGCCAGCATCAGCCACAGCTGGCTGCTCTGTGACTGCTGGAACACCTGCGCAGTACCGGCAAAACTGCCGCGTACGCTGGAGGGCACCCCGAGCGAGGTCATGGTGCGATCAATCGCCTCGGATGCCTGCGACAGCGACACCCCTTCCGGCAGGTTAAACGAGATGGTCGAGGCGGCAGAAAGCCCTTCATGATTGACCGACAGCGGGGCGTTGGCGGGCTGCCAGTGCGCAAACCACGACAGTGGAATCGCTTTACCTTCGCTGTTGATAACAAACATCTGCGACAGGGCGCTGATATCCTGGGTGTAGCGTGGATCGACCTCCATCACCACCTTGTACTGGTTAAGCGGCTGATAAATGGTAGAGATTTGACGCTGACCAAAGGCGTTATTCAGCAAGGCATTCGCTTCAGCGACGTTAATACCGAGTCGCGCCATACTTTCACGATCGTAGGTCAGGGCCATTTCGCTGCCTTTATCCTGCTGATCGGAGTTGACGTCCGCCAGCTGCGGCAGGGCGGCGAACGCCTGACGGATTTTCGGCTCCCAGCTGCGCAGGTCGTCGAGATCGTCCGACAGCAGCGAGTACTGATAACCGGCATTCGATTCACGGCCGCCGACCCGCAGATCCTGCACCGCATTCAGGTAGAGGTTAGCACCCGGCTCTTTCGCCAGTTTAACCCGCAGTCGGGCGATGACCGCCTGCGCGTTCTCTTTGCGCTCTGACAGCGGTTTCAGCGAGATAAACATTGAGCCGCTGTTGGTGCGCATCCCACCGGTAAAGCCGACCACGCTCTCTACCGCCGGATCGGCACCGACGATCTGCATAAAATCCTGCAGTTTACTGCGCATCGCCTGGAACGAAATGCTCTGGTCGGCCGAGATAAAGCCGGAGAGCCGACCGGTGTCCTGCTCCGGCATAAAGGTTTTCGGGATGCTGATAAACAGCCAGACGGTGAGGGCGATGGTGGCGAAAAACAGTAGCAGCACCCAGCGGGCATGGTTCAGCACCACGTTGAGCGAGCGGCCATAGCCCTGCTGAATCGCCAGCAGCAGCCGGCCCGAGCCATGCCGACGGGGCTGGCTGCCGGGTGCCGACGGTTTCAGCAGATATGCACACATCATCGGCGTCAGGGTCACCGAGATAAACAGTGAGATCACAATCGCCACCGACAGGGTGATGGCAAACTCGGAGAAGAAGCGGCCAATCAGCCCGCCAATCATCAGCAGCGGCAGGAAGACTGCAATCAGTGACAGACTCATCGACAGCACGGTAAAGCCGACTTCACGTACCCCTTTCAGCGCCGCGGGCAGCGGTTTCATTCCCGCCTCGACGTGGCGGGCGATGTTCTCCAGCACCACAATCGCATCATCGACCACAAAGCCGGTGGCGATGGTCAGCGCCATCAGCGACAGGTTGTTGAGGCTGAAGCCGCACAGGTACATCGCGGCGAAGGTGCCAATCAGTGAAACCGGCACCGCCACCGCCGGGATCAGCGTGGCGCGACCCGACCGTAAAAAGGCGAACACCACCAGGATCACCAGCGCGACGGCGATCACCAGCGATTGCTCCACTTCATGCAGCGAGGCCCGAATGGTGGGTGAGCGATCCTGAGCGATCTGCAGATCGATAGCGGCCGGGATCACCTCGTGCAGCAGCGGCATTTCGGCGCGGATGCGGTCCACCGTATCGATGACGTTTGCTTCAGGCGTTTTGCGGATCAGCAGCAGCACCGCCGGTTTACCGCGCGACATCCCGGCGTTGCGCACGTCCTGAACCGAGTCTTCGACTGTCGCCACGTCCGACAGTCTGACCGCCGCGCCGTTGTTGTAATGCACTATCAGCGGCTGATACTCACTGGCGGTCTGCAACGCATCGTTGGTACGCAACTGCCAGCGCTGCTGCGAATCATCCAGAGCGCCCTGCGGCCGTCGCTGATTGGCGTTGGAAATGGCGGTGCGCACCGCATCCAGCGACACGCCCTGATTAAACAGCGCCTGCGGATTGAGGGCCACGCGGACCGCGGGCAGCGAGCTGCCGCCGACCGTGACGTCACCGACGCCCTCGATTTGCGACAGTTTCTGCGCCAGCTGCGTCGAGGCGTAGTCATACAGCTGTCCCGGATTGTAGCTGTCCGAGGTCAGCGTCATGATCATAATCGGCGCATCTGATGGGTTCACTTTGCGATACGTCGGGCGCGACGGCATCCCGGTAGGCAGCAGGCTTTGCGCCGCGTTAATCGCTGCCTGCACATCACGCGCCGCGCCGTTGATGTCACGGTCGAAATCGAACACCAGAATGATGCGGGTGCTGCCGAGTGAGCTGGTGGAGGTCATTTCGCTCACCCCGGCGATGCGGCCCAGCGAGCGTTCAAGCGGCGTGGCGACCGACGAGGCCATGGTTTCCGGCGCAGCGCCAGGCAGCGAGGCCGAAATCACGATCACCGGAAAATCGACCTGCGGCAGCGGTGCCACCGGCAGCAGGCGAAAACCGAGGATGCCGGCCAGCGCAATCGCCAGCGTCAGCAGGGTCGTGGCGACCGGCCGATGAATGAACAGGGCAAAAAACTTCACTCTGCGGCCTCCGTGCGGCCGAGGCGACGGCGGGTGGCGTGCGCCAGCTGATCAAACAGCAGGTAGATCACCGGCGTGGTGAACAGGGTCAGCACCTGACTGACAATCAGACCGCCGACCATCGCAATCCCCAGCGGGTGACGCAGTTCCGCGCCGACCCCGGTACTGAGCATCAGCGGTAACGCGCCCAGCAGCGCCGCCAGCGTGGTCATCAGAATCGGCCGGAAACGCAGCAGGCAGGCCTGATAGATAGCATCGTAAGGCTGCATCCCCTGTTCACGCTCAGCCGCCAGCGCGAAGTCGATCATCATGATGGCGTTCTTTTTCACGATACCGATCAGCAGAATGATGCCGATGATCGCCACAATATCCAGCTCGTTGCCGCTGAGCATCAGCGCCAGCAGCGCCCCGACGCCCGCGGTTGGCAGCGTCGACAGTATGGTGATTGGATGGATAAAGCTCTCATACAGCACCCCGAGCACGATATACATCGCTACAATCGCCGCCACAATCAGCCAGACGGTGCTGCTCAGCGCCGCTTCAAACGCCAGCGTGCTGCCCTGGAACTGGGTCATCATTTCGGCGGGCATACCGAGCTGCGCTTCTGCCTGCGACACCGCTTTGACCGCATCTTCCAGCGAATAGCCGTCAGCCACGTTGAACGAGAAGGTCGCCGACGGGAACTGATCGAGATGGTTGATACTGAGCGGCGTATGACGCTGTTCAATCCGGGCAATGGTGCTGAGCGGCACGCTGCCGCCGTCGCTGCTGGCCAGACGAATGCCCTCCAGGCTTTGCAGGCCCGGCGTGGCGCGGTTGTCCTGCTCCAGCACTACGCGATACTGATTGGCCTGGGTATAAATGGTGGAGATCAGGCGCTGACCAAAGGCGTTATACAGCGCGTTATCCACGTCCGCCATGCTGATACCCAGCCGGCTGGCGCTGGCGCGATCGACATTGATATAGGCTTCCAGCCCCTGATCCTGCCAGTCGCTGCTGACATCCCGCAGTTGCGGCAGGGTATTCAGCTCGGCCAGCAGCGCCGGCACCCAGGTAGAAAGTGAGGCCAGCGAACCCGACTGCAGCGTGAACTGATAGGGCGTGCGGCTCGCCTGGGTATCAATGGTGAGATCCTGTACCGCCTGCAGCCATAGCTGCACCCCCGGAATCTCGCTGACCTGCTGTTGCAGCCGTTGCTGAATCACCGGGATCCGGTCCTCACGCTGGTCGAGCGGCTTGAGGTTGATTTGCAGACGCGCACTGTTCAGCGAGGCGTTGGTGCCGTCCACCCCGACAAACGAGGTCATGCTCTGCACCGCCGGATCTTTCATGATGATTGAAGCTACATCGCGGGTGCGCTCGGCCATGCTGGCGTAGGAGACCGACTGCGGTGCCTGCAGCGTGCCCTGAATAATGCTGTTGTCCTGCTGCGGGAAAAAGCCTTTCGGAATCATCATCCACAGCAGCACGGTCAGCACCAGGGTGCCAAGCGCGACCGATAAGGTCAGCCATCGATGATTAAGCACCCGGCGTAAACCGCGGCCGTAAACCGCAATGATGCGCTCAAACATCGCTTCGCTGGCGCGTGAGAAACGGTTCTGCTTACGCAGCGAGTCGGCGCTCAGCATCCGGGCGCACATCATCGGCGTCAGGGTCAGCGAGACCACCGCCGAGATCAGAATCGCCACCGCCAGCGTCACGGCAAACTCGCGGAACAGGCGGCCAATCACATCGCCCATAAACAGCAGCGGGATCAGCACCGCAATCAGTGAGAAGGTCAGGGAGATGATGGTAAAACCGATTTCGCCTGCGCCTTTCAGCGCCGCGGTTAACGGTTTTTCCCCTTTTTCGATGTAGCGGGAGATGTTCTCAATCACCACAATCGCGTCATCGACTACAAAGCCGGTGGCGATGGTCAGCGCCATTAAGGTCAGGTTGTTGATCGAAAAGCCGAGAAAATACATCGCCGCAAAGGTGCCGATCAGCGACAGCGGCACCGCAACTGCCGGGATCAGCGTGGCGGGCACGTTGCGCAGGAACAGGTAGATGATCATCACCACCAGCGCCATCGCCAGTATCAGCTCATACTGGGTATCGCTGACCGAGGCGCGGATATTGGTGGTGCGGTCGGTCAGCAGTTTGACCTCGACCGATTTTGGCAACGCCGCCGTCAGCGCGGGCAGCATGGCGCGAATATTGTCGGCGGTAGCAATGATGTTGGCACCTGGCTGACGCTGCACGTTGAGCACAATCGCGGCGTCGCGGTTGGCCCAGGCACCCAGCCAGCTGTTCTCTGCGCCTTGCTCAATGGTGGCGACGTCACCCAACCGCACCGGCGCGCCGTTGTTGTAGCTGATGATCAACTGACGGTAATCTTCCGCCGATTTCATCTGGTCGTTGGCCGACAGGGTAATCGAGCGCGTCGGCCCATCCAGGCTGCCTTTAGCCGAATTGACGTTGGCGTCGCTGATGGCGGTACGCACCGTCTCGCTGGTCAGGCCAAGCGCCGCCAGCGCCTGGGCGTTCATTTTGACCCGCACCGCCGGACGCTGACCGCCGGACAGGGTCACCAGCCCGACGCCGCTGACCTGAGAAATTTTCTGCGCCACCCGGGTTTCCACCATGTCCTGAACCTGGGTCAGCGGCATGCTGCGGGTGGTAACGGCCAGCGTCATGATCGGCGGATCGGCCGGGTTCACTTTGCTGTAGACCGGCGGGTTGGGCAGATCGTTGGGCAGCAGGTTGGTGGCGGAGTTAATCGCTGCCTGCACTTCCTGTTCCGCCACGTCGAGCGGCAGGCTGAGCTGGAACTGCAGCGTCACTACCGATGCGCCGCCCGAACTCTGCGACGCCATCTGCTTCAGGCCCGACATCTGACCGAACTGACGCTCCAGCGGTGCGGTAATGGATGAGGTGACGACATCCGGACTGGCACCCGGATAGAGGGTGACCACCTGAATAGTCGGATAATCAACTTCCGGCAGCGCCGAAACCGGCAGGAAGCGATAGCCCAGCACGCCTGCCAGCAGAATGGCAATCATCAACAGCGTGGTGGCTACCGGACGCAGAATAAACTGGCGCGACGGTCCACCGCTGTGATCGGGAGGCATTACCTGCATTACTCACGCTCTCCCTTCGACGGCAGCGCCGCACGGCTACTGCGCGGTGCGGTACTTTGCGCCGCGACAATCTCAACTTTCGCGCCTTCGGTCAGGCGATCCAGGCCATCGGTCACCACCCGTTCACCCGCTTCCAGCCCGGCGCTGATCACCACTTTCTGGCTATCCTGCAAGCCGGCAATCACGCTTTTCTTGCTGACTTTGTTATCGATGTTGACCACCCAGACGAAGTGCCCTTCATTGCCCATCTGCAGCGCGGCGGCCGGAATAACCACCGCATCCTGCAGGGTATTGACCTTCAGCCGGACGTTAACGAACTGATTGGGGAACAGCGCATCGTCCTGATTATCGAAGCGCGCTTTGATCTTAATGGTGCCGGTGGTGACATCAATCTGATTATCGAGGCTCAGCAGTTTACCGCTGGCAATCAGCGCCTGATTGCTGCGATCCCAGGCTTCAACCAGCAGCGGCTCACCGCTTTTCTGCGCCTGCAGAATCTGACTGATGTTGTTTTCGGCGAGGGTGAACACCACGTCAATCGGCTGGGTCTGGGTGATGACCACAATGCCGGTGGTATCACCGCTGGTGACGTAGTTGCCGACGTCAACCTGCTTCAGACCGACCCGGCCGGCGATCGGCGCGGTAATCCGGCTGTAGGTCAGATTAAGCTGGGCGCTGGCGACGCTGCCCTGGTCGGCTTTCAGGGTGCCGAGGGTTTCACTGACCAGCGAGCGCTGGGTATCCAGCTCCTGTTGCGACACCAGCGAACTTTTCGCCAGCTTTTCGAAACGCGCCAGGTCGCGGCGGGCGTTCGCCAGCGTGGCCTGATCTTTTGCCAGCTGACCCTCGGCCTGGGTTAAGGCTACCTGATACGGGCGCGGATCGACTTCTGCCAGCAAATCGCCTGCTTTGACCTGCTGGCCTTCGGTAAAGTGAATCGCCAGCAGATCGCCGTTAACCCGGCTGCGCACCGTGGCGGTATTGGCGGCGGTGACGGTGCCTAATCCGCTCAGGTACTGCGGGACGCTCTGGCTGGTGGCGCTGGCGGCCTGAACCGGGGCCAGCGGACGACGCGCGCCGTCAGCGCCGCCTTTGCCTTTGCCACGCGGCGCGCGTGCGCCACTCTGCTGGTCGGTCTGTGGCTCAGCAGCGTGCTGCCACCAGTAATATCCGCCGACGGCAGCGGCAATCACCACCAGCACAATCAGGCTCTTTTTCATAACAGGATGTCGGGTGCTCATTATTTTGCTTGCTCTCCAGCAGTGATGTAGTCCCAGGCGCAGGCATCAAACGGGTAGCCTGCAAACGACAGATTGTAGTCGCCTCTGACGGGCAAAAGTTGAAGGAAATAAGGATATCTGTCAGGGCGGGGTAAGTATGCCTTTTCTGACATTAATCACACCACAATCGTCATAAAGAAACCGTTTCGCTTTGCTATGCTCAGTGACAGACCGTTTCCAGACACCATGAAGGAGCAGATGATGAGTCAGAATGAAACCCGACAGTTAGGCGACAGCGGCATTGCTGTGCCGCTACTGACGTTTGGTGGCAACGTTTTTGGCTGGACCGTGGATCGGCCCACTTCGTTTTCGCTGCTGGACGCGCTGGTGGAAAAAGGGCTGTGGTTTATCGACACCGCCGATGTTTACTCACGCTGGGCGCCGGGCAATAAAGGCGGCGAATCAGAAACCATTATCGGCGAATGGCTGAAGAAAAGCGGCAAACGCGACAGTATCGTGCTGGCCACTAAGGTCGGGATGGAGCTTTCGCCGGAGAAAACCGGACTAAAACCGCAGTATATCCGGCAGGCGGTGGAAGACTCGCTGCGTCGGCTGCAAACCGATTATATCGATCTCTACCAGGCGCACCGTGACGATCAGGACACGCCGCTGGCCGAGACCCTAAGCGCCTTCGACAGCCTGATTAAAGAGGGCAAAGTGCGGGCCATCGGTGCCTCTAACTACAGTGCGGCTCGCCTGCAGCAGGCGCTGGAGATCAGCGAGGCGGAAGGGCTGGCGCGTTATGACACCCTGCAGCCGGAATATAACCTCTACGATCGCCAGCCTTATGAGTCAGAGCTGGAGCCGGTGGTCAGCCAGCACGGGCTGGGCGTGATTAACTACTATTCGCTGGCCAGCGGTTTCCTGAGCGGCAAATACCGCCAGCCGGCTGATGCCAGCAAAAGTCAGCGCGGCCAGGGCGTGGTGGAAAAATACCTCAACCCGCGTGGCCTGAAGATTCTGGCGGCGCTGGATGCCATTGCTGAGGCGCATCAGGTCTCGCCGACGCAGGTGGCGCTGGCGTGGCAAATCGCCCGTCCCAGCATCACCGCGCCGATTGTCAGCGCCACCTCGCTGGCCCAGCTCGACGAACTGGCGGCGGCGACCCGGCTTACGCTGACGCCGCAGCAGATTGACCAGCTGGCCGACGCCAGCCGCTAACAGAACGGGGCCGCTGCGCCCCGTTTTGCGCTAAACCCTTCATATTTCGCCTCCGCTGCTGAAACAGTAACCACTCTGAGATCCAGCTCACATTTGCGCGAATAAACTGGTTAGTTGACTAATCGTGCGCACGTATTTACAAAAATTGAACTTTCCTCAGCACTATCCTCTGCGGGTCATTTTTCCCGTAAATCACATAAGAATAAGCATGATGAAAAACAAACAAGCAGAGCAGCGTTTTCCGCTGCGCCGTGTGGCAACCGGCAGTCTGATTCTGGCAATGTTAACCGGCCAGGCGATGGCCGCTGACGCGCTGAGCCCTGATTCAGAGTGGATGTTTGGTGACTGGGGTGGTTACCGAACGCAGTTGCAGAACGACGGCATTAAATTTGACGTTAATTACACCATGGAAAGCGCGGCCAACTTAGGCGGCGGCGCCGATACCAACACCACTATGCGTTACAGCGATCAGTGGACCTTCGGCACCAATTTCGATCTGGAAAAACTGCTGGACTGGCAGGATGCAGAATTCCAGATGACCATCACTAACCGTGACGGACAAAACCTGTCCGACCAGGTCGCGGACAAGCGCACCGGCATGCTCTCTTCGGTGCAGGAAGTTTATGGTCGTGGCCAGACCTGGCGTCTGACCCAGTTCTGGTTGCGCAAAGGGCTGTTTAACGACGTGGTCGATCTGAAAGCTGGCCGGGTGACGGTCGGTGAGGACTTTGATAACTTCGACGGCAACCTGTTCCAGAACCTGGCGCTGGGCAGCGGCCAGGCCGGTAACTGGCGCGGTGACCGCTGGTTTAACTGGCCGGTCTCCCAGTGGGGCGGCCGCATCAAACTGAATATCACCCCGGAAGTTTTCTTCCAGGTGGGATTCTATAACCAGAACCGGGCTAACTACGATCGCGGCGACGGCTTCCGTCTGGATACCAGCAATTCTGAAGGCAATCTGGTGCCGGTCGAACTGGGCTGGAAACCGACGCTGGGCGCGCAAAAGCTGCCGGGTAACTACCGCATCGGCTATTACTACTCTTCAGCTAATGGCGATGTCTATGGCAGCTGGCGCAACGGCGCGTATCAGGATCAGGATCACGCCTATGGTGGCTACCTGCTGTTGCAGCAACAGCTGACGGCGCAGGATGGCGATGTGAATCGCGGTCTGGGCGTGCGGGTTCAGGCAGTGATGAACGATCACAAAACCTCTAAAACCGACAACTACCAGTCGATCGCCTTTACCTGGAAAGGGCCGTTTGATGCGCGTCCTGATGATGAAATTGGCGTAGGCGCGGCGCGTATTCACGTCAACAGCGACTACACACGCTCGCTGCGTCAGCAGAATCAGGCTAACGGCGAGAGCAGCTTTGACAGCCCGACCTATCTGCCGATTCAGGATGGCTCGGAGTATAACTACGAGGTCTATTACAACGCCAAAGTGACCAACTGGATGTCGCTGCGCCCGAACCTGCAGTATGTGGTGGCGCCTGGCGCGGTCAGCGAAGTGAAAGATGCGTTTATCGGCGGCATCAGCGCCAATATCGCGTTCTGATCGGTTGTCAAAACAGTAACGGCGCCGTTGGGCGCCGTTTTTTTTGCTGCGAGATCACGCTTAGCGGAACATCACTTCTGCCCAGCGGGCTAAACCGGCGGTTACCGAGGCGAAATCATCGCCGCCGGCAATCGGCGTGTCAGGCAGCGCCTGCTGCAGTGCCGCACGCAGCAGCGGCGAGCGCGCACTGCCGCCGGTCAGGTAGACCACATCAGGCTTGATCTGGCTGGTGGCCAGCGCCAGCTGGACCTGCTCAAGGATTTTCTCCAGTGGCTGGTTGATCGCCTCCTGCAGCAGGTTGACGCTGAGATCCGCCTGCAGCGATCCGGCAATAAAGTCGAGCGACGCCGCATGTTCCGCGCGATCTGACAGCGCGATTTTGCTCTCTTCAGCAGCCCGTACCAGACGATAACTCAGCTTCTGCTGCCACACTTTCAGCAGGCGAGCGACGACGTCACTCTGTTCCGCGTCACGGACTAAATCGCGCAGCAACTTACCGCAGGCGGCGCTGTAAAATTCGCTTTGCGCCGGAACATCGTTGATCGCGACCGCATTCCACCACGGCAGGGCGGGCAGGGCGATGCCTTTCTGGGTGTTACCGCCGAGACCGAGCAGCGGCATCAGCGTTTTGAACGCCAGCATAATGTCGAGATCGTTCCCGCCGACGCGGCAGCCGCTGTGGCCCAGCAGGCTTTCGCGGCGATCGGCTTTGTCGCGCCACTGCGGTCCCATCAGTAACATCGAACAGTCGGTGGTCCCGCCGCCGATATCCACTACCAGCACCCGGGTCTCCTGCTGCAGGGTGGCTTCAAAATCCAGACCGGCCGCTACCGGCTCAAACTGAAACTCTACCTCGCGGAAGCCGGCCCGCTGTGCGGCACGCAGTAAAATACCCTGCGCCTGCTGGTTGGCCTCTTCACTGCCTAAGCCCTGGAAGTTAATCGGACGGCCAATCACCGCCTGATCGATCGGCTGATCGAGCTGGCTTTCGCCCTGCTGACGAATGTGCAGCATCATGGCGCAAACCAGATCTTCAAACAGGGCGATCTGCTGCGGTTTCAGACCGCTGGCACCGAGAAAGGATTTTGGGGATTTTACGAACCAGACATCTTCCGGGTCGACCATGTAATGCTGCAGCGCGGTCAGACCAAACTGCACGCTGTTGGGCAGTACCTCGATATCTTCTTCGCGGTTAAAACGCAGGGCGCGCTGCAGCAGGGCGGTGGTTTCACTGTCGGGCGTCGCCACCTGATGATGACGATAGAGCCATTCACTGACCGACTCACGGGTAGGCGCACAGATCATCGACGGCAGCAGGCGCTGACCGTTTTCCAGCGTTAACAGACGCGGCGCGCCATTTTCACTGACGGCTATGGAACAGTTAGCCGTGCCGTAATCGAATCCTATGAACATTTTTGCCCCCATGCCGGAAAAAAGGGGGCGACTTTAGCGCAGCTTTAGCAGGGTAGCAAGCGCGTAACGGTGGATTTAACGGATGGCAAAAAAGCGCGCCTCGGCCAGCATGCTCAGCGGCTGACGTTCGGCGACCGCGCTGCCCCAGACACCGTCCACATCCAGACTGGCGAGGGTAGTCAGCACCGCCGGAACCGAAACCGGACCGGCCAGCAGGGCAATATTGCGCTGCGACGCCTGGCCCTGGATGATGGTCAGCAACATCTCATCCATCAGATTGTTATGCACATTGGAGACCAGTTCAGGTGCCAGCACCAGACAGTCGACCCACTCATCGCTGAGCTGATTGAAGGCGTCGAGGTTACGGCCAAAGTGCTGCAGCACGATGCGGCAGCCACTCTGACGCAGCTGCAGCAGTGCGCTGTGCAGCCGATCGCCCTGACTTAACACGCTGGCAGCCGGGAAGGCGAAGCCACAGCGGCTGTCACTCAGGCCCGCCGCCACAAAACGGTGACACAGCTGCTGGACAAAATCGGCATCCAGCAACGCCTGGGCGCTAAGCGGCAGAACCACCGCAATGCCTTTTTCATTCAGCCCCTGCACATCGTGCTGGAACAAGGCCTCAACAATTTTATTGTCCAGCTGACGGCGCAGTACTTCATCCGGCAGATTATTGCGCAGCAGCGTTTCATCAATCAGCAGGCCGTCCGGAGTTAACAGTTGTACCTCCAGCAGCCAGAGAAAGGCCGACTGTGGCGTATTCGGCGGGGCGACAGCCCAGGCCGGCAGCTCTATCTGCAGCGAGTCGATCATCGCGGCGTCGAGGCCCTGATGATTGCCCGCCAGCGGCAACCGGTGCTGCTCATACACCACATAGCGGCCGCGGCCGCTGCGTTTGGCGTTGTAACAGGCGATATCGGCCTGAGACAGCACATCACTGCTCTGGCAGTTGTCCGGTGAAATCTGGGTGACGCCGACGCTGGCCCCCACCTGATAGAGGCGGCCCAGCCACTGGAAGCGGTAGTCATTGACCGTGGTGACAATGCGCTGAATCACCTCACAGGCCTGCTCAACCTGACAGTCGGGCATCAGCAACGCAAATTCATCGCCGCCCAGCCGCGCCAGGAAATCACTGCTGCGCAGATGATGCTGCATCAGGTCGGACAGTTCCCGCAGCAGCGCATCGCCCGCCGCATGACCGGCGCTATCGTTAACCGCTTTAAATCTGTCGAGATCGATAAACACCAGCACGTGATGATGCTGATGTTCCGCTGCATCATACAGCAGCCGTTTTAGCTGGTGCTCGAAGCTGGCGCGGTTCGGCAGGCGGGTCAGGGTGTCGTGCAGCGCACTGTAGCTCAGGCGCTTCATCAGTTTGCGCGATTCACTGACGTCCTGGATGACCATCACCGCACCCTGTTCCAGTCCGGCCTCAGAGCGTAGCGGGGTGATGCTGTAATGAATGTCGATGTGCCCGCCATCCGGCGTATGCAGCACCAGATCCTGATCCAGATCGGGGGTGATTTTCTCTCGCGGTAGCTGACACAGCAGCAGATTTTCGGTCTGCGGTCCGTTACGGCCCTGGGTGATGTGCAGCAGTTCGCTAAGGGGTTTACCCGCCGCCTGCTGCTGCGACCAGCCACTCATCTTCTCGGCCACCGGATTCATAAAGGCGACGCGCATCGCTTCATCGGTGCTGATCACCGCCTCACCGATCGAGTCGAGGGTGATCGCCATTCGCTCTTTTTCCTGAAACAGCGCCTCGTTCAGGTTGCGTAACGGGGTAATGTCCTGACAAATCCCCAGCATTCGCTCAATCCGTCCCTCTTTACTGAGGATGCGGTTGGCCTGCGTGCGCACCCAGCGCTGGCCCTCGGCGTTAACAATCCGGTATTCCATATGGAAGGCGCTGCGCAGTTCAATCGCCTGCTGCACCGTTAGCGCCGCATGCTCCCGATCGCCAGGATGCAGCAAATGCACCCACAAGTCATAGCTGGGCGACTCGTGTGGCGCCAGGCCAAACAGCGCATACATCCGCTTGTCCCAGAGCATCTCGCCGGTCAGCAGGTTCCATTCCCACACGCCGATGCCGCCCGCCTCGTTGGCCAGCGTGATGCGCTCCATCAGCCGGCGGTTGACCTGCTCGCTCTGTTTCAGCTCAGAGATATCCACGATTTGGGCAATCAGGTAGAGCGGCTGATGGACGGGATCGCGCACCAGCGATACCGTCAGCCGGGTCCAGACAATCTCACCGTCTTTGCGGAAGTAACGCTTTTCCAGCGTGTAGGTGTCAATCTCACCGCCGAGCAGCTTACTCAGCTGCTGCAGATCGTTGCTGAGGTCGTCAGGATGGGTGATCTGCTGAAAGGTCAGCCGCCGCAGTTCATCTTCCGGATAGCCCAGCGTCTGGCAGAGTGAGTGGTTAACCTGCAGCCAGCTGCCCTGCGGTGAGACCAGCGCCATGCCAATCGCCGAGTATTCCATCGCGTGGCGAAAGCGGGTTTCGCTTTCGCTGATATGATTTTTTTCACGCCGAAACGCATCCATCACCAGCGACATGATGTGGCTGGGGATCAGCACCAGCAGGAATGGCAGCCAGCTGGAGACCGGTCCCAGCGCACCGTTATTGTTCACCACGCTGACCAGGCCAAAGGCCAGCAGCATTGACATAAAGCTGGCGTTCAGAAAAAACAGCACGAACGCCTGCAGTTTGGGCAGCCGGACGGCGCACCAGAACAGAATCACCACAATAAAGGTGAACGGCCACGGCAGATAGCGCAGGGCCAGATAGCTGGCCAGCAGCGTCACCGTCAGCGTCAAAAAGAATTCCGTCAGGTGCAGTTCGCCCAGCTGGCTACGGCGCAGCGGCCACGGCAGCAACAGCAGCATCGGACCGAGCACCAGCATGCCGATAATCTCGGAGATCACCCAGGTATAAAAGAACGGAAACGAGGCGTGACCACTAACCTGCAGTACCCACAGCGCCATCAGCCCGCCGATCAGCGGCGTACAAATCCCGACTGACAGCACCAGTCGCGCCCAGTCATGCAGTGAACTGAGCGGCGCACGGCGATCGAGGAACGCCCGCAGCAGTATTCCGCCCAGACCCGCCTGCAGCAGGTTAAGCAGGGCAAATTTAATGTTAGAGAGGGCCGGTCCGATGATGATTGCATTGGCACAGGCGGTGCCGAGTACGCAGGCCGTCAGGTAGAGCGGGAGCTGGCGTGACGGGCAGCGGAAAACCACCACCGTCATGGCGGCAGTCGGAAACCATAGCGGAGAAATTTTACCGCTGACCACGATCAGCTCGAGGCAGAACAGCGTCAGGGCAAACAGCGAGCAGCCGAGTAAAAGCGCAGAGATCCAGCGCTTTTTCGGTCGATTGTGCAGGTAGGGGATCTCTATGGTCATGCAGACGTCCGGCAGGGCGCAGCGGTTCCGTAACGGCGAACCAGGCACCAGTCATTCTCTTTCAGCATGCTAGCACATTCAGATAAGAAAAAAGGGGGCAAATCAAAGTTGCCCGTTATTCGGCGAATTGACGGGCAGAGAAAGTTAGCCTTTGATTACTGGCGGAAAAGATCGGCGCGGGTGTAAGGCTTTTCCAGACCGGCCAGGCTGGCGGAAAACCGTTCGAGGAACTGCTGGGTGGTGGCTACCCGGCCATGACTTAACAGGACAAATGGCACTAACAGCGCGGCGCCAACCTGCGGCCAGCTGAACCCTTTGAGCGCGGTACCACGCTGTGAAATCAGGAAGGCGGTGCTCAGCGTGAAGCCGAGCAGCAGGCCGGTCGCCACTTCACTTTTAGAATGGGCGTGGATCACCAGGCGCGAGAAGCCCACCATCAAGGGGATCATATAGCCGACGCCAATCGCCAGGCCGCGCCACAGGGCGGGCCAGCGGCCAGAAATCAGCCACAGCATCACCGGCCACAGGGTGGCTGACATCGCGCTATGCCCGCTGAAGCCGGTAAAATTAAAGCGCGCACTGCCAATACCAAAGCCGAGAAACAAAATTTTTGACAGGCTGACCAGCAGTCCGGCGAGGCCAAAGGCGACCACCCAATAGAGTACCGTACGGCGGTTATCGCTTTTCCACGGTAAAATCAGCGCAATAAGCACCGCTGTCGGAATCAACAGCATGCTGTCGCCAAAATAAGTCAAAGTCTTCCAGAGCATACAACTCCTGATGGGATCGGTCGGTCGTACCCGGCAGACACGCGTTGAGCGCGCCGCGCCGGCGGTTTTATTTATATTACAGTGTGTGCTTAGTTTATCGGTGAAATGAGTGGCGTCCAAAGGAGAAAGTCTGAAAAGTCAGCCGCGCCATTTCTCTGGCATCAAAACGCCGAAATCCCTATACTTAGCGCGAACACACCCTCTCCATTTCGGCCCGTCATCTGGACGCGTAATGCGTGACCAGTGGCAGGCTCCAGTTATCAGGTCTTAAAAAAGTATGACTGACAAGTCTCATCAGTGCGTGATTGTAGGCATTGCCGGCGCTTCCGCATCCGGTAAAAGTTTAATTGCCAGCACGCTCTATCGTGAAATCCGTGATCAGGTAGGTGACGAGCATATCGGGGTTATCCCGGAAGATGCTTATTACAAAGATCAAAGTCACCTCACCATGGAAGAGAGGGTTAAAACCAATTATGACCATCCCAGCGCGATGGATCATGATTTGCTGTTGCAGCATTTGCAGGCGGTTAAAGCCGGCCAGGATATTGAGTTACCGGTCTACAGTTATGTTGAACACACCCGCACCACGGAAACCCTGCACCTGAAGCCAAAAAAGGTCATTATCCTTGAAGGCATTCTGCTGTTAACCGATGCGCGTCTGCGTCAGGAACTGAATTTCTCGATTTTCGTTGATACCCCGCTCGACATCTGCCTGATGCGCCGCATGAAGCGTGACGTTAATGAGCGTGGCCGTTCGATGGATTCAGTGATGAGTCAGTATCAGAAAACCGTGCGTCCGATGTTCCTGCAGTTCATCGAACCCTCAAAACAGTACGCCGATATCATTGTGCCGCGCGGCGGGAAAAACCGCATTGCCATTGATATTCTCAAAGCCAAAATTAATCAGTTTTTTGAATAATTCACGTCTGTCTGGATGTGATGCGCACAGGCGGCACCCACTATGGCGCCTGTTCGCTACACTTACGTCATGGAGTTAGCGCAATGAGATTATGCGACCGCGATATTGAAGCCTGGCTGGATAATGGCAAGCTGGCCATTGAGCCACGCCCGCCCGTCGAGCGGATTAATGGTGCCACGGTCGATGTACGACTGGGCAATCAGTTTCGTACGTTCAGCGGCCACACGGCGGCTTATATCGATCTCAGTGGTCCGAAACATGAAGTGAGCGCGGCGCTGGACCGGGTGATGAGCGATGAAATCGTGCTGCCGGACGGCGAAGCCTTTTTCCTGCATCCCGGTGAACTGGCGCTGGCGGTGACGCTGGAGTCGGTCACGCTGCCGGACGATCTGGTCGGCTGGCTGGACGGGCGCTCCTCACTGGCGCGACTCGGCCTGATGGTGCATGTCACCGCACACCGTATCGATCCCGGCTGGCAGGGACGCATCGTGCTGGAGTTCTATAACTCAGGTAAACTGCCGCTGGCGCTGCGTCCCGGCATGTTAATCGGCGCGCTGAGCTTCGAGCCGCTTTCCGGCCCGGCAGCGCGTCCCTATAACCGGCGTGAAGATGCAAAATACCGCGGTCAGCAGGGCGCTGACGCGAGCCGTATCGACAAAGACTGATTTACTGAGGATGTAATGAAGAGAGTGATAACCACGCTGGCCATCCTGTTAGTGGTGGTCGTAGCGGGAATGACCGCACTGGTGCTGCTGGTAAATCCCAACGACTTTCGTGCCTATATGGTGCAACAGGTTGAACAACGCAGTGGTTATCAGCTTCAGGTCAGCGGCGATCTGCGCTGGCACGTCTGGCCGCAACTCAGCATCCTGGCCGGACGCATGAGCCTGACCGCGCCGGGTGCCAGCCAGCCGCTGGTAACGGCGGACAATATGCGGCTGGATGTCGATCTCTGGCCGCTGCTGTCACATCAGCTGAGCGTAACCCAGGTAATGCTGAAAAATGCAGTGGTGCGGGTGACGCCCGACAGCGCCGCGCAACCGGCAAAAAATGCCCCGCAGGGTCCGCGTAACGCCGAGCCTTCTGCGCCGTCCAGCGGCTGGTCGTTTGACATCGCCCAGCTGCGGGTGGCCGACAGTTTGCTGATCTGGCAACAGCCGGGCGGCGACGAATATAACTTCCGCGATTTTAATCTCAATCTGGAACAGGATGCGCGTAAGCAAGCCACGCTGACCCTGAGTTCCAGCCTGACGCGCAATCAGCGCAACGTCACCGTGAACCTGAAGGGCCAGCTGGATGCGGCGCAGTATCCGCATCGCCTCAGCGGTGAGATAGAGCAGCTCGATTACAGCCTGTCCGGTGCGGATATGCCGGCGCAGGGGATCAAAGGCAGGCTGAGTGGCCAGGCTGACTGGAATGCCGACAGCCAGCAGTTCGCCCTGCGTAATCTGCAGCTTACGGCCAACGACAGCACCCTGACCGGCCAGGCCGATGGTCGCCTGGCCATGCCGCAGCGGCTGGCGCTCGACCTTAAAGCCAGCAACCTCAATCTGGATAATCTACTGACCGATACGCCGGACGCTGACGCGCCGGGCGCACAGCGGGCGACGGTGACCCGTTCGCCGGTAATCGCGCAGCCGCGTGAGAAAAGTAACGCCGATTCACCGCTCAACAGCCTCGACCTGACACTCAAAGTTCAGGCTGATAAGGCGCTGTGGCGCGGGTTACCGCTGACCGGGCTGGCCATTGATGCCACCAATCAACGCGGCCTGATGACGCTTAACACCCTGCAAGGCCGTCTGGGGCAGGGCAGTTTCTCGATTCCGGGCAGCATCGATATCCGCCAGCCAGTGACCCACGTTAGCCTGCAGCCTGAGCTGAGTCAGATTGACATTCAGCCGCTGCTTAAAGCCTTTGAACTGCCGGAAAGCCTGCAGGGAACGGTGAGCCTGAACGGCAGCCTGGCGGGTGACACACTGAGCGTGGCCGAGGCGAAGCGCAGCTGGCAGGGCAGGGCGGCAATCAGCGCCAGCCATCTTAAACTGGCACAGCTCAATCTGCAGCAGATGGTGCGGCGTGCGGTGGCGCGGGCCAGTAACCGCGTCAGCAGTGACGACCAGCCGGATCAGGGCATCGATCAGATCAGCGGCCAGCTGGCGCTGAATCGCGGCGAACTCAGCTTCAGCCAGCTGAGCGGCAACGGTCAGCATCTGGCGCTGCAGGGCGCGGGCAAAGTGAACATGGTGCAGCAGCAGCTTGACGTGACGCTGGGGCTGAAGATCAGCGGCTGGAAAGGCGATGAAGAGCTGGTGGCCGCGCTCTCCGATCAACCGATCCCGCTGCGGATGTACGGCAGCTGGAACGATCTGCAATATTCATTACCGGTGGATGCGGTATTGCGCGACCGGCTGCAGAACGAGGCGAAGTCGCGGTTAGATAAATGGATCGAACGTCAGCCAGAGAGCGACAATAAACAGAATATGCAGAAGCTGCTGCGCCCGTAAACGGCGCAGCGCATCAGACCTGATAATCCATCACCGGCTGTTGCAGAATTTCGACTTTCTGCACCCGGTGATTTTCTACCTGTAGCGTCCGCAACAGGTAGTCTCCCAGCTGCAGCTCTTCCCCTTCCTGCGGAATATGTTGCAGCCGGTCCATCAGTAAGCCGGCCAGGGTATGGTAATCCCGCTGCTCTTCCAGCGGTAATTTCACATACAGCGCCAGGTCGTCCAGCGGCATATGGCCGTTGGCTATCCAGTGGTTTTCACCCTGAATCTGAATATCGTAGCGGGCATCGATTTCGCCCGCCTCATTTGGCAGGTTACCGGCAATGGTTTCCATCACGTCACTCAGGGTGACCACGCCCTCAACCGATCCAAACTCATCCACCACAAAGGCAAAATGGGTATGCGCCTGGCGAAACTGCTCCAGCGCCTGCAACAGCGTCAGGCGTTCAGGAAACACCAGCGGCTGGCGAATCAGCGCCCGCAAATCGAGGGAGTTGTTATGCAGCGACTGGTGCAGCAGATCGATAACGTGGACCACGCCAAGCGGTTCGCTGGAGTGGTCGGTCATCAGAATCCGGGTGTGCTGATTACGGTCGAGGCGCGCCATGATTTCAGCCGGATCGTCGCTCAGGTCGATATGTTCAACGTCATGACGTGAGGTCATAATGCTGTTAACGTGGCGCTGTCCCAGCCCCAGTACCCGGGCAATCATCACCCGTTCCTGGCGGTTGAACAGCATCGTCGCGTCACTGTCGGCAATCAGCGAAGAGGTTTTCGCATCCAGCTCTGCCGGTTCCGCCGCGCCGCGCAGTAGCCGCAGCACCGCTTCGGCAGTGCGCTGACGTAACGGCCGGCCAGCCGAGAGCACCCGCCGACGGTTAAACTGCGCCAGTTGATTTAGCGCCTCAATCAGCACCGAGAAGCCGATGGCTGCATAGAGGTAACCTTTCGGAATCGCAAAGCCAAAGCCTTCCGCTACCAGGCTGAAGCCGATCATCAGTAAAAAGCTTAAGCAGAGAATGACAATGGTCGGGTGACTGTTCACAAAGCGGGTCAGGGGTTTACTGGCCAGCAGCATCAACAGAATGGCGATGGTCACCGCAATCATCATTACCGGCAAATCATTGACCATTCCGACCGCCGTAATCACCGCATCGAGCGAGAAAATGGCGTCCAGAACCACGATTTGCGCTACCACTGGCCAGAATTTAGCGCCGCCTTTTTGTTGACCGGCGTCATCATCATGGCCTTCAAGGCGCGAATTTAACTCCGTTGTGGCTTTAAACAGCAGGAAAATTCCGCCTGACAGCAGTAACAGATCGCGCGCGCTAAACGCGTGACCCGCCAGCGTCACCCACGGTTGGGTCAGCGTAACCAGCCAGGAAAGCGAGGCCAGCAGCAGTAAACGGCACACCAGCGCCATCAGCAGGCCAATCACCCTGGCGCGGTCGCGCAACGCCGCGGGCAGCTTCTCAACCAGAATGGCGATGAACACCAGATTATCGATACCCAAAACCAGTTCGAGAACGATTAGCGTGACTAATCCTGCCCACAGTGACGGATCTGCAATAACCTCCAGCATGCGTTATTTACCTGAATGTCTTTAATTGAGTTTTGTCTGATGATAGTGGAGTGTGACGCCCGGTACAAATGCCGCAGCCGGCGGTGATCCACCGCTGGCAGCAATCCAGCCGCAATAATTTTGTCACCGTACAGGAGATGATTTGATTAAATTCGCACTGATTCAGCAGCACAGATGACGGGTGATATTTTCAAATGCAGGGATATCCCGCTGTATGGCTTATGCGATTTATCCTGGTAGTGACATGGCATTAATCTGAATTATGAAGAAAGGATTGCACTGCCGCTGAGGCGTCAATACTAATGGCTGGTAGTCTTTTTCCTAAAATAGTCCAGGGATGGCGGGGCCTACTTGTAAACAAGCCAGTAATAACTAGTATAGCAACGAGTTTGCAAAAGTCTGCGCCCATGTCGTAATTCGCGTGACCCATCGACGTCAAATGTTGTGAATTGTGATCTCGTCCGATAACTGATGCATTAAGCGTCAATGCGACGCTCTGTGCAGAGCAATTTGAATGATGACAGCGGTATTGGCAGCGACAGCCAAGGGCGGTAGCGTGCCTGAATCGCGTTTATCGTTTATTAAATGAGCGCCTTTCAGGTCGGTTAAAGTCAGAGTAATCTGTTGGAATTAATCACAATAATGCTGGTTTTATGGTTAAGATCGTTGGCGTAAAGGCCGCAGGAGCTCCCCTCAGAAACGGCTCAGTCCTGAGAATTTATACCGCTCAATAAATATACAGGCGAGAGACGTGGCGGGTTTAAGGAAATAAAATAAAGAGTTAAATATGCGCGATACAGAATTTACGTTTAAAAGTCTTATCACCAAATTAATGCTGGCTTGCTCAGACTTAATTTGTTTCAACGCAGCGTTCTTTGTGGCGATGATGCTAATTAATATGCAGTCGGATTCGCCACTGGCAGATATTTCTGAAAAAGAAATGAATTTAAAAATTGCCACCCACATCTGCCTGTCAGTAATTTGTATTGGCTGGTTCTGGGTCAGGCTGCGTCACTATACATACCGCAAACCTTTCTGGTTCGAATTAAAAGAAATTTTTCGTACCATTCTTATATTCTCGGTTATTGATCTGTCGATTACCGCATTGTCGCAGTGGCAGATGTCGCGTTTTGTCTGGTTACTGACCTGGCTGCTGGCGCTTATTTTCATCCCGACCTGCCGCGCGCTTTCTAAGCGAGTGCTCAACCATTACGGGTTGTGGAAAAAGCAAACCATTATTATCGGCAGCAGCAAAAATGCCCATGAAGCCTGGCAGGCGCTGCAGAGCGAAGAGGTGATGGGTTTTGACGTCATCGCCTTCTACGACGTAGATGGCACCTGTCCGCAAGGCATTCTCGATGGCGTGCCGGTGCTGCGCGATGAGCAGGAGCTGTGGAGCCTGACCAATAGCGAAACCCAGTTTATCGTGGCGGTGGAGTTTGAGCAGAGCCAGTATCGTGATAAATGGCTGAAATCGCTGGCGATGCACAATTGCCGTTCGGTATCGGTCATCCCGACATTACGCGGCGTTCCGCTGTACGGCACCGATATGGCGTATATCTTCAGCCACGAAGTGATGATTTTACGCGTACAGAACAATCTGGCGAAACGCACCTCGCGTTTCCTGAAGCGCGCCTTTGATATCGTCGGTGCTCTGTCGATTATTCTGATGCTGATGCCGGCGCTGCTGGTGCTGGGCTTCCTGGTCGGCCGCGACGGTGGACCGCCAATTTATGGACACGAGCGTGTCGGCATGAATGGTCGCAAATTCAAATGCCTGAAGTTCCGCTCGATGGTGATTAATTCTAAAGAAGTGCTGGAAGAAGTGCTGCGTACCGACCCGGTGGCGCGCGCGGAGTGGGACAAAGATTTCAAACTGAAAAATGACCCGCGCATTACCAAAGTGGGCCATTTTATCCGGAAAACCAGTCTTGATGAGTTGCCGCAGCTGTGGAACGTGGTGCGCGGCGACATGAGCCTGGTCGGTCCCCGTCCGGTTATTGAAGATGAACTCTGTCGTTATGCCGGTGATGTTGATTATTACCTGATGGCAAAGCCAGGCATGACGGGATTGTGGCAGGTCAGCGGTCGTAATGATGTTGACTACGAAACCCGCGTCTATTTCGACTCGTGGTACGTGAAAAACTGGTCACTGTGGAATGACATCGCCATTCTGTTTAAAACAGTCGGTGTGGTGTTGAAGCGAGACGGTGCGTATTGATTGTGAGGCGATAAGAGCGCGTTAACCGCGCGCTCTCGTGGTTCGGTGCCGTTGTCAGGCGTGTCGTTGTTAGCGACCATCGTCAGGGAGAAAGTAGATTGTCATTACCGTTGCGTAATCCTCTGCTACTGTTATTCCGCCCTGATAGATGGTTACTACTTATAACAATTGGAGCAAAGGATAATGAACGACAGGTTCAGTGCTTAATTAAGTTAGTTTTACTTTTTGTTGGACGCTTACACAGCGGCGTATTCGCCTCTATCAATCAATAACTGATAGCGAAGATCTAAATGATTACAATCAAAATGAAATTGATACCCTTGCTGGTATCCGCCACTTTTCTTAGCGGGTGTACGATCGAACCAGGTCAGCGCCTTTCCACATCGGGAAAAGATGTCATCGAGCAGCAGGACAGCAACTTTGACATCGATAAGTACGTCAATGTCTTTCCGTTAACCCCAACGCTGGTCGAGAAAATGCGTCCTAAGCCACTGGTGGCTCAGGCGAACCCTTCTCTGCAGAACGAAATTCAGAACTATGAATACCGTATCGGTATCGGCGACGTTCTGACCGTAACCGTCTGGGATCACCCTGAGTTAACCACGCCGGCCGGTCAGTACCGTAGCGCCAGCGACACCGGTAACTGGGTACATTCAGATGGTACGATTTTCTACCCATACATTGGTAAAGTCCGCGTAGCAGGCCGTACCGTCGGTGAAGTGCGTAATGAAATCGCCCGTCGCCTGGCGCAGTACATCGAAAGCCCGCAGGTTGATGTCAGTATCGCCTCGTTCAAATCGCAGAAGACCTACGTGACCGGTTCGGTGACCACCTCAGGTCAGCAGCCGATTACCAACGTGCCGTTGACGATTCTGGATGCCATCAACGCCGCAGGCGGTCTGGCAGCGGATGCGGACTGGCGCAACGTGGTGCTGACGCACAACGGTCGCGAACAGCGCGTCTCACTGCAGGCACTGATGCAGAACGGCGACCTGAGCCAGAACCATCTGCTCTACCCAGGCGATATCCTTTACGTTCCGCGTAATGACGATCTGAAAGTGTTTGTGATGGGCGAAGTGAAGCAGCAGGCGACCCTGAAAATGGATCGCAGCGGCATGACGCTGGCTGAAGCGCTGGGCAACGCGGCCGGGATGGATCAAACCACCTCTGACGCCACCGGCGTGTTCGTTATCCGTCCACTGCGCGGCACCGATCGCAACAAGATTGCCAACATCTATCAGTTGAATACCAAAGATGCGGCATCAATGGTCATGGGTACTGAATTCCAACTGGAACCGTACGACATCGTCTATGTCACCTCCACGCCGCTTACGCGCTGGAACCGTGTGATCTCGCAATTACTGCCAACCATTGCGGGTATCAACGATGTGAGCGAGAGCGCACTGCGTATCCGCAACTGGTCAAACTAAGGTTTCACCATGATTACGTCCGTGTTAGTCGTATGCGTCGGCAACATCTGCCGCTCTCCCACCGGAGAGCGCCTGTTTAAACGCGCGCTTCCCAATACTCAGGTCAGTTCGGCCGGTCTGGGCGCCCTGGTAGGGCGTCCGGCTGACCAGACCGCCAGCGACGTGGCGGCCGCACATGGCCTGTCGCTGGAAGGACATCAGGCACAACAGCTGACGGCAGAGATGTGCCGCAACGTTGACCTGATTCTGGTGATGGAGAAGCGTCAGATTGAACAGGTGAATCGCATTGACCCGGCCGCGCGTGGCAAAACCATGCTGCTTGGGCACTGGCTCAATCAGAGAGAAATTGCGGATCCGTACAGAAAAAGCCGTGAGGCCTTTGAAGAGGTTTACGGGTTACTGGAAAACGCTACCCAGAAATGGGTCAACGTATTAAGCCGATAGTTGGGATTATCCATGAATATAAAAAACAAGGTTAGAACCGCGCCGGGAGAGGATTCGAATGGATGGGATCTGGCGCATCTTGTGGGACAGCTTATTGATCATCGCTGGATCATTGTTGCCGTTACCGCTTTCTTTATGCTGGCGGGCACGCTCTACACACTGTTTGCGACACCGATTTATAGCGCCGATGCCTTAGTCCAGGTTGAGCAGAAGAATGCCAGCACCGTTCTGAACGAACTGGACAGCATTCTGCCACCAACACCTGCCTCAGATACTGAGATCGAGATTCTTGAATCGCGCATGGTGATCGGCAAAACCGTTGACGATCTGGGTCTGGACACCGTGGTTGAGCAGAACTACTTCCCGGTGATCGGTAAAGGTCTGTCACGCCTGATGGGCAACAAGCCATCAAACATCGCGATTTCGCGGCTGGAAATCCCACGCACTATCGACAAGCGTAACGTTGAACTGGAAGTCACCGGTCCGGACAGCTACACCGTGTCGAAAGATGGCGATGAACTGTTCAAAGGTAAAGTCGGTCAGCTGGAGTCGCACGGCGATATCACCATGCTGGTGAGCGAGATTCACGCCGATGAAGGCACCAGCTTCACCGTGACCAAGCTGAACAATCTGCAGGCGATCCGTTCAGTGCTGTCTAACCTGACCGTTGCCGACAAAGGTAAAGACACCGGCGTGCTGGGTCTGGAGTATCTGGGTGAAGATCCCGAGCAGATCAGCAAAGTGCTGAACCAGATCGTCAACAACTATCTGTTGCAGAACGTTGAGCGCAAGTCTGAGCAGGCAGAGAAGAGCCTGCAGTTCTTACGCACTCAGTTACCGCAGGTTCGCGCCAAACTGGATGAAGCAGAAGACAAGCTGAACACCTTCCGTCGTCAGAACGAATCGGTTGACCTGTCACTGGAAGCGAAATCAGCGCTCGACTCGTCGGTCAGCGTGCAGAGCCAGTTGAACGAACTGACGTTCCGTGAAGCCGAAGTGTCTCAGCTGTTCACCAAAGATCACCCGACTTACCGCGCGCTGCTGGAAAAACGCAAAACGCTGGAAGGTGAGCAGGCTCAGCTGAACAAGAAAATCTCTGGTATGCCACAGACTCAGCAGGAAATCCTGCGTCTGACCCGTGACGTGCAGTCCGGTCAGGAGATCTACATGCAGCTGCTGAACCGTCAGCAAGAGCTGGGCATTAGCAAAGCCAGCACCGTGGGTGATGTTCGCATCATCGATGGCGCCGAAACCGCTAACTCGCCGGTAGCACCGAAGAAAATGCTGATTATCGCCGCCAGCCTGCTGTTAGGTCTGTTCGTGTCGGTCGGCCTGGTTCTGCTGAAAGCGCTGCTGCATCACGGCATCGAAAACCCGGATCAGCTGGAAGAGCTGGGCATGAATGTCTACGCCAGCGTTCCACTGTCAGAGTGGCAGCGTAAGAAGGACACCGAAGCCCTGGCACGTCGCGGTAACAAGGTGAAAAGCGATCCGCACGAAACGCTGCTGGCGCTGGGTAATCCGACTGACCTCTCCATTGAAGCGATTCGTAGCCTGCGTACCAGCCTGCACTTCGCGATGATGGAAGCCAAAAACAACATCCTGATGATCACCGGCGCCAGCCCGGGTATTGGTAAAACCTTTATCTGTGCCAACCTGGCCACTCTGGTGGCGAAAGCGGGTCAACGCGTGCTGTTTATCGATGGCGACATGCGTCGTGGTTACACCCACGAACTGCTGGGCGCGGATAACAAATCAGGCCTCTCCAACGTGCTGTCCGGTAAAACGGAGTTCAGCCCGGCGCTGATTCAGCATGGTGTTTACGGTTTCGACTTCCTGCCACGTGGCCAGGTCCCGCCGAACCCGTCTGAACTGCTGATGCATCGTCGCATGGGTGAGCTGCTGGATTGGGCGAGCAAGAACTACGACCTGGTGTTAATCGATACGCCACCGATTCTGGCGGTTACCGATGCGTCAATTATCGGTAAGCTGGCCGGCACCTCGCTGATGGTGGCGCGTTTCGAGGCCAACACCACTAAAGAAGTGGATGTCAGCTTCAAACGCTTTGCCCAGAACGGTATTGAGATTAAAGGTGTGATCCTCAACGCCGTGGTGCGTAAAGCAGCCAATGCGTATGGCTATGGTTATGACTATTACGATTACGAATACGGTAAACCAACCAAAAGCTAATCACTGAGTTGCAGGGGCGGTCTGACCGCCCCTTTTTATCGCACCTTTGAATGACGACACGCATCAATTTACACAGGTGATTCTGTATATAACCAACAAAAGCGATGAAGGTATAAATCGCATGGCGAGCGTCACTCAACAGAATTCATCACCAGCATGGCATCAGCCTGTCGCCCGCCCGGAAGGGTCAGCGCGCCGGGCACGCTGAGACGTCAGCCGGGAAGGCAATCAGCGTCGCCGACTGTTGGCATGAGAACTTGTGGAATTAAGGAATCACACCATGGCTCCATATTGGTATGTATCAGGGTTTTTACTGGTGATGTCGCTGGTTGAACTCCTGCTGAAAAAAGACGAACGAACCAACCATCTTCTGACTTATCTGCTCTGCATCGCGACCGTAACGCTGATTGTCTTCGGCGGCATACGCGGTCTCGGCACCGGGATGGATGACTACCAATACCGCAACTTCTTCGAAGATTTTATCCGGCGTATCCAGGTCAACGGCTTCTTCAATACCGTGGCATTCTTCCGCTACGAACCGCTGATTTTTGCGATCGCCACCCTGACCAGCCTGATCTCCCATAACGCCAGCACCTTCCTGTTTGTTTTTTCCATCCTGGCGGTGGGCACCAACGCAATCTTCTTCAAAAAGCTGTCGCCGTATCCGGTGATGGCGCTGGCGCTCTACTCGGCGCATATCTTCATTAACAAAGATATGAACCAGATTCGCTTTGGTCTCAGCTCGGCTCTGTTTCTCGGGGTGATCTGGGCGCTCTACCTGCGGCGCTACTGGCTGGCAACCGGCTTCTTTGTGCTGTCATTCCTCAGCCACAACACCGCCGTAATGGTGGTTACGCTGATCCCGTTCCTGTTTATGCGTGAACGTCGCTGGTGGCCGATTGCGATTATTGTGCTGAGTATCCCGGCCTCTAAAGTCGGCGGGATGGGCTTCGTGTCGGTGATTGCCGGCCATCTCGGGGCACTGGGTGAAAGGGCAGCCAACTACAACAACGACAACTCTGCAGCGGCGACCACCGGTAGCGTTTTCTCGGTTTCCAACCTGAAGAACGTCGCGCTGGTGTTCATCTTTGTTTATTTCATGCTGAGCAACCAGCTCAAGCGTGATAACTACGATGCGTGGCGGATGAACTACCTGTTGATCATCACCTTTGCCATCGGTGGCGGCATCAGGATCTTCTTCTATAACTACTCCTCCGGCGCGCGTCTGTCGAACTACCTGCTGCAGGTGGAGCCGGTCATTCTGACGCTGTTGATTTACCAGTCAAAACGGGTCTGGAAGCCGGCGATGTTTGCCATGTTTGTCTTCTTCCAGATGTACTACCTCTACTACAACACCATCTCCCTGAAGCAGGCAGTGGTGGGGTACGAGGTGGCACGCGAATTTAAACTGGTTCACTGATGAAACCGGGGCTGGTAATGAAACGCTGTCTGCCGCTGTTGCTGATCGCTTCGCCGCTGCTGGTGCAGGCGGCGAGCGCGCCGGCCGCGATTGTTATCGCGGCCTATGGCGATTCCACCACCGCTGGCGTGACCTCGTCAGGCGGGCGCAACATCATCAGCAAAGAGAACGAAATCAGTTATCTGCAGCAGATGTTGCAGCAGAAATATGGTCCGGCGGTGCGCATTGAAAATCACGGCTCGCCCGGTGCTCAGCTCACCGAGCTGAGCAGGTCGCCGGTCAGCTGGGAGCAGCGCATGGCGCAGTCCGATGCGCGTATCATCCTGATCAATTACGCGATTAACGATGCGCGCGTCTACTCGGCTAAAAATCGGCCGGCCGGGGCAGAAAGCCCTGCGGATTTTAATCGTACCCTGACCAGCCTGATTAAAACCGCCCGAGCGCACCATAAACAGGTGGTGCTGCAACAGCCGAATCCGCTGTGTGGGCGGGCGGAGCGCTGGAACGTCTGGCCCTATGTTTACCAGCTCAACCAGGTGGCACAGCAGCAGCAGGTGCCGATTGTCCGACAGTATCAGCTGATTAAGCAGCAGGGTGACTGGCGCAGCGAAATGTCTGCCGACTGTATTCACCCGACTAAAACGCTGTATAAAAAGAAAGCTGAACAGACTTTTGAGCTGCTCAGCCAGCAATTTGACAGCGTGTTTAAAACCACCAGCTAACGTAATGATTTTATGGACTTCAGGAGCAGGGCGGTATGTACGTACTGATGATGGTGCTTTCACTGGGACTGGCGCTGCTGGTATTGCGGGCTTTCTCTTTCCATCGTGGCATTTACAACGAAAGCGGTATTAAAAGCATTTCCGGATTGCGTGCGCTGCTGGCCAGCATCGTGGCATTTTCGCACTTCGCGCATTATGTCTACGCACGCGATCATGACTGGATATTTGATAAAGACTATTTTTCCCTGCTTTCTCAGGGCAACTTTTTTGTCAACAGCGGCAAGTTTGGCGTGGCGCTGTTTTTTATGATCTCGGCCTTTTTGTTTTACCGCTGGCTGGATAACGACCGTCTGACCTCCGGCGAGCTGACCCACAAGCTGATGAAATCGCGTTTGCGCCGCATCGCGCCAATGTTCTGGTTTTCGGGACTGGTGGTGGTGACGATTGGCTGGTTACACGGCGACCTGCTGCTGAACCTGACGTCGCTGAAGCAGGCGCTGCTGTGGCTGCTGTTTGTCGGCAATTATCATATTGGCTCATTTATGACCGCCAACGTTAACGCTGGCGTCGAATGGACGCTGCGGCTGGAATGGCTGCTCTATTTGTCGATTCCGCTCAATTACCTGCTTAACCGCGTGACCGGTGGCCGCTACAAAACGTGGCTGATCCTCGGCTCGATTGGGGTGATTTTTGTGGTTGCGGTGGCGTTGCGGCTGCGGGGCACCGCCTATACCGATCCGCGTCCGGTGCTCGGGTTCGCGATGGGCTATCTGGCCTGGCAGTACCGCGACCGCTGGGTAGCGGGCCGCAACTCCGCTCAGGCAGCGGGTCTGGCGATTGTGCTCGCCGTGGTGGCGCTGTTCTTTACCAGCAGCGAGTTTTTCTACCTGATCTTTCTCTGCTGTCTGGCGCTGGTGTTTTTCATCGTCAGCAGCGGCAATGCGCTTTTTGGTCTGCTGGAAAATAAGACCCTGATGTCGGTTGGCGAAGTGAGTTATAGCCTCTATCTGATGCACGGCGTGGTGCTCTATTTCATTAAGCAGCTGCCGCTACCCGCACTGCAGCACGATTTTGTTCTTTATACCGCGCTTTCCACGCTGTTTTTTGTGGTGTCGTTTTACGTGGCAAAACTGACTTACCTGTATGTGGAAAAACCGTTTATCGGCAGCAGCAATAAGAAAAAAGTGGCGATCGAAACCTCGCCGACAAATTAGGACATCACCGGTTACCCTGCTACGTCCAAACGTTATATCTTTGAAATTGGAACTGTTTTTAATGAGGTGCTGGCAATGAAGGACATTCGCTTCTCCATCGTAATTCCTGCTTATAATGCGTCAGAATCGATTGTGACGACGCTGGATTGCGTTAAAGCGCAGACGTATCGCAATTTTGAAGTGATCATCGTTGATGATAAGTCCGCCGATGCGGCCGCTCTGGCTGAAGTGGTGCGCAGTGAGCGCTATCAGGACCTGAATATTAACCTGGTGCTCTCCGAGGTTAAGCTCAACGGCGCAGGCGCGCGTAACAAAGGTATTGAGCTGGCAACCGGCGATTACGTCAGTTTCCTCGACGCCGACGACGAGTGGCACGCCGATAAACTGCGTCAGGTGAGCGAAAAAATTGCGCAGCTGGACGCCCAGGGCAAGCAGAACGTGGTGATTTTCAGCCAGGTGAACATCTATCAGGATGGTGCTTTTCTGAAAGTGATGCCGATGCAGCCACCGGGTAAAAATGAAACCGTCGCCGAGTATCTGTTCGGCTGCTACGGCTTTATTCAGACCAGCACCATTGTGCTGAAACGCGAAGATGCAGCAAAAATTCAGTTCGATACCCGCTATATCCGCCATCAGGATTACGACTTCTGTATTCGTGCCGATCGCATGGGCTATGAGTTCGTGATGATCGCCGCGCCGCTGGCCAATTACCATCTGGTGACGAAGTTCGGCTCGAAGCACAAAGGCGAGTCGGTGAATTACTCGATGTTCTGGCTCGACGCGATGAAGCCGCACCTGACCCCGCGTGACATCCACACCTACAAAGCCTTTAAGCTGCCGCTGCGCTATAAGATGGACGGCAAGGGAATGATGGCGAGCCTGACGTTTGCCCGCTACTTCTTCCTCACCAACCAGGATAACCGCGCTTACTTTATGAACCGGGTCAAAGACAAGCTCCGGGCGCGTTTTGGCGGTGAAAAAGCGCTCTCCTGATGCGCAGTCTGGTTCTCTTTGCTCCTGACGCCAGGAGCAGCTCTCTCTCTATTTTGCTTATTATTCTGGGTTAAAGATGAATAATCACGTTGGAACCGTCGGCATTGTCATGCCTATGTATAACGCACGTCAGACGGTATTACGCGCCGTGCAATCGGTTATCAATCAAAGTTACGCCGACTGGCACCTTTACCTGATCAACGATAAGTCGACCGACGATTCACTCGCCTGGGTGCAGGAACAGTGTCAGGACCCGCGTATAACCATTCTGGACAACGCGGTTAACATGGGCGCCGCCGAAACCCGTAACGTCGGGCTGCGGGCCGCCAGCGAAGAGATCATCGCGTTTCTCGACAGTGACGACGAATGGCACGCCGACAAACTGGCGCAGCAGGTGGCGGCAATCGCCGCGGGTGACAACTTTGTTATCACCGAATATCACTACAAAACCCGCAATGCCGACCACGATATCACCTACAGCAAGCCCTATCTGCAGCAGGAAAACTTTGTGAAGAAGCAGTATCGCGTCTGCTTTTCGTCGGTCTGTTTCCGTCGTCCGCCTGAGGGCATCTTCTTCCAGCGTAAGGGCCACGAAGACTTCCTGTTTCTGTATGAACTGTTCACCCGCTACCGGCAGGCGCGCGTGATTCAGACCATTCTGGTCAATTATTACGAATTAGGTGATTCCCTTTCCCGCAATAAGAACAAAGCGGCGAAATGGCACCTCGAATTATTAAGAATTATCTATAAAAACAATCCTTTAAAAATCTATTACTATTACGGCTGGTATATGGTGAATGGCGTGCTGTTTACCCTGAAGCATCGTTAAGCCAATCGGCAGGATTGTCTTTATTATTTGAGGTGGATAGCGTTTCATGAAAAAAATTGTCCTGGTGATCAAAGATGCCTACTCGTATGCGGGCACCGAGAACATCTGTAACTTCATGTCAGAGTGTCTTGGCGAAACGCACGACGTCACCATTTACTCGCTGGAAGGCAGCGGAAAAACCTTCTATCCGTTTGAGCACGTCAAACAGATCGTCAGCTTTGAAGGGCAGAGCAACCCGATCAAGAGCGCGGTGGCGCGCATTCATGAAGAGGGTTTCGACACCGTTTTCCTGATCAGCATGGGTCGCCTCAGCGTGATGTTCGCCTTCTGGAACCTGCTGGCGATGAAGAAAAAGCGGGGCAAAGCCTACGCCTGCGAACATATCGCCATTAACTCCTTCAGCAAACCGATCAAGTTCCTCAAGTTTCTGCTGCTGCGCTACTACGACCGCGTGATTGTTCTGACCGAAAAAGATCATCAGGTGTTCAACCGCTGGCGCATTCCCAGCAAGCAAATCCCGAATCCGGTGGTTTACAAAGGCTATCAACGCCAGACGCGTCATCGTCAGGCGCTGGCCGTGGGGCGTCTGGATAATCAGAAAGGCTTTGATTTGATGCTGGATATCTGGCGCGACTTTGCCGGTTCTCATCCTGACTGGACGCTGGTGATTGCCGGTGACGGCGAACTGCGTCAGCAGTTGCACGATCAGGCTGCGGTGCTGGGCATTACCGACAGCGTGAAGTTTGTCGGCAAGGTCAGCAACATTAACGATTACTACCGCGACAGCGACATGGCGCTGATGACTTCACGCTATGAAGGTCTGCCGCTGGTGCTGCTGGAAGCCAAATCCTGGTCATTGCCGGTAGTGGCGTATGACTGCCCGACCGGGCCGCAGGAGATCATCAATCACGGTGAAGATGGCTTCCTGGTGCCGATGAATGACAAAACCACCTTCCTGGCGCGGATGGAACAACTCGCCAGCGACGACGCCCTGTTCTATGCCATGAGCGAAAAAACAAAACAGACCGCGCTGAAATTCGACGGTAATCAAATCAAGCAAAGCTGGCTGGCGTTGGTGTAATTCGGTGCTGGAAAAGCGCCCTTGCGACGTGCCTCAGGGACACCGCCATGGCCGATCATCCGGCCTTATTGACTACGGGAATTGATGCATGAAAAGAAGAGAAGTTTTACAGACCGCCGCCTCCGCTCTGGTGGGGGCTCTCTCCGTGAGCACCTTTTCCAGCTACGCTGCTAAAAGTAACGGTATCGCCCTGAAGCCGGTTGATGCCACCGATGTACCGAAAGGTGATGTGCCGATCCTGACGCCGGAAAACGTTTACGCCATGCCGCCGCAGTTCTGGCAGGGCTTTGAAGGCAAACTGTGGATCGGTAAAGCCGGCACCGACGCCAGCAAGCCGGGCAACCAGATCCCGGTCTACCTGCGCGATGCCAGCGGCAAAGTGTCACAGATCGCCCAGCCGGTAGCGCTGAACAAAGGCAACTTTTCGCAGTTTATTAAAGATAATGCGGCGCTGATCGCCGATCCGTCGCACTCGATGGCGGTTGAAGACAATAACGGCCAGATGCTGTTTAACATTACCGACGTCAGCCGTCCCGGCGCGGCAGATTTCAGCCAGCGTCTGGCGCAGCCTGCCGGTTACCAGCTGATTGGTGAAATCCCGTCAGTGGAAGAGTTACGTAAAACCCGTCCGCTGTTTGAAGGGGCTAAAGTGAAGCTGAAAAGCTGGCACGACGGCTTCGAAGTCGGCGGCGGCGAGTTTGTCGGCAGCTTTCAGCCGGCGCAGGATGATGGCGGCGTTAACTTCGCCGGCCAGGGTTTCCACTGGCGTCGGGTGGTTGAGGATTTCAACCGCCTGACCCTGTTTGATTTCGGCGCGATTGCCGACGGCAAAACCGATACCGCACCGGCGATCATGGCAATGTTTACCTGGTCGCAGCAGGCTAACCAGCAAATCTGCGTCCAGTTTCCGGCCGGCACCTTTTTTGTCTCAGTCTGCGACTTTGGCGATAAATATCTCAACTTCTTCCGCGTGTCAGGCGCGATGGTCAACTTCGGCTATTTCCCGGCCACCACCGTGGTCTCTGACGGTAAGTCAGACTTCATCTTCTCGATGAATGCGCGCCGGGTTGAGCTTTCTAACCTGATTTTCAACGGTAACAGTGACAAGAACCCGAACAAACAGGGCTTCTTCCACAATACCTGTCCTGGCGGTCAGTACTTCCGTGGTGCCTGCCTGCGTTTCAATTTTGTCGGCGGCACCGCCATCAGCCTGCAGGATACGCTGGATTGTAAAATCGACCAGTGGTACGCCTCGCGCTGCAGCGGTGACGTGATCAAATCCGGCTGGTCAGGACAGAAGCAGGGCAAGTGGGACCACAGTACCGCGATTGAGTTATCTAACTTCAATGCCCAGCACTGCCGCGGCGGTAAGGTGCTGAATCTGCCGCGCTGCGGTCAGTCGATTATTCACAACGGCTGGATTGAGCACTGCGACAACCCGGGCGACATCTCCAACGGCCAGTGGATCGTCGATGCGCTGAGCCTTGAAGATTGTAACAATCCGCTGATCGCACACAACACCCGTCTCAATATGCGTCAGACCAGCCTGCAGTCAGGCAGCTGGATTGACAACTCCAGCCAGGGCGATCGGCTGCTCAGCATCTGGGAGATGGGCTCAACCCGTGTGGAGTCGTACGGCGTCGCGCTGGATGGCAGCCTGAAGTACAACTACATCACCTCGCGCTGGCGGTTAGAGAACAACACCAATCAGGAAACCTGGTTCGATCTCGGTAGCCTCTACTCACCGACGGTGGGAGATTCGTGGGAGATTGAAATTTTTGGTCAGGCGCAGTTCAGCAACGGCAGTGGCGATAAGCCGCTAATGAACCTGATCAGCGACAAAACCACCGGTGGCCGCGCGGTGATCCACGTTCAGCGCAAGAAAGGGCGCTCGGAAGCGAGCTGGTCTGCCGAAGGCAGTTCGCCGGTGGTCGACGTGCGCTATGTGGCTGAGCATGACACCGACGTACGGATCTTTATCAAACTGGCGGGCTGGACCCCGGCGGCGGCAGTGCTGGTGAAAACCACCGGCAAAGACCGCTTTGTTACCGGACGCTGTGCGCGGGTTAATGCCCGGATGCAGCCGGGTAATCCGCCGGCTGGTGATGCCACCAAACGGGCACCGCAGCGCTTCAGCCTGCACAACGGCAAAGCCGGCGTCGGGGCCAACGAGCAGGGCGACCTGCTGATGGCGTCGCGGCCGCTGTCGGCCGAACAGGTTGATACCAGCAAGCCGGAAGGTTTTGTCTCGGTAGTGATCAACGGCAAACAGGTTGCGCTGCCTTACTTCGCCATCAAGTCGTAACCGATTCAGTTATCACCGATGCATGACGGCCGCCATAAAGGAGGCGGCCGGTCTTAACAGGAGCAGGACCCTTTGGGTGCGTTATCCCGTATTGCAGTTATTTAAACAGAGTTCATTTTGCCCGTTGCGGATCTGGGCGGCTTGCAGAATTAAAAAAATTCATTCGGAGTTGTTATGAAAATTTTATTGGTGGGTAACCATACGTGTGGGAATCGTGGGGATGGCGCGATTCTTCGTGGACTGATTGATTCAATGAAGTCTGCACGCAGTGATTTAGACATTGATGTGATTAGCCGTTATCCAACCAGCTCCGGTTATTTGCTGCAGCAGGATATTCAGCAGGATTCGCTGTTTCTGCACAATAGCAAGTCAGCCAAAGGTTTGGTCGGTTCGTTCAAGCGTAAAGTGGCGAACCGTTTGATGCCCGACATTATGATGGCGCATCTGGGCAAGGGCGGCCTGTACAAGTCGTTCGCCGTGCCGCCACATCTGAAGGCGTTTACCGAAAGCCTGGCAAAATATGATGCGATTATTCAGGTGGGCGGATCGTTCTTCGTCGACCTGTATGGCGTGACCCAGTTTGACCACGCGCTGTGTGCGCTGATGGCGAAAAAGCCGATCTACCTGATTGGTCACTCCGTCGGCCCGTTCCAGAACCCGCGCGTGAATGCGCTGGCTAACTTTGTGTTCGATCGCGTCGACAGTCTGGTGCTGCGTGAGTCCGTCAGCCTTGATCTGATGAAGCGCGATGGCGTGACCAGCTCTAAAGTGGCTGCCGGGGTAGACACCGCCTTCCTGGTGCGGGCGCGTGAGGTGGAAAACCCAAGCCATAACCTGCTGCACTGGCAGGGCATTATCAGCGGTCGCAAAACCATCGCTATCACCGTGCGTGAACTGGCGCCGTTTGATAAACGTCTGGGCGTCACCCAGAAAGAGTACGAAGCCGCCTTTGGCCGGGTGATCAATGCGATGATCGCCGACGGCTATCAGGTCGTCGCGTTCTCGACCTGTACCGGCATCGACAGCTACGCCAAGGATGACCGCATGGTGGCGCTGACGCTGCGTGACCACGTGGCTCAACCTGAGCATTATCACGTTATCATGGACGAATTTAACGATCTGGAGCTGGGCATCCTGCTGAGTCATTGTCATCTGACCATTGGAACCCGTCTGCACTCCGCGATTATTTCCATGAACTTTGGCACCCCGGCCGTGGCGATTAACTACGAGCACAAGTCGATGGGTGTGATGAACCAGTTGGGTCTGCCGCAGATGGCAACTGATGTGAAAAGCCTGATGGATGGCTCGCTGATCGACAAGGTCCAGACGGTCCTCGCCGATTACGACAACATCAAGCAAAAGGTCGACACGGCCGTTGCGAATGAAAGGGAAATTGGCAATCGGATCACTGCAGAGATTCTCAAAGTATTAGGGTAATGTGATGAAACTGACTTTTTTCACCATGCGTTTCCCGGTTGCCTCTGAGACATTCGTACTAAATCAGGTGACCCATTTTATTGATGCTGGTTACGAGGTGGAGATTATTTCGGTCTTTCCCGGTGATTTAGTCAACCGGCATGCCGCCTTTGATGAGTATGGCCTGGCGGCAAAGACGCACTATCTGCTGCCGGAAGAGAAGGTCTCGCTCGTTGATAAGCTAAACCAGCGTTTGCGGCTGGTGCTGCCGAAGATCACTAAGCCATCGCTGCTTCGTTCGCTTAACGTGCGCCGCTATGGCGCACAGTCGAGCAAGCTGCTGCTGCCGTCGATTGTTGCCAACGCCAGCCAGACCTTCACCGCGGACGTGTTCCTGGTGCACTTCGGCTATGCCGGTGCGCTGGCGAATAAACTGCGTGAGTTGGGTGTGCTGAAGGGCAAGCAGGCAACCGTGTTCCATGGGGCGGACATTTCCCGTCGTCACATCCTGGAAGAGCACAAGCTCGATTACGTTAATCTGTTTCGCCAGAGTGAGCTGATGTTACCGATCAGCCATTTGTGGCAGAACAAGCTGATCGAGATGGGCTGTCCGCCGGAAAAAATTCACGTTACGCGCATGGGAATTGAGCCGGAGAAGTTTAACTTCCAGCCACGCCAGGCGTTTCACTCACCGTTGCGTATCGTCTCGGTGGCACGTCTGACCGAGAAAAAAGGGCTGGATGTGGCGGTGAAAGCCAGTGCGATCCTGAAACAGCGTGGCGGTCAGTTCCAGTACACCATTATTGGTAACGGCGATCAGGATGAGATGATGCGTGATTTCATCACCCGTGAGGGAATGGAAGACTGCGTCAGCATGCCGGGCTTCAAGCCGCAGGACGAAATCCGCCGCGCCTTAAGTGAAGCGGATATCTTCCTGCTGCCGTCTAAAACCGCGGCTGATGGCGATATGGAAGGCATTCCGGTAGCGCTGATGGAAGCGATGGCGGTTGGTCTGCCAGTGGTCTCGACTTTCCACAGCGGTATCCCGGAGCTGATTGAGAACAACGTTTCCGGCTGGCTGGTGGAAGAGGACGATCCTGAGGCGCTGGCCGAAACGCTGCTGAAGCTGTCGCAGGGTGAAGTTGACGTCGCCCCGGTGGTCGCGGCGGCGCGCCATAAAGTTGAAACTGAATTTAATCAGCATATCGCCTACGGCGAACTGGCACAGATTCTGGAGCGACTGGCGTGAGTGGATTTAAGTCACAGGCGATCTGGCTGTTCGGCAGCACCTGCTTTTCTGCGGCGCTGCAGGTAGCGCAGCTCAGCTTTCTCGCCCGCAAACTGGAAACCCACGAGCTGGGGCTGTTAGCGATTATCAACGCCATTCTGGCGGTGGCCGGCGTGCTGCAGGATATGGGGATGAGTAGCTATCTGGTGCATCGCCAGAACATCACCCGCCGCGAGCAGAGCACCATCTACTGGGTCAACGTCTCGCTGAGCTTGTGTACCGGTCTGATCATGCTGCTGATCGCCTTCCCGGTCGCCTGGTTCTATCATCTGCCTGAGCTGGTCGGGCTGATCATGCTGACCAGCCTCAACTTCCTGGTGCTGGGACATCTGTCGCAGTATCAGGCGCACTACATCAAAACCAAGCGGATGGTGTCGCTGGCGAAGATTGAGATGGGCACCAAGCTGTTTGCCTTTCTCTGCGTAGTGGCGATGCTGGAGTTCACCTCTCTGACGGTGGCCGCAGCGATTCTGGGTCTGTTTATCAACGCCTTTACCCGTATCCTGTGCATGATTGCGCTGGGTGAGAAGTCGTGGCGTCCGACCTGGGAGTTCGATAAAGCGACCTTCTTTGGTGCCATTCGTTACGGCAGCTACCAGCTGGGCTCGCAGACCATTAATCAGCTGCGTACCCAGGCCGATGCGTTAGTGGTCGGTAAGGTGATGGGCGCTGAGATGCTGGGTGTCTACTCGCTGGCGAAAGAGCTGGTGCTGCAACCGCTGAAGCTGGTCACGCCGGTGATTAACCGCCTGGCGCTGCCGCGTTTCGCCGAGAAGCAGCACGATGCCGAACAGCTGAAGAAACTGTTCCTCAAAGGCACGCTGGGGATCATGCTGTTCAGCAGCGCGATGTACCTGGTGATTGGCATCTTCTCGCCGGTGATTGTGCGGGTGCTGTATGGACCGGCGCATGAGCAGGTCTATCACCTGATTCCGCTGATGCTGCTGTTTGGCATGCTGCGGCCGATGGGTGGCCTGACCGGGGCGATCTCGCAGGCTAACGGGCGCACCAACGTTGAGTTCTACTGGAACATCGTGGCAAGTCTGGTGGTACTGGCGGTGCTGGCGACCACCTTTATCTGGCCGAACGTGCTTTACGTGGCGCTGACGCTCTCCATCTCGCAGATTCTGATCTCAGCGCTGGCGCATCCGTTCTTTATCAAGCCGGTGATTGGCATTCGGTTTATGCCGTATGCCCGCCAGTGGGTTGCGGTTTCAGCGGTGTTTGTCGGCGTGATGATGCTGGTTAATCACTTCAATCTGTTCGTGATGCCTGAGTGGTTTGAAGGCTGGCTGTAAGCCAGCAGCAGTGACAGTAACGGGCGGCCTCAGGGTCGCCCGTTTTCATTTATCGCTGGCCTCAGCCGGTTGCGCAACGGCAGCCGAAATAGCCGATGCCGATCACGTTTACTGATTGTCTTTATTCAGTTTCTGCTGTCGCTGGCAATGGGCAAAATGCCGAATTTCCATGGTGTGACAGAGAGTTAGTGTCCGATTTTCAGATAAAGATTATACTTGCTGTTCTGGCCGATCCTGCATAATCGACCCACATCTTCATTTTATTAAACGGAATAAATATGACCAAGCTTAAAGCAGTAATCCCGGTTGCGGGTCTCGGTATGCATATGCTCCCTGCGACTAAAGCCATTCCGAAAGAGATGCTGCCTGTCGTCGACAAACCGATGATTCAGTACATCATTGACGAGTGTGTGGCTGCGGGCATTAAAGAGATTGTGCTGGTCACCCATGCCTCTAAAAATGCGGTGGAAAACCACTTCGACACCACCTACGAGCTGGAAGCGCTGCTTGAAGCGCGCGTGAAGCGCCAGCTGCTGAGCGAAGTGCAGTCTATCTGCCCGCCAGGCGTGACCATCATGAACGTGCGTCAGGCACAGCCGCTGGGCCTTGGCCACTCTATCCTGTGTGCCCGCCCGATGATTGGCGACAATCCATTTGTCGTGGTGCTGCCGGACGTGCTGCTGGATGATTCCACCGCTGACCATATGCGTTATAACCTTGCGGCGATGGTGGCCCGTTTTGAAGAGACCGGCCACAGCCAGGTGCTGGCGCAGCACATGCCGACTTCCGATCTCTCTGAGTACTCGGTGATCACCACCGAAGAGCCGATCGATCACCCAGGCGACATCAGCAGCATCACTAACTTTGTTGAGAAGCCAGAGCATCCTGCTGAGCTGAACTCTGACCTGGCAGCAGTAGGCCGCTATGTGCTGTCTGCTGATATCTGGGCGGAGCTGGAGCGCACTGAGCCAGGCGCGTGGGGCCGTATCCAGCTGACCGATGCGATCGCCAGCCTGAGCAAGCATAAAACGGTAGATGTCTCGCTGCTGACCGGCCACAGCTTCGACTGCGGTCGTAAACTGGGTTACATGCAGGCGTTTGTCTCTTACGGACTGCGCAGCAACGCTCAGGGCCGTGATTTCCGCGAAGCGATTCAGAAGATTCTCGCCAAACAACACTAACAGATTCGCCGCGCACCCCGCGGCAGAGAGAAAGGAGTTCACATGGCTATTTTGGTAACGGGTGGAGCGGGGTATATCGGCTCCCACACGGTGCTGGCGCTGTTGCAGCGCGGTGATGACGTTGTGGTACTGGATAACCTGTGCAATGCCTCGCGGGAAGCCATTAACCGCGTCGAGAAGCTGGCGGGTAAGAAAGCAACCTTCGTTGAAGGTGACATCCGCGATCGCGCCTGTCTGCGTGACCTGTTCGCCTCAAACAGCATTTCTGCCGTGATCCACTTCGCTGCGTTGAAAGCGGTAGGTGAATCAACCCGCATGCCGCTCGAGTATTACGAGAACAACGTCGCGGGAACCGTGGTGCTGCTGGAAGAGATGCGCGAAGCGGGCGTCTGGAACTTTATCTTCAGCTCTTCCGCGACCGTATACGGTGCAGATGCGCCGGTACCGTACGTTGAGACCACGCCAATTGGCGGCACCACCAGTCCTTATGGCACCTCCAAGCTGATGATCGAGCTGGTGATGCGTGACTTCGCTAAAGCCGAACCGAAGTTCAAGGCGATCGCCTTGCGTTACTTCAACCCGGTCGGCGCGCACGAGTCGGGTGAAATTGGTGAAGATCCTGCCGGCATCCCGAACAACCTGTTGCCGTACATTGCTCAGGTTGCGATTGGTCGTCTGGAGAAGCTGGGTGTGTTTGGCGGTGATTACGATACGCCAGATGGCACCTGCCTGCGCGACTACATCCATGTGGTTGACCTGGCGGAAGGGCACCTGAAGGCGCTGGACCATCTGAACAAGGTTGAAGGCTATACCGCTTTCAACCTCGGCGGCGGTAAAGGCTTCTCGGTGCTGGAGATGATCAAAGCGTTTGAGAAGGCGTCAGGCAAAGCGATTCCTTTCGAGATCAAACCGCGTCGCGATGGCGACCTGCCGGCCTTCTGGGCCGACGCCTCGCTGGCCAACCGTGAACTCGACTGGCGCGTGACGCGCGGCATCGACGAGATGATGCGTGATACCTGGAACTGGCAGAGCAAGAACCCGAATGGGTTTAATTAATCTGCGATGAAATTCAAAAAACCCGGCTAATGCCGGGTTTTTTTATGTCTGCGTTAAGCAGAATTGCATATATAGGCTAAACATTAGCCCATGGCAGATTTGTTACTGACATCCAATGCAGTTAATACGGATTAATCCTGGCGTGATAGCTGTTCATTTTAAACACAATCGAGCGCTGGCGCATGGCATTAACAGAGGAAAGGGAGAGTGTAGATGGCGCTACTATGCTGTTTTGCCAATGATTACCTTATCTGAAGCGCATCCTGATCATTGTTTAGTTAAACTTAAGTTTCTTCTGGCACATTGAAAGAATAGGCATATTATTTTTGCCGCACAAATTGTACTATTTGCGGTGGTCTCAGAACCCGTATGCGGTTGAATAAAATATCATCAGCGTACTGACAAGTTAACCTGTGAAAGCATGATTGCTATCACACAGCATATTGGTTGCTGCAAGCCAAGGGCGGTAGCGTGGCTGTTTATTCATAATGAATAAAAATTGACCCGCTTTATATGCAATAGCATGTTTAAATTTGTTAGAGGATGTGGAATGTTACTTCCCGTAATCATGGCCGGAGGAACCGGCAGCCGCTTATGGCCCCTTTCCCGCGAACTTTATCCTAAGCAGTTCATTTGCCTTCACGGCGAGCACTCAATGCTGCAGGAGACTGTTAAACGTCTGACGGGCATTGAAGCCCGTGCACCGATGGTAATTTGCAACGAAGAGCATCGCTTTCTGGTGGCCGAGCAGTTGCGACAAATTAACAAGCTATCTCATAACATTATTCTTGAGCCTGTCGGGCGTAACACAGCACCGGCCATTGCGCTTGCCGCTCTTAATGCTGTGGAGCAGGGCGATGATCCGGTGCTACTGGTGCTGGCTGCGGATCACGTCATTGAAGATCGTGCGGCCTTCCATCAGGCGATCAAGGTGGCGACCGCCCATGCCAAACAGGGCAAGCTGGTCACCTTTGGCATCGTGCCGACCGGCCCGGAAACAGGATATGGCTATATTCAGCGTGGTGAAGCACTGCCAGGTGCCGAGAACGGTCCATATCTGGTCCAGCGCTTTGTCGAAAAGCCGAACCAGAGCACTGCTGAGGAGTACCTTGAATCTGGTGAGTATTACTGGAACAGCGGCATGTTTATGTTTCGCGCGAAACGCTATCTGCAAGAGCTGGAAAAATTCCGCCCGGATATCCTTGAGGCCTGTCGTCGCGCGATGGACAACGTTAAGGAAGGCAATGATTTTATCAGCATTGATAAAGACGACTTCATCGCCTGCCCGGACGAGTCAGTTGACTATGCAGTAATGGAACAAACTGATGCTGCGGTAGTGGTTCCGCTGGCAGCAGGATGGAGCGACGTCGGTTCCTGGTCGGCGCTGTGGGAAGTGAACGATAAAGATAGTTACGGCAATTCACTGAAAGGTGATACCTTCCTGCACAATACCCAAAACTGTTATATCAACAGTGAAGACCAGCTGGTCGCGGCAATCGGAGTGGAAAACCTGGTGATTGTGAATACCAAGGATGCCGTATTGGTCGCGCGTAAAGATCAGGTTCAGGATGTGAAGCGCGTCGTTGAGTTCCTGAAAGGCGAATGCCGCAGCGAATACCGTCGTCACCGTGAAACCTACTGGCCATGGGGACGCTGTGATCTGGTGGTGAACACCGGTCGATTCAACGTCAACCGTATCACCGTAAAACCAGGTGAAGCCTTTGAACTGCAGATGCACTATCACCGCACTGAGCACTGGGTCATCCTGTCGGGTACCGCAAAAGTTACCATCCAGGATAAAACCCTGCTGCTGACCGAGAATCAGTCAACCTTTATCCCAATTGGTCATCCACATACCTTAGAAAACCCAGGCAAAATTCCATTAGAGCTGTTGGAAATTCAGTCGGGATCCTACCTTGGCGATGACGACCTCATTTTGATTAAACAACAGTTTGCAGTAAGTAAGTAAGGACAGACAAGATCATGGCAGCACTGACCTGTTTTAAAGCTTATGACATTCGTGGTGAGCTGGGCACTGAACTCAATGACGATATTGCTTACCGCATTGGTCGCGCTTATGGCGAGTTTATCCGACCTAAAACCATTGTGGTGGGTGGCGATGTTCGTCAGACCAGTGAATCACTCAAGCTGGCGCTGGCAAATGGTCTCAGGGATGCAGGTACCGATGTACTGGACATCGGTATGAGCGGAACGGAAGAGATCTACTTCGCGACTTTTCATTTAGGGATTGATGGCGGCATTGAAGTGACCGCCAGCCATAACCCGATGAACTATAACGGCATGAAGTTAGTGCGCGAAGGTGCGCGTCCCATCAGCGGAGATACCGGACTGCGTGACGTCCAGCGACTGGCTGAAGCTAATGATTTTGCTCCGGTCGATGAGAGTAAACGCGGCAGCTATAAACAGATCACCGTTTTAGATGCCTATGTTGAGCATCTGATGGGCTACATCGACCTGAATAACTTCACTAAGCCGATGAAGCTGGTGATCAACTCAGGTAATGGGGCTGCTGGCCACGTTATTGATGAGATTGAGAAGCGTTTTCAACAGGCTAATGCACCTGTGACCTTTATCAAAGTGCATCATCAGGCGGATGGAACTTTCCCAAACGGTATCCCTAACCCATTGCTGCCGGAATGCCGTAAAGATACCTCTGACGCAGTACGTGAGTATCAGGCTGACATGGGGATTGCGTTCGACGGCGATTTCGATCGTTGCTTCCTGTTTGATGAGAATGCAGAATTCATCGAAGGCTATTATATCGTTGGGCTGTTAGCCGAGGCATTCCTTAAAAAGGAGCCTGGCGCAAAAATCATCCATGACCCGCGTCTGACCTGGAACACCATTGATGTGGTAACCAAGGCGGGTGGTATTCCGGTGATGTCCAAAACCGGCCATGCTTTCATCAAAGAGCGCATGCGCGAAGAAGATGCAGTTTATGGCGGCGAGATGAGTGCACACCACTACTTCCGTGACTTTGCTTACTGTGATAGCGGCATGATCCCCTGGCTGCTGGTGGCTGAACTGCTGGCGGTGAAAGGGGAGACACTTTCCGGACTGGTTTCGGAAAGAATGAAGGCGTTTCCTTGCAGTGGTGAGATTAACTACAAAGTGTCTGATGCAAAGTCAGTTATCGTGGCGTTAAAAGAAAAATATCGTAGTAGTGCAATAACCGAAGATAATACCGACGGCATTAGCCTGGACTGCCAGGGCTGGAGATTCAATGTAAGAACTTCCAATACGGAACCTTTACTGCGACTCAACGTCGAAACTGAAGGCAATATTGAAGCCTTGAGTAAAATATTGAAAGAAATCGACTCTGTTATTAAAGCTACGACAGTTTAATTTCACCTATAGTTGATAATATTAATTTTCCAAATGATGGGTTTAAGAATGACGAATAAGATTGCAATTATTACAGGAATTACCGGGCAGGATGGCGCTTATCTTGCTGAATTACTCTTAGATAAAGGCTATACGGTTTATGGAACCTATCGCCGTACCAGTTCGGTCAACTTCTGGCGCATTGAAGAGTTGGGTATCAAATCAAACCCCTCTTTGCATCTCGTCGAATATGACCTGACTGACCTGTCATCAAGCATTCGTTTACTTCAGGAAAGCAAAGCGACCGAAGTTTACAACCTTGCGGCTCAGAGCTTTGTAGGTGTTTCTTTTGACCAGCCACTGACCACCGCTGAAATTACAGGTATTGGTCCGGTAAACCTGTTAGAAGCTATTCGCATTGTTAACCCTGAAATTCGCTTCTATCAGGCATCGACTTCAGAAATGTTTGGTAAAGTGCAGGCCATCCCACAGAAAGAAGACACGCCATTCTATCCGCGTAGCCCGTATGGCGTTGCCAAGTTGTATGCACACTGGATGACCATTAACTACCGTGAGAGCTACAACATCTTCGCATCAAGCGGCATTCTGTTTAACCACGAATCACCACTGCGTGGACAGGAGTTTGTAACCCGTAAGATCACCGATTCAGTAGCGAAAATTAAGCTCGGCAAGCTGGATGTGCTTGAGTTAGGTAACATGGACGCCAAGCGTGACTGGGGTTTTGCTAAGGAATATGTTGAAGGCATGTGGCGCATGCTGCAGGCTGATGAGCCAGATACTTTTGTCCTGGCAACCAACCGCACAGAAACAGTCCGCGACTTCGTGTCAATGGCGTTCAAAGCGGCTGGCATTGAACTGCGCTTTGAAGGCAAAGATGACCAGGAAGTTGCAATCGATGTAGCCACTAATAAAGTGGTTGTTAAGGTCAATCCTAAGTTCTATCGTCCTGCTGAAGTAGAATTGTTGATTGGCAACCCACAGCGTGCAAAAGACATTCTGGGCTGGGAACCTAAAACCACGCTCGAAGAGTTGTGCGCGATGATGGTAGAAGAAGATCTACGCCGCAATAAACAAGGGTTCTCCTTCTGATATGAATAATGGCAAAAAAGCATTGATCACTGGGATCAAGGGCTTTACCGGCCAGTATATGGCAGCGGAATTATCCGCTGCCGGATATGAAGTATTTGGTTTCGGTTCATCCCCTGCTCTTGGATCCTCAAATTATTATCAGGTCGATCTTACCAACCTGGTCCAGGTAATGCATGCTGTAGATGATATTCAACCCGACGTTGTCATTCATCTCGCTGCAATTGCTTTTGTCGGTCATGCCGATCCAAACGCTTTTTACAATGTTAATGTAGGCGGCACTCGTAATTTACTACAGGCTTTAATCGAATCTAAAAAATCCCTGGATGCTGTATTAATTGCCAGCAGCGCTAACGTTTATGGCAACAATACACCGGGAAGATTATCAGAGACTACTCTGGCAAGGCCAGCAAACGACTATGCCGTAAGCAAATTGTCGATGGAGTATATGGCAAGCCTGTTTTACGAAAAGCTACCTATTGTCATTACCCGACCATTCAACTATACCGGAGTAGGTCAGGCAGAAAATTTCCTGATTCCTAAAATTGTTAAACATTTTCGCGAACGAAAAGAAGTCATTGAACTGGGTAATATTGATGTCTGGCGCGACTTTTCTGATGTGCGAAATGTTGTTAAATGCTATTCGGCATTATTGCAAACGTCCTCATTTGGTAAGGTTGTCAATGTTGCTTCAGGAACGATGCACTCATTACGTGAGGTAATTGATCTTTGCCAGGAGTTAACGGGCCGCGATATTCGTATCGAAGTTAATCCTGCATTTGTGAGACCAAATGAAATAAAAGAACTCTGCGGTGATATCAGCCTGTTAAGCAGTTTGATTGGTGATGATACATTGAAAATTCCTTTTAGAGATACGCTCAAATGGATGCTGGAAGCAAAAAAATAAACGTTGTATTTTCTACGGATTGCATTAAATATCCTTTAACTGGGATAGGCCGTTACGCGTTTGAACTTGCTAAACAGCTTCAGAAGAAAGAAGAAATTTCCTTAACATTTCTTCATGGTACGAGTAAGCGTGATTCGCTGATAGTCGCCAGTGAATCAGCACAGTCGGTACAATCCTTAAAACGCAGATTGCAAAAAAGTAAAGCCGTTAGTGAAGTTTACCGTCTCACTTTTCCGGTAATGAAAACAATTGCGTTAAGAAAATTCAAAGATCACGTTTTTCACAGTCCTAATTATTATTTACCACCACGTGTTAAACATTGCGTGGCTACATTCCATGATCTTTCTGTTTTCCACTGGCCGCAATTTCATCCGGCTGGGCGCGTTCATTTAATGCAGAAAGAGCTAAGAAAAACCGTATCGCGCTCGGCGATGTTGATAACTGATTCTGATTATACTAAAACTGAGTTGATGGATTTTTTTGGATTGGAAGATAATAAAATTTGCGTGGCCCCATTAGCCTGCAATGATGAGTTTCATCCACGGAATGAAATTGAAGTCAAAAGCGTTCTTGAAAAATATAATCTTCACTGGCGTCGATATCTACTTTACACCGGTACAATAGAACCAAGAAAAAACATACTGACATTATTGCAAGCTTATGATCGTTTAACCCCTCATGAAAAATCGAATTTTCCTCTCGTCGTCAGCGGTTATAAAGGATGGGAAAACGAGCAGCTATTCAGGCTTTTTGATAAGGGTGAAAGAGAGGGCTGGCTAAAATATTTAGGCTTTGTGCCGGGTAAAGAACTGCCTTGCTTATTCAGTGCTGCTACCAGTTTTGTTTTTCCTTCAATATATGAAGGATTCGGTTTACCCGTACTTGAAGCAATGGCCTCAGGTACCCCTGTGATTTGCTCTAATGCAACATCACTCCCCGAAGTTGCAGGTGATGCAGCATTAATGCATGATCCAAAAGATGTCGATGCCTTAACCACTTCTATCCAAATGATGATCGGTAATGCTTATGAAAAGCAACGCATGATAGATACGGGACTAGCTCGCGCCCGCCAATTTTCATGGTCATTTTGTGCGGATAAAACCATTGATGCTTACGAGCAGGTCGCGAAATTTATATGATTAAAGTTTTACACTGTTATAAAACCTACTATCCCGATACTTTTGGCGGCATTGAACAAGTTATATACCAGCTTGCGGAAGGTGGCATCAAGGAAAACATCCAATCAGTAGTGTTTACTCATAGCCCGAATTTTATAGAGAAAAAAAAGCAACTCGACAACCATCTTATTTATCGGGTCAAAACGCAGTGTGAATATGCATCGACACCGTTTTCTTTTGCAGCAATAACTCAATTCAAAAAGCTGGCAAAGGAAGCAGATATCATCCATTATCATTTTCCTTATCCTTTTATGGATTTAATGCATTTTACAGCAAAAATAAAAAAACCTTCAGTAGTAAGCTATCATTCCGATATTGTTAAACAAAAATTATTATTGAAGCTTTATGCTCCGTTAATGAATCGCTTTCTTTCCAGTGTAGACAGAATTGTTGCCGCGTCTCCTAATTATGTTGAGAGTAGCCCGGTGCTGCAACAATTTAAAGATAAAGTTGAAGTGATCCCGTACGGTCTTGATAAAAAGTTTTATAAAAATAATGATCCTGCCGTTTTGCAAAAATGGCAGACGAAATTTCCTGACGGCTTCTTTCTTTTCATTGGCACATTCCGTTATTACAAAGGCCTGCATATCCTGATAGAGGCGGCGAAGAATAGCCGTTATCCGATCGTAGTGGTAGGCGCAGGTCCGATTGAAGCAGAGTTAAAATCTCAGGCACAACAGTTAGGTGTAGATAATATTCATTTCCTGGGTGCGCTTGAAGACAGTGAAAAGTCTGCCTTACTTCAGCTGTCTACCTGTCTGGTATTTCCATCACATCTGCGCTCAGAAGCTTTTGGGATCTCGCTACTGGAAGGGGCTCTGTATTCTAAGCCGCTCATATCAAGCGAGATAGGTACAGGTACAACCTTTATCAATATCGATCGGATAACCGGTTTAGTCGTTCCCCCGTCAGATCCTGTTGCTCTGCGTAAAGCGATGGATGAAATATGGGACAATCCACCACTAGCCCGCAGTTATGGTGCAGCTGCTCTTGAACGTTTCGAGTCGCTATTTACCGCTGAAAAAATGATTAATAGCTACACAAAGCTTTATAAGTCTTTGTTATAATTGTGATTTTTTTTCAGATTATTTCATCTGACTATCGCACCATTCATTACCTTTTATCAGCTATCCTGAGTTAACATAGTGTTCACTTATAAAGTGGTGTTACTGGTAACACCATGCGAGACCACAGACAGGAGTATGTAATGTCCAAGCAACAGATCGGCGTTGTAGGTATGGCAGTGATGGGCCGCAACTTGGCTCTTAACATTGAGAGCCGCGGTTACACTGTTTCTATCTTTAACCGTTCACGCGAAAAGACGGATGAAGTCATCGCGGAGAACCAGGGCAAGAAGCTTGCTCCTTTTTACACCGTTGAAGAGTTTGTCGAATCGCTGGAAAAACCACGTCGTATCCTGCTGATGGTTCAGGCAGGGGAAGCGACCGACAAAACCATCGCCTCACTGACGCCACACCTCGATAAAGGCGACATTCTGATCGATGGCGGTAACACCTTCTATAAAGACACCATTCGTCGTAACAAAGAGCTGTCAGACCAGGGCTTCAACTTCATCGGTACCGGCGTATCCGGCGGTGAAGAGGGCGCGCTGAAAGGCCCATCTATTATGCCGGGCGGCCAGAAAGAAGCCTATGAGCTGGTTGCTCCAATTCTGGACAAGATTGCGGCACGTGCAGAAGATGGCGAAGCCTGCGTAGCTTACATCGGTCCGGACGGTGCGGGTCACTACGTGAAGATGGTGCACAACGGCATCGAATATGGCGATATGCAGCTGATCGCCGAAGCTTATGCGTTGCTGAAAGGTGCGCTGGGTCTGAACAACGAAGAGCTGGCAGAAACCTTCACCGAGTGGAACAACGGCGAGCTGAGCAGCTACCTGATCGACATCACCAAAGATATCTTCACTAAGAAAGATGAAGAGGGTAACTATCTGGTTGATGTGATTCTGGATGAAGCGGCCAACAAAGGTACCGGTAAATGGACCAGCCAGAGTTCACTGGATCTGGGCGAGCCACTTTCACTGATCACTGAATCAGTGTTTGCTCGCTACCTCTCTTCGCTGAAAACCCAGCGTGTTGCGGCTTCCAAAGTTCTGAGCGGCCCACAGGCTCAAGCCTTCACTGGTGATAAAGCGGAGTTTATCGAAAAAGTGCGTCGCGCACTCTACCTCGGTAAAATCGTCTCTTATGCGCAGGGCTTCTCACAATTGCGTGCGGCTTCAGAAGAGAACAACTGGGATCTGCACTACGGTGAAATCGCCAAGATCTTCCGTGCTGGCTGCATCATCCGTGCCCAGTTCCTGCAGAAAATTACCGATGCCTACGCTGAAGATGCAAGCATTGCTAACCTGCTGTTGGCACCGTACTTCAAAGATATCGCCGATCAGTATCAGCAGGCGCTGCGTGATGTTGTTTCTTACGCGATTCAGAACGGTATCCCAACGCCTACCTTCTCTGCGGCGATTGCTTACTACGACAGCTACCGTTCAGAAGTGCTGCCTGCCAACCTGATTCAGGCGCAGCGTGACTACTTTGGTGCGCATACCTACAAGCGCATTGATAAAGACGGTGTGTTCCATACAGAATGGCTTGATTAATCGATAATCATTATATCTGGGTAATATTTTAGCGTTGAATAAAGAAAAGCACATCAATGATGTGCTTTATTCTTTTCTCCATCAAAACCCTCATTTTAATTAATGCTTTGAATCTACTGTTTGGATGATAAAACGTAATAGTAAAGGTTATAGCCTTACTATTGCTTGCAAAGGACGAGAAATGATTTACTACGATATTACCGATATTATTAATCACTCAAAGTTTTCGACCAAGGTTAGCGGGATTCAACGTGTTGTACTTGAGGGACTGAAAGGACTTGATGGTGATTATACAATATTTTTCATGAGCCCTATTACTGGCCGTACTTATAAAGTCGACGGGCTGGAAAATATCGAGCTTAATGATTTGACGCCATTTATTAACCTTTGGATCTATTCTGATATCTACATTTCAAAATCCAGCGGTAATATAGATAAATACTTTGAGAAGATCCGGACGCTTGGTCGCAAGAAAAAAGTGGTTAGCGATACCTATTTTCTTTTATCGAAAGTTCCAGTTATTAAAAAGAGTAGTCATAAAGCCATCTTCAGATATTTAAAAAGTCGCCTTGCGCTTTACCCGGGGCTTTCCGTATCTGAAATTGAGAAATTTGAAGATAATGCTTCTGTCGCATTATTTGGTGGTGTGTGGAATTTTCAGAGCAAGTATCAGGAGTTGATAGAAAGGAAATGGTACGATCTTCGTAAAATTTTTATGGTTTACGATATGATCCCAATCGTATCACCTTATGTGCCTGATGAACTTAAGGCAATGTTCAAAAAGTATATTCCTTTTGTATTGGAACATGCAGATAAAATCATCGTCAATTCTCACAGTTGTAAAAACGATCTAACCAGATATTGCCTTGAGCGAGGCACGGACGTACCCGTCATCGAGGTCGTTCATCTATCGCATAAACTGCCTGAAGGCGCGGCAAAAATACCGGAAGAAAGTGATTATGAATTTCCATTGCGCGTAAGAAAATTAAAAAATGAACAATACGCATTTTGCGTGGGCTCAATTGAGTCCAGGAAAAACCATGTTAATTTAATACTGACCTGGATTAAATTTTTTAACTCTCCAGAGTATGCAAATCAAAAATTGGTTATTGCTGGAAAATGGCTTTGGGATACTGAAGAATTCGCGCATCAGTTACATCATTCTGGAAACGTTTTTGGCAGCGTCATTGTTATGCAGGATGCTTCAGACGCTGAAATCGGCGAGATTTATCGTAATTGTCGCTTTACAGTTTATCCGTCACATTATGAAGGGTGGGGTCTGCCGCTAGGTGAGTCTTTAGCTTTAGGAAAACCTTGCTTACACTTTGATACGTCTTCCTTGAAAGAAGCAGGGTATGGTTTGACGGTTGCAGTAGATTATCCAGACTATAAAAAATTCAATCTAGAGTTCAATAGGTTAATGAGCGATGACGCCTATTATTATGAGCAAGTTAATCATATTGCAGCTAATAAGGACAAACTTCGCAGCTGGAAGGATTTCTCGACAGATATAAAGAAAATATTTATTCATGAAGAGGAAATTCAATGAGTGAAGCTGATAAAGCTATATGGTTTGGAAAGAATGCGCCAGAGAAATTTACTTGTTTAAGTACTCATTTTATTAATAATCCGGATACGCGTTTATCATCAGAGCATTACAGCAAATATTCAGAAGTTGTATTTACTGAAGCGCCAATATCAAATTATGGCAACTGGCCATTTATAATTGACGAGTTATTCAAATTATCTAAAGGAAAGACGACGTTCAAGATTCGTTTCCGTGTTTCCTCACCTGTTTTCTCAACACCTAAGTTTTATAAGCAAATTCATAACCTTTCAGCAGGTAGCGTAGAGTTTGTAAGCCTTGAGCGTGCTGAAAAAAATGACGGTTTCATCGTAACCTTCACCGCAACGCGGCGACGCTTTGATGTTGGCAGAAACTGGTCATTCGGCATTTTATGGGACGGGAAAAATGAGGAATATCTTCGTAGCTACGTTGATAGTGTAGCGAATTTAGCTAACTCAGGCGCATTAACGGAGATAATTATCTGTGGTCCACGACCAACTTTTGAGATAGCGCTGGATCATACGATTGTAGAGGCTGACAACGATACAGAGAAATATGCCAATATTTCCAGAAAGAAAAATATCATCATAAGCCAGGCTAAATTTGAAAATATTTGCATTGCACACAACAGATATAAACTAGATGCAAATTTTATCAAGGCATTCGATCGCATTAATCATGATTTTGATATTTGCGTGGTTAAGCAGATATTGAATGACACGGGCGAGCGAGTTCCCGACTGGGTTTCGCAAGCCTCTGATCAGCGTCTTACTGCGAATTATTTGCTGAATTATGGCGAATACTCTCCTTATCTCTATGTTCCCGGAGGGCTTGTCATCGGCAAGAAGCATGTTTTGACTGCGTTCCCCTTTAATGATCTGGGAACATGGAATATGGCGGAGGATGTCGAGCTTTCTCAACGGTTGATGTCAGCTGATTACCTTCCCCGGCTGAACACAAAAACCATCGCCAGAGTTCTCCAGTTAAGAAAAGAAATTATCGCTGACTTTAAAAAACCAGACCTTAACAACTTTTATCATCATATTGATCTTTTCCAGGGACCACATGCTCGTGTTGATAGATACCGGGCTTTCTTAAAACGCAATGTAAAATTGCTCCTGTCAGATCCATCGTCACTTTATTCGACGATTAAAAATCGATTGAAAAATAGGGCAGGATAGGACGTTACGGACAGGATTAATGCAATATTTTGAATTAAGTTTCCTGATGTTTAGGCTGTAAGTGTTATTAATGAGGTTTTAAATGATGAATATCGTAATTCCCATGGCCGGGGCTGGAAGCCGCTTCGCTAAAGCAGGGTATGCTGATCCTAAGCCTCTTATAAAAGTTCATGGCGTCACCATGGTCAAACTGGTTATAAATAATTTAAAACCAACTCAGCCTCACAGGTTTATATTCATTATCCAGCGCGCTCATGATGAAACGTATGGTTTAACTTCATTGCTTAAAGAATGGGAGCCGTCCTGTGAAGTCGTCTATGCAGATGGACTAACCGAGGGTGCAGCCTGTACCGTTCTATTAGCTAAAGATTTAATTGATAATGATGAACCGCTGATGATTGCAAATAGTGACCAGTATGTCGATTGTCAAATCGATGACTATCTTGCAACAATGCAAGACAATAACTACCAGGGCATTATCATGACTATGAAGGCAAACGATCCTAAGTGGTCATTTGTCGGCTTTGATGACGATGGTAATGTCAACCGGGTTGTTGAAAAAAAAGTCATTTCTGATGAGGCCACGGTTGGTATTTATAATTTTGCTAAAGGCTCAGATTTTGTACACGCAGCTGAAGAGATGCTGGAAAAGAACGACAGGGTTAATAACGAGTTTTATGTCGCACCTGCCTATAACTATCTTATCGCATCAGGTGCGAAAATCGGCATTTACAACATAGGATCTGAAGCTAATGGAATGTATGGCTTAGGTATTCCTGCTGATTTAGAGATTTTCTTAAACCTTGAGCTCTCTAAACACGCTACGCAAGGAATGCAAAATGGAAATAATTAGTCATCGTGGTTATTGGCATACAGTAGAAGAAAAAAACAGTGCTGTTGCTTTTAAAAGATCGTTTGACCTCGGCTTCGGAACAGAAACTGATGTTAGAGATTACAATGGCAAATTAGTGATATCTCATGATATTCCTTCTGGTCATGAAATGACCCTGCATGATTTGCTCTCCTTAGCTGAAGGTAAAGATTTCTCGCTTGCGCTTAATATCAAATCAGATGGGTTAGTCAAACTTCTTGCCGAGCAACTTGCTAAATTTAATATAAAAAAAGCTTTTGTTTTCGATATGTCTGTTCCGGATCAGATAACATTCTCTCGAGATGGTCGTGTTCATTTTTTCTCTCGTGCGAGCGAATATGAACCCGTCATTTCGCTTTATGAATCGTGCCATGGCGTCTGGTTGGACGCTTTTGAGTCAACCTGGTACGATGCCGAATATATCAAAAATATCCTTCAGGCAGGCAAAAAAGTCTGTATCGTTTCTTCAGAACTTCACAAGCGTGGGGATTACCATTCTCTTTGGGCTATGCTTAAAAACTCTGATTTAACAACATCTGAAAATCTTATTTTGTGCACCGATCTTCCTGAAGAAGCGCAAAGATATTTCGAGGATAAAAAATGATAAAGGCCGTCATTTTCGATATGGATGGAGTTTTGATTGAAGCAAAAGACTGGCACTATGAAGCTTTAAATAAATCACTAAATTTATTTGGATATAACATCAGCCGCTTTGATCATCTAACAAAGTTTGATGGTCTGCCTACAAAAGATAAACTTAATATCTTATCGACTGAGTACAATTTACCTTATGAACTGCATTCATTTATCAATGAAATGAAGCAAAGCTATACAATGGAAATTGTACATACGAAATGTAAGCCACTTTTTATTCATGAATTTGCTTTATCCAGATTAAAGATGGAAGGTTACAAGTTGGCAGTTGCTTCAAACTCTGTCAAAAATACTGTTACGACTATGATGGAAAAAGCTGCTCTGACTCCCTACCTTGATCTGATGATTTCAAATGAGGACGTAAAAAAAGGTAAGCCCGATCCAGAAATGTATATAAAAACTATCGGACTGTTAGGGTTAAAACCGGAAGAGTGTGTAGTTGTCGAAGATAATGAAAATGGTATTCGTGCTGCTAAGGCTGCAGGTACGCATGTACTGGCGGTTAGTGAAGTTCATGATGTCATTTATCGCAACATCAAGACTTTCATTCAATCTGTAGAGGAAACTAAAGCATGAATATTTTAGTACTTGCTGCAGGTGAAAATTACATTGATAGCGACGATAAAAATTATCCTTTCTGTCTCTCTGAGTTTTTAGGCAAGCCTTTAATTCAACTTATTTCTGAGCAAATAGCTTTTAATAAAGGGCATTCCGTCTTTCTTTTTCAGGATAAACATATAAAAAAATATCGTCTTGATAATATTGTTCGTCTGCTCTCGAATGGCAACTTTAGTTCTATTTCTGTACCTGAAAACACTGCTGGTGCTGCCTGTACCGCTTTGCTCGGTGTGGTTAGTCTGAATCAGGATGAGCCGCTACTGATAGTTAGTGCAAATCAGTATGTCGATATAGACTACGCGGTATTTACTTCACATATGCAGAACTCAGGGCATGATGCTGGCACAATCATTTTTGATTCTGTACATCCCCGATACTCCTATGTAGTTTTAGAAAATGAACTCGTTGTAGAAGCTTCTGAAAAAAATCCTATTAGCCGTAATGCGACTGCTGGGGTTTACTGGTTCAAGAAAACCTCTTTTTTCACCGAGGCGGTGAAACAAATGATCAGGAAGGATGCGCGTATTGATGATATGTTCTATATTTGTCCTTCATTTAATGAACTTATATTGTCCGGTATGAAAATTTCTGTCCAAAAAATTGACATCTCTCAGTATCACCCACTGAAATCTGCTTCACAATTTGAAACCCGGAAAGGCAATAATGAAAAGCTATAAACTCTCTAATATGAAAAGGGGCTGGATTGTCGGCGGATTTGACCCGACTGCCTTTAGTACACAAGATTGTGAAGTTGCCGTTAAGCATTATAAAGCAGGGGACCGAGAGGGTGCGCATTTTCATAAAATTGCTACTGAAATAACTTGTATTGTTTCTGGTGAAGTCATTATGTGTGAAAAACGCTGGACTGCTGGCGACATTATTGTGTTATCACCTGGCGATATTACTTCGTTTGAAGCCCTGACTGATGCCGTTACAACCGTCGTCAAACTACCGGGCGCATTGAACGATAAGTATAATGTTAAATGAAAAGGCTGATGATGGATCATTATTATCATACTAGTCTGAATTTAACTCTTTTGGATGGCCACAAGCTGGAGTTGGGCTTGACTGTGCGCTCTTTGGCTCTAGAATGTCTGAATTTCAATGATGGAATAAAATAATGCAAGGTAGTTCAGCTAAAGTTGCCTTAAAAGATATTTTCGGGGCAATAAATCGTTATTCATTAGTTGGTATGTTGGGCTGGCAGGACGTTAAGCAACGCTACCGTCGCTCAGCTCTAGGCCCATTCTGGTTAACAATCAGCATGGGTGTAATGATAGGTACAATTGGTATAGTATTTGGTTCAATCTTTCAAACTACAATGGAAGAGTTTTTACCTTTCCTTGCTTCTGGGTTGATTCTATGGTCTTTTTTCACCACGGTTACCAATGAAGGTTGTGCAGGTTTCATAAATGCAGAACGTATCATTAAGCAACTTCCAATCCCGCTTTTTGTCCACATAATGAGAATAATCTGGCGAAATATTATTATATTGATACATAACATGGTCATTTTGCCTCTTGTGTTTTTAGCTGTTGGAAAGCCACTCTCGCTTATCATTTTACTTGCAATACCAGGCTTCGTACTCGTAACAATCAATCTTTCATGGATTGCGCTGTTATTGGGGGTGCTTTGTGCACGCTATAGAGATCTACCTCAAATTATTACAAGCTTAATAAATGTGATTTTTTACTTTACACCCATTATGTGGATGCCTCATTTAGTACCTCAGCGAGCAGGTGAATTTATCTTAGGGTTGAATCCTGTTTATCATTTAATGCAAATTGTCCGAGCTCCTATATTGGGCCAGATTCCAGCGACCTCAAGCTGGATTACTTGCATAGTAATCGCAGTATGTGGTTGGGGTGTAACTATTTTGGTTTATGGGCGCTATAAGCGTCGTATTGCTTACTGGTTATAAGAAGATTTATTATGGCGTTAGTCGAATTTAAAGATGTATGTGTTGATTTTCCTATTTATAATGCTAATGGTCGGTCACTCAAAAAAAGATTGATGCAAGTAGCCACAGGGGGACAGTTAGGTTCTGATCCGCAGGGACGTGTGGTTGTTCGAGCAATAGATCATCTTTCTTTTACATTGAAAGACGGCGATCGTGTGGGGTTACTTGGACATAATGGTGCAGGCAAAAGTACGTTATTGCGCCTATTAAGCGGGGCATATGAGCCTTCATCCGGTACTGCTGTTAGCATTGGAGAAGTGGGTTCGCTAATTGATATCTCACTTGGTATAGATGTGGAAGCCACCGGTAGAGATAACATTTTTTTACGAGGAGGGCTGTTAGGCCGCACTCGACAAGAAATTAGTGAAAAGCTTGATGAAATTATTGAGTTTTCTGAGTTAGGTGATTTTGTTGATATGCCTGTTCGTACTTACTCTTCAGGTATGCATTTAAGATTAGCCTTTGCTGTTTCGACAATAGTCCGTCCTGAAATTTTATTAATGGATGAATGGTTATCTGTTGGCGATGAGGCTTTCAAAAAGAAAGCAGAGACTCGACTATCGGAGATGGTACAGGCAACAAATATCTTAGTTATTGCTTCACATTCTAAAACCATGCTTCTTAAATCGTGTAATAGAGCTATATGGCTTGAGCATGGCAGAATAAAGATGGATGGTGATGTTAAAGAAATTTGTGAAAAATACTTCGGGAAAGAATAATTATAATTATTTCGGGATTTTATATGTAGTCATGAGAGCTTTCCCATAAGTTATTAGTGTGGGGAAGCTTTGCTCATGCTTATACTATCTTAGTAGGTATTTGGCTTGGCTGGTTTTTTGAAAAATTTTTCTTCTATGGTATTACCAAATTGACGTAAGGATATACTGCATATATTTGGTTTTTTTGCATGTTTTGTGATTAATTCAAAAAACATGAAAAGTGAAACTATTTATAAGGCGGTCATGACATTTTTATACTTTAAAAGATGTTTCTTTTATTTAAAAAAATTAAAAGCTTTATGTTACACACTGGTTGTTGCACTGATTATCTAATGTCTATTTTTTGCCCAGAAAATTCAATCAATGCTGCCTAAGCGGTGGCTCCGGATTAGCATAGGCCGTAACAATCACCTAGAAAAACTATAACACATTGTTTTTAATATTTTTTTTGTGGCTGATGCGCTAAGGCTTCAATAGGGCAGTAATGAACAAACGCTTCATTAATTTGCAACTAAATGTTAAGATTTGTTTTTTATAATTGGAAAAATACTTGGGATGACATGAAAAAGATTGTACATATAAAAGTTTCTGATCAAGGCTGGATCCTCGAAAAACTAGCCCGGGAAATTACTACCCGATTACCCTATGTTAGTTACAATCTGACTGCCGACGCTTCTGCTGACATACAGTATTACATGACTTATGGTTGTCGCAATGAAAGAATATCCCCTGTTGAGATAGCTCTGTTCACTCATAAAGAAGAAGTTCAGTCAGCCGCAGAGAAATTTGATTCTGTGGCGGCAGATGTCGATTTTTGCGTTGCACAATCTTTGAAAACGGAAGAAATACTTACCGAAATTGGCATTAAAAATGTCATAACTATTTCTCCAGGAGTGGATCTTGAACGCTATTCTGCAGATGTACGGATAGGAGTAGTAGGCAGAACTTATCATACTGGAAGGAAAGGCGAAAATCTAGTTGCGCAGGTTATGGATATCCCTGGTATTCAATGGCACTTTACTGGAGAGGGCTGGCCTGGTCCAGCTCAACATATACCAGAAGAATCTCTTCCAGAATTTTATCGCTCCCTAGATTATATTCTCGTCCCAGCTTTAATTGAAGGCGGACCGATGTGTGTGCTTGAGGCATTGGCAAGTGGCTGTCAAGTTATAGCTTCACCAGTGGGGTGGGTCCCGCAGTTTCCACATATTGAATTTAATCTTGGTGATGTTAATGATTTAAGACGAGTACTTTTGGAGGTTGTGGAGAAGAAACAAGCTTTACGGAGGAGTGTTGAAAATTACACATGGCAGTCCTGGGCTGACCAACATCATATACTGTTCTGTCAATTACTTGGCTATGACCCACTCGTAAAATTTAACTTTATTAAAGTAGATTCTCAAGATGAACAAATGCCAAGTAGAATTAATGCCCTTGTAGCTGTTCATGGCCAGGAGATGACCAAGTCTCTTGGTGGGCCTTCAGTCCGCGCTCCTAAAACAGTTTCTGCGCTTAAAAAATTAGGCGTTAACGCTCAGTTTGCCTCTGATCGCAATTTTTGTGCACATAATTATGATGTTATACATGCTCTCAATGTTTGGCATCCTACTCAATGTGAAATTTTACTACAACAAATTGAAAAAAATGATCGACCTTCAGTGCTTTCACCAATATTTTTGGATCTCTCTGAGTTGGATTTCTTTAATAACCGTGTGAAACTAATTTTATCAATGTATGATTATATCGATGATGTAAAAGAAGCACTTTCAACTTTAAGAAGTGAAATCCTAGCACATCGAAATAAGCCGATGATTGAACGCGAGCCTATGCCCGGCTATTTTTCAAAAGTCCGTCGTTTAACATCTTTTGCGAGCCATTTAATTTTATTGAGTGAATTAGAAAGAGATTTACTTAAGCAGATTGGTGTCGCACATTCCTCAACCTCGATTGTAAAAAATCCTGTAGACACTACGGTTTTTAATTCCGCTAATCCTCAATTGTTCCGTGATAAAATCGGTCTCGAACAATATGTTTTGTGCGTAGGACGAATTGAGCCGAGAAAAAACCAAGCCCTTCTGGCTCTCTCACTTAAAGATACTCAACTCCCATTAGTTTTCATTGGCCATGAAGCGGATAGTGAATATGCTGATCTAATTAGAAAGTGGGGGGGAGATAATGTTTATTTTGCAGGCCGTGTTGACTCAAATAGTGCAATGCTTGCCTCAGCATTTGCTGGAGCAAAAGTTTTTTGCCTTGCTTCTTGGAGTGAAGGTGCACCGTTAGTTGCACTTGAAGCCGCTGCTGCTGGCTGTAATATGGTTTTAAGCAATAGGTCTTCAGAAGAAGAGTATTTTGGTAATCTTGCTCGATATGTGGATCCTGCTGATATTGATGATATACGTAATAAAGTTATTTCTGCATGGAATGATTCAGAAACAGAAAAGGATGAGCGCGCTCAAATCCTAAGAAAAAAAATGCAAACGGAACATAGTTGGGAAAACTATGCCATGCAGACTTATCATGCTTACAAGATGGCTATTAAGAGTCGCGAGCAATTGAAAAGCCAGGAATTGGAGTTTACAAAACATAAAAAAAACATATATGTTGATTTAACAACTGTAGCTCACCATAAAGGGCCCCCAACTGGGATTACCCGCGTTGAGCTTTGCATGGCCGAGGCATTGCATAAGCAATATGGTGATGAAATCCATTATATCGTTTGGAATTCACATCACCGTAAATTTCTCTGCATTGACTACTCAATGGTAGAGGATAATAGTATTAAGTTTCTTTCAGAATTTGAAAGATCTGAATTCAAAAGTGGTAAGTCAGAACTTGAATGTAACTTCAGGAAAAATGATGTTTTATTAGTTTTTGGCAGTGCATGGATTAGAAATCTAAATTATATTAAGAGCCTTAAAACCCTTAAGCTTGTTTTTGGAGTTTCAATAGTTACTGCTATTTATGATGTAATAGAATATAAATTAAAGTTCATGTTTCCTGAGGATCGCCGTAACCAATTCTCTAGGAACTGCCGAGAAATAATTAATATCTCTGATAAGTTGATAACATGTTCAATGCAAACTCAGAAAGATGTTGTTGAGTTTTGCCTGGAAAATAATATCTCTCTACGGCCTATATCTATATTCCGGCTAGGTGATGAGGAAATTAACAATATCTCACTTGCAAAAGATGAATTGATTAGTGAGAATTCTGATAATGTTGTTTTGCCCTCTGAAAAATTTGTTTTATATGTTAGTACTATTAATATAAGAAAGAATCATTCGCAATTACTTATGTTGTGGCGCAGTCTTATTAAGGAGTACGGCAATGCAGTTCCTAAGCTTGTTTTAGTTGGTAGTGTTGGCTGGGGGGGTGAAGAAGCTATTCATATTATTGAAAATAATCATGACCTGCAGGAGAAAGTGTTATTATTGCATGATGTCGATGACATGACACTAGCATGGCTATATAAGCAATGCATGTTCACTGTTTATCCTTCCCGTTATGAGGGATGGGGTCTTCCTGTTGCAGAAAGCTGTTGTTACGGTAAATTCTGTCTGGCTTCTGATGCTGGCTCTCTACCGGAAGTGGCACCTGGGTGCGCCGAATATATTGATCCCATGGATAGCATTGCTTGGTACAATGCAATTTCAAAATATTGTTTTGATGAAAAACAGTTAGCTGAAAAAACTGAACAAGCCAAAAAATATGTACCAACAACATGGATTGAAACTGTTAACCAGGTTATAGATTCTATTGAGAATGTAAAATCTACTGAGCGTATCGCTTCTCTGGCATTTGGTAACACGATTAGCTTTTCTGCCGCTCCTCAACCGGGTACTCTTCGTAGTGATGCTTATACTTTATCTGGATGGTCCAATAATGAGTCAATGGGAACGTGGACCTGTGGACATGAGTCTGTGTTTGGGTTTCAATTAGATGAAGAGGCCCCTGATGATTTGGCGATTAATCTTTCGGCTTTCGGTTATTCACCCGATGGAGAAGCGGTTAAAGTTTCTATATTTATCAATTCTGTAAGAGTGGCTCAATGGTCAATTGGCGGAAAGGTTGTGGAATTATCATTTCCAATTCCTCGAAATGCTATCGATTCATCCAAAAACGTTATTATCCGTATGAAAATTGATAACGCTAAATCTCCTTATCATTTTGGATCGGGGGATATGCGCATCCTTGGGCTTTATGTGCAACGCGTAACTCTGGTTGCTCTTGATTCCAGCATGATATCTTCCGTCCCAACTTTGAACCAAAATGATAGTACTCGTTCAGTCAAAATCGATTTACCCGAGCCTACTCTTACCCGAAAAATTAAGAACAGACTGAGGTATATTGCAAGTCTAGTTAATAGAGTTTAATTACTCATCAGATTTAAATTTCTTTAATAGACTTAGAATAAGTCATTTCAGGACCGGGTTTTGACCCGGTCTTTTCCATTATGTCTCTGTAATTATTTTATCCTACCAGCAGATCCCCGCTCCGAATCTCACTCTCGCCCGCCAGTCTCACCACCAGCATGCCTGCCGTTGCAAACCGTACCCAGTGCCTCGCATACAGAATGCCGCCGTGCTCAGCCATTAGCGGCGTGATCTGATCGGTGACCGGATCAACAATTTCTGCCACCACTTCGCCAGCGCGAATCCGCGCGCCCAGTGGCTTGCGATGCAAAATTAAACCTGAAACCGGCGAATGAATGTATTCACAGGCCGCCGATGGCGTCGGTGGATTCTTCAGGGCAGGTGAGGGCATAGCGCAACCTTCACTGTAGCGCTCTTTAATCATGCTCTGCTCATCGGCTGCTTCGACCACCTCAGGCGCGCTCAGGCCGGTACCGTTTTCACCAATTGCCACCACATCTTCGCCGCCGGTGGTCACCGATACCAGTTCATCGCCGCCAATCACCGGAGCTGCCACTTCCACCGACACCGCCGGTTCGCTGTAGCCGATATAGCCGCCTTCCTGTAACGCCGAAATAATCGCATCAGCATCTTTCTCAGCCTGCTCCGGTGAGACGTCACGGACACCCCGCAGTTCGAGCGTGACCGGCAGTAAGCCGCGTGGCATCGGGAAATCTTTGCCATAACGTTCGGCCAGCGTCAGCCACGGCTCACAGCAGGCTTCATCAAACGGTTCGCCGCCTGAAATCTGCGCCAGCAGCTGTACTTCACTGCCTAACCAGCGCGCCAGAGGCTCGATATCCGGCCAGGCGTGCGGCGTGGTGTAAAGGTGCGGCACCGCTTCCCAGTCACAGTGCAGATCAATCATCAGATCCGCCTGGCTGGCCATGCGCATCAGGGTAAAACGCTGCGCATCCAGCTCGGTTTTTGGCACCGTATCGCGGTAGTGACGATCGATCGCCTCACGGATCAGCGTTTTATTCTGCGCTTCGCTCTGGGTCAGACTGTCGGCCAGCCCGGTTGCCAGCGTCTCGCCCAGCGAAGGGAAGCGGCGATTAAAATCCTGTCCCGATAAGGTATGAAAACGACCAAGATGAGTGCCGTGCCAGTGCTGGCCCAGCGCCAGCGGATTGGCGACCGGCACCAGCGTGAAAGCGGCTCTCAGCTGGCCGGCTGACTCCAGCGCCTGCAGCCGCTGCTTTAAAAACCACGCCACCGCCATGCCCGGCAACTCGTCGCCATGCAGCGCAGCCTGGATATAAACCTGACGCGAGTGGTTTTCAGCAAAATGGAAACTGATGATTTCACGTTGGGTGCCTAAAGAGGCGCTTAACAGAGGATGATGTTGTTGATGCATACCGTGTTAATGTCCTGTAGTCGGCGAAGGACGACAGCGCGCCGTCCCGAAAAGGTTAGAGTATAGTGCCGGATCGCAGTCAGTGACGGAAAAGCCGGCTCGCGCCGTTACGGCTGAATAGAGATATCGGTGGCGAAATAGCGCTGCTGGATCTGGTCGAAGGTGCCATTCTTTTTGATTTCAGCAAAGGCATTATCCAGCGCGGTTTTCAGTTCCGCGTCGTCTTTACGCAGGCCAATAGCGGTGCCGGGACCGATAATCGGATCCTGAACAATCGGGCCTGCCAGCTCGAAATCTTTCCCCTGCGGCTGTTTGAGGAAGCCAATCGCCGCCTGCGCCGCATCGGTAAACACCGCATCCAGACGACCGGCAACTAAATCACTCTCGACCTGCGCCTGATCGCCATACGGCACCACGTTGACGCCATGCGGTTGCCATTTAGCCAGCGCATAGCGCTCCTGTACCGTTCCCTGCTCAACGCCCACCGTTTTGCCTTTCAGGGATTCAGCCGTCGGCAGCACACCAGCGCCTTTACGGGCAATCAGTTGGGTGTGGGTGTCGTACAGCGGCACGGTGAAATCGATCTGCTTCAGGCGCTCTTCCGTGATGCCCATATCTGACAGGATGGCATCGAACTTACGCGCCTTCAGCGCCGGGATCATGCCGTCAAACTGGCTCTCAACCCAGACACATTTCGCCTGCATCTGAGCACAAAGCGCATTGCCCAGATCGATATCGAAACCGACCAGTTTGCCCTGCGGGGTTTTGGATTCAAACGGAGGATAGGTGGGATCAACGGCGAAGCGTACCTGGTCGATTTTTGCCTGTGCGCTAAAGGCGGAGCCAGTCATAACAGCCATGATTAACGTCTGACGCAGATGGGTAGAAAAGCGGTTCATTGCCATAGTAAGGTCTTCTTTTGTCGTGATGAGGGTTAACGCAGAGTAACGTTGACCCGGATTGATGGCAATTACTGGATTATTTTCACGACGTTAGCACGGCACAGCGCCCGATAATCTTCGGTGTTAAGGATCACCGAGCGATCCAGCCGACCGGCGTTAAAAGCGATCTCCGGATAGCGTTCAAACAGCAGTGGATCAACCATCAGGCTTAAATCGGGATGAAAGCTAAACGGCGGGATAGCGCCAAACGCACAGCCGGTCAGGGCATCAGTTTCTGCCGGACTGGCCAGCGAGGCGCGGCGTCCACCGACTGCGGCGGCCACTTTACTCAGGTCAGCCTGCCGATCGGCGGGCAGCACCGCCAGTACATGTTGCTTAACACCATTGCCTTTGACGTGGCAGACCAGCGCTTTGGCACCCTGACCGACTTCGGTGCCGCGGATCGCCGCCACCGCCTCACACTTACCGGTGGCCTGATGTTCCATCAGCCGATAGCGCGCCTGGTGCTGGTCGAGCAGGGCAATCAGTTTTTCATGGGTGGTCATTGTGCTCTCCGGATGCAATGAGTTGCTGGATCAGGGTTTGCAGCAGATGCGGCTGACGCGGTAATAGTCCTGCCCTGAGACCGAGCGGTTTAAAGGCACGATTCAGCATAGTTAAGGTGGTGCTGTCCTTATCCTGCTCAATATCGGACAGCGTCCGTCGGCTAATTCCTGCCAGCAGCGCGTAGCGTTGTTGAGAAAACCCCAACGCTTTTTTACGAAGCAGCTTCAATAGCTCGCCCTGCGTATGAGAAGGATATTGCTCAAAATCACCAATTCAGCCTGATTTTGAGCAGCTTATTGCACATTTTACTGATGACGGGCGCGCAGGTTATTGATTACCGCGCTGAAGTCTAAGTCCTGGTCCTGCAACAGCACCATCAGGTGATAGATCAGATCGGAGGCTTCATTGGTCAGCTCATGGCGATCGTTAACCGTGGCCGCCAGGGCGGTTTCAACCCCTTCCTCACCCACTTTCTGCGCGATGCGCTTGGTGCCGCTGGCGTAGAGCCGGGCGGTGTAGGAGCTTTCAGGATCGGCGCTCTTACGTGACGCCAGCAGCTGCTCCAGCTGATAGAGGAAGGTCCACTCCGCAGCGGCCGGGGAGAAGCAGCTGGAGGTGCCGAGATGGCAGGTCGGACCGATGGGATTCGCCAGCACCAGCAGCGTATCGTTATCGCAGTCTGGCGTGATGCTGACTACCTGCAGAAAGTTGCCGGAGGTCTCGCCTTTGGTCCATAACCGGTTTTTGGTACGCGAGAAAAAGGTCACGTTGCCTTCGGCCAGGGTTTTTTCCAGCGCCGGCTGGTTCATATAACCGTGCATCAGCACTTCGCCTGAGACGTTATGCTGCACAATCACCGGCATCATGCCCTGCGTTTTGTCCCAGTCGAGCTGGGCCAGTTGTTGTTCGGTTAACACGCGCGAATCTCCACTCCGTTGTCGATCAGGAAGCTTTTCAGCTCACCAATATTGATAATCTGCTTATGGAACACCGAGGCCGCCAGCGCGCCATCGACGTTGGCATCGGTAAATGCCTCGAGAAAATGCGGCATGGTGCCTGCGCCGCCAGAGGCGATCAGCGGTACATGACAGACATCACGCACTTTTTTCAGCTGTACCAGGTCATAACCGTTACGCACGCCATCCTGGTTCATCATGTTCAGCACGATTTCGCCAGCACCCAGCTTCTGCACTTCCTGCACCCAATCCAGCGTTTCCCACTGCGTCACCCGGGTACGGGCTTCGTCGCCGGTGTACTGATTGACCTGATACTTGCCGCTGGCTTCATCGAACCAGGTATCAATGCCGACCACAATGCACTGTACGCCAAAGCGGTCAGCCAGTCGGGTAATCAGCGTGGGATCGGCCAGCGCCGGTGAGTTAACTGAAATCTTATCGGCACCGAATTCCAGAATGCGCGCCGCGTCTTCCGGGGTTTTGATACCGCCCGCCACGCAGAATGGAATATCGATCACTTCCGCCACCCGCGACACCCAGCTTTTATCGACCACCCGGCCATCAGATGAGGCGGTGATATCATAAAACACCAGCTCATCAGCCCCTTCGGCGGCATAACGCTGCGCCAGTGGCACGATGTCGCCGATGATCTCGTGATTGCGAAACTGCACGCCTTTCACCACCTGGCCGTCACGTACATCAAGACAGGGAATTATCCGTTTTGCCAGCATGAGATAGCCTCCGAAACTGTGAATTTACCTTCCAGCAGCGCACGTCCGACGATTACGCCCTGGACGCCACTGCCGCGCAGGGCCGCGATATCGTTAAGTTCACCAATGCCGCCCGAGGACTGGAAGGCAATCTGCGGGAAGCGAGCGGTCACTTCCTGGTAAAGTGCAACGTTTGAGCCGCTCAGGGTGCCGTCGCGGGATATATCGGTGCACAGCACATGTTTCAGGCCGACCGGCTGAAAATCGGCGATCACCTGCTCCAGCGTGACGCCCGCCGCTTCCTGCCAGCCGCTGATCGCCACTTCTTTGCGGTTATCAGCATCAATGCGCACGTCCAGCGCCAGCACAATCGCCTCTGCGCCAAACTCGGCAAACCACCGTTTTACCTCGTCAGGCTGTTTAACCGCGGTCGAACCGACCACCACGCGGCTGGCACCGGCGTCCAGCAGCGCCTTCACATCGTCACGATGACGAATGCCGCCGCCGACCTGCACAATCACGTCGACGCCGTCGAGCAGGGTTTTCAGCAGCGCAATCTGCCGCTTTGCCGGATCTTTCGCGCCGGTTAAGTCCACCAGATGCAGCACCGTGGCGCCTTCCTGTGCATACTGCTGCAGGCGCGGCAGCGGATCGCTGCCGTAATCGCGCTGCTGGCCATAATCGCCCTGATGCAGACGGACCACTTTGCCGTCGATTAAATCTAACGCGGGGATAATCATTACATCTCCAGGAAGTTTTTCAGCAACTGTGCGCCCGCTTTGCCCGAGCGTTCCGGGTGGAACTGTACGCCGAAGAAGTTATCTTTCTGCACCGCCGCGGTGAAGGCTTCACCGTAGTGGCACTGGGCGATAGTGCTGGCGTTGACCGGCATCGCGTAGCTGTGCACGAAGTAGAAGTAGCAGCCTTCGTCAATGCCACGGAACAGGTGATTGCCCGCCTGCGCGGTAATCTGGTTCCAGCCCATGTGCGGCAACGGCAGACCGTGCGTCTCCATCAGCGAAACCGGCTGGTCGATAATACCCAGCGTCGGCACGCCGCCGTTTTCATCACTGCCGCGTCCCAGCAACTGCATGCCGAGACAGATGCCCAGCACCGGCTGGGTGCAGGCTTTGACCAGATCGATCAGGTCACGCTCTTCCAGCTGATTCATCGCCGCCTGCGCCGTACCCACTCCCGGCAGAAACAGTTTGTCGGCGCGCAGCACCACATCGGGATCGCGGCTGACGTCCGGGGTAAACCCCAGACGCTCAATCGCCCACTTTACCGATGAAAGGTTGGCGCAGCCGGTATCCATGATCACCACGTTCATCACAGCACTCCTTTCGAGCTCGGCAGCGTATTACCTTCAACGCGGATCGCCTGGCGCAAGGTGCGGCCAAAGGCTTTAAACAGGCTTTCGACGCGGTGATGATCGTTTTTACCCTTGGTTTTAAGATGCAGGGTGCTCATCATGGCGTAGGAGAGCGAACTGAAGAAGTGCTCAACCATTTCGGTGCTCAGGTCACCGACGCGCTGATAGTTGAATTCCGCTTTAAATTCGATATGCGGCCGGCCGGAGATATCCAGCGCACAGCGTGCCAGACACTCATCCATCGGCAGCACAAAGCCAAACCGGCCAATGCCGCGTTTGTCGCCCAGCGCTTTGAGCAATGCTTCACCCAGCGCCAGACCGGTATCTTCTACCGTGTGGTGATCGTCGATGTAAAGATCGCCTTTCACTTCGATATGCATGCGGAAACCGCCGTGTACCGCAATCTGGTCCAGCATGTGATCAAAGAAGCCGACGCCGGTGTTAATTTTGCTGCCGCCTTCGCGATCCAGCCACAGCTCGACCCGCACCTGGGTCTCTTTGGTATTACGCTGCACCAGCGCATGGCGATCGCGCTGGGTCAGACGCTGCTGAATGGTCTGCCAGTTTTCCCCTTCGGCACCGTAACGGATCGGCTGAATGCCCATGTTCTCTGCCAGCTGCACATCGGTCAGGCGATCGCCAATCACGTAGCTGTTGGCGGTATCCAGTGCGCCTTCGGCCAGCCAGGCTTCCACCATTTTGGTTTTCGGCTTGCGGCAATCACAGTTTTCCTCCGGCAGGTGCGGGCAAATCAGCACCTGATCAAACGCGATACCCTGCGAGGTCAGCACCTGCATCATCAGATTATGCGGGCCGTCAAAGTCCGCCTGCGGGAAGCTTTGGCTGCCCAGTCCATCCTGATTGGTGATCATCACCAGACGGTAACCGGCGGCCTGCAACGCCAGCAGCGCCGGGATCACGTCCGGCTCAAAGGCCAGTTTGTCCATGCGATCCACCTGAAAATCTTCAGGCGGCTCAGAGATAAGGGTGCCGTCGCGGTCAATAAAAAGGGTCTTCTGGCTCATGCTTGCTCCACAGATAAGGCTTGCAGCGCGGCGATCACACGCTCGCACTCTTCACGCGTGCCGATGGAGATGCGCAGGCATCCCGACAGGCCCGGATTTTTGTTCTGGTCACGCAGGATAATGCCCTGATCCCATAAGGTTTTAAACACTTCTGGTGAATCGGTAAACCGCGCCAGCACGTAGTTGGTTTCACTGGCGAAAACCTGCTCGACGCAGGCCAGCTTCGCCAGCGCCGCCAGTAACCAGCTGCGGTTGTCGTTGAGCTGTGCCACATGTTCACGCATCAGGGCGATGCCTTGCTCGCTCAGCGCCTGACCGGCCACATCCGCCACCGGCGTCGCCAGCGGGTAGGGGGCAATCACCTTCATCAGCAGATCAATCACCGGCGGGTTGGCCAGCGCAAAGCCACAGCGCAGGCCAGCCAGCGCAAAGGCTTTCGACAGGGTGCGCAGGATAACGAGGTTCGGATACTGTTTCAGCCAGCCGGTCAGTGTCGCCTGCGGGCAGAACTCAATATAAGCTTCGTCTGCCACCACCAGCGCTTTGCCGGCGGTCATTGCCAGCAGCTGACGGATATCATCCTGATTGATCAGGTTACCGGTCGGGTTGTTCGGGCTGCAGAGGTAAACCACCTTGACGCCTTCCAGCTGGTCGGCGATGGCGGGCAGATTAAGCTGCCAGTCGGCCAGTGCAGGCACCGTGCGATACTCAATGCCGATGGTTTCCGCGCTGACGCTGTACATGCCGTAAGTCGGTGGACAGAACAGAATCGCGTCCTGGCCCGGCTCACAGAATGCCCGCATGATCAGTTCAATCGCCTCGTCGGCACCGCGGCTGACCAGCACCTGCTCCGGATTCAGGCCGGCATAGGCCGCGTAACGCTCAATCACGAGTTTGGGCTGGCATTCCGGGTAGCGGTTCAGCGTCTGCTGCGACAGCTCAAACGGCACCGGCAGCGGAAACTCGTTGGCATTGAGCCAGACATCACCGTTGCCACCCAGCCGGCGTGCCGACTGATAGGGCGTCAGCGCGCGAACGTTGGCGCGCGCCAGTTGCTCGATATTCTGGCTCATGCTTGCTCCTTCAGTGCGGCAACGCGCAGGGTGACAGCGTTTTTGTGGGCATCCAGCTGCTCGGCGGCAGCCAGCGTTTCAATGGTGGCGGCCAGGTTAAGGAAGCCCTGCGGCGTCAGCTCCTGTACCGTCATGCGTTTCTGGAAATCAGCCAGACCCAGGCTGGAACAGGTCGAGGTATAACCGTAGGTCGGCAGCACGTGATTGGTTCCCGACGCATAGTCACCCGCCGATTCCGGCGACCAGTCGCCGAGGAATACTGAACCGGCACTGGTGATTGACTCCACCAGGTCGCGCGGCTGGCGGGTCTGCAGGATCAGGTGCTCCGGGCCATACTGGTTTGAAATTTCTACACACTGCTGCAGGTCGCGCGCCACGATCAGACGACTGCTCTCCAGCGCCTGACGCGCGGTAGCGGCACGTGGCAACTGCGCCAGCTGCTGTTCAACCGCGTCAGCGACCGCGTCGGCCAGCGTCCGCGAAGGCGTCAGCAGGATAACCTGCGAATCCGGACCGTGCTCGGCCTGGGACAGCAGATCCGAGGCGACGAAGGCGGGCGTGGCACCCGCATCGGCAATCACCAGCACCTCTGACGGACCGGCCGGCATATCAATTGCCGCCCCGTCCAGCCGCTGACTGACCTGACGCTTCGCTTCCGTCACCCAGGCATTGCCCGGACCAAAAATTTTATCTACCCGCGGTACCGTTTCGGTGCCAAAAGCGAGGGCGGCAATCGCCTGCGCGCCGCCGACCTGAAACACCTCTTCAACGCCACACAATTGGGCAGCATAAAGGATCTCATCAGCAATCGGCGGCGGTGAGCAGAGCACCACGCGCCCGCATCCGGCAATGCGCGCTGGCGTTGCCAGCATCAGCACGGTAGAGAACAGCGGCGCAGAGCCGCCAGGAATGTAGAGCCCGACCGATTGAACCGGGCGGGTAATCTGCTGGCAGCGCACGCCCGGCTGGGTTTCAACATCGACCGGCGGCAGGATCTGCGCATTATGGAAGGTTTCGATGTTGGCTACCGCCACCGCCATCGCCTGTTTCAGCGTATCGCTGAGCCGGGCACTGGCGTCGCTGATCTGCTGCGGCGTAACGCGCAGATTATCAACCTGCGCCTTATCGAAGCGGGCGCTGAAGGTGCGCAGGGCCTCATCGCCGTTCGCCTTTACCTGCTCCAGCACGTCACGTACCGTCTGGGTCACATTCTCTGAGGCGGCAATAGCCGGACGTAACAACAGCGCCTGCTGCTGTTCTGCACTGCATTGCTGCCAGTCAATCGGGGTAGAAAAGGCCATGGCTTACTCCATCATCTTCTCAATTGGCAGCACCAGAATCGAACTGGCACCCAGCGCTTTCAGTTTTTCCATCGTTTCCCAGAACAGGGTTTCGCTGCTCACCATGTGCATTGCCACGCGGCTGACATCACCGGCCAGCGGCAGCACGGTCGGGCGCTCGGCACCGGGCAGCAGGCTGATGACCTCTTCCAGCCGCTCGCTTGGCGCGTGCAGCATGATGTACTTCGATTCACGCGCTTTAATCACGCCCTGAATACGGGTCATCATCTTGTCGATCAGTTCCTGTTTGGCGGCAGGCATCTCGCCGTCGCGCTGAATCAGCACTGCTTTCGAGCGGTAAATGACTTCGACTTCGCGCAGACCGTTAGCTTCCAGCGTGGCACCGGTCGAGACCAGATCGCAGATCGCATCTGCCAGACCGGCGCGGGTTGCCACTTCAACCGAACCGTTCAGCATACAGGTTTTGAAACTGACGCCTTTTTTATCGAGGTACTGCTTTAACAGATGCGGGTAAGAGGTGGCGATGCGGGCATTATCGAGGCATTGCGGACCGGTATATTCATCATCAACCGCCATCGCCAGCGACAGACGGCAACCGCCAAAGTCGAGGCGACGCAGCGTGAAGTAGCGCGGGTCTTCACCCTGGGCACGGCGAGACAGCAGCTCTTCTTCCAGCACGTTCTCGCCAATAATCCCGAGGTCGACCACGCCATCCATCACCAGGCCAGGAATATCGTCATCACGCACCCGCAGGATATCGATCGGCATGTTCTCCGCAAACGCAATCAGGCGCTGTTGCTGAAGGTTGATTTTAACGCCGCAGCGCGCCAGCAGTTCGCGTGAATCATCACTTAAACGGCCGGATTTCTGCATAGCTATGCGTAAACGGGTGTTATCTAACATGGTTCCTGTCCTCTTTAAGCCTATTCCGGTAGGCGTATATTGTTGCAGTCAGTCTGGTCACGGACCGCGCGCAACAACCGAAACGTACACGCAGTACGTGAGGATGGTGAGCACTGCCCAGGCCAGAGTGGCAAATAAAATAGCCTGATGGGATTGGCTATTATTCCTGTCCTGATTGGTGTGTTTGCGTCAGCCCATAAAAAAACCCCCGGAAGACGATCTTCCGGGGGTTCTCTTGCGTTCGCACCACTGGAAGATCTTAAAAGTCTTCCAGCACACATCGCCTGAAAGACTAGTCAGGATGATGGTGGTGGTGATGGTTGAACTGAACGCGTGTCATAAAAAATTCCGTTGATGAATGAGTATTCATTTGTGAGGTTTAACCTAGCGAAGATGGCCGCGATTGGCAACCCTTTTTTAACCCGGCAGTTCGGAAAGCACTGAAACAGGTTGTTCTGGTTTGCAATCCGGGGGCAAACTACGTTGAAGTCAGGGTTGATTTTTTACGCCAGGAGTCAAAATGAAGAAGGTCGCAATTGTGGGGCTGGGTTGGTTAGGCATGCCGCTGGCCACGGCGTTGACCGCGCGAGGCTGGCAGGTGACCGGCAGCAAAACCACGCCGGATGGAGTAGATGCGGCGCGCCGCTGCGGCATCGAAGCCTTTCAGCTGGAGCTGACGCCGGAACTTATCTGTGATTCCGCCGACGTCGAGCCACTGTTCAACGTCGATGCGCTGGTGGTGACGTTACCCGCCAGCCGCACGGCGGAGGGGGGCGAAGCCTATCTGCAGGCGGTCCAGAACGTGGTGGACAGCGCGCTGGTCTATAACGTGCCGCGCATCATCTTTACCAGCTCGACCTCGGTGTACGGCAGCGGATCGGGCATCAAGCGCGAAACCAGTCCGCTGACGGCCGAGACCGTTGCCGGTAAAACGCTGGTTAAACTGGAGAACTGGCTGCACGATCTGCCGGGCACCAGCGTCGATATTGTCCGTCTCGCTGGGCTGGTGGGACCGAAGCGCCATCCGGGCCGGTTTCTGGCCGGTAAGCAGGATGTGGCGAATGGCTCCCAGGGCGTTAACCTGGTGCATCTGGATGACGTGGTTGAGGCGATTACGCTGCTGCTGCAAACGCCAAAAGGGGGACGGGTCTATAACCTGTGCGCCGCAAAACATCCGTCGCGCGATACCTTTTATCCGGCAGTCTCCCGCCAGCTGGGGCTGCAACCGCCACACTTCGCCCCGGAAACCGCTAACGAAAGCGGCAAACTGATTGATGGCTCCCGCATCTGCACCGAGCTGGGCTTTGAATATCGTTACGACGACCCGGTGAAGATGCCGCTGGAGTAAAAAGCACTTGAGGAAGATGGCAAGGCTGCTGTTCCGGGCGCAGGTCACCGGAACAGCCAGTAAGCCAGACCACTTCTGATGCCTTATAGTTACAACATACTTAAATCGGTAACAACCAGCCGGCGCCTGCCCCGACCACGCTTTTCAGCTGAGCACGCCGGGCAGGGCGCGCGGGCGCCTGATCACACGCCTAACCGATCGCGAATGGCGTACCACACCGCGCCCATGGCGGTCAGTGGCACCTTGAAACGTCGTCCGCCCGGAAACGGCAGGTGAGGCAGGCGCGCGAAGGCATCAAAGCGTTCGGCATCACCGCGCAGCACTTCGCTGATCAGCTTGCCGGACAGATGAGTGCTGGTCACGCCGTGGCCGCTGTCGCCCTGCATGAAATAGACATTATTCTCCAGCCGGCCAAACTGCGGCATACGCGACAGCGTTAACAGGAAATTACCGCTCCAGCTGAAATCCAGCTTCACATTCTGCAACTGCGGAAAGGTGCGGCGCAGCTTTGGCCGGATCAGCGCTTCGATATCGCCCGGCTCCCGCGCGCCGTAAACCACGCCACCGCCATACAGCAGCCGGTTATCGGCGGTCAGACGAAAATAGTCGAGCAGATAATTACAGTCTTCCACGCAATAATTATTCGGCAACAGCGACAGCGCCTGATCGGGTGATAGCGGCTCGGTGGCCACAATCTGCGAACCGCACGGCATGCTTTTACCGCTCAGTCGGGGTTCAACTTCAGTGGCCAGATAGGCATTTCCGGCGAAAATCACGAACTTTGCGCTGACCTCGCCGTGCGCGGTTTTCACCCGATTCGGCGAGCCGTAGGCCACTTTCACTGCGGCGGACTGTTCATAGATACGTCCGCCGTGCCGCCGAATCGCTTCCGCTTCACCCAGTGCCAGGTTGAGCGGATGCAGATGGCCGCCGCGCCGATCCAGCAGCCCGCCGACGTAACGCTCGGTTGCCACTTCACGACGAATCCCGCGCTCATCCAGCAACTCCAGATCATAATTGCCATACTGCTGCCATAATGCTTTCTGTTTACGCAGGTGCGCCATCTGGCGGGCATTCAGCGCCGCGAAAATGCCGCCGGGCCGGTAGTCGCAGGCAATGGCGTAACGATCAATACGATCGCGGATGATCTCTGCTCCCTCAAACATCATGCTGCCCAGCATGCGCGCGCTCTCTTTACCGTAACGCTGCTCAATCACGTCGACATCGCGGCTGTAGGAATTGACCACCTGACCGCCGTTGCGCCCGCTGGCACCAAAGCCGATGCGCGCCGCTTCCAGCACCACCACCTCGTAACCCGCTTCGGTCAGATGCAGCGCCGCCGACAGGCCGGTAAAGCCGCCGCCAATAATGCAGACATCACACTGAATGCTCTCCTGCAACGTCGGCCACGGCGCGTGCGGATTGGCGGTCGCGGCGTAATAACTCTCCACGTAATTCATAACAACCTCCTTGATGCGCTCAGAAATTGGCAGGCGTATGGGCACTGACAATGCGGCAGGGTTCGTCAGACGTATTGGTAAAACTGTGCGGCAGGCCGGTATCAATCACGTAACTTTCACCGGCGTACAGGTGAAAGCTCTGACCGTTAATCACTAAAGTGATCTCGCCCGCCAGCAGCGTGCCGGTCTCTTCTCCGGGATGACGCAGTTTTTCGCCGGTGCTGGCACCGGGCTGATAAGTTTCCAGCAGCATGCCCAGCGAGCGCTGCGGATTGCCGTTTTCGACCAGCTTCAGCGAGACACCCTGACTGCCGATCTCCAGCAAATCGTCGGGCCGGACAATCACTTTAGGCGTGGCGTCGGCTTTCGGTTCCGAGAAAAATTCCGACAGTGAGAGCCCGTACACCTTTAATAGCTTCTGTAAGGTACTGACCGCCGGACTGACCTTATCCTGCTCAATGGTGCTGATAGCGCTGTGGGTCAGGCCCGCCAGTTCAGCCACGCGGCGCTGCGACAAACCCAGCGCCTGACGGATCTGCGACAGCCGGCGTCCGGGTGCCAGCGTGGCGTCATTCATGATCTTTTTCCTTATGAAAGCGAAGTGCGGCCTGGATAAAACCGTCAAACAGCTGACGCGAGCCGGTTGTGCGATCCGCCTGCCATTCCGGATGCCACTGCACCGCCAGCGCGAAGGGATGATGGCGCAGGCTGACCGCTTCAATCAGCCCGTCCGGCGCGCGTGCTTCAACCCGCAGCTGCGGGCCCGGTTCGCGGATGCCCTGATGATGCAAAGAGTTAACCTGCAGCGGTTGCGAGCTGTCGAGCAGGGAACTGAGCAACCCATCGGCTTCAATCGTCACCGGATGCGCCGGGGCGTACTGCTGATCCAGCGGCTGGGTCTCATCTTCATGATGGCGCTGGAACTGTTTTTGCTGGCTGAGATCGCGCCACAGCGCACCGCCATTAGCCACCACCAGCTCCTGCATTCCACGGCAGATCCCCAGCATCGGCATCTTTCGGCTGGTGGCCCAGGTAATCAGCTGGAAGGCGAGACGATCGCGACCCGGATCGGCATGCGACTCTTCTCCCGCTTCACCGTAATGCCAGGGTTCGATATTGCTCGGACTGCCGGTCAGCAGCAGGCCATCCAGCACCGTCATAGCGTTTTCTAATAGCTGGGGAGCGTTCATCAGGCTGTGGGGCAGGGCAAGCGGAACGCCGCCCGCAAGGATCACCGCGTCGGGGTATTTGTTGTGCACCGTTTGCGTCGGATGGCCACCGATGTTGCTCTGGCACATCACTACGCCAATCAAAGGTTTGTCAAAAATAATGCCCATTTCACGTCCTCGCATCGCTGTTCGAAATATCTACCGAAAGGGCACGTCTGGCGGTTAAGTGTGCAATATTTTGTCAATCTAGCAATCTGCTGTTTGTTCTTCAAACAGATTTGTTACATTTGCACACTTTTTATGTTGGCGCTATGTTAGAGGAGTGGCTGTTATTTTGAGCATTGCGCAAACCGAATAGGGGCGGGTGAGATCATGACTAACCTGGTAGAAGTGGAAGACTTCACGCTTCACAGTGAAGAGAAACGAACCAGCGCGTTCCAGCTTGAGGTGAAAGCCTGGCTGGAGCGCCATCCTGAAACGCAGTATGTCGACATTCTGTTAAACGATTTAAACGGTGTCTTTCGCGGTAAGCGCATTCCCGTCTCAGCGCTGCCAAAGCTGGAAAAGGGCTGTTACTTCCCCGCCTCAGTGTTCGCCATGGATATCCTCGGCAACACGGTGGAAGAGGCCGGACTCGGCCAGTCTCTGGGCGAACCTGATAACCTTTGTCTGCCCGTCGCGGGCACCTTAGTTCCCTCTGCTTCCGATCCTCAGCACATTGCGCAACTGCTGCTCACCATGTGCAACCAAGATGGCACTCCCTTTGACGTTGAACCCCGAAATGTCCTTAACCGGCTGTGGCAACAGCTGCGTAACCGAGGTCTGTTTCCGGTGGTAGCGGTAGAGCTGGAGTTCTATCTGGTGGATAAAAAGCGCGATGCCGAGGGCTTCATCCAGCCGCCGTGCGCGCCGGGCAGCGATGAACGCAATATGCAGAGCCAGGTCTATTCGGTCGATAATCTTGATCATTTCGCCGATGTGCTGCGCGATATTGACGATCTGGCGCGTCAGCAGGGCATTCCGGCCGATGGTGCGCTGGCTGAAGCGTCACCGGGTCAGTTCGAAATCAACCTGCATCACACCGGCGACGTGCTGCGCGCCTGCGATCACGCGGTGCAGCTGAAACGGCTGATCCGCCAGGTGGCCGAAAATCACGGCATGACCGCCACCTTTATGGCCAAACCGTATGAGGAGTATGCGGGCAGCGGCATGCATGTACATATCAGTATGCTGGATGCCGCCGATCATAACGCCTTCGCCTGTGATGACGGCAGTGACTCGCCGCTGATGAAGCGCGCGCTGGCCGGCATGATCGACCTGATGCCCGCCTCGATGGCGCTGCTGGCACCTAACGTTAATGCCTATCGCCGCTTTGTGCCGGAGGCTTACGTGCCGTTGCAGGCGTCGTGGGGCCATAACAATCGCACTGTGGCATTGCGGGTGCCGTGCGGTGATATCGATAATCATCGCATCGAATACCGGGTTGCGGGCGCGGATGCCAATCCTTATCTGGTGGTATCGGCGATACTGGCCGGGATGCTGCACGGCCTGGATACCCAACTGCCGTTGCCGCAGCCGGTGACCGGCAACGGTCATCACGCCGAAGGTCTGGCGCTGCCGATTCGGCAGAGTGACGCCCTGTATGAGTTCAACAACAGCTATCCGCTGCAAAAATTGCTCGGCGAGCGCTTTGCCAGCGTCTGGTATAGCTGCAAGAATTATGAACTGATGCAGTTCGAACGGCTGATAACCGCCACCGAGATTGACTGGATGCTGAAAAACGCCTGATCACTTTTTTTTGCATCCGGTGCCCCGGTGGCTTGTATTTTTGCCCCAGGATGAGGCAGAATACGCGGCCTGCAAAATCAGACCATAACCGACGCTTACCGCGCCGGTTATTTTTTTTTGCATCCTGTTTTAACAAATAGTTTTTCGCTGACTTAACCGAGGCCGGGCACGCACCCGGATAGATAAACACTGAAAACACGCGTTAGCGTGAGATTGAGGATACAAAGATGGGGATGTTTTCCACACTGCCAGCCCAGGCTGGTGCGCGTTTTCGTGATGACTACGGCGCCGCGTTGATCACCAACCTTACTCCCTGTCGCTTAATGCGCAGTTGCCCTGTGACCCAACCCAGTCAGGTTGTTGCGCAGGAGGGACTGAAGCATGTCGCTTAACACCTCCGCTGCACCACAGCGTGCACAGCTGAAAAAAACGCTAACGTTACTTCCGGTCGTCATGATGGGCTTAGCCTACATGCAGCCTATGACGCTGTTCGATACCTTTGGCATCGTTTCCGGGCTGACCGACGGTCACGTCGCGACGGCTTACGCTTTCGCGCTGATTGCGATTCTGTTTACTGCCGTGAGCTACGGTAAGCTGGTACGCCGCTTCCCCTCTGCGGGCTCCGCTTATACCTACGCTCAGAAGGCGATCAGTCCGCACGTCGGCTTTATGGTTGGCTGGTCATCCCTGCTGGACTACCTGTTCATGCCAATGATCAACATCCTGCTGGCGAAAAACTATTTCGAATCGCTGGTGCCCGGCATTCCTTCGTGGATATTCGTGGTGCTGCTGGTCGGCTTTATGACGCTCTCCAACCTCAAGGGCATCAAAACTGTCGCCAACTTTAACAGCGTGATCGTGGTGCTGCAGGTGATTGTGATGGTCGGGATCACGGCGATGGTGATCTACGGTGTGGCGAACGGCGTTGGTGCTGGTACGCTGGCCAGCAGTAAACCGTTCTGGTCTGAGAATGCGCACGTGGTGCCGATGATCACCGGGGCGACGATACTCTGTTTCTCGTTCCTCGGCTTTGACGGCATCAGCTCGCTGTCAGAAGAGACCAAAGATGCAGAACGTACCATTCCGCGTGCGATTTTCCTGACCGCGCTGATTGGTGGCGTGATCTTTATTATCGCCTCCTACTTCCTGCAGCTCTACTTCCCGGACATCACGCGCTTCCAGGACCCGGACTCCTCTCAGCCTGAAATCATGCTGTTTGTTGCCGGTAAAGCGCTGCAGGTCGGCATCCTGATCTTCTCGGTGGTCACGGTGCTGGCATCCGGTATGGCGGCGCATGCCGGCGTATCACGTCTGATGTATGTGATGGGCCGTGATGGCGTGTTCCCGGAGCGTTTCTTCGGTTACATTCATCCGAAGTGGCGTACCCCGTCGCTCAACGTGCTGCTGGTGGGTGCGATTGCGCTGATGGCGATTAACTTTGACCTGGTAACCGCCACGGCGCTGATTAACTTCGGTGCGCTGGTGGCCTTCACCTTCGTTAACCTGTCGGTGATTGCCCAATTCTGGATCCGTGAGAAGCGTAACCGTACGCTGAAAGATCACCTCCAGTATCTGGTGCTGCCGCTGCTGGGTGCGTTGACGGTCGGTGCGTTGTGGGTGAACCTGGAAGAGAGTTCAATGGTGCTGGGCCTGATCTGGGCGACCATTGGCATTATCTATCTGGCGTTCGTCACCCGCAGCTTCCGTAATCCGGTGCCGCAGTTCAGCGAAGAGGTTTAATCGCGCTAAACCTCGCCGCCTTCCCGCGCTAACAACGGGAGGGCGGCGAAAGTGTTAACCGGCGAGCACCAGCTCCCAGTGCCCGGTGTTCAATGCCAACCGTCCCGCCTCACTCAACTGACTGTCGGTCACCACCAGATCAAACTTCTCCAGCGGCAGGGCCAGAAAGGTCGCAATCTTGTTGTATTTCGAACTGTCGCTCAACAGCACCCGCTTACTGCTCACCTCGCTGACCGTCTGCTTCACCGTTACCTTATCTTCATCCGGCGTAAACAGCCCGCGGGGCCCCCAACAGGAGGCGGAAATAAAGGCGATGTCGATCGCCAGATGACGCAGGCTGCGCGCTGCCGACTCACCGACGCAGGAACGGTTCTCGCGGCAGACCGTACCGCCGGTGTGGATCACCCGGCAGTGACTGGCTTCCATCAGCAGGTTAGCCACCATAAAATCATTGGTCACCACCAGCAAATCATCCCGATCTACCACCTCCCGCGCCAGCGCCAGCGTCGTGGTGCCGGCATCCAGATAGATGCAGCTATTGCGCGGAATGTGCTGAGCGGCATAGCGACCAATCGCGCGCTTCTCATCGTTGTACAAGGCACTTTTGGTCAGGTGTGACGGTTCGGCCGCCAGCCGATCCGCCGACCTTACGCCACCTGACACCGACAGCACCGCGCCTTGCTCCTCCAGCTTTTGCACATCACGCCGGATAGTCATGTGCGACACGCCCAGCCGCTCGGTCAGTTCAGCAATGCTCACCACGCCACGATCGGCCACCAGCGCCAGAATCTGTTGATGACGTTCAACCGGAATCATATTCGCTCCCTGAGTTTTATCATTTTTTCACATTGTAGAGCATCTGCCGGTCGGGAAGAACAAAAAATAACAGCCTGCGCCAGCGGTTAAACCGGCTGAAAGTGCCCGCAAGGCGGCGTTTTTCAGGGACGATGAGAGATGTTAAGAATTGTTCTCGATCACATCACAGATGTTTTTTTGTGAGTTGCCACACGTTTTTGCCGGGGTAAAGCTGGCAGGATTAACAGTAACAAACAAATAATCACTTAATTTAACAGTGGAGGCCGACAGTGCCAGTCGAAAATATCTGTGTTATCGGGTTAGGTTCCATGGGCATGGGTGCCGCGCAATCCTGTATCCGCGCCGGTCTTAACACCTGGGGCGTCGATCTGAATCCCGCCGCGCTGGAGAGCCTGCGCCAGGCGGGCGCTCGTGACGCGCAATCCTCCGCCGCCGCCTTTGCTGACCAGCTCGACGCGGTGCTGCTGCTGGTGGTGAATGCGCAGCAGGTGAACGCCATTCTGTTTGGTGACGATGGTCTGGCCGCGAAGCTAAGGCCCGGCACGGCGGTAATGGTGTCATCAACGCTCTCGGCGCAGGATGCGCAGCAGATTGAACAGCGGCTGGCACAACATCAGCTGCTGATGCTCGACGCGCCGGTCTCCGGTGGGGCAGCCAAAGCCGCCAGCGGTGAGATGACGGTAATGGCGTCCGGCAGCGAAGAGGCTTTTACGCAGCTGCAACCGGTGCTGGATGCGGTGGCGGCCAAAGTCTATCGGGTGGGCAGCGACATCGGCCTCGGCTCGACGGTGAAAATCATTCATCAGCTGCTGGCCGGAGTGCACATCGCCGTTGGGGCAGAAGCGATGGCGCTGGCGGCACGGGCGGGCATCCCGCTGGAAACCATGTATCAGGTGGTTACCCATGCCGCCGGTAACTCATGGATGTTCGAAAACCGCATGCGCCACGTGGTGGACGGTGACTACAGTCCGAAGTCGGCGGTCGATATCTTCGTCAAAGATCTCAACCTGGTGGCGGATACCGCCAAATCGCTGCATTTCCCGCTGCCGCTGGCCTCGACCGCGCTCAATATGTTTACCGAAGCCAGCAACGCCGGTTATGGCCGTGAGGATGACAGCGCGGTAATTAAAATCTTCAGCGGCATCACCCTGCCTCAGGGTAAGGAGAATACCTGATGCGTCTTGGAGTGATAGCCGACGATTTTACCGGTGCGACCGACATCGCCAGTTTTCTGGCGCAAAACGGCCTGACCACCATTCAGTTCAACGGCGTACCGGCCGGCGATCGGGTCGTCGGGGCGCAGGCGATAGTGATCAGCCTGAAGAGTCGATCCTGCCCGGCAGAGCAGGCGGTAGCGCAGTCGCTGGCGGCGCTGGCGTGGCTGCAACAGCAGGGCTGTGAGCGCTTCTACTTTAAATACTGCTCCACCTTCGACAGCACCGCGCAGGGCAATATCGGCCCGGTGACCGATGCGTTGCTGGCCGCGCTGGGCGAAAGCCTGACGGTGATCTGTCCGGCGCTGCCGGTGAACGGGCGCACGGTGTATCAGGGGCATCTGTTTGTCGGCGATCGGCTGCTGTCGGACTCCGGCATGCGCCATCACCCGGTCACCCCGATGCACGACAGCAACCTGCTGCGTCTGATGACAGCGCAGGCCACCGGTCAGGCCGGGCTGATCGCTGCAGCGCAGGTCGATCAAGGCGCGGAGGCAGTGCGTCAGGCGCTGGGCCAACTGGCGGAGCAGGGCATTAACTATGTGGTCATCGACACGCTGAATGAACAACATCTGCTGACCCAGGGCGAGGCGCTACGCGATCTGCGGCTGGTGACCGGCGGTTCCGGGCTGGCCATCGGGCTGGCGCGCCAGTGGGCGACGGCCGGAGCGGATGCAGCGGCGGCGGAGCAGGCAGGACGACCGCAGGGCGATCGTGCGGTGGTGCTTTCCGGCTCCTGCTCGCAGATGACCCAACGCCAGGTCAGTGTCTATCGCCAGCTGGCACCCGCTCAGGAAGTGCAGGTCGAACGCTGCCTGCAGGATGCTGACGACTATGCCCTGCAGCTGTGTGACTGGGTAACAGCCAACAGTCATCAGGCACTGGCGCCGCTGCTGTTTGCGACCGCTGACGCGCAGCAGTTGCAGCTGATTCAGCAGCAATATGGTGCCCGGCGCAGCAGTGAGGCGGTCGAACAGCTGTTTGCCGCCGTAACCCGTGAGCTGCAGCGGCGCGGCTGGCAGCGCTTTATCGTGGCGGGCGGCGAAACCTCCGGCGTGGTGGCCCAGAGCCTGGGGGTGACGGCGTTTCATATCGGCCCGACCATCTCGCCTGGCGTGCCGTGGGTGCGTGATATTCAGCAGCCACTGTCGCTGGCGCTGAAGTCCGGTAACTTTGGCGATGAAGACTTTTTCCGCCGCGCGCAAACGGAGTTTCCCCATGTCTGAATCTTTCTCTTTAGCCGAGCAGCAGGCGCGTGACGAAATGGTCCGGCTCGGCGCCTCCTTCTTTCAGCGCGGCTACGCCACCGGCTCGGCCGGCAATCTGTCCGTGCGGCTGGAAGATGGTAATCTGCTGGCGACGCCCACCGGCTCCTGCCTCGGTGAGTTGCAGGGTGACCGCCTCGCTAAAGTCACCCCGGACGGCGAGTGGCTCTCCGGCGATAAACCGTCCAAAGAGATCGCCTTTCACCGCGCGCTCTACCTGAACAATCTCGACTGCAAAGCGGTGGTGCATCTGCACAGTCATTACCTGACGGCGCTCTCTTGTTTACAGGGGCTGGACCCGGAAAACTGCATCCGTCCGTTCACGCCGTATGTGGTGATGCGGGTCGGGGATGTGCCGGTGGTGCCGTACTACAAGCCGGGCGATCAGCGGCTGGCGGAAGATCTGGCGCAGCTGGCACCGCGCTACCGCGCCTTTTTGCTGGCCAACCATGGGCCGGTGGTAGTGGGAAAATCATTGCGTGAAGCGGCAGATAACACCGAGGAGCTGGAAGAGACGGCCCGGCTGATTTTTACCCTTGGCGACCGCGCCATCCGTTATCTCAACGACGCCGAAGTGGCTGAGTTAAGGAGCCGATAATGCCTAAGTTTGCTGCCAATCTGTCGACCCAGTTTACCGAACTGCCGTTTGCTGAACGCTTCGCTGCCGCAGCGGCCGCCGGTTTTGAGGCGGTGGAATTTCTGTTTCCCTATGACTATCCCGCAGAACAGCTGAAGCAGTGGCTGGATGAGAATCAGCTCCAGCTGGTGCTGTTCAACACCGCGCCTGGCAACATTGCCGCGGGCGAGTGGGGCGTTTCCGCCATTCCCGGCCGTGAAGCGGAAGCCAGAGCGGATATCGATCGCGCCCTGCAGTATGCGCTGGCGCTCAACTGCCCGCAGGTGCACATCATGGCGGCGACGGTGCCGCCGGGTGCCGATCGCCAGCGCTATGCTGAGACCTTTATCAACAATATGCGTTATGCCGCACAACGCTTTGCGCCGCACGGCATCAACCTGCTGATTGAGGCGCTGAACCCGACCACTAAGCCGAACTATCTCTATTCCAGCCAGTATCAGACGCTGGAAATGGTGGAGCAGATCGATTGGCCCAATGTGTTTACCCAGCTCGACCTGTTCCATGCGCAGTTAGTGGATGGCAACCTTAGCCATCTGATTCGCCACTACGCCGGGCGCTATCGTCACGTACAGATCGCCTCGGCACCGGATCGCCATGAACCGGATGAGGGGGAAATTAACTACCCGTGGCTGTTTACCCTGCTGGATGAGGTCGGCTATCAGGGCTGGGTCGGCTGCGAATATTTCCCGCGAAGCAGCACCACCGCTGGCCTCGGCTGGTTTGCCCGCTGGCGTACGCGCCGTTAATCACCTGCACCGCTACTCACACCGATTGTCAGGCAAACGGTGTGAGTCCTGCTGCAGCTTAATCACACCAGTGTTCAATCAATAAAAATATAACTTACTGAAAATTATAATTAATAAGAGGTCTGCCGATGTCCACTACGCTGCTGTTATCCATCGCGCTGGTCAGCGTGATTCTGCTGTTGCTGCTGGTAATCAAAGCCAAAGTCCATCCCTTTATTGCGTTACTGATCGCCAGCCTGTTTGTCGCCATTACTACCGGTATCCCGGCTGAAAACATTATGAAAGTGATCCTGGGCGGGATGGGCAGCCTGCTCGGCAGCATTGCCGCAATAATTGTACTGGGGGCGATACTCGGCGCGATTATTGAAGCATCCGGCGGCGCTGATCGGCTGGCAAACCGCTTCGCGCAGCTGTGCGGACCGCAGCGCATGGTCGCGGCCTTAACCACCGTAGCCTTTATTCTGGGATTGCCGGTGTTTTTTGACGTCGGGTTTATTATCGTGGTCCCGCTGATTTATGGTTTTACCAAAGTGATGCGCGTATCGCCGCTGAAGTTTGGTTTGCCAATGGCAGGCATGATGCTGATGGTGCATGTTACGGTGCCCACTCATCCAGGACCGGCCGCCGCCGCCGGTTTGCTGAATGCCGATCCTGGCTGGTTAATGATGACCGGGATAGCATTGTCGATACCGACAGGCATTGCCGGTTATTTCGTGGCTAAGGCGCTAAATCTTAAAAAATACCATCTTTCTGTTCAGGTACTGGAGCAGCTGCAGCTTACTGAACCCACCGCCCAGACGACATCTGCCAGCGGTAAAGATGCGCCGGGCGCTTTGCTGATTTCGGGCTTAATCTTATTGCCGATTCTGCTGATCATGCTGGGTACGTTATTGCCGCCGCATCTTACCCCCGATAGCCTGCCACTGAAGATTCTGACGTTAGTGGCTTCGCCAGCTGTGGCATTGCTGATTACCCTGGCGCTTGCAGGATGGTTACTGGGACTGCGTCGTGGCTGGACCAAAGAGAAACTGGAAACGCTGTCAAACAACGCGATATCCACCGCTGCCGGGGTGATTTTAGTCTCAGGTGCCGGGGGCGCGTTCGGCAAAGTGCTGGTGGAATCGGGCGTAGGCAAAGCGCTGGCCAGTTCATTGCAGACGATTCATCTGCCGTTGATCCCGGCTGCGTTTATTCTTTCACTGGCGCTGCGTGCTTCACAGGGGTCGGCCACGGTGGCGATTGTCACAACCTGTGGATTGTTAAGTACCGCCGTGACCGGGCTTGGCGAGATGCAACTGGTGCTGGTCGCCCTGTCAGCCTGTTTTGGTGCGCTGGGCCTGTCACACGTTAATGATTCCGGCTTCTGGGTGGTCACCCGTTATCTTGGTTTGTCGGTTGCTGATGGGTTACGCAGCTGGACAATACTGACCACGATGATGGGACTGTGCGGTTTTGCGCTGACCTGGCTGGTATGGATGATGATGTAATGCGGTAACGTGGCGGGACCGCGAACAGTTGCGGTCCCGACCTTAGCCGGCAGCAGAAACGGCCGGGCAGTTTCGGGGCTAAGAAACCAGCTCCTGCGCATAGAGATAGAGCGCTTTTAACTGCCCCAGCTTCTCCGGATCGGCTTCATGCAGACTCGCCAGTGACTCCAGCTCCTGCAAAAACGCCTGCACCCGCTCAGCATTGAGCACCTCGCGCCGATGCTGCAACCAGCGCTGCTGTTCCGCATCATCCAGCGTGCCGGGGAAGTTACGCGCCCGATAACGGAACAGCAGTTTCGCCACGCGCGCGCTGTCGAATGTTAAATCCAGCGCCGGCAAATTAGCGGGTGCGGTCTGGCGGATAATGTTCATGCCCGCGCGATCGGCATCGCTGAAAAAGCCATCGTACAGCTGGGTGTCAACATCGTCCGACGGGGTAAACGGTTCGGCGTCAGCAAACAGCGTCACCAGCTTTTCGCGCACCTCTGGCTGCTGACGCAGCAGCGCCAGATTCGCCAGACAGTGCTGACGATCGATACCCAGCCGGGCGGCATCCTCCGGACGCAGCGTATTGGCCGGTGCCAGCACCGGACACTTGTTGATATGAACCAGCTTAACCGGCACTGCCGGCAGATCGCCGAGATCGTTTTTCGGCGTATAGAGCCGCTCGCGCAGGGTATCGGCATCCAGCTGCAGCAGCGGTGAGATATCACCGGCCAGATCGACCACAATCAGCGCATTGCGGTTATCCGGGTGCCAGGCCAGCGGAACCACCCAGCTGGTGTTGCCGCGTGCCGCGCCGAACATGCCGGACACGTGCACCAGCGGCTTCATCTGCGGGATATCAATCAGGTTCATCAGCTTGTTTTTGTTACGGTGGGCAAACAAAAACTCAAACAGCTTAGGCTGCTTCTCTTTCACCAGCCGGGCCATTGCCAGCGTGGCATAGACATCAGACATCGCGTCATGGGCATTTTCATGCGCTACGCCGTTGGCTTTGGTCAGATGCTCCAGCCGGAAGCTGGGAAAGCCTTCTTCATTTTCTGGCCAGTTAATCCCTTCCGGACGTAACGCATAGCAGGCCCGCATCACGTCGAGCAGATCCCAGCGCGAGTTGCCGTTCTGCCAGCTCCAGCCATAGGGATCGTAGAAGTTGCGGTAGAAGATATTGCGCGTTACTTCATCATCAAAGCGCACGTTGTTGTAGCCGACCACGCAGGTTTGTTCGGTGGTAAACAGGGCGTGAATGCGTTCAGCGAACTCCGCTTCAGTCACGCCGCGCGCCATCGCCACCTGTGGCGTGATGCCGGTAATCATCACCGCTTCCGGCTGCGGCAGATAGTCATCCGGCGGACGGCAGTAAAACACCTGCGGCTCACCAATCGGATTAAAATCGCTGTCGGTACGCAGACCGGCGAACTGTGCCGGCCGATCGCGTGAAGGGCTGGTGCCGAAGGTCTCATAATCGTGGAAGAGGAATGTTGGCTGTACTGAATTGTCTTTCACTGTATCAAAGTATCCACGTTTATTTGTTTATCCTTATGTTTTTACTAATAAATATTACAAAAGCCAGAACCATTCGATTAGGTATGTACAAGGTTGAATGTTGGTGTATTCGTTAGTACATGGCACATTGAGTACACGATGAATTCATAATTCAGTGAGTACAAAATATTATTATGGCTATCAGCGACATTAAGCTCCGCTCTATACATGGTAAACCATATTCAGGCTCGCCGGAAATAACCGATTCAGACGGGCTGGGCGTTAGGATCACGCCGCGCGGAATTATCAACTTTCAGTATCGATATCGGTGGCAGGGCAAGCAGCATCGCATTGGCATTGGTAAGTACCCAGCCGTCTCTCTTCATGATGCGAGAAACAGGGTCGCCGAACTCCGCCTGAGTCTTGATAAAGGTATTGAGCCAAAAGCCGCCGCCGCTCACAGCAAAGCCACCACTAAACCGACCATAGCGGATACCGGGAAAAGAACATGGTCTCCCACTGGTTCGGTTCCAGCCAGTGGCAGTTGCCGGGTGAGGCGGATTACCTGAAATTAAAGGGGTTGTTCACCCGCATTGCTATCGAGAAGCATCGACGAGCCGAACTGGCGCGTCCTCATCATCAGCTGGTGGCAGCATCTCAGTCACTGAATCGTAAGTATTCTGATCTGCTTGCTGAGTTTAAGTCTCTCCGGCGGTATTTTGCCGTGTCTGCGTCAGTGCCATACACCGACGTATGGATGCATAAACCGGTTCAGTTTTATCCCGGAAAGCATCCATGCGAGAAACCCACTGTCATGCTTGAGCAGATCATTAATGCCAGCAGCAGGCCGGGAGATGTGGTTGCTGATTTTTCCATGGGGTCAGGGCCAACATTGAAAGCGGCCGTGAGGCTGGGCCGCTGTGCGATTGGTGTTGAACTGGAGAGGGAAAGGTTTCTGCAGACAGCAGAAGAGATGCGCGAATATATTGAAACGGCAGTGGATATCCCACGGAAATTGAAAGAATAATACATCAGTTGCCGGATGCCGTTATTAAAATGTAATGACTGTTAATTTAGCTATTGAGGGCTTTAAAAATAACGAGATTGAGTTCACAGTTATTAAAATTTATTTGGTTTTTACTGAATTATTTTAACGCATTGCTCTGATAAAAATATGTCAGCTTGAAGCAAATGGCTGTTTATATTGTTACTTTATTTGGTCATTGTTCTCCAGGCGCGGTTTTTGTTGGTTTTAACCGCGAGTGTTATAACAACTTAACAGCGCTGCTCATGGTTACTCAGGATAAAACTATTGGAAATAAAATATGGAAATTTTGAATAAAGCGCAGTTCATGTTGATTGCTGGTGCAAGCGGTGCATATGATCCTTCTTGTGCAGGTGCTAGCGCACGTCAAAGTCAACACGGTAAATCCAGTGGAAGCGCTGGCAGTAATGGGAGTCATGATATTTATGCCGGTACCGATGGCTGCGTAACCGCTATAGGGCTTGGGGCTATGAGCGGTTTTTTTGGCGGCCCCGGAGCGGCGTTGCCTGGAGTTGTAACTGGTGGAATTAATTCATGTATAGGTAGTTCGAATAACGGCTCTGGTCAAGCCTCTAATGGAGGTAGTGATTGCTCTGGTGGAATAGGCGGCGTATGCAATTAGAAAAAAATAAATATTTCAGTAAAACATTGCAGCTTTTGGTGATAGGTATAGGTCTTCTGCTCAATATATCTTTTCTCCATGGCGTTGGCCTGTTGGATTCCACTTATTTTGAGATATCTAAAGAGTTTTCTGGGTTTGCTATTTATTTTACTAGCATTATTGGTACGTTAGTGATCTGCAAGTACCTGGTTAATCTTATCCTTCGGTTTTTTTCAAAAAACTAATAAAAAGCTCGCTTCGGCGGGCTTTTTTCATGTCCAAAAGCCACGACCAGCATCTTATCGCGCACCCTGCGCATGGCTGGCGCGTGGCTTTTTCTTTTCCGGAGTATTCAATGTGACCGAACCTATCACCGGCACCGGCGTTGAGACAAATCGATAATCTCATCAGCGTAATACGTAACCTTATCCCTCAGGTCGATGTTCCTTTTTTAACCGTACAAAAGGTGCGCGTAAACGTTCATTAAGTAAACAGCTTTCACCGCACGCCGTGATCCATCGAACAGCCAGTCAGCGTCTTAGCCGCCCCAGTTCATACTTTTTTTCAATTTATTCAAACCTTCACAACGGTTTTGCCGTAAAACGTGCGGCTGTTTCCGTTTCGTTTCATAAATAAATTTTTCTCCCGTGCAGGTAAGGATGAAGTGTTGAAAAGGCGTCTGTTGATTACCGTTACCGCTACTGTTTTTTGGGCTTCGCTGGCACAGGCTGACGACATGCCATTTCCCGTGACGCCACCGGCGATTGATGCGGCGTCCTGGGTGCTGATGGATGCCACCACCGGCCAGGTCCTGACCGCCGGTAATCCGGATGAGCGCCGCAATCCTGCCAGTCTGACCAAGCTGATGACCGGTTACGTCGTCGATCGCGCTATCGATCAAAAGAAAATCAGCCGCGACGATATGGTCACCGTCGGCAAAGATGCCTGGGCAGCCGGTAATCCGGTATTTAAAGGCTCATCGCTGATGTTCCTTAAGCCGGGCGACAAGCTGAGCGTACGTGATTTAAGCCGGGGAGTAATCATCGATTCCGGTAATGACGCCTGCGTAGCGCTGGCAGACTACGTGGCGGGCAGCGAAGACAATTTCGTCAAAATGATGAATCACTATGTCGATAAGCTCGGCCTGCAAAATACGCACTTCGAAACGGTGCATGGGCTGGACGCGCCAGGCCAGTTCTCCAGCGCGCTGGATATGGCGAAACTGTCGCGGGCGATTATCGATGGCGAACCCGACTTCTATGCCATGTACAGTGAGAAAACCCTGACGTGGAACGGCATCACTCAGAACAACCGTAACGGCCTGCTTTGGGATAACAACCTGCATGTGGACGGGCTGAAAACCGGTCACACCGAAACCGCAGGCTTTAATATCATCGCTTCTAACGTGGTGGGCAAACATCGTCTGATTGCCGTGGTGATGGGCGGCAAGAGTCCAAAAGGGCGCGAAGAGCAGGCACGTAAACTGCTGGTCTGGGGTCAGAATACCTTTGATACCGTGCAGCTGTTCCATGCCGGTAAGAAAATTGGCAGCGAGAACGTCTGGTACGGCAATCCGCATCAGGTCGAAGTGGGTACCGCGAATGATGTCTATCTGTCGCTGCCGCGCAGTGAAGTGCAGAACGTCAAAGCGAAATACATTATTAACCGCAGCGATCTGGAAGCGCCGCTGAAAGCCAATGAGGTGATTGGTGAAATTCAGGTAATGGATAAAGATCAGCAGATTGCCCACTATCCGCTGGTGGCCCTGAGCGCAGTTGAGCCTGCTGGCGTCATTACCCGCATTACCGATTATCTCAAGCAAAAGTTCTGATCGGCGTTGCTGGCCGCGTAATAGGGGGCAGCCTTCAGGCTGCCCCCTGACTGCTTAACGCAACTCTTCCTTCATCTTCTTCACCTCACTGGCCTCAACCGGCGCGGCAGCATTGCCCCAGCTGTTGCGAATGTAGGTGAGCACCGCCGCAATATTGTCATCACTCAGGGTACCGGCAAAGGCTGGCATCGCCGGTGCCGTTGGTCGCGCATCGGTATCCACGCCGCGACTGCCCGCCAGCACCACATGCATCAGTGATGTCGCATTCGGCTGATTGATCAATGGATTATCCGCCAGCTGCGGGAAGATATTCTTCTCACCGCGGCCACCCGGGCTGTGGCAGGCCGAGCATTTGGCTTCATAGATCGTCGCCCCAAGCTTCATCCTGTCATCGTTAGCGTCCAGCGGTTTTGGCTTCTCGTCAGCTTTTTTATCGCCATCCTTGAGATAAACCGCTACTGCGTTGAGATCGTCCTCGCGCCAGTGCTGGGTTGAATGACGCACCGCATCGGCCATCGGGCCGGAAGCGATGGCATAGCGGTTCACGCCGGTCCGCAGGTAGGTCACGATATCCTGCTGGGTCCATTTACCGAGTCCGGTATGATCGCTGGCGTCCAGATTGGGCGCATACCAGTCCTCCACCTCGCTGCCGCCGAGGAAGCGGCCATTTTTGTCGCCGCCCAGCAGATTTTTTGGCGTGTGGCAGGTGCCGCAGTGGCCGAGACCCTCAACCAGATAGGCCCCGCGATTCCATTCCGCCGATTTATCCGGATGCGGTTTGAATTCGCCCTTATCAAAGTTAATCCAGTTCCACACCAGCAGGCTGGTACGGATGTTGAAAGGAAAGGGCAGCTGGTTGGTTTCTACCGGATGATTGATCGGTTGCAGCGTCTGCATCCAGGCCCACAGGTCCTGCAGATCCTTTTCCGACATTTTGGTGTAAGCGGTAAACGGCATCGCGCCATATAAACGCTTGCCGTTATGGCCGACACCGGTATTCATGGCGCGGCGAAAATCATCGTAACTCCAGTTGCCAATCCCGGTTTCACGGTCAGGGGTGATATTCGCGCCGAGCAGGGCGCCAAACGGCGTCTGAAGCTTAACGCCACCGGCGAAAGGCTGTTTCTCATCGGTGGTGTGACAGGCGGTACAGTCGCCCAGCGTGGCGATATAACTGCCGCGGGCGATCTGATCATATTCCGGTTGCGCCTGACTGCTGAAGCTGCAGGCCAGTAGCCATGCGGCGGCGGAGAGAAGCGGTAAGGTTTTCATGCGCTGATCATCTCCCCCGGACGTTTCAGGTAGTAGCGACGGATATCGTGCGCCGCTTTGAAAGCCAGCGCGCCTACCGTGCCGGTCGGGTTGTAGCCGGGATTCTGCGGGAAGGCGGAAGCGCCCACCACAAACAGATTAGGCACATCCCACACCTGCAGATGTTTATTCACCGAACTGGTGCGTGGATCGGCACCCATGATGAAGCCGCCGACCACGTGCGAGGACTGATAGGGCACGCTGCTCCAGTGGCCGGTCATTGGCTTGACGATCATCTCGCGCGGGTTCATCACCTTCGCGATCTCGGCCACCTTGTTAGTGCAGTACTGCGCCATCTTCAGGTCGTTCTGCGCGAAGTCAAAGGTAATACGCAACAGCGGACGGCCATGCGGATCTTTGTAGTTAGGATCCAGCGACAGATAGTTGGTGCGGGTGGTGTAGCTGCTGGCTTCACAGCCAATCGACATGGTGCTGAGATAGTTATCTTTCAGCGTCTGTTTCCATTTCGAACCCCACTTCGGCGTATTGGGCGGCAACGGACGATACCCAATCGGCGCTGCGCCAATCGGGGTGACGCGGATACTGCCGCCGCCGAAAAAGCCGAGGCCGCTGTGGTCAAAGTTATCGTTATTGAATTCGTCGATTCCCATGCCGACCGCGCCAGCGCCGATAAATGGATTGAAGTTTTTGTTATCGAAAAACAGCGTGACGTTGTTGGCGGTCTGGTAGGCGTAGTTGCGCCCGGTGGTGCCGGTGTTGGTCACCGGATCGTAGGCCTCGCCAATGCCCGACAGCAGCATCAGGCGCACGTTCTCAAAGGTAAAGGCGGCGACAATCACCAGATCGGCCGGCTGTTCCCACTCATCACCCGACGAGTCGATGTAGGTGACACCGGTGGCTTTTTTGCCGGTCGAGTCAGTCAGTACCTGCAACACTTCACTGTTGGTATAGGCGGTGAAGTTAGGCTTGCGCATCAGCGCCGGCAGTACGGTGGTGATGGCGCTGGCTTTAGAGTAGTTGGCACAGCCGTAGTTAGTGCAGAAGCCGCAAAAGGTGCAGGGCCCCATGGTGACGCCATACGGATTGGTATAGGCCTCCGAAACCAGTGAAGAGGGCACCGGGAACGGCTGATAGCCGAGATTTTTTGCCGCATCGGCAAACAGGGTCGGACCATAAGGCTGACGCAGCGGCGGCGTCGGATAGTCGCCGGAGCGCGCGCCCTCAAACGGATTGCCGCCCGGCCGTTTTTCACCGTTGAGGTTGCCGGCGCGACCTGAGGTGCCAGCCACACGTTCAAACTGCATATAGTGCGGCTCCATCTCCTCCCAGCTGGTGCCCCAGTCCTGCAGCACCAGCTCATCAGGAATGGCGCTGGCACCGTAACGTTCGGTAAGGTGGCTCTTCAGGCGGAATTCTTCCGGCTGGAAGCGAAAGGTGATGCCGGCCCAGTGGTTGCCAGCGCCGCCGGTGCCGTTGCCGGGGTGAAACGAGCCCCAGGTCCGCATCGGTAACGCGGTCTGCGACGGATTATTACGCATGGTGCAGGTGTTCTGTCGGGTGCGCAGCATCAGCTCTTCGCGCATCACATAACGCAGTTCATCGGTTACGGTGCCGATATTGAAATCGCGAGCGGTATCGCGCCACGGACCCCGTTCAATACCGACCACTTCCAGGCCTTCATCGGCCAGCTCATTGGCAATAATCGATCCGGCCCAGCCGAGTCCAATTACCACTACATCGGTTTTGGGAAGTTTTTTCATGATTAGTCCTTTGCCTTCCATTGCGCAATACTGATCGGCTCGAAGTGCAGATTTTCGTTATGGCGTTCGATGTAATCGCGATAGTCATAGCGCGCACCTGGAAAACCGAGCATCTTCCACGACACCATTTCGCGGTTGCCGCCATACACCGGATCGGCAAAGAAGCCTTCCATGGTGTTATTCAGCACTTCGAGAAAGAAGGACTGCGCATCGAAATCGCTGAAGTGCACCTTACCGGCTTCCATCGCCTGCAGCAGTTCGTCCTGCTGTTGCGGCGTCAGGTCAGTGAAGTTTTTATGCGAGGTCTGCTGAACGTAGCGGTTAAGTGCGGCGATGCCCTGGCGGTAGCGCTGACGCGGCACCAGCGGTGACTGATCGCCCTGCTCGGTAGTGCCTTGCTGAAACGGGCCTTGCATATAGAGGCGCTCAAAACTGCCGTAGGAGCCGTGCAGCTGGCGATCGATAAACACGGCGCAGCCTGCTTCTTTGCCGCCCACGCTAAGATCATCGGCCGGGATCAGCCGGTCAACGATCGCCTCAATGGTCCTGGCTTCAGCATCGGTGAAAAACAGCCAGCCTTGTTGTGGGAAAGTTTCTGGAGGATTATCGGAGAATGGCGTCCAGCCTGGACTGCCTTTCAGCGAAACGGCATCGGCGACCTGGCTGACAGTCGCTGCGACACCCAGCGTCGACCATGTCAGAACCTGCCGCCGCGTGACGCCCGGCAGGGTTTTTGCTCTTTTTCGCATCGTGCTTCCTTCTCAAGTGTTACTAACAAAAGCTAAAGGTGAAAAATTGTTGGCAATTTGTTGTTTGAGTTCGGGGCCGTATGTAAAGGCGATGTGGATAATTGTAAGGGAACGTCAAAACTGTTTTGAAATGTAGATGGCGCACTAAACCTTAGCAACATCAGGGGTTAAAATAGCGCACGAAATGATCCAACAACCGGAAAACCATTTTGCGATCTGATAAGCCCATATCAAAAATCGAGTTTTGGTTCTATCGCCATTACCGCACCGTTCACGGTGTACGCATCGCTATCGCCTTTTTACTCTGTTTTATTTTCGTCCGGGCGACGGACATTCCTGAGGGCACCTGGCCGCTGATTACGCTGGTGGTGGTGATGGGGCCGATCTCCACCTGGGGGAATGTGTTTCCGCGCGCGCTGCAGCGCATTTGCGGCACGGTGGCGGGATCGATCTCAGGACTGATTGCCCTGAAACTGGAGCTGATCTCCATGCCGATGATGCTGGCCTGGTGCGGTGTCGCGATGTTTATCAGCGGCTACCTGACGCTCGGTAAACATCCCTATATGGCGCTGCTGATCGGCATTACCCTCAGCGTCGTCGTCGGCGCGCCGACCGGCGATTTCGCCATAGCGCTGTGGCGCGGCGGCGATGTGATCCTGGGTTCGCTGATGGCGCTGCTGTTTACCGCCATCTGGGCGCAGCGCGCCTATATTCACTGGCGTATTCAGCTCTCGGATACGCTGGGGGAGATGGCGAAAATCTACCACGCCGGTTTCTCGCCCAACCTGGTGGAGAAGCCGCGCCTTAACAAGCCGCTGGGCAAATTGCTGACCAGCGTGATCAAAATGCGGGCGCTGCTGGAACCGTCAAGTAAAGAGACGCGCATCCCGAAATCAGTGCTTGAAGCCATTCAGACCATAAACCGTAATATGGTGTACACCATTGAGATGCAAATTGATGCGTGGTGGGCTTCACGTCAGAGCCACCTGATCCTGCTCAACGCCCCGGCGTTACGCCGGACCCAGCAGATGACCGAAAACACCCTGCGTGCGCTGTCGGTGATGGCGATAGAAGGCGAAACCGACGAGGTGCTGGCTAACAGCCATGAGCTGACCGAAATCAGCGGCGAGCTGCGGCGGCTGATTGCCGAAGCGGGCAGTGAAGGACTGGAGGAGACGCCGATTTACGGTTACGTCTGGTTAAGCCTTGAGCTGGCAAAACAGCTGGAACGGATGACCGATTTGATGCGAATGGCGCTGCGCAAATAATCACCTCAGACAATGACTTAATGTGAAACCGGGTTTCTTTGCGCTAAGATAAGGGCCAGTCCGAAATTAGCTGTGAAAATTGCGTATAAGGCTGGCTAGCCGCTAAGCTGATCGTTTTGTCTCTCTGCCTGCGTCAGCAGGCTCAAAGAAAGGTGCCATCATGGAAAATGCCAAGCAATCATTTCAGGACGTCCTGGAGTTCGTGCGTATGTTCCGCCGCAAAAACAAACTGCAGCGTGAAATTGTCGATAACGAGAAGAAAATTCGTGACAACCAGAAGCGCGTCCTGCTGTTAGACAACCTGAGCGAGTACATCAAACCCGGCATGAGCGTCGAGGCGATTCAGGAAATTATCGCCAGCATGCGGGTGGATTATGAAGACCGCGTTGATGAGTACATCATCAAAAACGCCGATCTGTCGAAAGAGCGTCGTGAGCTGTCGAAAAAGATCAAAGCTATGGGCGTCGGCGAACACCCGAAAGCCTGAGGCTGATAACTGAGCGTGACTGCTCCGCTCGGTTAACAAAGACCCGCTCCCCGTCAGGAGGGCGGGTTTTTTTATCGCCGGCATCGGCTCCGCAGCATTTGCCTGGCGGCAGGGCGGGGATTATTTTGCTATCAGCTGGCGGGCAATCGCCTGAAGCTGCTGCGCCAGCGCGGAGAGATCGAGGTGTGAATCGGCGGGTGGCGCGGTGGTTTCTCTGATCACCAGCGCAGTTTCCAGCGCTTCATCACTGACTGATTCGCCCTGCAACCGCGCCAGCAGTCGCTCAACGCTGAGCACGCCCAGCTGCTGTAAATCCTGTCGCACCGTGGTCAGCGGCGGCTGATACCACGCACTCTCGGCGGTATCGTCATAGCCAATCACCGAAATCTGCCGCGGAATCGCCACGCCGTGCTGATGCAGCGCCCGCATCGCGCCCAGCGCCATCTGATCGTTCGCCACCAGCAGCGCCTGCGGTAAGGCATTCGGTAACTGCGCCAGCAACGCCTGATAACCCGACTGGGCACTCCAGTCGCCGCGCAGTGAGCAATGCGGCGTCAATTGATGATCGGCCAGCGCCTGACGCCAGGCGGCTTCACGCTGACGCGCCGACACCGATCGCTCCGGGCCGTTCAGCAAGCCGATATGCCGGTGTCCCAGCGCCACCAGGTGCTCTACCGCCGCCCGCGCGCCGTGATGATTCGGATACTGACACTGCGCCACGGCCGCCTGCGGCTCGACGTCTAAAAACAGCACCGGTTTCGCAGCGCACAGCGCCTGGATCTGCTGTGCCTGCCCGGCCTGCAGCGGCAGGTTGATCAGTAAACCATCCACCCGCTGCGCCAGCAGTTCATTGATGGTCGCCGCAGCGTCATTGCCGCTCTCCATGGCGATCACCAGATGATAGCCTGCCGCCGCCGCGCGCCGCTGAATCGCCGAGGCAATCTGTGCCGGGGCCATCAGCGCCAGATCGCTGGTGGCGAGACCCAGGGTGCGGGTCGCTTTACCCGCCAGCTGTTGTGCTACCCGGTTCGGCACATAATTGAGCTGCTGCATCGCCGCTTCGACCCGTTGCCGGGTGCGGACCGAGACCTGTTCAGAACGATTAAGCACCCGTGAAACGGTTTGGTAAGAGACGCCAGCCAGTTGAGCGACATCATCAAGGGTCACAGAGCGGGAAGTCATTGATCTCTCCAGTAGATGAAGCGGCGATTGTAGCAAATTTTTCGGCTGCAGCGCTGCTGCTGCGCGCTACACTGCTCAGCAATAAGGAGAAAAATATGCAGCTGACTGACCATGATATTGATGACATCAACCTGATCGCCGCCTGGCTGGCGCTTGATCAGCTGACAGATCCGCAGCACCCCGACGCCGATCTGCTGATTCTGGCCGGCCATGCGGTGCTGCCAAATATTGAGGGCGCGGTGGCGCTGGCGAAAACCTCCGGTCTGCCGCTGCTGATCAGCGGTGGCGTCGGCCACGCTACGCCGCTGTTAGCCCAGGCGATGGCGGCAGATCCGCGCTTTCACCAGCTTGATACGCAGGGAAAGAGCGAGGCGCAGATGCTGGCGGCTATCGCGCATCGGCTGGCCGATCTGCCGCCTCAGCAGCTGCTGCTGGAAGGAGAATCGCGCAACTGCGGCGAAAATGCGGCGTTCAGTCAGCGGTTACTGGATAGCCGTGGCATACGGCCGCAGCGGGTCATTCTGATTCAGGACCCGTTACTGCAGCGGCGCACTGACGCCACCTTCCGCTGGCAGTGGCGCGATCGGCCGGCGGCTCCCCGCTTTATCAGCTGGCCGGTTTTCATTCCGCAACTTAGGCTGAAGGCGGGCCAGCCACGCATCACCGGTGCAGCGCCGCAGGGTTTGTGGACGCTGGAGCGCTTTATTTCGCTGCTGATGGGAGAGGTGCAGCGGCTGCGAAACGATGAGCAGGGCTACGGGCCGCGCGGTAAAGGATTCTTCGCGGAAGTGATACTGCCTGATCAGATTGATGCGGCGTGGCAGCGCCTGATGCGCCTTTCCGGCGTGCAGCAGCGGATTCAGGGGCGCTGAAAAGTGGCGGGCCGCGCGGATGCGGCCCGCTGACGCTTAACGGCTCTGCAGATAGACCTGCAGATTGACATATACCGCATTCAGCAAGGGCGTGCTCAGGCCGGAGTGACTGGCACGCAGCAGCAGATCGCCGATGATCTGGTCGGCTTCAATATCAAATCCCTGGCATAAATCGCGGTACATAGAGGAGGTCATCGGTGTGGCTGGATTGTTCAGCAGCTCGAAAATTTTAGCGGTTACCGCCGGGCGCGGTTGGTAACCCGCCGCGCTGATGACCGTCAGGATCTCGCTAAAAATCCCCTGTAACAGCGCTTCACCGCCACGGGATCGCAGCACCTGCTGGGTGTCGCCGCGAGCCAGACAACACACCGCGCCGAGCGTGCTGAGCAGCAGCCATTTCTCCCACAGTTCATCCATGATGTTGTCGCTGAAGCGGGTATCAACCTGACTGTCGCGCAGCGCAGCATCGACCCGCTGCAGGCGCGCATCGTTATTACCGTCGAGCGCGCCATAATAGAGCTGATGCAGTGGCGTCATCTGGATCACTTCGCCGTTGTCGCCCAGCGTGGCGTTGATTTTACACAGGCCACCGATCACCGCGTCGCGGCCAAAGCGCTGTTGCAGCGTCTCAATGTGCCGCATGCCGTTAAGGATCGGCATAATCAGCGTCTGTGGGCCGACGGCGGGCGCAATATCTTCCATCACCTGCTCAAGGGCAAAGCTTTTTACCGTCAGGATAATCAGGTCATAGTGGCCGTGCAGGGAAGCCGCCTGCACCAGCTGCGGCTGCAGCGTTTCGGTGCCATTGGGGGTCTGCAACACCAGTCCCTGCTGCTGCAACTGGCGGTAACGCCGTTCGCGCACCAGAAAGGTCACGTCCTGGCCGGCCTGGGCCAGCCGCGCGCCAAAATATCCACCGGTCGCGCCGGCACCTGCTATCAGAATGCGCATAGAATTTCCCTTTAAGTGAAAACCGTTACCTTAAAACGTCATCGCCGGACTTGTCAGCCGATCCGTGCGGTAAGGTGTCCTGACTGATAGCCGTCAGCACGCTGGTGAGTAAGCCAGGAAAGCGATGTTCAAGATCTTCACGGCGTAGCGAAATCAGATTTTCCCGCCCCAGCGGCCGCTGCCAGATCACGCCACTGTCACGCAGGACTCGCCAGTGGTGGGTCATGGTCGATTTCGCCACCTCACCACGCAACAGGCCGCAAGGCTGTTCACCTTCACGCGCCAGCGCATCAACAATAGCCAGCCGCAGCGGATTGCCCAGCGCAAATAACACATTTTCTAATCGTAACTGTTCAGTATCAGGGTGATTACTCAGCATAACGTTCCTGTCAGGGGAATGAGCCGGTTAATTATAGCTCAATCTGTTCGTATAGAGTCGTACCATTGGTCTAAGCTTGCTGACACGGGTGCCGAAAAATTGTGCACCCATTTCCGTCAAACTGACTAAGGATACATCATGCCCCGATCCCTTCCGATCGAACGTTACCGCAACATCGGCATCTCCGCGCACATCGATGCCGGTAAAACCACCACTACCGAGCGCATTCTGTTTTATACCGGAATGAGTCACAAGCTGGGGGAAGTGCACGATGGCGCTGCAACAACCGACTGGATGGCGCAGGAGCAGGAGCGCGGCATAACCATCACCTCTGCCGCGGTCAGTTGCTTCTGGCCGGGCATGGATAAGCGCTTTGAGCCGCACCGCATCAATATTATCGACACCCCAGGCCACGTTGATTTCACCATTGAGGTCGAGCGCTCAATGCGGGTGCTGGATGGCGCGGTAATGGTGTATGACGCGGTGGGCGGCGTACAGCCGCAGTCGGAGACGGTGTGGCGGCAGGCGAATAAATATCATGTGCCGCGGCTGGCGTTCGTCAACAAAATGGATCGTCAGGGCGCTGATTTTTTCCGCGTCGTCACCATGATGCAGTCACGGCTGAAAGCCAATCCGGTGCCGATTGTCATTCCAATCGGCCGCGAAGAGCATTTCGTCGGGGTGATCGATCTGATCCGCATGCAGGCTATCTACTGGGATGAAGAGAGCCAGGGGATGACCTTCAGCTATGGTGAAATTCCGTCTGATCAGCTGGCCGAAGCGCAGAGCTGGCGCGAAAAAATGGTCGCGGCGGCGGCAGAAGCCAACGAAACCCTGACCGAAGCCTGGCTGGAGCAGGGCGATCTCAGCGAACAGCAGGTGATTGCCGGTTTACGCCAGCGTACGCTGCTCAACCAGATCCAGCCGATGCTGTGTGGCAGCGCGTTTAAAAATAAAGGGGTACAGCGGATGCTGGATGCGGTGATCGAACTGATGCCGTCACCGGCCGATGTGCCGGCGATCAGCGGCGTGGATGAGGCCGGAAACCACGCCGAACGACACGCTGATGATGACGAACCGTTCTCGGCGCTGGCGTTTAAGCTGATGAGCGATCCTTTTGTCGGGCAGCTGACTTTTGTGCGGGTCTACTCGGGGGTGTTACGCAAGGGCGACAGCGTCTTTAACGCGGTCAAAGGCAAAAAGGAGCGCATTGGTCGTATCGTCCAGATGCACGCCAACGCCCGCCATGAAATCGACGAAATCCGCGCCGGGGATATTGCCGCCTGTGTCGGGCTGAAAGAGGCGACGACCGGCGAAACCCTGTGCGATCCGCACGCCATTATTACTCTGGAGCGGATGGAGTTTCCTGAACCGGTGATTTCGCTGTCGATCGAACCGAAGACCAAAGCGGACCAGGAGAAGATGGGGCTGGCGTTACAGCGGCTGGCGGCAGAAGATCCGTCGTTCCGGCTGCACACCGACGAGGAGTCGGGCCAGTCAATTATCTCCGGCATGGGCGAACTGCATCTGGAGATTATCGTCGATCGCCTGAAACGTGAATTTGGCGTAGAGGCCAATATCGGGCGGCCGCAGGTCACCTACCGTGAGACGCTGCGCAAGGCGGTGCAGGATGTTGAAGGCAAGTTTGTGCGCCAGTCGGGCGGCAAAGGGCAGTACGGCCATGTGGTGCTGAGCCTGCAACCGGGTGAGGCGGGCAGCGGGTTTGTCTTTGAAGATGCCACCAAAGGCGGGGTGGTGCCGCGCGAATATATCCCGTCAGTGGAGAAAGGCGTCCGCGAAGCGCTGAACAGCGGCGTGCTGGCGGGCTATCCGATTGTCGATATCAAAGCGACCCTGACGTTTGGCTCTTATCATGAGGTCGATTCCTCGGAGATGGCGTTTCGCATGGCAGCGATTCTCGGTTTCCGTGCCGCGGCAAAGCTGGCCGATCCGGCGATTCTGGAGCCGGTAATGAAGGTGGAAGTGGAGACGCCGGAAGAGTATGCCGGCGGCATCATGGGCGATCTGTCGTCACGTCGCGGCGCGGTGCAGGGCATGGATGAACATTTTGGCGGCCGGATTATTCGTGCCGAAGTGCCGCTGTCAGAGATGTTCGGCTACTCCACCAGCCTGCGTTCGCTGACTCAGGGGCGCGCCACCTACAGCATGGAGTTCAGCCATTACGCGCAGGCACCGCGTAACGTGGCCGATGAGATCATTGCTGCCCGTAAATAGGGCGATGCGGCAGGGAAGCCGCTTTTCCTTCAGCTTAAAGCCGGGTTACCCCATGCGCTGCTGCCTGCTGTTCAAAGCGGATTATCGTCTGATAATCCTGGCGCCGCAGCGGGCTGAATCCACTAATCAGGCTGGCCGCACAGACTTCACGCCACGCCGGACTCGTCACCAGTTCCCCCAGCACCGACTGCAGCGTCTGGCGCTGCTGCGCGCAGGTTGAGGCCGAAGTGATGAGTGGCAACCCAGGCGCAGGCGGTGTTTCGTCGATAATGTGCAATCCCTGTAGTTCCTCTGGCGCGTACCGGGCGATCAGGGCCCAGCTGACACAATCAATGGCGGCAATATCCGCCTGATGCTGGCGCACCGCCGCCAGTGACTGACGATGCCCGCCACTCAGCACCAGTCGTGAAAACAGCACGCCCGACAGGGCCGCCACCAGGCGCAGCGCGTTATAGCCGGAGTGTGAATCGAGGCCGTTGGCCACCGCCCGACGCGCGTGAAAATCGCTCAGCGTCGCGCCCTTATCCCGCGCCACCAGCCAGCTACGATAATCGGGTCCGCTGCAGCCTGGCGCGCTGTAGTGAAACGCGCCGACCAGCTGCACCGCAGGCAGTCGCGTCACCAGCGGATAGCCGCAGGTCTGACTCAGCAGCAGCCGATCATCCTGCCAGTGGGTAAGCAGATCGTCGGGCCAGACTGGCTGCGCCGCCGTGCCGTGCTGCGCCAGTAACGTTACTATCGCCTGGCTGAGCGCCTCAGTGGCAGGGCGAGCAATGTCGTACATCGGTAATGCCAGCAGGTCAGTCATGGCGAGCCTCTTCAGAACGCCCAGGATGGGCATTGACCCCGACCGGCCGTGCCCAGAACTGACGCAGCCAGACCCGGTAGCCCGCCACGCGGAAACCGTGGTTGCGCTGGTAATAGTGCTCGCGGTCGCGCAGATAGAGGCGACGCAGGCCGTACCAGGGCACGCCGGGCAGATCGTGATGCACTGAATGGTAGTTCAGATTCAGAAACAGGATCCGCCAGGGCAGCGCCGCCTCATTATTGACCGAACGCGCCAGCGGATCGTCAGCCGCGCGATGTTCATAAAAGGAGCGCACTTTGGTCAGCGCCAGCGCCGGATAGCTGACCGCCAGCAGATACCACAGCGGGGAGAAGCCGCACTGCGCCATGGCGTAAAACAGCAGCGCCAGCAGGCTCCAGTGCAGCAGCCACATGCCGATAGCGGCCCGCTCACCGTGACGAAGCGCCTGCCACATCGCCCGGAAAGTGCCGCAGATATCCAGCAGCGGAGCCAGCAGCAGGCGGCCAAAAAAGGTATTCCGCAGGTGGATCAGCTGCTGCTGCCACGGCGACAGCTGCGCCCAGCGTGCGGCGGACAGGTAGTAACTTTCCGGATCGTCATCCGGTTCGGTCAGGGTGTGGTTGCGGTGATGGGCCAGATGAGAATCACGGTAGAGGCCAAACGGAAACCACACCGCCAGCGGCAGGGTGCCAAACAGCTGATTAACCCGCGGCCAGCGTGTTGGATGGCCGTGGATCAGCTCATGCTGCAGCGACATATACCAGGCGGTAAAGCCCGTCAGCAGCAGGGTAGCGGGCAGCCGTCCGAGGATCTGCCAGCCGAGCAGCGTGCCGAACCAGCCGCCATAGACCGCGACGATCAGCAGCCAGGTGGGCAGTTCAGTGCGCCATAACCAGCTGCGTGAGAGCTGTTGCAGCAGGGCGCGCTGCTGCGGATGAAGGTAACCGGCACGGCTTTTTTGCATGGTCAACCTGGCAGAAAAGGAACAGAGAGCCACAGTGAAATAAACGCTGCGCAAAGACAAAGACGTTATTTTTCTTAGCTATGTCGAAAATCCTGAATATGGCGCTGAAAGATATTGACTATCAGTGGCGACGACGACGGCGTAACCTTTGCCTATCGAAAACCGCCTTAGCATGAGCGGGCCACCTTTGCCCGCCAGGAGAAGTAACAGATGAAAAAGATTGGCTTTTTATCCTTCGGTCACTGGACGCCCTCTTCACAGTCAGCCACCCGTTCTGCGCAGGATGTGTTACTGCAGTCGATTGACCTGGCGGTTGCAGCCGAAGAGCTGGGCGCAGACGGCGCTTACTTCCGCGTGCACCATTTTGCCCGCCAGCTGAGTTCGCCGTTCCCGCTGCTGGCGGCGGTCGGTGCCCGTACCAAAAATATCGAAATTGGCACCGGCGTGATCGACATGCGTTATGAAAATCCGCTCTACATGGTGGAAGATGCCGGTTCCGCCGATCTGATTTCCAACGGTCGTTTGCAGCTCGGCCTGAGCCGTGGCTCGCCTGAGCAGGTGGTGGATGGCTGGCGTTATTTTGGCTTTGAGCCAAAAGCGGGCGAGACCGACGCCGATATGGGTCGTCGTCACACCGAAGAGTTTCTGGAAGTGCTGCGCGGTGAAGGCTTTGCCAAACCGAATCCACAGCCGATGTTCCCGAATCCGCCGGGCCTGCTGCGCCTCGAACCGCTGTCTGAAGGGCTGCGTGACCGCATCTGGTGGGGCTCCGGCTCTAACGCCACCGCAGAGTGGGCAGCAAAAATGGGCATGAACCTGCAAAGTTCGACCCTGAAAGATGATGAAACCGGCGAACCGTTCCATATTCAGCAGGCGAAGCAGATCCGCGCCTACCGTGAAGCGTGGAAAGCCGCCGGCCATCAGCGTGAGCCACGGGTTTCGGTCAGCCGCAGCATTTTTGCGCTGGTCAATGACATGGACCGCGCCTACTTCGGCCGCAGCGGTAGCGACCAGGATTCGGTGGGTTTCCTCGACGAAAAAACCCGCGCCATCTTTGGCCGCAGTTACGCCGCCGAACCGGAGCAGTTAATTAAGCAACTGGCGCAGGATGAAGCGATTGCTGAAGCGGATACGCTGCTGCTGACCGTGCCAAACCAGCTTGGCGTGGCGTATAACGCACATGTGATTGAGGCGATACTGAAGTATGTCGCGCCGGAACTCGGCTGGCGTTAACCGTTCCCGACACAGCGCCTTAGTGATAAGGCGCTGAATTCAGTCTCAGCATACTTCCCACCACCATCGTATACCTCTTCACTCTCCGCTGACGTCAGCGGGAGCGCCCAGGCGCATCCGGTGCAGATTTTCGGCTGCTCCTGCCTGTATGGCATAATTTTCTTCAGCCGTCCGTTGACGTCACCGGTCATGCCCGCTTGCCTCCAGCGAGGCGACGCACCTTGTTGACGCCTGGCATCTGCATACTCTCGTCCCGTGACTTAAAATGCCATTAGTCACCACTCTGCCAGTTAACGATTCCTTTGCTGATCCGCCCCCGCTGTCATAAATCTGTCGCAGCTCAATGATGACCTGCAATGAGCAGCATGCGAATCACGCAGGCAGTCATCGGTCGCCGTTAGTGACCATTGACAATATTGGTCACTTGATAAGAGAATGGCGCGAACTCCCGTTCACTGATTAAGGTCACCTATGTTCAGGTTTACCCCTGCCACTTTTGCTGTTTGCCTGTTGCCGCTGGCACTGGCTGCCTGTCATGACACCGCTAACGATGACGATCCGCGCAACCAGCCGCCACAGGTCAGGGTGGCGAAGGTGATCAGCGCGACTGACGCCACACGCGCCTTCAGCGGGGTAGTGGTGGCCCGGGTCCAGAGCGATCCCGGATTCCGGGTAGCGGGCAAAATTGTTGAACGTCTGGTGGATAGCGGTCAAAGCGTCAAACGCGGGCAGCCGCTGATGCGGCTCGATCCGGTCGATCTGCGGTTGCAGGTCCAGGCCCGGCAGCAGGCCGTTGCGGCGGCGCAGTCTCGCGTCAGGCAGACCGCGGCCGATCAGGCGCGTTACCGCAGCCTGCTGGCCAGCGGAGCGGTTTCCGCCTCGGCTTACGATCAAATCCGCGCGGCAGCAGAAACGGCAAAGGCCGAACTGCGGGCGGCTGAAGCGCAGGCGGACGTGGCGCGTAACGCCAGCGGCTATGCGCTACTGCTGGCAGATGCCGATGGCGTGGTGATGGCTACCCTTGCCGAACCGGGTCAGGTGGTCAGCGCGGGTGAACCGGTGATCCGGCTGGCGCGGGCCGGTCAGCGTGAGGCACAGGTCCAGCTACCTGAAACGCTGCGTCCGCCACTGGGCAGTAAGGCGATGGCGACGCTGTATGGCAGCAGCAGCGCAGCGGTGCCGGCCCGGTTGCGGCTGCTGGCGGATGCGGCCGACCCGCTGACCCGCACCTTTGAAGCCCGCTATGTGCTGGAGGGGGCGCTGGCCGCCGCGCCGCTCGGTGCGACGGTGAATCTGACGATCCCGAATCAATCGGCCCGTCCGCTGCTGCAGGTGCCGCTGGCCGCGCTGTACGACGGCGGCAAAGGCCCCGGCGTCTGGCAGATTGCCGGGCCGCCCGCCACCGTCGCCTGGCGGCCGGTAGAGGTGGTCAGCCTCAGCGATGAGTCGGCCACCGTCAGCGGTGAACTGAAGGCAGGAGAGCCGATTGTGGCGCTGGGCGCGCATCTGCTCCATGAGGGCGAACGCGTGCGCCTCAGCCAGGCTGACTCAGCCGGGAGCCAGCCATGAGCCAGGGACGGTTTAACCTGTCGGCGCTGGCGGTACGCGAGCGTGCCATCACGCTGTTTCTGATCATCCTGATTACCGTCGCCGGGGTGCTGTCGTTTTTTGAACTGGGTCGGGCAGAGGACCCGCCGTTTACCGTCAAACAGATGACGATTATCTCTGCCTGGCCGGGCGCAACCGCGCAGGAAATGCAGGATCAGGTGGCGGAACCGCTGGAGAAACGGCTGCAGGAGCTGAAATGGTATGACCGCAGCGAAACCTATACCCGCCCCGGCATGGCCTATACCCTGCTGTCGCTGCAGGACAAAACGCCACCGTCGCAGGTGCAGGAACAGTTCTACCAGGCGCGTAAAAAACTCGGCGATGAGAGCAGAAACCTGCCTGCCGGGGTGATCGGACCGATGATCAATGACGAGTTCTCCGATGTGACGTTTGCGCTGCTGGCCCTGAAGGCCAGAGGCGAGCCGCAGCGTTTGCTGGTGCGTGATGCCGAAGCGCTGCGTCAGCGCCTGCTGCATCTGCCCGGGGTGAAAAAGGTCAATATTATTGGCGAACAGGCCGAGCGCATTTACGTCTCGTTCTCCCACGATCGACTGGCGACGCTTGGCATCTCACCGCAGGACATTTTCGCCGCCCTGAATGACCAGAACGCCCTGACGCCAGCCGGCTCCATCGAGACCGCCGGGCCACAGGTGTTTATCCGGCTGGAGGGGGCTTTCGATAAGCTGGAAAAGATCCGAGACACACCGATAGTGGTGCAGGGCAGAAGCCTGAAGCTGGCCGATGTGGCGTCGGTCACGCGCGGTTATGACGATCCCGCCACCTTTCTGGTGCGCAACCAGGGTGAACCGGCCCTGTTGCTCGGTATCGTGATGCGTGACGGCTGGAACGGGCTGGATCTCGGCAAGGCGCTGGCGGCGGAAACCGTTAAAATTAACCAGGCGATGCCGCTCGGCATGTCGCTGACCCAGGTGACTGATCAGTCGGTGAATATCCGCTCCGCAGTCGATGAGTTTATGGTGAAGTTTTTCGTGGCGCTGCTGGTGGTGATGGTGGTCTGTTTCGTCAGCATGGGCTGGCGCGTCGGGGTGGTGGTAGCCGCTGCCGTGCCGTTAACCCTGGCGGTGGTGTTTGTGGTGATGGAGGCCTCAGGGAAAAACTTTGACCGGATCACGCTGGGCTCGCTGATACTGGCGCTTGGTCTGCTGGTGGATGATGCGATTATCGCCATCGAAATGATGGTGGTCAAAATGGAAGAGGGCTACGACCGGATTAAAGCCTCAGCCTACGCCTGGAGCCACACCGCAGCGCCGATGCTGGCCGGTACGCTGGTCACTGCGGTGGGCTTTATGCCCAACGGATTCGCCCAGTCGACCGCCGGTGAGTACACCAGCAACATGTTCTGGATTGTCGGCATTGCGCTGATCGCCTCGTGGGTGGTGGCCGTGGTTTTCACGCCTTATCTCGGCGTGAAGCTGCTGCCCGCCATCAAAACCGTTGAGGGCGGTCATGCGGCGATCTACAACACCCGGCACTACACTCGCTTTCGCCACCTGCTGCAGCGGGTGATTGCCGCGAAATGGGCGGTGGCGGGCACGGTAATTGCGGTGTTTGTGGTGGCGGTGCTCGGCATGGGACTGGTGAAAAAGCAGTTTTTCCCGACCTCCGATCGCCCGGAAGTGCTGGTCGAAGTCCAGCTGCCCTACGGCAGTTCGATTGAGCAGACCGCGGCGGCAACCGCAAAAATTGAAACCTGGCTGAAAAAGCAGCAGGAGGCGAAAATCGTCACCGCCTATATCGGTCAGGGGCCGCCGCGTTTTTATCTGGCGATGGCACCGGAATTGCCCGATCCCTCGTTTGCCAAGCTGGTGGTGCTGACCGACAGCCAGCAGGCGCGTGACGCGCTGAAGTTACGGCTGCGGGCGGCCGCGGCCAGCGGTCTCGCTCCCGAGGCGCGGGTGCGGGTAACCCAGCTGGTGTTTGGCCCTTATTCACCTTATCCGGTGGCCTGGCGGGTGATGGGGCCCGATCCTGCGCGGCTGCGGGCGATCGCAGACCAGGTGGAAGCGGTGCTACAGGCCAGTCCGATGATGAGAACGGTTAATACCGACTGGGGTCCGCAGGTGCCGACCCTGCACTTCACCCTGAATCAGGATCGGCTGCAGGCGGTGGGGCTGACTTCCAGCGCCGTGGCCCGCCAGCTGCAGTTTCTGCTGTCAGGCGTGCCGATCACTGCGGTGCGGGAAGATATCCGCTCGGTGCAGGTAGTCGGACGCGCGGCGGGCACCGTCCGGCTCGATCCGGCGCGGATCGGCGATTTTACCCTGGTGGGCGCGGCGGGCCAGCGTATTCCGCTGTCGCAGATTGGCGAGGTCGGGGTGCAAATGGAAGATCCGCTGCTGCGCCGACGCGACCGCACGCCGGTGATCACCGTACGCGGTGATATTGCTGAACATCTGCAGCCGCCGGACGTCTCGACTGCCCTCGGTAAAAGCCTGCAGCCGATCATCGCATCGCTGCCTGATGGCTATCGGATTGAACTGGCAGGATCGATAGAGGAGTCGGGTAAAGCGACGCAGGCGATGGCGCCGCTGTTCCCAATCATGATCGCCATCACGCTGCTGATTATTATTTTGCAGGTACGATCCCTGGCGGCAATGGTAATGGTATTTTTAACCGCTCCGCTTGGACTGGTCGGCGTGGTGCCGACGCTGCTGCTGTTTAATCAGCCGTTCGGTATCAATGCGCTGGTCGGGCTGATTGCGCTGTCGGGCATTTTGATGCGTAACACCCTGATCCTGATTGGTCAGATTCACCATAATGAACAGCAGGGGCTGGCACCGTTTGATGCGGTGGTTGAAGCGACCGTGCAGCGCGCCCGGCCGGTGCTGCTCACCGCGATGGCGGCCATTCTGGCGTTTATCCCGCTGACGCATTCGGTGTTCTGGGGCACGCTGGCCTACACCCTGATTGGCGGTACGCTGGGCGGTACCATTATCACTCTGGTCTTCCTGCCAGCGATGTATGCCATCTGGTTCCGCATCCGTCCAGCGGCGGAGTAACCGGCGGGCAGTGAAAACTGCCCCTCTGACGATCCTGCGCTACGCCGTGCCTGTTTGCAGGCGCGGTTCTTTTCATCGTTAAAACCTTTTCAGCTAAGCATATTCAAAGGAGCAGGCTATCAAAGGTATAGGATGAGACAGGTGTGCCTTTTTCAAAAGCCACTATAGAGTAGCGCTGAGAATACATAAAAGAGGTGTGACCATGAGCAATTCTGTTGATGAAGATGCAAAAGATGCAAAGCCTATTGTCGAAGCCGATCGCGAAGCGGCGGCGGGTAAATGCCCTTTCCACGCAGGCAAGGCCAATCAGACATCAGGCGGCGGCACGTCCAACCGTGACTGGTGGCCTAACCAGCTGCGTGTCGACCTGCTGAACCAGCACTCATCCCGCTCTAACCCATTGGGCGAGTCGTTCGACTACCGTAAAGAATTTGCCAAATTAGACTACGCTGCGCTAAAAGCCGATCTCAAAGCCTTGCTCACTGAGTCACAAGCCTGGTGGCCTGCCGACTGGGGCAGCTACATCGGTCTCTTCATCCGTATGGCCTGGCACAGCGCCGGCACCTATCGCGCAGTAGACGGTCGGGGTGGTTCAGGCCGCGGCCAGCAACGCTTCGCGCCGTTAAACTCGTGGCCCGATAACGTCAGCCTGGATAAAGCGCGCCGTCTGCTGTGGCCGGTGAAGCAGAAGTATGGTCAGAAAATTTCCTGGGCCGACCTCTATATCCTGGCGGGTAACGTGGCGCTGGAAAATTCCGGCTTCCGCACCTTTGGTTTTGGCGCCGGACGTGAAGATGTCTGGGAACCGGATATGGACGTCAACTGGGGCGACGAAAGCACCTGGCTGGAACACCGTCATCCTGAATCGCTGGCACAGTCACCGCTCGGCGCGACCGAAATGGGGCTGATCTACGTTAACCCTGAAGGCCCGGAACACAGCGGCGATCCGGCCTCAGCCGCACCGGCTATTCGTGCCACCTTCGGCAATATGGGAATGAACGATGAAGAGATCGTCGCCCTGATCGCCGGTGGCCATACGCTGGGCAAAACCCACGGTGCCGGTTCGGCCGACCACGTTGGCGTTGATCCGGAAACCGCACCGATTGAAGCACAGGGTCTGGGCTGGGCAAGCAGCCACGGCACCGGCGTCGGTGCCGATGCGATTACCTCGGGTCTGGAAGTGGTCTGGTCGCAGACGCCGACCCAGTGGAGCAACTACTTCTTCGAGAACCTGTTCAAATATGAGTGGGTGCAGACGCGCAGCCCGGCTGGTGCCATCCAGTTTGAAGCGATCGACGCGCCTGAGATCATTCCTGATCCGTTTGACCAGACGAAGAAACGCAAACCGACCATGCTGGTCACCGATCTGACCCTGCGTTTCGACCCGGAATTCGAGAAAATATCGCGTCGTTTTTACCACGATCCGCAGGCGTTCAATGAAGCCTTTGCCCGCGCCTGGTACAAGCTGACGCACCGTGATATGGGGCCGAAAGCACGTTATATCGGTCCGGAAGTGCCGAAAGAAGATCTGATCTGGCAGGATCCGCTGCCGACACCGGTTTATCATCCGACCGGCGCCGACATCGCCCAGCTGAAAGAGAAGATCGCGGCCGCTGGCCTGAGCGTCAGTGAACTGACCTCGGTTGCCTGGGCGTCAGCCTCAACCTTCCGTGGCGGTGACAAACGCGGCGGGGCCAACGGCGCACGTCTGGCGCTGCTGCCGCAGCGCGAGTGGGAGGTTAACGCCATTGCGGCCCGGGTGTTGCCGAAGCTGGAAGCGCTGCAGCGGGAATTCAATAAAGTCTCGCTGGCCGATCTGATTGTGCTGGCCGGGGTGGTCGGGGTTGAGCAGGCGGCGAAAGCGGCCGGCGTTGAGATTGAGGTGCCCTTTATCCCGGGCCGGGTCGATGCGCGTCAGGATCAGACCGATATCGAATCGTTTGAGTTGCTGAAACCTCGCGCTGACGGTTTCCGTAACTACGGTCGCGGATACGGCAAAACCACCACCGAGCATCTGCTGATTGATAAAGCACAGCAGCTAACGCTGACGGTGCCGGAATTAACGGTACTGATTGGCGGGATGCGCGCGCTGGGAACCAACTATGACGGTAGCCAGCACGGCGTTTTCAGCCGCAGCGTCGGTGAACTGAACGCCGATTTCTTCATCAACCTGCTGGATATGCGCATTGAATGGAAAGCCATTGATGGCTCCAGCGAGCAGTTCGAAGGACGCGATCGCCTGACCGGTGAAGTCCGCTTTACCGCCACCCGCGCTGACCTGGTATTCGGCTCCAATGCGGTGTTACGTGCGTCGGCGGAAGTCTATGCCAGCAGCGATGCCAAAGAGAAATTCATTAAAGACTTTGTTGCCGCCTGGACCAAAGTGATGAACCTGGATCGGTTCGAGCTCTGATGGCTTGCGATTAACCACTGAAAGGCAAAAACCCACTTAGTGATAAGCGGGTTTTTTTATATCAGCGATGACGCGAAGCCGTTGTAGCCGGCTGATCAGGGCGCGCTCAGGGTGAAGGGCGGCGCAACGCCAGCGGATCGTCATCCAGCACCAGCGTATCGCGCAGTTCCCAGCCTTTAAGTTTGCCGGGATTGAGTAATCCATCCGGGTCCAGACACTGTTTAACCGAGACCACCGCCGGTTTGATCTCTCCCTGTTTGCCTTCTTCAATCTGATAAACATGCGGATTATTGATCCGGACGCCGTTGGCGCGAAAAGCGTTCATGATCTCGTTCAGTCGCGCCTCACTGCTGTAGCGCACCAGTTGCAGGCCGCTGGCGGTCAGATTGCCGTCAGCGTCACGCAGAAACTCAATATGCGACATCACCTCATCACCCAGCAGAGCGGCCATGTCGATAATCTGCTGGCGATAACAAGCCGGGTTAAACGCGGTCTGTAAATAGGTCAGGGTACTGTCAACTTTCAGTGCGTGCAGGGTAGTGTGGTTCCAGCAATATTCCATCAGTGACGCATTCGCATCGCGAGCGGCGCTGGCAGACTGCCGCAGCGCACTCTTTCCGCGATATTTTTCCAGCAGGCCCGCCGCTAACCCGTCACTTTCCTGCCCAATCACGCTGATCACCGCGTGCTGATCCGCCTGATAATGGCCGCTGAGGTGGGTGAAGTAGCCGGGGATCGGCGCGGCGAATAACGCCAGCTGACGTTTCACCAGTCCCGGTGAGCGGGCGAAGGCATTGGCGTAATCCAGCGCGTCGCTAAAGTCGTCGAACACGTCCAGCCGCTCTATCCAGTTATGTACCGGTGCCAGCGCCAGTTCAACCTCCAGCACGATACCGTTGCTGCCGTAAGCGTGATGCAGCAGCAGCGCCTGCGGTGCCGGCACCTGCAGAATGCGCGGTTCCGCTTCCACGGTCATCACTTTCACGCTGAGTACGTTTCCGGCGGCGGCCAGTGGGCCATAGTTGATTGAGCCGATACCGCCAAAGCCGCCACCGTACAACCCGCCCAGCGTGGCGAGGCGGTAGGTTGAAGGCATGCAGCGCAGTTCCCAGCCGGTCGGACGGGTCAGGGCTTCAATCTCCGCCAGCCGCATCCCGGCCTGCGCCCGGACCACGCCATTGGTGAGTTCACACAGCTGATTAAAGCCGGTCATATCGACCAGAATGCCGCCCGCCAGCGGCACCAGCTGGCCATAGTTGCCGGTTGCTCCGCCGCGCAGGATCAGCGGTAGCTGATGGCGGACGCAGGCTTTGACCAGCAGGCTCAGCTCCTCTTCACTGCGCGGTCTGACAACCGCATCGGCCTGTTTATCTTCCAGTTGCCGTTTCAGTAGCGGGCTGAACCAGTGAAAATCGCGCGACAGGCGTTTAACTCTGGCGGCCTGCAAAGTCCAGTCGAGATCGGGAAGCGCCTGCTGTATCAGGGCAAGCGCGTGTTGACGGTGTTCGCTGTGCATAGTTTTCCTGCCTGAATAAAGTGAGTTAGTGAGACTGAACCGCTTCGCTCTCATGCCAGGCGGAGAGGGCGCGGCGGGAAATCCACGACATCATGCCAAACAGCGCAATACCGGCGAGGGAGATCAGCAGCAGCGCCGCAAACATCAGCGGAATGTCCAGCTGATAGCCCGCTTGCAGGATCTGGTAGGCCAGCCCGGTATCATTGCCGCCAGCGCCCGCCACGAACTCGGCAACCACTGCCCCGATCAGCGACAGCCCGCTGGAAATCCGCAGCGCACCGAAAAAGTAGGGCAGCGCGGACGGAATGCGCAGACGAATCAGTACCTGCAGACGACTGGCGCGGCTCAGCCTGAAGTAGCTCAGCAGCCCCGGCGAGACGCTGCGCAATCCCTGGGTGGTGTTGGAGATAATCGGGAACACCGCCATCAGTGTTGAACAGACCACCAGCGACAGGGTGGTGTCTTTGACCCAGATAATAATCAGCGGCGCGATGGCGACAATCGGCGTCACCTGCAGGAAGACGATGTAGGGAAACAGGGCGGTTTCGACAAAGCGATTCTGCACCAGCACGAAGGCCACGGCGGCACCGATGATGATCGAAAGTAAAAACGAGATCAGGGTGATTTTCAGGGTGAACAGCAGCGCCATCATCAGCGAGCCGAAGTGGGTCCACAGGCTTTGCAGCATCACCAGCGGTGACGGCACCAGAAACTGCGGGATATTGAAATAGCTCACCCATCCCTGCCACAGCAACACCACGACCACCGCCACAACGGTGGGATAAAACACTTTGCGAAAGCCGGGATTAGCGATCCACGGAGAAGATTTTTGCGTCTGCATGGTATTACTCCCCTCCCGATTGGCTGGCTTGCAGCAGGCTATCCTGCAGTTGCTTCGCATAACGTGAAAATGCCGGACTGACGCGGAAATCTTCGCTGCGCGGGAACGGCTCATTGATGGCGATATCTTCCACCACCCGGCCTGGCCGGGCAGCCATCATGATCACCCGCTGCGACAGAAAAACCGCTTCGTGAATTGAGTGAGTGACGAACACCACCGTCAGGCCCTGTTCACGCCACAGCCGCAGCAGGTCGCTGTCGAGTTTATTGCGGGTGATTTCGTCGAGCGCGCCAAAGGGTTCATCCATCAGCAGCAGTTTCGGGCGCGTCACCAGACCACGGGCAATCGAGACCCGCATCTGCATGCCGCCGGAGAGTTCACGCGGCAGCACCCGGGCAAATTTACCCAGCCCGACCAGTTCCAGCGCCTCGGCAACGCGGGTATTGGCTTCGGCCCGCGGCACGCCCGCCAGATCCAGCGGCAGGCGGACGTTGTTTTGCACCGTGCTCCACGGCATCAGCGTGGCTTCCTGGAACACAAAGGAGAGCGGGACCTGGGCGCTTTCGCGGCTGTCGCGACGCCACAACACCAGTTTGCCGTCGCTGGGTTCGGTCAGCCCGGCGACCATTTTCAGCAGGGTACTTTTGCCACAGCCCGACGGTCCGAGCAGGGTAACAAATTCACCCTGATGAATGGTGAGATTGACCGGCAGCAGGGCACGGGTGCCGTTGCTGTAAATCTTCTCTGCCGACAGCACTTCGATCGCCGGCTCTGCCTGCGGCGTGGCGCTGCGAACGTCGCGCATCACGGTGAGGTTGGGGACAGTATTCATGGCATGACCTTCGCGTCTTTAATCATATCGAGGGTATAGGTCTGGCCGAACGGCACTTTCTCCGCGTCGATCAGCTTGTTTTTAACCAGCATCTCCCAGCTCTTTTTCAGCCGCGATTCGGTGATGATGCCGATACCGCCGGTTTGCGCATCGCCGCCCGTCACCAGCTGATATTTCTTCATCTGCGCGATGCCAAAAGCGATCTGATCGGCGCTCATCTGCGGGTTAGCTTTGGCGATCAATGCATTGCCGGCGGTCGGGTCCTGCAGATAAGCTTTCCAGCCCTGCATTGAGGCTTTAACGAAGGCGGCCACCGCTGCCGGGCGTTGTTTAACCGTGTCGGCCATGCAGATAATCGAGTTGCCATACGGCGGGTAGCCCCAGTCGCTGAGCATGTAGACGTAAAACGGTTTGCCGCCTTTCTCAATCGAGAACGGTTCAGAGGTGACGTATCCCTGCTGCACCAGATTGCGGTCGGCAAGGAAAGGCTGGACGCTGAAGGTGTAGGGACGGACTTTCACCTTCTCCAGTCCGAGTTCGCTTTTTGCCCACGGCCAGAACGAGTTATAAGCCTCGGTGGCCAGCAGGAAAGTTTTGTCTTTCAGCTGTTGCGCCTGATCCACTTTGTCATGGCTGATAAACACCGTCGGTGAATGCTGAAACACCGTGGCGACCGTGACGGCGTGCACCCCGGCTTCCCAGGTCTCCAGCGCCTGGCCGTTGTCACCCAGCGTACAGTCTGCGCGTCCGGCCGCCATCAGCTGCATGACGTTCACCTGTGGACCGCCCATGTTGATGCTGACATCCAGCCCGGCTTTTTTGTACAAGCCGCTAGCCTGAGCCTGATAAAAACCACCGTGCTCTGCCTGCGCGTACCAGTTGGTCAGGAAGGTAAACTTCTCTTCCGCCATGCCGGAAGCCGAGACCCCGGTCAGCATCAGAGCAAGCAGGGAGAAAGTTGATTTACGCCCAATATTCATCGTAACGACTCCACTATTCAGAGGCCAAAGAAGACGAAGGAGGAGTGAAGCCGGTTTGCACAAAACCGCTCCAGTGCTGTTTTCCCCAGGTGGGTTCGCTGCGCGCCTGCCAGCTCATCTGGTGGATTTCGGTGATCGCCTGCGCCCAGCTTGCGGCCAGCGAATCGAGGATCGCGTGGCCCTGTTCTGCGGTGGCCGCGGTCGGATCGCCAATCACGCCACTTGGCCCGAAATCGTAGGCGGCCCAGGCCGCCGCCGGGCGACCGGAGGAGAGCGTCGGGCAGGGGAATTCCGGCGGATAGTTGGCCACCGCCTGGTCGAGGTGGACGCATTCCGGTGCCAGTGCCAGCATCACCGCGGTTTCGCTGTGACCGGCGTGCATCGCCATTTTCTGCTCCTGAGCGCTGAGGAACTGGTTTTCAACGTTTGGTACCCGAAACACGTCGTGCGGGATGATGATCATATCGCCGTGGCGCAGACGCATTTCCCGCGCCGCCATTTGCAGCACCTGCGGCTGTCCGCCGTGACCGTTGATCATCAGCAGCTTGCGGAAGCCAGCGCGGTAGAGCGATTCAGCTATCTCCAGCACGGTTTGCAGCAGGGTGTCGCCGGTTAAGGTCAGCGTGCCGGGGAAATTCAGATGTTCATCCGACTTGCCGTAGGTGATCGGCGGAATGGCATAAGCCGGGATGGTTTTTGGCAGTCTGGCCAGCGCATGGCCCGCCACGCCGGACGAAATCACGCTGTCGACCGAACAGGGCAGATGCGGGCCGTGCTGCTCAATCGCGCCGGTCGGCAGAACAATCACCGTGTTGGCTTTGTCGGGCAGAGCCGCGATGGCCGTCCAGCTCAGAAAAGGCAGAAAACGCGCTGCAGGAATGTAACCGTTAATCATGCTGTGCCTCGTGGTCGGAGATTAGGGGGTTAGCGGTAACCAGGCGGTGGCTTCCACTTCAATCAGCACCTCGGCGCTCGGCAGCATTTCGCTGACCTGCACCACGGTTGAAACCGGCGGCTGTCCGTCATAAAACAGCTTTCTGACCCGGCTGTAGCAGGGAAAGTGATCGAGATTGCGGAAGTACTGCACCAGCTTGATCACATCGCTCATCTGTCCGCCTGCCTGTTGCACGGTGTGGCGAATGCTTTCCAGCACGTACCAGCTCTGCGCAAGAATCGGCCCCTGTCTGGCGTCGGTCGAGAACTCGCCGGTTTCGCCAACTAACTGACGGACTTCAACCGGGATATCCTTAAAGCCGCGCACGATAGTGCCGCTCTGCGGGTTAACCGGAATGATGCCGGAGAGAAAGACAAAATCACCGGCCCGACGCCAGGCGGCATAATGGGCGAGCGGTTGGCCCGCACCCTCTTCAAGACTCATGGGATAACTCCTGCTGCCAGATACGTTGATGGGTCAGCCGGCCGTGATGGATAACCTGGCGGGCTGCGCTGTTTAACGGCCAGCTGCCGCTGTCGCTGCCCGGGAACAGCACCAGCGTGGCGTCGCTGCCCGGTGACAGCGGCGGTGGGGCTGCGCGCGCGCCGGTCAGGGCGGCGGCGTCACAAATCAGCCATGAATGCTGGTCAAAAACGTTGCTCAGTTGCAGGGCGAACAGCGCGCAGCTCAGGGTATCCAGCGGGTCGTAACTGCCTGCCGGACAAAAGGCGTCCTGAACGTTGTCACAGCCGATCAGCAGCGGAACGCCGGCGGTCTGCGCCTCTTTCAGCAGGGTAATGCCGCGCTGACGCGGCGTGCGTCCGGTTACCGCATCCTGCAACAGCAGGTTGGTCATCGGCAGAGCGATCAGCGTGACGCCGTGGGCTGCCAGTTGCCGCAGTACCTGCTGCGCCTGCAGTTCACTGCCGGACGCCAGCGCGCAGCCGTGGCTGCAACAGATGTGGCCGCTGAAGCTGTTTTCAGCCAGGTAGTGCGCCAGCCAGCTCAGGCCGTGTGCCACTGGCGAAAGCTCTTCATCAATATGCAGGTCCAGATCCAGTTGCCAGCGTGCGGCGCTGCGCATCAGGTGGCTCATCGCTGCCGGGTCCCAGTTTGAGGAGTGGATAAAGCCGCCCAGCAGGCAACCGGCGCCGCTCTGCGCCACCGCGCGAGCGATGCGGTCAGCGACTTCAGCATTGGCGAACAGGCTCAGCGGCACCAGCGCCACCCGTTCCAGCCTGATGCCTGGGGGGGCCATGCCGGCCAGCTCAGTCCAGGCCAGCGGAGGGCGATGGTCAAACCAGTCGATATGGCTGCGCAAATGAGTCACGCCGTTGGCGGCCGCCCTGCCGATAGCTTTGCCGGCACGCTGCTGAAGGTCCGACGCCGTCCAGTGCTGGCGGTCCTGATGCAGGGTTTCAATGGCGGCCAGCAGGCCCGGTTTTGACGGACGGCTGCGGGCGAGGGTGAAGGTTTTATCGAGGTGAGCATGCGGTTCAATCAGCCCCGGCAGCGCCAGTGCGCCATCCACCGGCCACAGGTCGCTCTGATCGGATCGGGCTGGCGTCAGCGAAGCAATTTTGCCGTTGTCAAAACGCAACTCGGCCAGCAGCGGCTCACCGGCTTCACGCGGCCAGTCCGCCGGCAGCAGCCAGTCGGGGAGGCGAACGCCGGCAAGGCCAGCAAGCGGTGCATCGGACCGGGAAACAGACATGATAAGACTCCGCGCTGAGATTAAAGGTCGAGCACCAGAACCGGCGTTCTGGACCGGGAGCAGCACAAGGTTATCTGCGTATTCTCCGCTTTCTCTTCGGCAGTCAGCACGCAGTCACGATGATCGGGAATACCGTCGATTACCTCAGTGATGCAGGAACCGCATATTCCCTGTTCGCACGACAGCATAATATCGACCCGGGCGCTTAATAAGACTTCGGCGATAGTCTGCTGCGGGCTGACTAAATAGCGGGTGCCGGTAGAATTGAGCTGGATATAAAAGGCGCTGTCGCTGGCGCTATTATTTAGCGCGGAATTGCTGAATCGCTCAAAAATCAATTTATCCGGTTGCCAGCCATGCTGCTGCATAAGGTGCTGCAGACGCTGAATAAAGCCGTCCGGGCCGCAGGCTATTATCCGGGTCTGTGGATCGGGCTGCGATAAACACGACGGCGTAGCGGTACGCAGAGAATCGTTTGCGCTGCTGTGATGAAAATAAACCTGGTCTGCTAATCGCGGTGCGGTTAATCGCGGCACAAATGCCGCCTGTTCTGGCGACGAGATAAAATAATGCAGTTCATAGTCAATCCCTTGTCGGGCAAGCTGTTCCGCCATCGGCAACAGTGGGGTAATACCGATTCCCCCGGCAAACAGCAGATAGCGTCCCGCTTCGGGCAGCGGGAAATGATTGCGCGGTGCTGAGATTTCCAGCGCATCGCCAGGCCGTAAATGGTGATGAATAAAATGCGATCCGCCGCTGGAGAGGTCTGCCCGTTTCACGCAGATCTCGTAATATTCACCGCTGTGACTTTCGCTGCAAAGTGAATACTGACGCGACCCGATTTGCGGAATGAAAACATCAATGTGCGCACCCGGTAAATAATCCGGTAATAAACCACCGTGCCGGGCAATAAGCTGCAATGAAAGATTGCCGACACCATTAATATTGACAGCGCTGATCGTGACAGGAATAAGCCTGGAATCTTTCATGGTTATTTACCGTATTTGCCTAAAGGGAGCAGTGATAAAAAATCAGGTCATCGTGCTTGCTACCTGACCAGCAGCATTATCACTCCGCGCTGCGCAGCAGCAGCCCGTTGAGTGATGAAACGATTGTTCCCATTGCCATGAAATCTACGTTATTGTGATAAAACTGTTGCGTCCAGCGCTTTGATTCGCACATCCCGTTGCAAAAAAGAGAGCACTGCCTATGTTTGCATTCTCCCGATTTCTGCTCTATTTCACTGAAGTGGCCCGTCAGGGATCGTTTCGCAAGGCGTCCGAAACCCTGCACGTGGCGGCGTCGTCTATCGATCGGCAAATCCTGCGGGTTGAGAAAGAACTGGCGATGCCGCTGTTTGAGCGTCATCCCACCGGCCTGCGGCTGACCGCGGCTGGCGAACTGCTGTTGCACGCCGCCAGTAACTGGAAAAAAGACTTTTCGCGGGTCTGCGAACAACTGGACGACCTGCGTGGACTGCGACGCGGCCATGTGCGCATCGCCACCATCGACGCGATTAACCGGCAGTTTTTCTCGTCAATGCTCAGGCAGGTGCATCTCGACTATCCGAATATCTCTTTCACCCTGACCACCATGAACAACGTCGATATTCAGCAGGCGCTGATGTCGGGCGATGCCGATTTCGGGGTAATGCTGAACCCGCAATCGTCACGCGAGCTGCAGGTGCGGGCCTTTGCCGAGATCAATCTGGGGATTGTGGTCCCGACCGGCCATCCGCTCAGCAGCAAAAGCGGGGTGCGGTTTAACCAGTGCAGCGAGTATCCGTTTATCCTGCCTTCCGCTCCGCTGATGCTGGCTGAGCCGGTGCAGGCGCTGATCAACATTCATGGCGAGATGATCAACGAGGTGGCGGTCTCCAATAACATCCACATGATCCGTTCGCTGATCAAAGAGAAAATCGGCATCGGTATTCTCTGCTGGCTCGATATCATGGATGAGGTGGAAAGCAACGAACTGCAGTTTATTCCGCTGACCGATCCGCAACTCAAAACCTTCACCCTGTCACTGTGCGTCGCTCCGGCCAGGCAGCTGTCGCTGGCGGCGTCGATGATGCTTAAACAGCTGGAAATGCTGTTCAGCCAGATTCAGACGCCCGGACACCCGCAGCCCTGACGCTGCACCAGAATGGTGCTGGTTGCTCCTTAATGAATCAAAGGTTGCAGCGCCTCCTCCGCCGATCGCCGCGCAGCCCTTAAGCCGCGCCGATCGGCTAACCTGGCATCCTTTTTGTATAACTCACTGTGAGTAGAAGCGGTCAGTGCAGGCAACTGCGCGGGACATTGCTCAGCCACCATTTCGCGGTTCATGTTGAACCGGCCGGGGGCTGAGTCGCCTTTGCTCAGCCTCCCTCCGGTGACGATTAGGAGAGGAGCAATGAAGTTACGATCCCGCATTCCCCTGTCTGGCTGCGTGCTGAGCACGCTGATTTCTGGCGCATTCATCCTGCCGGCCGATGCCGCAGAGAAGATTGCCTTACTCACCTCCTGGTACGCGCAGGCTGAGCAGGGCGGCTATTACCAGGCGCTGGCGACCGGTATCTATCAGCGCTACGGGCTGGACGTCAGCATTCAGTCCGGCGGGCCGCAGATCAACGGCATGCAGTTGCTGTTATCGAAGCGCGCCGACGTGATCATCGGTTATGACCTGCAGTTACTTGAAGCGGTGCAGCGTGGCTTTCAGGCTAAAGCGATTGCCGCCCCGTTCCAGTACGATCCGCAGGGACTGCTGACCCACGCCTCCGTCACCTCCCTCGACGGCCTGAAAGATAAAACCATTCTGGTTTCCAGTTCCGGGCAAGCCACCTGGTGGCCGTGGCTCAAGGCACAGTATCAGCTCAGCGATGGGCAGGTGCGCCCCTATACCTTCAATATCCAGCCGTTTATCGCCGATCAGAATGTGGCACAGCAGGCTTATGTCAGCTCTGAGGTTTTCCAGGCGCAAAAGGCCGGGGTAAAATCGAATTTCTTCCTGTTTTCCGAGCACGGCTATCCGCCTTACGGCGGCATTCTGATTACCCGCCCGGACCAGATCAGCAGCCGCAGCGCGGCGATGGCGAAGTTTGTGCGCGCCTCAATGGAGGGCTGGGTCAGCTACCTCAATAATCCGGCAGCAGGCAACGCGCTGATTAAAAAAGAGAATCCCAAAATGACCGATGATTTGCTGGCCTGGGGCGTCACGCAGATCAAACAGCACCACCTGATTGACGGCGGCGATGCCGCGACAGCCGGCTGGGGCACCATGACGCAGGATCGCTGGCAAAAAACCCGCGATTTCATGGTCAAAGCCAGCCTGCTGAAGGCGGATACCGACTGGAAACAGGCTTACACCACCGAGTTTGTTCAGCAGATGCAGGTTAAACCGTGAGGAACGTTGCGATGTCATCTCAATCATTACTGATTAAAAACGCGCACGCCATTTTGACCGGCCTGCCGGGCGAGCGGGCGCGTCATGCCGGGCCCGATATCCGCATCCGCGAAGGCGTGATCGAAGCCATTGGTTCGCTGACCGCGTTGCCGGACGAGCGGCTGATTGATGCCCGCGACTGCGTGGTCTATCCCGCCTGGGTCAATACCCATCACCACCTGTTTCAGTCGTTGCTGAAAGGTGAGCCGCAGGGGCTGAACAAAAGCCTGACCGGCTGGTTAAGCGCCACGCCGTATCGTTTTCGCGCCACCTTTGATGAACAGACCTTCCGGCTGGCGGTTCGTATCGGCCTGATCGAGTTACTGCGCTCCGGCTGCGCCACGGTCGCCGATCATAACTATCTCTACTGGCCAGATATGCCGTTTGATCCTTCCGACATTTTGTTCAGTGAGGGCGAGGCGCTGGGGATGCGGATTGTGCTGTGCCGGGGTGGTGCGACTCAGGGGCGGACGATTGAGCAGAATTTACCGCAGGCGCTGCGCCCGGAGAATTTTGATCACTATATGGCCGACATAGAACGGCTGGTGGGACGTTACCACGATCCGCGGCCAGCCTCGCTGCGTCGGGTGGTGATGGCTCCGACTACGCTGCTGCACTCAGCGCCGGGCGCGCAGCTGCGCGAAATGGCCAGGCTGGCGCGTCAGTTGGGTATCCGGCTGCACAGTCACCTGTCGGAAACGGTGGATTATCTGGATGCAGCGCGTGACCGCTACAACATGACGCCGGTGCAGTTTTGTGCTGAACACGACTGGCTGGGTAATGACGTCTGGTTTGCCCATCTGGTGAAGCTGTTGCCGCAGGAGATCACGCTGCTGGGTGACAGCCGGACCGGGATTGCGCACTGCCCGCAAAGTAACGGACGGCTGGGCAGCGGCATTGCCGATCTGCTGGCGCTGGAGCAGGCGGGGGTGCCGGTTTCACTGGGCGTGGACGGCGCGGCATCGAACGAGGCGGCCGATATGCAGAGTGAAGCGCATGCGGCATGGCTGTTGCAGCGCGCCAGAAAAGGCATGTTCGCCACGCCTCGCTATGACGGCGGCACCTTTGAAGGCGGTGGCGATGCGGCAACCATTGAAGATGTGGTGCGCTGGGGCAGCGCCGGCGGGGCGCAGATCCTCGGTCTGCCGCAGAGCGGCACCGTGCAGGTCGGGATGCTGGCCGATATCGCCGTGTACCGGCTGGACGATCCGCGCTATTTCGGCCTGCATGACATGGCAATTGGGCCGGTGGCCTGCGGCGGTCGGGCTTCGTTAAAGGCGCTGATGATCAATGGCCGGATGATTGTCGAAAACGATCACATTCCTGGTCTCGATCTGGATGCCATGCGCCATCAGGCAATCTCAGCCGTCCGGACGCTGCAACAGCGTGCCGCCGGTTAACCCTCTTCTGAAAAGGAATAACACCATGACACAATCAACCCAGACACAAGGCTATGCACTGCAGGAACTGGAAAAAGAAGCGGCAATGGGCGCAATGGGCGAAGAGACCTTTGCCCGCGAAGTGCGCTGCATCGACCTGTCAGATTTCGAACAGCGTAAACAGGAAATTGCCGAACAACTGTGGCAGGCAGCGGTGGAGATCGGTTTCTTTCAGGTCAGCAATCACGGCATTGCCCTCGACGATATCCGCCAGGCATTCAGCATGACGGAAGATTTCTTCTCGCTGCCGGAAGCGGTCAAAGCCCGTTATCCGCTGGCGCGTAACGCCGGCTGGGAAAATAAGTCGCAGGTCCGTCCCTCGACCAAAACCCCGGACCAGAAAGAGTCCTATCAGATTACCCGTCCGTTAATGGATTCGCTGTGGCCGACAGAGCAGGAGCTGCCCGCCTTTAAGCAGACCATGCTGGGCTTTGAGTCGCAGTGCTGGCAGCTGGGGATGAAGCTGCTCTCCTGCTTTGCGCTTAAGCTGGGTTTTCCTGAGCACTTCTTCGAGCAGGCGCACAATCCCGACCGAAACACCTACCAGAGCACGCTGCGGATGCTGCACTACTATGCCACCGAACAGTCGGAGCAGGGGATGTGGCGCGCCGGTGCGCATACCGATTTCGACTGCCTGACGCTACTGTTCCAGCGCCCCGGCCAGGGCGGCCTGCAGGTTTGTCCCGGCAAAGATCGCGAAAGCCAGCAGTGGACCAGCATTGAACCACGTGAAGAGGTGATCACCTGCAATATTGGCGACATGCTGATGCGCTGGAGTGACGACCAGTTGCCGTCAAACTTCCATCGGGTAAGAAGCCCGCTGCCGGGGGAATATCAGGGCGCGCGCTACAGCCTGGCTTTCTTCTGTCAGGCGAATAAAGACGTTGAGATCCTCGGCCCGCAGGCGAAGTATCCGGCGATCAGCGCTGAAGATTATCTGCAACAGCGTATCCAGGCGAACTTTGCCAAAGGCTAAGCGGCAGTAACAGCAAAAAGCCCGCTCAGTTTTCCCTGAGCGGGCTGCTTAAATATGACTGTCAGACTGGACTCGCCTTTGCCAGTAACTGTCTGATAAGAAAGATAAAACTGAGTGATCTTTTTGTCAAGACCACCAGAATGACCACCAATAGTTGCTCGTTACGTAAAACAGGTTTAAAACTTCGCTTCATCGCTGATCGTGCCACGAGGTTCTCTGCAAAAGACGGGTGTTCAGAACAAGCATCTAAAAGTCGGCTCGAAGCGTGATGGTGGTCAAAGAGCTCTGACGGTCTGCTCTGTGCCAGAAACGGACGTTAGCGTCTTAAGTCCACAATCAAAATGCGCCACATTGACGGTGATAGAAAAGGAATTTTGGTTAGTAAAACTCATCTTTATGCTGATATCTGTATTCTTGCGTTATCCCTGTGTATCCATATGAAGCAGCTTTACAATCAATAACATGCACATTTGACTGAGGATGTAGGTTACCAATAGCTTGTTCCATAGCGTTGTAAATTGCTTTTTGATACGCTGCTTTCTGATCTTTGCTACAGGTTTCATCCACGACAGTAACTTCAAGTCTGAACGAATTTTTTCCCCATTCAGCCAGACTCCTGCCATCAATAAACCAGTCATCATCGTCCACATGTCTTACTATGACCATGGTTTCGAAGCTGTTTTTCTTCAATATCTCGCATGTGATTTGAGTAGCTAAAAGTACACACTTTTTGGTTAATTTTTGATCTTTGCAACCAGACAATGTGAGCGTTATTCCAGGCATAATGATTCCTTAAATGTGTCATTACATAGCTTGATTATCAAAAGTGTTGCCGCATTTTTTGAACGATACGAGATGAATAAGATGGCATAATCGAAAACGTGAGGACAACTTACGTCCGCTTTTCGCTCACAGCGGACCTTCCGATTCGATAGCTCAACCGCTGTGTGCCAAAAACGGAGATTTAAGCGTTCAGGGAATACTAATCCCTTGGGAATGTTTCATCGTTTTATCTAGTCTCAAGCAATAATTTACATTTCATATTTTGTAATTTTTTGAATATTGTCATGAGGAGCTGGTGGCTTTTTTCGAATTCACCGGTGAAAAATTGTCGAGCTGTCTAATCCCAGGGACCAGGCAGGTTCCTAAAGTTGCTATGACTACTGCTATCGCTGAAACCAGAAGCACATTACTCCTGCCATAATGAATTGCCAGCGGCCCAGCGACCAGTTCACCTAAGGGAATGGCCACAAACGAACCTACAGCGTCATAGGCGTACACGCGAGCCAATTTTTCCTGAGGAATATGAGTTTGTAATGAATGAGCCCAGGAGACGCCGAATAGACCGAACGTTACGCCAGCAATAAAAAAAGCTGCAATAAGCCACGCTGCAGAAGCAGGTTGACTAAGCATAAAAATTGGCACTGAGCATAGTGCTACTAGCATTGCACCAATAAAAAGATCGCGTCGTGGACGCCATCTTAGGGCGAAGAACGAACCTGTCATAAGGCCAACGCTTTGCGCAGCAACCATAATTCCCCAATTAGCTCGCCCAAAAGAAGCATCAGCAATCACAGGGCCAAGTACCATCATTACGCCACTAAATGCTGCATTGATAATGGTGAATTGGACCACAATTGCCCATACCCAAGCTCGGCTTGTGAATTCTTCCCATCCTTCTTTTAAGTCCTGCAGGATATTACCTGATGGTGGGCATGCTTTGATTGATGTAATACGAATTAAGAAATAAAGCGGTGCAGAGGCTGCGAAACCAATCGCATCAATTGCCAGTCCCCAACCGGGTCCGACAGAACTGATTAGGATCCCACCAAGCGAAGTGCCGATAATCGTACCGCCATAAATACCAAGCTGAATTAATGCATTCGCTGCTCGCAAATTCTGCACTGGAACAGTTTGGGGGACCAGGGCTGAGGATGCAGGTAACGCGATGCCAGCTGCTGCTCCATTCAAAGCTCCAGGTAATGCCAGACTCATCACAGTTGCTGAACCGTCCAACACAGACCATGCGACAATAGCTTGTGAAACTGCCGCAATAACAGAAGAGGATACCAATAGCTGGTTACGAGAGTAGCGGTCCGCTAATACGCCCCCGATCAACAAGAATAAAACGTTAAAAATGGAGCGGGACGCAACAACGAGACCTAAATCAGATACCGATCCGCCAATATCAAGCACTGCGAACGCTAATGCAATCGGTGCAATACCATTGCCCAAAACGGTAAGAAGGCGAGCAGCAAACAGATAACGAAAAGGACTGAAGTGAAAAACGCTAACTTTTTTAGTAAATGTTTTCATTATAAAAATGGCTTCTGGATAAGAGGATTTATTTTAGAACGCCTGTATTTTGCTAATACTTTAGCATGATCTGTTAGTTACACTGCATTATGTCGTTTAGGTAAGCAGAGAAATAACTTCCGCTCCTCACTCCTCACTCCTTATGGATATTGGCCTGTATGTCAGTCCGCCTCGTGCCAGGAGCCGACTTCGCGAACATCACGACACGTTAAGGAAAGATATCTAAAATCACGTGGCCGGGTTTTACGGGATGTTTACAGGGTTGCCGGAGCGTTACCTTTTTTCTGATGCGGCCAATTTTCACGCCACCGGTCTGCATGAGCTGGTTCACTGAACTGGGGCAAAAGCCGCCTGAATCGTGAAATGAAAGGGAAGTTTGGCAGTGCGAGTTAGGCTTTTGAGGAGTTGATCGCCGAGCCGGGAAGCGCGTACCTGATGGCGGATCTGGGGATCGCTGGAGAGGGGCAGCATTAAAGCGATATTGCTTCCTGGCTGAAACCACTGAAGAATGACAAGCGCTATATTTTCAAGGCCGCTAGTGCAGCGTCCAAAGCGCATCGTTATTTGATGGATAGCCATTGAGTTTGTTACCGATTCACTAATAACACAAAGCAAAAAGCCCGCTCAGGTTTCCCTGAGCGGGCTTCTTAAATATGGCTCCTCTGACTGGACTCGAACCAGTGACATACGGATTAACAGTCCGCCGTTCTACCGACTGAACTACAGAGGAATTGTTGGAACGGGGCGCATAGTAACGGCCTGTCCGGGCCATGTCAAAACTCTTTTTCACAAAATCGTCCGACTGCTGAAATAGTCGCCACTGTCGGGTCTCTCCCCTTAAAAATGCCCGCTTTTCGCCGGTTTCCTGCCGCTAAGTAAAAAAAACGCTGGCGGCGAAAAGTGAGGTTTTTATGAGGTGTTTTGCCGCAGAGCAGTCCTTGTCAGGCGGCGTAATCAGTGGTTCTGACGGATTGTTTTCCACCATTGTCACATTTATTTCATTCTGGCTTTGTAAACGGCATAAATGAAATTTAGATTTCATTTCAACCTTGAGATGCGTGTATGGAGTTGAGATGAACAAAGTCAGAATCGGCATGATCGGCAGTGGGTATATTGGTCGCTGTCACGCCATTGCTTATGCCCAGGCACCCACCGTTTTTGCGCTGAAAGGCGAGATCGTGCGGGAGATGCTGGCGGAAGTGAACCCGGAGCTGGCCGCCCGCCAGGCCGCAACCTTTGGTTTCGCCCGTTCGACCGGCGACTGGCGCGAGCTGGTACGCGATCCGGCTATTGATGTGGTCGACATCTGCGCCCCCAACTTCCTGCATAAAGAGATGGCGCTGGAGGCGATCCGCCACGGTAAGCACGTCTACTCCGAAAAGCCGCTGTCGCTGAGTGTGGCTGATGCCGAAGAGATGGTGGCCGCCGCCACGGCCGCCGGCGTCAAAACCCTGGTCGGCTTTAACTATATGAAAAACCCCACCAGCCAGCTGGCGAGAGAGATTATTGCCAATGGCGAGATTGGTGAGGTGGTGCATTTCTACGGCACCCACAACGAAGATTATCTGGCAAAACCGGAGACGCCGCTCGACTGGCACTGCCAGAAAGCGCTGGCCGGTCTCGGTGCGCTCGGCGATCTGGCGGCGCATATCGTCAACATGGCGCACTATCTGGTGGGGGATATCGCCGAGGTCAGTGGCGACATGATGACGGTCATCACTTCACGCCCGGACCCAAAAGATCTCAGCCGTCAGCTGCCGGTGGAAAACGAAGATCAGGCCAGTGCGCTGCTGCGTTTCCACAACGGGGCGCATGGCGTAATTGAAACCTCCCGCATCGCCTGTGGTGCCAAGATGGGGCTGACCTATGTGGTGACCGGCACCAAAGGCACGCTGCGCTACACCCAGGAGCGCATGGCGGAGCTGGAACTCTATATTCACGATGAACCGGCCGGACGGCAGGGCTTTAAAACCCTGCTGACCGGGCCAGCGCACCCCGATTATGCCAACTTTTGCGTGTCGGCCGGACATGGCATCGGCTTCAACGATCAGAAGACGGTTGAGATCCGCGATTTAATTAACGGCATTGCGGCAGGCGATCGTATGTGGCCCGATTTTGCGGAAGGATTACAGGTGCAGAAGGTGCTGGAGGCGATTGCGCTGTCTGCGCTGGAGCGTCGCTGGATGACGGTGTAGCGCTGGCGGTGGGGGACTAAGCGGACAGGAAGCGGTGACTTCCTGCCCGGAGGGGATCAGGCGAGGCCGCTTTTTTCCCACCACAGCTTATCCAGCGCGTAGTAGCGGTCGCGCTGGCTTTCCGGCTGATTCAGGTCGCGTTTCCACGGCTTCGCCAGGATGAAGTGCAGATTCTTCACCTCGTCGTCACGCCAGATCGCGCTGTGCTGGAACGGTAAGGTTTTCAGCGCATTATAAACGTAAGAAAGCGGTTTCCAGCGGCCGGCAAACGCCTCATTCAGCAGGTCTTGCTCGGAGAAGGGATACGCACTCAGGTCATCAATCGCCGCAATCCGCTGTTCCAGTGCCTCGTAAACCGCATTATCCGGCGTCAGCACCAGAAAACCGCCGTTCAGGTAATAGTCCAGGCTGGCAGGCGCGGCTTCACCCCGCGCCTGCCAGGTATAATGGCACTGCCCGGGCTGCCAGTCCGCCGGATAAGAGGCAATCTGGTTCGGATTGCAGCGACAGGCGTGACACGCCGCCATCAGGTTATCCCCGAGATCGAGCGTGAACAGCTCATCCATATTCTGCAGCACCAGCATATCGGCATCGAGAAACACCACGCGCTGATAATCAGTCAGCTGCCAGGCACGCAGCTTGGTCCACACTTCACCAAATTGCGCCGAAGCATAATGCTGATCCAGATCGGCGCGCGGGTAGATCGGCTCAACCGACGCTATTACGCAGCCTTCGGCCTGCAAAGCCTGGCAATCTTCGGCGGAAATCGCTGGGGTGGTCATAACCACCAGCGGCCACTGGCTGTTGCTCTGCTTCAGTGAATGGTGCAGCGCTTTCACGCCCACCAGATAGTCGGGTTGAGTTAACAGCGTTACCCAGGCAAACATATTTTCCCTTATTAATTCAGTCAAAAAGTGGGGCGATGTAGTCATTGCCTAATCGGCCTTGCGGATCGAGCTGGCTGCGCAGGGCGCGGAACGCCTCCCACTGCGGGTAGATCTCACGCCAGCGATAGCGTTCTTCGTCGTAATATTTGCCCCAGTGCGGGCGTCCGCCCTCATCGGCCAGCAGTTTTTCTACTTCGGTCAGAAAATGCAGACCGTCGGGCGATAGCGAGCCGTCATCCGCGTAGTACACCACGAAGCCGAAGAAGCAGGTTGGCTGGTCAAACGCCGGACTCAGCCAGGCTGAGGAGGCACCGGTACAGCGCAGGATGATCGGGTAGTGCATATGCGGACGGTTTTCCGCATACCACTGCTTGATCCGGCTGATGATGGCAGGCGTTTTCGCCAGCGGTACGCCGATTTCGACATTGATCTGCGGCACCGCGATGCCGCGGCAAAATAGCTGGTAGATGTCACCGGTAACATCGGTAAAATCGCGAAAACGGGTCACGGTGCGGAACTGCTTGCCGCCTTTGCCCTGAATCTGGGTATCACGATGCATGTGCGCCAGCGTCTGATCGATGGTGTCGTTCAGGCTGTCATCAGCCTGACCTTCATGCTCAACCACCTGACGATCCTGCTGTTCATAGCGCAGACGTTCATCGTCATTCGCTTCATGCGCGTTCCAGACGTGTACCCGGTTGTCATCGACAAACCACCAGGCTTTGCTCAGCGGATATTCATCATTCCAGCGCAGCAAATCCTGCTCCAGCGTATCGGCAGAAACTGCATTTTTGTGGCAGGTAAAGATGCGAAACGGTTCGGTTCGCAGCGTCACGGCAGTCACGATACCCAGCGCGCCAAGTGAAACCTGCGCCGCCGGGAAGTCCGGTTCGCCGCGCCTGAACTCCCGCACGCTGCCATCGGTCAGCACCATGCGAATCGACAGCGCTTCATCGGCAATCGAACTCTGCTGCAGGCCCTGGCCGTGCGTACCGGTCGCCATGGCACCGGCCAGCGTCTGGATGGCGATCACCCCTGGCGACGATGCCAGCATCCGGTTCATTCCGGTCAGGGTGCGGTAAACCTGATCGAGCGGCGTCGCTCCACCAAAGGTCACACTCTGTTCATCGCTGGCGGTCTGGCCACTGAACGCGCTGAGATCCAGTAACAGATCCTGCTCGCTGACGTGCAGCATACGGCCGGGGGAGAGCTTGCTGCCAATCACCCGGATCTGACCCTGTGACTGGCGCAGCAATGCCTGAAGTTCTGCTTCGCTGGCGGGACGCTGAACCTGATGGCGACTACCGATCTGCGCGTTTTGCGCCCAGTTCCATAGCACGTCATCTTTAGGATCAACGTCGGTGTGACGAAGCGGATAAAGGTGGGCGTCTCTGCTCACAACAGCATTCCTTTTATGGCGGTTTTATGACGGATATTCAGTAAGCGTAGACCATGAGTAAGCCAGGCCGCAGCACGGTCAAATTATTTGCGGATATAACGTAACGTTGCGGTTACAGCCAGCTGACGATTACGGCGAATGCTCTCTTCTTCACTGTTATCCGGGCTGAACAGCGCATTAAAGGTGTAGCGGTTGGAGACGTGATGCACACAGATACTGCTGATCAGGCGGTGCACGTCAATCGTCTGCACCTCTTCGATAAACAGCCCCTGCTGCTGACCACGGATCAGAATGTCATCCAGCACGTCCAGCGCGCTGCGATTAAGGGTTTTAATCTGGGTTGACTGGCTGATATAGCGGCCGCGTAACAGGTTTTCGCTACACACCAGCCGCATAAAATCGGGGTGGGCGACATGGTAATCAAAGCTGGCTTCGACCAGCCGCGTCATCGCTATTTCCGGTTCCATCGCTGCCAGGTTGAGGCCGGTTTCGTGCTGGCGGATCTGCTGATAGACCTGCTCAAGAACATCGATATAGAGCTGCTCTTTGCTGCCGAAGTGATACACCACCATCCGTTTAGTGGTCTGCGCATGTTCGGCAATCTGCTCCAGCCGTGCGCCCTGCATGCCAAACTCGGCAAAGGTTTTCAGTGCGCCCGCGATAATACGTTTCTTCAGCCCTTCAGGGTCATTTTTACGTTTGGTTAATTCCGACATAGTGCTCAACAGGGTGGTTTTGACCGGAGAATGGTAGCACAGCGGCGCCAGGATGCGTTTAACCGACAGCGCGGCGCGGCAGGCAGCGCCGGAGATTGTGCCCTGCGATCAACGCCCGCAACCTGACACAGACCGGGAATTTACAGGTATAATCGCAGAAATTTCGTAACAGGCTCAGAAACCAAAATGACCAAACTCACCTTACAAGAGCAGATGCTGAAAGCGGGATTAGTCAGCAGCAAGAAGATGGACAAAGTGCAGCGTACCGCCAAGAAATCACGGGTTCAGGCGCGTGAAGCCAGAGCGGCGGTCGAAGAAAATAAAAAAGCGCAGCTTGAGCGCGACAGGCAGTTGAATGAGCAGCAGAAACAAGCCGTTTTATCCAAAGAGTATAAAGCGCAGGTCAAGCAACTGATTGAAATGAATAAAATTGATGTGTCAAAAGGCAATATCGGCTTTAACTTCACCGATAACAACCTGATTAAAAAAATCAACGTCGATAAGCTGACTCAGGCGCAGCTGATCAGCGGCCGTCTTGCTATTGCCCGTCTGGTGGCGGAGAACGGTGGCGAGAATCAGTATGCGATTATCCCGGCCAGCGTGGCGGATAAAATTGCACAGCGCGATGCCAGCAGCATCGTACTGAACAGCGCGTTGAGTCAGGAAGCGCAGGATGAAGACGATCCGTATGCAGACTTCAAAGTGCCGGACGATCTGATGTGGTAAGTCCGGGTTAAGGCGGATGCAGCGCAGCGCCAGCCGGGCGAGGCTGATGCTGCTGCGTCTCAGCCGAATCAGAACGGGCTGGGGTGCCGGGCGTGAATCGCTTCGCCACTGACCGGATGAACAAAATGCAGTTCGCCGGCATGCAGCATCAGTCGCGGCGTTTTTTCGCTGCCCGGCAGCAGCAGCCCGCCATACAGGTCGCAGCCCAGAATCGGATGACCGCGCAGCTGGCAGTGGATCCGCAGCTGATGCGTGCGCCCGGTTTCCGGGGTCAGCACCACCCGCGTAACCGGCACCGTGCTGCCATCCTGCTGCGCATAATCAACGCGCTCAACCACCCGATAATGTGAACGTGCAGGCTTGCCGTGGCGATCGCAAATCGTCATCCGCGGAAAGCGCGCCGGATCTTTGGCAATCGCCGCCTCAATCACTCCTTCGTCATCAGCCAGATGGCCACACAACAGCGCGCTATAGAGTTTACGCACGTTGCGCTGGCTGAACTGCTGGCAGAGCGCCGCATTGATCGCCTTGTTGCGGGCAATCACCATCAACCCGGAAGTACCGAAATCCAGTCGATGGACCAGCGTGCAGCCGGGGAAGCTTTTCACCAGCCGGTGATGCACCGAATCAAGATTCAGCGGATTTTTGCCGGACAGGCTCAGCAGCCCGCTGGGCTTATTGATCAGCAGCAGATGCTCATCCTGATAGAGAATCTCAATCGGGTCATGACACGGCGGCGCAACAAAACTATCGACTATCTCAGACATCGGACTACCGGCAGGTGAGGGGAGGCGGATAATAACCAATTTTGCCTGATGTGACGAATGGTGGATGGCGGGCGATCAGAACCCCAGCCGGTTATGCTCGCCGTCTAACCAGCCCGCTGTGGGGCTGCGTGTTGCCTGGCCGCCAGCTAATGCGGAACGGGCTAACCATGACATACTCTGTTGTCTCTCTTTTAGGGTAAAGCGTGATTCAGACTGAATTGAGTGGATAAGCAGGGATTTATGTAACGCAGCAACATGTGAACTGGCTTACATTTTTGACCTTCATCACACTTTATAGTGACCGCCTGATTAAACGACGCATCTCATTATCATGGCATCCATTAAAGACGTAGCAAAAAAAGCGGGAGTGTCTACGGCGACCGTATCGCGTGTGCTGAACCATCATCCCAGCGTGACGCCGGAAACACGCCAGGCAGTACGTGATGCAATGGATTACCTTTGCTATGTCCCCAGCAAAAGTGCGTTTCAGCTGAGTGGTAAATGTTCCGGGCTGATTGGCGTGGTGCTACCAAACCTGGTGAATCCTCACTTTTCTGAGTTACTGGCAACCTTTGAAGAGGAAGCAAGATACATCGGGAAATCGGTAATTATTAAGACCCATCAGAATCAGCCTCAACAGGATAAGCAGATTATTCACAGCCTAATCGGAATGGGGATCGACAGTCTGCTATGGGTGCCGACAGAGGCCGAAAGCGAACTTGCGGAATGGTTGACCGCAACCCGCATTCCGGTTGCAGTGGTAACGCAGGTTTCTCGTTTTTTTAATTCTGTCTCTATCAATCAAAGGAAAGGTGCAGAGGCTATTGCGGAGCATTTTATCCAGACCGGGCATACCACCTTTGGTTTTATTGCTCAGGAGGGCGTCGATAATCGAAAGGTCTCTGCCTGGAGTAAGAAAATCACCAGTCAGGGTTTAACACTCGCTAAAGAGAATCAATTCTGGATAGCGAAAGGCGAAGGTGAAAAAATATCCGGCCATATTCGGATACTGGACGATATTATCGGGATATTAGCTGACCGGAAAAAAGCATGCTCTTCTCTTTGGATCTATAACGATGTTGCTGCCAGTTATGTTATCGATGGCTTAAAGGAAAGAGGGGTGGCTGTCCCGCAGGATATTGCTATCGCCAGTTTTGACAATACCTTGTTGGCGCAGACCAAAAAAATAACCAGCGTGGCTCAACCGATTGGCGAGATTGCCCACCTGGCATTCCAGATGGTGAATAATACCCATAAGCAGGAGAGTATCGAAATGTATGAAATTGTCTCACGGTTAATTATACGTGAGAGCAGTATCGCGCTTAATATCACGGCTGTCTGATTTCTGCTTTTCCCACTTAATCCTTTTTAAACGAGTCGAAAATTTTTATTCAGTCATCCGCACAGGGGCTGGCGATAATGCTCTGTGTTTAATTTTTAGAGCTGTGCATTATTGAGGTGATTTTATGTCCGCAACGGTAATGGAAAAACAAAGCGCTTATGGAAAGCTGCGTCTGAAAGAGAAGATCGGTTACGGGATGGGGGATGCGGGATCCTGTATGATCTGGAGTGTACTGGCGCTCTATCTGACGTGGTTTTATACCGATGTATATGGATTAGCGCCTGGCGTCGTTGGAACACTATTTCTGGTCATCCGTATTTTTGACGCCTTCAGCGATCCGATCATGGGCGCAATCTGCGATCGTACGCAAAGTCGATGGGGTAAGTTCCGCCCGTGGTTGTTATGGATGGCGGTACCCTTTGGCCTGGGCGCCATCGTGATGTTTACCACACCTGACCTGAGCATGAACGGAAAAATTATTTATGCCTGGGTGACCTATCTGGTGATGTCACTGATCTATACCGCGATCAACATTCCCTATTGCTCAGTCGCGGGGGTGATCACCCTGAATCAAAAAGAGCGACTGGGCTGTTTATCATGGCGGTTCTTCCTGAATGGCCTGGCGACGCTGATTGTCTCTTCCTCCATTTTACCGTTAACCGACTGGTTGGGTAACGGTAACCGCGCTTCAGGCTTTCAGTTGACCATGGTGATCATGGGGTGCGCCGCGACGCTGATGTTCCTGTTCTGTTTTGCCAGTATTAAAGAGCGCGTTGTTTCAATTAAGTCTAATGATTCGTTAATGAAAGATTTGAAAGACATTGCTAAAAATGACCAATGGCTGCTGATGATTACGATTACCTTTCTTAATGTCTTCCCGGCCTTTATTCGGGGGGCTGTAACTATTTATTATGCCACCTATGTAATGCAGGCCTCCGTTGGATTTATTACCTTTTTTATGGCGCTTGGTGTCGCCTGTAATATGCTGGGAAGCGTAATAGCTAAGCCACTGACTGACCGGTTTGATAAAATTAAGCTCTTCCGCATTATTAATATTATCCTTGGTGTTCTCTCTTTCGCGCTGTGGTTTGTTGACCCAAAATCGCTGACGCCACTGCTTACGCTATTTGTGATCATTAATATTCTGCATTTAATTCAGTCCGGACCTATCCTGTGGGCAATGATGTCAGACGTCGATGACTACGGTGACTGGAAATTTGGCAAACGGCTCACCGGTATTTCGTTTGCCGGTAATCTGTTTATGCTGAAAATGGGACTGGCGGTCGCTGGAGCAATCGTCGCCTGGATTCTGTCCTATACCGGCTATGTCGCTAACAAACCGCAACAAAATGCGCAGACCCTTGAGGGCATTATTATCATGTTCTCACTACTGCCGATGGTGAGTTATTTCATCAGCGCATTTATGGTGCGCTACTTCAAACTGGATAACCTCTTCCTGGAAAAAATTAAAGTCGATCTCGCAAAACGCGAGCTTGAAAAAGGTTCGGTTCAATCGCAGGAGTTTAAAAATGTCCCTGTCCATTAATGTTAAGCAAGGTCAGCGGCTTGATTTATGGCTAAAGCAAACAAAGCCGGCCGGTCAGCCCCTATTTGCTATCCACATGGAAAATGCGGTGCTTTTCAAAATAGAAACAGCTCCGCCGTATTATCAATACTTTACCTGGACCGCATGGCAGCAGGGTATTGTCTCTCTGGAGTGGTTACCGGAGCACAGTGAAATTTCGTTGTGTTACAGCTGGCACCCTGACACGCTCCCTCAGCAGGGCGTCAGCTTTATTGATATCGAAAATAACGACCTTTGCCTGCGAGATGACCGCGCAGTTGCAGAGCACTATCAGCAGGAAGACTTACGCCCGGCATTACATTTTTCTCCACGTACCGGCTGGATGAATGACCCTAATGGTCTGCATCGGAAAGGTGATGAGTGGCATCTGTTTTACCAATACCATCCGCATAGTACTCAATGGGGGCCGATGCACTGGAACCACGCGGTGAGTCAGGACCTTTACCACTGGCGTCACTATCCGGTTTTCCTTCAGCCAGAGCAGAATTTATCCGCGCTTGAGGCAACGGGCGGCGCATTTTCTGGCAGCGCTTTCATCGATGCCGAGGGGCAAACGCGTTTCTGGTATACCGAAAGGCTTCCGGCTTACGATCTCTATCGCGGTTATCGAGAAATCCAGAAAATGGCGGTCCCGCAGCCTGCTTACGACAAGCCTGCTTTGATAAAAACAGTATTAACAGCGCTGCCAGCAGGCGTCGATTGTGATTTCCGCGATCCGAAAGTCTGGTATGAGGAAGCGGACGCGACCTTTTATATGATCCTGGGCGCGTCGGTGAACGGCGATCCAGCCATGCTGCTGTTTCACTCCGAAGACAGTGACAGCTGGCAATTCCATCATGTGCTCTACACCGCTCCCCCTTATTTTCGGGAAAATGGGGGCCGCTGCGTCGAATGCCCGGACTTTTTCTGCCTTGACGGCATCTGGGTATTGATTATCGGTATTGTGGGTTACACCGAGCCGACAACCGGACGACATAATCTGTTATTTGCACAAACGGGTGATTTTCGGCACGGTTATTTCACTCCCTCAGCGCAACCGCTGCAGATACTGGATTTCGGCACCGATTTCTATGCCCTGCAGACCTGGGGTGAAAGCGACAGTCGCACAGGGTTTGCCTGGTTATACAACTGGGCGACACAAAAGAGTGTTCATTCTGCCTATTCCGGCGAAATGTCTCTGCCGCGTCGTTTTCATCTTAATGCCCGGCAACAACTCTGTATGACACCGGTATTGCCGCCAGCATCGCTGATCATCAGTGAAGAACGGCTGGATGCGTGGAGTCATTGGTCAGGCAGTACTGCCTGTAAGTCCTGCATAATTACCTTTACCCCAACCTCGCATTTTTGCCTGACCCTGACCGGTCAAACCGGGCAGCAGATTATTCTGGCGCACGATGGACACACTCTGAGTCTGCTGGAAAAAGATCGGGATGACGGCCGTTATCAGGCTCCGCTGGCCAAGGTGGGCGATGTGACATTATGTTTTGATGCCGGAATAGTGGAAGTTTTCGCTCAGCAGGGGAGTGTGTGTGGAACCCGACGTTATTATTCATGCAGCTCACTGACTGAAATAACGCTCTCTGGCGCACAGGCAAAAATAACCCGCTATCACTCCCCTTACGCACAGCCATAACTCAAATTACTGCTGATTTTTTTATTACTGTCACCGAAGGAATTAGTCATGACAAGCCAAAACTATTACGATGTTACAGAATGGAAGGAAGGTAACCCTTATCAGGATATTGGTGAGGTTATAAACAGTATTATTTCTGATATTAAAAAAAGACAAACCGAAACGGATCTCAATCAAGGCGGGAAGCCCGGCGCGGTTATCTATATTCCACCCGGCGATTATCCGCTTCTTACCCAGGTGTTAATTGATATTAGCTATCTGAAGATTATTGGTTCGGGGCATGGTTTCACCTCTTCAAGTATTCGATTTAATACCCCCGAAAGTGAGTGGGCGAACTGGCATGAAGTGTGGCCGGGGGGAAGCCGACTATGCGTTAATCTCTCTCCCGCAGCCGGTGCTGACCCCTCTGCCGGTGCTGCCTTTTATGTCGAACGTAGCGGTGAGCCACGCATAAGTTCGGTCGAGTTTGCTGATTTTTGTATTGATGGCTTACATTTTGTCGATGATGGATCAGGCAATGATGATCCCGAAAATAGTTATCTGAACGGTAAAACGGGTATCTATATCGCGAGCGCGCAAGACTCTTTCCGTATCAGCGGCATGGGTCTGGTCTATTTAGAGCATGGGGTGACAATTTTTAACGCTGATGCGCTGGCGATACACAATAATTTCATCGCTGAATGTGGGAACTGTATTGAGTTGCGCGGTTCGGGACAGGCATCAAAAATTACCGATAATCTGATAGGTGCGGGTTACAGAGGCTATTCCATTTATGCAGAAAATTTTGGCGGCCTGCTGATTACGGCCAATAATATTTTCCCGCGCGGCAAAAGCAGCGTACATTTTTCTGGGGTAGTTCGCTCTTCGATATCCAGCAACAGACTTCATTCATTTTATCCGGGAGTGCTGGTTCTGGAAGGCAATAGTTCAGAAAACCTGATCACGGCTAACCATTTTTTCCGTGAGCGTGAACCCTGGGGACCGATGCAGGCTTATAATAATGGATTGGATGATTTGTATGGTCTGCTTTATATCAGCGGTAACAATAACTCCATTATTGCTAATCATATTTCGGAAACGATTGATTCTCAGCATATCATCCCGCAGGGCGCAAAACCGGTGATAATCCGGCTGGTGTCGGGTGAGAGGAATTATATTTCTGATAACCATATTGTCGCGACCACCGAAGCTTCACCGGCGGAGAGTGCGGCCACCGGATCCTGTTTCTCAACTCAGGTGAGTGCACTGCTGGCAACAAAAGGGCTGGTCGCTCTGGAGGTTATCGCAGTACAGATCGAAAAAGCCTCTTTGCAAAATACCGTACTGGATTCAGGCAGTGAGAGTCAGGTTTTGCTGGATAAGAAAGTGAATGCGTTCAGGGCTACGCCCGTACCTGGCTTGCGAAGCTGAGAGCGCTTAACGGGCTCACGCAGACAGTTTATGAATGATTTTATGCTGAGCTGACTGGCGGCAACCGATGCGGCACCCCCTTTCTCTACACAGGTGGCGCATGTGAAAGGTGACCACCGCTACGGTTGATAGCGGTGGTCAGGGGAAACATAGGCACCGGCGGGGCAGTAATCATCTGTTGATCAGCAGCAGACGCGCATTTGTATGGCATGAGCCATGCCGGGAATCGACTGTGGGTGGTGATGTGACTCAATGACGCTGGCATGCCGATACTACACAGACAAACCGGGGTCGGTATATCTGGATCACTATCGGGACGGTTAAATTTTGAGTAACCTGATCCGCTGATTATGCTGTTTTATTGCAGGCTATTTTAAAGGAGTAAAAATGCCGCTACCTGAACGTATGAAACCCGCCAGCGTAAGTCGAAAAAAAATCGCACAGCTGGCCAGCCAGGCTCAGCAGATACTCGCGAAAATTGATGCCGGAACAGACACGCAGGAGAGTGAATTAACGATGATGATCGCTGACTGGAACGCTCAGGTAACCCATCCTTATGGCTATTCAGACTTCAGAGATTTTTCTTCATCGATGGATGCCAGCGACTTTACCCGTATCGCGATTAACCCGGTAAAATTTTACGCGGATTTCAGCTGGGATGAGCTGGTGCAAACAATCAATTTTATCTGTAACGCAGAAGGTAAGGATGCTGAACAGCATTTCGCCATTTCACTGTTGGAAAAGAATTTTGACGCTAATCCCTCCGATCTCATCTACTGGCCTGATGAATGGTTCCGCAACCCGGATATGATGGCTATCGACCTGAGTCCGGAACAGATCGGAGGCTATTTGATGGCCCGGTCAGGCCGGCATTTAGCGGATGCTCCTGAAATCGAATTGATCTATCCGCTGCCCGATAGCGAAACAGACTAAGAAAGCAGTAGCCTTCCTGTTTATGGCAAAGCATAACGTCAGCTGAGAGCCGAGGCAGATGCCGAATCCGATTCAGACACCAAAGCAAAAAGCCCGCTCGGGTTTCCCTGAGCGGGCTTTTCTAATTTGGCTCCTCTGACTGGACTCGAACCAGTGACATACGGATTAACAGTCCGCCGTTCTACCGACTGAACTACAGAGGAATCGGTTGATGGCGCGCAGTTTACTGATTTTTGCCGCAGGCGCAATGGCCTTTTTCACCCGTTGCGCGCGATTGCAGAAAGCGTAATCAGTTTGGCACTCAAGCCGTTCAATTTTGCCGGGCGCATTCACGCATAGCACTAAAATAGTTGGCCACTCAAACTGTTACACCACGTCATCGTCCTTGCGCTTTAGTGAGGGCTGCTAGACTTACTGAGGTAAACAGTAACGATTCAGCTAAAGCCGAAGCTCATCGCCTATTCCGCGACCAAGGCAGCCATTATTAACTTCTCCGGTAGCCTGGCTGCGCTGCTGGCGGATAAAGGCATTCGTGCCAACGCCGTGGCGCCTGGCCCCATCTGGACGCCGTTAATTCCGGCCACCATGCCACCCGAGCAGGTGGAAAGCTTTGGCGGTGAAGTGCCGTTGCAGCGCATGGGCCAGCCGGCGGAGCTGGCCTCATCCTGGGTGATGCTGGCCAGTGACGAAGCGAGCTATATCTCCGGCGCGACCATTGCGGTTACCGGTGGTGTCGCAGTGATCTGATTAAGGCTAAGGGGGAATGATGAAAGCGTATCCATTGAAGCTGACCACGCCAATCGCCAGCCATATTTTTGGCGGTCAGCGCATCAGGCAGCAACTGGGTAAGGCCGGACTGCCAGACTCACGGGTGGCCGAAACCTGGGAGATCAGCGATGTCGACGGCATGATCGCCTCAGTCACTAACGGCGAGCTGGCGGGCACCAGCCTGCGCGAATTGATCACCCGTTATCCCGATGACATCGTCGCACCCGGCTGGCGCGGTCCGCACTTCCCGCTGCTGAGCAAATTTATTGATGGCAGCGGAATGCTGCCGGTGCATCTGCACGCCAATGATGAAGCGGCGCAGCGGCTGGAGCAGCAGCCGAATGGCAAAACCGAAGCCTGGCATATTCTGTCGGCGGCACCGGATGCCACCTGCCTGTTGGGGGTGCGCGCGGGTGTGGACAATGATCGGCTCAAAGCGGCGCTGCTGGCAGAGGATTACGATGCGGTGATGCATCGGGTAGCGGTAAAAGCCGGTGATACTTTTTACGTTCCCGGCGGGATGCTGCACAGCTTTGGTCCCGACACGCTGATCTATGAAATCGAACAGACCTCCGACATTCAGCAGCACGCCATGCCGTGGAAAATGGAAGACGGCTCGCGTCTGAGCCAGGCGGAGTGGGAGAAGAATATTGATGCGCTGTTACAGGAGCTGCGGCCGGAACTGCGCTGTGAACCTCAGCCCGGTCTGACGTTGAATAGCGCGGATCTGACCCGGCTGTTTTGCTGTGCCGGGCCCTATTTTGCGCTGGAACGCTGGCAGTTTAGCCAGCCACAACGCCTGAGTTTCAATCGCGCGCGCATTCTCTCTAACCTCGGTGAGCCGCTAACGGTAACGGCTAATGGCGTCACGGTGGAAATCGGGCGGGCGGAGTCAGTGTTGTTACCCGCCGCGTTAGAGGAAGTGACCCTGCAGCCTGCGGGCGAGGTATTGATTGGCTACGTGCCGGATCTGGCTGCTGAAGTTGTGCAGCCGCTCCAGCAGGCCGGTTATAGCGATCGGGCAATTGCCGCGCTGGGTGATATTCCGCAGTTAACCCAGCAGAGATAATGCTTCCCTGCAGCAGTCAGGGGCAGGGAAAGACCGCGCTGGAATGATGCGCATTGCAGCGGGTTTTACCCCTTAACGTGATCTTTTGTGAATTTTTGACGCTGTAAACAGCAACCCTGATGCCACAACGGCCGCAGCCTGATGCGCTGCGGCCGTTTTTAAACCTGCAAACCAGGCAACGCACGTATCTACCCCGGCGGATCAGAACTGCCAGGAAACGCTGACGTTGATATTGCGCGGCTCACCGTAAACGTAGCTGTTCATATAGCTGTAGTACTCGCGGTCGAACAGATTATCGACGTTAGCCTGTAGCGCAACCTGCCGGTTAATCTGATAACGGGCAAACAGCGAGGCCAGCGGATAGCTGCCCTGGTAAACGCGCACGCTATCGCCGCTGGCGTTGGTGGAATCTTCGAACACCCGGTTCTGCCAGTTAAGGCCGCCGCCGAGCGTCAGATCGGGCAGCATTGGCAACTGGTAGCGGGTGAAGAATTTAAAGGAGGTTTGCGGCTGATAGCTGTTGAAGCGGCCACTCTTGTCCCGCGCGACATAGCGGGTTGCGCCCAAGGTCAGCTGCAGATTTTCGGTCAACGCTCCGTTCAGTTCGAACTCGGCACCTTTACTCACTGCGCCTTTCGCCGGCGCATAAGCCTGTTCGCTGCCGCTGAGATACACCCCGTCAAGCGCCTGACCCACGTTGTCCTGCTCAATGCGGAAGATCGCGACGGTTGCAGTCAGCCGGCCGTCGTACCACGCCGATTTCAGTCCGGTCTCGTAGCTTTTACCGGTGACCGGTGCCAGATATTTCCCGCGGGTATCGCGATAGGTTTGCGGCAGGAAGATTGCGGTATAGCTGCCATAAGCGGACCAGGTATCGTTGATGTCGTACACCAGGCCGGCATAAGGCGTGGTGTTGTTTTTGGTCATATCTCCGCTGCTGCCCTCGGTGCTCCATTGGGTATAACGCGCGCCAATAATCAACGACAGCGGATCGGTTAGCGAAAAGCGTGCTGCACTATAAGCCGATTTCTGACGGATGGTGTCGTTGGCATTGAGATACCAGCCCTGCCATTCAGGTTCGGCAATATTGCCACTCCAGTGGTTGTTGAAGATGCCCATATCCTCAGCGGTGATTTCGCCTGCTTCGGCATTGCTGACCCCATCCTGACTCCAGGTCGCGTTATGCTGGCGACTGTAGCTGATGCCGGCCATCAACAGGTGCTGACGGCCCAACAGCGCAAACGGACCGCTGGCGAAACCATCGAAGGAATCCACCTTACGCTTTCCGCGGTCCATGCTGCCGAAACCGGTAGTGCCTTCGCCGCTTTCCTGATCGGCACTGCCCATTACGTAGAGCAGCTTATCGCTGAAGGTATTCTCGGCGTGGGTCCCGTTAAAGTGAACGTTCCAGCCGTTATCAAAGTTGTGATCGATATCGGCGAAAACTTTGCGGGCATTGGTGTTGTAACGCGCCCAGTTGGCGGCTGAATTCAGGCTGCGAGGGTAGTGGGTGGTGGCGTTGTTGCTGTAAAACATCGGCAGACCGCCCCAGGTGGGATTGCCGGTGTTGTTATCTTCATAATCGTAACCCAGCGACAGGGTAGTGTGTTCGCTCAGATCGGCATCGATAACGCCATAAACAAACTTTTTGGTTTTATGATAGCGGTCCAGCCAGCTGTCCTGATCGGTATAGCCGGTGACGACCCGGCCGCGCAGGCTGCCATCACTGTTTAGCGGAGCCGCGAGATCCGCCACATAACGCTGCTTATTCCAGCTGCCGTAGCTGGCATTAAGCGTACCGCTGAAGGTTTTACTGTCGGCATGTTTGCGCACCATATTAATCGAGGCGGCAGGGCTGCCTGCTCCGCTCATCAGCCCGGTAGCGCCACGGACAATTTCGATGCGATCGTAAATCGCCGTATCAGAGGCCGCATCACCGTAGTTCCACGCATCGTTGACCGAAGTGGGGATGCCGTCGTAGGTGAAATTACTCACCTTAAAGCCACGCGAATAGTATTCAGAACGTTCACTGTCGATCAGATTAGTCGAGATACCGGTGGCATTGGTCAGCACATCGTTAACCGATTGCAGATCCTGATCTTTCATCCGCTGCTGGGTGACTACGCTGACCGATTGCGGGACGTCACGCGGTGTTAACAGCAGTTTTGTGCCCGCCCGGGTGGTCTGAACAGCATAGTCCTGCTCTGAATTGCGGCTGTCATCGCCGGGAGCGGCATTCACCACCAGATCCTGCTGTGCCTCCTCAGCCGCCTGTGCCAGCCGGGGAGTGAACAGCGCGGGTACCGCCACTGCCAGCAACGAAACGCGAAAGGTTTTCCTGATGCCTGATTCCATGCCGTTGAAAGACATAATAGTTTCCGTAAGAAATGATTATTATTTTAAGCCGTTACGCTTTTTCAGTGAGCTTCGCGCGCTTTTACCCTGGTGTAATCAGCAGGGGTTGATGATTTGCGAATGCCAATGATAATCATTTGCTTTATATTTTTTAGCAATGATTCGACGCCAAGTGTAAGAAGATGTAAAGGTTATGATAATCAACCAGATAACAGCATTTTAATCCGGATAGTAACTAACGTTTACAGGTTTCCCGGGCTGTAAAAAGGGGCGGCTGACGCTAAATAGCGGCAATAAAAGCCGAATCGGACATCAATCAAGCGGGAAATAGGGGCCGCAATCTGCCGGCTAAGTTGATTACCGGTTGTTAATGCGTATGATTCTCATTCTTCCGCGCGGTCACACGGACCGGCGCGATTCATCCCTTGATGGAGTTCAGCATGAAATCGTTGTTAAGTCCGCGCAAAGCCGCTGTTGCCCTGGCCGTTGCCGCTGCCTTTGGCCTGACCGCCTGTCAGGCCCCGGCCAAAAAAGTCGACGCGCCTGCTGCTGAAGCAGCAAAACCGATTGATACGTCGGTAACGCAACGCGCGCTGGGAGATGGACTGTACGAGATGGCCTATTCACCGGCGTCCAAAGCACTGTTTGTTGCCAGCGCTCAGGGGTTTAAGGATGTCAATGGCGGCATGATCTATCGCCTCGATCCGGCCACGCTGGACACCAAAGGTGAAACCCATACCGACCTGAAAAACTTCGGTACCGCTATCGATCAGCAGGGCAGCGTGTTTTACACCACCAACTCGCTGGATGGCGCGCTGTCTAAAGTGGATGCGCAGAGCGGCAAAGTGCTGCAGCGGCTGGTCTTCCCCGGCAAGATCAGCAAAGAGGGTTATCCTGCCGGTGCGCGTGAAGTGCTGTGGCACGGCAATGAATTATACGTCGGCCGGGTCGCCGATCCTGGCTATATCTCGGTGGTAGATACCAAAACCTTTAAGCTGAAAACCGAGATTAAAAACGCCGGTAAATGGGTCACCGGCATCATCTATTCCCCGCTGACTGAACGCATTTATGCCGCCAACGGTTCCGGCGAAATTCTGGTGATCAATCCGCGCAGTCACAAAATCGAAAAACGCCTGACCGCGGGTGATGGCAAAGAATACCTGTTCCTTAACATGGCCGAAGATCCGGCTACCGGCCGTCTGTTTGTCACTGACGATTCCAAAGCCAAAACCACGCTGGTGTTCGACGAACGCAGCGGGAAGGTGATCAAACGTATCGAAGGCGATGCGCTGGGCATTAAGTTCAACCCGCAGCGTAATGAACTCTACATCAGCCAGCGTGAATCGAAAAAAGTGCTGCAGCTGGACGCCACCACCTACGCGGTGAAAAAGAGCTGGTCGTTTGATAAAAACCCTAACAGCCTGCTGATTGGACCGGATAACGCCACGCTGTACGTCACCCTGAAGGCCGGGTTTAACAAGGACTCGTCGACCAAAGGCACTGACGAAATCGTGCGAATTGCGCTGAAGTAATCGCCTCAGCGCCTGCCCGGTTACGCCGCGCAGGCGCTGCAGAAGCAGTACGATGCGGTAGGCTGGCGTATTAAAAGCCAACAGCAAAAAGCCCGCTCAGGTTTCCCTGAGCGGGCTTTTCTAATTCTGGCTCCTCTGACTGGACTCGAACCAGTGACATACGGATTAACAGTCCGCCGTTCTACCGACTGAACTACAGAGGAATTGCTGGAACGGGGCGAATATTAGCGGCGCAGGTTCAGCTTGTCAAAGCCCTCTTTGAGGAATTGCGTTCAGATGCTCGTAAAAGCAGCGGAATGGCGTTTTTTTAAGTTTTTCGGTGACTTTTCAAACTGCCAACAGGATCTCAATTTGAAGGCATTTCTCCATAGATGTTAGAGGCGTGTCAAAGTTTTGTTATTTGACGATGTTAAAACAATCATTTCAGTGCTTTTATGATAAAAATTTCAAAACGTGATTATATGGAATAAATAAACTGCTTATCATCACGGACGCAACTGTTATGAAAAAGTAAAACAACATTTTGAAATTAACTACTTGGGAATCAAGTGATTGTGAAAAGGAGTGGTCGGTCACAAAAATAGCCAGAACCGAAAGTCTTACCTCAAATTTACCGAAACAGACGCCAGTCCGGTTGGATGAATGTAAAAGATATTTTTCATTCGCAGTGTCAGCCACTGAGCAAGTTAACAAATAAGAAGGGTCCCTATGAACATCAAAAAAACGATTGTCGCCTCACTGTTAGCCTGCATGTTGCCTGCCGCCGTGATGGCAAAAGATCTCTCTGTCGGTGTCTCTATGGCACTGTTTGACGACAACTTTCTGACTATTCTCCGCACCTCAATGCAGAAAGAGATGCAGAAAGATGGCGTCAAAGGTCAGGTAGAAGATGCCAAAGGTGACGTTTCACAGCAGCTGCAACAGGTTCAGACCTTCATCGGCCAGGGCGTTGACGCCATTATCGTCAACCCGGTCGACACCAACGCGGTGAAGCCGATTATGGATCAGGCCAGTAAAGCCGGTATTCCGCTGATCTTCGTTAACCGTCGTCCGCAGGCTGAACTGACTGACAAAATGGCCTACGTCGGTTCCGATTCCGAACTGGCCGGACGTTTACAAATGGAAGCACTCGCCAAAGCGATGAACGGCAAAGGCAACGTCGCCATTCTGATGGGCGACCTGGCGAATGAGTCGACCCGTGACCGCACCAAAGGCGTAGAAGAAGTCGCCGCAAAATTCCCCGGCATCAAAATCGTGCAGAAGCAGACCGCAAAATTCATGCGTAACGACGCGGTGGATGTGGTCAGCAACTGGATGACCGCTGGCAACGACATCAATGCCATCGCCTCGAACAACGATGAAATGGCAATCGGTGCCTTACAGGCGCTGGGCAAGAATCCCGACAAAATCCTGATTGCTGGCGTCGACGGCACGCCAGATGCGTTACAGATGCTGAAGCAAGGCAAGATGATCGCCACCGTCTTCCAGGATGCGCAGGGCCAGGGTGAAGGCGCGGTTCAGGCTGCGGTGAAGCTGGCGAAGGGCGAAAAAGTACAGAAAGTTATCAATATCCCTTACCAGTTGATTACTAAAGAAAATATGGACCAGTTTACCCAGCGTAACCTGAAATAATCGTTCCCGACCCAGCTGTACGGAGGTGATGTATGACCGCTTTTGCGCTTGAAGCCGAAGGCATCAGCAAGTTCTTCCCCGGGGTGAAGGCACTCGACAACGTCTCGTTGCGGGTGCGTCCGGGAACGGTACATGCCTTGATGGGCGAAAATGGCGCGGGCAAATCCACTTTAATGAAGTGCCTTATCGGGATGTATCGTCCCGATAAGGGCACCATTCGCATTAAAGGGGAGCCGGTGCAGTTTCAGGACACGATGGATGCCTTGCGTTCCGGTGTCTCGATGATCCACCAGGAGCTGAATCTGGTGCCGTACATGACGGTGGCCGAGAACATCTGGCTGGGTCGTGAACCGATGAAGTTTGGCTTTGTCGATCACGCCCGCCTGAATCAGATGACGCAGACGCTGCTGAACCGACTGAACATCCGCCTGAAAGCCGATCGTATGGTCGGCGATTTGAGTATCGCCTCGCAGCAAATGGTGGAAATTGCCAAAGCCGTCTCGTGGGATTCTGACATCGTCATCATGGATGAGCCCACCTCTGCGTTAACTGAAACTGAAGTTGCGCATCTGTTTACCATCATCCGTGACCTGCGGGAGCAGGGCAAAGCCATCATCTATATCAGTCACAAGATGGATGAAATTTTCACCATTACCGACGAAGTGAGTATTTTCCGCGACGGCAGCTGGATTGGCAGCGACCAGACGGCGAAATATACCCGCCAGTCCTTGATCACCCAGATGGTCGGACGTGAACTGACCCAGCTGTTCCCGAAATTTAATAATGCGATTGGTGAAGAGGTACTAACGGTTCGCAATCTGAGCTGCAAAGACCGCTTCACCGACATCAACTTCAGCGTTCGCCGTGGCGAAATCCTCGGCGTAGCCGGGCTGGTGGGCGCGGGCCGCAGCGAGGTAATGGAAAGCCTGTTCGGGATGGAAAGTTTCGATAGCGGTGAAATTTTGATTGATGGCGTGCCGGTCAATATCGACTCGCCGTCCACCGCGATTGACAAGGGAATGGCGTTTCTCACCGAAGATCGCAAAAAGTCCGGGCTGTTTCTGGTGCTGTCAGTGATGGAAAACATGAGCATCGTCAACATGCCGGAGTACAGCGGAAAAAGCGGTTTTGTCAGCCATGTGAAGATGGCGCAGGACTGCATGGATCAAATCCGACGGCTCAACATCAAAACCCCGACCATGGATCAGATCATCAACAACCTCAGCGGCGGCAACCAGCAAAAAGTACTGATTGCCCGCTGGCTGCTGGCGCAACCCAAGATCCTGATTCTGGATGAACCGACGCGCGGTATCGACGTCGGGGCAAAAGCGGAGATTTACCGCTTAATCAGTGAACTCGCCAACCGTGGCGTAGCCATCATCATGGTGTCGTCTGAATTGCCGGAAATTCTCGGCATGAGCGACCGGGTAATGGTCATGCACGGCGGGCGTATAACCGGCATCCTCGATAAAGAAGAAGCCGATCAGGAAACCATTCTGTCGTTGGCATCCGAGTGAGGCGCGAGACAACTATGAGCAACATGAAAGCCACTGCCACCCCGGCAACTCCGCAGCAACCCTCCTTTTTCGCCAGTCTGCGTCACAAATTGCCGAAAGATACCGGCATTTTTGTGGTGATGGTGGGGATAGCGTTAATTTTTGAAATGTTCGGCTGGTACGTGCGTGACCAGTCTTTCCTGCTCAACACCAACCGTCTGATCCTGATTGTGTTGCAGGTGGCGATTATCGGGATTATCGCGGTAGGCGTGACCCAGGTGATCATTACCACCGGTATCGACCTTTCGTCCGGGTCGGTCATCGCCCTGACCGCCGTAGTCGCCGCCAGCCTGGCGCAAACCTCGGACAGCCTGTCGCCGATGTATCCGTCGCTGGTGAATATGCCGGCGGTGATCCCGATCGCCGCCGGCATCGGGGTCGGCTTGCTATGTGGTCTGGTGAATGGCGTATTGATCACCCGCACCGGTATCCCGCCGTTTATTGCCACCCTCGGCATGATGGTGTCGGCGCGCGGTCTGGCACAGTATTACACCCAGGGTAACCCGATCAGCTTCCTCTCCGATGGCTTTACCTCTATCGGACAGGGCGCGATGCCGGTGGTGATCTTCCTGGTGGTGGCGCTGCTGTTCCATATCGCCCTGAAGCACACCCGCTACGGTAAATATGTTTACGCCATCGGCGGTAACATGACCTCCGCCAAAGTCTCGGGTATCAAGGTTAATAAGTACCTGATCATCGTCTATACCATTGCCGGTGCGCTCTCTGGCCTGGCAGGTGTGGTGCTGGCGGCCCGTGTCAGCAGCGGACAGTCAAGCATGGGGATGTCTTATGAGCTGGATGCGATTGCCGCAGCCGTAATCGGCGGCAGCAGCCTGATGGGCGGCGTCGGCCGCATCACCGGTACGCTGATCGGTGCAGTGATCCTCGGCCTGATTAAGAGCGGATTCACCTTTGTCGGTGTCGATGCCTATATTCAGGACATCATCAAAGGGATCATCATCGTTGCCGCGGTCTCAATTGATATGCATCGCAACCGTAAAAAACGCTGATTTGCCACCGGTAGTGCGCCGCCGCAACCCGGTGCATGCATTGCCCTCTCTGTTGTATAGCGGAGAGGGCAATGTTCAGTCTGATCCCATCAAATTCCCGCCAGCGATAAGAAATCCCACTGATAACGTTTACATGACAGCCCACCTCACCAACGCCTGGAGCCAGGCGCTGCGCGCCTTATCTGGTTACCGCTGCACTAAAACTGATCTGCAGGTCATCACTTTTATGCACGCCTGACTCGCAGCCGCTGCACTATTGCGGTGCGTGGCCGGCAGTTTTGTCTTTGGGTAGCCTATCGCTACCGCTTATTAACTCTTAAGAGGTAATCAGAAACGCTTATTTTCCGGCGCGTTAGGAAAATTCTGGTTGAACTGACCGCCGCCCGGATGAAACCTGGCCTGCATCTTGCAATTTCCTTATCAACAACGCGGTTGGCTCAGACCAATTTAGCTATTCGGGGTTAGTGACGGAGGCAAGATGAATTTAAGACGACTGAAGTACTTTGTTAAAATCGTCGATATCGGCAGTCTGACTCAGGCGGCAGAAGTGCTGCACATCGCCCAGCCTGCGCTGAGTCAGCAGGTTGCGACGCTGGAGAACGAACTGGATCAACAGCTGTTGATTCGCACCAAGCGCGGCGTCACACCGACTGAAGCCGGTAAGATTCTCTACTCGCATGCACGGACCATCCTGCGCCAGTGTGAGCAGGCACAAACCGCAGTGATTAATGCCGGCCAGGTGTTAAGCGGTCAGGTTTCGATTGGGCTGGCTCCGGGTACGGCGGCGTCATCGCTGACCATGCCGTTGTTGCAGACGGTGCGCGATCAGTTCCCGGAGGTGCTGGTTTATCTGCATGAAAACAGCGGCAGCTCGCTGAATGAGAAAGTGATGAACGGTCAGCTGGATATGGCGGTGCTGTACGATCGTGCGCCGACCGCTGGCATTAACAGCATGCCGCTGATGAAAGAGGAGCTGTATCTGGTTGGTGCTACCGACTGTCCGGGTGCCAGTGTCGATCTGGCTGATGTGGCGCAGATGAGCCTGTTTCTGCCGCGCGACTACAGTGCAGTGCGCAAACGTGTTGATGAAGCGTTTTCACTGCGTCGCCTGAGCGCACGTATTATCGGCGAAATCGAATCGATCTCTACGCTGACGGCGGCAATTTCCAGCGGTATGGGCGTCACGGTGCTGCCGGAATCCGCCGCACGTTCACTGGTTGGCTCGACTAATGCCTGGATGGCGCGGATCAACAGCCCGTCGCTGAGCCTGCCGTTGTCATTAAATATCTCCGCCCGTTTACCGTTGTCGCCGTCGGCGCAGGCGGTAAAAAACATTTTGCTGTCGCTGCTGAATAAGCCGATGAGCGAAGAACGTGAGTTGATGTTGGTGAGTTAAGGGGGCGGGTTAGGTTACGCTTGCTGCGGGCTGGTATTGAGTGGGTTACGCTTGCTGCGGGCTGACATAGAGCAGGTTACGCCCGCCAGGCGGTGGGGAGTTTCAGCCTGCCTGAGCAGGCGGACGCGTCAAGGGGCGGACGCCCGCCCCTTAACAATCCCGGCGTCCGGCGGCCTGCGCGCCACGCTGCGCGCGGTGCCTTCGTCACTCTCTGCGGCCGACGGACCGGCCGGACGCGCCATCCGTGGCGCGATCCGTCCTTTCGCCGACCTCCTGTCGGCTCTCCTGGCCTCCGTTCATTCCTCAGCGCTGCGGACGCCTCTGGTAAAACCCCCGTCTGTAAATCTTCTTTCTTGTATAAGGTCTGGTGTTGCCTGATGCCTGATGGCTGGGATTACGCCTGGCGGCGGTAATGGATACTTTCCTTATCTGACGACTAACGGTCCTGAACGCAGAAAAAGCGCTAACAGTGATAGTGCTCACTCATTACAGCGACAAAGCACCAAACAAAGGAAAAAGAAATAACAGCGAGGGGTTAGGGAGGCCATCTGAAGCGCTGAGCGGATGAGAGATTTCAGGACGAGCGACAGGGATGTCGCGAAGAGGCGGGATCGCGCCAGGGATGGCGCGTCCCGGTGTTCCGTAAGAAATCCGGAAGAGGCGAAGGGACCGCGAAGCGGCGGTGAAGCAGGCCGGAGCCCGGGGTCAAGGGGGCGCGGCGACTGGCGGCCCCTTGTCGGTCGCCGGCAGCGGCGAAACTGAAACTGCCGCAGCCGGCAGGCGAACGAAACCTGCTCATAGCCAATTCGCGCAGCGAACCCCTGTCCGCTACCGGCCAGCAAACGAAACCTTCTCTCAGCCCCGTTCGCGCAGCGAACCCCAGCCCACAGCCAGCCGGCAAACGAAACCCACTCAGCCCCGTTCGCGCAGCGAACACGCTCCCCCCTCAATCCCACCTCTTTATTCCCTATTGTCATATAAGTAACTTTTTTAGTATTTCCGGTTATCAATAATTGTTCTTACCATCAACACATCAGATTACGTAAAGGGAGGTAAATACCGTGAATTTCCAGCAACTTAAAATCATCCGCGAGGCGGCACGCTGTGAATTTAATTTAACGGAAGTCGCCAATACGCTATTTACGTCCCAGTCGGGTGTGAGCAGGCATATTCGTGACCTTGAAGATGAACTGGGGGTCGAAATTTTTATCCGGCGGGGCAAACGCCTGCTGGGCATGACTGAGCCAGGAAAAGCATTGCTGACTATCGCCGAACGCATTCTCGATGAGGCCGGCAAAGTGCGTCGGCTGGCCGATGTTTTTACCAATGAAACCAGTGGCATCCTGACAATCGCCACCACCCATACTCAGGCGCGCTACAGCCTGCCGAAGATCATTAAAGCGTTTCGTCAGCTCTATCCCAACGTCCGGCTGGAACTGAATCAGGGGTCGCCGCAGGAAATTGTCAGCATGCTGCTGGCAGGCGAGGCGGATATCGGCATTGCCAGTGAAATGCTGGTCAATAACAGCAGCCTGGCGGCTTTCCCATGGTTCAGCTGGCATCACGCTTTACTGGTGCCGAAAGAGCATGAGCTGGTGCAGAATCAGCCGGTGTCGCTCAGTACCCTCAGTCGCTATCCGCTGATCACCTATCGTCAGGGGATCACCGGACGGTCACGCGTTGACCGGGCTTTCCAGTCAGCCGGACTGAAACCCGACATTGTGCTCAGCGCGCAGGACTCCGACGTAGTGAAAACCTACGTTAAACTCGGTTTAGGCGTCGGGATACTGGCCGATCAGGCATGCGAAACGGAAGAGAACGAAGATCTGGTCCGGGTCGAGGCGACGCACCTGTTTGATGCCAGCACCGTCTGGCTCGGCCTCAAGCGCGGACAGCTACAGCGTAACTACGTCTGGCAATTCCTCGAATTGTGCAACGCTAATCTGTCGCTGGAAGAGATCAAACGTCAGGCACTCTCCTACGGTAATGAAGATGAGCCGGTAATCGACTTCCAGATTTAAAGTGGATGCGCATCCGCCAGGGTGCGCTTCTCGCCGCACGGCATAAAATTTCTTTTCGCGACGAAAAATTCCTTTCCGCTTCTTTCTCCTCTCTGACAACAACATCCTGCGCTGAGCCACCGCGATAAAGTGGAATCAGCCGATCACAAGGGGATGTTATGTCGCGACTACAACTGAAAGATAGCGATCTACTGCGCCAGCAGGCGTTGTTCGCCGGACGCTGGCAGGGCGCACAGCAGGGCGCCACGCTGCCGGTTACCGATCCTGCCACTGGCGAAACCATCGCCACCATTCCGGCGCTGGGGAAAACCGAGACCGGGCAGGCGATTGCGCATGCCGAATCGGTCCGCGTTGCCTGGGGAAAAACGCCCAATGCCACGCGCGCGGCGCTGCTGGAGAAATGGCACCAGCTGATTATTGACCATGCCGACGATCTGGCGATCATCATGACCGCCGAGCAGGGCAAACCGCTGGCAGAAGCCAAAGGTGAGGTGCTGTACGGTGCCAGCTTTGTTAAATGGTTCGCTGAAGAGGCGCGCCGCATCTATGGCGACACCATCCCGGCCCCCAGCGATGACCGCCGTATTCTGGTGCTGAAACAGCCGGTCGGCGTGGCAGCCGCCATCACGCCGTGGAATTTTCCGATTGCGATGATCACCCGCAAAGTCGCCCCCGCGCTGGCCGCTGGCTGCCCGATCATAGTCAAACCGTCTGAACTGACGCCGCTCTCAGCGCTGGCGCTGGCGGTACTGGCGGAGCGTGCCGGCTTCCCGTCTGGCGTGCTGCAGGTGCTTACCGGTCTGCCGACCGAAATCGGTGAAGCGCTGACTGCCAGCCGCACGGTGCGCAAAATCTCCTTTACCGGCTCTACCCGGGTCGGACAACTGCTGATGCAGCAAAGCGCTGACAGCATCAAACGCCTCAGCCTTGAGCTGGGCGGCAATGCCCCGTTGATCGTATTTGACGATGCCGATATTGAGATAGCGGTGGCCGGGGTGATGGTCAGCAAGTTCCGCAATGCCGGCCAGACCTGCGTCTGCGCCAACCGGATTCTGGTGCAGCGCGACATCTATCCACGCTTTAGCGCCAGACTGCTGGAGGCGGTCGCCACCCTGAAAGTCGGTGATGGCTTTACGCCAGGCACCACCATTGGCCCGCTGATCAACAACCGGGCAGTAGAGAAAGTGAACGGACACATCGACGATGCTCTGAGTCAGGGTGCCACGCTGCTGACCGGCGGGATCAGCCGCAACAACGGTACCTTTGTTGAACCGACGGTGCTGGGTAACGTGACCAGTAGCATGCGTATCGCCCATGAAGAAACCTTCGGCCCGGTCGCGCCGCTGTTTATTTTTGATGATGAAGAGCAGGCAATTGCGATGGCTAATGACACGCCGTATGGGCTGGGAGCCTACTTCTTCACTGAAAATATCCGCCGGGCGTGGCGGGTGGCGGAAGCGCTGGAGTTCGGCATGGTCGGCTTCAATACCGGGGCAATTTCATTAGAAGTGGCACCGTTTGGCGGGGTGAAATTATCCGGCATTGGCCGGGAAGGTTCGCGATATGGAATTGATGAGTACCTGGAACAAAAAACATTTCATATCGGCAGCCTCTGAATAAGCAGTGAATAAAAACGCGTCAGCCTGCATTTCGGGCTGGCGTTTTTTTTACAGAAAATTTCCTAAACCGTTTTTTATTTATCTGCACCCTGAAAAAGCTGGAAATTTATCAACGATGTGAACTGCGTCGATAAATTGGCGGTGAATTTCTGTCGTCCGGTGCAACGCTGACCGATGGATGTCCGTAATGGTGCAATTTCCGTGCGCGTTGCACCCGTGGAGTGCATAAATTTTGTGAAGTAAATCATCTGTTTAATTGTTCGGCAATTCCGCAAAAATTCCTCCGTCAATACGGCAGAAAATTTTTTTGCGCTGTTTTAAACGCATTTTTATTTTTTGCCCGGCTGGCATACTTTCTGCATTAGCTTATTAACGCGATGACTAAGCGACGGTTAAAAGGCTAATAAGCCAGTGAATGACGGGTGTAACAAATAAGGATTCTTCCATGTTAAGTTTCGACCCTGAAAAAGTTTCTCTTCCGGTTGGCCATTATATTGGCGGCCAGCATCTGCAGAGCCAGGGCGCGCCCTTTGCGGTAAAGCGTCCCTCCGACGGCAAGGTGTACGCCACGCTGCATGACGCCACGCCGCAGGATGTCGACCATGCCGTGACCGTGGCTCATCAGGCGCTGAAAATCAGCGGCTGGTCCGGCTGCGCACCGCGTGAGCGCGGTCGGGTATTGCGGCGCTGGGCCGATCTGATCGAGCAGGACCCGCTGCTGGCTCAGCTTGAAGCGCTCGGGTCGACCCGGCCAATCAGTGATGTGGTGCTGCACGAAATCCCGTTCACCGCCGAGGCAATTCGCTTTTATGCCGAATGCGCCGACAAATACAGCGGTGACCTGTTTCCGACCCGCGACAGCAGTCTCGGTATGCTGGTGGCCGAACCTTACGGGGTGATCGGGGCCATCACCCCGTGGAATTTCCCGCTGTCGATGGCGTCATGGAAGTGCGGACCAGCGCTGGCAGCCGGTAATGCCGTGGTGCTCAAACCTTCTGAACTGACCCCGTTTTCTACCGTGCGACTGGCCGAACTGGCGATTCAGGCTGGCTTACCGGCCGGGATCCTCAACATCGTGCAGGGCAGTGGCGCGGTGACCGGCAGTGCGCTGGTGAAACATCCTCTGGTGCGCAAAGTCTCATTCACCGGCTCCACTCTGACTGGCGCACGCATCATGAGCGATGCGGCGCAGTTCGGCATGAAACCAGTCACGCTGGAACTCGGCGGTAAAAGTCCACAGCTGGTATTTGATGATGCCGGTGACCCGGACATCCTGGCGCAGCGCATTTTGCGGGGTTTCACCGCCAACGGCGGCCAGGCCTGCGTGGCGGGCACCCGCTTAATCGTCCAGCGCGGCATTGCCGATGCGCTGACTGAACGGCTGGCGCGGCTGTGCCGTGAAGTGACTCCGGGCGTCACCTGGCACGAAGGCAGTCGCTATGCGCCGCTGATCGATGAACGTCAGGGCAACAAGGTCTGTTCAGTGATTGAAGCCGCCAAAGCGCAGGGTGCCGAGGTGCTGGTGGGCGGTGAACGCTTCGCGGATACCGACGGCGGCTGGTTCTGGCAACCCACCTTGCTAAGCCACGTCAGCCAGGACAATCCGGCAGTGCAGCAGGAAATTTTTGGTCCGGTGCTGACCATCCAGCCGTTCGACGATGAAGAGCAGGGTCTGGCGCTGGCGGCACACGACACTTACGGCCTGTGCGCGGGGGTTCACACCCTCAGCCTGCCACGTGCGATGCGGGCGATGCGCGCCATCGACGCCGGCACCGTCTGGATCAACCGCTATGGCCGCTCCGGCGATTTCATTATTCCAACCGGTGGCTTCCTGGGATCGGGCATCGGCAAAGATTTAGGGCGTCAGGCATTTCAGGCCTGCCAGCGCCAGAAAAGCGTACTCATCGATTTCTAAGCGCAACTGACAATGACGAGGTTGTTACATGGCACTGTTTAAACCGAAATACATCACGTTCGACTGTTACGGCACGCTGATTCTGTTCGACATGGCCGGTGCCGCGCAGCGTCGCTTCAGCGACCGCATCGCCCCGCAGCAGATGCACGCGTTCACTACCGATTTCTCCAGCTATCGGCTGGATGAGGTACTGGGCGCCTGGAAACCCTATTACGACGTGGTCAGCAACGCCCTGCAGCGTACCTGTAAAAAGTGGGGCGTCAGCTGGGACAAAACCGACAGCGACTTTATTTATACCGACTGCGCCAGCTGGGGACCGCATCCCGACGTGCCGGCCGGGCTGGCAAAGGTAGCGAAAGAGTTTCCGCTGGTGCTGCTGACTAACTCGATGAACGACCTGATCCCGCATCACGTGCCGCGTCTCGGTGCGCCGATCCATATGACCATCACCGCAGAAGAGGCGGGGGCTTACAAGCCGCAGATGAAAGGCTTCGAATACATGCTGGAGAAGCTCGACTGCCGCCCGGATGAGATCCTTCATGTCTCTTCCAGTTTCCGCTACGACCTGATGACCGCGCACGATCTTGGCATCAAAAACAAAGTGTGGGTCAACCGCGGTCACGAACCGGCTAATCCGTACTACCAGTACACCGAAATTAAAGACATCGGCGGCCTGCCAGGCGTCGTTGGACTCTGAGGATAGCGCCATGAAACTGGAATCGTTCTGGCAAGCCACCGCACCGGCCTTTAGCGGGGCCGCCACCGACCCGCTGCCGTCACAGGCAGATGTGGTGGTGATTGGCGGAGGCTTTACCGGCGTCTCGGCGGCGCTCAGCCTGGCGCGCAGCGGCCTCAGCGTGGTGCTGCTGGAGAGCGGCGAAGTGATGAGTCAGGCCTCGTCGCGTAACGGCGGCCACTGCAATACCGGGGTGGCGCATAACTTTGCCGCGCTGGTGGCGAGTCAGGGACTGGAACAGGCCAGTCGCTTCTATCGGGCCTTTGATGACGCGGTCAGCTACGTCGAACAGCTGGTGCGGGACGAACAGATCGACTGCGATTTTCGCCTGTGCGGCAAACTCAAGCTGGCCAGCAAAGCGACCCACCTCGCCGGGCTGCGTGAAGCCGCCGAGCTGATGCGCCGTACGGTGGACCCGGAGATTGAGCTGCTCGACAAAGCAGAGGTCCGGCAGGAGATCGGCAGCGATGATTTTCACGGTGGCCTGCTGCAAAAACGCGGCGGACAGATGCACATGGGCAAGTTTGGCGTCGGACTGGCCAACGCCGCGGCCCGAAGCGGGGCGAAAATTTACCCGCATCATGCGGTGACCCGGCTGGAGCGACTTAGTGGCTATCAGCATCGGGTGCATACCGATCAGGGCGTGATTCAGGCCGATAAAGTGCTGATGGCGACCGGCTGCTCCAACGTCGGACCTTTTGCGTGGTTTCAGCGCCGCATCGTGCCGGTCGGCAGCTTTATCGTGGTGACCGAGGCGCTGGATGAAAACTTGCTGCGCCAGGTGTTGCCGCACGATCGCACCTACGTCACGTCACTCAACATCGGTAACTATTTTCGCAGCACCGCCGATCGTCGACTGGTGTTTGGCGGCCGGGCGCGTTTTGCGGTCAGCAACCCAACCTCCGATTCGCGCAGCGGCGAGATCCTGCGCCGCGCCATGACGCAGATGTTTCCTCAACTCAGCAATACGTCACTGGCCTACTGCTGGGGCGGCATGGTCGATATGACAGCCGATCGTTTGCCGCATGCCGGTGAGCAGGATGGCCTGTTCTATTCGCTGGGTTACAGCGGCCACGGCACCCAGATGTCGGTGTGGATGGGGCGGGTGATGGCCGATCTGCTGGCCGAAAAACAGACTGAAAATCCCTGGCAGCGTGCGTCATGGCCAGCGCTGCCCGGTTATCACGGCAAGCCATGGTTTTTGCCCCTCGCCGGGCTCTATTACAAAGCAAAGGATCGCCTGTCATAAATTCCCGCCGGGTTCAGGCCACCTCCGGCCACCGGAAGAGTCACTTCACGTTCGCTTGATGGTTTATTGAGGGTGTACAGATGAGCAAATTTGATAATAAAGAGCCTGACGCGGTCAATCCGGCACTGACGCGCATGATCACCGAAGGATCGCTGTCACGCCGTAGCCTGATGAAAATTCTCTCGGCTGGCGCAGTGATGAGCAGCGGCCTGATCGGCTTCTCCGGCGCGGCACTGGCCGATGATAAGCCGGTCAAAGGCGGCAAGCTGCGGGCGGCGATGTCGAACGCCTCCGCCACGGACACCCTTGATCCGGCAAAAAGTAACAACAGCGGCGACTACACCCGCCAGTACATGTTTTACAGCGGCCTGACCGAGCTGGATAAGAGCCTGATGGCGCAGCCGGCGCTGGCCGAATCGCTGGAGTCCAGCGACGGCATCAGCTGGCATATCAAACTGCGCCAGGGCGTTACCTTCCACGACGGCAAACCGTTCACCGCTAAAGATGTGGTCTACTCGCTCAGCCGCCATAAAGATCCGGCCGTCGCCTCCAATGCTTTCAAGCTGGCCGATCAGTTCAAAACCATCAGCGCAGCTGGCGATCATGAGGTGCTGCTGGAGCTGAATAGCGCCAACTTCGATGTGCCTTACATGCTGGCGACGCCGCCGTTCCTGATCGTGCAGGATGGCACCAAAGATTTCAGCAAGGGCATCGGTACCGGCCCGTTCATCTGCAAAGCCTTTATGCCGGGCGTGCGCTCGATTGGCAGCAAAAACCCCAACTACTACAAGCCCGGCTTACCGCATCTGGATGAGGTTGAGCTGATTGGTGTTACCGATAATGCGGCGCGGGTCAATGCGCTGATGTCGGGCGATCTGCATATGGTCTCCACCCTGTCGGCGGCCGATTGCAAACGCATCAAGGCCACCGCTGACTTCGGCGTGCTGGAGAGTAAATCGGGCATGTACACCAACCTGATTGTGCGCACCGACGTCAAGCCGGGCAGCAACGAAGATTTCGTGCTGGCAATGAAATACCTGCAGCCACGTGAAATGCTGGTCAAAACCGTGCTGCAGGGCTACGGCGACGTCAGCAACGACACACCGGTTCCGCCGTGGCACCCGCTCTACAACGCCGATCTCAAACCGCGGCCACTCGACGTCGAAAAGGCGAAGTTCCACATCAAAAAAGCCGGCATGACCGGTTCGACGGTGGAGATCATTACCACCCCGAATATTGAAGGCGCCAACGAAGGCGGCCAGCTGATTCAGCAGGTGGCGCGCGGGGCGGGTATCAACTTCAAAGTGCGACGCGTGCCGTATGACGGTTACTGGTCTTCGCACTGGACTAAAGATCCGGTGGGATACGGCTCGATAAACCCGCGTCCGACGCTCGACATGCTGTTCTCACAGTTTTATCTCTCTAGCGCACCGAATAACGAATCAGGCTGGAAGAATGCACAGTTCGATCAGCTGGTGATTGCCGCACGTGGCGAGCGCGATCAGGCGAAGCGCAAGCAGATGTATGGCGATATGCAGGCGCTGATTTATGACCATTGCGGCACCATTATCCCGACCTTTATCAGCTCGACCGACGGTTACAACAAAAAGGTAAAAGGGGTGGAAGCCTGGCCGTCGGGCATGATGATGGGTTATCGCTTCCATGAGTTTGCCTGGCTGACCGCCTGATCCGGCACAGTGCTGACCATCCTCACGTACCAGGTGTACGTTCCGGTTGTTCCGCGCTGTCCGCGTCCGGACTGCCTGTAAACATTACGCCTGGTGGACCAGGCTCGTCATAAGGAGTACGCCGATGAACCGATACATGATGATGCTGATTGCCCGGCGGGTGGGAGCCGGCATCCTGACTTTACTTATCGTCTCGGCGGTGGTGTTTTTTATCACCAGCCTGCTGCCGGGCGATGCGGCGCAGATGATCCTTGGGCAGAACGCCACGCCAGAAACGGTCGCAGCGTTACGTCAGCAGCTGGGCTTAGATCAGCCGCTGCTGATGCGCTACTTCAGCTGGCTGGCCGGGATGCTGCAGGGTGATTTCGGCACTTCGTTTGCCAGTCATTTGCCGGTCTCGCAGCTGGTGGCGCAGCGTATTCCGGCCACCTTTGAACTGGCGGCCATCACCACCCTGATCTGCGTGCCGCTGGCGTTGATTATCGGCATCATCGCGGCGATGAACCGTGGTTCACGGCTTGATCGGGTGCTGGTGATCGGCACCATGGCGACGGTCGCAGTGCCGGAGTTTCTGGTGGCGACGGTGGCAGTACTGATTTTTGCCGTCAAGCTGCACTGGGTGTCGGCGATGTCGTTCGGCAGCCCGGACAGCGATCTGCTGAGCTACCTCAAAGCTTACGCACTGCCGGTGCTGACCTTGTGCTGCGTGCTGGTGGCGCAGATGGCGCGTATGACGCGGGCGGCAATCATCAATCAGCTCGACAGCCCCTATCTGGAGATGGCGCTGCTGAAAGGCGTATCGCCTCTGCGGGCGGTGCTCCGTCACGCACTGCCCAATGCGGTCGGGCCGATTGCCAACGCCATTTCACTCAGTCTCTCCTATCTGTTTGGCGGCGTAATCATTATCGAAACCATCTTCAGCTATCCCGGCCTCGCCAGTCAGCTGGTGGATGCGGTCAGCAACCGCGATCTGCCGGTGGTGCAGCTCTGCGTCATGCTGTTTGCTGCCTGTTATCTGGTGCTGCTGCTGGCGGCTGATGTCCTGACCATCGCGTTTAACCCAAAATGGAGAAGCGCATGAATACCCTCCTGCTTCCCGTACGTTTTTTTCAGTCGCTCTCCTGGTCGGGACGACTGGGATTGCTGATGTCACTGTTCTGGCTGCTGATGGCGGCATTCGGTACTCAGCTGGCACCGCACAACATTGATGATATCGGCGGTGGACCGCTGATGGGCGGCCTGACGCCGGATAACCTGCTGGGCACCGACTACCTCGGGCGCGACATGCTGAGCCGCATTCTGTACGGCGCGAAGTTCTCCATCGGTCTGGCGCTCAGCGCCGCGCTGCTGGCCAGCCTGATTGGCACGCTGCTGGCGCTGCTGGCGGCGGTGGCTGGCCGCTGGCTGGAGGAGCTGCTGGGACGCGTCAACGATGCGCTGCTGGTGCTGCCAGGCAAAGTGCTGTCGCTGATGATTGTCGCGGTGTTCGGTTCGTCGCTGCCGATGCTGATCCTGACTGCGGTCTTCACCTACTGGCCGGGCGCATTCCGCATCGCATTCGCCATGGCCAGCACGCTGCGCAGTATGGATTACGTCCGCGCCTCGCGGCTGCGCGGTGAAAGCCGCTGGTACATCGCGATTCATGACATTCTGCCTAACATGGTGCACCCGATGCTGACCGATTTTGGCCTGCGCTTCGTCTACATCGTGCTGTTGTTAAGCGGCCTGAGTTTTCTTGGCCTCGGCGTTCAGCCCCCCTATGCCGACTGGGGGACGCTGGTGCGCGAAAATATCCAGGGACTGTTTGATGGCTCACCCGCGGTACTGATGCCGGCGCTGGCGATTGCCAGCCTGACCATCGGGGCCAACCTGTTTATCGACAGCCTGCAGGCGATGCGTCCGATGACGCTGGCGAAGGAGGGAGCATGAACGTGATGCCACATACTGCAATGCCGGTGATTTCGGTAGATAAGCTGCGCGTTACCGCGCAGACCGATCGCGGCGAAGAGATCGATCTGGTCTCCGACATTCACTTTACCGTTCAGAAAGGCGAAGTGCTGGCGCTGATAGGTGAATCCGGCTCGGGAAAAACCACCATCGCCATGGCGCTGATGGGCTATGCCCGCAGCGGCTGCCGCATCGCCGAAGGCAATATTCACGTGGCGGGCACCGACGTCAACAGCCTGTCGCCGGGCCAGCTGCGCGCCTTTCGCGGTAATAAAGTCTCGTATATTGCCCAGAGCGCCGCCGCATCTTTTAACCCCGGCATGAAGATTCTTGATCAGGTCATTGAGCCGGTGGTGATCCACGGCACCATGACCCGTAAAGCGGCCAGGGCCAAGGCGATTGGCCTGTTTCGCGAACTGGCGCTGCCCGACCCGGACACCATTGGCGACCGCTTTCCGCATCAGGTTTCCGGTGGGCAACTGCAACGCCTGATGACGGCGATGGCGCTGATTGGCGATCCGGACGTGGTGATCCTCGACGAACCCACCACCGCGCTGGACGTCACCACTCAGGTGGAGGTGCTTAAAGCGTTCCGCCGCGTGGTGGCACAGCGTGGCGTCACCGCCATTTACGTCAGCCACGACCTGGCGGTGGTGGCGCAGATGGCCGATCGGATTCTGGTGCTGCTGCGCGGCCAGATGGCGGAGTACGGCACTACCGCCCATCTGATTGGCGCGCCGCAGGCAGAGTACACCCGGTTACTGATGGATGCGGCACGACAGAAAGAGCGCCCCAGCAACTGGTGCCCGGCGGCGGCTGATGTCCAGCCACTGCTGGAGGTGCGCGATCTGAATGCAGGTTACGGTCCGCGCGGCAGTGACGGCCACCCGAAAGTACGCATCCTGGAAGAGATCAACCTCAAGCTGTGGAAGGGGCAGGCAATCGGCATCATTGGTGAATCGGGTTCAGGTAAAACCACGCTGGCGCACGCCATCGCCGGGCTGAACGCGCCGAGTCACGGCCATATTCTGTTCAACGGCCACTACATTGCCGGGGATATGCAAAAACGTCCTGACAACGAGCTGCGTCGCATTCAGTATGTGTTTCAGATGGCGGACACCGCACTCAATCCAGCGCACAGCGTCGAACGCATTCTGTCGCGGCCGTTGACCCTGTTTCACGGTCTGAGTGGTGCGGCGCGGCAACAGCGGCTCTGGCAGCTGCTGGATCTGGTCAAATTGCCGCGCAGCGTGTTGTGGCGTCGCCCATGGGCGCTGTCCGGCGGGCAGAAACAGCGGGTGAATCTGGCGCGCGCACTGGCAGCTGAGCCGGATTTGATCCTGTGTGATGAGGTGACCTCGGCACTGGATACCGTGGTGGCCGCAGCGGTGCTGGACTTAATCAGCGAGCTGCGCCGCGAACTGGGTCTCTCAGTGATCTTTATCAGCCATGATATGCATGCGGTACGTGCGGTGTGCGATGAAATCGTGGTGATGAAGAGCGGACGTATCGTCACTCAGCTGGCGCGCAATGATTACGATAAGCCGACCAGCGAGCTTTACTTCGAGCGCCTGAAGCGGGCGGTGCCGGAACTGCGTCAGGGCTGGCTGGATGAGCATGAAGAGATACTGAAAGCAGAGTAGTCCCGTTGCGTTATTCGCCGGACAGCGGCGGGGCGCAGCGAAGCACATCTGACAGACGCCTCTGCCCACGATGGCAGAGGCGCGGAGCTGGGCCGGCGGCCGGTTTACCGGATCGCGTTCGGCCTGATAACTAATAACAGAGGTAGCAATGCTATGCCTGCACCGATTCGTTATGTACAGGACAGTGCAAACTTTCCCGAGGCCGCCGATGTGGTGGTGATTGGCGCCGGCATCGCCGGGGCTGCCGCCACCTGGGAGCTGGCAAAACAGGGCCTGAAGGTGGTGTTAATTGAAAAAGGACTGGTGGGGGCAGAGCAATCGAGCCGCAACTGGGGCTGGTGTCGCCAGCAAAACCGTGATGAGCGTGAATTGCCGCTGATTATCTATGCCCTGCAACGCTGGGGGGAACTCAACGCCGAAACCGGTGAAGAGCTGGGTTTTCGCCGCAGCGGTCTGGTCTACGCCACTCAAATTGAAGCGGATATCGCCGCATGGGAGAAGTGGGGTCAGATGGCGAAAAGCTATGGTGTTCGCAGCGACATCCTGACTGCCGAACAGGCGAAAGCAATGACGCCTGGCAGCACCACCGCCTGGCGTGGGGGCGTTTCATCGCCGACCGATGGCCATGCCGAACCGCGTCTTGCCGCACCAGGCCTGGTGATGGGGGCGCAGAAGCAAGGCGCGCTGGTGTTCCAGCAATGCGCGGTGCGTGGACTGGATATTGCCGCAGGCCGGGTCAGCGGCGTCTGGACCGAGCGCGGCCTGATCAAAACCAGTCGGGTAATCTGTGCCGCGGGTGCCTGGACCTCGATGTTCTGCCGTCGTCACGGTATCGATCTGCCGCTCGGCAACGTGATTGGCACCGCCTTCCGCACCCAGCCGATTGAGCAGGCGATTGCCATGCCGCTCTACACGCCGGGCTTCGCCTGTCGGCCACAGCTGGATGGCAGCTACACCGTGTCAGTTTCCGGACGGGGACGGCTGGAGCCGGGAGCTCAGGGGCTGCGCTATGCCCGTCAGTTCTATCCGACCTTTAAAAGCCGGCGTAAAAATCTCACCCTCAACCTCGGCATTACCGCGTTCTTCCGCGGCCCGGAAGCGATGGGCCGCTGGGAATTTGACCGCATGTCGCCCTTTGAACGAATGCGCATTCTCGATCCGGCGGCGGATGCGCATATCGTCGAAGAGGGGCTGGCGGCGATGCGTCGGGAATATCCGGCGCTGGCTAACCTGCGGCTGGCACAGTCGTGGGGCGGCATGATCGACAGCACTCCGGACGCGATTCCGGTGATTTCAACGGTGGCAAAACTGCCTGGGCTGGTGTTATCAGCTGGCTATAGCGCGCACGGCTTCGGCATCGGGCCGGGTGCCGGACGGCTGGCCGCCGATCTCGCCACTGACGCCACCCCGATCGTCGATCCCAGACCTTATCGCTACAGCCGTCTGGTTGACGGCAGCGGCTTAGAAACCCCCGGCATGATGTAAGGAGACCCGATGAGCATAACGCTACGCGCAATGACGCCAGATGACCTCGATAACTGCTACGCGATGACCCAGGCGCTGAAATGGCCGCATCGCCGCGAAGACTGGCAGCTGGCGTTGCAATTAGGCGAGGGCACAGTAATTGAGGAGCAGGGCAAACTGATTGCCAGTGCCGTGCTGTGGCGCTGGGGCGAACAGGCGGCCACCGTCGGTCTGGTGATCGTCGACAGTCAGCAGCAGGGACGGGGGCTCGGCAAACAGCTGATGCTGGCACAGCTGGAAAAACTGCCCGGCTACAACGTGCGTCTGCACGCCACGGAAATGGGCAAAGGACTGTATGAAAAACTCGGCTTTGTCAGCTGCGGTGAGATCCGCCAGCATCAGACTCGCGCCTTACTCAGCGTACCGCAGGTCTCCCTGCCTGCCGGACTGGAACTGCGCCGCGCCAGCGCAGCCGACAAATCGTCGCTGGTGGCGCTGGATTATCAGGCGCACGGGATGCACCGTCCGGCGCTGTTTGATCATCTGCTCAGTGACACGCAGACCGTACTGTTACAGGATGCCGATCGGCAGATCCACGGTTTCGCCAGCCTGCGCCGCTTTGGTCACGGCTGGGCGATTGGACCGGTGATTGCCAATGATTTCCCGCAGGCGCAGGCGCTGGTCGCCGCGCTGATGCAGGGCGTGCAGGGGGAGTTTCTGCGCATTGATACCGATGCCAGCCTGCCGCTGGCTGCCTGGCTCAGCACTCTGGGAGTGGAGCAGGTTGATGCACCGACCACCATGGTACGCGGCACGCCGTGGACGCCGCAGGGAATGCAGGCGTTTGGCCTGATGACGCAGGCGATGGCCTGATGCAGATAGTTTATAAATCGGAGCCGGAACGCGGCCGGCTGTGGCAGCGCTGGCTGGCGCAACATGCGCCAGACCTTACGCTGCATATCTGGCCCGAAACCGGTGAACCGGATCGGGTTGATGCGCTGATCGCCTGGCAGCCACCCGACGATATAGCCGCCTGTTTCCCCAATCTGAAACTGCTGTTTTCGGTTGGTGCCGGGGCCGATCAGTTTGACCTGACCGCCTTGCCGCCCGATTTACCGGTCATCCGGATGATTGAACCGGGCCTGACGCAGGGCATGGTCGAATATGTCACCTTCTCGGTGCTGGGTCTGCATCGGGATATGCCGCGCTATTTCCAGCAGCAACGCCAGCAACAGTGGCAGGCGCACAGTGTGCTGCCAGCCGCCCAGCGTCGGGTTGGAGTAATGGGAATGGGCGAACTGGGCCAGGCGGTATTGCGACAGTTGGTGGCGCTGGGTTTTGACTGCGCCGGCTGGAGTCGGACCCCACGCCAGTGTAGCGGCGTGCGCTGCTGGCACGGCGACAATCAACTGGCCAATTTTCTGGCACACAGCGACATCCTGGTCTGCCTGCTGCCGCTGACCGCCACCACTCACGGCCTGCTCAATAGCGCGCTGTTTAACCAGCTCCCGCACGGTGCCGCGCTGGTGCAGGCTGGCCGCGGTCCGCAGCTCAATCATGACGATCTGCTGCTGGCGCTGGAGAGCGGTCAGCTTCGTGCGGCGGTGATTGACGTCACCGATCCGGAACCGTTGCCGCCGTCGCATCCCTTCTGGCGTCATCCGGCGATATGGCTGACGCCGCACATCGCCAGCCAGACTCAAAACGAAAGTGCGATTGTCGCTCTGCTGGATAACCTGCGTCGCTATCAGCGCGGGGAGCCGCTGCACGGGCTGATTGACCGCTTGCGAGGATATTAAAATGGATGCTTTAGTCGCACTGCGCCGTGATTTGCACGCTTATCCCGAGATCGGTTTTCAGGAGCAACGCACCAGCGATATCGTGGCCGCCTTTCTTGAGCAGCGGGGCATTGAAGTCTATCGCGGCATCGGTAAAACCGGCGTGGTCGGGGTGCTGAAAAAGGGCACCAGCTCCCGCATGATCGGGCTGCGCGCCGATATGGATGCGCTGCCGATGCAGGATCAGGGTGAGGCGGCGTGGAAAAGTCAGGTGGAGCAGGTCAGTCACGCCTGCGGTCACGATGGTCACACTGTGATGCTGCTGGGGGCTGCTGAAGTACTGGCACGCGATATCGCCTTTGATGGCAGCGTCTGCTTTATTTTCCAGCCAGCCGAGGAGGGACTGGCCGGGGCAAAGGCGATGATCGACGATGGGCTGTTCAGTCGTTTTCCCTGTGACGCCGTCTATGCCATTCATAACTGGCCGCAACTGCCGCTGGGCACGGTGCAAACCCGGCCGGGCCCGATTATGGCGGCGGCCGATCGCTTTGATATCCGGGTGATTGGCGGTGGCGGCCATGCAGCACAACCGCACCTGACGCACGATACCCTGCTGGCGACCAGTGAACTGGTGGTGCAGCTCAATACCCTGGTATCGCGTGCGCTCGATCCCTGCGAAACCGGGCTGTTGACCGTCACCCGGATGCAGGGCGGCTTTTCGCACAATATGATCCCGGCCGAAGCCAGCCTGACCGGCACGGTTCGCACCTTCAACCCGGCAGCACAGGCGACGCTGGAAGCGCGGCTGCGCCAGATGGCAGAACACATCACCGCCGCCCACGGCCTGCGTGCCGAGGTCAGCTATCACCGCTATTACCCGGCGACCATCAACAGTGCCGCCGAAGCGCAGTTCTGTCTGCAGGCGCTGAGTCAGGCGGGCATCCCGGCTGAGATCGCACCGCAGCCGGCGCTCACCTCCGAAGATTTCGCTTTCATGCTGCAGGCGCGTCCCGGCGCGTATCTGTGGCTGGGATCGGCCCCCAGTAAGCCACTGCATCATGCTGCCTATGATTTTAATGATGCGCTGATTCCGCATGGCATTCAGGTATTTGTCGCGCTGATCCGTCAGGCGCTGGCAGAGAAATTTCCCTGCTGAATGCAGCAGGATTTTGACAGGAAATGCCGCTGCCTGCGGAATTACGGCAGCGTAAGAAACCAACGGGTTGCGATACTTGAGCCAACCGAACGTTACGTGGATGAGGGTTTAAAATGCAGAATGTCATGGCAGAGCAGCAAGCATACTCCGATAACAGCCTGTTACTGGATGCACGCGAGCAGAACGTGCCGCGTGGCGTGGTCACCGCACATCCGTTGGTGATTGAACGCGCCAAAGGCAGCGAAGTGTGGGATGTAGAGGGCAATCGCTATCTCGATTTTGTTGGCGGCATCGGCGTGCTGAATGTCGGTCATAATCACCCGGCGGTGGTCAACGCCGTCACCCGGCAGCTGGGCATGGTCTCCCACGCCTGTTTTCAGGTGGTCGCCTATCCGGGCTACATTACGCTGGCCCAGCGGCTGAACAAGCTGGTGGGCGGTGACGATGCCTACAAAAGTGTCTTTTTCACCAGCGGTGCCGAAGCGGTAGAAAATGCGGTAAAAATCGCCCGCGCCCATACCCAGCGCCCCGGTATTATCGCCTTTGATGGCGCCTTTCACGGCCGCACGCTGCTGGGTGTCACCCTGACCGGCATGTCTGCACCGTATAAACAGAATTTTGGTCCGTTCCCCGGCGATATTTATCGCCTGCCGTTTCCTAATCCGCTGCATGGCATCAGTGAAGTCGACTGTCTGAAAGCGCTGGATCAGCTGTTTGCGGTACAGATCCTGCCGGAGCGGGTGGCGGCGATTATTATCGAGCCGGTGCAGGGTGACGGCGGCTTCCTGCCGGCCGGTCCGGCGTTTATGCAGGCGCTGCGTCGCATCACCGCTCAGCACGGCATTTTGTTGATTTGTGATGAAGTGCAGACCGGTTTTGGCCGTACCGGCAAGATGTTCGCCTTCCAGCATCTCGACATCAAACCCGATCTGGTCACCCTGGCGAAAAGTCTGGGCGGCGGCCTGCCGATTTCCGGCGTGGTGGGTAAAGCAGAAATCATGGATGCGCCGACTCCCGGCGGGCTGGGCGGCACCTATGGCGGCAATGCGCTGGCCTGTGCCGCGGCTCTGGCGGTACTGGACCTGTTTGAGCAGGACAACCTGCTACAGCGATCCTGCCAGCTTGGTGAACAGCTCAATGCGCGTCTACGGCAGCTGGCGGATAAATATGCCTGCATCGGTGACGTGCGCGGCGTCGGCTTTATGCAGGCGGTAGAGATTCTGGACTTTGAAACCGGCCGGCCCGACGCAGCGCTGACCCAGAAGATCCTTGATAGCGCCTGCCAGGAAGGTTTGCTGCTGATTAAGTGCGGGCTGCATCGTAATACTATTCGCTTCCTGGCACCGCTGGTCACTACCGACTCGCAACTGGAAGAAGCGCTGCACATTTTCGATATTGCCCTGGCTCGTGCCACGGGCCGGTTAGGATAAGACTGGCTTCCTCATTGATATTGTTAGATTAATTTGAAAACCTCACCGCTGGTATAACCACTGCTTAGCGCTGGCGCGTTGACCGTAAAGCATGTTATACCTTCGGAAGGTTCTGCACATTTGATTAAGAGCCTATCCCATTAGGCTATTTCATTTGTCAGTCTGAACCTGGGCAGTGCTCACAATCCTCGCGTTACCTGCACGCGCCGGTTGTTCCGCGCTGTCCGTGTCCGGACTGCCTGCAACAATTACGCCTACTGGGATAGGCTCTGACAATGAGGGGTGCTATGAACGGCTTAATGAAACTTGACCGCATCGACATCAATATCCTGGTGCAACTCCAGAAAGATGGCCGTATCAGCAACGTTAACCTCGCCGATGCGGTAGGCCTTTCCCCCAGCCCCTGTCTGCAACGGGTCAAGCGTCTGGAACAGGCGGGCTTTATCACCGGCTATGAAGCGCATATTAACCTGACGCGGATCACCGATTCGGTGACGGTATTTACCGAAGTGACCCTCTCCGGTCATCGTCGCGAAGACTTTATGAAATTCGAAAGTGCGATGCGCGACGTTGATGAACTGATGGAGTGCCATCTGATCACCGGCGGTTACGACTATTTGCTGCGCTTTATTACCCGCAGCATTGAACATTACCAGGAAGTGATTGAGAAGATGCTCGACGCACAGATCGGCATCGATAAGTACTTCAGCTATATCGTTATTAAGTCACCGATTATGAAAAGCAGCGTGCCGTTACGATCGCTGATCGGTAAACAAAATTCGGTCGAGTTTGGTGTGTAGCGGGCGGTCTGTGGTCGCTCATCCCCGCCTTCCCTCATCATCGGGGAAGGGGGTGGTCAGCTACACTGTCAGCGCTAATCCCGCCGCTGAACATGGCTGAGGCTTAACGCTATATTCTCCGCATTGCCCGTTCTGATTGATTACCGTTAACGCACAACTCGCCTGATAATTTATCCCGAAATTCACCTTCTGATTCACCATTGTTAATGCACATCTTCCCCGATCGGTCGGCCGCATTTCCTGCGCCTTTACGCCGCAGTGAAAGCGCTGGCCGGTCACGCCAGCATCACGAATCCGGCGCACAGCATAAAATTTCTTTCCCGGCTGAAATTCAGGCGCTACAACATCTTCTGATGCGCGCTACGGTCTTAACCGTTTCGCAAACCCTTTTACACTGTTTTTAACCGATACAAGGAGTTGTCATGAGCTCATTAATCATTGCTGACCAGCACTGGCAGCGTGATGCGTTCACCGTATCCACTGCGCGCCAGCAGCTTGACCTTGACTGGATCCATCGCCAGCTGGCGGAAAAGTCCTACTGGGCGCAGGGCCAGCCGCGGGCCAAAACCGAGCGGGCGATTGCCGGGTCATTGCCGTTTGGCCTCTATCACCAGCAGGCGCAGATCGGCTTCGCCCGGCTGATTACTGACTACACCCGTTTTGGCTGGCTGTGTGATGTGATGATCGATGAAAACTGGCGCGGGCACGGACTGGGCAGCTGGCTGGCCGCATGCGTCCGTGAACATCCCGAACTGCAAACGGTGCACCGCTGGATGCTGTCAACCCGTGATGCCCATCAGGTCTACCAGCGACTCGGCTGGCGTGTGGTGCAAGATCCGCAGACGCTGATGGAATTTCCTCCCTCCTGACTCCGGAGTTAACCTGAGATGCGATACCGCGTTGGCGTGGATATTGGCGGATCTTTTACCGATTTCGCCGTGCTCGATCAGCAAACCAATCAGATTCATACCCTCAAAGTCCTGTCGCGCCCGGATCGGCCCGGCAGCGAAATCGTCACCGGGCTGACCCGGTTCCAGCAGCGTGATGGCATTGAACCGGCAGAGATTGGCTATTTCACCCACGGCACCACGGTCGGAATCAACGCGGTGATCCAGCGGCGCGGCGTGCGGCTGGCGCTGTTTGCCACCGAAGGCTTCTGCGATGTACTGGAGCTGGCGCGGCTGAAAATTCCGCATATCCACGATCTCTTCTCGCGACGTCCCGCACCGCTGATTAGCCGCGATCGGGTGTTTGCTATCCGCGAACGCAGCGACTGTCACGGCAACGTGCTGCAACCGGTCGATCGCCAGAGCGTGCTGGATGCGATCGCGCAGGCGCGGGCGGCAGGCTGTCAGGGTATTGTGGTCTCGCTGCTGCACAGCTACCGCAACCGGCACAATGAAGCCGCCGTTAAAGCGATTATTGACGAAGTGGCACCCGAGCTGCTGACCTCCTGTTCGGCCGATATCTGGCCGATCATTCGTGAATACGAACGCACCATCACCGCCACCATCAACGCCTATGTCCAGCCGATGGTGATCAACTACCTCGAATCGTTTGAGCAGGCGCTGCAGCGTATCGGGGTGAAGCCCCCGCCGCGCATTACCAAATCGAATGGCGGCGTGATGGGCATTGAGCAGGCGAAACGCGAATGCGTACAGATGGTACTCTCGGGGACCGCATCCGGAGTGATCGGGGCCAGTTATCTCGCCAGCGCCTGCGGTTTCGACAAAATTCTCAGCCTCGATATCGGCGGCACCAGTGCCGACGTGGCGGTGATTGTGGATGGCAAGGTGGCGCAGGGCAACGGCGAAATCATTGGTGATTTCCCGATCTTTATTCCGTCGGTTGCCGTGACCTCGGTCGGGCAGGGCGGCGGTTCACTGGCATGGATCGACGGCCAGGGCGTGCTGCAGATGGGACCGGACAGCGCCGGTTCGCTGCCGGGACCGGTCTGCTTCCAGCGCGGCGGGACGCAGCCTACCGCCACCGATGCCTTTGCCGCCTGCGGCATGATGGGCCACGGCGCGCTCGGCTATAACGCCGTGAGCGTAGATGTAGCCGCCGCCTGCGCGGCCTGGCAGCCACTGGCCGATGCGCTCAAGGTGACGGTGCATGAAACGGCAGAGACCGCCATCCAGCTGGCGATCTCCAGCATGTACAGCGATACCAGCGGTTTGCTGTCACGGTTTGGCCTCGACCCGCGCGAATTCTGGTTCCTCGCCTTTGGCGGCGCAGGGCCGATGATGGGCTGCTTCCTGGCACGCGAGCTGAACATGAAAGGGGTGATCGTGCCGCCCACGCCTGGTGTCCTTTCGGCGCTCGGCGGGCTGGTGGCCGACATCCGCAATGACTTTATCCGCACTCTCTACAGCGACCTGACGCCAGCGCTGGCCGACACCTTAGCCAGCGAAGCGCAGGCGTTACAGCAACGTGCCTGTGGCTGGCTGGCGCAGGAGCACGGCAGCGAGACGCCGTACCTGCTGCAATTCAGCGCCGATATGCGCTATCGCGGCCAGTCGTTTGAAATTGAAGTGCCGCTGGAGGCGACCTGGCTGACGACAGCTGACGTCACGGCGCTGCATCAGGCGTTTGATCGTCAGCATCAGCAGCTGTTCGGCCACTGTGACGCGGATGCGCCGGTGCAGCTGATCAATCTGCGGCTGGTGATCGCCTCGCCGGTGCCAAAACCAGCAATTAATCGCCTGCCAGCCGCTACCGAACCGGTCACGGTGCTGAAGCAGGTGACGGCGTGGATTGATGGCGCATGGCATCAGGTGGATGTGGTGCTGCGTATGGAACTGCGCGCCGGGCATCAGCTGACCGGCCCGGTGATCGTCGCCCAGGATGATTGCACCACCTGCGTGCCGCCCGGCATGTGGGTCAATGTCGACCCGTTTGGTAACCTGCTGATCACTGCGAGCGAGGCGTAATATGGCAATTGATGGACGTAACCTGCAAATCCTCGCCAACTACTGCGCGGCCGCCGCCGATGCGATGGCGTTTACCCTGATGCGCACCGCGCACTCGACTTTCGTCAAAGAGACCGAAGATTTCTCCTGCCAGATCGTCAGCCGCACTGGCCTGGCGTTCGCCTCACCGCGCAGCTTTGGCGCACCCTGGTACAGCGGCATCGACTATGCGCCGGTGCTGGCGCTGATTGAGGATTACGCCGAGGGCGACATCTGCATCACCAACGATGCCTACGCCGGTAACGTCGCCACTCATTCTCCCGACATCCATATCTGGAAACCGGTGTTTCATCAGGGCGAAATTGTCTGCTTCGTGGTCGGCCACATTCATAACACCGATGTCGGGGGCGCAGTACCGGCTTCGCTGTCGCGTTCGCTGACCGATATCGTGCAGGAGGGGATCCGCATTCCGCCGCTCAAAATCGTCAGCAACGGCGAACTGAACGACGATGTCGCCAGCATTATGCGGCTCAACGTGCGGGCACCGGAGCAGAACTGGGGCGATTTCAAAGCGCAGCTGGCGTCGGTTAACGTGGGGGAGCGCAAAATTCACGACATTATCGCCCGCTTTGGCGTTGATGATTTCCTGCAGGGCATTGAAGGGATTCTCGATTACGCCGAAGCGCAGGCGCGCAGCATTATCGCCACCATTCCTGACGGCGACTATTTTTATGCCGACTACGCAGATGAAGATGGCGAAGGCGGCTATCCCTGTCGCATCGCCATTACGCTGCGGGTAGAGGGCGATCGGCTGGAGCTGGACTACACCGGCAGCGATCCCCAGCTGGCCTCCTCGCTGAACATGCCGACCGGCGGTCGTGAGCGGCATCCGCTGGCGCTGGTCGGCGTGACCTATGTGCTCTCGACGCTCGATCGTTCGCTGCTGCTCAACGCCGGTACGCTGCGGCCGACCCGGGCGATACTGCCGCCGGGCACGGTGATGAACTGTGAGGCACCGGCGGCGGTGGGCATGCGCTCACTGACCTGCGCGCTGTCGCAGATTGCTACCGTCGGCGTCTTCTCGCTGGCAATGCCGGACCGTCTGCCGGCTAACTCGCCCGGCGGCAACTCGATCATGAATATCCGCACCCAGACTCAAAACCGCAGCGTGGTTGCCTCGCTCGGTCCGGTCGGCGGTGGCGCAGGCGGCACGCCGCGTCATGACGGACCAGACGGCTCGGGTGGCCTCTCCGCCTTCCTGAAAAATACCCCGATTGAGATTAATGAAGCGGAAGTACCGATTCGTTTTCACCGCTATGGACTGGCCCAGGACAGCGCCGGTGCAGGCCAGTATCGCGGCGGATTAGCCACCGAAATGGCATTCGAAGTTTTCTCGCCCAATACCACTATTACCGCACGTAACCGCAACCGGTCGGTATTTGCCTCCGCCGGCGTGGTCGGCGGGCAGAGCGGGGCGCTGTCGCACTTCCGCACTCTGCGTGACGGCAGAGTGATTAACCACGGCAATACCGATGTGATCAGCGCAGAGCCGGGCGACGTGGTGGAAGTGCGCGGACCGGGCGCAGGCGGCTATGGCTTGCCGTCGCAGCGCGACCCGCAAGCGGTGCTGCAGGATGTGCGCTGCGGCTTTCTCAGCCTGAACGCGGCCCGGCAGCAGTATGGCGTGGCAATAGTCGATAACCAGCTGGATCAGCAGGCGACCGCCCGGTTGCGCGCCGCGATGCCACAGCAGGCGAGCCAGCATTTTGAGCACGGCGCGGCGCGTCAGTGCTTTGAATCGCTCTGGACAGCGCAGCGGTATCACTTGCTTACGGTTTTTCTTGCCGCAGCGCCGGTCAGCTGGCGGCACTTTCTGAAAACCCAGGTATTCCGCGCGGTGGAAGAAATAGGCGAAACGGCGGAAATGGCGCAAATATTCAGTGATTTGCGTCAGCGATACCCGGCAATAGCGAACAACTAACGGCAATGCGGCATCGTCTACTACGCTTTAAGTCTGCAAGGACAACCAAGGGAAACGCGACGATGAGCATGAAAACCAGTGATTTTTTTGTCCAGCGCCTGAAAGAGTGGGGCGTCACCCGGATTTACGGCTACCCTGGCGACGGTATTAACGGCGTGCTGGGGGCGATTCAGCGCGCCAATGAGAAGGGTGATGGCATCGAGTTTATTCAGGTGCGCCACGAGGAAATGGCCGCATTTATGGCGGCCGGTCACGCTAAGTTCACCGGTGAAATGGGTGTCTGCCTGTCAACCGGCGGGCCTGGCGCTACCCATCTGCTGACCGGTCTGTATGACGCCAAAATGGACCATGCGCCGGTGCTGGCGATTGCCGGTCAGGCGGAAGCCACGGCCCGCGGAGCCAGCTATCAGCAGGAGATGAATCTGGATCGCATCTTCTCGGACGTGGCGAATTTCGTCCAGGAAGCGGCCGCGCCTGCTCAGGTTCGTCACCTGATCGATCGCGGCGTGCGTATTGCGAAGGCCCAGAACGGCGTCGCGGTGGTGATCATCCCCAAAGATATCCAGGATGAAGAGTGGCAGGCGCCGCAGCATCTGCACGGCTTCACCCATTCGGGCAGCGGCTATCAGCGGCCAAAAGTGGTTCCGTATGAAGCGGATCTGCAACGGGCTGCCGACATACTGAACGCCGGTAAAAAAGTGGCGATTCTGATTGGCGCCGGCGCGCGTAACGCTGCGGTTGAGGTGGTGCAGGCCGCCAACGTGCTGGGTGCCGGCGTGGCGAAAGCGCTGCTGGGCAAAGATGTGCTGCCGGACGACGCGCCGTTTGTTACCGGATCGATTGGCCTGCTCGGCACCAAACCCTCGTCAGATTTAATGAAAAACTGCGATACCCTGTTGATGATTGGCAGCGGCTTCCCGTGGACCGAATTTTTGCCGGAAGAGGGCAAGGCGCGGGCGGTACAGATCGATATCGATCCGGCGATGCTCGGCCTGCGCTATCCCTGTGAAGTCAACCTGCACGGCGATGCCGCAGAAACCCTGCGCGCGCTGTTGCCGTTGCTGGAGCATAAGCAGGATCGCAGCTGGCAGGAAGATATTGCGGTTCAGGTCCGTGACTGGTGGACGCTGATGGAAGAGCGGGCCATGGCACCGGCGAATCCGGTCAATCCGCAGCGCGTCGTGTGGGAGATGTCACCCCAGCTGCCGGACAACGCAATTGTCACCTCTGACTCCGGCTCGTGCGCCAACTGGTTTGCCCGCGATTATCGGGTCAAACAGGGACAGCGCGCCTCGCTCTCCGGCGGACTGGCCTGCATGGGTGCCGCTGTACCTTACGCCATCGCGGCTAAGTTTGCTCACCCGGAAAAACCGGTGGTGGCGCTGGTCGGTGATGGCGCAATGCAGATGAATAACATGGCGGAGCTGATCACCATTCAGAAATACTGGCAACAGTGGGCCGACCCGCGTCTGATCGTCTGCGTGTTCAACAATCAGGATCTTAATCAGGTGACCTGGGAACAGCGGGTGATGGAAGGCAATCCGCGCTTTGACGCTTCGCAGCAGCTGCCGGATGTAAAATACGCCGAGTTTGCTGAGTCGCTGGGATTAACTGGCATTTTTGTCGACAACCCTGACGATCTGGCTGCCGCCTGGCAGCGTGCGTTGAGCGCCGACCGCCCGGTGTTGCTGGAGGTGAAAACCGATCCGGAAGTCGCTCCGCTGCCGCCGCACATCACCTTTAAGCAGGCAAAAGCCTTTATGGCGTCGATGGCGAAAGGTGACCGTGGCGCGGCGCAAATCATCAGTGATACCGCCAGTCAGCTGTTGCATAAAAAGCATTAAGGGTTAAGCCGGGCCATGTTGCGCCGCTACCCTTACGCTTTTCTCCCCGGGCGCACTCGCGTCCGGGTATTCCCCCTTCTTCAGCATAACTAACGGGAGTCTTACCATGGCTACTGATACAAGCCCTGTCTGGTTTATTTCGGGATGCTCTACCGGTTTTGGTCGCGAACTGGCGCAGCAGACTATCGCGCGCGGTTTCCGGGTGGTGGTCACGGCACGTGACACCGCGAAAGTCGCCGATCTGGTTGAAGGGCATGACAATGCGCTGGCGGTGGCGCTGGATGTCACTCAGCAATCCAGCATCGATCAGGCGGTGCAGGCAGCGCTGAATGCGTTCGGCACCATTGATGTTCTGGTGAATAATGCCGGTTATGGCTACCAGAGTTCGGTGGAAGAGGGTGAGGAGCAGGAGATCCGCGCTCAGTTCGATGCCAACGTATTCGGTCTGTTTGCCCTGACCCGGGCAGTGCTGCCAGCGATGCGCAAGGCGCGCAGCGGGCACATCATTAACATCACCTCAGTGGCGGGCTTTATCGGCTTTGCCAGCTCCGGTTACTACTCGGCCAGCAAGCATGCGGTGGAAGGCTGGTCCGACTCGCTGGCACAGGAAGCGGGTCCGCTGGGTATTCACGTCACCTGCGTCGAGCCAGGCCCATTCCGCACCGACTGGGCTGGCCGCTCGCTGCATCAGACTCCGAGCACCTTGCCGGAATATGCTGATACCGCTGCCGCCCGGATGAAAGCCACCGCCGAATACAGCGGCACCCAGAAAGGCGATCCAGCCCGTGCCGCTCAGGCGATGATTGCGATTACCGAACATGATAATCCGCCACGTCATCTGGTAATGGGCGCATGGGGCTATGAGGCGGTCACCAGCAAGCTCAAAGAACGTCTGGCGCAGATTGAAGCGTGGAAACAGACGTCGGTGGATACCGATTTTCCTGAGTAGGTGACTGTACTGCGGATGGCGGGAAGTCGTCAGAATGTGGAATTGAATCCGAAGCCGGTAAAACAGAAAGGCCCGGATAACGGGCCTTTCACCGCGAAGCGCGAGCCTAAATTTCCTGCGTTTCGCGCACCTGCAGCTCTTGCAACTTGCGGCGCACCAGGGCAGAGGAGGAGCGTTTTTTCGCCTGAGCTAACTGGGCTTTAATGGCGGGCAGATCGGGTCTGGCCATCCACTCAGCAATCAACAGTGCCTTTAACTCCCGGTTCCCGACCTCAGTCGGATCCAAAGCGGTGGTATCATCGTGTTTACCGTAATACGACATAACAAGCTCTCCCTGTAGTCACTATTTTATAAGCCTGGAAAAATTCCGGGATTAAAGGTTGCGGTGCTTTCTTCGGCAACCCTGTCCGGCGATTGTAGCGTAGTTCATTTTTTAACCCAAGCATGGCATCGTAAATCTCCTCCAGGGGTGTCGGACGATTGCGGTCAACGATCTCTCCGGACGCGGCCTGGAAAACAAAACCGCCAATACAGCAGCTTTCATAGTGTGCAATTAACGCCAGTACTACGTTCTTTAAAACGACAGCACTGCCCAATCCGGCAAGGCTAATGTGGCGAAAATCACCCAGGCACTCCAGACCATCGAACACGTCAAAACAGACCTCAGCCAGGCCGTTAACCGGAAAGGAGATGCCTTGTGGCATCCGGTATCCGATACGGCTAAAGATATGTTCATCAATCAGGTTGGCAGCGATAACAGTGTAAGACTTATTACCGGCAACAAACACGTAGCTGTGATGAACCCGCCGGTCGTAAATGAATCTTTTTCGCCTGATGTCGTAGTGTTCGAGAAAAACCTCTTCGTCTATGCGCACTTATCATCCCTGCATGCAGCCTGTAAATCCTTAAGCCGCGATTTTTCAGTAGCTGCCCGGACTCGTCAAACACCCATATGAAAATTAGGGTTATCCATTCCAGAGTGATAGTCGCTGTTGCTGCGCATCGACCTTATTTTGCGACCCTTGCCGCACTTCATCTCAGCAATGCGCCCCGTTATCGCGCATCCGTGCGCTATCGCCGTGCTGAAAAAATCCGCCCCCGCATCCGTTAGTGGTCTCAGGCCATCATAAGAATTCGATCTTGTATCCCAGTCCGTATCCCGTCTGGCATCCCCGTTTCAGACCGGTCCGTTCACCGCTTTCTGGCACGCTTCCTGCACTTACTCATCAGCGATGTTACTGGCGAGGTAGACCATGTTTGACTCCTTATTAGATGAAGATGCGACCACCCTGGCGGCGATGATCCGCAGCGGTGACGTTTCGGCCAGCGAACTGACTCAGGCCGCGCTGGCGCGTATGGCGCGGCGGGAGCCTGACATTCAGGCGTTTTGTACGCCGACGCCGGATCGGGCGCTGGCACAGGCAAAAGCGCTGGATGCCCGCAGGGCACGCGGTGAAACGCTGGGTGCGCTGGCAGGCGTGCCGCTGGCGGTAAAGGATTTGATCTGCACCGCCAGCGTACGCACCACCTCCGGCTCGGCGGCCTATCAGAATTTCATTCCTGACGACGACGACATTACGGTCGAGCGACTGCTGGCAGGCGATGCCATTCTGCTGGGCAAAACCACCGCGCCGGAGTTTGGTTATAGCGGCGTCGGACACAATCCTCTGTTCCCGTCGCCCCGCAATCCGTGGGATCTGACGAAGACACCCGGCGGCTCCAGTGCCGGATCGGGCGCGGCAGTGGCGGCGCGACTCTGTCCGATCGCCCTTGGCAGTGATGGCGGCGGCTCGGTGCGCATTCCGGCGGCTCACTGCGGCATTTATGGCTTCAAAGCCTCAATGGGACGCGTCCCGCTGTGGCCCGGCTGTCGCGATGAACGTTATCCGGGCGTCTCGAGCTGGGAATCGCTGGAGCACATTGGCCCGATGACGCGCACGGTACGCGACGCCGCCTTGATGATGTCGCTGATGGCTGGCCCGGATATGCGCGACCGCCACTCGATTCCCTGTAGCGACGTTGACTGGCTGGGCGCGCCCAATCAGCCGGTCGAAAAACTGCGCATCGCCTTTAGCGCCGATTTTGGCTACGTGGCGGTCGATCCTGAGGTCCGCGCCGTGGTCAGTGCCGCCGCGCAGCGTTTTGCAGCGGAAATCGGCGCGGAGCTGGAGCTGGCCGACCCTGGTTTCAGCGATCCCTCGGCGGCATTTGGTGCGCTGGTGGCGATGGAAAGCGATCTCAGTGGGATGCGCAGGCTGATGGAACAGCAGGGCGATCGGATGTCGCCGCACCTGGTCGCCATGCTGCAGCGCGACTGGCGGGCCGAAACCTTTACCGACGCCATCGCCACCCGCAAAGCGGTCAGCAATAGCCTGTGGCGTTTTATGCAGCGCTACGATCTGCTGATCACCCCGACGCTGGCGGTGCCGCCGTTCGCGCTCGGTATGCAGGGGCCGGAAATCATCGATGGCCGCATGGTGCGCAGCGATCACTGGCTGTCGTTCTGCTTCCCGTTCAACTTCACCGGCCAGCCAGCGGCTTCGCTGCCGGCCGGTTTCACCGCCAGCGGCCTGCCGGTGGGACTGCAAATTGTCGGACGGCATCTTGATGATGCTTTAGTGCTGGCTGCCAGTGCGGCTTTCGAGCGCATTCAGCCGTGGAACCACCTCCAGCCTGGAATCGCCCAATGAAAAACGCCTCTGCACCTGCGTTAGAACAGGAATTTGAACATCAGCCGGTGCCGCTAACGCACCGTCACTCCACCCGTTCCGTCTCGGCGGTGTGGTTCGGCTTTCCGATGATCCTGACCAATGCGCTGTTCGGCGGCATCATCACCTGGCACCTGGGCTTCTGGCCGGCGCTGATCGCCATTCTGCTCGGTAATCTGGTGCTGTTCGCCTACGTCGGCGCGCTGAGCTGGTACGCCGGTAACAGCGGGATGAACTTTGCCTTACAGGCGCGCCGCACCTTTGGCAGTAAAGGTTACATTCTGGTCTCCGGCTTTCTTTCGACCGTGGTGATTGGCTGGTACGCGTTCCAGACCGGGCTGACCGGCACGGTAATTAATCAGACCTTTGGCTGGAATGCGCTGGCGGTTACCGCCTTTGCCATGGTGCTTTATACCGCCATTACCTTTCTCGGCGTGCGAGCGCTGTCGGTACTGGGGATGATCGCCGCGCCGCTGTTTGTGGTACTGGGCGGGGTGGCGCTCTGGCTGATTGGCCAGCAGCATGACTTCACTACCGTTACCCACTGGCAGGGCAGCGCCAGCGCGGCAGGCGCGATGAGTATGGGCACCGCCGTCACCATGGTGGTAGCTGGCTTTGCCGACTCCGGCACCATGACCGCCGACTTTACCCGCTGGACGAAAAATGGCCGTTCGGCGGTGATCGCCGCATTCTCAGCCTTTCCGGTGGCGAATGTCATCTCCTATCTGTTTGGCGTGGTGATCGTCGCGGTCGGCGCGGCGGTCGATCCGCTGACCAACGGCGGCAACTTTCTGCCGATGCTGATGGGACACAGCGCCTTTTTATCGGTAGTGGCCTGCCTGTTCGTGTTTATCAACCTCGGCTCGGTCTGCACCCACTGCCTGTATAACGGCGCAGTCGGCTTCAGCCATCTGTTCAGCAGTAAAATGCGCCTCTGGACGCTGATTCTGGGGGCGATCGGCGGGGTGCTGGCGCTGGCTGGCGTCTGGTCTTACTTCCTTGAATGGCTCAGCCTGCTGGGCATTGTGGTGCCGCCATTTGGCGCAGTGATGATTGTTGATCTGATTTTTATGGCGAAAATCAGTGAGCAGCGGCCAGCGCAGCGTTTTCGCGCCACCGCCTTTGCAGCCTGGGCGATCGGCAGCCTGTGTGCGGTTATCGCCCATCTGGCCTTTCCGCAATTTGGTGAAGCGGTGATTGGCCTGGTAACCGCCGCGCTCAGTTACAGCCTGATTAGCCGGGGGCGTGCGCCGCAGCCGGTGATGGAGAATAAAAATGCCTGATTACAGCGTCAACTCTGTGCCCTACGCCTGGCCGTTTGACGGCGGCTTCAGCCCGGCCGACACCGCGCTGGTGGTGATTGATATGCAAACTGACTTCTGCGGCGTCGGCGGCTACGTCGATACCATGGGCTACGATGTGGCGCTGACCCGTGCCCCGATTGCGCCGTTGCAGCAGGTGCTGGCGGCGATGCGTGCCCGGCAGTTTCCGATTATTCACACCCGTGAAGGGCATCGGCCGGACCTCAGCGACTTGCCGGCCAATAAGCACTGGCGATCGCGACGGATGAAAGCGGGCATCGGTGATGTCGGGCCGTGCGGCCGTATTCTGGTACGCGGCGAACCCGGCTGGGAGATTATCCCGGAGCTGGCGCCGCTACCGGGCGAGGTGGTGATTGATAAACCGGGCAAAGGCTCGTTTTACGCCACCGATCTGGAGTTGATCCTGCGCAGCCGCAATATCCGCAATCTGATCCTCAGCGGCATCACCACTGATGTTTGCGTGCATACCACGCTGCGTGAAGCTAACGATCGCGGATTTGAATGCCTGGTGTTATCCGACTGCTGCGCCGCCACCGAGCGGCGACATCATGAGGCGGCGCTCAGCATGATCCAGATGCAGGGCGGGATTTTTGGCGCGGTTGCCAGTTCGGCTGCCTTGCTGGATAGCCTCGGTGGATAACCCACAGCGGCCCGCAGTCGGTCAGCTCTGCCGCGCATCGCGCTGTGGGCTGGCCTCAACCAGACTGGCAAGCTGATCGACCGGAACCGCGTGACTGAACAGATAACCCTGTAGCTGATTACAGCCCGCATCTGCCAGCGCTGACATCTGGCCTGGCGTCTCAACGCCTTCGGCGGTCACCATCAGGCCCATCGCATGTCCCAGCTTAACCACTGACTCAATAATGGCGACCGAATTATCCGCTACGCCCAGCGACTGCGTAAACGAGCGGTCAATTTTGATCTTATCGACCGGGAAGTGGCTGAGATAGTTCAGGCTGGAGTAGCCGGTACCAAAATCATCCAGCGCGATGCGGAAACCCGCCTCGCGTAGCGCGACAATAATGGCGCGCGCCTCTTGCTCATCTTCGATCAACACTCCTTCGGTGATCTCCAGCTCAATCCACATCGGATCGCCGCCGTGCTGCCGGACAATTTCAGTCATCCGTTCAACAAAGCCGGTGGCACGAAACTGCACCGGCGAGACGTTGACCGCCACCATCAGGCCAGGAAAACGCTGCTGGGTGGCGCAGGCTTCCGCCAGCACCCACTCTCCGAGCGGAATAATCAGCCCGGTCTCTTCGGCAATGGCAATAAATTCGCCGGGAGCAATCAGCCCACGGGTTGGATGATGCCAGCGCAGCAGCGCCTCAACGCCGACCATCTGCTGGCCGCCAATGTCCATCAGCGGCTGGTACCAGACTTCCAGCCCCTGCTGGTTTTGCAGCGCACTGCGCAAATCGGCGGCGATGGTCTGGCGGGTGCGCACCGACTCATCCATCGCCCGTTCAAACTGTCGATATTTGCCGCGTCCGCCGCTTTTGGCTTCGTACAGCGCAATGTCCGCTTTGCGCATTAATTCCAGCCGATCAACGCCATCTTTGGGGGCCAGCGCCAGACCGATGCTGGCACCGCTCCAGACCTCACTGCCAAACAGCGTAAACGGCTGGCTGAGCTGGTCGATGATGCGCTGCGCCAACCCCTGCGCCTGAGAAAGCGTCTCTACTTCTGGCATCACCACGATAAACTCATCGCCGCCGATCCGCCCGACGGTATCGCTGGCGCGCACCATCCGGCTCAGGCGCTGCGCCACGGCAATGATCAGCTCGTCACCGGCATGATGGCCATGGGTATCGTTGATCGCTTTAAAACGATCCAGATCGATCAGCAGCAGCGCCACCCGCTGATCGTGACGCGTGGCCAGCGCCAGTGCCTGAGTCAGACGATCTTCTACCAGCGCACGATTGGGCAGACCGGTCAGCACATCGTGAAATGCCAGATGCTGCGCCTGCGCCTCAGACGCGCCCAGCTTCAGCATCGACTGCGACAGATTGATCGACGAGGTCCAGAGACGGCGCACCATATACAGGCAGAGCAGGGAGATCGCCAGCACCGCCAGACCGGTTGACGGGCCGATAGTGCGGAGCATCTGCGCGCCGGGGCGGGCTGGCACCCAGTTGAGGTAGCCGACCGCATCACCGGATTGCGCGATCAGCAGGTAGCGCGCCTCGGTTCCGGGCTGCGGATTCCCGTCTGAGAAGTGCAGTCCCTCCAGCTGGTTGCGCTCGGCCAGGCTGGCCAGATAGCCATCGTCGAGAAATTTCAGGCTGACCAGCCGGAAACGCGGCAGGGCGTCACTGTCGCGCTGAATATTACCGACCGCCAGTGCGGCAGTCCGGCCAGCGATCCGGGCATAGTCGACCTTATCCTCGCGGCCCTGATTGCGGATCAGCGGGCTTAGCAGGATATCGTCGATCTGCGTGGCTTGCTGCTGTGGCGAGACCGGCTGACCGTCACGCCAAACCCTGACGATCTGATTTTGCTGATCCATTACCAGGATCAGCTGATGGCCGAACATCTCAAACAGCCAGTTGCCAATGTTCTCATCCAGCCAGCCTGAGGCCACGTCCTGATCCAGCAGATGCTGCTGAAGCGGCTGCCAGCGCGACAGACTACGCAGCTGACGCAGATGTTCGTTCAGGCTCTGGGTGAATGAGGCTTCAATCATCCGCTGCTGCTGTTGCCGGGCCTCGGCGTTGGTCAGGGAGGTGCCAATGTACAGCGCCGTGCCCGCGCCGCCAAAGGTCAGCAGCAGAATCGCCACCAGCGGCACCAGCACTTCACGCAGAAAACTACGGCGAAAATCACCAGAAAGTTTAAGGCTGTTTATCATTTTTATTTTTTCTCTGCAGCAGGATTACAGCTTAAAAACTAGCAGACGGTAACGGGTCTTCCACACAAACCTTCACGCACAGTGAAGCCGGCGATGGTTTTTTGCGGTGAAGGTGAGGGAAGCAGGAACAGGAGCAGGTGTGACAGAAAGGAAAGATGGCTTGAGGGGATTTAATCCAGTCAGGCTTATGGGTGATGGGTTTTTTGATGTGCCCCACATCACCCAAATTCACCTCTCCTTCACTCCCCCGTCACGGTTCTGTCATCTGATCCGGTCAAGGTAATGCCATCCCGCAGTGACTTTTCGCTGCGTCCCCACTCTGTAACCCGTGAGGATTTCATCGTGATGGAGTTATCCAGACATCCGACCACTGTCTATCAGGCCGTCGCTGCACAACTCGAACAGGCGCTACAGCAACGCTACCGCTGTGGCGACTATCTTCCCTCCGAGCAACAACTGGCCGATCACTATGAAGTTAACCGCCACACCTTACGCCGGGCGGTGGATGAACTGGTGAACAAAGGGCTGCTGCAACGCCGTCATGGCGTCGGCATTCTGGTGCTGATGCGGCCTTATGACTATCCGCTGCACGCTCAGGCGCGTTTTAGCCAGAACCTGATGGAGCAGGGCAGCCACCCGACCAGCGAGCGGCTGCTGGCGGTGTTGCGTCCGGCCAGCCAGGACGTCGCCAGCGCGCTGGGCGTCAAAGAGGGCGACAACGTCATTCACCTGCGCACCCTGCGGCGTGCCAACGGCGTGCCGTTGTGTGTCATCAACCACTTCCTCGCCGATCTCAGCTGGTGGCCGCAGTTGCAGCATTTTAACAGCGGTTCGCTGCACGATTACCTCGATAAGCACACCGGCAAACAGCTGGTGCGCACCCAGACCCGCATCAGCACCCGGCGGGCGCAGGCGAAAGAGTGTAAGCAGCTGGAAATCGCGCTGCATTCGCCGCTGCTCTGCGTGCGGACGCTGAATAAAACCCGTGACGGTGCGATGGCCGAATACTCGGTCAGCCTGACGCGCGGCGACATGATTGAACTGACACTGGAGCATTAATGGAACAGCAAACGGCCCGCCAGCGCTGGCTTTCAGTGCTGGCACATAGCAGCGCGGCACAGCTTAACGCGCACTGGCAGGCGCTTAACCTCCAGCCAGCGTTCACCCTGATTCGTCCGGCAGAGATCGGCCTGACCCGGCTGCAGGCGCGGATGGGCGCGACCGGTAAACGCTTTGTGATGGGGGATGCGACGGTGACGCGCGCGGTGGTGCAGCTCAGCGACGGCACGCTGGGCTACAGCTACATCCTCGGACGTGACAAAGCCCATGCCGAGCGCTGCGCCTTACTCGATGCCCTGTTACAGCAGCCGGAAACCCGGACGCTGCTGGAAGAGAAAATTATTACCCCGCTGGCGGCATGGCGTGATGAGCAGCGTCAGCTGCGCGCGCGTGAAATTGCCAGCAGCAAAGTGGACTTCTTTACGCTGGTACGCGGAGATAACTGATGACTTTACTGGCAAGTTTTAACCATCCGGTGGCGGATGCACAGCGCGCATTTCGTCGCATCCTTAAGGCGATGAGCGAACCAGGCGTAATGGTGTCGCTGCCGCTGCAACAGGGCTGGGGCGCACTGTCGCCTGCCGCCACCGCGTTGCTGCTGACGCTGGTCGATCAGGAAAGCCCGGTCTGGCTGGATGCGCAGATCGACAACGAACAGCTGCGCAATAACCTGCGCTTCCATACTGGTGCGCCGATTACTGCGCAACAGGATGCGCCTTTCGCGCTCAGTCACGCCAGCTCACATCCCGATCCGGCCCATTTTGCCGCCGGTGACAATCTTGCGCCGGAAAAGAGCACCACCCTGATTATTGAAGTGCCGTCGCTGAATGGCGGCCTGACGCTGCGCCTCTCCGGACCGGGCCTGCGTGAAACCCGCGCCATTGCGCCTCAGCTGCCGGAAAGCGTGCTGGCCTATCTGCGCAGCCGGCCTCATCCGTTCCCGCAGGGCGTCGATCTGATTTTTACCTGTGGCGAAGCGATGATGGCGGTACCGCGCACCACGCTTGTGGAGGTGTGCTGATGTACGTTGCGGTGAAAGGGGGCGAAAAGGCGATTGCCCACGCCCATCAGCTGCAGGCCGATCTGCGGCGCGGCGATCGGGATGTCGCCGAACTGGGCTGCGATCAGGTGGCACAGCAGCTCGGTCTGGCGGTCGATCGGGTGATGACTGAAGGTGGAATTTACGATCCGGAACTGGCGGCGCTGGCGATCAAACAGGCCAGCGGCGATCTGGTGGAGGCGATCTTCCTGCTGCGCGCCTATCGCACCACGCTGCCACGACTGGCGGAGAGCCAACCGCTGGCGACCGGATCGATGCGTATCGAGCGGCGTATCTCGGCGGTTTACAAAGATCTGCCGGGCGGCCAGGTGCTGGGACCGACCTATGACTACAGCCACCGTCTGCTCGACTTTACGCTGCTGGCCAACGGTGACACGCCGGCATCGCCACGCGACGATCGGGCGCTGGATGCTCAGTGTCCGCACATGTTCAGCATGATGAGCGACGAAGGGCTGGCGATGCGCGAAGAAGACGACGGCAGCGAACCGACCGATATCACCCGCGAGCCGATGAGCTTTCCCGCCTCACGCGCCGCCCGATTACAGCAGCTGGTGCGCGGTGATGAGGGGTTTTTGCTGGCGCTCGGTTATTCAACCCAGCGCGGCTATGGTCGCACCCACCCGTTTGCCGGTGAGATCCGTACCGGCTATCTCAGCGTCAGCATCTGCCCGGAAGAGCTGGGGTTTGAACTGGAGATCGGTGAACTGCTGCTGACCGAGTGTGAAATGGTCAACGGCTTCGCCCACCGTGACGACAGCGCGCCGCATTTCACCCGCGGTTACGGTCTGGTGTTTGGTCGCGCCGAACGTAAAGCGATGGCGATGGCGCTGGTTGACCGGGCGCTGCAGAGCGGTGAGCAGCAGGAACGCATCACCAGCCCGGCGCAGGATGAAGAGTTTGTGCTGTCGCACGCCGATAACGTCGAAGCGGCGGGCTTCGTTTCCCACCTTAAACTGCCGCACTACGTCGATTTCCAGGCCGAGCTGGAACTGCTGAAACGGCTGCGACAGGATCATCAGGAGCGCAACCATGGCTGAACTCCACGGTTATAACAACGGCTATCTGGATGAGCAAACCAAACGCACCATCCGCCGCGCGATCCTCAAAGCGGTGGCGATCCCTGGCTATCAGGTGCCGTTTGCCGGACGGGAAATGCCGATGCCTTACGGCTGGGGCACCGGCGGCATTCAGCTCACCGCCAGCGTGATTGGCGATCAGGATGTGCTGAAGGTGATCGATCAGGGCGCGGATGACACCACCAATGCAGTGTCGATTCGTCGCTTCTTTCAGCGGGTCAGCGGGGCGGCGACCACCGAACGCACCGCCGATGCCACGCTGATCCAGACCCGGCATCGCATTCCGGAAACGCCGCTGGAAGAGGACCAGATTCTGATCTTCCAGGTGCCGATCCCGGAGCCGCTGCGCTTTATTGAGCCGCGTGAAACCGAAACCCGGACCATGCACGCGCTGGAGGAGTACGGCATCATGCAGGTGAAACTGTATGAAGATATTGCCCGCTACGGCCATATTGCCACCACCTATGCCTATCCGGTCAGGGTCAACGATCGCTATGTGATGGACCCATCGCCGATCCCCAAATTCGATAACCCGAAAATGCACATGATACCGGCCCTGCAACTGTTCGGTGCCGGCCGCGAAAAGCGCATTTACGCCTTACCGCCCTATACCAAAGTGGAAAGTCTCGACTTCGATGACCATCCGTTCACCGTTCAGCAGTGGGAAGAACCCTGTGCGCTGTGCGGCTCGCGTCACAGCTATCTCGATGAGGTGGTGATGGACGATCAGGGAACGCGGATGTTTGTCTGCTCCGACACCGACTTTTGCCATCAGCAGCAGGAACAGCAACATGCACAGTGATCAGCCGCTGCTTGCGGTCAGCCAGCTCACCCATCTTTATGCGCCGGGCAAAGGGTTCGAACAGGTCAGTTTCGATCTTTATCCGGGCGAAGTGCTGGGCATTGTCGGCGAGTCCGGCTCCGGCAAAACCACACTGCTGCACAGCCTGTCGGCGCGTCTGACGCCGCAGCAGGGCAGCATTCTTTATCAGGGACGCAACCTCTATCAGATGAGTGAAAGCGATCGCCGTCGTCTGCTGCGCACCGAATGGGGCGTGGTGCATCAGCATCCGCTGGACGGATTGCGGCCACAGGTCAGCGCCGGCGGCAATATCGGCGAACGGCTGATGGCGGTCGGCCAGCGCCACTATGGCGATATCCGCGCCGAAGCCAGCCGCTGGCTGCAGGCGGTAGAGATTGCCGCTAACCGTATCGACGATCTGCCGACCACTTTTTCCGGCGGGATGCAGCAGCGTCTGCAGATCGCCCGTAACCTGGTGACCCAGCCGCGCCTGATGTTTATGGATGAGCCAACCGGCGGGCTGGATGTGTCGGTACAGGCGCGACTGTTGGATCTGCTACGCACGCTGGTGCGGGAACTCAATCTGGCGGTGGTGATTGTCACCCACGATCTCGGAGTAGCGCGACTGCTGGCGCACCGGCTGCTGGTGATGAAGCAGGGGCGGGTGGTGGAGAGCGGATTAACCGACCGGGTGCTTGACGATCCCCATCATCCTTACACGCAATTGCTGGTCTCTTCGGTGCTCAATTAAATGATGACTCACACCCCCATGTTGCAGGTTGAGAATCTGTGTAAAACCTTTGTGCTGCATAACCAGAACGGCGCTGCGCTGCCGGTATTGCAGAACGCCAGCCTGACGGTCAGTCAGGGCGAATGTGTGGTGCTGCAGGGCCACTCCGGCAGCGGTAAATCGACTCTGCTGCGGGCGCTGTACGGCAACTATCAGCCCAACAGCGGCCATATCCGGCTGCAGCATCAGGGCGAATTGATCGATATGGCGCAGGCGACGGCGCGGCAGATCATCGCCATCCGGCGGGATACGGTCGGCTGGGTCAGCCAGTTCCTGCGGGTTATTCCGCGGGTGCCGACGCTGGAGATTGTGATGCAGCCGCTGCTGGAGCGCGGCGTCGAGCGCGCCTTCTGTGAAAAGCGCGCCCGTGAGCTGCTGAGCCGGCTTAACGTGCCGGAGCGTCTCTGGTCGCTGGCCCCGTCGACCTTTTCCGGCGGTGAGCAGCAGCGGGTTAACATCGCGCGCGGCTTTATCGCCGACTATCCGGTGCTGCTGCTGGATGAACCGACTGCCTCACTCGACAGTGTTAACCGTGACGCGGTGGTCGGACTGATTGAACAGGCGCGCGCCCGCGGTGCCGCCATTGTCGGCATTTTCCACGATGAAGCGGTGCGCGACCGGGTGGCCGATCGGCTGCACCTGATGCAATCGATCGCCACAGGAGCACAAGCATGATCATTAATAACGTCCGACTGGTGCTGGAAAACGAGGTGGTCGCCGGATCGCTGGAGTTCCGTGACGACCGCATCAGCAGCTTCAGCGAAACCGCCAGTCAGCAACCGGGCGCGCTGGACGGCGAGGGTGCCTGGCTGCTGCCGGGGCTGGTGGAGCTGCACACCGATAACCTCGACAAGTTTTTCACTCCCCGGCCCAAAGTGGACTGGCCGGCCCATTCGGCGATGAGCAGCCACGATGCGCTGATGGTTTCCAGCGGGATTACCACCGTGCTGGATGCGATTGGCGTCGGAGACGTGCGCGACGGCGGCCACCGGCTGGAGAATCTCAGCAAGATGATCGACGCCATCCGCGACAGCAACCGTAAAGGGCTGAATCGCGCCGAGCATCTGCTGCACCTGCGCTGTGAGTTGCCGCATCCGACCACCGTGCCGCTGTTTGAGGCGCTGATGGGGACGCCGGAACTGGCGCTGGTTTCGCTGATGGATCACTCACCGGGGCAGCGTCAGTACGCCTCGCTGGAAAAATATCGCGAATACTATCAGGGCAAATATCAGCTCAACGATCGGGAGATGAACCTGTTCGAGCATGACCAGCTCACGCTGGCGGCTGCCTGGTCTCAGCCTAACCGCCAGGCGATTGCTGCGCTGTGCCGTGAGCATGGCATCGCCATCGCCAGCCACGACGATGCCACCGCGGCGCACGTTGAGGAGTCACATGCGGCGGGCAGCCGTATCGCCGAGTTCCCGACCACGCTGGAGGCGGCCCGCGCCTCGCGTTATCGCAATATGCAGGTGCTGATGGGCGCGCCAAACATCGTGCGCGGCGGCTCGCACTCCGGCAACGTCGCCGCCTGGGAGCTGGCGTCACACGGGTTGCTGAATATCCTGTCGTCAGATTACTACCCGGCCAGCCTGCTGGATGCGGCGTTCCGGCTGGCGGCGGATGAGCGCAACAGCCTTGGCATGGCGCAGGCTATCGCGCTGGTGACCTGTAATCCGGCGCGGGCGCTGGGGCTGGAAGATCGCGGTGTGATTGCGGAAGGCTGCCGCGCCGATCTGGTGCTGGCGCATACCGCCCACGGTCACCCGCACGTGCGCCACGTCTGGAGCAAAGGCCGGCAGGTCTATTAATGGCGCGCCTTATCTGGTTAATCGGGCCGTCCGGATCGGGCAAGGATAGTCTGCTGAATGCGCTGCGCGCTGCCCCGCCGGCACGGCTGCTGATTGCCCATCGCTACATCACCCGCGCCGCCGATGCCGGTGGTGAAAACCATGTGGCGCTGAGCGAGGCGGAGTTCGCCCGGCGCGCCGCGCTGGGGCTGTTCGCGGTCAGCTGGCAGGCGCACGGGTTTTATTACGGCATCGGCACTGAAGTGGAGAGCTGGCTGCAGCGCGGTCAGAACGTGGTGGTTAACGGATCGCGGCTGCATCTGGCGCAGGCACAGGCGCGATTCGGGCCGCAGCTGCTGCCGCTCTGTCTGCAGGTGACGCCGTCGGTGCTGGCGGCGCGGCTGCGTCAGCGGGGACGGGAAGATGACGCGGAGATCGCCCGGCGGCTGGCGCGTGCTGCCCAGCCCCAGCCGGATGGGTGTCTGCTGCTCAATAATGACGGGGCGCTGGACCGCACGGTACAGCAACTTCGACAGCTGCTGGAGGCGTATCAATGAAACTCACTTTTTCCGGTAGCGCGGCGACAGTCCGGCATCGACTTCAGCGACCGGAGGCACATCAATGAAACTCACTTTTCTCGGCACCGGTGGCGTCACCGCCGCGCCACTGTTTGGCTGTGACTGCCGTGCCTGTCAGCGCGCGCAGCAGGACCGGCGTTATCATCGTGCGCCGTGCAGTGCGCTGATAGAGGCGGGCAACGAGCGGATTCTGCTCGACGCCGGTCTGCCGCTGCTGGCCACGCGTTTCCAGCCCGGTGAGCTGACCCGCATTCTGCTGACGCACTACCATATGGATCACGTGCAGGGGCTGTTTGCGCTGCGCTGGGGTAAAGGTGCCTCTATTCCGGTGTGGGGGCCGCCCGACACCCGCGGCAGCGATGACCTGTTTAAGCATCCTGGCCTGCTCGATTTCCGGCCCTCATTAACCCCGTTTGTCGCCCAGTCGTTTGGTGAACTGCGGGTCACGCCGCTGCCGTTGCAGCATTCACGACTGACCCATGGCTACCTGTTCGACTGGCAGGGTAGCTGGCTGGCCTGGCTGTGCGACACCTGTGGCCTGCCGCCCGATACCGAAGATTTTCTGCGTGGTCAGCCGCTCGATCGGCTGGTGATCGACTGTAACGATCCGCCGCAGACCGCGCCGCGCAATCACAACGATCTCAACCTGGCGCTGGCGATTATAGACCGGCTTCAGCCGCGTCAGGCCTGGCTAACCCACCTCAGCCACGAGATGGACAACTGGTTAGCCGATCACCCGCTGCCAGAGGCGGTTCAGCCGGCGCGCGATGGTCTGATCCTGTCATCGGGTTCCGGCTGGCCTGTCACAGTTTGATCATCTGGCTGTCATGCCGCCTTCATGCCGCCACGCCTTAATAACCGGCAGAACGTAATCAGTGAGGACGGAGAACAATATGGCACAGGCACTTCTGAAAACGGTGGTCGATAACGACCTGCCACCGGCCAGTCTCGGCGGACAAAAAGTGTTGTCGGTGCAGAGTCTGAGCAAAGCGTACGGCGACAGCAAGGTGCTGGATAAGGTCAGCTTCGATCTGCACGCCGGGGAACTGGTGGCGGTGATTGGCCGTTCCGGCGCAGGAAAATCGACCCTGCTGCACATGCTCAACGGCACCATTGCCGCCAGCTCCGGCGCGATTATCAGCCTGCATCAGGGCGAAGTGGACCGCAACGTGGTCGCACTCAGCAGCCGCCAGCTGCGGGAGTGGCGCAGTCAGTGCGGCATGATCTTTCAGGATTTCTGTCTGGTGCCGCGTCTCGATGTGCTGACCAACGTGCTGCTGGGCCGGCTGAGCCAGACCAGTACGCTGAAATCGTTGTTTAAAATTTTTTCTGACCACGACCGCGCCCACGCAATTGAACTGCTGCAGTGGATGAACATGCTGCCGCAGGCGCTGCAACGGGCGGAAAACCTGTCGGGCGGTCAGATGCAGCGCGTGGCGATCTGCCGGGCGCTGATGCAGAACCCCAAAATCCTGCTGGCCGATGAGCCGGTGGCGTCACTCGACCCGAAAAACACCAAACGCATCATGGATGTGCTGCGTCAGGTGAGCGAGCAGGGCATCAGCGTGATGGTGAACCTGCACTCAATCGAACTGGTAAAAAGTTACTGCACTCGGGTGATTGGTATTCAGCGCGGGGTGGTGCTGTTCGATGGCCATCCGTCGCAGCTTACCGACAGCCTGCTGCATCAGTTGTACGGCGATGAACTTAATCAGATCCACTAACTTCCACGGCAAGAGAACAACCTCGAATGAAACTGACTTCTTTAGCGCTACTGACGGGTGTAATGGCTTTTGGTGTTAACGCAGCGGATGCGCCGAAACAACTTAACCTCGGTATTATGGGCGGACAAAACGCCACCCAGCAGATTGGTGATAACCAGTGTGTGAAGACCTTCTTTGATAAAGAGCTGGGCGTGGATACGCAGATGCGTAACGCCTCTGACTACTCCGGGGTGATCCAGGGATTGCTGGGCGGCAAAATTGATATGGTGCTGAGCATGTCACCGGCCTCGTTTGCCTCGGTTTACCTGCAGGACCCGAAAGCGGTCGATGTGGTCGGCATTGTGGTGGATGACAAAGATCAGTCACGCGGCTATCACTCGGTAGTGATCGTCAAAGCTGACAGCCCGTATAAAAAACTGGAAGACCTGAAAGGCAAATCGTTTGGTATGGCCGATCCCGATTCGACCTCCGGCTTTCTGATGCCGAACCAGGCGTTTAAGAAACAGTTTGGCGGCACGGTAGACGATAAATACAACAATTTCTTCTCCAGCGTGACCTTCTCCGGCGGTCATGAGCAGGACATTCTCGGCGTGCTGAATAACCAGTTCGACGGCGCAGTGACCTGGACCTCACTGGTCGGTGATTATAACAGCGGCTATACCTCTGGCGCATTTGTCCGGCTGATCCGTATGGACCATCCGGATCTGATGAAGCAGATCCGTATTATCTGGCAGTCGCCGCTGATCCCCAACGGTCCGGTGCTGGTCAGCAACAAACTGCCGGCGGATTTTAAAGCCAAAGTGGTGGCGGCGATTAAGAAGCTGGATAAAGAAGATCACGCCTGTTTCGTCAAAGCGGTCGGCGGTGAGCAGCATATCGGTAATGCCACCGTGGCAGATTATCAGAACATCATTGATATGAAGCGCGACCTGATGAAAGGCAGCCGCGGCTAACGCTGCGACGGCAATCTCATCACCTCCTTCCCTGGCTATCCGGGGAAGGGGGACGCGGCAAACCCGCCGGCGTCCCGCTGCTTCAGCTCCGGAGATCCCCTCTTGACCGAATTCGAACGTTATTACCAACGCATCCGACGCCAGCAGAAGCGCGACACGCTGCTCTGGTCACTGCTGCTGGTCGCCCTTTATCTGGCGGCGGGCAACGTGGCGGAATTCAATCTGCTGACCGTCTGGCAGTCGCTGCCTCACTTCTTCGACTATCTGCATGAAATTATGCCGGTGCTGCATCTGCCGCTGCTGTTCGCGGATGGCAAAACCGAAGGGTCGCTGGCTTACTGGGGCTACCGTCTGCCGATCCAGCTGCCGCTGATCTGGGAAACGCTGCAGCTGGCGCTGGCCTCCACCCTGCTGGCGGTGGCGCTGGCGGCGGTGCTGGCCTTTTTTGCTGCGGACAATACCCGCACCCCCGCCAGCCTGCGACTGGCGATCCGCGCCTTTGTCGCCTTTCTGCGCACCATGCCGGAGCTGGCGTGGGCGGTGATGTTCGTGATGGCGTTTGGCATCGGCGCAATCCCCGGCTTTCTGGCGCTGGCGCTGCACACGATAGGTAGCCTGACCAAACTGTTTTACGAGGCGATTGAATCGGCGTCTGATAAGCCGGTGCGCGGCCTGGCGGCCTGTGGTGCCACCACCCTGCAGCGGATGCGCTTCGCCTTCTGGCCGCAGGTGAAACCGATCTTTCTCTCCTACAGCTTTATGCGGCTGGAGATCAACTTCCGCTCCTCAACCATCCTCGGGCTGGTGGGCGCGGGCGGCATCGGCCAGGAGCTGATGACCAATATCAAACTTGATCGCTATGACCAGGTGAGCATCACCTTGCTGCTGATCCTGATTGTGGTGTCGCTGCTGGATACGCTCTCCGGCCAGTTGCGCCGTCGCGTCGTGGGAGAAACCGCATGATCAGCGTCGTAGCGGATATTACGCATCTCAAAGCGCAGCACCGCGCGCTGTTTGCCGCGCAACCGCGCTATCTGCGCCGCCTTGGGCTGCTGGCGCTGGCGGTGCTGCTCTACTATCTGTTCTTCTTTTCGGTCTATGGCATTGAGTGGTCGCGCCTGCTGAACGGCTGTCAGCAGCTGGGGCGCTACTTTCTGCGGATGTTTGTCTGGCAGGATTTTGCCAACTGGCCGTTTGGCTATTACTTCTCGCAGGTCGGGATTACGCTGGGCATCGTGTTTGCCGGCACCCTGACCGCCACGCTGCTGGCGCTGCCGCTGTCATTTCTGGCGGCGCGTAACGTGATGCACAGCCGGGCAACCCGACCGGTTGCCATTCTGATGCGTCGGCTGTTTGACCTGCTGCGCGGCATCGATATGGCGATCTGGGGGCTGATTTTCGTCCGGGCGGTCGGCATGGGGCCACTGGCCGGGGTTCTGGCGATTATCCTGCAGGATGTCGGGTTGCTGGGCAAACTGTATGCTGAAGGGCACGAATCGGTTGAGCGCTCGCCGAGCCGCGGCTTGGGGGCCGTCGGTGCCAACAGCCTGCAGAAGCACCGTTTCGGCATCTTTACCCAGTCGTTCCCGCAGTTTCTGGCGCTCAGCCTCTATCAGATTGAGTCCAATACCCGCTCAGCGGCGGTGCTGGGCTTTGTCGGTGCCGGTGGCGTCGGCCTGGTGTATGCCGAGAACATGCGGCTGTGGAACTGGGACGTGGTGATGTTCCTGACGCTGATTCTGGTGGTGGTGGTGATGGCGATGGATGCGCTCTCCAGTCGTCTGCGTAAGCGCTACATCAGCGGGACCCCGGTGCCGCTGTGGCAGCCTGCTGGGCGCGATTAAGCCGTTCGCTGCGCTGCCAGGCGCGCTGCAGCGCCTGCACCAGCTGCGCCTGCTGCCAGGGCTTCGCCAGCCGTTCGCACAGCGGTAAGGTGACCGGCTGGTGGCGCAGGTCCTGACCACTGATCAACAGGGTCGCCAGCTGCGGCCAGTTTTGCTGCGCCTGGCGGATCACCTCAGCGCCGTTGATCTCGCCCGGCAGCATCAGATCGCTGATCAGCAGATCGATATCGGGCGTCTGACGCAGCAGCGCCAGCGCCTGTTCGCCGTCGCCGCACTCCAGCGTCAGGTAGCCTAGCTGGTGCAGATGCTCACACAGCGTCTGGCGCACCGCCGGTTCATCATCCAGCACCAGCACCAGCCGATCGTTGGCCGCGTTGGGTGGGGTTGGCTGGACCTGCGGGAGCGGGGCGGTGGCCGCCATCTCGGGCGCGCGCGGCAACAGCAGCCGCACCGTGGTTCCCTGTTCCGGAGCCGTCTCCAGTTCAATCTGACCGCCGGACTGGCGGACAAAGCCATACACCATCGACAGCCCCAGCCCGCTGCCACTGCCGGTGGCTTTGGTGGTGAAGAACGGCTCAAATACCTGCTCGCGCACCGCGGCCGACATGCCGCAACCGTGGTCAATTACCTCGATTGTGACGCGGTCACGTTTTTCATCCTGCTCCAGCCGCCGCTGATTCCAGATGCGGATGCGGATTTCTCCGCTCTGCTGCTGCATCGCATCCCGGGCGTTGACCACCAGATTCATCAGCGCGTTTTCCAGCTGGCTGGCATCGATCCAGGCGGGCCAGCCGGGACGCTGCGCATCAATCACCAGTTGCTGACCGGGCAGCAGCGAGTGCTGCAACAGCCCCTGCAGATTATCCACCAGCGTCACCACCGAGACCGCGCGTGGAAACAGCGCCTGTTTGCGTGAGAAGGCCAGCAAACGCTGAGTCAGCTGGGCAGCGCGATCGGCCGCCTGGCGCGCCCGCTCAATCCGGCTGGCGAGGGGGCCAGGCGTCAGCTGGCCTTCGGTCAGCGCCAGGCTGCCGATGATCACCGCCAGCAGATTATTAAAGTCGTGCGCCAGGCCGCCGGTCAGCTGACCGACCGCTTTCATCTTCTGGCTGTGCAGCAGCGCTTCTTCCAGCGCTTTGCGGGTGGTGCGTTCCAGCACCGTATTGACCATGCCGCGTCGGGGGATCGGGCTGAAGCGCAGTTCCAGCGTCCGCCCATCCGCCAGCCGGATCTCCTGCGGTTCACCGGGTCCATGCAGATCAACCGCCAGCGGTTGCAGCAGCTGCTGCCACGGCACGCCCCGGTGCAGTTCACGTGGCGGGATGCCCAGCAGCTCGGCATATTGTGCATTCCACACCACCAGCTGACCGTCATTATCAAACAGCGCAAACCCGTCGCGCATCGCCAGAAAAGTCGATTCCAGCTGGTTGCTCTTCTCTTTCAGCAGCCGTGAAGTGTGGGCCAGCGAGGCGGTATTGCGGGCGAAGACGTTGAAGGCGCGCGCCAGCTCGCCCAGCTCATCCCGCCGTTGCAGCCCCGGCACGCTGACGTTTTGTTCACCCTGCGCCAGCCGGGTCATCGCCCCGGCAATCGCCGTCAGGCTGGAACCGAGATTGCGGTAGATATAGATGCCGGCGTAACCGGTGATCGCCAGCGCCAGCAGCGCAAACAGCGTAATAAAGCCGATTATCGAATCCAGCTCGCGGTGGGTGGCGAGTGTCCGCGCCTCACTCTGCAACGCCACCTGCTGCACTGAGGCACTGATGTCCTCATTGAGCATTGCCACCAGTGCTTTGATGCGATAGGTGGCGTAGGCAATCGCCAGATCGCTCTGTTCCAGCGCATCGGCCAGCGGCAGCAGGCGCTGCTGAGTCGCCAGCAGGCGCTGCACTTTCTCGCCGGTGACGCCCTGCAACGGCACCGCGCGCCACTGCAGCATCACCTGCTGTAACTGATCGATCACCGCAACGGGCGAGGGGGTACGAATGGCGATTCCGATCAGCCGCTCGGTCTGCTGGCGCAGCGCGGCGTCCGGTTGGGTCTGCTGTTCACGCCGCACCAGCTGGTCGATATGGCTGAGCAACAGCTGCGCCTGCCACAGGTCGCTCAGCATGTTGTTACGCTGCAGGTGGCGCTGATGGCCGGTCAGCAGTAACTGGTTAATTGACTGCTCCAGCATCAGGCTGCGGGCGCGGATGCGGGCGATGCGTTCCGGCTGGCGCGCTGCCAGCGGCGCACTGGCCAGCAGCGTCAGCGAATGCTGCAGCGCCTGCTGATTCTGTTTCAGGCGTTGTGATTCGCTCTGGTACTCCAGCGCCCCGACCACCTGCGACAGCCGCACCGCCGCAGTGGCCACGTTGGCGGTATCGCGCGCCAGCGCCAGGCTGCCGTTCATGTCGGCCAGCGTCTGCGCCTGGGCCTGTTCCTGAATAGCGCCAGCATGACGAAAGCCAAAGATCGCCACCACGCTCACCATCAGCGTGACCAGCACCACCAGCAGATTGAACAGTAACAGGCGGCCTCGCGCCCCGGCCTGCCACGGATAACTGCGCTGCATCCCACGACCTCATCATCATTGCAACGATGGGCCGAGTATAGGAGCGCGCAGGCGGACCAATATGACAAATATGAACGGACCCTGACATTTTCCATTTATCTGGCGTTGCTTAACTGGCGGCTCTTCATAATCAGCAGGAGCCGGCCGATGACAGCCACACCGATACTGGAAATGCGGGAGATCACCCGGCGCTTCGGCAGTTTTTATGCCCTCAAAGGGGTCGATCTCACCGTCTATCCCGGCGAAGTTCACGCCCTGATGGGCGAGAACGGTGCCGGTAAAAGTACGCTGATGAAGATTCTGGCCGGTGCCTATACCGCCAGCAGCGGGGAAATTTTAATCGAAGGTAAACCCTATGCGCTTAAGGGGCCCAAAGAGGCGCTGGCCGCAGGGATTACCCTGATCTATCAGGAGATCAATCTGGCACCCAATCTGACGGTGGCGGAGAACATCTTCCTCGGCAGCGAAATCGCGCCTGGTGGGCTGGTGAAGCGGCGGCAGATGGCGGAGCAGGCGCAGCGGGTTATCGACCGGCTGGGCGCGCAGTTCAGCGCCTGGGATTTGGTCAGCCGGCTGAGCATTGCCGAGCAGCAGCAGGTGGAGATTGCCCGTGCGCTGCAGCGTAACAGCCGCATTCTGGTGATGGATGAGCCCACTGCGGCGCTATCCAACCGCGAGACCGAACAGCTGTTTGCGCTGATTAAACGGCTGCGCAGTGAAGGGATGGCGATCATCTACATCAGTCATCGGATGGCCGAAGTCTATGAGCTGTCCGACCGGGTCAGCGTGCTGCGCGACGGCCAGTATGTCGGCAGCCTGACCCGCGAACAGCTCAACGCCAGCGAACTGGTGCGGATGATGGTCGGGCGACCGCTTAGCGATCTGTTCAATAAGGACCGCGCCATTCCGCTCGGCGATATCCGACTGGCGGTGAATCACCTCACCGACGGCGGCAAAATTCATCCCTGCAGTCTGGCGGTGCGGGCCGGTGAAATCGTGGCGCTGGCCGGGCTGGTCGGTGCAGGACGCAGCGAACTGGCGCAGCTGATTTTTGGCGTACATTCACCGAAAGATGGCGAAATCTGGATCGATGGCGAAAAAGTCACGATCCGCTCACCCCGTGAGGCGATTGCGCGCGGCATCGGTTTTCTGACCGAGAACCGCAAAGAGCAGGGGCTGTTTCTGGAGATGGCGGCGCAGGAAAACATCGTGATGGCCACGCTGGAGCGTGATGCCAGCTACGGCATGCTCGACCGTCGCAAAGGGCAGTCGATTGCCAATGAGGCGATCGCTTCACTCAATATCCGGGTGCCGCATGCCCAGGTTCGGGCTGGCGGACTCTCCGGCGGTAATCAGCAGAAGCTGCTGATATCGCGCTGGGTGGCGATTGGCCCGCGCATTCTGATCCTTGACGAGCCGACGCGTGGCGTCGATGTCGGCGCGAAGAGCGAAATTTATCGCATGATGCAGCAGATGGCGCGGCAGGGCGTGGCGATTTTAATGATCTCCAGCGAACTGCCGGAGGTGGTCGGGATGAGCGACCGCGTTTACGTGATGCACGAAGGCACCATTGTCGGTGAGCTGGAAGGCAGCAACATCAGTCAGGAAAATATTATGACGCTGGCAACCGGTGCGCACAGCGCGTCACCGCTCGAGGTATAAGGATACCATCATGACACAACTGGCCCGGACCAAAGCCCCAACGCTGAAACGCGCGCTGATGGGCGATCTGCTGCAAACCGTCGGTATCCTGCCGATTCTGATCCTGATCGTGGCGGTGTTTGGCTTTGTTACGCCGAACTTTTTCACCGAAGCGAACCTGCTGAACATTACCCGCCAGGCCTCAATCAATATCGTGCTGGCGGCGGGCATGACCTTTGTCATCCTGACCGGCGGCATCGACTTGTCGGTCGGATCGATGCTGGGCACCACCGCGGTGGTGGCGCTGGTGGCGTCGCTCGATCCGATGCTGGCCTCAATGACCATTCCGATGGCGCTGGGGGCCGGACTGGTGATGGGGCTGTTCAACGGGGTGCTGGTGGCGTGGGCCGGACTGCCGCCGTTTATCGTCACGCTCGGCACCTATACCGCGCTGCGCGGAGCGGCCTATCTGCTGGCGGACGGCACCACGGTAATCAACTCCGATATTAATTTTGAATGGATCGGCAACGGCTATCTCGGCCCGGTGCCGTGGCTGATTGTGATCGCATTCGCCGTCATCGCTATCTGCTGGTTTATCCTGCGCCGTACCACGCTTGGGGTGCATATCTACGCGGTGGGCGGCAACATGCAGGCGGCCCGCCTGACCGGCATCAAGGTCGGCATGGTGCTGATTTTTGTCTACGGCATGAGCGGCCTGCTGTCGGGGCTGGGCGGACTGATGAGCGCCTCGCGGCTCTACAGCGCCAACGGTAACCTCGGCGTCGGCTATGAGCTGGATGCCATTGCTGCGGTGATCCTCGGCGGCACCAGTTTCGTCGGCGGCATTGGCACCATTACCGGTACGCTGATTGGCGCGCTGATTATCGCCACCCTGAATAACGGCATGACGCTGATGGGCGTCTCCTATTTCTGGCAGCTGGTGATCAAGGGCGCGGTGATCATTATTGCGGTGCTGATCGACAAATATCGCACCCGCCATCACGTGAGTTAAGGCTGGAAGGGGGGATGCGCAGTGGCGCGTCCGCCGCCATAAAAACGCCATTTAGTCGTTGGCACTTTGATAACCGCAGGAGAAGGTCTATGCGTTTTAATCCGATTGTAACCGGACTGCTGGCGGCGACGCTGTTCAGTACCGGCATGGCTCAGGCAAAAGAACTCAAATCTATCGGCGTGACGGTCGGCGATCTGGCGAACCCGTTTTTCGTGCAGATTACCAAAGGTGCGGAGATGAAAGCGCGGGAACTGGCGGGGGATAAGGTTAACGTGACGCTGGTCTCCAGCGGCTACGATCTCGGTCAGCAGGTCGGCCAGATCGATAACTTTATCGCGGCGAAAGTCGATATGATCATCCTCAACGCCGCCGATTCCAAAGGCATCGCCCCGGCGGTGAAACGGGCGCGGGACGCCGGCATCGTGGTGGTGGCGGTTGACGTGGCGGCCGATGGTGCCAACGCCACCATCACCTCGGATAACACCGAGGCCGGGGTGATGGCGTGTAAATATATTTCTGACCGTCTGAAAGCCAAAGGCAACGTGGTGATCATCAACGGGCCGCCGGTCTCAGCGGTACAGAACCGCGTTGAGGGCTGTATGACCGAGCTGAAGCGCCATCCGGATATCAAGCTGCTCTCTTACAACCAGAACGCCAAAGGCAGCCGCGAAGGGGGGCTGGAAGTGATGACCGGTCTGCTGTCAGCTAATCCGAAGATCGATGCGGTATTCGCCATCAACGATCCAACGGCGATTGGAGCCGATCTGGCGGCCAAACAGGCGCAGCGTAACGAATTCTTTATTGTCGGCGTCGATGGATCGCCGGACGGTGAAGAGGCGCTGAAACGTAAGAACTCGCTGTTCGTCGCTACGCCGGCGCAGGACCCGCAGGTGATGGCGGCCAAAGCGGTGGAGATCGGCTATGACATTCTGCAGGGCAAACCGGCACCCGATAAGCCGGTGCTGATTCCGGTGAAGCTGATCGATCGTAACAACATCGGCAGCTATCAGGGCTGGACGGTGAAATAAGCCACCGGCGGCACCGTCGGGTGCCGCCCACAGGAGGCCACAATGCAACGTTCAGAGGTGAATCACTACCTGCAACTGACCCGCGAATTTCTGATGCGTCAGGATGTGCATTTGCCGCCGTGGGCCGATTTCAGCCTCAGCCAGTGGCGCGCTCAGGATCGCCAGCAGGCGCAGGAAATTCTGGCGCTGCGGCTGGGCTGGGATCTGACCAGTTTTGGCGCGGCTGACTTTCTGCACACCGGTCTGACGCTGTTTACCCTGCGTAACGGTTCACCGGGCGGGCATCCGTGGCACAAACCCTATGCCGAAAAGGTGATGCACGTGCGTGAAGGTCAGCGGACGCCAATGCACTATCATCCGCAGAAAATGGAAGACATTATCAATCGCGGCGGCGGCAATCTGATTATCGAAATACATAACCGTGACGGCGACGGACTGGCGCATTCGGCGGTCGCGGTGACGCTCGACGGCATGCGTCAGTTGCACGCTGCCGGCTCGCAGCTGCGGCTGTCGCCGGGTGAAAGCGTGACGCTGGACGCGGGCATCTGGCACAGTTTCTGGGGCGAGAACGGCTTCGGCGACGTGCTGGTGGGCGAAGTGTCGATGCCGAATGATGACGAAAATGACAACGTGTTTCTAACGCCGCTGGCACGTTTCAATCCACTGCAGGAGGATGAGACGCCGCGCTGGCTGCTGTGCAACGATTATGCGCACTGGCTACCGTGAGCAGGGCAGGCGCGGCGCGGTCAGTCAGGCAATCTGGCTGGTGCGCGCCAGCGTATCGGGTTTGGCCACATCGGCGGAAAAAACATAGCCGAGGCCGCGAATGGTGCGGATCAGATTGGGCTGATGCGGATTGGTTTCGATCTTACGCCGCAGCCGCATGATCAGCACGTCGATAGTGCGATCGAATACATCGAGCGTTTCGCTGTGGGTCAGCTCCAGCAGCTGATCGCGGGTCAGCACCTTGCGGGCATGACGCACCAGCGCGCGCAACAGGCTATATTCGCCCTGCGTCAGCGGCACCAGTTCGCGTTGCGGATTAAATAGCTGGCAGCGGCTCTCGTCGAGTTGCCAGCCGTTAAAGCGCCAGCCCTCCTGATGCTGTTCGGCCGACAGCAGGCGTCCTCCCCGGCGCAGGGCAGCCCGTGCCCGTGCTACCACCACCCGTGGATTAAACGGTTTGGCAATATAATCATCCGCGCCCATCTCCAGCCCGACCACCATTTCCGCTTCCGATCCCATTCCGGTCAGCATAATCACCAGCACGTCAGGCCGCTGGCGCTGTAACTGCTGCAACACCAGCAGGCCATTGGTATCCGGCAGCATCATATCCAGCATCACCAGCCCAATCTCCGGGTGCTGATGGAGCATCGTCAGGGCCTCTTTGCCCTGATGACAGCTGAAGACATTGAACACATGTTCACTTAGCGCGTCCTGCAACACGTCGCAGACGGCCAGATCATCATCCACCACCAAAATCGCTGGCTTCATTGCGCGGCCCCAATGTTACGAAAGAGTTAATTCTGGAGTGTACACAGGCTAACAACGGTTGCTGTCTGAGCCTGCTGAAACGTGACCAGCTTCGCCTGGCAGAGTGCGGAATCGTGCGCTGGCGCAGAGTTTTTCCGCCCCTCAATGTCGCCGCAGGAAAACGATTGCGCACAATCAGTGCATTGCACCATAATCGCGCCTTGTTTTGGTTCGGAATTGTCTTAGCCGTCGTGCGGCCCGCCAGGTAATCGATTGCGTCAGCTTGTGGCATGGCAATTGCTTTGGGCTGTGGGTCAATAGACGTTTTTCACCGAATTCAGGCTAGCGAGTATGCAGCAGCCCGTTTCGCTGTACCGGAAACAGAATAATCAGCATGCAAACCCCTTTGGCAAGTGAGAACGCACATTCGTGACGTCTCCTGTATCGAGAGATGATGATGTTAGAAAAATTATTCAAACTCAAAGCACACAACACTACGGTTCGCACCGAGATTATCGCCGGGATCACCACCTTCCTGGCGATGGCTTACATTCTGTTTGTCAACCCGAGCATTCTGGGTGCCACCGGCATGGATAAAGGCGCGGTGTTTGTGGCCACCTGTCTGGCGGCGGCGATTGGCTGCGTGCTGATGGGGCTGATCGCTAACTATCCGATTGCACTGGCACCGGGCATGGGGCTGAACGCCTTCTTTACCTATACCGTGGTGCTGCACATGGGCTACACCTGGCAGGTGGCGCTGGGCGCGGTATTCCTGTCAGCGGTGATCTTCTTTGCGCTGTCGATTTTTAAAATCCGCGAATGGATCATTGCCAGCATTCCGCTGCCGCTGCGCGCCGGTATTGGTGCCGGTATCGGGCTGTTTCTGGCGCTGATTGCGCTGGAAGGGGCGGGCATTGTGGTTGATAACCCGGCCACCCTGGTGGGGATTGGCGATCTGACCAAGCCGGGGCCGCTGCTGGCGATGCTTGGGTTTATCGTGATTGTGGTGCTGGAAGCGCGTCGTGTAACTGGCGCGGTACTGATTGGCATCTTACTGGTGACCTTTATTTCGATGGGTATCGGCCTGTCGCCGTTTGCTGGCGTGTTCTCTGCACCGCCGTCGATCGCGCCGACCTTTATGCAGCTGGACATTGCCGGTGCCTTTAACGTTGGTCTGGTGAGCGTGATTTTCGCCTTCCTGTTTGTTGATGTGTTCGACAATACCGGTACGCTGCTGGGCGTGACCAAACGTGCCGGCCTGGCGGATGAGCAGGGCAACGTTCCGAAGATGGGCCGGGCGCTGATCGCTGACAGCGCGGCTGCGCTGTTTGGTTCGCTGCTGGGCACCTCGACCACCACCAGCTATGTGGAATCTGCGGCTGGCGTCAGCGCGGGCGGCCGTACCGGTCTGACGGCGATTGTGGTCGCAGTGCTGTTCCTGCTGGCGCTGTTCTTCTCGCCGCTCGCCTCCAGCGTGCCGGTCTATGCGACTGCGCCTGCCTTACTGTTTGTCGCCGTGCTGATGGCCTCGGGTCTGGCAGAGATTGACTGGAAAAATATCACCACCGCCGCACCGGTCACCGTTACAGCGCTGGCGATGCCGCTGACTTATTCGATCGCCAACGGTATCGCGTTTGGTTTTATTACCTGGACGCTGGTGAAGCTGCTGAGTGGCCGCACCAAAGAGGTCAACGCGGCGCTGGTGATCCTGTCGATTCTGTTTGTGATTAAGTTGGGGTGGCTGAGCGCCTGAATGCGCAGCGGCCGGCTGGCAGTGGTTTAACGCTGTGCAGCGTGTGCTGTGGGCTGACATTCAGCGGGTTACGCCTGGCGGCGGGCTGGTATGGAGCGGGTTACGTCTGGCGTCGGGCTGGCATTGAGAGGGTTACGTCTGGCGTCGGGCTGACATTGAGCGGGTTACGTCCGCCAGGCGGTGGGGAGTTTCAGCATGTCCTAACAGGCGGACGCGTCAAGGGGCGGACGCCCGCCCCTTAACAATCCCGGCGTCCGGCGGCCTGCGCGCCACGCTTCGCGCGGTGCCTTCGTCACTCCCTGCGGCCGACGGACCGGCCGGACGCGCCTTCCCTGGCGCGATCCATCATTTCGCCGACCTCCTGTCGGCTCTCCTGGCCTCCGCTCACTCCTCAGCGCTGCGGACGCCTCTGGTAAAACCTCGTCTGTAAGCTTTCTTTCTTGTTACAGGGCTTAGTGTCGTCTGGTGGCTGGTGGAGTACGCCTGGCGGAGGTGCGCTTTGCACTGGGTATACACTGTGCAGCGGTACGCCTGCTGTGGTCTTGCAAATGGAGCGGGTTACGTCTGGCGGCGGGCTGACATTGAGTGGGTTCCGTCCGCCAGGCGGTGGGGAGTTTCAGCCTGCCTGAGCAGGCGGACGCGTCAAGGGGCGGACGCCCGCCCCTTAACAATCCCGGCGTCCGGCGGCCTGCGCGCCACGCTACGCGCGGTGCCTTCGTCACTCCCTGCGGCCGACGGACCGGCCGGACGCGCCTTCCCTGGCGCGATCCGTCCTTTCGCCGACCTCCTGTCGGCTCTCCTGGCCTCCGCTCACTCCTCAGCGCTGCGGACGCCTCTGGTAAAACCTCGTCTGTAAACTTTCTTTCTTGTATATGGACTGGTTTTGCCTGATGGCTGGTGGCAGGGATACTTTCTTTTTTCTGGCGGCTAACGTCCCTGAACGTAACAGCAACGCTGAAAGTAATATTGCTCACGCCCCACAGCAACGCAGCACCAAACAAAGAAAAAAAGAAATCACAGCGAGGGTTTTGTAAGGCCATCTGAAGCGCTGAGCGGATGAGGGATTTCAGGACGAGCGACAGGGATGTCGCGAAGAGGCGGGATCGCGCCAGGGATGGCGCGTCCCGGTGTTCCGTAAGAAATCCGGAAGAGGCGAAGGGACCGCGAAGCGGCGGTGAAGCAGGCCGGAGCCCGGGGTCAAGGGGGCGCGGCGACTGGCGGCCCCTTGTCGGTCGCCGGCAGCGGCGAAACTGAAACTGCCGCTGCCGGCCAGCGAACGAAACCTGCTCATAGCCAATTCGCGCAGCGAACCCCAGCCCGCTGCCAGCCAGCGAACGAAACCTGCTCATAGCCAATTCGCGCAGCGAACCGCAGCCCGCTACCGGCAGGCGAACGAAACCTGCTCATAGCCCGTTCGCGCAGCGAACCAACCCGCTGCCGGCCAGCGAACGAAACCTGCTTATAGCCCGTTCGCGCAGCGAACCTAAAAACGCCGCACGCTGGCTCTCAAGCGAAAGCCCGTTCGCGCCGCGAACCCTCCCGCCGACAGGCGTCGAATCTTACCGGAAAGGCGGCTCATTAAACGTCCGCAACTTACGCGAATGCAGCTTATCGCCTTCGGCACGCAGCAACTCAACCGCATGAATGCCGATCTGCAGATGCTCCGAGATGGCCCCTTCATAAAAACGGTTCGCCTGGCCCGGCAGCTTAATTTCACCGTGCAGCGGCTTATCCGAGACGCAGAGCAGAGTGCCGTAAGGAACGCGGAAGCGATAACCCTGCGCCGCGATGGTGGCGCTCTCCATATCGACCGCCACCGCGCGGCTCAGGTTGAAACGCAGTGCCGAGGCTGAATAGCGCAACTCCCAGTTTCGGTCATCGGTGGTGACGACGGTGCCGGTACGCAGGCGCTGTTTCACCTCTTCGCCCGGCATGCCGCTCACCGTCTTGGTGGCGTCATACAAGGCACGCTGCACTTCCGCAATGCTCGGCACCGGGATGTCCGGCGGCAGCACGCTGTCGAGAACGTGATCGTCGCGCAGATACGCGTGCGCCAGCACGTAGTCGCCAATCCGCTGACTTTCGCGCAGGCCGCCACAGTGACCAATCATCAGCCAGGCGTGTGGGCGCATTACCGCCAGATGATCGCAGATGGTTTTAGCATTCGACGGGCCGACGCCAATATTGATCAGCGTAATACCGCGGCGGTTGGGCGAGGTGAGATGCCAGGCGGGCATCTGATGTTTTTTCCAGGCGAGGTCGGAAAGCATCGATTCGCTGTTGGCGGTATCGGCCGTCAGCACCACGTCTCCGGCACAGGCCAGGCTGTCATACGGCGTGTTGGGATCGCGGACCTGCTCAATCGCCCAGCGCACGAACTCGTCAACATAACGGGTGTAGTTGGTGAACAGCACAAACGGCTGGAAATGATCGACGGCGGTGCCGGTGTAGTGGCGCAGACGGGCCAGTGAGAAGTCGGTTCTCAGCGCGTCGAAGTGCGACAGTGGAAAGCGGGCGTCGGCATGGAACAGGCCATCGGCGGTCTCATCGCCAATCTGCGACAGTTCGGTGGTCGGAAAGTGGCGGGCAATCCCGGCGCTCATGGTGCGATCCAGCGACAGGTCGGAACCGTCAATCACGTAAGGATAAGGGATCTCCTGAGTGGAAGGCCCGACATCAATCTCCAGCCGATACTCTTTCTCCAGCATCGCCAGCTGTTCAGCAATATAGTGCCGCAGCAGCGCAGGGCGGGTGATGGTGGTGCTGTAGCTGCCGGTGTGGGTAAAACGTCCCCATGCGCGGGTGCGGTTCTGCTGCGGTCCTTCGCCGTGCCAGGTAATGCGCAACTCGGGGTAAACGAATAACCCCTGGGCGCGTTCTGCCGCATCCGGCAACGTGCCATCCTCGGTGAAGGCTTTGATTGCCGTGCGCAGCGCATCGACCGCGCCCTCATACAAGCGCTCAAGTTCATCCAGCGCTTGCTGGCTGGTCAGGTTTTTCCGTTGTGTCGGCATGGTTTCTCCTTCCATTTGTTACCGTGTTTTGCCCAAGCTTAGCGGGTTTGTTGCAGAGATTGGTGAAGAATCTGTGATCGACCGCATTTTGCACCAACCTGGTGCTGGTGTGTTGGCCGCGCCGCTCTATTGTTAGTGATCGGTGACCCGACATTCAGGTGCCAGGTCGCCTTCATCCGCCGTGCGGATTATTTTCACCGCCGCAGCTTTTATGGCGAGATTATTGCTTAGATCTTCCGTGGTGCGGCTGGCCGCATCCGGTAATACCGCTTTCCACACTCTGTTCAGAAACTGATTTCTCCTGATTTGCATTGGCTCTTAACCCTGTTGAGGATGACCGCATGTCTGTGAAAGTGATCAAGTTCCCTATCAAGTTCGTCATGGCCGGATGTTTAATGACCGCGTTATCGGCGCACGCCGATATTAAAATTGGCGTCGCCGGACCTTTCTCCGGTCCGAACGCCACCTATGGTGCACAGTACTGGAAAGGTGCCTCGCAGGCTGCGGCCGATATCAACGCGGCGGGCGGCATTAACGGCGAGAAAATCGTGCTGGTTCAGGGCGATGATGCCTGTGAACCGAAGCAGGCGGTGTCCGTCGCCAACCGTCTGGTGGATCAGGACAAAGTGAATGCGGTAGTCGGCCACTTCTGTTCTTCTTCCACCATGCCTGCCTCCGAGGTGTATGACGAAGCGGGCGTGCTGGCGATTACGCCCGGCTCCACCAATCCGAAAATCACCGAACGGGGCATGAAAACCATGTTCCGCATGTGTGGACGTGACGACCAGCAGGGTGCAATCGCGGCGAATTTCATCCTCGACAAACTGAAGGCGAAGAAAGTCGTGGTGATCCACGATAAAGATACCTACGGCCAGGGGCTGGCGGATGCCACTAAAGCCGCACTGGAGAAACGCGGCGTCAAAGAGGCGATGTATGAAGGTTTATCGCGCGGCGAGAAAGATTTTAACGCGCTGGTGACCAAAATCGGCCAGTTAAAACCTGACGTGGTCTACTTTGGCGGTTGTCACCCGGAAGCGGGGCCGCTGGTGCGTCAGATGCGTGAGCAGGGAGTGAAAGCCGACTTCTTCTCCGGTGACTGTATCGTAACCGAAGAGATGGTGACCGCCGCCGGTGGGCCGCAATACACCAAAGGGGTCTATATGACCTTTGGCAACGATCCACGCCAGATTGCCGATGGCAAAGCGGTGATTGAAAAATTCCGTGCCGGCGGTTTCGAACCTGAAGGCTATACCCTTTATGCCTATGCCTCGATTCAGGCGATTGCTGCGGCCTACAAAGGCGCCGGCAAGGATAACGAAAAAGCCAGCGAATGGCTCAAAGCCAATAGCGTTGATACCGTGATGGGCAAAAAGTCCTGGGATAGCAAAGGGGATTTAAAAGTCTCTGACTACGTGGTGTATCAGTGGGATGACAAAGGAAAATATCATCAGCTCTGAGTAAACCGCCAGGCTGTAATCCCCGCGATTACAGCCTGAAACAGTCGGGCGACAGCCGGAGGGCGCGGCAACGCGTCACTCAGGCATACCTTTTCCGGAGCCGGTGCGACGGGCTCCCGCAGTGAGACTTTTGCTATGGATGCCTTCTTTTTACAGCAAATGGTGAATGGCCTGACGCTGGGCGCAGTTTATGGCCTGATTGCCATTGGCTATACCATGGTTTACGGCATTATCGGCATGATCAACTTCGCCCACGGCGAGGTCTACATGCTGTCCGCTTATCTGTGCGCCATCGGTCTGGCGCTGCTCTCGGCATTCGGTATTCACTCGTTTCCGCTGCTGATCTTCGGGACGCTGCTGTTCACCATCGTCATCACCGCCGTCTATGGCTGGACCATCGAACGCATCGCCTATCGTCCGCTGCGCAACTCCACCCGGCTGGCCCCGTTGATCTCCGCCATCGGCATGTCGCTGATCCTGCAAAACTATGTGCAGCTCAGCCAGGGACCTAATCAGCAGGGCGTACCCACGCTGTTGAGCGGCGTATTGCGGCTGGAGCTGGCGAGCGGCGTGGTGCAGATCACCTGGACCAAGATATTTATTCTGCTGGCGGCGGCCTGCGGCATGGCGCTGCTGACCTGGATCATCCAGTACACCCGGCTGGGACGCATTTGCCGGGCGGTGCAGCAGGATCGGCGGATGGCGGCGATCCTCGGGATTAATACCGATCGGGTGATTTCCCTGGTGTTTATGATTGGCGCGTCGATGGCCGGTCTGGCCGGGGTGCTGGTGACGATGAACTACGGCACCTTCGATTTTTACGCCGGCTTCATTATTGGCATCAAAGCGTTCACCGCGGCGGTACTCGGCGGTATCGGTTCGCTGCCGGGCGCGATGCTGGGCGGCCTGCTGCTCGGCGTGGCGGAGGCACAGTTCGCCGGGCTGGTGAATTCTGATTACAAAGATGTGTTCTCCTTTGCGTTACTGGTGGTGATCTTAATCTTCCGCCCGCAGGGATTACTGGGTCGCCCGCTGGTGGCAAAAGTGTGAGGACGCTGAGATGAATCAAACCAATCAGGGAGTGAATCTGGGCCAAACGCTGCGGGAAACGGTGCTGGCCGGGTTAATCGCACTGGTGGTATTTGGCCCAATTGTCGGCATCGTGCTGGAGGGCTACCAGTTCCGGCCTGAGCCGCTGCGGGTGGCGGTGCTGGTCGCTATCGTGATGGCGGGACGCCTGCTGTTCAGCCTGTTTCTGCAAACCCGCAGCGGTAAGGCGCTACTGCGTAAATTTGACGGCGAGGGCGGCGGGGTATACGTGCGTGAACCCGGTTACCGTTCGCGGCTGCGCTGGATCATCCCGCTGCTGCTGATCGCCGCTTGTCTGTTCCCGCTGTTTTCAACCAAATACCTGCTGACAGTGGCCATTCTCGGGCTGATTTATGTGCTGCTCGGCCTCGGACTGAACATTGTGGTGGGACTGGCCGGATTGCTGGACCTCGGTTACGTGGCGTTCTATGCCATCGGGGCTTATGGGCTGGCGTTGGGTTATCAATATCTGGGGCTGGGATTCTGGAGCATGCTGCCGATTGCGGCGCTGATGGCGGCCGGCGCCGGGGCGCTGCTGGGATTTCCGGTATTGCGAATGCACGGCGACTATCTGGCGATTGTGACGCTCGGCTTTGGTGAAATTATCCGGCTGGTGCTGAATAACTGGCTGTCGTTTACCGGTGGACCGAATGGCGTCTCGGTGCCGGCACCAACCTTTCTCGGGCTGGAGTTTGGCCGCCGTGCGCGCGAAGGCGGCGTGCCGTTCCATGAGTTTTTCCACCTCAGCTATAACCCCAACATGAAGTTTATCTTTATCTTCACGGTGCTGATGTTGGTGGTGCTGCTGGTGCTGTTTATCAAGCATCGCCTGACGCGCATGCCGGTCGGACGCGCCTGGGAAGCGTTACGTGAAGATGAAATCGCCTGTCGGGCGATGGGGCTGAATCACGTGCTGGTCAAGCTGTCGGCCTTTATGCTGGGGGCGTCGACGGCCGGTATCGCCGGCGTCTTCTTCGCCAGCTATCAAGGATTTGTTAATCCCACCTCGTTCACCTTTTTTGAGTCGGCGCTGATCCTGGCGATTGTGGTGCTGGGCGGCATGGGATCAACGCTGGGCGTGGTTCTGGCAGCCTTTGTGCTGACCGTGGCACCGGAACTGCTGCGCAGTTTTGCCGAATATCGCGTGCTGCTGTTTGGCATGCTGATGGTGCTGATGATGATTTGGCGACCGCGTGGACTGGTGCGCACCAGCCGGGTCGGTGTCCCGCTGCGCCAGGGAGCCCGCCATGAGTGATGCCATCTTGCAGGTCGAAAAGCTGATGATGCGCTTCGGCGGTATTCGGGCGCTAAACGAGGTCAGCCTCAAGGTTGAACGCGGATCGGTCACCGCCTTAATCGGCCCGAACGGTGCCGGTAAAACCACCGTGTTTAACTGTCTGACCGGCTTTTATCGCGCCAGCGGCGGGCGCATACAGCTCAACGCCAACCAGCGCTCGACCGATGTGATTCAGGTGCTGGGCGAAAAAATCCACGCCGCTGACTGGCTTCATCCGGCTCAGCTCGGGTCCCGTCTCTGGTACAAAATGTTTGGCGGCGCGCATCTGGTTAACCGCGCCGGGCTGGCGCGCACCTTCCAGAATATCCGGCTGTTTCGTGAGATGTCGGTGATTGAGAACCTGCTGGTGGCGCAGCACATGCTGGTGAACCGTAACCTGCTGGCGGGGGTGTTCAATACCCGCAGCTACCGGGCGGCGGAAAACCGCGCGCTCGATCGCGCTTTCTACTGGCTGGAAACGGTGGATCTGGCGAGCAGCGCTAACCGGCTGGCCGGGACGCTCTCTTACGGTCAGCAGCGGCGACTGGAAATTGCGCGAGCCATGTGTACCCAGCCGGAACTGATCTGTCTGGATGAGCCCGCCGCCGGGCTGAACCCGGTGGAAACCGAGGCGCTGAGCGCCATTCTGCATCGTCTGCGCGCCGATCACCGCATCAGCGTACTGCTGATTGAGCACGATATGCCGATGGTGATGAGTATCTCCGATCAGATTGTGGTGCTGGACCACGGCGAAGTTATTGCCGAGGGCACGCCGCAGCAAATTCGCCACGACCCGCGGGTGATTGCTGCGTATCTCGGCAGTGACGAAGAGGAGTAAACCATGGCTGAACCGCTGTTGCAGTTTGACGCAGTCGATCTATTTTATGGCCCGTTACAGGCGCTGAAAAGCGTCTCGCTGACGGTCAGTGCCGGTGAGACGGTGGCGCTAATTGGTGCCAACGGTGCCGGTAAATCGAGCCTGCTGATGTCGATTTTTGGTCAGCCACGCATTGCCAGCGGGGAGATCTATTTTCGCGGGCAGCCGATCAGCCAGAAGTCGACCCATTTCATTGCCGCCAGCGGCATCGCTCAGGCACCGGAGGGACGCCGTATCTTCGCCGACATGACGGTGGAAGAGAATTTGCAGATGGGCACCATCGCCATTGGCAATCGTTATCAGCAAGAGGATCTGGCGCGAATGTACAGCCTGTTTCCCCGCCTGCTGGAGCGGCGTCGGCAGCGTGCGATGACGCTCTCCGGCGGTGAGCAGCAGATGCTGGCGATTGCCCGGGCGCTGATGAGCCGGCCAGCACTGCTGTTGCTGGATGAACCCAGCCTCGGTCTCGCCCCGCTGGTGGTTAAGCAAATCTTCACTATTCTGCGCGAGCTGACGACCCAGGGGATGACGCTGTTTCTGGTGGAGCAGAATGCGCGGCATGCGCTGAAGCTGGCCGACCGCGGTTATGTGATGGTGAATGGCGAAATTCGCTTAAGCGGCAGCGGGGCAGAAATGCTGAACAATGAAGAGGTTCGTAGTGCGTATCTGGGCGGCGCAGCAGCCCCTGCCGTCGGCGGAATAAAAAGTTTGTAACGATGATTAATTTGGGCAGGAAAGACTTTGCATATTTCTCTGCCCACTATCATCATTAGATCTCCTGTCCCGACCCTTCTGATTTGGTAATCCTTTGCAAAATCCTGGCGTAGCAGTGATGCAGGCGATCAAGCGCACGGCGTGGTATCCGAAACGTCGCGCTTACCGCACGCTCTACTGGCGTGAGATATCGCCATTAGCCGTGCCTATCTTTTTCGAGAACGCCTGTGTGTTACTGATGGGCGTGTTGAGCACCTTCCTGGTCAGCTGGCTGGGAAAAGAGGCGATGGCGGGCGTAGGCCTGGCAGACAGCTTCAATATGGTGATCATCTCCTTCTTTGCCGCCATCGACCTCGGCACCACGGTGGTGGTGGCGTTCAGCCTGGCAAAACGCAACGGCAAACGCGCCCGCGCCGCCACGCGACAGTCGCTGGGGATGATGACGGTGCTGTCGTTTGTGCTGGTGATCGCCATTGAGTTCTGGGGCCATCTGATCATTGATGCGATAGCCGGGGCCGCCGATCCCAAAGTGAAAGAGCTGGCGCTGAGCTATCTGCAAACCTCGGCGTGGAGCTATCCGGCGGCGGCCATTACCCTGATCGGCAGCGGCGCGCTGCGGGGCGCGGGCAATACCAAAATTCCGATGCTGATTAACGGCGGGATGAACATCCTCAACATCATCATCAGTAGCGTATTGATTTACGGCTGCTTCTCCTGGGATGGTTTAGGCTTTATCGGGGCCGGACTGGGGCTGACCATCACCCGCTATATCGGGGCGATCGCGGTGATTTACGTGCTGATGATTGGCTTTAACGCCTCGCTGAAGATCACCCTGTCGAGCTATTTCCGGCGCTGGAACAGCAGCATTTTGCTGGAGGTACTCAGTATCGGCGTGCCTGCCAGCATCGAGTCGGTGCTGTTCAACGGCGGGAAATTACTGACCCAGGTGTTCGTCGCCGGGATGGGAACCAGTGAGATCGCCGGTAACTTCATCGCCTTTTCCATCGCCTCACTGATTAACCTGCCGGGCAACGCGCTCGGTTCGGCGTCGACCATCATTACCGGCACCCGACTGGGTAAGAATCAGGTGTTTCAGGCGGAGCGGCAGGTGCGGCACGTGTTCTGGCTGGCGACGATTTGTCTGACCGCGATGGCGTTGCTGACGGTGCCGCTGGCCGGTTTGCTGGCGCGCTTTTACACCAGCGATCCGGAGGTGATTAACGTGACGAAACAGCTGATCTGGCTTAACGCGCTGTTTATGCCGCTGTGGGCCGCCTCGTGGGTGCTGCCTGCCGGTCTGAAGGGCGCGCGCGATGCACGCTACACCATGTACGTTTCGATGTTCAGCATGTGGGGCGCGCGCGTGGTGGCCGGTTATCTGCTCGGCATTGAGCTGGGAATGGGCGTCATCGGCGTCTGGCTGGGGATGTTCCTCGACTGGACGGTGCGCGGCGTCTTTTTCTGGTGGCGACTCAACAGCGGTAAATGGCTGAATAACTACCGCCGGATGATCGCCAAATCCGGTTAGCAGCGAATAACGCCTTCCCTCAGCCGGGGGAAGGTGTCACGGCGAGTTGCGCCACCGTCAAAAATCCTATCCTCGTCACATCTCCAGGCTTCAGGGGCAATCTTCAGTCAATTGCACAAAGCCAGCCGGCATTTCTGCCGTTAGCGTTACTCTCCTGCCGACTGAAGCAGATAATAATAACGATGCTGAAGGTGACCCTATGATCCGTCTCAAACCGACGCTGGCCTTGCTGCCGCTGCTGTGCAGTAGTCCGCTGTGGGCGACAAGCTATGTTTATGTCTCTAACGCCGACTCCGGCACCGTTTCCCGCTATCACCTCAACGACACCACCGGCAGCCTGCAGTGGCGCGGCGATACGCCAGCCGGTAAAAAGATTATGCCGCTGGCCGCCAGCCCGGATGGCAAGCGGCTGTACGGCGCGCTGCGCAGCCCGCCTTATTCGATCATCAGCTGGCGGGTTACGGCACGGCAGGGCGACCTGCAGCGGCTGGCGGTCACCCCGGTAGAAGCCAGCTTTCCGTGGATCACCACCGACAAAAGCGGCCGCTATCTGCTCGCCGCTTCGTATGACAGCGATATCGTTACCAGCAACCGAATCGATGCGCAGGGCGTGGTGACACCGCAGGTGACCGGCCGGATTAAGACCGGGCCGCATGCCCATTCGGTGATCACCGATGTCAGCAACCAGTCGCTTTACGTTGGCAACCTCGGCGCCGATCGGGTGCTGCAATATCGCTTCGCCGACAACGGCGCTATCACCCCAATCGGCACCGGCTATGTGCAGGGCGAGAAAAACAGCGGCGCGCGCCACTCGGTGATCTCGCCGGATAATCGCTTCCTGTATAACCTGGCGGAGATGAGCGGCACCATTACCCAGTTCCGGCGCGCGGCCGATGGATCTCTGAGCGAGCTGAAGCGCTGGCCGAATGCGGTGGCCGGCAAATATGGCCTGCAGCATGGCGAGCAGCGTCCGGCCGGCTACAGCGATCCGACGCCGCGCATCTGGGCAGCGGACATTAAAATCACGCCCGACGGCCGGTTTCTGTATGTCACCGAGCGGACCTCCAGTACGGTGAGCGGCTATCGGGTCGATCCGTCGTCCGGGGCGCTGACGCTGATCGGCAGCTGGCGGGTTGAAAAGCAGCCGCGCAGTATTGCGATTGATGCCAGCGGAAAATGGCTGATTGCCAGCGGCGAGAAGAGCGCGGTGATCGGCAGTTATGCCATCGATGCGGCCAGTGGTGAACTTAAGCGGGTGGCGGAAGCGCCCGTCGGCAAGGGTGCTAACTGGGTCACCTTGATTGCCGGCTAAGGCGGCGTGGCGATGCTGAAACCATGGCCGGGCGGATCGCATAGATAATTTCTGGCATAGCAGCGCAGAAATTTTTGGTTCAGTTTACGCGCCAGAGCGGGTTTACTCGTCTCATCAACCCCGACGGAGCGCGTAACATGAAACAGAAACTGAAAGCCTGGTTTGAACAACTGCTGAGTGGATCTGCGCCGGTTGCGGCGGAACGCGATATCAATATTGAATTGCTGTTTCCTCTCAGCCAGCTTTACGGCATGGAGTATTATCCGGCGCTGCATCGCTACCATGAAAAATAGCAGCTGTTGTGCTTTAACCGGCGGCTGTATTTTAACTGATGAAAGGCGATTGCCGCGCTGTTCAGCGCTAAAGAACGACAGACGCTATTGCTACCCAGCCATTTTAATTATAGGGAGCAGCGGGAAATCCCGGGTAACAACAGAATGCTTCAGCACGCGGCTACGGTGAAGTGAGAAGTTATACTGTCGCTCAATGATCGATAACCGGGAGAATACCCTGCTGCGACAACAGTCGTTGCTTTATTAAAAGATAAAAGCCTTGCGGAAAGTTATCAGGCTTTTATCTTTTTACTGCGGCGATTTAGCGCGTTAACTGGTTCAGTATTGATGTGAGATCGGCTTTTGTATCCACCGAGCCAGCAGAAGAGGCTTTATCTACCAGTTGCGGTAAATATTTTACCAGCAGATTCATCGCGTCCTGAGTATTGAGACCCATGCGGTTAGCCAGTTGTTGAATCGCCTCTGAACTCATCATTTTTTCAACCATATCTATATTGAGAGCAATATTTGCTTCGTCACTCAGCCATGAGTTAACTACCTGACCGAACTCACCGCTCCTGAGACGGTTAACCAACGCGAGTAGGCCTCCTTGCTGCTCAATCCAGGCCAGAATACCCTGGATTTCCTGGCCGACATTGTCATTAAAGCCAAACATTCCCAACAATTTTTTTAGCAAACTCATAAAACTACCCTTTTAATGTCATTATTTCAGAACTGCTTACAGGCTCTGATTTTGTAGAAAGCGAACAACACAGCAACTGCACCTGCAGTAGCAATGGCAACGCTGTAAATATTGAAGCCAGTGACTTTTCCAAAGCCTAAAGCTGTGCTGATGGCACCCCCCACCAGAGCGCCAGCGACGCCAGTGATGATGGTCATAAACATCCCCATATTTTGTTTGCCAGGCATAATTCCTCTGGCAATAACGCCCGCCAGCAAACCAAATAACACCCATGACAATATGCCCATCTATAACAGTCCTCTTGCTGGTTTTATAACGAAAGCCAATAAAAATTTCTTAATTTATGCAATAAAATCAGGCGTATCGTACGCTGAATAATATCGCTCTGGCAATTAGCTGAAGTTAAAAACACACTGACTAAAGCGTATCAATGATGAGCATTTTGGAAAGCATAAAAATATTAATAAAGAAATGTTAAAGGAAATAAAGAATAATGTTGCACATTAATGTTTTTCAGCGGCGGGTGGTTAATTTGCCTGGGCGGAAAAGAGAGGAAAATTATTCGTTTTTTTAACCAGCGATTTGATAATCACAGGCGCAAGTACCGGCGGATAAATCAGTTTAATAAAACAGGAAGCCTGTCGTTTTAATATAAAATCTGTGGCAGTGCGTGATGTTTTTTGAAGTCTGACGAGCAGTTGACGGGTTGTCGCTATTTACCCGGCTGGTTTTACAGGGCTATTTCTATCAGCTGTCGCGGCGCACAAGCTGATGAACAGGGTAAGAGCCAGGGAGTCAGGACAAGTAAAAATGCCATGACCTGGTGCAGCGATACCCTCAGGAGAGCGTATTCGTCCTGCTGGGGCAGGAGACATAAAGGCGGTGGGACTGAATGCAAAAAGCCCGCTCAGGTTTCCCTGAGCGGGCTTCTCTAAATTTGGCTCCTCTGACTGGACTCGAACCAGTGACATACGGATTAACAGTCCGCCGTTCTACCGACTGAACTACAGAGGAATCGTTTGAACGAGGCGAATATTAACGGCGTCGCCCGAAGGTGTCAACAGCAAAAAATACATTATCATTCAACTGGCTAGCTTTAGCGCAAAGCGATCGCGATTTAAGCAGTTTGCGCGGAGAGTGCGGCGATCCTTGTCAGCGGGTCCTGCTGGTAAAACTGGCGCAGATGCTGGTACATCGCCGGGAAGCGTTCAGCCAGCAGGTCCGGCGCGGTAAAGAAATATTCCGACAGCACGGCAAAGCACTCGGCCGGGTCGCTGGCTGCGTAGGGATCGATACTCGCCGCCTGTTCACCCACCAGTTCTACCTCGCTTTCAATCGCCGCCATCGCTGCCCGCAGATCTTTCTCCCACAGCGCCACCTCACGCAGCGGTATCACCGGGATCCCGCTGGTGTAGCCGCCGCCGCGCGCATCCAGTTTATGCGCCACTTCGTGGATCACCAGGTTGTAGCCAGAGAGATCGAACGAGTCCTGAATATCCAGCCAGTTGAGTACCACCGGGCCCTGGGTCCAGCTCTGACCGGCATGCACCGCGGGAGCGTTGTGCACCAGGCCCGCTTCGTCCTGCCACAGGTCGTCAACTTCAAACGGCTCCGGATAGATCAGCACATCGTGAAAGCCGTCCAGCCACTCCAGCCCCAGTTTCAGCACCGGCAGACAGAACAGCAGGGCGATGCGCACGCTGCGCAGTTCATCCAGCTGAACGCCTCCGAGCGGCACCAGCTTTTTCTGTTGCAGAAAACGTTGCGCCAGTTGCACCAGCGCCTGCTGCTCCTCGTCGCTGAGCAGCGTAAAAATTGGCTGCGCCAGACCCGGCTGCCACGGCAGCGCGGCCAGTGCAGAGTCGTTATGCGTTTTCCACGGCCATTTAAACATCGTCACTCCCGCGCAGAACCGGACTATCTCGCTATCCTGGCGCGCCAGATATAAAAATGCCAGCATCGAAAACAGCATGCTGGCACCATCGATCTGGCTGCAGGGCTTAAGGCTGTCTATTCAACCCGTTAGCGCAGCCGTTGTCTGTGATTCAACCCGCAAAGCGCAGGCCTGAGGTGTTACTTACGCTCAATACGCTGGAACTCAATCACCCAGACCCACGGGTTAACTTCCCAGCTGGTGGCTCCGTACTGCTTTTGCCACGCTTTGCGATACGCCTCTTTAGGCGATTCCGAATTAACGTTCATGGTGAAGAAGTTATTGAGGAAGTGCGAATCGGTCTGCACCCCTTCGGCCATAATGTCATCTTCACTGATGTCCTGAATCTTCTCGGCCCGCACCCCGGTTATTTCCAGGTTGATGCGGCTGGCCCAGCGCGGCATGTGGATGGCGGTCTGCCAGCCAAACTGCTCGGCTTCCGGAGTGCTCATCACATGCTGTCCCAGCTCGTTACTGTCCGCACGATACTGGCAGTAGGCCGGCTGGCGGAATGGCGTCGGATCACGCTCATAGTCGGCCAGCGCATCTTCGGGCACCAGCGGACCACGCCAGGTTTCACGCACCCACAGCACATCGCCGGGTTTGCCATACGGACAGTGATAACTGATATCGGTCATCGACATCATTTTGTAGCCATGCAGATGGTTAGCACTCACATCGAAAGCATGCACACCTTCGTGATGATCCTGCCCCGGGCCGAAAGCCTGAGTTTTCATAATGCGCCGGGTTTGCGTTTGCTGGCCAACCAACAGGGCACGAACACGCTGTTCGGAAAAAAGAATCGGCCGTTCTTTCATGGATTACCTCTTTTTATTAGTAGAACCCGGTTACTGCTGTAAACATCTCTTTGCTTCACTTCAGGGATTATCATAAAGGGTATAAATCATTTTGCTTAATAATTTGTCGACGGGTCTGCAGGCGATAATGGCCGCTTTTGGTGTTAAAAACCGCTAAAATGCAAAAACCGCACCAAAGCTTATCATGCAACGTCGATAAAGCGCTGAATAGCCCGGATACAGTACGTTATAACGGTAAAAATAGGAACCTTTTAGGAATTGTGCACCTGTGATTATTGACAGTTTTACGTTTTTTTAAGGAATTTGATCGCGCGCAATGCGGCCAGCCATATTTTTTTCTGCTGGAACAAACATTACACCCATTAAACTAATTCGCTTAGCTGCGATTTGATAAGGAAAGCCCGAAAAACACTGAAATTGCGGTTATTTTGTATCAGAGGTGCTATAAAAATGATCCAGATCTCATTTTCCTGCCGAAAAACCCTGGCAGCGCCGCTCTTTTCCTCAGCACTGAAAGAAAAGTGTCATTAGCCATTCGCTATGATGGCTTGCCGTTTGCGCACCGATCGCGACCCAGGTTTGCGCATCGATTACTACAGGGAGATAAATTATGTCACTCACACTCTGGCAATCTCGCTATGAAAGCTGGTTTCAGGCCAACTGGATCCATGATGACGGCGCCCACGATATTGCGCATTTACGTCGCGTATGGATGAGCGCACAACGCATCATGGCCGGCAGCGCCGCCAATCCACTGGTGGTGTTAACCGCCTGCTATTTTCACGATGTGGTCAATCTGCCGAAAAATCACCCTGAACGCCATCTGGCCTCAACCTATGCCGCCACGGAAACGCAGCGGATCCTGCTGCAGGATTTTACCGACTTCCCGGCAGAGCTGATTGAGGCGGTGATGCATGCCGTCAAAACTCACAGTTTCAGTGCCGGCATCCCGCCGCAGACGCTGGAAGCCAAAATCGTTCAGGATGCCGACCGGCTGGAGTCGCTCGGAGCCATTGGCCTGGCGCGGGTGTTCTACACCGCCGGGGCATTGAATCGTCCGCTGTTCGACAGCGCCGATCCGCTGGGAAAAGATCGCGAGCTAAATGATGTGAAGTGGACGCTGGATCACTTCCAGAAGAAGCTGCTGCGGCTGCCGGAAACCATGCACACCGAGACCGGCCGCCTGCTGGCTGAGCATAATGCTGACTTCCTGGTGCGTTATATGGCCAAGCTGTATGCGGAGTTACAGGGCAACCTGACCGGGATGGACGAAGGCGTGCTGCGGGACTTCACGCCATTACGGACCGAATATTAAATTTTTGTGACAGTCTGTTAATCGAAACGGTCATCCGGTAGCGTGGAAGCAATAACAAAAAGGAGCAGCACGATGACCGAAACCGTTAATTTGACGATTAAAATTGATCCTGCACTGAAAGAACAGATTAAACAGTTAGCGCTGGAGAACCAGATTTCGATGAGCCAGGAAATTGTGCAGCGTTTGCAGGCCAGTCTGGAAACGCATCCGCATCCGGCAATTGATAATCAGGATCTGACTGAAGCGTCACCCGACGGGCTGACCAGTGCTGAAGTGAAACAGATTCGCCTGCTGCTGAAGAAGCAGGGCAAGAAGAAGAAATAAAGCTAAACCCGTCGCCTGACGGGTTTTTTATTTTAACCCGCCTGACCGCCATGGCGGAACTGCTGCACCGCCTGCGCCAGCCGGCTGGCCTGCTGGTGCAGCGCATCTGCCGCGTTGCTCTGCTGCACACTTAACCCTTCATTGGTCTGCAACTGCTGATTAAGCGCCACCACCTCGGCGGCAATGTGCGACACCCGTGCGCTCTGCGCGCTGGCGTTGTGTTGCAGCTCATTCAGGCGCGTCACTACTGCGCTGACTGCCTGACTAATCTGCCCGAACAACGCTTCGAGTGATTTCACTTTGCTAAAGCCGCTATCAACATGGTGGCGGGTATGCTGGATCAGCTGATCAATCTGGCGCGTCGAGTGGCCGCTTTTAGTGGAGAGTAAGCCAATCTCTTTCGCCACCACCGAGAAGCTGCGGCCATAGACCCCCGCATGCGCCGATTCAATGGCGGCGTTCAGGGCCAGCAGGCGGGTCTGCAGCGACAGGCTGTCCAGCAAATCGACGATGCCGGCGATGTCACCCGACGCCTGCACGATGTGCCGCATCTGACTTTCCATCTGATCGACCTGGCCGGCGCACTGCTGCATTAAGCGGTCGGCGGACTGCGCCTGATCGGTGGCCTGCAGCGAGAAGCGGGTGCTGTTCTCCACCTCTTCAGAGACCCGATGCAGGCGCTGTGACAGATGACTGAAGCTGGCATTCTGCGCCTGATGCTGCTCGCGCGCCTGCTGGTTAGCGTGCTGCATCTCACCCGCGGCGGCGGCCACGCTGACGGCCACCACGTCAATCTCATGAATAATGTGGCGCAGGCCCTGGCGCATCTCATCCATTGCATTGAACAGCTGTAACGTCTCACGCGACTGCAGGCGGAGTGGGGCGGCAGACGCCACCAGATCGCCGGTGGCGATAGCCTGTAGCTGGCGGCTGGCATGCTGTAACGGCGTAATCACCCCGCGCAGCAGCAGCAGGCCGCCCGCCACCAGCAACCCGAACAGCAGTCCGGTGACCAGCAGCGACACATTGCGGGTGCCGGTTAAGCTCGCCAGCGAACTGCGATTGACGGCGGCCAGCTGGCGATTCGCCTGGCCGATTTCCCCGAACCAGGCCTCGTTAAACTGCTGTTGATAGGCTTGCATCGGCACCATAAAAAAGGCGTCGATACTGCCGGCGGCCAGACCTTTCAGCTGCTCGGTCAGCCCCTGGCTCAGCAGGATGAAGCTTTGTTGCAGCGCGCTGTCAGGGGCCGCCTGATAGCGGCTGAACAGCCGTTCGGCTTCGCTCAGCGACGCGCTGGCGCTCTCCGCCAGGCTTTTCCAGCTGTCGACCGATCCGCTCTGCTGGTCCTGCATCAGATAAATGCCGGCGCGGTGACTGTTGTCGCTGGCGGTCAGCAGTTCAATGCGGGCGCGATCGAGCAGCGTCAGCCGCTCACGCAGGGCGTGGGTCTGCGCCAGGCTGTGCTGGGCCTGACTGACCTGGGCGGTCAGCAGCACAATACCGGCCGATTGCAGCAGGCAGAACAGCACCACGAACAGAATAAAATGGCCGCGCAGGCTGGTCAGCCAGCCCGGCAGCGTAGGGGAAAACCGGCGATTACGACCGCGCAGTGGCAATAAAGTAAGCAGTGACATCAGGCAACCCGAAATAAGAAAAGCCGCAGTATTAAGGGGTTACATGACATCTTTGTGACAGTCCCGCCTGATGACGGCAGAACAGCAGAATCGGTTTTCTTAACGGAAACCGCGCACTTTAATCAGTGCGTAACCGACGAATATGAGGCAGCAAAAGCTGAGCGACCGCCGCAAATACCGGCACCACCACCGAATTACCAAATTGCTTATACGCCTGAGTATCCGACACCGGGATACGGAACGGTTCGCTGCCCGGCACGTCGAAGCCCATCAGGCGGGCGCACTCGCGCGGTGACAGACGGCGCGGACGGCGCGCCATATTGTCCGGATGATGAAACTCCTTTTCGCCCAGTGCGCTGTCCCAGCCGCGATCGATCAGAATTTCCGAACCATCCTTGTAGTAACGCGCCGACAGGGTACGCACGCAGCAGTCGGGATTGCGCGGGTCGTTTAGCCCGAAGCCAAAGCCATTGCCTTTAGCCTTGTGCTTTTTGGCGTACTGATAGAGATAGCGCCACAGCACCGGTGACAGGATATATTTCTCGTCCGGCTGCGGTTCCAGCAGGCTTTGCAGGCTCGGTACCTGCGGCGGAAAGAACTTTTTGATATCGCGCAGGGTGAACTCCTGACAGCCTTTGATATCGCGACGAATGCCGACCAGCACAATGCGTTCGCGATGCTGTGGCAGAAAATGGCGTGCATCAATTACTTTCGCATCCGGGCCGCTGGCGGCGGCATCGGCCACTTCATAGCCCAGCTCATCCAGCGTCTCCATGATAATGGCGAAGGTCCGGCCCTTATCGTGGCTTTTGAGGTTTTTCACATTTTCCAGCACGAAGAACGGCGGTTTTTTCGCGGCCAGAATGCGGGCGACATCAAAAAAGAGCGTGCCCTGTACCTGGCACTCAAATCCGTGCGCGCGGCCCAGCGCATTTTTCTTGCTGACGCCGGCCAGTGAAAACGGCTGGCAGGGAAAACCGGCCAGCAGCACCTGATGATCGGGGATCGCCGCATCAATCGCGCGATAAATGTCGGCGTCATCGCTGAGGCCTTCCGGCTGCGTCACCTGGCGGATATCGGTGTTGAAGTGATGTTCCAGCGGGTCGCTGTAGTGATTGGCCTTATAGGTGCGCACCGCTTCTTTATTCCACTCGCTGGTGAACACACATTTGCCACCGATAGCCTCGAAGCCTTTACGAATGCCGCCAATACCGGCGAACAGATCGACAAAGCGAAACTCAGGCGCATCATAATGGGCCGGTCGGCTGGGCAGCAGGCTTTGTAACAGCGCCAGTTCAGCGTCACACAGCGGCGGCAGAGCGCTTTTGCCCTGCCGCACCCGGTTGAGCAACGCCGGCGTCCAGCTGAGGAAGCCAGCCTGATGCAGACGGCTGGTCACATCCCGGACCGAATAGATGGTTAGCACTTGCTGTAACAGTTGCGACGCATCAGGCGTTGAAAGAGCAGCAGAGAGGGGTTCAGCAATGGCGGCGGGGTGCATGCGTTTTTCCTTAACAGTGAGCCGCCTATGCTATCACTCCTGACGCAGCGAGGAAATTGGCGGCGTGTGCCACCGCAGAGATTGGCCGCAATGACATTTTTTACGGCAGCAATCTGATAGCACGCCTCTGCTGCTTTCGCTTTTCGTGGCGCAGGCTAAAGTTGAAGGACCAGCAAAAAAGGAGAATTTATGGCTGACGTTCACTCCAGTGAAACACGCAGCAAAAATATGCGTGCCATTCGCGCGCAGGATACTGCCATTGAGCAGCGTGTGGCGCTGTTGCTGAAGGATCGCGGATTCAGCTTTCGGGTACAGGATAAAAATCTGCCGGGCCGACCCGATTTTGTACTGCTGGAGCAGCAGGCGATTATTTTTGTCCACGGCTGCTTCTGGCATCGGCATCACTGCTATCTTTTCAAACTGCCGGCCACCCGCACTGAATTCTGGACCGGCAAGATTAACAGCAATGTCGAACGGGACCGGCGTTATGTGCGCCAGCTGCAGGAGAGCGGCTGGAAGGTGCTGATCCTCTGGGAGTGCGCCCTGCGCGGCAAACTGCGGCTGGCGGATGACGATCTGCTGGAGCGGCTGGAAGAGTGGCTGCTGGCGATGACGCAGAGCGCCGAGATTGACCATCAGGGTATTCATCATTATCGCGACGAGTGAGCCTTGCTAATCAGCAACATAATTGGTTAGATCTGCGCTTTCTCCGTGGCCAGGAGCCTGACATGAGCAGCATTAAACTGACGGTTAAACGCCTCTACCAGCTGCGCGACGAGCGCATGGTGAACACCAAAGCGACCGCGCGCGTTTACCTCGGCGACAGGCTGATCGCCACGGAAGAGATTACCGGCATGACAGAAAGCCCGGTCAGTAAGTACTTACATGCTGAAGGTGCTGCGGGTGAAGCAGTGCGGGTGGAGTGGGATTGTGAGGGCATCGCCGAAATGACGGTAACGGAAATCGAGCGCTGCCCATGTTGTCAACATAACGAACCAGACTAAGGATAAAATTTTGGCGGGAACCAGCTTACTGACTTTACTTGATGATATTGCAACACTTCTGGACGATATTTCCGTTATGGGGAAACTGGCGGCAAAAAAAACCGCTGGCGTACTGGGTGACGATCTGTCGCTGAATGCCCAGCAGGTGACCGGCGTAAAAGCCAACCGCGAACTGCCGGTGGTATGGGGCGTCGCCAAAGGATCGTTTCTGAATAAACTGATCCTGGTGCCGCTGGCGCTGATTATTTCCGCCTTTGCGCCGTGGCTGATCACGCCGCTGCTGATGATCGGCGGCGCTTATCTCTGCTACGAAGGCGTGGAAAAAGTGATGCACAGCCTGCAACACGACAAGCAGCATAAATCGCCGGAAGCCCGTCAGCAGCGCCTCGAGTCGCTGGCAAAGCAGGATGCGGCGGAGTTTGAAAAGAAGAAGATTAAAGGCGCGGTCCGCACCGACTTTATTCTGTCAGCAGAGATTGTGGCCATTACGCTGGGTATCGTGTCGGAATCGCCGCTGCTCAATCAGGTGATTATTCTGGCCGGTATCGCCATTCTGGTCACCGTTGGCGTTTACGGCATTGTGGCGGCGATTGTTAAAATTGACGACCTCGGCTTCTGGCTGCGCGAAAAGCCCTCACGTATCGCTCAGGGCATCGGCAGCGTATTACTGGCGGCAGCACCGTGGCTGATGAAGATTCTGTCGGTAGTCGGCACCATCGCGATGTTCCTGGTCGGTGGCGGCATTGTGGTGCATGGCATTACGCCGCTGCATCATCTGATTGAAGAAGTCAGTAGCGGTTTCAGCGGCTGGATTGCCACGCTGTTGAGCAACGGTGCCAATCTGGTGCTTGGTTTTATCATTGGGTCGATCGTGCTGTTGGTGGTGAACCTTATTGCCAAACTGCGCGGGAAATCGGTATAAAGCGCACTGTTATTACGGTCAGGAGAATGATGATGAACGACGACATGTTTGAATTTGATATCGACGCGCAACTTGAGCAGGCTGAAGCGAAAGCAGAGAAAAAGGCCAGCGAAGTGCCGGACGATCTGAGCGACGAAGCGGATTGCGAAGGCTGCAAAATCTGATTCCAGCCTGAACCCCTTTCAAAGCGGATAATAATTATTATCCGCTTTTTTTATTTTCAACATATCCAACTGCTTAATTCTGAATTTGCCGCTTATTTGCGTGCCTTAACAGGCAGAAACCTTTTTTGACTGCTATAAAGAAAATAATCACATCACAGGGTCAACCAGGAGGGCGCAACATGGTGTTTGCAATCAGTGAAGAAGTTCAGCACAAGAAAGACGGACAGACGATGGTGGTGACCGGCTACGCCAGCGGAATGGTCGAATGTCGCTGGTACGATGGCTACGCGGTGCGCCGTGAAGCGTTTCGCAGCGAAGAGCTTAGCGCCTCAAATCCCGCCCAACAGCTTGCCAGTTAAGCGGCCTGCGATCAGGCCTGTAGGTCGCGTGATCTGACAGGCCCCGCGTTAGCGCATTCCGTTTGCTTTTTCCGGCACGCTCCCTGTGCCCGATTCTTCTCAGACGTTGCCGTCATTATCCTCTTCTACCGCCTGATAGATGCGCTGCAGAATATCCGGAAAGGCCGACTGCACCCGACTCCAGCTTGGAATAAACGGCTTATCGTTTGGTCGTTCAATAAATGCCTGACCGGCCTCCAGAATTGACTGGGTAAACATTTCCACCGCAGCCTCCTCAACGTGCTGATCAAACTTCAGTCCGTTCATCGCCGCCTCATGGTTGTAGATCTCCATCATATCCAGCGCATTACGGTAGTAGGTGGCTTTCAGCACCCGGAACGAGTCGCTGGTCAGCGGCACGCCCATGGTGGCCAGCTTTCGCAGCAGCGACTGCACAATGTCGCTACTCATGCGTTTCAGCCCGCCGGTGCCATCCTCTTCCGCCAGCGGCTGATGCTTGTGGTCATAGTTATCTGCAATCTCCACCTGACAGGATTGCCGGGTGGTGTAGTTGCGATAGATCTCTGAAAGTACGCCAATCTCCAGACCCCAGTCGCCCGGAATTTTGATGCCGTTTAGCACGTGGGTGCGCATCGCGAACTCACCCGACAGTGGATAACGGAAGCTGGAGAGGTAATCGAGATATTCTGAATGGCCATAGACTTTTTGCAGCGAGCGCAGCAGCGGACCGACCAGCAGACGCCCGACGCGGCCGTTCAGCTTGCCGTCAGCGACGCGGGCATAGAAGCCCTTACAGAATTCATACTGAAACGCCGGATTAGCCAGCGGATAGAGCAGGCGCGCCAGCATACCGCGCTCATAGGTGACGATGTCGCAGTCATGCAGCGCCACGCAGCTGGTGCGGTCAGAGGCCAGCGTATAGCCGGTGCAGAACCAGACGTTGCGCCCCTTGCCGGGATTGGTCGGCGATAAGCCTTCTTTATCCAGTTCGGCATCAATCGCTTTAAGGCGCGGGCCGTCGTTCCACAGGATGCGGTGCCGCTGCGGCAGGCGCGAGAAAAACTCGCGGGCAAACAGAAACTGATCGCGGTCAGCACGATCGAGGCCAATCACGATCTCATCGAGATAGGGCACCTTTGCCAGCTCATCGACAATTTTTGTCAGCGCCGGGCCTTCCAGTTCAGAAAACAGCGACGGCAGGATCAGCCCCATCTTGCGTTTGCGGGCAAAGCGCACCATCTCCTTTTCCAGCGATTCCACACTGCGGTGGGTGAGATTATGAAAATTGGTAATCACGCCGTTCTGAAAAAAATCACTCATCGCACCATCCTTTTAATGCCCGTGGGCTACTTACAGAGGTTGAGTCAAAAAATAGTCCAGCCCTTCACGCCAGCCTTCAGGGCCATAGTGCGCCGTATGATAGACCTGCTGCTGATCGGTCCGGCTGAGGGTGACCGGTGTTTTACTGTAGCCTTTAATCACTACGGCGTAGTCGACGGCGTCCAGCATCGGCGCGTCATTCGGTCCGTCGCCCAGACCGATGGTGGTAAAGGCGGCATCAGACTGTTGCGACAGTAGCCAGCGCACCGCCTCGCCTTTGCCGCTGCCGGCTGGCATCACGTGCCAGAAACGACCGCCCTGGGTCAGCGCCAGTCCTTCAGCGGTCAGCGCAGCCCGAAAGCTGTCGAATGCCTCGTCACTGTCACGCCACACCACCACTTCAGAGGCATCGCGCTGACGTGACAGGGCGGCATCCGCTTCACTCAGGCCGGTCATCGACGAAACTGCCTGATCGGTAAAGTCATGAAAGCCGGTAAACCGGAACCGGGTCTGTAGCACCGCCAGCCGGTTACAGATCGCCGCATAGTTCAGGCTATCGTCGGGCAGATGAATCTGCTGATCCCCGGTCTGGACCACCGCACCGTTTTCGGCAATAAACGGCGCACCCGCAATGCCAAGCCTTTTCTGTAGCGGGATAATCTCCGCTGCCGTTTTGCTGGAACAGATCACCAGCGGGATGTCATGCTGTTTCAGGGTGGTGAGCCACGGCGTAGCGGCATCCCAGCGATAGCTGTGATGGTCGAGCAGCGATCCGTCGAGATCGGTAATAATCATTAACGGCTGGTGAAGGTCGGGCATCGGTCAGCTCCTGTCAGCACGGCTAAAGCGGCGATTTTTCAATATTATAGTTGAATATGGCTCACACTTTTTTGTTATGCGACCACCGGATAAATCCAGGATTAATCTTAAATCGAAACGTTATGGATCGCGGTGATGCATGAAGTGTGCAGCCGCTAAGTGGCTGTCTGCTGCGGTGTTTTCGGTAACATACGGCGCATTATTCACCGCTACGTTGCAGAAATGTGCATATCAGAGACTTGTCTTAAAAAAGGGAAGGCGTAGTCTGCAGGGGTGTTAAGAATTCCCTAGTGTAACGAATTGAATTTTTTACCCGGCCATCCCGCCGGGTATTTTTTTGAAATCGTTTTCAGCGGTTTGCCTCACAGGAACGACAGTCACAGATATCCATTTCAAAAGCATCGGCCAGTTCAGTGCCGCGCGGCAACCGCTGCGGGGCTAGCCGTCCATCAGCCGCTGGCGGCTGCGTCATAGATTCCTGCATCTCAGCTGCATTCCCCGCCTGTATTGACTCCAGCAAACGATCAACATCAACATTCATCGCTGACTGAGACAGGCCGGTAACCTGTTTTTCGCCTGACATTTTCTGACTCCCGCGCGCGGACAGTATCATCAGTATAGTGGCTGGCGCAGAAAGGGGTGAGGGGCCGATCACGGCAAAAAAAAGCCCGCGCTGCGCGGGCAAAATCCTTGTTACTTTTAGGTTGACTGCGCCTATGGGGTTGGTGCAGTAGAGAGAGTGTAAGGCGAGCCTGCGTCAGAAGTCTTGCGGCGAAATGTTAAGGAATTGAAAAAGCGCAGGCTTACTCAGATTTACCTGACTTTTCGCTCATTGAGAGCAGAATCGGCTATAGTTCGAGATAAAGCTGATTTTTATCAATACCTAAAGGAATGGTTATGGACATCTTAAGAATTATTATCGCAATCCTGTTACCGCCACTGGGCGTCTTTATGCAGGTTGGTTTCGGAGGTGCCTTCTGGCTGAATATCCTGCTGACGCTGTGCGGCTACATTCCCGGTATCGTGCACGCCGTATGGGTAATTGCCCGTCGCTAACGCTCGGCATCACTGCGGTTCTTCGTTTAGACTGTGCAACAGGAAATAATCAGGAGAACCGAAATGAAGGTGAATGACCGCGTCAGCGTTAAAACCGATGGTGGCCCGCGCCGCGTCGGAACCATTCTGGCCATGGAGCCGTTTAATGAGGGCACTATGTTTCTGGTGGCGCTGGAAGATTACCCGTTAGGCATCTGGTTTTTTAACGAAGATGGTCATCCGGAGGGGATTTTTGTTGAACCCTACAGCACAGAGTAAACCGGCCGCAACCGCGCAACGCGGCTGACGTGATCCTCCTCCCCGTGATGGGGAGGAGGAAGTCAGACAGCCATTACTGTTCCGGCTGCGTCACTTTTTATCGCTTATTAACGTCCTGTCTGCGTTCTCAATTTGCACTCTCAATTTGCGCTGGATGTCGGCGCTATCTGTCTGCACTCTCTGTCCGCACTCTCTGTCCGCGCTCTCTACCAACCGCGCTCTCTACCCTCCGCACTACATTCAGCGCTTAGAACGTTTCCCAGTTATCATTACCGCTTGCCAGAGCCGGACGAGGCGCAAGAGCAGGGGTTTTCACCGGCGCGGTAGCGCGGCTGGCGGTAGCCGCCAGCAGCGGCGTATCCTGCAGGCGGAAAGCCGATACCGCCTGAGTCAGTTTACCGGCCTGGTCTTCGAGTGAAGCCGCCGCCGCAGAGGCTTCTTCGACCAGTGAGGCGTTCTGCTGGGTGACGTTATCCATTTCGGTAACCGCCTGGCTGACCTGCTGGATCCCTCGGCTCTGTTCGTCAGAGGCGGCGGCAATCTCTGCCATGATATCGGTAACCCGACGGACCGCTTCGACAATTTCTCCCATGGTGGTTCCGGCATCGCCGACCTGCTGTGAACCATCTTTAATCAGCGTGACCGACTCGGCAATCAGCGATTCAATCTCTTTCGCCGCCTGCGCACTGCGCTGTGCCAGGTTACGCACTTCACTCGCCACCACGGCAAATCCCCGACCCTGTTCACCGGCACGCGCGGCTTCGACCGCCGCGTTCAGGGCCAGAATGTTGGTCTGAAAAGCGATGCTGTTGATGACATTGGTGATCTCAGCAATCTTTTTCGAGCTGCCGGAAATGTTGGTCATGGTTTTCACTACGCCGCTCACCAGTTCACCGCCGCTGCGGGCTTTACCGGAGGCATCGGCGGCCAGCTGGCTGGCGTGATGGGCGTTATCAGCGTTCTGCTTCACCGTGGCGGTGAGCTGTTCCATGCTGGCAGCCGTCTGTTCCAGCGCTGCCGCCTGCTGTTCAGTACGTGAGGAGAGGTCGGTGTTGCCGGCGGAGATTTCGCTGGAGCCCTGATAGATAGCAACCGCACCTTCACGCACCGTGCCGACGGTTTTCACCAGCGACTGCTGCATTAACTGCAGATTATGGATCAGGGTGCCTATCTCGCTGCGACCATGGGGCAGCGGCGGGGCGGTCAGGTCGCCCTGGGCGATACGCTCAATGCGTGACACCGACTGACGCAGCGGATTAATCACCACCCGACGCAGGAAGACGAAGGTCAGCAGCACCAGCACCAGCGCAGCGCCAAAGGCCACCGCCATTGCAATGAAGCCAATACGCGACTGATGGTTCGCTTCTGCGGTAATTGCATTGGCGCGATCGGTACGGATTTTGATCGCCTTCAGCAGCACCGCATTGTAGTCAGCATCCAGTTTGCGGGTAACCTCGGTTTCCTGCGCGATAATACCTTCGAAGCTGCCTTGTTTACCGGCGTTAATCATCGGTATCAGGCCTTTCTCAATGTAGTCGTTAAAGCGCGCCTGCAGCGTGGCATCCAGCGCGACATCCTCGGGCGACTTCACTTTGCGGTCGGCGTAGACCTTAAACCCGTCTTTAGCCTGCTGAATACGTTTCTCAGCCGACGCGAGGTTAGCGCGAAACTCATCCATCTCACCGATACGCGCCGCGGCGCCAGCCTGAATAACCGTCAGACGGGCAGTGCGTAAGTGGTTTGAACTGTTTGAGATACCCATCCGCACCTGAATTTCATCAGTGGCGTCACTGAGCGAGTGATTCCCTGAAATAAGAAAGTAACTGGCGACACCAATACAGAGTGCAAACAGCAGCAGAATGCCGCCGAAGATCAGGCTAAACAGCGGGACAAGGCGGAGGTTCTGCCATATACCCGAGGTGTTCTGTCCATCATTAAACAATGCAGTGTTCATATCCTTGCTCTCTTGAGGCTGTTGTTATAAGGCTTAACATCGGCAGAAGAGCGGAAAGGCTTAGCGGCAGGAGTGAGATCTGGCTCTCAGTTTGAAGCAAAAAAAAACCGGCCAGGGCGGCCGGTTTTCATTGCGGGACGTTATCTTACGTTAACGTAAATACCCGACGTGACGTTATCAGTTAAACGCACCACATGATAAATAACCTGCTTATTATGGGTTTTGATTTTGCGTTTAATATTACCTTTATGTGACGAAACGGTTTTCGCCTTAATTTGCATTTTATCTGAGATCTGAATGGTGTCGTGACCTGACATCCACATCTTCAGCATATTTGACTCGGTCTGGCTCAGCGTTAATGGATGAACATCCATGCCGGAAGAGATACGCGCAGACTGGTTGAGTTTCTTCTGCAAATAGGTGCCCAGTAACGAATCCAGTGTCGATGTCTTTATCGATTTTGACGTAATAATCAGGTTCTTACGAACGTAGAGGTATTCCTCAAAATGGATGTTGCTTATCGCCATGAATATAAAGAACAGCGTATCAGGGTGCTGCATAATAATGCTGCGGATACGTTCGCTGGAGTCGGGTTCATGAATAAAGCAGTCTTCATTAATAAAGACGACACCAGGTTTTAATTGTTCACATTTTTGCTGTAGTTGCTCAATATCGGAGGCAGAAGTGATGTTTTTCTTCTTAACTCCTTTAAAAGACATGTAGTCCGATAATCCCAGGCGTGTGTAGTTGCAGGAATCCATAATAATCGTTGGCATAATAGCGACCCTCACCAATTTGTTATCCGTTTAAATCAACGATGAATTACGCGTTGCGGTACGAGAGAGATTTCTAAGGCACTTTTTTATTCTGCTCGTGCAGTGTGGTAACAGGCAACCGCCTGTAAAAGTCTTCATCCCTGACCCGTTCTGCAAAAAAGTTGTGCTGCTTTGACGTCACACATTCTCCGGTTATGGCGGGGAATGCCAGTGAAAAACCGGAGGTTAAGTAAGACTCTGTTTTTGGGAGCGCTGTCACTATCGCTGAAAACCCGGAGTTTTCTGATAGGACAAATCTTAAAAACATTTGTTTTACGAAAGTGTGATGTCTCAGCGTGTGTTGACAATGCCGGAAAATACATTTTTTAACAAGAAAAATCACTAAAGAATTTTTTTTGTTCAAATTCAATGGATTGCCTTTTTTGTCAACAAATTCACAGTCTAACCGCTGCTGTGAACCGCCCAACTAAAATACGCGAAGCCCGGTTTAATAAGAATTATTTTCAGACTATCAGCACATTTATCAGATTTTCCTTAGTTGCATTCTGGAAAATATGGTTTGAAAAATGCACGGATGGTTTTGCGTTACTTAAGTATTGGTTAGCAAAGATAGTTAGAAACTTAATGTTCAGGGACGGGATAGTTCTGTCAGGAACAGGGCGAGTAAATCAAACACTTCACCGAACAAATGCTCACAGAACGGGGCGAGCAGTGGCATCAGCATACTGATAGTCAAAATGCCTACTGATAAGGTGATCGGGAAGCCAATTGCGAAGATTGATAACTGTGGTGAAACACGGTTTAACAAACCTAGTACCAGATTTAGCATGAGGAGCAAAACGATTAACGGTAGCGCTAACATCATGCCATTAAGGAAAATTAATCCGCCCGATTTCACCAGTGCCATAAACGCATTGGCATTTAGCGGATGTCCGCCAATCGGCAAGGTGTGAAAACTGTCCGCCAGCAGCGAGATCAACCACAGGTGTCCGTTGAAGGTCAGGAACAGTAACATCGCCAGCATGTCTAAAAAACGCGCCAGAACCGGCATGTTAAGACGGCTGCCGGGATCAAAAAAGGTGGCGAACGACAGGCCCATCTGTAAGCCAATCACTTCCCCGGCGGTCCGCACCGCGGCAAAAGCAAACTGCATGGTAAAGCCGAGCGCGATGCCAATCAGCATCTGCTGGATCAGCAGCCAGAAGCCGGCGGGCGAAAACAGCGTCACGTTAACCGGCGGCAGCAGCGGCATTAACAGCCAGGTGATCATCACCGCCAGACCAATTTTGACCCGGTGACTGATAGATCGTTCATTAAGCAGCGGCGCAGAGGCCAGCAGCGCCAGAATGCGCACCAGTGGCCAGAAAAACTGGCTCACCCAATGTACCAGCTGGCTGCTGTCGAGAGTAATCATCAGCCGATGATGTAAGGCAGGTTGGAAAAGACGGTGCGGATATAGTCGAGCAGCAGATTCAGCATCCACGGGCCGGCAATAATCCCGGTGGTCGCCACCGCCAGAATTTTCGGGATGAACGACAGGGTCTGTTCATTGACCTGGGTAGCGGCCTGCAACAGGCTGATAAGCAGTCCACTCACCAGTGCGGCCAGCAGCATCGGGGCGGCCAGCATCAGTGCGACGCGCATCGCTTCCTGGCCCATTACCATTACTGATTCGGGTGTCATTGTTGTGCTCCGGGAATAGGGGGGATCAGGAGTAGAAGCTTTGCGCCAGTGAGCCGACCAGCAGTTGCCAGCCATCAACCAGTACAAACAGCATCAGCTTAAACGGCAGTGAGATTGTTGCCGGTGGCACCATCATCATCCCCAGCGCCATCAGCACGCTGGCCACCACCAGGTCAATAATCAGAAACGGGATAAACACCGTAAAGCCAATCTGGAAAGCGGTCTTCAGCTCGCTGGTGACGTAAGCGGGCAGCAGAATGCGCATCGGCACCGCTTCCGGGCCGGCAATCGGCGCGGTATTCGCCAGGCGGGCGAACAGAGCCAGATCCGCTTCACGGGTCTGACGCAGCATAAACTCACGCAGCGGCTGGGCACCTTTCTCGATTGCCACATCCATGCTGATTTTGTCCTGGCTGAACGGCAGATAGGCGTCCTGATAAATCTTGTCGAAGGTCGGCGCCATAATAAAGAAGGTCAGAAACAGCGACAGCCCGAGCAGAACCTGGTTCGGCGGCGCAGAGGGCGTACCCAATGCGTTACGCAGCAAACCAAACACAATGATGATGCGGGTAAAGCTGGTCATCATCAGCAGCACCGCCGGAATAAAGGTCAGGGCGGTGATAAACACCAGCGTCTGCACCGGCAGCGACCAGCTCTGGCCGCCGTTTGGCAGCGCATGACTCACCAGGCCCGGAAGCTGGGCATGGGCAACCGGTGCCAGCAACAGCAGGGGCAATAAAGGAAGCAGTCGACGCATCATTGGGGTTTTCCGGGACGTGTAACCAGGTTCTGTAACAGCTGACGAAAATCCTGTGGGGCAGCCTGCGCTGGCGTGGTTTCCAGCGGCGCACCCGGCGGTAGCGTATGCAGATGGGTAATCTGCTGCGCGGTCACGCCGAGCACCAGACGCGCATCGGCGGTATCGACAATCACCACCCGCTCACGCTGGCCGACCTGCACACTGGCGGTCAGTTTAAGCTCCTGGCTGCTCACCTTCTTCGGCGCGAAGCCAAAGCGGCGTGCCAGCCAGGCGCAGGCCAGAATCAATAAAATAATCACCGCTAACATGCTGCTGACCTGCACCACCATTGAGCCGGTGGAAATCGGCTGAGCGTGCGGCGCAGCGGGTTGCAGACTTTGATTCTGGCTAGTCATTTTCAGCGACTCAGACGACGCATACGTTCGGACGGGGTAATAATGTCAGTGATGCGCACGCCATATTTGTCGTTGACCACCACTACTTCACCCTGAGCAATCAGGTAACCGTTGATCAGTATATCCAGCGGTTCGCCCGCCAGACCGTCGAGTGACACCACCGAACCCTGCGCCAGACGCAGCAGCTCTTTAATGGTCATCTTAGTACGGCCCAGCTCCACGGTCAGTTTGACCGGGATATCCATGATCAGATCGATATCCTGCAGTGAGCCTGAAACGTTACTGCTCTCGAATGACTTAAACACGTCATCGGTTTGCGGGGCGCTGCTGCTGCCGACCTGTTCATTCATTGCTTCAGCCCACAGATCGTCCGCAGAGATATCGTCAGACGGCTTATTACTGTCACTCATGGGGCTGTTCCTCGTTCAGCGAATTCAAAATCGGGTTAATCAGGTGTTCGACACGCAGAGCATACTGCCCATTCATCGTGCCATATTGGCTGGTTAAGACCGGTACGCCATCGACATGGGCGATAATGCGTTCCGGTTTCTCAATCGGCAGCACGTCGCCGGGTTTCAGCTGCAAAATCCGTGACAGACGCAGCGAGGTTTCGGCAAAGTGTGCAATCAGTTCCAGCTCGGAGTGCTGCACCTGTTTTACCAGGTTGTCACGCCAGTGGTTATCTTCCTGGCGGGAGTTCTCGAGCGGCGGATTCACCAGCAGCTCGCGCAGCGGCTCAATCATTGAAAACGGAATGCAGATATTAAACTCACCCACCAGGTTACCAATCTCCACCTGGAACGGCGTGTTAACCACGATATCGTTCGGCGAAGTGGTGATGTTGGTGAACTTCACCTGCATCTCTGAACGCACATACTCGACGTCCAGCGGATAAATAGCTTTCCATGCGTCGCTGTAACCATCCAGCGCCAGCTTCAGCATGCGACGGATAACGCGCTGCTCAGTATGGGTAAACTCGCGACCTTCTACTTTGGTCGGGAAGCGACCATCGCCACCGAACAGGTTATCAACCGCGATAAACACCAGACTGGGTGAAAACACTACCAGCGCCGTACCGCGCAGCGGCTTCAGGTGGATCAGGTTCAGGTTGGTCGGCACCGGCAGGTTGCGGGCAAACTCGTGATACGGCTGAATCTTGATCGCGCCGACGCTGATATCCGGGCTACGACGCAGCAGGTTAAACAGCGCCATACGGAAACTACGGGCAAAACGCTCGTTAATAATCTCCAGCGCCTGCAAACGCTCGCGCACCACGCGGCGCTGGGTATTCGGGTCGTAAGGACGAATATCGCCTTCCGGCCCGTTTTGTTTCTTTTCTTCTTCCGCGCTGCCACTGTCGCCGTTTAATAGGGCGTCAATTTCAGCCTGGGAGAGAATGCTATCGCCCATTGATTCACCTCAAAATGAAGGCAGTAAACAGCACATCGTTCACCGCCTGCGGAGGTTGACCTTTTACCAGTGGTGGTGCCAGCGCCTGTTTGATTTGTTCAACAAGCGCTTGCTTTCCTTGCTCCGTCGCCAGCGCCGCAGCGCTCTGACGCGAGAGCAGCAGCAGCAGACGACTGCGCACCTCAGGCAGATAGTCATTTAACCGACGCCGTGTATCCTCATCGGCCAGACGCAGGGTAAAGCCTACGTACAGCACGCGGTCAGGATCGTTGTCGGGATTGACCAGGTTAACCGTAAATGTATCAAGTGCAAAAAAGACCGGGGCGGGAGGCGGTTCGACTTTCGCCACCTCCGGCTTATCGCCCTCATGTTTATTCATCATTCGCCAGACTGCATAGCCTGCCACGCTGCAAGCGGCCAGCGTCACAATGAGCAACACCGGAATTAAGAGTTTACGTTTGCGGCCTTTAGCTTTCGCGTTATCAGACATGTTTGCAGTTACTTCCTGTGAATTATGGGCAAGCCTCTCGGCTCACCTGGACAGATTATCCCGCGTCTTAAGTCAAACAATGGGAAGAAAAGACGCGGGTTTTACGCTTACCTTCAGCGTTTGTCGCTATCAGGCAAAAGTGTCGACCGCGCCATTACCGTTTATCCGCGCCTGCAGGGCGGCGGGAACGGCAATTGGCGTGATGTCGGTGTCACTATCCTGAGCGAGAGAGAAGCGGCCATGCTGTCCATCGCGGCGCGCCTCCTGCTGTTGCTGGAAGTGCTGGCCTTGCGCGGAACTGTCACTGCTGACCTGACTCTCACCCAGGTGGATTCCGCTCTCTGCCAGCGCACTGCGCAGCTGCGGAATCGCGGCTTCCAGCGCCGCTCTGACGTGGCTGTGGCCGGAAACCAGATTAATTTGTGCCTGGTCGTTATCCAGTTTCAGGCTGATCTGGATCGCCCCAAGGTCTGCCGGATGTAAGCGCAATTCAGCGTTTTGCTGACCGTTGCGGCTGAACATCACAATCTGCTGGCTTAACGCCTGCTGCCACTCATCGCTGCCCAGCTGCGCATTCAGCATTGGGGTCGAGGGCGTACTGGTGGTCGATGACGCCATCATTGGCGGCGCCAGGCTGCTGGCGCTGGAGATCGGCGTGCTGGCGATCAGCGAATTATCACTGGCACTGGCTTTGATGGCGGCCTGATCGTCCTGTCGGGTTACCGTGCTCAGCAGCTGCTGAAAATTGCTATCCAGCGTCTGTGCCGGGCTGAGGCTGTTGCTGTTTACCGCAGCGCTGCTGCTCTGGCCGGCTGCGCTGCTCACCGCCGGCGCATTCAGCGCGGCGGTTTTCACCCCAGGCGAACCCTCCGCGCCGGACTCTTTACTCGCCTGATCGCTGCCGGTGAGCATCTGTGCCAGTGAGGTCAGGCTTTTGCGTGCGCCTTCGCTTTGAACAGCCAGCTCACCCTGCGCATCGCTGACCGGGCTGACGGCGGCGCTGTTGGCAGCCGGCGTGGTCGGTAACATGGCGAACAGCGCCTGCACATTTTGCATATCGCTGGCACTTAAGGGCGCGGCTTCCGGCTTGTCTTTATCATCGGCTGATTTAGCGTCGGCTTTAATATTTTCCGGCTTAAACAGCGCGCTCAGCGCCGCCGGATTATCCAGGGCGGCGATCAGCGCATTCAGGGGCGTGGCAGGCTGCGAATCACTGTCGCTTTCCGTTTTGAGATCAGCCGATTGCGCCGCTTTTCCCTGCTGTTTCGCCAGACTCAGCAGCTGGTTTCCCAGCGCGGTCAGGAAGTCCTGCGGCAGCGCATCGGTGCCGGCAGCTGCATCGGTTGAAACTGATGTATCGGCGTCGGTTTTTACCGCCGCTTTCATGGCAATGTTTGGCAGCGTAATCATTCGCCTCTCCTCAATGCGGCCCGTTGGGCAAATTCATCCATCCGTTTCTGGTCGAGACGGTTTTCCTGTCGTAATGCGTTTTCCGCTGCCCGGGTGATCAGCGTCTGATAGGCGTTGAGCCGCTGCTGTTTCTCACGCCAGTTGATCAGCGCCTGCTCAAGACGCTGGTTCCAGTTATTGAGCTGGTTGCGATGCTGATCGATCGCTTTTTCCAGCGTCTGTATAAACTGGTGGTAGTTGGTCCAGCGGGTGCTGGCGATGCCGGTCGACATATCGTCATTCAGCTTGTTGCGATATTCATCCTGGTAGTCGAGCAGCATGGTCAGCTGCTCATTGGCAGCCTGCTGACCGCGACGCATATCGCCCAGGTAGATGGCGGCGCGTTCCAGATCCTGTTCCGCTAAGTCGCGTAGCGTGTCGATGGCATTTGCAGTTTTCATTGCCGTTACCTCGCGTTAATCGCGTCGATTAGCCGAACAGCGCATGCAGATGCAGGCAGGCGTCGTCATAATCGCTGCGTTCGAAAATGCCCTGTTGCAAAAAGGCTTCCATCTGCGGATAGAGTTTGATCGCTTTATCCAGCATCGGGTCGCTGCCTGCGGCATAAGCGCCCACGCTGACCAGATCGCGGTTACGCTGGAAGCTGGACAGCAACTGCTTAAACTGGCGCACGCGCGCATAGTGGTTTTCATCAATCAGTGAGGTCATCGCCCGGCTGATTGAGGCTTCAATGTCGATCGCCGGATAGTGACCCGCTTCAGCCAGCCGCCGCGACAGCACGATGTGGCCGTCGAGGATGGCGCGCGCTGAGTCAGCAATCGGGTCCTGCTGATCGTCGCCTTCGGTCAGCACGGTATAGAAGGCGGTAATCGAGCCGCCGCCGTCGATGCCGTTACCGGCGCGTTCCACCAGCGCCGGCAGCTTGGCGAACACCGACGGTGGATAGCCTTTGGTGGCCGGCGGCTCACCGATCGCCAGCGCGATCTCACGCTGCGCCATGGCGTAGCGGGTCAGCGAATCCATGATCAGCAGCACATGTTTGCCGCGATCGCGAAAATCTTCGGCGATGCGGGTGGCGTAGGCGGCGCCCTGCATACGCAGCAGCGGCGAAACGTCAGCCGGCGCGGCGATCACCACCGAACGGGCACGGCCTTCGGCGCCGAGAATGTTCTCGATAAAATCTTTTACTTCGCGACCACGTTCGCCGATCAGCCCGACCACGATCACGTCGGCTTCGGTGTAGCGCGCCATCATGCCGAGCAGTACGCTTTTACCGACGCCCGAACCGGCGAACAGGCCCATACGCTGGCCGCGTCCCACCGTCAGCAGGGCGTTAATGGCGCGCACGCCGGTGTCCAGCACATCGGTAATCGGGGTCCGCTGCAGCGGGTTGAACGGCGGGGTGATCAGCGGCGCGCGGTAACCGGTATCCGGTGACGGCAGGCCATCCAGCGGGCGGCCACTGCCGTCCAGCACCCGGCCCAGCAGCTGCGGACCCAGCAGCAGTTGCTTACCGGCCTGCGGGTTTTCACCGTTCTGCAGTGCGTATACCCGCGCGCCGGGTAAAATGCCGTCGACTTCTTCCAGCGGCATCATCAACAGCTTTTGTCCGTTGAATCCCACCACTTCGCTTTCAATCTCGCTGATGGTATTGCCATTATTACGTTCAATGATGCAGGTTGCGCCGAGCGGTAACTGCAGGCCCGTTGCTTCCAGCACCAGACCGGTTGCGCGGGTCAGGCGACCATAGCGGCGCACCGGCTGAACCTGAGCAATTCGCTTTTCAAACGCGTCGAGCGCGCCCAGCCAGCGGTTGAGGCGAGTGGTCATTACACTTCTCCTGGCGCGGCAAGGCGGCACAGTTCCTGCCAGCGCGTCGCCACGCTGGCATCCAGATCGCCATCTTCGGCGCTGAGTTTACAGCCGCCAGGATGCAGGGTGCTGTCCGCCAGCAAGCGCCAGCCGTGCAGGTCAAGCGTCGGACCAAGCGTCTGCTCGATACGTTGCAGATCGTCCGGATGCACCCGCAACTGCGGCTTGCCGTTGAACATCGGTTCCTGCTGCAGTAATCCCTGAATCTGACGCAGCAGGGCGCTGCCATCGACCGCGGTCGCCTGGCCAATCACCGAGCGGGCAGCTTCAAGCGCCAGCTGCATCAGGCGCGAGGCGATAACGCTGTCCAGCGACTCCAGCGTGTTCTGGAACTCGGTGACCAGCTGCTGCATCCGCGCCTGTAACGGCGCCTGCTGCTGCTGAGCATCGGCCAGCCCCTGCTGAAATCCGGCTTCATAACCGCTTTTCTGACCTTCGGCAAAACCCTGCTGCTGACCTTCGTTAAAGCCCTGGGCCTGCGCCTCTTTACGCATCTGCTGTTGCTGGCGCTCAAGCAGCAACTGCTGCTCGTCCACCCCTGAATCAGGTTCGGTGATCTCGGGCAGCGGCTCCGGTTCAGGCTGGTCGAAGCGGCTTAAATCGGTCGGCTGCCACAGTTGCCATGGGCGAGCAGAAAATGCATCAGACATAAGTTTCCTCGCCACCACCAATCACCATCTCGCCCGATTCGGCTAAGCGGCGCACCACCAGCAGGATTGCTTTCTGCTCGTTTTCCACTGCCGACATCCGCACCGGGCCACGGTTGGCCAGATCGTCGCGCAGGATATCGGCCGCACGGGCTGACATGTTTTTGAGGAATTTTTCGCGCAGCGGCTGTTCGGCACCTTTCAGTGCAACCAGCAGCTGCTCGGACTCCACTTCCTGCAACAGGCGCTGGATGCTGCGGTCGTCCACTTCCACCAGGTTTTCGAACAGGAACATTTCGTCGATAATTTTCTGCGCCAGTTCGCCGTCGAAATCGCGTACCGCTTCGATAACCGCTTCTTCCTGCTGTGTTTTCATCAGGTTGATGATCTCGGCTGCGGTTCTCACGCCGCCCATCTTCGCGCGCTTGAGGTTGGTACCGTCCAGCAGGCCGTTGAGCACTTCGGTCAGTTCGGCCAGCGCTGCTGGCTGAACACCGCCAAAGGTCGCGATACGCAGCATTACATCGTGACGCAGACGTTCGTCGAACAGCGCCAGAATATCCGCCGCCTGGCCACGCTTGAGGTGGACCAGGATGGTGGCGATGATCTGCGGATGCTCGTCGCGGATCAGGTCGGCAGCCGCCTGCGGCTCCATAAAGTTGAGCGTCTCCATGCCGCTGGTGGTTTCGCGGGTTTCGAGAATATCTTCCAGCAGGCTGGAGGCGCGCTCTTCGCCCAGCGCTTTGATCAGCACCGAACGCAGATAATCGTTGGAGTTGAGGCTCAGCGCCGCAAACTGCTCGGCATCGGCTTCAAACTCGCGTAACACTTCAGTCAGCTGTTTGTGCGAGACCTGACGCATATTGGCCATCGCGGCGCTCAGGTGCTGCACTTCACGCTGGTTCAGGTGTTTGAAAACTTCCGCTGCGCGCTCTTCGCCGATGGTCATCATCAGGATGGCGCTTTTTTCGGTTCCGGTCAGACTCATAGCTCTTTACTCATCCATTCGCGAATTACCAGCGCAACAACGCGCGGATCGTTTTCAGACATGTCGCGGATGCGTTGACTCATCACTTCTGCGCTCATGCGGTTGTTAGACTTACGTTCCTGATCCAGCTCATCTTTGCTGAGCTGAACGCTATAGGCTTCTTCTTCTGCCGGTTCAGCGGCACGGGCAGCAGCAGCTTCCGCAGCGGCTTTCTCTGCAGCCTGCTTACGCACCAGATGCGGACGGACCAGCTTGCGATACAGAATGAAGGCGACCAGGGCAACCAGCAGCCACTTACCGGCATTCATCAGCTGATCAAAGAACGCTTGCTGCTGCCAGAAGGGCAGGTCACCGGTCGTCGGTTCGGTGGTATTGAACTGCGAGTTCACCACGTTCACGCTGTCGCCGCGGGTCTGGGAGTAGCCCATCGCCTCACGGGTCAGGTCTTCAATCTGCTTCAGCTGCTGTTCGTTCAGCGCAACCGCTTTACCTTTATCGTCTTCGCGATAGTTGACCACCACCGCCACCGACAGACGCTGGACATCGCCGACGTTGAGCTTGGTATGACGAATGGTGCGGTCCAGCTCATAGTTAACCGTGTCATCACGACGTGAGTTGGTCGGCGTGCTGCTGGCCGCGGCGGTGCTGGTGGTCTGGCCGGCATTATTCTGGCCGTTAGCATTCTGACCATTGGCGTTCTGCCCGTTAGCATTCTGGCCGTTAGCCGCTGCTGTATTGACCGGCGCGGTGTTGGCTGGCGCAGGCTGGTTGGACAATGCACCCGGCACGCCGCCCGGATAAGGGCTGCCTGATTGATCGCTGGTGCTGGTCTGACGCGAGCGAATCGCGGTAGCAGACGGATTAGCATTTGGCTGATATTTCTCATCCGTCTGCTCGCTGGTGTCGAAGTTGATCTGCGCGGTAACCTGCGCATGCACGTTGCCCTGGCCCAGAATCGGATTCAGGATCGCTTCGATACGTTGCTGATAACGGGTTTCAACATCCGAGGCATACTTCAGCTGGGCATCGTTCAGATCGCGGCCGACGCTGTCGGAACGGGTCAGCAGGCGACCGGTTTGATCAACCACGGTAACGTTACCCGGCGGTAAACCGGCCACGCTGCTCGACACCATGTGGGCGATGGCCTGAATCTGACCTTCATCCAGCGCACGTCCAGGCTGCAGGGTTAAGGTGACCGACGCCGACGGCGCTTTCTGCTCACGGACAAATAGGGTGGGTTTGGGCATCGCCAGGTGGACGCGGGCGGTTTTTACCGGACCCAGCGATTCGATGGTGCGCGCCAGTTCGCCTTCCAGCGCGCGCTGATAGTTGACCTGCTCGCTGAATTGGCTGATACCGAACTTCTCTTTATCCAGCAGTTCGAAACCGACCGAGCCGCCTTTCGGCAGACCCTGCTGTGCCAGACGCAGACGCAGCTCATGCACCTTCTCATCCGGCACCATCAGCGCACCACCATTCTCGGCGAAGCGATAGGGGATGTTCATCTGCGTCAGCTGCGTGACGATTTCACCGCCATCTTCATTCGACAGATTGTTATAGAGAACGCTGTAGCTGGGCGCTTTGGCCCACAGCACCATCGCAATCACGATAGCGATAACGGCGGCGGCGGCGACGACTAAAGGAATACGCGGATTTGCGCGCAGGCGAGCGAGAAGGTCACCGAAGCCTTTCTTTTCTTGATCTTGTGTGGCGGCTGCACTCGCATTCATGACCGATTCCTGCCTGACGTAATTGACCGGGTTAGTTGAGATGGCAAAACAGACTCCCTGACCTGCGTAGATAAAATTTCCACTTCAATGCCAGGCATTATTTGTTGAAACCAAAAATTCGATGGCTGGATAAGCCGGGTTTTTTGCTGTCATTTAGCGCCTTTGTCTCATTGACAACGTGTTAGATTTTTGAACACAGAAAAACCCACCCGTTTATATGAGGTATCGTTAATGACCATTCAGGCAATCGACGGCGTACTGCAACAGCTTCAGATCACCTCGCTGCAGGCGAGCAACCGCAGCAGCGAAGCCCCAAACCAGATCGATTTCGGCGCCACCATGAAAGCCGCGCTGGATAAGATCAGCGAGACGCAAACCACCGCTCGTAGCCAGGCGCAGGATTTTGAGATGGGGAAACCCGGTATCGCGCTGAACGATGTGATGGTCGATCTGCAGAAATCGTCTATCTCAATGCAGATGGGGATTCAGGTCAGGAACAAGCTGGTGTCGGCGTACAGCGATATTATGAATATGCAGGTTTAGTGGGTAACTGTCTGAAATTGTTAAGGTTTACCATGCTGCCACTTTGGTGGAGCACGTATGTAGCACAACATCGCTCATTTTCGTGTTGATGAGTGATAGCTGGTCCGTGTTGTTCTTTGACATCCAGGCGCCATAAACCCGGTACACCCTCTGCGCATCGGAGTGGCCCATTTGTGATGCGACGTAGTTCGGGTTTGCGCCTGCTGAGAGAGCCCAGCAGGCGAACGTATGACGTGACTGATAGGCTTTCCGGTGACGCAGGCCTGCACGCCTAAGTGCGCCAGTCCATATCTGACCGAGAGACTCTGTAGAGTAATGTGCGCCCGACCGGCCATTGACAGCGTTCACGCTGGGGTTGAACACGAACGTCTTCTGCTCCTCTATCCGCTCACCATATTCCCTGGTGTGAAAGGTGAAGGATGTCTGAGGGTGCATTCGGGTCAGCTCCCTTTGATCACGCAGAATAGCAACGGCTGCATCTATCAGGCATGTGACCCGGTTTCCCGCTTCCGTCTTCGGCGGCGTGAACAAACCCTGTGGTGTGAGGTTACGGCTGACTGTCAGCTTCTTCGCTTCAAGGTCAATGTCCTCCCATGCCAGCGCGCATATCTCCCCGTGACGCAACCCCGTCAGGATAGCGAGTGACCACATGTTGGCCGTCTGACGCGTTGAGCATGCTGCGATGAGGCGAGGGTACTCCTCCCGCGTTATCGGGTCCGGCCGCTTATTTGACTTCTTCAGCGGCTTGATGCCGGTCATCGGGTTTGCCTCTATACCCATTACCGTGAGCAAAGGCGAAAATGGCTTTCAGGTCTGCCATGCTGGAGTTCACCGTGGCCGCTGTCCTGCCTTTCTTTTCTATATTCATCTTCCTGCCGGTAAAGTAGCTGCCGCTGAGAAGCTCAATACGCAGATTAAGCAGGTGCTTCTGCATAATTGACCTGATCTCCTTTCCGCTGCCGATGATATCCAGCGTCACTCTCACACGACGTTCTGTCGTGACATAAGAGCTATTGGCCCAATCCGGCTTTTTGAGTTTCAGTCATAAATCAGCAACCTCCCTGATAGCTAGCGACTTTAACTAGCCAGTCTGGTTCTTAAATAATGGTGAATCCGGAAACTCACTTCGGTAATCAAACGTCCCTGTCTTAAAGCGGTAGACGATATTGCTACGTAACTCGCCAGCCATCTTTCTGTTTTTGGGTGTATCAGGAACACCGATCGTCTCCCACCTTCTTTGCCGCTCATACATGAACCAGATTCTCAGGTGGTTCTTGTTGGGGGCCACTCCTGTCAGATGGCGGTGGTGGTATTTATACCTATACCTATGCCGGAGCGAATGGAGGGAATGGCGACGCAGGCTCTTGTGGAATTGCGATAATTTAATGATGATAAAAATAACCAAAGAATTAAAAGTTATGCACTAATTAACAAAAAAATACTGTCTGGAGCTTGTTAGTTTGGGATGGTAGTTCTTCAGTTAATTTTGGCGAAGAAGTAACTGCCGTTGAAGTGCAAGAAGGAATGTTTATTAATACAGGATTTACATAGAGTAACGGAGGGTTTGTCGCTCCTGCGGCTACCGAAGAAAAACAGCAGCAGACAGAACAACAGTTAATTACGTCAAACTTAGGTCTTAACAAAAATATGATCGAAGAAGCCGTCTTACGCATCAGCTTTTTGCAGGGTGCGGTTGATCTGGATATGGCAACGTCGGAAGAAGTCGAAGCACTAACAGAATGGGAGAAGTTTAGAGCTTTGCTAAGCCGGAGCGACGCCAATACGCCTGACAAAATCGAGTGGCCAATCATGCCATAATTTTAAATGGCTGATAGTTCCCAAAAATACGCCCGCGGCAAAGCGGGCTATCCAATCATTGTTACTTCATCTCTAATCCTGATTGCGACAATACCTTCTTAAATTTTGGTCCTAAGTAAATGGCACCCTCACGCGTAAGGTGAACCTGATCAAAGAAAATAGGATCGAATTTATCAGTAACAACTTCACAAGAGTTTTTTTTCTGACAAACAACTTTCATCATGTCGACGAATGTATATCCACTCATTTGAGAGATTTTTTTATTTATCTCTTCCGATATAAAATCTCTGTTTTGTGCAGCAAATTCACTTATGCCACTCACTCTTCCAAATGTATTGACTAAATCAATACTGCTTTTTGCCAGGTTTTTATTACCAAACAGGAATATTTTTGCGTTAGATCTTTTTGTTATAACTTCAATAGCTTCCTTCATTTTTGGTAATGACTCATCTCGCCATTTCATAGCAATGAAGATCACATCAGATTCCTTTAATATATGAGGATCTGTCGCTTCGTTCATTTGTTTGTCGCACATCGGAATGAACTCCGGAAGAGCCATTGTCCCTCCATTCTCTTCATTCCAATACCTTTCTCTCTCATTTTGATTTACGAAAATTGCCCTACATCGCGTATTGACCGGTCGGGTGATTGCATCAAATTTATCGAGAAAACCGTTCTCTTTCATGATGTTTGAGATGTCAGCAGACTGTGAATCACCAATAATGAGCAATCTTGGTTTCCCATTGTTTGCAAAATCACTATGTGCTTTCAGCACATTTTCAGTGTTGGCAACATATTGTTGCATTGAAGTAATGTCCAGACTGTTGATTTTCTGTATTTGCTCAGGAAGACGCCATACCCAACCTTTGTCAGCCCAACTTGTTGAAGCCGGCACCATAAAGGCCATTGCTATACCTGAACATGACAGACAGAACGCCGCGCCCGATAACTTCAAGGCATCAGGCTTGCGCAATGGTTTTTCAATGAAACGGTGCATAGGAATTGCGAGAACGAAGGAGGCTGCAATAAGCAGTAAACCTGAAGCACCAGAGAATTCTTTAACGAGAATATACTGGGAAAATACAACAACAGGCCAGTGAACAAGATAAAGCGAGTAACTGATTTCGCCAATATAGCTTGCCGGACGTGATGCCAGCACATTCCCGGCCAATGTTCTATCACCAGACAGTATTATCATCATTGATCCAATCACTGGCATAATGGCATTTAATCCAGGAAATGTCGTACTGGTGGAGTATGTAAATACTGGATACAGAACGAGGGCGATGCCCATCAGACAGATCAATCCATGAAGCGATGACAGCCTGTTAAAAAAATCGGAACGTCTGAAAAGGAATGCCAGACCACCAGCTGCAAACTCCCAAAAACGATACTGAGTTAAATAATAAGCACCAGTAGAGTCGTACATTATGGCGTATAAAGAAAGTGCAAAGCCAGCCGCCGTCAAAAGTATCACACCTGTTGCTACTGCTATACGACCTAATTTGGCCAGCAGAATGATCGCAATAGGCCAGACAAGGTAAAACTGCAATTCTACGCTTAACGACCAGGTGTGCAGCAAAGGCTTCAGGATTGATGCTGAATCGAAATAGTCAGCGCTCATCCAGAAATAAAAATTTGAAATTCCTGTCAGCGCAAAGACAGTCGATGCCGACATCTTTTCAAAATCTGTAGGCGAAAACGCCAAAAAAGCGACTGCATATGAAATAGCGATGGTGCTTAACAGCGCCGGGAACAGCCGCCTTGCTCTTCGGGTATAGAATTCAGAGAAGCTAAAATCATGATGTGAGTTTTCTTTTAATATCCCACCCGTTATCAAATATCCACTGATAACAAAAAAGACATCCACTCCAACAAAGCCACCAGTGAACGGCCAGACAGAGAAGTGATACATCATTACCGAAATCACTGCTATAGCACGTAGTCCATCAATGTCACCACGGTAAGCTTTTACCGTCTTTGCGTTATTAACTTCACTTAACATTGCTTAATCCATTCACGTGGCTGATTAGCCTTTATCTGATTGTATGCCTTGCCGGGCATGAGTATATGACAGTTTCTTTTAAGCATTCCATACAAAACCCATTAAAACTTTTTCCCCGCCAATCTCTTTGCAAAAACCTACCTTAATCGGCTTGATCAAAACCACTGATTGATATTGCTGTTTATCCATACAGTGTTTGTTAAGGTAGGATTTAGCATGCCACGCGACTACGAAATCAAAGGTGCCTTTTTACAGGCCATAAGCAGAGACGGCAGGGGCCGGCAGGTAGTAACCACCGGAACATTCCTGCGAAAACTTGAGGCGTTCAGCCACATATGGACGCTGCAACAGTGCAATCAGTGGATACGGCGCGAACAGCACATGTTCAGAGAGCTGGTAACTATTGGCGGCGATAACCGCACTTACGCACTGATAAACATGGGATATGTGAGGTAACTATGGGCTTTCCATCTCCTGCGCAGGACTATGTTGAGCAGCGGCTTAACCTGAACGATATTCTGATGCCGAACCCGGCCAATATGATACGTATTGAAACGCCGGAGGGGTTCGTGCTGATTGACCGTTCCGCCCGGATGAAGCCAGGTGTAGTGGCACACTGAATTTGGCCATCTGAACAGAGGTGATTTTCTCACCCCAGAACAACACAGGTGCACTAATGAAAAGAAAAAGTTGTAGTCCAGAATTCAGACGTGCATCAGCCCAGTTGGTTATCGATCAAAATTACCCAGCCGCTCAGGCAGCGAGGTCATGCACGTTGGCCTTTCTACGATGCCGAAGGGGCTGGTCAGTTGCCAGCAGCTGACTCATCGATATAAACGTGGCGGTCATGAACACCTCGCTATCCCGAATCATCCTGAGCGGCAGTTTGCAATGACAGAATCAAATCAGGTGCGGTGACGTGACGTATATCTGGACAGGTAAGCGCTGGGCATACCTTGCAATTATTCTCGATCTGTTCGCGAGGAAACCGGTGGGCTGGCAATATCGTTCTCTCCGGATAGCAAACTGACGGCTAAAGCGCTGGAAAACTCGCGGCAAGCCAGACGGCGTGATGTTCCACTGCGATCAGGGCAGTCATTATACAAGCAGACAGTGCCGGCAGTTACTGTGTCGATTTCTGTCAGCAATTCGCGCCTTGATGGGGTAGCTGATCACAAAAAACTTTCACCGGCAATGGCTCTTTTACGGTTCCCTGGTGGTATCAAAACAATCTATGTCTCTGGCTGCGCAGGTGGTGGTGATGGCGCTGGGCAAGCAAATATCAAGGTTCCTTACAACGTAACACCCGATCAGGCTATTTCTGTTACTGTTGGTTTGGCGGGAACGGCGGGGGCTAGAAGTTCATCGGGCTGCACTGGAGGCCATGGTGGCAATATAATAGTCGGTAGTCTTGTCGCATTGACCGGCGGTGCAAACGGTAGCGGAGGCGCTAACGCAACTGCTGGAGCTGGCAAAGCCGCGGCAGGCGGCGACTCTGGCGCTGGTGCGCCTGGGGGCACATCAGGTCAGGATGTCATTGCAGGAACGCCTGGTGGTTCCGGTGGTGCCGGCGCGTCAGGCCCATTCGGTGGCGGGGCTGCACGATCCAGCAATGCTGAAGCAACCGCCGCCGACGGCAGGTCGGCTTATGGTTATTGAGGTGGCGGGCGGTATACCACTTCAGACAGCACGACTGATGGTAATGGCAGCGCTGGTTCAGGCGGGATTGTAATTATTGAATGGTGATTGAAATGGGTGATGAAGCATAAGTGCGAAATTGGGCGCTGATTAGCAAAAAAACAAATATTGTTGAAAATCGGGTGATTTGGGATGGTGAACCCAGGTTGATTTTGGCGATGAGTTGACTGCTGTTGAAGTTCCTTAAGGTGCATATATCAGCACGGGATTCACCTTCAGCAACAGTGAGTTTGTCGCACCACCGCCGACCCAATTAGAACAGCAGCAGAACAAAGAACAGTTAATCGCGGCCAATGTGGCAACAAAACAAATGCTATTTGATACTGCTACGTTGCCATGATGAATACTCCCCTCCATGAGGGGAGTATTTTAGAGAGAATAATGAGAATGATCTTGGGCGCTATTTTTTATAGATAAAATTCCAATGCCAATTATTCGGGCATCGTTGTTTAATCCTACGCTACGAGGTGTAATCGCATCAGGGGTCTCAATAGTTAACATGGAAACCTTTTGGGTTGCCTTGTTTGCCCACTCAAGATTTACTTCATCGATTCCACTTGAAATCTTTTCTTTTATTAGCTCCCCATCAACTTTGAATATAACTCGTTGTGTTGGGTTTTTTGAAGTAGTAAATACATTATATTTTAATGATACTTTATTTGTTTCCGTTTTGCTATTAATAAGCACAGTGGTGAATCTGGCTCCATTCCAATAGCCTAATGGCTCGGAAACTCCCCAGAACCTCGGGAATATAACATATGAATTTAAATTTTTCGGTTTGATTAATTGGCATTTTTCGCAATTTTTCAAATGAGGAGCAAGGACATTTAATCCATCTATCCTATACACATTGTCACCCTTTTTTAGGTGAGCCATATTTACAATATCATCCCGGATAATATATACAGTATCATCATCATACTCGCCATATACAATATCATGAATAATAGATTCATTCATTTCATCCGCTTTAAAATTGCTAAAGCGCGCCATGTAAACTGCGTCTGTCGGGATCTTGTTTTCTAAAGCAATCAATGACACAGTTTGCCAGTGACGACCTCTGTTTTCAAAGGGCACATACCTTATGGCTTTGTAAGATTTAATACCTTCTTTCCAAAAGCTATTGGATAGGTTTTGTTCTGAACCATGCTCGCGATGAAAGTAAAAGTTTTCGCGGGAATAACCCTTACTAATGTCTACAATTTGTAGTAGAGCAAACGATGTAAAAAGAATCATGGCAGTCTTATGACTACATTTCTTAAGAATAACGATCATTGAAGCTGATATCGCAATATAAGTGACGCCCCAAAAAAAACGTGCAGAACCCCGCAATATGGAAAGAGAATCTAGTAGTTTGTAAGGGAGTGGGACAAAAAAAGAATATTTTCCCAATTCAATATTATTTGTTGTTGCTATAACTATAAGTGTAAAGCAAGATGCAGATAATGCGGCTTTCTTCCTGTTTAATTTGGTTCTCTTCACCTCTGGCAGTATTAAAAAAAATGCTATTAAAGCTAGCAGTATAACGCCCAAACCCCAATAATTCATTGACTCAAAAGGCGATGAACCTAGCTTGTTAGTTGAAAGGAATAATGACCAACCAGAGGTCATGATTGGCGAGAGTAAATTATTGTTATATGCACCAAAACCTCCACGATCAGAAACATCATCAACCGTAAAGTAACCCAATGTAAACAAAGTTAGCGCTACCATCACAAAGGTTAAAAGCGCTTCTATTGCTACTGGCTTTAAGGATGTCTCCTTAAAAGCTAATTTTGAAATTAGGTTGTAAAACCATATGATCATAACCATCATTGCTAAATAAAAATGTATGCTGCATGCCAGGCAAATCAGTAAAGGCCACTCAAAAAGATTATTTTTATTCCTTTTCAGTGTTAAATATAAAGCAGCAAGCAATAAGAAATGAGCCATAAGATTTATGTGCGCAACACGATTAATCCATGCTGGAGTAAACATAAAAATAAGAGTTCCAGCTATGCATATAGCATTACTGGATGTATAGATCTTTATTATATTCCATGCAAACAAGGATTGAAGTAAGCAGCAAGTTAATAGCCACACTCCGAAAAACTGAAATGTGTCTGGGAGTATGCCTGAAAATATTTTAAAAAATATTGAAAGTAGTGGGTTGGAGTCCGTAAAAACTATTGAGCTACTAACATCTAAGCCATAGTTCTTTGACAAACCAACAACCGGAAAATTCCAGCCTGAATACCTAAAGAACTCCCAGCCTATATAGTTTTGAAGCCCGTCACCCCCACCAAGCCAGGATATGTTTGTAACGCCTAGCGGCCTAAATCCATAGATATACAAAAAGAAAAAAACACCAAGTAGTACAGGTATAAAATTCATAAATTTAATTCTGTGAGAACTTTTGTAATCAGGTGGAGTACAAGGCTTTCTTAATATTGAATTATTTTCCATTTTTTAAAATATATCTCGGTCTTTGTTTGATCTCAATGTAAATTCTGCCGACATATTCTCCCAATACACCGACCCCAATTAACTGTACACCGCCTAAGAATAATATTGACGCCATTATTGATGGGTATCCTCTGACTGGGTTTCCAAAAATTAATGTGTCAGCAATCAAGTAGGAAGCATAAATAAAAGACATCCCAGCTATGATTAAACCTAAATAAGTCCATACCCTTAGAGGGAACGTCGAGAATGATGTGATCCCTTCCAGTGCCAGATTCCATAGCTTCCAGCCATTAAATTTTGAAGTTCCAGCAACACGTTCTGCTCGCGTGTATTCTACAACGTCTACTTTGCCACCAACCCAAGAAAGAATACCTTTCATGAAAAGGTTTCTCTCTTGAAGCAGTTTTATGCTCTCAACGACATCACGGGACATGAGACGGAAGTCCCCTACATTTTCTTCAATTTTCGGGGAGCTTATTTTATTGTGAAGGTGATAGAACCACTCCGCACTTTTTCTTTTAAGATGACCATCACTTGTACGGTCAGTTCGTTTCGCTAAAACCATATCGGCCCCATTTTTCCACGCCTCTATCATGCGAGGAATAACATTGATAGGGTCCTGCAAATCAACGTCAATAGGGATGACTGCATCACCAGTCGCGTATTCTAGCCCGGCAAAAAGAGCGGGTTCTTTTCCAAAGTTTCGTGTGAAAGATATTGGCTTCACAGAAGGATCAGATATTGCGAGTGCATTGATTATTGCCTCTGTGCCATCACTGCTTCCATCATTCACGAAAACGATTTCAACATCCCATTCTTCAAGAGAGTTCCGGACTTCTCGATAAAAAATTGGAATTGCTTCTTCCTCGTTAAAAACTGGAACCACAAGAGAAATTTTCATGATTTTTCCTTAAAAACAATAAATTTCGAATATATGAATCCGCACAAAAGACTTATGAAGGAGAAAACAACCAGCGTCATGATGGGGTTTGCTTTGGTGCGATCTGCATACAGGCCGACAGCTGACGCCATGCCACCCATGAAGAAGAGGTAAAGCAGGTAACGAATAGTGGTTGCTTCAGCATTGAAGGTCCATTTTGCGTTTGCGAAGAAGGAAAAAGTGACGGCGCAGCAGAAAGCGGCAAAATTCGACAGCGACTGAGACTGCCCATGAGTGTAGAAAGCAGTGAATACAACCCAATGGATTAGTGTGTTTACCACACCTACAGAGGCGTATCGGGCAAAAAGCTTAATCATGTGATGACCTATATTTCAGAATGCGCCGGATCTTGTCATCCAGTTAAAGCTAAGGCAAGTATTGATAAGAGATGTAACAGCATAAAAAAGCCCCGGCGACGGGGCTGAGGTAACCCGCACCTCTCTCCGTAGGCTGCGGGGTATGCCTAAAGCATAGCCACTTTCCGCGGCATCCATCAAAACAACCTGCTTCCATATCAACATCTTAGCTTATGTCTTTTCCGTCTATTTTGGTCGAATTCGTCGATCGATACCGTTGTGTATAAATACAGTATTCATCAGGGGCATCATGCCACACGACTACGCAATCAAAGGTGCCTTTTTACAGGTCATAATCAGAGTCGGCATGGGCCGGCGAGTAGTCACCACCGGAACATTCCAGCGAAAACTTGAGGCGTTCAACCACATATGGACACTGTAACCGTGCAATCAGTGGATACGTCGCGAACAGAACATGTTCAGAGAACAGGTAACTGATGGCGGCGACAACCGCACTTACGCACTGATGAACATGGGATATGTGAGGTAACTATGGGCTTTCCATCTCCTGCGCAGGACCATATTGAGCAGCGGCTTAACCTGAACGATATTCTGATGCCGAACCCGGCCAATATGATGCGCATCGAAACGCCGGAAGGATTTGCGCTGTTGATCGTTCTATAACGCCCAGCCCAGGCGACACAGTTGCGTACCAGCTTGAGGATTACCTGCAGTTTGGGAAACTCTTCCCCTCGGGCATTATCACTCAGGACGGCGCGACGATCGACGGTCAGGGGCTTGATGGGGCAGTGGTGCCCGGGAAGGTGACGACGGAAGTGTTGGCTGTTCATGAGCTATACCGGCCGGCTATCTAAACTCTGTCTATGGGACAAAAAATTGCCGCAACCTTACATAATTTGCGCCAGCGAAGCAGTAATGAATTGCGGCAATGCTCTGTTGGTACGCCATCCTGGCTATCTCTGTGTTAGCTCTAAAATAACTACCAGCGCATTATGAATATGCAGGTGTAGTGGGGCTGGTTGAGTCTGCAATCGTGGGCACCATAAGGCTGGCAGGATGGAGCAGGGCGCTAAGCGCGCTGACCTGCTCACAGCTATTATCGCATGCTGACGGCTGTCGGGCGGAGCAGATGCTGTAGCGGATCGCGTGGCGAGTCGATGTGTAACCGCGACATCCACAATAACATTCATCAGTTATACTGCTGGCAGACGAGGAGCGAGTCGACAGTATGCGCAAACCCACTGCCTGCTGCTTCCCAGCGTTCAGATTTCATCAGCCATCAGCAGGTCGCCGCGACAATGATAAAAACGTTCATCTGGTTACTTTCATTAACATCTCTTTCTGCTTCGGCATTTACCACACTGCAATGCGGACCGTTCGACCTGAAAGCCGACCAGAAGGGGACGGTTACGGTTAACGGCAACAGTGCGAAGATTAACAGCTCCACCTTTCTCAAGGCTAAAGACGATTACGATAACGTGAAGCAGCACTGGCGGGTCAAAAACGCCAAAGCGCCAGGCATGATCGATATGGATCTGGTGACTCGTGAGGGAAAATCGTTACTGGATGCGGAGATTGTCCGCACCAGTCAGAGTCAGATAAGGATCCGCGGCAGCTACGATTGCGAAAAGAAATAACGGGGCGGCAGGCAGTAAAAAAATAGCATTGCCGCCTGCGAGAATGAGCTGTTCGCATAAGACGGTAGCGGTGATTTTTCATCGCCAGCGCGGCCAGGATTGCGGTATTTCATGATAGGTTGCAAACAACCACCTGAACCCTACGCCAGGGAACTGAGGGCAGACAGAATTTAATCGGCGCTTTTACACTCAGCAATCATCGTCGCTACTGCAGCGCGGATATTTGTCGCCTGTACGTCATAGTAAAAATTCACGCTGGTTTCGCGATGATTGAATTTATCTGTTTCGATCCAGGCAATAACGGTTCCGTCACCTTGCTCAAGGTTATAGCGTTGCGCGCCACCGGGCAGCGGATCATCCCGTTCAAGCGAAAGATGCTGATTAATCGCGGCTGAAAACAGGCAGGACTGCACCTGAGAAGGCTGCGCATCAAAATAGGCGGTTTGCAGATGCGGCTGTAAACCAACCCGGCCGGTATCTACGCAGCCGGCTGTCACGACCATTATGAGCAGTAATATAATTTTCTTCATCGACGCAAACCCTGTCAGTTTCTTAAACATCTCATTTCTTTTTACAGGACGATCCGCAAGCGACATGCGGCGCGAAAATAAGCGTGCCCGCCACGGCGCGAATTCCGCTCAGGGTAGTCTGAACTATACTTATCTTTTTTTCTGACAGGAGGGCGAAATGATCAATCTTCGAGAGATGAATGAGAAAATTCATCAGGTGCTGCAGGCTGACGAACCGTCCGGATTCACTGAGCAAACCGCTGAGCGGGTGTTAGCGGTAGTAAAATCGTACTGGCAGGACGGCGATGAGACGATAAGAAACGACATCACGCAGAAGCTGTCGCGACTGGAACATTCTGGCGTGCCATTCCCGGAAAATTATCTCGATACGCTGTAACGTGGTCACGATAGCAGTGCGCCCCTGAATGGGGCGCGTTGCCGCAAATTAACTCGCTTTATACGGATCTTTTTTATCATCCTGACTGTCGTCATTCTTGCGTGGCACTTCGCCGTGATCTTTTGGCGCGTCTGTGGCGGGATGATCATCCTCTTCATACGCATTGCCAACGTGCGGGGCCGCTTCCGGCAGGCTTTTGCTCACTTCACCTTCGTGTTTACGTTCTTCATTGGTTTTATGTTTAAACATGGTTAACTCCTTTTGTTCAGTGTCTTAAGTCTAGACCAGCCGACGCAACCCGGCAGGGCTGAGGTTTCTGAAATAAAAAAAGCCCGCGCGAGGCGGGCTGAATCGGAGTTTTCTCTCGTGTATTGCACGTCATTATTCGTTGCGTGTCTGTGTGTAGCAGGACCATGCTAACGGTGCCAGCCGAAGGCGTGAATGGACAATTCTGTTATCTCGCGTGCGGCAGGTCACAAAATAATCGATTAATAAATTCGATTGAACGGATTAATAAAAGGCATATAGTGACCTGCGTTACCAGGAGATAGAAATTATGTTACGAGACTATTTAAAGATTGAAGCTGAAGATCGACTGATTAAAAACGGCACTGTGAGCCTGAAAAATCGCGGACAGGAAGACGTGACCGAGTGGACCATCGTTAACCCGCACGGGGTTAAAAAAGGCGGCGTGACCCTGTTCGACAAACTGAGCAACCGCCGCTCATGGTGTGTCGGCTATCGCATCACACAGACCGATCTGCACGGCAACGTGGTAGTGGATAAGCTGACTGACGCATTGTAAGTTGCCTGACTTTCGCCGTAGTTATTCGCCGTAGTTATTTGCCGTAGTTATTTGCTGTAGTGATTGGTGAAGTTAAGAGCCTGATTTGAATGGATTGACCCGCCTCGCAGCGGGTTTTTTTATTCAGCGCTGACGGTAACGGCGAAGTTCAACCAGTGTGCCGGCCAGCCTGATGCCATCGCGACCGGAATGCAGCAGGGGAAAATCGACGTTAACCGGTGCCAGCTCAAACTGCATAATATTGCCTTCAGGCGCGCGCTGCCGGTAAGTGCGCAGCAGCGCAACGTTCTGCTGCAGCGCCAGTACGCTGTCACCGGGCAAAGGTGACACCGCCGGATCAACGATCACCACATCGTCACGCACAATGGCAGGTTCCATTGCCAGCTCCCCGACCCGCACAGCAAAACTGCGCTGAGAAAGTGCCATATCGTTATGCATCAGAAAATCGCATTTCACCGTGCTGGCATCTTTTAGCCACGACACCACGTCGTGCTGGTTCAGCAATGGAATCTGATGCAGTCCGGCAAATCCGCTTTCGCTGAAAACAGGTCCATCGCCATCTATCAGATAGGCCGGTGCGCAGCCCAGCGATTCTGATAGCCGCAGCAAATTCTCACCGCGCGGTAAGGTCTCTTCTTTCTCCCATTGCGAGATTGCCACATGGGACACTTTTACCTGCTCCGCCAACTGCTTCTGCGTTAATCCCAGGTTTTTCCTTCGGTGGCGAATGCGGTCGCCCAGCGTTTCGTTTTTCATCTGCTTGACATTCAGGTTAAGAATGACTTAAGTATACTTAACCCTGGTATTTAAGCAATCTTAAATTTCAGGCAGGGGACGTGCCTGTTGTAGCACGCCGTGGTGTTCCAGTGACCTTACCGGGTAGAGGGGTGCGGCATGGAAAGTAGTTTAATTACCAGTATGGGTGCGTTGGTTTTGGGTGGGGGCGCGGCGGCACTGTTCTGGAAGCCGTTATTAGCGGGCATTGCGTCAATCGTGACCAGTAATCGGGCCGGCGGCGAGATTATAACCAGTTACAAAGAGCAGGTGGTGTTGTTAAAGGAGAGCAACCTGTTGATACGTGAGGAAAATGATGAACTACGCGAGCGACACGATAAAAATTTGCGGCGTATCTCAATGCTCGAAACCGACCTTCGGCTGATCAAAAATGCGTTAGGCATTTTGCTGGCCATGACCGAGACCGATCATAGCGATAAGTTCCGTAATGAAGTCGATCGCCTTATCTCAACTCTGGAGGATCGCAGCGATGGTAACGATAAATAGTCCGGTGACACCCATGCTACACAAGCGCAAGGTTATTCTCGGCAGCGTGATGCTGGGCTGCTCAATGATCTGCGTGCTGATGACGATTCTTTTTCTCTACGTGAATAATGCCGCCAACAAGCGGGTGGAGGAGATCCGCAAGGATTACCGCAATGTCGCCGCTAAGCGTGATGCCCGGGTCGATTTGCTGACCGATCAGGTGAGTGCTTTACAGCATAAGCTTGATGCGTTACCGGACCGCACCGCGATCAAAACGGTCGATAAGGTGAAGGAAGTGGTGATTGAAAGTGAGGGGCCTGCGACGCATTCCGGACGTAAACCGTAACTTCCGATTATTCTTAGTGCGGCTTCGCTATTATCGACTAGATTTAAATCTCCGGGCGACATTTTCTTTCGAGGTTTTCGCAGGAAAGGCGCCCGCAGGTTGGCCGGTTGATGAACCGCTACGCCAAATCACTTTGGATAACTGACCAGAAGGACATTTAGCATGAGCGATTCAACAGAAACCAAGACCAAAAACGATTATCTGCGTGACGTGACCTCTCAGCTAAAAGAGATGCGACACTACGCGCAAACCAACACCGAGACCCTTTCAACGCATTGGTTAGCCTTCGATGCGGGTGAATACAAAGATAAGGTCAACGCCGATCGTATCGATGCGCTACTCAACAAGCAGGGTAAGATGCTGGAAGATCTGGATGCCGCTATTCAGGACATCGAGATCGAAATTAATCACAGTGAGCAGGAGAGTTAATTGACCTCCCGCTAACTGATGCGGTGGCCGTTAAGGGATTAATCGGCCACCAGCCACATTTCCGCTTCGTCGAACATCTCTTCAACTATCCGCGCAATCGTCGCTTTATCGTTCTTACTCAAATCAGTATCAATCGCGTTACGTTCCATCGGCTTGACCTTAACTTCAATGTCAGGGAACACCCGATGCACCCGTTTTTCCAGCTCTTCGAGAATCATCTCGCGAGCACCCGGCAAACCGGCTACGTTTCGCTTGTCATAAATCAACTCAACAAACATGATGGCAATCCATTCAGGGCAAAATCGCAGGGATATAATACTGTAAATAAAAACAGTGGCAAGGCGGTGCGCCCGATTCTGGCTAATTTTTTTATGTCACGCCGGACTGAATCCTGCTCTGGCTTATTTCGGCATCATCGCGACATAATGGCACTCCATACATCAGGAGAAGTGCGATGCGACAACTGGTCATTGATATTCTGCTAAAACTGGCAAAAATGGACGTCGACGCGAAAGAGCTGACCGCGCAGCTTGAAGCGCAATCGCTGCTGGTTGCTGCGTTGCTGGTGCAGGCCAAACAGGACAATACGCTGACCATTACCGAGACGGTACAGGATGCGATTGTCACCGCTTCACGTTCATCGACCGAGTTTTTGCAGTCCGACGTTGACCTGCTGCTGACGCACATTAATCGTCTGCTGGCGGTGGCGCAGTATGTGGAAGTTAAAGGAAAGATGGCAGAAGAAGAGTAGCGACGGGAAAAAAAATCGCCTCTGGAGGTGGAAATCCAGCAACACCTCCAGAGGCAGTGCAAAAGCACTATTCGTTCAAGGACAATCACGACCGAAGTCGTAGAATGAAGTTATACACTTTCCTCGTCCTTGTACAACTTTATTGGTGGTAAAACCACTGGTTGGAGGTGTATGAAAAATACACCTTACGGTTCCAGCCGGTCAGAGTTCGTTTTTAATGCAAAACTCTTCCCAGCTCATCCCCAGCGATTCAGCATGTGCTTTGAGATAGCTCTCGATTGCCTCGGCCGCCACGGCTTTGTCGGGCTCAGCCAGCTGAATCGAAAAGATCATCCCATCCAGATTCTTCTGACGTAAAAAGGCCGCATAGATGCGTTCAGCGTGCCATTCACGCAGCTGGCGCAGGGAAAGATTGGCAGCGCGGGCATCGCTTTCGGTCAGCTCATCAAGCGCCGCCTGGAAATCGGGGTGGGCGGTAAAGAACATTTCGCGCGCCTGCGCGTAATACGCTTCCGGAGTTTTCATAGCCAGGTTCCTGAATGTCTGTTGCAGCGCGCCAGTGTAGCGGGTTGCGCCTGACTTGTCAGGACGCGCGCAAGCAGACAGGCGCGTTAGCGGATAAATGTCGCTTATCATCGGCTGAGATTGCGTGAGTTGCGCGGCAGCGCTAAAAAAACCGCGCCCGGCGCGGTTGGATCAGCCAGATACCTTGCGCACCTCAGGGGAAAAATTATAACGTAGCCGCCATTGATGCGATCTTAGGGATTAAACATGAAAAAGTGGATGCTGATGGCCGCGCTGGCGCTGAGCGGATGTGCACAAATCAACGACTATGACAGTGCGGTTCAAACCCCGGCGCCGGCTAATCTGCAGGGTAACTGGCAAACGGTCGGTCCGCAGCGTGGCCTGATTAGCGATCAGGCGACAGGCAGCCTGATTATCAACGCGGATGGCAGCACACTGGATTGCCGTCAATGGCAGCGGGTTATCGCCAAGCCGGGCAAACTGACCTTGCTGAGCGGCGATTATGTCAACGTCACGCGTCAGGTTCGGGTGATGCCGCTGGTAGTTGATAACGGTGAACTGAATTATGACGGGCTGACGCTGCGTAAAGTGGCACGTCCAACCGTGGAGTGCCAGCAGGCGCTGGACGAAGTGGCGAAGCAACCCAAGGCCAGTGTGATTCAGAATATTGAGCCTCAGCTGTTGCACACCCGCATCACTGAAAACAATGCGGCGGCATTAGCGCAATAAGTGACGCTGGCAGGGCGTCAGCCCTGCCAGATCCTCTGTTTTAAGTCTTAGTCTGCGACCACCCAGACGCTGACGCTGCCGGCGTTACAGACAAACACCGCATTACCCTGATCATCGGCGGTAATGGTCTCTTCGCGGTTCGCCAGATAATCGCGCCACACCTTACCGGCATAGCCTTCGCCCATCGCCACGCTTTTCTCACCCGCATCGCCATTCGACATAATCACCACACAGCCGGGCTGGGTTTCGGTGCCGCTACGGCTAAAGGCGACGCAGTTGGGATGGTCGAAATAGTCGGTCTGTGCGCCCCAGCCATACTGCTGACGCGCGCGGATCAATCCTTCCAGCTCCGGGATCACCGGCATCTCAATCTTATGTTTCTCGCCGTCGCCGCCGGTATCTTCATAACTGGCACCGAACAGATCGGGATAGAAAATGGTCGGCACTCCCTGTTCACGCAGCAGAATCAGCGCGTAGGCCAGCGGTTTAAACCAGGCTTCTACCGGCGCTTCCAGCGACTGCAGCGGTTGCGTATCGTGGTTGGCGACGATCGTTACCGCATGCCAGGGGTCGGCGACCACCAGCGAGTTAGCAAAGATCTGGCTCAGGTCGTAAGCGCTGCCGGCGGTGGAGGCCTGATGGAAGTTCATGTGCAGTGGGGCATCAAACAGCATGGTTTTGCCTTCCACCTGATGCACATACTCCTGCAGTTTATCGGTTTCGAACGACCAGTATTCAGCGACGATAAACATCGGCTCTTCAGCCACTTCCTGTATGTGATCGATCCAGTCTTTATAGAACCAGGCCGGAATGTGTTTAACCGCATCAAGCCGGAAGCCGGTGCACGGCACCTGTTCCATCACCCAGCGCGCCCAGTACTTCAGCTCTTCGCTTACCGCGTTATTACGGAAATCGATGTTCGCGCCCATCAGATAGTCGAAGTTGCCCAGCTCATTATCGACCTGATCGTTCCAGCCTTCGGCGGTGTAATCGTTGATGATTTTGAAGACGCCGTTTTCATCCGGGTTTTCAATATGGTCTACGCCGCTAAAGCATTTATGATCCCAGACGAATTTTGAATATTTTCCGTTGCGCACCGGAAAGGTGAATTTGGTCCAGGCTTCACATTCGACCACCTCGTCATAGATTTCGTCGCGATTGTCCGGGTTGACGCGGTTGATGCTGATCTGCTCTTTTTCATCGGCACCCATTTTATGGTTAAGCACCACGTCCAGCACTACCCCGACGTTGTGGCTGCGCAGCGCCTCGGCGGCTGCCAGTAACTGCTGCCTGTCGCCATATTTGGTGGCAACGCTGCCTTTCTGATCAAATTCACCGAGGTCAAACAGGTCATAGCTGTCGTAACCGACAGAATAGCCACCCGATTCCCCTTTATAGCAGGGCGGCAGCCAGGCCATGGTTATGCCAATTTCACTGAGCCAGGCCGCACGATCGGCGATTTCCGGCCACAGTTTGCCGCCATCCGGGTAATACCAATGGAAAAACTGTAATAACGTCGGGTTTTGCATCTACTGCACTCCAGGGGAATGATGAGAATCAAGTATGGAGTAAGCGGCAAAAAAGAGACGCCGCGCTGAAAAATAAATCTCAACGCGGCGGGAGAGGGCAGATTATCAGGAGAGGGTTTCGCGTGGCACCATCACCACACCGCCCTGGTTACCGTAGGCGGAAAGCACCGATTTCTGGCGGGCGTTCTGGCCGACCAGCGAAGCCAGTTCATCCATCCGCGCCTGCAGCAGGCGTTTCACTTCACTTTCGTTATCCAGAATATGGCGCAAGACCGGGCGAAGTTGCTCCTGAACCTGAACCGATGGGGCGGCAGCCTCTGTCGATTGCGCTAATGATTGCACCGCGCTGACATACTCCATCTCCCGGCTGATCAATTCATCCCATTCGCCCTGCGCCGCGTGACGCAGCATTCCCTGGCTGAGATCGAGTAACTGTTGGTAAACGGCAATCAGATGCGGTGCAATAATCATTAAACGGCGTCCTGAATCAGGTTAGGTTGAACCACTTCTTTCCACGCGTCCGCGATGTTGCGCAGTAAGCCTTCGACTTCTTCGACAGCTTCAACATCGTTGTGCAGGTTGGCCTGCAACAGGCGGCGCGTCATGTAGTTGTAAAGACCCAGCAGGTTATCTGCCAGTTCGTCACCACTGTTTTCACTGAGGCCCTGTTTCAGACCTCCTTCAATGATATTGATGGCTTTAGAGATGGAATTACCTTTGCCTTCAATATTGCCATCCTGCATAAACAGACGAGCGCGAATCAGCGCGCTGAGCGCGCCGTCGAACAACATCACCACCAGCTGCTGCTGGCTGGCGCTCATCACGGCGCTTTCCACGCCGATTTTTGCATAGGCTTTGGTGCCTGTAGCACTGTACATGGTCACTCCTTACGATTTGGAACTGCTTGACGTCATATTGTCAAACTGCTGGGTCAGGTAGCTACTGGTGCTGTTGAGTGAACTCATCGTCACATCGAGCTGGGTAAATTGCGCCTTATAGCGGGCAATCAGGTTGTCGATGCGAGTGCTCATTTTGTTGTACTGATCGGTCAGGCTGTTGAGCGTCTTGCTCACGCCATCCTTCGCCGCCTGAATGATGCCGGTTGATGAGAGCCAGCCGGTCAGGTTGGTGGCGATTTTGGTGGTGATGCCGGTGGTTTTCCCATCGCCGATCATCATCTCTTTAATGCCTTCCGGATCCTTATCCAGCGCGGTTTTCAGCGCTGCAGAGTCAAGTTTAAGTGCACCGGTGGTCGGGTCAGAAGAGATACCAATCTGCGACAGGGTTTTATAGTTGGATGAACTCGCTGCATTGGTCAGCAGACCTTTTAACTGTGTCTGGATGGTGCGCAGCGTACTGTCGCCGACCAGCGCGCCGTTGCTGGAGTCCTGCGCATCCGCACCAGCATCAACTGCGGTATATTTGGTCAGGCTGTTGAACTGATCGAGCAGGGTATTGTAAGCATCAACAAAGTCAGACAGCGCAGTCGTCACCTTGCTGGTGTCTTTGGCGACGTTCAGGGTCTGGCTGCTGCTGGTGACATCCTTGAGATTAAGGGTAATGCCTTCTAATGCATCACTGATGGTGTTGCTGCTGCTGGTGATAGCAACATTATTCACCGTCAGTTGAGCATCCTGCGCCGCCACGCTCAGATCCATTGGATTGTCTGCATCGCTTTTGCTGGCATCGAAGCCGACAATGCTTTGCAGCGTATCGTCGCCGGTCACGGTGACTGAAGAGACCGCATATTTCTCACCGGTCTTCGCCGCTGTTAATGAGAGACGATATTCACCATCACCCGACTTAATGATGCTGGCGTTTACTCCGGCACCCGCTTTGTTAATTGCGTCACGCATACCGGTCAATGAGGTCTGATCGCTGGTCAGCGTAATGTCTTTACTGGTGCCATCTGCCAGCTTGATAGAGAGCGTACGGCTGGCCGTTGAGCTGTCGCCGAGTATGGCAGTATTGCTGCTTTGCACGCCGGAGGTCAGAGTCTGTGCCTGAGCCAGTTTCGACACGCTAATAGTGTAGCTTCCGGCAACGGCACCGGCAGTGGTGGTGGCGCTAAATGCGCTGCCAGTACTGGTGGCGGTGGTGGAGCTAAACAGATCGGCGCTGTTCAGTGCGGTATTCGCAGTCTGAAAGGTCGTCAATGCGCTGGAAAGCGTGCCGTAAGCGCTGAGCTTTGCGGTATAGGCGCTCTGCTGCGTAGAGATAGGTTTTAAGGTGGCTTTTTCTGCCGTTTGCAGACTGTCGAGAATATCGCTTAATTTAAGACCTGAACCGACACCCAGGTTAGAGACGCTAGCCATGTTGTTTCCTTTATATGGTCGACACGGAGTTTGAATACCTGAGTTATCGGCCTTGATTAACTAAAGTTTAAAATTATTTGCCTTAGGGTAATGAGGTAAATAAGCACTATAGAGAAGGGTATTTCAGCGACTAGAAAATTAATCAATTAAGTCTAAAGAAGTGCGGCAGGGTGGCGATAACCAAAAGCGTGACAGGTTGAAGCAAAAAAATTCGCCTGGTACTAAAAAAATTCTAAAGGTTGTTTAACGGCAGACGATAACAACTTTGACGGCGCTGAAGCCGGCGGGTTGAAGCCCACACCTTAACCGAAAGACTTGATTAACAGGAAAATTTATCATGGCCCAAGTCATTAATACCAACAGCCTCTCGCTGATCACTCAGAACAACATCAACAAGAACCAGTCAGCTCTGTCTACTTCTATCGAGCGTCTGTCTTCTGGTTTACGTATCAACAGCGCAAAAGATGACGCTGCTGGTCAGGCGATTGCCAACCGTTTCACCTCTAACATCAAGGGCCTGACTCAGGCTGCGCGTAACGCCAACGACGGTATTTCAATGGCTCAGACCACTGAAGGCGCACTGTCAGAAATCAACAACAACTTACAGCGTGTTCGTGAGTTAACCGTTCAGGCCACCACAGGTACTAACTCAGATTCCGACCTTACTTCAATTCAGGATGAAATCACTTCTCGTCTGGATGAAATTGACCGTGTGTCAGGTCAAACTCAGTTCAACGGCGTGAACGTACTGTCGAAAGACGGCTCCCTGAAAATCCAGGTCGGTGCCAATGATGGTCAGACTATCTCAATTGACCTGCAAAAGATTGATTCTTCTACTTTAGGTCTGTCCAAGTTTAACGTACAGAACGCACAGACCATTGGTAAGACAACAATAACTAATACCTTCGCTGACAGTGCTACCAATATCGATACCTCAGGCTTAGTTACTGCTCTGGATACTGGTGCTACTGCTGCCCCTATTACTTTCGATAATACTAGCGGTAAGTACTACACCACCGTTTCGGGTTCTGCTACCGGAAGTCAAAACTCTTCATATGAAGTGAACGTTGCTGCTGGCGGTGCTGCTACTCTGGGCACGGCTGTGGGAAGCATTCCGGCAACCGCTAATGCGAATGTTACTAAAGTACAGACTGGCACAGCGATCGACACTACTGCTGCAGCAGCAAGTTTGGCTGCAGCTGGCGTAACTGGGGCAACTGCAGGTAACACCTCATTGGTTAAACTGACCTCAACTGATTCAAGCGGAAAAGTGTCCGATGCGGGCTATGCCATTGCTAATGGCAATAAACTGTACAAGACCGACTATAACGGAACTACCAATACAAACGTTGATGCAACAACTGTTAACTACACCGATAAAACAGGTGCTACCGCAAAAGGTGCCGTAGAACTGGGTGGTGTTGATGGTCAGACCGCTATCGTTACTGTTGATGGCAAAAGCTATGCCGCGGACAAAGTAAACGGTCACGATTTTAAAAATGGTTCAGAGTTGAGCGAAGTTGCCAGCGCGGCTAGCACAGATCCACTGGCTAAACTGGACGCAGCTATCTCCCAGATTGACAAATTCCGTTCAAGCCTGGGTGCGGTACAGAACCGTCTGGATTCAGCGGTTACTAACCTGAACAACACCACCACTAACCTGTCTGAAGCACAGTCTCGTATTCAGGATGCTGACTACGCAACTGAAGTTTCAAACATGTCTAAAGCGCAGATCATCCAGCAGGCGGGTAACTCAGTGTTGGCTAAAGCTAACCAGGTTCCACAGCAGGTTCTGTCTCTGCTGCAGGGCTAATCGCCTTACCTCTGAACATAAACCCCGCTTCGGCGGGGTTTTTTTATGCCTGCCATATATCCTTTTTGCCGTTAGCTTGACTGAATCAATCTACAAAGAATCCAGCCAAAAAGTAGCTAAGTCAGCGCTAAGCATTCGTTACTTTTTCAGCCACAGCGCGATGAGCCGTTTCTGCCAGGCAGTGTTTAAAAGTAAACAAGACAAACTTTAACCCATGGTTATCACCTGGGTGTGCAGCCTCTGTTGCGCTTTTGATTTGAGTTTCTGATGAAGAAAAAGGTATCATTTCATTCATGGAAATATTTTGTTACCTGGATGAAATGAATCTACATGCAAACTTTCATTATCAATCTCGATTCTTCAACTGAACGGCGCGCAACGATTGCTAAACAATGTGAAACTGCAGGGATTCCCTATCAGTTTATTTCTGCCGTAAATGGTAAGCAGCTGAGCCAAAAGGAAATTTCTCAGCATACCCGCTCGGTCAACTATGCGTTTAAACCGGGTGAAATAGGCTGTGCGTTGAGTCATCTGAAAATTTACCAAAAAATAGTTGATGAAAATATTGCGCAGGCATTGATTCTGGAAGACGACGCCTTATTAACCGAACAGTTACCTGAAGTCTTATCCAGCCCTGCAATGCAACTTCCTGTAGATAAGCCTGTGGTGGTGCTTTTATCGCAGGTTAATAAATTTGTTAATAAGGTTGTCGCACCAATAACGCCAACCACCGGTCTTTATCCGGTATACAGTGCCACTACCTCTCATGCCTACGTGATTAATCTCGAAGCCGCCAGACGACTGCTGAAGCTGCTTTACCCGGTCTGGATGGCCGCTGATAAATGGTGTCTGTTCGAGGAGCATGGCGCATTCCGGTTATTGGCTGTCTATCCTGCGCCGGTGTTACTGCATGACGTGGCGCAACATACCACCATTCAGCAGTTTGATGATGTTGACAATCACAACAAACAAAAACGGGCGATTTGGACCAGCATAATGGCGAAACGGCCACTCAGCGCAAAAGTCCGTCAGCGTTATCGCCGGGCGGTGGTACCGCTTCTGAACCCGATTGTTGATGTCAAAGCCCGGCTAAAAGAGTCGGGCCAGTAACACCCCCAGTTTTCAGAGGTGCAGGCATAGCTTTCCAGCAGAATTAACCCCCCGCGCCACTATGTAGCCATGCCGGCACAGTTGCTGAGATCCCTGAAAGCAGAGCCGGCGCAATGTCTGCAAAAAATACACTGCGCTGCGCTTATTCACCCCCCCGGTTACAGTTCCCCTCCAGCCTGCCGATAACTCCTTGCAGAACAACATCACTTTTGATCCATTTTCCTTATTTTGTGGAGTGTCTATGCGCTTCAATTATGACTTGTTACCGGGTGAGCGGCTGACCTTTGAGGAGATCGCGCTGCGCTATGCCCAGCAATATCCTGAGGAGAAGGAGCTGACGGCGCGCGCGCTGCTCAGCCCGTCAACCAGCTTTCGCACCCTGAAAATCCGTGCGGTGTTCGCGCAGGAAGAGAGCAACAGTCCGCTGGAGGATCTGCTGTTCATCGCCAATGATAACGAACGTAAAAATTACCTGCGCCGCTTTGAGCACTACCTCAAGCAAAACCTCTCTTTCCTCTATTTTCGCCGAAGCGAAAAGGAGAAACGCGACAATCTGTGGAAGGTGATGGGCAGCAGTCAGGTGTTCGCGATGATCGATCCCCATTCTGCTACCGCCCAGAACCTGCTCAACAGCCGCGGCTATAAGCTGGTGCTGATGTATCAGGATGAGGAAGAGACCTACTGGCAGCTGTTCAACCCGCAGGCTAACCCCTGTTTCCCCCAGTCACGCCGCATCCAGTTCATCGTGGTGCTGAGTACGCCGCAGCACAAAGTGCCGGCCGCAGTGATGCCGGGCACTGAAGTGGGACGGCGGGTGAAGGCAAGAGTACTGCAACGCGCCGGGCAGGCGGAGTTCAGCGCCGGCGTCAAAGCGCGCTACGGTGCCTGCGTGATGACCGGAACCCGGCTGACCGATCGGCATAACTGGCCGTGGGTAGAAGCCTGTCATATCGATACGCAGGAGAACGATGAAGGGGGGCTGGCGGATAACAGCATCGACAACGGCTTATTTTTGCGTAGCGACCTGCAACGGCTTTTCCTCAACCGACTGATAAGCATTGATGGTGAGTCAGGGCAGATCCAGGTGCACCCCGGCGACGAGGCGCAGGCCAACATAAGCCCTTATTATCAGGAGTTAAATGGCCGTATCTGTAGCCTGTGGTCGGCGGTGCCACCCGCGACGCGCCAACGGCTGCGGGCGCGACGTTAGCCACGGTGAAGGGAGGCGAAGGATCGGCTCCCCTGACATCACAAAAATGAAATAACCTCGTTTTACCCCGCCTATTCCCCCAATCAATAACCCTACAGAATTGGATAATCATGCCGATAACTTCATTAACGCAGGGTAGTCAACGTGAACGATCTCTATACCGCCGAAGGCGTGATGGACAAGCATTCGCTCTGGCAGCGCTACGTGCCGCTGGTGCGCCATGAAGCGCTGCGCCTGCAGGTCCGTCTGCCAGCCAGCGTTGAGCTGGACGATTTGCTGCAAGCCGGAGGTATCGGTCTGTTAAATGCCGTGGAGCGTTATGACGCGCTCCAGGGGACAGCCTTTACCACCTATGCCGTGCAGCGTATTCGCGGCGCAATGCTGGATGAGCTTCGCAGCCGGGACTGGGCACCACGCAGCGTTCGTCGTAACGCGCGCGAGGTGGCCGGGGCAATGCATAAGGTGGAACAGACGCTGGGTCGTGCTGCCTCCGAGCAGGAAGTCGCGCAGCAGTTGAATGTTTCGATGGAGGAGTACCGGCAGATCCTGCTGGACACCAACAATAGTCAGCTCTTTTCCTACGACGAGTATCGGGAAGAACATGGCGACAGTGCGGAACTGGTGACGGAAGGGCATGAAGAGGCCAACCCGCTTCATCAGTTGATGGAAGGGAGTCTGCGTGAGCGCGTCATTGAAGCGATCGAAGCGTTACCCGATCGCGAAAAGATGGTGCTGACACTGTACTACCAGGAAGAACTGAACCTGAAAGAGATTGGCGCGGTGCTTGATGTGGGGGAATCCCGTGTCAGCCAGCTGCACAGTCAGGCGATTAAACGCCTGCGGGCCCGGCTTACGGGAGCGCGCTAGCAGTATCAGTTCCTGGCGATTCAAAAATATAAGAAACCGGGGACTCAGCAATGGGAGCCAAGACCAAGGCCAGACCGTTAAGTCGTTATCTTAAAGACTATAAACACAGCCAGAGCAACTGTTCACACTGTGGCAAGGTATTAGATCGAATGGCGCTCGTTTTTCGCGGCCAGATCATCAATAAAGAGGCCATCGCGCGGATGGACCAGATGATTGATGAGCAACTGTGGCTGAAACTTCAGCCAGAACTGACTGCGCTCTGTCGCTTCTGTAGCGATATTTTTTGTAATACCCATCCTAATTATTTCGACATTATGGCGTTCAAACAGTATTTGTTCGAACAGACAGAGATGAGCCCCAGCACCATACGGGAATACGTGGTGCGGCTGCGTCGGCTGGACGACATGCTGAAAGCAAAAAATTTCCCGGCCGATCGGCTGCAGGGCAATAGCTGGCATCAATGTCTGGAAAGCGACCTGCCGGATGCGGGCAATAATAATTACCGTATTGCCCTGCGCAAATACGATCAGTTCTTAGGGTGGCAACAGGGCTAACGCCCCGCTGTGCACCCATTGCTCCCCCGCGTACCGTTGGTACGTCCCCGCCAATTTCACGCTGCTGAAAAGGGCGGGACGGGGGAGCACGCCTGTTTTACACGTTACCGCATCTCCCGCCACCTGAATCAGGGTGATCCTTTTCGCATCTTCTGCAACACTGTAAGGATAATTTCCAATGCCCGAATGGAGGCAGCGTTGTCTTTACATCTTTTACACCAGTTTCCCCGCCTTGAACTGCTGGGCGCGCCAACCCCGTTAGAGCATCTGCCACGACTCTCCGACTATCTCGGCCGCGATATTTTCATCAAGCGCGATGATGTCACGCCGGTGGCGATGGGCGGCAACAAGCTGCGCAAGCTGGAGTATCTGGCGGCCGACGCGCTGCGCGAAGGGGCCGATGTGCTGCTGACTGCCGGGGCGATTCAGTCCAACCATGTGCGCCAGACCGCAGCCGTCGCGGCCCGTCTGGGCCTGAAATGCGTGGCCCTGCTGGAAAACCCAATCGGCACCCATGCAGAAAACTACCTGAGCAACGGTAACCGGCTGCTGCTGGATCTGATGGACGCCGAGGTGATTATGGTCGAGGCGCTGTACAATCCGGCTGAACAGCTGGCGGAACAGGCAACACGGCTTGAGGCGCAGGGTTTCCGGCCTTATATCGTGCCGGTCGGCGGCTCGAATGCGTTGGGTGCGCTAGGCTATGTCGGCTGCGCGCAGGAAATCGCCCATCAGAGCGAAGAGGTGGTCGATTTTGCCGCCGTTATCGTCGCCTCAGGCAGCGCTGGCACCCATGCCGGGCTGGCGGTTGGACTTGAACAGCTGTTGCCGGATACCGAGCTGGTCGGGGTGACCGTTTCCCGTCAGGCTGAGGCCCAGTTGCCGCTGGTGGAGCGCCTGCGCCAGTCGCTGGCGACCCAGCTTGAAGTGCCCGCTACCGCGCCGATTACGTTGTGGGATGAATATTATGCACCACGCTACGGTGAACCGAACGACGAGGGCATGGCGGCGGTGAAGCTGCTGGCGCAGCTGGAAGGCATTCTGCTGGACCCGGTCTATACCGGTAAGGCGATGGCGGGGCTGCTGGACGGCATCAGCCAGAACCGTTTCCGCCGGGAAGGCCCGCTGCTGTTTATTCATACTGGCGGCGCGCCGGCGTTATTTGCTTATCATCCTTCGGTCTGAGACAAGCAAAAAAAACAGTTTAAAATCTTGCCGTTATCACGATGGACCGGCAGTAATGTAGCGGCGTTGCCGTTATAAAATACACACAACACAATCAATAATGGGGTGAATATGACCTTTTCTCTGGTACGTCGCCAGTTGGTGATGGGCGTAATGGCCGTGGCGCTGGTCGCGGGCGTCAACGTTAAAACCTTCGCAGCTGAAAACCTGCTGAATAAAATCAAAGAGCGCGGCACGCTGCTGGTGGGACTGGAAGGCACCTATCCGCCGTTCAGCTTCCAGGATGAGAACGGCAAGCTGACCGGCTTTGAAGCGGAGTTCGCGCAACAACTGGCGCAGCACATGGGCGTTAAGGCCAGCCTGAAACCCACCAAGTGGGACGGCATGCTAGCCTCGCTGGATGCGAAACGGATTGATGTGGTGATTAACCAGGTCACCATCTCTGACGAGCGCAAGAAGAAATATGACTTCTCTACGCCGTACACCATCTCGGGCATTCAGGCGCTGACCATGAAAGCCAACGCCGCTAGCATCACCAAACCTGAAGATCTGGCAGGCAAAAAGGTCGGCGTCGGTCTGGGAACCAACTACGAACAGTGGCTGCGTGAGAACGTGAAGGGCGTTGATGTCCGTACCTATGATGATGACCCGACCAAATATCAGGATCTGCGCTCAGGTCGTCTGAACGCCATTCTGGTTGACCGCCTGGCGGCACTGGATCTGGTGAAGAAAACCGGCGATACCATGGCCGTCGCGGGTAACGCTTTCTCCCGTCAGGAGTCTGGCGTGGCGGTGCGTAAAGGCAATGACGACCTGCTGAAAGCGATTGACCAGGCTATTGCAGAGATGCAGAAAGATGGCTCACTGAGCAAGCTGTCTGAAAAATGGTTTGGCGCGGACGTGACTAAATAATGCAGGAAAGTCTTCAACTGGTGCTGGATTCAGCACCTTTTTTATTAAAAGGCGCGCTGTTTACGCTGCAACTCAGCATCGGCGGAATGTTCTTCGGCCTGGTGCTGGGGTTCATTCTGGCACTGATGCGGCTGTCACGCTTCTGGCCGGTTAGCTGGCTGTCGCGGATCTACGTTTCGATCTTCCGCGGTACGCCGTTGATCGCCCAGCTGTTTATGATCTACTACGGCTTACCGCAGTTTGGTATCGAGCTGGACCCGATTCCCTCCGCCATGATTGGCCTGTCGCTGAATACCGCGGCTTATGCGTCGGAATCACTGCGTGGCGCGATCTCGGCGATTGAGCGCGGCCAGTGGGAAGCGGCGGCCAGTATTGGCATGACGCGCTGGCAAACGCTGCGCCGGGTGATATTGCCGCAGGCGGCACGCACCGCGCTGCCGCCGCTGGGTAACAGCTTTATCAGCCTGGTCAAAGATACCTCGCTGGCGGCGACCATCCAGGTGCCGGAGCTGTTCCGTCAGGCGCAGCTGATCACCTCGCGTACGCTGGAAGTGTTCACCATGTATCTGGCTGCCTCGCTGATCTACTGGGTGATGGCGACGGTGCTGTCTGCCCTGCAGAACCGGCTGGAACAGCATGTTAATCGTCAGGATCAGGAGTCGAAATGAGTGCCATCGAAGTCAGAAAGCTGGTGAAATCCTTCAATGGCCAGACGGTGCTGCATGGTATCGATCTCGACGTAGCGGCAGGCGAAGTGGTGGCGATTATCGGTCCAAGCGGTTCGGGTAAAACCACGCTGCTGCGCAGTATCAACCTGCTGGAAGTGCCGGACAGCGGCACCATCCGGGTGGGGGATATTACCGTCGATGCGGCGCTGGCGCAGAGTAAACAGAAAGAGCAGGTGCGTCGTCTGCGTCAGCAGGTTGGCTTTGTTTTCCAGAACTTCAATCTGTTTCCCCACCGTTCGGTGATGGAGAACATTATTGAAGGGCCGGTGATCGTCAAGCGCGAAGACAAAGCGGATGCGGTGGCACGCGCCCGTGAGTTGCTGGAGAAAGTCGGACTGCATGGCAAAGAACAGAGTTACCCGCGCCGTTTGTCAGGCGGTCAGCAGCAGCGGGTGGCCATCGCCCGTGCGCTGGCAATGCGGCCGGAAGTGATCCTGTTTGATGAGCCGACCTCGGCGCTGGATCCGGAGCTGGTTGGCGAGGTGCTTAACACCATCCGCGCCCTGGCCGAGGAGCAACGCACCATGGTGATCGTCACGCATGAGATGAGCTTTGCCCGCGACGTGGCTGACCGCGCTATCTTCATGGACCAGGGCCGCATTGTGGAGCAGGGTGAGGCGAAAGCGTTGTTCAGTAACCCGCAACAGCCGCGAACCCGTCAGTTCCTCGATAAATTTCTGAGTCAGTAAATCCGCCGCCTTCCTGCAGGAAGGCGGCGTTACCTGCTTAAAAAACGGTTTTTTTTAGCTAAATAATCCACAGCTAAGGTTTGTACGCGCTGAAATTAATCGCTAGCATATATTTTTAAATCTCCGTTAAACCTTTTGCCACATCTGACAAAACTTTTCCCTTCATCGTTTATTAAATGGTTTTTATGATTGCCACTTCCTCTTATTTAAGTCTCTGTGACTCTCCAGTAATATTATCTTTTACGGCTCTGTCGGGGTAAATAAATCCACTGGCTGGGGCTTTATTGATAAGTGTAAGGAAACGTTCGGCTCGGTAAATAACTGTAGCATCAGGGCCATGCGCTATTTTTTAAGACTTTCGCTACATTCACCATCGGTTCAATGACGAATAATCGCTGGATAACCATAAAAGCAATACTGATTTCCTCGCTTTTACTTTCAGCATTCAGACCTACACAGCAGGAGTCATTGAATGAACAACACCAAGCCAGAGCAAATAATGTGGGTGAATACCCTGAAGGGGGCCTGTATATTACTGGTGGTCCTGTACCACACGGTGCTGCCGGGTTTTGAAGGGACGCTGAAGTATCTCTCTGCCGGATGGCTACCCGCTGAAATATGGGTGCAGTTTAATACGGTCCTGTCGCCATTACGTATGCCAGCGTTTTTCTTTGTTTCAGGCCTGCTGGCTACTAACGGTATTATTAACCGACCGTGGAAGCAGGTATTTACCAGCCGGATCACCAATCTCTTTTATCTCTATATTTTGTGGGGCTTTATTCAGTGGTGGTCAATTCTTGGCATCTCCACCGAAATTACCGGTCAGCGTATTTCTCAGAACCTGAATGCGGCCTATGCCGGCTCGCTATTTGAATTCCTTAAACTGACGTTTATGGCCATGAGTACTTCATGGTATCTGTACGGGCTTGGCCTCTATTTCCTCTGCGCCAAACTGTTTCGCCAATATAAACTGGTGCTGATGGTGGCGGCGATTGTGCTGAACTATCTGGCGGTTGAGAAAATAATTCCCTACTGGGGACCACAAAGTCTGGCGCAATACTTCCTGTTCTTCCTGTTGGGGGCTTTCTGGAGTCAGGCCATGCTGCGCCTCAGCGAGTGGCGGCGTGAAAATCTGATGCCGTGGGCTGTGCTGGCCGCACTGGCGGGTATTCACATTATTTTTGGTCTGGATAAGAGCCTGTTCCTGTGTATTCTGGCGGTGCTGTTCAGTATTGCGGCCTGTCGCTGGCTTAATCAGCATTTCAGCATGCGTTATATGAACTGGATCGGCCGCAATACCCTGCAGATTTATGTGATACACCGCATTTTCATTGAGTTTTTCGGCATGTCAGCGATTCTGTTCGCCCAGCGTCACCACCTGTTTAATCAGGCGTGGTTTTCATTCCTCTGGGCCTGTTTCTATCCGGTGGCGATTGTCGGGATCTGTTCGCTCTGTTCGGTAGCGCTCTGGTCGCTGACTAATCGTGGATTGGGGCAGTCGCTGTTTGTGTTCCCGACGCTGATGAAGCGGGAGCGGGCCAGTGGGGCTTGATGAATGCGCTTAGCAGGGGGAGAGGGTGCGCCCGGCGGCTAAGTCTCGCAGCCGGCACGGGCGGTGCAGAGGGGATTACGCCTGGCGGCGGGCTGGTATGGAGCGAGTTACGCTTGCTGCGGGCTGGCATAGAGCGGGTTACGCCCGCCAGGCGGTGGGGAGTTTCAGGTTGCCTGAGCAGGCGGACGCGTCAAGGGGCGGACGCTCGCCCCTTAACAATCCCGGCGTCCGGCGGCCTGCGCGCCACGCTTCGCGCGGTGCCTTCGTCACTCCCTGCGGCCGACGGACCGGCCGGACGCGCCTTCCCTGGCGCGATCCATCCTTTCGCCGACCTCCTGTCGGCTCTCCTGGCCTCCGCTCACTCCTCAGCGCTGCGGACGCCTCTGGTAAAACCTCGCCTGTAAACTTTCTTTCTTGTATATGGACTGGTGTTGCCTGATGGCTGGCGGCGGTGCGCTTGCACTGGGTATACACTGTGCAGCGTTACGCCTGCTGGAGTCTTGCAAAGGGAGCAGGTTACGCCTGGCGGCGGGCTGGCATTAAGTGGGTTACGTCTGGCGGCGGGCTGGTATGGAGCGGGTTACGTCCGCCAGGCGGTGGGGAGTTTCAGCCTGCCTGAGCAGGCGGACGCGTCAAGGGGCGGACGCCCGCCCCTTAACAATCCCGGCGTCCGGCGACCTGCGCGCCACGCTGCGCGCGGTCCCTTCGTCACTCCCTGCGGCCGACGGACCGGCCGGACGCGCCTTCCCTGGCGCGATCCATCCTTTCGCCGACCTCCTGTCGGCTCTCCTGGCCTCCGCTCACTCCTCAGCGCTGCGGACGCCTCTGGTAAAACCCCTGCCTGCAAACTTTCTTTCTTGTATATGGACTGGTTTTGCCTGAGGCAGGTGGCTGATGGCTGGTGGCTGGGATTACGCCTGACGGCTGTATGGATACTTTCTTTTTTTTCACGACTAACGGTCCTGAATGCAGAAAAAGCGCTAACAGTGATAGTGCTCACTCATCACAGCGACGAAGCACTAAACAAAGAAAAAAGAAATAACAGCGAGAAGTTAAGAGGCCGTCAGAACCGCTGAGCGGATGAGGGATTTCAGGACGAGCGACAGGGATGTCGCGAAGAGGCGGGATCGCGCCAGGGATGGCGCGTCCTGGCGGTCCGTAGGAAATCCGGAAGAGGTGAAGGGACCGCGAAGCGGCGGTGAAGCAGGCCGGAGCCCGGGGTCAAGGGGGCGCGGCGACTGGCGGCCCCTTGTCGGTCGCCGGCAGCGGCGAAACTGAAACTGCCGCTACCGCCCAGCGAACGAAACCTTCTCAGTGCCCGTTCGCGCAGCGAACCCCAGCCCTGACGGGCCAGCGAACGAACCCCAGCCCTGACGGGCCGGCGAGCGAATATCCAGCCCTGACAGGCCAGCGAACGAAACCTTCTCAGCGCCGTTCGCGCAGCGAACCCCCAGCCCGCTGCCAGGGCAGCCCCTTACCCGATCGTCATCAGACTGGCATTCCCGCCGGCAGCGGCGGTATTCACACTCAGCGAACGCTCAATCAGCAACCGCTCCAGCAGCAGATTGGTCTCACCGCGAGCGAAGCCCTGCACCGAAACAATCGCGCCTTCGCGTGCGGCAATTTGCTCACACAGGGTGCGCAGCTGATCGGCATCACCGTGATAAATCACCGCATCAAATTCTGCCGCTAACGGATCACGCGCCAGGGTAATACGCGCTTTCACCGCGTCTGGCAGGGAAGTCAGCAGGCGACGATGCAACTCATCATCCTGCCACAGCGCCTTGCTGCCCACGCTGGTGACGGCGGCCAGCTGCACTAATGCATCCTGCTCATTGTCAGCAAGACAGAGCACCTGATCACGCGGCAACAGTGAGAAGGTGTTGCGCTCGCCGGTCGGACCGGGCAGCAACCGCACCACGCCCGCCTGTGCCAGATCGGCATAGTGCTGACATAACGCCGCCAGTTCAGGCTTCTCTTTAGCCCAGCCCGTCAGCGCCTGATGAGGCGCCAGCAGCGCCTGACGCAGGGTGCTGTCGGCAGGACGCTCGGCATCCTGACGATCAAACGTCAGTCGCAGCGCGCCGTCCGGACGATGCGCCAGCAGACGATAGAGATAGAGCGGTCCGCCGGCTTTCGGGCCGGTACCGGATAATCCTTCGCCACCAAACGGCTGCACGCCAACCACCGCGCCAACCATATTCCGGTTGACGTAGAGGTTGCCGACTCTGGCATTCGCCGTCACCTGAGCAATAGTCTCGTCGATGCGGGTATGTACACCCAGCGTCAGGCCATAACCCGAGGCGTTAATCTGTTCAATTAACTGCGGCAGATTATTGCGGGTGAAACGCACCACGTGCAGTACCGGGCCGAACACCTCTTTATCCAGATCTTTAACCTGATCCAGTTCAATCAGGGTCGGTTTGATGAAGGTGCCGCTGCTCCACTCTTTGCTGTCGTGTGGATTCTCCTGCACCGCCTGATAGACCGTGAAGCCTTTATTGCGCATCGCCTGAATGTGACGCTCAATATTGGCTTTGGCTTCAGCATCGATCACCGGACCAATATCGGTCGACAGGCGCTCCGGATTACCCATCCGGCATTCCGCCATCGCACCGCGCAACATCTTCAGGGTGTGGTCGGCAACATCTTCCTGAATGCACAGCAGACGCAGGGCAGAACAGCGTTGACCGGCGCTGTCGAAGGCCGACGCGACGATATCAATCACCACCTGCTCAGTCAGCGCGGAAGAGTCGACGATCATCGCATTCATTCCGCCGGTTTCAGCAATCAGCGGCGTCGGGCGACCCTGCGGATCGAGACGACCGGCCAGATTACGTTGCAGCAGCGTCGCAACCGCGGTTGAACCGGTGAACATGACGCCGCGCACCCGATCGTCGCCGGTCAGCTGCGCGCCAACCGTTTCACCCAGACCCGGCAGCAGTTGCAGCACGCCAGCAGGCACACCCGCATCCAGCAGAATCTGTACCGCCTGCGCCGCAATCAGCGGTGTCTGCTCCGCCGGTTTGGCCAGCACGCTGTTACCCGCAGCCAGCGCCGCAGCAATCTGACCGGTAAAGATCGCCAGCGGGAAGTTCCACGGGCTGATACAGACCACCGGACCCAGTGGGCGATGGGTTTCGTTATCGAAATCATCCCGCACCATGCCAGCATAGTAATAGAGGAAATCGACCGCTTCGCGCACTTCAGCGATGGCGTTGTTGTAGGTCTTACCGGCTTCACGCACCAGAATGCCAATCAGCTGCTGCATCTGGCCTTCCATGATTTGTGCCGCGCGTTCCAGAATTGCAGCACGCTCCTGAGGCGGCGTGGCGAACCAGATCGGGCCGCTGTTAACCGCCGCGTCCAGCGCCTGAGAGACTTCCTGCTCAGTCGCTTCGCGTACCTGCCCGACAATATCGTTCGGCGCAGCGGGGTTAACCAGAGTGCGGCTTTCGCCTTCGCCCAGCTCACCTTCAATCATTGGCTGGGCCAGCAATGGCTGCGCGGCACTGCTCAGCAGGGCGCTGGACAGTGAGGCCAGACGGTGTTCATTGGCCATATCCAGACCGGCCGAGTTGACGCGGTTAGCCCCATACAAATCGCGCGGCAGCGGAATTTTAGGATGCGGCAGGCCAATCGCCCCTTCGCTGGCACCCAGCTTCTCCACCGCCGTCACCGGATCGGCGACCAGCTCATCAATCGGCAGCGAGGTATCGGCGATACGGTTAACGAAAGAGGTGTTGGCACCGTTTTCCAGCAGGCGACGCACCAGATAAGCCAGCAGCGTTTCGTGCGTACCGACCGGCGCATAAATACGGCAGGGACGGTTAAGTTTGCCGTCCGCCACTTTGCCCACCACCTGCTCATACAGCGGTTCGCCCATGCCGTGCAGGCACTGGAACTCATACTGCCCCGGATAGTAATTGTTGCCGGCCAGCTGATAAATCGCCGCCAGCGTATGGGCATTGTGGGTGGCAAACTGCGGGTAGATCAGGTTCGGCACCGCCAGCAGTTTACGGGCGCAGGCCAGATAAGAGATGTCGGTGTAGACCTTGCGGGTATAAACCGGATAGCCCTCCAGCCCCTCCATCTGGGCGCGTTTGATTTCGCTGTCCCAGTAGGCACCTTTAACCAGACGGATCATCAGGCGACGGCGGCTCCGTTGCGCCAGGTCGATCAGTTCGTCAATCACAAACGGACAGCGCTTCATGTAGGCCTGGATGACAAAGCCGATACCGTTCCAGCCTTCCAGTTCCGGCTCGAAACAGAGTTTTTCCAGCAGGTCGAGCGACAGCTCCAGCCGGTCAGCTTCTTCGGCATCAATGTTGATGCCGATGTCATAGGAGCGAGCCAGCAGCGTCAGCGATTTCAGAATAGGGTAGAGCTCCTCCATCACCCGCTCATACTGAGCGCGGCTGTAGCGCGGATGCAGCGCCGACAGCTTGATCGAGATGCCCGGACCTTCATAAATGCCGCGGCCATTGGACGCTTTGCCAATCGCGTGGATCGCCTGCTGGTAGGAGACCAGATAGGCTTTGGCATCGCTGGCGGTCAGCGCTGCTTCACCCAGCATGTCGTAAGAGTAACGGAATCCTTTCTCTTCCAGCTTGCGGGCGTTAGCCAGCGCTTCAGCAATGGTTTCGCCGGTGACGAACTGCTCGCCCATCAGGCGCATCGCCATATCCACGCCTTTACGGATTAGCGGCTCGCCACTCTTGCCAATAATGCGGTTCAGCGATCGCGACAGATTGGCTTCGTTATGGGTTGAGACCAGACGGCCGGTGAACAGCAGGCCCCAGGTGGCGGCGTTAACGAACAGCGACGGGCTGCGACCGAGATGCGACTGCCAGTTGCCATTGCTGATCTTATCGCGGATCAGCGCATCGCGGGTCGGCTTGTCAGGAATACGCAATAACGCTTCGGCGAGGCACATCAGCGCCACGCCTTCCTGCGAGGATAAAGAGAACTCCTGCAGCAGGCTTTGCACCATGCCAGCGCGTCCGGTTGCTCCTTTTTGGTGCCGCAGCTTGTCGGCCAGCTGGTAAGCCAGCTGATGGGTTTTCTCCGCCAGCCCCGCAGGCAGGCGTGCCTGCTCCAGCAGCATCGGCACCGCGTCGGTCTCCGGGCGACGCCAGGCGGCGGTCACGGTCGAACGGGTCACCGACTGCGGCAAAATCTGCTCTGCGAAGTCAAGGAACGGCTGATGCGTCTCGTCGGTCAGCGCCTCATCAGCCTCCACTGTCGCCAGGCTGGATAACGGGATTTCAGGCAGCGAATCGCCCGACTCAAGCTGGCCGAGGTAGTTAAAGATCGCCTGTTTAATCAGCCAGTGTGGCGTGCGATCGATACGCTGCGCAGCCAGTTTGATGCGCTCACGTGTCGCGTCATCCAGTTTTACCCCCATGGTGGTTGTACCCATGACTCCAGTGCTCCTTATAGTGGTTCGATACGGCGTGGCTGCACTATCACTTAAGTTGCAACTTTGTGCAACCGTGTTAAATGTGAGCCAGTTAACACCCTTTTAACGCCGTTAATTGTTAATTTTTGCAATGCGGCACGGATATTGCTGCAAGATCCTCGCCAACCTGACGGACCTGGCAATGCGCGGTTTATGTGAGGTTGCGCCGGGTTGCAACCGACGTTATGTGAGCGAGTGCAACCTCTGAACACTTTTTCGCAATCGGTTAGTGAAATCGCTGTAACGCCTGTGTTAAATCCATTGTGCGCCGAACGCCTTTCCGGCAGGATACCGCGCCGCAGGGAAATGGCTAACGCCCTGACGAGGATAATCGGTCCGTTTTGCCCCGTTCCGGCAAGCAGGCAGCTGGCGATTTCTCTGGGATATCAAATAATAAGTGGAGAGACAGATGAGTCTAAGTACACCGATGCTGGTGACCTTTGTAGTTTATATTCTTGGGATGGTGCTGATTGGTTTTGTGGCATACCGCTCAACCAAAAACTTTGATGACTATATCCTCGGCGGCCGCAGTCTCGGCAGCGTGGTTACGGCGCTGTCTGCCGGTGCGTCAGACATGAGCGGCTGGCTGCTGATGGGATTACCCGGTGCCATTTTCATCTCCGGCATCTCCGAGAGCTGGATTGCCATCGGCCTGACGATTGGTGCCTGGCTGAACTGGAAAATTGTTGCCGGTCGCCTGCGGGTACAGACTGAGCATCACAATAACGCGCTGACGCTGCCGGACTTCTTCACCAGCCGCTTTGAAGATCACAGTAAAATCCTGCGCATCATTTCGGCCATGGTGATCCTGGTGTTCTTCACCATCTATTGTGCTTCTGGCGTGGTGGCCGGCGCACGTTTGTTTGAAAGCACCTTTGGCATGAGTTACCAGACGGCGCTGTGGGCGGGCGCGGCTGCGACCATTCTGTATACGCTGGTTGGCGGTTTCCTTGCGGTGAGCTGGACTGACACGGTACAGGCCAGCCTGATGATTTTTGCGCTGATCCTGACGCCGGTGTTTGTCATTATCGCAGTCGGCGGCTGGTCCGATTCATTGGCGGTGATTGAGGCAAAAAGCCTCGAAAACCTCGACATGCTGAAAGGTCTGAACTTTGTCGCGGTGATTTCACTGCTGGGCTGGGGACTGGGCTACTTTGGCCAGCCGCATATCCTGGCGCGCTTTATGGCGGCCGACTCCCACCGCTCAATCCGCACCGCACGCCGTATCGGTATGACCTGGATGATCCTCTGCCTGGCCGGTGCGGTCGGCGTGGGTTTCTTCGGTATCGCTTATTTCCAGAACAACCCGACCCTGGCGGCGGGCGTCAATGACAACGCGGAGCGGGTATTTATCGAACTGGCGCGGATCCTGTTTAACCCGTGGGTGGCCGGTATCCTGCTGTCAGCGATTCTGGCGGCGGTGATGTCGACCCTGAGCTGTCAGCTGCTGGTCTGCTCCAGCGCCCTGACGGAAGATCTGTATAAAGGTTTGCTGCGTAAAAACGCCAGCCAGAAAGAGCTGGTGTGGGTCGGACGTCTGATGGTGCTGCTGGTGGCGTTAATCGCTATCGCGCTGGCATCTAATCCGGAGAACCGGGTGCTGGGCCTGGTAAGCTACGCCTGGGCGGGCTTCGGGGCAGCGTTTGGTCCGGTGGTGCTGTTCGGGGTGTGCTGGAAGCGCATGAACCGCAACGGCGCACTGGCAGGCATGATCATCGGCGCGTTAACCGTGCTGGTGTGGAAGCAGTATGGCTGGCTGGGTCTGTATGAAATCATCCCGGGCTTTTTGTTCGCCAGTATCGCCATCGTGGTGTTCAGCCTGCTGGGACGTGAACCTTCAGCCGCAGCGCAACAGCGTTTTGCCGCAGCGGAAGCGGAGTTCCAGACTAAATAATCCGGCTGCCGTCAGAAAAGCCCGCCCGTTAATCGTGGCGGGCTTTTTTTGTTACAAAGATAAACCACTCAAATGCGAAATTATCTCATCCGGCAACTTGTTTTTTTCGTGGCGATAATGATAATCGGTATCGTTTACATTTTACCTGATTTTACTTTTATTGACGCTGCTTAACATTCAAGAGGTTGGCGATGTTCGTTCCGTTTCTCATCATGCTGCGCGAAGGCTTAGAAGCCGCACTGATTGTCAGCCTGATAGCCAGCTACCTGAAGCGCACCCAGCGCACCCAATGGTTTCCTGCCATGTGGGCCGGGGTGGTTATCGCTGCGGCGCTTTGCCTCGGGCTGGGGCTGTTCATCAACGCCACCACCGGCGAGTTTCCGCAGAAACAGCAGGAACTGTTTGAAGGGCTGGTGGCGCTGGTGGCGGTGGTTATCCTCACCTCAATGGTGTTCTGGATGCGCAAAGTGGCGCGCAATATCAAAGTGGAGCTGGAGCAGGCGGTAGACCAGGCGCTGCAGCGCTCAGGGCGCGGCGGGCTGGCACTGGTAGTCATGGTGTTTCTGGCGGTGGCGCGCGAAGGGCTGGAGTCAGTGTTTTTCCTGCTGGCGGCTTTTACCCAGGACGTTGGCTATGCGCCGCCGATTGGCGCGGTGCTGGGGCTGGCGACCGCCGTGGTGCTGGGCATGCTGCTTTACTGGGGCGGCATTCGCCTTAACATGGCCCATTTTTTCCGCTGGACCAGCATTTTCATTCTGTTTGTTGCGGCGGGCCTGGCGGCCGGAGCAATTCGGGCTTTCCATGAAGCAGGACTGTGGAATCGCTTTCAGGATGTGGCGTTTGATCTCAGCAACACCTTATCGACCCATTCGCTGTTCGGTACGCTGCTGGAAGGGGTGCTCGGCTATCAGGAAGCCCCCAGCGTCAGCGAGGTGGTGGTCTGGGGCCTCTATCTGGTCCCCGCTCTGATTCTGTTTTTTATGCCCGCGCGTCCCACCGCGTCGGCCACTGTGCGCTAAGCCATTTATCGGGCGCGCCTGCCGCGCTCAACAACGTGATAGGGAAAGAAACATGACAATGCGTTTCCGCCGCAAGGCACTGCTGGTTCCTTTGCTGGCGATCTCCGCCTCCGCTGCCGCGGCGGTGCCTCAGGTGACCGTCAGCGTTAACGACAAGCAGTGTGAACCGATGACCTTAACCGTTAAGGCCGGTAAAACTCAGTTCCTGATCAAAAACAACAGTCAGAAAGCGCTGGAGTGGGAGATCCTGAAAGGGGTGATGGTGGTTGAAGAGCGCGAAAACATCGCACCCGGCTTCAGCCAGAAGCTGACCGCCACTCTGCCGGCAGGCGAATATGAGATGACCTGCGGCCTGCTGAGTAACCCGAAAGGTAAGCTGGTGGTTGAGGCCGGTGACGCCGCAGCGAAAAGCGCACCGTCCGAGCGGATGCAGCTGGTCGGCCCAATCAGCGCCTATAAAGTCTATGTCACTGAGCAGGTGAATCAGCTGGTGAGCGGGACTCAGGCCTTTACCGATGCGGTTAAAGCTGGCGATGTTGAAAAAGCCAAAGCGCTGTTTGCCCCGACGCGTCAGTATTATGAGCGCATCGAGCCGATTGCTGAACTGTTCTCCGATCTCGACGGCAGCATTGATGCCCGCGAAGATGATTATGAGAAGAAAGCGGAAGATCCAAAATTCACCGGTTTCCACCGGCTGGAAAAAGCGCTGTTTGCCGATCACAGCACCGAAGGGATGGCGGGCTACGCGGATCAGCTGAATAAAGACGTTAAAGATTTGCAGACCCGCATCAGCGAGCTGGCCTTCCCGCCAGCCAAAGTGGTCGGCGGCGCGGCAGGGCTGATTGAAGAGGTCGCCTCCAGCAAAATTTCAGGTGAAGAAGATCGCTACAGCCGCACTGACCTGTGGGACTTCCAGGCCAACGTAGACGGCGCCCAGAAAATTGTCGAACTGCTGCGGCCGATGGTCAGTCAGGCTAACCCGCAGTTACTGGCAAAAATCGACGGCAACTTTAAGAAAGTGGATGCGATCCTGAGCAAATATCGCACTAAAACCGGTTTCGAATCGTATGAGAAACTGACCAGCGCCGATCGTAATGCGCTGAAAGGACCGATTACCGCCCTGGCGGAAGATCTTTCATTACTGCGTGGCACCCTGGGTCTGGATTAATCATGAGTCGTCAGGAAGATGACGCGCAGCCCGCGCGTCGTCGTTTATTAAAAGGTCTGGGACTGCTGGGTGGGGCGGCCGCGCTGGGTGGCGGTTGTCCGTTTCACGCGGCCGCCGCCGACAGCTTTTCACCGGGCACGGTAACGCCGCAGGCGCGGCAACAGGCGCAGCCCTTTTATGGACCGCATCAGGCGGGCATCGTGACGCCACAGCAGGCGTCAATGATGCTGGTGGCGTTTGATCTGCTGAGCAGCGATAAAGCAGAGCTGGAGCGGCTGTTTCGTCTGCTGACCCAGCGCATCGCTTTTCTGACCGCGGGCGGTCCTGCGCCGCAGGTGACCAATCCGCGTCTGCCGCCGATGGACTCCGGCATTCTGGGTGCCACTATCGCCCCGGATAACCTGACAATTACCGTGTCAGTAGGGGATTCGCTGTTCGATGAACGTTTTGGTCTGGCAGCGCACAAGCCGAAAAAACTGCAGCGGATGACCCGTTTTCCGAATGATTCACTGGATGCTGACGCCTGCCACGGCGACCTGCTGTTGCAGCTGTGCGCCAATACCCAGGATACGGTGATTCATGCCCTGCGCGACATCATCAAACATACGCCCGATCTGCTGGGCGTGCGCTGGCGTCGTGAAGGGTTTATCTCCGATCACGCGGCGCGCAGTCAGGGGGCGGAGACGCCGATCAACCTGCTGGGATTCAAAGATGGCACGGCCAATCCGGATACCCACGATCGCGCCCTGATGAATCAGCTGTTATGGGTGACGGACGATCAGGATGAACCGGCCTGGGCGCGGAACGGCAGCTATCAGGCGGTGCGGCTGATTCGTTTTCACGTTGAGATGTGGGACCGCACGCCGCTGGGCGAGCAGCAAACCATTTTTGGCCGCGATAAGCTGAGCGGGGCGCCGCTGGGGATGCAGCATGAACGCGACATTCCGGATTACCACAACGATCCGGATGGTGAGGTGATTGCGCTGGATTCGCACATTCGTCTCGCCAACCCGCGAACCCCGGAAACCGCCAGCAGCCTGATGCTGCGTCGCGGCTACAGCTATTCGGCAGGGATTTCCGCTTCAGGTCAGCTGGAGATGGGGCTGCTGTTTGTCTGTTATCAGCACGATCTGGAAAAGGGCTTTATTACCGTCCAGCAGCGTCTGAATGGTGAAGCGCTGGAAGAATATATCCGGCCGTTTGGCGGGGGATACTTTTTTGTTCTGCCCGGCGTCGCCGATGCCAGCCATTATTTAGCCCAGCCGTTACTCGAAGCCTGATTAAATTTCATCCACTTCGCTCTGCCTGGCCTCAGGCGGAGCGTTTTTTGGTCTGATAGCGGCCAGAAGCATTTTTTCGCTCAGTTTTAGCTGAAATTTTAACGCGATTTTAAGTGTGACAAAATAAAATAAATTATTGAAAAATAATAAATAATTGGTGTTTCTCTGCTGAGGCGTTAACACCCGATTCGCAATTACTTTGCCATGAAGTAAAATTACTGTTGCAAAGCGCCAATAAAATGGTGCACTTTATCCAGTAAGCGTAATCAGACGTGTTGATGTATCACACTGGAGTTCGCGCATGGGTCGATTCTTTTATGGAAAGTCTGTCTCAGTAAATAGATTGCGCTTAACCGCGAGGGCTATTCTGCCTCGTAACATCCTCCTCTCTCCAACGTTCTCTCTGGTCATTTCGCATCCCTTTTTTACCGGTATACAGCAACGCTGTGCTGCTGCTGCATGCCTGATTTCATGGCCTGTCACGGCTCTAAAGGAAGCCAACTGAAACCTCTAAAGCGTTCACGTAATCGCAACGGGCCACTGGCCTGACGCGGGAAATGAAACCAACTGTAAGGTGCCACTATGGGAAGACAGAAAGCAGTGATCAAAGCGCGTCGGGAAGCAAGACGAGTGCTTCGCAATGACTCCCGGAGTCATCGTCAGCGTGAAGAAGAATCGGTCACTTCGCTGGTGCAAATGGGTGGGCTGGACTCGATTGGCATGGCGCGCGATGTGCGCGACCGGGGACCGATAGAAGCCCGTAATGAAGCTCAGGCACACTATCTCACCGCCATAGAAACGAAACAGCTGATCTTTGCCACCGGTGAAGCCGGTTGCGGCAAAACCTGGATCAGCGCTGCGAAAGCGGCAGAGGCCCTGATTCATAAGGATATTGACAGGATTATCGTTACGCGCCCGGTGTTACAGGCCGATGAGGATCTGGGATTCCTGCCCGGTGATATCTCCGAGAAATTCGCCCCTTATTTCCGACCGGTTTACGACATTCTGGTTAAACGTCTTGGCGCGTCTTTTATGCAGTACTGTCTGCGTCCGGAAATCGCCAAGGTCGAAATCGCCCCGTTCGCCTATATGCGCGGCCGGACCTTTGAAAATGCCGTGGTTATTCTGGATGAGGCGCAAAACGTGACCGCCGCCCAGATGAAAATGTTCCTGACCCGACTGGGCGAAAACGTCACGGTCATTGTGAATGGTGATATTACCCAGTGCGACTTGCCCGCTGGGGTGCCTTCCGGTCTCGCAGACGCGCTGGCGCGTTTCGAAGAGGACGAGATGGTTGGCATCGTACGTTTCGGCAAAGAAGATTGTGTGCGTTCTGCGCTGTGTCAGCGCACCCTGCACGCCTATAGCTAGCGTTTGATTGAGTAGCAGTGTAGCGCCCAAACCCGGCTTCGGCCGGGTTTTCTTATGGTGGGGCGGGGCTTCTTACCGTCGCTGAACTCTGCACAAAACTCTGCATAAAACTATGCATAAAAAAAAGCCTGAACTTTCGTTCAGGCTCTTCTTTGAATGTGGCGGTGAGAGGGGGATTCGAACCCCCGATACGTTGCCGTATACACACTTTCCAGGCGTGCTCCTTCAGCCACTCGGACACCTCACCACATTTTTTCCATTGACCGCGCCGGGTCAACGGAGCGCTACTATAGGGAGTCGGCTGAAAAGGGTCAAGCACTATTTTTCTCTTTTGTTCTATTCGCTTAAGCTCTGAACGAATCGATTTAGCGTTGCCCACTCCGCCGGTTTTGTCATCAAACTGAAATCTCAGTGACACAAAAACATCACCCGATCGTCGCAAAATTAACGCCTGAAATCATTGGTATTTTTTGCTTACAAGGATCGAATAATGAAAAAGCTTCCTCTGTTTACCCTCTCTCTGCTCGCCTCCGTGATCGCCACCCCGGCCCTGGCGGATGTCGACCTCGTTTCCCGTGCGGCGCAGGGCGATCTCAGCCAGCACGGCGGAGCACGTCGGCTGACCGGTGACCAGACTGAGGCGTTAAAAGCCTCGCTACGCAATAGCACCGCCAAAAACGTTATCCTGCTGATTGGTGATGGCATGGGTGACTCTGAAATCACCGCGGCGCGTAATCTGGCAGAAGGCGCAGGCGGCTTTTTTAAAGGTATCGATGCGCTGCCGCTGACCGGCCAGTACACCCATTATTCGTTAGATAAGAAAACCCACAAACCTAATTACGTCACCGACTCGGCCGCGTCAGCCACGGCCTGGGCAACCGGCACCAAAAGTTATAACGGTGCCATCAGCGTCGATGTTAATGGTCAGGATCAGATGACGCTGCTGGAGCTGGCGAAAGCAGCGGGCAAAGCCACCGGCGATGTCTCAACCGCTGAACTGCAGGATGCGACGCCCGCAGTGCTGTTCTCGCACGTAACCTCGCGTAAATGCTACGGACCGGAGAAGACCAGCGAACTCTGTCCGACCAACGCCGCAGAGCAGGGCGGTAAGGGATCGATTAGCGAACAGTTATTGAAAACCCGTCCCGACGTAACCTTAGGAGGCGGGGCAAAATCGTTCGCCGAGGTAGCGAAAGCCGGCGAATATCAGGGTAAAACGCTGAATGAGCAGGCGCAGGCGCTGGGCTATCAGCTGGTCAGCGACTGGCAGGGGCTTAACGCCGTCACCGTGGCCGATCAGCAAAAACCGCTGCTGGGTCTGTTCTCTGCAGGCAATATGCCGGTGCGCTGGCAGGGGCCGAAAGCCAGCTATCACGGCAATATTGATAAGCCGGTGGTGACCTGTGAAGTCAATAAGGACCGCCCGCTGTCAACGCCTACGCTGGCGCAGATGACCGCCAAAGCGATCGACCTGCTGCGTAACAATCCAAATGGCTTCTTCCTGCAGGTAGAAGGCGCCTCGATTGATAAGCAGGATCACGCGGCCAATCCTTGTGGTCAGATTGGTGAAACGGTGGACCTGGATGAAGCGGTCCAGCAGGCGCTGGCTTTTGCCCGTGAAGAGGGCAATACCCTGGTGGTAGTGACGGCAGATCATGCCCACAGCAGTCAGATTGTCGAGAACGGCACCAAAGCGCCGGGGCTGACGCAGGCGCTGACCACCAAAGACGGCGCGGTAATGACCATCAGCTACGGTAATTCAGAAGAGGATTCGCAGGAACATACCGGATCGCAGTTGCGGATTGCAGCCTATGGCCCGCATGCGGGTAACGTGGTGGGACTGACCGATCAAACCGATCTGTTCTTTACCTTAGGCAATGCCATGGGGCTGAAGCTGCCTGGCCAGTAAAAGACGATGCGGGGCGGTTGACGCCACCCCGCACACAACCTTAGCTCTTCACTTTATTGGCGAAGCTTTTGCGCAGCTTTTGCAATTTCGGTGGGATCACTGCCAGGCAGTAACCGTTACGCTGACCGGCACCGTCCCAGTAATCCTGATGATAGGCTTCGGCCGGATACCACTCTTTCAGCGGCTCGATGGTGGTCACCACCGGCACATCGTGATCGGCCTGGACGCGTTGAATCGCCGCACGGGCTTCTGCTTCCTGTTCGGCATTAGCCGGGAAAATCGCTGAGCGATACTGGGTGCCAATATCGTTGCCCTGACGATTAAGCTGGGTCGGATCGTGGGTCACAAAGCTGATATCCAGTAAATCGCCATAGCTGACTTTCTCCGGATCAAAGCCGATGCGGATCGCTTCTGCGTGGCCGGTGGCACCGCTGCAGACCTGTTCGTAGGTCGGATTAGGACGGGCACCGCCGGTATAACCGCTTTCAACGGACTCCACGCCGATCACATCCTTAAATACCGCTTCGGTGCACCAGAAACAGCCACCCGCGATCACTGCATATTCGATTGCCATAATGATTTACTCCTGTCAGGTCGAAAGAGGAAAATGGGGACGAAACCCGCCGCTTTCAACTAAATCAGCATCTCTGGTTTAAAGTCTTTGCTTTTATCCAGCAGTTTATCGCTCATCACGCTGAAGCGGCCTTCACCGGTGTAGTGCAGCGTAGTGGGATATTCCGGCTGTTCAGCGACGTGGGCTTTGACAATTTCAAAGATGAACAGGTTGTAATTATCGACCATTGAATCGTCATACAGCTGGCATTCGAAGCTGGCGAAACATTCGGCGATCATCGGTGCGCGTACCACCTGCGCCGGTTCAGCCGTCAGGCCAAAAGCCTCAAATTTATCCAGCTGGTCGCCGTGGCTGTTACCAATCGCCACCACCTGATCAATCAGCGAGGCTGAAGGCACGTTGAGCACGCACTGTCCGCTGTTGCGTATCAGCTCATGGCTGAAGTTCATGCCGGCAATCATACAGCCGACCAGTGACGGGGAAAATTCAAGCACGGTGTGCCAGCCGAGGGTCATGATGTCGTGCCGATCCTCAAACTGCGAGCTGAGCAGCAGCACCGGGCCCGGCTCGAGATATTTACGCGCTTTGCTGACCGGAAAAGCGTATTTGTGCATGCGTTGACTCATGGCGGAACTCCCTGAACGGAATGTAGCCATTAAGTGTAGAGCACCACGCCGACGCAGCGCGGGTGTCAGTCCGCAGAATCAGCAAAAGCGCTGCCGGACGCGGTTCAGCGCCCGGCAGCCGCGGCTCTTAACGGCCAACCCGCGCCTGTAGCGCCGCAGGATAGCGGTCGCCTTGTACCTCAACAGCAGCCAGCGCCTGGTTGATGCGCTGCAGATCTTCGGCGCTAAGTTGCAGCGCCGCAGCCTGCAGGTTTTCCTTCAGGCGGTGCAGTTTGGTGGTGCCCGGAATCGGTACAATCCACGGTTTTTGCGCCAGCAGCCAGGCGAGCGCGATCTGTGCCGGGGTGACGGCTTTATCCTGAGCGATAGTGGCGAGCAGATCGATCAGAGCCTGATTGGCGGCCAGCGCCTCAGGAGAAAAGCGCGGAACCTGACTGCGGAAATCGTCGCTGCCAAAGGTGCTGTCAGGCTGAATCGCGCCGGTCAGGTAGCCTTTTCCCAGCGGGCTGAACGGCACAAAGCCGATACCCAGCGCCTCCAGCGTTGGGATCATCTCTGCTTCCGGCTCACGCCACCACATCGAATATTCACTTTGTAGCGCGGTAACCGGCTGGACCGCATGAGCACGTCGCACGGTCTGCACCCCGGCTTCGGATAAGCCAAAGTGTTTCACCTTGCCTTCAGCGATCAGATCGCGGATGGTGCCCGCGACATCTTCAATTGGCACTTCGGGATCAACCCGGTGCTGATAATAGAGATCGATCACCTCGGTTTTTAATCGGCGTAGCGATCCTTCTATTGCCCGGCGAATCTGCTCCGGCCGGCTGTTAAGGATCTGCTGTTTGTTATCCTCGCCAAAGGTGAAGCCAAACTTAGTGGCGATGACCACCCGATCGCGAACCGGAGCCAGCGCCTCGCCGACCACCTCTTCATTCAGCCACGGGCCATAAACTTCAGCGGTATCGAAAAAAGTGACGCCCTGATCGACGGCGGCGCGGATTAGCGCAATCGCCTGCTGCTTATCGGTTGCCGGACCGTAACCGTGGCTCAGTCCCATGCAGCCGAGACCGAGGCTGGAGACTTCAAGCCCTGACTGACCTAATTTGCGGGTTTGCACTGTTGCTCTCCTCTGAAAACGTTGCGGGGAATGCCTGAGAATAGAGCACGGCGCGCGGGCTGATTAGTGGCTTAAAAAGAGATGGGTTTATGAGCACTGCTCATAAATAGCCGGGGAGAGGGCGTTTATCTGATGCGATCAACACGAGCTTAAGGTTTCCTTAATGTGGCGCGAGGATACTCCGGTTTCAACATGAGGAGAATGCCATGAAATCTGCTACCACTGCGGTAATTACTGCCCCTGTCCGGCCTGTCAGTGAATATGCCGCGCTGCTGATCGCCGCGACGACGGTGATCCTGTTTCTGGCGGCATGGTTTAGCGCCTGATTCGGCAGCCATCAGAATTTAATTACCGCCCGGCAGCCACTGCGGTCGCGGCGGTTCTCTAAAAAGAACTGAAAACGATGCAGCTGCACAATGCGGCTGACGATGCTTAATCCCAGCCCAATCCCGCCGTAACGACTGTCCATGCGGATAAACGCTTTACTCAGTTCACCACTTTTACTTTCGTCAATGCCAGGACCTTCATCTTCTACCGTCAGGGTCGGTTGTTCGCCCGATGCCAGCCGCAAAATGATTGCACTGTTTTTAGGGCTGTAGCGATGGGCGTTCTCGACCAGGTTACGCAGCAACATTTTCAGCAGCGTTGCGTCACCGCGCACAAACACGTCCTCTGGCAGATCGAGCGTCAGGGTTTGCTGGTGTGCATCCAGCATGCTGCTCAGTTCCGCTTCCATCGGCAAAATCACATCTTCAATCAGCGCCACGTTCTGATAGGTGCCGGAGGTGAAGGACTGTCCGGCGCGCGCCAGCTGGAGCAGCTGCGACACGCTGTTGGTCATCTGATCGAGCCGTTGCAGTAATGGCTGAACCCTGACGTCGCTGTTGCGTTCAATCAGTTCCAGATGCAGCCGCAGGCCGGCCAGTGGCGTACGCAGCTCGTGCGCCACATCGGCGGTAAACAACCGTTCGCGCTCCAGACTGTTATTCAGCCGCGCCACCAGCTGGTTAATCGCCTGGGTCACCGCATCAATCTCCTGTACCGGACTGTGGCAGGCTATCGGGTCGAGGTTCTCTTCGCTGCGGTTTTCCAGCTCACGCTGCAGCTGATACAGCGGGCGGGTAATCCATTTTACCGCCTGATAGCAGAGCAGTAGCGTCAGGCTGATCATCACCAGGCTGGGCACCGCCAGGCTGGCCACCGCTTCATGCACCTCGCGTTCGACATGACGATCCATGTTGCGCTTTTGCAGCTGCGCTTCGACCAGAAACTGAATTTGCTCTTTGCTCTCATGCCACAGCCAGGCGACGCTGATCACCTGGAACACCAGCAGAATCAGGCCAATGGTCAGGATCAGGCGAAAGCGCATACTGCGATGGTCAATGCGGGATTTCATGGTACCTCGCGAATCACGTCAGCCGTCACCAGCGCATAGCCAAAGCCGCGCACCGTGCGGATGGCGCTTTTGCCAATTTTGTCACGCAGGTTGTGAATATGAACCTCCAGCGTATTGGTAGACGGCTCGGTTTCCCAGTTATAGATATCCTGATAGAGGATTTCGCGGTGCACCGGATTGCCCGCTTTCAGCATCAGGCGGGAGAGAATCGCATACTCTTTCGGCGTCAGGTCCAGCAGCGTGCCGCCCAGCGTTATCTGGCGATGTGTCATATCCAGCGCCAGTGCGCCGACCATCAGCTGGCTGTCGCCCTGGTTCACGTGACGGCGGATCAGGGCGCGAATGCGCGCCAGCAGTTCATCCAGCGAGAAGGGCTTGATCAGGTAATCGTCGGCACCGGCGTCCAGCCCGGCGATACGTTCGCTGATGGTGTCGCGGGCGGTAAGGATCAGCACCGGCGTCATTTTCTTCTGCCGGCGCAGGCGCAGCAGAAAATGCAGTCCGTCTTCATCCGGCAAACCCAAATCCAGCACCACCAGGCTATACAGGCCAGTGGAAAAATGCGCTTCGGCATCCCGCACCGTGGTGACGCCATCACAGACGTAGCCTTCGCCCTCCAGCGCCAGCATCAGGCCCTGCAGCAGCAGCGCATCATCTTCTACAATCAGAATTTTCATTGTGGTCGGCTCCGACACATCGTCAAAATGTCATCCGCGGGCAGATATTCATGGGTCGCGGTGCCGGTTAAACCCAGCATGGTGGAAAACAGATTATCCTGCGAAAAATCGTCTGTCGCCGCCAGTTTAGTCAGACAACCACGATTCACCGCATAACGCTGCTGATAATCATCGGACAGCCAGATCAGCATCGGCACATGTTTCTGGGTATCGGGGGCGATAGCGTAGGGCAGACCATGCAGGTATTCGCCATTTTCGCCCAGCGATTCGCCGTGATCGGACAGATAGACCAGGCTGGTGGTAAAACGGTCCTGATGGGCACGCAGCACGCCAATCGCCTTGTCGACGATGTGATCGACATTTAATAAGGTGTTGTCGTAGGTATTGACCAGCTGCTGCTGTGAACAATCCTGGATCTGATTAGTGTCACAGGTCGGGACAAACTGACGCAGCTGCGGCGGATAGCGATGGCTGTAGGTCGGGCCGTGGCTGCCGATGGTGTGCAGCACGATCACCGCATTACCCTTGAGCTGATTAATGTAGTCATCCAGGCCGTGAAACAGCACGTCATCGTAACACTCACCGTTAATGCACATGCCGGGCAGGTTCAGGCTGGTCATATCCTGATGCGGCACGCGGTCGCAGGCGCCCTTACAGCCGCCATCATTTTCATTCCATAACACGCTGATGCCGGCGCGCTGAATGATATCCAGCAATCCTTCCTGATGGGCGGCCAGCACGTCGTCGTAATGGGCGCGCGGCATATTCGAAAACATGCAGGGCACGGACACCGCCGTCGCCGTACCGCACGAGATAGTATGCGGGAAATAGATCACATTATCTTTAGCCAGCAGCGGATTGGTCTGGCGGGCATAGCCGCCCAGCGAGAAATTCTGCGCCCGCGATGTTTCGCCAACGATCAGGATGGTCAGATTCTGTTTACCGCCGTTAAGCCGCTCAGGCAGCTGATGGGCATCTTCGCCGATTCGCACCAGCGGCAGGTTCTCCAGCTGCTGATGCTTATACCACGACAGGCTGGCGGCGATGCTGTTGGACGGACTCAGCGCCTTCACCAGTTCGCGATTATTGCGAAACAGCGAGGCGTAATCTTTATAAAACAGCAGGGCGACCAGCAGAATGATCGCCACCGAGATCGCTATGCTGAGCAAACGCTGCATCGCCCCGCGCCAGTGTTGCTTTTTCAACCGCGGCCAGAACACCAGCAGCGCCATCAGAACGCCGGAGGTCAGCAGGGTAAACAGCAGCTGCGGCGTGATCAGGGCAAACGATTCGGAGGCGGTGGTGTCCATCATATTGGTGATCATCGAGCGATCGACCACGATGTTATAGGTCTGGATAAAAAACTGGGCGGTGGCAGAAAGCAGAATAAACAGCGCAATCAGGACCCGATCGAGCCAGAGAAACGAGGCAAGGGTGATCACAATGTTGATTACGCTGAACGCCACCAGCGGCATCGACAGGAAGACCAGCGTGGCGTGCAGGCTGGTCAACGGCATCAGGGCCAGAACCTGACGGTAATAGGCCAGATTAAGGAAAACCGCGATATAGACCGCAGCAAGGATCAGCAGAGTAAGGCGGCTGATGACCGGCCTGTTGAATGAAAACGCCATGATCAAAAAAGTCCGAATATCAAAAGTGTGCTGAGAGTGCACTTTCAATATTAGGAATACCTTAAGAAGCTTAAGCTTGCTCCGGTTTCAGCGGTTCAGGCAGGCTCAGCTGGCCAGGCTCCAGCCGGCGCTGGCGCGAAAACACCGCAGCGGCGCCGGCGGGCAACCGAACACCTCAGGCGGGTTGTGCTCACTTAACCGCAGCGGCTGGCATGAAACATGCATCTTTCTGGCATAAACCCTATTTCCGTCTACACTTAATCGGTAGATGTTCTCAGTCAGCCAGTATTGTCAGTAATGAGCTTGCAAGTTTGAGGAGAGTGACCTGTTAAATCGCCCTGTTTTGCCCCTCAATCGCCACGTTATCAGAATTTCCCTCTTGCTGACCCTACTGCGTCAGGACATCCTTGATTTGAACTCAAATTTCGAAATTCAGGAGAAGTGACGTGACCCAAGCGGTAAACAGCTCTGACACGTTCCCGACGCTGGAAGGCGGACGTTACGCCTTCTTTTTTGATGTCGATGGCACGCTGGCAGCGATACAGTCCCGTCCCGAAGCGGTGTTTATTCCTGAACAGGTTGTCGCGCAGTTGCTGCAACTCTCTGATGTTAGTCACGGTGCGCTGGCGCTGGTTTCTGGTCGGCCGATTGCGCAACTCGACGCCCTGGCTGCGCCGTGGCGCGGTCCTGCCGCTGGTGTCCACGGTGCAGAACGCCGTGATGCAGATGGGGAGATGCACCGCATTAGCCTGCCGGTCGAGGTTGAACAGGAACTCAGGACGGAACTGCAAAACGCGATGGCGTTATGGCCTGGCACCCAGCTGGAGATCAAAGGCATGGCCTTTGCGCTTCACTATCGTCAGGCAATACAGCATGAGCAGGATGTGATGCGACTGGCTGAACAGTCAGTGAAACGATTTCCGGGGCTGGCGCTTCAGCCGGGCAAATGTGTGGTGGAGATAAAACCCTTAGGTATTGATAAGGGCGCCGCCATTCGTGATTTTATGCAACAAGCGCCTTTTGCCGGATGCATTCCGGTATTTATTGGAGACGACCTGACAGACGAGAAAGGCTTTGCGGTGGTAAACGCCATGCAGGGCATTTCGATTAAGGTCGGCGAAGGTTCCAGTCAGGCACGCTTTCGGCTGAATAACGTCGAGGCGGTATATCACTGGCTGGAACGAACATTATTACGATTAAAGCAAGACAACGTCGGTAAGGAGTTTAGGTTATGAGTCGTTTAGTGGTTGTATCTAACCGTATCGCCATTCCAAATGGGGCTAAAACCAGCGCAGGCGGTCTCGCCGTCGGCATTCTGGACGCGTTGAAAAGCACAGGCGGATTGTGGTTTGGCTGGAACGGTGAAATCAGCGAGTTCTCCGGTGAAGAAGAAGATGATGTTTCGGTCCAGCAGCACGAGGGTATCGAATACGCCTCCTTCCCGTTAAGCCAGAACGAATACGATCTCTACTACTGCCAGTTCTCAAATACGGTTATCTGGCCCGCCTTCCATTATCGTCTTGATCTGGTTAAGTTCCAGCGTGAAGCCTGGGAAGGCTACTGCGAAGTTAACGACGCGGTAGCTCAGCGGTTAAAACCGCTGATTAAGACGGATGATATTCTGTGGATCCACGATTATCATTTCCTGCCTTTTGCGGCGGCACTGCGTCGCGCCGGCATTAATAACCGTATCGGTTTCTTCCTGCATATTCCGTTCCCGACGCCAGAAATCTTCAACGCCCTGCCGCCGCATCAGGAACTGCTGGAAATGCTGTGCGAGTATGACCTGCTTGGCTTCCAGACCGAGTCGGATCGGGTCGCCTTCCTCGACAGCGTTAGCCAGCTTACGCAGTTGCAGAATAAAGGTGACAAAAAGCATCGCGCTTTCGGCAATACCTTTATGACTGAGGTTTACCCTATCGGGATTGAACCTGACAGCATTAAAGAGATGGCGGAAGGGCCGTTGCCACCGAAGATGGCGGCGATGAAAAAAGAGTTGGGTGACGCGCGCAATATTATTGCCTGTGAGCGTCTCGACTATTCTAAAGGACTGCCGGAACGCTTCCTGGCCTACGAAGCGCTGCTGGAGAACTTCCCGCAGCACCGCGGTAAAATTCGCTATTCGCAGATTGCGCCGACTTCGCGCAGCGATGTGCAGGCCTATCAGGATATTCGTCACCAGCTGGAAACCGAAGCAGGGCGCATTAACGGTAAATACGGCACGCTGGGCTGGACGCCGCTCTACTACCTTAACCAGCATTTCGACCGCCGACTGCTGATGAAAATCTTTCGCCTGACCGATGTGGGTCTGGTGACGCCGCTGCGTGACGGCATGAACCTGGTGGCGAAAGAGTATGTGGCGGCGCAGGACCCGGACGATCCAGGTGTGCTGGTGCTGTCGCGCTTTGCCGGTGCGGCCAATGAGCTGACCTCAGCGCTGATCGTCAACCCGTATGACCGCGACGAAGTGGCGGCAGCGCTCGACAAAGCGATTACCATGCCGCGTACCGAAAGAATTTCACGCTACAACGACATGATGGCGGTACTGCGTAAAAACGATATTACCGCCTGGCGCGAGAACTTCCTGAAAGACCTGGAACGCATTGCGCCACGCAGTGCTGACCACGGCACGGTAAATAAAGTCGCGACCTTTCCAAAACTCGCCTGATTAGCCGCTGCCAGGCCACGACATCGTCGGATGTCGTGGCCTTTTTTACAGCCAGCGCGCGCTGTATCCTTCCGTTACATTCAGACACCTTCGCTGCCGTTACCTTTGCCTCGCGCGGTGTTCGCCTGATGCCTGAACCGCTGGCAGATCGGCCAAAAAAAATCAAATGCGCGAAAAAACGACTGATAAGAGGCTTAGCCTGCTTTCTTTACCTTCTTAACTCAAGTTTAGCTGCCGCCTGCCGATACTTGTCAGGCTGATTAAAACTCTCGCCGATTCATTCAACTTGCTTATGTAACCCATTGTTACATCTGATGTCGTATACTAAACAGACGACTGCAACTGTTAACGTCAGGCTGCCAGTGAGTGCCAATACTGCCGTAAAAACCTTAACGCTTTCATTACTCACCCTCTGCGATACTTACCTTAAGTAACTAATTTAAAAGCGATTGGTCACGGCATTCAGTAGCATAATATTCTGATATGACTGTTTTAAATGGTTCTAAATAGTGTGTTAAATCGATTAACACCGACATTAGATCGGTCGGCTATCAAACCGTGGAATAGAGCCTGTTTTACCCCCTATTAAACCTTTCTCAGGACCAATTCGACTTAAAATCGTCAATTTTTGCTTAAAAAATGAGCAACAGACAAATGATCGTAAAGGGTTGCTGAAGAAATTTGCCTTAAAAGTGTGATCTGCATCACACTTTATCTAAAATTTCACATTACTGTCGTTGTATGTGGAAATCAGACGATATAGATTTGCCTTGTTTTCGGATTAGTCTTAAAAAATGTAAGAAGACGTCACGGAAGATGGTTACAACTCGAAAATAAAATGGCCTGGATTTTTGACTTTCAGCGGGCCTGTAACCCGCACATAAGATGAAGGCAAAAAGCAGTGACATTTGCACGACACACTATTTTTTTTGCCATCTTTAGATTTACCAATCAGCAGCTCGATACGCAGATAATAATCTGTGGTGAAGTTACGTCGCGTCTCTCAGGATGGAAAAATGGGTACATCTGAATTACTAAAACATATTTACGATCTCAACTTGTCATATTTACTGCTTGCGCAGCGATTAATTAACCAGGAAAAAGCATCTGCAATGTTTCGCCTCGGTATTGATGAGAAGATGGCGGATGCATTATCTGAATTAACTCTGCCTGAAATGGTAAAAATGGCGGAAACCAATCAATTGGTTTGCCAGTTTCGTTTTACCGACAGCAGCACAATTAATCGCCTGACGCAGGAATCACGCGTGGATGATTTACAGCAAATCCACACCGGCATTTTATTATCCAGCCGTTTACTGCGTAACGCGTCTAAAGATGACGCGCCTGCTAAAAAGAGGGCGATGTGATGACTGAGAAAAGTATTGTTCAGGAAGCGCGTGATATTCAGCTCGCGATGGAGCTGATTACCCTGGGCGCGCGCTTACAGATGTTAGAAAGCGAAACCCAGCTGAGCCGTGGCCGTCTGATTAAGCTGTATAAAGAGTTGCGTGGCAGCCCGCCACCGAAAGGCATGCTGCCTTTTTCGACCGACTGGTTTATGACCTGGGAGCAGAACATTCATGCTTCCATGTTCTGTAACGCCTGGAAATTTTTACTGAAAACCGGACTGTGCAGCGGCGTTGATGCCGTGATTAAAGCCTACCGGTTATATCTCGAACAGTGTCCGCAATCGGACGAGGGCCCGCTGTTGGCGCTAACGCGTGCATGGACCCTGGTGCGATTCGTTGAAAGTGGCATGCTGGAACTGGCCGATTGCAAAAGCTGTAATGGCAGCTTTATTAATCATGCCCATCAGCCAGTCGGCAGCTTTGTCTGCAGCCTGTGCCAGCCGCCATCACGTGCCGTAAAAAGACGTAAACTTTCTGCAGATTCTGCCGATATGTTTCCACAACTGCTGGATGAACAGGTTAAACGCGCCGTTTAAGTTTGTTCGCACTGTGGAAGCCATCCAGCAGCGGTTAATACCGCTGCTTTTTTTTTGCTTCCGTTTTACGAATAACACCTGCGGCTCTCTGGCTTAACTTCCACCAACACGTTACGGACGTAAGGATTTCTTGTGCTAATAATTGTAGGTTATTTGATTGTTTTAGGCTCCGTGTTGGGCGGATATGCGCTGGTGGGCGGCCATCTCGGCGCGCTGTATCAGCCAGCCGAATTATTAATGATCGGCGGGGCCGGCGCTGGTGCATTTTTAGTGGGTAACAACGGCAAGTCGATTAAAAAAACGCTGAAAGCGTTGCCGCTGTTATTTCGCGGGTCAAAATATAACAAAGCCGTTTACATGGACCTGATGGCGCTGCTTTATCGCCTGATGGCTAAGTCGCGTCAGCAGGGGATGTTATCGCTGGAACGCGATATTGAAGATCCCAGCCAGAGCGAAATTTTTGCTAATTATCCGCGTATTCTTGCCGATAAGCAGTTAGTCGATTTTATTACCGATTATTTGCGCCTGATGGTCAGCGGCAACATGAACGCCTTCGAGATTGAAGCGTTGATGGATGAAGAGATTGAGACCTACGAACACGAGTGTGACGTACCGGCGCAAAGTATAGCAGCGGTGGGTGATGGCCTGCCGGCTTTCGGTATCGTGGCGGCGGTAATGGGGGTGGTGCACGCACTGGCCTCGGCCGATCGCCCGGCGGCGGAATTAGGTGCGCTGGTGGCCCATGCGATGGTCGGTACCTTCCTCGGTATTCTGCTGGCGTATGGCTTTATCTCACCGCTGGCGTCAGTCCTGCGGCAGAAGTGTGCTGAAACCACCAAGATGATGCAGTGCATCAAGGTAACGCTGCTCTCCAGCCTGAATGGCTATGCGCCGCAGATTGCCGTGGAATTTGGCCGTAAAACGCTCTACTCGGCAGAGCGTCCCTCTTTCAGCGAACTGGAAGAGCACGTACGTAACGCGAAAAACCCGGCTAAACAGACTTCGGACGAGACCTCATGAAGCACGGCAATCGCCCAATTGTGCTGATCAAAAAGCGCAAACATAAAGGACATGAAGGCAGCCACGGCTCGTGGAAAATCGCCTATGCCGACTTTATGACGGCGATGATGGCGTTTTTTATGGTGATGTGGCTGCTCTCTATCGCTAACCCGCAGCAGCTGGTGCAGATCGCTGACTACTTTAAAACGCCGCTTAAAGTGGCGATAACCGGTGGACAGCGCAGCAGCGACAGTGAAAGCCCGATCCCTGGCGGCGGTGACGATCCGACGCAAAAGATCGGCGAAGTGAAGAAAGTGGTCGATATGGATGAGCAGAAACGCAAGCTGGACGAGATCCGTCTCAACCGGCTGCGGGAAAAACTCGATCAGCTGATTGAAGCCGATCCGCGTCTGAAAGCGCTGCGCCCGCATCTGATCATCAACATGGTGGAAGAGGGGCTGCGTATCCAGATTATCGACAGCCAGAATCGCCCGATGTTTAAGACCGGCAGAGCCGAAGTCGAGCCTTATATGCGCGACATTCTGCGCGCCATTGCGCCGATCCTGAACGGCATTCCTAACCGCATCAGCCTGGCGGGTCATACCGATGATTTTCAGTATGCCAGCGGTGACAAAGGCTACAGCAACTGGGAGTTATCGGCCGATCGCGCCAACGCCTCGCGGCGTGAACTGGTGATTGGCGGCTTAGACAGCGGCAAAATTTTGCGGGTGTTAGGCATGGCCGACACCATGCGCCTGAAAAATCGCGGCGGGAATGATGCGGTTAACCGCCGTATCAGCCTGCTGGTGTTGAACCACGACACCGAAGCGGCAATAGAAAAAGAGAACGCAGAAAGTGATGCCGTCCAGATCAGCGATCCGGCGGCGATTGAACAGATTACCGCACCTGCACCACCAGGCAGCGCGGTGAATACAGCAGCCCCCTCACAGCCGAGGTGATCCCCGTGAGTATGGACATCAGCGATTTTTACCAGACGTTTTTTGATGAAGCCGATGAACTGTTAGCGGATATGGAACAACACCTGCTGGGTCTCGACCCGCAGGAACCAGACTCTGAACAGCTTAACGCCATCTTCCGCGCCGCCCACTCGATTAAGGGTGGCGCCGGAACCTTTGGTTTTACGGTATTACAGGAAACCACTCACATCCTGGAAAACATTCTGGATGGTGCTCGTCGCGGCGAGATGCAGCTCAGCACCGACATCATCAACCTGTTTTTGGAAACCAAAGATATTATGCAGGAACAGCTCGATGCTTATAAAACCGCGCAAGAGCCAAACGCGGAGAGCTTTAAATATATCTGTGAAGCGCTGCGTCAGCTGGCGTTAGAGGCTAAAGGCCTGCCGGTTGAAGCGTCCACCAGTGCCGCGCCCGCTGCCAGCGCGCCCGCTGCCAGCGCGCCCGCCGCCAGCAGCAGTGCGCTGCGGGTGCAGCTGATCGACCTGAAAGAGAAAGAAGTCGATCTGATGCTGGAAGAGATGGGCAATCTCGGCACGCTGACCAACGTGCAGAAGGGCAGCAACACGCTCGACGTCTGCATTGATGGCGTCGGTAAAGATGACATCGTTGCGGTGCTCTGCTTCGTGATTGATGAAGCCCAGATTCGCTTCCCGCAGGCTGAAGAAAACGCAGCGGCAGCGGCGGTTGTGCTGCCAGAAGCGCCAGTGGCAGCCGAAGTGCAGAGCGCCAGCGTCACTGAACTGCCGGTCGCCGCGGTGAAACGCGAAAGCAAGCGCGTGGCGGCCCCGGCCAAATCAAGCGAATCGACCAGCATTCGCGTGGCGGTGGAAAAGGTCGATCAGCTGATCAACCTGGTTGGCGAGCTGGTGATTACCCAGTCGATGCTGGCTCAGCGTTCCGGCGAACTCGATCCGGTGGCCCACGGCGACCTGCTGAACAGCATGGGACAGCTGGAGCGTAACGCCCGCGATCTGCAGGAGTCGGTGATGTCGATTCGAATGATGCCAATGGAATATGTCTTCAGCCGCTTCCCGCGTCTGGTGCGTGACCTGGCGAGCAAGCTCGGCAAAGAGGTGGAACTGACGCTGCTGGGCAGCTCAACCGAACTCGATAAGAGCCTGATTGAACGCATCATCGATCCGTTAACTCACCTGGTGCGTAACAGCCTCGACCACGGCATCGAATCACCCGACAAACGTCTGGCGGCCGGTAAAGTGGCGACCGGTAACCTGACGCTGTCAGCAGAACATCAGGGCGGCAACATCTGCATCGAAGTGTCCGATGACGGTGCCGGCCTGAACCGTGAGCGTATTCTGGCGAAAGCGCTCTCATCCGGCCTGCCGGTCAGCGAAAACATGAGCGACGAAGATGTCGGCATGCTGATTTTCGCGCCTGGCTTCTCAACCGCCGAGCAGGTGACCGATGTCTCCGGCCGTGGCGTTGGCATGGACGTGGTGAAACGAAATATCCAGGAGATGGGCGGTCACGTCGAAATCTCGTCGAAGCAGGGCAAAGGCACCACCATTCGCATCCTGCTGCCGCTGACGCTGGCGATCCTCGACGGCATGTCGGTTCGCGTGGCGGATGAAGTGTTTATCCTGCCGCTGAATGCGGTGATGGAGTCACTGCAACCGCGCGCCGAAGAGCTGAAACCGCTGGCCGGTGGCGAGTGCGTTCTCGAAGTGCGTGGAGAATATCTGCCGCTGGTCGAGCTGTGGAACGTCTTTGATGTGCAGGGGGCGAAAACCGAAGCCACGCAAGGCATCGTCGTCATTCTGCAAAGCGCGGGCAAGCGTTACGCGCTGCTGGTCGATCAGCTGATTGGTCAACATCAGGTGGTGGTGAAGAACCTGGAAAGTAACTATCGCAAAGTGCCGGGCATCTCCGCTGCCACCATTCTTGGCGATGGTAGCGTAGCGCTGATTGTTGATGTATCAGCACTGCAATCACTTAACCGTGAAAAACGTGTGGCCGGCGCTGCCGCCTGATTGATAACGAAAGGGTAAATAACATGAATGGAATGGCAACCGTGACAAAAATCGCTGGCGAAACTGTGGGTCAGGAGTTTCTGGTCTTCACGCTGGGCGACGAAGAGTACGGCATCGATATTCTCAAAGTTCAGGAAATTCGCGGTTACGATCAGGTAACGCGCATCGCCAATACGCCTGAATTTATTCGCGGCGTCACCAACCTGCGTGGCGTGATCGTGCCGATTATCGACCTGCGGGTGAAGTTTTCGCAGCCCGATGTTGAATACAACGACAACACCGTGGTGATCGTGCTGAATCTTGAAAACCGCGTGGTCGGTATCGTGGTGGATGGCGTCTCTGATGTGCTGTCGCTGACTCAGGATCAGATCCGTCCTTCACCGGAGTTCGCGGTCACTATGTCGACCGAGTATCTGACCGGGCTGGGCGCACTCGGCGAGCGGATGCTGATTCTGGTGGACATTGAGAAGCTGCTGAGCAGCGACGAAATGGCGCTGGTGGATAATCTGCGTAGCGCGTAATCCCAACGTCACAGGCCGGATATGCCCGGCCTGTGACCGTTTCATTGCTGAATAATTTCTTTATTTTTCAATCAATAAAAATTCTGTCTGGCCTAATTTCCCGCTATCGCCTGCCGATAATCACCTTGCTGCTTTACCACTTACATTTTTCAGGGTTAATCATGTTAACGAAAATCCGCGTTGTCACCAGTTTGCTGCTGGTGTTGCTGATGTTTGGGCTGTTACAGGCCTTTTCCGGCTCCGTTTTTTATTCCGCCCTTAGCCACGACAAGCAAAGTTTTGCCGTTTCGCAGCTGGCGATGCAGAACACCCAGGCGCTCAATGATGCCTATATGAGTCTTAACCAGAGTCGGGTGTTACTGACCCGCATTCAGCTGCGTTTCGCCACCAGTAAACTGGAAGGCAAACCGGCGGACGTAGCCGGACTGTTTGACGACAGCAAAGGCTTCCAGCAGGCGGCGGCCGGTTTTTACAAGGTGTTCAAAGAGACGCCCGATACGCCGGGACAAAATCTGCAGCTTAACCAGCAGCTGGATCAGCGCTACAGCGCCTATGCCGATGCGCTGACTGCGCTGCAGGTCGCGTTGCAGTCTGACGATCTGGTGGCGGCCGGTAACGCCCCGGTGGCACCCAGCCAGACTGCGTTTCTGAAGTTATATAACGACTGGCGTACCGATCAGAACCGCCTGACCACCATCGGCGTCGATGAGAACAGTTCTGCCTACAGCCGGATGCTGTGGATACTCGGTACCATCATGGCGGTGGTGGCAGCAGTAATCGTGCTGTGCTGGTTCGGTCTGCGTAAGGTATTAATTACCCCACTCAACACCAACATTACTCATATTCAGCACATCGCTCAGGGCGACCTGACCCAGCCGATCGCGGTTGAAGGCCGTAATGAGATGACCCAGCTGGCGGCCAGCCTGCACGATATGCAGCAGTCGCTGGTGCGCACCGTGAGCAACGTACGCGAAGGTTCGGACGCCATTTTCACCGGCGCCAGCGAAATTTCTGCCGGTAACAATGACCTCTCGGCCCGCACTGAACAGCAGGCGGCTTCGCTGGAGCAGACCGCTGCCAGCATGGAACAGCTGACCGCCACGGTGAAACAGAATGCCGAAAACGCGCGTCAGGCGTCGCAGCTGGCGTTAAGCGCGTCGGAAACGGCGCAGAAAGGCGGCAATGTGGTCGATGGAGTGGTGAAAACCATGCGTGACATCGCCGGCAGCTCGAAGAAAATTGCCGATATCACCAGCGTGATTGACGGCATCGCCTTCCAGACCAACATCCTGGCGCTCAACGCCGCGGTAGAAGCCGCACGCGCCGGTGAACAGGGTCGCGGTTTTGCCGTGGTGGCCGGTGAAGTGCGTAATCTGGCCCAGCGCAGCGCCCAGGCCGCCAAAGAGATTAAAGGGCTGATTGAAGATTCGGTTAATCGGGTGAACACCGGCTCCCAGCTGGTCGGCACCGCCGGTGAAACCATGAACGATATCGTCAATGCGGTGACCCGCGTGACCGATATCATGGGCGAGATTGCCTCGGCGTCGGATGAGCAGAGTCGCGGTATCGACCAGGTCGGCCAGGCGGTCACCGAAATGGATCGCGTGACTCAGCAGAACGCCTCGCTGGTGGAAGAGTCCGCTGCCGCGGCGGCCTCGCTGGAAGATCAGGCCAGTCGCCTCAGCCAGTCGGTGGCGGTGTTTAAGATCCAGCGCGCCGCTGCGGGCCAGGCGTTGACTAAACATCTGCCGATTGCCGCACCGGTGACGGCGCTGGCGCCGCGTAAAGCACTGACCGCACCGGTCAGCGATACCCACTGGGAAACGTTCTGATCACGCGCGCGCCCCGTCTGCATAGCCGGGGCGCGCACCCGCGCTTTTTCTCCCGCCAGCCTGACTAAAGCCAAACCCACCGTCCTGTCGCAATATCATTAATTACAAAAGCCGATTGTAGCTGAAAAGCGGCGAAAAGCGTTAACACATCGCCACTGACCGCCGATATAGCCGCTGCACCTTAATCAACCTGCAGGGGAACAAGATGTTAAAAAGAATAAAAGTGGTGACCAGTCTGATCGCGGTACTGGTGATCTTTGGCGCGCTCCAGCTGCTGTCCGGCAGCCTGTTCTGGTCGGCGCTGAACACCGACAAAGCGGCGTTTGCCCTGTCGCAAGTCGCCAATCGTAACGTCACGGCGATGACCGACGCCTATATTTCACTCAACAACAGCCGGACCACGCTGAACCGCGCCATGCTGCGACTGCAAACCAGCATGGCTTCGCAGATGAATGGCGGCCAGCTCGACGATCTGATGAACAAAGCCAACGCGCAGTTAGCCGAAGCCGATCGTCACTTCCAGGTTTATTACAATCTGCCGGGCACCGCAGGCATGGAGGTATCGCTGCGCGACCGGCTGGAAGCCGATTACGCCCGCTACGACAGCGGCCTGAAAGAGATGGTCAAAAGTCTGCAGGCGCGCGATCTGGAAGGGATGTTTAAACAGAATATTGAACAGAAACAGGTGGCGATGCAGGGCAGCTACGGTGAGTGGCGCGCCCGTCAGACCGCGCTGGCTGAGCAGGGCATTGCCCAGAACCAGCAGGCCTTTACTCAAATGATGTGGCTGCTGGGCGTGATTGCCGTGTCGGTACTGGTGGTGATCGTCGCCTGCTGGTTCGGTCTGCGTCAGGTATTGATTCAGCCGCTGCAACAGCTGCTGGCTCATATCCGGGCGATCGCTTCCGGTGATTTGACGCAGCCTATCCTGGTGGAAGGACGCAATGAAATGAGTCAGCTGGCGGCCGGCATTCAGGAAATGCAGCAGTCGCTGGTGATGACCGTCAGCAACGTGCGTGACGGATCTGACGCCATCTTTACCGGTGCCAGTGAGATCGCCGCCGGCAATAACGATCTCTCCGCCCGTACCGAAGAGCAGGCCGCTTCACTGGAGCAGACCGCCGCCAGCATGGAGCAGCTGACCGCGACGGTGAAACAGAACGCCGACAATGCGCGTCAGGCATCACAGCTGGCGCTGACCGCGTCAGAAACCGCCCAGCAGGGCGGCAAAGTGGTTGATGGCGTGGTCAGCACCATGAAAGAGATCGCCGGCAGCTCGAAGAAGATTGCCGACATCATCAGCGTGATTGATGGCATCGCCTTCCAGACCAACATCCTGGCCCTCAACGCTGCGGTGGAAGCCGCCCGGGCCGGTGAGCAGGGTCGCGGATTTGCGGTGGTGGCCGGTGAAGTGCGTAACCTGGCGCAGCGCAGTGCTCAGGCAGCCAAAGAGATCAAAGGGTTGATCGAAGATTCGGTGGCGCGCGTTAACAGCGGCTCACTGCAGGTCGAAAGCGCCGGCAGCACCATGAACGATATCGTCGGGGCGGTGACCCGCGTGACCGACATCATGGGCGAGATCGCCTCTGCGTCTGATGAGCAGAGCCGTGGCATCGAGCAGGTCGGCCAGGCGGTCACCGAGATGGATCGCGTCACCCAGCAGAACGCCTCGCTGGTTGAGCAATCCGCCGCTGCTGCTGCCGCACTGGAGCAGCAGGCCAGCGTGCTGACCCAGGCCGTCTCGGTTTTTAAAGTCTCCCGCGCGTAATTTCTCTCCTCTCCTCACGGCGGCCGCGGTAAAGCCGCCGCCGTGCATAAAGTTCCCCCCGGATGCGCCGATAAACAGTAGCGAATCGCCAACCAATGAGGTGTGTATGTTTAGTCGTGTACGTGTTGTGACCGGTCTGCTGTGCGTGCTGGCGCTGTTTGCGCTGCTGCAGCTGTTTTCCGGCGGAATGTTTTTCAAAACCGTTAGTTCAGATAAAGAAAATTTTGCTTATAACCAGCGTTTAAACACGCTGCAGCAGGCGATGGGCACCTCATGGGTTTCGCTGGTTCAGGCGCGTAACACCCTTAACCGCGCCGGTATTCGCTTTCTGCAGGATGCGCAGATGTCGGGATCGGGCGCCACGGTGAAAGAGCTGGTGGCGCTGGCAGGCGAGGAGCTGAAACAGGCCGAGATCGGCTATCAGCAGTTCAACGCCAACCTGTCAGAGAAAGGTAAAAATGCCGATAACGTCAAAGCGCTGCAGGCCAATTATCAGGCCTATCACGACGCCCTGGCGGAGCTGATGGTGTTTTTTAACAGCGGCAACTTCAAAGGCTTTGTCGATCAGCCGACCCAGAGTTATCAGGACAAGTTCCAGAAAGATTACAACGCCTGGCTGGAATACAACCTGGTGCTGGCGAAGCGGGGCGTTCAGGCTAATGAACAGGCCTACACCCGCTCCATCACCATCGTGATCGCCACGCTGGCCGTCACCCTGCTGATGATTATCCTGGTGTGGAACGTGATGCGCAGCGTACTGATTCGCCCGTTGCGTCAGAGCATTGAGCATATCCAGCATATTGCGCGCGGCGATTTAACCCAGCCGATTGACCTTTCAGTGCGTAACGAAATCGGCGAGTTGCTGACCTCATTACAGCACATGCAGCAGGAGCTGGTGCGCACCGTGCGTACCGTGCGCGACGGGTCTGACGCCATTTATACCGGTGCCAGCGAAATCGCCATCGGCAATAACGATCTCTCTTCGCGAACCGAACAGCAGGCCGCCTCGCTGGAGCAGACCGCCGCCAGCATGGAGCAGCTGACCGCCACGGTGAAGCAGAATGCCGAAAACGCCCGTCAGGCATCGCAGCTGGCGCTCAACGCCTCAGAAACCGCGCAGCAGGGCGGCAAAGTGGTGGATGGCGTGGTCACCACCATGAAAGAGATTGCCGGCAGCTCGAAGAAAATTGCTGATATCACCAGCGTGATCGACGGCATCGCTTTCCAGACCAATATCCTGGCGCTGAACGCCGCGGTGGAAGCGGCCCGTGCCGGTGAACAAGGCCGTGGTTTTGCGGTAGTGGCGGGTGAAGTGCGCAGCCTGGCACAGCGCAGCGCGCAGGCCGCGAAAGAGATCAAGGGCCTGATTGAGGACTCGGTCAGCCGCGTCAATACCGGCTCGGTGCTGGTAGAGAGCGCCGGCGACACCATGAGCAACATCGTCAGCGCGGTGACGCGCGTGACCGACATCATGGGCGAAATCGCCTCGGCGTCGGATGAGCAGAGCCGCGGTATCGATCAGGTCGGTCTGGCCGTGACCGAGATGGATCGGGTTACGCAACAGAACGCCTCGCTGGTTGAAGAGTCGGCGGCGGCGGCGGCGGCACTGGAAGATCAGGCCAGCCACTTAAAACAAGCGGTCTCAGTGTTCAATATTGGTAAAGAATTTGTCGCCCAGGCCGTTAACAAGACAACGGCGACAAAAAGCCTTCAGCTGGATGCGCCGTTAACCGTTGCCCGTCAGTCTGCCTCGCGCGGTGACGACAACTGGGAAACCTTTTAATCGCCTGGAAAGCCCGACCACCCTGTGGCAGTCGGGCATCGCAGCAGAAAATTAATGTGTTTTAGTTCAGGCCAGGTGCAGAAATGAAAAAATCGACATTCGAGCAAAATGAGACGACAACGCTGCTGTCGCAAATGGTGCAGCGCTTACCGCTCTCGGATACGCATTTCCGTCGCATCAGTCAGCTGATCTATCAGCGTGCCGGTATCGTGCTGGCCGATCACAAGCGCGAGATGGTTTACAACCGTCTGGTTCGTCGTCTGCGTACGCTGAATATTGATGATTTCGGTCGTTACCTCGCGCTGCTGGAACACGATCCTAACAGTGCGGAGTGGCAGGCGTTTATCAATGCCCTGACCACCAACCTGACGGCGTTTTTCCGCGAGGCACACCACTTTCCAATTCTCGCGGAGCATGCCCGCAAGCGCCAGGGGAATTTCAGCGTCTGGAGTACCGCTGCGTCAACCGGTGAAGAACCTTACTCGATCGCCATGACGCTGGCCGAAACGCTGGGTACCGGACCGGGTAAGTTCCAGGTTCATGCCAGCGATATCGACACCCAGGTGCTGGAGAAAGCGGTGGCCGGTGTTTATCGCCAGGAGGAGTTGCGCACGCTGTCACCGGCGCAGCTGCAACGCTTCTTCCTGCGCGGCACCGGTCCTCACGCCGGGATGGTGCGGGTGCGTTCCGAACTGGCCAGCATGGTCAGCTTTGCCCAGCTCAATCTGCTGGCCAATGACTGGGCGCTGCCGGGCCAGTTCGACGCCATTTTCTGCCGCAATGTAATGATCTATTTCGATAAAGAGACGCAGGAGAAAATTCTGCGTCGGTTTGTTCCTCTGCTTAAGCCCGGCGGCATTCTGTTTGCCGGTCACTCCGAGAACTTCAGTCAGATCAGTAAAGAGTTCTGGCTGCGTGGACAAACCGTCTATGGACTGACGAAGGAAAGATGATGAGCAAAATCACCGTGATGTGCGTAGATGACTCTGCGCTGATGCGGCAACTGATGACGGAAATCATCAATAGCCATCCGGATATGGAGATGGTCGCTACGGCGCCCGATCCGTTAGTCGCCCGCGATCTGATTAAGCAGTTTAATCCGCAGGTGCTGACGCTGGATGTTGAAATGCCGCGCATGGATGGCCTCGATTTCCTCGAAAAACTGATGCGTTTACGGCCGATGCCGGTGGTGATGGTCTCCTCGCTGACCGGCAAAGGTTCGGAAATTACCCTGCGGGCGCTGGAGCTGGGCGCGGTGGACTTCGTCACCAAACCCCAGCTCGGCATCCGTGAAGGGATGCTGGCGTACAGCCAGATGATTGGCGACAAGATCCGTGCGGCGGCGCGCGCCCGACTGCACAACCGGGCGGCGATGCCGGTGCCGGTCACGCTGAAGGCAGGTCCGCTGCTGAGTAGTGAGAAGCTGATCGCGATTGGTTCCTCTACCGGCGGCACCGAGGCGATTCGCCATGTGCTGCAGCCGCTGCCTGCGACCAGTCCGGCGCTGCTGATTACCCAGCATATGCCGCCAGGTTTTACCCGCTCCTTTGCCGAGCGTCTGAACAAACTGTGTCAGATCACGGTGAAAGAAGCGGAAGACGGTGAACGTATTCTGCCGGGACACGCTTACATCGCGCCAGGTGCGATGCACATGGAACTGGGACGTAGCGGCGCCAACTATGTGGTGAAACTGAATGAAGGCCCGCCGGTCAACCGGCACAAGCCTTCGGTGGATGTGCTGTTCAAATCGGTGGCGATCAACGCCGGACGAAATGCGGTCGGCGTGATCCTCACCGGCATGGGCAACGACGGCGCGGCCGGGATGCTGGAAATGCATCGGGCCGGCGCCTGGACGATTGCCCAGAACGAAGCCAGCTGTGTGGTATTTGGCATGCCGCGTGAGGCGATTGCCACCGGCGGCGTGAGCGAAGTGGTGGATTTAAGCAACATCAGCCAGCACATGCTGGCGAAAATTAGCGCCGGACAGGCATTGCGTATTTAACAGGCCCGTCCTGCCGGGCGAGACAACACAGGAGTAGATATGGCTGATAAAAACATGCGCTTTTTGGTAGTAGACGACTTCAATACGATGCGTCGTATTGTACGTAACTTACTGAAAGAGCTGGGCTTCAATAACGTAGAAGAAGCAGAAGATGGTGTGGATGCGCTGTCAAAGCTGAAAGCAGGGGGTTTTGACTTCGTCATTTCCGACTGGAATATGCCGAACATGGATGGCCTGCAGCTGCTGCAAACCATTCGTGCCGATGCTGCGATGAGCAGCCTGCCGGTATTGATGGTGACCGCGGAAGCGAAGAAAGAGAACATTATTGCTGCCGCCCAGGCCGGCGCCAGTGGCTACGTAGTGAAACCATTTACTGCTGCGACGCTGGAAGAAAAGCTGGGCAAAATTTTCGAAAAACTGGGCATGTAAGGAGATGTGATGAGCGACCTTCCGAAACCAACTGAGGATGCCTCGGCACACGACATCATTACCCGCATCGGCTCTCTGACGCGTATGCTGCGCGACAGCCTGCGTGAGCTGGGGCTGGATAAAGCCATTGCCGATGCGGCTGAAGCCATTCCTGATGCCCGTGATCGTCTGGATTATGTGGTGCAGATGACGGCGCAGGCCGCCGACCGTGCGTTGAACTGCGTTGAAGCGGCACAACCGCATCAGGATAAGATGGAAGCCGGGGCAACCCAGCTGAAAGGGCGTTGGGACCAATGGTTTGAAAACCCAATTGAACTGGCCGATGCGCGTGAGTTGGTGACGGATACTCGCGAATACCTTGCTGCCGTGCCGGATCACACGTCCTTTACCAACAAGCAGCTGCTTGAAATTATGATGGCGCAGGATTTCCAGGACCTGACCGGTCAGGTGATCAAACGCATGATGGATGTTATCCAGGAAATTGAGCGCCAGCTGTTGATGGTGCTGCTGGAAAACATGCCGGAAGTCAGTGCCGAGAAGCGTCAGGAAGGTACCAGCCTGCTGAACGGTCCGCAGATCCACACCGATGCACCGGGCGTGGTGGCGAACCAGGATCAGGTTGATGACCTGCTGGACAGCTTAGGATTTTAATCGCCCCCGTCAGCCTGCGGGCTGGCGGGATGCGTTGCCGTCCCTTTCTCTCACGGGGCCACCAGACGGTGGGCCCGCTCTGCTTTATCAAACTCATCCGCCAAAGAACGCCTGTTTTTCCCGTTTTATCTGCGCTTTAACCCCAGCCAGTTTTGGCATTCTATGCTCAGAATTCCTGCCAACCGAGGTTTGTCGTGGCTGAAGAAAGCGACGAGGACAAAACAGAATCGCCCACCGCGCACCGACTTGAAAAGGCGCGAGAAGATGGGCAGATCCCGCGTTCGCGCGAACTGACCTCATTACTGATGCTGCTGGCCGGCATCATGATCCTGTGGATGGGCGGCACCATGATGGCGCACCGTCTGGCGGGCATGGTGGCGACCGGTCTGCGTTTTGATCACGGCATGGTGACCGACGACAAAATCATCATCAGCCATATCGGCAGCCTGATTGGCCAGGCGTTAATGGCGCTGCTGCCGCTGATGGGCGGACTGGTGCTGGTGGCGATTGCGGCGCCGATGCTGCTGGGCGGTATTGTGATCAGCGGCAAGTCGATCAAGGTCGATTTCACCAAGCTCAGCCCGCTGGCCGGTTTCAAGCGGATGTTTGCTGGCCAGGCCTGGACGGAGCTGTTCAAAGGCATCCTCAAAACCGTGCTGGTGGGCTGTGTTGCCTGCTGGTACATCTGGGCTCACTGGCCGGAGATGCTGCGGCTGATCAGTGAATCCCCGATCAACGCGCTGGTGCACGGCATGGATATGATTGCCATCTGCTGCACGCTGGTGATGCTGGGTCTGGTGCCGATGGTCGGATACGACGTTTTCTGGCAGCTCTACAGCTATTACAAAAAGCTGCGCATGTCGCGTCAGGAAATCCGCGACGAACACAAGCAGCAGGAGGGCGACCCGCACGTCAAAGGGCGTATCCGCCAGCAGATGCGCGCCGCCGCCCGCCGCCGGATGATGGCCGACGTGCCGAAAGCCGACGTGATCGTCACTAACCCGACGCACTATTCGGTGGCGCTGCAGTACAACGAGAAGAAGATGAGCGCGCCGAAGGTGATTGCCAAGGGCGCGGGCGAGATTGCTCTGCGAATTCGTGAACTGGGTGCCGAACACCGCATTCCGGTTCTGGAAGCACCGCCGCTGGCGCGTGCGCTATACCGACACACTGAAATTGGACAGCACATTCCGGGCGCGCTCTATGCGGCCGTGGCGGAAGTGCTGGCCTGGGTCTGGCAGTCACGCCGCTGGAAGCGCGAAGGCGGCCTGATCCCGGCCAAACCGAAAAACCTGCCGGTCCCGGCAGAGATGGACTTTGCAGGAGAGAGCAAAAACGATGGCTAATAACCTGGCCGCAAAACTACGTTTACCGGGCAACTTTAAAGATATGCAGTGGCAGGTGCTGGCGGGTCCGGTGCTGATCCTGATGATCCTGTCGATGATGGTGCTGCCGTTACCGCCGTTCATCCTTGATCTACTGTTCACCTTTAACATTGCGCTGTCGATCATGGTGCTGCTGGTGGCGATGTTCACCCAGCGAACCCTGGAGTTTGCGGCATTCCCGACCATTCTGCTGTTCTCCACCTTGCTGCGTCTGGCGCTGAACGTCGCCTCGACTCGTATCATCCTGATGGAAGGACATACCGGTGCGGCCGCAGCAGGTCAGGTGGTTGAGGCTTTTGGCCACTTCCTGGTCGGCGGCAACTTTGCTATCGGTATCGTGGTATTCATCATCCTGGTCATCATCAACTTTATGGTTATTACCAAGGGTGCTGGCCGTATCGCCGAAGTGGGCGCGCGCTTTGTGCTTGACGGGATGCCCGGTAAGCAGATGGCGATCGATGCCGACCTCAACGCCGGTTTAATCGGCGAAGATGAAGCTAAACGTCGCCGTTCAGAAGTGACTCAGGAAGCGGACTTCTACGGCTCGATGGACGGTGCCAGTAAGTTCGTCCGCGGTGACGCCATCGCCGGTATCATGATCATGGTGATCAACGTCATCGGCGGCCTGCTGGTCGGCGTGGTGCAACACGGTATGGACGTGGGGCACGCGGCGGAAACCTACACCCTGCTGACCATCGGTGATGGTCTGGTGGCGCAGATCCCGGCGCTGGTGATCTCCACCGCCGCGGGCGTTATCGTCACGCGCGTAGCAACCGATCAGGACGTTGGCGAGCAGATGGTGACCCAGCTGTTCAAAGATCCGCGCGTGCTGATGCTGAGCGCCGGCGTCATCGGCCTGCTCGGGCTGGTGCCGGGCATGCCAAACTTCGTCTTCCTGCTGTTTACCGCCGCCTTACTCGGTCTGGCCTGGTGGCTGCGCGGCCGGGAAATGCAGCCGAACAACAAGAAGTCGGAAGTGTCTCTGGGCAGCATGAGCAAAACCCCGGAAACGCCGGCTACTGCCGAAGCCTCGTGGACCGATGTGCAACTGGAAGATACGCTGGGGATGGAAGTGGGTTACCGCCTGATTCCGATGGTCGATCATCTGCAAAATGGTGAGCTGCTGGGACGTATCCGCAGTATCCGTAAAAAGGTGGCGCAGGATGTCGGCTTCCTGCCGCCGGTGGTGCATATCCGTGACAACATGGAACTGCCGCCGGCGCGCTACCGCATTCTGATGAAAGGGGTCGAAATTGGCAGCGGCGATGCCTATCCGGGCCGCTGGATGGCGATCAACCCGGGCACCGCAGCGGGCAGTTTGCCGGGTGAGGCAACCGTCGATCCGGCATTCGGTCTGGCGGCCGTCTGGATCGACAGCGCCCTCAAAGAGCAGGCGCAAATTCAGGGCTTTACCGTGGTTGAAGCCAGTACCGTGGTGGCAACTCACCTGAATCACCTGATTGGACAATACGCCAGTGAGCTGTTTGGCCGTCAGGAAGCACAGCAGTTGCTGGATCGCGTGACTCAGGAGATGCCGAAGCTGACCGAAGATCTGGTGCCGGGGGTGATCAGCCTGACCACGCTGCACAAGGTGCTGCAAAATCTGCTGGTGGAGCGGGTGTCGATTCGCGATATGCGCACCATTATCGAAACTCTGGCCGAGCATGCGCCGGTACAAAGCGATCCGCAGGAGCTGACCAGCGTGGTGCGCGTGGCGCTGGGTCGTGCCATTACCCAGCAGTGGTTCCCGGGCAATGATGAAGTGCAGGTAATAGGACTGGATGCCACGCTGGAACGCTTGCTGCTGCAGGCATTGCAGGGCGGTGGCGGACTGGAGCCAGGCCTGGCCGATCGGCTGTTAAGCCAGGCGCAGGCGGCGTTGCAGCGTCAGGAAATGCTTGGCGCACCGCCGGTGTTGCTGGTCAATCATCCGCTACGCGCCTTACTGGCTCGCTTCCTGCGCCGCAATTTGCCGCAGCTGGTGGTGCTGTCTAACCTCGAACTGAGTGACAACCGTCAGATTCGCATGACCGCCACCATCGGAGGCAAATAATGCGCTGGATGATGACGTTTGGATTAATGCTGCCGCTGCTGGTTCAGGCAGCTGGTGGCGCGTGGCAGGCCAGCGCCAGTGGTCCACTGCTGGCTAACCGCGGCAGCTGGCAGCGCAGCCAGCCGCTGACGGCACCGGCTAACCTCAGCGGCGAGATCAGCGTGGTTAACTGGCGCTATCAGCTGAGCAAACCGGCCCCGTCCGGACTGGAAGTGCGGTTGTGCGGCGCGCAACGCTGCACTACGCTGGAAGGCGCCAGCGGCACCACCCGTGGCCTGGCGCATCTCAGCGCCGATGAAACGCTGCATATGGTGTTTGGTTTTGCCGGCAGCGGGGCGCTGCCGCCGGGCCTGCGGGTGGTCAGCAGCGAAGTCATGGTGAATTACCAGTAGCGGCGGGCGTATCAGGCATTGACGCCTTTCATCCCTTCGGCTGAATACCTGCCGCCTTTAATCTCTACCTGCTGATGAATCTGGTTCAGTAACGCGACATCAGCCGCCTCCAGTACCACGTCACCGGCCTGCGCATTTTCGGTCAGATAAGCCAGCCGTTTGGTACCCGGAATCGGCACAATCCTTTGATACTGCGCCAGCAGCCACGCCAGCGCAATCTGGCCCACGCTACATTGATACTTCTGGCTTAGCGGCCGCACCACCTCCAGCAACTGCGCGTTATGATCGAGGCTGGCCTGCTGGAAGCGGTCATTATTTTTACGGAAGTCGTCTGCGGCAAAGTCGCTGTTGTTAAGGTATTTGCCGGTCAGAAAACCGCGGCCGAGCGGAGAGTAGGGCACCAGTCCGATATCGAGTTTTTTCACCATTGGCAAAATCTCCGCTTCAATATCCCGGGTCCATAAAGAATATTCTGTCTGCAGCACGGCGACCGGATGAACCGCATGCGCTCGCTGCAGAGTGGCTGCTGACACTTCACACAAACCGATATGTCGAATCTTCCCTTGCTTAACCAGCTGGCTCAGACAGTCCATGCTCTGCTCGATGGGCGTCGACTCGCTGACGCGATGCAGGTAGAACAGATCGATCTGCTCGACGCCCAGCCTTTTCAGCGAGGCGTTGCAGCACTGAATGAGGTAATCGGGCTGATTATTGATGACGCGGGCATAGGCCTGATCGGCAGCCCGCTCAATACCGCATTTGGTGGCGACCTTAATCTGCTGCCGTCTGCGCGTATCCAGCCGGGCAAGGAACTCACCGATTAGCTGCTCATTGTGGCCGCGGCCATACAGGTCTGCGGTGTCGATAAAATTGATATCCAGATCGATGAGAGAATTAAGCAGTTGCAGCGCGCTGCTGTCGTCGGTCTTGCCATAAAATTCACTCAGTCCCATTGCACCATAGCCAATTGCACTGACGTTCAAATCCTGCGTGAGGTTTCGGGTTTTCATCATGTCTCCTGTTAAGTTGACCCGATTATTCCACCGCCTTTTTAGTTAATGAATTCGCATTTTGGTTATCCAGTAAAGGTATCAGCGAGATCGCCACAGCGAGCAGAGCAGGTGAGTTTTATCGAAAAGCAGGAGAGGTTGCGCAAGGGATTCAGGCTGAAGGGGAATCGTCATCAATGCAGGCAAACGCTGCCGGCAGGGTTCACATCCGCAGGATCAGCAGTTGCCATGATGCTTTATCGCAGCCAGGGCTTATTGCGGTGGAAGCGGGTGACAGAGTAAGGCCTGAGCGTCGCGGACCGCCTGACGCTTTTCATCGGCGCGGATCACCGCATACAGATCGATATTTAACTGCTGCGCGGCAGTATCGGTCAGTTCCCGATAACAGAGTCCTTGCTGATTGAAGGTGCATTTAGACTGGGGCAGTAGTGCGAAGCCCTTGCCCCGGGCGATGTGTGACAGCATCACCAGCGAATCGTCAGGCTCTTTGATCCGTTTAAGCGTCACCGGCAACTGTGAAAAGTAGCGTTCGCACTTATCGTAGAACAGCGGGTTAGCACTGCGCGGGAACCAGAAAAGCGGTAAATCGGCGATGTCTGCCAGCGCAACCTGTGATTGCCGGCTGGCCGGATGCAGGGTCGGCAGCGCTACCCGCAGCGGTTCGCGACAGATCCATGCATAGCTTGCCGTCTGGTCTGCATCCGGCCCTTGTTCGCCGGTAATAAGCAGATCGAGGCTGTTTTTTGCCAGGCACTGCAGCAGCTGCGCCGAGCTCAGATCGGGCGTTTCGATCTCATCTTCCCCCTTCAACTGGCGGAGCCGGGCACTGACCGCCTCGATAAAGTCGAAATTCAGCGTCCGCGTCAGGCCGATGCGTAAACGGCCTGGCGTCATGGTGGCGTCAGTTTTCAGTTCGCTGAGTTGTCTGAGGATAGCTTCAGCCTTTAGCATAAGGTCACGTCCGGCGTCGGTCAGGCTGACATCGTGAGTGGTACGGTGAAATAATTGCTGTTCCAGCACCGCTTCAAGGCACTGAATCTGCCGGGTTAACGGCGGCTGGGTCATCCGCAGGCGTTCCGCCGCCCGGCGAAAGTTGAGTTCATGGGCTACCGCAAGGAAACATTGCAGTTGCTTAACGCTGGGAAGATGGGTGCTGATAAGGTGCGCGGGCATACTCATTGCGTCATCCTGCCGATCAAAGGCGGCTGTTTAAGCCTGAATAGCCGATAAAGGACGCAGCCGGATTGGAACTCGGCGCGGAGGCGGACGAGAGCCGTCGCCTCCGCGCCGCCGGGGATTTACATGCGCTCGACGGTATCAATACCGAGCGTATCCAGACCCTGTTTCAGCGTCTTCGCGGTCAGCGCCGCCAGCTGCAAGCGGCTCAGGCGCGTTGCGTCCGATTCGGCGGTCAGGATCGGGCAGTGCTCGTAGAAACCGGAGAACAGACCGGCCAGATCGTACAGATAGGCGCACATCACGTGCGGTGTGCCGTCACGCGCAACCTGGGTGATCACCTCTTCGAACTGCAACAGACGGGTTGCCAGCTGCGCTTCACGTTCTTCGCTGATCACAATCTCTGCATCCAGCGCTGCGGCATCAATGCCCGCTTTACGGAATACCGACAGGACGCGGGTATAGGCGTACTGCATGTAAGGGGCGGTATTACCTTCAAACGCCAGCATGTTATCCCAGTCAAAGATGTAGTCGGTGGTGCGGCTTTTTGACAGATCGGCATACTTCACGGCACTGATGCCCACCACTTCCGCCAGCGTTTTCACTTCCGCTTCGCTCATCTCCGGATTCTTTTCACGCACCAGGCTATAGGCGCGCTGATAGGCTTCATCAAGCAGATCGGCCAGCTTGATGGTGCCGCCGCTGCGGGTTTTGAAAGGACGACCATCTTTGCCCAGCATCATGCCGAACGCGTGGTGCTCCAGCGGGACCGACTCTGGGACATAACCCGCTTTGCGCACAATGGTCCAGGCCTGCATCAGGTGCTGATGCTGACGCGAGTCGATGTAGTAGAGCACCCGATCGGCTTTCAGGGTTTCATAGCGGTATTTAGCACAGGCGATATCAGTGGTGGTATAGAGATAGCCGCCATCCTTTTTCTGGATGATCACGCCCATCGGTTCACCTTCTTTGTTCTGGAACTCATCCAGGAACACCACGGTAGCGCCTTCACTTTCTACCGCTAACCCTTTTTGCTTCAGGTCTGCGACAATGCCTGGCAGCATGTCGTTGTAGAGGCTTTCACCCATCACATCCTTGCGCGTCAGGGTGACATTCATGCGGTCATAAATTTTCTGGTTCTGACTCATGGTAATGTCGACCAGCTTTTTCCACATCTGACGGCAATATTCGTCGCCGCCCTGCAGTTTGACCACGTAGCTGCGTGCGCGCTCGGCAAACGCCGGGTCTTCGTCGTAGGTCCGTTTGGCTTCGCGGTAGAAGGCTTCGAGATCGGCCAGCGCCATTTCGGCGTGATGCTCGTTCTGCTGTTTCTCAAGGAAAGCGATCAGCATACCGAACTGCGTACCCCAGTCGCCGACGTGGTTAGCGCGAATCACCCGATGGCCGAGAAACTCCAGCGTACGGACTGCGGCATCACCGATAATCGTGGAGCGAACATGGCCGACATGCATCTCTTTGGCGACGTTCGGGGCAGAGTAGTCAACCACGATGGTCTGCGGTTCAACCTGCTGTACGCCGAGGCGCGGCAGACTCAGCGCTTCACGGGCGTGGGCCGCCAGCCACTGGTGGTCGAGGAAAATATTGATGAAGCCCGGTCCGGCAATTTCAACTTTACTGGCGATGCCGGTCAGGTCGAGATGCTGAATCACTGCTTCCGCTAATTGTCGCGGTGCTTGCCCCAGCTTTTTCGCCACGGCCATAATACCGTTGGCCTGATAATCACCAAACTGGACCCTGGCGGACTGACGAACCTGCGGTTCGCAATCGGCGGGAGCGCCGGCTAAAACCATTGCCTGACTGACTTTTGCGGAAAGAAGAGACTGAATATTCACCGGGTTACCTTCATGTGCTGAACAACGCCCGAACCTGTTGATCCGAGCCGTCATCATCTTGTCTGGCAGCCTTGCACAACGGCGCAATAGCAATGGATCGCACAGACAAAATGGAAAAAAATGAGGGGAAAAGTATACGTGAAATGTCGGTGGGCGTCAGCAGTTGGATGAAGCGGGGAAACAGAGCCGAAGATGTTTCCCGGTGGCTTTAACGACGTCGCAGATGACGGCGAGGGTTCTTGACGCTTTTATCTTCACGCACCTTCCAATGGCGGGAGATTGCAAATCCCATCAGTGCGATCAGGACAGCGACAACGATGAGCATAGACATAGAGCCATTCCTTTTGGTTGTGTTAGGTCAAATTTATAAGAAACCCGGGATGGCTGCAATTGTTTGGCTGCCAAATAAGAGTTATCTTATTGTATTAAAGAAGGCTAATATTTTCAGTCGTTTAAGGTACTTTCATCAATTAACTCATGGACCTAAAGAGGGGATTAATCCGAATTGAAAGCTGTTCTTATAGGCTTTTGCGCCAATTTTTTGGCTAAATAGGATGAATCTTATGATTTTGTGGCGCGCAAGGCAGAGCAGCCAATAGGTTTTAAAGTTAAAAGTTATTAAACAAATTAAGAGGAATACCCGTTGTGAACAGACCTTTTCCCACAGAATTGGACGATTTAAAGACGGATTTACGACGGTTTGAAGAATCGTTGCAAAATTTTGCTGACAGGCTGGGTTTATCCCTTAACCATCTTGAAGTCGACCACATCGCGCTGCGTTGTCATCAGGACGCGACTGCCGCGCGCTGGCAGCAAGGACTACAGCAGATCGGCCATCTGTTTTCTCAGGCGATGATTAACGGTCGGCCAATATGCCTGTTTAAGCTGCATCAGTCGTTACAGGTGGCGGGTTTAGCGCTGGATGTGGTTGAACTGCCGTGGCCCGGCGAAAAGCGTTACCGTCATGAGGGATGGGAGCACATTGAGGTGGTGTTGCGCGGCGATCATCAGACGCTGGGCGTGCGTGCCATGGCGTTATTATCGGATAACGCGCTGACGCAGCCGGGCATTTCGTTCAAGACCAGCTCGCCGAAGGGCGAGAATGAGCGTCTGCCCAATCCGACCCTGGCGGTAACGGATGGGCAGACGACGATTAAATTTCATCCATGGCGACTGGAGGAGATTGTCGCCAGCGAGCAGGACTAAGGGCGGGCGGCAACGGCGCGCTGTAGTCGGGCGACCGCTTCATCGAGCAGGGCGCGGGTACAGCCAAAGTTGAGGCGAACACACTGGTCGTCGCCAAACTCGCGCCCGGCAGAGAGTCCCAGTCCGTGTTTTTCAAAGTAGAGCGCCGGACTGGCCACGCCGAGGCCGCGCGCATCGATCCAGGCGAGATAGCTCGCCTCCGGTGCCGCCACGGATAAGCCGGGCAGCTTGTTGACCTGCGACACCAGCCAGTCACGGTTGCTGCGCAGGTAAGCATTCTGCGCGCTGAGCCAGGCACTGCCGTCGCGCCAGGCGGCTTCCGCCGCCGCTAAGGCCAGAATATCGACCTCGGGTACGATGCCTCGTCTCATCTTATTAAAGCGGGCGCGCAGTTCAGCGTTGGGAATGACCGCCATCGAGGCGCCCAGACCGGCGATATTAAAGCTTTTGGACGGTGACATCAGCGTAACAGAGCGCTGGGCCGCATCCTCACTCAGGCTGGCGAACGGAATATGCTGCACGCCGGGCTCCAGCAGCAAATCACTGTGGATCTCATCGGAACAGACAATCAGGTCATGCTGCCGGGCAAATTCCAGCTGCGCCTGCAGTTCGTCATGGCGATAGACCGTTCCACCCGGATTTTGCGGATTGCACAGCATCAGCAGCCGCTCTTTACCGGTCATCTGACCGTCGGCCGCCGCCAGATCCAGCAGCCAGCGTCCCTGTTGCAGGCTCAGCGGCAGATTCAGTTGCCCGCGCTCCGCCAGTTTTGCCGCGCTACGGAAGGGCGGATAGATTGGCGTGGGGGCGATGGTCAGTTGATCCGGCGCGGTGAATGCCCGTACTGCCAGATTTAACCCGCTCACCACGCCCGGCAGTACCACGATCCACTCGGGATTAACGTGCCAGTTATAGCGCGAGGCCAGCCATTCAACGGCGCTGTTGATAAAACCAGTGGGCTTATCGCCATAACCAAAAATGCCATGTTCGGCACGGGCTTTTATCGCTTCGATTACGCAATCAGGCGATCGAAAATCGGTATCTGCCACCCACAACGGCAGAATGTCCTGGTCCGCATATTTGTTCCATTTAAGGCTATCGCTGTGACGACGGTCTATCCGTTGGTCGAAATTGAATGCCATAGTTAACTTTCCCGGTAAACTCATTCCAGCAGTCAGACTAACTGATGAATCTGCCTTGAACCAGAGTCATGTAAAGGAGAAAAGAATGACCACACTGGAAATTTGCTGCTATGGCGTGGATTGCGCAGTGACCGCGCAGCAGGCCGGCGCCGATCGGGTTGAACTCTGTGCCGCGCCACGTGAAGGGGGCTTAACCCCGTCTGCCGGCATGCTGAATGCTGCCCGGCGTGAAGTGTCAATTCCGGTTCATCCCATTGTCCGGCCGCGCGGCGGCGACTTTTGCTATACCACACGCGAGTTTGAGGCGATGAAATCTGACGTAGCCCTGATTCGCGAACTTGGCTTCCCGGGCCTGGTGATCGGCATGCTGGACGAAGATGCGCATATCCATCGTGGGCAGATGCGGCAAATCATGGCGCTGTGCGACGGCCTGGCGGTGACCTTTCACCGTGCCTTCGACCTTTGCCATAGTCCGAAACGCACGCTGGAGGAGTTGACCGATCTCGGCGTGGCCCGCATTCTGACTTCCGGTCAGCAGCAGAGTGCGGAGAATGGAATTGCACTGCTGAAGGAACTTAATGAAGTGAGCACGGGTCCTATCATTATGGCAGGTGCCGGTGTTCGTCTGAGTAACCTGCAAAAGTTCCTCGACATGGGAATACGTGAAGTCCACAGCTCGGCAAGCCGGTTAGTCGCTTCGCCGATGCGCTACCGCAAAGCGGGTGTTTCCATGTGTTCTGAAGCCGAAACCGATGAGTTCAGCCGCTATTGCGTTGATGGCGATGTGGTAGAGGCGATGAAAAGCGTGATGCAGATGAGCACCGTCCGGGTGGCCTGAATCACTTCCGATTTTGCCGCGCAGCACGCCGATCATTGACGTGATGTTTGCAAGTACCAAACCCCAGTATGCTTGCTGGGGTTCTTTTTATCTAAAACAAAGGGTTATTCCCGAAAGTGCCAGTGGCATCATCTGAATCTGAATCTGAATCTGAATCTGAATCTGAATCTGAATCTGAATCTGAACAGAGAACGATGCGCTTATCATTGATACCTTCATATAAACAGACTGATGCAAAAGCATCCTGACGAACACGCTTTGCAGGTAGACTAACTCAAAGACATCGGAAAGTGGACGCCGGGCAGAAAGCTGAAGCCATCGCAGGAGATGATCCAGATAAACTTTCAGATGGCCGAAGAGTTTATTGATGGCTGCATGGCAAGGCTGGATGTACGCTTAGAAATGGATAACCGGAACTGAGAAAGGCCCTATGCTGGGCCCTTTAATATTAAGGTAATAGCAAGCCGAAAATAACAAACATGAAAAATCTGGCCTGGTTTCAGCTATTGTGTATCCGCATTGAGGTTCATGACAAAGTGGGTGGCAGGTGAAAGAACATCCCTGAAGAGTTCTTGTGCCTGATAATCAAGCCTGGCAGGGCGTTCTACTACACAATATTGCTCACGTAATCATCATTTAAAATTTCTTCCGGCCGGTGCGCTGGTGGTTTCTATTGATGACCGTTCAGCTAAAGCGGTGGCGATTTCAGACTTTGTCGTAGTTATTCGACACCACGCCACTAGCGGAATCCTGGCGGCTAAGAAAGATTAAGACACCGATGCCAACTGGCAAATTTTAAGGCGTAGTGCTGATGGCTGCCATCATAAAAATACAGCAGCCGATATAAAGCGTTAAGCGGCTCTATTTTTCGGATAGCCAGAATTCATCAGAGCTTCAACCAGTGGCATATATGTAGATGATTTATCTTCATCATCAAATTGCTGATAACCCGCTTTCGCACCTTCAATATAATGAGCGCCGGACATAAACGGATCACTACCTGTTTTCATGGCATCCTGAGCCGCGATAAATATTGCGAAGGCTGTTTTCTGTTGCTTTGGTGAAAAATGAGTCTCAATGAACAGAGCAACGATATCAAAATCTGTATGTGGTTCATTCAGAATCTGACGACTCGCATAATCGAGTGTTCCAACCATGTAGCCAACGACCCACGGAGTAACTACTTCGCGATTTGCAATTAAGCCGCGTTCGGTAACAGATGTACAGAGCAAAAGCTGGGATAGTACGACTTCATGAGCGATCTTAATAACCTTCACCTCTCCTTCAGTAAAGCGGCGATTTTTGCTTACTGCTGAGGGTTGCCTGAAGAGTTTATTGGAAATCCATTTGAACATAATTAAGCCTATTCATTAAAACTACCTACGTTGAAAAGCTAATGTTAACAATTTAGCTAATGATAACTCAATATCGATCTGTTAATGGTTGGTGGCGAAAGGTTTGTTTTGTAGTGGAAGGAGCAAAAGATTTTGTCGTTTGAACGCAAAATCTCGCGCACTCTAACGCACAGAAAATATTTCCTTTTGCAGAAAGTAAACATGTTTACAGCCCAGAAACGAAAATTCGCGCGGTCGCTTATTTCCGGTATTTCGAAAAAGGAGCGGCGATAAAGGGTGGGCGCTCGGCCCACACCGTACCCTTCAAGGGGGCGCAACCTGCTAATCACCTGGCGCCATCGCTTTTATTAGTTTCAACAAGGAAAAATTAAGTTGACGACCATGACGACGCTCGGAAAAAAGTTAATACCTGGCGGTAAAAATGAATCCGAATCAGTCCCTAAAAATTTGCTAAAAGAAGGACGCTAAACCAGATGCAGCAAACCCGGTTGCCAGCAAATTTTCAAAATGGCGCTACGCAGCGTTGGTTGTGAGTAACGGCATATAAAATGTCTTACTGGCCTGCCGGATACACTGAAAGGCCAAAAGGCAGGTTGACGCCCCAGTTTTTGGCGTCCGACTGCCTGGCGAACGTCTTCTTTTTTTACCTGCGCTTATTTTTAACACCAACTGTGCAACGATATCTAATCTCTCCTGTGCAGGTCTTCTGTTTCTCTATGCTATAGAAAGCCATTCCTGGTTACTCGCTGTGGGTTGTCAGGGGGTCCTGCAGGGGGACCTGACCATGCAAAAGAACGCAGTTCCGAGAATGCCCGATCGCGCGAAAATTCAGCGTGGTGCAGATGCTCCAGCGCCAGCCGTCCATCTATCACCAGCAGCGGTGGCAACAGCCCGCGCTTGTCATCCAGCAACGGGACGCCCATGGTACCGGCCAGAGTAACCACCGCGGACAGTTCGAACAGCGTATATTGTGAAGCGACGCGACGACCCAGCAGGCGTAATGCGATAATAATCAGCACAAAGCAGATCACTGCACGCCCAATAACCTCCAGCAGAAACGTCGGTGGATTCTGACCAAAAACCAGACGTGCAATGTCGGATAACACGATTTCATCCTGCTTCATGACTCACCGTACCCCTATTGACGACTTTCAGAGTGAAAAAGTATATCGCGTGGAAATCATTCTGCCGCACGGTCAACCGGCCTGCAGCCCTTGTGCCGTCTGGCTTAAGTCCTGAAAGCCCGCCATTACCGGTATCAGTATCGGCAGCAGCGGCTGCTGCCAGCGCAAGAGGCGGTGCGGGCTGCCAGCTGAAATTTTTGCCGCACGCCGCCATTCGCCGCCGCAGCGTTTACACTTAACTCAATGTTGTCTGGAACTTACCTTATGAAATGCGAACCGAGTGTTGCCGTAAGCCTGTTACTGGCTGGTTTGATTACTCCGTGGGTGGCGGCCAGCCAGTGCGGCCCGCACAGTGGTGCTATTGCCAGCAGTAATAATTGGATCCTGCTGGGCGGCAGCGCTAAAGGCGCGGTTAAGCAGGTGATTGCCGGAGAGTTTGGCAAAGACGTTAATTCGCAAAAGCGGGTGCTGGGTCAGTTCGATGCCTGCGGCGATCTGCTGGTGGCCGATGTCACTTACGACAAGAATGAGCGCAACGTGATCCTCAGTATGGAGCAGCACATTGCCCGGGTGCAGGGCGGCTGGGTGGCGGAATATGCCTGGCTGGTGAAGGTGCTGAAAGAGGGAAAAGAGGTGGTGGTCGATAACCGGCAGGGGACAATCAACTGGCAGAAGGGCAAGAACGGCAACATCACCAGCGCCTCGGATAAATTTACCAGCATGGGCACCCGCGGCTTTACGGACACCACCTATCGTTACGATCCGCAGTTCCGGCTGCAAAAGAGCGTAGCGCGCGGCAGCGATCAGCTGACCAACGGCGAGTCTCACTACCGCTGGAATCCGCAGGGACTGGTGACCCGTACCACCTCAACCCGCAGCACCGATAGCTACACCTACGACAATCAGTGGCGGGAACTGCGCCTGAACGGCACCGCGACCACGCCGCTGAGTACCATACGCACCGTCGATGAATGCCAGTCGTGGGATCAGGTTGGCAACTGTACCCTGAGCTACCTGCACGAAACCGAAGTGTTTACCCGCGGCACCATTGAGCGTCATCTCAGCTCAGCCTATAAATATGAGTACTGGGACCAGCCGGTAGCAGAAGAGTAGCGGGCGATCGCGCTATCAATCGCCCGCCGGACGTTATTCGACCGTCTTACTAAACGCATCCAGCGCCAGCAGGGCGTTGGCAATATCTTCCGGCGACAGGTTCGGGTTCAGGTTCTTCAGCGTATCCCCCTCGCTGTTAGCCAGCGCGCCTATTTTGACCAGGTTTTCCCAGCTCTCATTCTCCAGATGCAGCTCCTTCAGGGTGGTCGGCATGTTGATGGCGCGATAGAAACGAATGTAGCGCGCAATTTCGTCGTCCGGACGGCGCTCCAGCACCATCTGGGTCAGCGTACCGTAAGCGACTTTTTCACCGTGCGTCAGGTGATGGATATCGCCATCAATCGCGGTAAAGCCATTGTGGATGGCATGAGCCGCCGCCAGCCCGCCATTTTCGAAGCCCAGACCGGAGAGCAGGGTGTTGGCCTCTACCACCGCCTCGACCGCTGGCGTGACCCGTTTTTTGCTTACCGCCACGAAGGCGCTGTAGCCCCAGGTCAGCAGCGTCTCTTCACAGGCGCGGGCAATCGCCAGACCGGCGAGGGTAGGATCACCGTTTACCATCGATTTAGCGTGTGAACGGGCCACCGCCTGCGCTTCGACCCAGGTTGCCAGGCCATCGGCGATACCGGACGCAAACAGCCGCGCCGGCGCGCTGGCACACACCGCGGTATCCACCAGCACCAGGTCCGGATTTTTACTGTAAAAACGGTAGCTCTCAAACACGCCGCTGTCGGTATAGATCACCGATAGCGCGCTGCAGGGCGCATCCGTTGAGGCAATAGTTGGCACGATCGCCACCGGCTGTTTCAGCTCATCCGCCACTGCCTTTACCGTATCCAGCGTTTTACCGCCGCCCAGCCCGACCACCACATTACAGCCCTGATTTTTCGCCAGCTGGCTCAGTCGGCTAATTTCATTGCTGGAGGCTTCGCCATTAAACTGCTGCCAGTTAAACTTTACGTCCGCCGTTTGCAGTGCCTGCTGCGTGCGCTCGCCAATCAGGTTCCAGACAATTTCATCCGCCACCAGAAAAGCGTTGTCGCCCAGTTCGGCGATGTAAGGCCCCAGCTCATCCAGTACGCCAGCGCCCTGCACATATTTACGGGGTGAAGAGAAGATAAATTTACTCATAATCACAACTCCTTAATATGAAGATAAACCGCTGTTAGCCTGGCACAAAGTCGGCAGATGGGCGGCGTATTGTCGAATGAGATGCCGCTGCAAGCCTGTTAAGCTAAGGCCAGCCCGCCATCTTCCAGGAGATCCTGATGAGCACCACGCTGTTTTCTTTTCTGTTTGCGATTACTGTTCTGACCCTGACGCCGGGCTTTGATACCGCGCTGGTGTTGCGCTCGGCGGTGGCCCAGGGCGCGAAGCGCGCCAGCGTAACGGCGCTGGGCGTGACGCTCGGGTGCCTGGTGTGGGGCGTCGCGGTGGGATTCGGGTTAGGCGCGCTGCTGCTGGCGTCTGAAATGGCCTACAACCTGCTGAAGTGGCTGGGCGCAGCGTGGTTACTTTATCTGGGACTGAAACTGCTGCTGAAACCGCGTCAGCAGCCGATGATTCAGAGCGGGCAACCGCTGCTGCAACAGGGCTATCTTGCCTGCTTCAGCCGCGGTTTGCTGGGCAACCTGCTGAATCCAAAAGTGGGGATCTTTTATGTCAGCTTTCTGCCGCAGTTTATTCCGGCCGGGGCGTCGGTGGCGCTGTGGTGTAGCCTGATGGCGCTGACGCACATGCTGCTGGGACTGGTGTGGAATGCGGTGCTGATTGGCGGCAGCCACTATTTCGCCCGCCATCTGCGCCAGCCACGGGTGCTGAAAGTGATGGATCGCCTGACCGGCTGTGTGTTCATTGGCTTTGCGGCGAAACTGGCTTTGTCCCGCCGCTAAGCTTGAGGGAAGGGGCTTAAGGTTTGGTGGCAACCAGCACCGCGCGCAGCGGGGCGGGATAACCTTCGACCGTTTTGCTGGCGTCGTCAGGATCGAGGAACTCGGCCAGCGATTCACTGGTCATCCAGTCGGTACGACGCTGCTCTTCGGTAGTGGTGCGGGCGAAATCGACGATGCGGACATCGACAAAACCGCTCTTCTCCAGCCAGCTTTTCAGCGCCTCGGCCGACGGAATAAAGAACACGTTGCGCATCTGCGCATAGCGTTCACCGGGCACCAGCACCTGATTCACATCACCTTCGATCACCAGCGTTTCCAGCACCAGTTCGCCGCCGCTCACCAGCTGATTTTTTAGCTGCAGCAGATGGTCGAGCGGGGAACGACGATGGTAGAGCACGCCCATTGAAAACACGGTGTCGAACGCCTGCAGCGCCGGCAGCTGCTCGATGCCGAGCGGCAACAGATGGGCGCGGCGATCGTCATTCAGCAGCTTGCGCACCGCCTCAAACTGGCAGAGAAACAGCTGCATCGGATCGATACCGACTACCAGATGCGCACCGGCGCCGATCATCCGCCACATGTGGTAACCGCTGCCGCAGCCGACATCCAGCACCGTCCGACCCGCCAGCGAGGAGATATGCGGCAACACGCGATCCCATTTCCAGTCGGAGCGCCATTCAGTATTGATTTCGGTGCCGTAGAGTGAATAAGGCCCTTTGCGCCACGGCATCAGATTGCGCAGCAGTTTCTCAATGCCCTGACGGTGGCGATCGCTGATGTCATCGCGGTCAGCACTGACGCTGTGTAACAGGTCAAGCCGCTGCGGTTCGAGCAGCGGCAGATATTCCAGCGACTTATACCAGTCGCGGAAGTGTCCATGCAGGTTTTCCCGTTGCCATTCGCTGATTTGCGCCGGCAACACTTCCAGCCACTTCGCCAGCGGACCGACGGCAATTTGCTGATAAAAACGGCCAAAGTCGATCATTTCAATGCCACCAGAGAACCAAAGTTAAAGCACTGGAACCAGAGTTCGGCGTGCGAGAAACCGGCCTGTTTCAGGCGGGCTTTGTGTGCTTCTACGCTGTCGGTCAGCATCACATTTTCCAGCATGCTGCGCTTCTGGCTGATCTCCAGTTCGCTGTAGCCATTGGCGCGCTTGAAGTCATGGTGCATGTTAAACAACAGTTCACCGACCTCGGCATCTTCAAAGCTGAATTTCTCCGACAGCACCAGCGCACCGCCAGGCTTCAGCCCGTGCCAGATCTTCTCCAGCAGCGCTAGCCGCGCCGGCGGCTCAAGAAATTGCAGCGTGAAGTTGAGCACCACCAGCGAGGCGTTTTCAATCGCAATATCGCGGATATCCGCTTCCAGCACCGTTACCGGCGTGTCAGCGCGAAAGGCATCAATGTGACGACGGCAGCGCTCAACCATGGCCGGGGAGTTATCCACCGCAATGATCTGGCAGCCGGGCACCTGAATATTGCGGCGCACCGAGAGGGTGGCCGCGCCGAGTGAGCAGCCGAGGTCATAAACCTGACTGTCGGGCGTCACAAAACGTTCTGCCAGCATGCCAATCATCGAGATGATGTTGGAATAGCCCGGCACCGAGCGCTGAATCATGTCGGGAAAGACTTCAGCTACGCGCTCGTCAAAAGTCCAGTCGCCCAGTTTTGCAATGGGCGCTGAGAAGAGTTGATCGCGGTCAGACATATCGAAAATCCGAAGAGACGACGGAAAGGGCGCTATTCTGGCAGAAAGTGGGGCGGGCTGCACCCCTTAACCCGGCAACACTCAGTGTAGCGTCACCACCAGTTCCCATGGCAGATAGATCAGGTTAAAAATCACCATGCCGCACAACGAAAACAGCGTCAGCAGCATGCCATATTTGCGGCCCGGCATGGCGCTGTGCCGCAGACCCCAGGCGTGCAGCAGGCGGCTGATAAAGAACAGCAGGGCGGTGAGGTGCACCATCCAGATATCGGCACCGTTCATCTCCATCATCACCAGCAACAGCAAGGCCAGCGGGATGGTTTCGATGGCGTTGCCGTGAATGCGTATCGCCATTTTCAGATCATGATAACCGCCATCGCCGTACGCCACCCGATAGAAACGGCGGTAACGCACCACATCCAGCGTAAACTTCATGACCAGCAACGCACCCCACACCACGTATAACGCGCTAACCATTGTGACTCCATCAGCATCAGTAAGGCGGCTATTCTAACCAGCGCGCAGGGCGCTGTCCTGTCCACTGATTAAAACAGTGATTCCTGCTGCGGCCAGTCAGGACCGCTGCCAATCCGCGCATCAATCTGTTGCAGCTGCGGCCATAGCGCCTGCACCAGTGGAAATACCTGGCCCATATCCGGGGTGTGCAGAAACAGCATTGCGTCGCCCTGTTGCAGCCATTCAGTTAACTTTGCCCGCCAGATCTGAAACAGCGGCACGCTCTCCTCAACGCTGTCGCTGCCGATAAACCGCACCATCGGCTGCGAGCCGGTACGCACAGCATGCGGCGGCACCCGGGGCTTCTGCGCGCGTGCCGCCAGCGCCGCCGGGTTTTGCGAGGTTGAGGCGTGGACCGGGCGGCTGTCCAGCACCACCCGGTTAACGCCGCGCGCCAGCAGGCCGCGATTCAGCGCCCGCTCGGCTTCACCTTTAGCAAAAAACGCCGCGTGACGCACTTCGACCCCATATTCGAAACGCGCCGGCAGGCTGTCCAGAAAGCGCCAGAGATCGTTAAGCTGCGCCGGCGAAAAGGTGGCAGGCAGCTGCAGCCAGTACTGACCAATACGATCGGCCAGCGGCTCCATCAGTCGCAGAAAGTCGGTCAGCAGATCGTCGCTGTGCTGCAGCGCCGCCTGATGACTGATGGTATTGGGAAACTTAAAGCAGAAGCGAAAGTCGTCGTGGGTCATCTCCCGCCAGCGCAGCACGGTGTCGGGCGACGGCAGCGCGTACAGTGTGGTATTGCCTTCGACGCAGTGAAAATAGCGGGCATAATCCGCCAGGCTCTCAATGCCCCAGCGCTTCCAGTGCGAATGCTGCCACTGGGGCAGGCCGATACGAAGTGTCACACCCTCTCTCCTGGCTCTGAGTTACGATTTGCGATTATCCTCTAAGGTCACGCCCCGGTGCAAACAGGGCCGCTGCCGATGAAATCGCCGCTTTGGCGCGGCTCTACTTATCCTGTTTGCCTTTTTCCATTATAATGACCGCCATTTTTGCGACAGCATCGCATCAGGTTACGCGGCCGGATGCTGTCAGCTGCAGCGGCGAAGTTAAAAGGATAGTGTTATGCGTACAGAATATTGCGGACAGCTCAATCTGTCTCATGTGGGTCAGCAAGTCACTCTTTGCGGCTGGGTAAACCGCCGTCGCGATCTGGGAAGCCTGATTTTTATCGATATGCGCGACCGTGAAGGCATCGTGCAGGTATTTTTTGATCCCGATCGTCAGGACGCGTTTAAGCTGGCTTCTGAACTGCGTAACGAATTCTGTATCCAGATCACCGGTACCGTGCGTGCCCGTGACGATAAGAATAAAAACAGCGAGATGGCGACCGGCGAAGTCGAAGTATTTGCCCATGCGCTGAACATCATCAACCGTTCTGAACCGCTGCCGCTGGATGCTAACCAGAACAACAGCGAAGAAGCGCGCCTGAAATATCGCTATCTGGACCTGCGTCGTCCGGAGATGGTGACCCGCCTGAAAACCCGCGCGAAAATCACCAGCTTCGTGCGCCGTTTTATGGACGATGAAGGGTTCCTCGATATCGAAACCCCGATGCTGACCAAAGCCACGCCAGAAGGCGCGCGCGACTATCTGGTGCCAAGCCGGGTTCATAAAGGCAAGTTCTATGCGCTGCCTCAGTCGCCACAGCTGTTCAAACAGCTGCTGATGATGTCGGGCTTCGATCGCTACTACCAGATTGTTAAATGCTTCCGTGACGAAGATTTGCGTGCTGACCGTCAGCCCGAATTTACCCAGATCGACGTTGAAACCTCCTTCATGACCGCGCCGCAGGTGCGTGAGGTGATGGAGCGATTAATCCGTAATCTGTGGCAGGAGGTGCAGGGTATCGATCTCGGTGAGTTCCCGCAGATGACCTTTGCCGAAGCGATGCACCGTTACGGCTCCGATAAGCCCGACCTGCGTAACCCGATGGAGCTGGTGGACGTTGGCGATCTGCTGAAAAATGTCGAATTCCAGGTCTTCGCGGGTCCGGCGAACGATGCCAAAGGCCGCGTGGCGGCACTGCGCGTGCCGGGCGGCGCGCAGCTGAGCCGTAAGCAGATTGATGAATACGGCAAGTTCGTTGAGATTTATGGCGCTAAAGGTCTGGCGTGGATGAAAGTCAACCAGCGTGCTGATGGGCTTGAGGGTGTACAGAGTCCGGTCGCGAAGTTCCTGAATGCAGAAATCGTGGAAGGCATTCTGAGCCGTACCGGTGCGCAGGATGGCGACATCATCTTCTTTGGTGCCGATCGCGCTAAAGTGGTGGCCGATGCGCTGGGTGCGCTGCGTCTCAAAGTGGGCCGCGATCTGAGCATCACCGACGAGAAAGCCTGGGCCCCGCTGTGGGTAATCGACTTCCCGATGTTCGAAGAGGACGAAGAGGGCGGCCTGGCGGCGATGCACCATCCGTTCACCGCACCGAAAGAGATGAGCGCCGATGAGCTGGCGGCCGATCCGACCCGTGCAGTGGCTAACGCCTATGACATGGTGATCAACGGCTATGAGGTCGGCGGCGGCTCGGTGCGTATCCACAACGGCAAAATGCAGCAGACGGTGTTCAGCATTCTGGGTATTGAAGAGCATGAGCAGCGCGAGAAGTTTGGCTTCCTGCTGGATGCGCTGAAGTTCGGAACGCCGCCACACGCGGGCCTGGCGTTTGGTCTGGATCGTCTGACCATGCTGCTGACCGGTACTGATAACATTCGTGACGTGATTGCGTTCCCGAAAACTACCGCTGCGGCCTGCCTGATGACCGAAGCCCCAAGCGAAGCGAATCCCGCCTCGCTGCTGGAGTTGGGCATTCAGGTGGTAAAAAAAGAAAAGCCTGAGACTAAATAATGGGCTATAAACATCCGGTTTCAGTGCTGGTGGTCATTGTGGCGCGCGACACTGGCCGGGTGTTAATGCTGCAGCGACAGGACGATCCGGCCTTCTGGCAGTCGGTGACCGGCAGCCTGGAGGCGGATGAGACGCCGCTGGCCGCTGCCCGGCGTGAAGTGGGCGAGGAGTTGGGCATCGACGTGCTGGCGGAACGGCTGGAGGTGGAAGATTGTCAGCGTCAGATCGACTTTGAAATCTTTCCGCACTATCGCCATCGCTACGCACCCGGTGTCACCCATAATCACGAACACTGGTTCCGGCTGTGGTTGCCGGCAGAGCGGGCAATTGCGCTGACCGAGCATCTGGCGTTTCGCTGGCTGGTACCGGCAGAGGCGGCTGCGCTCACCAAGTCCTGGAGTAACCGCCAGGCGATTGAAGAATTTACCTGAATCGCTGCTGCCGCGCATTTTTCCGGCGGCGAATCGATTAAATTTATGAATCTGGTGAGTTTTAACAGGACTACACCAACGTATTGAACAGTCAGGCGTAATCGGCGCCGTGAGGTTGTTCACCGCCAGCGCGACGTAGCCCGCGTACTGTGGTACGTGAGTTGCGAGCACGACCAGCGGAACAAGCCCGGCGGCAGGATAGCCTGCACCATGCTAAGTTCGGAGAAAAAGTAACATGGCAGGACATAGTAAGTGGGCAAATACCAAGCACCGTAAAGCGGCACAGGACGCGAAGCGGGGCAAAATTTTCACCAAGATCATCCGTGAACTGGTGACGGCAGCCAAACTGGGCGGCGGCGATCCGGGTTCCAACCCACGCCTGCGTGCCGCAATGGACAAAGCGCTGTCTAACAACATGACGCGTGAAACCATGGATCGCGCCATCGCGCGCGGCGTCGGCGGTGATGACAACGCCAACATGGAAACCATCATCTATGAAGGCTACGGTCCGGGCGGCTCTGCCATCATGATCGAATGCCTTAGCGACAACCGCAACCGTACCGTAGGCGAAGTGCGTCACGCCTTCACCAAAACCGGCGGTAACCTCGGTACCGACGGCTCTGTTGCCTACCTGTTCAGCAAAAAAGGGGTGATCTCTTATGCGCCGGGTCAGGATGAAGATGCAGTGATGGAAGCGGCGCTGGAAGCCGGAGCTGAAGATGTGGTCAGCTACGACGATGGCGCGATTGACGTTTTCACCGCCTGGGAAGAGATGGGCGCGGTGCGTGATGCGCTGGAAGCGGTCGGCCTGAAAGCGGATACCGCTGAAGTGTCGATGATCCCGTCTACCAAAGCGGAGATGGATGCGGAAACGGCACCGAAACTGCTGCGTCTGATCGACATGCTGGAAGATTGTGACGATGTGCAGGAGGTTTATCACAACGGTGAGATCTCCGACGAGGTGGCGGAAACGCTGTAATGGCGCTGACCCGCAACCCCTTAACCGGAGAGGCTTAATGTCGATCATTCTGGGTATCGATCCCGGTTCGCGCATCACCGGTTATGGTGTCATTCGTCAGACCGGCCGCCAGCTCACCTATCTGGGCAGCGGCTGTATCCGCACTAACACCACTGAGCTGCCCGCCCGTCTGAAGTTAATTTATGCGGGCGTCTGCGAGATCATCACCCAGTTTTCGCCCGATTACTTCGCCATCGAACAGGTGTTCATGGCGAAGAACGCGGATTCCGCGCTGAAACTGGGCCAGGCGCGTGGCGCGGCCATTGTCGCCGCGGTTAATCACGATTTGCCGGTGTTTGAGTACGCCGCGCGTCAGGTTAAACAGACGGTAGTCGGGATTGGCAGCGCCGAAAAAAGTCAGGTGCAGCACATGGTGCGCACCCTGCTGAAGCTGCCGGCCAACCCGCAGGCCGATGCTGCCGATGCGCTGGCAATCGCCATTACCCATTGCCACGTGTCGCAGAATGCCGCACGGATGAGCGACAGCAAGCTGGTGCTGACCCGTGGACGTTTACGTTCAGGTTAGCCGCGCTGTCGCTGGCACACGCACAGGCTGGATATTCATCCAGCCTTTTTTATGTTATAAAATCCGCCACATTGGTTGGTTAAGGAAGCATTCAGGTGATAGGTCGTTTACGGGGCAATATTCTGGAAAAGCAGCCGCCGCTGGTGCTGCTTGAGGCACACGGCGTAGGGTATGAAGTCCATATGCCAATGACCTGTTTTTATGAGCTGCCGGAACTGAATCACGAAGCGGTGATTTTTACCCACTTCGTGGTGCGCGAAGATGCGCAGCTGCTGTTCGGCTTCAACAGCAAGCAGGAACGTGCGCTGTTTCGTGAGTTGATTAAGGTGAATGGCGTCGGCCCGAAACTGGCGTTAGCGATTCTTTCCGGCATGTCGGCGCAGCAGTTCGTTACCGCGGTCGAGAAAGAGGAGATCGCCTCGCTGGTGAAACTGCCGGGCGTGGGCAAGAAGACCGCCGAGCGTCTGGTGGTCGAGATGAAGGACCGCTTCAAAGGGATGCATGGCGATCTGTTTGGCGGCGATTCGGCCTTTACGCTTACCACGCCGAATGCCGAACCGGAAACCAACGATGCCGAAGCCGAAGCGGTTGCAGCGCTGGTGTCGCTGGGTTATAAACCGCAGGAAGCCAGTCGGATGATCAGTAAAGTCGGTCGACCGGATGCGGATTGCGAAACGCTGATCCGCGAAGCGCTACGCGCCGCCATTTGAGGTAAGTCATGATAGAAGCCGACCGCCTGGTCTCTGCTGTAAGCGTTAACGAAGAAGAGAGTCTCGATCGCGCCATTCGCCCGAAAATGCTGACCGAGTATGTCGGCCAGCCGCAGGTGCGTGAGCAGATGGAGATTTTCATCAAGGCAGCGCAGCTGCGCGGCGATGCGCTCGATCATCTGCTGATTTTTGGTCCGCCGGGACTCGGCAAAACCACCCTGGCGAACATCGTCGCCAATGAAATGGGGGTTAACCTGCGCACCACCTCTGGTCCGGTGCTGGAAAAAGCCGGTGACCTGGCGGCGATGCTGACCAACCTTGAACCGCATGACGTGCTGTTTATTGATGAAATTCACCGTCTGTCGCCGGTGGTAGAGGAAGTGCTTTATCCGGCAATGGAAGATTATCAGCTGGATATCATGATTGGTGAAGGTCCGGCCGCCCGTTCGATTAAGCTCGATCTGCCGCCGTTTACCCTGATTGGTGCCACCACCCGCGCCGGTTCACTCACTTCGCCGTTACGCGATCGCTTCGGCATTGTGCAGCGGCTGGAATTCTATCAGGTGAAAGATCTGCAGCACATTGTCGGCCGCAGTGCCGCCTGTCTGGGGCTGGCGCTGAGCGAAGAGGGTGCGTTAGAAATTGCCCGTCGCGCACGCGGTACGCCGCGTATCGCCAACCGCCTGCTGCGTCGGGTGCGGGATTTTGCCGAAGTGCGGGCTAACGGTGAGCTGAGCGGCGAGGTCTCTTCCAGCGCACTCGATATGCTGAACGTCGACAGTGAAGGGTTCGATTATATGGACCGCAAGCTGCTGCTGGCGATTATCGATAAGTTTATGGGCGGACCGGTCGGACTGGATAACCTGGCCGCTGCGATTGGCGAAGAGCGTGAAACCATTGAAGATGTGATCGAACCATTTTTGATCCAGCAAGGGTTCATTCAGCGCACACCGCGCGGCCGGATGGCCACGCAGCATGCTTATCGTCATTTTGGCATCACCCGCGAGGTCTGATCAGACCGCCGGTTTGCGCACCATGCTGATAATAAACAGGATGGCGGCGCACAGTACCACCGACGGACCGGCGGGCGTGTCGTAGAAGGCGGAGAAGGTCAGGCCGCCGGTGACGGCCAGCACGCCAATAACCACCGCCACGCCAGCCATCCCCTCGGGTGAACGGACAAAACGTCGTGCGGTGGCGGCCGGGATAATCAGCAGCGAGGTAATGATCAGCGCGCCGACAAATTTCATCGCCACCCCGATAGTCAGCGCGGTGACCAGCATCAGAATCAGGCGGGTTCGCTGAATATTGACGCCATCCACCTGCGCCAGCTCCGGGCTAATGGTCATCGACAGCAGCGAACGCCACTGCCATGCCATCACCAGTAACACCACCACCACGCCGCCGCCCATCATCCACAGATCGTCCGGCGTCACCGCCAGCAAATCACCAAACAGATAGGCCATCAGGTCGACGCGCACGTTCTTCATCAGGCTGACCACCACCAGGCCCAGCGACAGCGCGCTGTGCGCCATGATGCCGAGCAGGGTATCGATCGCCAGATGCGGGCGACGTTCCAGCCACACCAGCCCGAGTGCCAGGCAGACCGTCACCAGGATCACTGCGTAATAGGGATTAACGTTGAACAGCAGGCCAAACGCGACGCCGAGCAGCGAGGCATGGGCCAGCGTATCGCCGAAGTAGGACATTTTGCGCCAGACGACAAACGACCCCAGCGGGCCCGCAGCCAGCGCTAACATCACGCCACCTATCCAGCCCGGTAATAACAACTCAATCATGATGAACCCTGTCCTTTGCGTAAAACGATTCGTCCCTGCAGGTCGTGACGGTGATTATGATGATGACGATAAATGGCCAGTTGCTGCGCGCCGCGCGGACCGAACATCGCGATAAATTCGGGATGCTGCGACACCGCTTCCGGGGTTCCGGAGCAGCAAATATGGTGATTAAGGCACAGCACCTCGTCGGTTTTGGCCATCACCAGGTGCAGATCGTGGGAAACCATCAGCACGCCACAGTTCAGTTCATGACGCAGCTGGTCGATCAGATCGTACAGCGCCACCTGGCCATTGACGTCAACCCCCTGAGTCGGCTCGTCGAGCACCAGTAACTGGGGCTGATTGAGCAGGGCGCGCGCCAGTAACACCCGCTGGGTTTCCCCACCGGAGAGTTTTTGCAGCGGTGCATTGAGCAGGTGCCCGGCCTGAACACGCTTCAGGGCGGGCAGGATCTCCGCGCTTTTACTGCCACGCGACAGGCGCATAAAGCGTTCAACCGTGACCGGCAGCGTCGGGTCGATGTGCAGTTTCTGCGGTACATAGCCGATACGCAGTGACGGATCACGTCTGAGCGTGCCGCTGGTCGGCGCGAGCAGGCCCAGCACCACCCGCACCAGGGTCGACTTACCCGCACCGTTTGGCCCCAGCAACGTCAGAATACGGCCCGGCTGCAGCGACAGACTGACGCCAGACAGCACGTTGCGCTGGTCAAATTTAATCGAAACGTTTTCGAGTGTAACAAGTGAGGTCATAGTATTTACAGGTTGCACAGAATTTCGAATGTTATAATATCACATCCCACACCCAGGTCACGATGGAATGACGCATAATGTTACATATTAAAAAGGGCGCACTTTTCGCCTTAACTGCTTTCTCCGCTATAGCTTCTTTAACCTTTCCTGCACAGGCAAATGTGGTCGCTTCACTCAAACCGGTCGGTTTTATCGCGGCCGCGATTGCGGATGGGGTAACGCCGGTAGATGTGCTGTTGCCAGACGGTGCCTCTGAGCATGATTACGCCCTGCGTCCATCCGATGCAAAACGCTTAAAAAACGCGGACTTAGTGGTGTGGGTCGGGCCTGAAATGGAAGCCTTTATGGCGAAGTCGGCAGCTGAACTGCCAGCGAAAAAAAATCTGGCAATTGCCGATATTAATGGGGTGAAACCGTTATTGATTAGCGGCGGTGAAGATGAAGATGAACATACAGCGGAAAAATCCGAACAGCCGGATGCCGATGCCCATCATCATCATCACGGCGAATTTAATATGCACCTGTGGTTGTCGCCAGAGATCGCACGCAAAACCGCGGTTGCAATCCATGAAAAATTATTGGAACTTATGCCGCAAGATAAAGCCAAACTTGACGCCAACCTCCAGCAGTTTGAGGTAACTTTGGCGGACACGGACAAACGCGTTAACGCACAACTCGCACCGGTCAGAAACAAAGGATATTTCGTTTTTCACGACGCTTACACGTACTTTGAAAAACACTACGGTCTCTCGCCTGCCGGGCATTTTACCGTTAATCCTGAGATTCAGCCGGGCGCCCAGCGTTTACACCAGATACGAACACAGTTGGTTGAGCAGAAGGCGGTATGCGTCTTTGCTGAACCACAATTCAGGCCAGCAGTCATCGATGCTGTCGCCCGCGGAACGCAGGTGCGTAAAGGTACGCTCGATCCGCTGGGAACAGACATCAGCTTAGCTAAAGATAGCTATGTGAAATTCCTCTCACAGCTGTCGAGCCAGTATGCAAGCTGCCTGAATGGAGCATGAGGAATAGGTAAAAGTGCAGCAGATAGCCCGCTCTGTCGCCCTCGCATTTAATAATTTGCCGCGCCCCCACCGCGTTATGCTGGGTTCTTTAACCGTTGTAACTCTGGCCGTCGCCGTCTGGCGGCCTTACGTCTACCATCCTACCGATGATGTGACGCCTATCGTCAAAACCATCGAGCTGGATAAAAATGAACTCCGCACTTTGCTGCCGGAAGCCAGTGAGCCGATTGATCAGAGCACACCGGAACCGGACGAAGAGCTGCCGGCAGATGATGTCGATACTGGCGTGCCTGATACGCCGGGCGTCCACGAATATACCGTCTCCTCAGGCGACACGCTGAGCAGTGCGCTGAATCAGTATGGCATCGACATCGGCGACATCAATTCGCTGGTGGTCAGCGATCGTGATTTACGTAACCTGCAGGTCGGGCAGCAGCTGAGCTGGACCCTGGCCGATGATGGCAGCCTGAAAACCCTGAGCTGGGAGATCTCCCGCCGCGAAACCCGCACCTATGAGCGTACCGATAAAGGTGGCTTTAAAATGGAAGCGGAGATGCAGAAGGGCGAGTGGCGCAACAGCGTCCTGCAGGGTGAAGTGCGCGGCAGTTTTGCCGCCAGCGCCCAGCGGGCCGGGTTAACCAGTGCAGAAGCCAGCAGCGTGATTAAAGCGCTGCAGTGGCAGATGGATTTCCGCAAGCTGCGGGCCGGCGATCGGTTCAGCGTCTTAATGTCGCGTGAAATGCTCGACGGTAAAAGCGCGCAAAGCCAGCTGCTCGGCGTACGCCTGCGCAGCGGCGGCAAAGACTATTATGCCTTCCGCGCCGAAGACGGGAAATTCTACGATCGCAACGGCTCCGGTCTGGCGCGCGGCTTTATGCGCTTCCCGACGGTGAAACAGTATCGCGTCTCCTCTAACTTCAATCCGCGCCGTCTGAACCCGGTGACCGGGCGCATTGCGCCGCATAAAGGCGTCGACTTTGCGCTGCCGATCGGCACCCCGGTGCTGGCGGTGGGCGACGGTGAAATCGTGGTGGCGAAGAACGGCGGAGCGGCGGGTAACTACGTGGCGATCCGTCACGGACGTCAGTACATGACGCGCTATATGCACATGAAGAAGGTGTTGGTGAAGCCGGGCCAGAAAGTGAAGCGTGGCGACCGCATCGGGCTGTCTGGCAACACCGGACGTTCAACCGGGCCACATCTGCACTTTGAAATCTGGATCAACAATCAGGCGGTTAACCCGTTAACGGCTAAGCTGCCGCGGATGGAAGGACTGACCGGCAAAGAACGCAGCGAATATATGGCGCAGGTGAAATCCTGGCTGCCTCAGCTGGGTCTGAAATAAGCGAATTTCGTCACATCGCGCAAAAACCGACGGCAATCCCGTCGGTTTTTTTATATCTGGCGCACGATGATTGCAAATTTGCCTGTCGTCACTATCATTAGCCGGTCATTGCTTGAGGCGAGTGCATGGAAACCCGAAAAAAAAATAACGCTGAATTTATTCCCGTTTTTGAACGTTCATTTCTCAAACCTAAATACTGGGGAAGCTGGCTGGCGATTGGTGGACTGGCCGCGATGGCGATGTTACCGCCGAAAGTGCGCGATCCGCTGCTGGGTCGGTTAGGCCGCTTTGCCGGCAAACTGGCAAAAGGCGCCCGTCGACGCGCCCTGATTAACCTCTACTATTGCCTGCCGGAACTGAGTGAAACCCAGCGTGCCACGCTGGTTGATGAGATGTTTGCCACGGCACCGCAGGCGATGGCAATGATGACCGAATTAGTGCTGCGCGATCCGTCGCGAATTCGCGAGCGCGTAGAGTGGCACGGCCGTGAAATTATCGACCAGATGCAGGCAGAGCAGCACAACGTCATTTTTCTGGTGCCCCACGGCTGGGCGGTGGATATTCCCGCCATGCTGCTGGCGTCAGAAGGACAGAAGATGGCAGCGATGTTCCACAACCAAAGCGATCCGCTGATGGACTATGCCTGGAACACCGCGCGTCGCCGCTATGGCGGCCGGCTGCATGCCCGTAATGACGGCATTAAACCGTTTATCAGTTCGATTCGTCAGGGCTACTGGGGCTACTATCTGCCCGATCAGGATCACGGTGCTGAACACAGCGAGTTCGTCGACTTTTTCGCTACCTATAAAGCGACACTGCCCGCGGTTGGCCGACTGATGAAAGTGTGCCGCGCCCGCGTTGTGCCGCTGTTTCCGGTCTATAACAGCGACACGCATAAGCTGGAAATCTATGTGCGGCCACCAATGGACGATCTGCTGGACGCGGATGACCATCAGCTGGCGCGCCGGATGAATGAAGAGGTAGAGATATTTGTGCGCCCGCATCCTGAACAGTACACCTGGATCCTGAAGCTGCTGAAAACGCGCAAAGAAGGGGACATCGAGCCCTATTCACGGAAAGAGCTCTACCCACGCAAATAGTAAAAAGGCCGCGAAAGCGGCCTTTTTTGATCCTGAAGTTCGCGCCACTCAGCTGTGAAACGGAGAATGCTCAGGCAGCAGGCTCAGATCGCACACAGCAGGCTCAGGGAGTATACGCCCCGCAAAGACGCAAAACCCGCCAGCCACGGCAGGCTCAGCGCGGGCAATGACGCACCTCATCCCCTGGGTGCGCCCGCACCGGGCCAACGCTTTGCGTTGTTCAAAAATGCTTCCGACGTTTTTGTCCATCGCCCGCTATGCTTTCCCGGCGTATGCCTCATTGCTTAACGTTTCTCAGCTGGCTGCGCAAGGCAAACCCCTGGTTGCGGCCTTGTTATAACGCTTCCAGCCTGCTACGCCGTTTGCGTTCCCGCATAAACAGGATCACCAGACCAAACCACAGTACGCCGCTGATAAAGTTAATCAGACAGAACCACAGCGTACCGCCGCTGAAGTAGCCGCTTTTCGCCAGTTCAATGCCGATTGCCAGCGTCAGAATGCTGATCATCCCCAGCATCGCCGCTACGCTGCCTTTGCCTTCATTGCTGGCGTAGAGCGTCAGGCGGTAGAGTCCGGCGTTTACCATGCCCGCACCAAAGGCGTACAGGCTGAGACCGGCGGTAATCAGCAGATAGCCGTGGCTGTTGAGCAGACTGGCCAGCAGCGCCAGGCTCAGTCCGATCAGAATCGGCCAGGCAGCAAACTTTACCGGCTGCTCAATCGGCACCCGTCCCGCCAGCTTGCTCAGCGTCAGGTTACCGGCAATCATCGCCAGGAACACCGGCAGCTGCAGCAGCGCGTACTGCATGCGCGACAGCCCTTCGTCGTGCATCAGGATCACCGGCGACAGCGCAACCCAGGTGAGGATCGGGATAAACACCAGCCCGATGGCGAACGATCCAGTCATTACCAGCCGATCTTTCATCAGTCGTCCGTAGTTACGGGCCAGATTCGGCAGGGCGATGGAATGACTGCGGTCGCCGGCAGTTTCCGGCATCACTCGCCACAGCACCACAAAGGCCAGCAGGCTACAGCCGGCGAACAGCCAGAACATGCTGCGCCAGCTGCCCACGGTCAGCCACGCCGCGCCCGCCAGCGGACCGGCCAGCGGGGCCAGCAGCGCAACGTTAGCCATCAGCGCCATCATCCTCACCGCCAGTGCTTCATCAAACGCCTCCTGAATCGCGGCATAGCCGACCGCGCCGATAAAGCACAGGCTGATCCCCTGCACAAAGCGCAGGCTGACAAACTCCTCAATCGAGCTGACCCAGTGGGTGAGAATGCAGGCGGCGGCAAAAAACAGAATGCCGGCAAGCATCACCGGCCGGCGACCAAACTTATCGGAGAGCGGACCGAGCAGCCACTGCAGCACCACGCCGCCAATCAGGTAGGCGGTCAGCGAGGTCGATACCCATTCCGGGCCGACATCAAATTCCGCCGTGACGATCAGCATGCCGGGCTGGATCATGTCGTGGGCAATGTAGGTTGCGAATTCGAACAGGACTAACGCCAGAGGAAACAACAAAATTCGGCCGGTAAGCTGGCTGATGGGGTGGAAACGGGCCATCTGGCCTCCTTGTCAGAAAAGAAAAACGCGACTGGCAGGCAGTCGCGTCTTCTATTCTACACCGGCAATGTTAACCCGGGGGGCAATTAATCCACGCGCAGCACGCGCGTGGTATTGGTGGTGCCGGTGGCGCCCATTACGTCGCCCTGAGTGACGATAACCAGGTCACCTGATACCAGGAAGCCCTTATCGCGCAGCAGGTTGACTGCATCGTGCGCGGCGGCCACGCCGTCATTGTTGCTGTCAAAGAACACCGGCGTCACGCCACGATACAGCGCAGTCAGGTTGAGAGTGCGCTCATGACGCGACATGGCAAAAATCGGCAGGCCCGAGGTGATACGTGAAGTCATCAGCGGGGTGCGGCCAGATTCGGTCATGGTGATGATGGCGGTTACACCCTGCAGGTGGTTAGCGGCATACATCGACGACATCGCAATCGCTTCTTCTACGTTGTCGAACTGCACGTCGAGACGGTGTTTAGAGACGTTAACACTCGGGATCTTCTCCGCGCCGAGGCAAACTTTGGCCATCGCCGAGACGGTTTCTGCCGGATACTGACCGGCAGCGGTTTCTGCTGACAGCATCACCGCATCGGTCCCGTCCAGCACCGCGTTCGCCACGTCCATCACTTCCGCGCGGGTCGGCATCGGGTTGGTAATCATCGACTCCATCATCTGGGTGGCGGTGATGATGGTGCGGTTGAGCTGGCGGGCGCGACGAATTAACGCTTTCTGAATACCGACCAGTTCCGGATCGCCAATCTCAACGCCGAGGTCGCCACGCGCGACCATCACCACATCCGAGGCGAGAATAATGTCATCCATCGCTTCCTGACTGGCGACCGCTTCGGCACGTTCAACTTTCGCCACCAGCTTCGCATCACAACCCGCTTCACGGGCCAGACGGCGGGCATAGTTCATGTCTTCGCCGCAGCGTGGGAAGGAGACCGCCAGATAGTCGACCTTAATTTTCGCCGCGGTGATAATGTCCGCTTTGTCTTTTTCGGTCAGCGCTTCCGCCGACAGGCCGCCGCCCAGCTTGTTAATCCCTTTATTGTTCGACAGCGGGCCACCGACGGTGACTTCGGTGAACACTTTCATCTCCTGAACTTCCAGCACTTTCAGCTGCACGCGACCATCATCCAGCAGCAGGATGTCGCCCGGCACCACATCTGCCGGCAGGCCTTTGTAGTCGATACCGACGCGCTCTTTGTCGCCTTCGCCTTTACCGAGGCTGGCATCCAGCAGGAAGCGATCGCCGATGTTGAGGAAAACTTTGCCTTCTTTGAAGGTCGATACGCGAATTTTTGGACCCTGCAGGTCACCGAGGATCGCCACGTGGCGACCCAGTTTTGCCGCAATCTCACGCACTTTATCTGCACGAATCTGGTGATCTTCTGGCGTGCCGTGGGAGAAGTTGAGTCGCACAACGTTTGCGCCGGCCGCGATGATTTTTTCAAGGTTATTATCACGATCGGTAGCCGGGCCGAGGGTTGTTACGATCTTGGTTCTTCTGAGACGTCTTGACATGAAGGACTCCGTTAACAAATAAGCCGGTCCTGGTCGGCGGACACGGCATGGTTAGCTATTCTATATGATCGATGGGCTGTGATACGACTCACATTGTAAATGTGATGTTAATTATTTTGTTGTGTATCGGCTTCCCGAAGGGCGTGCTTTTCGTAACGCGACGCTTTTAACGCCTGTTTTACGCGTTTGAGGTTTTCCCGAAAAGGCGTCCCGCGTTCCAGGGTAAAACCGGTCGCCAGCACATCGATCACGGTTAACTGCGCCAGGCGCGACACCATCGGTAGATAGACATCAGTGTCTTCCGGCACATCAAGCACTAAAGCCAGCGCGGCTTCATCGGCAAGGGGCGAATCGGGAGAGGTGATGGCAATAACGGTGGAACCGTTTACACGGGCCAGGCGAGCCAGTTCTACCATATTTTTTGTGCGGCCAGTATGTGAAATGAGAACAAAAACGTCACCGGCTCGACTATTTATACAACTCATGCGCTGGATCACAATATCGTCCGACCAGATGACCGGTAAATCAAAGCGCAGAAATTTAGTGAAGGCGTCATGCGCCACCACCGCCGAGGCGCCAAGGCCAAAAAACGCCAGTTTACTGGCGCCGGTCAGCAGCGTCACCGCCTGCTGCAGGCGTTCGGTATCCAGCTGGTCGCGCACCTGCTGCAAACCCGCCAGCGCCGAATCGAAGATTTTGTGGCTGTAGTTCTCCACGTTGTCGTGCTGCTCCACGCCACGACTGACCCAGTTGCTGCCTTTTACCAGACTCTGCGCCAGTTGCAGTTTGAAGTCGGGAAAGCCGCGTGCGCCCAGCCGGTGACAGAAGCGGTTGACCGTGGGTTCGCTCACGCCCGCTGCCCGCGCGAGGGTGGCGATGCTGGAGTGCATTGCGGCCTGCGGTGCAGCCAGAATCTGCCCGGCGACTTTCTGTTCCGCTTTACTCAGCGCAGCCTGCTGCGCCTCAATCTTTTCCAGCATATTCATAAGTGGATGACCATTATCACTTTTATCAATTTCAATTATTGCTGTCGTCGGCAGCCATTAACAGAGACTATATCGCGTTAGCGCCGGTCGGGCGCAAGGCCGGATAAGTCGGGTACGGCTTTTTTTGGCATACTTTGACGGCGGCCGGATTTTCGCTGACAACATCAGACACAGAAAAAAAGCTGAAATGCGCACGTGTCATCACACGCGCTGAGGCTATCCGGTACAGAGTTAATGCGGTTGACCCGGCGCGTCGGTTTACCTGGCGCGGGGAAAAAAGTACATTGTGCTGAAAGAAAATAACAACCTGGACCCGGTGGCAGAGGATGCATCACCATCGGATTATCCTGCAACGAGGAGAGGAAAATGGCGGTTACACAAACAGCCCAGGCATGCGATCTGGTGATTTTCGGTGCCAAAGGCGATCTTGCACGCCGTAAACTGTTGCCTTCACTGTATCAGTTAGAAAAAGCGGGTCAGATTCACGAAGAGACCCGCATCATTGGCGTAGGCCGTGCCGAGTGGGACAAAGCGGAATACACCAAAGTGGTACGTGAAGCGCTGGAAACCTTCATGAAGGAGAAGATTGACGAAGCGCTGTGGGATAAGCTCAGCGGCCGTCTCGACTTCTGCAACCTCGATGTCAACGACACCACGCACTTCCCGAAACTGGGCAAGATGCTGGATCAGAAAAAACGCACCACCATCAACTATTTTGCTATGCCACCCAGCACCTTCGGCGCCATTTGTCAGGGTTTGGGTACTGCGAAGCTGAATGCCAAACCGGCGCGCGTGGTAATGGAGAAGCCGCTCGGCACCTCACTGGAAACCTCACAGGAAATTAACGACAGCGTCGGCGAATATTTCGATGAGAGCCAGGTGTTCCGTATTGACCACTATCTGGGCAAAGAGACGGTACTGAATCTGTTAGCCCTGCGCTTTGCCAACTCGATTTTCGTCAATAACTGGGATAACCGCACCATCGACCACGTACAGATCACCGTAGCGGAAGAGGTGGGGATTGAAGGTCGCTGGGGCTACTTCGATAAAGCGGGCCAGATGCGTGACATGATCCAGAACCACCTGCTGCAGATTCTGACCATGATCGCCATGTCGCCGCCTTCCGATCTCAGCGCTGACAGCATCCGTGATGAAAAAGTGAAGGTTTTGCGTTCACTGCGCCGTATCGATCAGACCAACGTGCGTGAGAAAACCGTACGTGGCCAGTACACCGCCGGCTTCGTGCAGGGCAAAAAAGTGCCGGGCTACCTGGAAGAAGAGGGCGCGAATAAATCGAGCGCCACTGAAACTTTCGTCGCCATCCGCGTGGATATCGACAACTGGCGCTGGGCAGGCGTGCCGTTCTATCTGCGTACCGGTAAGCGCTTACCGACCAAATGTTCAGAAGTGGTGGTCTACTTCAAAAACCCTGAGATGAACCTGTTCAAAGATTCCTACTCAGAACTGCCACAGAACAAGCTGACCATTCGTCTGCAGCCGGACGAAGGGGTGGATATCGAAATCCTGAACAAAGTGCCAGGCCTCGACCACAAGCATAAGCTGCAGACCACCAAACTCGATCTGAGCTACTCCGAAACCTTCAACCAGTCACATCTGGCCGATGCGTATGAACGCCTGCTGCTGGAAAGCATGCGCGGTATTCAGGCGCTGTTTGTCCGTCGTGATGAAGTCGAAGCGGCCTGGACCTATGTCGATTCGATCATTGAAGCGTGGGCGGCGGATGGCGATTCCTCCAAACCGTATCAGGCCGGCACCTGGGGCCCGGTTGCCTCGGTGGCGATGATCACCCGCGATGGTCGTTCGTGGAACGAGTTTGAATAACTGAACGTTTAAGGCCCGCACCGTGCGGGCCTTTTTTTTGTCCGGCGCGATTCTGGAAAAGTGAACTGGCGTTTCAAAAATCGTTTGAGGCGATAGACGCTCAGGAACCGGATCCTGTATGGTAGTGGCGCAATTACAGGGCAGGAGCCGATGCTCCATGACCGGGCCGCTAATCCCGGTGTTATCAAGCAAGGGGAAGTGATGAAAAACTGGAAAACGAGTGCCGAACAGATTCTGACCACCGGACCGGTCGTGCCGGTGATCGTGGTAAACAAGCTGGAACACGCGGTTCCGATGGCGAAAGCGCTGGTCGCGGGCGGCGTCAGGGTGCTGGAAGTGACGCTGCGCACCCCGGTAGCGATGGATGCACTGCGGGCGATGATCAAACAGGTGCCGGAGGCGATTGTCGGTGCCGGTACGGTGATCAATCCCCAGCAGTTGCAGGAAGTAACCGATGCGGGCGCGCAGTTTATCATCAGCCCTGGCGTCACCGAATCATTACTGAAAGCCGCCGTCGAAGGGCCGGTGCCGTTAATTCCTGGCATCAGCACCGTTTCTGAACTGATGACCGGCATGGATTACGGCCTGCGTGAATTCAAATTCTTCCCGGCAGAAGCCAACGGTGGCGTGAAAGCGCTGCAGGCGATTGGCGGACCTTTCCCGCAGGTGCGTTTCTGCCCGACCGGTGGCATTTCTCCGGCCAACTACCGTGACTATCTGGCGCTGAAAAGCGTGCTGTGTATTGGCGGGTCTTGGCTGGTGCCAAACGATGCGCTGGAAACCGGCGACTGGGATCGGATTACCCGACTGGCGCGTGAGGCAGTGGAAGGGGCGAAGTAAGAGCAGGCGGTGAGCACCGGCTCACCGCCGTGGAGTTATCCCTCGACCGTCACCGCAGCTGCGCTGGCAACGGCGCGCGCAATCGCCTGATCGGTGGTCTCACCGCTGGCCAGCGCCACGCCTAACCGACGCTGACCGCTGATCTCCGGTTTGCCGAACAGGCGCAGTTGCAGACCAGCCCCCAGCGCCGCATCGACATTCACGAATTGCACATTCTGGCTGGTAAGCTGCGGCAGGATCACTGCCGATGCAGCAGGGCCATACTGGCGGATGCCGCCAATCGGTAAGCCAAGGAAAGCGCGCACGTGCAGCGCAAACTCCGACAGATCCTGCGAAATCAGGGTGACCATACCGGTATCATGCGGACGCGGCGACACTTCGCTGAACACCACCTCATCGCCGCAGATGAACAGCTCAACGCCAAACAGACCGTAGCCGCCCAGCGCCTTCACCACCTGAGCCGCAATGGCCTGCGCCCGCTGCAGCGCCAGATCGCTCATCTGCTGCGGCTGCCAGGATTCACGGTAATCGCCGTCTTCCTGACGATGACCAATCGGCGCGCAGAAATGAATGCCATCGACTGCACTGATGGTCAGCAGGGTAATTTCAAAATCAAACGCCACCACCCCTTCGACGATGACCCGACCGGCACCGGCACGACCGCCTTGCTGCGCATATTCCCATGCACGGTCCAGCTGACTGGCATCGCGGATAAAGCTCTGGCCTTTGCCGGATGAACTCATCACCGGTTTTACGATGCAGGGAAAACCGATCTCTGCGGCAGCCTGATCGAAACGCGCTTTACTGTCGGCGAAGCGGTAACGGGAGGTCGGCAGCGACAGCTCTTCGGCTGCCAGACGGCGAATGCCTTCGCGGTTCATGGTCAGCTGCGCGGCGCGGGCGGTTGGCACCACACGCTGGCCTTGCTGTTCCAGCTCAACCAGTTTATCGGTGGCGATGGCTTCGATTTCCGGCACCACAAAGTCAGGCTTCTCCTGCGCGATCAGCGCGGCCAGCGCGTCGCCATCCAGCATGTTGATCACATGGCTGCGATGCGCCACATGCATTGCCGGGGCGTCGGCATAGCGATCGACAGCAATCACTTCCACACCCAGACGCTGACACTCCAGCGCCACTTCTTTACCCAGTTCGCCTGAACCTAATAGCATCACGCGCGTGGCCGCAGGGCGCAGCGCTGTTCCGAGAGTTGTCATAAATTCACCTAAGCAGTCAAAATGCGCGCGCAGTATAAACGAAAACGTTTGCGTTCTCATCTTTCCTCCCGGTCATCGGCTGTTTTGCCGTACTTTTCCCGCTCTGACGTTTCCTGACATCTTTTTTGTCAGGATGGCGGACTACCATCTAAAACAGGAGTGGAAGATGAATAACTGGTTGCAACAGATTCAGTCGGTACTGGCAAAGAAGGGCGGTAACAGTCAGTCCGGCGGGGGCTTAAGCGATATGCTGGCACCGGGCGCGTTAGGCGGTCTGGCGGGTATGCTGATTTCCAGTAAATCCTCACGCAAACTGTTAACTCAGTATGGCGGCAAAGCGCTGATTATCGGCGGCGGTGCCGCCGCTGGCGCGCTGCTGTGGAATAAATACAAACAGCGGGTGCGTGAAACACATCAGGACGAGCCTGACTTTGGCGTGGCGCAGACCCCGGTCGACCTGCGGGCGGAGCGGCTGGTCACCGCGCTGGTGTTTGCTGCCAAGAGCGACGGCCACATCGACGATCAGGAACGCGCGGCGATTGAGCAGAACATTCAGCAGTCCGGCTACGGCAAAGATGCCGAACAGCTGATCCAGCAAGCGATGAGCCGACCGCTCGATCCGCAGTGGCTGGCGGCTGGCGTAAAGAACGAAGAAGAGGCACTGGAACTCTATTTCCTGAGCTGCGCTGCGATTGACGTCGACCACTTCATGGAACGCAGCTATCTGTCAGCGCTCGGCGACGCGCTTAAAATTCCGCAGGATGTCCGTGATGGGATCCAACAGGATATCGTGGCGGAGAAGGCCCGCCTGCCTGCCAGTTAACCCCCCACTGGCCACTACCGGTGGCCAGCTTGCTGTTTCCGTACCAGCTGATGCTTGGCTTCCTGCGCCTTTGGTGCCACGCTTACAGATCATTACTTTCACGGAGACGGATGTCATGAAAGCACCCATCGCAAAGAAAATACCGCATGAGATGACGCTGCATGGTGAAACGCGCGTCGATAACTACTACTGGCTACGCGACGACAAACGTGAAGATAGCGAAGTACTTGATTACCTGCGGGCTGAAAATAACTATGGCCGCAAAATCATGTCGACTCAGCAACCGCTGCAGGAGCGGGTGCTAAAGGAGATCATTGACCGTCTGCCGCCAGAAGACCATTCGGTGCCCTATGTGAAGAACGGGTATCGTTATCAGAGTCGCTATCAGAGCGGCAATGAATATCCGGCTTATTATCGCCAGCCCGCCGCCAGCGGGGCGTCGGATGAGTGGACGCTGCTGCTGGATGCCAATCAGCGCGCCTCCCACAGTGAGTTCTACACTATGGGCGCACTGCACATCAGCCCGGATAATCAGGTAATGGCGCTGGCCGAAGATTTCCTGTCGCGGCGGCAATATGGCATTCGCTTCCGCAATCTGCTGAGCGGCAGCTGGTATCCCGAAGTGCTGAGCAACGCCTCATCCAGCTTCGCCTGGGGCAACGACTCCCGTACCGTCTACTATGTGCAGAAACATCCGCAGACGCTGCTCTCTTATCAGGTGTGGCGGCATGAACTGGGTACGCCGCAGTCCGACGACCAGCTGGTGTATGAAGAGCAGGATGATACTTATCACCTCAGCGTGCACAAAACTACCTCTAAGCAGTTCATCCTGATCGCGCTATACAGCACCACCACCAGCGAAATTCAGCTGATTGACGCTAACTTTCCGGATGCGCAGCCGCACGTATTCCTGCCGCGCCACCGCGATCATGAGTACAGCCTCGATCACTACGATCATCAGTTTTTTATCCGGTCCAACCGTGACGGCAAGAACTTCGGGCTTTATCGCACCCGTTATCTGGCGGAATCCCGCTGGGAGACGCTGATCCCGGCGCGCGATCATGTGGTAATGGAAGATTTCCAGCTGTTCCGCGACTGGCTGGTGGTGGAGGAGCGGCAGCGCGGGCTGACCAGCCTGCGGCAGATCAACTGGGCCAGCGGCGAAAACAGCGGCATCGCCTTTGACGATCCGACCTATGTCACCTGGCTGGCCTACAACCCGACGCCACGCACCAGTAAACTGCGCTACGGCTACTCCTCAATGACCACGCCGACCACGCTGTTTGAGCTGGATATGGATACCGGCGAGCGCCGCATCCTGAAGCAGAGCGCGGTCAAAGGTTTCAATGCGGACGATTACAAAAGTGAGCATCACTGGATCAAAGTCAGTGATGGTACGGAAGTGCCGGTCTCGCTGGTTTATCACCGCAAATATTATCAGCCTGGTCAGAATCCGATGCTGGTGTATGGCTACGGGGCCTACGGCAGCAGCATGGACGCCGATTTCAGCGTCAGCCGCCTGAGTCTGCTGGATCGCGGTTTTGTCTACGCGCTGGTTCAGGTACGCGGCGGCGGCGAGTTAGGCCAGCAATGGTATGACGCGGGCCGCCTGCTGAAGAAGATGAACAGCTTCACCGATTTTATCGACGTGACTAACGCGTTGGTGGCGCGTGGATTCGGTCATCCTGAACGACTCTACGCGATGGGCGGCAGCGCCGGTGGCCTGCTGATGGGCGCGGTGATCAACATGGCACCGCAGCGTTTCCATGGCGTGGTGGCGCAGGTACCGTTTGTCGATGTGGTGACCACCATGCTGGATGAGTCGATCCCGCTCACCACCGGAGAATATGACGAATGGGGCAATCCTGAGCAGGCGGAATATTATCACTACATCCGCCAGTACAGCCCCTACGACAATATTGAAGCCAAAGCCTATCCGCATCTGCTGGTGACCACCGGCCTGCACGACTCGCAGGTGCAGTACTGGGAACCGGCCAAATGGGTGGCGAAGCTGAGGTCGCTGAAAACCGATAATAACCTGCTGCTGCTGTGTACCGACATGGATGCCGGCCACGGCGGCAAGTCCGGTCGCTATAAAGCCTATGAAGGGGTGGCGATGGAGTACACGTTTATTCTCGGGCTGGCACAGGGCACGCTACCGCCGACCGGGGATTACTGAGCCTCACTGAGGTATTTACGCAGCGCCTGCCGTAATGGCGGGCGCAGATCGGTCACGTTATCCAGCATCCATTTCAGGTAGCCCGGATCTTTACGGGCGATCACCGCAATCGCCTGGCCGCGGTATTTGCCGAACGGCAGAATATCGTCGCGCTGGGCTGCCGGTTGCGACCGCACAATCATTTCGGAGGCGCTCCAGCCCGAGGTCTCCATGATGCGAATCAACAGCGCGGCGGTAACATAACAATCATACAGCGCGCGGTGCGCATGCAGATCCGCCGGTGGCGTCACGTCCAGCTTCAGCGAGTGCCGTAGCGCCTGGTTGCCATATTTAATCCCTGGCCACAGCTGACGCGCCAGCTGCATGGTGCAGATCCACTCTCCGTACATCTCCGGCAGCATGCGGCGGTCAAAACTGGCGTTATGCGCCACGTAGAACGCGCTGCCGTGGTAGCGGGAGATCGCCTGTTCAATGGTCGGCTTGTCGGCCACCATCGCTTCGGTAATGCGATGCACCGCCATCGCCTGACGGCTGATAGGGCGGTCGGGCAGGATCAGGTCGCTCATCGGATTGACTATCTGACCGTTGATCACGTCGACCGAGGCCACTTCCACCACGCCGCCCTGCAGGCCGCAGGTTTCAGTATCAATTACGCGTAATATCATTGTTTCATCTTCGGTTCATAAGGCAGACGCGACAGGCTGAGTGAGGCCTGGCGATAGTGCATCAGACGCTGGCGAAACCAGTCGCGCAGGGCTTCTGGTTGTTCCTGTGCGACCATCTCTGCGACCACCGGCATGTTATAGCGCTCTTTGAACGCCACGCCCGCTGCCGCCAGATCGACATTGATTTTGTCTTTCTCTTCCCGGGATAGCTGGGCAAGGTTATGGCTCATAGTGTTCTCCTGATGATGTGGGGCAAAAGTAATGTTTTCGCCGGCCTGAATCAAGGGTTAAGGATCGCATCGCTGGCCTCGACACCACAAATAGAGCAGCGTATCCTTTCGCCACGTTTGTCGCGTCAACGGTTGTTAAAAGGATGATCTTATGCAGAAAAAACCGGTTTCCCGCATGATGATTGCGCTGGTGGCGGCCGCAGGCTTCGCCTTTAGTCAGTCTGCGCTGGCCCATGCGCATCTTCAGTCATCAAGCCCGGTGGCTGACGCGCAGTTGACCCATTCAACCGATGCGCTGACGCTCAATTTTAGCGAAGATATCGAGGCGGCGTTCAGCGGCGTGACCTTGCTGGATGCGGCCCAACAGCCGGTGGCAACCGGTAAAGTGCGTGTCGAGCCACAGCACGCCAGTCGTCTGATTGTCGATCTGCCTCAGCCGCTTAACGCTGGCAGTTACCAGGTTAACTGGCATGTGCTGTCGGTCGATGGGCATAAAACCTCAGGAAGCTACCGCTTCAGCGTGAAATAATCGTGGTGGACTCCGTCTGGGTGATGCTGCGCGGGTTGCATTTTGCCGCCCTGATGCTGCTGACCGCCAGCGCATGTTATTGCGCGCTGCTGGCACCGGCGCGCTATCGTCCACGGCTGACGATCTGCTTAAATCCGTTATTGCAGTGGAGCGCGTGGCTGGCACTGCTGAGTGCACTGGCGATGCTGGCCTGCCAGAACGTATTAATGAGCGGCGACAGTGCCAATCTGGCCGATAGCGCGGTCTGGCTGGCGGTACTAGGCACCCGCTTTGGCGCGGTGTGGCAGTGGGAGATGCTGTTCGGCGTCTTTGCTGTCGCAGGGCTATGGCTGAAGGGACGGTTACGAGCGCAGACACTGCTGCTGGCGGGGGTGCTGCAACTGGCCGCTCTGGCCTTAACCGGACACGCGGCGATGCGCGAAGGCGGGCCCGGCGCACTGCAGCAGATCAGTCAGGCGTTACATCTGACGGGCGCGGCGTTCTGGGCTGGCGGTTTATTACCGCTGCTGCTGTTGATGCGTGAAGCTCGCCAGATCGATCGCCGTACAGACGCTATCCGCACCATGATGCGTTTTTCCCGTTATGGTCATCTGGCCGTGGCGTTAACCCTGCTGACCGGGATGATCAACAGCCTGCTGATCCTCGGCTGGCCGCTGGCGTGGCCCGATTCACGTTACGTGGCTTTATTGCTGTGGAAAGTATTGCTGGTGGCATTGATGGTGCTGGTGGCGCTGATTAACCGTTACTGGCTGGTGCCACGCTTCCGTCTGGCGGGCAGTGGGACGCAGCAAAAATTTATCCGCATGACCCAGCTTGAACTGCTGCTGGCATGTGGAGTGGTTGGGCTGGTCAGCGTTTTTGCCACGCTGTCGCCAGCCTGAATATTATTAAGAAATGCGTAAAGGTAAGTTATGTTGCTGAAGAAAGTGATTCCCGCAGTCCTGTTGTTATCCGTATGCGGCCAGGCGCTGGCGGCGCAGATCATTACCGTCAGCCGCTTTGAAATCGGTAAAGACAAGTGGCCGTTTAACCGCGAAGAGGTGATGCTGACCTGTGAGAAAGACGGTTCACTGTTTGCCATCAACCCCAGCACTCTGATGCAATATCCGTTGAATGACAAAGCGGATCAGCTGTTCAAAACCAAACAGGTAAAAGCTCAGCCGATCAGCGTGATTCAGAGCGAAGATAAAGCCAATCCAGGCCATATGATGAGCCTGCAGCCGATTGTTGAGCGCACCCAGGCGCTGTGCGGTAAATAAACCCGCCGGGTGCAGCGCTGCGCTGCACCTGAATTCTGCTGTTTTCTGCCGTTGCGATCACAAACTGTTTCAGTTTCCGGCCCTAAGCCTCGCGCTGACTGGCAAAACCCGCGCGCTGTTCTAATCTTAACTTGCAAGGCGAAACCGCCTGCAAGAATGCCAACTTTTAGCGCACGGCTCACTGAGAGCCATTTCCCTGGACCGAATATAGGAATCGTATTCGGTCTTTTTTTGTCTGGTGTTCCTGATCAATATTTTATCGAAAAATCAATCAGTCAGACCCCATCCTGTTGCCCTCTGTTCTGCTTTGCCGGAACCAGTGCCGCTTTAATCCAGCGTGAATTCATCAGCCGCCGATCGAGCTTATGGCACACGGACGCAGAATTTCAGCGCGTTAATCAATCACCATCAGCTTGTACTCCACATCCCCTCAACGCCACCCATCCCAGTCCGCCCGCAAACTTGTGCTCACAGGCGTTTGGCTTATCCTTAAGGCTTAATCAAAGGGAGGTATGTTTATGAAAGCTGCAATTGCTAATAGTGAGCACCAGGTTGATGTTGTAGAGAAAACTCTGCGCCCGCTGAAGAATGGCGAGGCACGGCTGCGGATGGAGTGCTGCGGGGTTTGCCATACCGATTTGCACGTCAAAAACGGTGATTTTGGCGACAAAACGGGCGTGACGCTCGGGCATGAAGGTATTGGTATCGTTGAGGAAGTGGCACCCGATGTCACCTCGCTTAAGCCGGGCGATCGCGCCAGCGTGGCGTGGTTCTTCAAGGGCTGCGGCCACTGCGAATACTGTAATTCAGGAAATGAAACACTCTGTCGCGATGTGGTGAATGCCGGTTATACCGTTGACGGCGGCATGGCTGAAGAGTGCATTGTGGTAGCGGATTATTCGGTTAAAGTGCCGGAAGGACTTGATCCTTACGCCGCCAGCAGTGTTACCTGCGCTGGCGTCACCACTTATAAAGCGGTGAAAGTCTCAGAGGTGAAACCGGGTCAATGGATTGCCATCTATGGCCTCGGCGGACTGGGTAACCTCGCATTGCAGTACGCGAAGAATGTGTTCAACGCCAAAGTTATTGCTATCGACATCAGTGATGCGCAGCTTGAACTGGCAAAACAGATGGGTGCCGATCTGGTGGTTAACTCCGCCACTGAAGATGCAGCTGCGGTGATTCAGGAAAAAACCGGTGGCGCACACGCAGCGGTAGTCACTGCCGTTGCCAAAGCGGCATTTAACTCGGCGGTGGATGCGGTCAGAGCCGGAGGCCGGGTAGTGGCTGTCGGGCTGCCGCCTGAAGAGATGAGCCTGAATATACCGCGACTGGTGCTCGACGGCATTCAGGTGGTCGGCTCGCTGGTCGGTACTCGTAACGACCTGGCTGAAGCTTTCCAGTTTGCTGCCGAAGGAAAAGTGGTGCCGAAAGTGACCAAAAGGAAAATCGGCGAGATCAATACCATTTTCGATGAGATGATCCACGGCAAAATCCGTGGAAGAATGGTGATCGACTTTACCGGTCAGTCCGCCTGATCATTGTCAGCAATCCGTATTCAAGCCCGCGCAGTGCGGGCTTTTTTACGTCGGCGTGCCGGTAGAACGGTGACGGCCAGTCATCGCACTTCACCAGTATCCCTCAATTATTAATAAACTCTGCTTTATGTTCCGGGTGTCAGGAAAACGGGATTGATGACAATGAATCATTCCTGCCAGCCAGTAATTTAGCTGAGACGTTCTTTTCCGAACGGATCCTTCCCGAACATCACGCCATAATGGGCTAAGTTTATTTTAAAAGTGAACGTCTCTGATTGTCTGACAAAATATTAATTGTAAGAGCACACCCAATGGTTGTTGTATAAAGCGGGTCATATTTAAGTAAAAAATCGCTGCTGAATGAGGCCTCAGGCATTGCCTGTCTTCTAATTCTGCTAAAAAACAGGTGATTATGCATCCTTAATCAGAATAAAAAAACAGATAATAAATCAACGATAATTATCGCCAAACGCGGCCAGACCTGTCTGGTCAAATGTTCTTAATACGTCTGGTAGCGTTGCCTTTTCCGGTTATTAGTGATTGCGCAATATTGCTATAATCCATTGCTTCTCAGCTATGAGAGTCATCAGGAAGTATAGGTTAAAACACATAATAATTTTCCAGGAGTATATCAGGATGGGTGTAAGTAACGATATTTATGTAACCAGCCCCCTGTTACCTCCGCTGTCAGAATTCTATCCATATCTGGAACAGATCTGGGAAAATAAACAACTGACCAACAATGGTCCTTTTCATCGCCAGCTCGAACTATCTCTGGCAAGCTATTTAGGCTGCCAGCACATTTCATTGTTTTCGAATGGCACGCTAGCATTGTTGTGCGCCATTCGTGCTTTGGGGATCACGGGAGAGGTCATTACAACACCGTATTCTTTTGTGGCCACCTCACATTCGCTCTCCTGGAGCGGCCTGAAACCGATATTTGTTGATATTGATCCGATTACCGGCAATCTGGATCCCGATAAAATCGAGCAGGCCATTACACCTCAGACAACGGCAATTTTGCCGGTTCACTGTTATGGTATCCCAGCGGACGTAGACAAAATTGATGCGCTGGCGAGGAAGCACGGTTTAAAAGTCATTTATGATGCAGCACATGCTTTTGGCGTAACCTGTGAAGGCAATTCAATTTTGCAACAGGGTGATTTATCAATCCTGAGTTTTCATGCGACTAAAGTTTTTAATACAGTTGAAGGTGGCGCTATAATATGTCCGGATCTGGAAACCAAACGTCATATTGATCGTTTAAAAAACTTTGGTTTTTCAAGTGAAACCACAGTGGATGCTATTGGTATAAATGCCAAGATGAACGAATTGCAAGCCGCTTTTGGATTGCTACAGCTTAAGCATATTGATCATGCGCTTTTACAGAGGAAAGCGTGTTACCAGCGATACAGACAAGCCTTTGCTCACCTCGAAGGTGTGAAAATTATTCAACCTGATGCACATGTCAGCTGGAACTATGCTTATTTTCCGTTATTTATTGGTGCGGACTTAAACTGCAGTCGCGATGAGCTTTATGCCGCTTTAAAAAATCAGGGAATAGTGGCTCGCCGTTATTTCTTTCCTCTGATCAGCGATTTCCCGGTTTACTCCGGCCTGGCAAGCGCGAATCCGGACAATCTACCGGTCGCACGGCGACTGGCAAACCAGGTGCTTTGCCTGCCAATCTATGCAGGTTTAGCTGCGGAGGATCAACAGCGCGTGATTAACGTTGTTCTCAACGTGGCCGCTAAGCTTCGCTCTGATAGCGTTAAACAGCGAGAAACAGTATGAAGCTCGGAATTTATGGCGCAGGAGGGTTAGGGCGAGAAGTTTTCGCACTGGCCAGCGTGATTAATGCACAAGATCAGCGCTGGACGAGTATTTTTTTTATTGATGACATTCACCCCAATCGGCTATTGAATAATGTTTCTGTTATCGAATTCAGCGCAGCAGTTGATATTAAAGATATTGAATGCGTGGTTGCAGTAGGCGAACCAATGCTCAGGAATAAATTAATAAAAAAAATAAAGGCCAGTGGCATTCCTTTGGCTACGCTGGTGCATCCTGATGTGGATATAAGCACCTCAACTTTTTTAGGGGAGGGCGTTGTAGTTTGCAAACAGGCGTTTATCTCCTGCGATTGTGTGATAAGTAATAATGCCTTTATACAGCCGCAGGTCTATGTTGGCCATGATTGTCATATTGGGGAGAGTAGCGTAATTTCTCCAGGCGTGATGCTGGGTGGAAACTGTAAAATTGGCAGTGGTGTATTTATAGGGATGAATGCCTGCATTAAAGAAAATAAAGGCGTAGGTAATAGTGTGATTATTGGCATGGGAGCGGTGGTTGTTAATGACATTGAAGAAAATATCATTGCATCAGGAAATCCAGCCCGCGTGATGAGAAGTAATGATGATAAAAATGTTTTTCGCCTTCAGTCAGTAAAAAATGAGAGTTAATAAAATCTGATTGCATAGTAAATTTTTGACGGCATTTACAGGCAGGCGCTTTCGCAGCGAATGGCGCTAACATGTAATCTCTTGTCCGCTTGCTGCCAGACAGTGACAGGATGTACGGATATCTTTAGCATAAAGCAGATTACTTTCCCGCCATCTTATTTTGATATGAAAGATGTTGCCAGCACCAAAGAAACCCATAAAAATCACGCTCACCATTTATCACCGGCCTGTTAATAATTAATCTTGTTGTTAAGTAACCCATCTGATGGGGGCTTATGTCAGTAAACCACTCCCCGGGCGAACACAATGTAAATACTATCTTTTCGGTATTCTGAGCCGGATGGCAGGAAAAAAATGTCTGATACGGGCACAACTGCGGCTGGCGACTTTGAAAGATCCTTTGCAGTCTGAAATATCAGCGCGGGTTGTGAGCATGGCTGGAGACAAAACTCATCAGCGGACCGGGCATTATCTGGAGCGAATCGAAGTCTGTTTCGAAGAACTTCACTGTTTTGCTCCTGCCGCTTACGATCGCATCCTGCAACAAGTCTATGGAGATTACCGTGTCCCGCCAATGCCCGATCAGCGGGATTCACTACATCAGATTGTGCATGTTGATTTGCATAAATCTTATCTGAGCCATCAGTAATGTCGGTCACTGAAGCGAGATCAGGTGCTGCAACATACTGCTGACCATTTCTTCATCCATGCATCATCTGCCAGGCAGTGCTGGCGCACTTCATTTTGCAAACCCTTGCCCATACTTTCACTGTTTTCAGCGTCGTGCAGATGGGCATTTATTGCATTGTGCCATTCAGCATACTGGTTGGCTACGCGTGTGGTTGTCAACGTATTGCTGCCGGTGCCGACAGATTCACTGCAAATTAAAGGTATTCCACAGGCTCCATATTCAATCAGGTACAGATAAGCCACAGCGTCTGTTAGCGGATACCCGTCGTGTGGGATCAGAGCAAGGTCAGGATGCACTTGCATCAATTCCTTATGATAAATCTCGCTATCGGTCTCACGAATTACACTATTAATTAACGGCCGCAGCGCCGGCGGGCAGGCGCCAAAAATTAACCATTCAACCTGATCTGCAAAGGCGTTAATCAGTCGGGCGATGATTTGTTGCATATCTTTATGACAGAGTCTTCCTGGCAGACCAATACGCGGTTTTTTTCCCTGCCTGCGCAGGCTGCTTATTTGACCCCAGTCTGCCTGCGGCAAACAGGTGGGCATAATGATAATATCAGAGTGAAGGCTGGAAAATAACTCAGCCTCTGTTTCGTTGTTAACGATAAGACGGTCAATATAACCAAGATTTCCTCTTATCGTGTTGATGAAATGTTGTCTGGCATCTTGCGATTCCGGATGTAAAAGTAAATCCTTCGACAATGTTGCGTTAATCATGCCAACTTTGAAAGCTGAATTGAAGCGCGATAATTTTGCTATCCATGAATTAAAGTCTGCGCCGGTCTGCTGTTCAATTACTATTACGTCAGGATTGTAGCGGGTCACCTCAGGTAACGCGGGCAGCGACGTCATCTGCTTACCCTCAATTACTCCGGCATCGCGCAGTGCAGTAAACGGTTCAGTCACTCTGTAAGCATTCATTCTCTCTGGCTCACCGGTCACTGGCATGACCACCGGCAAGGGATGCCAGCACAAGGGTAGCCAGTGATGCTGATTGCTGTTTTGCAGCTCAAACGGCGTCGTTAACGATAAATTCTTGTTATAGGCAGGATCCTGACTGATTTGCACTAACCAGCGTTCAAACATGATATTTTCTTCTTTATCACGCTGTGACACGGGCATATCAGAGAGGGTTTTTTCTGGCTGTCGGCAGCCGCAGGCATAGGGTGTCCAGACCACCAGCCCACCGAGTTGGCCTACGCGCAGGCAAAAGTCGATATCGTCATAACACGTTAAGTCGGCGTCAAAGCCATTGACGGCATAACAGATATCCTTGCGTACCAGCATAAAATCGCCGGAAACCGCCGAGTAATTTTGGTCGGCGTGCAGGCGTGACAGGTAGCCGTTATTATTATCGTCAGTACCGTAAAAAGGTTCGCCTGCTATGCCCCCTTTTAAACCTAAAACATAGCCGGCATGGCGAATCAGATTATTGGCATAGCGTTGCTTGCCACCGACAATGGCAACCTCAGGCCGCCGGGCATGATTCAGCATATTATCCAGCCACTCTGCATCGGCCACCTGAATATCGCTGTTTAACAACAGCAAATAATCACCCTGAGCGTTAAGAATAGCCAGATTGGCCATTCCCGCCCGCTGCCAGGCTGCGGGGTAGTGCAATACTCTGATGCGCTGGGATGCGAGACCGGATATACCCGCCAGCCACGCTGCTCTTTCCTCATCTTCACGTTTATCTGCCACAATCAGCAGTTCATAATTTGGATAACTCGTGGATTCCAGTACCGCCATCACACAGCGACTGACGCTGTCGAACTGCCGTGCCAGTATGGCAATAGTGACCAGCGGTTTACCCTGATGATGATATTTAAGCTGCCAGGGACCCTGACGGGTGGGCAACACCTCTGCCTGCAGAAAACCACGGCGATGCAGGTGCGCCAGCAGCAACCGCTGATCTGCTGAATGATTTCTGCTGGTCCTCGCTGCCTGCAACAGCGGCTCGCTCAGGTGGCCAATGGTGTCAATGCCCGCGGATTCGATCAGCCGTAGCTGTAACTCAAATTCAAACGCTTCTGCGCAGGTCAGATTTAATCCGCCAGCCGCAATGACCCATTCACGCTTAAAGATCCAACCGCGGGACATCTGGTCAGGAGAACTTAAAAAAAAGTCCGGATTGAAATCTGGCCGGAAAAGTGTGCTTCGCGGTTTACCGCCGAGCCGATAAATGATGTCGGTATACAAGGCATTATACTGGCTGGCCTGATGTAAGGTGGTGGAGAGTGCGTGAAGGCCAGAAGGCAGCAACTGGTAACCTGCGTCAATAAACAGCAGCCAGTCACTCGCTGATTCACGGATGTGGTTGTTCAGCGCAGCCAGGCCTTCTGTCAGATCCAGGCGCAACTGTGCCGTTCCGGCAGGCAGATAATTGACCTGACTGTCTGTCAGGGCGACAACCTGCCAGCATAGTCCGGCAACGCTCAGCTTGAGGCTCTGCAGGGTGGTATCCCAGGCTTGCCAGTCTCCGTTTCGTGCATCAATAAACACCGTACAGCGGGAAGTGGTGACCTGAGTGGTGAGATATTCACGTAATAAGCGTTGTTGAGCCGGGCGTAAGCTTCGCTCGCCTAACCACATATTCACTCTGCTGCTGGCGAGCGAAGCGCCAATTTCATGGAGTATATTGTGCTCGCTAAACTGGTCTGGATGGGTGAGCGGAGCAACGCGGATTTGACTGTATGTCCGGGCCGGATCGTGCCAGCCGGACGCTTTTAACACCGCAGGCATATTTCTATGGGTAGCATTGACCAGCTCTGCATGATCGTTAACCGTAGAAAGTGACTGGCTGCGAGAAATGCGGTACTGAGCCAGTGTCTGAGTCACCATTGCCAGATGGCCATAGCGCAGGACCTTAAGATACATGGCTAGATCGCCGAGAAAGGGCATTGATTGGCCGCCGAGTACTGACAACGGCTCCCCTTCGGCGAGAATAGTGTGCAGTACAGTGGCGCGGATAAGCACCACGCTCGGCTCACCGATGAAGTTAAGCGGCTGTCCGGCTTCAAAATTAATTACATCCTGCCCATGAAGTACGCTATCACTATTAAATAGCGGGGCTGACCCTTCGTGGTCCGGCAGACGACGTCCTCGCACATCAATCATTTCACGGTGAGAGGTGGCCATGACAATATCAGGATGCTGATTAATGGCTGCTACTAGCTTACTGACACAGTCGGGTTTAAGCATGTCATCATCATGCAGGAACTTTATATATTCTCCGCGGGCCCGACTCAGACAACAGGCGGTGTTTTCCATCTCCCCCCGTGACGGGCTATTGCGATCATAGTCAACAGGCCAGCGAGAACGTTGCCGATGTTTCGCTACAATGCGTGCAATTTCGTCATCCTGACTGTCATCCCCGATGATAATTTCACAAGCCTCGTAATCCTGATCGAGGGCGCTTTGCAGCGCAGCCCCGAACCACGTCGCTTTCCACGCAGGAATAACAATGCTGACAAGACCAGGGACAAACACAGGCAAATTTCCTTAAGTGAGAAGGACACTTCCAGTTATCCAGCGGAAAAGCCTTGATTCTCTGTTGTAATCAAGGCAGTTAAGGATGGTGGCTCAGACCCGCATGTTAGTGGTCGGTCCTTCATGATGTGAAAAATAAATATTTTTTACGGTCGATAAATTCAGCGTACTATGCCAGATGCCGGTATAAAACTATCGCTATAAAAATCAGCATAACCGTCAGCTTTTGTTTCTTTATCAATGCCCTGAGTTACATGTGCTGGCGCGCTCCAGATATTTTTCAGAATATGAGGTGCGTATTGTTTTCATTTCTGACCAGCCAGTGGCCGTAATGATACAAGCTGTTCTGAATGAGACTGATACAGACTGGCGGCATCGGTAATATTGTTATCACTTTAAAAGGATAAACACAGAGGGAAAATAAACTTTAGAAATACAGAGCGCGCAGAAGTCAATAAAATCTGTTTCCAGTTTCCTGAACAACATAATGATAATCTTTTTAAAATAAACAGCTTTAATTGCCTTTCATTATTAAATGCCAAAGGGGTTAACGGCTAACAACAGGTTCAGGCTGCTTCCTCAGTGGAAGAGTGAGCGTGCTCGCAGCCTGAATTTCCACTCAGCTACAGCGTTCACATTATTCAGCCAGAAAAAACCCCGCCGCAGCGAGGTTAATTGATCGGGCCGGTTTACACCAGGCTGACGGAGAGCAGGGTGATCTCTTCGGTTTGCAGCTCCATGTTCTTTTTAATTTCAAACATATACGCCTCCAGTGCCTCTTCAACCTCATTGCCCTCGATGAAAGCATGCGCGGTCACGTGATCCTCACCTTTTGGCTTAATCACATAGGAAACGAACCACTTCTTATTCTGCATAACCATCCTCTTTCTCAGTGTTAAATCTCAATGTCAAATAATGTGGCACTTATTCCTGCCGGACTGGGTACCACCGCAGCCCGCTAATCGATCGGCGCCGGATGCAGCAGGTCGATCACATCATCGATTTCATTGCTGGCCGCATGGCGATCCAGTGCCACAGCGTAATAGCGCCCTTTACAGTAGTGCCGGGTTACGGCAACCCGATGACCGGTCTCACCGTCCGCTTCATCGCCGCCAGCGGGGCGCAGGTGCGGCGGGATCACCAGCTCAGTTTCCAGCTCATCAGCCTCGATGATCAGATGACCACCGTCGCTGGAAAGCAGCAGATGCTGAACGCTCATAGTCTCTCCTGTGTTGATCTGTCATGGGGTATCGGGAAAAGTGTAGCGCAAGGCTGTCAGGGTGCGGCAAGTGCAGGCGTGATCCAGGCTTCAGGCATAAAAAAAGCCCCACAGAGGGGGCTTTGATGCAGAGGCGATGTAACCGATTAGCCCGCCTGGTTCGCCAGTTTAGGTCTCAGAACGCGTTTGCCGATCTGAATACCGGGCTTCTCAACATATTTATACAGCAGCGACGCCAGCGCGTAGGTCACCGGAATAGCGGTAACGCAGACGGTCAGGAAACGCACCAGATCGCTTTTGAACTCGATGTCGGTATGGGTGAGCAGCAGGGCGATCAGCGGGATAACAATCAGCAGATGCAGCAGGTAAACCGAAAACGACACGTCGCCCAGCCAGGTGCTCAGGCGGTTATTCAGTAACTTACGCGGTAGTATAATCAGTCGTGCCATCAGGCTGTTTTCCTGATATTGCCACAGGATGGCGGTCATCCCGACGATCATCAGCGCTTCCATAATCACCTGCAGCTTAATCGCTTCCAGTCCTATCGCCACGCTGGCGACCGGGCCCAGTAGCGCATAAGCCACGTAGAGCAGCGATTTACGGCGAATCGCTTCGGCCAGCAGCATACCCGACAGGAACATGTTGAGCTTAATCAGGATCATCGACGGCATCTCGAAGGCTTCATAATAATCCGCCAGCAGATAACGTCCGGCGCAGCACAGCGCCATAATGCCGATCAGCGAAGCCGCATAGCCAAAGCGCAGCGTCACCAGCATGATGAACGGGAACAGCAGATAGAACTGCATCTCCAGCCCAATACTCCAGTCTGGCAGCACGGTATTGAAGCCATACTCCGGCAACAGGCCAAACAGGAAACTGAAGTGGGTAACAATATTGGCCAGCGACTGGTCGGTGTAACGGGATGACTCAGTGGCGGTGCCGGAGTAGAAATGGGCTATGGTGTCACGCATTTCGCCAAACCACGGGCCGTAGATCAGGGCGATGATCAGCAACAGATAGTAGAGCGGGGCGATGCGGAAAAAGCGTCGGATCCAGAACTTCTTAATGGTCTCTGTGCTCTGCCACGGCTCTTTCTGTTGACGCTCGACGTAGTTTTTCGCCATCAGATAACCCGATAACAGAATAAACAGATCGACCCCAATGCCAGGGGATGAAATAAGCGTGATATGGCAATGCACCAGCAGACTGATGTGGCCGACCAGCACCCAAAGAGAGGCAATGCCGCGTAACCCCTCCAGTTCCGTTGACCATCCTCGTGTTGCAGACATGAAAAATTCCTCGTTTTTCGTTTTATCCGTCTTTGGGCGCTCACTTAGCCTTAAGGCAACAGATATGTAAACGGGCCTTTACAAAAGTAAGAGGATTCCGAGCACAGATAAGAAGTAAAAAGCAATCGAAACAGGGCGGGTAAGCACAGGAAGTTAAGGGCATGCCATGGCACACCCTTAATAAATATCACTGATTGAGTTGGCCGATCAGGCCAGTTTTAACAGGATCATACCGGCCAGCAGCAGGGTTAATCCGGCCCAGCCTTTCCTGTTCAGACGCTGACCAAATAACACCCAGCCTGCAGTGACCGTGGCGATAATCCCAAAACCACCCCAGACCGCATAGGCTATCGACAAATCGATGCCTTTGACCGCTTGTGCCAGCGCACTGAATGCCAGCAGCACACAGGCCAGCGAGAGCACGCCATACAGCGGTTTCTTAAAACCATTGGAGTATTTAAGGAAGATGTTGGCGGCAATCTCCAGCACGATAGCCAGCGCCAGCCATGCGGCGTGAATCAGATCAGTGATGACCATGATTCACCTCCGGCGTTGCGCGGGTGCCGGTTTTAATCAGCACGATGCCGACCACCAGCGTCATCAGGCCACAAAGTTTCAGCACTGACAGGGTTTCGCCAAACAGCTGCACGCTGAACAGGGTAATCAGCATGATGCCAATCCCTTCCCACAGCGCGTAGGCCACGCCCAGCGCGATACGTTTAATCGCGAAACTCAGAAAAATATAAGAACAGGCAATCATGGCCAGCATCATCAGGTAGCCCGACTGGCTGCCGTTGAGGCTGGACCACTTCATAAACAGAGTGCCGATAATTTCAGTAACAATAGCGAGTGATAATAAGATCCATGCACGCATGGTTGTTCTCCAGCAACGATAACAGTTCCTGCATCACACAATGTGTCAGCAGATTCAGCAGAGATGTCGAAGCGGAAAGGGGACTACAGGGCGCTGCGCCAGTGCTGATCGGCGGCGTTCCAGCCAGAGAGGAAAGGGGTAAAGGTGACAGGGATTGAAATGAACATTCTGCTCATAATATTAACGACGCATCCACATTGTTGCTTCTCATCAGTGGACGAATAGTGCCTCCGGTTATAAACACGCCAGATTTATAGCATTTCGCCTGACTGGAGATCAATAGCAGATTATGCTTCGTTTGGGCTTCATTTAGGTCTATCACAATGCAAACAGAGGTTAATCAGGAAGGATGTGTTAATCAAAGGTGAATATAAAAAACAGCCGGACAACAGAGTGCCCGGCTGTGATTAAGTGACAACGTCACTGATTAGTCAGCGCGCTGCGGCACCTTACGCACCGGGGCATCGCCGGCAACGTAATAGCGGGCAGTGCTGCGCGGCAACGGATCGCGACCACGGATCAGGTCAGCAATCTTTTCGCCAATCATGATGGTGGTGGCGTTGAGGTTACCGGTGATGATCAGCGGCATGATCGACGCATCGACCACGCGTAGCCCTTGCAGACCATGCACCCGGCCTTCACCGTCGACCACCGACATCTCGTCGTTACCCATTTTACAGGTGCCACACGGGTGATAAGCGGTTTCGCCATGGTTACGCACAAACTCATCCAGCTGTTCGTCGGTCTGGCACTCCAGCCCAGGGCTAATCTCACGGCCGCGATATTTATCCAGCGCCGGCTGATTGATGATTTCGCGCGTAATACGAATCGCATCGCGGAACTCATGCCAGTCCTGCTCATGTGACATGTAGTTAAACAGAATCGCCGGATGACGACGTGGATCGCGTGACTTCAGCCGGACATGGCCGCGGCTCGGTGAGCGCATTGAGCCGACGTGACACTGGAAGCCGTGCGCATCGACCGCGTTCGAACCGTTGTAGTTAATCGCCACCGGCAGAAAGTGGTACTGAATATTCGGCCAGCTGAACTCTTCACGGCTGCGGATAAAGCCGCCCGCTTCGAACTGGTTGCTGGCACCAATCCCGCTGCCGTTGAACATCCACTCGGCACCGATTTTCGGCTGGTTCCACCATTTCAGCGCCGGGTAGAGCGACACCGGCTCTTTACATTCGTACTGCAGATACATCTCCAGATGGTCCTGCAGGTTCTCACCAACGCCCGGCAGGTCGTGTACCAGCGGGATATCAAACTGCTTCAGCAGTTCCGGTGAGCCGACGCCGGAGCGTTGCAGGATCTGTGGAGAGGCAATAGCACCGGCGCACAGCAGCACTTCGCGGCGAGCCGTGACTTTATTGATGCTGTTGCTGTCACCCTGCAGATACTCCACGCCGACCGCACGTTTACCGTCAAACACGATGCGGTCGGTGGTGGCATGGGTGATGATCTTCAGGTTCGGCCGGCCTTTGGCCTGGTCAAGATAGCCACGGGCGGTGCTGGAACGGCGGCCCTGCGGCGTCACGGTGCGGTCCATTGGACCAAAACCTTCCTGCTGGAAACCGTTGAGGTCGTCAGTGCGCGGATAACCGGCCTGTACTCCCGCTTCGATCATCGCTTCAAACAGCACATTATTGCCGGCTTTCGGCGTCGCTACGCATACCGGACCGTCGCCGCCGTGGAAGTCATTCGGACCGATATCACGGGTTTCTGCTTTGCGATAGTAGGGCAGGCAGTCAAGATAGCTCCAGTGCTCCAGCCCAGGCGCGGTGGCCCAGTTATCCAGATCCATGGCGTTGCCGCGGATGTAGCACATGCCGTTAATCAGCGACGAACCGCCCAGGCCTTTGCCGCGACCACACTCCATGCGGCGATTGTTCATGTAAGGCTCTGGCTCAGTTTCGTAGGCCCAGTTATAGCGTTTTCCCTGCAATGGATAGGCCAGTGCCGCAGGCATCTGGGTCCTGAAATCAAATCGATAATCCGGGCCGCCCGCTTCCAGCAGCAGTACATTGACGTTGCTGTCCTCGGTCAGACGGGTGGCCAAAACGTTCCCTGCGGATCCGGCTCCAATAATGATGTAATCAAATTCCATTCATCGTTCCTCAGGTTTTAATGATTAAAATACCGACTGAAAACGCGACAGCTCAACCTGCACTGACTTCACCTGGGTGTAGCTCTGTAGCGTCATCAGGCCATTTTCGCGTCCAATCCCGGAGTGCTTGTAGCCGCCAACCGGCATTTCCGCTGCCGATTCACCCCAGGTGTTGATCCAGCAAATGCCGGCTTCAATCTGATGGATCACGCGGTGCGCCCGGTTCAGGTCCTGGGTGACCAGACCCGCAGCCAGACCAAAGTCGGTGTCGTTGGCGCGGCGGATCACTTCTTCTTCGCTGTCGTAGCTCAGAATTGACATCACCGGTCCGAAGATCTCTTCACGGACGATCTTCATCTCATCGCGGCAGTCGGTGAACACCGTGGGTGCTACCCAGGCGCCCTGATCGAACTCGCCACCGGTCAGACGTTTTCCGCCGCACAGCAGGCGTGCGCCTTCGGCAATGCCGGATTCGATGTAGCGCATCACGTTATCGCGATGGCTGAAGCTGACCATCGGGCCAAAGTTGGTCTCTGGCTGACGCAGATCGCCCGCCCGGATGCGGGCCACGCGCTCGCTGATTTTGGCTTCGAACGCCGTCTGCAGTTTTGTCGGGATAAATACCCGGGTACCGTTGGTGCAGACCTGGCCCGAGCTGTAGAAGTTGGCCATCATGGCGATGTCAGCCGCCAGATCGAGATCGGCGTCATCAAAGATGATCAGCGGTGATTTGCCGCCCAGCTCCATGGTGACCTCTTTCAGGGTTGAACCGGCGGCGTTGGCCATCACTTTTTTGCCGCTGACAACACCACCGGTGAACGACACTTTGTCGATGCCTGGATGTTCGGTCAGCAGCTGACCAGTGACCGAACCGATGCCCGGCAGCACGTTGAACACGCCGTCCGGCAGGCCCGCTTCGGTGTAGATCTCCGCCAGTTTCAGGGCGGTAAGCGGCGTGATTTCGCTGGGTTTGAAAATCATCGCGTTTCCGGCCGCCAGCGCCGGTGCTGATTTCCACAGCGCGATCTGAATCGGGTAGTTCCAGGCACCAATGCCGGCCACCACGCCCAGCGGTTCGCGGCGGGTATAGACGAAGGAAGTGTCACGCAGCGGGATCTGCTGGCCTTCAAGGGCCGGCACCAGCCCGGCATAGTACTCCAGCACGTCAGCACCGGTAACAATGTCGACGCTGGCGGTTTCGCTCAGCGGTTTACCGGTATCCAGCATCTCCAGCTCAGCCAGTTCATCGTTGCGCTCACGCAGAATATCGACGGCGCGGCGCAGAATGCGTGAACGCTCCATTGCGGTCATCGCGGCCCAGACTTTCTGGCCTTTACGGGCGGCGACAACGGCGCGATCGACATCCTGCTGGCCGGCAGCGTGGACCTCTGCCAGCACTTCGCCGTTGACCGGGTTGATGGTCTGGAACGTCTCGCCAGACGCCGCGGCAACGTAAGCGCCATCAATGTAGAGTTTCTGCTCGGTGAATCGGGACATGGTTTCTCCTTCCGTTATTCGTGCTCGCCAGCCAGTTGCTGACGGATGAATTGGGTCGTCAGTGTGCGGGCCACCACCGGCTTAAACGGCTCACCGCTCAGCGCGGCGCGTAGCCATAAGCCATCAATCAGGGCGGCCAGCCCGTGTGCGGCGAGGCGTGCCTGTTCCAGCGGCAGCTCGCGGCGAAATTCAGCGACCAGCGTCGAGAAAAGTCGTCGACTGCTGACCCGCTCAAGGCGATTCAGTTGGGGCTGGTGCATGCTGCTGGCCCAGAAATCGAGCCAGGCTTTCATCGCGGCGCTGTGCACCTGGGTTTCATCAAAATTACCGTCGACGATCGCCCGCAGACGTTCTTCTGCTGAGGCATCGGCCAGCGGCTGCAGCCGGCTTGCAACCGCATCGCGCAGCTGACGCGTCACATCGCGCATCGTCGCTTCCAGCAGGCCGTTCTTGTCTTTGAAGTAGTGACTGATGATGCCGGTCGAGACACCCGCCCGGCGGGCAATCTGGGCGATGGTGGCATCGTTAATCCCCACTTCGTTAATCGTGCTCAGGGTCGCATCAATCAGTTGCCGACGTCGTATCGGCTGCATCCCCACCTTTGGCATAGCTCCAGCTCCACCCTCAAATCGAGGGTCTATTAAAACTTTTTTTGATTGCACGTTCAATATAAAAAGAAAAGTTGTTAGGATGCTGTTCTTTAAATGTAGCGAAAGCGAAACGGTATTGAGTGCTAAAACAGACCGGATTGCCGAAGCGACAAATCAGGAAGAGAGACAACAATATCAGGCCGCGCGGTGCGTCAGCCGCAGGCGGCGACATTTATCCATTGCATATTTTCAGGAAAACTAACCAGAGGTAATCGATGAATAATCCACCTGCCGATGAAAAAGACAGACTCAATCCCGTTGTGTTCTACACCTCTGCCGGATTGATTCTGACGTTTTCACTCGTGACGATTCTCTACAGCGATCTGGCCGCCGGCTGGATCCTCACGGCGGTTAACTGGGTCTCCGCCACCTTCGGCTGGTACTACATGCTGGCCGCCACGCTCTACATTGTGTTCGTGCTCTACATGGCCTGCTCACGCTTTGGCTCGATCAAGCTGGGACCGGAGCAGTCCAAACCTGAATTCAGCGTGCTGAGCTGGTCTGCGATGCTGTTTGCCGCCGGGATTGGCATCGACCTGATGTTCTTCTCGGTTGCCGAGCCGGTGACGCAGTACATGCAGCCGCCGGAAGGGGCGGGGCAGACGCTGGAAGCCGCCCGTCAGGCGATGGTCTGGACGCTGTTCCACTACGGTCTGACCGGCTGGTCGATGTATGCCCTGATGGGGATTGCGCTCGGCTACTTCAGCTATCGCTACAACCTGCCTTTAACCATCCGTTCCGCGCTCTACCCGATTTTTGGTAAACGTATTTACGGTCCGATTGGTCACACCGTCGATATCGCTGCGGTGGTCGGCACCATTTTTGGTATCGCCACCACGCTGGGGATTGGGGTGGTGCAGCTCAATTACGGTCTGAAGGTGCTGTTTGATATTCCGGAAGGCCTGACCGCCCAGACCGCGTTGATTGTGCTGTCGGTGGTGATCGCGACCATCTCCGTTACTTCCGGCGTCGATAAGGGGATCCGTATCCTGTCGGAGCTGAACGTGGTGCTGGCGCTGGGACTGATCCTGTTTGTGCTGTTCTTCGGCAATACCGAATTCCTGCTGAATGCGCTGGTGCTGAACGTCGGCGATTACATCAACCGCTTCATGGGGATGACGCTGAATACCTTCGCTTTTGATCGTCCGACCCAATGGATGAATAGCTGGACGCTGTTCTTCTGGGCGTGGTGGGTTGCCTGGTCACCGTTCGTCGGGCTGTTCCTGGCGCGTATCTCCCGTGGCCGTACTATCCGTGAGTTCGTGCTCGGTACGCTGATCATTCCGTTCACCTTTACGCTGCTGTGGCTGTCGGTGTTTGGTAACGCCGCGCTTTATCAGATTATTCACGGCAATGCCGGTTTCGCCCTGGAAGTGATGGCCCATGCGGAACGCGGTTTCTACAGCCTGCTGGCGCAGTATCCGGCGTTTAAACTCAGTGCCTCGGTCGCCACCATCACCGGCATGCTGTTCTACGTGACGTCAGCTGATTCCGGTTCGCTGGTGCTGGGTAACTTCACCTCGAAGCTGAAGGATATCAACAGCGATGCGCCTAACTGGCTGCGCATCTTCTGGTCGATTGCGATTGGTGTCCTGACCCTGAGTATGCTGATGACCAACGGTATTTCTGCCCTGCAGAACACCACGGTGATCATGGGGCTGCCGTTCAGTTTCGTGATCTTCTTTGTGATGGCGGGACTGTATAAATCGCTGAAGATTGAAGACTATCGCCGCGCCAGCGCCACACGGGATACCGCACCGTACCTGGCGCACGCGACCGACCGTCTGACCTGGAAAAAACGGCTGTCGCGCCTGATGAACTATCCTGGCTCGCGTTATACCCAACAGATGATGGAGAACACCATCTATCCGGCGATGCAGGAAGTGGCGAAAGAGCTGGAGCTGCGCGGTGGCGGGGTGACGCTGGAAAGCGTGGCACCGGATGAGGCCAATCCTATTGGTTATCTGGATCTGCGCGTCCACCTCGGCGAAGAGCAGGACTTTGTCTATCAGGTCTGGCCACAGCAATACTCTGTTCCGGGCTTTACCTATCGCGCTCGCAGCGGTAAATCGACCTATTACCGGCTGGAAACCTTCCTGCTGGAAGGCAGTCAGGGCAACGATTTAATGGATTACAGCAAAGAGCAGGTGATTATCGACATACTCGACCAGTATGAGCGCCACCTGAACTTTATCCATCTCAATCGTGAAGCGCCAGGTAGCAACATCACCTTCCCGAGCGTGTAACAACCGGCCCGTAAACATGCAGATGTTTGCGGGCTTTTTTTATTGCCGCGGCGGCTGACAACGACGATCCGGCGCCGTAGCGCGATTAATTCGACTATCTTTAGGGCGTTACTGGCCTGAAACCTGCCAGATGTAGACAGGGAGTCGTATGCGTAAAATATTCAGTACTTTTCTGCCGCTGTACACCACCACACTGCTGATGCTGCTGGGGTCGGGCTTGTTAACCACCTATGTTTCGCTGCGGCTGGCCAGCGAGCAGGTCAATGGCGCGCTGATCGGCGCGATTATTGCCGCGAACTACATCGGCCTGGTGATTGGTGGCAAAGTCGGGCACAACCTGATTGCCCGGGTCGGCCATATCCGCGCCTACGTCGCCTGTGCCGGGATTATCACCGCCTCGGTGATTGGCCACGGCCTGACCGATTTCATTCCACTGTGGGTTTTTCTGCGCCTGATTATCGGGCTGTGCATGATGTGTCAGTACATGGTGCTGGAGAGCTGGCTCAACGATCAGGCGGAGTCGTCGCAGCGCGGGGTGATTTTTGGCTTCTATATGGTCGCGACCTACCTGGGCCTGAGCGGCGGGCAGGTGGTGCTCAGCCTGCAAAGTGGTTTTGACGTCAGCACACTGCTGATCGTGGCGCTCTGCTTCGCCCTTTGCCTGGTGCCGATTGCACTTACCACCCGCACCCATGTGCAGCCGATGTCGCCAGCACCAATGGAGCTGAGTTACTTCATTCGCACCATTCCGAAGCTGCTCGGCACCACGCTGGTGACCGGGATGGTGATTGGGGCATTTTATGGCCTGGCGCCGGTCTACGGCAGCAGCAAAGGCTTTACTACCAGCCAGACCGGCTACTTTATGAGTCTGACTATCTTTGCCGGGCTGGTGTCGCAGTTTCCGCTTAGCTGGCTGTCGGACCGTTACGATCGCCAGCGGTTGTTGTTCATTATGGCGCTGCTGTTTGCCGTGGCCTGCGTGCCGCTGGTGCTGCTGCCGCACCTGACGTTTAACTGGATGATTGGCATCGCCTTTGTTGCCAGCATGATGCAGTTCTCGCTCTATCCGCTGCAGGTGGCGCTGGCAAACGATCAGGTGGCTCCTGAACGGAGGGTGTCGTTAACTGCCTGTCTGCTGATGGCGTTTGGCATTGGGGCCAGTATCGGACCGCTGGTGGTCGGGGCGCTGATACAGCCGCTGGGCAGTAATATGCTCTATCTGTTCTTTACCCTCTGCGCACTGATGATTGCCGGCCTGAGCTACGTTAAAGCACCGGGGCCGTTGCCGACCACCGAAGTGCCGTTGCCGCACGTGGTGATGCCGGACAGCCTTGCCACGTCACCGCTGGGTGCTGCGTTGATTCCCACCCTGGAAGAAGAGGTGATTCAGGCATCGATGGGCAGCGGCGAGCCGGAGCCGGAGCCGGATGATTTGCATCCAGACGAGGATCAGCAGCAACCGGACGCGGCGGAACACCGGTCGACCCATTAACGCGGGCGGCGGGCGCGATGGCGCTCGCCGCTGCATTAACTTGCACATGCGCTGCCATAACAACCTGGCCGGATCTGGCAGTTTCTTGTCTGATTGACGTCTCGACAATCCGGCCCGCTCAGGCGAAGCTGGAGCACACCTTTTCTTCAGGACTGCCGCCATGTTAGAACTTCGCCCCAACTGTGAGCACTGCGATACTGATTTACCGCCGGCCTCAACCGAAGCACGCATCTGTTCATTTGAGTGCACCTTTTGCGCTGACTGCGCAGAGCAGCATTTTCAGCATCTTTGCCCGAACTGTGGCGGCGAGCTGGTGCGGCGGCCGATCCGGCCGGCAGAAAAGCTGATTAACTATCCGGCGAAAGGTCGCGCCTGACGGGCGTGCGGCAAAAGCACCGCGCGGGCGTGGGCGCAACCCTCATAAACAGAGGCGGCCGGAACAGGCGTATCATGCCGGCCAGCGGGTGCGACGATCAGCGCCAGGCGACGGCCGATGCGCGCTATTCGCCTGTTCCGCCGCCAGGAGTGAGCACGCTACCATCCGATCTATACTTCAGCTACTGCCTCAACACGCTGAAGGTCACACCATGCACTATCACTATCTCAACGGTGAAAACTGGGAGCGGATCTGGATTGTCGGGGATCTGCACGGCTGTCGTCGCGAACTCGATGCGCTGTTACTGCAGCACCAGTTCAATCCGCAGCAGGATTTACTGATATCAACCGGCGATTTAATCGATCGCGGCCCTGACAGTCCCGGTTGCCTGGCGCTGATGGATGAGCCGTGGTTCCGCTGCGTGCGTGGCAATCATGAAGAGATGGCGCTGGCGGCGTTACAGGGTCACGAAATGGATCTCTGGCAGATGAACGGGGGAGAGTGGTTCTGGCAGCTGCGCGGTGCCGCGCTGATCAGCGCCCGGCATGCGCTGCAACGCTGCCGGGAACTGCCGCTGATTCTGCATCTGCAACTCGACCAGCAAATTATCGTGGTGGCGCATGCCGATTATCCGGCAGACGGCTATAGCTGGGAAAAATCGCTTAACTGGCAGGATGTGGTGTGGAGCCGCCGCCGACTGCAGGCGATTCAGTCGGGGCAGCACAGTGCGATCCACGGCGCAGACGCGTTCTATTTTGGTCATACGCCACTCCAGCAGCCGCTGGAGGTGGAGAACCTGCATTATATTGATACCGGCGCGGTGTTTGGTAATCACCTGACGCTGCGGCAGCTGCAGTGACTCAGCGGAACAGGCGACCGTCACGCACCAGTTCGCGCGGATAACTGTTTTTGATCCGGCTGCCGACCTTCTTCGCCAGCCCCAGCGGCTGCTGTTGATAAGTGACAATCATCTCATCACGCGTCGGAGCCGCTTCAGGATAGATATCCCGGCCGCGATACCACTCTTCCGCCTCGGCGGCGCTGAGCTCAAACACCTGTTCCGGGGTTGGCCGGGCCAGCGCGATCACCGCTTCATGCTGCCAGCGATAGCCTTTGGCAAAGGTCTCAGCCAGTTTCAGGCCAATCCGTGAGAAGCGCACTTTGCCTAACAGCGGCGTGACGGCGGCCGGAAACAGCCAGATCTCTTTATCGCGCTGCCACAGTTCCAGTGAGTCATCCCAGGTCAGTGAGACCGCCGCCGCCGCTTGCCTGATTTCGCCTTCCAGCTTGCGGCTCAGGTGTGAGAACGGCAGCTTGCCGACCTTGTACGTCGGGGCCGGCAGCGGTTCAACCGACGCCGTTTTACGCAGCCGTGCAACAAAGAAGCCTTCACTGTCGAACAGCTGCGGGAAGACGTGCAGATAACCTTCTGGCGTTGCGGCCTGATCGGCACCGTCAAATAACCGATCGAGCGGCTCCACTTCTGCCGCGCCGGGATAGCGTTGCAGCAGCCAGTCAATCACCTGCTGATTTTCGATCTGATTCAGGGTGCAGGTCGAATAGACCAGCGTTCCGCCGGGCTTTAGCGCGTGAAAGGCACTGTCAATCAGGTCGCGCTGGGTGGCGGCGATCGCTGCGGTAGTTGCCAGCGACCAGTTTTTCAGGGCATCGGCATCTTTACGGATCACCCCTTCGCCTGAACAGGGTGCATCCAGCAGGATCGCATCGAACTGCTCCGGCAGCGCCGGGCCGAATACCCTGGCATCAAAGTGGGTCAGGGCGCTGTTACTGACGCTGCAGCGGCTGATATTGGCATGCAGCACTTTGACCCGGCTGGCGGAAAACTCGTTAGCCAGGATGATCCCGTGGTTATTCATCCGGGCCGCAATCTGGGTGGTTTTAGAACCTGGTGCAGCGGCCATGTCCATCACCGCTGTCACCTCAGACTGCGCGTCAAACAGCGCAGTCACCGGCAGCATCGAGCTGGCTTCCTGAATGTAAAACAGGCCGCTCAGGTGCTCAGCGACGCTGCCGAGCGGCAGGCTCTCATCTTCCCGGCTGATCCAGAATCCTTCGACACACCACGGCACCGGCGTCAGTTGCCAGCCATACTGCGCAGTCTGAGCGAGGAAATCGGCCACGCTGATTTTCAGCGTGTTGACGCGCAGGCTGCGGCGCAGCGGTTGCTGACTGACGGTGATAAATGCTTCGAGGCTGGCCTCATCCGGCAGGGCCTGGCGCATCAGGGCAAGAAAATCAGCGGGGAAAAGCAGAGAGGAGTCTGACACAGGTACATTCCAGTTAAGGCAAAGGCGGCAGTGTATCATGCAGAAAGCAAACGGGCAGCCTGGCTGCCTGCTTCAACCCGTGGGTACGGATAAAGCGATGGGCGCATGCGGCTGTAGCAAAGCACCGCGGGCCATGGATGGCCCGCGCTGAGCTGTCAGGGATGACGCTTTTTGCGTCTTTGCGTAAGCCGCATGTGCCCTGAGCGAGCAGGTTAGAACCTTCGCCAGCGGGCAGTCTGGCTGCCCGCTGGCATTAACTTAGCGCGGAGACGGGATCGCCGTGCCCCAGTTGCGCCACTCTTTCGGCGGTTCATCCTGCAGCAGGAAATGTTTATCCGGATTGGCCTGCGGCGCCAGCGGCACGGTTGGCGGGGTCGCAAACTGAATGCCACCGCGAATAAACTGCTGGAAGGTCCCGGTTTTTACCACGCCGCCAATCAGGCCAAAGTCGAGGTTGTAGCCTGATGCCAGCCAGAACACCGAATTGTTACGCACCAGATGCTGATATTTTTTACTGATGCGCAGCGCAATCTGCACCCGGTCGGCCATATTACCCAGCGAGGTGCCGGTGACGGTACCGACTTCAACCCCACGGAACAGCACCGGCGTACCCAGCGACAGCGAACCGGCTTCGGCGGCATCAACGTAGATATTCAGGCCGTTCAGGTAGCGTGAATCGGTAATGGTGCTCTCCTGCAGTTCAAAGATGCGCGCCGCGCGTCCCTTGCCGGGATCGACGTTGACGTAAGGCTGCAACAGGGTTTCAAGGTGATTCACCCCGGTGGCGGAGATTTCCGGTGACACCACCGAGAAACGGCTGCCGAGACGGGCGAAATCCTCTACGTATTCCGGATAGAGCACCGCTTTCGCCACCACCTGATTGTTATCGCTGCTTAACGACAGCGATTCGACCTGGCCGACGTTAATCCCCAGATAGCGGATTGGCATCCCGGCTGACAGTTTGCTGGCGTCGTAGGTATGCAGCGTGATCTGGCTACCCACGGCGCGAGCGGCGGTTTCCGACGGATAGAGAATGCGCTTATCGCCTTTGGCCGACAGTGCGCCGCTCATGTTGTCGAAGCTGATAGCGCCTTTCAGCGCGCGGTTGAGCGGGGAAGCCTGCACCGTCAGGCCGCTGCCGTTAAGCTGAACCCGTGCGCCGCCTTCGGCCCAGAACACGCTTTCGCTGGTCAGCAATTTGCGGTATTCCGGCTGGATATGCACTGCAATATCAAACGCATCGGCGCGTGGCGTGACTTTAACGATCTCCCCGACCTGATATTTCCGGTAGAGCACGATGGAGCCGGCCTGCACATCCGGCAGGCTGGTAGCGGTCAGGGTGAGGGTGGTTGACGGTGCATCGCCAACAATTCCTTCTTCCGCTTTTTCCGCGTCGGCAAATAGCGGATAGCTGTTTTTCGGCTGGCCTTTTTTGCCCGGTTCAAGGCGAATGCCGCCATCCACCCACTCGCGGGCGCTGGCCCCGAGCACCTGCATGCCATCCAGACCGAACTTCACGTCAAGGCGGCTGTTGACAATAAACTTGCTGTCGCCGTGCACCAGTTCGCGGTGTTCCGGGTTAACCGCCACCACAAAGTTGACGCCATTTTCATCCAGCGAACGCGACATCACCTGACCAATCTGCATGCCGTGCAGCATCAGCGGCTGGCCCTGATCGATGCCATAGCTCTCAGGCGCGCTGAGCTTCACCGTCAGCACGTTGGGTTTCTGCAGCAGAGTTTCACTGGATGCCAGCACGGTGAAGTGCTGCTGCGGCGGGCCTTCGCCAGGCACCAGTTCAAGGGTATTGCCGGTCAGCAGCGCGCTGAGGCTGGTATCGGTCAGGCTGATTTTCGGGCTGCGCATCTCAATGCGGGTACCGCTGCGCATCAGACCGACCACCGACGGATCGATCGTCAGCTCGCCGGTCACCTTGCCGCCGTCCTGCAAATTAAGTTTGGTCAGGGTGCCGACTTCCAGCCCCTGATACATCAGCGGCGTACTGCCCGCTTTAAGGTTTTTACCGTCTGGCAGATCAAGCGTAATCTGCACGCCTCGCTGGCTGTGCGCCAGATCGGGATAGAGCCGGTAATTCTGCTCGGCTTTAGCCGGTTCGCCCTCTTCGGGCGAGTCAAACGCCACTGCGCCGTTGACCAGCGCGGCAAGGCTCTCAAGCTGGACTTTGGCCCCGCTCAGGCTGACATCGGCATTCACTCCCGACACGTTCCAGAAACGGCTGTTGGTTTTCACCAGGTTGGTAAAGCGACGGTCGATCAGCACATCAATCGCTACGCCATCGTTTTTGTTATTGATGCTGTAGTCATAGACCCGACCGACCGGGATTTTGCGATAGTAGACCAGCGATCCGGTGCTCAGCGACCCTAAATCAGGCGCATAGAGATGGATCAACAGTTCCCCGGTGTTGACCCGATATTTGGGTTGGGTATCCAGCGCGGTAAAGGCCTCGCTCGGTTTACCTTTACCGGGCATCATGCCGATGTAGTTACCGCCGACCAGCGCATCCAGCCCCGAAACGCCCGCCAGTGAGGCTTTAGGCGTCACCAGCCAGAACTGGGTATCTTCCCGCAGCGCATCACGCATATCGCTCTTGATGCTGGCTTTGATCTGAATGCTGCGATAATCATCGCTCAGATTGATGCCCTGCACGGTGCCCACTTCCACGCCCTGGTAGCGGATCGGTGTGCGGCCCGGCACAATGCCATCCGCCGTCTGGAAATTGATGGTGATGGTGGTGCCGCGCTCCTGGTAATTGGTCCACAACAGCCAGCAGGCGATCAGCATCGCAATGATCGGCAGCAGCCAGAAGGGCGAGATTTTGCGCTTGTTGCGCAGCGTGGCGTTAGTCGGTGTAGTCGGCGTTTCCTGTTGCATGTGCATCCCAGAGCAGGCGGCTGTCCAGCCACTCAACAGACATAATGGTCAGGATCACGGCGGCGCCAAAAAACAGCGCTGCCGGTCCCATGGTAAAAGCCAGCAGCTGATCACGGTTGACCAGCGACATGGTTAACGAAATGACAAACAGATCGAGCATTGACCAGCGGCCCACCCAGTTCACCACCCGCAACAGGCGGATGCGGGTTTTCAGTCCCTGTTCGCAGCGGAAATGGATGCTTAACAGCAGCGTCAGCATCACCAGCACTTTGGTAAACGGCACCAGAATACTGGCGATAAACACGATGGCGGCGATGGGAATATTGCCGGAACCCAGCGAGACGATGCCGGAAAAAATAGTGTCTTCGCGCCGCGACCCGTTGAGATAGACGATGGAAATCGGCATCAGATTAGCCGGGATCAGCAGCACGATTGAAGCGATCAGCGCCGCCCAGGATTTTTGCAGGCTGTGACGGCGACGGAAGTCGAGCGGGGTGTGACAGCGCGGGCAGCGGCCTCGCGCATCCGGTACGCCGGTGTTGTGGCAGTTCAGGCAGACCTGCAGGTCGTCACGCGCCACATTGCCGGGGCTTTGCGGATAGAAATGATCCCACAGCTGCTCCATATTGAGATGGATCAGCGTCAGCACGCTCAGCACCGTCAGCGCAATATAGGCCACCAGCCCGTAGCCGAGTTCCAGCGAGGCGTAGTCCTGCACTTTAATCGAGGCGACGGCAATGCCGATCAGGTAGATATCCAGCATCACCCACTCTTTGAGCTTCTCCAGCATCAACAGCACCGGACGTAAGTTCATCCCCAACCGATGGCCAATGCCGAGATAGCAGATGCCGGCGACCAGGGTAACCGGTGCGCCAATGGTGCAAAACGCCACCATCGAAGCGGTCAGCACATCGCCCTGCTGGGTCATCTGAATCACGCCTTCCAGCACGCTGGCATTAATGCGCATACCGAGCAGCCGGATATCGACCAGCGGCAGGGAAAACGCAAACGGCATTAACACCATCATGGTGGCGGCCATCGCCATCAATCGGGTCATCGGCCAGTCGCGGCCGCTGAGAATTTGTGCGTTGCAGCGCGGGCAATGAGCCGACTGGTGCGATTTCACATCCGGTAAGGAAAAAAGGGTATCGCATTGCGGGCAACGCTGATAACGTGCGTGAGGCAATGTCTGGCTGATAGCGTGAATTTTCATAGGGTGATGCAATATTCGCTCATCGTAAGTAACACATATCGGTCGTTAAGACAGCGCCTGTGTGCCTGTCTCGGGCATCACGCTTCGATCCACAGAATGCTAAGGGTATAGTAACTAACGCTATGATTCACCTTGTGGCTCTGGATATTTAGTGCTTATTTTTAACAAGCGGTGAAATAACCCCGCTCAGATGTCATTGGTAACGGTTAAATAATGAACAAAACTGCCTTTTACGCCGATTTGAATCGCGATATGCGCGCCTTACTGGCGGGAGAAACGGCGTTCCTCGCCGCAATGGGTAACTTTAGCGCGCTGTTGTATGAACGTCTCGAAGGCGTGAACTGGGCAGGTTTTTACCTGCTGACGGAAGCAGATACGCTGGTGCTGGGCCCGTTCCAGGGCAAAATCGCCTGCGTGCGCATTCCGGTGGGTAAAGGCGTGTGCGGCACCGCGCTGGCAGAAGATAAAGTGCAACGCGTTGATGATGTGCATGCTTTCCCCGGTCACATCGCCTGCGACGCAGCCAGTAATGCTGAGATTGTGATTCCTCTGAAAGTGAATGGCACTGTGGTTGGGGTGCTGGACATCGACAGCGTAGAGTACAATCGCTTTGACAGCGACGACGAATCGGGGCTGGTCACACTTACTGATGGGCTTTGTGAAGTGCTTGCGAACAGCGACTTAGAAAAATATCTGCAGCTGACGCGCAGCTAATCGACTGGATCACATGGCATTTAGCGATGTTGTCATTATAATGTCGCCTGTTCATGCCTGCGCTGGTCGGCAAACCCGTTGTAATCAGGAAATTTCATGGAAAATCAACCTAAGTTGAATAGCAGTAAAGAAGTCATCAGCTTTCTGGCGGAGCGCTTTCCGCACTGCTTTAGCGCTGAAGGTGAAGCGCGTCCGCTCAAGATCGGTATCTTTCAGGATCTGGTCGAGCGTGTTCAGGGCGAAATGAATCTGAGCAAAACGCAGCTGCGTTCTGCCTTACGCCTCTATACATCAAGCTGGCGTTATCTGTACGGCATCAAAGCCGGTGCGACCCGTGTCGATCTCGACGGTAACGCCTGTGGCGTGCTGGACGAGCAGCACGTCGAGCACGCACGCAAGCAACTGGAAGACGCCAAAGCGCGTGTTCAGGCGCAGCGTGATCAGCAACGTGCCGCCCGTCGTGAAGCAGGCGAAAGCGAAGAGGGCGCGGCACCGCGTCGTCCACGCAAGCCGGCTGCGCGTAAACCTGCTGAAGGCGATGCCGCGCGTAAACCGCGTCCGCAGGCCGCAGCAGAACGCCCGACCGCCTCACAGCACCGCAAACCGGCCCCACGCCCGGAGCAGCAAGCCCGACCCATCACTGATACCTCAACTTTGCAGCCCGGCCAGAGTATTAAAGTTAAAGCAGGCAAAAGTGCGATGGACGCTACCGTTCTTGAAGTATCAAAAGACGGCGTTCGGGTCCAGCTCGCTTCCGGCATGGCAATGATTGTGCGCGCAGAACACTTGCAGTTCTGAAACGGAGGCTGACCCCGGCATGAACACCCTTTTTAAAATTGGACTTATTACGGGCCTGCTGTTGTCAGGCCCTTCCTTTGGCGCGGAGAACATTACCCGCGCCGACCAGATTCCGCAGCTCCACGAAGATCCGCAGGACCCGACGGTCAGCGAGCGTGTCACTTCGCGTTTTACCCGTTCCCACTATCGCCAGTTCGATCTGAATCAGGACTTTTCAGCGAAAATTTTTGATCGCTACCTGAACATGCTCGATTACAGCCATAACGTGCTGCTGGCCTCAGATGTGGCGCAGTTTGCCAGCAAAAAGACCCTTGTCGGCGATGAGCTGCGCAGCGGTAAGCTGGACCTGTTTTACGATCTCTACAATCTGGCGCAGAAACGCCGTTTTGAGCGCTATCAGTATGCGCTGACGGTGCTGGATCGTCCGATGAATTTTACCGGCAATGACACTATCGACATTGACCGGGCCAAAGCCCCATGGCCGAAAGATCAGTCTGAGCTGAATGCGCTGTGGGATGCCAAGGTAAAATATGATCAGCTGAGCCTGAAACTGGCCGGCAAAGATGAGAAAGAGATCCGCGAAGTGCTGACCAAGCGCTACAACTTCGCGATCCGTCGTCTGGCACAGAGTAACAGCGAAGATGTGTTCCAGCTGGCGATGAACGCGTTTGCGCACGAAATCGATCCGCACACCAACTACCTGTCGCCGCGCAACACTGAACAGTTCAACACCGAAATGAGCCTGTCGCTGGAAGGTATCGGGGCAGTGCTGCAGATGGATGACGACTACACCGTGATCAATTCGATGGTGGCAGGCGGTCCGGCAGCGAAAAGTAAAGCCATTACCGTTGGCGATCGCATCGTCGGCGTTGGTCAGCCAGGCAAGCCAATGGAAGATGTGATTGGCTGGCGTCTGGATGACGTGGTGGCAAAAATCAAAGGGCCGAAAGGCAGCAAAGTCCGACTTGAAGTATTGCCGGCCGGTAAAGGAACCAAAACCCGCACCGTAACGCTGACGCGTGAGAAGATCCGTCTGGAAGATCGGGCGGTCAAAATGAGCGTCAGAAATGTCGGCAAACAAAAAGTGGGCGTACTGGATATTCCGGGCTTCTATGTTGGCCTGACCGATGACGTCAAAGTGCAGCTGCAGAAACTGCAAAAGCAGAACGTGGATAGCGTGGTGATCGATCTGCGTACCAACGGCGGCGGCGCGCTGACTGAAGCGGTGTCACTCTCCGGGCTGTTTATTCCGAGTGGCCCGGTGGTGCAGGTGCGTGACAACAATGGTCGGGTGCGTCAGGACAGCGATAACGATGGCGTGGTCTACTACAAAGGCCCGCTGGTGGTGCTGGTCGATCGCTTCAGTGCCTCCGCTTCTGAGATTTTCGCCGCAGCGATGCAGGATTACGGTCGCGCAGTGATTGTCGGTGAGCCGACCTTTGGTAAAGGCACCGTGCAGCAGTATCGTTCTCTGAACCGTATCTACGATCAGATGCTGCGTCCGGAATGGCCAGCGTTGGGGTCGGTACAGTACACCATTCAGAAGTTCTATCGCATCAACGGCGGCAGTACCCAGCGTAAAGGCGTCACGCCAGATCTGCTGATGCCAACCGGCGTCGAAGCGGCTGAAACCGGTGAGAAGTTCGAAGACAATGCGCTGCCGTGGGACAGCATCAATGCGGCGACCTACGTCAAATCCGGTGATGTGAAACCGCTGGTGCCGCAGCTGACCCGTCAGCATGCCGATCGCATTGCGCAGGACCGCGAGTTCCAGTACATCATGAAGGACATTGCCCGTTTCAATGCCCTGAAGGATAAGCGCAACATCGTGTCGCTCAATCTGGCTCAGCGTGAGAAAGAGAACCACGAAGATGATGCGTCGCGTCTGGAGCGGATCAATGCCCGCTATCAGGCCGAAGGCAAAAAACCGCTGAAGAACCTGGATGAGCTGCCGAAAGATTATAAAGAACCGGATCCGTATCTTGATGAGACGGTGAAGATTGCTAACGATCTGGCGCAACTCGACAAGTCTCAGCCGGACACGCCAGCGGCTAAATAGGTCGCCGACGCGATGAAAAAGCACCGTTCAGCGGTGCTTTTTTTTTGCCAGCAAAGCGCCGGCGGTGAGCATTGATAAGCGGCGATAAACCTGCAGGCAGGTCGGGCAGGCCAGCGGGCGTGGCAAAATGTAAAGTTATGTCTTTTTAGGCACTTAAACGTTAAGGTCGCTTGAAAACCCGCACAATGCTCATAGGATATGTATCCGCGCATAAGCGCGTGAACCACTGAGGAAGATTAACAAATATGATGCGTATTGCTCTTTTCCTGATGACCAACCTGGCTGTGATGTTGGTATTCGGGCTGATTCTCAGCCTGACAGGGATCCAGTCAAGCAGTGTTCAGGGCCTGATGATCATGGCGGGTCTGTTTGGCTTCGGCGGTGCGTTTGTTTCACTGCTGATGTCGAAGTGGATGGCACTGCGCTCGGTTGGCGGTGAAGTGATTGAACAGCCACGTAATGAAACGGAGCGCTGGCTGGTGGATACCATTGGACGTCAGGCGCAGCAGGCCGGGATTGCGATGCCGCAGGTTGCGATCTATCACGCACCCGACATCAACGCCTTTGCGACCGGTGCCCGGCGTGATGCCTCGCTGGTGGCCGTTTCAACCGGCTTACTGCAGAACATGAGTCGTGACGAAGCGGAAGCGGTACTGGCACACGAAGTGTCGCACATCGCCAACGGCGACATGATTACCATGACGCTGATTCAGGGTATCGTGAACACCTTCGTGATCTTTGTTTCACGCATTCTGGCACAAATTGCGGCGGGCTTTATGTCCGGCAACCGTGATGGCGAAGAGAGCAGCAACGGCAATCCGCTGGTCTATTTTGCGGTGTCGATGGTGCTGGAACTGGTGTTTGGTATTCTTGCCAGCATCATCACCATGTGGTTTTCACGTCATCGCGAATTCCATGCCGACGCAGGCTCTGCGAAGCTGGTAGGCCGTGAGAAGATGATTGCGGCGTTACAGCGGCTGAAAACCAGCTACGAACCGCAGGAACCGAGCAGCATGATGGCGTTCTGTATTAACGGTAAAGGCAAGTCGTTCAGCGAGCTGTTTATGTCGCACCCGCCGTTAGACAAACGTATTGAAGCGCTGCGCAGCGGTCAGTATCTGAAGTAAGCGAGATAACAGCAGAAAGGCGACCTGTGTGGTCGCCTTTTTTTATGGCTGCGATCAGGCTGTGGCGCGGCTCTGGGTCATGCGGGACAGGCTGACAATCGCTGCCACCGTCGAGAAGCCACCCGCCAGCAGCAGTGAGGCGTGGGTGCCGCTCTGGTCAAACAGATTGAACATCAGCGCCACCAGCGCCGCGCCGACGCTCTGGCCCAGCAGACGGGCGGTGCCGAGCATGCCACTGGCACCGCCGCTGCGGTGACGCGGTGCAGAGGTGATGATGGTGTGATTATTCGGTGACTGGAACAGGCCAAAGCCGGCGCCGCACAGCATCATCCGCCAGATAATATCGCCATCGCCCGGCTGGGCCGGCAACAGCGCCAATAGAAACAGCCCGGCAGCAAACATCGCCAGACCAATACCGCCCAGCAGCCCGGCATGGACCCGCTCAATTAACCGGCCGGCAATCGGCGCGAATACCATGGTCGCCAGCGGCCAGGGCGTCAGCAGCAAGCCGGTGGTGACCTCATCACGGCCCAGCACGTTCTGCAGGAAGAATGGCAGCGACACCATCGCCAGCATCTGCGCGCAGAACGAGCAGACCGAGGTGCCCATCGACAGGCTGAAAATCGGAATGCGCAGCAGATCCACCGGCAGCAGCGGCACCGCCATATTCAGCTGACGGCGAATAAAGAACCAGCCGACCACCAGCAACGCCAGCAACTCTGCCAGCACCAGCCAGCCATTCTGACCCTGAGCAAAACCGCTCAGGGCGGAAATCAGCAGACCAAAAAACAGTGCATTCATGATGGCGCTGGGAATATCGAACCTCTGGGCGGTCGCTTTTTGCGGGTTGTCCGGCAGGGTTCTCAGCGCCAGCCATAGCGCAATCGCCCCGAGAGGGACGTTGATCAGGAACAGCCATTTCCAGCTGGCCACCGACAGAATCGCCGCCGCTACCGTCGGTCCAGCCGCGGTTGATACCGCCACAATCAGCGAGTTGATCGCCATACCCCGGCCAAGGTAACGCTGCGGATAGATAATGCGTATCAGCGCCGTATTAACGCTCATCAGCGCCGCGCCGCCAAAGCCCTGTAACACCCGGGCGAAGGTCAGCATGTTAAGTGAGGTGGAGAGGGCGCAAAACAGCGAGGTGGCGATAAACAGCGCCAGGCCAGCCTGATACACCCGACGATAACCCAGCATATCGCCAAGAAACGACAGCGACAGCAGCGAGACGATAATAGCAATCTGGTAGGCGTTAACGATCCACACTGACTCTGCCGGGCTGGCATTCAGTTCACGTGCAATGGTCGGCAGCGCCACGTTGGCAATTGCGCCATCCAGCACCGCCATGGTGATGCCGAGAGCGATAGTCAGAATGGCCCGGTAGCGCTGGGCGACCGGCAGTCCGTCCTGCGGAGAAGTGAGTGACATGGTGTATTTACTAAAGAGGGTGAATATCATCATGCTAATGAAATTGTCGCCAAAAAGCAGCGCAGGCGACGACAAAAAGTTGTCTTAAAATATGTCTTAGCCCGGTCGATGACCGCAACAGCCTGCGCTGGCTGCGCCCGGAAGTGGCGCATCGCTGGCGTTGCCATAGACGTGGCGGATTACCCGCCGCCTGAGCTGGCGCGCAGGATTCGCGTCAGGCGCTGTTCCGGTCACGGTTCAGCGGGATAAACCGCCCAGGGCGACGTAAAGCATTGCCGCCGCCGTCAGCCTCGCTCTATACTGACAGTCCGTTCCATTTTTTTTGAAACAGGTTTAACAAGGTGCGCGATGTCCTCTGCTGAAAATGACAAACAGCCCGATTCAGTCTCCTCGGTCCTTAAAGTGTTCGGTATTTTGCAGGCACTGGGCGAAGAGCGCGACCACGGTATTACCGAGCTCGCGCAACGCGTGATGATGTCAAAAAGTACCGTTTACCGCTTTTTGCAAACCATGAAGTCGCTGGGTTACGTGACCCAGGAAGGGGAGAGTGAGAAGTACTCGCTGACCCTGAAACTGTTTGAGCTGGGTGCAAAAGCGTTGCAGAACGTCGATCTGATCCGCAGCGCGGATGTGCAGATGCGCGAGTTATCGCGTCTGACCAAAGAGACGATTCACCTCGGCGCGCTGGAAGAGGACAGCATTGTCTACATCCATAAAATCGATTCGCTGTATAACCTGCGCATGTATTCCCGCATCGGGCGGCGTAACCCGCTGCACACCACCGCGATTGGTAAAGTGCTGCTCGCCTGGCGCGATCGCCAGGAAGTGAAAGAGATCCTGCGGGACGTTGAATTTAAGCGCAGCACCGCCAATACGCTGGTCAGCGCGGAGGCGCTGCTGGAGGCGCTGGATCAGGTTAAAATTCAGGGTTACGGCGAAGATAACGAAGAGCAGGAAGAGGGATTACGCTGCATCGCGGTGCCGGTATTTGACCGCTTTGGTGTGGTCATCGCCGGACTGAGCATCTCATTCCCGACCATTCGATTCTCGGAAGACGCCCGTCAGGATTATGTGGCGATGCTGCATCGCGCAGCCCGAACCCTGTCAGCGGAAATGGGCTTTCATCACTACGAATTCTGAAAACAGCGGGCCACTGCGCCCGCTGAATGAGAATTTAATTATCGATCACTTCTCCGCTCTTCTTCAGTAACGGACAATCGGTCACCCCGACCACGCCACTGTCAGTATGCAGGTATTGTGCGCTGATAAGGCCACGTGCGGTAAGGTAACTGCATTGCAGACCCAGCCCTGCGGCATTTTTAGTGCTGCCGGTTAACACGCCGTAGCCGGTAAAAAGCATTGCCAGCCAGATCACTGCCAGTAACCCAATCGCCCGAATAAACAGTTTCATTTTGTCTCCTTGTGACAGATAACGCAGCGCTCCACGTATTGCTGCTGGCCATGATTGTACCAGCATGCCTCGCTTTTCCCGCGGGATCGATCAGAGATAACTGAAACGGTAAATTCTGCATTGATGCTAACCCCATTATCTTTTGCCAGGGCTAAGGGTAGAATGAGCGGTTACAGCGTTTGGGACATTCCACTAAGGTTTATGAGGCAGTTATGAATGAGTTAGCCGCAAATTCGGGACCACTGGTCAGCTATGGTCTGCTGGTGATTATTTTGATTGTGGCCTTTATTGTCTGGTTCTTTGTAAACCGGGCCAGCGTGCGGGCCGGTGAACAGATTCAGTTACTCGAATCGCTGCTGGAAGAGCAGAAAAAACAGACTATTCTGTTACGTCGTCTGGTTGAGGCGCAGCCTGGCGCGGAAACCAAAAAGAGCGATGAAGATCAGGACAAACGTGATTTTATCCGCCTGATACCGGAACGTTAATCCCCGCATGGAGGCTGGATGGCCTGGAAAAACCCGTGGTACGACAGCAGTAAAACGCATCACACGCCTGAAGGCTTCCGCAATCCTGAACCCGATCTCCGTCAGCCGGGCGATCTGCAACGCTGGCGGCGCGAGCGTAAAGCGCAGGGGCTGCCATTACCGCCCCGGGAAGGTTATGCAGCCTTTACCGCGCAGTGGTGGCAGCCGGCCGATCTGAGCGGCAGCGATGACCGCGTCTGGTGGCTGGGACATGCTGCTCTGCTACTGCGGCTTAACCAGCGCTATATTCTGATCGATCCGGCCTTATCTTCACGGGCATCGCCGTTGCCGTTTGCCGGCCCGCAGCGTAAAACCCCGGCTCCGCTGACTATCCGCGATCTGCCGCGGCTCGATCTGGTGCTGGTATCGCACAACCATTACGACCATCTTGACAGGCCGACGGTAAAGCAGATTGTCCGCCACTTTCCCGAGGCGAGGTTTATTGTCCCGCTCGGTCTGGCCAGCTGGTTCACCCGTCAGGGTGTCGCCAGGGTGGAGCAACTGGACTGGTGGCAGTCGCTCCGGCTCGACGATCTCTGTATCGATGCGGTGCCGGCACGTCACTGGAGCATGCGCTCTCCGCGCGATCGAAACCGTTCACTGTGGTGCGGCTGGGTGGTGCGATCGCCCAGGCTGCGCTTCTGGTTTTCGGGCGATAGTGGCTTCAGCGAGAATTTACGCGAGGTGGTGACCCGGCTCGGCCCGTTCAATCTCGCCGCCTTACCGATTGGGGCCTGGGCACCCAAATGGTTTATGGCCAGTCAGCATATGGACCCGGATCAGGCGGTAGAATTATGGCGTGAGGCAGGCAGGCCGCTGACGGTACCGATCCACTGGGGGGTGTTCGAACTGGCGGATGAATCGCTGGACGCGCCGCCGGCCGAACTTGAGCAGGCGCTACAGCGGGCAGGGGAGGATAACCTCCGGTTTACGGCCTGGCGAATAGGGGAAAGTCGGGGGCTGGATAATACAGACCAGGAATAATCCTAAAGCGAGTGGAATGATTTAAATCAGACTCTGTTTTATCTGACATCAATTTTTCAGTTCAAAAGCAAAATTCTTAATAAGCAAATTCCTAACCGCTGCTTTTATTTGGAGCAACCCTGAGCTATTGCTCCTGTTTTTGGTGCAAAGTGCTTTTATTTTTGTACTTAATAAAGTGTGTTGTACAGGATTGGCGCTGCGTTAATCATCTCTATACGCTTGCCGCTTCGTTTATTCTTTTCGCTTTTGCCATATTTGTGAAATATTAATTTCTTATGTCATCCATTGACTTAATGGTGGCGAAGCACAGTGATGCCGGTGGCTAGGCCCGCCATCGCGCGGTGCGGAATAGCGAAACGCTTTATTTCAGCGGGCAGAAATAGGCGACTTGTGAACCAAACGGAACATTCATTGTGAGCACTCTGGCAATTGTGCGCAAAGCTTCTCTTTACGTTTAAAAATGGCTTGCCATTATTTTGAGGATATGTGATAACAATTCGTGGGTTAAACGAGGTACAGTTCTGTTTATGCATGGCATCTTCAGTAAAGAAGTTACGAGTAAAGACGTTGACGTTGAATACCGCTTCCTTGCCGAACCTTAATTAGTGCCTCATTCAGTAACGTCTCTGGTTTCTCTGTAGGTCAGCCTTCGGGCTAAATAAACATTCAAAGGAATTTGCAAAATGGCAAAGATTAAAGGTCAGGTTAAGTGGTTCAACGAGTCTAAAGGTTTTGGCTTCATTACTCCTGCTGACGGTAGCAAAGATGTGTTCGTACACTTCTCCGCTATCCAGGGCAATGGTTTCAAAACCCTGGCCGAAGGCCAAAGCGTTGAGTTCGAAATTCAGGACGGCCAGAAAGGCCCGGCTGCAGTAAACGTTACTGCAATCTGATTCGACTCCGACTCGGTGCTCTGCACCTCGACACGGAATCTTAAAGCCCTGGCTAATTAGCCGGGGCTTTCTTTATGCTTCCGATGCGCAAACGTTAAGGGTACACTGCGCCGCGTTACCTGCTGCCGGAGCCCCTCATGTCGTTGATCTGCCCCCTTTGCCATACTCCTCTCGTCCTGACTGCACGCAGCTGGCGCTGCGAAAATCGTCATCAGTTTGATCAGGCGAAAGAGGGCTACGTCAATTTGCTGCCCGTTCAGCATAAACGCTCACGGGAGCCGGGTGACAGCGCGGAGATGATGCAGGCACGGCGCGAATTCCTCGAGGCGGGCTACTATCAGCCGCTGCGCGATCGGGTAGTCAGCCTGCTGGACGCGGCGCTCTCCCGGCCGGGCAGCCAGATTCTTGATATTGGCTGTGGCGAAGGCTACTACACGGCGGCGCTGGCCGCAGCCAACAGCGAGACGGGACAGGTTTATGGTCTGGACGTTGCCAGAATGGCGATCCGGCTGGCGGCGAAGCGCTACGCTGAGGTGCTGTTCTGCGTTGCCTCCAGCCAGCGTTTACCCTTTGCCAGCCAGTCGCTGGATGCAATAGTGCGGATTTACGCACCCTGTAATGAAGCGGAGCTGGCGCGGGTACTCAAGCCCGGCGGCATCGTGCTCACCGTGACGCCCGGTCCGCACCATCTGCAGCAGTTTAAGGCACTGATCTACCGTGAGGTGCAGTTACACGCAGCGGAGCAAAAAACCTATCCCGAATTTCACCAGATTGCCCGGCATTCGCTGCGTTACCCGATGGCACTGACCGGGGCCGCGGCCGTCACGCTGTTACAGATGACCCCTTTTGCCTGGCGGGCGCGTGACGAAGTCTGGCAAACCCTGCAGCAGAGCGAACTGTTCAACTGCGACGCCGATTTTACCCTGACGCTGTGGCAGCGCGACTAACGCGCCTCCACCAGGGTGTTATAGATGCGTTCCAGATCGTCAAGCTGCTGCACCGCGATTAACAGCCGGCGCTGTTCAAGCTGAATCACCAGAATGCCATCTTCCGAGAGGTTCATCCCCTGGATCCGCCGGTAATCGATCCAGATGCCGGCATAAAACAAGCCGTTGTTTTTCATCAGCAGCTTTGGCCGACGCAACCAGAAGAGCCAGAAGGCGAGAAAACTCAACACCATCAGCAGCGAGGTAGTGAGCTGCGGGCCATGATGGGTGACGTTATTCCACAGCAGAATCAGCAGCAGGCCGATGAAAATCAGGCTGTCGATTTTATGCCGCCGCTGCAGTGTCACCCGCAAACGGGTCGGCCCATGACGACGCGGCAGAATCGCCTCATCGTAAATCGCAAACAGCAGCAGGGCGGCAATACAGCCTGCTATCAACATGTCGGTCAATGACATGGAACCTCCTCAAACAGGGTGAGATCAGCCCGTCAGGGCTCAGCTCACCACGCTCAGCACAAAAAAGTCGGGAGCCTGTGCTCCCGACCTCAGAGTATTACAGTCCGAGCAGACCAATCCAGTAACCGAAGATACCGATGGCGAAGAAGCCAACGATGATCCACAGCGCATTGACCTTACGGCGCAGCAGCCACATACAGGCGAAGGTCAGTAGCAGCGGGACCACACCCGGCATCAGCTGATCGAGAATCGACTGTACTGTGGTAACGGTGGTTTTGCCGGTTGAATCGGTAATGCGCGACACCACCAGCGGGATGTTGACGTGGGTCCACTTGTTGACCAGCGCCCCCATGACAAACAGGCCCAGTATTGAGGCGCCCTCCGTCAGTTTTTGCAGGAAGCCGCCGCCCATATCGCTAACGATATCGATTCCTTTGCGATAGCCATACGCCACACCGTAGTAACGGGTCAGCAGACGCGCCAGGTTAAACAGCACGAAGAACAGCAGCGGACCCAGCAGGCTGCCGCTCATGGCGATGCCAGCACCCAGTGCGGCAAACACCGGACGAACCGTGCCCCAGAAAATCGGGTCACCGACACCGGCCAGCGGGCCCATTAAACCGACTTTAATGCCGTTAATCGCACCATCATCAATCGCTGCACCGTTGGCACGCTGCTCTTCCATCGCCATGGTGACGCCCAGTACCGGCGCTGCCACATAAGGGTGGGTGTTGAAGAACTCGAGGTGACGCTTGATCGCCTGTTTGCGTTCGTCATTGTTCTCCGGATAGAGACGGCGGATCACCGGCACCATTGAGAAACAGAAACCCAGCGCCTGCATACGTTCAAAGTTCCACGATCCCTGAAACAGGTTGGAGCGCATAAAGACAGCACGTACGTCGCCCGGCGTTAGTTTCTTTTCGACTTTGGTAATATCAACCATGTTCTCACCTGTTCCTTAATCGAGTTCGTTATCGAGATCGTTAGCGCTGGCAGGACCTGCAGGCGCACCCGCGACCCGGTTATATTTCGGACTGAGCTGGATGTAGAGCACCGCCATTACCACACCGATCACGCCGAGCGCGACCAGGTTGAAGTCGGTGAAGGCAGCGGTGACGAAGCCCAGATAGAAGAACGGCATCAGGTAGCCTGCGCGCATCATATTGATGACCATCGCATAACCGACTACCACGATCATGCCGCCGGCGATGTTGAGGCCGTTGGTGACCACATCCGGAATCGAACTGAGTAAGGCGTGAACCGCACTGGTGCCGACCGAAATCGCCACAATCAGCGCCGGAATGGCGATACGCATCGCCTGTAGCAGCAGGGCAGAGACGTGAATCCAGGAGATCGCGGTCAGGTTGCCTTTCTCGGCCGCTTTATCGGCCGCGTGCTGAAACGCCACGGTGATAGTACGAACGATAATGGTCAGCACCTGACCGGCTGCCGCCAGCGGAATCGCCAGCGCAATACCGGCACCGACGCTTTGACCGCCCGCGATGACCAGAATGGTTGAGATGATTGAAGCCAGCGCCGCATCCGGGGCGACAGCCGCACCGATGTTCATCCAGCCCAGTGCGATCATCTCCAGCGTACCGCCGATGATAATCCCGGTTTTCATATCACCCAGCACCGCACCAATCAGGGTACAGGCGACCAGCGGGCGGTGAAACTGGAACTCATCCAGGATCGACCCCATACCGGCAATACAGGCGACAATAAAGATCAAAATGATTTGTAGCGAGGTTATTTCCATCATACTTCTTGTCCTCAGCAGGATAACGAAAATGAGCCTGGCAAAGCAGGCGCAGACGGCACGCCGTTACGAATTAACCTTCGCAATCAGGTCCATCATTTTCAGTTTCTGGTCGCTGGAAACCTTGCGGACTTCCAGTTCAATATTGCGCTCATTTAATTTGCGAAACGCCGCAATATCTTTTTCATCGACCGAGACGGCGTTGTTCACCTGAGTTTTGCCCTGGCGGAAAGCCATGCCGCCGATATTGACGGTTTTAATATCGACGCCCTGTTCCACCACCCGCAGCACATCGGTCGGGTTGGTAAACAGCAGCATCACCCGATCCTGACCATATTTCGGGTTATTCCACACCCGTACCATCTTATCGACATCGACTACGTGCGCGGTTACGCCCGGCGGCGCAACCTGCGTCAGCAGGGTTTTACGCACGTGATCGTTAGCCACCTCATCACTGACCACGATAATGCGCTGAACGTTGGTTTCCTTGGTCCAGCGTGTCGCGACCTGACCATGGATCAGGCGGTCATCGATACGGGCCAGGCCGATTTTCATGTGGTCACCCGGTGCCATCGGTTTCGCCGGCTGCGCCGGAGCAGCCACCGGTTTTGCCGCCGCAACCGGCTCAGGCGCAGCCTCTTTGGCCTTCAGGGCTTTAACCCCTTCACGGCCGGTTTCGACCGCCACCGCAATCAGCTGATCAAAACTGGGGTTGTCGTCGCGCGCCATCAGGGTTTCGACCAGCATCGGGATATTGACGCCCGCCACCACATCATAATCGGGCTTATCCACCACGATGCGGCTGGCCGCGTTAAACGGACTGCCTCCCCAGGTATCGACCAAAAACAGCACACCCTGGGCGGTATCGAGTTCCGCCAGCCGCGCCTGGTACTTTTCAATCAGCGTTTCTGCATTTTCGCCGGGCACAAAGTCGATCCATCCGACATTTTCCTGCTCGCCCAACAGCATTTCTGCTGTCTTTAGCAGTTGTTCCGCTGCCCAGCCATGTGTACCAATTACAATCGCAATGGTCACTTGCTACCTCCGTTCGCTTGAGAAACTCATCTGAGTCAATGAACCGTATAAGTTATCGCTTCGGTTTTGTGAAAATTCTGTTTACCGAATCATCCGGATAGTGCCGAAAAATCATCGGGTAACTGCGATAAGGCCGTAAAGTCGCGATTTATTTTAGTGATCGAAAAAATAAATTATGTGATGGCTGTCTGCTATTCGCAGCCTGATTAACCGAACCTGCAATTTATTGCGCTCCGTCATTTGAATGACAGATTGTAAAAATAAGAAAATTTTTTGACGCCAAAGCGCGACCTGATACATTAACGATCTGTTTATTATTCAGGAGTAACGGGCCTCAGCCCAACTATATGGATCGTCACCGACGTCGCTTAACCTGTTCTTTGCGCCTGCTGGCGCGTCATCCTTCGCCTGACGGCGTATTCACTGCTTCCCCGATCGTCACTCTGTCACGCTTTAACGCGCTGACACGCATCGGTTCACACTGTTCCTCGTTCAGGAGTCATTAATGGAATTTCTATTCGACCCCTCAATCTGGGCGGGTTTACTGACGCTTGTGGTGCTGGAAATCGTGCTGGGCATCGATAACCTGGTCTTCATCGCCATCCTGGCGGACAAACTGCCGCCGAAGCAGCGTGATAAAGCGCGTCTGATCGGCCTGTCGCTGGCGCTGGTGATGCGTCTGGGCCTGCTGTCGCTGATCTCGTGGATGGTGACGCTCACCACGCCCCTATTCAGCGTAGGTGATTTCAGCTTTGCCGGACGAGATTTAATTCTGCTGGCGGGTGGTCTGTTCCTGTTATTCAAGGCCACCATGGAGCTGCATGAAAGGCTGGAGAACCGTCAGCTGGATGGTTCCGGCAACCGGGGTTACGCCAGTTTCTGGGCGGTGGTGACGCAGATTGTGGTGCTGGATGCGGTGTTCTCACTTGATGCGGTCATTACCGCGGTCGGCATGGTGAACCATCTGCCGGTGATGATGACCGCCGTAGTGATTGCAATGGGTGTGATGCTGCTGGCCTCTAAGCCGTTAACCAACTTTGTTAATGCACATCCAACGGTGGTGGTGCTCTGTCTGAGCTTCCTGTTGATGATTGGTCTGTCGCTGGTGGCCGAAGGCTTTGGTTTCCATATTCCGAAAGGTTATCTCTACGCGGCGATCGGCTTCTCGATCCTGATTGAGCTGTTTAACCAGATTGCCCGTCGAAACTTTATCCGACATCAGTCGCATCGACCGATGCGTGAGCGTACTGCCGAAGCGATCCTGCGGCTGATGGGCGGCCGCAATCGCGCCCAGACGGCTAACAGCAGCAGTAATGAAGAGTCCGCGTTGACTGAAGCGATGCCGCAGGAAGCGTTTAAAGATGAAGAGCGCTATATGATTAATGGCGTGCTGACGCTGGCGTCCCGTTCGATTCGCAGCATTATGACGCCACGCGGTGAAATCTCGTGGGTGGATGCCAACCGTCCGGTCGATGAGATTCGTATTCAGCTGCTGGATACGCCGCACAGCCTGTTCCCGGTCTGTCGCGGTGAGCTGGACGAAATTGTCGGCGTGGTGCGGGCGAAAGAGCTGCTGGTGGCGCTGGAACACGGCGTTGATGTAGCGACCTTTGCCGCCAATACCCCGACCATTGTGGTGCCGGAAACGCTGGACCCGATCAATCTGCTCGGCGTGCTGCGTCGTGCCAAAGGCAGTTTTGTTATCGTCACCAACGAATTTGGCGTGGTGCAGGGTTTGATTACGCCACTTGACGTGCTGGAAGCGATCGCCGGTGAATTCCCGGATGAGGATGAAACGCCGGATATCATCGCCGATGGCGACGGCTGGTTAGTGAAAGGCGGCACCGATTTGCACTCGCTGCAACAACTGCTCGACTTCCATCAGCTGGTTGATCCGGATGAAGATCACGCCTCGCTGGCGGGCCTGCTGATTGCCCAGAAAGGGCAGTTGCCGCAGCCGGGAGAGGTGATTGATATCACGCCGCTGCACTTTCAGATTATCGAAGCGACCGATTACCGTATCGATCTGGTGCGGGTTACCAAAGATCAGCCGCAGGATGAAGAGGAAGAACGCTAAGGCGTGGCAGGCAAATAGCGGGCGGCTGAGTCGCCCACTGATTGTCTGAGGTTGTAGAACGCCGCTGCCCTGATGCAGCGGCTTTTTTTTAGCCTGACGTTACCACCGATGCATCATCTGCGGTCAGGTGGGGAACGGTTCAACGTCCGGCTTGTGCTTTGCCAGCCAGCCAGGGAAATCGCCGATCGGCATCGGGCGGGCATAATAATAGCCCTGCAGATGATCGACGCCGCGCCCGCGCAGATAGGCGGCCTGTTCTGCGGTTTCAACTCCTTCCGCCACCAGACTGATATTCAGGCGCTGCGCCAGTGAAATGACCATGTCGGTAACAGTGGCGTTAATCGCATCGGTACCGATGGCGGCGGTAAAGATTTTGTCGATCTTCAGGACGTCGGGCTTTAAATCCTTCAGGTAGGAGAGCGAGCTGTGGCCGGTGCCAAAATCATCAATCGCCAGCTGCACGCCAATCTCATGCAGCTGGGCGATAACCGACTGATCGACCACCGGCAGGGCGTCGCGTTCAGTTAACTCAACCACCAGCTTCGGCACCGGATTGGCCGGCCACCAGAGGTTCTGCAGATCCTGCAAAATCGCGCGGTCGCGGAAATGGCTGGCGGCAACGTTAATAGCGATATGGAAACCCGGACACGCCGGCAGGTGAGGGAGCTGCTTTACCACTTCATTCAGCACGAAGCGGGTCAGCGGCTTAATCAGATTCTGTCGTTCGGCCAGCGGAATAAACACATCGGGTGCCACCCAGCCCTGACGCGCATTATGCCAGCGCAGCAGCAGCTCAATACCATCGCACTGGCCGCTTCTGGCGTTAATCAGCGGCTGGCAGTAGACCATGAACTCGTTAGCGGTGATGCCGTAGCTGATTTGCCAGCTCAGGCTCATGCGGTTGGCGGTCGCCAGCCAGACGATATAGCCCATCAGCAGGCTGAGCAGAAGCGCCAGCGGCAGCTGTGAGGGCAGCGTGTGCATGGCCAGCCGGGCTGGGGAGGGACCGTACAGCGTCAGGGTGTAGGGATAACGCAGCGAGGCCTGATAGTAACTCACCTCATCTTCCGACGGCAGCGTCGGTTCAATCAGCGGATTGCCATACTCCAGGCTTTCGCCGTTGACGTTGAAGACCGCCCGTTCCACCCACGGCAACTGCGGTTCCAGCAGATAATTACTCATCATTTCGATGTTAATTACCTGCAAAATACCGGAGCGATTATCCAGGCTTCTTGGCGTCCAGAGTAATAATACCGGCGACCCTTTTAACAGGTAATTGTCGGTGGCGAGCGTCATGCGCTGACCGGTAAAGGCCAGTTCGGGATAGGTCTCGCTAAACGGGATCGCACGCGGACCAAAGATACTGGAACAGTAGATCGCGTCATTATCGACCAGCAGAATGGCGCGCACCGTTTGCAGCGCGGAAATTTTCTCAATCAGCGGAAAACGCACGTCGCGGCAGGGCACGCCGACCAGCCCGAGCGTGTTATTAGCGGAAACATCCAGCGGTGAAAACATCCGGTCAAACCGCATAATCGCTTTATCGGCGAAATCCATCGCCTGCTGTTCAATACGCGACTTCTCTTCAATATAACGAAATGCCAGCGTCAGAATCAGTACCACGGTGGCGATTGCCAGCGCAATCAGCAAACGCTTGCGTCTGAATTGTCCAACAAATTGCTGGGCCATGAGCATCAGTACCACCTTCCCAAAAAACCAGAAAAAAGCCAAAAATAACGGGGTTGTTATCGGCACGGCCCGATCAATATTGAGGCCGGAATGCAGAAAAGCGGTGCTGGAAAGTTGCACGACCAGGATAGTCGCGCGGAAATCACTCTACCGGTTTAGCCTGCGCTGAGATAGCGCAGGATGCGGATTTCATTACGATTGCACATTAATTAAACAATCAAACGTTTCGATTAATCGCACTGTACTTTAATCGCCAGACCGCCGCGCGAGGTTTCACGGTATTTGGCGTTCATGTCCTTGCCGGTTTCATACATCGTCTCGATCACCTTATCCAGTGAGACGCGCGGTTCACTGGTGCGACGCAGGGCCATACGCGCCGCATTGATCGCTTTGACCGAGGCGATAGCGTTTCGCTCAATGCACGGCACCTGAACCTGGCCAGCGACCGGGTCGCAGGTCAGCCCCAGGTTATGCTCCATGCCGATCTCGGCGGCGACGCAAACCTGTTCCGGGCTGCCGCCCAGCAGTTCTGCCAGACCGGCTGCCGCCATCGAACAGGCGACGCCGACTTCGCCCTGACATCCCACTTCCGCGCCCGAAATCGACGCGTTCATTTTATACAGCACGCCGATGGCACCGGAGGCGAGGAAGTAGCGCAGGAAAATATCCGGCGTTACCGGCTCAATAAAGTGGTCGTAATAGGCCAGCACCGCCGGCACGATGCCACAGGCGCCGTTGGTTGGCGCGGTGACAACCCGTCCGCCGGCGGCATTTTCCTCATTCACCGCCAGCGCGAACATATTGATCCAGTCGATGACGATCATCGGATCGTTAGAGTGCTTAGACGAGGAGATCAGCAGTCGACGCAGCGAGGCGGCGCGGCGCGGCACCCGCAGCGGACCCGGCAGCACGCCTTCGGTATTCAGGCCGCGATCGATGCAGGCCTGCATGGTCTGCCAGATGTTGGCGAAGTAGGCGTGGATCTCATCGCGGCTGTGCAGCGCCAGTTCGTTTTTCATCACCAGACCGGATAACGAGAGTCCGGTTTCGCGGCAGTGCGCCAGCAGATCTTTGGCGGAGTGGAACGGCCACGGTACCGAAACTTCATCCAGCGCCGACTGACCGAAATGCTCTTCATCGACGATAAAGCCGCCACCGACGGAGTAGTAGGTTTTCGACAGAATCAGCAGATCGCCAGCGAACGCCAGCAGACGCAGACCGTTTTCATGCAGCGAGAGGTTTTCACTGCGGAACACCATACCGCCCTCACGCGGGAAGTCGACTTCATGCGCTCCTTTGGCCAGCAGCAGACGTTCACGCTGGGCGACATCTTTAATAAAGGCCGGGATGGCATCAATATCGACCGTGTCGGGAGATTCGCCCGCCAGTCCCATAATAATAGCGATGTCGGTATGGTGGCCCTTACCGGTCAGCGACAGGGAGCCGTAAACATCTACCGCAATGCGGGTCACCTCCTGCAGCTTTCCCTGTTCGGATAACAAATCCACAAACTGCTTACCCGCTTTCATCGGGCCGACAGTATGCGAACTTGATGGGCCAATGCCCACTTTGAACATGTCGAAAACACTAATCACAGGTGACACTCCTCACAAATTATTCTCAGTCTGCCGGGGCAGTTTATGGCGCTAATAGTAATAGTCATGCCGGAGAAAAGAGCAGCTTTTCGCATGAAATAAACTTATTAAAACCGATAGAAAAAATTATAGCCCGGCCCGCCGCTCAGCAGGCGGGAAAGCAACAGGTTAATGGCAAAAGTGGGCGTCAGAACGCAATTTGTTCGCTGAGTGAGCGGATAATGCCAGCGGTCATGCCCCAGACCAGGTAATCCTGATAGCGTGACAGCCAGACCGGATGACGCACGCCAGCGCGGTGTATCTCCAGCGCGCTATAGCGGCTGAGCCGTAACGCTTCGGCCAGCGGCATCTCAAAGGCGCTGCGCACCTCGTCCGGGTTGATTCGTAGCGGCAGATCCGGCGGGATGATCGCCAGCACCGGCGTCACCTGAAAGCCGGTGCTGCTGGTGACGGCAGGCAGCACGCCTAACACCTCAACCTGCTGTGGATCGATGCCCACTTCCTCCTGTGCTTCCCGCAGAGCGGTCGCAATCAGCGAGGCATCGGTATCATCCTGCATGCCGCCGGGGAAGGCGACCTGTCCGGCATGTTTACGCAGCGCATGAGAGCGCTGGGTCAGCAACAGACCCGGTTCCGGTCGCGCCACAATCGGCACCAGCACTGCGGCATGCCGTCCGGCGAGACGGTGGGTATTGTGTTGCGGTGGCTGCAGCAGGAAGCGGCTGCGGAAGGCGTCAAGCGTGAGCGCCATTCAGACCCCCCTGTTCCAGCGCCGGCAGAATGCGGCTGACTTTATCCAGCGTCTCCTGATATTCCGCCTGTACTTCGCTGTCGGCGACAATGCCGCCGCCCGCCGCGCAGTAGAGCTGCTGACCTTCAGCAATCAGGGTGCGGATGGTGATACTGGTATCCATACGGCCACACAGGCTGAGATAGCCAATGCTGCCGCACCAGGCATTGCGGCGCTGCGGCTCCAGCTGATCAATAATTTCCATTGCCCGGATTTTGGGCGCGCCGGTGATTGAGCCACCAGGGAAACAGGCGCGCAGCAGATCGGTGGCCTGTAGATTGTCGGGAAGCTGCGCCCGCACCGTGCTGACCAGATGATGAACGGCGGGAAAGGGCTCGACCACAAACAGCTCAGGCACGCTGACCGAACCCGGCACCGCCACGCGGCCAATGTCGTTACGCAGCAAATCGACAATCATCAAATTTTCGGCGCGATCTTTTTCTGCGTTTTGCAGAGCATCTGCCTGTTGCCGATCGGCGATCGGATCGGCACAGCGGGGACGGGTTCCTTTGATTGGGCGGGTTTCGATCTGTTTATCATTCAATGACAGAAAGCGCTCCGGTGACAGGCTGAGGATCGCACTGTGCGGCAGGCGCAGAAAGGCGCTGAACGGCGCGCGGTTGGCCTGATTGAGGGCACAAAAAGCCTGCCACTCATCACCCTGATAACCGGCCTGAAAACGCTGAGCCAGGTTCACCTGATAGCAGTCACCTGCCTGAATATAGGCCTGAACCGCGGCAAAGCGTGCCGCATAGTCAGCGTAACTGAGGCTGGATTGCCACCGGCTGGTAAGGCTGAACGGCACCGCTTCACGTTCAGGCCACTGCGCCAGCCAGGCGGCGCGGGCTTGAACATCATTCAATGCCAGCAGCGTCAGGGTCTGACGATGATGATCGGCAATCAATGCCCAGTCGTAGATGCCGACCGCCATATCCGGCGTGGTGAGATCGGCCTGTGCCAGCTGCGGCAACCGCTCAAAGCGGCGACCGAGATCGTAACCAAACAGGCCAAGCGCGCCGCCCTGAAACGGCAGATTGTCATCACTGCGCGGCGTGACGCCCAGCGCATCGCACTGCTGCTGGACCAGTTGCAGCGGATCTGCACCAGATTCGCTGTAGCCGCTGACATCGGTGATTTGGGTAACGTCACCGCGGGTCACCAGCGTGGCGCGCGGATCGGCGGTCAGAATATCAAAACGATTGTCGCTATGGTCGGCATGGGCGGAAGAGAGCAGCATTGCCCACGGCAGGCTGGCAATCGGGGCGAAACGCTGAATAAGCGCATCCGGGGTATAATCAAGACTGAGGGTTTCAACAATCATCAGGCAGACAAATCAGAGAGCAAAGAGGTCGTCAGACTGACATATTTTTTACTGACTGGCACCTGTTTGTTCGGCGTGTGATAATCGCTGCCCCCAACGCAGGAGTGAAACATGGCTATAGGATTACCGGCTCTCTCTCATGAGCAGCAACAGCAGGCCGTCGAGCGTATTCAGGAACTGATGGCGGGTGGCCTGTCGAGTGGCGAAGCTATCGCCCAGGTGGCGCAGGAAATTCGCCAGAATCATAAAGGCGAGCACATCCGGGCGCTGTTCGACGATGAGGATGAAGAAGAATAGCGCCCGGCAGGCTTAACGTGCTGCGATGATTTTGATTTCGATTTTGTATTGCGGGTTCATCAGACCTGCCTGAACCGTGCAGCGTACTGGCGCGTTATCCGGGGAAACCCAGGCGTCCCAGGCGCGGTTCATTGCGGGCAGGTCCGCTTTGTCCACCAGAAACAGGGTGGCATCAAGAATTTTGCTCTTATCGCTGCCGAGTCGCGTCAGCAATCTGTCAATCACCGCCAGTGCATTGGCCGTCTGCGCTTCAGCATCCTGATCCAGATTCTCTGGCACGCTGGTGTAATAGATGGTGTCATTGTGAATCACGGCTTCGGACATACGATGTTCCGGATCGATGCGGGTAATACTCATCTTTTTCTCCCTGGTTTGATGGGCATTAGCCTGGCACATTCCTTATGCCGCTGTCATCTCTTCCACCTTACAGGCAGCGTTTGACGATAGCCTGACGATCGGCCATCACCTGCGGCCACATATTAAAAGTGGTAAAGAATTTTACCCCGGCACCGTGTCGCTGTGGCGTCACGTCGGCGAATATCGAATCTTCCCACGTCAGGACGGTGATCTGCTCACCGCGCGGTTGCGTATGCGTAGTGTTGTCCCTGGCGATCACCTCGGTGGTAGACCAGCCACGATATATACAGTCACTAAGCTGCGGTGCGGTGCGGGCGCTCTGGGCCTGAAACACCGGCTGACCGAGGCGCGTCTGATCGGGTGTAGGAGCCTGGCAGCCACAGACCAGCAGCACGCCGATAAGCGATCCGATGCGGGAATGATTCATAACGTTCCTCCGCCTGAGGCAGGCAGTGCGGTAGAGGCGGTCTGCGCCACTGTGCTGACCGCGCGTCACCTTACGGACGCTACATCTCAACGATAAGGTGATGTAATGATTATAATCTGTGCGCCTGGTTCCTCGCAGCAATCTGTCGCATTTGATAGCGGCATCACACTGTCTCAGGCGGTGGCGAAAGGTAAGCGGCACGCCGGGCAACAGAAGTGGCGCGCCTCGCAGCAAAAAATGATATAAATCAGCCGATAAATGACGCCACAGGATGAGGATGAAAGCATGGCGAATACGCAGTATCTGTTTTGGGTAATGGCGGGCGCACTGACGCTGCTGTTTATTGTGGTATCGGCGTTCGTCGGTCTGTCGCGTGGTGCAAAGCAGGGTTTTATCACCTTTGCCGTTCTGTTCGTCATCATGCTGGCGGGGGCCTTTTACATTCATCACTAGCGGCCACGGCAGCGACAGCAGGATTATTACCGCTTAACTCACACTTTCAACCAAAAGCGGGCGGGCGGAAGTGGCGGTTAACTATGCTGAGATGAAATAGCAGCACTGCTATTTATCACCGGAGGTAATTATGTCTGAACGTCCTGATTACGATGAACCGCTGCCTGATGACGCTGAAATCTATCCGGAAGATGAAGAAGAGGATGAAGAACCCGGCCAGGATCCGCTAGAAAAGGATATTTAACCTTTCCTGCCAGCCTGATCCTCGATAGCTAACGGGCTTGTTAATACACCGGCTGTTATCACACGACGCACTTAACGCGTCACCCCAACAAAACCGTCAATCAGGCGGTTTTGTTGTTTCGGTTAAAGATTCAGCAGCAGAGCGGGCCGCCGGATTGGTTTAGCGGCTGAACTTTTTTCCTTAACGTTTATTGAAATAACGCGCCGATACCATCCGTTTCACTGTTGATCGCCCCTTACCCTATCCTGCCAGACTGTTTCTGCGTGAATCGTTAACAAAATTAACCTTAATGAGCATTCGGGACCGACTATATCGGCTGTAACCCGCCCTGACACTGCTATTGCCTTGTTGCTTCAGAGTCATCAGTAATATGCTTTTCGCTCTGGCATTAAGACCACTAAACAGGGATTGAAAATGAAAATAACCGGGGTACTCAGTCTGGTTCTGGCGCTGTCGACTCTCAGCGCAGCAGGTGCGGATGCACCGCACTGGACCTATGAAGGGAAAGCGGGTCCGGAGCACTGGAGTCAATTAAGCCACGACTATCACATCTGCCATGAAGGCAAAGCTCAGTCACCGATCAACATTAAAGATGCTATCGAAGGACATTTACCACCACTCAACCTGCACTACCTTATCTCCGCAGAGAAGGTAATCAATAATGGCCACACTATCCAGGTCACCGTTGATGATGAAGATACCTTTGTTCTTGATGGTGAAAAATTCATCCTTAAGCAGTACCACTTCCACACGCCGAGCGAAAACCAGATTAACGGCCACACCTTTCCCCTGGAAGCCCACTTTGTACACAGCAAAGACGATGGTGATCTGGCCGTTGTGGCGGTGATGTTTGAGGTGGGTAAAGAGAATCCAGCGCTGGTGCCGTTGATTGCTTCTATGCCAGCAGACGAAAACCAACAGAAGAGAATTGAAAGCGAAGTCGATTTACGGGCACTCTTCCCGCAAGACCTGCATTACTATCGCTTTAGCGGATCACTGACCACGCCACCCTGCACTGAAGGCATACGCTGGCTGGTGCTAAAACAGCCGGTAACGCTTTCTCAGGCTCAGCTCGACGCGTTTAAACAGGCACTGAAAAGCACCAATAATCGTCCTTTGCAGCATCTTAACGGTCGGATGATCGTTCAGTAACCGCTTTTGGTCTGGCTGTGCTAATGGCCGCTGCGCCGCCAGGCGTATCGGCATGGCTATCCGTTCCCATCAGGCGGCCATGCGCCGCTTTTCTTCATTGCGGAGCAATAACGACCATCGCAAAATCGGCTGCACTTCGCGCTGATAATAGTTAACCTGCTGATTAACCTCTATTTTGCTTTGTGAATTTAATACTGACATAATTACAGTGTTTTTGCCGTTCTTTGAGAGGGTATGTGGCAGACGATTTTGCAGTTGATGGCGCGCTGGCGCTGGCGATAGCTGGCTTTAAGCCGCGTGAAGCGCAGCGTGAAATGGCGCAGGCGGTTTCTGAAGCCGTAAAACAGCAGGGTGAACTGGTGGTAGAAGCCGGTACCGGCACCGGGAAAACCTATGCTTATCTGGCTCCCGCGCTGCGGGCCGGCAAGAAAGTAATCGTCTCTACCGGATCGAAAGCGCTGCAGGATCAGCTTTACGGCCGCGATCTGCCGACCATGATCGGCGCACTGAAATACAAAGGAAAGACTGCCTTACTGAAAGGGCGATCCAACTATCTCTGCCTGGAGCGGCTGGAGCAGCAGTCGATGGCGGGCGGCGATCTGGCGGTACAGGCGCTGACTGATCTGGTGACGCTGCGGAGCTGGTCATCGCAGACCGCTGATGGCGATATCAGCAGCTGTGCCGGCGTCACTGAAGATAGCCCGGTCTGGCCGCTGGTCACCAGCACCAACGATAACTGCCTCGGCACCGACTGCCCGCGTTATAAAGAGTGCTTCGTAGTCAAAGCGCGTAAGCGGGCGATGGACGCGGATGTGGTGGTGGTAAACCATCACCTGTTTCTGGCGGATCTGGTGGTCAAAGAGGGTGGGTTCGGCGAACTGATTCCCGAAGCGGACGTGATGATCTTTGATGAGGCCCATCAGCTTCCCGATATCGCCAGCCAGTATTTCGGCCAACAGCTCTCCAGCCGGCAACTGCTCGACCTCGCCAAAGATATTATTACCGCCTACCGCACCGAAGTGCGCGACGTCCAGCAACTGCAGAAGTCCGCCGATCGCCTGGCGCAGTGTGCTCAGGATTTTCGTTTGTCGCTCGGCGACCCGGGTTACCGCGGTAATCTGCGGGAACTGCTAAGCGATAACAACATCCTGCGGATGTTTACGCTGCTGGATGATGCGCTTGAACTCTGTTACGACGTGATCAAACTCTCCCTTGGCCGTTCAGCGTTGCTGGATGCGGCGTTTGAGCGGGCGGCCCTCTACCGTGGCCGACTGAAGCGGCTGCGGGCGATCAATGAGCCGGGCTACAGCTACTGGTATGAATGCACCTCACGCCACTTTATTCTGGCGCTGACGCCGCTGTCGGTAGCGGAACGCTTCCGCGAAGTGATGGATAACCGCAAAGCAGCCTGGATTTTCACCTCCGCCACGCTGGCGGTGGATGAGAAGATGGAGCACTTTGCTGAGCGGCTGGGCGTGAACGCAGCAAAAAGTTTGATTCTGAACAGTCCGTTCGATTATGCGCAGCAGGCCCTGTTATGCGTGCCGCGCAACCTGCCTGAACCCAACCGTCCCGGCGGCGCACGGCAGCTTGCCGCCATGATGAAGCCGCTGATTGACGCCAACAAAGGGCGCTGTTTCTTCCTCTGTACCTCGCACCTGATGATGCGTGAGCTGGCGGCAGAATTCCGGGCCTCAATGACGTTACCGGTGCTGGTACAGGGCGAAACCAGCAAAGGTCAGTTGCTGAAACAGTTTATCGATAAAGGCAATGCCTTACTGGTCGCGACCAGTAGTTTCTGGGAAGGGGTCGACGTGCGCGGCGATGCACTTTCGCTGGTTATCATCGATAAGCTGCCGTTCACCTCACCGGAAGATCCGTTACTCAAGGCGCGAATGGAAGATTGCCGTATCCGCGGTGGCGATCCGTTTACCGATGTGCAGCTGCCGGATGCGGTGATCACTCTGAAGCAGGGCGTCGGGCGGCTGATCCGCGATACCGACGACCGCGGCGTGCTGGTGATTTGCGATCAGCGGCTGGTTTCGCGTCCTTATGGCGCGCTGTTTCTCAACAGCCTGCCGCCGACGCCGCGCACCCGCGACATCGCCCGCGCCATCGCCTTTATACGGCAGCAACCTGACGCCTGATTTTATGCTAAGATGCGCGCCGTTTTCATTCTCCTGAGGTGGTCATGTCAGCCCGAATTTTAGCGCTGGATACGGCGACAGAAGCCTGTTCAGCCGCCTTGCTGAATCAGCAACAGATTGATGCCCGATTTGAGATTGCCCCGCGCGATCATACTCAGCGCATTTTGCCGCTGATCGAAGAGTTACTGCTGGCGCAGCAGCTCGACCTGACCGATCTCGACGCGCTGGCTTTTGGTCGCGGTCCCGGCAGTTTTACCGGCGTGCGTATCGGGATTGGAATTGCCCAGGGCCTGGCGCTTGGTGCGGCGCTGCCGATGATCGGTGTCTCGACGCTGGCCACGCTGGCAGAGGGCGCCTGGCGCCTGCAGCGCGCCACCCGCGTGTTAACCGCCATTGATGCGCGGATGGGTGAGGTCTACTGGGCCGAATACCAGCGCGATGAGCAGGGTGTCTGGCAGGGTGAAGCCAGCGAAAGCGTGCTGCCACCCGCCGCCGCGCAGGCACGGATGCAGGCGCTGTCGGGCGAGTGGATGACCGCCGGCACCGGCTGGCAGGCTTATCCCGAACTGCAGCAGGGTCATTCCCTGACGCTGCACGCCAGTGAGGTCAGCTTACCCGCCGCTGAAGATATGTTACCGCTGGCGGTGATTGCTTTACGCCAGGGGAACACCCTGCAACCGGAAAATGCTGAGCCTACCTATCTGCGTAATGAGGTGGCATGGAAAAAGTTGCCGGGCCGCTAGATCGCACGCAACTTATTGTTATGCGTCCAGTCTAAGTCTTTACGTAACGGGAGGACGCCTATGTCAATGTGCGCGAAAGGGCTAACAGGTTTGTTGCTGACCTGTACGCTGGTTTTAACTGGTTGTGTCTCGATTCCGGCCAGCCTGCAGGGCAGTTCACCGCAGCCGCAGCAGGATTTGTTGCGGGTCATGAACGATCCGGCCATCTACACCGGCCAGGAGTCGCGTTTTGGCGGTAAGGTGGTGAATGTCACCAACCTCAACGGCAAAACCCGGCTGGAGATCGCCACGCAGCCGCTGGATGAGAGTGCCCGTCCACGACTGGGCGCGGCCTCGGTGGGCCGTATCTATGCCGATATTCACGGCTTCGTCGATCCGGTGGATGTGAAAGATCAGTTTGTCACGGTGCTGGGCACCATCAAAGGCACGGAGCCCGGCAAGATTGGCGAGGCGAACTACAAGTTTGTGGTGATTAATGTGCGAGGCTATCAGCGCTGGCATCTGACCCGACAGGTAATGTCGCCGCCGCAGCCGATCGATCCGTGGATCTGGTATGGTCCGACGCGTCATCGTCCCGGCTACTGGGGACCCAATCCTTACTGGGGAATGTACAGCAGCGGTCCGGCACAGGTCGAAACCATTCTGACTGAGTGACCCGATAGTGACACTTTTTTGGCCCGGTAGCGCTGGTCGCCGCCGGGCTTTTTATTTGTCTGTTTAACAGCACGAAATTTAGTGATGGACTTCGCAACCTCAACATGCCGAAACCGGCAAACTGGTACAATCAGTTAAAATATTGTTAACAAACCAGGTTGGCTGAGGCAGCGATGGAAATACAACATGATTATCGGGGTGGATCCTTGAATAAGGTTTGGCTTAAACGCTACCCGGCTGATGTGCCAGCCGAAATAAGTGCAGATCGTTATACGTCGCTGGTGGATCTGTTTGAGCAGGCCGCCAAACGCTACGCCGATCAACCTGCATTCTGGAATATGGGTCAGAAGATGACCTATCGCCAGCTGGAAGAGAAAAGCCGCGCGTTTGCGGCTTATCTGCAACAGCAGCTGGGCCTAAAAGCCGGCGATCGGGTGGCGCTGATGATGCCAAACCTGCTGCAGTATCCGGTGGCGCTGTTTGGCGTACTGCGCGCCGGCATGGTGGTGGTGAATGTGAATCCGCTCTATACGCCGCGCGAACTCAAACACCAGCTGAATGACAGCGGTGCCAGCGCCATCGTTATCGTGTCCAACTTCGCCCATACGCTGGAAAAAGTGGTGGCGGAAACCGCTGTGCGCCATGTGATTCTGACCCGAATGGGCGATCAGCTGGCTCCGGTCAAAGCGACGCTGGTTAATTTCGTGGTCAAATACGTCAAGCGTCTGGTACCGAAATACCATTTGCCCGGCGCAATCTCGTTTCGTCAGGTGATGGAGCAGGGGGCCACGCTCACGTATCAGCGACCAACGGTCAGCAATGACGATCTCGCTTTCCTGCAGTATACCGGCGGCACCACCGGCATCGCCAAAGGCGCGATGCTGACGCATCGCAATATGCAGGCCAATCTGGAACAGACCAAAGCCACCTACGGTAAAGTTCTGCGCGACGGCAAAGAGTGCGTGGTTACGGCGCTGCCGCTCTATCACATCTTTGCCTTAACGGTGAATGGCCTGCTGTTCCTGGAGCTGGGTGGTCAGAATCTGTTGATCACCAATCCGCGTGACATCCCTGGCTTTGTTAAAGAGCTGGCGAAGTTTCCGTTTACCGCCATCACCGGCGTGAACACGCTGTTCAACGCTCTGCTGAATGATGAGCAGTTCAATAAGCTCGACTTCAGTACGCTGCGACTGTCCGCCGGCGGCGGAATGGCGGTGCAGAAAGCGGTGGCAGAACGCTGGGAAAAGCTGACCGGTCACTATCTGCTGGAAGGCTATGGGCTGACTGAATGCTCGCCGCTGGTGTCGGTCAATCCTTACGATATCAGCTGCCACACCGGCAGCATTGGCTTGCCGGTTCCCTCAACCGATGTGTTGATTGTGGATGATAATGGCAATGAAGTTGCGCCGGGTGAACCGGGCGAGCTGTGTATCAGCGGTCCACAGGTGATGCTCGGCTACTGGCAGCGTCCGGATGCCACGGAGGAAGTGCTGAAAAATGGCTGGCTCCACAGCGGCGATATTGTTACCGTTGATCAGGAAGGCTTTATTCGCATCGTCGATCGTAAGAAGGATATGATTCTGGTCTCCGGCTTCAATGTTTATCCCAACGAGATCGAAGATGTGCTGATGCAGCATCCGAAAGTTCGTGAAGCGGCCGCTATCGGCGTCCCCAGCGATCTTTCCGGCGAGGCGGTAAAAGTCTGCGTGGTGAAAAAAGATGCCTCACTGACTAAAGAAGAGCTGCTCGACCACTGTCGCCGTCAGCTGACCGGATACAAAGTGCCGAAAATTATCGAGTTTCGTGATGAGCTGCCAAAAACCAACGTCGGCAAGATTCTGCGACGCGAATTGCGCGACGAAGTGAAAGCCAGCGCAGGCTGAGTTTTGGCAAGGATTCAGGTTAGACGCCGGCATGTCCGGCGTTTTTATTGTGTTTAACATGGAGCACCGCACGTTGTTAGCTGCGGTGAAAAATGAGACGTGAATTACTCTTTGATCGACCAGGATGAACAACTGGCTGAAGTGTGCCAGAAAGCGCGCCAGCATACGGCAGTGGCACTGGATACTGAATTCGTCCGCACCCGGACCTACTACCCGCAACTCGGATTGATCCAGCTGTTCGACGATCACCAGTTAGTGCTAATCGATCCTCTTGCAATTCGTGACTGGTCACCGTTTATCGCGTTGCTGACCGATACCGCAGTGACTAAATTCCTGCACGCCGGCGGCGAAGATCTGGAAGTCTTCCTGCACCGTTTTGGCGTCCTGCCACAGCCGATGATCGATACCCAGATTCTGGCGGCGTTCTCCGGCCAGCCGCTGTCGTGGGGCTTTGCCTCGATGGTGGCGCATTTTACCCAGGTCGAACTGGATAAGAGTGAGTCCCGCACCGACTGGCTGGCGCGCCCGCTGACCGAGCGTCAATGTCAGTATGCCGCGGCGGATGTGCATTATCTGCTGCCGATTGCCCATCAGCTGATGGTGCAGACTGAGGCAGCAGGCAACATGGCGGCGGCACTCAGTGAGTGTGAAAACCTGTGCCAGCGTCGCCTCGATAGCTTAGCGCCTGAAGAAGCGTGGCGTGAGATCACCAACGCCTGGCAACTGCGTCCGCGTCAGCTGGCAGCGCTGCAGCGGCTGGCCGCATGGCGACTGAAGCTGGCGCGTGAAAAAGATATGGCGGTTAACTTTGTGGTGCGCGAAGAGCATCTGTGGAAAGTGGCGCGCTTCCTGCCGGGTTCGCTGGGCGAACTGGACCATCTTGGCCTCTCCGGTCATGAGATCCGTTTCCACGGTAAAATGCTGGTGGCGCTGGTGGCAGAAGCCCAGGCGCTGGATGAGAATGAATTGCCTGCGGCGCTCGGCAACCTGATTGACCATCCGCATTACAAGCAGGTGTTTAAAGCGATGAAAGCGCTGGTGCAGCAGGTGAGTGAGCAGAGCGGATTCAGTCAGGAATTACTGGCGTCACGGCGTCAGATTAATCAGGTTCTGAGCCAGCACTGGGGATTGAAGCCACAGGGACGTCAGCCAGAGTTACTGACCGGATGGCGCGGCGAATTACTTAAACCCGGCATAGAAAAGATTCTGGCCGAGGTGTGACCGATAAAATTTCCCCTGCAACAGCGCAGGGGAAATTCAGGAAACGGTCAGCGTCATTTAGTCACTTCTTCCGTTTCCGGTAGCGTAACGTTCAGCTCCAGAATTGAGATGTCGTCACCTTTCTGATCGAGCTGAACTGTGACCATTTCCGGATCGATTTTCACATATTTGCAAATCACTTCCAGAATGTCGCGCTTAAGTTGCGGAAGATAGTGGGGCTCACTGTCGCCCCTTCTGCGTTCTGCCACGATAATCTGCAGCCTTTCCTTGGCTATGTTGGCAGTGTTCTTCTTCCGGGATAAAAAGAAATCAAGTAATGCCATGGTTTATCCCCCGAACAGGCGTTTCAGGAAACCCTTCTTCTCTTCTTCAATAAAGCGGAAGGGGCGAACTTCACCGAGCAACCGTTCAACGGTATCGGCATAGGCTTTGCCAGCATCAGATTCACCATCAAGGATCACCGGCTCGCCCTGGTTAGAGGCACGTAACACCGATTGATCTTCCGGGATCACGCCGACCAGAGGAATGCGTAAAATTTCCAGCACGTCTTCCATACTCAGCATGTCGCCACGATTAACACGGCCTGGATTGTAACGGGTCAGCAGCAGATGCTCCTTAACCGGCTCCTGGCTGTTTTCAGCGCGACGGGATTTTGACGAGATGATCCCGAGAATACGGTCTGAGTCACGTACCGAAGAGACTTCCGGGTTAGTGGTGATGATCGCTTCATCAGCGAAGTACAGCGCCATCAGTGCACCGGTTTCAATCCCTGCTGGCGAGTCACAGACGATAAAATCGAACTCCATCGCCGCTAAATCGTTCAGTACTTTTTCGACGCCTTCACGGGTCAGCGCATCTTTGTCGCGGGTCTGTGACGCAGGCAGAATGTAGAGCTGCTCGGTACGTTTATCGCGAATCAACGCCTGATTCAGCGACGCATCGCCCTGAATCACGTTGACGAAGTCGTAGACCACGCGTCGTTCACAACCCATGATCAAATCGAGGTTACGCAGGCCGATATCAAAATCGATAACAACCGTTTTTTTGCCTTTCTGCGCTAAACCGGTGGCGATGGCCGCGCTTGACGTGGTCTTACCAACGCCCCCTTTACCGGATGTAACTACAATAATGCGTGCCATAAATGTTGATTTCCTTAACAAAAGAAAAGGGGCCTAATTAAGTGTCTGGATGGTGAGCGCGCCATCCTGCAGGCAAAGGCGCGCAGCTTTACCAAAATATGCTTCGGGGATCTGATCCATGATCCAGTATTCGCCCGCAATCGAGACCAGCTCTGCTGCCAGATTGGTACAGAAAATCTGACAGTTGCGGTCTCCGCTGGCACCGGCGAGCGCGCGACCGCGCATCATGCCGTAAATATGAATGTTGCCGTCGGCAACCAGTTCGGCGCCGGCACTGACGCTGCTGGTGATGATTAAATCAGCGTCACGCGCATAAATTTGCTGACCCGAACGCACCGGGGTATTCACGATGCGGGTTTTTGCTGCCATTGCCGGTTCAGCGGCCATCGGCTGAGGTTCCGGCGCGGGAGCAGCAACATCACTGCGCGTTTTCGCCTCTTTACCCTCTGCCAGCACCGGCAAGCCAGCGCGGGAAATCATGCGTTTCAGCGCATCATCTTTACAGCCGCTGACGCCGACAATCCGCAAACCGGTGGCGATAATCGCCTGCTGTAGCTGCTTCCAGTTAATATCGGCACTTAAGGCCGCAACGTTCAGCACTACCGGCGCGTTTTTCAGAAAATCCGGAGCCTGGTCAATCTTGTCCTGAAGTGCCTTACGAATCACCGCGGGATCGTGGTGATGCAGATGGACGACAGATAGGGTGAAACTGCTACCTTTGAATTCGATTGGCGTTTGCGACATCTGTCCCGACTCAGTCCTGTTTTCACTACCGCTGGCTAAGCGATGATAAAATCATCATTAAAGCGCCAACGGTGAATATTCGAAGTTCTGCAAGCATGTTATAGTTACAGCTATATTCAGACAAGCCTCAACGCTGGTTAATTCGAGTAAAAAATATGTTTTGTGTGATCTACAGAAGCCCGCTGCGCGACCAGACTTATCTTTATGTTGAAAAAAAAGACGATTTCTCTCGCGTTCCGCCAGAGTTGCTGAAAGGGTTTGGCAAGCCGCAGCTGGCAATGGTGCTTAAGCTGGCGGGCCGCGACAGGCTGGCAAATGCAGATATCAATAAAGTAAAGCAGGGATTGAGTGAGCAGGGCTATTATTTACAGCTGCCGCCGCCGATAGAAAGTCTGCTTACTGTTCATCTGCAGACAGATAAAAAAGTTTAATTCAGATTCATCTGTAAATATTAATCCTGTCGCGCTGATGCCGTCAGGATTAATATTTTTCCTACCCCGCTAAAATTAAACCTACTGCTTATCTATCCAGTTATTTTAAATTGCCTGCCTGATATTTAACGTCATTTGTACGTTTATTCATCAGTTCAGCGCTCTGATTCACGCTTTTTGACAAATTCTTCCCCCCGGAGAGCTAAAAGCGTCTTATTATCAGGCGATGAGGTTGGCATTTCGATCAACACAGCCGCAAACATCGACCCGCCAGCCACGCTGGCATCACAACTAACCTACGCAGGGGATAAGCATGTATCAGCATCGTAACTGGCAAGGCGCTCTGTTGGACTTTCCGGTCAGCAAAGTGGTTTGCGTCGGCAGCAACTATGCGAAACACATTAAAGAGATGGGCAGCGCCACGCCCACCGAACCGGTGATTTTCATCAAGCCGGAAACCTCGCTGTGTGATTTGCGCCAGCCGCTGTCGATTCCGGATGCGTTTGGCGAAGTTCATCATGAGGTTGAGCTGGCGGTCCTGATTGGCGCAACCCTGAAGCAGGCGACAGAAGCGCATGTGGCGCAGGCGATTGCCGGCTACGGCGTGGCGCTTGATTTGACGCTGCGTGACCTGCAGGCAGGGCTGAAGAAAGCGGGCCAGCCGTGGGAAAAATCGAAAGGTTTCGATAATTCCTGTCCGATTTCCGGTTTTATCCCGGCCGCTGAATTCAGTGATGACCCGCAGAATACCGAACTTAAGCTGCGGGTGAATGGTGAGGTGCGTCAGCACGGTTCCACTGTGGATATGATCCATAAAATCCTGCCGCTGATTGCCCACATGAGCCAGTATTTCACCCTGCGTGCCGGTGATGTGATCCTGACCGGAACCCCGGAAGGGGTCGGTCCGATGCGCTCTGGCGATCAGCTGGAAGTGTCACTGGCCGGACACGGCATCAGCACGCGCGTACTGTAAAACTTGCATCGCCGCACCAGAGGCTTTATAAGGTGCGGTTTACGCTAAACCCGGACAATCATCATGACTGACACCCCTTTCTGGCAACACAAACGCCTGGCAAAAATGAGCGATGAGGAATGGGAATCCTTGTGTGATGGTTGTGGGCAGTGCTGTCTGAATAAGCTGCAGGACGCCGACACCGATGAGATCTACTTCACCAACGTCGCCTGTAATCAGCTGAATATCAAAACCTGCCAGTGCCGCAATTATGAACGTCGCTTCGAACTTGAAGAGGATTGCATCAAGCTGACGCGCGAGAACCTCACCACCTTTGACTGGCTGCCGCGCACCTGCGCCTATCGCCTGTTGGGTGAGGGCAAGCCGCTGCCAGCCTGGCATCCGCTGCGTGCTGGCTCAAAAAAAGAGATGCACGCCCAGCGGATTTCAGTACGTTACATTGCGGTGCGGGAGAGTGAAGTGCGCGACTGGGAAGATCACATTATCGATCGACCTGACCGTAACGGCTAAGCGCCGGAGTAATCATCAAAAAAGGCTGCCAGTGGCAGCCTTTTTGCTATCAGCGACGCAACAGTTTGTTATCAGCGACTGAACAGATCGCGGCGTTTCGCTTTAAACGGCTGGGCGATCAGCACCAGCAGCGCCACCAGCAGATAAGCGGCGAACACCACGATCATCCACTGCGGCATGCTGAAGGTCAGGAAGGTCCAGCTGCGGTCGGCACAATCGCCGCTGGCGAGAAACACCGACGGCAGCCATTTATCCAGCGGTAAGCCACTGGGGAAACGTGCCGCAAAGTCACAGGTGGTAAAAGGATTGGGATGCAGCTGAATCATGGTGTGTTCATAGGAGAGGCGCAGACCTTGCCATGCGCTGTATAACCACAATGCCAGCGCCACCAACCGTAACGGCGTTTTTGGCGCTATGGCGCCGATCAGACCGGCACCCATCACGCCGAATAACGCATTGCGTTCATAAATACACATTACGCAGGGCTTGAGTCCCATGACATGCTGGAACCATAACGCCGTAAGTTCCAGCGCCAGCGCTGTCAGGGCCAGTAATAACCAGGCTCCGCGACCACGAGAACATTGATTCAGATATCGTAACATATTGCATTCCCTGTAAACGTTAATGCCTCGCAGTGTAAACCAAAAGCGCCGCCAAACCAGCCTGGCGCAGGGAAAAATCATGTTCAAATATGACCTGAACCTGATCCAGACCGGCTAAAAGGTTTACAGGTGCGGCGGTGAAAGCCATCCGAGACTGAGCAGGCTGTCGGTATACGGCACCAGCAGAAAGTGGATTGCCAGATAGCCCACCAGCGACAGTACCACGGTAAACGGCAGTGCCATCCACACCATCCGTCCGTACGACAGACGAATCAGTGGTGCCAGCGCCGAGGTCAGCAGGAACAGGAATGCCGCCTGGCCATTCGGTGTGGCGACCGACGGCAGATTGGTACCGGTGTTGATCGCCACCGCCAGCAACTCAAACTGCCGGGCGTCAATCGCGCCACGATCAAAGGCATGACGCGCTTCATTGATATAAACCGATCCGACGAAGACGTTATCTGAAATGGAGGAGAGCAGGCCGTTGAAAACGTAGAACCACTTAAGCTGGGCGTCGGGCTCCGTGCTGAGCACAAAGGTGACCAGCGGTGCAAACAGCTGCTGCTCAATGATCACCGCCACGATGGCAAAAAACACCGTCAGCAAGGCGGTAAACGGCAGCGCTTCGGTGAACGCCTGACCAATCGCGTGCTCATCGGTGATGCCGCACAGCGCCGTGGCCATAATAATCACCGACAGCCCAATCAGACCGACCTCTGCCAGATGAAACGCCAGCGCGACAATTAACCAGAGGCCAATCGCCGCCTGAATCCACAGTTTCAGCTTCTCCTGGCGGGTACGCTGTGCAGCGTTCTGCTGTTCACTCTCTTCCAGCAGTTGACGCACGCTGGCCGGCAGGGTGGCACCATAGCCAAACCAGCGGAATTTTTCGACCAGCACGCTGGTGACGATGCCGAAGATCAGCACCGGGACCGTGACCGGCGCCATCCGCAGAAAGAACTGGACGAAGTCCCAGCTGGCGGCATGGGCAATAATCAGGTTTTGCGGTTCACCCACCATGGTCATCACGCCACCCAGTGCGGTACCGACGCCGGCCTGCATCATCAGGCTGCGCAGAAAGGCGCGGAACTGTTCCAGCGTCTCACGCTGTGCCAGCGGATGCTGCTGGAATTGCGGATCGGAGGCGACCCGGTGATAGATCTCATAAAAGCTCACGGCCACGCTGATTACCACGGCCAGTACCGTCAGCGCGTCGAGGAAGGCGGAAAGAAAGGCGGCGGCCAGACAGAACGTCACGCCGAGCAGCACTTTTGAGCGGATTGACAGCAGCAGGCGGGTAAAGACAAACAGCAACAGCTGCTTCATGAAGAAGATGCCTGCCACCATAAAGATCAGCAGCAACAGCACTTCCAGATTATTTGCCAGCTCGGTTTTGACCTGATCGGCGCTGGCCATGCCGATAATTATCGCCTCAACCGCCAGCAGGCCGCCTGGCAACAGCGGATGGCATTTAAGCGCCATGCCGAGGGTAAAAATAAATTCTGCTACCAGCAACCAGCCGGCGGCAAACGGGCTGACAAACGCATAAATCAACGGATTCACGATCAGGAAAACCAGCATTAATGCTTTATACCAGTCGGGCGACTGGCCGAGAAAATTCCGTTTTAACGCTTGCCCGTATGTCATCTCCATCTGAATAAGTATCCTGTTGTTGTGTATGGATTTCTGCCGCAAAGAATAATCCTTAGCGGTGCCGGGCGCAAATTAGCGCGGTTTCACCGTGAGTCAGCCCGGAAAATTGCATCCGCGTCCGGTTTAAAGTGTTGCGCAGGCTATATCCGCTATAGGGCGTCTGGTATGATGAGTGCCCATCACGATTAAGAAAGCAACGAGAACAAACTGCTATGGTAATTAAGGCTCAGAGCCCAGCGGGATTTGCTGAAGAGTATATTATTGAAAGCATCTGGAACAGCCGCTTTCCGCCAGGGTCGATTCTTCCTGCTGAACGTGAGCTTTCTGAATTGATTGGGGTAACACGCACCACCCTGCGGGAAGTGTTACAGCGTCTGGCACGTGATGGCTGGCTGACCATTCAGCACGGTAAACCGACCCGGGTGAATGACTTCTGGGAGACCTCCGGACTGAATATTCTGGAAACCCTGGCGCGTCTCGATCACGACAGCGTGCCGGTGTTGATCGATAATCTGCTGTCGGTTCGTACCAATATATCGTCAATTTTTATCAGTCGCGCGCTGCGTCATCATCCGGAAAAAGCACGTGAAGTGCTGGAAACCGTGGCCAGTGCGGATGATCAGGCTGATGCCTATACCGAACTCGATTACCGGATATTCCGTGGTCTGGCGTTTGCCTCCGGCAACCCAATCTATGGTTTGATCCTGAATGGGCTGAAAGGACTCTACACCCGGGTCGGGCGTCACTACTTTTCTAACCCGGAAGCGCGTCAGGTGGCGCGTGACTTCTATCTTGGACTGCTGGCGCTGTGCGACAAAGAGCCGAGCCAGGATGAGATTGTTGATGCGGTGCGCCATTACGGCCGTCGCAGCGGTGAAATCTGGCACAGCATGCAAAAAAGCATGCCGGATGACCTCGGCAGTAAACGCTAACAAAAAACCGGACATCGCGTCCGGTTTTTTTATACTCAGGTCAGAGTGGTGAGCCACGTGAGGGCGTGCGATCGAGCAGTTCGACGCTGCCATCTTCATTCTGCTGTTCCAGAATCACATCAAATCCCCACAGACGATGCACATGCTTCAGCACCTCGCGGCGGCTTTTATCCAGCGGGGTACGGCTCTGCGGTACATAGCGCAACGTCAGCGAGCGATCGCCACGTAAGTCCACGTTATAGACCTGAATGTTAGGCTCCAGATTGCTCAGGTTGTACTGCGCCGAAAGCTGCTGGCGAATTGCCCGGTAGCCCGCTTCGTCATGGATAGCCGCAATCTCAAGGTAATTGTTGCGGTCATCATCCAGCACGGTAAACAGCCGGAAGTCACGCATCACTTTCGGCGACAGGAACTGACTGATGAAGCTCTCATCCTTGAATTCACGCATCGCAAAGTGCAGGGTTTCCAGCCAGTCCGAACCGGCAATATCCGGGAACCAGTAGCGATCCTCTTCGGTGGGTGACTGGCAGATGCGCTTGATGTCCTGGAACATCGCAAACCCTAAGGCATAAGGATTGATGCCGTTGTACCACTGGCTGTTGTACGGCGGCTGAAACACCACGTTGGTGTGGCTGTGCAGGAACTCCATCATGAAACGTTCCGACACTTTGCCTTCGTCATACAAATGGTTAAGGATAGTGTAGTGCCAGAAGGTGGCCCAGCCTTCGTTCATCACCTGGGTCTGCTTTTGCGGATAGAAATACTGGCTCACCTTACGCACAATGCGCAGGATCTCACGCTGCCACGGCTCCAGCAGCGGCGCGTTCTTCTCCATAAAATAGAGCAGGTTTTCCTGCGGTTCAGACGGATAACGCGCCGCTTCAACCTGCACCGTCTCTTTTTCACGCCGTGGCAGCGTACGCCACAGGGTATTCACCTGGCTCTGCAGATACTCTTCGCGGCTCTTCTGTCGCGCTTTCTCCTCCTGCAGCGAGATCTTCTGCGGCCGTTTATAACGGTCAACGCCGTAGTTCATCAGCGCGTGGCAGGAGTCGAGCAGTCGTTCGACTTCCTCAACGCCGTAGCGCTCCTCGCAATCACTGATGTAATTTTTAGCAAATAGCAGGTAATCAACTATCGAACCAGCGTCGGTCCAGCTGCGGAACAGGTAGTTATTTTTGAAGAAAGAGTTATGACCGTAACAGGCGTGCGCCATCACCAGCGCCTGCATGGTCATGGTGTTCTCTTCCATCAGATAGGCGATGCAGGGATTGGAGTTGATCACAATCTCGTAGGCCAGACCCTGCTGACCATGCTTGTAGCGCTGTTCGGTTTCAATGAACTTTTTACCGAATGACCAGTGTGAATAATTGATCGGCATACCGACGCTGGAATAGGCGTCCATCATCTGTTCAGAGGTGATCACTTCGATTTGGTGCGGATAGGTATCGAGCCGGTAGAGTTTCGCCACACGGTCGATCTCGGCTAAGTAGACATCCAGCAGTTCGAATGTCCAGTCTGGTCCGTCATTGAGTCGTTTGCTGTCCTTGATGGGATCGTCAAAGATTGTCGTCATAGCGCACCTCTTTTTTTGCAAACTGGCTGACCCGAAAGGCAACCCGTTCCGGTTATTTAAGGCTTCATCCTGAGAAAGGGAACCCGAAAAAAACTGAGCGAACACAACAATGATAGTCCACTGTCGCCTATCCGAAATGCGAACTCAAATGAATTCTTTGGCAGAAAATCATTCAGAGTGGATTAGTGTGGAATTTAATAGCCTTTAACTCGACCATGAATTTAAAATGTGGAATATAATCCTGTTTATAAGCGCTTTGTATGGGGTTGAATGATTCTCCTGCCAAAAGCAGATTTAACTGGCTTCGTTGTCATTTATTTCTGAATTGGCCCGATAAGGCGGATAAATCTCTGAATTTTGCGCGGTGATATGATTTTAGTTACCTGTTAAGTAAAAAAGATGTGAAATAGTTGCTGAAATTTCGGGGTGATATCCGCTGAGTGAATCCGCTGAATGTCGCCTGATGAACAGTGAATTATGCTTTTACATGCCGGGTGGGGGACATATGCACGTTGTGATTCTGGGAAGTGGTGTGGTAGGTGTGGCGAGCGCGTGGTATCTGGCGCGGGCCGGACATCAGGTGACGGTGATTGATCGTCAGCCTGCCGCGGCGCTGGAGACCAGCGCAGGCAATGCTGGTCAGATTTCGCCAGGCTATGCAGCGCCCTGGGCGGCGCCGGGCGTGCCGCTAAAAGCGGTAAAGTGGATGTTTCAGCGGCATGCCCCGCTGGCGGTGCGGCTGGATGGCAGCAGCTTCCAGCTGGAGTGGATGTGGCAGATGTTACGTAACTGCGATATCAACCACTATCAGCAGAACAAAAGCCGGATGGTGCGGATTGCGGAATACAGCCGTGATTGCCTGAAAGCGCTGCGCGCCGAAACCGGCATCGCCTATGAAGGCCGGCAGGGCGGCACCCTGCAACTGTTCCGCACCCAACAGCAATACGACAGCGCCAGCAAAGATATCGCGGTGCTGCGCGAAGCGGGCGTGCCCTATGAATTGCTGGAAGCCCATCAGCTGGCGCGGGTTGAACCGGCGCTGGCGGCTACGCAGCATAAACTGACCGGCGGTTTACGCCTGCCGAATGATGAAACCGGCGACTGCCAGCTGTTTACCCAGCGGCTGGCCAAAATGGCAGAACAGGCCGGCGTGGTGTTCCGCTTTAATACCCCGATCGACCACCTGCTGCGCGACGGTAATCGTATCTACGGCGTGAAGTGCGGTGAGGAGATCGTTAAAGCGGATCAGTATGTGGTGGCGCTGGGCTCCTATTCCACCGCGCTGCTGCGCAACGTGGTCGATATCCCGGTCTATCCGCTGAAAGGTTATTCACTCACCATCCCGATTAAAAATCCGGATGCTGCACCGGTCTCAACCATTCTCGACGAAACTTACAAAGTCGCGGTGACCCGCTTTGACGATCGTATCCGGGTGGGCGGCATGGCGGAAATTGTTGGTTTTAACACCAGACTGACCGAAGCACGGCGGGAAACGCTGGAGATGGTGGTCAGTGATCTCTATCCTGAAGGCGGTCATCTGGCGCAGGCCAGCTTCTGGACCGGCTTACGTCCCATGACGCCCGACGGTACGCCAATTGTCGGCGCCACCCCGGTGGCTAACCTCTGGCTTAACACCGGTCATGGAACGCTGGGCTGGACGATGGCCTGCGGTTCGGGTCAACTGCTGGCCGATTTGATCAGCGGTAAAAAACCGTCGATCGCCGCCGATGACTTATCGGTGTTCCGCTACTTACCCGGTTTCGTGGCGAGTGCTTCGCCACTGCGTAACGCCAACGCTACTCGTTAAGCTCTCAGGGAGAGGAAGGATGTCACGTCCGATTGTCGCCACCATCAATCAGCAGGCATTGCGACATAACCTGGCGGTGGTTCGCCAGGCCGCACCTGCGTCCCGCGTCTGGTCGGTGGTTAAGGCTAACGCTTACGGCCATGGACTTGCCCGCGTCTGGGAAAGTCTGGCCACCACCGACGGCTTTGCCCTGCTTAATCTGGAAGAGGCGATTCTGTTGCGCGAGCAGGGCTGGAAAAAACCGATCCTGCTGCTGGAGGGATTTTTTCAGCCAGAGGATCTGCAGCTGATCGATCGCTATCGCCTGACCACCAGCGTGCACAGTAACTGGCAGATTAAAGCGCTGGCTAACGCGACGCTGTCGGCACCGATTGATATCTATCTCAAGGTCAACAGCGGAATGAACCGGCTCGGTTTCCGGCCCGAACAGGTGAACGCGGCATGGCAGAAACTGCGTGCACTTAACAACGTCGCTGAAATGACGCTGATGGCCCATTTTGCGGATGCCGAGAATCCCGACGGCATTATCGTTCCGCTACAGCGGATTGAGCAGGCGGCCGAAGGATTGAGCTGCCCGCGATCGCTGTCCAACTCCGCCTGTACCCTGTGGCACCCTGAAGCGCATTATGACTGGGTGCGGCCCGGCATTATTCTGTATGGCGCGTCACCGAGCGGCGACTGGCAGGATATTGCCAGCAGCGGTCTGCAACCGGTAATGACGCTGAGCAGTGAGATTATCGGCATTCAGCAGCTACAGGCGGGCGATGGCGTCGGCTATGGCTACCGTTATCATGCGACGCAGGCGCAGCGGATAGGGGTGGTGGCCTGTGGCTATGCGGATGGTTATCCGCGCCATGCTCCAACCGGTACACCGGTCAGCGTCGATGGGATACAGACCCAGGTGGTGGGTGCGGTGTCGATGGACATGATCACTGTCGATCTGACCCCCTGTCCGCAGGCCGGAATCGGCTCGCGGGTGGAATTGTGGGGCGAACAGGTGAAGATCGATCAGGTGGCAAAAGCGGCCGGAACGGTGGGGTACGAACTGATGTGCGCACTGGCTCCGCGCGTTCCGGTTCAGCTAAGTTAAGGTCAGCTCAGCGCGGTCACCCGGCCGCGCATCTTCCTGCTGCAGCGCCAGGCGATCAACGCCAGCACGGCACCCAGCAACATCATCAGACTCAGTGACAGCTTTTCAGCCATCGGCAGCGCCACGATAATCAGGCTGCCTGCCGCACCGCCCGCCATCTGGATAAATCCCTGTAATGCGGAGGCTACCCCCGCCTGTTGCTGATACGGCTCCAGCGCATAGCTGGTGGCCGGACCGACGGTAAACGCCAGACCGGCTACCGATACCGCCACCGGGAACATATACAGGGCCCAGTGAGTCTGCATCGACGCCGGGAACAGCATCATTCCCGCCAGCAGCAGCAGCGCCCCCAGCAGCATGGTAATAAAGCCCATCGCCAGACAGAACGGCCGTCCCGCTTTGCGGATGGTTTTATTGACGAACACGCTGACAAACATAATCCAGAAGCCGTTGGCACCAAAGGCAAAGGAGAACTGAATTGGCGATAAGCCACCCTCGGTCATCAAAACCTGCGGAGCCAGTGACACATAGGTCAGCACCATGCCCAGAGCGCCCGCATTAGCAAAGGCAAAAGCGAGAAAGCGTGGCTGACGCAGAATGGCAGCATACTGGGCAATCGGCAGGCCTTTGACCCGCAAAGTATCGGCCGGACGCGTTTCCGGCAGCCAGATAATCACCAGCAGCATGATCAGCGCGCCGTAGCCGCACAGGAACCAGAAAGGCGCGCGCCAGTCAAAAGCGCTGGCCAGCAGGCCACCCAGCAGCGGTGCCAGCGCCGGCACGATGTTTAACGCGCCATTCAGAAACCCGTAGGCGCGTGCTGCGTCATCACCGCTCAGACGGTCACGTACGCCGCTGAAGGCGACCACTGCGCTACAGCAGACGCCACAGCCCTGCACCAGGCGGGCAATCAGGAACAGCGGAAACGAGGTGGCCGTAGCGGCGATGACGCTGCCTGTAATATAGAGCGCCAGCCCGAGCAGGGCGATCGGCTTGCGACCGTAGTTATCCACCAGCGGGCCGGTGACCAGCTGTCCCAGTCCCATCACCAGCAGAAACAGAGGAATAGTGGTCTGCACCAGATTGACCGGAGTATTCAGCCCTGCTGCAATCTGCGGCAGCGTGGGCAAATAGAGATCGATGCCTAAAGGTGCCAGCAGTACCAGGCTCAATAACAGTAGAGTAAATTTTTGCATATCGACCAGAGGGTAAACGTTCTGTTAAAAAACGAGCCGCAGAGGGTAATGATTCAGCGCGAAAAAAGATAGAGGGGAACGTGCGGAAGTTGCGATGCCTGCTGTAAACAGGCATCGCATAACAGGTTTAGTAAGCGCCGTCGCGGCGCAGTACTACACCGGCGGTTTTAAACAGGATAGCGATATCGGTCCACAACGCCCAGTTTTTGACATACCAGGAGTCAAAGTAGACGCGGGTGTCATAGTCGATGTCATTACGTCCGCTGACCTGCCACAAGCCGGTCATGCCGGGTTTCGCCATCAGATAGTAATCAACATCACCGGCATAACGCTCCAGCTCCGCCTCAATCACCGGACGCGGCCCCACCAGGCTCATTTCGCCGCGGATCACGTTCCACAGCTGCGGCAGCTCATCCAGGCTGGTTTTACGCAGGAAGCCACCAATCTTAGTGATGCGCGGATCGTTCTTCAGTTTAAAGTCCTTATCCCACTCAATACGCGCCGCTTCGCTGGTCGCCAGCAGATTCTCCAGCACCTCTTTCGAGTTGGTGACCATAGAACGGAATTTAAGGCATTTAAACTTCTTACCATCCTGGCCGACGCGCTCATGGCCGTAGATAGCGTTGCCGCCGTCGCGTTTCACCATGTAGCAGAGCAGGGCGAAAATCGGACCGAGGAACAGCAGCAGCATTGAAGCGACAATCAGGTCAAAGGCGCGCTTCAGGAACCGCGACGAATGTTTGGCCAGATTGTTGCTGACCCGCAGGATCATCACTTCATGACTGAAGATAAACGACATGTCGGTACCGTAGAGCGGCACACCGCGCAGGGTCGGGATCACCGAGACTGAGCGACAGTTCATCTTCGACAGGAACTTCAGCCAGCGGTCGCGCATCGGTTGCTGCTCATATTCCATCGCCACAATAAACTGCACGTTGTCGCGGTCGATGGTTTGCCAGTTGATATCCTTCCAGGTAATCACCGGCACGCCATTCACCGTCTGCTGCGTCGGCACGTCATCTACTGAGATAAATGCCTGTACGTTATAACCGAGGATCTCCTCGCTTTGCAGCGCGGCGTAAGCTTCGGTGGCGTTGCGGCCCGAACCAATAATAATGGTCTCTTTCTGCCACTGACCGGCTTTGTTAATGGCGCGCTTAACCAACGCGCGCATTAATGGCAGCAACAGCAGCGCGTAGGTCCAGCTGAACACCCACACCATGCGGGAAAAATCCCACTTAGAGAAAGCAATCAGGGCGAGATCGAGCAAGGAGAAAACGAAAAGCGTTTTAACGATTTCTTTCAGCTCGAACCAAAAGGGTTTGCGATAGGTGTAGTGGCGCAGGCGTACCCAAAACCAACCGGTACACATGACGGACATAATAAACTGCGCGACAAAGCGGTATTCAATTTGTTGCGGGGGAATAAATGTATCCAGCTCTCCCCAAATACCCTGAATAGTGGCGGCCGATAAAAACAACGCCAGATTAAGTGCAATCAAATCAGAAAAACTCAGGGCGAACTTCACGATGATATTTTTACGCGTTCCGCTCCACGAGCGGCTCGGGTTATTCATTATCAATGTACTTGCCATAAAACCTGCTCTCTTTCTTAAGTAAAAGATGGCCTGACCAGAATCAAGTACGCGTTCAGGAGTGGGCTACTGAAAAAATTAAAAAATAATTTTCAGTCTGTTGCAGTCAGTACAGCCAAACGAAGCTGCGAAAAGAGCGACCGGAAAAGCGTGATGTCACTCACGAAATATTGCAGCGTTGAGAAGGAGTATGCAGGAGTTATTTGACAGAGTTAATACGGAAAAAATCTGAAAACATGAAAATTGATTAAAGTTTTAAAGGGGTAACCGATTGTTTTAGAAGGATAAAATAAGAGAAGGGGCGGTTATAACCAAACTGTTTAAGACTATTTTTAGGAATTACCGCCAGTTGATTTGACTGGCGGTCGGGTGAGCAACTCAGGCTGGCTTCTTTAAAATCCAGCGGTCCTGCTGTTTATCGTAATGCCCGATTTGCAGATTAACCGGTTCGCCGTCGATCCAGGCCGGAACGCTGGTATCACGATCCCAGCCGTCAAGTTGCGTAATTAAGCCGGGATTGGTATCACAGGGGATACTGACGGTGTCGGGGTTCTCACTGTCAAGATCGGCATCCACAATCTCATAACGTCCAATTTTAACCACGTGTCCCATTCATTTCTCCCGTTTGTGCTGGCTTGAACTATTAGCTTAGTGCATCAGCAGAAATTAACGTGGCTGAATGATTAGGATTATTCCTTCTCTTCAGCCGGACGTACGCCAATCTTCACGATCCGGTTATCTTCTTTCTCGGCGACGGTCCAGGTTAGCTGATTCCATTCCACCTGATCGCCAACCACCGGCGCGCCGCCCAGCATGCTGAGCATCAGTTGCCCCAGCGATTGCTGGTCATTGGTCGCTTCGTCCAGCTCAAGGCCGTAGATTTGCGCCACATCGCGCAGACGGGCTTCTGCATCCAGAATGAAGTCTCCGAAGAAGCGCTGATCGAGCGACACCGGCGGCGACTGGCTGAACATCTTGCCGAGCGCTGGCAGATCGCGCTCACGGCCAATCACGCAGATCACATCGTTCTCTTTCAGGCGCGTCCCTCCATTGGGGTGCATCAGCACGTTATCGCGGAACAGTGCCGCGATCCGGGTTTCACGCGGCATCTGCAAATCGCGCAGCGCGGCACCGACACACCATTTATCGGCGCTGAGCTGATAAACAAACTGCTCCCACGGATTCTCCGGATGAATATCCAGACCCACCCGGCTGATTGGCGAGGCGGTCGGCGGCACTACCACTTTGGCTTTTTTGGCGGCAAAGCCCAGCGAGGTGCCCTGCAGCATCAGCGAAACCAGCACCACGAAGAAGGCAATATTGAAGTAGAGCGAGGCATTTTCTAACCCCGCCATCATCGGGAATACCGCCAGGATAATCGGCACCGCACCGCGTAAGCCCACCCAGCTGATGAAGAAACGTTCGCGGGTGGTGAAACTGCGGAATGGCAGCAGGCCGATAAACACTGACAGCGGACGCGCTACCAGAATCAGCCACAGCGACAGAATCATCGCTGGCACCGCGATATGCCACAGGTCTGACGGCGTAACCAGCAGGCCCAGCACGATAAACATCCCAATCTGACTCAGCCAGGCCATGCCGTCGAAGGTCTGCAAAATGCCGTGACGGTTACGGATTGGGCTGTTACCCAGCAGAAAACCGCACAGGTAGACCGCGAGGATGCCGCTGCCTTCTAACACCGTAGTCAGGGCAAAAACCAGAATGCCGCCACTCAACGCCAACAGCGGATAAAGTCCACCGGCCAGGCTGATGCGGTTAATTAACTGCTGTAACGCCCAGCCGCCGCCCAGGCCTAACACGATGCCCAGTCCAAACTGCTGCACCAGATGCACCAGGAACATCCAGTCGAGCCCGGTCTGGCCCTGCTCAATCATCTCAATCAGGGTAATGGTCAGAAACACCGCCATCGGATCGTTACTGCCGGACTCTATCTCAAGGGTTGAACTGACGCGCTCATTCAGGCCCTTATCGCCCAGCAGTGAGAACACCGCCGCCGCGTCGGTTGAACCGATAATTGCGCCAATCAGGAAGCCCTGCATCATATCCAGATTAAACAGCCAGGCGGCCACCACGCCGGTTAAGCCGGCGGTAATCATCACGCCGATGGTCGCCAGCGACAGGGCGGGCCCCAGCGCCACCTTAAACGAGCTGGCTTTGGTTCGCATGCCGCCATCCAACAGGATGATGGCCAGCGCCAGGTTAGAGATCAGATACGCAGCGGGATAGTTATCAAAGGCGATGCCGCCGATGCCATCAATTCCGGTCAGCATGCCCAGTGCCAGGAAGATAACCAGGATAGGAATGCCGAGACGCGAGGAGAAAGAGCTGAGCAAAATGCTTGAGGCTACCAGCACAGAACCGATGATAAACAGACTGTAAACAATGGTGTGGTTCAAACCCGGGCTCCTGAGATATGGCGTTGAGTTGCATCAAATCATGACAAATGTCCATGCTATGTCTGAAAGATAATGTTTTATCAAGGAGTTGTCATGGTCAAAATGAAAATTATACGAATTGCTTAGTGGCAAATGGTATCAGATTAATGTGAAGAATGAGGGAGTTGGCAGGCAAGCGGCAGAAAACCGACTGTTTTATCAGGTTATTCGGCAGATAAAAAACAAGCCGGTGATAAGCCGGCTTGGTTGATCAGGCTTCGGTTGCCTGTTTATGGAACAGAGATCGGAACACCGGATAGATATCTTCCGGTTCGCGAATATGCTCTATCGCGAAGTTATCGAACATCGCCTGCAGATGCTCATACTCGCGCCACAGCGTCTGGTGGGCACGGCGGGTGATCTCAATATAACTGTAGTAACGCACTACCGGCAGGATATTCTTCGCCAGAATTTCGTGACAAAGCGGTGAGTCATCGGCCCAGTTGTCGCCATCGGACGCCTGCGCAGCGTAGATATTCCACTGTGCCGGGTCATAACGTTCTTTGACCACCTCATCCATCAGTTTCAGGGCGCTGGAGACGATAGTACCGCCGGTCTCCTGCGAGTAGAAGAACTCCTGTTCGTCGACCTCTTTAGCCTGAGTATGGTGGCGGATATAGACCACATCGACATTCTTGTAGGTCCGGCTCAGGAACAGATAGAGCAGAATATAGAAACGCTTGGCCATATCTTTAGTGGCCTGATCCATCGAACCCGAGACATCCATTAAGCAGAACATCACCGCCTGGCTGGAGGGTTCCGGGCGTTTCTCAAAGTTTTTGTAGCGCAGGTCAAAGGTGTCGATAAACGGCACCCGTTCGATGCGTGCGCGCAGCTCGGCGATATCTTTGCGCAGGCGTTCCTCTTCCAGCAGCTGAGCCGGTTCCGATTTTTCCACGATGCTGAGTGTCTCTTCCAGCTCATGCAGCATACGCCGTTTACCTGCGGTCATCGCCGTTCGGCGCGCCAGTGAATTTTGTAACGAGCGCACAACGCTGATGTTGGCGGGAACCCCGTTAGAGGTGTAGCCGGCACGGTGCGTTTTGTACTCATTCAGCTGACGATGCTGGTTGCGGCGAAGGTTGGGCAGCGCCAGATCTTCAAACAGCAGATCGAGATACTCATCCTTAGAAATCTGAAAGACGAATTCATCCTGACCTTCGCCATCCTGACTGGCATTGCCCTGACCACTGCCGCCACCACCGCCGCCCTGCGGCCGCTCGATGCGGTCATTCTGCACAAAATGGTCGTTTCCAGGATGCACGCGATGGCGATTACCGCCGCGTCCCTGGTGAAAAATCGGCTCATTGATGTCATCAATAGGTATCGAAACAGATTCACCGCTGCTGACGTCGGTAACCGAGCGTTTATTAATGGCCTCGGAGATCGACTGCTTGATTTGCGACTTGTAACGGCGCAAGAAGCGCTGGCGGTTGACCGCGCTCTTGTTTTTACCGTTAAGCCGGCGATCGATGAAATAGGCCATAGTGTTCCCCCAAACTACATTGCAAGCAGGTCGGGCATGCCCGACCTTGAGACGGCCGGTATCGCAATACCGGCTTGCTTACCTTAATCAGGACGATTTACGCACACGCAAATACCATTCACACAGCAGGCGAACCTGTTTGCGGGTATAGCCTTTTTCCATCATGCGGTCGACGAAATCGTCGTGTTTCTTCTGCTCATCAGTAGAGGTCTTGGTATTGAAGGAGATTACCGGCAGCAACTCTTCGGTGTTTGAGAACATTTTCTTCTCAATCACGGTGCGTAATTTCTCGTAACTGGTCCAGTTCGGATTGCGACCGTTGTTGTGTGCCCGGGCGCGCAGCACAAAGTTGACGATCTCGTTACGAAAATCTTTCGGGTTACTGATGCCAGCAGGTTTCTCAATCTTCTCCAGTTCCGCATTCAGCGATTCCCGATCGAACAGCTGACCGGTATCGGGATCGCGATACTCCTGATCCTGGATCCAGAAGTCGGCGTAGGTCACGTAGCGGTCGAAGATGTTCTGACCATACTCGGAATAGGATTCCAGGTAAGCGGTCTGAATCTCTTTGCCAATGAACTCGGCGTATTTCGGGATCAGATAGCCTTTCAGGTGCTCGAGGTATTTTTCCGCCTGGTCCTGCGGGAACTGCTCACGTTCAATCTGCTGCTCCAGCACGTAGAACAGGTGCACCGGGTTGGCCGCCACTTCGGCATGGTCAAAGTTGAAGACGCGCGACAGGATCTTAAAGGCAAAACGGGTCGACAGACCGTTCATCCCTTCATCCACGCCCGCGTAGTCATGATACTCCTGCCACGATTTGGCTTTAGGATCGGTATCTTTCAGGCTTTCACCGTCATAAACCCGCATTTTGGAGTAGATGCTGGAGTTTTCCGGATCTTTCAGCCGCGACAGAATCGAGAAGCGAGCCAGGGTTTCCAGCGTGCCGGGTGCACAAGGCGAGGTGGCCAGCTCACTGTGATTCAGCAGTTTTTCATAAATTTTGATCTCTTCCGAGACCCGCAGGCAATAAGGCACTTTGACGATGTAAACACGGTCAAGGAACGCCTCATTGTTTTTGTTATTACGGAAGGTGACCCATTCTGACTCGTTGGAGTGCGCCAGAATGATGCCGTTGAACGGCAGGGCCGAAATGCCCTCAGTCCCGTTATAGTTACCTTCCTGGGTAGCGGTCAGTAAAGGATGCAGTACCTTAATTGGCGCCTTAAACATCTCGACGAACTCCATGATGCCCTGGTTAGCGCGGCACAGTGCGCCGGAGTAGCCGTAGGCATCAGGATCGTTTTGCGCGTGATTCTCCAGTTTACGGATGTCCACTTTACCCACCAGCGCCGAGATATCCTGGTTGTTCTCATCGCCGGGTTCGGTTTTGGCAATCGCCAGCTGTTCCAGAATCGATGGCCAGACCTTAACCACTTTAAAGCGTGAGATATCGCCACCGAAATCGTGCAGACGTTTGGCCGCCCACGGCGACATAATGGTGCCGAGGTAGCGACGCGGCACGCCGTACTCTTTTTCAAGGATATGGGCATCTTCCTGCGGGTTAAACAGGCAGAGCGGATGGTCATTGACCGGGCTGCGTTCGCCATCGGCGCTCAGCACGTAGATCGGTACGCGCTGCATCAGCGATTTAAGCCGCTCAGCCAGCGAGGATTTACCGCCGCCGACCGGACCCAGCAGATAGAGGATCTGTTTCTTCTCTTCAAGTCCCTGAGCGGCATGTTTCAGGTAGGAGACGATTTGTTCAATCGCTTCCTCCATGCCGTAAAACTCCTCGAACGCCGGATAGCGTCCCATCACACGGTTGGAGAATATTCTGGAAAGGCGTGGCTCCTGAGCAGTGTCAACCATTACTGGCTCACCAATAGCCATTAACAGTCGCTCTGCAGCGTTGGCGTATGCACTGCGATCCTGCTTACAGATAGCAAGAAATTCCTGCAGTGTGAACTCTTCGTCCTTGGCAGCTTCATAACGCTGACGATAGTGATCGAATATATTCATAGCGATGCCCGTCCTTTCGTTTTTAGCACAGGTAAGGAGCGTAATTAGAGGCTCATGCAGCTCCCGGAAGATATTCTCTATTGAGTACAGCAACCCTTATGCCAACCTGATCGTTTTTATCGGGATACACAACTTTTATGGTTACTCTGCTCGTACAATATGTCTGGTCTTACTTCTAACTGTAGATGGCTTCTAAGAAATTTCCTCCATGGCTGTGGATAGGTGAGGGTGAGATCAACAACATAATCGGTTTGATGTAAGGCCGGTATGCGCCTCTGATGACTTAACTTAACGTGATTTTAACCTTTAATGCCACTTTCAGCGGCTGGTCGCTTAAAGGAATTCGATATAAGTTAATCCAGTCGCAAAAAAACGTTAGACTTCATGTTTGATTGTTATATTTATGGAATGAATAAATTGTGAACCAATTCAAATTTAAGGCGCTTGTCGCACTTTTACCTTGTTATTTGCTCTCTGGCGGCGCTCATGCCGCACCGCTTTCTGTCGGTGCTTCAGTGATTTATGCCGAGTCCCCTTATCGTGGTGGTCAGGACCGTTACCTGCCGGTTCCGGTGATTAATTACGAAGGTGAAAACTTCTGGTTCCGCAGCCTGCAGGGCGGTTACTATCTGTGGAAAGATCCGCAGAACCAGCTGTCACTGACGCTGCTCGGTTCCCCGCAGGAGTACAAGCCCAGCGACAACGATCTGGGCGATATGAAAGGGCTGGATAAGCGTCGAATGACCCTGATGGCGGGTGCCACCTACCGTCATACTGCCGACTGGGGTATTGTCCGCACCGCCTTACTGGGTGACGTGCTGAACAACAGCAACGGTATGATCTGGGACTTAACCTACCTTTATCGTTTCGAAATGGGTGATTTCAGCCTGACGCCCGGTATCGGTGCGATGTGGAACAGTGCCAATCAAAACCGTTATTACTACGGTGTTTCCGGCCATGAAAGCGCCCGTACCGGCATCAGCCGCTATAATCCGGATGACAGCTGGTCACCTTACGTCGAGCTGAGCGCCAGCTATCAGATTTCGCCGCAGTGGAACGTTGGCGTCGTCGGACGCTATACCCGTTTCGACAGCGAAATCAAAGACAGCCCGATGATTGATAAAAGCAGCCAGGCGACACTCTGGACCGGCGTCAGTTACACCTTCTGATAACGCACTAAACGAGGGCATTTTATGCCCTCTGTTCTTTTATGGGGCCTCATAATGGGGCGGGAGAGCGGAATGCGTAACCTCATCAATTTTGCCGGCCATCACTCTCTGCCGGTGATCGGCCAGGGCAGCTGGTATATGGGCGAAAACCCGGCGCAGCGTGCAACCGAAGTCGCTGCGCTGCAGGCCGGACTGGCGTGCGGTCTGCGCCTGATCGACACGGCAGAAATGTACGCTGACGGCGCGGCCGAAGAGGTGGTGGGTGAAGCGCTGCAGGGGCGTCGTGACCAGGCGCTGGTGGTGTCTAAAGTCTATCCGTGGAATGCCGGTGAGCAGGATGCCATTGAAGCCTGCGAGCGCAGCCTGCGCCGCCTGAGAACCGATTACCTCGATCTCTACCTGCTGCACTGGCGCGGTAACATTCCGCTGGAAGAGACGATACGGGCGATGGAATGTCTGCAGCAGCAGGGTAAAATCCGCTACTGGGGCGTCTCTAATTTCGATACCGATGATATGGCTGAGCTGTGGGATGAAGCGGGTGGGGCGCAGTGCGCGACCAATCAGGTGCTTTACCATCTCGGCTCACGCGGCATTGAATACGATCTGTTGCCAGCCTGCCAGCAGCGAAACCTGCCGATCATGGCTTATTGCCCGCTGGCGCAGGCCGGACGACTGCGCGAAAGCCTGTTCAGCGATCCTCAACTGACCCGACTTGCACAGCAAAAGGGCATCAGCGTGGCGCAGCTGCTGCTGGCCTGGGTGATCCGTCAGCCTGGGGTTATCGCCATTCCCAAAGCCAGTTCTGTCGCCCATGTGCAGGAAAATGCTGCGGCGCTGGAGGTGGTGCTGACAGAGGACGATCTCACCCTGATTAACCAGCGCTATCCGGCACCGCAGCACAAGTTGCCGCTCGACGTGGTTTAAGCTTTAACCGCCTCGCCGCTGATTTTTTTCTTCAGGCGGAAGGTGGTCGCCAGACGGGCCGGCTTTTCGCCTGCGCTGCGCAGTGGCTGGTTGATACGGGCCGTTTCCACGCAAACCATGGTCTTGTAGCCCTCATTCGGCATATCGGCCATGCTGCAGGAGAGCTCAACCCCTGGATTCCACGTCACAACGTCACTGTGATGGTGGTGATAGACTTCAATCTGCCGCTGAGCAGCCGGATCGTTGATCACTGAGCAATCTTCGGCTGCGGTAAAGATGCGGTCAATTCGGCCCGGATAGCGCTGCTTTCCGTCACTGCTGCCGATCTCACCCTGATTTACCTTGTCGATATAGCTGTTTCCCAGTCCTGACACTTCAACTCCGCTGATATCGCTGACGGTGAAATAACTGTGCAGGGCAGCGGTTGCTTCGAAGTCACCGTGCGCTTCCAGTTCGATTTCGCAGTGCTGGCCGAGCCGGAAGCGGGCAATTAACGTGAATTCATGCGGCCACAGCTTCAGCGTCTGAGCATTGCTTTCCAGCACCAGCGTCAGCATCACGCCATCTTCATTTTCATCATGCGCTGACAGCGTCCACGGCTGATTACGGGCAAAGCCGTGCGCCGGTTCGCCTGCCGGGCCAAACCATGGCCAGCAGATCGGCACGCCACCGCGAATCGCTTTACCGGGGGCAAACTGGCTCTTGTCGCTGAGCCACAGCACCGGCTGCTCACCGCTAGGCTGCCAGGCAATCAGATGGGCACCCTGCAGAGTCAGGGCGGCACGCACTTTGGGATGACTGACGATAATCGCCGGCAGTTCTCCAACCTGACGCTGCGACAGGTAAGGGGAGATCTGCGTCACCACCGGCAGAGAAAACAGTTTATCTTGCATGTTCGATTCCTTGCTGAGCGGATCAAAAAAAGGGCGACCGAAGTCGCCCTTATTCTCAGTGATGTCTGGCTGCCTTATTTAGCAGAAACCAGCGCAATCAGGTCGAGAACTTTGTTTGAGTAGCCAGTTTCGTTGTCGTACCAGGAAACCAGTTTCACAAAGTTGTCGTTCAGCGCGATACCGGCTTTAGCGTCAAACACTGAAGTCAGGATTTCGCCGTTGAAGTCAGTAGAAACTACGTCATCTTCAACATAGCCCAGCACGTCTTTCATCTCGCCTTCTGCAGCAGCTTTGATAGCAGCACAGATTTCTTTGTAAGAGGCCGCTTTTTCCAGACGTACAGTCAGGTCAACCACGGAAACGTTAGGGGTTGGTACGCGGAAAGCCATACCGGTCAGTTTGCCGTTCAGCTCTGGCAGAACTTTACCGACTGCTTTCGCTGCGCCAGTTGATGAAGGGATGATGTTCTGAGATGCGCCGCGGCCGCCGCGCCAGTCTTTGTGAGACGGGCCATCAACGGTTTTCTGAGTAGCGGTAGTTGCGTGAACAGTGGTCATCAGACCTTCAACGATACCAAACTTGTCGTTGATCACTTTTGCCAGTGGAGCCAGGCAGTTAGTGGTGCACGATGCGTTAGAAACGATATCCTGACCCTGGTATTTGTCGAAGTTTGCACCACGAACAAACATTGGGGTGTCATCTTTCGATGGACCGGTCAGAACAACTTTCTTCGCGCCTGCAGTGATGTGTTTACGTGCAGTTTCGTCAGTCAGGAAAATACCGGTTGCTTCAGCAACAACGTCAACGCCGACTTCGTCCCACTTCAGGTTAGCCGGATCTCTCTCAGAGGTAACACGGATTTTCTTGCCGTTAACAACCAGTGCGCCGTCCTGAACTTCTACGGTGCCGTCGAAACGACCGTGAGTAGAGTCATACTTCAGCATGTACGCCATGTAATCGGCGTCCAGCAGGTCGTTGATTGCAACGATTTCGATGTCAGAACGCTGTTGAGCAGCACGGAAAACGATGCGACCGATACGGCCAAAACCGTTGATACCTACTTTGATAGTCATATATTCCACCAGCTATTTGTTAGTGAATAAAAGGTTGCCTGTAAAATTACAAAAACCTTACCAGGCGTCAAGCGGAATCGTGTCAATTGTTGCGACAGGTCAATTCGCCTGAAAGGAATTATTCGATGCGCAATCGCTTGCGGACCGCCAATGATATCGCGCTTCGTTTAATCAATCGCCGAATATATAGGGATGCCCCGGATAAAAGGTGATCAAAGTCACAAATCCGGGTTGCAGACGTCGGACTGAAAGGGTGAGCACGAAAAAAGACCCGTCTTATGTTGATCATTTGTTAGAATAGTAGTCGAAATTTTCAGAATGGCACCTTCCGGAATCTTAAAAATGGCTAAAGACACCGCACCCGAAGCAAAAATTGCGCAGCTGACAGAAATGCAGCGGTATGTGACCCAGCATCGCGGAACGGAGCCGCCTTACAGTGGCGCACTGCTGCACAACAAGCAAGACGGCATTTACCACTGTCTGGTTTGTAACGCGCCGCTGTTTCTGTCTGAGACCAAATATGATTCAGGTTGTGGCTGGCCGAGCTTTTACCAGCCGGTAAGCGACGACGCGATTCGTTATATTGAAGATGATTCACACGGCATGCAGCGCATTGAGATTCGCTGTGGTCAATGTGACGCACATCTGGGACACGTTTTCCCTGATGGCCCGCAGCCGACCGGAGAACGCTATTGCGTCAACTCCGCCTCACTGAATTTTACCGACGAGCAGGGCGAACAGACCAAAGGATAAGGGCGATGAAGCAGCAACTTGAAGCGATGCTCGCCGCAATGACGCCAGAAGTCTATCAGCGACTGGCAACGGCGGTAGAGATTGGTAAATGGCCGGATGGCGTGGCGCTAACCCAGGAACAGCGCGACAATTGTCTGCAGCTGGTGATGCTGTGGCAGGCGCGGCATAACGACAGCCCGCAGCACATGACTATCGGCAAAGACGGCGAGATGGTGACGAAGTCTAAAAAGCAGCTTAAGGAAGAGTTCGGTATCGACTCAGACGTGACCCGCATCAACCTGCACTGAGTGAGCCATGTTCACCGTCAGTGGGTGATCTGTCTTCACCGGGCAAAAAAAAGCTGGCTTAGCGCCAGCTTTTTTTATATCAGCACCGCGCCCTGGGCGGTCATTTGCGCGAAGGCGATCTCACTGTCTTCGGGATTCAGGTTCACGCCGCGACAGCCTTCTTTGACCACTTCAACCTGGTAGCCCAGCTCGAGCGCGTCCAGTACGCTGTATTTCACACAGTAGTCGGTCGCCAGCCCCAGCACTACCAGATGGGTAATCTCGCGTTCGCGTAACCAGCTGTCGAGTTCGGTTTTGCGGCGATGGCCGTTATCGAAGAAGGCGCTGTAGCTGTCAACATCCTGATCCTGCCCCTTATGAAACACCGCATCAAACAGCGAACGATCGAGGTCAGGATGGAAATCGGCCCCCTGGCTGCCCTGAATGCCGTGATCCGGCCACCAGATCTGCGCCAGACCGTTTAATTCGCCAAGGGTGTAGACCGGCTCGCCGGAGACCGAGGCAAAACTGCCGTGATCGGCCGGATGCCAGTCCTGCAGCGCGACCACCGGTTCACCGTTCTGGATAAAGGTGCGTGCATAGCGGTTGGCAACCTCAACGGTCTGGTCGCCTTCGTGGACGGCCATTGGGCCGCCCGGACAAAAATCATTCTGGATATCAATAATGATCAGTGCGCGTTTCATTACAAGTCGCTCCGTCTCAATCTTCTGTCAGTTCACCGCGCAGATTCTGCTGCATTTTGCTGCGTATTTCATCGGCGGAGAGGTTCTGGCTAAGTAAGAAGTGCAACTTAGTCAGTGCTGCCTCAACGGTCAGATCAAAACCGCTGATGACGCCAGCATGTTCCAGCGCGTTGCCGGTGGCGTAGCCGCCCATATTAACCTTGCCCGAAATGCATTGGGTCAGATTGACCACCACGATACCGCGCTCGCTCGCCTGCTGCAGTTCAGCCAGGAACTCCGCATTCTGCGGTGCATTGCCGACCCCGTAAGAGCGCAGAATCAGCGCTTTTACCGGCTGACGCAGGAAGTTGCGCACCACATCGGCCGAGATGCCTGGATAAATGGTCACCACACCAATCGGCTGCGGCGTAATGGTGTGCACAATCAGCCCGCCCTGGCCCTGCGGCGCGGGCGGGGTATTCAGGCGGCGAATATGAATACCGGCTTCCAGCAGCGCGGAAAGGTTAGGCGAAGCGAAAGCATTAAAACCATCGGCGTGCGCTTTGGTGGTCCGGTTGCCGCGGTAGAGGGTATTGTTGAAGAACAGCGACACTTCGCTGATCGGATAATTGGCCGCCACATACAGCGAGTTCAATAAGTTTTGCTGCCCATCCGAACGTAGCTCCGCCAGCGGAATCTGCGAGCCGGTGACGATAACCGGTTTAGCCAGATTCTCCAGCATGAAGGAGAGGGCCGACGCGGTAAACGCCATGGTATCGGTACCATGCAGAATCACAAAACCATCATAGCGATCGTAATTCTGACGGATATCCTCGGCGATTGACTGCCAGTCCTGCGGCGTCATATCGGACGAATCGATCAGCGGCTGATACTCATGAATGGTGAAATCGGGCATCTCGGGACGGTGGAATTCAGGCATGTTAGCCAGCTGCTGCTGCAGATGGCCGGAAACCGGAATGTAACCCTGTGCCGATCGCTGCATACCGATGGTACCGCCGGTGTAGGCTACGTAGATGTTTTTCTTTTGCATTAGAGAACTCAGACTTGCCGTAAAACGCGCAGTATAAGGGGAAAGACCGGGAAAAGCAGCCCGACCAGCGGCCGGGCTGCGAGGTTTATCGCACAGTTTATCGCACGTCGCCGCAGTTCAGGCAGAAGGCGTAACGGTTTTGCGGATCGTTAAGATGATCAAACAGACCAGGTTGCGCTTTCATCGCGCTCATCACATCCAGCATCGGGGCAGGCAGCCAGGCCTTGAGCGGATCCGGCAGCACCGCCTGAACCGAGGCGTTGACCTGGTTTAGCATCATATCGAGGAAGCTCGGGTCATCCTGATACCAGCTCAGCTGCGGTTTGCTCACTTTTGCCAGCTCACCGGCTTTCTTCACCGCATCGTCAAAGTCACCCAGCGCATCGACCAGGCCATTGGCTTTGGCGTCGCTACCGGTCCAGACGTGGCCCTGCGCGATGGCATCAATCTGCTCTGGCGTTTTGTTGCGTGACTTCGCCACCAGCCCCACAAAGTTGCGATAACCATTTTCGATGGTCAGCTGCATCAGCTGCTGAACTTCTGTTGGCAGCGCTTTGGTGCTGGAGATATCGGCCAGCGGTGAGGTAGCCACACCGTCAGTGTGCACACCAATCGCATCCAGACTGTTTTCCAGCGTATTGATCACGCCGAAAATACCGATAGAGCCGGTCAGGGTACTGGGGTTGGCCACGATGTAGTTGGCCGGCGTCGAAATCCAGTAACCGCCGGATGCCGCCATGCCGCCCATCGAAACCACAATCGGCTTACCGGCAGCATGCGCCGCCGCCAGCTCTTCGCGAATCGCTTCAGAGGCCGTTACGCTGCCGCCTGGACTGTTGACCCGCAGGATAATGGCTTTGATTTTCGGATCGAGACGCGCATCGCGAATCTGTGCGGCAGTGGTATCGCCACCGACGTTGCCTGGCGTCTCTTCACCGTCCATGATCGCGCCGCTGGCGAGCACCACGGCAATGTTGCCATCCTGCGCCGGGGCCGGTTTAACCGCATAGTCGTAGATGCTGACGCTGCGATAATCATTACTCTGCTTATCAAGGCCAAAGGTTTTCACCAGCTCCTGATCGGCGGCGGCACGGGAACCCAGCACATCCACCAGCTTGTTATCCAGCGCGTACTGCGCAGTATCGCCTTTAACCGCATTCAGACCGGCAATCACCGCCGCCGCACCCGGGAACAGCTGCTCAGGGGTAATCTGACGGTTAGCGGATACGGTATTCAGGTAGTTCTGCCACAGCTGACCTACCCAGCGGCTGTCAGCGTCGCGGGCGGCAGGTGACATATCGTCACGCAGGAACGGCTCGACTGCGGATTTGTAGGTCCCGACCCGGAATACATGGGAAGTGACTTTCAGTTTTTCCAGCAGAGTTTTGTAATAGAGACCGTTGGTAGCGAAACCGTGCAGATCGACCGTGCCCTGCGGCGACAGGTAGATTTTGCTGGCGTAGCTGGCGAGATAATATTGCGCCTGGCTGTAACTGTCGCCCAGCGCATAGATCGGCTTGCCGCTGTCGCGGAATTCGCGCAGTGCTTTGCCCACATACTGCAGCGAAGGCTGATCGCCGCCGGCAAAGTCGCGTAAATCCAGCACCATACCTTTAATGTTACTGTCTGTTTTAGCCTGTCGAATCGCATCGACGACGTCAAACAGCGAATTTTCCTGCAGCCGATCGCTGCTGGCACCCAGCAACTGACGGCCAATTTTGCTCAGGCGATTACTGACCGAAGGCTTATCGACCAGTACACCACTAAGGTCGACCCGCAGCGCACCTTGCTGCATCGGCGCTGAACTGCCGCCCGAACCGCTCACCTGCAGCCAGATCCCGACACCTGCCACAATCAACAAAATCAGGAAAATATTCAGAATGAATTCCCTGATAAAATTTAATACCCGCCAGGTCCAGCGAAACAGACCTGCAATAATTCGCCACAATGTGCGCATCAGACTCTCCATATTCATGTAGCCGGAAGTGGCCGCCGCGCGTACCAGGCTTCCCCGACGAGCTCATCCTAAAGAGCGGCGTGCTAAAAGTCAGCAGGAATTCACCGCCGACTGTTACAAAAAATCTGACTGTGCCAGGATTAGTGCAACATCAATGCGAGTGGGAGAAAAAACATGGATGCACTGGAGTTACTGGTTAACCGTCGTTCGGCATCACGTCTGACCGACCCGGCGCCTGCCGGCGAGGCGCTGGAAAATATATTGCGCGCCGCTATGCGCGCACCGGATCACGGCACGCTGCAACCCTGGCGCTTTATTATTGTGGAAAATGAGGGCCGCGATCGGCTGAGTCAGCTGCTGGAGCAGGCGGCACGTGATAAGCAACTGGATGAGAAGGCGATCAACAAGGCCAGTCAGTCACCGTTCCGCGCACCGATGATCATTACCGTGGTAGCCCACTGTGAACCCCACCCGAAAGTGCCGCGCTGGGAGCAGATTGCATCGGCCAGCTGTGCGGTGATGGCGATGCAGATGGCGGCAGCCGCGCAGGGCTATAACGGTATCTGGCGCAGCGGCCCGTGGACTGACGATGAGAGTGTTCGTCAGGCATTTGGCTGCCGCGAGCAGGATGCGATTGTCGGCTTCCTCTATTTAGGCACGCCGCAGCTGAAGTCCAGCACCACCGTGCTGCCGCCCGACACCGCGCCTTTCGTCAGCTATTTCTGATCCTTTTTCTCAACCTGCCGGCAGGGCATCTTCTGGCCCTGCAAATTGAACGCTTCCTGTGCGAATGATCGCTATCCCGGCCCGTGACGCTTACGCCAGACGCCTTGCCAGGCTAACATAGCCGCCATATTTGCAGCCAACAGCGAACAACCGGTTATCACTGTTATTCCCTGATGTTAAGGATTACCTGATTCAATGCGTTTGTTTATTGCGGAAAAACCCAGTCTTGGGCGGGCCATTGCCGATGTGCTGCCAAAACCCCATCGACGCGGCGATGGATTTATCGCCTGCGGCAACGATCAGGTGGTGACCTGGTGTGTCGGCCATCTGCTGGAGCAGGCGCAACCCGACAGCTACGACAGCCGTTATGCGCGCTGGTCGTTAGCCGACCTGCCGATCGTTCCGCAAAAGTGGCAGCTTAAGCCGCGGCCGTCAGTCGCCAAACAGCTGAAAGTGGTGGAAGGATTGCTGGCCCAGGCCAGTGAGATCGTGCATGCCGGTGACCCCGATCGCGAAGGACAGCTGCTGGTCGATGAGGTGCTGGACTATCTCAACCTGCCGGCAGAAAAGCGCAGCCGGGTGCAGCGCTGCCTGATCAACGATCTTAATCCGCAGGCGGTAGATCGCGCGGTCAATCGCCTGCGGGAAAACCGGGAGTTTATTCCGCTGTGCGTTTCGGCGCTGGCCCGCGCCCGTGCCGACTGGCTGTACGGCATCAATATGACCCGTGCCTGGACGCTGCTGGGGCGCAGTGCCGGCTACGATGGCGTGCTGTCAGTCGGGCGGGTGCAGACGCCGGTGCTCGGGCTGGTGGTGCGGCGCGACGAAGAGATTGAAAACTTTCTGCCGAAGGATTACTTCGAGGTGAAAGCCCACATCATCACCCCGGATCAGGTGCGGTTCGTCGCCAGCTGGGTACCGAGCGAAGCCTGCGAGCCGTGGCAGGATGAAGAGGGGCGTTTGCTGAAGCGGGCGCTGGCCGATCACGTCGTAGCGCGTATCACCGGCCAGCCGGCGGCGGTGACCGCCTACAGCGATAAACGCGAAAACGAAGGCGCACCGTTACCCTTCTCCTTATCCAGCCTGCAGATTGAGGCAGCGAAGCGTTACGGGCTGAGTGCCCAGACGGTGCTGGATACCTGCCAGCGGCTGTATGAAACCCACAAGCTGATCACCTATCCGCGTTCGGATAGCCGGTATCTGCCGGAGGAGCATTTCGCCGGCCGGCATGCGGTACTGAACGCCATTCAGGCTCATCAGCCGCAGCTGACGCCGCCGGCCGATTTTGATGCCGATCGCCGTAACCGCTGCTGGGATGACAAAAAGGTCGATGCGCACCATGCGATTATCCCGACTGCCCGCGCCGGTTCGGTGAAACTGAGTGAGAACGAGCAAAATATCTATGCGCTGGTGGCGCGCCAGTATCTGATGCAGTTTTGTCCGGATGCGGTGTTCCGTAAATGCGTCATTGAACTGGAAATCGCGGGCGGTAAATTCGTCGCCAAAGCGCGTTTCCTGGCAGAAGCGGGCTGGCGGGCGCTGCTCGGTAACAAAGAGCGGGATGAAGAGAATGATGGTATGCCGCTACCGGTGGTCGCCAAAGGCGATGAGCTATTGTGTGAGCGCGGTGAAGTGCTGGCGAAGCAGACTCAGCCACCGCGCCCGTTTACCGACGCGACTATCCTTTCGGCGATGACCGGGATAGCCCGCTTCGTTCAGGATAAAGAATTAAAGAAAGTGCTGCGTGCGACCGATGGTTTAGGAACGGAAGCGACCCGTGCCGGCATTATCGAATTGCTGTTTCGTCGTGGCTTCCTGGTGAAAAAGGGCCGTTATATTCACTCAACCGAGGCTGGTCGTGCCCTGATTCACTCGTTACCCGATCTGGCTGCACGCCCGGATATGACCGCGCAGTGGGAATCCACGCTGACCCGGATCAGCGAAAAGGCCTGCCGCTATGATGAGTTCATGCAGCCGCTGGTGCAGACCCTGACCGGACTGATTTATCAGGCGCGGCAACAGCCTGCAGTGCATGCCTTTCGGGGATTACCGTCCACCGGACAAAAACGTCCGGTGCGCAAAACCAAGCGTAAAGTCAAGGAGACGGAATGAGGCGTTTTTCACTATTAATCGTGCTGGCCCTGTCGCTGGCTGCCGGTGCCGCAGAGGCCAACAGCCGACATCAGCCGCCGCCAGACAGCGACAATGGCGTCAACACCGACGTGGTGGTCGACCTGCCGCCGGAAGTCTGGACCCAGGGACAACGGCGTCAGCCGGACTGTCTGCGCTGCTGTATTTTTGATAATCGTAACTACAGCGAAGGGTCGGTGGTGAAATCGGAAGGGGTGTTACTGCAGTGCGCCCGTGATGAACACTCGCTGGGCACCAATAATCTGATCTGGAAAATAGTCAAATAGCGGTCGCGTGGCAGCCGGCCACGCGACCTTCAGTTAACGCGCGTCGATCAGAAGCGGAAGGTGGACCAGATCGGCGCGTGATCCGACGGTTTTTCCATGCCGCGGATAGCATAATCAATGCCGCTCTCTACGCAGTGGGCCGCCAGGTTTTTACTCGCCAGAACCAGATCGATGCGTAAACCGCGGTTATCATCGAATCCCTTTGAGCGATAGTCGAACCACGAAAAGCGATCGGCGGTTTCAGGATTATGTTCACGCCAGGTGTCCACCAGTCCCCAGCCCAGCAGCCGATCCATCCACTCACGCTCTTCCGGCAGGAATGAACATTTGCCGGTACGCAGCCAGCGCTTGCGGCTCTCTTCACCAATTCCAATATCCAGATCGGTGCTGCTGATATTCATGTCTCCCATGATCAGCACCGGTTTGTCGGCGGGCAGATCGTCGGTCAGAAAACGTTGCAGGTCGCGATAAAATTTCTCTTTGGCCGGAAACTTGGTCGGATGGTCGCGGCTTTCGCCCTGTGGGAAATAGCCGTTAATCACCGTGATGTCGCCAATCGGGCTGGGGATTTCGGCCATAATCAGGCGGCGTTGTGCATCGTCATCATCACCGGGAAAGCCACGGCGCACCGCGACCGGCTGAACCTTCGTCAGCAGCGCTACACCGTAATGGCCTTTCTGGCCATGATAAAAGACGTTGTAACCGAGCTTCGCCACCTCTTCCAGCGGGAACATGTCATCGTGGACTTTGGTTTCCTGCAGGCCGATGACGTCCGGACTGTGTTGTTCAACCAGTGCCTGTAGCTGATGCGGACGGGCGCGCAACCCATTGATGTTGAATGAAACAAATTTCATGGAATCGACCATTGTTCAGCGAGTAAATCGTTCAGCGAGTAATAGGCTGGGATGGTAGCGATTTTTACTGAAAAAGTCATGACCGAAGCGCGGAAGATTAGACCACAGGGCAGGGACAGACCAACAGAGCAGGGGGAGATAAGCAGTAACAGCAGGAGTAGTTAACAAAAACAGCAGGATAGAACAGCAATCGAAGGTTCTCATCCCTCTCCCCGCAGAACAGGAAGCTAAAGTATTAGTAGGGAATTTTGTGCGATATGCGAGATGGTGGTGGGAGAAGGATTATTCGGCGCGCTGCGCCTCACCCTTCGGGCCGCGCTGAAGCGCGTTGTCTCGCAAAGCTCGACCCGAACCTTAATCGAAGGTTCTCATCCCTCTCCCCGCAGAACAGGAAGCTTAGGTATTAGTTTGGGAATTTGTACGATATGCGAGATGGTGGTGGGAGAAGGATTATTCGGCGCGCTGCGCCTCACCCTTCGGGCCGCGCTGAAGCGCGTTGTCTCGCAAAGCTCGACCCGAACCTTAATCGAAGGTTCTCATCCCTCTCCCCGCAGAACAGGAAGCTTAGGTATTAGTTTGGGAATTTGTACGATATGCGAGATGGTGGTGGGAGAAGGATTCGAACCTTCGAAGTCTGTGACGGCAGATTTACAGTCTGCTCCCTTTGGCCGCTCGGGAATCCCACCAGGGATTACGGTATGCTGGCAACAAGACGATTCAGATGGTGGTGGGAGAAGGATTCGAACCTTCGAAGTCTGTGACGGCAGATTTACAGTCTGCTCCCTTTGGCCGCTCGGGAATCCCACCATGGCCTGAATCTTTATGTCTTAAAGCGGGGCGCATCATACCAAATGCGATAAAGGTGTAAAGCGCCCATCGGCAAAACAGCATCTGTTTGCCCACTTTTTGCCCGTAGCGCTGAATCTGCAGGCAATTCAGCCACTGGCGTGATTAAAGAATAATCGTTCGGTTCCCGTAAACAAACACGCGCTGACCCAGCACTTTATACAGTGCGCGGCTTAACACGTTCTTTTCTACGTCACGACCAGCACGCATCATCTCTTCAGCGGTGTAGCTGTGATCAACATTAATCACGTCCTGCATAATGATCGGACCTTCATCCAGGTTGTCATTTACGTAGTGCGCGGTCGCGCCGATAATTTTCACGCCGCGTTCATACGCCTGATGATAAGGACGGGCGCCGATAAAGGCGGGCAGGAACGAGTGGTGGATATTGATGATCTGATTAGGGTAGCGCTGCACGAAAGCCGGGGTCAGCACGCGCATATATTTAGCCAGCACCACATAGTCAGGCTGATAGCGATCGATCTCTTCAACCATCCGGTTATCGTGTTCTTCACGCGTCAGACCTTCATGGCTGACCAGCACGAAAGGAATGTCGAAACGCTCAACCAGCGAACGCAGCGTGTCATGGTTACCGATCACCGCAGCAATTTCCATATCCAGACCGCCAAAGGCGCTCTTCATCAGCAGATCGCCAAGACAATGTGCCTCTTTGGTCACCAGGATAACCACGCGGCGGCGGCCGGCGCTGTGCAGTTCACGGACTGAACCCTGTGGCAGGGCGCTATCGAGATCGGCAAGCAGGGTGTTGTCGTTAAAAATCCCTTCCAGCTCTGTGCGCATAAAAAAACGCCCGGTGCGATGATCAACAAACTCATTGTTTTGCACAATGTTCAGCTCGTGCTTGTAACAAATATTGGTGATTTTGGCGATCAGACCTTTTGCATCGGGACAAATGGTACGTAAAACTTTTCTTTGCATGGTTTGCGCTTGCATCTCAATCAGAGTCCTGTCAAAGCATTAGGGGTAGAACCGTTGCGGTTGCCTTTGGCTCAGCCACAACATTTTTTGTATTTTTTGTCGGAGCCGCAGGGGCACCGATCGTTACGGCCGACCTGTGGCGCCGTTCCATCGACATAGTACCAGCGTTGATCCTCACGAAGAAAGCGTGAACACTCATGAATGGCCTGAATGGTCATTTTCTCGCGGTATCGCGCAAAAAAGGTGACGAAAGCTTCATTCTCATGGCTTCCATGATTACAACGGGTTACATTCAGGCTTAGCCATTCAGTGCCCTGAAAACTTTCAGATAAAAGCCCTGCCAGCGCGGGCTGACGTTTGGCAGGATGCCAGGTAGAAACCAGATAATCTGCATTCTGCTGAACATAAGCGCAATAACGTGAACGCATAAGTTGTTCAGCTGTAACAGGAATTTGAGTACCCTTAAGAAAGGGCTCGCAACATACGCTATACTGCTCTCCGCTACAACATGGGCAGATGTCTGACACGTGATCTCCTGAGGGTGATGAGTCGATATAAACCAGCGCGCTATGTTAGCTGACCCTACGTTGTGACGCTATGTATTGACGGCAGGACCAGACACAGATGAGAAAGGTAAAAATTGGATTGGCTCTGGGTTCTGGAGCAGCCAAAGGATGGGCACATATCGGCGTAATTAAGGCGCTTGAGCACGCCGGAATTGAAGTCGATGTGGTGGCGGGATGTTCAGTCGGCGCGCTGGTCGGCTCGGCCTATGTTAATAACCGCTTGCCGCTGATGGAAAAATGGGTCAGCGCGTTTCGTTACTGGGATGTCATTCGCCTGATGGATGTTTCGTGGCAGCGCGGGGGCTTATTGCGCGGCGAGCGGGTGTTCAATCATGTCCGGCAGTTAATTCCCAATGACACTATTGAAACCTGCGGTAAACCCTTTGGCGTGGTCGCGACCAACCTCAGTACCGGCCGTGAGCTGTGGCTGACCGAGGGCGATTTGCACCAGGCGGTGCGGGCATCCTGCAGTATGCCAGGTTTATTACCGCCCGTGGGCTACAATGGGTATTGGCTGGTGGATGGTGCCGTGGTTAATCCGGTGCCGATTTCATTAACGCGTGCCCTGGGCGCTGACATTGTTATCGCCGTTGACCTACAGCATGACGCGCATCTGATGCAGCAGGACCTGTTTTCCGTGACACCCCAGAACAGTGAAGAAGAAGCCGCCGCGGTGGCATTGAGCTGGAGCGGAAAGCTACGCCAGCGTCTGGTAAATTTCAGCCAGCGTCGTGCGTCCCAGACACCCGGAGCGATGGAGATCATGACCACTTCTATCCAGGTGCTGGAAAATCGCCTGAAGCGAAATCGTATGGCAGGCGATCCGCCCGATGTCCTGATTCAGCCCGTCTGTCCGCAAATTTCGACGCTGGACTTTCATCGTGCTGAAGAGGCTATCGAGGCAGGCAAGGCCGCCGTTGAGAAGAAAATGGATGAACTGTTACCACTGGTCCGTGGCAGATAATCAGGTTGTTCATTCTCAGATGTTACTTCGGGCAATTCTGAAAGGCGCAACTGCGTTTTATGAACCACTATTGAAATATCTGGTACGCAGGGGGAAAGAATGGAAAAACCACTAATCGGCAAAAAGATACTCATTGTCGAAGATGAGGCTGTTTTCCGTTCGTTGCTGGACCAATTTTTGTTATCGATGGGTGCTGTGACGTTACAAGCGGAAGATGGTCTGGAAGCAATTGCACAACTACAACAGCATACTGTCGACCTGATAATTTGCGATCTGGAAATGCCGCGTATGAGTGGGATCCAGTTCGTTGAGCATATTCGTACCCGTGGCAATGCGGTTCCGATTTTGATCATCTCAGCAACCGAAAACATGTCTGATATCGCCCACGTGCTGCGCCTTGGGGTGCAGGATGTGCTGCTTAAACCGCTGAAAAACTTTGAGCGCTTCCGTGAAGCGGTCTATGAGTGTCTTTATCCCTCGATGTTCACTTCTAAAGTGGAGGAGGACGAACAGCTGTTTCAGGACTGGGATGCGCTGGTGCGCGATCCGAAAGCGGCCGCCAAGTTGCTTAAGCAGCTTCAGCCGCCGGTGCAGCAAACCATTGCTAACTGTCGGGTCAACTATCGGCAGCTCACCATGGCCGAGCAGCCGGGCCTGGTGCTGGATATCGCTGCCCTCTCTGATAAAGACCTGGCATTTTACTGTCTGGACGTCACCCGGGCAGGCGACAATGGGGTACTGGCCGCGTTGCTGTTGCGTGCGCTGTTTAACGGCCTGCTGCAGGAGCAGCTGTCGGGGCAAAAACAGCGCTTACCGGAACTCAATGGCCTGCTCAGACAGGTCAATTTGCTGTTACGTCAGGCCAACCTCAGTGGCCAGTTCCCGTTACTGGTAGGGTATTATCACCGCGGTTTAAAAAATCTCATCCTGGTTTCAGCCGGTTTAAACGCCACGCTTCACGTTCATGCCCATCAGATTCAACTCAGCAACGGCGTGCCTCTGGGCACCATGGGAAGCACCCATCTTAATCAGATCAGTCAGCGTGCCGAAAACTGGCAATGCCACGTCTGGGGCGCGGGCGGACGCATTCGACTGATGCTATCGGCTGAAGAATAAACAACAAAAATTAATTTAATCTGGCGCTGGAGACAGGGCCAGAAGTTAGCTTTACACTTGGGTAATAGTCTTAATTTCGACGGTTTCAGTTCTTCCAGGATAAATCCGTTCGATACTAACTGATATACTCATTTCCGAATTTAAACCGACATATCAAGTATTAACTTGAACGGCCTATAAGAGAGGTATCTTAATGTCTGCCTATAAGTCCAAAGTAAAAAAAGCGGTAATCCCGGTAGCGGGTCTGGGTACGCGCATGCTCCCAGCCACTAAAGCGATTCCGAAAGAGATGTTACCGCTGGTTGATAAGCCGTTAATCCAGTATGTCGTTAACGAGTGTATTGCTGCCGGCATCAACGAAATTGTGCTGGTCACTCACTCTTCTAAAAACGCCATCGAAAACCACTTCGATACCAGCTTCGAACTGGAATCTATGCTGGAAAAACGCGTTAAGCGTCAGCTGCTGGACGAAATCCAGTCAATCTGCCCGCCACACGTCACCATCATGCAGGTTCGTCAGGGCATCGCTAAAGGCCTGGGCCACGCGGTAATGTGCGCGCATCCATTAGTGGGTGATGAGCCTGTTGCTGTGATCCTGCCAGACGTGATCATCGATGAATACGAATCTAACCCAACCAAAGATAACCTGGCAGAAATGCTGAGCCGTTATGAAGAGTCTGGCCGCAGCCAGATCATGGTTGAGCCGGTTGCTGATGTGACTGCCTACGGTGTTGTCGATTGCCAGGGCGCAGAACTGAACCCAGGCGACAGCGCTCCAATGGTGGGTGTGGTTGAGAAGCCAAAAGCGGCAGAAGCGCCATCTAACCTGGCCGTTGTAGGTCGTTATGTTCTTTCAGCTGATATCTGGCCACTGCTGGCGAAAACGCCTCCAGGTGCAGGCGGCGAAGTTCAGTTAACTGACTCTATCGCGATGCTGATGGAAAAAGAGACCGTTGAAGCCTATCACCTGAAAGGCGTGAGCCATGACTGTGGTAACAAACTGGGCTACATGCAGGCTTTCGTTGAGTACGGTGTTCGTCATCCGGTATTGGGCAAAGATTTTTCTGAATGGCTCGATGGCGCGGTTGGCAACAAAAAGTAATTCATAAACACAGGATAACTCGATGAAAGTCACTGTATTTGGTATCGGCTATGTCGGTCTGGTTCAGGCTGCGGTGTTGGCCGAAGTCGGACATGACGTTCTCTGCATTGATGTCGACGAAAAGAAAGTCGAAAATCTGAAAAAAGGCATCATTCCTATTTTCGAACCAGGTTTAACGCCGCTGGTAATGTCCAATTACGAAGCGGGTCGTCTGAAGTTCAGCACCGATGCTGAGCTGGGCGTAAACCATGGTGTTATGCAGTTTATTGCAGTCGGTACACCCCCGGATGAAGACGGCTCTGCCGATCTGAAATATGTGACCGCTGTAGCGCGCACCATTGCGCAATACATGAACGATCACAAAGTGGTTATCGACAAATCAACCGTTCCGGTTGGCACAGCAGACAAAGTGCGTGCAGTGATGACGGAAGCGCTTAAAGCGCGTGACGCGAACATCACTTTCGATGTGGTCTCTAACCCTGAGTTCCTCAAGGAAGGCGCGGCGGTTAATGACTGCATGCGTCCAGAGCGCATCGTTGTCGGCACCGATAACGATGAAGTGGTTGAACTGTTACGCGAGCTCTATGAGCCGTTTAACCGCAACCACGATCGTATGATCATGATGGATATCCGCAGCGCAGAGCTGACCAAGTATGCTGCAAACTGCATGCTGGCGACCAAAATCAGCTTTATGAACGAGATCTCCAATCTGGCTGAGCGCTTAGGCGCGGATATTGAAAAAGTACGCCAAGGTATCGGCTCCGATCCCCGCATTGGCTACCACTTCATCTATCCGGGCTGTGGCTACGGTGGTTCCTGCTTCCCGAAAGATGTGCAGGCGCTGATCCGTACCGCTGAGTCTATCGGTTATAAGCCTCGCCTGTTACAGGCGGTGGAAGATGTCAATGACAGCCAGAAGACCAAGCTGCCGACCTTCATTAAGCGTCATTTCGGCGACGATCTGAGCGGCAAGACCTTTGCTCTTTGGGGTCTGTCATTCAAGCCGAATACCGACGATATGCGTGAAGCCTCCAGCCGCGTGCTGATGGAAACCCTGTGGGAAGCAGGTGCTTCTGTCCAGGCGTTTGACCCTGAAGCGATGGATGAAGCGCAGCGCATCTATGGTCACCGCAGCGATCTTAAGCTGATGGGAACCAAAGAAGCGGCACTGCAGGGCGCTGATGGCCTGGTCATTTGTACGGAGTGGCAAAACTTCCGTGCACCTGACTTTGACGTCATCAAAAATGCACTGAAAGAACCCGTGATTTTTGATGGTCGTAACCTGTATGATCCAGAGCGTACCAGCAAACGCGGATTCGTTTATTATGCAATCGGCCGCGGAGCGTCTATTCAAATTGCGTAATTAACGAGGGATTTATGAACTTTCTGGTCACCGGTGCCGCAGGCTTTATTGGTTTTCACGTTAGCCAACGTCTGCTGGCCGCCGGTCACCAGGTTGTCGGTATCGACAACCTGAATGATTATTACGACGTAAATCTTAAGCATGCCCGTCTGAATCTGATTAAATCCGATCCAGCTTTTACCTTTATTGAGATGGATCTGGCTGACAGTGACGCAATCGCGTCACTGTTTAAGCAACAGCAGTTCCAGCGCGTGATTCATTTAGGCGCCCAGGCGGGTGTTCGCTATTCTATAGAGAATCCCCACGCCTACGCCGACGCAAATCTGATTGGCCACCTCAACATTCTTGAGGGCTGCCGTCATCATAAAATCGAACATCTGCTTTATGCATCCTCCAGTTCGGTTTATGGCCTGAATCGTAAAATGCCTTTCTCCACCGAAGATAGCGTTGACCATCCGGTTTCGTTATATGCGGCGACCAAGAAAGCTAACGAGTTAATGTCACATACTTACTCGCATCTTTACCAGTTGCCGACCACCGGACTGCGGTTCTTTACCGTTTATGGTCCGTGGGGCCGGCCGGATATGGCATTATTCAAATTCACCCGGGCAATGATTGCTGGTGAAGCGATTGATGTTTATAACCAAGGCCAGATGAAGCGCGATTTCACCTATATTGATGACATTGCGGAAGCGATTGTTCGTTTGCAGGATGTTATTCCGCAGGCGGATGAAAACTGGACGGTAGAGGCGGGATCGCCAGCCACCAGTTCAGCGCCTTATCGGGTTTATAATATTGGTAACAGTCAGCCGGTCACGCTGATTAACTATATCGAAGCCATTGAGGAAGCATTGGGTATTACGGCGGTTAAGAATCTGATGCCAATGCAGCCTGGTGATGTGCTGGAAACCAGCGCCGACACCGAAGCGCTGTTTAAGGCAATCGGGTTTAAACCGCAAACCGGTGTAGAAGAGGGCGTTAAGCGCTTTGTTGACTGGTATCGGGACTTCTATCAGGTCTGATTGATAAAATTAAAAAGGAAGCGCAGGCTTCCTTTTTTTTTTGTTATCTCTGCGGGTAATCAGTAGGCAGAAGCGAAGTTCAACCGGTTATCAGAGCAGAAAATCGTCTAACTGTTTACCTTGCTCTTCCAGAGCTTTTTTAATCACTGCCGGTGTGCGACCCTGACCCGTCCAGGTTCTGGTTTCGCCTTTTTCATCGACATACTTATATTTTGCCGGACGAACTGAACGGTTACCTTTACCGGCAACTTTGTTGTCTGACAGGGAGCCAAGCAATTCATTCGGATCGATGCCGTCCGCCAGCAGCATTTCACGATACTGTTCCAGTTTACGTGCACGCTCGGCATTCTCTGCCTGAGTCAGTGACTCCTCTTCGCGGCGTTCTTTTACCACCACTTCAAGTTTTTCCAGCATCTCTTCCAGCGAGTCAATCGGATACTCTCTGGCCTGAGCACGCAGCGTACGGATATTATTAAGAACTTTTAGTGCTTCGCTCATTGTCCTGGTCTCTGAATAATAAAAAAGTTGTTTTGCCCGACAATAGTAGAGGCGGTAATAAATAACTTCAACACAAATTAATATTAAAGCGCGACGGGAAAATAAAAGAGCGCAAAGATTATTCTTCAGAAAAATTTACTTTTTAGCCAGTTAATGCCTATTTTTGTCTCATTTTTTAAAAGACGTAAATTTAATACATTAATTACCGCCGGGAATAGACTGGCTGTTGTTGGGGTTACTATTCAGGCGGCCTGCTCAGGCAGGCAGCGGATCGAGCTGAGTTTTGGCCGTGCAGGGCGGCCAGTGCCGAACATTATTCAGCGGCTACCCGCTCAGTTTTAGCGGCGCTTTATGCTAATATGCGCGCCATTCCGTTAAGTCCTGATGAAGAACCCGCTGCTATGGCCCAACTCTATTTCTACTACTCTGCAATGAATGCGGGTAAATCCACCGCTTTGCTGCAGTCCTCCTATAACTACCAGGAACGGGGAATGCGAACCCTGGTCTACACCGCTGAAATTGACGATCGCTTTGGTGCAGGTACCGTAAGCTCGCGTATTGGCCTCTCTTCGCCTGCCTTGCTGTATAACGCAGAAACGGCGCTTTACCGCGATATCGCCACGGAGCACGCTGCTCAGCCGATTCACTGCGTGCTGGTCGATGAAAGTCAGTTCCTGACCCGTGAGCAGGTGAAGGCGTTGTCAGACGTGGTCGACAACCTGGATATCCCGGTGCTCTGCTATGGCCTGAGAACCGACTTCCGTGGTGAGCTGTTTACCGGCAGCCAGTATCTGCTGGCGTGGGCTGACAAGCTGGTAGAACTGAAGACCATCTGTCACTGTGGCCGCAAAGCCAGCATGGTGCTGCGGCTCGACAGCGAGGGTAAACCGTTCAGTGAAGGTGAGCAGGTGGTGATAGGCGGCAATGAACGCTATATCTCAGTGTGCCGCAAGCATTACAAGCAGGCGATTGAGCAGGGGTCATTGCAGGCGATATACGGCGCACAAACACCGCTGAACTGACAACGCTGCGCCATAAATAAAAAAACCCGCCGAGGCGGGTTTTTTGTTTGTCAGCCGATTAGACGTTTTTCGCTTTCTTCTCGACCTTAACACCTTTTACCGGTTGCTCAGCCACGGCTTCAGCGACGCTGGAGAAGGGTTCAACAAATTCGCGGCCATAATAGGTGTCCAGCATAATTTGTTTCAGCTCAGCAATCAGCGGATAACGTGGGTTAGCGCCGGTACACTGGTCATCGAATGCATCATCTGCCAGCTTATCGACTTTCGCCAGGAAGTCCGCTTCCGCCACACCCGCTTCGCGGATAGAGGTTGGGATACCCAGTTGAGTTTTAATCTCTTCCAGCCACGCCAGCAGTTTTTCAATTTTCTGCGCGGTGCGGTCGCCTGGGGCCGTCAGGCCTAAGTGGTCTGCGACTTCTGCGTAGCGACGACGTGCCTGCGGACGGTCATACTGGCTGAACGCGGTCTGTTTAGTCGGGTTGTCGTTCGCGTTATAACGAATGACGTTGGCGATTAACAGTGAGTTAGCCAGGCCGTGTGGGATATGGAACTCTGAACCCAGTTTATGCGCCATGGAGTGACAAACCCCAAGGAAGGCGTTGGCAAAGGCGATACCGGCGATGGTTGCCGCATTGTGTACCCGTTCACGCGCCACCGGATTTTTAGCACCTTCGGCGTAGCTAGCTGGCAGGTTCTCTTTCAGCAGTTTAAGTGCCTGCAGCGCCTGACCGTCAGAGTATTCGTTAGCCAGCACTGACACATAGGCTTCCAGCGCGTGGGTTACCGCATCCAGGCCGCCAAAGGCGCACAGGGAGCGCGGCATATCCATTACCAGATTGGCATCGACAATCGCCATGTCCGGGGTTAACGCATAGTCAGCCAGTGGGTATTTCTGGCCGGTGGCATCATCGGTAACCACCGCAAACGGCGTCACTTCTGAACCGGTACCGGAGGTGGTGGTGATCGCTACCATGCGCGCTTTGACGCCCATTTTCGGGAATTTGTAGATACGTTTACGGATATCCATAAAGCGTAACGCCAGTTCTTCGAAATGGGTTTCAGGATGTTCGTACATCACCCACATGATTTTCGCGGCATCCATCGGTGAACCACCGCCGAGGGCGATAATCACGTCAGGTTTGAAGCTGTTCATCTGCTCAGCGCCTTTACGCACGATGCTCAGCGTAGGGTCTGCCTCAACTTCGAAGAACACTTCTGTTTCAACGCCGTGTGCTTTCAGCACGCGAGTCACCTGGTCGGCATAACCGTTGTTAAACAGGAAGCGGTCAGTAACGATGAACGCACGTTTGGCGCCATCCGAAGCCACCTCTTCCAGTGCAATTGGCAGAGAGCCGCGACGGAAGTAGATGGATTTAGGAAGTTTATGCCACAACATATTTTCAGCTCGCTTGGCGACAGTTTTGGTATTGATCAGGTGTTTCGGTCCGACGTTTTCAGAGATGGAGTTACCGCCCCATGAACCACAACCCAGCGTCAGAGAAGGGGCCAGTTTAAAGTTGTAGAGGTCACCGATACCACCCTGTGAAGCCGGGGTATTGATCAGAATACGCGCGGTTTTCATTTTGTCGCCGAAGTAGTGAACGCGCTCGGTCTGGTTGTCCTGGTCGGTATACAGGCAGGAGGTGTGTCCGATACCGCCCATCGCCACCAGTTTTTCCGCTTTATCGACGGCATCCTGGAAATCTTTGGCCCGATACATCGCAAGGGTCGGGGAGAGCTTTTCGTGAGCAAACGGCTCAGATTCATCCACCAGCTGCACTTCACCAATCAGAATCTTGGTGCTTGGCGGTACGGTGATGCCCGCCATCTCAGCAATTTTAAACGCTGGCTGACCGACAATCGCCGCGTTCAGGCCGCCGTTTTTCAGAATGATATTCTGTACTGCGTTCAGCTCAGCGCCCTGCAGCAGGTAGCCGCCATGGCTGGCAAAACGTTCGCGCACCGCGTCATAGGCAGAATCCACCACAATCACGGACTGCTCAGAGGCACAAATCACGCCGTTATCGAAGGTTTTTGACATCAGGATAGAAGCCACGGCGCGTTTCACGTCGGCCGTTTCATCAATCACCACCGGCGTATTACCGGCACCCACACCGATAGCCGGTTTACCTGAGCTGTAAGCAGCTTTCACCATACCGGGTCCGCCGGTAGCCAGAATCAGGTTGATGTCAGGGTGATGCATTAACTGGTTAGACAGCTCTACAGAAGGCGCGTCAATCCAGCCGATAATATCTTTTGGCGCACCGGCGGCAATCGCTGCCTGCAACACGATATCCGCCGCTTTATTGGTAGCGTCTTTCGCACGTGGGTGTGGCGAGAAGATAATACCGTTACGGGTTTTAAGACTGATCAGCGCTTTGAAGATGGCGGTAGAGGTTGGGTTGGTGGTCGGCACGATGCCGCAAATCAGGCCAATCGGTTCTGCGATAGTGATAGTCCCGAAGGTGTCGTCGGTTGCTAACACACCGCAGGTCTTTTCATCTTTGTAGGCGTTATAGATATATTCAGAAGCAAAATGATTTTTGATCACTTTATCTTCGACGATGCCCATGCCGGATTCAGCAACGGCCATCTTAGCAAGAGGAATTCGGGCATCTGCGGCGGCAAGCGCGGCAGCACGGAAAATGGCGTCAACCTGTTGTTGGGAAAAGTTGGCGTATTCACGCTGGGCTTTTTTTACACGTTCGACCAGTGCATTAAGTTCAGCGACATTAGTAACGGCCATGGTGTTCTCCTGAAGGAAGTTAAACTTTTTTAGTAAACAATCCTGCGTCCTGAGTATAGTCGCGCCTGGCAGGGACGTTAGGTTGGGTCAGAACACCCGGATTTTCAAATGTTTACTAAACTAGTCTGCTCTGGCAGTACCGCGGTTGAACCTTGATACTGCTAATACTTCCGTTGCGAAAAGATTACCTGGTTTGAGGTACGGCAATTTTGATACAGATCAATTTGAGCGCAAGCTGACACCTTTCAGCCGCACTTTTTGGTAGCCGGCTGTTGAAACGGCATTCGCCTCTGAAGGCCAGGCTCATAGCGGCTAAAACCAGCTGCATTTTAATGTCTGGCGAAAAGCGCTGAATCGGGCGCAGATCGGGAGAATAAATAGCTGCGCGCGCATCTGGCGTCAGGGCGCTTTTTCCCTTACATTAGGCGCGTTTTCCTCCCCCCAGCAGTACGGAGTCTGTCGTGAACCCTGCGCTATTAGATTTATCAGGCTATATAAAATTTTTTGTCGGGCTTTTTGCGCTGGTCAATCCGGTAGGCATTATTCCGGTGTTTATCAGCATGACCCGCTATCAGGGTGTTGCCGAGCGTAATAAAACCAATCTGACGGCTAACCTCGCGGTCGCCATCATTTTGTGGACCTCACTGTTTCTCGGTGACGGGATCCTGCATATTTTCGGCATCTCAATTGACTCATTCCGCATCGCCGGGGGGATTCTGGTGGTGACCATCGCCATGTCGATGATCAGCGGTAAGCTGGGCGAAGATAAGCAGAACAAACAGGAAAAATCAGAGACCGCAATTCGTGAAAGCGTTGGGGTGGTACCGCTGGCACTGCCGCTGATGGCCGGACCGGGTGCTATCAGTTCGACCATTGTCTGGAGCACGCGCTACCACAGCTGGGTTAATCTGCTGGGTTTTAGCCTGGCGATTGCGCTTTTTGCCTTCTGCTGCTGGCTGTTGTTTCGGGCCGCGCCATTAATGGTGCGGGTGTTAGGCCAGACCGGGATTAACGTCATTACCCGTATTATGGGGCTGTTGCTGATGGCGCTGGGTATTGAGTTCGTGGTGACCGGAATGAAATCAATTTTCCCCGGCTTACTCAATTAACGACCCGACTTAATTCAGGGGCCGAAGCGAAGTTGTGAATCATAATGGTGCAAAGCGCTGAAATACTGCACCATAAAAAAGCAATTATTCATCCCGCTTAATAGATTCAGCGGATTATCACTTTCATTACTGCCGACCGGAATTTGCCCGTTTTTAGTCACAGCAATGTCACGATTTTCACATGATAATCTGCTTTCTTATTCGTTCTTAGCCTGACAAATCGCGCCCCTGTTGCCAGCGGGCGCGCTTTCATCACGTCTGATGACGCATCCTCGGCATAATTGCCAAAAAAGTGTTTTTATCCCGCCACTGGCCACAGAAAAAAGTTCGTTTTTATCTAAAATCCCTATTTTTCATAGCGATAAGATATTTTCAGGTCAAAAATTAACACTTCCGCTGCCTGACTTCTCATGATAAAAGAGAATTAGTTAACATTTTAGCTATTTTACTTTGGCGCGCTTCTGCTGCTTCTGATAATTTTTGGCGCAACGTAAAAATTTTTCTCCGACAGCCCAAAGTGAGAACGCTTTTTGCTTAAGCCTATCGGGATACTTAATTAAGGTTGGCGCTTTCGGATGACTGGGATGAAAAACTTGCAGCAACAGCGGTGTAAAATTGCATTATGTCTGTTAATCGCCCTTTCACCGGCCTATGGCGCCGTGGTGCCAGCCGGGACAACGCTGGCGCCGCAGCAGCAAATCGTCATTAATAACGGCACCGAGGTGGCGTCGCTCGACCCACATAAAGTTGAAGGCGTGCCGGAATCGAATATTATTCTTAATCTGCTTGATGGGCTGGTTAACACCGATAACAGCGGCAAGGTGGTGCCTGGCGTAGCGGAGAGCTGGCAAAACCAGCAGGGCACCCAGTGGACCTTTACCCTGCGGGATGACGCAAAATGGAGTAACGGCGAACCGGTAACCGCCGATGATTTCGTCTATAGCTGGCGTCGACTGGCCGATCCTGCGACGGCTTCCCCTTATTCGAGCTATCTGCAGGCTGCCCATTTCGCCAATATTGATGCCATTCTGGCCGGCAAAATGTCACCCGATCGGCTCGGTGTGAAGGCGCTTGATGCCCATCATCTGCAAATCACTCTGAGTGAACCGGTGCCTTATCTGGTCGCCATGCTGGCGCATACCGCGTTGAAGCCGGTTTATGCCCCGGCGATCAAGCAGTGGGGCGAGGCCTGGACCCGGCCGGGTCACTATGTCGGCAACGGTGCGTATACGCTGAGCGACTGGGTAGTCAATGAAAAAATCGTCCTGCAGCGTAATCCACATTACTGGGATAACAGCCATACGGTGATCGAGCAGGGCACTTTCCTGCCGATCGCCTCTGAAAACAGCGATATTAATCGCTATCGCAGCGGCGGCACCGACATTACCAACAGCGCAATCCCGCCAGAAATGTTCGGCAAACTGCGTCAGGAGTTGGGCGAGCAGGTCAAAGTCAGTCCGCTACTTTGCACTTTCTATTATGAAATTAATAATAAAAAGCCGCCGTTTACCGACCCGCGCGTGCGCGCTGCGATCAAGATGACCCTCGACCGTGAGGTGATTGCCAACAAGATCATGGGGCAGGGACAGATTCCGGCCTACAGCCTGACGCCACCGTTTACCGCCGGGATCAACTTAACCCCACCGGAATGGTTCAGACAGACCCAGGCGCAGCGCAATCAGGCGGCGAAGAAGTTACTGGCAGAGGCGGGATTTGATGCCAGTCATCCGTTAACCTTCACGCTGCTCTATAACACCTCCGATCAGAATAAACGTCAGGCGATCGCGGCGGCGTCAATGTGGCAGAAGAATCTCGGTGCGAAGGTCACATTACAGAATCAGGAGTGGAAAACCCTGCTGGAGACCCGTCATCAGGCGCAGTATGACGTGGTTCGCGCCACCTGGTGCGCGGATTACAACGAGCCGTCGACCTTTCTCAACATGCTGATCGGTAACGCCTCAATCAATACCGCCTTTTACCGCAGCCCGACGTTTGATCGCCTGATGTCAGAGACCCTGACCGCCGGCAGTGAAGCGCAACGCGCCAGCCTCTATCAGCAGGCTGAAACACAACTCGACAAAGACTCACCAATTGTGCCAGTTTACTACCGCGTGAGTGTGCGCCTGGTGAAGCCCTGGGTTGGCGGCTTTACGGGCAAAGACCCGCAGGACATGACAGACCTGAAATACTATTTCATCAAACAACACTGAGCCGCGTGCTTACCTGGCGAGACAGTCGGGGAGCGCGCGTCCGTGCAGACCACAGTACGCGGTCACTATCCTCAGGTTAACCAGCCGGGGATCCCGAGACGGGGGACGCCGGGGCAGTCAATCGCCCCGGCGACGATAATAAAACTGGAGTGTAATAATGAACAACATCACGAAAAAAAGCCTGATTGCAGCGGGCGTGTTTGCTGCAATCAGTGCCCTGGCAGGGAATGCAGTTCTGGCGGCTACAGTGCCAGCTGGCGTTGAGCTGGCAGCAAAACAGGAACTGGTACGCGGCAATGGCGATGAAGTGCAGTCGCTCGATCCGCACAAAATTGAAGGCGTGCCGGAAGATAACGTGGCGCGCGATCTCTACGAAGGTCTGCTGGTCAGTGACAGCAATGGCCACCCGGTGCCGGGCGTAGCGGAAAGTTACGAAAACAAAGATTTCAAAGTGTGGACTTTCCACTTACGTAAGAATGCCAAATGGTCGAACGGCGAACCGGTCACCGCACAGGACTTCGTCTACAGCTGGCAGCGTTTGGTGGATCCGAAAACCGCGTCACCTTACGCCAGCTATCCGCAGTATGGCCATATCCTGAATGTTGATGAGATCATCGCGGGCAAAAGACCGACCAGCGATCTGGGCGTGAAGGCGATTGATGACCATACGCTGGAAGTGACGCTGAGCGAGCCGGTTCCTTATTTCGACAAGCTGATGATCAACTCCGTGATGTCGCCGGTGTATAAGCCCGCGATTGAGAAGTTCGGCGATCAGTGGACTCAGCCACAGAACTGGGTCGGTAACGGCGCGTTTAAACTGGATGCGCACGTCATCAACGAACGTATCACCCTGGTGCGTAACCCGCAGTACTGGGATAACGCCAACACCATCCTGAACAAAGTGACCTTCCTGCCGATCAATTCAGAAGTCAGTGACGTTAACCGTTATTTCTCTGAGAACGGCAGCGACATGACCTACAACAACATGCCGATTGAGCTGTTCAAAAAGCTGCAGCGCGATAACGGCAAAGAACTGCACGTTGATCCCTATCTCTGCACCTATTACTACGAAATCAATAACCAGAAAGCGCCATTCACCGATCCCCGCGTGCGCGCCGCGCTGAAGCTCGGCCTGGATCGCGACATCATGGTAAACAAAGTGCTGGCCCAGGGTCAGATGCCAGCCTACAGCTTCACGCCGCCATCAACCGACGGTATGGAGATTCTGCCGCCAGACTGGTTCAAATGGACGCAGGAAAAACGTAATGAAGAGGCGAAGAAATTGCTGGCTGAAGCCGGTTATACCGCCGATAAACCGCTGACTTTCAACCTGCTGTATAACACTTCCGACCTGCACAAGAAGCTGGCTATTGCCGCCTCGTCGATCTGGAAGAAAAATATCGGGGTGAACATCAAGCTGGAAAACCAGGAGTGGAAAACCTTCCTTGATACGCGTCATCAGGGCAACTTCGACGTTTCGCGTGCCGCCTGGTGTGCTGACTATAACGAACCGACGTCTTTCCTGAACATCATGCTGTCGAACAGCAGCAGTAACACCTCGCACTATAAGAGCGAGGCATTCGATCAGGTACTGCGTGATGCAATCAAAGCGCCGGATGACAAAGCCCGTGCCGCCGACTACCAGCGTGCCGAGCAGATTCTGGATAAAGACAGCACCATCGTTCCGGTCTACTACTACGTTAACGCGCGTCTGGTGAAACCGTACGTCGGCGGTTACACCGGCAAAGATCCGCTGGATAAATCGCAGGATAAGAACTTCTACATCATTAAACACTAATAGCACACAGGCTATCGACAGCGGCGGCGCGTCTGCGCCGCCTTTACGTTTTATTTATTTGTTGTGAAGCAACAGCCTGGTAGGTACGGCAATGTTAAAATTCATCCTGCGTCGCTTGCTTGAAGCGCTCCCGACGCTGTTCGTCCTGATTACCATCTCCTTCTTTATGATGCGACTGGCACCCGGCAGTCCCTTTACCGGCGAGCGCACCCTGGCGCCGGAAGTCATGGCCAACATTGAGGCGAAATATCACCTCAACGACCCGATTGGTAAGCAGTATGTCGATTACCTGGTGCAGCTGGCGCACGGCGATTTCGGCCCCTCATTTAAATATAAAGATTATTCGGTTAACTATCTGGTTGGCCATGCGTTCCCGGTTTCAGCCAAACTCGGTCTGGCTGCCTTCGTGCTGGCGGTGGTACTGGGCGTGGCTGCCGGGGTGATCGCCGCGCTTAAACAGAACAGTCTGTGGGATTTCGCGGTGATGGGGGTGGCAATGACCGGCGTGGTGATACCGAGTTTCGTGGTGGCACCGTTGCTGGTTCTGGTATTCGCCATTACGCTGAAATGGCTACCCGGCGGCGGCTGGAATGGCGGGCAGTGGAACTACATGCTGCTGCCGATGGTGGCGCTGTCGCTGGCCTATATCGCCAGTATCGCGCGTATCACCCGCGGATCGATGATTGAAGTCATGCACTCCAACTTTATCCGCACCGCGCGTGCCAAAGGGCTGCCATTGCGCCGTATCGTGCTGCGCCATGCGCTAAAGCCGGCGCTGCTGCCGGTGATCTCCTATATGGGGCCGGCGTTTGTCGGCATCATCACCGGCTCAATGGTGATTGAGTCGATCTACGGCCTGCCGGGTATCGGTCAGCTGTTTGTTAACGGCGCTCTGAACCGTGACTACTCGCTGGTGATGAGCCTGACCATTCTGGTGGGTTTGTTAACCATTCTGTTTAACGCGGTTGTTGACGTGCTGTATGCCGTTATCGATCCGAAAATTCGTTACTGATTGCGGAGTTCGCCATGATGTTAAGTAAGAAAAACAGCGAAGCTCTGGATGCGTTCAGTGAGAAGCTGGAAGTGGAAGGGCGCAGTTTGTGGCAGGACGCCCGCCGTCGTTTTATTCATAACCGTGCAGCCTCATTCAGCCTGCTGGTGCTGCTGCTGATTACGCTGTTTGTGATTGTTGCGCCGATGCTGTCGCAGTTCACCTATGACGATACCGACTGGGGCATGATGTCCTCTGCGCCGGATACCACCTCCGGCCACTGGTTTGGCACCGACTCGTCGGGGCGCGATCTGCTGGTGAGGGTGGCAATTGGCGGCCGGATTTCACTGATGGTGGGTGTGGCTTCCGCGTTGATTGCGGTGATCGTCGGTACCCTGTACGGTTCCGTTGCCGGTTACCTCGGCGGCAAAACCGACTCGGTGATGATGCGTATTCTGGAAATCCTCAACTCGTTCCCGTTTATGTTCTTCGTCATTCTGCTGGTGACCTTCTTTGGCCGTAATATCCTGCTGATCTTTGCCGCCATCGGCATGGTGTCGTGGCTGGATATGGCGCGTATCGTGCGTGGACAAACCCTGAGCCTGAAGCGCAAAGAGTTTATTGAAGCCGCTCACGTTGGCGGCGTTTCCACCTGGAAGATCGTGGTGCGTCACATTGTGCCGAACGTGCTGGGCGTGGTGGTGGTTTACGCCTCCCTGCTGGTGCCCAGCATGATCCTGTTTGAATCCTTTTTGAGCTTCCTTGGCCTCGGGACGCAGGAGCCGCTCAGCAGCTGGGGCGCGCTGCTGAGCGATGGGGCGAACTCGATGGAAGTGTCGCCGTGGTTGCTGCTCTATCCGGCGGGTTTTCTGGTGGTCACGCTGTTCTGTTTCAACTTTATCGGCGATGGCCTGCGTGATGCCCTCGACCCGAAAGATCGTTAAGGAGTTTCCCGATGACCATTCATGAATTCCAGCCAGCAATGGCGGCCCGCGCGGGAAGCGAACAGTTACTGCAGGTGAAGGATTTGCGCGTCACCTTCGGCACTCACGACGGCGATGTGACGGCCGTCAACGATCTTAACTTTTCGCTGCGCGCCGGTGAGACGCTGGGTATCGTTGGCGAATCCGGTTCCGGCAAATCACAGACCGCCTTCGCCCTGATGGGGCTGCTGGCTAAAAACGGCCGTATCGGCGGCTCGGCACTGTTCAACGGCAAGGAGATCCTCAACCTGCCCGAGCACCAGCTTAACCGGCTGCGCGCCGAGCAGATTGCCATGATCTTCCAGGACCCGATGACCTCGCTTAACCCCTACATGCGGGTCGGCGAACAGTTAATGGAAGTGCTGAAGCTGCACAAGGGCATGAACAGCGCCCAGGCCTTCGAAGAGTCGGTCAGGATGTTGGACGCGGTGAAAATGCCTGAAGCGCGCAAGCGGATGAGAATGTATCCGCATGAGTTCTCCGGCGGGATGCGGCAGCGTGTGATGATCGCCATGGCGCTGCTGTGCCGGCCAAAATTGCTGATTGCTGATGAGCCGACCACGGCGCTTGACGTGACGGTGCAGGCGCAGATTATGACGCTGCTCAACGATCTCAAACGCGAATTCAACACCGCCATTATTATGATCACCCACGATCTGGGCGTCGTCGCCGGGATCTGCGACAAAGTGCTGGTGATGTATGCCGGACGCACCATGGAATATGGCCGCGCCCGTGACGTTTTCTATCAGCCGGCACACCCGTATTCAATCGGCCTGCTGAATGCGGTGCCGCGTCTGGATGCTGAAGGCGAGAGCCTGACCACCATTCCCGGCAATCCGCCTAACCTGCTGCGTCTGCCGGTGGGCTGCCCGTTCCAGCCGCGTTGTCCACATGCGATGGATATCTGTGCCAAAGCGCCGCCGCTGGAACCGTTCGGGGATGGGCGTTTACGTGCCTGCTTTAAGCCGGTGGAGGAATTAGTATGAGCGCCGTAGCCGAAAAAAGAGTGTTACTGGAAATCGCCGACCTCAAGGTGCATTTCGATATCAAAGATGGCAAGCAGTGGTTCTGGCAGCCGTCAAAGACCCTGAAAGCGGTGGATGGCGTCAGCCTGCGCCTGTACGAAGGGGAGACGCTGGGCGTGGTCGGCGAATCGGGCTGCGGCAAATCGACGCTGGCCCGGGCGATCATCGGCCTGGTGAAAGCCACCGAAGGTCGGGTGGCGTGGCTGGGGCGCGATCTGCTGGGGCAGAGTGAAGAGGAGTGGCGCAAGGCGCGCAGTGACATCCAGATGATCTTTCAGGATCCGCTGGCTTCGCTCAATCCGCGTATGACCATCGGCGATATCATTGCCGAACCGTTGCGCACTTATCATCCGAAAATGGCACGTCAGGAAGTCAAAGATCGCGTCAAAAATATGATGATGAAGGTCGGCCTGCTGCCAAACCTGATCAACCGCTATCCGCATGAGTTCTCTGGCGGCCAGTGCCAGCGTATCGGTATCGCGCGTGCGCTGATCCTCGAGCCTAAGCTGATTATCTGTGATGAACCGGTCTCCGCCCTTGACGTCTCGATTCAGGCGCAGGTGGTGAACCTGCTGCAGCAGTTGCAGCGCGAAATGGGGCTGTCGCTGATCTTTATCGCCCACGATCTGGCGGTGGTGAAACACATCTCCGATCGGGTGCTGGTGATGTACCTCGGTCATGCGGTCGAGTTGGGCACCTACAGCGAGGTCTACAGCAATCCGCAGCATCCGTACACCAAAGCGCTGATGTCAGCGGTGCCGATTCCCGATCCGGATCTGGAAAAGAACAAGCAGATTCAGCTGCTGGAAGGCGAGTTACCGTCTCCGATCAATCCGCCGTCCGGCTGCGTGTTCCGCACCCGCTGCCCGATTGCCGGACCGGAGTGCGCTAAAACCCGGCCGCTGCTGGAAGGCAGTTTCCGCCATGCGGTCTCCTGCCTGAAGGTCGATCCGTTATAATGCAAAACGCCGGGCAGAGGCCCGGCGTTTTTTATCGCGGCGACGGCTATTCACGCCACAGGATATGACACAGCTTGTGGTCTTTTTCACGGCACAGCAGGACGCGTGCAAAGACGTCGGTAATCGGTTCACCATCCGCTTCACCCAGCCCAATCACCACTTCCGCGAAAAAGTCAGGATTCAGATCGAAATCAACATGTTCCTGCCAGTCATCAGAAGGATCGAACAGCTCGGCGCCGCCGCGTTCTTCGAACTGCAGATTAAAAAGGATGATGTCTGCCGGATCGAGATTATCGCCTGCCAGCTCAAGAAAAATATCGTAAGCCTGTTCCAGCGTTTCGTCTTCAGTAAGGCGATTATTTAAATCCATGGTCTGTCCTGTCTGCCCTGCGGGCGTTTACACAATTTGGCTCGTTTTACAGTAAAGGGCTAAAGAAGTAAAACAGTCGTTCGACGATGCGTTGCCACCAGGCACGTTTTGACCAGCGCTTACCGTCCAGCAGGCGTGAGCGGGCAATATAGTCATCCTGCACGCAGGCCAGATCGCTGCCAAATCCGGCATCGTCTACCACCAGTGTAATCTCAAAATTGAGCCACAGGCTGCGCATATCAAGATTTACCGTGCCGACCAGGCTGAGCTGTCCATCAACCAGAACGCTTTTGGTATGCAGCAGACCATCTTCAAACTGGTAAATTTTAACGCCCGCCTCCAGCAGCTCACTGAAAAACGCCCGGCTGGCCCAGCCCACCAGCAGGGAGTCGTTATGGCGCGGGACAATAATGCTGACATTCACGCCGCGCTGCGCCGCGGTGCAGATGGCATGCAGCAGATCGTCGCTTGGCACGAAGTAGGGCGTGGTCATGATCAGCTGTTCACGGGCGGAATAGACCGCCGTCAGCAGCGCCTGATGGATCATATCTTCCGGAAAGCCAGGACCCGAGGCGATAACCTGCACCGTGTGGCCGCTCTCCTGCTCAAACGGCATGATATTGCGGTCGGGCGGCGGCGGCAGAATACGTTTACCGGTTTCAATCTCCCAGTCGCAGCTGAAGACAATCCCCATCGCGGTGGCCACCGGACCTTCCATCCGCGCCATCAGATCGATCCATTGTCCGACCCCGGCGTTCTGTTTGAAGAAGCGCGGATCCACCAGATTCATGCTGCCGGTGTAGGCAATATAGTTATCGATTAACACGATTTTTCGGTGCTGACGCAGATCCATCCGGCGCAGGAAAACGCGCAGCAGGCTGACCTGCAACGCTTCCACCACATCAATACCGGCATTGCGCATCATGCCCACCCACTGGCTGCGGAAGAAGGTGACGCTGCCGGCCGAGTCGAGCAGCAAACGGCAATGTACGCCGCGACGTGAGGCCGCCATCAGCGACTCTGCCACTTCATCCGCCAGTCCGCCAGGGTGCCAGATATAGAACACCATCTCGATGTTGTGACGCGCCAGCTGGATGTCGCGGATCAGCGCCTGCATCACATCATCCGAGCTGGTAAGCAGTTGCAGCTGGTTGCCTTTGACGCCGGCAATGCCCTGACGGTGATAACAAAGCTCGAACAGCGAGCGCGCAACGTCGCTGTGTTCAGTGGCAAAGATTTCACGGCACTGCTTCAGGTCGTTCAGCCAGCGCGCCGTTGATGGCCACATGGTGCGGGCGCGTTCGGCACGCCGTTTACCCAGGTGCAGTTCGCCAAAGGAGAGGTAGGCGATAATACCCACCAGCGGCAGAATATAGATAATCAGCAGCCAGGCCATCGCCGAAGTGACGGCGCGGCGCTTCATCAGTATTCGCAAGGTGACACCGGCGATCAGCAGCCAGTAGCCAAACAGCAGCATCCAACTGATCAGGGTGTAAAAAGTGGTCATTAAGTGGACATCCCGTTCGCGCTTTCGTCTGGCAAGTTTACGTGCTGTTGCGGGTCAGCGAAACCCCCTGGCCTGCGCCATCTGTTCAGATCAGATTTGGCATTGGCGATAAGATCTTTATAATACGTGCGCGTGAATTCGATGTCAGAGAGGAAGTAATGAGACGAAGCAGAAATGAAGTGGCGCGCTGGAGAATGTTACGTCAGGTGCACCGCCGCCGTTCACGCTGGCTGGAAGGGCAGTCACGCCGTTATAAGCGTATCCACAGTATTCGCCATCAGCTGGCGCAGCAGCAGCGTCGCTCCATTCTGTTTATTACGCAACAGTTGTAATCGCCGTCGCCGGTGCTGACGGTTCAGGCGGGCAACCGGGCAGCCGGCTGGGGAGAATCCCCGGCACCTTCCCGCCAGTCCGATGCCGGCTCAGGCTTCGAAAAAGCCCATCTCCGCCAGAAAGTGGCGCGCCTGCAGCTGCTCCTGTTGCGTCGCGCCGCGATCCTTCACTTCACACATCAGGCAATCGGCCGGGCTGCCCACGCCCATCGGACGTCGATAACCGGCACGGTCATACCATTCAAAAGACCACTTATCTGTTTTGCGATGATAATAAATGGTCAGCCAGGCAGAGCAATTTGCCGGGTAGCCGCTCAGCACTTCTGTTTTTGGATCGGCAATCGCCTGCATCCGCAATAACAGCTGATTGAACAGAGTTGAGGCGCCCTGAATATTATATGTTTTATGCATAATGAGCCTGCGACTGTGATGTAGCGTCCGTTCTGAACTTCGGAGTGTAATAAAGAAGTCATAAATGTAGACAGTGATGGATAATAATTCCTCTCCAGGATAAAAAAAATCCATCGCGCGTTTTTTACTGTCGGTGTCGCGCCACGCGAAGTCGGTTATGCGCTAACTGCGTGCGGACGACGCCTCTGGCGGACGCAGCCAACTCTGTACAACTTTACAATAACGCAAGTGACTGTTTGATAGTGATTTATTTCATTGGTTGCTGTTGCAGGGCAAATTATACCATAAATATCTGTACAACTTTATTAGAGTTGTATAGCTTTACTGCATCGGTTGAAAAATTAAACGAACTCTATGAGGGTTAACGATGCAAACCAACGTACGAATTCCGGCCTCCATTTCAGATATTTCGGCTTATCTTAGCAGTGCCGCTCTGCCGTCACAGCAGGCGATTCTGGGGTCAGTGGTAACCGAGATTATGCGTTCAGGACGCAGTCTCAATCGTAAGGCGATCTGTACCCGCTTGATTAGCCGCTTACAGGATGTGACCAGTGCGGAAGAAGAGCACCATTACCATGCCCTGATTAGCTTGCTGCTGGAACGCAATTAATGCGCCGGTGATAGCATTTGCGCTGTGGCTGGGGTTGCCCGCACGCTTATAGCACTCTGCACAGCGGACGTTTGCAGGGGAACAGGTGCTAAGAAAAGAGCACCGGAAAGTGCAGAAACAAGTTCAATAGAAAGTTCAGCAGAAAGTTCAGCTCACCACACTCCGATCGCTGGCGGGGAAGATACGCCACAGGCACCGCGCAAGCGGGTCGGCCATATTGACAAGGTGTCAGTGTTTTTGTAGAAATTAGCCATCTTTCGTGATCGTTTTTCGTTGTCCAATCATTCATCTCTCACGGAAGATCGAAGCCCTGCCAGACCGGCAGGGCTTTTGTTTTTCCCGCAACAATCCGCTCATGGTCAATCCAGTAAATAGATGCCCGCAACAATCGCGCTGACAGACATGATATGCAGCAATTCGGTCATGACGGCCTCTCCTGTTGTGTTGAACGGTCCTTTCAGTCAAGAACACGCTGGCTGATTGGTCAAAAAAATTTACATTTATACCGGTCAGGACGCGGTGGAGATGCCAGTCTTATTAAATAACATACTGTAAAATAGTAAAACCTGTCATTTATCGCTGCGGCTATTGTTTAGCAGGACTAAGCGTTGCTGGGTGGTTTACAGGCTACGCCAGCGGATTGTTCAGACGCCTGTCAGCAGGCGCGAAAACTGACGCTGCGCTAAACCGCTGAGAGTCGATGCAGATCGAAGATATTTGCAGCGTGCTTTTTAAGAGCATGCCAGATTGCTGCTTTTCAGATCCGGCTATAAATTGAGAAGAAATACCTTTGGGAGTCAGTCAATGAATAAGAAATCAAACGGTGGCGTCATCGCTTTGGCCTGCTGTCTGCTGTTCACCTCGCCAGTCTTACTGGCCAATCCGGGCAATGGCAATGGCAATGGCAATGGCAATGGTCATGGACATTCCGCCGACCATGGTGGTAAAGGTGAGGGCAAAAACGCTAAAGATCGTTCGTCTCAGGGTAAAAAGAAGCAGGGCGGCGATCCTTATCGGGCGGAATCCGAGATCGGCTATGCGTTCGCCCGCGATCTGGCCAGACAGCATGGGCTGACCGGTTATTCATCGCTGCCACCGGGTATTGCGAAGAATCTTGCGCGAGGTAAACCTTTGCCACCCGGTATTGCCAAACGGTCGGTGCCATCTTCCATGCTGGACAGCCTGCCCTATTATCCGGGTTATCAATGGAAGATTGTCGGGGATAACCTGGTGCTGATCGCGCTCAGTACTGCGGTGGTGACGGCAATTATCAATAACGTCTTCGATTAAGCTTAGCGGGCTTAATGAATTGATAAAAACGGCACCTTACCCGGTTGTGGGGCCGGGTTCAGCGGGCAGTTCAGGAAGGCGGTTTTTTTGAATTCTGCGGGCGAGAGGGCTAACCGGCCAGCCGCGCCTGCGCGGTCAACAGCAGGGTTACGTTCACCAGCTGCAGCGCCGCAGCCAGCACCACGCACATCACAATCAGCTGTTTTTTGTTACGCCAGCCGTGGGCCCGCCATAAATAGAGTGCGGCCCCAATCAGCGCCACGATCGGCACCAGCAGCGCCAGAATCATCACTTGCATCGTTACTTCACCCAAAACAAAAATGGCTTCCGTGCGCCGCACCGAAGCCATTTCTTAACCTGGTACGCGCGATCAGAAAACGCGTTTAAACGGTTTCACGGCGACCTGTTTGTAGACGCCAGCAGCAATATAGGGGTCATCTTCTGCCCACGACTGCGCCGCTTCTAATGACGGGAACTCGGCAATCACGGTAGAACCGGTGAAGCCCGCCACGCCCGGATCGTTGCTGTCGACAGCAGGCATCGGACCCGCAATAATCAGGCGTCCTTCTTCATGCAGTAGTTTCAGCCGAGCCAGATGAGCAGGGCGCACCGCGTTACGTTTTTCCAGTGAATCTGCGTTGTCTTCTGCATAAATGACGTAAAGCACTTGGGAGCTCCCATTAACTCTTCAGAATTTCGCAACACGTTAAGGGATTGCCGATCAGAGTGCAAATGAAACCTCTGACCACTTCGGTGCTCAGCATAATGGGCTAAAAAACGCTTTTCTTTCGGCTGGATGGCGGGAGTTATTGAAACTGATTGCTATTTGCATTTAAAATCGGCTCTTCATTCAATGACCGCGACCGTTATGACCACGCTGACTATGCCATTACCAAAACGCACGCCTGTCTCCATGTTATTGTCTGTCGCTTTACATGGTGCCGTAATTGCCGGAATTCTTTACGCCTCATTCCATCAGGTACTCGAAGTTCCTAAAGCGTCGCAGCCTATCAGCGTAACCATGGTCGCTCCTGAAGTTCAGCCTGAGCCGGCCCCGGCAGTGGTTGAGCCACCCGCCCCACAGCCAGAACCGCAGCCAGAACCTGAACCGGTGCCAGAACCTCAGCCGGCCCCGGAGCCACCGAAGCCCGAGCCGGTGCCCATTCCTAAGCCGGAACCGAAGCCCAAACCTAAGCCGAAGCCGGAACACAAGCGTGAGCAGCCTAAACGCGAAGTCAAACCGCGGCAGGAGAGCAAGCCGCAGGCCAATCCGTTTAAGCAGGAGGCACCGGCCACGCAGAACAAGCCAACCGCCGCGCCGAAGTCGACGCCAGCACCGAGTCAGACGGTGTCAAATGGGCCAAAAGCGCTGAGCGTCAGCAAGCCGGGCTATCCACCGCGAGCATTAGCATTACGCGTCGAAGGACGAGTGCGGGTGAAATTTGATGTGGACAGCGAAGGGCGGGTGGATAACATCCAGATACTCTCCGCCGAGCCGCGCAATATGTTTGAACGTACTGTCAAACAGGCAATGAAGCAGTGGCGTTACCAGAGCGGGCGTCCGGGGCAGGGTCTGACCATGAACGTTGTGTTTAAGCTCAGTGGCGGAGCCAGTATCGAATAGTAAACTGGCGGTCAGGTAACACCCTTGCCTGACCGCCAGTCGACCGGCTAATCGCTGGGTTGCTGATTGGCCCGTCCGGCAGGCAACGGACGTGAATTACCGTCATTGTCGACCGCGACGTAGATAAATACCGCTTCGGTCGCACAGTATGTCTGCCCAATCGGCTCTGACGACACCTTCTTGATCCACACCTCGACATTGATGGTCATGGAACTGTTGCCGGTGCGGATGCAGCGAGCGTGGCAACTGACCACATCACCCACCGCCACCGGTTTCATAAATGACATGCCATCAACCCGCACCGTAACCACCCGGCCTTCGGCAATCTCTTTGGCCAGGATCGCACCGCCCATATCCATCTGAGACATCAACCAGCCGCCAAAAATATCACCGTTGGCGTTGGTATCTGCTGGCATGGCTAACGTACGTAACACCATTTCGCCTTGCGGCAACTTATGTTTTTCGTCCATTGCTTTCATTCTTCTGCAGAGGATCGCTAAAAAATGCCCGGCAGGACCGGGCAGCGTAATTATTTTTGTTGTTGTTGCGGCATCTGTCGCCAGATGTAGAGCCCGCTGATCAGGGTAAACAGTAGGGTGAGGCCGGTCAGACCAAACACCTTAAAGTTAACCCAGAACGCCTGAGATAACCAAAAGGCGACATAGATATTGACCAGACCGCAGACCAGGAAAAACAGCGCCCAGGCGGTGTTCAGCCGACGCCAGATTGGGTCCGGCAGCTGTAACTCTTTGCCCAGCATGCTCTGGATCAGCGTTTGTTTCATAAACCACTGGCTGTAGAGCAGCGCCACGGCAAACAGGCTGTAGATCACCGTCACTTTCCACTTAATAAACTCATCGTTGTGGAAAACCAGCGTCAGCGTGCCAAATACCGCCACCAGCACAAAGGTGAAAATCGTCATCTTCTCCAGTTTACGGTAGAGCACCCAGCTGACGACTAATGCCAGACCGGTTGCGACAATCAACGCGCCAGAGGCAACAAAGATGTCGTACAGCTTGTAGAAAATGAAAAAAACTACCAAAGGGAGAAAGTCGAGTAACTGCTTCATAGTCATTCCAGTCAGAGCTGAATTGGGGACGGATGCGCCCGAAGGCGCATCAGCCATCAACGTAACAGCATATAAAGCCGATACAGATAGATAATTAACATGGCCGAAACCAGATTACCTGCAGCGGTAAAAATCACCGAGGAGACATTCATCGGCAGAACGGTCAGCGAGGAGAAAAACAGCATGACCACTACTTTCGCCAGCAGCCAGAGAATAATGGCTGGCGCGATCAATTTCACGTTCTTCCAGGCCATCCGCATGCTGGCGCGCATCGCAGCGAACACGCCGATCTTCTCGCTAGCCAGCATCACCGGTGCCAGTGACAGCAGGATAGTCAGCAGAATGCCGGGCACCACCAGAATCATAAAGCCGAGCTGCGCCACCAGCGTAATCAGGAAGGTCAGCAGTAACAGCTTCGGCAGTAACGGTGCCGCTGTGCCAATGGCACGCAGCGCACTGACCCGCTGGCCAGAAGAGACCATCGGTATCAGACACAACATCCCGCCGAGCAACAGCGTATTGCCGACCAGCGCGGCGAAGGTGCCCGCTGCAGAAGCGCGCAGCAACACCTGCTGCTGTTCAGGTGACATATTCTGCACCATCTCAAACAACGAACTGGCACTGTCGTCACCCTGCTGCAGGATCGCCATTTGATCGGCGCCTGGGGTCAGCACATGTACCAGCATTACGGTGATGAAAGCGGTCAACAGCGACATCAACAGTAAAGTAACCAGCTGATGGCGGGCAAAATTTCCAGTGTCACGGTATAACGAGCTTGCCGTGATAGACATGTACACTCCTTGGAGGAACCGGGTTAATTAACCCGGCGATTGTACATGTTCTGGCAGCTCGCGGGCACCCGCCGCGGCATAACTTTCTGTCATAACAGGTAAAGATGGGTGAAAAAGGGCGGGAAGACCGTAGCGGGCGCGGGCGCGATCGCAGGCTTCATTGGCGACGCCTTCTTCACCCGACATCGCAAATTCGCGACAGGGCGTCGGACGTTGTTGATAAATTCCACACGAGACGCAGCCACCAATCTCGCCCTGCAGGGCAACACAGCGTGGAGCGCGATCGTTAGTGCCGCGCATATTGCGCATAAGCAGGCTTAGCGGCTCGGTTAATTCAGTCGGCACCGGGCCGTCGGCATCATCGGCTTCAGCCCAGTAGAAAGAGACACGGAAATGGGCGCAGCAGGCGCCACAGCTGACACAAGGATTAGAAGTTTCGCTCATTTGATCACCCGCCACTCCTGAGGCATCGAACCAAAATCAACAATCTGGATCAGCAAAATAAGCCGGGCAAAATATTTCGGCAAGGGGATTTTTTCAGCAACGGCACTGGCTAAAATTGATCTACATCAACCCATTGTTTTTTAATTAATTTAATTCAGCCGGGCAGAGTGCAATTTTATGTAAATCACGTTAAATCTTTGCTAACAAAAAATTGATGACCTGAGAGTTTTTTCCCTTTAGCAAAGGAGTGACGATGAAACTGGCAAAATGCGCAATGTTACTGGCTCTGGCTCTACCCCAACTGGCGATGGCACATCAGGCGGGCGATTTTTTTATGCGCGCCGGCAGCGCCACGGTGCGGCCAACTGAAGGTTCCGACAACGTGCTCGGGATGGGCGAGTTCAGCGCCAGTAACGATACCCAGCTTGGACTAACCTTTACCTATATGGCGACCGATAATATCGGGGTCGAACTGCTGGCCGCCACGCCGTTCCGCCACAAAGTGGGGCTGGGTCCGACCGGTACGCTGGCGACGGTACGTCAGCTGCCGCCAACACTGATGGCACAATACTATTTCTTCGACAGCCAAAGCAAAGCGCGCCCGTATGTCGGGGTCGGTATCAACTACACCACCTTTTATGACGCTGACTTCAACCAGACCGGCCGTGATGCGGGTCTCAGCGATCTGAGCGTGAAAGATTCCTGGGGCGTAGCGGGACAGGTTGGTCTGGATTACCAGATTAACCGCGACTGGATGCTGAATGCGTCAGTGTGGTACATGGATATTGATACTGAAGTGAAGTTCAAGGCAGCGGGCGAGCAGCAGAATATCAATATGCGCATCGATCCCTGGGTTTTCTTTTTTGGCGCGGGTTACCGCTTCTGATGAGAAAAAGGCCGCTGTTAACGCGGCCTTTCTGTTAAGCACAGCAGCAATTATTTGATTTGCATATTGTTAACAACGGATTTCACGCCTGGCACGCTGCGCGTAACCTGCACCGCGCGATTGGCCATCTGTGGTGATGAGACAAAACCGCTCAGCTGAACTTTACCTTTAAAGGTTTCTACGTTGATTTCAGTCGATTTCAGCGAGTCATCTTTCAGCAGTTCACCTTTCACTTTGGTGGTCACCACGGTGTCGTCGATATAGCCACCGGTTCCCTCTTTGGTCGCGGTTGGCGCACAGGCGCTCAGTGTCAGCGCAACCACGCCCGCCATCAACGCACCCGCCAGCAGTTTAAATAATTTCATTGCTTTCTCTCCCTGTCACAAATTGGATGCGACGTTACCGTAACGGCGCTCTGACATTGTGGTGCAGATTTTGCAAAAAGGGCAAATGGCGGGATGTAAAAAATGGAAAGAAATCATGCCTTATCACCTGATAAGGCATGCTGGCAGAATTAACGGCTGGCGGCTTTGAGGCTGCTGACGAAATTTTTCAGTTCGCGCAGCATCACCTCCGGTTCGGCGTGATTTTTTTCAATGATTCGCACAATGGCGGAGCCAGAGATCGCACCGGCCGCGCCGGCCGCGATGGCTTCCTTCACCTGCGACGGTTCAGAGATACCGAATCCCTGCAGCGGCGGGGCCGCATTGTATTCCCGCAGCTTGTCGATCAGATGCTGCAGCGGCAGGCTGGCGCGGTTTTCAGCGCCGGTCACGCCAGCACGGGAGAGCAGGTAGGTATAACCGCGTCCGTGTGAGGCGATCTCCCGCAGCAGGGTATCACTGGCGTTCGGCGGGCAGATGAAAATCGGTGCGATACCATGACGCAGCGCCGCCTGACGGAACGGGGCAGACTCTTCTACCGGCACATCTGCCACCAGCACCGAATCGACACCGGCTTCAGCACAACGTGCGTAAAACGCATCCACGCCGTTGGTGAACACCAGATTGGCATACATCAGTAAACCGATTGGCAGATCCGGGTATTTGCGCCGGATGGTCGCCAGCATTTCAAAGCACTGGCTGGTGTTGGTGCCCGCCGCAAAGGCGCGCAGCGTCGCGTTCTGAATGGTCGGGCCATCGGCCAGCGGATCGGAGAAGGGGATGCCTAATTCCAGCGCATCTGCGCCGCCTTCCACCAGGGCGTCAATCACCTGCAGCGAGAGTTCCGGCGACGGATCGCCCAGCGTCACGAAAGGCACAAATGCGCCTTCGTTGCGGGCAGAGAGGCGTTTAAACAGTTGATCGTAACGTTCCATCAGATTTCTCCCTGCGCGGTCAGAATGTCGTGAACGGTGAAAATATCTTTATCGCCGCGGCCAGAAAGGTTAACCACCACCAGCTGCTCTTTCTCCGGCTCGGCCTGAATCATCTTCAGGGCGTACGCCAGCGCATGGGATGATTCCAGTGCCGGAATGATGCCTTCAGCACGGCACAGCTGTTTGAAGGCGGACAGCGCTTCGTTATCGGTAATCGAAACATATTCGGCGCGGCCAATGCTGTTGAGATGCGCATGCTGCGGTCCGACTGACGGAAAATCGAGGCCGGCAGAGATCGAGTAAGACTCTTCAATCTGCCCATCCTCAGTCTGCATCATCGGAGCTTTCATGCCGAAGTAGATACCAACGCGGCCATGCTTCAGCGGCGCGCCATGCTCGCCAGTTTCAATGCCGTGTCCCGCTGGCTCAACGCCAATCAGCTTAACGCTGCTTTCATCGATAAAGTCCGCGAACATGCCGATGGCGTTAGAGCCTCCGCCAACGCAGGCGATAATCGCGTCCGGCAGGCGACCCTCTTTTTCCAGAATCTGCTTTTTGGTCTCTTCGCCGATCATCCGCTGAAACTCACGCACGATGGTCGGGAACGGATGCGGGCCAGCCGCGGTGCCCAGCATATAGTGTGCAGTTTCATAGCTGCCAGACCAGTCGCGCAGCGCCTCGTTACAGGCATCCTTCAGCGTGGCTGATCCACTGTGTACCGGGATCACTTCGGCACCCATCAGACGCATACGGAATACGTTGGGAGACTGACGTTCAACGTCTTTGGCACCCATATAGATGCGGCACTTCATTCCCAGCAGCGCGCAGGCCAGCGCAGAGGCGACACCGTGCTGTCCGGCACCGGTTTCTGCGATAATTTCGTTCTTGCCCATGCGTTTAGCCAGCAGCGCCTGGCCCAGCACCTGATTGGTTTTGTGCGCGCCGCCGTGCAGCAGATCTTCGCGCTTCAGGTAGAGTCGGGTTTTGGTGCCTTTGGTCAGGTTCTTACACAGCGTCAGGGCGGTAGGACGACCGGCATAGTTCTTCAGCAGGTCCATGAATTCCGCCTGAAACTCAGGATCTTTCTGCGCGTCGACAAACGCCTCTTCCAGCTGGCGCAGCGCTGGCATCAGGATCTGCGGAACATACATTCCGCCAAATTCGCCAAAGTAGGGGTTCAGTAACGTCATTTTTAGCTTCCTTTTTCGGGCCCGCCGTAGAGCAGGCCAGGCAAATCAGTAGGCGCGCAGTGTCTGGAACACCGCCGCGATTTTACGGGCATCTTTGATACCGGGCGCGCTTTCCACCCCAGAGTTGAAATCGAGACCGGCACAGCCCAGCTGCGCCGCTTCAACACAGTTATCCGCGCTCAGGCCACCGGCCAGCAGCACGTCGTTCAGCGTCTGGCCCTGTAACAGTGACCAGTCAAAGCGCTGACCGGTTCCGCCGTCGCCATTATCAAACACGTAACGATCGATGTGCGGCCAGTTGCGCGCCGGTAACGCGCCTTCAACGCGCAGCGCTTTCCAGATCTCAACGCTGGCAGGCAGGGCCGCGCGCAGTTCGCTAACATAATCCGGGTTTTCATTGCCGTGCAGCTGAACGGCGGCGAGCGAAAGCGCGGTGGCTTTGGTGACAACGTCACTAACGGCGTTATTGCGGAACACGCCAACGTAACGCAACGGCGCGGCGGCCATCAGCGTACGGGCGGCTTCAGTTTCGATGTAACGCGGCGAACCTTCGGCAAAGATCAGCCCGCCGTAGAGGGCACCGGCTTCATAGGCGGCACGCGCGTCTTCCGCCCGGGTCAGGCCACAGACTTTATTGGCCCCCAGCGTCACCCGGCGCACCGCTGCGGTCAGGTCGGGTTCTTCCATCAGGGCGGAGCCGATCAGGAAGCCGTTGGCAAAGTGGCTCAGCTCTCGAATGTCTGCATAGCTGTTGATGCCCGATTCGCTGATCACCGTGACGCCGTGCGACAGGCGTGGGGCCAGCTGGCGGGTGCGGTTCAGATCGATCGACAGATCGCGCAGGTCGCGGTTATTGATCCCGACCACTCTGGCCTGCAGCGCAATGGCGCGCTCCAGCTCCTGCTCATTACTGACTTCGGTCAGGATGCCCATTTTCAGGCTGTGGGCGACGGCGGCCAGCTGACGATACTGCTCATCATCCAGCACCGACAGCATCAGCAGAATGGCGTCTGCCTGATAGTAACGTGCCAGATAGATCTGATACGGGTCGATGATAAAGTCTTTGCACAACACTGGCTGGGTGATAGCGGCACTGACGATCGGCAGAAAAGCAAAGTCGCCCTGAAAGTATTTTTCATCGGTCAGCACCGACACTGCCGAAGCGTAGTGACGATAAACCCCGGCAATCGCCGCCGGATCAAAATCGGCGCGGATAATCCCTTTCGAGGGCGATGCTTTCTTACACTCGAGGATAAACGCGGTGCGCGCACCCTGGAGCGCATCATAAAAATGACGGCTGGCAGGCTCAATGCTGTTCTGAAAGGTAGAAAGAGGCTGCTGCTGCTGACGCGCTGCAACCCAAATCGCTTTGTCCTGCACAATTTTTTCTAACACGGTACCTTGCATGGTTATCCTCTTGCTGCCAGAGCGACCACGCGCTCGTAAGCCTGTCCACTACGGATAGCGTTGAGCGCACGCTGTGCGTTTTCACGCAGATCTTCATGACCGAATACTTTAAGCAGCATCGCCACATTGACGGCGACCGCTTCCTCATGGGCCTGCTGGCCATTACCCTGGAGTAAAGCCGTGAGAATGTCACGATTTTCTTCCGGCGTGCCGCCAGCCAGCGCTTCCTTCGGATGGAAGCCAAAACCGAAGTCTTCCGGCGACAGCTGATAGCGGGTGATTTCCCCGTCACGCAGCTCTGCCACATGGGTCACGTCGTGCAGCGCCACTTCATCCATCCCGCCGCCATGTACTACCGCTGCACGCTGATAGCCCAGTACTTTCAGGGTCTGTGCAATCGGCATCACCAGCTCCGGGCTGTACACGCCAATCACCGCCAGCGGTGGTCGGGCCGGATTAATCAGCGGGCCAAGGACATTAAACAGCGTCCGGGTTTTTAGCTGCTGGCGCACCGGCATCGCGTGGCGGAATCCGGTGTGGTACTGCGGCGCAAACAGGAAGCAGACGTTGAGATCGTCCAGTGCCTGACGTGCCTGCGGAGCCGGCATATCCAGATTAATGCCAAACGCCGCCAGCAGATCGGAAGAACCGGACTTGCTGGAGACGCTGCGGTTACCGTGCTTGGCCACTTTCAGGCCGCAGGTTGCTGCGACAAACGCACTGGCAGTTGAAATGTTAATGCTGTTGCTGCCGTCACCGCCGGTTCCGACGATATCGGCAAAAGCATAGTCGGGACGCGGGAAGGGTTTGGCATCTTCCAGCAGTGCGGTAGCCGCACCGGCGATCTCTTCCGGCGTTTCGCCCCGGACTTTCATCGCAATCAGGGCTGCCGCCAGTTGGGTCGGCTCCAGCTGACCGGTAATAATCGCGCTGAACAGCTGATGACTCTCAGCCTGATTCAGCGTCTGCGCCTGGTAAAGTTTTTCCAGTGTCTGTTGCATAGTCATTCTCCCTGTTACTTCGCCAGCGCCCAGGCCAGCGTCTGCTCAAGCAGTCGCGCGCCCTGAGTGGTCAGAATGGATTCAGGATGGAACTGGAATCCGCATACCCGGTCAGTTTCGTGGCGAACCGCCATCACCATGCCGTTGTAGCTGGCATTGACGGTAAGTTCATCCGGCGTATTGCTGCCAACCAGTGAGTGATAGCGCGCTACCGGTAGCGGGTTGCTCAGGCCGGCAAACATCGCCTCGCCATCATGAACCACCGCGGAGGCTTTCCCGTGCAGGATCTCGCCAGCCTGACCGACGTGGCCGCCATATTCTTCCACAATCGCCTGATGGCCGAGGCAGATACCGATAATCGGTAACCGGCCGCGCATCGTACGCAGCAGTTCAGGCATGCAGCCGGCATCTTTCGGCGCGCCCGGGCCTGGCGACAGCATCAGCACCGGGTTCTCCATCTGCTGCAGCTGCTCAATTAACAGTGCCGCCGGCAGGTTATTGCGGTAGATCACCACGTTGTGACCAAAGGTCCGCAGTTGATCGACCAGGTTATAGGTAAATGAGTCGATGTTATCGAGCAGCAGAATATCGGCCATCAGAAGATCTCCTTGCAGTGATGGGCAGTTGCAATGGCGCGCAGCACCGCGCGGGCTTTATTGCGGCTCTCGTCGGCTTCCGCCTGCGGATTCGAGTCCAGAACCACACCGGCACCCGCCTGTACGGTTGCTACCCCGTCTTCTACATACGCAGAGCGGATAACGATGCAGGTATCCAGGTCGCCATTGGCGGTGAAATAGCCGACCGCACCACCGTAGCTGCCGCGGCGGGTGCCTTCAGCACCGGCGATCAGCTGCATGGCGCGTACTTTCGGCGCACCGCTCAGGGTGCCCATGTTCATGCAGGCGCGATAGGCGTGCAGCACATCAAGATCGGCGCGCAGGGTGCCGACCACGCGTGACACCAGATGCATCACAAACGAGTAGCGATCAACCTTGGTCAGATCGGCGACGTAGCGGCTGCCCGGCACGCAGATGCGCGCCAGATCGTTACGCGCCAGATCGACCAGCATCAGATGCTCTGCCAGCTCTTTATGGTCGGTGCGCATCTCCAGTTCAATCCGGCTGTCCAGGTCGCGATCCAGCGAACCGTCCGCTTGACGTCCGCGTGGACGGGTACCGGCAATCGGGTAGATCTCAATCTGACGTGAGCTGGCGTCATACTTCAGCGAACTTTCCGGTGAGGCACCAAACAGTGCGAAATCCTGGTCCTGCATAAAAAACATATACGGGCTGGGATTGCTGTTTTTCAGCGTGTCGTAGGCTGCCAGCGGCGAAGGGCATGGCAGTGAGAAGCGTCGTGAAGGCACCACCTGGAAGATTTCGCCGATGCGAATCGCCTGCTGCATGGTGCGCACCACCTCGCAATACTCTTCATCGCTCTGGCTGGTGGTCAGGGACATCTGCTCTACCGTCTGGACCGGCAGCGCCGGAGCCGGCTGCAGCATCTGGCCATGCAGTTGCTCAATCCGGCGTTGCAGACGCTGGAATTCATTGGTCGACGGGCAGAACAGGCTGGCCTGCAGTCGCGCGCTGCGGGTCTGGTGATCGATCACCAGCAGCGTTTCAGCCAGATAAAAACAGTAGTCCGGGCAGCGCTGCTGATTTTCCAGCGGCGGCAGGGTTTCGAAGCCCGCCACCAGATCGTAGGCAAACAGTCCGCCTAACAGCACGGCTTCACGCTCATCGGCAGGCGAATTGACCAGCTGGGGAATCAGACGCAGCGCGTCAAATACCGACAGCGCCTGCAGACGTGAATCCTCATCCTGCTGGCCGCTGTTCGGCGGGAAAGTCAGTTCGCGGCCATCGGGACGTACCTGATTTTCGACGGTGCCGGGCAGCGCGGCGTCCAGCAGCGGCAGCAGCGCACGGCCATTTTCTGACAGCGCCTGAATAGTCACCTGGTTGTCCAGCGCGCTGATACGCAGTGCGCTGTCGACAATCAACAGGCTTTTAAGATTCTTTTTGCTGTCGATATCGGCAGATTCGAGCAGCAGGGTTGCCGGACGTGCGCCGCATAACTGATGAAACACCGCGGCCGGATCTTCGCGATAAGGCGCGTTGCCGGTAATCAACTTCACTGTAGGTTTCGCAATTGGCATGATGATTTCTCTGAATTTCGCTCAAAAAAAAGCCCGCTCGGTGGCGGGCTCAGGTATCTGCACAGCGTTTACGCAAAATGTGCACGACCACGTCGCCCGTGTTCGGGAACATCGCGCCACCAACCGTTAAAATGCGTGATTACAACAGCCATGATTGAATACCCGTTACGTGTGAACTTGTGTACTAGTTAACGGGTTCAGGGCGGAAATGTCAATACACTTTTTCACCGACGGTTAAAATCGTTATCATGCTGGCCGGTTTAGTTTCCAGCAGGAGTTCTCTTGAGCGATATCGCCCGTTTCCCGGTTTATGATTTACACAGCCACACGCGGGCCTCGGATGGCTTGCTGACGCCGGCCGCGCTGGTACAGCGTGCGGTTGAGATGCGCGTAGGCGTACTGGCGATTACCGATCACGATAGCGTCGCGGGGGTGGATGAAGCCCGTCAAACGGTCATCGATCAGGCTTTACCGATCAAGGTGCTGGCGGGCGTTGAGGTTTCCACCCTGTGGGAAAATCACGAAATTCATATCGTGGGATTAAATATCGATATCCATCATCCGACGCTGGTCAGTTTTCTCGCCGGACAGCATGCCTGTCGGCAGGCGCGGGCGGAACAGATTGCCGAGCGGCTGGAGAAAGCCCGCATTCCGGGCGCGCTGGCTGGTGCACTGCGGCTGGCCGATGGCGGGGTGATCACCCGCGGCCACTTCGCGCGCTTCCTGATGGAGCAGGGCAAGGCGGATAATATGGCGCAGGTGTTCAAAAATTATCTGGCGCGTGGCAAAACCGGCTACGTGCCGCCACAATGGTGTACAATTGAACAAGCTATTGATGCGATTCATCATTCTGGCGGTTGCGCGGTGCTGGCGCACCCCGGGCGCTATGGCTTATCGGCGAAGTGGCTCAAGCGGCTGGTCGCTCATTTCCGCGAAGTCGGTGGTGATGCCATGGAGGTCGCCCAGTGTCAGCAGGCGCCGAATGAGCGTACGCAGCTGGCGCAATACGCCAGAGACAATGCGCTGGCCGCATCACAAGGTTCTGATTTTCATCAACCCTGCCCGTGGATTGAGCTGGGCCGCAAATTGTGGCTGCCCGCGGCGGTTGAGCCGGTCTGGGAACGCTTCCCGCAGCTGGCTCCCGGCGATTTATGCACGGAAAGGTGACACGAGGTTTCTATGAGTCAATTGTTTCACATCCACCCGGATAACCCGCAACCCCGTCTGATTAACCAGGCGGTGGATTACCTTAATAAAGGCAGCGTGATCGTCTATCCGACCGATTCCGGCTATGCGCTGGGCTGTCGGCTGGAAGAGAAGGGCGCGATGGAGCGTATCTGCCGCATTCGTCAGCTGGATGGGCACCATAATTTCACCCTGATGTGCCGGGATCTCTCTGAGCTTTCTGTTTATTCTCAGGTAGGAAATTCAGCCTTCCGTTTGCTGAAAAACAACACCCCGGGTAACTACACCTTTATTCTCAAGGCGACCAAAGAGGTTCCGCGTCGTCTGATGAATGACAAGCGGAAAACCATCGGGCTGCGCGTGCCGTCTAATCCGGTGGCGCTGGCGCTGCTGGAGGCGCTGAACCAGCCGATGATGTCGACCTCATTGATTCTGCCGGGGAACGACTTCACCGAGTCCGACCCGGAAGAGATCCAGCATAGCATCGGCAAGCTGGTTGATCTGATTATTGACGGCGGCACGCTGGGACAACAGCCAACCACGGTGGTCGATTTGACCACCGATTCGCCGGAAATTGTGCGCGAAGGCGTGGGCGATACCCGCCCGTTCCTGTAACCAGAGCGGTTCAGGCACCGCGTGTCGGTGTCTGGGCCAGATTGGCCTGCAACCAGTTCTTAAACTGGCCGTAAGGAATATAGAGTGAAACATCTTTCAGGATCACTTTTCCATTACGGCCATTTTTTATTGCATCAGAATAACCAACAATTACGCCACCCAGGGTTTCATCGTTGTTATACACTCCGCCGCCCGACATACCCTGAACCACGCCAGCATTAGATGCCATGGCTATGCACGGGCTTTTATTCCAGCCGTTACGAATAGCGGTACGGGCTAAATTAACTCCTGAGGATTCGACCGGCAGTGCGGAAATAAAACTGTAGCCGTACATTTTAACCGGATCGCCAATATCGCTGCTGCGGAATTGGGCTAATGTTTTGGCGTCATTTTTGTGGTAGATAATCGCCAGATCGCAATAGGGATGATAAGACTTCACGCGTTGGACGGCGGTTTTCGCGACGTGGGCAGCGGTCAGACTGTATTCTGGCGTCAGGGGGATACTGGTTCCAAGGGTACCAAGACCGAGGATCGTCGGAATGCCGGTCACGCTCATATCAACGTGCTGCATTGCGGTACGACTGTACTCGGTATGGCCCACGGAACACCCGGTCAACGCCAGCGCGGCAAGCGCTGGGCACAGAAAGAGGTTTCTCATGTTGGTATTCTTTTTCAGGCATGTCGTGAAAATCCCTGGTGAAGGCTTCTGACATGCAATCAAGGTTCATCACTGAACCGTATTAACGCAACAACTCCGGATGCGCCGGTTTATTGGATTAATGTAAAAACACTATTTTTGTTAATGAATCTTTAAAGTTTTATTTTTGTACGCGCGCCAATTATAACTGCGGGCACTGCGTTTATTGGTGCTTCAGCGTCAGAGTTTACACCGCCTATTGTTATGCACAATTAATTAAAACTAATATTAAGAAAATACCCCGAAAAATAAGGTGATAAACAAATCTGCAACAGAGTTACGCTGCAAATTTTTATTTAACACCGGGGTTGTGACGAATAAAAGCAACTAAACAGTATTTTATACTGCCTTGTTGAGAAAGGGTAGATGAAATACAGCAGGATGAAAGTGGTGGAAGTGTAAGATAGCGTGAATATTTTTATGGCTGACAGATTGCATCGGTGCAGGTCACAGTTCAGAAAATTTAAATGCCAGGCACTATAAAGTTTTTGGAAATCGCGTTTTATTCAGCATCTTTATTAATTATATCGCCCACGATGCACTGGCCGGTTTGTCTGGCTGAACGGCGGAAAAAGTCAGCCGGACCGGCTATCCTTAAATTGACTCCGAAAACCACAAAGCGCGTTACATCAGGGGTAAATGTCTGTATAATGGGCCAAACTTTTTAAGTTAACCTATTGATTTAAAAAGATTTTCCACCCTACCGTGACGCCTGGGAAGGCGACAAAGAGGAAGCTCAATGAGCGAGAAGTTACAGAAAGTTTTAGCGCGTGCCGGTCATGGCTCGCGTCGTGAAATCGAATCTATGATTGCCGCCGGCCGTGTCAGCGTCGATGGCAAAATTGCCACCCTCGGCGACCGCGTCGAAAGCAGCAAATCCCTGAAAATCCGTATTGATGGCCATCTGGTTTCCATCGCCGAGTCGGCGGCGGAAGTCTGCCGGGTGCTGGCCTATTACAAACCGGAAGGTGAGCTGTGTACGCGTAGCGACCCGGAAGGACGCCCGACGGTATTTGACCGACTGCCGCGCCTGCGTGGATCGCGCTGGATTGCAGTAGGTCGTCTGGATGTAAATACCTGCGGCCTGATGCTGTTCACCACCGACGGTGAACTGGCGAACCGTTTAATGCATCCGAGCCGTGAAGTAGAACGTGAATATGCAGTGCGGGTGTTTGGTCAGGTTGACGATGATAAAATTCGTCAGCTGAGTAAGGGCGTGCAGCTGGAAGATGGCCCGGCCGCCTTTAAAACCCTGCGTTTCGGCGGCGGTGAAGGGATCAACCAGTGGTACAACGTGACCCTGACCGAAGGCCGTAACCGTGAAGTGCGTCGTTTATGGGAAGCGGTCGGTGTGCAGGTGAGTCGTCTGATGCGCGTGCGCTACGGTGATATTACCCTGCCGAAAGGGCTGCCTCGCGGCGGCTGGACCGAACTGGACCTGCCGGCGGTTAACTACCTGCGCAACCTGGTCGGTATGGATGACGAGACGGTGACCAAGCTGGTGGTGGAGAAAGATCGCCGCCGTACCAAAGCGAACCAGATCCGCCGTGCGGTGAAGCGGCACAGTAAAGTGAGCAGCACCCCACGTCGTAATCCGGGTAGCAAACGCAACTCCGGCTAACCACGTCAATATCGCTAAAAACGCAGCCCCGGGCTGCGTTTTTTTTTGCCTACCAGTCGATTCCCTGCTGTGCCTGAATGCCGGCATCAAACGCATGCTTTACCGGCCGCATCTCGGTAACGGTATCAGCCATCTCCAGCAAGCTGCGGTGACAACCACGACCAGTGACGATCACGCTTTGCCGGGCCGGACGCTGACGCAGAGCATCAACCAGCTCCTCCAGCGGCAGATAATCCATGCTGATCATGTAAGTGATCTCATCCAGCACCACCAAATCCAGCGTCTCATCGGCCAGCATCCGTCTGGCGTGCTGCCAGACCGCCAGACAGGCCGCGGTGTCGGTTTCCCGATTCTGGGTTTCCCAGGTGAAACCGGTGGCCATCACCTGAAACTCAACGCCGTGCTGCTCGAGCAGGTTACGCTCACCGTTCGGCCAGTCGCCTTTAATAAACTGAATAGCGCCCGCTCGTTTACCGTGACCACAAGCGCGCAGGACGGTGCCAAAGGCGGCGGTGGTTTTGCCTTTGCCGTTGCCGGTAAACACCATCAGAATGCCGCGTACCTCATTGGCCGCGGCGATGCGTGCATCGACCTGCTCTTTTAACCGTTGCTGGCGTTGCTGATGGCGATCGTCGGCCATTATTCTGCTGCTCCCGGTTTCCTGCCTGGCTGAGCATCGAAACTGATACCGGTTTTACGACGGCTGTCGTCGCCCATTAAATAGAGGTAGAGCGGCATCAAATCAGCGGGAGTTTTCAGTTTATTCGCATCTTCCTGCGGAAACGCGCTGGCACGCATTTTTGTACGGGTGCCGCCAGGATTAATGCAGTTAACCCGCAGCGCATGATTTTTATACTCGTCAGCCAGCACCTGCATCATCCCTTCCGTGGCAAACTTGGAGACCGCATAGGCTCCCCAGCCGGCCCGGCCGGTGCGGCCGACGCTCGAGGTGGTAAACACCAGTGAACCGGATTCCGACTTCAGCAGCAGCGGTAACAGCGCCTGCGTCAGATAAAAGGTGGCATCGAGATTGATTTTCATTACCTGCTGCCAGATCTGCGGATCCAGTTCGGCCAGCGGCACAATCTCACCGAGAATCCCGGCGTTGTGCAGCACACCATCCAGGTGAGAAAACTGCTGCGCCAGTTGGTGTGCCAGCTGCTGGCAGCGTTCAGGTGTGGCTTCGGCCAGGTCAAACACCAGCGGGTGGGCGGGGCGTTTATTAAGTTGATTAATGGTCTGCCCGACCTGTTGCAGCTTGTCAGCATTGCGTCCCAGCAGGATCACTTCGGCGCCATAGCGGGCATAAGTCAGCGCCGCTTCACGACCAATCCCCTCTGATGCGCCGGTGACCAGGATGATGCGATGATTAAGCAGGTCGCTTTTCGGTTGATAATGCACGGTGGGATCCTCCAGCGAAAACAGCATGATTCCGCTTTATGCCTGAAATTACGAATTGGCGCAATCGTCAACCGGCACATTCTGTGCCAGCTGCCGGCATTTCAGGCGACGCATAGGGGCAAAACGGCTAAACTAGCCCATTGTCTCTAATTCTCTGTTTACTAAGGCGACACAATGGATCTTCTTTCGAGTTATGGACTGTTTTTAGCAAAAGTAGTGACGCTGGTGGTGGCGATCGCTGCAATTGTGCTGATTGTGATGAATGCCGCGTTGCGCAAACGGGGTCAGAGCGGTCAGCTGCGACTGACGCATCTGGGTGATGACTATCAACAGATGAAAGAGGACCTGCAGCTGGCGAAGATGAAACCGCAGGCGCAAAAAGTGTGGCTGAAAAATCATAAAAAATCGGAGAAGCTCAAAGCGAAGGCGGAAAAGCGGGCCGCGAAGCAGGGCGAAAACGAGGTGAATAAACCGACGCTTTACGTGCTGGACTTCAAAGGCAGTATGGATGCCAGTGAGGTCACCTCGCTGCGCGAAGAAGTGTCGGCGGTGCTGGCCGTCACCCAGCCGGGCGATGAAGTGCTGTTACGGCTTGAAAGTCCTGGCGGCGTGGTGCACGGCTATGGCCTGGCCGCATCCCAGCTGCAGCGCCTGCGCGATCGCGGGCTGCAGATTACCGCTGCGGTGGATAAAGTGGCGGCCAGTGGCGGCTATATGATGGCGTGTGTGGCCGATCGTATCGTGGCGGCACCGTTTTCAATTATCGGTTCAATTGGGGTGGTGGCGCAGGTCCCTAACTTCAATCGTCTGCTGAAGCGCAACGATATCGACGTGGAATTACATACTGCCGGACAGTACAAGCGCACCCTGACCCTGTTTGGCGAAAACACCGATGAGGGACGTGAAAAATTTCAGGAAGACCTGAACGAAACCCACCTGCTGTTTAAGCAGTTCGTTCATCAGATGCGTCCTTCACTCGACATCGATAAAGTGGCGACCGGCGAACACTGGTATGGCCGGCAGGCGCTGGATCTCGGTCTGATTGACGAAGTCGGCACCAGTGACGATCTGATTATCCGTCAGATGGATCGGTTCAACGTGCTGGGCGTGCATTACGCCCGTCGTCGTAAGATGATTGACCGTATGACACACAGTGCCGGATCGGTTGCCGAGCGCCTGCTGCTTAAGCTCTGGCAGCGTGGCGAAAAGCCGCTGCTTTAAGCGCTGACACGACATAACACAACCCGGCCTGTGCCGGGTTTTTTTTATTCCAGGTGGTAAAGCGGTGACAACACCACGGCAAGATGTTTGAACACGTTGAACACCGTGGTGGTTCTGGCGGTGGGCAACTCATCTGCATCAAGGAAAAACGGGCCGCGAAACACCAGCACGTCGCCTTGCTGAATCACCTCATCCGCCTGCATACCGGCAAAATAATCGTCATGCTGTTTGATTAACGCATTGGCTTTTTCCAGCAATTCCTGGCGTGAAATAGGTTGGGTTAATGTCTTCATTGTTTGCTCCTTTTTTGACAGCACCATAATCCTTTCTATATTACTTGCGTGTCGCATTGTGTGACAAATCGGCGTAACGGCGGAAAAATTGGCGGAAATTTAACCTGAGTGCTAATTAAGTTGCGTAACAGATTTTATCAGGTAGAGTGTGGGCGATTCCGATTTCAGGGATTTTGCACCGGGATGTGTGATTATTTCAGATGGAAAAAGCGCTTTTTATCATGCAGTTGCATATCGCCACGTCGTCTGATCTGAGATTGACCCCTCCGCCTTGAAATGTTAAACAGGCGCAGCAATATTGAACCCGATGGGTTTTTGGGCATCCAATCCTCTCCCGTTAAGCAGGATGTTTTCATTAGGTAAAGGTAAATATGGGTAAAGCACTCGTTATTGTTGAGTCCCCGGCAAAGGCCAAAACAATCAATAAATACCTCGGCAGTGACTACGTGGTTAAATCCAGCGTCGGTCATATCCGGGATCTGCCGACCAGTGGTTCAACCGCCAAGAAAAGTGCTGACGCCTCGACAGATAAAAAAGTCAAAAAAGTCAAAAAAGATGAGAAAGCAGCACTTGTCAGCCGGATGGGCGTTGACCCTTATCACGGTTGGGAAGCGGACTATCAAATCCTGCCTGGCAAAGAAAAAGTGGTTGCCGAGCTTAAGGCGCTAGCCGCCAGCGCTGACCACATCTATCTCGCAACCGACCTTGACCGCGAAGGGGAAGCTATTGCCTGGCACCTGCGGGAAGTGATCGGTGGCGACGATAAGCGTTTCAGCCGGGTGGTGTTTAACGAAATCACCAAAAATGCGATTCGTCAGGCGTTTGAAAAGCCAGGCGAACTGAACATTGACCGGGTTAACGCTCAGCAGGCGCGCCGCTTTATGGACCGCGTGGTGGGCTATATGGTGTCACCGCTGCTGTGGAAGAAAATCGCTCGTGGCCTCTCCGCCGGACGCGTGCAGTCGGTTGCGGTGCGGCTGGTGGTGGAGCGTGAGCGTGAAATTAAAGCGTTCGTGCCGGAAGAGTACTGGGAAGTTAACGCCGCGCTGACCACGCCGAAGGGCGACGAACTGTCGATGGACGTCACCCACAAAGGGGACAAGGCGTTCCGGCCGGTCAATCGCGACGAAACCTATGCCGCCGTTGCACTGCTGGAAAAAGCGCGCTACGAGATTGTCGATCGTGAAGATAAGCCGACCAGCAGCAAGCCGGGCGCGCCTTATATCACCTCGACGCTACAGCAGGCCGCCAGTACTCGCCTCGGCTTTGGCGTGAAGAAAACCATGATGATGGCGCAGCGCTTGTACGAAGCCGGTCACATTACCTATATGCGTACCGACTCGACCAACCTGAGTCAGGATGCGGTCGCTATGGCACGTGGTTACATTGAAAGCCAATTCGGCAAGAAATATCTGCCTGAAGCCGCCAACACTTACGCCAGCAAAGAGAATTCGCAGGAAGCGCACGAAGCGATTCGTCCTTCTGATGTGGAAGTGGTGGCGGAACAGTTAAAAGATATGGAAGCGGATGCGCAGAAACTTTATCAGCTGATCTGGCGTCAGTTTGTCGCCTGTCAGATGGTGCCAGCGCAGTACGACTCCAGCACCATTACCGCCACCGCCGGTGATTTTAAGCTTAAAGCCAAAGGCCGTACGCTGCGCTTCGACGGCTGGACTAAAGTGATGCCGGCGCTGCGTAAGAATGATGAAGATCGTACCTTGCCTGCGGTCAGCGTAGGTGATGTGCTGGATCTGCAACAGCTGCTGCCTGGCCAGCACTTCACCAAGCCACCGGCGCGCTTCAGCGAAGCTTCACTGGTGCGTGAGCTGGAAAAACGCGGTATTGGCCGTCCATCGACCTACGCTGCGATTACCTCGACCATTCAGGATCGCGGTTATGTGCGGGTTGAGAACCGCCGCTTCTATGCGGAAAAAATGGGTGAAATTGTCACCGATCGGCTGGAAGAGAATTTCCGTGAGCTGATGAACTACGATTTTACCGCGCATATGGAAAACAGCCTCGATCAGGTGGCTAACAACCAGGCGCAGTGGAAAGCGGTGCTGGATAACTTCTTCAGCGACTTTACTCAGCAGCTTGAGCGGGCAGAGAAAGACCCTGAAGAGGGCGGTATGCAGCCTAACCAGATGGTGCTGACCTCGATTGACTGCCCGACCTGTGGCCGCAAAATGGGGATTCGTACCGCCAGTACCGGGGTATTCCTCGGCTGTTCAGGCTATGCGTTACCGCCGAAAGAGCGTTGTAAGCAGACCATCAACCTGATTCCGGAAAACGAAGTTCTGAATATTCTGGAAGGGGATGATGCTGAAACCAACGCCCTGCGCGCCCGTCGTCGTTGCCAGAAGTGTGGCACCGCGATGGACAGCTATCTGATCGATAACGAACGTAAGCTGCACGTCTGTGGTAACAACCCGGAATGCGACGGCTACGAAATCGAACAGGGTGAGTTCCGCATTAAAGGTTATGATGGCCCGGTGGTTGAGTGCGAGAAGTGTGGTTCCGAGATGCACCTGAAAATGGGGCGCTTCGGCAAGTACATGGCCTGTACCAACGAAGAGTGTAAAAACACCCGTAAGATTCTGCGTAACGGTGAAGTAGCACCGCCGAAAGAAGATCCGGTCCCGCTGCCTGAACTGGCGTGCGAAAAGTCGGATGCCTACTTCGTGCTGCGCGACGGCGCTGCCGGGGTCTTTCTGGCGGCTAATACCTTCCCGAAATCGCGCGAAACCCGGGCGCCACTGGTTGAAGAGTTACAGCGCTTCAGCGACCGTCTGCCAGAGAAGCTGAAGTACCTGGCCGAGGCACCGGCTGCCGATCCGGAAGGCAATAAAACGCTGGTCCGTTTCAGCCGCAAAACCAAACAGCAGTACGTCTCCTCTGAAAAAGAGGGCAAAGCGACCGGCTGGTCCGCCTTCTATATTGATGGCAAATGGCAGGAAGCGAAGAAGTAATCCTATCAGGCCAGCGCTCGCTGGCCTTTTTCTGAGCCTTATATCAATCCGTTCTACATTCACCCTTAAAATGATATAGTTGTTATAGCATTTCCGACCTTTCCTGATGCATGGCTTTTCTTCACCCTGTTAAGGCGACAATACGTCAACCGGGGATGCGACTCTGTAACTTACCGGGATGGAACAGATATGAAATTACAGCAGTTGCGCTATATCGTCGAAGTGGTTAATCACAACCTTAATGTCTCTTCGACGGCGGAAGGACTCTACACCTCGCAGCCTGGCATCAGTAAACAGGTCCGGATGCTGGAAGATGAGCTGGGGGTACAGATTTTTGCCCGCAGCGGTAAACACCTGACTCAGGTGACGCCAGCCGGTGAAGAGATTATCCGCATTGCGCGTGAGGTGCTTTCCAAAGTAGATGCGATTAAATCGGTAGCCGGTGAACATACCTGGCCAGACAAAGGGTCGCTGTATGTGGCAACCACCCATACTCAGGCGCGCTATGCACTGCCAGGCGTAATTAAAGGCTTCATTGAGCGCTATCCGCGGGTATCGCTGCATATGCATCAGGGGTCGCCGACGCAAATTGCCGAAGCGGTGTCCAAGGGCAATGCGGACTTCGCCATTGCTACCGAAGCACTGCATCTGTACGACGATTTGATTATGTTGCCGTGCTATCACTGGAACCGGGCGATTGTGGTGACGGCCGACCATCCGCTGGCCGGAAAAGGGCAGGTGACGATTGAAGAGCTGGCTGAATACCCGCTGGTGACCTACACCTTTGGCTTTACCGGGCGGTCAGAGCTTGATACCGCGTTTAACCGTGCCGGATTAACGCCGCGCATTGTTTTCACCGCCACCGACGCTGACGTTATCAAAACTTACGTAAGATTAGGTCTTGGCGTTGGGGTGATTGCCAGCATGGCGGTCGATCCGGTCTCCGATCCTGACCTGATTCGTATCGAAGCGGCGGACATTTTCACCAACAGCACCACCAAAATAGGCTTCCGCCGCAGCACCTTCCTGCGCAGCTATATGTATGATTTTATCCAACGTTTTGCGCCGCACCTGACACGTGACGTGGTTGATACTGCGGTGGCGTTGCGTTCGAACGAAGATATTGAAGCCATGTTTAAGGACATTAAACTGCCGTTTAAATGAGCCTGATACGCATTAATGATGATAAAGGCTGCTCTGGGCGGCCTTTTTTTATTGCCAGATGTTAGCGCCAGATGAGAATCAAAAGTTTTTATTATTTTTTTGTAAATGAAACATCGATCACATGTTTTCGGTTTGGTCTTTCTTAAATGCGAATTACTACACATTTTTTGCCTTGCCGCTTTGCGGGACGCCAGGAATATTCCCATACTCCAGTTAAGACCTGATGAGAAGCCAGTTGAAATCAGGTTCTTTAATCTGCTCTTTAGTTTTGAATGGTCCTGAATGTAAATTAAGTCAAATTTATAATGTGATCGTTTAATTAAAAGTTTGTTCCACGGTTAATGATTTCTGACGTGATTAGGCCTTATTGATTAATAGCGTTAATCGTTTTACTCAATAAAAATAACTGGATTTTTGGCCTTAACGCGTTTAGGATTCGTCCTAAATCTTAATCGTTGTTATCAATCATTTTGTTGAGAGTGATTATCAAAAACTATGAATACACGACTGACTGTACAACCGGGTTTCCCGGCAAAAAGCACCAAGGTTGAGCGCACTGGCAACACCCGCCGCAAAGCCTGGCTGACCGTATTCGCTGCCTCAGCGCTGTTCTGGGTAGTTGTTGCTTTGATGATCTGGCGTATCTGGGGCTAAAGCCATGTGGGCAAATACACTCAGCCATAAACGTTCTTTGACTGCGCGTCAGCACAAGCCCGCTTCCTGTAAAGGGAAAGAGCCGCTTGCAAAGGACGAAAAAGTGTCTATCCCTGATTCCTGGGATTTGAGTGATAACCAGCGACACTTTATCGAGTCGTTCCTGGACCCTAAAACTAAATAACGCTGTTCGCTGTACCGTTTATTATTTTTACTGCTCTTTGCTCTTCTTTCCGGTTTCTCCGGCGGGCAGGTTAAAAGCCCAACTCCACACTCAGTAACACAAACGGGATTGATCCTTAACGGATGATCGCAGGCCTTTGTACGCCCAATTCAGGCGAAGGAGTGAACGCAATGAATATCATAAAAATGTCCTGGCTTAGCGCTTATGCCTTTAGCTTTGCGTTCTGGTCTGCGGCGGTGTGGATCACGCTCTGATTTGAATTAAATCACCTCTTTCTGATGCCTCGTCTCCGGACGGGGCATTTTCGTTTCGGCCGATTGTAGCAATTTGTGTTGTAATCAAAACGTTAACGAATTTGTGGTCTATCTTTAACATAAACCTTTAACTCTCTGAGGTTTAAAGACCACGATTATAAAGGAGGAGCTATGTCGTCTACCCTACGCGAGCAGAGTCAGGAAATACTGCAGGTCGACAATCAAAACTATCACATCTTCAGTCTTCCCCGCGCTGCTCAACACCTCGGTAACATTGATCGCTTACCCAAATCCCTGAAGGTTTTGCTGGAGAACCTGTTGCGCTGGCAGGATGGCGACTCCGTGACCGCGGAAGATATCCAGGCGCTGGTTGACTGGCAAAAAGATGCCCATGCCGATCGGGAAATCGCTTACCGTCCTGCGCGGGTACTCATGCAGGACTTTACCGGCGTGCCAGCGGTGGTTGACCTGGCGGCAATGCGCGAAGCCGTCAACCGGCTGGGCGGTGATGTCGCGAAGGTAAATCCCCTGTCGCCGGTTGATCTGGTGATTGACCACTCGGTCACCGTAGACCATTTCGGTGATGACGACGCGTTCGAAGAGAACGTCCGGCTGGAGATGGAGCGCAATCACGAACGTTACGTCTTTTTACGCTGGGGCCAGAAAGCCTTTGATAAATTCCGCGTGGTTCCGCCCGGCACCGGTATCTGCCACCAGGTTAACCTGGAGTACCTTGGCAAAGCGATCTGGCACGAAACCCTGAACGGCGAAGAGTATGCCTGGCCCGACACGCTGGTCGGGACTGATTCGCATACCACGATGATTAATGCGCTCGGCGTGCTGGGGTGGGGCGTTGGCGGCATTGAAGCGGAAGCGGCGATGCTCGGCCAGCCGGTCTCGATGCTGATTCCGGATGTAGTGGGCTTTAAACTCACTGGCAAATTACGTCCGGGGATCACCGCTACCGATCTGGTGCTGACGGTTACCCAGATGCTGCGTAAGCACGGCGTGGTAGGTAAATTCGTTGAGTTCTATGGCGACGGGCTGGCCGATTTGCCGCTGGCTGACCGCGCAACTATTGCGAATATGGCACCCGAATATGGTGCAACCTGTGGTTTCTTCCCGGTCGATGAAGTGACCCTGAGTTATATGACGCTGACCGGGCGTGATGCTGAACAGGTGGAGCTGGTTGAGGCTTATGCCAAAGCGCAAGGCCTGTGGCGCAACCCGGGCGATGAGCCACGCTTCACCAGTACCCTGGCGCTGGATATGAATGAAGTGGAATCGAGCCTCGCCGGACCTAAGCGCCCGCAGGACCGCGTTTCACTCGGTGACGTTCCCGCCGCCTTTGACGCTAGTAATGAACTGGAGGTCAACCACGCTCAGAAACCGCATAAAGCGGTCGACTATACCGACAGTGATACCGGACTGACCCACACCCTGACCGATGGCGCAGTGGTGATCAGCGCGATTACCTCTTGTACTAATACCTCCAACCCCAGCGTACTGATGGCCGCCGGACTGCTGGCGAAAAAAGCGGTTGAGCGGGGCCTGAAACGACAACCCTGGGTGAAAGCCTCGCTGGCTCCGGGTTCGAAGGTGGTATCCGACTATCTGGCGGTGGCGCAGCTCACCTCTTATCTGGATCAGCTCGGCTTTAATCTGGTCGGCTACGGCTGCACCACCTGTATCGGCAACTCCGGGCCGCTGAAAGATGAGATTGAATCGGCGATTAAGCAGGGCGATCTGACGGTTGGAGCGGTGCTTTCAGGTAACCGAAATTTTGAAGGCCGTATCCATCCGCTGATCAAAACCAACTGGCTGGCATCACCGCCGCTGGTGGTGGCTTACGCGCTGGCGGGCAACATGAAGATCAACCTGCAAACCGATCCGCTCGGCCACGATCGAAACGGCCAGCCGGTTTATCTGAAGGATATCTGGCCATCGCCAGAGGAGATCTCTACTGCGGTGCAGCAGGTCACCAGCGACATGTTCCACAAAGAGTACGCTGAGGTGTTTGACGGCACGCCAGAATGGCAGCAGATCAAGGTGAGCGAAGCCGCGACCTACGACTGGGACGAAGGCTCAACCTACATTCGCCTGTCGCCGTTCTTTGATGACATGGAGAAAGAGCCTAAGCCGGTGCAGGATATTCGCGGCGCGCGGGTGCTGGCGATACTGGGCGACTCGGTTACCACCGACCACATCTCCCCGGCCGGCAGTATCAAGGCTGAAAGTCCGGCGGGGCGTTATCTGCTGGCGCATGGGGTAGAGCGCAACGACTTCAACTCTTACGGTTCCCGTCGCGGTAACCACGAAGTGATGATGCGCGGTACCTTCGCCAATATCCGTATTCGCAATGAGATGGTGCCGGGCGTCGAGGGCGGCTACACCTGTCACTATCCGAGCGGCGAGCAATTGGCTATTTACGACGCAGCGATGAAGTATCAGGCGGAAGGTGTGCCGCTGGCGGTGATCGCCGGTAAAGAGTATGGATCGGGATCGAGTCGCGACTGGGCGGCGAAAGGTCCGCGCCTGCAGGGCGTGCGGGTGGTGATCGCCGAATCATTTGAACGTATTCACCGTTCGAATCTGATTGGTATGGGGATACTGCCGCTGGAATTCCCGCAGGGCGTAAGCCGTAAAACGCTGGGACTGACCGGGGAAGAGCAGATTGACGTCGAGAACCTGAGCGCGCTGACGCCGGGCTGTACGGTTAAAGTCACGCTGACCCGCGCCGATGGCAGTAAAGAGGAGCTGGATACGCGTTGCCGCATCGATACCGGCAACGAGCTGACCTATTACCGTAACGACGGCATCCTGCATTACGTGATCCGTAATATGCTGGACTAACAAAAAAGCCGGGGAAACCCGGCTTTTTCAATTATGGCTTCGGCAGTATGTGCCCCATCTTTTCCGCTTTGGTGTCCAGATAGTGCGCATTCTTAGGATTGCGACCCACTACCAGCGGCACCCGTTCAACAATGTTAATGCCGGCTTCGCTGAGGATTTCAACTTTGCGCGGATTGTTAGTCAGCAGCCGCACTTCATTGACGCCGAGCAATTTAAACATATCAGCGCACAGCGTGAAGTCGCGTTCATCGGCGGCAAAACCGAGTTGATGGTTCGCTTCTACTGTGTCGTAACCTTTATCCTGCAACGCGTAGGCGCGGATCTTATTCAGCAGGCCGATGTTGCGTCCTTCCTGACGATGATAGAGCAACGCGCCGCGACCCTCTTCAGCGATGGCATTCAACGCCGCTTCCAGCTGGAAGCCACAGTCGCAGCGCAGGCTGAATAGCGCATCGCCGGTCAGGCATTCGGAATGAACGCGCGCCAGTACCGGCTCGTTGTCATTAATATCGCCAAAGACCAGAGCAACATGGTCATGTCCGGTTGCCAATTCTTCGAAACCGACCATCAGGAAATCTCCCCATGGCGTGGGCAGTTTGGCTTCTGCCACCCGTTTAAGCTGCATGTGACTCTCCAGAACCTTCAGAGGATGCACTATCATCATGATAGCGCACAGGCCAGTGTGGCCTGACAAACGTGCAATATTGTGCCACAACCCAGCGGCGCGCTGGTAATCTGTCAGAACAATTGGTGTGATAAAGCACAATTATCTAATCTAAAGCGCTTATGTTATTCTTTTTTAAGCTAAAGTTATGCTGGTTTCGCTGTTTGTCACCGATATAAGGGAAAAGGATGTATAAAATTTCGCGTCGTACCACCTTCGGGATGTTACTGCTGTTAATTATGCCGATCGGCGTCTGGTTATCGGGCTGGCAATGGCAACCGGGTGAAAGCAACGCGATGCTGAAAGGCCTGTTCTGGATGACCGAAACGGTGACCAATCCATGGGGGATTGTGACCAGCGTGCTGCTGAGTGCCTGGGTATTATGGTGCCTGCGTTTTCGTCTCAAGCCGGCCATCCTGCTGTTGCTGATCATGAATGCCACTATTCTGGCCGGTCAGTACACCAAATCGTTCATTAAAGAGCAGGTGCAGGAGCCGCGTCCGTATGTGATCTGGCTTGAACAGCATCATGGACTGGACGACAAAGCGTTCTACCAACTGAAGCGCAAACAGCGTGGCGAAATGGTCACCGCGTTAATTGCCGATGAGAACCAGATTCCCGGCTGGCTGAAACGCCACTGGGCCTTCGAAACCGGTTTCGCCTTTCCGTCGGGCCACACCATGTTTGCCGCCAGCTGGGCCCTGCTGGCGATCGGTTTGCTGTGGCCACGTCGCCACTACAAAACGGTGGTTATCATCTTTCTCTGGGCGATGGGCGTCATGGGCAGTCGTCTGCTGCTGGGGATGCACTGGCCGCGCGATCTGGCCATGGCAACCGTGCTGTCGTGGCTGCTGGTCACCGTCGCGACCTGGCTGGCCCAGCGCGTCTGTGGTCCGCTAAGCCTGCCGCCAGCCGAGCAAAAAGAGGTGGCGCAGCGGGAACCCTGATTGTAATTCGCCATAAAGTCCCCATATTATTGATCGGGCTGGCGTAAAAGCGGGCCGTACGATGCTGCTGGGAGCAGCATTTTTGCCGGAGTTTTGGCATAATTCTACCTGACAACCTCACAACAGGATGCACTGTGAAATATTTGCTGATTTTTTTAGTGGTATTGGTCATTTTCATTATCTCCGTCACGTTAGGCGCGCACAACGACCAGGTTATTACCTTCAACTACCTGCTGGCGCAGGGTGAGTTCAGCATTTCGACCTTACTGGCAACCTTGTTTGGTGCGGGTTTCGTGCTCGGCTGGGTAATCTGCGGTCTGTTCTGGTTACGCACCCGCGTTTCGCTGGCCAATGCCAATCGAAAAATTAAGCGTATGCAGGCGCAGATTGAGCAGAGCACCGTGGTAGCGACAGCGCCATCCTCACCGGCTGGCCGGGAATAAACATCGATGCTTGAGCTGCTGTTTCTGTTACTGCCGGTTGCGGCTGCGTATGGCTGGTACATGGGCCGCCGCAGTGCGCAACAGGACAAGCAACAGGAAGCCAACCGTCTGTCACGCGAATATGTCGCTGGCGTCAACTTCCTGCTCTCCAATCAGCAGGATAAAGCGGTCGACCTGTTCCTCGATATGCTGAAAGAGGACAGTGGCACCGTTGAAGCTCACCTGACGCTGGGTAACCTGTTTCGCTCGCGCGGTGAAGTCGATCGCGCCATCCGCATCCATCAGGCGTTAATGGAAAGTGCCTCCCTCAGTTATGAACAGCGTCTGTTGGCGATCCAGCAGCTGGGCCGTGACTACATGGCGGCCGGGCTGTATGACCGCGCAGAGGATATGTTTAAGCAGCTGACGGATGAAACCGATTTCCGCATCGGTGCGCTGCAGCAGCTGTTGCTGATCCATCAGGCGACCAGCGACTGGCAGCAGGCGATTGACGTAGCTGAGCGGCTGGTCAAACTGGGCAAGGATAAGCAGAAAGGTGAAATCGCCCATTTCTACTGCGAACTGGCGCTTCAGGCGATGAGCAGTGACGACCTCGATCGCGCCATGAGCCTGCTGAAGAAAGGGGAGGCGGCCGATCGTCAGAGCGCACGCGTCTCGATTATGATGGGGCGTATTCTGATGGAAAAAGGCGACTACGCCAAAGCCGTCGGCCACCTGCAGCGGGTGCTGGATCAGGACAAAGAGCTGGTAAGCGAAACGCTGTCGATGCTCGAAACCTGCTTCCAGCGGCTCAATCAACCGGAAGCCTGGGCTGAATTCCTGCAACGCTGCGTTGAAGAGAATACCGGTGCTGCTGCCGAACTCTATCTGTCAGATATCCTTGAACAGCAGCAGGGGCCGGAAGCGGCGCAGAACTACATCAACCGCCAGCTTCAGCGCCATCCCACTATGCGGGTCTTCCATCGCCTGATGGATTTCCACCTGCACGAAGCGGAGGACGGCCGCGCCAAAGAGAGCCTGATGGTGCTGCGCGACATGGTCGGCGAGCAGATTCGCACCAAACCGCGCTATCGCTGCCAGAAGTGTGGCTTCACGGCTCATGCGCTTTACTGGCATTGCCCGTCGTGCCGCACCTGGTCATCAGTTAAGCCGATTCGGGGTCTTGACGGCCAGTAATGAGCGCGCCTTGCAGTGAGTTGCCAGCTCGGTTAATAGTTACAACATACTAAAGAGAGTTTACTACAATCCAGCACGGAGACAGTGCGCGCGAAGTCAGGCAGGGCGAGAATGGCGATTGTGATGACCCGAGGCCGCAGGTAGAATGCTTGCCGTTTGTCTATCGCGCCCGCGGGTGCCCACTGCAGAGGAAATGACATGTCTTCACCCCACACCGTGACCGCTTCGCCGATTCTGGTGGCACTTGATTATCATGACATCAACAGCGCGCTGCGCTTTGTCGATCAGATCGATCCGCGCAGCTGCCGGCTGAAAGTGGGCAAAGAGATGTTTACGCTGTTTGGCCCCTCGCTGGTCACCACGTTGCAGCAGCGCGGATTTGAGGTGTTTCTCGATCTTAAATTCCACGACATCCCCAACACCACCGCGCATGCGGTGGCCGCTGCTGCCGATTTAGGGGTATGGATGGTCAATGTCCACGCCAGCGGTGGGGCGCGCATGATGAACGCCGCCCGTGAAGCGCTGCTACCCTATGGTAAAGAGGCACCGCTGTTGATAGCCGTCACCGTGCTGACCAGTATGGATGAAGAGGATCTGAGAGGCCTCGGCATCACCCTCTCGCCGGCCGAACAGGCTGAACGACTGGCAAAGCTGACCCGCGAATGCGCCCTTGATGGGGTGGTCTGTTCGGCGCAGGAGGCGGTCCGCTTCAAACAGGTGATCGGTCAGGATTTTGCGCTGGTTACGCCGGGTATTCGTCCGGCGGGCAGTGATGCCGGCGATCAGCGTCGCATTATGACGCCGCTGCAGGCGAAACAGGCGGGGGTCGATTATATGGTTATCGGCCGTCCGATTACCCAATCTGCCGATCCGGCAGCGGCACTGCAGGCCATTCTGCACAGCCTGGAGGAGAAGTAATGGCAAATGATAATCCACTGGTGTATTCAACCGACAGCGGCCGCATCACGCAGCCTGAGCAAAAGGCTGAACGGCCAAAAGGTGATGGTATTGTCCGCATTCAGCGCCAGACCAGCGGGCGTAAAGGCAAAGGCGTCTGCCTGATTAGCGGTATCGATATGGATGATGCCGGGTTAACGCAGCTGGCGGCTGAGCTGAAAAAGAAATGCGGCTGTGGCGGCTCGCTGAAAGAGGGCGTGATTGAAATTCAGGGCGACAAACGCGACCTGCTGAAAACGCTGCTGGAAGCCAAAGGCATGAAGGTCAAACTGGCAGGCGGCTGAATAAAAAATCGGGCTACAGAAGTAGCCCGATTGACAGGTAGATGCTTAGCGTAGCCGATTATTATTTTAATACGGTCATTAATGGACCTGATGACCGATAATACCACCTACCGCAGCGCCGCCGACCGTGCCGAGCGCGCTACCGTTAGTCAGTACTGAACCCCCAATCGCACCCGCACCCGCGCCAATCGCGGTATTACGGTCGCGTTTAGACCAGTTAGAACAGCCGCTTAATGCGACAACTAATGTGGTAGCCAGTACAACTGCGGTGATTCGTTTCATTTTAATTGTCATAAACTTCTCCTTTAATGTGCTCACAGAGGCAACACCTTAAGTATAGCTCCGATATTTCCTCAACCCGCTTGTGCGCCCATTATTGCCGCTTCCCTGTCGGCATCGAAACAGGATTCACCATCGACACACTGTCTGTAGCGGGTGAGTGACAACGCCGGACCATCAGGACCACGCATTGCCTGAGGGAATTCTATGCATTCTGCGCCAATTACGAAGATAGACAATTCTGAAATTACGACACATTTTTGCATTCACAGCCATTTCCCTCTGCGTTTATAGCCATTTGCTCCATAACCTTTTTGCGTCGTAATCCGCAGAATTTAAGGACAATTGTCGGCAGGAGAAAAGGCATGCTGGAACAGCTTAAACAACAGGTTCTGGACGCGAATCTGGATCTACCTAAATACAACCTGGTGACTTTCACCTGGGGAAATGTCAGCGCGGTAGACCGCGAGCGGGGCTTACTGGTGATTAAACCCTCGGGCGTGCGTTATGAAGAGATGACGCGCGACGATATGGTGGTGGTTGAACTGGCGAGCGGCAAGGTGGTGGAAGGCGATAAACGTCCTTCGTCCGACACCGCCACCCATCGAGCACTCTATCTGGCCTGGCCTGAGGTCGGCGGTATCGTCCATACCCATTCCCGCCACGCGACCATCTGGGCGCAGGCAGGGCGAGCGATTCCCGCCTGGGGCACCACTCATGCCGATGATTTCTACGGCGAGATCCCCTGTACCCGGGCGATGCGCGATGACGAGATCCAGCAGCAGTATGAATGGAATACCGGTGAAGTGATTATTGAAACCTTTGCCCGGCGCGGCCTGTCACCTTCAGCGATACCGGCGGTGCTGGTTAATTCACACGGACCCTTTGCCTGGGGTAAAGATGCCCATGCGGCGGTGCACAGCGCGGTGGTGCTGGAAGAGGTAGCCTACATGGGGCTGTTCAGCCAGCAGCTGACGGCAAATCTGCCGCCGATTCAGCAAACCCTGCTTGACCTGCACTACCTGCGCAAGCATGGCGACAACGCCTGGTACGGGCAGAAATAATCGTCGGGACGCCTGCTGCGTCCCGTTTTTTTTAGCTCGGCTGCGACTGGTATGGCGATCGTGATCATACTTATCAAAACAATCAATCAATAAAAATAAAACACTGTTTCATTTTATCGAGGAGATCACTGTTTTCGTTACGCTCAGTCACTATTTTGCTTGCATCGCCTTCGGGCACTTTTCGCAGCTCCCACTGGCATAGCAAAGGTGACATCAATATGCATATCAAACGTGCAATAGACAAAATTCCTGGCGGCATGATGTTGATTCCGCTGTTTATCGGCGCGCTCTGTCATACCTTCTCTCCTGGTGCCGGAAAGTACTTTGGCTCTTTCACCAACGGCTTAATGACCGGCACCGTGCCGATTCTGGCAGTGTGGTTTTTCTGTATGGGGGCGTCGATCAAGCTAAGCGCCACCGGCACGGTGTTACGCAAGTCCGGCACGCTGGTGCTGACCAAAATTGCAGTGGCCTGGGTGGTGGCGGCTATTGCGTCGCGCGTAATGCCGGAGAACGGGGTTGAGGTCGGCATGTTTGCCGGTTTATCCACCCTGGCGCTGGTGGCGGCGATGGATATGACCAACGGCGGACTTTATGCCTCGATCATGCAGCAATACGGTTCCAAAGAGGAAGCGGGCGCATTTGTGCTGATGTCGCTTGAATCCGGTCCGCTGATGACCATGGTGATTCTCGGGACGGCAGGAATTGCGTCATTCGAGCCGCATGTGTTTGTCGGGGCGGTGCTGCCGTTTGTGGTGGGATTTGCATTAGGGAACCTTGATCCTGAACTGCGGGAATTCTTCGGCAAAGCGGTGCACACCCTGATCCCGTTCTTCGCATTTGCGCTGGGTAACACTATCAATCTGGCGGTGATCGTCGAAACCGGCCTGCTGGGCATCATGCTGGGCGTCGCGGTGATCATCATTACCGGCATCCCGCTGATTCTCACCGATCGACTGATTGGCGGCGGTGACGGCACGGCGGGCGTGGCCGCGTCCAGTACTGCCGGGGCTGCAGTAGCAACGCCGGTGTTGATTGCTGAAATGCTGCCGCAGTTTAAAGCGGTTGCGCCGGCGGCAACCGCGCTGGTGGCGACCTCGGTGATTGTCACCTCGGTGCTGGTGCCGATCATCACCGCCATTTATTCAAAACGCGTTAAGCGTATGCATGTCGCCATCGATCAACGCGCTGCCATCAAGTAACCCGCCTAATCAATCCCCGACAGGCCTGTCGGGGATCACTCTGGATTTTGTGTTGTAAATCAATCTCTCATTTGGTCTGGACTCACTCTGCATTACGCTGATGTGGCGTGTTAAGCGCATCAAATATAAACAGAGGATGAGACAATGACAGTTATTAACCAAGCAACGTGCAGATTATTTACCGAAGTCGGCAACACCACCCAGTTAGTCGCCTATTACGAGGAAGGACGACGCACCATGTGGATGATGTTGCGTGCTCAGCCGCGTCCCAGCTTCAACCACGAACTGATTGAGGAGATCATGAACCTGAGCTATGCCGCGCAGCGTTCCGGTTTGCCAATCGACTTCTGGGTGACGGGTTCGCTGGTGCCGCAGATGTTTAACGCCGGAGGTGACCTGCGCTTCTTTGTTGAGTGCATTCGCAATAACCGGCGCGAAGCGCTGCGGGCTTATGCCCGGGCCTGCGTTGACTGCATCCATTCAGCAGCTCGCGGCTTTGACACCGGCGCGGTCACGCTGGCGATGATTGAGGGCAGTGCTTTAGGCGGTGGCTTTGAAGCCGCGCTGGCGCACCACTTCATTCTGGCGCAGAACAACGCGCGGATGGGCTTCCCGGAAATTGCCTTTAACCTGTTCCCGGGCATGGGCGGCTATTCGCTGGTGGCACGTCGTGCCGGCATGAAGCTGGCCGAAGAGCTGATCTGTGAAGGGGAGTCGCACAGCGCGGAATGGTACGAAACACGCGGTCTGGTGGATAAAGTGTTTCAGCCAGGTGACAGCTATCGCGCCACCCGAACCTTTATCGATACCTTACGTCCGAAACTCAACGGCGTGCGGGCAATGCTGAAAGCGCGTCAGCGCGTGCTGCAATTGTCACGCGCTGAGCTGATGGACATTACCGAAGACTGGGTGGATTACGCCTTTACCATCGAACCCAAAGACATTGCTTATATGGAACGTCTGGTACAGTTACAAAACCGCCACAGCGCATCACTGCGTAAAGCGGGCTAGTAATTATCAGCGTTAAACGCGGGCAGGATGCTTAGCCAGCCAATGCCCAAATTGCTCCGCGGGCATTGGTTTTGCGTAGAGATAGCCCTGACGCCCGTCAACGCCACTTTTAAGGATAAACTTCTCTTCATCCCGGGTTTCAATACCCTCGGCAATCACCAGCAGGTCAAGCGCCTTGGCGACGGCGACGATGGCACGCACCAGCGATTGTGAAACCGGCTGCTTATTGATATTACGGATAAAACTTTGATCGAGCTTGATGGCGTTAATCGGGACCCGCGCCAGTTGTGACAGCGAAGAATAGCCGGTACCAAAGTCATCGAGATGCACCTGAGCCCCCAAATCCTGAAATTGTTTCATCAGCTTCAGCGCTTCGGTCTCATTTTCGATCAGGCAACTTTCGGTCAGCTCAATGTCGATTGGGCAATCGGTCAGACCGGCCTCGGTCAGCGCCTGTTTCAAATCGCTGTAGATACTTTGATCGATCAGCTGGCGGGCAGAGACGTTGACGGCCACCCGCAGATACACGCCGTCCTGACGCCAGGCGATAATTTGCTTCAGCACGTTAAGCATCACCCAGCGACCCAGCGGCACAATCAGACCAGACTCTTCGGCGTAGGGAATAAAGTCGCCCGGCGAGACCAGCCCGCGCTCCGGGGAAATCCAGCGAACCAGCGCTTCGGCGCTGCGCACTTTACCGTCGCTGTCGATCTTCGGCTGATAGTGAACAATCAGGTGATCCAGCTCGAGCGCTTTACGCAGGTTGGTGTCGAGCCACAGATACTCAAACACCCGCTGATTCATCTCAGCCGCAAACACGCAAAACTTGCCGCGGCCGTTCTCTTTCGCATGGTACATGGCGGTATCGGCGTTGCGGATCAGGCTTTCGCGATCTTCGCCATGCATCGGGGCGAGGGCGATACCGATCGAGCAGCCGCTGTAGACTTCAATCAGTCCGATGCGGAACGGCTGACGCAGCCGCTCGAGGATGCGGGAAGACATCGCCTCCAGTGCCGCCTGGCTGGTATGTTCGGCCAGCACTACAAATTCATCGCCGCCTAAACGACCCAGGGTCTGATCTTTGCCGAGACAGCTCAGGATCGCCAGCGACACCGCCTGCAGTAGCTGATCGCCAAACATATGACCGTAGGCGTCATTCACTTTCTTGAAATTGTCGAGATCGAGATAGACCACGCCGGTCTGATCGTCACCGGCCTGCTCCAGCGCCTGGCTCATTTGCTGATGAATCGCGTTGCGATTGGGTAATCCGGTCACCGTATCGGTGTTGGCCAGCACCCGCAGGCGTTCCTGGGCGCGGCGCTCCTCGGTTATGTCCGTGCCTGAACAGATGAGGAAAATTTCATTTTTGCCACTGCCGCTGTGAACGAACTTATTACGAAACAAGAACAGTCGCTGGCCTTTTCTGGTTTTCACCCAGCGCTCGACCTCATAGGAGTTACCATCCCGGAAGAAGCCGGCAATGTTACGTCGCGAGGCTGCGGCTTCCTGTTTGGTCATAAACAGCTGAAAGACATTCCGGCCTATCACCTCATGTTCATTCAGACCGGTATATTCTTCACTCAGGCGGTTAAAACGCTGGATGTTGCCACGCTGGTCGAGAATGACGATCACCGAATTGGCTTCGGAAACCACCTGTTCAGCGAATGAAAGGCCCAATGTCAAATCGCGCGCGACCGCGGCGGTATCGCCCCAGGCGGAGGCGGTTCCGGCCCATGAAGATTGGTTAACTTTGCGACCGACCAGATGCAGCGGAACCGCAACACCCTGTAACGGCAGCGTCAGATTAATACTTGAGGTAATGACCGGCATGGCCCGTATCATCGCAGCCTGGCCGGGGGTTAGCGGCAGGGCTATGTTGGTTAGTGACGACTCATCTTCGGCAAAATTCAGCGCATCGCTGTCCGCGGTCAGACGCCAATGAGGGCTGGTTGTACCAAACAAGGTGTACAACAACGTTTGCCCTTGTTCATCGGTCATGGAAACTTCCTCCGGGGAGTGCTCTGCAGGCGTTATCTCATTATTTTAGCAACAGTATTCATCATCCGACCTTAGTACAAGGCACAAACCAAATATATTTTGCTATCAAGATAAGAATGGCACAAAAAAGCCCCACTTCTGTGGGGCTTATTACGCTCATCAGCAGGGACATTTCCCCAGCTTACCGGCCTGGCTTGGGAAGCGGGCATCCAGGCAGTAACGGTGAAAATCGCGCTCATTCATTGGCGGCTGTTCAGGGTGATGCAGTCGCATATGCTGCAGGTATGTTTGATAATCCTGCACCCCGACCATTAAGCGAAAGCACTGTTGCAGGCCGCGCCACAGGGTCCGCCAGCGAAAGGGGGCCGCCTCGCGGGCCGCGACAAACTGGCAGTGATGAATCTGCCACTTGCCCTGCGGACGACGCACCGGATGAATCGCATCAGACATGACGCACCTCCTTATTACGCAGCGCGACCGTCGACTCATGCGTGGTCGGCAGGTTACTGCGCAGTGCCTTACGGATGACAAAGAAGGCGGCAATCAGCATTGTCACCGCCACCAGCATGAAGAAGCCGCACAGCGCCGCATTGATCTGGTTGCTGAAGACGATGGTCTGCATATCGGCCACGGTTTTCGCCGGGGCAATCAATACGCCTTCATCCAGCCCTTTACGGAACTTGCTGGCCTGAGCCAGAAAGCCGATTGACGGTTTTTCATGGAAAATTTTCTGCCATCCGGCGGTCATTGAGGTAATGAACAGCCAGATAGTTGGCAGGATGGTGACCCAGGCGTAGCGCTGCTTTTTCATTTTGAACAGCACCACGGTACCGAGGATCAGTGCCATTGACGCCAGCATCTGGTTGCCGATGCCAAACAGCGGCCACAGGGTGTTAATGCCGCCCAGCGGATCGACCACGCCCTGATAGACAAAGAAGCCCCAGCCCGCCACCGCGACTGTGGTACCGGCCATGTTACCGAGCCACGAGCGGTTATTTGCCAGCGAAGGCACCACGGTGCCGACCAGATCCTGCACCATAAAACGGCAGGCGCGGGTACCCGCATCCACCGCGGTCAGGATAAACAGCGCTTCAAACAGAATGGCGAAGTGATACCAGAACGCCATCATCGCCCGGCTGTTAAAAATGTCGGTAATGATGTGCGCCATCCCGACGGCAAAGGTTGGTGCGCCACCGGCACGCGACAGGATAGAGCCTTCACCCACATCGCGGGCAATGCCGCTCAGCATCTCTGGCGTCACCACAAAGCCCCAGCCGTTGATCACCTGTGAGGCGCTCTCAACGGTGGTGCCGATCAGCGCAGCCGGTGAGTTCATGGCGAAATAGACGCCTGGGTCCAGCACCGAGGCGCAAATCAGCGCCATGATCGCCACGAAAGACTCCATCAGCATCGCCCCGTAACCAATGAAGCGAATATGGCTTTCACGCTCCACCAGTTTCGGTGTGGTGCCGCTCGACACCAGCGCATGGAAGCCGGAGATGGCACCACAGGCAATAGTGATAAACAGGAATGGGAACATTGCGCCGGAGAAGACCGGGCCGCTGCCGTCGATAAATTTGGTCACCGCCGGCATTTTCATCTCAGGCATGGCAAACACGATGCCAATCGCCAGCCCGACAATCACGCCAATTTTGAGGAAGGTAGACAGGTAATCACGCGGAGCCAGCAGCAGCCAGACCGGCAGGACCGAGGCAATGAAGCCGTAAATCACCAGAACCCAGGTGAGCGAAGTACCTTTCAGGGTGAAAAACGGCCCCCAGTAAGGATGCTGCGCTACGTCGCCGCCATAGATAATCGCCGCCATCATCAGCACAAAGCCAATCAGCGACACTTCAGCGATTTTTCCGGGGCGGATAAAGCGCATGTAAACGCCCATAAACAGCGCGATAGGAATGGTGGCGGCGATGGTAAACAGTCCCCACGGGCTGTTGGCTAGCGCCTTAACCACCACCAGCGCCAGCGCCGACAGAATGATGATCATCACGCCAAGCGCGCCGAGCATGGTGACCACACCGGCAAAGGCACCCAGTTCCTGCCGTGCCATCTCGCCCAGCGAGCGGCCATCGCGGCGGGTAGAGATAAACAGGATCAGAAAGTCCTGTACCGCACCGGCCAGCATCACCCCGACCAGAATCCATATGGTGCCGGGCAGGAAGCCCATTTGTGCCGCCAGGATCGGCCCGACCAGCGGACCGGCACCGGCAATGGCCGCGAAGTGGTGACCAAACAGCACCCACTTGTTGGTTGGCACATAATCGAGACCGTCATTCAGCCGCTCGGCGGGTGTCAGGCGGCGATCATCCAGTTCAAAAATATTGCGGGCAATAAACAGGCTGTAGAAGCGATAGGCGATGCTGTAGCAGGCCACCGCCGCAATCACCAGCCAGACTGCGTTGACGTGTTCGCCGCGGCTGAGTGCCAGCATAGCGAAAGCGCCCGCGCCGATTAACGCCACCACTAACCAGATCGCGCCGGTTTTGACGTTTTTCATGACTAACTCCTTGTGAGGATCGAGAGAGATGCGATCGAAAACAACGAGTCAAACTTAATGTAATGGAATGTAAGTGAAAGTTAATCGAGGAAGAAGTGTGAAGCGGGGTACAAATTTAACATTTTTGCAAAGCAGAGGCGGTGGGAATGGACGGGATAACCAGGGTTATCCCGTCAGATTTCAGACTTAAACGGCGGGGCGAGCCACCACGCTACGGGTTTCCATCCGGACTTCCGCAATGGTGACATCGATAACGTCAGTGACACGGTAAACCACTTCGCCTTTGATCTGCACGGTGCCATTTTCCTGGCTGCAGACCAGTTCATCACGCACCGCGTGGATGAACGGGGCCGGGATAAACGCGACCGCACCGAACTCCAGCAGGCGCACCCGCATGCCGCCGCGCGACACGTCGATGATCTCCGCGCTAAAGCGACGGTCGGTTGCCGCGAACGGTGCCAGGTAGCGGGCATAGAGCCAGTCACCGACATCGCGCTCCGCCATGCGGTTGAGGCGACGACGTTCACTCATGGTGACGGTCAGCGCTTCATCCGGACGGGCGATCTGATCGCCACGAATGATCGCTTTCAGCAGGCGATGGTTGATCATATCGCCAAACTTACGGATCGGTGAGGTCCAGGTGGCGTAGGCTTCAAGGCCGAGACCAAAGTGCGGACCCGGCTCGGTGCTGATCTCAGCAAAGGTCTGGAAGCGACGGATGCGGCTGTCAAGGAACTGGGTCGGCTGGGCATCCAGCTCACGGCGCAGCACGCGGAAACCTTCCAGCGTGGTAATCGCCTGAGCATCGACGCTGATACCGTGGTTAGCCAGCACGGCGGCAGCCTGTTCGGCGTTGGTGCTATCGAAACCGGCATGCACGTTATAGATACCGAAACCGAGCGTATCACGCAGCACTTTAGCCGCGCAGACGTTAGCCAGAATCATCGACTCTTCAACGATACGATTGGCGATGCGGCGAGGCTCAGCCACGATCTCCAGTACTTCGCCTTTCTCACCCAGCAGGAAGCGGTAGTCAGGGCGATCTTTGAACACCAGCGCATGGGTCTGACGCCATTCGCTGCGTGCCAGACAGAGACGGTGCAGCAGACGGATTTGCTCAGCAATTGCCTCGCTTTCCGGCTGCCACTCACCGCTGTTTTCCAGCCAGTCAGACACCTCGTCATATGCCAGTTTGGCTTTGGACTCGATCCAGGCAGCAAAGAACTGTGGATCATCAGCCAGGCTGCCATCCGGGCTGACGGTGACGCGGCAGGCCAGCGCGGGACGACGCACATGCGGACGCAGCGAGCAGACGTCATCGGAAAGCTGACGCGGCAGCATCGGAATATTAAAGCCCGGCAGATAGTTGGTGAAGGCACGCTGCGCCGCCAGTTTATCCAGCTGACTACCTTCCGGCACGTAGGCGGTAGGATCGGCGATAGCCACGGTCAGGCGCAACGCGCCATCTTCCAGCGCTTCAACGTAGAGCGCATCATCCATATCTTCGGTGCTGGCACTGTCGATGGTGACAAAATCCAGCGCGGTCAGATCTTCACGCGTCAGATCTTCATCCAGCATTTCGCCAAAGCTGACATCAGGCGCTTCACGCTCAAGGTTATGACGCGACAGCGTCACCCACCATGGCGCGAGGTGATCGTCAGCTTTAACAATGAAATCGGTCAGTTCGGCATAAAAACCGCGATCGCCTTTCAGCGGATGGCGGCGCATCTCAGCGACGGCCCAGTCACCATTCTCAAACTCATGCGTCAGTCCACGCACCGGACGGCACTGAATGGCGTCCTTCAGCAGCGGATGATCCGGCACGATGGACAGGCGATCGTCTTTTTTCTGTACCCGGCCAACAAAGCGGCTCAGGAACGGCTCAACCAGCGTTTCTGGCTCAGCGCTTTCACGATCTTTATCGCTGTGGATCACGGCAACGATACGGTCACCGTGCATCACTTTCTTCATCTGCGGGGGCGGGATGAAGTAGCTTTTTTGTGCATCGACTTCCAGGAAGCCGAAGCCTTTTTCGGTGCCTTTAACGACGCCTTCAGCGCGAGGCGTTTGCGAGTGGAGCTTCTCTTTCAGCTGCGCGAGCAGCGGGTTATCCTGGAACATAATTTTTACGTTTCGTGGCCTATTAGCGGCTGACAGTTTTACGCGAATCGACGCCGCGCGGCAAGGCAAAAAGCCGGGCAAGCCGGCTTTTAAGGGGGCAGAACTGACCGCGATCAGGCAATGCGTTGGTCGGCCAGCGCCGATGACAGTTCAAGTTTAACCGGCACCGATTTCGAGGTCGGCGTACCGCTGCCATCGCCAAAGCTGTTCAGCGGCACCAGCGGGTTAGTTTCCGGATAATAGGCCGCCAGATTGCCGCGTGGAATATTGTACGGCACCAGCTTAAATCCGCTGACGCGGCGGGTGATGCCATCATTCCACAGGGTTTCAATATCGACATTCTGGCCTTCCGTGAAGCCTAAATCCGCCATGTCGTCCGGGTTGATAAACACCACTTCACGCTGACCAAACACCCCGCGATAACGGTCATCAAGGCCGTAAATGGTGGTGTTGTACTGGTCGTGTGAACGCAGGGTCTGCAGGGTGAATGGCACTTCCTGATCCAGATTCGGGAACAGCGAGGCCGGCAGCGCCGCAGCGCTGAACTCGGCTTTGCCACTGGCGGTATTGAAGCGCAGTTCCGCCGCTGCGTTACCAAGGTAAAAGCCGCCCGGGATATCGCATTTAGCGTTAAAGTCAGCAAAGCCTGGAATAGTGGCGGCGATGTGCTCGCGGATCAGGTTGTAATCGCCTGCCAGCGCCAGCCACTTCACTTTCTCATCACCCAGCACCGCATGGGCGATACCGGCCACAATCGCGGTTTCAGAACGCTGAGTCTCTGCCAGCGGAATACCAATCCCCTCAGAGGCGTGCACCATACTGAATGAATCTTCCACCGTGATGAACTGGTTGCCGGTGGCCTGACGGTCACGCTCGGTACGGCCCAGCGTCGGCAGGATTAACCCTTCGTGACCCGGCACCAGATGGCTGCGGTTCAGTTTGGTGCTGATGTGAACCGTCAGTCCACAGCGTGACAAGGCTTCCTCGGTGCGCGGCGAGTCCGGCGCAGCGGCGGCCAGGTTACCTCCCAGCGCGATCAGCACTTTCACTTCGTCACGCAGCATCGCATTCAGCGCTTCCACGGTGTTGTGACCGTGGGCGCGTGGCGGTTCAAAGTTGAAGTGGTTACCCAGCGCATCAAGAAACGCCGGCGACGGTTTTTCATCAATGCCCATGGTGCGGTTGCCCTGCACGTTACTGTGACCACGCACCGGGCACAGGCCTGCGCCTTTTTTGCCCAGCTGGCCGAACAGCAGCTGCAGGTTAGTGATTTCACGCACCGTATCAACCGAATGCTTATGCTGGGTAATGCCCATCGCCCAGGTGCAGATCACCCGGTCGGCACTCTGGTAAATCGCTGCGGCTTCGCGGATTTGCGCCTGGGTCAGCCCCGACTGCGCCACAATCTGCATCCAGTCGGTGTTATCAACCGCCTCAATATAGGCTTCAATGCCGTTGGTTTTGGCATTAATAAAGGTCTGATCGAACAGGCCGCTTTCACCGGCGGCCAGCCGGGCGCGATGCGTTTCCAGCAGGCATTTCACCATACCGCGCACCGCCGCCATATCGCCGCCGAGGTTAGGCTGGTAATAGGAGGAGCTGATGGTGCCCGCCATCGAGGTCACCACTTCCAGCGGTTTTTGCGGATCGGCAAAACGTTCCAGGCCGCGCTCACGCAGGGTATTAAACGTGACGATTTTCGCGCCGTGGTCGGCAGCATGACGCAGGCTGTGCAGCATGCGCGGATGGTTAGTGCCGGGGTTCTGACCGAAGACGAAAATGGCATCCGCATGGTCAAAGTCATCCAGACGAATGGTGCCTTTACCGACGCCGATACTGCGCTTCAGGCCGGTCCCGCTCGCTTCATGACACATGTTGGAGCAGTCAGGGAAGTTGTTGGTGCCCATCAGGCGGCCAAACAGTTGATAGAGCCACGACGCTTCATTACTGGCACGACCGGAAGTGTAGAGCTCCATCTGATCCGGGTTGTCCATCGCCTTAATGTGGCGGGCGATCAATGCAAACGCATCATCCCAGCTGATTGGCTCATAGTGGTCGGTTTCGGCGTTGTAGCGCAGCGGATGGGTCAGACGACCCTGATATTCGAGAAAATAGTCGCTCTGGGTATAGAGCGTAGTCACGCTGTGACGGGCAAAGAATTCACTGTCAACCACCCGGCGGGTCGCTTCCCAGGTCACCGCTTTGGCGCCGTTTTCGCAGAAGCTGAAGGTACTCTTATTGTCATCGCCCCAGGCACAGCCCGGACAGTCAAAACCGCGAGCTTTATTCATGCGCATCAGGTTGCGCATATTTTTCAGGGCCGCTTTGCTGTCAAGAACGAAACGCGTGGTGGCTTCCAGTGAACCCCAGCCGCCCGCAGCCGCGCGATAGGGTTTGATTTGGCGTTTAAATTTCATATTGAGTGCAGGCTTTTTTATAGTAGGAAGTATTGTAGATAGTTTGTTATCAGGTTATGGCCTGATGGTGAAGGGGAGTGTGCAATTATCATCAAATCTTGTCTAATTGATTGACTTAATGGTGCGATAGCTGGCGTTTATCATGCATCGGCCAGAATTGTGATGCTGCTCAAATTTTACCCGCCTGTAACCAGCCGATAACGGGAGTTCTTTTCACAACGCGCTAATACTTGCTGTTCACAACAGAAGAGGGCGCGACACGATGAAACAGCTGACCAGCCAGATTCATGCGTTCGGCAAAGCGTTAATGATGCCAATCTCGGTGATCGCCGCGGCGGGGATCTTTCTCGGTCTGGCGGCGGCAATGCAAAACCCGGCTGTCACCGGCGATGCCTTTGCACAGATGCAGGTGCCGCAGTTAATTATCGGCTTTATTCGCAAGGTGGCGGGGGCGCTGTTCGCGAACCTGCCGGTGTTCTTTGCGGTTGCTAGCGCCATCGGACTGGCAAAGGCGGAAAAACCGACCGCCGCCTTTGCCGCCGTTATCGGCTATATCGCTATGAACGTCGGCATTAACGCCACGCTGGCGGTCAAAGGCATCACGGCGGCCACCACCACGCCGCAGGCGTTACAGCAGGCCGGTCTGGATCAGACCAGCGCGATGATGACCTCCGCGGAATATATTGAGATGCTGGGTGTGTTCACCTACAACATGAGCGTGCTGGGCGGGGTGATTGCCGGGCTGGCGACGGTGGCGCTGCATAATCGCTTCTACACCCAGCAGTTGCCGACGGCGATCAGTTTCTTCGGCGGACGACGCTTTGTGCCGATCGTCACCGTGGTCTGTCTGCCACTGATTGGGGTGCTGCTGGCGATGATCTGGCCGACCATCGGCAACGGCATTGCGTGGATTGGCCAGATGATCGGCAAAAGCGGCCAGTACGGCGCTTTTCTGCTCGGAGCGTTTGAACGCATCCTGATCCCCACCGGTCTGCACCATATCCTCAATGAAACGGTGCGCTTTACGCCGATTGGCGGTATGGCAATAGTTGACGGCCAGACCATCGTCGGCGCGCTGAATATCTTCAACACCTCACTGACCCATCCGGGGCTGATCCCGGACGAAACGCTGCGCACCGCTACCCAGTTTCTGGCGCAGGGCAAAATTCCGGTAATGATGTTCGGCCTGCCAGCGGCCGCGCTGGCGATCTACCATACTGCGCGGCCCGAACATAAGCAGCGGGTCAAAGCGCTGGTGCTGGCCGGGGCGTTAACCTCATTCACCACCGGCATCACCGAGCCGCTGGAGTTCTGTTTTATCTTCGTTTCACCGGTGCTCTACCTGCTGCACGCGTTTCTCACCGGGCTGTCATTTATGCTGATGTCGATGCTGCATCTGATGATCGGCAACGTGCAGGGCGGGATTATCGATCTGGTGGTATTCGGCGTGCTGGGCGGCGCAAAAACCCACTGGTGGTGGACGCTGGTGCTGGGTGTGATTTATGCGCCTGTCTACTATTACGCCTTCCGCCTGGTGATCACCCGGATGAACGTTGAAACGCCGGGACGGGAAACGGATGATGAGAAACCGCAGCAGGTGTCGGGTGACGAACGCACCCAGGTGATCATCAGCGGGCTGGGCGGACAGGCCAATATCGAGGATGTCGATTGCTGCTTTACCCGGCTGCGGGTGCGGGTAAAAGATATGAAAGAGGTGGTCGATCAAACCCTGATGAGCACCGGTGCCAACGGCGTAAATCGGGTCAGCGACAACGACGTGCAGGTGATTTATGGCCCGCAGGTGGAGAAAATCGCCAATCAGGTGAAGATGGCGCTCGGCGTGGCGTAGCAGCCGCTGCGCCAATTACCGGTTTACAGCCCGATCTTATCGGGCTGTAACACGCTGTTTGTTCAGCTATTTACCCGACAGCCGTCTGACTTATTGTCACTATAAAAAGTCGTACCCTAATGGGGTTACTTTTCAGGCCGATATAGCTATTAATCCTTTTACACTTTGGAACGTTGCTATGTCGTTAAAAAAATCTTCTCTGCTGATCTTCTCTTTTCTGCTGGCGCTGTTTCTCACCAGCGTAGCCATCAGTACCTGGCTACTGATTCAGAGCAATCAGTCGTTAAATGCGGTTAACAAAGAGATCCGCGTGGTGTTGTCAGTTATCGACCCGATTAACCACAGCCGCACGCTGCGCGTGCGTCTGATGGAATACATGAAAGAGATTGAGGGCAGCGAGGCAAATAATCCGGCTGCCTTAGAGAGCGTAAGGACCGTTGCCGGCAAAGCTGATGCTGCCTTTAACGCCTACATGAACGCGCCACGCCTGCCGGGTGAAGACGCAGAGGCCGATGCTTATCGCCAGGCTTATCAGGCATACCGCCAGCAGGGGCTTCAGCCGCTGATTGAGGCCGCTGAAGCGCACGATCAGCAGCGGTTCAAAAACCAGATCGCTAACGTGGTGCGGCTGGATCGCCAGTATGAAATTATCCTCGATCGGGTACTGGCCCAGCATGAAGCCTATGCGAAAAAGCTCAACACCGATGCGCAAAGCCACTTCACCTCAGGCATCACGCTGCTGGCTATCTTTGGCATTCTGTTTTTTGCCATCATCATGGCGATCTATCTGTTCATGAAACGCTATGTGCTGTCACCGCTTAACGATGCGCAGGCGCACTGTAAGCTGATTGCTGCCGGTGTGCTTGATAGCGCGGTGCCGGTGAAAGCCGGTTCCCGTAGCGAAATCCAGCAGCTGATGGCCTCGCTGGAGCAGATGCGCAGCGCCCTGACCGCGATTATTCTGCAGGTGCGTGACTCCACCCGCTCGGTCTCTGGCGCGTCACAGGAGATCGCCGCCGGTAATATCGATCTCGCCTCGCGCACTGAACAACAGGCAGCGGCGCTGACTGAGACTGCCGCCAGCATGGAGCAGCTGGGCGCCACGGTAAAACAGAATACCGAAAACGTGTTTGAAGCCTGCCGCCTGACCAGTGAAGCGGTCAAAAATGCCGAAAGCGGTGAGAAAGTGTCGCAGGAAGTGGTGGTATCAATGGAGCTGATTAACGCCAGCTCGAAGAAGATTGAAGAGATCACTACCGTGATCGACAGCATCGCTTTCCAGACCAACATTCTGGCGCTGAATGCGGCGGTTGAAGCGGCCAGAGCCGGAGAACAGGGGCGCGGTTTTGCGGTGGTGGCAGGTGAGGTGCGTAATCTGGCCCAGCGCAGCGCCGTGGCGGCGAAAGAGATAGAAACGCTGATCGCTGAATCGGTGGCGATTATTCATGCCGGTTCCGATCAGGTCAGCCGCACCGGTGATGCCATGAACGCCATCATCTCCTCGGTCAGCCGGGTTAATCAGCTGATGGAGCATATCTCCACCGCATCAGACGAACAGAGTCGCGGCATCGGACAGATCGAACAGGCGGTGACTGAGATGGACAGCGTGACGCAGCAGAACGCCGCGCTGGTGCAGGAATCGGCCGCTGCCTCGGCTTCGCTTGAAGAGCAGGTGCGCTATCTGACGCAGTCGGTTTCCACCTTCCGCCTGTCAGCCAGCTAACCGGCAGAGCCGTGCTGGATGCAGGGCGGCACTGGCGCGGCGATACTCTCGCGGAGGTACTTTAGCAGCGGTAGTATGGCGGCGGTAATCGGACGGCGGCAAGCGAACGACAGATTCTGGCGGTTGGCTGAAGCGGCGCAGGGTAAATCTGTTTTGTCCGAACCGGTAACTTGTTTGCGATAAAAAATCGGCGGATTATACCCGCAATAATGACCCGGATTCGTAGGTTCCATGCTGATTACCACTGAGGATGCACGCAGCCACAGCGCCGATAGCCGACTGGCCTGCACCCTGGCCGCCGCCGCAGGCGCGCTAAATGCCGCCGCATTTGAGATTGTCGGCTTTTTCTCCGCTAACATGACCGGCAACGTCTCATCACTGTCCGATCATCTGGCAAAAGCCAATCTCGGCGCGGGGCTGTTTTTCCTGTCGGTCGTTTGTCTGTTCATTACCGGTTCGCTGATCTCAACGCTGGTGATTAATTCAGGCCGCCGCCGCAATATTCGCAGCATCTATGCGTTCGTCATTCTGGCCGAAGGCTTAGCGCTGGTTTTTCTCGGCGTGGCCGAACGCTTTTTCACTCCGGACTCGCCGGGGGTGGTGCTGATCATGAGCCTGAGTTTTTTGATGGGTTTGCAAAATGCGGTGGTGACGCGGATCTCAAATGCCCGGGTGCGCACCACGCACGTCTCCGGTACCGCCACCGATATCGGTATTGAGCTGGCGATGCTGTATGAGGTGTTACGGCGCAAAGTCTCACCTAAAGAGGCACCGCTTTATCTGGATCGTCTGCGGCTGCATGGCCTGACGCTGCTCTCATTTCTCGCTGGCGGCGTAGCGGGCATATGGCTGTATAAAGGGCTGGGATATGGTTTTTTGCTGCCGGTCGGGGTCGGGTTAATCGCGCTGGCGCTGAAGGCGATATTCAGGCCAGCGGCGGATCGAAAAGGCGCGGTGTAACCCGCTGATGGCTCGCCGACGCCGATGATAAATGCAATGCCAGAATGCACATTGCGGTTAACAATAAAACGCCGGATGGCGCTAAAATTAACCGTCATAAACGGGCTTAAGCCCGCAATCAAAAAAACATCGTTGATTCAACTTCAACCTGCTAACGGGTCATTAACATCGACATCAAACAATTAATTTACCTGTGTAATCTCGAACGCGAACGCCATTTTGGCCGGGCCGCCGAAGCCAGTTTTGTCACCCAGCCGACCCTGTCGATGCGCCTGAAAAATCTGGAGCGTGAGCTGGGCCTGTCGCTGATTAATCGCAGCAATAACTTTGCCGGTTTTACCCCGGAAGGCGATCGGGTGCTGGCGTGGGCGCGGGAAATCGTCTCGGTTTACCAGGGACTGAAGCTGGAAGTAGAGTCGCTGAAGCATGGGGTCAATGGCACCCTGCGACTCGGGGTGGTGCCACAGTGCAGCGTGGCGTTGCCGCTGCTGCTAAAGGCGGTGCAGGCGCGTTATCCGCAGCTTGATTACCGGATCGCGGTGCTGAGCGCCGACCAGCTGCTGGAGGCGCTTAACAGCCACACCGTGGATGTTGGCATCGGCTTTTTTGAGATGGCTACGCTGCGCGAACTCCATTTTCAGACGGCAATGCTGGCCGATCGTGGGGTCGAGGCGATCTTCCATCCCGATCATTTTCCCGATCTGGTCTCTGCTGTGCCGCTCACGCTCAGTGAACTGGCGCAGCAGCCGCTCTGCCTGGCCGAACAGACGCGTTACTTTCGCCGCTATCTCGACATGGCGTTTCGCGAAGCGTCGCTGGTGCCGCGGGTAATTGTCGAAAGTGCCTCGGTGATGCAGCTAATGCAGTGCGCGCAGGTCGGGCTGGGATTACTGGTCTCACCGGTCGGCCATTTGCTGCCTGCTTCCCTGCAGGGATTACAGCAGCGGCCGATTACGCTGCCGCCGATGGCGCGCGAAGCGGCGCTGGTGATTGCCGAACCGGGACGCGCGACGCCTCTGGCGCAGCATTTTTTCGACGAAGCGCGCGGGCAGTTACCGGTTTAACCGGCTTACTGCGCCTCGCCCAGCGCATAACAGAGACGGCTGTTCCAGTTACCGATCGCCACCGACTGAATCAGATCAAACAGGGCATCGGCTGACCAGCCTGCCTCCGCCAGCGGTTGCAGATGTGCGGCACTGAACCGCTCCGGCGCACGAGTCAGCTGGGCAGCCAGGGCGATAATTTGCCGCTGAATCTCAGGCGCTTCCGCCTCATCCACGCCCGCTATTAACGCCTCGACGCCTGACAGTTGCTGGAAAGCCCAGCGACTGCCAAGGATACGCGCAGCGGTCGCTTCGGCCAGCGGCTGACCAGCAGACAGCTGCTGACGCAGCATTACCCAGCCATACAATACCGGGGCATCATGCGCCAGCAACCACACCGCATCCTGCATGCCGGCCAGCGCCTGACTGCGGGTCACCGCCGCCAGCTGTTCGGCACTGGCGTAGCGCAGCTCCAGCGGTTTCAGCGCCGGACGCCAGACGGTTGGTTTGCCAAAGCCCGCCGCATCCGCATCTGGCGGCGGCGTAGTGCCGGGCAGCCAGCGTACCGGCTGGGCCTGCAGCGCCTGCAGTCCGGCGACCACTCGTGCCTGATAGCTGACAAAGCCGATCAGCTGATTGAGCGTCACGATGTCCGGCTCGGTCAGTCCCACCGCATCAAGCGCGGTAATGGCACTGGCGGTAATCAGCTCCGGCTGCATCGCCAGCTGACGAGCATACTGGGTAATCTGGGTCAGGCGGTTATTGCTCTCACGGGATGAATCCGGCCCCGGCAGGGGATTGAGGCGCGCCGAGTAGTGATTACACAGGCGCTGGACGCCCGCCACCTGGGCGACGGTCAGGGCGGTACTCAGGCGATCGTAAAGGGTCAGCGTGTGGGTCAGCGAGGTCACAACGCGGTCGGGGAACAGCAGCTGTGCCAGATCGCGCGCCGCCAGCAAGGCGGGCTGGTTAGCGCGTAACAGTGACGGCAGCTGATCGTTAACACATCCCAGCAGAAAACGGTCATCGATATCGGCGGCTTCAGGGACCAGCGGCGCGGCCTGCGAAGTACGTGGACTGGTCTGGCTCTCGTAAAACCAGTGGTTATGGCCCGGATAGCGGCGTTGTTCCATGATCAATCCTTTTGCAAAATTCTGGTTCGGCATGCAGGCGGCAGAATCTGAAAAAATGCATAAACCGAAGGGCAGACGTATCGTCGCCGAAGGCCAGGCCTGGGCAAAAGAATGATCGGTGATAATTAATAGCGTTACGGTATAACGAGAGGAAAATCAGGCAGGAAGGGGCGAGAGGCAGTAAAGAAGAGGGCGAGTCAGACTCGCCCTTGAGAACTTATTTCAGTTCCAGTTCATTCATTGCGGCGATGCTGAAGCCGCCATCAACGTGAACGATTTCACCGGTGATGCCGCCCGCCAGATCGGAGCAAAGGAAGGCGGCTGAGTTGCCGACATCTTCAATGGTGACGGTACGACGAATCGGGGTAACCGCTTCGCAGTGCGCCAGCATCTTACGGAAATCTTTAATGCCTGATGCCGCCAGTGTACGGATTGGACCAGCAGAAACGGCGTTCACACGGACGCCTTCCGGACCCATCGCATTGGCCATATAACGCACGTTAGCTTCCAGCGACGCTTTCGCCAGGCCCATCACGTTATAGTTCGGAATGGCGCGCTCAGCACCCAGGTAAGAGAGGGTCAGCAGCGCAGAGTGTGGATTCAGCATCGCACGGCACTCTTTGGCCATCGCAACGAAGCTGTAGGCACTGATGTCATGGGCGATTTTAAAGCCTTCGCGGGTTACGGCATTCACATAATCACCATCCAGCTGGTCGCCAGGGGCGAAGCCGATGGAGTGAACGAAACCGTCAAATTTCGGCCAGGTTTTTGCCAGTTCAGTGAACAGGGATTTGATGCTCTCATCTTCGGCTACGTCACACGGCAGAACGATGTCTGAACCCAAATCTTTAGCAAACTCTTCCACACGACCTTTTAATTTGTCGTTCTGGTAGGTGAAAGCCAGTTCTGCGCCCTGTTTGTGCATCGCCTGTGCAATACCGTAGGCGATGGAAAGTTTACTGGCAACGCCAGTAATCAGAATGCGCTTACCGGAAAGAAAACCCATAGCTGTAATCCTTATGGTCATTGTAGTTGGCGGTCGCAGTGTTTAAAAAGTAGGCGACCGACGTTGATCGACGTGCGGATTCTAGCACGTCTGTCAGAGATCAGGTAAATCAGCCCGCAATTTCCGGGATATGCAGCAATAATCAGTGCTCACGCCGCCAGGCTTCGGCGGTTAACGCCTCACCAAAGTGGCTGCTGATCAGCCGTCGGGTCAGATCGTGCAGCGGCGAGGCCAGCACATCGGCGGTGCCGCCGCGCTCCACCACTTCGCCCTGATGCATCACCAGCACCTGATCGCTGATGTGCTTCATCATACCCAGATGCTGGGTGACATATATGTAGGCGATGCCGTGTTTCTCCTGCAGCTCCAGCATCAGATTAACCAGCTGGGAGCGCATGGTCATGTCGAGCGAGGCCAGCGCCTCATCCGCCACAATCACTTTCGGTTGCAGGATCAGCGCACGCGCCAGACCCAGACGCTGTTTCTGGCCGGGTGCCAGCATATGCGGATAATAGCCGGCGTGATCGCGTAACAGCCCGACCTGACGCAGCGTGGCGATAATGCGCTTTTCGCGCGCCTCTGCCGTCAGATCGGTATTGAGCCGCAGCGGAAAATCAAGGATCTGACTGACCCGCTGACGCGGATTAAGCGAGGTCGAAGGGTCCTGAAAAATCATCCGGATGCGCTGACTGCGATAGCCGTAATCACCAAAGCTAAGCGGATGATCGTCAATCAGGATCTCGCCTTCGGTCGGCGCGACCATGCCGCTGAGCATTTTTGCCAGCGTCGACTTGCCGGAGCCGTTTTCGCCGATAATCGCCAGCGTTTGCCGTTCGCGCAGGGTAAAGCTGACCGATTTCACCGCTTCAACGTGCTGACGACGAAACAGGCCGGTGCGATAGCGGAAGGTTTTACTCAGGTTGCGCACTTCCAGCAGGGTTTCCATCTTACTGGCTCTCCATGTTCAGCGGGAAATGGCAGGCATACAGGTGCGATTTGCCGCCCGCCAGCCGTGGCGTTTCAACGCATTTGCGCTGCGCATAGGGACAGCGTGGCCCCAGCCGGCAGCCGATCGGCAAACTCTCCAGTGACGGAATTGCGCCCGACAGCGTATTCAGCCGGCTTTTATGCGGCAGGGCGCGGCCAAAGTCGGGCATGGCGCGGATCAGCGCCTGGGTATAAGGGTGATGCGGGGTGCTCATCAGATCGTCACTCTGGGCGGTCTCAACCGTCTGCCCGCAGTACATCACGTTAATCCGATTGGCCCATTGGCTCATGGTACGCAGGTCGTGACTGATCAGCAGAATCGTGGTGTTGTTATTCTGATTGAGACGACTCAGCAGACGGAAAATTTGCGCCTGAGTGGTCGGCTCCATGGCGTTAGTCGGCTCATCAGCAATCAGCAGGCGCGGCTGATTCGCCAGCGCGATGGCGATCATCACTTTCTGGCATTCACCTTCGGTCAGCTCATAAGGAAAGCTGCGCATGATATCTTTGTGATCTTTAATGCCGACGCGATGCAGCAGCTCTATGGCGCGGGTTTTGCGCCAGAACCAGAAGCGCTTCAGCCACGGGCCTTTATAGGTCCAGCGCGGGATCGCCTGCATCAGCTGACGGCCAATACTTTCTGACGGATCGAGACAGGACTGCGGCTCCTGAAAAATCATCGAGACGTTATGGCCAATGATGCGGCGGCGCTCGCGGGGTGACAGGCGCAGCAGATCGACATCATCAAAAACCATCCGGTCGGCGGTCACGCGCCAGTTATCTTTGGTCACGCCGCAGATCGCTTTTGCCACCAGGCTCTTGCCCGAACCTGACTCACCTACCAGGCCGCGAACTTCACCTTCGCTCAGGGTCAGATTAACGCGATCGACCGCTTTGACCGGCCCGTCGGCAGTCATAAATTCAATGGTGAGATTACGAATATCGAGTAACGGCATCTATTCCACTCCCGCTTCGACGGCGCGACGGAGGCCGTCACCGAGCAGGTTAACAATTAATACGCTGACCATCAGCGCCACGCCAGGCAGCATCACCGTCCACGGCGCGACATAGATCAGTTCAAGCGAATCACCCAGCATCGCACCCCATTCCGGCGAGGGCAGCTGTGCGCCCAGGTCGAGAAAGCCCAGCGCGGCAATGTCCAGAATCGCCATCGACAGGGCGCGGGTAATTTCACTGATTAATAATGGCAGAACGTTGGGCAGGATGGCGTAGCGCAGGATATTGCGGCTGCTGGCACCGTCCAGCCGCGCCGCGACCACATACTCTTTTTCCAGCTCATCATGCACCGCGCTGTAAATTTCGCGCACCAGTCGCGGCATCAGTGCCAGCCAGACCGCCAGCAACGCGTGCTCCAGCCTGGGTCCGAGAAACGCCACCACGATGATTGCCAGCAGCAGTGACGGAATCGAGAGCAGCGTATCCAGCACGTGACTCATCACCGCCGATCGCACGCCGTGGGTCATGCCGGCCAGAATACCCAGCACCAGCGCCCAGAATGTGGCAAACAGCGTCACCAGAATCGCTGAACCAACGGTCGGACCGGCACCGCTCAACAGGCGGCTCAGCACATCGCGGCCTAAATCGTCGGTGCCGAGGAAGAAAGAGACATCGCCATAGCGCGACCACGACGGCGGTAGCAACTGATAGCCGAGGAACTGCTGATCAATGCCGTAAGGCGCCATCAGCCCGCCAAAAATGCACAGCAACAGCAGCGCGCCGAAGCCGTACAGACCGACCATCGCCGGAGTATCGCCATAAAAATGGTGCCAGCTCTGACGAAAGGTGCTCGGCAGGCGTTTTTCGGCGTAGATATTATCGGAGGGCATACCATTCCTTATGTTTCAACGGATTCATCGCTGCGCCAATCACATCGGAGACGACGTTGACCAGAATCACCAGCCCGCCAATCACCATCACGCCGGCTGAGATCGCCGCATAATCCTGCTGGCGAATCGCATTGATCAACCAGCGGCCAAGGCCGGGCCAGTTGAAGACCATTTCAGTGATCATCGCCAGCGTCAGCATGGTTGAAAATTGCAGGCCAAGACGCGGGATCACCGGCGGTAAGGCGTTATGCAGCACGTGACGTCGGATCACCGTCAGTTGTGACAGTCCACGGGTGGCGGCGGCTTTAACATAATTTTTTTCCATCACCTCGCTGGTGCTGTTGCGCAGCAGGCGGATCACTTCGGTAGTCGGTGCCATCGCCAGTACCAGCACCGGCAAAATCAGGTGGGTCAGGGCGCTGATGATCATCTCGTGCCGCCACGGTGAGCGGCTAAGCCAGGCATCAATCAGCGCAAAGCCTGACACGTTTTGCACCGGATAGAGCAGATCGTGCCGTCCCGACACGGGCAGCCAGCCAAGCGTCAGCGAGAAAAACAGCGTGAGCAGCAGGGCCAGCCAGAAAATCGGCGCTGAAAAGCCGAGCAGCGCCAGCGCACTGATAGTCTTATCCTGCCACTTGTTGCGCATCACTCCGGCGCAGATGCCGAGCGGAATACCCACCAGCAGGGCAAACACAAAGGCCAGAATGCACAGCTCCATGGTGGCGGGAAAAACTTCGCGCAGCTGCAGGCCAATTTCCTGACCGTTGGTGCTGGAGACGCCGAAATCAAACTGCAGCATCCCTTTAAACCAGAACCACCAGGCGTCAGACAGGGCCGCGCCTTCCAGCGGCGCGTTGGGAGTAAAGTAACTGAGGCTGAAGCTAACCAGCGACAGCAAAAACAGCGTAATCAGCAGCAGCAGCAGGCGGCGCAAAATATAGATGATCACTTACTTTTCCTCAGCCTCTTCACGATAAACCCCGGCAAACGAGGCGTTGCCAAACGGACTCAGCACCAGCCCTTTAATGTCATGGCGAAACGCCTGCAGACGCAGCGACGATGCCAGCGGCAAGACCGGCAGCTCCTGAGCCAGAATTTGCTGCGCTTTGTCATAACTGTCGATGCGCCCCGACAGCTGCTGTGTCAGCAGAGCATTCTGCAACGTTTCATCAAAGGCCGGCGAGCACCAGTGCGCATAGTTAGTCTGAGAACGGATTGCCGCACAGCTGAGCAGCGGACGGAAGAAGCTGTCCGGATCGTTGCTGTCGGTCGCCCAGCCCGCCAGAGTCAGGTCGTGATTCATCGACATCAGCTGCGCCTCCTGAAAACGTCCCTCGACCGGCACAATGGTCAGGCGAACGCCCACCTGCGCCAGATCGGCCTGCAATAACTCGGCGGTTTTAAGCGGGCTGGGGTTCCACGACTGTGAGGCCGACGGCACCACCAGCCGCAGATGCAGGTCAGTCAGGCCCAGCGCTGCCAGCGCGGCACGAGACTTTTCAGGATCGTATTCGGTCACCCTGGCATCACTGTCATAAGCCCACGAGGCGCGCGGTAATATAGAGGCCGCGGTTTCAGCGGTGCCGTAATAAATCGACTCCATCAGCCGCTCGTTATTGATTGCCAGCGCCAGCGCATGCCGGACTTCGGGGCGATCGAGCGGCGGCTTGCGGGTATTAAACGCCAGATAGGCGATATTCATCCCGGGCCGCAGCGTCATTCGCAGGCGCGGATCATCGCGCAAAATACTGAGCTGACTGGCAGCCGGATAAGCCAGCACGTCGCACTCGCCGGTCAGCAGTTTCGACAAACGGCCGGTGCCGCCGGCGCCTAAATCGATCACCGCCTGCTGCAGACGCGGCACGCCTTTCCAGTAATGCGGATTGCGCGCCAGGCGAATGTACTGGCCGGTGCGATATTCACTCAGCTGGTAAGGGCCGGTGCCCACCGGCTGCCGATCCAGCTCTTCCTGGCGGCCCTCAGCCGTCAGTTGATCGGCGTACTCTTTAGACAGCACCGGCGCATAGTGGGTCGCCATGTGCCAGAGGAAGGAAGCGTCCGGACTGTTCAGCCGGAACTCAACCGTATTGTGATCCAGCTTTTTCACGCTCTGCACTGAATCGGCAAACTGCAGGCTATCGAAGTAGGGATAGTTTCCGCCGTTGACGTTATGCCACGGATGATGGCGATCGAACATCCGGGCGAAGCTGAACACCACATCATCTGCGTTCAGAGCGCGTGTCGGTTTGAACTGATTAGTCTGCTGGAACTGCACGCCGCTGCGCAGGTGAAAACGATAGGTCGCGCCATTGTCACGCACTTCCCAACTGGCGGCCAGATCGGGCTTCAGACGGTAGGTGTAGGGATCGACATCCAGCAGGCGATCGTACAGTTGTGCCGCCAGGGTATCGACGGTTAACCCGCTGCTGACCATTTGAGGATTGAAGGTGGTCAGCGTGCCGCTGACGCAATAGACAAAGCCGGTCTGGCGAATATCACCGGCGGGGGCCGACCACGCAGGCGAACTCAACACGCTGAGGCTGAACAACAGCGAACATATTAGTTTTGACATAGAACTCAACGATTTTGAGGCATTAGACAGAGTGTATCGCAAAGCGGGCGTTGTCCCAAAATCTGCGACGCTGCCCGGCCTGATATTCATTCAGCCTGCGGCAGAAAAAACGTACAGAGAGTGTGGTAATGAGAAATATTCTCAATTAGCACTTTACAGATGATAATAAGAATGATTATTATTCATCTGCACTTCGACGGTGGCTCTACCGAAGAAGAGCACGACATTGCTCACATTGCTTCCAGTATTGTTGCCCGCCTGATGGCGGGCTTTTTTTTGCCTGAAATGGTCAACGCGAAGCGGACGGCTGGCCGGATAAGCGCCTGAGACGGCAGGAATACACCCATGATGAATGACACCTGATAGATGCTGAGGGCGTACGATGCACGCTCAATGGCTGGGAACGTGAGGAAATTATTTCATGAGGGCGCAGGATCTGGAGTAAGCAGCCACCGAAATCAGTCGTGTGCTGTTTGATTACTCAGGGAAGACTAAACGGTAACTGGAGGCATTAAACAAGAATCCGCCGGCTGATAAAAAAACGGCTGTTATGCAATCCTCTCCATAGCGTTGAGCTGGACGATGGTAAGGGCGGCAAAGCAAGGTTAAGGCGGAGAATACCGCTGTTTACGCTTTAGAGACTCACAGTAGTTGCAAACCAATGTCGCCTGTAAGTAATGAGGTTTTCGCTGCGTTAACGTGGCGGCGCGCTGTTAATCAGTTTCCAGAGCATAAACAGGCCTGGCTACGAAATTGCCAGGGATATGATCTGGATTGTCGCCATCAGATCACCCTGTGTGAATACGTTTGAAGTAAATTTCAATCCGTTTACCTCCAGCATTAATCAGTAAAAAGCAGAATCGGCTTTAAACGCTGGTTTGGGTCGAAGTGCAGGAGGTTGCATGTTCGTAACGCGCTGCGCATTTTAGAAGTATGCCGATGTGTTACTGGCGTCAAGGCTGGGCGTATCGCGTTCAGGCGGGTCCCGAAATTATTTCCGTACTGGGATGCGTTGAAAGTGTTAGTTCGGAGGTGGGATGAAAGGGCGTTCAATGATGCCCAGGAAAATACATCATCGCCTGGATGACTGACTAAGAGGTTACAGTAAAATCAAATTACTGGCCGGATAAAAGTTAACGCTCATGATATTAATGAAAAGCTGAGGTTACTTTAACCTACATATGTATAATGGGAGCAGTACCTGAATTTAGGCGTGCACATCCATACGTAAAAATATTGCTTTCATGGAGCTAAAGACGATGAGAGTTAAATACTACATGATCAATTTACTTTTTGGAGTGGTTGGTGTTTTAGCGCTCGGAACAGGATGGTATGAAAACCCCGGTGACCCAAAAAACCAGCTCTGGATGATTTATACCGTAGTTTCCTGGTTGGCTTTTCCCTTTGCAAAGTTTGCTGTTGAGAGCATTGCCTTAAAGTTTACTGAAGAAGGTTTCTGGCATCGAGGTTTTTTTAAGGATGACATCGGGAAGAATGGTTTGGTAGCAATCTATTGGGTATTTTGCTTCTTTTTTGCGATACCTCTCTCATTGATATCAATCCCGTTTTTAAAAAAAGGCTGAAGGATCCCCAGCCTTTTACAACACCTTCGGGAATTTATATTCCTAAACGCCCATTGATTTTTTCCATAAGTTTCTCATTAACCAGCGACCCAACTAATGCCATGATCAAAGCAAAACCTATGATACCTAATGGCAAACCAAACATAGCTGAGAAGGCAAATGCAGTAACCGCGGTGGCAACCCTTCCAGCAGTAAGCGCTTCGATTTTGACTAATGCAGGACGCCAGTTATCGGTCTCAAAACTTTTTTTAACTTCCTGGAAAACACCATATGCGTCAGTTGCTTTACCGTAATACCCAAAAGCCTTGCTCATTTTAGAAAGCTGAGAGGCCATTCGAGCCATATCTACTGAATTTAATGCATTAACGATTGCAGCTCTATCTGCAGCACTGAATTTCGCCCCTGAATATGAACGATAGCGTTCATATCAACCGATACTGATGTAAACGAAATCGTATAGGGTGAAGTGGCCGCTTTTAAAGCAGCAGGGTATTCCTTGTCTGACTATTCGATAGATGAGACCGACTTTATAAAAGTCTCCACTGAGGGTGCCAGGAGCTTCAGAACTATGCTGAGTGAAATGACCACTCCCTATGATGAAGCCAGAAGCTTTTTTAAAGAGATAATGACACCGATTTGCATCAAAAATGTTTTAAAAACCCTGATTAAAGACCACTGAAATTTAGAGAGCTGGGTGACGTGGTGGTATTCGGGCGAGTTACCGCTACGGTGCTGTCAGTATATGAGTCGTAAACTCCTGCTATCTGACGTTAAAACCGGCCAAATCTGTTCTCCAAAATGCAATGGTATCTGGTGAGAAAACAATGCGTTATGAAGTATCTTAAAGATGCGAGCTCTGACCGGCCTTCCTCTGATAAGTCTTTGATTGTTAAGTTTTAATGTTCGTTTGTGATACCGTGCTTTTTCATCATGGCGCGGAGCTGGTGGTAGGTAACGCCCAATAACCCCGCGGCGCGGCGCTGATTGTATCGTGCCTGTTGCAGGCTGGTTTCCACCAGCTCTCGTTCCTGCTGATTTTGCCACTGACGCAGATCGAGCGGCAGCGCCGGCAGGTCGCCCTCGGGCGCGGGACGGCTCACCGGCAGGGTATCGACCGGCTCAGGCCGGCGAGCGAACGGATTAATAATCACGTTATCCAGCGGCTGCTCGCTGCTGTTGTGGCGATAAACCGACCGTTCCACCACATTCTTCAGCTCACGAACGTTGCCGGGCCAGTGGTAACTCAACAGCGTCTGCTGCGCCTGCGCGGTAAAGCCAGGGAACAACAGCAGGCCAAGTTCACGGCACATCTGGATAGCAAAATGCTCAGCCATCACCAGAATGTCGCTACGTCGTTCACGCAGTGGCGGCAGCTGAACCACGTCAAACGCCAGACGATCAAGCAGGTCGGCGCGGAATTTTCCGGCGGCCGCCAGGGCAGGCAGGTCTTCGTTGGTGGCGCAGACCAGCCGCACATTAACCTGCAATGAGTGATTACCGCCGACGCGCTCCAGCTGCCCATATTCGATTACCCGCAGCAGTTTTTCCTGAACCAGCATCGGTGCCGTCGCCAGCTCATCAAGAAACAGCGTGCCGCCATCCGCCCGTTCAAAGCGGCCCAGATGTCGCTTCTGAGCGCCGGTAAAGGCCCCGGCTTCATGGCCGAACAGCTCAGAATCGAGCAGGTTTTCATTCAGCGCGGCGCAGTTCAGCGAGATAAACGGCCCCTGCCAGCGGTCAGAAAGATAGTGTAAGCGGCTGGCGATCAGCTCTTTACCGGTACCGCGCTCGCCAATCACTAATACCGGTTTTTCCAGCGGAGCCAGCTTCGACACCTGCTCCAGCACCTCTAAAAAATTGTTGGACTCACCGAGAAGGTTGTCGTTGTTTCCTGCCATGATGAATTTCGCCACCCCTTAATCATTTTGACTATATTAGAACAAGCTAAAAGGGCTGTAAAATTTTAAATTTGCTTTAAATCAATGATTTATAAAATTGGCACGCATCTTGTATTAGCTATACAGCGCAACACGCCATGACACATTTAAAGAGGAACATCATTATGGGTATTTTTTCTCGTTTCGCCGACATCGTAAATGCCAACATCAATTCGCTGCTGGAGCGTGCGGAAGATCCGCAGAAACTGGTCCGTTTGATGATTCAGGAAATGGAAGACACCTTAGTTGAAGTCCGCTCAACCTCTGCACGGGCGCTGGCAGAAAAGAAACAGCTGACACGCCGGATTGAGCAGGCAGAGATTCAGCAGGCCGAATGGCAGGAAAAAGCCGAGCTGGCACTGCGTAAAGATAAAGACGATTTAGCCCGTTCAGCACTGATCGAAAAACAGAAACTGACTGACCTGATCGCCGCCCTGAAACAGGAAGTGAGCCAGGTAGAAGAGACGCTGGAACGCATGAAAGGCGAAATCAGCGAGCTGGAGAAAAAACTGAGCGAAACGCGGGCGCGTCAGCAGGCGTTAACCCTGCGTCATCAGGCGGCTTCCTCTTCACGTGACGTTCGTCGTCAGCTGGACAGCGGTAAAATTGATGAAGCGATGGCGCGTTTTGAATCGTTTGAACGCCGCATCGATCACATGGAAGCGGAAGCGGAAAGTCACGGTTTTGGCAAACCTAAAACGCTGGATCAGCAGTTCACCGATCTGAAAGCGGATGATGAAATCAGCCAGCAACTGAATGCGCTGAAAGCCAAAATGAACCGCAGTGAATAATTATCGACGTTGCGATGAGTGATTAAGGAGAGTCAATGAGCGCACTTTTTCTTGCCATACCGCTAACGATCTTCGTGTTGTTTGTGGCACCGATCTGGTTATGGCTGCATTACAGCAACAAACGCAACGGCGGCGCGGACCTGTCGCAAAGCGAAATCCAGCGCCTGCAGCGTGTTGCTCAGGATGCGCAGCGGATGCGCGAACGCATTGATGCGCTGGAGGCGATTCTGGACGCGGAACACCCTAACTGGAGGCAACCATGATGAAGGGCCGTAAGTTATGGCGTAAACCTGACGAAGGAAAATTGATGGGCGTCTGCGCAGGTCTGGCGGAGTATCTCGATATTCCGGTGCGGTTACTGCGCGTCATCATGGTGCTGTCACTGTTTTTCGGCCTGTTTATGTTTACCGTGGTCGCCTATTTCGTGCTCGGCTTTGTACTGGATGTCAAACCGGCCGATGCCGCTGAAACCCCGCGTCAGCCCAGCGCCAGTGAACTGCTGGACCAGTTAGAAAACGCACTGCAGCGCGATGAACGCAGCGTGCGCGATGTGGAACGCTACGTCACGTCTGAAACTTTTAGCGTGCGCAGCCGCTTCCGCCAGCTTTAATTCTGCTTATCCGGGCCTGTTACAGGCCCTTTCGCTGACCCTTCGGAGGTGTCGATGTCCTTCTCGCGATCCACTGCTTTTCGCCACCGCGCGGCACCCGCGTTGAAGTCGGCGGCTAAATTCATCATTATTAATGCTGTCACTTACGGTCCTGCTGGCGTCACCGGCTGGGCAGTGAAATCGGTAGCACGCCGTCCGTTACGTCTTTTACTGGCGATGGCGCTGGAGCCATTGCTGAAACGCGTAATGAATCGCGCGGTGTCGCGCTTCATCAGGGAGAAAGATGAAAAGACTGCAAACTGAATTTGCCGCGTTAATGAACCGCGGCGTCGACCGGCACCTGCGCCTGGCGGTTACCGGCTTAAGCCGCAGCGGAAAAACCGCGTTTATCACCTCGCTGGTTAATCAACTTCTGACGGTCCACAGCGGCGCACGATTGCCGCTGTTTTCCGTGGTGCGGGATGAGCGCCTGCTCGGGGTAAAGCGGGTACCGCAGCGCGATATGGGAACGGCGCGCTTTACGTACGATGAAGGGCTGGCGCAGCTTTACAGTACGCCACCCGCCTGGCCGACACCAACCCGCGGCGTCAGTGAAATGCGGCTGGCTCTGCGCTACCGGCCCAATGAATCATTGCTGCGGCATCTGAAAGAGACCGCCACGCTCTATCTGGAGATCGTGGATTATCCCGGTGAATGGCTGCTCGATCTGCCGATGCTGGCGCAGGATTACCTTGCCTGGTCACGGCAGATGAACGGGCTGCTGCAGGGCGATCGCGCAGAGTGGGCGACGCCGTGGCGCACCCTCTGTCAGCAACTCGACCCGCTCGCGCCCGCCGATGAAAACCGGTTGGCGGAAATTGCCGCAGCCTGGACCGATTATCTGCACCGCTGTAAGGCTGAAGGATTGCATTTCATCCAGCCGGGCCGGTTTGTCCTGCCTGGCGACATGGCGGGCGCACCGGCGCTGCAGTTTTTCCCGTGGCCGGTTACCGACGATCTGCAGCTCAGCAAACTCGCTCAGGCCGACAAAGGCAGCAACTTCAGCATGCTGCAGCAGCGGTTTAACTACTACTGCCAGCACGTGGTGAAAGGCTTCTATAAAAATCATTTCCTGCGCTTCGATCGCCAGATTGTACTGGTCGATTGCCTGCAGCCGCTCAACAGCGGACCACAAGCCTTCAATGATATGCGGCTGGCGCTGACGCAGCTGATGCAAAGCTTTCATTATGGTCAGCGGACGCTGTTCCGCCGGCTGTTTTCACCGGTTATCGATAAATTACTGTTTGCCGCCACCAAAGCGGACCATATCACCAGCGATCAGCACGGTAATATGGTGTCACTGTTGCAGCAGCTGGTGCAGGATGCCTGGCAGAACGCCGCATTTGAGGGGATCAGCATGGACTGCATCGGCCTGGCCTCGGTGCAGGCGACGCAGAGCGGGCTGGTGGATCACCGGGGTGAGAAGATCCCGGCGCTGCGTGGCAATCGGCTGAGTGATGGCGAACCGCTGACCGTCTATCCCGGTGAAGTGCCGCCGCGGCTGCCGGGCAATGCTTTCTGGCAGCAGCAGGGTTTCCAGTTTGAACAATTCCGCCCACAGCAGCTGGACGTTGATCGGCCGCTGCCGCATATCCGCATGGATGCTGCGCTGGAATTTTTGTTAGGAGATAAATTGCGATGAGTGATCCGCTGAAGCCCCGTATCGATTTTTCCCGTCCGCTGGATGAGGCGACAGAGGTGCCGTTACGGCCCGCGCAGACTTTTGACGCCCAGGCGCAGGCGGCGTTTCTGGCGGTGCAGGATGATGAAGCCGTCGTCGAGGAGGAGGGCGCAGGTGAGCGCGCAGTGGAAGCGGCGCTGAAACCGAAGCGCAGCCTGTGGCGCAAACTGGTGATGGCTGGCGTGGCACTGTTCGGCGTCAGCGTCGTCGCGCAGGGCGTGCAGTGGACCCATGATGCCTGGCTGGCCCGCGACTGGTTTTCACTCGGCAGCGGCGTAGCGGGCGGCCTGATTGTGCTGGCGGGCGTCGGCGCGCTGGCCGGTGAATGGCGTCGCCTTTACCAGCTTCGCCAGCGTGCCGAAGAACGCGACATTGGCCGCGAACTGCTGCACAGTCACAGCATGGGTAAAGGCCGGGCATTTTGCGAAAAGCTGGCGCAGCAGGCCGAGCTTGATCAGGCGCATCCGGCGTTACAGCGCTGGCACGCCTCGCTTCATGAAACCCATAACGACAGCGAAGTTGTTCGCTTATATGCTCAGCTGGTGCAGCCGGTGCTGGATCGTCAGGCGCGACGTGAAATCAGCCGTCACGCGGCAGAAGCCACGCTGATGATCGCCGTCAGTCCGCTGGCGCTGGTTGATATGGCTTTTATTGCCTGGCGTAACCTGCGGCTGGTCAATCGCATCGCCGCGATTTACGGCATTGAGCTGGGCTACTTCAGTCGTATCCGCCTGTTCCGGCTGGTGCTGCTCAATATGGCGTTTGCCGGTGCCTCAGAACTGGTGCGTGAAGTGGGAATGGACTGGATGTCGCAGGATATCGCCGCGCGCCTCTCCACCCGGGCCGCGCAGGGTATTGGTGCCGGTTTGCTGACCGCGCGACTGGGCATAAAGGCGATGGAACTGTGTCGCCCGTTGCCGTGGCTGGAGCAGGATAAGCCGCGACTGGGTGATTTCCGTCGCGAGCTGTTAGGACAGATAAAAGAGGCGTTGCAGAAGGGCGGCAATAAGTCTGCCTAGCGGTGCTGCGACACCATCATCCAGGGCGGCCTTGCCGCCTTTTCTTTTGTTTAATGAGGCTGGCGCAGCACCGCGCGCGAATCAATAACCAGACAGTCACCCGGACAACCGGCTTCGTCGGTAATAACCGGATTCGCCGGCAGCGTAAATGCCATGCCGTTTTGTTGCCGGATAAAGTGCGCCATGCCGGCAAAGGTCCATGACATGCTTAATCCCAGCCCGCCAAAATCATCATATTTCCGCAATGTCGCCACTTTCGGCAGATATTCTCCGGTCAGACGATAATAGAGCGCGCCCTGAAAATCTTTTGGCACCTGAGTAGTAATAGCCTGATTAAGCAGCGCAAACTCTTTGCGCGCCGGAACCGAATAGCCGTTGTTCAGATGACTAATGGCCAGTGCCGCCGCCGCCAGCACCAGCGCGGCATATAAGGTTTTTTTCCACTTAAATTTTTGGCCGATCTCAAACAGACCCAGAATAAAAACGCTGGTTGAGATCAGGGAGCCAGCAATCAGGGTACGGTAAGCTGCCATGCTTTCACTGACAATAAGATTGGGCAGCGCGGCGATCAGCAGTAAGAAAAAGACCAGGTAAAACTTATCATTGCCGGCGGCTTTAATTTTCTTCAGCCCAAAGCCAATGACGATTAAAGAGAGAATCACCGAGACGGTTTTAGCCCCGAGATCAAAATGGCAGATGATGTTTTTAAGATACTCTGAAAAGAACCATTTCACCTTATTCAGCAGATCGTAGCTAAAAGCCGAACGCGGCAGCGCATGGCCATAAAGCTGGACTGGCAGCACCTTCGACGCAATCAAAGCGGCAAACATGCCTGCGCCCAGTACCATCAGCGAAATCACCGCCCGTTTTTTATCGATTCTGCGCGCTGAGAGGCACAAATCCAGCATGGCAAAAAAGGTAAAGCTCATCGCGGCTGGCTGATAAATACAGAAAGCGATGGTCAGCAGAACAATCGCCAATAGTGGCCCAGCCAGGCCTGGCTTCACTGACCATCGATAGCTCGCACCAGCCAGCAGAATCGCGGTGATATAGGGAAAGCAGGAAGCCCAGGCGATATAAACCTGGAAAGAGGGCAGCAGGCAGAGCAACAGTGAAAAGGTTATGCGCTGCGCCTGGCTTTCCATCAGCGCGTATTTCTGAGTCAGGGTATAAATATAATAGCCGGTAAAAATAAGCAGAATAATTGCCACTGAACGCAGCAGCGCCAGTTTTGCTACGCTATCGACCATAAAAGAGGCGGCATACTGGATGATTCCGTACACCGGCCGGCCTGATAATGTATCCCAGTTTAAAATACTCAGCTGATCAAAGTTGGCCCAGTAGAGGTTGGTCCAGTCATCGGTATAGGCATAATGGGTTAAATACGCCGGATAATATGCAAAAAGAAACACTACTATAAACAGCGCAAGCACTTTGCCACGGCTCAGGCCCGGTTTACCGATCATCATCTTTCATCCTTTGTTATTGGCACGCTGCTGTAGCCACGCAGTGGCATAATTCATCATCTTTCAGTGCGGGTATTTTTTAACTTATCGCTGTTTCGCAAAATATAACGAGGCCGGTTTTTGGTCTCGATATAAATGCGGCCGATATATTCGCCGAGCACGCCAATGCCGATAAGCTGGACGCCGCCCAGAAACAGCACTGAAACCAGGATCGAGGGATAGCCCGGCACCGGATTGCCAAACAGCAGTTTGTCGACAATCAGCCACAGGCCATAAAGAAAGGCTAATGAGGCGACCAGAAATCCAATATACGACCAGATACGAAGCGGGACGGTCGAGAATGAGGTCACTCCCTCCAGCGCCAGATTCCACAGCTTCCAGCCGCTGAATTTACTGTTGCCCGCTATTCGTTCAGTACGGACATATTCCACAATCTCTGTCTGCCCGCCAACCCAGCTAAGAATACCTTTCATGAATAAATTTTTTTCAGGCAGCAGCTTAATATTTTCCACCACTTCCCGTGACATTAGCCGGAAATCACCCACGTTCTCTTCTATCCGGGGATGGCTGATGCAGTTATGCAGCTTATAAAACCAGTGCGCGGTCTTACGTTTCAGATGGCCATCGGCGCTGCGGTCAATACGCTTGGCTAAGACGATATCAGCACCCGCCTGCCACTTGCTGACCATTTGCGGAATCAGCGTAATCGGGTCCTGCAAATCAACGTCAATCGGGATGATGGCCTCCCCTGTGGCGGCTTCCAGCCCGGCGAACAGCGCCGCCTCTTTGCCAAAATTACGGATAAAGGAGAGGGTGCGCACCAGCGGATCGCGCTGGCTAAGCTGGGTGACCACTGCCCGTGTGGCATCTGTACTGCCATCATCAATAAAAACAATTTCAACCTGCCACTCGGCAAATGCGGCATATTTCCTGACGGCATCGTAAAAAAGAGGAATCACCTGCTCCTCATTGAAAACCGGCACCACCAGAGAAATCTTCATTTCTTTCCTTTAAACACAATAAAGTGGGAAAAGATAAAGCCACAGGCTAGGCTCAGGGCCGAAGAGGTTATCAGCGTAACGATCGGGTAAAGGCCGATCCGGTCCGCCAGGTAGCCAACACCAAAGGCCATCGCCCCCATAAAAATCACAAACAGAATATAGCGAAAGGGAGTGGCTTGCTGATTAAAGGTCCAGCGTGCATTGACAAAGAATGAAAAAGTCACCGCCAGACCAAAGGCAATAACATTCGCGGTGGATTGCAGAAAGCCCTGACTGATACAGATAAAAAATGTGATCCAGTGGATCAGAGTATTCAACACGCCAACGGTCAGGTATTTAGCAAAGAAAATAAGCATTTTATAATCGTTATTAATGGGTTGAGTGAAATATACAGCAAGTCAGCAACGATCAAAAGTTTCATACTGACAAAGACTGACAGTCCCAGCTTCCTGCACAAATCGGCGGCAGGCAGTATAAAAGGCAGCCAAACGCCGGGTGAGTGTCAACTTTTCCTGACAGAGCCCTTTCTGCGGCCGCATCTCTTAGCGTATCATCGGCCCATCTGAACCTGATTAAGGCCATCGCAATGCGTCTGGAAGTGTTCTGTCAGGACCGAATCGGTCTGACGCGCGAACTGCTCGACCTGTTGGTTGCGCGCAATATCGATCTGCGCGGTATCGAAATCGCGGCATTAGGCCGCATCTATCTCAACTTCTCCGCGCTGGAATTTGATGCTTTCAGCAGTCTGATGGCAGAAATCCGGCGTACACCGGGCGTAACAGATGTGCGCACCGTGGCGTACATGCCGTCGGAACGTGAGCATCGTGCGTTGAGTGCGCTGCTGGTGGCGATGCCGGAACCGGTCTTCTCCATCGATCTGAAAAGTAAAGTGGAACTGGCGAACCCAGCGGCGCAGAACCTGTTCAATCTCGACGAACAGAAGATGCGTAATTTCAGTGCCGGAAACCTGATTAACGGTTTCAATTTCATGCGCTGGCTGGAAAGCGAGCGGGTGGAAGCGCAGGCGCAGCACGTGGTGATTGAAGGGCGAGATTTCCTGATGGAAGCGCGCCCGATCTATCTCTCGGGTGAAGAGGGCCAGAACGATCAGCCGGTCGGTGCCATGGTGATGCTGAAATCGACCGCGCGCATGGGCCAGCAGTTACAGAACCTGGTGGTAACCGACGAATCGGAGTTTGATCACATCGTCGCGGTGACGCCAAAAATGCGTCAGGTGGTAGAACAGGCGCGCAAGCTGGCGATGCACGATGCGCCGTTGCTGATCATTGGTGACACCGGCACCGGTAAAGATATGCTGGCCCGCGCCTGTCATCTGCGCAGTGCGCGCGGTAAAAAGCCGTTCCTGGCGCTGAACTGCGCCTCGCTGCCGGATGACGTTGCCGAGAGCGAACTGTTTGGTCATGCCGCCGGTGCCTACCCGAATGCGTTAGAAGGCAAGAAAGGCTTCTTTGAACAGGCCAATGGCGGCTCAGTCTTGCTGGATGAGATCGGCGAGATGTCGCCAAGAATGCAGACCAAACTGCTGCGTTTCCTCAATGATGGGACCTTCCGCCGGGTCGGCGAAGAGCATGAAGTGCATGTCAATGTGCGCGTCATCTGCGCCACCCAGAAGAACCTGATTGAGCTGGTGCAGCGCGGCGAATTCCGTGAGGATCTGTTTTACCGGCTGAACGTCCTGACTCTGCATCTGCCACCGCTGCGCGATCGTCCGCAGGATATCCTGCCGCTGACCGAGATGTTTGTCGCCCGCTTCGCCGACGAACAGGGCATGCCTCGTCCACGCCTGTCGCCGCAGCTTAATGCCTTTTTAACCCGCTATGCCTGGCCAGGTAACGTGCGTCAGTTGAAAAATGCACTCTACCGCGCGCTGACCCAGCTGGAAGGCTATGAACTGCGTCCCCAGGATATTGTGTTACCGGAGCAGGCGCTGGATGTGTCGTTAGGCGATGAGGCACTGGAAGGCACGCTGGATCAGATTACCAGCCGTTTTGAGCGCTCGATTCTGACCCGGCTCTATCTCTCTTATCCCAGCACCCGCAAGCTGGCTAAACGGCTCGGCGTATCGCACACCGCGATTGCCAATAAGCTGCGTGAGTATGGTCTGGGGCAGAAGCGGACCGAAAGCGAGTAGGTGAGCTGCGAAGGTGATAATAAAGCGGATAACCGGGTTATCCGCTTTTTTTTTACTTCAGCGCTGCCAGCGCCGCGTCATAATCCGGCTCAGTGGTAATTTCATCCACCAGCTGGCTGTAGATCACCTTGTCGTCTTCATCCAGCACGATCACCGCGCGGGCCGTCAGGCCTTCCAGCGCGCCATCGGCAATTTCCACCCCGTAGTCATACTTAAACTCTGAACCGCGCAGGGTCGACAGCGTCACCACGTTGCTGAGGTTCTCTGCGCCACAAAAGCGCGACTGGGCAAACGGCAAATCAGCAGAGATGCACAGCACAACCGTGTTACTCAGTTCACCCGCCGCCTGATTAAACTTGCGAACTGAAGTTGCACAGACGCCGGTATCAATGCTGGGGAAAATGTTCAGAATTTTACGTTTTCCTGCATACTCAGAGAGCGCCACGTTGACCAGGTTTTTTGCCACCAGCGTGAATGCTTTGGCTTTATCGCCAGCCTGAGGAAACTGACCCGCAACCGGTACTGCGTTACCCTGAAAATGAACAGTCTGAGACATACTGATTCCTTTTTGATGGTGAAGAGATCTGACTTATAAACGGCTAAAAACGCACTATAGTGGTTGTTTATGACATAAAATTTAAGGGTTTACGAGTTCAATTATTGAGTTTAGCGCAGGCAGCCTGCCATTGCGTTGCAGATTCTGGAGAGTAAATGAGAACGGTAAAAAGTTATCCCGAAGCCTGGCCGCTACATACGCCGTTTGTCATTGCCCGTGGAACACGCACTGAAGTAAAAGTGGTGGTGGTTGAAATTGAAGAGGCGGGCGTGAAAGGCGTCGGTGAAGCGACGCCTTATGCACGCTACGGTGAAACCGAAGCCTCGGTACTGGCACAAATCGCCTCGCTGCTGCCTGCCTTACAGCAGGGAATGACGCGCGCAGCGCTGCAACAGGCACTGCCCGCCGGCGCGGCGCGCAACGCCATCGATAGCGCGTTATGGGATCTGGCGGCCCGCCAGCAACGGAGCAGCCTGTGGCAGCTCAGCGGTGTGGTGGCACCCGAGGGTGTGGTTACCGCCCAGACCGTCAGCATTGATACGCCGGAAGCGATGGCCAGCAGCGCCCAGGCGCTGTGGCAGCACGGGGCGACGCTGCTGAAAATTAAGCTGGATAACAATTTTATTACCGAACGACTGATGGCGATCCGCGCCGCGGTGCCGCAGGCGACGTTAATCGTCGACGCTAACGAATCGTGGCATGCGGAGGGACTGGCGGCGCGCTGTCAGCTGCTGGCCGATATCGGGGTGGCGATGCTGGAGCAGCCGCTGCCGGCCGGAGAAGATGCGGCGCTGGAGAACTTTATTCATCCGTTGCCGATCTGCGCCGATGAAAGCTGCCACACCCGTGACAGCCTGGCCGCGCTGCGCGGTCGCTACGAGATGGTCAATATCAAGCTGGATAAAGCCGGCGGCCTGACCGAGGCGCTGGCGCTGGCGGCCGCCGCCCGGCAGCAAGGCTTTGCGCTGATGCTTGGCTGCATGCTCTGTACCTCACGCGCCATTCGCGCCGCGTTGCCGCTGGTGCCGCAAACCCGCTTTGCTGACTTAGACGGGCCGACCTGGCTGGCGGTCGACGCTGAACCGGCCATTAAGGTGCAGAACGGTCAGCTGATCATTGCTGCCAGCGCAGCAGATTAATCATCATCTCCAGATAGGTTTCCGTGGCTTCATCGACTGAAATCACCGGCATTTCTGCCGTGACGCACGGCAGGCTGAGATCCTTACACCAGCTACCAAACGAGCCTGGCGTGTCATAACCGACGCTGCTGACGCGCGGCAGGCCGGTCTGTTGCGCCAGCCAGCCGCCGATCTCCGCCTGATGCGGATCGTCAATGCAGCCGAGCGGCTCGTGCCACGAAACAATCCAGCGCGGCTTGAGCTGATGAATCAGGGCGCACAGCGCCTGGGTTTCCGGTTCAGAAGCCGGATGGCTGCCGGTGGATAAGGCGACGTCACGCGCATCCGCCACGCTGTTCCAGCGATAGACCGTGTCGCCTGATTGCCAGTTCGCCGCCGGGAAATTGCGGTTGAGATCGACGCCGTTGGCGTTAGCGCGCAATCCCAGCTGACAGCCATCCGGGTTGACCGCCAGCACCACGTGATGGCGGCGCAGCGCATCCGGCAAGCTGCGAAGCGCGGCAGAAAGCGTGGCGATCGCCGCATTTTCGTCGCCGTGGGTGCCCGCCAGGATCAGTCCGCTGTCGGCATCGCCCAGCGGAGCCGGAAACCACAGCAGCGGCGCGCCCAGCACTGAGCGGCCATACTGCTGATACGGAACGTCCAGTTTGCCGCGCAGCGGTCGTGGGTGTAATGACGACATGGTGATTTCCTTTGAAAGGGTTTTCCTAAAAGTAGCGGAAAAGCGGCGCGCGGAAAATAGCTATTTATCAATCAGCAATTTGCGATAAAGTGCCGCAAGACAAGCTGCGTCGGCATCGGACCGGGGCAGCGCTTCTTTGGGGTAAAGGAGTGATGATGGTTAAGACCTTTCGCATGACGCTGGCGGCGCTCAGCCTGAGCAGCGTACTCACACCCGCGATGGCGGCGACGCTGCCCGCCGGCGCGCAACTCGCTGACCAGCAACAGATTGTCCGTCATATCAAAGATGAGCCCGCCTCGCTCGATCCGCTCAAAGCGGTCGGGCTGCCGGAAATTCAGGTTATCCGCGATCTGTTTGAAGGACTGACTAATCAGGATGCGCACGGCAAAATCGTCCCCGGCGTGGCGCAAAGCTGGAGCAGCAGCGATAACAAAACCTGGATCTTTACCCTGCGCAACAACGCCCGCTGGTCCAACGGCGAGCCGGTCACTGCACAGGATTTCGTCTACAGCTGGCAGCGTCTGGTTGATCCTAAAAACAGTTCGGCCTTTGCCTGGTTTGCCGGCTTAAGCGGCATTGAAAATGCAGCAGCGATCACCAAAGGCGAGATGACGCCCGACAAGCTGGGCGTGGTGGCCCAGGACAACAGCCGGCTGAAGGTCACCCTTGACCGCCCGGTGCCGTGGTTCCCGGCGCTGGTCGCCAACGTGGCGCTGTTTCCGGTTCCGCAGCAGGTGATCGCACAGCAGGGCGACAGCTGGACTGCGCCAGGCAAGCTGGTGGGTAACGGCGCTTATCAGTTGAGTGAGCGAGTGGTGAATGAAAAGATAGTGCTGACGCGCAACCCGCACTACTGGGACGACGCCCACTCGGTGCTGACCAAAGTCACCTTCGTACCAATCAACGAAGAGTCGAGCGCCACCAAACGCTATCGCTCAAACGATATCGACATTACCGAATCCTTCCCTAAAAACATGTATGCGCTGCTGAAGAAAACCCTGCCGGGACAGGTGTTTACCCCGGACCAGCTCGGCACCTATTACTACGCGTTCAATACCCAAAAAGGCCCGACTGCGGATGTGCGGGTGCGTAAAGCGCTGTCATGGTCGATTGACCGCCAGATTATTGCCGATAAGGTGCTGGGAACCGGCGAAAAGCCCGCGTGGCACTTTACGCCAGACGTTACCGCCGGCTTTAAGCCGCTGCCGTCTTTCCTGCAACAGCATGACCAGAACAGTCTGAATGCCCAGGCCAAAGCGCTGCTGGCCTCTGCCGGCTATGGACCGGGCAAGCCGCTGCGCCTCAAGCTGCTGTACAACACCTCTGAGAGCCATCAGAAAATCGCGATTGCGGTGGCCTCGATGTGGAAAAAGAACCTTGGCGTTGATGTCACACTGGAGAATCAGGAGTGGAAAACCTACATCGACAGCCGCAACAGCGGCAATTTCGATGTGATCCGCGCTTCCTGGGTTGGCGATTACAACGAGCCTTCCACCTTTCTCAATCTGCTGACCTCGGGTAACAGCAGCAATATCGCGCGCTTCAGCAATGCGGACTATGACGCGGTGCTTGCCAAGGCCAGCAAAGAGACCAGCGACCAGGCACGCAACAGCGATTACAACCGTGCCGAGCAGATTCTGGCTGAGCAGGCACCAATCGCGCCGATTTATCAGTACACTAACGGTCGTCTGATCAAACCCTGGGTCAAAGGCTATCCGATCACTAACCCGGAAGATGTGGCCTACAGCCGCGAACTGTGGATTGAAAAGCACTAAGCCGTTTGCGGCCTGCTGTCAGGCCGCAGAGTGACATCTTTCCACCCAGCCCGGTGATTGCAACTCAACGCCGCCACGCTAGACTGTATCGTATTGATTTTGATAGTGAGGCAAGGTTGTGGATGTAATAGACGGAAAAGCATTGCAGGTTTCAGACGCCATCATTTCCTGCCAGCTGGATGGAAAGGGCGGGTTAATCCCGATTGCAGAAGATGAAGTGATCCACTGCGAGCGGCCCTGCTGGCTGCACCTGAATTATACCCATCGTCAGAGTGCGGAATGGCTGCAATCGACGCCGCAAATCCCTGATGCGGTGCGTGACGCGTTAGCCGGCGACAGCATGCGTCCGCGCGTCAGCCGGCTGGGGGACGGGTTTATGATTGTGCTGCGCAGCGTTAACCATAACAGCGATGCGCGTCCCGACCAGCTGGTGGCGATGCGGGTGTTCATCAACGATAAACTGATTGTCTCGACCCGGCGGCGCAAAGTGTTCGCGGTGGATGAGGTGCTGACCGATCTGCAAAACGGTAACGGGCCGATCGACTGTGGCAGCTGGCTGGTGGACGTTTGCGATGCGCTGACCGATCACACCAGCGAATTTATCGAACAGCTGCACGACAAAATCATCGAAATGGAAGATGCGCTGCTGGACCAGCGGATGCCGGCGCGCGGCGAACTGGGCTTACTGCGCAAGCAGCTGATCGTCATGCGGCGTTATATGGCACCGCAGCGCGACGTCTATGCCCGGCTGGCCAGCGAGAAGCTGGCGTGGATGGACGACAGCGAACGGCGACGGATGCAGGAGATTGCCGATCGCCTCGGACGCGGGCTGGATGACCTCGACGCTGGCGTGGCGCGGACCGCCATTCTGGCCGATGAAGTCGCCTCGCAGATGGCGGAGTCGATGAATCGCCGCACCTATACCATGTCACTGATGGCGATGATTTTCCTGCCCGCTACCTTTCTGACCGGTTTATTCGGCGTCAATCTGGGCGGCATCCCGGGCGGGGAGTGGCGGTACGGATTTTCGATCTTCTGTCTGCTGCTGGTGGTGCTGGCGCTCAGCGTGGCGGGCTATCTGCGCAGGCGGCGCTGGCTGTAGTGCATCACCAGCAGCGCAGTCCGGTGTGAAAAGCGGCGCTGAATACCCGCTGAACGCGTTAAGCGAAAAAAAGCTGATCGATATCAATAACCCTTAAGCGCGACTGACGCAAACTCTCTCCCGCAGGTGAATGCAACGTCAAGCGATGGGCGTTGCGCTCCATATTGTCTTACTTCCTGATTTAGAATTAATGCATAGCACATTTAATTCGAAACACGCCGGCCACTGTGCCGGCTTTTTTTTTTGCCGCCTGGCTGTGATGCGTTTCCTTTCCTATGCTTAAACTTCATTCGCAAGAAAAGGAGTACGGCATGAACGCGATTCTTAACAGCGAGCCGATCCCCACGGATCCGACCCCGATTCCTGACCCGATTCCCCAGCCACAACCGCAACCCGATCCGCCACCGGACCCGGAGTTTCCGCCGGTAATGGATCCGCCACCGCACCGAAACATATAAAAAAAGGGCGTGCTGACAGCAGCACGCCCTTAATCATGGTGAAGTGGCGTTATTTAATCTGCACCACATCCAGCCGCGCGCTGACATCCGGCGCGTCTTCTTCCTCTACCCGCCAGCCCGCTGGCTGCAGCGGCAGGGTTTCACGGTCAAACGCCAGATCGCCACCATCCACCACCGCATCGCCGTGCTTGATCCCTTTAAAATCGAACAGGTTAATGTCCGCCAGGTGTGAAGGCACCACGTTCTGCACTGCGCTGAACATGGTTTCAATACGGCCCGGATAACGCTTGTCCCAGTCACGCAGCATATCGGCCACCACCTGACGCTGCAGGTTCGGCTGCGAGCCACACAGGTTGCAGGGAATAATCGGGAACTGACGGGCTTCAGAGAAGCGGATGATATCTTTCTCGCGGCAGTAGGCCAGCGGGCGAATCACAATGTGCTTGCCATCATCGCTCATCAGTTTTGGTGGCATGCCTTTCATTTTGCCGCCGTAGAACATGTTCAGGAACAGGGTTTGCAGGATGTCATCACGGTGGTGGCCCAGCGCAATTTTGGTGCAACCCAGCTCGCTGGCGACACGATAAAGAATACCGCGGCGCAGACGAGAACAGAGTGAGCAGGTGGTTTTGCCTTCCGGGATCTTATCTTTAACAATCGAGTAGGTATCTTCTTCGATGATGCGGTAGTCGACACCTTGCGACGCCAGATATTCTGGCAGAATGTGCTCCGGGAAGCCCGGCTGCTTCTGATCGAGGTTAACCGCAATCAGGCTGAAATTGACCGGCGCGCTCTTTTGCAGGCTGCGCAGGATTTCCAGCATGGTGTAACTGTCTTTACCGCCTGACAGGCAGACCATGATGCGGTCGCCTTCTTCGATCATATTAAAATCAGCAATCGCTTCGCCGACATGGCGACGCAGGCGTTTCTGTAATTTGTTGAAATTATACTGTTCTTTTGAACTGGTCACGTGATTCCTGGCCTGTAAACAGAGACGTCAGCGTCACGGCTGACAATAGAAATAACTTTTGCTGCGTATGGTACTTAATGTGCGCTGAAATACCAGTGCCAATTGGCGGCGGGCAGGGGCAAAAGCTGGCCTGCCTGCAATAAAGCTGATTACATCATCTCCAGCGATTGCACGCCTTTGATTTCCATCACCTTATCGTACAGATGTGCATCATTTGATTTGCGTGACAACGTCACCTGAACGCTGAGTTCGCACAGGCCGCTCTCTTCATCGCGATTGATCACCGTCACGTTGCCGTAGCGTATTCTTTCCCGCTGCATCACCAGCAGCACCAGCGGGACGCTTTTGGGTTTGAGAAACACCAGCAGGGTATGATGTTTGCCAATCAAAAAATGGCTGAGACGGCGAAACACTTCCAGCACCACCAGCGCCAGCACCGTGCCGTAGATACCGATCTCGTACATCCCGCTGCCGATCACCAGGCCAATCGCTGCGGTAACCCACAGACCCGCGGCGGTGGTTAATCCTTTCACCACCTGTTTCTGAATCATAATGGTGCCCGCGCCGAGGAAGCCCATACCGCTGACCACCTGGGCCGCTACGCGACTCGGGTCCAGCGCGACGTGCTCATTACTCAGCATATCGGCAAAACCATATTTCGACACCAGCATAAACATCGCGCTGCCAATTGCCACCAGAATGTGGGTGCGCAGTCCCGCCTCTTTGGCCCGCATCTGACGTTCCATTCCGATCAGACCGCCCAGCACGCCCGCCAGCGCGATGCGAATTAACATGTCCATTAACATGGCATTACTCCGATTTAATAAACGCCGGGAAAGTCTGAAGATTCCCTGATACCAGGTAAACAAGATAATTCTGCTTGCAAATGTCGCTGGAGAATTTTGTAAAAAGCTGTTTCACCCCTCGACCCCTTGCGCTGCCTGACATATGCTGGCTCAGCCTTTAACCCCAACCCCCGGAGTCTGACTGATGAAAGCAGCCACCTTTTTGCTGGCCGGTGCCGCGCTGATCCTCTCTGCCTGTAGCAGCAACAGTGATGACAACGAGCCACCGCAACAGGCGACAGCCGCCCATATTCAGCCACGGGTGGTGATGTCCTCGCTGGCCGAAAGCACCTGTTCGAATGCAGGCGGCACGCTGGCTTTTTCCCATCAGCTTGACGGTTCCCGGGTTGGCATGTGTCAGTTAGTGAACGGTCGTCGTTGTGATGAACAGGCATTGATTGGCGGACGCTGCGCCCGTTAAGTCAGACGCTACGCCCGTTACGTGACAGGCCGGAGAGTTCCGGCCCGCATGTTCAGGCAGAGATACGATTCGGGCAATTTTCGCCGCGATCGAGCTGGCTGAGATTATTCAGAGTCGTTTCAGAGATGGCGGTCAGCGCTTCGGCGGTTAAGAACGCCTGATGACCGGTAAACAGCACGTTGTGGCAGGCAGAAAGCCGGCGGAACACATCGTCCTGAATCACATCATTCGACTTATCTTCAAAGAACAGATCGCGTTCATTCTCATACACGTCCATGCCGAGCGACCCAATCTTCTGCTGCTTCAGCGCGTCAATCGCCGCCTGTGAATCAATCAGGCTACCGCGGCTGGTGTTGATGATCATCACGCCATCACGCATCTGGCTGAACGCATCGGCGTTAAGCAGATGATGGTTTTCCGGCGTCAGTGGGCAGTGCAGGGTAATCACGTGCGATTCTGCAAACAGCGTTTTCAGGTCGACATATTCAGCCCCCAACGCCAGCGCCGCATCGCTGGGATAGGGATCAAACGCCAGCAGGCGCATGCCTAATCCCTTGAGGATCCGCATTGTCGCGATACCAATTTTGCCGGTGCCAATGACGCCAGCGGTTTTACCGTGCATATTAAATCCGGTCAGGCCGTCGAGTGAGAAGTTGGCGTCACGGGTGCGTTGATAGGCGCGATGGATGCGGCGGTTCAGGGTGAGCATCAGACCGACCGTATGTTCTGCCACCGCTTCCGGCGAATAGGCGGGCACTCTGACAACCGGCAGACCCAGCTCCTTCGCGGCGTCCAGATCGACATTGTTAAATCCGGCACAGCGCAGGGCGATGTACTTCACGCCCAGCGACGCCAGCTCTTCCAGTACCGGGCGGCTGCCATCATCATTGACAAAGATACAGACGGCATCACAGCCGACGGCGTTTTTCGCCGTGCTCTCGGTCAGCAAAAAGTCAAAAAAGACCAGCTCAAAACCGAACTGCTGATTAACCTGTTCGAGGTATTTCTGATCGTAATGTTTGGTGCTGTAAACCGCGATCTTCATCGTTGTACTCCTGCATACGGGTGTGGATCAAGAATAACGTTTTCTGACTGACTTTGCTCTAACCGCTGATTTACGCGCTGGCCGGACCTTCACCTTCCGGGCGTTCCATGCCATCATCGTTGTCAGGATACTGTAAGGAAAAGGATTATGGCTGTGATGCCACGGATTTTCCGGCGACGGCTGGCGGCCCTTCTGGCGCTGATTCTGCTGCTGCTGGGCGTGCTGCTGACGATCACCCAATGGCTGCCACGGTTAGTCGGTATCTGGCTGCCGGCAGAAACCCGCATTGCGCTCGCCGGTTCGCCGCGCTGGCGGGATGGCGGCCTGTGGTTCCCCGGCATTCGCTATCTGGCCCAGGATTGTCCGCTGGCGGAGATCCAGTCGGCCTCGCTCGGCTGGCATGATTCGCGCTGGAAGCTGAATGCCGCCCGGCTGACGCTGAACAGCGAATGCCTGCAAAAATTGCCTGCCGGTGACGGCCCGTCGCCAGCGCCCAAAACGCTGGCTGAGTGGCAGGCGATGCTGCCGGGGGCCGACATTCATCTGGCGAAGCTGGTCGTCACGCCGTGGCAGACTTACGCCGGCGCGCTGGATCTGACGCTGGAAAAACAGCGTCAGCAACTCGGTTATCAGGGGGAGAATCTGCAGCTGGCGGCAACGCTGACCGGCCAGCAGCTTGCCATCAGTCGCCTGACGCTTAATCATGCCGCGTTACCTGAGCCGGTCACGCTGAGCGGTCACCTCGAACTTCCGACCTTCGCTAACGGGCTGCCGGTCAACGGTGAGGTGGCCGGGCAACTGGCGCTGTCCGCGCTGCCGCATCCGCTGCAACTGACTCTTAACTGGCAGCAGCAGCAGGGCGTGCTGAGCGTGGCGATGCCGGATACCGCACAGCCGTTGCTGCGACTGCCGTGGCAGGCGAGCCACGATCAGATTCACATCCGGCAGGGTCAGTACTTCTGGCCGCTGGCTGGCCAGCCGCTGTCAGGTTTCATTAATCTGACGCTGGACAACTGGCAGGCGGGCCTCGACGCCAGCCAGATTAGCGGCCGGGTTAACCTGCTGACCCAGGGACGCGGCGGCAAAGGCAACGTGGTGCTGGGTATCGGTCCGGGTCATCTGAGTTTGACCGACAGCCACCTGCCGTTTCAGCTAACGGGCGAAAGCAAGCTCTCTGACCTGCAGCTTTACGGCTCGATTCCGGGCCTCCTTAGCGGCTCATTGCTCGACCCACAACTTCTGCTGCAACCTAAATCGCTGCTGCGACTGCGCGGCCGTCTGCTCTCGACGCTGGAGGTGGATGAGGCGCGCTGGCCGCTGGCCGGCGTCCGGATCTCCACCCAGGGGATTGATGGCCGGCTGCAGGCGATCCTCAATGCGCACGACGCCAGTTTTGGCCGTTTCCGGCTGCACCTGGACGGGCGCGCCACGGATTTCTGGCCGGATAAAGGCGAATGGAACTGGCGCTACTGGGGCGGAGGTGAGATGCGGCCGCTGCAGGCGCGCTGGGATGTTAAAGGCACCGGCGGCTGGCGGGACACGCTGATTCATCTCGATACGCTCTCCACCGGCTTCAACCACCTCGCTTACGGTAGCGTTCAGGTGGAAAAGCCGCGTCTGACGTTGACCGCGCCGGTCAACTGGCAGCGCGCTGAGGCGCATCCGGCGTTTAATGGCGGCTTCAGGCTGCAGGCGGGGCCAACCCGTTTCAGCTATGGCGGCAGGCTGGCGGACGCGACGCTCGACTTCGACGCCACCGGCCGCGACCCGGGGAATTTCATCTGGCGTGGCGCGCTTAACGCCGGTGAGGTGGGGCCGCTGCGGGTCCACGGTCGCTGGGATGGTGAACGGCTGCGGGGCGAAGCCTGGTGGCCAACTCAATCACTAACCGTATTCCAGCCGCTTCTCAGTCCGGATCTGAAAATGCAGATCCGCAGCGGCGAGCTGCAGGCGCAGGTGGCATTTTCAGCGGCGCGCGATCAGGGATTCCAGGCCGGCGGGCACTGGACGGTCAAAGCGGGCAGTCTCTGGACTCCGGACAGCCAGATTAACGGCGTTGATTTCTCGCTGCCGTTCCGGCTGAAAGATCAGCAGTGGCAGTTTGGACAGCACGGTCCGGTTTCGCTGCGCATCGCCGAGGTCAAAAATCAGTTTGCGATGCAGAACATCCGTGCCGATCTGCAAGGGGCCTGGCCGTGGAGCGAACAGGCACCGCTGACCCTGCAGGATGTCAGCCTCGATCTGCTGGGCGGACAGATCAGCTTACCATCCTTACAGATGCCGCAGCATCAGCCGGCGCGGGTGTCACTGCGTAATATCAGCCTGAGCGAGCTGGTGACGGCGATCAAACCGAAACAGTTTGCCATGTCCGGCCGGGTAAACGGCGAGCTGCCGCTGTGGCTGAATAATCCGCGCTGGCTGATTGAGAAAGGGTGGATCGCCAACAGTGGGCCGCTGACCTTCCGGCTCGATAAAGATATGGCGGATGCGATCACCCGCAATAACGTGGCGACCGGCGCGGCGCTGGACTGGCTGCGCTACATGGAGATCTCCCGCTCGTGGGCCATTATCAACCTGAATAATCTCGGCGATCTCACCATGGAGGCGCAGGTGCAGGGCGTTAGCCGCTTCAGCAACCGTCGGCAGACCGTCAACCTCAACTATCATCATCAGGAAAATTTGTTTCAGCTGTGGCGCAGCCTGCGCTTTGGCGATAATTTGCAATCCTGGGTGGAGCAACATGCCACTCTGCCATCGAACAAGGACACCTCACCATGAGCCTCAGGGCATTACTGGTTCTGGCAGCCGGGCTGCCGCTGATCGGCTGTGTGCCGCGCATTGAAGTGACGGCACCTAAAGATCCGATCACCATCAATATGAACGTGAAAATCGAGCATGAGATTCACATCAAAGTGGATAAAGACGTGGAAGCGTTATTGAAAAACCAGAGCGATCTGTTCTGAGGAGAGCGAGTATGAAACGCATCAGCGTAGCCCTGTTACTCGCCCTGGTGATGGCCCAGCCTGCCTGGGCGCTGACGCTGGACGAGGCCCGCCAGTCGGGCCGGGTGGGCGAGACCCTATCGGGCTATCTGGCCGCCCGGGCGCAGGACAGCGAAACCCGGGCGCTGACAGAACGCATTAACGCGGGACGACAGCAGCAGTATCAGCGGGTGGCAGAGCAGAACCATTTAACCACCGATGAGGTCGCCAGCATCGCCGGACAGAAGCTGGTCAACCGGGCCGCAGCGGGGGAGTATGTGCGCGGCATCAACGGTCAGTGGCTGAAAAAAGAGTAACGGCAGGCGAAAAAAAGCCGGGCACAAGGCCCGGCAAGTACAACGGCATCAAAAGATTATGCAGTGACGATCTGCTGGATAGCGTCTTTAGCTTCAGCGGTCGCTTTGTTAGCCACTTCCGGACCGTAAGCGATACCTTCAGCGAACACGAACTCAACATCGGTGATACCGATAAAGCCCAGGAACAGCTTCACGTATGGCGTCAGCAGATCGGACGCGGTGTCTTTGTGAATGCCGCCGCGGCTGGAGATCACCACCGCACGTTTGCCTTTCACCAGACCTTCCGGACCTGCTTCGGTGTAGCGGAACGTCACGCCAGCACGGGCGACCAGATCGAAGTAGTTCTTCAGCTGAGTCGGGATGTTGAAGTTATACATTGGCGCAGCAATCACGATTTCATCATGTGCCTGCAGTTCTGCAATCAGTTCATCCGACAGCGCCAGCGCTTCCTGCTGACGTGGCGACAGTGGCGCATCAGACGGACGCAGCGCACCGACCAGCTCACCATCCAGTACCGGAATCGGGTTAGCCGCCAGATCGCGTACCGTCACTTCTTTGCCCTGAGATTTTGCCTGTTCAACATAGAAGTCAGCCAGTTGGCTGGATTGTGAATAGCCTGCGAGGATGCTTGATTTCAGAACTAAAACTTTGCTCATGGTGATTTCCTGTCTGTAACGCGGAAGGCTTTCCGCTCAATGGTTTACACTCTACGGTTATCAATGGCGCGGTGATAGCGCAATATTTCGAGGTCAATGTTCGAATTTATTGAATAAGCGTAACGTGCGCCGCCCTCCGGCACAGGTCGAAATGTGCTATGATGCGCACAATTATTTTATTGAATCAGCCGGTTAACCCGGCTTGCAGCGCGCTGCTACCGGCAGCGACAGCGTCTGAGTAAGGTACGTCATTATTATGTCATCTCCCGATACCTCCCCACTGGCTTCGCTCTGGTCACGACTTGACGGGTTAATGCTGCGCGACCGCCAGCGCCTGCAACGTCGCTTACAGGGTGCCAGGAAAGTGAAAAACCCGGCCGCTCAGCAGGGCATCGCCAGCGAACTGGAGCAGGATTTTAGCGCCGCCGAGCAGAAGGTGGCCCAGCGTCGCGCCGCCACGCCGGCCATCACCTTCCCGGAAAATCTGCCGGTCAGCCAGAAACAGCAGGATATTGCTGCGGCGATTCGCGATCATCAGGTGGTGATTGTGGCGGGCGAAACCGGCTCCGGTAAAACCACCCAGCTGCCGAAGATCTGTCTGGCGCTGGGGCGTGGCGTGACCGGGCTGATTGGCCATACCCAGCCGCGTCGCCTGGCGGCGCGCACCGTGGCGAACCGCATCGCCGACGAACTGGATACCTCGCTCGGCGGCTGCGTCGGTTACAAAGTGCGATTCAACGATCAGGTCAGCGATCTGACCCAGATCAAATTGATGACCGACGGGATTTTGCTGGCGGAAATTCAACAGGACCGCCTGCTGATGCAGTATGACACCATCATTATCGATGAGGCGCATGAGCGCAGCCTGAACATCGACTTCCTGCTGGGCTACCTGCGTGAACTGCTGCCGCGTCGGCCCGATCTGAAAGTGATCATTACCTCAGCCACCATCGATCCGCAGCGGTTTTCGCGGCATTTTAATAATGCGCCGGTGATTGAGGTCTCGGGTCGCACCTATCCGGTGGAAGTGCGTTACCGGCCGGTAGTGGAAGAGGCGGATGACGGCGATCGCGATCAGCTGCAGGCGATCTTTGACGCGGTGGATGAACTGAGTCATGAGAGCCGCGGCGACATCCTGATATTCATGAGCGGTGAACGTGAAATCCGTGATACCGCAGACGCGCTGATCAAACGCGATCTGCCGCATACCGAGATTCTGCCGCTCTACGCCCGGCTGTCAAATGCCGAGCAGAACCGGGTATTCCAGTCACACAGCGGCCGGCGGATTGTGCTGGCCACCAACGTGGCGGAAACCTCGCTAACGGTGCCCGGCATCAAATATGTTATCGATCCCGGAACCGCGCGCATCAGCCGCTACAGCTTCCGCACCAAAGTGCAGCGGCTGCCGATTGAGCCGATTTCACAGGCGTCGGCCAATCAGCGTAAAGGGCGCTGTGGACGTGTGTCAGAAGGGATCTGTATCCGGCTCTATTCCGAAGATGACTTCCTCAGTCGTCCGGCGTTTACCGATCCTGAAATCCTGCGCACCAACCTGGCGTCGGTGATTCTGCAGATGACCGCGCTGGGGCTGGGCGATATCGCCGCGTTCCCGTTTGTTGAAGCGCCGGATAAGCGCAACATTCAGGATGGGGTACGCCTGCTGGAAGAGCTGGGCGCGCTGACCCTGAACGAAGAGGACGGCCATTATCGGCTGACCGGTTCCGGCCGTCAGCTGGCGCAGTTGCCGGTCGATCCAAGACTGGCGCGAATGGTGCTGGAAGCGCAGAAATTCGGCTGCGTGCGTGAAGTGATGATCATCACCGCCGGCTTATCAATTCAGGACCCGCGCGAGCGTCCGGCCGAGAAAAAGCAGGCGTCTGACGAAAAACATCGGCGATTTGCTGATAAAGATTCCGACTTCCTCGCCTTCGTTAACCTGTGGAATTACCTGGCGGAGCAGCAGAAAGCGCTGTCGGGTAACCTGTTCCGCCGCCAGTGCAAAAGCGATTTCCTCAACTATCTGCGGGTGCGTGAATGGCAGGATATCTACACCCAGCTGCGGCAGGTGGTGCGCGAGCTGGGCATTCCGGTCAACAGTGAGCCGGCAGGCATGCGCGAAGTTCACTGCGCGCTGTTAAGCGGCCTGCTGTCGCATATCGGCCAGAAAGATGCGGATAAGCAGGAGTTTACCGGCGCGCGCAATACCCGCTTCGCCATCTTCCCCGGCTCCGGGCTGTTTAAGAAGCCGCCGAAGTGGACCATGGTAGCGGAACTGGTGGAGACCAGCCGGCTGTGGGGCCGCACCGCCGGGCGCATCGAACCGGAGTGGATTGAGCCGCTGGCCCAGCACCTGATCAAGCGCAGCTACAGCGAACCGCACTGGGAGAAATCGCAGGGCGCGGTGATGGCCACCGAGAAAGTAACGCTATATGGCCTGCCGATTGTGGCGGCGCGCAAAGTTAATTATGGCGGCATTGATCCGACCCTGAGCCGTGAGCTGTTTATCCGTCATGCGCTGGTAGAGGGCGACTGGCAGACGCGTCACGCCTTCTTCCGCACCAATCAGAAGCTGCGCAGCGAAGTCGAAGATCTGGAGCATAAATCGCGTCGTCGCGACATTCTGGTCGATGACGAAACCCTGTTCGCCTTTTACGATCAGCGTATCGGTAAAGAGGTGGTGTCGGCGAAGCACTTTGATAGCTGGTGGAAACAGGCCAGCCGCGACAACCCGGAATTGCTTAACTTTGATAAGCAGATGCTGATCAAGGAGGGTGCGGACAAGGTCAGCCAGCTCGACTATCCCAACTTCTGGCATCAGGGCAACCTCAAGCTGAAGCTCAGCTACCAGTTTGAACCGGGTGCTGATGCCGACGGCGTGACGGTGCATATCCCGCTGCCGCTGCTTAACCAGGTGGAAGAGAGTGGCTTTGAGTGGCAGATTCCGGGCGTGCGGCGCGAACTGATTATTGCGCTGATTAAGTCGCTGCCTAAGCCGCTGCGGCGCAATCTGGTGCCGGCACCGAACTACGCCGAAGCGTTTCTGGGTCGGGTCACGGCAATGGAGATGCCGCTGCTGGATGCGCTGTCACGGGAGTTTCGCCGCATGACCGGCGTCACGCTGGAGCGGGAAAACTGGCAGTGGGATCAGGTGCCCGATCATCTGAAAATGACCTTCCGGGTGGTGGATGAACACAACCGCAAACTGCTGGAAGGCAAAGATCTGACCGCCCTCAAGGCGCAGCTGAAAGGCAAAGTGCAGGAAACCCTGTCAAAAGTGGCGGACGACGGGCTGGAACAGAGTGGCTTGCATATCTGGAGCTTCGGCGACCTGCCGCGCAGCTACGAGCAGAAGCGCGGCAGCTATCAGGTGAAAGCCTGGCCGGCGCTGGTTGATGAGAAAGAGAGCGTCGCGATTCGGCTGTTCGACAGCGAGCAGGAGCAGCAGAAGATGATGTGGCGCGGACAGCGCCGTCTGCTGCTGCTCAACGTGCCGTCGCCAGTGAAGTACCTGCACGAAAAACTGCCGAACAAAGCCAAACTCGGGCTCTACTTCAACCCGTATGGCAAAGTGCTGGAGTTGATCGATGACTGTATCGCCTGTGGTATTGATAAGCTGATTGCCGAAGCGGGCGGACCGGCCTGGGATCAGGCCGGGTTTGAGGCGCTGCGGGACAAGGTGCGCGCTGAACTGAACGAGACCGTGGTGACCATTGCTAAGCAGGTCGAGCAGATCCTGACGGCAGTGTTCAACATCAATAAGCGCCTGAAAGGACGGGTCGACATGACGATGGCGCTGGCGTTATCCGATATCAAAGCGCAGCTCAGTGGCCTGGTCTATCGCGGTTTTGTCACCGGCAACGGCTGGCAGCGGCTCGGCGACAGTCTGCGCTATCTGCATGGCATCGAACGGCGGCTGGAAAAACTGCCCGCCGATCCGCACAGCGATCGGGCGCGGATGCTGAAAGTGCAGGCGGTGGAGCAGGCGTATCAGGCGTGGCGCAATAAATTGCCGCCGCAGCGTCAGGACGATGAAGAAGTGCAGGCGATTCGCTGGATGATCGAAGAGCTGCGGATCAGCTACTTTGCTCAGCAGCTCGGCACGCCTTATCCCATCTCTGATAAGCGCATTCTGCAAACCATGGAGCAGATTGCGGGCTGATAAAAAATCGGGGCGCGTCAGTGATGACGCGCCCCGGCTTCTGTTTGCAGCACCTGGCCGATTACTGTGCTAACGCTTCCAGCTCGTCTCTGAACGAGGTAACGGCAATCGCCCGGTTGTCGGCCAGATAACGATCTTTCGCGGCGGGCGCTGAGCTTTGCACCGCAATCAACTGCCAGCCTTTATCACTGTTCAGCAGCAGCGGCGAACCACTGTCGCCGGGCAGCGTATCACACTGATGCGACAGCACGGCGCGTTGCGCCCAGCCGGTAATCAGACAGTCACTGTGAGAATACAGCGTATCAAGATGATCGGCCGGATAACCCGCCTGGGTCACTTTACGACCGGTCTGTTTCAGCGCCGCCGTTAACTCACTGCGTGAGCCATCAAACAGCGGAATCGGCGTAATGGCAGAAGGGGGATTACGCAAAATTACGATGCCATAATCAAACGGCGCGGCGTTGCTCGGCACGATCCAGCCTTCACCGTCCGCTTTCAGCTTTGAGGCCAGCGACGGTTCGACGCGGGCATCAATGTCGTGGATTTCATAACGCCAGCCTTTATCACTGGCCATAAAGCGCAGCGCAACCGGCTTATCAAAATTACCCGGTGGCGCAAGTAAGCAGTGTCCGGCCGTCAGGGCCAGATGCGGTGAGATCAGCGTGGCGGTGCAGAGATTACCGCTTTCGGTTTCCAGCTGGCCAATGGCATCCCAGGGGGCCGCGGTAATATCGGTGATCGCTTTGCGTTGGTCTTTGCCGAAAAACAGCATTTTGATTTCGTCAGGCGTTGGCGTGTCGTCATCATCATCGGCGTGAGCAAAGGAGGTAAAGCTGAAAAGTCCAACCATTAACAAGATAGCCAGGCGCATAGAACTCTCAATGACGAGAAAAATTGACGTTATTGTTATCAAGCAACTGCGATAACTATAGTCTGTGAGCGCTAAAAAAGGGAGTTTTATTGGTTAATCAGTACGCTACAACCGTTAAATAAAAAAGCTGGCTGCCACAATGCCACACAGGATCATAATCAGCAGAATAATTTCGAAGCGATAGCGACGCACCATTTCATCCACTCCAGTAAAGAAACACCCGGCATAACCGGGTGTTTTTATTCATTAACGCGTGGTCGGGCGCGCTTCGGCGACCTTAGTTCTTAGCCGCTGGTTTAACGACTTTTTTGTGGTGAACTTTTTTAGCAGCCTGGGCTTTCTGTGCCGCTGGCTTGGTTACTTTCTTGTGGTGAACTTTTTTAGCGGCCTGGGCTTTCTGTGCCGCTGGCTTAGTTACTTTTTTGTGGTGCACTTTTTTAGCAGCCTGGGCTTTCTGTGCCGCTGGCTTGGCTGCTTTCTTGTGGTGCACTTTCTTAGCCGCCTGCGCTTTCTGCGCAGCCGGTTTCACTGCTTTCTTGTGGTGAACTTTTTTAGCCGCCTGCGCTTTCTGGGCTGCGTCTTTCTTCATCACTTTTTTGTGTTTCTTGTGTTCAGTTTTGTGTGCAGTTTTCGCTGGTGCTGCTGCGGTAGTTGAAGTCGCAGCTGGCGCAGCGGCAGGAGCAGCCGTGGTTTCAGCAGCGAAGGCAACAGAAGAGATACCCATAGCAGCGGCGACAACCAGTGCAAATAATTTTTTCATTGCAAATTCCTCGGACATTTTTTTCATGTGTAGCCCACTGCGGGGCCGGTGAAGAAACTATAGGGAAATCGCTGCAGGGTGTCCGTGGGTGTTTGGTATCGGCGTGTAACCGATTGTACAACGCGGGAAAAGGGCGGTCAGATGACCGCCGCGCAGTTTAGTTATTCAGATAGCGTTGTTCAAGATGCTGACGGAAAAAGGCCGGATTCAGCGATTCGCCGGTGGCATTGATCAGCAGCTGGTCGGTAGAGAAGCGGCTGCCATGCTGCCAGATATTTTGTTGCAGCCAGTCAAACACCGGTTGCAGCTCGCCGTGCTGGATCAGCTCGCTGAGCTGCGGAATCGCCTTCTTCACCGCCTGGAACAGCTGAGCCGCGTACATGGCACCCAGCGTGTAGGTCGGGAAGTAGCCGAAGGCACCGTCGGTCCAGTGAATATCCTGCATACAGCCGTCACGGTAGTTGCCACGCGTATCGAGACCCAGCGACTGCTGCATCTTCTCATCCCACAGCGCCGGAATATCATCAACCTCAATCTCGCCTTCGATCAGCGCCTGTTCAATCTCATAACGCAGGATCACATGCGCCGGGTAGCTCAGTTCATCTGCGTCGACCCGAATCAGTCCCGGTTTAACCTGCTGCGCCAGCCGGACGAAATTATCCGCCTGCAGCGCGGGCTGGTCGCCGAAGCGGGCGATGATTTGCGGCAGAATACGCTGCAGGAATTCGCGGCTGCGTCCCAGCTGCATCTCCATAAACAGGCTCTGCGACTCGTGAATCGCCGTTGATCGGGCCAGCGCCACCGGCTGTCCCCGCCACTGTTGCGGCAGATTTTGCTCATAGCGCGCATGGCCGGTTTCGTGGATCACCCCCATCAGGGCGCTGAGAAACTCCTGCTCATTGTAGCGGGTGGTGATCCGCACATCTTCCGGCACGCCGCCGCAGAACGGATGCGCACTGACATCCAGCCGGCCGTGGTTAAAGTCGAAACCCAGCGTTTCCATAATGCTGAGGCCAAGCTGGCGCTGTGCGGGCAGGGCAAAAGGCCCCTGCGGCGGCGCAACCGGCTGCTGCGCCTGCTTTTCGACCACCTGCTGCAACAGCTGCGGCAGCCAGCTTTTCAGGTCGCCAAAGGTTTTATCCAGTCGGGCGCGGGTCATGCCAGGCTCATACAGGTCCAGCAACGCATCGTAGCGGGAGCTGCCGGTCGCATCAGCGCGCAGTTGCGCTTCTTCACGACTCAGGCGCACCACCTCTTTCAGGTTGGCGGCAAAGCCCTGCCAGTCATTGGCCGGACGCTGGCTGCGCCAGGCGTGTTCACACACCGAACCGGCCAGTGATTTGGCCTCAACGAAGGCGTCAGGCAGCAGGCTGGCCTGCTGATAAGCACGCTTCATTTCATTGAGGTTGGCGCGCTCGACATCATTCAGGTCCTGCTGTTCTGCCTGTTGCAGCAGTTCGCCGATCTGCGGTGCGGTCAGAATCTGGTGCTGCAACACGCTCATCTCAGCCAGCGCCTCACCGCGAGCGCGGCTGCCACCGGGTGGCATGGTGGTTTGCATATCGCAGCCGGCGATGGCGGTAACGTGATTAAAACGCGACAGGCGCTGGAAAGTCGCGCTAAGTTGTTGATACGCTGAGGTCACGCAAGACTCCTTGTAATAGTTAACGTAGCGGAATTTCCCGCAAGGGTAGATCAACCGGCCAGCAAAAGCGAACGCTGGCCCCGCCGAGCGGGCTGGCCTCAATCGTCACCTGGCCGCTGAGCGCCTGGGCAATAGAGTGAACAATCGCCAGCCCCAGTCCGCATCCACCGGTTGCCCGATCGCGACTGGGATCGAGCCGGACAAAGGGTTCAAACACCCGTTGCCGCTCTTCGGCCGGAATACCCGGACCGTCATCTTCAACCTGCAGGCATCCAACCGGGCCATCGAACCACAGGCTGATACGCAGCCGCTGATTGGCGTAGCGCAGCGCGTTATTCACCAGATTATCCAACACCCGTTCCATCAGCCGGGTATCCGAAACGCCGGTGTTTTCCCGCTGTGGCAGGTCAAGATCGAGCTGAACCTGCGGATTGATGGCGCGAAAGTCGTCGAGCCGCTCACGCAGCCAGTTGGCCAGATCGAGCGAGCGCAGATTAAGGTCAACACGCGGTCGATCGAGCCGGGCATAGGTCAGCAGCTCTTCAATCAGGCTTTCCAGCTGGCCGATATCGCGGTTAAGCGCCAGTCGCTCGCTATCGGTCAGGTTATCGCTCATCTCCAGCCGGTATCGCAGGCGGACCAGCGGCGTACGTAACTCATGGGCGATGCCATCAATTAACTGCTTCTTACTGGCGACCAGCGTGTTGATATTTTCCGCCATCTGATTAAAGGCGATGCCGAGCCGGAACAGGCTGGAGGTGCTGTCAAAATGAGTACGCACGTCGAGTTCGCCCCGGCCAAAGCGCTGCGCCGCTTTTTCCAGCCGCTGCATCTCTTTCCAGTGCGGACGCATCCAGATAAACACCGGCAGCGCCAGCGACATGCCGATAAACACCAGCAGCGCAATATCCAGCAGCCGCATCTGATGCAGGTAGAACAGGTAGGGGATCGGTCCGACCGACAGCACATAATGGCTGCGCGGAATATGCTGCAAAAAGGTGTACTGATCGTCGAGCGCCACGATTTCACCGGCGCGTAACCGGCGCATATTGCCGTCATCGAGCTGATACTTGCTCATTGGCTCAATGTGCAGATCAAACGACAGCCCGAGATCGAGGCTCTTGATGGTTTTATTCCAGTCGCGCGGTGGGATTTCGCGCAGTTCACTGCGAATCAGATAGAGTGAACTGGCCATCAGGTCGTTCATCGACTGGCGGCCGGCCCGTTCAGCGGTGAACTTGTAGACCAGGCCGACCAGCAGCGTCATCACCAGAAAGCAGACAAACAGCAGCAGGTAGAACTGTATAAAAAGCTTTCTCATATCACGCGGGTGTCCCAGGCCTGTGGCGCAAACAGATAGCCTTTGTTACGAATCGTTTTGATACGGAACGGCTCGGTGGCGCTGTCGTGCAGTTTTTTGCGCAGGCGGGAAATCGCCACGTCAATGCTGCGGTCGAGGCCGTCATAGCTGACGCCGCGCAGCGTTTTGAGCAGCGCATCGCGGTTAAGGATCTGTCCGGCGTGGCTGGCCAGCTCCCACAGCAGATCGAAATCGGCGGTGGAGAGGGCGATCTGCTCGTCAAACAGCGTGACCTGACGGTTGAGCGCATCGATGGTCAGCGAGCCGAAACGCAGCATCCGGTTGGCCGCCGCTGCGGGCGCAGCATCTTCCGGCTGTCCCTGCTGCGACTGGCGCAGATGCAGGCGCAGACGCGCCAGCAGCACCGCCGGCGGCGTGGTTTTCAGGATGTAATCCTGCGCGCCCATCTCCAGCGCCAGAATATGGTTCATGTCGCTGTCGAGTGAGGTCAGCAGCACAATCGGACCCTGCCAGTTGGCCCGCAGGTCACGGCAAATCGTCATGCCATCTTTGCCCGGCAACATGATATCCAGCATTACCAGGTCCGGCTGTTGTTCAGCAATTACCGCTTCGGCACGATCGCCGCGGGTCTCAACAATCACTTCAATATCATGACGTCCCAGATAAGCGGCAATCAGTTCGCCCACTTCCGGTTCGTCTTCCACATAAACGATTTTGTTCATAGTTCACTGCGCAGAATAAGGATGAACGAAAGCATATCTTTTCCTGGTCCTGAGCTCTACGCTATCGCACGAAATATCCCTATCTCACTGGTATATAACCGGCAAAATGTGCCATCATAACCGCGGCCTTTTTGCGCCAGGTTCGGAACCGTAATGATTACTATGAGGAGCGTGAGTGTGTCTGATAAAGAGCTGGCATCAGCCATATACAGTGACCGCATCTGCTTCAATTACAGTGCTTTTCTTTCCGCTTCCTGTAAAAAACGCTGGAGCTTCGTTGATGCGATCTATGGTGTGATGCCGATTTTTGGCATGGTGACACGCAAATCTGCGCACCGCTTACAAGCCAGCGGCGACCCGCTTAAAGAATTAGCATTACAAATCATTTCTACTCAGGTCAGCGACGAAATCAACATCGCCCGCCTGATCACGCTTGCTGAACAGCAACAGATCGGCCGCTTTGATATCCAGCTGCCATATCCGCTCTCGCCCGAGCAGCTGGACGCCATTCATCAGGAATACCGTAAGCCGCTGAATCTGACACAGCAGGATGACCTGCTGTGCGTCTCCATCCCGCTGCAGTCACATTAAGTCGTCAGCTGCCATACCGCAGGCAGCGTCGCCGCAATCAGCACCCCCATCGCAATCCGCTCCAGTGAGGTCAGCGCAATATCCGCGCGGCCGCCGCGGCGGGCAAACATAAACAGCAGCAGCCCCGGTGCATACAGCACTACTGAGGTCATCAGGTGTAACGGACCTGACGCGTAGAGCAGCCAGATACCGTACAGGCTGGCACCGATGCCCACCGCCATCGCCAGCGGTTTGCGCTGACCGCGAACCACTTTGATCAGATAAAGCCCGACCAGCAGATAGGGCACCAGAATCATCTCTGAGGCGATAGTCAGCAGGTTGTTGTAGTTGGCCCCGGTAAGCGCAATCAGGATCAGACAGAGCTGAATGCTGCCGTTGGTCAGCCACAGTGAGGCGGCTGGCGCATTGTGCACGTTTTGCCGGGCAATGCTGCGCGGGAAGGCACCGAGCTGTGCGGCGATCAGCGGCACCTCAGCCGCCATAATGGTCCAGCTGAGATAGGCGCCACACACCGAAATGATCAGGCCAACGGCGATTACTGCATCGCCCCAGTGCCCCATCAGGCGAGTCATGAGTCCGGCCATGGAGGGATTGCGCATCTCTGCCAGCTCAGCACGCGGCACCACACCCAGCGACAGTAGCGTCACCAGCAGATAGACCAGCAGTGCCGCCAGCACCGCCAGCAGCGTGGCGCGACCGACATCCTTTTTCTGACGGGCGCGCGCTGATACCACCACTGCGCCTTCCACCCCGATAAACACCCACAGGGTGATCAGCATGGTCTGCTTAATCTGTTCCCATAGCGGTTGTCCCAGCGTGACGCCGGAGAAATCGAAGCGGAACCGATCGTAGTTAAACGCCAGCACCGCCAGCACGATAAACAGCAGAAGCGGCACCAGTTTGCCCAGCGTCGCCATCAGGTTGATGCTGGCGGCGGTTTGCACCCCACGCAGCACCAGCCAGTGCACCAGCCACAGCAGCACCGATGCACCGAGCATCGCCTGCCAGGTATTGCCGTCGCCAAACACAACATGGCCCGGGCTGTCAGTGAAAAAGCTCAGCGCGGAGAAGACGATCACCAGATAGGAGACATTGGCGATCACCGCGCACAGCCAGTAGCCCCAAGCCGAACAGAAGCCCATCAGCTCGCCGAAGCCGGCGCGCGCGTAGGTAAAGATGCCGCCGTCCAGATCGGGTTTGAGACGGGTCAGCAGCAGCATCGCCAGCGACAGAAAGATAATCCCTACGCCGGTAATCAGCCAGCCAATCAGCAAAGCGGCCGGACCGGCTACGGCGGCCATATTTTGCGGCAGGCTAAACACGCCTGCGCCGAGCATTGAGCTCAGCACCAGCGCTGTCAGGGCACCGAGACCTAATTTTTTCTCCAAAACAACCTTCCCGCTAGCATATATGGCTGGGTAAACCGGATTTCATCACAGGTATATGGTAGCCGTGAGGCAAATAACGATGAGAATGTCCGGTGAAACAGGCGCAAGATTTTACGGAGTGCGGCGGGAGATGGCAATGCGTGAATATGCAAAACAGCACAGGAATTATGCAAATAGCAGGGCGGCGGGCGCCGCCCTGAGGGGATTACTTAAAGATGTCTGCGGTCACGGTCAGGTTACCGCCGCTCTGGTTCTGCCACTGACGGGTTACGTGGTAGTACTTAGCACCTTTATCCGCAGCACGCTTGGCCACTTCTTCAGAGATTTCGGTCGGAGTACCGAAGTGTCCGGTGAAGGTCACAGTGTCGAACGGCTGCATCTGGGCGGCAGTAATCGCGTTGACTTCCTGTACGGACTTGCCGTTTGGCAGATTGACCGTATAGCGTTTGCCGGTTGAGCTTTGCGTCTCATAGAAACGGCCTACACTTTTACTTGGGGTCTCAGAAGAGGCCACGCCCGGGATTTCAACGTTGGCTGCGGCTGCACCGCCCGCGGCGAGAGCAGCTTTACCGGCTTCTGAATCAGCCGGAATGGCGTTTGGTGTCTGGACCTTACGCTCTTTCGCGTCAGCCTTATAGACGTAGGCGGTCACGTACTGATTGCCGCCGTTGTTGGCATCAATCTGGCGAACAATAAAGAATGAGGCTGCGCCTTTCTCTTTTGCCGCTTTGGCGATCGCATCGTTAACGTCCGGCTGACTGGCAAAGAAGCCGCTCACCGATACCGTATCGAAAGGTTCGAGTTTATAGGCTTCCGCTTTAGGAAGCTCGTTGATACCGTTGAAGCGACGGTAGCTGGTGGAGGAGGTCGCTTCAGGCGCATCGGCTTTATAAAGGTCGGCGGTGACGCGCCAGTTGCCGCTGTTGCCATTGGTGTCGTTAATGCCCTGGATGTAGTAAGAGTCGGCACCCATTTCATCAGCACGCTTAGACACCGCATCGGCGGCGTCGCCAATTGCGTTGAAACGGCCGGTGATATTAATACGTTCGAATGGCTTCAACGCGGCCGCTTTTTCTGGCGTCAACTCCTGCGCAGCGAATGCGTTAGCTGCCAGCAGGGATAACAAGGTGGATGCCAGAATAGTGTTCTTCAGCTTCATAAAAATAATCCTTCGCCTTACGCAAAAATGAGTACGAAAACGTGCTGGACTCTTGATGTATAACAGATTAGCCGCTGATTATTGCATGTTATAAACAGACTGTCGCAGCGATTTTTTGCGTCAACTCGCGTTATTCAACCGGGCTTACTTCATCTGATTGTCATGAAGCGGGTTTATAGCCCGTTTTTGCGGCGGGTTATCGTTAAAGCCGGTAAGACTTATTACCATAACAGTTAATGCATTGTTAAATAAAGGTTTTTATTAATCATATCTGCGCCCTGACACGATTAGTCATAGCAGATTATCTGCTGATGACCGGCTTTAGTAGTGGGATAACACGGGTTTTTATCTTTAACACTGAATAATTGGGTGAATGTCTCTACTCAGCCAGGCTGAACTGGATCGCCCGTCACATTTTCAGTAGGTTATAAACACTTTGAAATAAGTGCATTTCGTTCATAAGCAGCTGAAACACTGTTTCAGTTGCGCTGTCGTCGTGCAGACTTCTTGCCATCATCCTTTAACCGATGAAAGGAAACACTATGTTAATTGGAATACCCAAAGAACGATTGCCTGGCGAGTCACGTGTGGCCGCCACGCCACAGACCGTTGGGCAACTGATCAAGCTGGGGTTTAGCGTCACACTGGAGCATGACGCGGGCCTCAACGCCAGTTTTGATGACGACAGCTACCTTGCGGCAGGGGCCACCCTGAGTGACGCCCGGCAGGTCTGGCAATCCGATATCGTGCTGAAAGTGAATGCGCCGCTCGATGAAGAGATTGCGCTGACGCGGGCCGGCAGCACCCTGGTCAGTTTCATCTGGCCGGCGCAGAACCCCGCGCTGCTGGAGAAACTGGCGGCGCGTCAGGTGACGGTGATGGCGATGGATTCTGTTCCGCGTATCTCACGGGCGCAATCACTGGATGCCCTGAGTTCGATGGCCAACATTGCCGGTTATCGGGCGATTGTCGAAGCGGCTCACCAGTTTGGCCGCTTCTTTACCGGTCAGATTACCGCAGCCGGTAAAGTTCCACCGGCCAAAGTGATGGTGATTGGTGCCGGCGTAGCCGGACTGGCGGCAATCGGCGCGGCGGGCAGCCTCGGCGCGATCGTCCGGGCGTTCGATACCCGGCCGGAAGTGAAAGAGCAGGTGCAGAGTATGGGCGCCGAATTCCTCGAACTCGATTTTGAAGAGGAAGCGGGCAGCGGCGATGGCTACGCCAAAGTGATGTCTGAAGCCTTCATCAAAGCCGAGATGGCACTGTTTGCCGGCCAGGCGCAGGAAGTGGACATCATCGTCACCACCGCGCTGATCCCCGGTAAACCGGCTCCGACGCTGATTACCGAAGAGATGGTTGCCAGCATGAAACCGGGCAGCGTGATTGTCGATCTGGCGGCGCAAAATGGCGGCAACTGCGCCCTGACGGTCGCCGATCAGGTTACCGTTACCCCGAACGGGGTGAAGATTATCGGTTATACCGACTTGCCCAGCCGGTTACCGACCCAGTCATCGCAGCTCTATGGAACCAATCTGGTCAACCTGATGAAGCTGTTATGCAAACAGAAAAACGGCGAAATTACCCTTGATTTCGACGATGTGGTGGTGCGCGGCGTGACGGTGATCCGTGAGGGCGAAGTGACCTGGCCTGCGCCGCCGATTCAGGTCTCCGCTGCGCCGCAGGCCGCACCGGCTGCGGCAAAAGCGGTGCAGCCGGTCGAGAAAAAACCGGTTGCGGTATGGCGTAAGTATTTGCTGATCGCGCTGGCGATAGTGCTGTTTGCCTGCCTGGCCAACGTGGCGCCGGCGGATTTCCTGTCGCACTTTACCGTCTTCGCGCTCTCCTGCGTGGTCGGCTACTACGTGGTGTGGAACGTCAGCCATGCACTGCATACGCCGCTGATGTCGGTCACCAATGCCATTTCCGGCATCATCGTCATCGGCGCGGTGTTGCAGATGGGGCACGGTGGCTGGGTGACGTTTATCTCCTTTATTGCCGTGCTGATTGCCAGCATCAATATCTTTGGTGGCTTTACCGTCACCCAGCGCATGCTAAAAATGTTTCGTAAGGGGTAATTCATGTCTGGCGGATTAGTAACTGCAGCCTATATTGTCGCTGCCATTTTGTTTATTTGTAGCCTCGCCGGTCTCTCGCGACATGAGACCTCTAAGCAGGGCAATATTTTTGGTATCAGCGGCATGGCGATCGCGCTGGTGGCCACCATTTTTGGACCCGACAGCGGCAACGTGGTGTGGATCCTGGTGGCGATGGTGATCGGCGGGGCAATTGGCGTGCGTCTGGCGAAGAAGGTCGAAATGACCGAAATGCCGGAGCTGGTGGCGATTCTGCACAGCTTTGTTGGTCTGGCGGCGGTGCTGGTCGGCATCAACAGCTATATCGATCATGCGCCTGGCCTGCCGGCGGTGATGGAGAATATCCATCTGAGCGAAGTGTTTATCGGCATCTTCATTGGCGCGGTGACCTTTACCGGTTCGCTGGTGGCGTTTGGCAAGCTGTGCGGCAAGATCTCCTCGCGGCCGCTGGCGTTGCCGCATCGCCATAAGCTTAACCTGCTGGCGCTGGTGGTGTCGTTCCTGCTGTTGCTGTGGTTCGTTAACACCAGCAGCACCGCGGCGCAGGTATTTGCACTGCTGCTGATGACCCTGATTGCGCTGGCGTTTGGCTGGCATCTGGTGGCGTCGATCGGCGGGGCAGACATGCCGGTGGTGGTGTCGATGCTCAACTCTTACTCCGGCTGGGCAGCCGCTGCAGCCGGCTTTATGCTGAGCAACGACCTGCTGATTGTCACCGGGGCGCTGGTCGGCTCCTCCGGTGCGATCCTCTCTTACATTATGTGTAAGGCGATGAACCGTTCGTTTATCAGCGTGATCGCTGGCGGTTTTGGCAGTGAGACCAGCAGCGGTGAAGACAGTGACGCGGCCGGTGAACACCGTGAAATCAGCGCAGAAGAGACCGCAGAGATGCTGAAAGCCTCTTCGTCGGTGATCATCACTCCCGGCTACGGTATGGCGGTGGCCCAGGCACAGTATCCGGTGGCGGAAATCACCGCCAGGCTGCGTGCGCTGGGTATCAAGGTACGTTTTGGCATTCATCCGGTTGCCGGTCGCTTGCCCGGCCACATGAACGTACTGCTGGCCGAAGCTAAAGTGCCGTATGACGTGGTGCTGGAGATGGATGAGATCAACGATGACTTCAGCGAAACCGACACGGTGCTGGTGATTGGCGCTAACGATACCGTCAACCCGGCAGCGCAGGAGGATCCGCGCAGTCCGATTGCCGGCATGCCGGTACTGGAAGTGTGGAAAGCGCACAACGTCATTGTGTTTAAACGCTCAATGAACACCGGCTATGCCGGGGTGCAGAATCCGCTGTTCTTTAAAGAGAATACCCAGATGCTGTTTGGCGATGCCAAAGCCAGCGTCGAAGCGATTCTGAAAGCGTTGTAATAAAAAAGGGCGGCTGATGAGCCGCCCTTTTTTTTCTGAGCAGGATTAATCCTCCTCATCCTCTTCATCATCCAGATCGATTGGCGATTTGAAATCATCAGGTTTGATTGCCAGCAGATCGCAACGCAGATGATCAATCACCTGTTCTGCCGTATTGCCGAGAAACGCGGCCGACAAACCCGTACGTCCGATGGTGCCCAGCACCACCACGCCCGCGCCGAGGTGTACCGCCAGGTCAGGAATCACCTCTTCAGGCAAACCTTTAGCAACATGGGTGAACTCTTCACCAATGGAAAACTTCTGTCGCAGCGCCTTCATCGCCACCAGATGCTGGCCGCGAATGGCGTCGTTGTAGACGCTGGGGTCAAAATCGGGCAGCTCGATAGCAATATTGATCGGGGTGATAGGGTAGGCACCCACCAGATGGACTTCAGTATGATTGACGGTTTCGGCCAGCTTAACCGTTTCACGGATCAGCTTCTGATTCAGGCCATCATGATGCGGCTCTTCACTGGCGAGGTTCACCGCCACAATCGCTTTACCGCCTTCCGGCCACGGCTGATCTTTCACCATCCACACCGCGCACGGGCATTTACGCAGCAGATGCCAGTCGGTCGGGGTGAAAATCACCGACTCAAGCCGGTCGTGCTGGTGTGCCATTTTCAGTACTAAATCATGCTGGTGAGCTAACACTTCCTGAATGATGGCTTCATACGGACGGTTGTGCCAGATCACCTTGATTTCGATTTCGACACCGGCATCCAGATAAGCGTGTGCCTGTTCGCGGATCCACTCAGTGCGCTGGCTGATCACCCCCTGACGCATTGAGGCGCGTTCATCAGGTGACAGCAGGGTGGTCATCTCATAGGAGAAATCATAGATAGGCAGAAAAGCTTTGATTTTGCCGCCGATGAATTGATTGAGATAGACCGCACGCCGCAGCGCAGGCTGGTCGTCTTGCTGGGCATCGATTGCGACCAGAATATTTTGGTACTGGGACATGAGGAACTCTCCTTAAACCAAAGCGACTGGATTAAAGATAGCCTATGTTGCACAGCGGAAGAAGTGAAAAAGTTGCTGCCGGATCAATAAAATAACAATTATTAATCCGGCTGGCGATCAGGCAGCCTGATGGCTCTGACCCGCTAACTCTTCCAGTAAGGCGTGGTTCTCAATGGTAATATATTTACCTTTCACCGCCAGCATGCCCGATTTCTGGAAACGGCCCAGCAGACGGCTGATGGTTTCGACCGTTAAGCCGAGGTAATTACCGATATCGCCACGGGTCATGGTGAGGCGGAATTCGCGCTGAGAGAAACCACGCTGGCCAAAGCGGCGTGACAGATTCCAGATAAAGGCGGCCAGGCGCTCTTCGGCATTTTTCTTCGACAGCAGTAAAATCATGTCCTGATCGCCTTTGATCTCACCGCTCATCAGACGCATCATCTGCTGACGCAGGGCCGGCATTTTGCCTGACAGATCGTCCAGCGTTTCGAACGGAATTTCACAGACCATGGCCGTTTCCAGCGCCTGAGCAAAGCTCGGATGGCTGGCACCCATGATCGCATCAAAGCCGACCAGGTCACCGGCCAGATGGAAACCGGTAATCTGCTCATCACCCTGTTCGGTGATGGTATAGCTTTTAATGGTACCGGAACGGATGGCATAAAGTGACTTAAGCTCGTCACCCGCTTTGAAAAGGGTTTGCCCTTTCTGAATAGGTTTTTTACGCTCAATGATATTGTCGAGCTGGTCCAGCTCATGTTCATTTAGCGTAAACGGGATGCAGAGCTGACTGATGCTGCAATCCTGGCAGTGAATGGCACAACCGCCCGACTGAATACGACGAATGCTGCGTTTTTCAGGGATCATAATGGTTTGCTCGACGATAATTGACTGGTGTCAATTTTAACATTTTTTGTGCTGAAGGGAACTCATCCGAGCAGTTTTAGGCGCACAAAAAGTACGGATGTCAGACCGGGCAGCAAACATAGCTGTGACGCGGTTCTCAGAATGCCAAAACATCAGCTGTCACGAAAAGTTTCCGCTTTTTGATCTAAAACCTGAATTGTCTGATACAAAAAATCACCAAAAACAGGGTTAGCGCAAGGCCGTCACCCTTTGCTACGCTTTCACCCTAAGCCTGTTTTGCCCTCCATCAATTTTAATCAGGTGTGAGAAAACCATGAACCTTGATGATAACGATCTTTTTCGAGACGCCATGGGAGATGTCACTCCGTTAAAAGACACCACCAGCACCTTATGGCTCAAATCGCCCTCAACCAAAGCGCCGCGCCATCCGCCGCACGATCCTGAACAGGAGAATTTTCTGACCCGGGGTTATCTGGATATTGTGCCGCTGAACACGCCGCTGGAATACAAAGCCGACGGCATTCAGCAGGGCGTGCTGGATAAACTACGCAAAGGGGAGTACCGGCTGGATGCCAGCCTGAATCTGCTGCGGCAGCCGGTGGAAACCTGTCGCCAGGCGCTGTTCAATTTTATGGTGCAGGCGCACAAGCAGGGACTGCGCAATCTGCTGATCATTCATGGCAAAGGCCGTGACGACGAGTCACATGCCAATATTGTACGCAGCTATCTGGCGCGCTGGCTGACCCAGTTTGACGATGTTCAGACCTTCTGCGTCGCCCAGGCTCAGCATGGCGGCGCGGGGGCGCTATACGTCGGGCTGCGTAAAACCGATAAAGCGCGGCTGGATAACCGTGAGCGGCATGCAAAACGCAGCCGCTAGCTGTGAAATTTTCGCATCGTTGACATCAGTACTTCGGCGCTCAGGCTAAGCTGACTGCCGGTGCGGGTAATAATACCCACCGGCTCGCCCGGACCGGATGAGTTAATCGGCAGGGCACAGACCGCATTGTGGTTCAGGTCTTCCTTGATCGCGCCGGAAGGCACAAACCAGATGTAGTCGTAACGCAACGCCAGCTGTCGCGCCAGTGAGGTCGAAGAGGTCTCGATACAGTGCGGCGGCAGCGAGCAGCCCTGTTCGTCGAGCATCTGCTGCGCAATACGGCGCGGGGCGGTGCCTTCAGGTGAAATCACCACCGGCCACTGCATCGCGCGCGACAGGGTGACGTTGTCACTTAATAGCGGGTGTTCCGGCCGGACCACCAGCTTGAGTGATTCGAGAAACAGCAGTTCATAAGTCAGCCCGGTCATCATTTCACTGTCGGCCATCCGGCCAACGCCAATGTCGAACTCACCGGCCCGTAAACCCGCCAGCAGCACATTGTTATGTAAGGTCGCCACCTGAATGGTGGTATTAGGTTGCAGCTGATGAAAGCGGTCCAGGATCTGCGGCAACATGCCCATTGCGGCGGTGGTTAACGCCCCCAGCCGGATAATGGCGGGCTGATCGGCAGGCTGCTCATTAAAACTCTGTCCGGCATGGTTGAGTGCATCAAGCACCCGCACCGCATGCGTCAGAAACTGTTCACCCATGGTGGTGAGTTGCGCACCGAGCCGGCCACGCTCAAACAGCCTGACGCCGGTCAGCTCTTCCAGCTCGTTCAGGGTTTTTGACAGTGCAGGCTGGCTCAGGCTAAGCGTTTCGGCCGCCCGGCCCAGCGTGCCTTGCTGCGCAACCGCAACAAAGGTATGTAAGTGGCGCAAGCGAATGCGCTGATTGAAAAGGATATTTTTTTCCATCCGTTAAACTTAATGAGGATCACCGGTATCAGGCAACCATTTAAAATGGATTTTGTTAACTTAGCTGCAAAATTATTTTAACAAACGTCGCCATCTAACCGCCTCAACGATTAAGCCGCTGAAAATAAACGTGTCATATGACAATGCGGTCAGCAGGCAGCAGAACAGGGCAACCACAGATCAATGGTTTAGCGATTGAAAGTTGAATAATTCTCAATATCATATAAAAATTTGACGTCTTAACGTTAACGATCGGCTATTATTGGCGCCGTTTTTTTTACTAATTCTGATGTCCGATACCGGGTGCCCGAAAGGAGTTTTCATTGACCAGCGTAGAGGCGGTAGATGTACGCCAGCTCATTAACCAGCAGGCGCTGAGTCGCTGGCAAAAGCGGTTAATCGCGCTCTGCTTTATTGTGGTGGCGCTGGATGGTATGGATATCGCAATTATGGGCTTTATTGCCCCGACCCTCAAAACTGCGTGGGGCGTCAGCAACCATCAGCTGGGGATGGTGATCAGCGCGGCACTGATTGGTCTGGCGCTCGGCGCAATGGTGGCTGGACCGCTGGCCGACCGCTACGGTCGCCGGATGATGATTATTCTTAGCGTTTTCTTTTTTGGCCTCTGGACGCTGGCAACCGCGCTGTCACAAAACGTCGAACAGATGATGCTGTTCCGCTTCCTCACCGGACTGGGTCTGGGCGCAGCGATGCCAAATGTGGGTACGCTGGTGGCTGAGTACGCGCCAGAGCGGCGGCGTGCATTCATCATCACCGTGGTGTTTTGCGGTTTCACCTTTGGTGCGGCCAGCGGGGGATTTGCCGCCTCGTGGCTGTTACCGCGCTACGACTGGCACTCGGTGCTGCTGCTCGGCGGGATCCTGCCGCTGCTGGTGCTGCCTTTTCTGATCCGTGGGCTGCCGGAATCGGTGCGCTTCCTGATTAGCCGCGGCGCGCCTGCGGCCCGCATTCACGCCATCGTTGACCGGATGATGCCGGGCGTCACGCAGCCAGATAGCGCGTTTCATGCGCCTGAAGCCAGCGTTGCCACGCGCGGGGCGATCGCCACCGTGCTCTCGCGCCGCTACCTGTTTGGCAGCACCATGCTGTGGGGCGGTTACTTTATGGGGCTGTTCCTGGTCTACCTGATTGGCAGCTGGCTGCCGTCGCTGGTCAATACGCTGGGAATGTCGGTCACTGAAGCGGCAATTATCACCGCGATGTATCAGGCCGGCGGAACGCTGGGCTCGCTGTTTGCCGGCTGGCTGATGGATCGCTTCAATGCCAACCTGGCACTGGCGGCGATCTACTTTTGTGGTGGGCTATTTATCGTGGCGCTGGGGTATTCACCCGCAGAAGTGGGCATCATGAGCGGCATCGCCTTCTGTAGCGGCTTCTGTTTCAACGGTGCCAATACCGGGATGAATGCGCTGTCTGCCAGCTATTATCCGACACATGCCCGCGCCACCGGCTCCAGCTGGATGCACGGCGTCGGCCGCGTCGGCGCGATTCTCAGCGCCTTTGTCGGTGCAGAAATGCTGTCGCTCGGTTGGTCATTCAGCGTTATCTTCCTGCTGCTGGCGATCCCGGCGGTGATCACCACCCTGATGCTGCTGCTCAAAAACCGCTACGGCTTTAAGCCGATCACAAATTCGTGATTTTTTCCGCTGGCGCCAATCCGTTGCATTACAGTAGCAGCAACGCTCACGGTGTCAGGTGGAACAGATGGACAACTTTCTCACTGCGGATGCCATCCGCACCCGCTTCTCTCAGGCGATGTCCGCCATGTATCAGCTGGAAGTGCCGCAATACGGCACGCTGATGCAGCTGGTGATGGCGGTTAACGACCGCACGCTGGAATCCGAACCCGCATTAAAAGATCGTCTGGCCGCGGCGGATGAACTCAGCCGGCTCAATATTGAACGTCACGGTGCCATCCGGGTCGGCAGCGCCAGCGAACTTGCCACGCTGCGGCAGATGTTTGCGGTGATGGGGATGTATCCGGTCGGCTACTACGATCTCTCCCAGGCCGGCGTGCCGGTGCATTCCACCGCGTTCCGTCCGGTCGACGAGGCGGCCCTGCGACGTAATCCTTTCCGCGTCTTTACCTCACTGTTACGGCTTGAGCTGATTGAAGAGGCTGAGCTGCGTGAAAAGGCGGCGGCGATTCTGGCGGCGCGCGACATCTTCACGCCGCGCTGTCGGCAACTGCTGCAACTGCATCAGCAGCAGGGCGGATTCACCGCCCCGCAGGCGGCGGAGTTTGTCACCGAAGCACTGGAAACCTTCCGCTGGCACGCCCACAGCAGCGTCGATAGTCAGACCTATCAGGCATTGAATCAGCAACACCGGCTGATTGCTGACGTGGTCTGTTTCCCCGGCTGTCACATTAACCACCTGACGCCCCGCACGCTGGATATCGACCGGGTGCAGCAGCTGATGCCGTCGCGCGGCATCGAACCGAAAACTCTGATTGAAGGACCGCCGCGTCGTCAGGTGCCGATTCTGTTACGCCAGACCAGTTTCAAGGCGCTGGAGGAAGCGATCGTTTTCCGCGATGGACATCAGGGAACTCATACCGCCCGCTTTGGTGAAATCGAGCAGCGTGGTGCGGCGCTGACGCCGAAGGGCCGGGCGCTGTATGACCGTTTGCTGCAGCAGGCGGGCAGCGGTCAGGATAACCAGCAGCATCAGCAGCATCTGGCCGGGGTGTTCCGGGACTTCCCGGACGATGAGCAGACGCTGCGTCAGCAGGCGCTGGCGTGGTTCGATTATCGGCTCAGCGAAAAGGGGATGGCGTCACCGCCAGCCCGTGGTGAGACGCTCGACAGCCTGATTGCTGACGGACGGATCATTGCCGAACCGATTATCTATGAGGATTTTTTGCCGGTCAGCGCTGCGGGCATCTTTCAGTCAAACCTGGGCGATCACGCGCAGGTCCGGTCGGCAGGCCAGGCCAGTCGGGAAGCGTTTGAAACTGCACTGGGCTGTGCGGTGATTGATGAGATGGCACTGTATGCGGAACGTCAGCAACGATCGCTGGCACGCTGTGGCGTAGAGACGTTATCGCCCATGCAGTCGCAACTGGGCAACTATCCCGCCAGATAATAGCCTCCTTCAGCGGCGATTATATTATCGCCACTGAAGGGTGTTAGTGCGAAACGGGATAGAATTATGTGCGCGCCGGGCTTAATAAGCTGAGCCGGACTGGCGCGCAGTAATCGGAGAGGTGTTCCCTGATGCTGGTGCGAAACTAATAAATTTAAATTAACGATACGGTCGATGAGCAGCAGAAGAGGATCTGCGCTACGCCGTTATGATTTGTTGTAATTGTCTGTGTGCAGTCTTCTTTTTTGCTGTCCGTCCTGATCTTAATAGAACCGGCAGGCTCTGGTGCTGGCTGTAAAGCGTTAACAAATATAATCAAAAAAACCTCTGCTGCCTATTCAAACCTTTTGATGAAGTTGTTCAGTGCTTTGCTGCAACCTTCGGCATAATCTGCAAATCCGCCTCAGACATAGACTTTGTCTCAAGGCCTGCAAATAATGGAGTGTCGTAAGAACAGGGATACAGGAATGAAAAACGAAACAGGTCTGCGGATTATGACTGCAGAGGGTGAGTTGCGTGGATGCATGGATGACGACCTTTTCGTATTCAAAGGCATACCTTATGCCGCTGCCCCGCAAGGCGCACTGCGCTGGCGTCCGCCGCAGCCGGTCACGCCGTGGAGCGATCTGCGTGATGCCACCCAATTTTCGGCTTCAGCCTGGCAAAACCGTGATTATTGCCGGGCAGTTGGCGGTGGCGATCCCGGCGAATTCAGTGAAGATTGTCTTTACCTTAACGTCTGGACGCCGGACGTCGAACCGACTAAACCGCTGCCGGTGATGGTCTGGTTACACGGCGGTGGCTACACCATCGGCGCAGGCGGCCTGGCCCCTTACAGCGGTAAATCGCTGGCCTCGCGTGGCGCGGTGGTGGTCACCATTAACTACCGACTCGGCCATCTCGGTTTCTTCTCCCATCCGGCTTTAGATGCGCAATATCCGGTTGCCAGCACCATAAATAATTTTGGTCTGCTCGATCAGATCGCGGCCCTGCAGTGGGTTCAGCGCAACATTCCGGCGTTTGGCGGCGATCGCCGTAATGTCACTCTGTTTGGTGAATCCTCTGGCGCACGTAGCGTACTGTCGCTCTGCTGTTCGCCGCTGGCCGAAGGGCTGTTTCACAAGGGGATTGTGCAGAGCGCCTACAGCTTACCGGATACCCCGCTGAAGAAAGCGCGTCAGCAGGGCATGGCGGTCGCAAAGCATCTGGGGCTGCCGCCCGATGCCAGTGCTGAGGCGCTGCGGGCCTTACCCGCCGACGCCTTCTGGTCGCTGGACGGCCCGCTGGCGATCCAGCCGGTGCCGATTTCTGGCGATGTGGTGCTACCGGAACCGATGCTAAAAACCTTCTTCGCGGCCCGACAGCACCGCCTGCCGTTAATGGCGGGCAGCAATAGCGATGAAGCCAGCGTGCTGGACTATTTTGGTGTGGATGCCACCGCGATGCTGCACCAGCTGCGCGACAAAAATCGGGTGATCTACCGAATGCTGAAGTGGATGTATGACATCCATGACGATCGGCGCCTCGGTCGTGCGGTGGCGCGCGATATGGCTTTCAGCGTGGTGCCGTGGCTGGTGATGCGCGCCCAGCATAATGTTGGCATGCCGGGCTGGCGCTACTGGTTTGATTATGTCTCTGAGAATGCGCGCGACCTCTATCCGGACGGCACCTGGCATGGCAATGAAGTACCCTATGTGCTTAACAGCCTGAGCCAGATGCCGGATCCCAATGAAAATCGGCCTTTCAGCGATGGCGATCGGGCATTTGCCTCACGCGTCAGCGACTACTGGTTCAGATTCGCCCGCGATGCCAGCGAATACAAGCAGCAGCTGGACGGTGAAGTGGTGTGGCCCGCGTGGCATCCAGCTGACGATGTGACAATGTCACTCGGAGAAAATCACCTGAGTGGTTTAGTCCTGAAACGGAACTTTATGCGTGCCAGGATGCGCCTGTTCCGCCTGCTGATGAGTAAAATGGTGCGTCTTTAATTAGTCCGCTAACCATTAAATTGCGCGAATGGAATTATTGCGGCCATTCGCGCATATTTCATTGAAAAATAGCATTATTATCACCAGTCCCCGCTATCGACGCTGTAAAACTATAGCTAACAAAAGTGTTACATCTTCACTATCCACTGCCGATAGATCTCCTATGCCCGACACTTACGGGTCAACGTGTATAGGATTTTTGTATGGGAATGCTCAAAAATTTCACCATCCGCGCTGTGATGCTCACCATTCTGGGCCTGTTCTGCTTACTCTGGAGCGGAGTCGGGCTGTTCAGCATTCATTCTCTCGGCGCGCTGAGCGAAGGGAATAATGTTGACCGCCATCTGGTCGAGCAAATGACGGTGCTCAGTAAAGGCAACGATCAATATTTCCGCGTCATCACTCGTCTGTCACGCGTAATAGACAGCAAAGCGGCGGGCAAAACGCTGACTGACGACGCCTATGCGCCGGTTCAGCAGGCGCTGGATAACATGACCCGGCAGCTGGCGACGTTTAAACAGCTGGCGCCGGGTCCGATGAACCCGGATACGGTAGACAGCGTGATTCAAAGCTGGCAGAAACTGCTGGATGAGGGCGTCACGCCGCAGCTGCGGCTGGCCCGGCAGGATTCAGCCGACGCCTATCGGCAGCAGGCTAATAATATCACGCCACAGCTCAGCCGGGCGTTTGGTGCCAGCGCTGAAAAATTTAATCAGAATGCCGCACAGATCCTCGATCATACCCGGGTTGAAGTTGACCGCTTAACCGCCCTGACCAAAATGATCATTACCGTAACGGTGATTATTGGCCTGTTTATTCTGCTGTTTACCGATCGCTACCTGGTGGCGATGCTGGTGCGGCCGCTGGAAACCATCCGCAACCATTTCGCCACCATCGCTACCGGCGATCTGAGCCAGCCGGTGGCGGACTTTGGCCGCAACTGCGTCGGTAAGCTGGTGCCGTTGCTGAGTGCGATGCAGGAAAGCTTGCGTGAAGCGGTGAGTGCAATCCGCAGCGGCACCGAGAATATCTCGCGCGGCGCAGCAGAGATTTCGGCCGGCAACAACGATCTCTCTTCGCGAACTGAAGAGCAGGCCGCCGCGCTGGAACAGACCGCTGCCAGTATGGAGCAGCTGACCGCCACGGTGAAATTCAACGCCGACAATGCGCGTCAGGCCAGCCTGCTGGCTGAAACCGCCACCACCACCGCGCAACAGGGCGGCCAGCTGGTGAGCGAAGTGGTCAGCACCATGAACGGAATTTCCGGCAGTTCGAAGAAAATTGCTGAGATCACCAACGTGATTAACGGCATCGCCTTCCAGACCAACATCCTGGCGCTGAACGCGGCGGTTGAAGCCGCCCGCGCCGGGGAACAGGGACGCGGTTTTGCCGTGGTGGCGTCAGAAGTGCGTAATCTGGCCCAGCGCAGCGCCAACGCCGCCAAAGAGATCGCCACCCTGATTGAAGATTCGGTTCAGCGGGTCGGAAAAGGGGCGGAGCTGGTGGGCACCACCGGCGGCACCATGAATAATATTCTGAAATCGGTGCAGGATGTCGACGCGATCATGAAGCAGATTGCTGCCGCCTCGGAAGAGCAGAGTAAAGGCATCTCTCAGGTCGGCGCCGCGGTGACCGAAATGGATAGCGTGACCCAGCAAAACGCCTCCCTGGTCGAAGAAGTCTCCGCCGCCGCCAGCGCGCTGGCTTTACAAACCGAAGCGTTACAGGCCTCGGTGGCGAAGTTCCGCCTCTCCGACAACGGCACACAAATTCCGTCTGCCGCACCTCTCAAGCCGAACGCTCCGAAAGCGCCTGGCCGGACGTCCGGTCAGGCTACGCCAGCCGAAAACGGTGACTGGGTGACGTTCTGATCCTGACTTAACCACGCCACCAGCGCCGCCAGCAGCGGTGGCGCATCCGCGGGCGAGCGCTGCAGTAAGCTGTAAGCCGCCCCGGTTTTTACCTCGCCAGCGAACGGTTTAATCAGCCGGCCGCTGGCAATATCACTTTCCAGCAGATTGCTGTCAGCAATCGCCACGCCAAATCCCTGAATCGCTGCGCTAATCGCTAAGTCCATGGTGGCAAAATGCTGGTTGCGTTGCATCGTAACCGCCACGCCCTGGCCTTTCAGCCAGCATTGCCAGTCACGCATATCGTCGGTGGGATGCAGAAAAGTCATGCCCGCCAGGTTTTGCGGCGAATCGGGAATCGGCTGCCCGGCGGCGATTACCGGCGTCAGCGACTCTTCAAACAGCGTCAGTGCGTCAGCACGCGGTTTGCCATAGACGATGGCGGCGTCAAAATTATCGAGCTGTGAGGCGTGATCCAGCGTGGTGGTGAGTGCCACATGCAGTTCTGGCCGCAGCTGCTCCAGCGCCACCAGGCGCGGCACCAGCCAGCGCATTGCACAGGTCGGTGCTTTCAGGCGGACACTGACCTGGCTGCGACGCGCTTTTTCGCTGGCCTGCACCATCAGTTCATAGCCCTGACGCAGTTCCGGCAGCAGCGCCGCGCCCTGCGGCGTCAGACGTAAACCACGAGCATGCCGATCAAACAACGTCAGGCCGAGCCAGTGCTCCAGCGCAGCAATTTTGCGGCTGACTGCGCCCTGGGTAATGCACAGTTCCCGGGCCGCATGGGTCAGGTTAAGGTGGCGGGCGGTCACCAGAAAAGCGTGAATCGCATTGAGCGGCAGGGTTGAACGTGACACAGAGCACCTCAGCTATGCATTTTAATCATGGCTATTATGACGACATTTCGCTTGCCGACTCAAGTCACAGCCCGTTGAATAGCGCTTAATTGCATTCCGCACGCTATGTCACTGACGGAGAGAACATGTCCCTGAAAACGCCTGTCGCAGTCACCTCAAAGTTGCCCGATGTCGGCACCACCATTTTCAGCGTTATCGGTCAGCTTTCGGCGCAGCATCAGGCGATCAACCTGTCGCAGGGCGCACCGAATTTCCCCTGCGATCCGCTGCTGGTTGAAAGTGTCAGCCAGGCGATGCGCGACGGCCATAACCAGTACGCGTCGATGACCGGCTTGCCGGCACTGCGGGACGTTTTAGCCAGCAAGGTCGAATCGCTCTACGGCCAGAAATACGATCCGGCCAGTGAAGTGCTGATCACCGGCAGCGCCAGTCAGGGCATTTATATGGCGATTTCCGCGCTGGTGCATCCGGGGGATGAGGTGATTTTCTTTGAACCGGCATTCGACAGCTATGCTCCGGTGGTCCGGTTGCAGGGCGGCAAGCCGATTGGCCTGAAGCTGCAGGTGCCGGCTTTCGCCATCGACTGGCAGCAGTTGCGCGCCGCCATTACGCCGCGTACCCGGATGATCATCATTAATACCCCGCATAATCCCAGCGCCCAGGTGCTGACGCCGGAGGACCTTAATCAGCTGGCGGCCCTGATCCGCAACACTGACATCGTGGTGTTATCCGACGAGGTGTATGAACATATTCTGTTTGATGGTCGTCCGCACTGCGGCATGGCGACCCATCCGGAGCTGGCGGCGCGCAGCGTCATCGTCTCTTCGTTTGGCAAAACCTTCCACGTCACCGGCTGGCGGGTGGGCTACTGCCTGGCACCGGCCGAGCTGATGACCGAGCTGGTGAAAGTGCATCAGTTTATGATGTACGCCGCAGACACGCCGATGCAGGTGGGATTTGCCCATTATCTGCAGACGCCGCAACACTATCTGTCACTGTCATCCTTCTACCAGCAAAAGCGCGATCGGCTGATTGCGCTGATGCAGGATTCACCGTTTAAGCTGCTGCCGTGCGCCGGCTCGTTCTTTATGCTGGCCAGCTACGGACATTTCAGTGACGAACCGGACAGCGAGATGGTAAAACGTCTTATCGTCGATCACCGGGTGGCCACCATCCCGCTGTCGGCGTTTTATATGGATGGCACCGACAACAAACTGATCCGTCTTTCCTTTGCCAAAGACGAGGCAACATTAGAGGCTGGCGCGGCTGCGCTGTCGGCGTTCCGGCAGTAAGCAACTGGCGGACACAAGGTTGCCCGACTGACGCACGGTAAAGCAGGGTAGCGATCGGTTAAAAACAATAATTTCGGGGTAAATGATGAAAAAACGCAACGCACTGTTTCTGGCACTCGGCATGATGACTTCGGTATCGGCGCTGGCGCAGGATTTACGTTATGGCCTGGAGTCACAGTATCCGCCATTTGAAAGCCGTAACGCCCAGGGGGAACTGGAAGGTTTTGATATCGAACTGGGTAACGCGATCTGCCAGGCCGGTAAGTTTAACTGTCACTGGGTGGAGAGCAGCTTCGATGCGCTGATCCCGGCGCTGCAGGCGAAAAAGTTCGATGCGATCAACTCGGCGATGAATATCACCGAAGCGCGGGCGAAAAGCATTGGCTTCACCCAGCCGATCTACCGTATTCCGACCATGCTGGTGGCGAAAACCGGTGAGAAGCTGGCGCCCACCGCCGACGCGCTGAAGGGCAAAAACATCGGCGTGTTGCAGGGATCAATTCAGGAAACCTACGCCAAAAAACACTGGGAGTCGCAGGGCGTAACCGTGACCTCTTATCAGGATCAGAACCAGGTCTACAACGACATGGTCGCCGGGCGTCTGGACGGCACACTGGTGATGTCAGCCGCCGGTCAGTCGGGCTTCCTTGACAAACCACAGGGTAAAGGCTTCGGCTTCATCGGTAAGCCGGTCGAGGATGATGCAATTCTCGGCTCGGGCATCGGCTTTGGCCTGCGTAAAGATGACACGCAACTCAAACAGTCACTGGATACGGCGATCGCCAAAGTCCAGACCGATGGCACCCTGAAGAAGCTGGCGGAGAAATATTTTCCGGGCATTGATGTCAGCGTGAAGCCATAAGTGACAATCGGGCGCGTGCTGCGCCCGATTTAATTGTTACTCCGCTGCCAGGTAGCAGAGTTTTTCCGCCACCTGATAGGATTTCACAAACGACGGCAGCGGTAAGAACTCAAAGCGCGAATGGAAGTTGTGCGCACCGGTGAAAAAGTTCGGCGTCAGTAAGCCCTTAGCCGACAGCGCCGCACCGTCAGTGCCGCCCCGCATCGGAATCACTTTCGGTTCGATATCCAGCGCGCTGAACGCTTTGAAAATCAGGTCGATGGCCCGACGATCCTCGCCCAGCGCATTGCTGATATTGCTGTAGATATCGGTAAGGGTGATCTCTACCTTGCCGGTCGGGTAGCGGGCAGCAATCGCCTGCGCCTGCTGCTGTAGCTGCTGCTTACGCTCGGCAAAGCTGGCCAGATCAAAATCGCGAATAGAGGCTTTCAGGATCGCCTGGCTGGCGTTGGCCTGGATCTCATTGAACCAGATATAGCCTTCACGGCCCTCGGTCTGTTCCGGGGTCTGCTGGCGATCAAACTGGCTGATGTAGTCATGTGCCATCAGCAGCGGATTGACCAGCACCCCTTTACCCGACATCGGATGCGCCGGTACGCCGGTAAAGCGGATTTCGGCGGCGGCACCGTTGAAGTTCTCATAAACCACTTCGCCCAGTTCGCAGCAGTCGATGGTCCAGGCGAAATCGACATTAAATCGCGTTTCCAGATCGAGCGCTTTGGCTCCGCGCAGGCCAATTTCTTCATCGGGCACAAACGCCACCACGATATCGCCGTGATCGCCGTTGAGGTTCTCCATCAGCGTCATCACCACCGTCACCGCCGCTTTGTTATCCGCGCCCAGTACGCTGGTGCCGTCGCTGAAAATGATCTCCTGACCGATATAGGGAGCGATCTCCGGATGCCGATCGCGGCGCAGCCAGATATCCTGGTCGGCATTCAGGCAGAGATCCTGATCCTGCCAGCGCAGTATCTGCGGTTTGATATCGGGTGACAGACCGACGTCAACGGTATCGATATGGGTGATAAAGCCGATACGCGGCGCAGCGGGACGATTACCCGGTTTCACCGCCGTGACCGTCGCATGCTGGTCAATCACCACCTGTTCCAGCCCCAGCGCACGCAGCTCCGCCGCCAGCAGTTCCGCCATCGCGTGCTGGCTCGGGGTACTGGGCAGAGTGGTCGATTTCGCATCGCTCTGACTGCTGACGGCGAGGTAACGGAAAAAGCGTTCGGTAAGTTGCGTCTCAAGTTTGTCGGTCATCACTATTCCTTATTAGTCAGCCACGGGCAGGGTTCGCTATGGTGCCGAATCGTGCTATCAATGAAGCATCTGAATGATTCATTTAGGTATTCTGATCACCGGAAGTCAATACAAAGCGAGGATGATAATGAAAATGAAGATAGCCACCTTAGCGCTTGTTACGGCTGGGATGACGCTGGCGGCCAGCGTGAACGCCAAAACGCTGGTCTTCTGCTCGGAAGGATCGCCAGAGAATTTTAACCCGCAACTCTATACCTCAGGCACCAGCGTAGACGCCAGCGCGGTGCCGGTATTTAACCGGCTGGTAGACTTCAAAGTCGGCACCACGGAACTGATCCCCAGCCTGGCGGAAAGCTGGCAGATCAGCCCCGACGGCACGGTTTACACCTTCCATCTGCGTAAAAACGTCAAATTCCAGAGCAACAAACAGTTCAAACCGACGCGCGATTTCAATGCAGATGATGTGATTTTCTCCTTTATGCGCCAGATGGACCCGAAAAATCCCTACCACAACGTCTCGGGCGGCACCTATTCCAACTTTGAAAGCCTCGAACTGTCGACGCTGATTAAACAGATTGATCGGGTGGATGACCATACGGTTCGCTTCACGCTGTCGCACCCTGAAGCGCCGTTTCTGGCCGATCTTGGCTGGTACTTTGCCTCGATTCACTCGGCTGAATATGCCGATAGCATGCTGAAAGCCGGAACGCCGGAGAAGGTCGACATGAACCCCATCGGCACCGGGCCGTTTGAGCTGGTGCAGTACCAGAAGGACTCACGCATTCTTTACCGGGCCTTCCCACAATACTGGCAGGGCAAGGCAAAGCTGGATCGGCTGGTGTTCAGCATTACGCCGGATGCCTCGGTGCGTTATGCCAAGCTGGAGAAGAACGAATGCCAGGTGATGCCGTTCCCCAATCCGGCCGATCTGGAAAAAATGCGCGCCAACCCGGACATCACCCTGCAGCAGAAAGCCGGGCTGAATACCGGTTTCCTGGCATTTAATACCACCAAAGCGCCGACCGACAAGGTCGAAGTCCGCCAGGCGCTGGCGATGGCGATCAACAAACCGGCGATCATCGAGGCGATTTTTAAAGGCACCGGCACGGTAGCAAAAAATATTCTGCCGCCGGGCGTCTGGAGCGCCGACAAAGACCTGAAGGATTACGACTACGATCCGGAAAAAGCCAAAGCGTTACTGCAACAGGCCGGGGTCAAACCGGGCACCGAGATTGCGCTGTGGGCGATGCCGGTCCAGCGGCCCTACAATCCCAATGCCCGCCGCATGGCCGAGATGATCCAGTCGGACTGGGCGAAGGTCGGTATTAAAGCCAATATCGTCAGCTATGAGTGGGGCGAATACCTGAAACGGGTCCGCAGCGGTGAGCATCAGGCGGCATTGATGGGCTGGACCACCGCTACCGGCGACCCGGACAACTTCTTCGGCCCGCTTTACAGCTGCACCTCGGCGCAGGGCGGTTCGAACTCGTCAAAATGGTGCTATCAGCCGTTTGAGAAGTTAATCACCGCCGCCCGCGCCGAACCGGATCAGGGTAAGCGCACCGCGATGTATCTGCAGGCGCAGCAGATGATGCACGACCAAATGCCGGCCGTGATGATTGCCCACTCGACCATTTTTGAGCCGGTGCGCAAATCGGTCAGCGGTTATCAGGTCGATCCGTTTGGCAAACACATTTTCTACCAGGTCGATATCAAACAGTAAGACGAAAGCCATCCGGCTTTACCGCGTAACGCCCGCCAGACGGTGGGCGTTACTGCCTTAGCCGCCAATCGCGCGCAGTTGCCGATCGATTTCAGTTAACCGCTGCTGTAAAAACTCCATAAACAGCGTCAGGGCTGCGGTGCGCTGACGACCCGACACCGTCTGCAGTTGCAGCGTCCGCTGGCTGAGCTGATCGACGCCCATCGACCGTAACACCAGCTGCTGTGTCTGGTGCTCAAACAGCAGGGTAAAGGCGCTACAGATGGTGACCGCCTGCGGCGTGCGCAGCAAAAAATGATACAGCGTGGCGAAGTAATCGCAGGTCAGCACCGGCTCGACCACGCAACCGTTCATCTGACAGGAGAGGTCAAACAGTTGCCGCACCGTGGTGTGCTGGCCCGGCAGTGCCAGCGGCCAGCGTGGCAGATCGGCCAGCGTCACCTGGCGTGACGCCAGCGGGTGACTCTGATGCATCGCCAGCAGCACCGGCGCCGGCCATGAGCCGAGCACTTCAACGCTGCGCTCCGGATGCAGGCTGAACTGCAACGCAACGTCACATTCGCCGGCCCGCACCGCTTCGGCCACGCCCTGCGAGTGGGTCACATTCAGAGCAAACAGCACGCCAGGATTCGCCTGACGAAACTCGGACAGCAGACCCGGCAGCAGGCTGAACGCCATGCCATCGGTACAGGCGATACGGATCCGGGTGCGGCGCACCGCTTTCAGACCCTTAATCTCCGCCAGCGCATATTCCATATCCAGCTGACTCTTGCGCACATGATGCGCGAAAATTTCACCGGCTTCATTCAGCACCATGCCGCGCGCATGCCGCTCAAACAGCGGCGCGCCCACCTGCGCCTCCAGCCGCTGAATCTGACGGCTGATGGCCGACACCGCGACAAACAGCTGTTCACTGGCGGCGCTGAGCGATCCGCAATTCACCACCGCCAGAAAATAGCGGATTTCACTGCTCAACATGGAGACTCCTCGGCCTCAGGGGCGCATTAAAAAGGGGCATGCCTCAGGATCGGGCAGACCTTTGTTGCTTTAAAAGCAAAGCTAACTCGATAAATTGATAATTGTGGCAAAGCCCGAAGTTTGTCAAAGATAACTGACGATAAAAAAAAACAGACAGGGCAAACATGACAGAGCAACAGGCGGTAGACCAGGCGATGAACTATTTCGACAGCGGGGCGTTTCAGCAGCTGCTGGCCCGACGCATCGCCTGTGTAACGGAGAGCCAGCATCCGCAGCGTCAGGCCGGGCTGCAGCACTATCTGCAGGCTGAGATTGGACCGCAGCTTGAGGCGCTGGGTTTTACGCTGCATCCTTTCGATAATCCCCAGCCGGGCAGCCCGCCGTTTTTGATCGCGGTGCGTATCGAGGACCCGACCCAGCCGACGCTGCTCTGTTACGGGCATGGCGATGTGGTGTATGGCGACGAAGAGAACTGGCGTCCCGGGCTGTCACCGTGGCAGCTGACCGTGGAAGGCGATCGCTGGTATGGCCGCGGCAGCGCAGACAACAAAGGCCAGCACTGCATCAACCTGGCGGCGCTGGAACAGGTGATGGCGGCGCGGGGCGGCCGGCTGGGCTTTAACTGCAAAATTCTGTTTGAGATGGGTGAAGAGATCAGCTCACCGGGGCTGGCGCAAATTTGTCAGCAGCAGCAGACGCTGCTAGCGGCCGATCTGTTTATCGCTTCAGACGGCCCGCGGCTCAACGCCGTGCGGCCGACGCTGTTCCTCGGTTCACGCGGCGCGGCCAACTTTCGCCTGACCATTACCGCGCGCGACAACGCCTACCACTCAGGTAACTGGGGCGGGCTGTTAAGCAACCCCGGCACCCAGCTGGCGAATGCGCTGGCATCGCTGGTAAATGCGCAGGGCGTGTTGCAGGTGGCGGCGCTCAAACCTGACTCCCTGACCCCGGCGGTGCGCGACATCCTCAGCGATATCGACGTCGGCGGCATGCCAGGCGATCCGGCGCTGGCTGAAAACTGGGGTGAACCCGGTTTAACCGCGGCTGAACGGTTGTATGGCTGGAACACGCTGGAAGTCCTGGCGTTTGAAACCGGGAACCCGGCCCAGCCGATGAATGCGATTCCCGGTCGCGCCACGGCGGTCTGTCAGCTGCGCTTTGTGGTCGGCACCGACTGGCAGAACCTGGTGCAGCACGTTGACCAGCATTTGCGCCAGCACGGTTTCGACAATGTCAGCGTGGAGTTTCTGCGCGGCTCGCCAGCTACCCGGCTCAATCCGCAGGACCCGCTGGTGGAGTGGGCGCTCAACAGTCTGGCGCGCAGCAGCGGCAAAAAACCGGCGCTGCTGCCTAACCTCGGCGGATCGCTGCCCAATGAGGTGTTTGCCGATATCCTTGGTCTGCCAACCCTGTGGGTGCCGCACTCCTATCCGGCCTGTGGCCAGCACGGCGTCAATGAACACATGCTGACCTCGATTGCCCGCGAAGGACTGGCGATCATGACCCGTCTGTTCTGGCAGCTGGGCGAAGAGGGCCAGCTGCTGCTCGCCCGCCACCGCGACTGGCAGGAGCGTGAACAATGAGCAGTATCGCGCAAAGCCGTCCACAGCTCAGGCCGAGCCTGCATAAAACGCTGTTTGCCACCTGTATCGGTAACGCGCTGGAGTGGTTTGATATCGCCGTCTACGGCTTTTTCGCCAGTTACATCGCCCACGCGTTCTTTCCGGTCAGCGATCCGTCGGTTTCACTGCTGCTGACCTTTGGCAGCTTCGGCATCGCCTTTCTGATCCGTCCGCTGGGGGCGCTGGTGTTAGGCAACTACGCCGACCGTCATGGTCGTAAAAAGGCGCTGCTGCTGTCGATCAATCTGATGATGCTGGGTGGGGCGATCATTACCTTTATGCCGGGTTACGCTACGATCGGACTGGCCGCGCCGCTACTGATCATCCTGGCGCGGCTGATTCAGGGTTTCTCCGCCGGCGGCGAATTTGGCAGTTCCACCGCTTTTCTGGTGGAACATTTCCCGGAGCGTAAGGCGTTTATTGCCAGCTGGCAGTTCGCCACGCAGGGAGCCAGCACGCTGATGGCGTCGGCGTTTGGCCTCGGCCTGACGCAGTGGCTCAGCGAAAGTGAAATTCAGGCGTGGGGCTGGCGCATTCCGTTCGCCTTTGGCTTGTTGATTGGTCCGCTGGGGGTCTATATTCGCCGCCACGTGCACGAGCCCGCCAGTTTCGTCGCGCAGGAGAAACATGCCGCGCCGCTGAAGACTCTGTTTGGCCGCCAGAAGGCGCTGATCACCCTGGCGATTGGGCTGATGGTCATTTCGACCGCCATCAACTACATGCTGAACTACATCCCGACCTATGCCACCAAAACGCTGCATTTATCGGGCTCGGTGGCGTTTACCGCAACTCTGGTGGCCGGGATCATCCTGACGGTCGTCACCCCGATAATGGGATTGTGGGCCGAACGGGTGGGGCGGCTGCCTTTGATGTGGGGATCGCTGTTACTGCTGATGGTCACCATCTATCCGGCGTTTAAAGCGATGGTCGATCACACCACACCGACCACGCTGATTTTGCTGGTGGCGTGTATGGCGCTGCTGAAGTCGGTTTACTTCTCGACGGTGCCGTCGGTGATGGCCGATCTGTTTCCTGCCACCACCCGGGCCAGCGGCATGGCGATCAGTTATAACGTGGCGGTGACGGTGTTCGGTGGCTTTGCACCGTTGATTTGCAGCCTGCTGATCCAGGTCACCGGCAGCAGCCTGGCACCGGGCTATTACCTGATGGCGGTCGCGGTGCTGAGTGGAATTGCGCTGTTGCGCAGCAGTAAGCGGCTGGGATAACAAAACGGGCCGTCACTGCGGCCCGTTTTACCGGCTTAGCTGAACTGCAGATAGGCAACGTGGGTCTGCAGGAACTCTTCCAGCCCATGTTTGCCGTCGGCCCCGCCAACGCCTGATTTACGCCAGCCAGCATGGAAGCCCTGCATCGCCTCGAAGTTTTCGCGGTTAACGTAGGTTTCGCCAAACTTCAGCTGACGCAGCGCCTTCATGGTGGTGTTGATATCCCGGGTATAGAGCGAAGAGGTCAGGCCATACTGGCAGTCGTTAGCCAGCGCGATCGCCTCGTCCAGCGTTTTGAAGCGCATCACCGGCAGCACCGGACCAAAAATCTCCTCCTGCATGATCTCCATCTCCTGACGAACTCCGGTGATCAGCGTCGGCTCAAAAAAGAAGCCCTGATCGCCGACCCGTTTGCCGCCCAGCACCACCGTTGCGCCAGCCGCCACCGCATTGGCCACTTTCTGTTCGACGCGCTGCAGGGCCGCGGCGTTAATCAGCGGTCCCATATCAATATCACTGTGCTGAGCCGGATCGCCCAGCTTCACCTGACGAAAGGCGGCGGTCAGCGCGGTGATAAAGCGGTCGTAAATGCCGTCCTGCACATAGACGCGCTCCGCACAGTTACACACCTGGCCGCTGTTGATCATCCTTGAGCTGACGATTGCCCGCACCGCCAGGTCGATATCGGCATCATCCATCACAATCGCCGGGGCTTTTCCTCCCAGCTCCAGCGACACTTTAGTCACATTTTTCGCCGCAGCCTGCATGGTAGCAACACCGGCTCCGACGCTGCCGGTCAGGCTGACCAGTCCGACTTTAGGATTCGCCGCCAGCTCCTGTCCGACTTCCGGACCGTAGCCATAAACGAAGTTGATCACGCCGGCGGGCAGGCCAAGGGTGTGTAAAATATCGGCAAAGATCGCGGCGTTATTCGGCGTCAGTTCGCTGGGTTTGATCACAATGGTGTTGCCGGTGATCAGTGCCGGTGCCGCTTTGCGTGCAATCAGGAAGAACGGAAAGTTCCACGGTAAAATGCCGGTGGTGACGCCGATGGCCTTTTTAAACAGGAAGATATTTTCGTTTGGCCGATCGCTGTTGATGATCTCACCCTCATAGCGTCGCGCCCACTCAGCCATATAGTCGAGGTAATCCGCAGTAAACAACACTTCTGTCTGCGCCAGACCCTGGGTTTTGCCGCCTTCAGCCACAATGGTGGCGGTCAGTTGCGGTTCACGCGCGCGGATCGCGGTGGCGATTTGGTGCAGCCAGACGCCACGTTCAACCGCAGGCAACGCTTCCCACTGCGGCTGTGCCGCTTCGGCGGCGAGGATCGCGCGCTGTGCATCTGCGGCGCTGCCCTGCGGAATACGCGACAGCAGCGCTTCGGTGGCCGGATTAATCACCTCAATCCACTTATCGTTGTGGTCGGCGACAAACTCGCCATTAATGTAATGTTGATGATGTGTTGTCATTCGCAGGTTTCTCCGCTCTCGGTGCGTTGCAATAATGTGGTTGAAGAGTGAAGCAGATCCGGCGGAGCGACCTTTTGCTGATTGCCACGGGCATAAGACGGCTGGCAACCAATCACAGATATCGGCGCGTTTTACGGCAAAAACGGCAAATTGTTGTAGATTTAACAGAGCGAAGACGTAAAAAGAGGGGGACATCATGGCAAACGGATGGGCGTCTGAAGGCGCCGTGCAGGAGCAGATCGACAGTACCGTTAACGACGGCATTGAACGTGTCCGGCAGTCAATCGGCCACGGCGAAAGCGCCACCGAATGTGAACTCTGTGGCGAACCGATACCCGAGGCGCGACGTCAGGCGCTGAAAGGCGTGCGCTACTGTGTTTCCTGTCAGCAGAAAATCGACAAACAGCAGCAGAGCAGCAGTTTATATAACCGTCGTGGCAGTAAAGACAGCCAGTTACGTTAGATGTCAGGACCCTGGCATGGCCAGGCCGCTGCCAATAAACCACGCCAGAAAGCCGACGCCCGCCACGATAATAGCGATAGGAAAGAGGATTCCAATTCTCATGATTTTCCTGCTGCAAACAGAGAGGAGTAAGGCGGGCGATCTTATCACGACAGGTGCAGGACTGCGCGGTGGGTTTTCAGCAGGGTAAACAGCTGGAACTGGGTGGCGTCATTCACCTCACGCAGCAGTTCGCCCTTGTTGAATACGATGTGGTGAATGTGACCCAGCTGACGCCACACCACGATCGCCGAAGCGATCAGCGCACAATGCTGTTCAGCCTGAACGCATTCCAGGGTGGCGTACTGCGCATCCTCCAGCCCATTTACAAACACCTTTATCGCCTCGGCCGGCAGAATCGCCCGCAGGTCATCCAGCATTACCTGACTGACTGAACGTGAAAGAAACAGCGTTAACCACTTAGTCGTCATGCCAATCCCTGAATTCGATCAATTTTCCCCAGTTTATACGACCCTGGCCGCCGTAAGGAAAGGCTTCTTTGTTGTTTTGCCAAATTGATCGTGCGCATGGCAGCCAGATCGATAATGTGCTGCGCTACACAACAAAATAATAAAAAAGATAGAATAATAAACCACTTAAGCGGAAAGCCGTCCGGTAACCTGACAAAGATGAATTTGTGATCCTTAACGGGAATAACGCGGAGATTTTGCCAACAGGCGGCAGCATCCGGCATTCATTCAAAGGCTGAGGAATTCCTGCAAAACGTAGACTGCCTGCTAAGCGGAAATCGTTGGGTTTCCGTCAGGCCTCAACCTAACCAGGAAAAAACAATGAACAGTGCCATTATTGCCGGCATCTTCTGGCATTTTGTCGGAGCTGCCAGTGCCGCGTGTTTCTACGCGCCGTTTAAACAGGTGAAAAGATGGTCATGGGAAACCATGTGGTCGGTCGGTGGCCTGATGTCGTGGCTGATCCTGCCGTGGGCGGTGAGTGCAATTTTGCTGCCCGACTTCCGCGCCTATTACAGTAGCTTCAGCCTGGCGCAATTGCTGCCGGTGTTTCTGTTTGGTGCCATGTGGGGCGTGGGCAATATCAACTACGGTCTGACCATGCGCTATCTTGGGATGTCGATGGGGATCGGCATCGCCATTGGCATCACGCTGGTGGTCGGCACCCTGATGACGCCGCTGCTGCAGGGCCGGTTTGGTGAGCTGTTTGCCTCTGCCGGCGGACGCTTAACCCTGCTGGGCGTGCTGGTGGCGCTGATTGGCGTGGCGATCGTCTCGCGTGCTGGCCTGCTGAAAGAGCGGGCGCTGGGGATTAACGCGCAGGAGTTTAACCTGAAGAAAGGGCTGGTGCTGGCGGTAATGTGCGGCATCTTCTCCGCCGGGATGTCATTCGCTATGGATGCCGCGAAGCCGATGCACCAGGCGGCGGCACAGCTGGGTATCGATCCGCTGTATGTCGCGCTGCCGAGCTACGTGGTGATTATGGGCGGCGGGGCGCTGGTCAATCTGGCCTTCTGTTTCTACCGGCTGGCAACCCGACCTGAGCTGTCAGTGCGCATGGATCTCTCGGTGGCGAAACCGCTGCTGCTGGCGAACGTCGCCTTTGCGGTGCTCGGTGGCACCATGTGGTATCTGCAATTCTTCTTCTACGCCTGGGGCCATGCGCGTATTCCGGCGCAGTATGATTACGTCAGCTGGATGCTGCACATGAGCCTTTACGTGCTGTGCGGCGGGCTGGTCGGCTTACTGATGAAAGAGTGGAAGTCAGTGGGGCGTCGGCCGGTCGGGGTGTTATCGATTGGTTGTGTAGTGATCATTATCGCAGCCAACATCGTTGGGCTCGGCATGGCCGCCTGATCGGTTCAGCGGAAAACTGCACAATGCGAGCCTGCATCCCAGGCTCGCATTATTGCGATTCGGTGTCGGTGTTTTTCAGCGTCTGCCCGGATGAGATAAAACGCTGACGCCAGGCGCTGGGGGTCAGGCCGGTATCACGGGTAAACACCACCGAAAAATAGTTACTGTCATCAAAGCCGCAGCGGGCGGCCACTTCACCAATCAGACAATCCTGGGTGCGCAGCAAATACTTCGCCTGGCAAAGCTGCAGCTGACGCAGATAATGCCCAATCGTCATGCCGGTCTGCTGACGAAACAGCTGCCTGAGTGCCCGTTCATTTAGCTGATTATGCTGGCAAAATTCGGCCAGATCGAACGGACGGGCAATCGCGCCCTGTAATGCCGACATCAGCAAATCTAACTGTTCACCTTCCGGCAATGCCCACGGGCGATCGGCGGCATAGCCATGACGGCGCAGGATCAGCGCCAGCTGTAAAAACAGCGCTTCTGATAGCTGCACCGACAGCGGATCGCTTTTGCGGCTTTCACGCTCCAGCTGACTAATCACCCCGCGGGCCAGCGCCATGCCGCGCGTGGTCAGACGCCAGCAGCCAGGCGCATCGGCGCCTTGCGGCGGCAACAGCTGATTCCAGTCAAGCCCGAGGCCAAAGCGATCACGGCAGTAGAGGATATTGTCCAGCACCAGATCGTTGACGCTGTCATAGCTGTGGCAGTCACTGTCGCGGATATAAAAAACGTCGCCGCAGGTAATCAGCCACGGGCGATCGTTGAGGACGTGCAGGCCGTTGCCGCGCCAGACAATCACGATTTCGCTGAATTCGTGTCGGTGCGGCGGGAAAGAGGGTTGGGGCATCCGTTCGGCTACCGCCACCGGTAAACTGGTGGCAGGAAAATAATCATCCCGGCTGAGTATCAACGTCATACTGTGCTCCTTTACCCCATCTGCTGGCGCTCCGCGCGCGGCGCGCAGCCAAATTCGCGCCTGAACAGGGTGGAGAAGTGGTTGCTGTCACCGAATCCACACTGAAAGGCGATATCCGTAATGCGTATATCACTGTGACGCAGTAAATGCCGCGCCTGCAACAACCGCAGCCGGTTCAGATAACGCTGCGGTGTGCTGCCGGTTTGCTGCTTCATCTGCCGATGCAGCGTGCGCAGCGACAGGGAGAAACGATCGGCCAGCTGATCCCAGACGATCTCATCGCTGTAATGGTCGTTCAGCCAGTCAAGCAAGCGATGCAGTCGCGCTTCCTGATCCTGACTCTGCTCATCACGGCACGCCTCACGTAACAGCACCAGCAGTTGTAAAAATAGCTGCTCCTGGCGCGCCTGCTTCTCCAGCGACCAGGCATCATCCTGCCGCATCTGACTTGCCACGCTCAGCGCCTGGCTCATCACTTTATGATTAATGCGCCAGTGCGAAGCATACTGTCCATCCTGGTCACCGGGCAGCAGCGCCTGCAGTCCGGAAAGAAAACGAAAAGCGCCGGGACTGCGGTACAGCACATTAGTCAGGCAGAGATTCTCGGTCTGCTCATACAGGTGACGGTCGTGGTCGCGGACAAAACAGACGCAGCCGGCGCACAGCGTTTGCGGCTGACCGTTAAACACGTGAATGCCCGACCCGTGCTCAACCAGCACAATTTCATGAAAATCATGATGATGTTCCGGGAAGGCCTGCTGCGGCACACGCGGTTCAATGGCTATCGCGTAATCGCCTTCAGGAAAGAAATCCGCACTGTGCAAAATGGTCATCATCGCCTCTCGCTACTGTTAACAAATCTGTAACGGAGTCTAAACAGGACGTGGCTACCTTACCTTGAATTTTCCGCTTATCTCAGCAGGAATCCTGCTGATTATTCAAGAAATCCTCAGCAGTTAATAAATTTGCGGCAGGAGTCACATCCCCCTGGCTGCCGTCTCTGTGATCTCTCTCACGAAGTTCTTTGCAAGTCTGCCAGCGCAGGGGGCCCGCTGGCACTGTCGGGAAGGTAGCCGCCCGGCAAGATTTCTACTCTGTGACCATCAAATCACAGGAAAAAATGCTGCCATGACCACGCGAAATATTGTTGCTATCGATCTCGGCGCATCCAGCGGACGGGTAATGCTCGCACACTGGGATGCCGTACAGCGCCACCTCAGTCTGCGGCAGGTCCGGCGTTTCGCAAATACCCGTCAGCGGCGTGCCGGTTATGACTGCTGGGATCTGGCGCTGCTGGAGCAGGAAATCCGAGCCGGGCTGGCGCAGCTGGATGCAGAAGGCGTGGTGGCGGACAGCATCGGGATTGATACCTGGGGGGTGGATATGGTGCTGCTGGATGCGCACGGCGAGCAGGTCGGGCAAGCCGTCAGCTACCGTGATGCCCGCACCCACGGCCTGATGGAGCAGGCGCAGCGCGACCTCAGCCACAGCGCGATCTATGCCCGCACCGGCATTCAGTTCCTGCCGTTTAATACGCTGTATCAAATGCGCGCACTGCATCAGCAGCAGCCCGACTGGCAGGCCCGCGTCGCGCATGCGCTGATGATCCCGGACTATCTGCACTATCGCCTCACCGGCAATCTCAACTGGGAATACACCAACGCCACCACCACGCAGATGCTGAATATCGACAGCGGCGAATGGGATCGCGAGCTGCTGGGCTGGGCCGGAGTCGATGTGGCCTGGTTCGGCCAGCCTCGCGCGCCTGGCAATACGGTCGGCCACTGGCATAACGCCCACGGCGCGGCAATTCCGGTGATTGCCGTCGCCACCCACGACACCGCCAGCGCGGTAGTGGCGACCCCGCTGATGCAGGAGGATGCCGCCTATCTCAGTTCCGGCACCTGGTCATTAATGGGCTTTGAAAGCCTGCAGCCTTACGCGTCGGAGGCGGCGCTGCGCGCTAACATCACCAATGAAGGCGGCGCTGAAGGCTACCGCGTGCTGAAAAACATCATGGGATTATGGTTACTGCAGCGCGTCTGCGATGAGCTCCATCTTGACGATCTCAGCCAGCTGATCGCCGAAACCGAACGGCAACCGGCCTGTGTGTCGCTGATCAGTCCGAACGATGCGCGCTTTATCAATCCGGACAGCATGGTCAATGAAATCCAGAACGCCTGTGCAGAGCAGGGCATGCCGGTGCCGCAATCCGCCGCCGCGCTGGCACGCTGCATTTTTGACAGCCTGGCGCTGCTCTACCGTGAAGTGATCGCCGAACTGGCGCAGCTGCGCGGTAAACCTTTCCGCCAGCTGCATGTGGTCGGCGGCGGCAGCCAGAACCACTTTCTCAATCAACTGTGCGCCGACGCCTGTCAGATACCGGTGCTGGCCGGGCCGGTTGAAGCCTCAACCCTCGGCAACGTGGGATGTCAGCTGATCGCGCTCGGCGAACTGACCGATGTGGCCGATTTCCGCTGCTGCGTGATCAACAACTTCCCGCTCAAAACCTTTGAACCGCAAACCACCAGCGTCTTTGCTGCCAGCCAGGCACGCTTCACGGCGCTGAGCCAACCCGCTAAGGAACTCGCTTATGACTAAGCAGATAGAACAGGCTTTTGAACTGGCTAAACAACGTTATGCCGAGATTGGGGTGGATGTTGAACAGGCCATCCGTCAGCTGGATGCGATTCCGGTCTCAATGCACTGCTGGCAGGGCGATGATGTGCGGGGCTTCGAAAACCCGCAGGGCGCATTAACCGGCGGAATTCAGGCAACCGGCAACTATCCGGGACGCGCCCGTAATGCCGATGAGTTGCGTAACGATATCGACAAAGCGATGTCGCTGATCCCCGGCGCGAAACGCCTCAACCTGCACGCCATCTATCTGGAAAGTGACAAACCGGTGGCGCGTGATGAGATTGAGCCGCAACACTTCGCCAACTGGGTCAGCTGGGCCAAAGAGCACCAGCTGGGACTCGACTTCAATCCCAGCTGCTTTTCGCATCCGCTGAGCGCCGACGGTTTTACCCTGTCACATGCTGATAAAACTATTCGTCAGTTCTGGATCGATCACTGCAAAGCCAGCCGCCGGGTTTCCGCCTCGTTTGGTGAGCAGCTGGGCACCCCGTCGGTGATGAATATCTGGGTGCCCGACGGCATGAAAGATATCACCGTCGATCGGCTGGCACCGCGCCAGAGACTGATGAGCGCGCTGGATGAAATCATCGCCGAAAAACTGAATCCGCAACATCACATCGATGCGGTGGAGAGCAAGCTGTTTGGCATTGGCGCTGAAAGCTACACCGTTGGCTCCAACGAGTTTTTCCTCGGTTACGCGGCCAGCCGTCAGACCGCGCTAACGCTGGATGCCGGCCACTTCCATCCGACTGAAGTGATCTCCGACAAAATCTCCGCCGCCATGCTCTATGTGCCGCGTCTGTTACTGCACGTCAGCCGGCCGGTGCGCTGGGACAGCGATCACGTGGTGCTGCTCGATGATGAAACCCAGGCGATCGCCAGTGAGATTGTTCGCCATCAGCTGTTTGACAAAGTGCACATCGGGCTCGACTTCTTTGATGCCTCGATCAACCGCATTGCGGCCTGGGTCATCGGCACCCGCAACGCCAAAAAAGCGCTGCTGCGCGCCCTGCTGGAACCGATTGATCGCCTGCGGCAGGCCGAAGTGGCCGGCGATTACACCGCGCGACTGGCGCTGCTGGAAGAGCAGAAATCTCTGCCGTGGCAGGCGATCTGGGAAGCCTGGTGCCTGCGCCACGACGTGCCAGCCGATGCCAGCTGGTTGAGCGATGTCCGTCACTACGAACAACACATCTTGAGCCAACGTTAAGGAATTCATATGCAAAGCATTCTTTCTTCCTGGTTTGTAAAGGGAATGGTTAAAGCCACCAGTGATATGTGGCTGAAGGGCTGGGATGAGCGTAACGGCGGCAACGTCAGCCTGCGTCTGCTGGAGGAGGAGGTGAAACCTTTTGCCGCCGATTTCTATCCGGAGCCACGCTGCATTGAACTAACCCAGCCGGCGCCTGCGCTGGCAAACTGCTGGTTCCTGGTGACCGGATCGGGCAAGTTCTTCCGCAACGTGCAACTCGATCCTGCCGATTGCCTGGCGCTGCTGCAGGTTGATGACAAAGGACTGTCATTCAAAATTCACTGGGGGCTGTCGAATGGGGGCCTGCCCACCTCTGAACTCGCTTCACATTTCCAGTCACACGGGGTGCGCAAAGCGGTCAGCAACGGCGTTGACCGGGTGATCATGCACTGCCACGCCACTAATTTTATGGCGTTAAGTTATGTGGTCGAGCTGGATTCAGCGCGCTTTACCCGCTTACTGTGGGAAGGCAGCACCGAATGTCTGGTGGTGTTCCCGGATGGGGTCGGCATTCTGCCGTGGATGGTGCCCGGCACTGACGGTATCGGCGCTGCCACGGCGGAGCAGATGCAGTCGCATAGCCTGGTGATGTGGCCGTTCCACGGTATCTTTGGCAGCGGGCCGACCCTGGATGAAACCTTTGGCCTGATCGATACCGCAGAAAAATCCTCTGAAGTGATGGTCAAGGTGCTGTCAATGGGCGGCATCCGCCAGAGTATCACTACCGAACAGCTGGTGGCGCTGGGTGAGCGCTTTGGGGTTCATCCGTGGCAGGCTGCGCTGGATGTGGGGCCTGCCAATGCTTCGTAGAGCCTTTGTGATGCAGGTGAATGCGGACTGCCACGCCGAATATCAGCGACGCCACTCGCCGATCTGGCCGGAGCTGGCAGCAACGCTGAAGGCGCACGGCGCACACAACTATGCCATCTGGCTGGACGTGGAGCGTAATCTGCTGTTTGCCAGCGTTGAAATTGAGTCGGAAGCGCGCTGGGAGGCGGTGGCCCGCACTGAAGTGTGTCAGCGCTGGTGGGCATCAATGAAAGATCTGATGCCCTCAAATCAGGACAACAGTCCGGTCAGTCAGCCGTTAAAGCCGGTTTTCTTCCTCGAATGAGGTTGGCCTGAAAGGCAACAAGGGCGGCAATCGCCGCCCTGATTTTATTTACGCTTTAGCTGTATCTACGGCTTGTGCTGACAGAGTCCGGTCAGCGTCGGCCACATCGCCATCAGCGTATCAATGATGCTGTCGAGATCGTCCCGCTGCACACCTTCACGCGCCCGCACCGACATGCCTTGCAGCATACAGCCCAGATAGCGCGCCAGCGCCGCGATATTCACCGATTCGCTCAGTTCACCACGCTGCTGGCGGCACAGCAGAAAGTCGTTAAGCGTACTCTCCTGTGACTGATGCTGCTGCTGCAACATGCTGGCGATCTCGGCAGAGGCCGCTGACAGGGTGGTGGAGGTGCAGATAAAGAAACAGCCGCCGGGCGAATCGCCGTCGGTAAAGCAGGCGGCGGTTGCGCGGAAGTAACCTTCAATCGCCTGGTCGACCGGCAACGCATCATTGCCGAGCGCCGCGTCACGCCAGGCGCTGAATTTCTCCACGTAGCGCTCCATCGCGGCCCGGAACAATCCCTCTTTATTGACAAATTCGGCGTAGAGCGTGGGCGCTTTCGCCCCGGTTGCCGCCACCAGATCGGCCAACGAGGTTCCCTCATAACCGTGGGTCCAGAACAGGGTCAGCGCTTTATCGAGCGCAGCTTCACGGTCGAAAACTTTTGGCCGACCGCGGCACTTCTTCACATCGCAATCCTGAACCTGGCTCATATATCCTCACGGGTTGTGAAACACCCCATTAAATTACCGATCATTAATAAATTGTGCAAGGGCTGGTGCATTCCGCGTTCAGGGCTGTTGCCATTTTGTGCGACGATGCGCGGAAATCGCCCCTAAGGTTAAGTGAAAAAGGGGGCTGAAGCCCATAATCACGCCACTTCGCGAATAAAATAACGCTCATTAAATAAATATTGACGGCAGACCACAATCGGGCCTATCATTTAATTAATGATCGTTAATTAAATAGCGACACACATTTTCCCACTACCGAATATTGAGAGAGCAACCTATGAAAAACATCAAACTGAGTCTGGCCGCGCTGGCACTTTCTACCCTGACCTTTGGTGCATTCGCCGCAGATCAGGTCAGCAGCGACCCAATCAATCAGCAGCCGGTCGGCACCATTTCTGTCCAGGGCGGCAGCAACCTCAACTCCCTTGAAGCGCAGTTAAATGCCAAAGCGGATGAAGCGGGTGCCAAATCCTTCCGTATCACCTCAACCAGTGGTCAGAACAAATTGCACGGCACCGCCGTGATTTATCAGTAATTAAATGTTGAGAAGGGGTTCGTTATGAAAAGTATCAGTATGATGGTGGTGGCTGCGCTACTCGGCGGCCTCTCCTTTGCCAGCGTGGCGGCTCAGCAGGTCACTCAATCGCCGCTCGACCAGCAAAAAATTGGCGTGATCAGCGCGACGGGCAGCACCAACCTGACCTCGCTGGAACAGCAACTGTCAGACCGGGCCAGCGATGTCGGTGCAAAGTCTTTCCGCATCACTTCGACCTCTGGCAACAACAACCTGCATGGCACCGCAGTCATTTATAAGTAAGATGAAACAGGCTTCAGATAACCGCTTATATGAAGCCTTTTTTCTAGCCGTTACTGCGTAACTGCGGGTAGCGACGGAAGATATAGACACACCATAACAGCGCGACCAGACCGATCATCCCACCGACATTGCCCACATCGGCCATCTGCAAATGCAGACTGACCTGATTACCCAGCAGCGCGCCCGCGCCAATCCCGATATTGTAAATACCCGACATCAGCGACATCGCAACGTCTGTGGCATCAGGTGCCAGTGACAGCACCCGCACCTGCATACCGAGGCCAATCATCATCATCGCCATGCCCCAGATGACACACAGGGTGGAGATGGCAGCAGGACGGACCGCAGCAAAAATCAGCAGTCCCATGCAGAGTGTAATCAGCGCAATGGCGGCGATCAGCAGACCCGACGGGAATTTATTGCCCAGCGAACTGAACAGGATGCTGCCGATAATGCCGGCCGATCCGAACAGCAGCAGCAGCAGGGTGGTGAAGTTCTCACCCGAATGCGCCACCGCCTGCATAAAGGGTTCGATGTAGCTGTAAGCGGTGTAGTGCGCGGTCACCACCAGCGTCACCAGCAGATACATACTGACTAACGCCGGGCGACGGAACAGCATCGGTACGCTGCTCAGTGAACCGGTGTGTTCACTCGGCAGACGCGGCAGAATGCGCACCAGCATAATCATCAGCACCAGCGCCGAGAGGCCAATCGCACCAAAGGTGGTACGCCAGCCGAGATACTGACCCACCACGCGGCCAATCGGCACGCCCAGCACCATCGCAAGCGCCGTACCGGTTGCCAGCATGCTCAGCGCCTGGGTTTTTTTGCCCGCCGGGGCGACGCGGATCGCCAGCGATGCGGTGATCGACCAGAACACCGCGTGCGACAGCGCGATACCAATACGCGAGACGATCAGCGAACGGAAGTCCCACGCCACGGTTGACAGCACATGGCTGATGATAAAGATCAGGAACAGCACGCCGAGCAGCATACGTCGTTCAATATTGCGGGTCAGCAGCATCAGCGGCAGCGAGAGCAGCGCCACCACCCAGGCATAGATGGTGAGCATGATGCCGACATCCGCGGTCTGCATCGAGAAATCAGCGGCGATATCCGATAGCAGACCCACCGGCACAAATTCGGTGGTGTTGAAAACAAACGCGGCAATAGCCAGCAACACCACGCGAAGCCAGGCCGTTTTACGTGAAACAGTTGTTGATTGCATGAGGAGTCAAATCAGTCAGAGCAGCGAAATCGGATGTGGCAGAAACATCCAGCGAAAGTGACCTGCGTCACAAATTAGTGACTATTGTAGTGAATAAACCGGGAAGGGGAACCTTATAAACCGTTTTTAATCCTGAATATTTTTTATCGCCCTGCGCCAGGGCGATAGCCTGAGGTTATTGACCGCGCCGCCGCGCCGGCATCATCCGCAGCAGGGTGTTGTCTTTCAGCAGATAATGATGAAACAGCGCCGCCGCCGCGTGCAGGCCGATTAACCAGTAGCCAAGCGGAGCCAGCGTCTCATGCCAGTCAATCAGCATATCCGCCAGATCGAAATTGGGTTCCGCCGCCACCGGCATGCTGATACCAAACAGCCACCATTCACGGCCTTTCAGATAGCGTGATGTCAGACCCAGTATCGGCAGGGTAATAAACAGCGCATAGATCAGGGTATGAGTCAGATGTGCCAGCCCGGTTTGCCAGCGCGGCGCGGCAGGAACAATCGGCGGCGAACGATGACGGGTGCGCAGCACCAGGCGGGCAATCATCAACACCAGTACCGACGCGCCTGCGCTGAAATGGGTGATGATCATCGCATAACCCTGCCACGAACCGCGCTGAGCAAAACCACGCAGTTCAATAGTGGCATAGGCGGTCGCCACCAGTAAAAAAGTCAGCCAGTGAAGGGCGATCTGTGAACCCGCAAACTTTTCCCGCATGGTAAAACCCGTTAATAAGAATCAGGCGTTCTAACATAACCGAAAATAGCGGAAAATCTTAACAAATTAGCGCAGCGGAAGCCTTGCTCAATCGCGGTCAGGCTAACGTGAGGTAAAAGTATGTTTCAGGGCCACAGCCGGCTGCGGGTCGTCCCCGGTGTGGCTAATGAGTGAGCAGCAGGTTTCACAGCCCATTGCGCCAGAATAATACTTTTTCGCCTGCAGGATAGCCGCATTGACGTGGTAAAAACTGCCGAGAAACAGCCGTTCGGCTGGCGCGGGCAGAAAGGGACAGCCCGCCGCATGTACCACATGGTTATGGTTGTAACCTGATTGTTTGTTCACGTAATAGTAGAGAGCCACAGGCGATCCTTTTTGCTGTGTCAGGCGACAGAAGGGTGCAGATGTCACAATCAGACCGATTATAGCGGGAAAAATACCATATGTTGCGGCTGGACCTGAAAGTTGTCTCACCGGCGGCGATAAAAAAGGCCCGGCACAGTGGCCGGGCCTGCTGTTCAGGGACAGGCAGGGGGTCAGAGCTTTTTACACTGCAGCCGCCAGGCCACCAGCAGAGCCAGCAGCAGCAGGGCGCTGATAAACAGCGTGATACCGATCCAGCCGTAGTTATGCCAGAACACCCCGCCCAGCGTCCCGGCGACGCTTGACCCGACGTAATAGCTGAACAGATAGAGTGAAGAAGCCTGACCGCGGGCGCGACGGGCCCGCAGGCCAATCCAGCTGCTGGCCACCGCATGGGCGGCAAAAAAGCCAGCGGTGAACAGCATCATGCCGGGCAAAATCAGCCACAGTGAATTAAAGGCGGTGAACAACAGGCCAGCCAGCATAATCGCGGTGGCACCGAACATCACCGGCCCGCGTCCCAGCCGGCTGGTTAACGCGCCCGCTTTCGGCGAACTCCATGAACCGGTGAGATAGACCACCGACAGCAGACCGACCACCGCCTGACTGAGATGCCAGGGCGCAGCCAGCAAACGGTAGCCGATGTAGTTAAACAGCGTGACAAAGGCCCCCATCAGCAGAAAGCCTTCTGCAAACAGCCACGGCAGCCCTTCATCGCGCCAGTGCAGACGAAAATTAATCAGCAGGTTGCGGGGACGCAGCGAGGTGGCGCGGAAATGGCGCGACGCCGGCAGGATTTTCCAGAACATCACCGCCGAAGCCAGAGAAAAGCAGCCGATAACCGCAATCGCCACCCGCCATGAAAAGAAGTCGGTCAGCACGCCGCTCAGCAGGCGGCCACTCATGCCGCCGATGGAATTACCGCTGATGTACAGCCCCATTGAGAACGCCACCACCCGCGGGTCCATCTCTTCACTCAGCCAGGTCATGCCGACTGCGGCGACCCCGCTCAGCGCCAGGCCCATCAATGCGCGCATGATCAGAATGCCGTGCCAGCTGGTCATAGTAGCGGAGATCAGGGTACAGATGGCGGCCAGCATCAGCGCGGTAACCATCACAGATTTGCGCCCGACCGCATCAGACAGCGGGCCGGTCACCAACAGGCCCAGCGCCATCAGCCCGGTAGAAATTGAGAGCGACAGGCTGCTGGCGGCGGGTGATACGCCAAACTGCTGCGACAGCACCGGCAATATTGGCTGGACACAGTAGAGCAGGGCAAAGGTGGCGAGACCGGCTGAAAACAGGGCCAGCGTGACGCGCATAAACTGCGGCGTTCCACGGGTAATCCAGCCCGATGCAGCCAGCGATTCTGGCGATCTGCATCCCACGTCATCCGCAACGGTTCCTGCCTGAGTAGTGCGACCCACAATCTTTCCTTAGTGTTAAAAAACCTGTCGTCAGCTTAGAAAAGGCTGATTATGATGTCTAATATATTAATAATCTCAAATAAGACGTTAAAGATATGAATATCGAGCTGCGCCATCTGCGTTATTTCATTGCGGTCGCCGAGGAATTGCATTTCGGCCGGGCGGCGCTGCGGCTGAATATTTCTCAGCCGCCGCTCAGTCAGCAGATCATTCAGCTGGAAACGGCAACCGATGCCCGGCTGTTTAATCGCACCAACCGCAGCGTGCAGCTGACGGCTGCCGGTCAGCAGTTACTGCAGGATGCGCGTGCCATTCTGTTGCAGGTGGAACAGGCGGCTGACCGGGCGGCGCGGCTGCATCGCGGAGAACAAGGAGAGCTGCGCATCGGCTTTACCTCCTCAGCGCCGTTTACTGCCGTGGTGTCCGATGCGCTGTACCAGTTTCGCCAGCGCTGGCCACAGGTGCATATCCAGATGCAGGAGATCAACACCCGCCAGCAGCTGGCCCCGCTGCATGACGGACGGCTCGATCTTGGCGTGATGCGCAATACGCCACTGCCAGCGGATTTGCGTCACCAGCTGCTGCTGAGCGAACCGCTGTATGCGGTGGTGCACTGGGCGCATCCGCTGGCCTCGGCAGAGAGAATTTCGGTCAGCGCGCTGGCGGCGGAGCCGTTTGTCTTTTTCGATCCGCAGGTCGGGACCGCACTCTACAGCGACATTCTGGCGCTGCTCCACCGTTATCAGATTAAGCCCTACATCACTCAGGAAGTGGGTGAGGCGATGACCATTCTCGGTCTGGTAGCGACCGGGCTCGGCGTATCCATCTTGCCCGCCTCTTTTCGCCGGGCGCAGCTGGCTGATGTTATCTGGCTGCCGCTGGCAGAAAGTGATGCTATTTCAGAGCTGTGGTTAGTCTGGTCCGCAGAGCGCGAAATAAATGAGCAGATGCGCCATATGATGACTTTACTGCAGCAAAAAAAGGCGTAAGTCTGGCCGGTCCCGACGACAATGTGTGCGATAAATCACATTTCTAATCAAATATTTGACGCTGCTGCCTGATCTGCCTCACCATGGCGCATGTTTATTTAGAAGCGCGAAAATAACCGGGAGCAGGGTTGTGAATCTGGACAGTCAACCTGGCCATATTGACCAAATTAAGCAAACCAATGCAGGCGTCGTATATCGATTAATTGATCAATTCGGTCCTATTTCGCGTATCGAACTTTCCCGACGCGCCCAGCTCGCGCCCGCCAGCATCACCAAAATCGTCCGTGAAATGCTGGATGCCCATCTGGTGCAGGAGACGGAGTTTCAGGAGCCAGGCAGCCGCGGCCGTCCGGCCATTGGCCTGATACTCGACACCGACGCCTGGCACTATCTGGCGATTCGCCTGCACCGTGGTGCCATGACCTTTACCCTGCGCGACCTCAGCAGCCGGGAACTGGTGGAGGATAGCCTGCCGCTGCCGGATGAATCGGCTCAGCCGCTGCTAACCGCGCTGATCGACCAGGTTGACGCCTTCTTTATTCGTCATCAGCAGCGGCTGGAACGCCTGACCGCCATCGCCGTGACCCTGCCAGGACTGATTAATGCCGCCTCTGGCGTAGTACACCGGCTGCCGGGATATCAGGTGCGCGACATGCCGCTCGGCGACGCGCTGGCGGCCCGAACCGGCGTACCGGTGTTTGTACAGCACGATATTTCCGCCTGGACACTGGCCGAATCGCTGTTTGGTGCCTCACGTGGCGCAGAAGATGTGATTCAGATTGTAATTGATGAAACGGTCGGAGCTGGGGTGATCAGCGGTGGGCAACTGCTGCATAAACGCGGCCGGGCGCTGGTGGAAATCGGCCATACTCAGATCGATCCCTACGGCCAGCAGTGTTATTGCGGCAATCACGGCTGCCTCGAGACGGTGGCCAGTATCGGTAGCCTGCTGGCGCTGGCTGCGCAGCGACTGCCGACCCAGCCTGACAGCCTGCTGCACCATCAGCCGCTGACGCTGGCCTCGCTCTGTGCCGCGGCGCAGTCCGGCGATCGCCTGGCACGCGACACCATTGCCAGCGTGGGTCATCACGTCGGGCGGATTCTGGCGATGATGGTGAATATCTTTAATCCGCAACATATTCTTATCGGTTCACCGCTCAATGCCGCGGCAGATGTGCTGTTTCCGGCGGTCAGCAACACCATTCTGCAACAGTCGCTGCCGGCCTACAGTGCCGGTATACAGCTGGCACCCACTGCGTTTAGTGAGCCGGGAACGCTGGGCGGCGCGGCGCTGATCAAAGATTCGCTCTACAGCGGTTACCTTTTAGTGAAGTTATTGCAAGGTTAAGCCTGACTAATCTTGCGCTAACGCAATCTGTTCTCATCTTCGATTCCTTAAAATGCGGAGTATTAGTAGGGTTAATCGCCGATTAGCCGCAACCGGTTTAAGAGGAGAAGTAGAGTGAAGAGACTATTTGTTACCGGCACCGATACCGCTGTCGGTAAAACCGTAGTATCGCGTGCGCTGTTGCAAAGTTTTATCAAAGCAAACCTCAGCGCGGTCGGATACAAACCCGTGGCGCGCTGTGCAGTGAAAACCGCTGACGGCCTGCGCAATAAAGATGCGCAGCTGCTGCAAAGCGCATCTTCTGTCGCACTGCCGTATCAGGCCATCAACCCGCTGTTGTTTGAGGAGCAGGAGATCGCCACCCACAGCGGTCAGGTGATTCAGTATGAATTACTGACCCAGGGCCTGAACAACCTGACCGAACAGGCGGATCGGGTGATAGTAGAGGGCACCGGCGGCTGGCGCAGTCTGATGAATGATGCGCGTCCGCTTTCCGGCTGGGTGATTGAGCAGCAGTTACCGGTGGTGCTGGTGGTCGGTATTCAGACTGGCTGTATCAGCCATGCGCTGCTCACCGCCGAAGCGATTCAACAGGACGGATTACCGCTGGTCGGATGGGTCGCCAACCGCATTAATCCGGGCCTGGCGCAATACAGCAACATCATCGAAGTGCTGCGGGAAAAAATCCCGGCACCGCTGCTGGGTGAACTGCCGTATCTGCCGCGCGCCGAACAGCGCGATCTGACGGCCTACTTCGATATCTCACTGCTGGAGCAGCCAGGCCTGCACTCTGTGAGTGCAAAGATCGCCTGATCATGAAACAAAATAACTCATCTGCGCCGGTGGTGAATGTAAAGTTGCACCCTTGCCACCGGCCGCGTCGTGGAATTATAACGTTACTTTTCAGTCACCTGGTCTGCAAGGCGAGGTGACGCAGCGCTGATGGCGCAAAAAATGCATTAGTCCGGCTAATCACTGTTGCCGGAGCACCGTCATGTCGCAATCACACGAGAAAGGTTTGTTATATGGGCTGGATGCCCGTATTGGTCCCGTCCCGGCGTTTTTCGCCGCCCTGCAGCATCTGCTGGCCAGCGTCGTCGGCATCATCACGCCGCCGCTGATTATCGGTTCAGTATTGGGGCTACAGGCCTATATTCCCTACCTGATTAGCATGTCACTATTGGTTTCGGGCCTCGGTACCTTTATACAGGCGCGGCGCCTGTTCGGCATCGGAGCCGGAATGATCTGCCTGCAGGGCACCAGCTTCGCGTTTCTCGGCGTGCTGCTATCAGGCGGCCTGATGGTAAAGGCGCGCGGCGGATCGCCCGAGGAGATCATGGCGATGCTGTTTGGCTGCAATCTGGTGGCGGCGCTGATCCCGATCCTGATTAGCCGCTGTGTCGGTCCGTTGCGTAAAGTGCTGACCCCGGTAGTCACCGGTACGGTGATCACCCTGATTGGCATCAGCCTGATCAAAGTCAGCATCACCGACTGGGCTGGCGGTCACAACGCCCGTGATTTTGGTGCTCCCGGCAATCTGGCGCTGGGCGCGCTGACGCTGCTGGTAATCGTGGCGCTCAATCGTGCGCGTAACCGCTGGACCAGACTGGTGGCGGTGGTGGCCGGAATTGTAGTGGGCTGCATCGCGGCAGCGTTAACCGGCCATCTGCAACTGAAAGCGCCGGACCACAGCGCGGCGCTGGTGCTGCCTGCGCTGTTTAAGTTCGGCTTTGCCTTTGACTGGACCATTTTCTTGCCAATTGCGCTGGTGTCGGTGATTGCGGTGATTGAAGCGGTGGGCGATCTCACCGCCAATTGCCTGATATCACAACAGCCGATCGGCGGCACAGTGTTCCAGCAGCGTCTGCAGGGCGGCATTATGGCTGACGGCGTCAGCTGTCTGCTGGCAGCCATTTTCTCGGCATTCCCGAACACCACCTTTGCGCAAAACAATGGGGTGATCCAGATGACCGGCGTGGCCAGCCGCTATGTCGGGATGGTGCTGGGGTTGATGCTGGTGCTGCTTGGTCTGTTCCCGGCGGTCGGCTCTCTGTTACAGCAAATTCCGCCGCCGGTGCTGGGCGGGGCCACCATCGTGATGTTCGGCAGCGTAGTTGCCGCCGGCATCCGGGTGATGACGCAAACGTCTTTAGGACGCCGTGAGATGCTGATCGTCGCGGTTTCTTTCGGCGTCGGCCTGGGCGTTGAAGCGGTGCCGGAAGTGCTGAAACAGTTACCCCCGCTGATCAACACGCTGTTTGGTCATGCGGTCACTACCGGCGGTTTGCTGGCCATTCTGCTGAATATGGTGTTGCCGGAGGAGGCGCGCGCCGTGGCCGTCGTACCGACCCAGGTGCTCAACAGCAGCGAAGAGCAGGCATAAAAAAAGGGCCATTACGGCCCTTTTTCACTTAGCGGTGAGAGCGATTACGGGTTCAGGCGGCGGCGGGTGCGGCCTGAGCTGAGGTAATCGGCGATGTAATCCTGTGAGATCTCACCGCTGTAGCGACCCTCTTCATCGACAATCGGCATCCAGACGGTGTTGTGCTCATACAGTTTTGACAGCACCACGCGCAGGTTCTCTTCCGCTTTTCCGGTTACCTTAAAGGTGTGCAGGCGCTCTTCGCAGCGGCCGCTGGCGTTACGTGCCTCACGCCGTTTCACAAAGCCGAGCGGCTTGCCATCTTCATCCACCACGGTAATCGAGCGCATATCATTGTCATCCATGGTGCCGAAGGCTTCTTCCAGTGAGGTTGATCGCTGTACGGTGATGGTGGGCTGCTGATCGGTGACGTCACCCGCCTGCACCAGCAGCAGGCGTTTCAGCGTCCGGTCCTGACCGACAAACGATCCGACAAAGTCGTTGGCTGGCGTTGCCAGCAGCTCGTCCGGGCTGGCGCACTGCACAATTTTACCCTGACCAAACACCGCGATTCGGTCACCGAGCTTCAGTGCTTCATCGATGTCATGACTCACCAGCATCACGGTTTTCTTCAGCTGACGCTGCATATCAAGAAATTCGTTCTGGATCACTTCACGGTTGATCGGGTCGACCGCACCAAAGGGTTCATCCATCAGCAGCACCGGAGGATCAGCCGCCAGCGCGCGGATCACCCCAATACGCTGCTGCTGGCCACCCGACATTTCACGCGGGTAGCGATGCAGGAACTTGCTCGGGTCGAGCGCCACCATACTCATCAACTCGGTGGCGCGCTCCCGGCAGCGTTTCTTATCCCAGCCCAGCATGCGCGGCACCACGGTAATGTTCTCTTCGATGGTCATGTTGGGAAACAGGCCAATCTGCTGGATCACATAGCCGATGTTACGGCGCAGCGTGGTGGTGTCCTGAGTGCTGGTATCTTCGCCATTGATCAGGATGCGGCCGCTGGTGGCGGGGATCAGGCGGTTAATCATCTTCAGGGTGGTGGTTTTGCCGCAGCCCGATGGCCCCAGCAGCACGCACATCTCACCGGCTGGCACTTCCAGGCTAACGTTATCCACCGCTTTCATGGTGGTGCCGTTTTTCTGGGTAAAGGTTTTCGTCAGGTTTTCCAGTGTAATCATTATCGAATTCCCTTAGGAGTCAGCGCCTGCTGCAAACGGTGCAGCAGCCAGTCAAGAACAATCGCCAGCAGGCAAATCATTAACGCCCCGGCTATCAACATACGAATATCACTGCCGCTGATGCCGTCGAGCAACAGCTGACCCAGGCCACCGGCACCAATCACCGCGGCAATCGCCATCACGCCGACGTTCATCACTACCGCGGTGCGGATACCGCCGAAAATCACCGGCAGGGCCATCGGAATTTCCACCCAACGTAATCGCTGCCAGAAGGTCATGCCGATGCCGCGACCGGCTTCGCGCAGGCCGTCGGGCAGGTTCTCCAGCGCGGTATGGGTATTACGCACAATCGGCAGCAGCGAGTAGAGAAACACTGCGGTAATCGCTGGCAGGGCGCCAATGCCCTGACCGATGATTGAAAACAGCGGGATCATCAGGCCAAACAGCGCGATGGTCGGAATGGTCAGCACCACGGTGGCGATACCGAGGATCGGCGTCGCCAGCCAGCGGACCCGGACAATCAGAATGCCAAGCGGCACGCCAATCACAATCGCCAGCCCAACCGCGACCAGCACCAGCCAGGTGTGCTGCCAGCTAAGCGTCAGCAGGCTGTTCCAGTTATCCATGATGTAGTGAAGGGTATCCACAGTGCCTCCTTACAGCATGTTTTTGGATTTAAGGAAATCACGCGCCACCTGTTCCGGTGACTGGTGATCGATATCGACCCGCTTATTCATTTCGGTGATCGACTCATCGGTAATCAGCGGTGATAGCTGATTCAGCGCCGCTTCCAGCCCCGGATGGCTCTCCAGCACATCTTTACGCACCACCGGCGTGACGTTATAGCTCGGGAAGAAGTGCTTATCATCCTCCAGCACTTTCAGGTCGAAGCCTTTCACCCGGCCGTCGGTGGTATAGATCAGACCGGCATCGACGAAGCCATCACGGATAGCGTTATAGACTAAGCCGGGGTCCATCTGACGGATCTGCGGCCGATCCAGCGCCATGTTATAGGTCTTCTGTAACGGCTTCATGCCGTCTGAGCGGCCGGAGAACTCCAGATCCAGCCCCAGTCGCCAGTTGTGCTCCGGGTCCTGTTTACGCACCTGCTCCAGCTTCGTCACCAGCTGCGACAGGGTGGTGATCCCCTCTTTTTCCGCCCGCTGCCGGGTCATGGCAAAGGCATAGGTGTTGTTCATCGGGGCCGGGTTAAGCCATACCAGCCCCAGCTTCGCATCGAGTTTCTTCACCGTTTCATACGCCTGCTCAGAGGACATCGGCTGGCTGATATGGTTGAAGATGATCAACGAAGTGCCGGTGTACTCCCAGGTCATGTCGATCTGCTTATTCAGCAGCGCATTACGGCCGATGGTGGTGGCGATATTGCGCTTCGGGATCACCTCAAAGCCCTTTTTCTCTAACCACATCACCGTCATGGCCGACAGGATATGCTGCTCGGTAAAGCTCTTGGTCGCCATCACCAGCGGAGCGGCGGCCTGGGCCGTCTGGCTCAGGGCCAGCGTCGCCATCACCGCAAGTGCACTCTGTTTAATCCAGCGCGTTAGCATCGCAAAATTCCTTATCGTTATGCCGCAGCGTGCGGACTGAGAACGCGGCCCAGGGCGGCCAGCAGCATATCCAGCACCAGGGCCACCAGTGCCGTTGCCACCGCGCCGAGAATCAGCGTCGGGAAGTCATTGAGGTAGATGCCGGGAAAGATCAGCTCGCCGAAGCTGCTGGCACCAATCAGAAACGCCAGCGGCGCGGTGCCGACATTGATAGCGGTCGCGATGCGCACCCCGGTCAGGATTACCGGCAGCGCATTCGGGATTTCGACCTGGCGCAGACGCTGCATTTTGGTCATGCCAATGCCGTTGGCGGCTTCGATCAGCGAGGCGGGCACTGCGCTCAGACCGGAGAAGGTGTTACGCACGATAGGCAGCAGCGAGGCGAGAAACAACGCGATCAGCGCCGGACGGTCACCGATGCCGATAATGACCATCGCTAATGCCAGCACCGCCAGCGGTGGCAGGGTATTGCCGACGTTAAAAATCTGCATCACATATTCAGCCCAGCGACGGGCAAAAGGGCGGCTGAGGATGATGCCGCTGGGAATACCGACCAGCAGGGCGAACAGCATCGACCAGAAGACTAAAAACAGATGTTGTTGTCCGAGATAGAGCAAATCGACCTTTCGGGCAACCAGCTGGTCCCAGCCGAGGCCCCAGATTAGCGCGCCTATTACCACCGCCACCGCCAGCAGTGCCTGACCGGCACGGCGCACCAGTGAAGCATTTTGCATAAGGGAGTCTCCCTGATAACGATCTCAATTGTTATAACAACCATTAACAGTCCGACAGAAGCAGCAAAAAAGGCCACGGCTCCCAATACCGAAACTGCGATAAAATGTAGACAAAATGACTGTTTATCTACGCTTTTTCAGTGAATACTGAGAAAGAAGCCTTATTGCTATAGCAGCCTGAAGCGAAGCGCGCTAGCTTTTTAGCGTCAAATCAGGGGATTAAAAGCAGGTTAAAATAGTGTTAAAGCCGCGTGGCGATTGGGCTGACGCATCAATGAAAATTTTTCATCGACTTTGGGTGACAATGTCACAGAGAGCGCTAATGATGCGCACTGAAGGAAAACTGCCTGAGCGGATTTTCAGCTACGCTTGCAGCAAAAAAAGGAACCCTATGACTGAAAGTGCACAACTCCAGACCGGACACCGTCACTGGATCTTAATTGCCTGCATGCTGGCAATGTTTATGGCGGCGATTGAAGTCACCATCGTTGCCACCGCTATGCCCACCATCATTGCCGAACTGGGCGGTTTTTCGCAGTTTGGCTGGGTATTTTCCATCTATCTGCTCACCCAGGCGGTCAGCGTGCCGCTGTATGGCCGGCTGGCGGATCTTTACGGCCGTAAAAAGATGTTTTTTATCGGCACCTCGATTTTTCTTATTGGCTCGGTGCTGTGCGGTTTCGCCCACAGCATGACCTGGCTGATCCTGTTCCGCGCCTTTCAGGGATTGGGAGCCGGAGCCATCATGCCGCTGAGTTCGACTATCGTGGCAGACATCTACTCACCGCGTGAGCGCGCCAGCGTGCAGGGCTGGCTCTCCAGCGTCTGGGGCGTTGCGGCGATCGTCGGTCCGCTAACCGGAGCCTGGCTGGTGCAGCACTTTAGCTGGTCGGTGATTTTCTGGGTCAACCTGCCCATCGGGCTGATCAGCATGCTGATGCTGGCGCGCTGGTTACCGACGCATCAGCAGCAACAACAGCGGCAGCCGCTGAATCTGGCCGGCAGTGGCTGGCTGATGCTGTGCGTCAGCGCGCTGCTGGTTGCGCTGCTGCAGGCAGAACAGCTCGGCTTATGGCTGATCCCGTTTCTGCTGTTTTCGCTGTTTGCCGGCTGGATGCTGAAACGGCACGAGCAGCGGGCCGACGCGCCGCTGTTTCCGCTGATTATCTGGCGCAGCCGGCTGATCATTGCCGGGAATGCCGGCAACCTGATCATCGGAGCCGCCATGATGGGGATCAGCGCTTTTCTGCCAACCTGGATTCAGGGCATTGGCGGCGGCTCGCCGCTGCAGGCGGGCAGCGCCCTGGCAATGATGTCAATCGGCTGGCCGCTGGCCAGTACCCTGAGCGGCCGTCTGATGCTGCGCACCTCTTATCGCTTTACCGCCCAGCTGGGTGCGCTGTTGCTGATAACCGGCAGCGCCTTACTGCTGCTGTTGCGGCCTGACAGCTCGCTGTATCAGGCTGGCTTAACCGCCTTTGTCATCGGTACCGGTATGGGAATGACCAGCACCACGTTTCTGGTCTCGGTGCAGAATCAGGCGGATTACCAGATTCGCGGCATCTGTACCGCTTCGATTATGTTTAGCCGGATGATTGGCTCGGCGATTGGCACCGCCATCATGGGCGCGGTGCTGAACCTTAATTTACACTGGCGGTTGCCGCAGGCGCAGGACCCGGTGCAGCAGATTATGGCCGATGAAAGTCGTCGTCAGCTGACACCGGAGACGCTGCAGCAGATGGTGCAGGCAATTGCCGCCTCACTGCACTGGGTGTTTGTGGTGGCTCTGGTGATTGCGCTGTTTGCGCTGGGTGTGGCGTGGATGATGCCGCGTCAGCGGCCGGAGCATGCGGAATAGCGAGCAGGGCGACAGGAGGTCGCCCTGCGGTTGTTTACTGTGCGGGCGCGTCCTGTGAACTGCCGGCACTGTCTGGCACGCTGGCGTCATCGTCACGCCCCATGCGCTTGTAAACAATCTTTTGTGTGTCGTTCTCACAATGTCCCACCACCTGACCGCCAGCCTGATCAACCTGATCGTTGGCGACGATGTCGAGACTAAAACCCGATTCGGGCACACCGTTCTGAATAATTTTCTGGCTGATCTCGGTTTTGACCGATTCACAGGATGCCTGTGCCAGCACGGGCAGCGCGAACAACGTCGCCGTTAACAAAACCCTCTGTAGCTTCATCACGTATTCCTTATGTTAGTCGTCCGTCATTACTATAGCTGAAAATCAGGGGGTAACTGGCCGGCCGGAGCGGCGATCCAGACAACGCAGGGTATTCGGCTCCCAGTAAGCGTTGAGGTTCAGGCTTTGCTCACACTTATCGCGGGTATCAAACGCGCGATCGGCCTTATCAAACTCTTTCTCGACGCGGCTATTCACCTTGTTACGCAGCATCCGCGTGTCATTCCACTGCTCTTTATCCTGACGCGCTGCTTCGTTACTGGCGGCGCTGCTGCCATCTTCAATAATCAGGCGATTAGTGGTAGCACTGGCATTAAAGGCTGCCGCTGACAGCAGGCTGACCAGCAGGACCGGGATCAATTTTTTCATTGCGCTTTCCTTCAGTTAACGCAGACATTGCCAATAGTAACGGCTGTTGCCGCGGACAGGCTTAGTATATCATCGCCGTTTCTTTGCTCACCAGCGGTGAGTCGTTTGTTTACGTTTGTGAGAGAAAAGGATGCTGATTAAAACCGCCTTGCTGTTTTTTATCACCGCGCTGGCGGAAATTATCGGCTGCTTTTTGCCGTGGCTGTGGCTGAAAAAAGGCGGCTCCGTCTGGCTACTGCTACCCGCCGCCGCCAGCCTGGCGCTGTTTGTCTGGCTGCTGACGCTGCATCCTGCCGCCAGCGGAAGGGTGTATGCCGCTTATGGCGGAGTCTATGTGCTGACCGCACTGCTGTGGTTGCGGGTGGTCGACGGCGTGAAGCTCAGCGCCTGGGACTGGAGCGGGGCGATTGTCGCCTTTAGCGGCATGCTGATTATCGTGCTGGGCTGGGGGCGGGGCTAGAGCCAGCCGGCAAGGCTGGCTCTGAGGCTTACGGCTTGTGCACCTTCAGACCGGCCACTGTCTGGCTGACAGGCATCATCTCAAGCGTGTTGATGTTGACATGCTTAGGCAGCGTGGCGACCCAGTAAACCGCTTCGGTCACATCATCCGGGGTTAATGCTGTGGCGCCTTCATACACCTGACCGGCTTTGTCATCGTCGCCTTTGAAACGGACGTTAGAGAACTCGGTGCCGCCCACCAGGCCTGGTTCGATGTCGGTAACGCGCAGCGCGGTGCCGTGCAGGTCGGTTCGCAGATTAAGGCTGAACTGACGGACAAAGGCTTTGGTCGCGCCATAGACGTTACCGCCTGCATAGGGCCAGCTGCCGGCGATCGACCCGATATTGATCACGTGTCCGACGTTGCGCTCCACCATCTGCGGCAGCAGGGCGCGCGTCATATAGACCAGACCCTTGGTGTTGGTGTCGATCATATTTTCCCAGTCTTCAACGTTGGCGCGGTGGGCTGGCTCAATCCCCAGCGCCAGGCCGGCGTTATTGACCAGCACATCGATTTCGCGCCATTCCGCCGGCAGCTGTTTTACCACCTCTTCAATGGCTGCCCGGTTACGCACATCAAGCTGCACGGTATACAGGTTATCGCCCAGCTCATCTTTCAGCGCTTTCAGGCGCTCGGCGCGCCGTCCGCTGGCAATCACTTTATGGCCGGTTGCGATAAAGCGACGGGTGATGCTTTCACCAAAACCGGCGGTCGCGCCGGTGACAAAAATAATCATCTCACTGTTCCTTATGCCATTTTCACAATCGATGGCTTCACCATAGCATTTCATTTCCGCTTGCGCCCGCCGAAAAAGCGATCGGGCTGTAAAGGGATTTTACCGTCCCGGCGGCTGCGCTGTTTTGGGGCGTGATGCACACTAACGGGGCAGCGCAGCCACGGATCACCGCGGTAAAAATCAGCCGTTTTCGCAGTCGCTCGCCAGGCAACCGATTGCTAACGCCAGGCAAACGGTTGCGGAGCAACGCTGCCTGCAGAAAGTTGCGCAACAGCCGGGATTTTATTTAATTTACTGATAATTATAGAAAAATAGTCATTTCCGATCTGGCACGGCAGTTGCAACGTGGCATTAAGGCAATCATCTGCATAATTAAAAGAAGGCCGCAGTGCTTTCAGAAAGGAAAAGCCATGTCATCAGCGACAGATACGGCGATACGCGCCAGTTTTTTTGACTTCAAATCGGTGGCAGACCAGCCCGACGCACTGCTCTCTGCGGCGCGCTATCTGGAAGATGGGGTGCTGCGGCTGCGTGACGGGCGGGTGATAGGCTTAGCGCCGTGGCAGGAGTGCAGCGCCGAACTGGCTGGTCAGCCGGTGGTGGATCTGCGCGGAAAACTGATCGTACCGGGCTTCGTCGATACCCATATTCACTATCCGCAGACCGAAATGATCGGCGCGTTCGGCGAGCAGCTGCTGGAATGGCTGAATCACTATACCTTCCCGGTCGAGGCGCAATATCACTGCCCGGACCATGCGGCACGGATGTCAGCCTTCTTCCTGCATCAGCTGCTGTCGAACGGCACCACCAGCGCACTGGTGTTTGGCACCGTGCATCCGCAGTCGGTCGAGGCGCTGTTCAGCGCGGCGGAAGCGCTGAATATGCGCTTGATTGCCGGCAAAGTGATGATGGATCGCAATGCGCCAGACAACCTGATCGAAACGCCGGAACAGAGCTATCAGCAGACCCGCGCACTGATTGAACGCTGGCACCAGCGTGGACGGCTGAGCTACGCGCTGACGCCGCGTTTCGCGCCAACTTCCTCGCCGCAGCTGCTGGCAAAAGTGCAGCAGCTGCGCCAGGAGTTTCCCGATACCTGGCTGCACACCCACCTGAGTGAAAATCCGCAGGAGGTCGCCTGGGTGAAACAGCTGTTTCCTGAGCGCGCCGGCTATCTTGACGTTTACCACCACTATCAGCTGACCGGGCGCCGCAGCGTGTTTGCGCACTGCGTGCATCTCGACGACAGCGAATGGCAGTGCCTGCACGATACCGATTCCTCTGTTGCTTTCTGTCCGACCTCCAACCTGTTTCTCGGCAGCGGGCTGTTTAACCTCAAACGCAGCTGGCAGCAGGGCGTCAAAGTCGGCATCGGCACCGATGTCGGGGCCGGTACCACCTTCAGCATGCTGCAAACGCTGGGCGAAGCCTACAAAGTGGGCCAGCTGCAGCAGTATAAGCTGAGCGCCGCCGAAGCCTTTTATCACGCTACGCTGGGTGGCGCGCGGGCGCTGGATCTCGATCACGCCATCGGCAATTTTAATCCGGGCAAAGAGGCGGACTTTGTGGTGCTCGATCCGGCCGTCTCAGCCTTACAGACCTTACGCATCGGCAACAGCAAAGATATCTGGGAAAAATTGTTTGTCTTAATGACGCTGGGCGATGACCGCAATATTGCCCAGACCTGGGTAAACGGCCGTCCGGTATGGCAGCGCGACGCGGGAGAGCAAGCCGCATGATCCAGTTCCTGTTAAATAACCAACTGATTACCGAAGAGGCGTTGGATCCTAACCTGACGGTACTTAACTATCTGCGCGGCCATCAGCGCCGCACCGGCACCAAAGAGGGCTGCGCCTCAGGAGACTGCGGTGCCTGTAGCGTCACGCTGGCTAAAGCGGTCGATGGGGAAATGCAGTATGAAACGGTCAACAGCTGTCTGACGCTGGTATCGACGCTGCAGGGCAAGCAGCTGATTACCGTTGAGGATCTGCGTCACGGGCGTGCTCTGCATCCGGCGCAGCAGGCAATGGTTGACTGCCACGGCTCACAATGTGGTTTTTGTACGCCGGGCTTTGTGATGTCGCTGTTCAGCCTGCAAAAATCGGCCAAAGGCTGGGATAGCCATCAGGCGGAGAGTGCGCTGGCGGGCAATCTGTGTCGCTGCACCGGCTACCGGCCGATCATGGCGGCCGCGCAGCAGCTCTGTTCACAGCCGGTCAGCGACCAATTCGATCACCATGCAGCCAGCGTGGTGCAGCGGCTGGAGGCGCTGGCGAATAATCAGATGCAGCAGCTGAACGGGGGCGGGCGACGCTGTTTCCTGCCTAAAACTCCGGCCCAGCTGGCACAGATCTATCTGGAGCATCCTGAGGCCACGCTGATTGCCGGTGGCACCGACCTGAGTCTGACCATCACTCAGCAGCATAAGCGAATACCGCTGCTGATCGCACTGGAGCAGGTTGCCGCGCTCAAAGTGTGCAGTGAATTTGACGATCACTATTTACTCGGTGCCGCCGCCTCGCTGCAGCAGATTACCGACTTCCTCGCCGACCGTATTCCGGGCGTCAGTGAGATGCTGCACCGTTTTGCCTCGCTGCAAATCCGCCTGCAGGGCACGCTGGGCGGCAATATCGCCAATGCCTCGCCGATTGGTGATGCCTCGCCGATGCTGCTGGCGCTGAATGCCAGCCTGCTGTTGCAGCACGGCGAGCAGCAGCGCAGCCTGCCGCTCGACCAGTTTTTCACCGGCTACCGCCAGACCTGCTTACAGCCAGGTGAATTTATCCGCGCGATTCGGATCGATAAAGTGACGGTGTCACCGAACTTTGTCGCGTGGAAAGTCTCTAAGCGGCTTGATGACGACATTTCAGCGGTGTTCGCCGCTTTTAATCTTGAGATTGAGCAGGGCCATGTCCGCGCAGCACGCATTGCGTTTGGCGGTATGGCCGCTACGCCGAAAAGGGCCACACAGTGCGAACAGGCGCTGCTGGATCAACCTTTTAACGCCGTGACGGTGTCACGCGCGGCCGCCGCGCTGGCGGAAGATTTCCAGCCGCTGTCTGACTTCCGCGCCAGCGCCAGTTACCGTCTGCAGGTGGCGCGTAACCTGCTGCGGCGTTATTACCATCGCTACAACGGCGAATTATCCTGTGTTGAGGTGGCCCGCTATGTCTCATAACCGTCCTGAATTAAATGAACAGGTGATCAAAGCGCAGCATGCTGCCGCGATACAGAGCGGCGTTGGCCGCAGTAACAAACACGAAAGCGCGGAAAAGCACGTTTCCGGTGAGGCGTGCTTTATCGACGATAAACCCGAACTGCCCGGTTTGCTGCACCTCTGCCCGCGGCTGAGTGAGCACGCCCATGCGCGCATCAGCCGGATTGATGTCCAGCCGTGTTACGCCATTCCCGGCGTGGTCAGTGTGCTGACCTGGCAGGATGTGCCCGGCATCAATGATGTCGGTCCGCTGGAGCCAGGCGACCCGCTGCTGGCGCACGACAAGGTGGAGTATCTCGGTCAGATTGTGATGGTGGTGGCGGCTGAGTCACCGGATGCCGCACGAGCCGGTGCCGCCGCCGCCGTGATTGAATATGAGGTGCTGGAGCCGCTCCTTGATGTCGAACAGGCACTGGCGCAGAACAGTTTTGTTCAGGAGCCGCATGTGCATCAGCGCGGCGACGTCGAGGCCGCACTGGCACGTGCACCGCATCGCATCAGCGGTTCCTTTCACATTGGCGGACAGGAGCACTTTTATCTGGAAACCCAGACCGCGCTGGTGATCCCCGGCGAAGATCAGCAGCTGCAGGTCTTTTCCTCGACCCAGAACCCCACTGAAGTACAGAAGCTGGTGGCCGAGGTGATGGGCATCAGCATGAATCAGGTCACCATTGATATGCGGCGTATGGGCGGCGGATTTGGCGGCAAAGAGACCCAGGCGGCGGGCGTCGCCTGCCTGTGCGCCATCGTCGCTCGCCAGACCGGCCGGGCCGCGAAGATGCGGCTTTCACGCCGTGACGACATGCGCATTACCGGCAAACGGCATCCGTTCTTTGTCCGCTACGAGGTCGGCGTTGAGGATGATGGGCTGTTGTGCGGAGTAAAGATCGATCTGGCGGGCAACTGCGGTTATTCACTGGATCTCAGCGGATCTATCGTCGATCGGGCGATGTTCCACGCGGATAACGCCTATTACCTTGGCGATGCGCGCATTACCGGTTACCGCTGTCGCACCAACACGGCCTCAAATACCGCTTATCGCGGCTTTGGCGGCCCGCAGGGCATGGTGGCGATTGAGCAGATCATGGACCACATTGCGCGTGAACGCGGCCTTGATCCGCTGGCGCTGCGTAAGCGCAACTATTACGGCAAGCAGGATCGCAACATTACCCATTATCATCAGCAGGTTGAAGATAATTTGCTGGACGAGATCACCGAACAGCTGGAGCTGAGCAGCGATTATCAGGCCCGTCGGGCGGAGATCAGCGCATTTAATGCCCGCAGCCCGCTGCTGAAGCGCGGTCTGGCGCTGACGCCGGTTAAATTCGGCATCTCGTTTACCTCCAGCTTTCTCAACCAGGCGGGCGCACTGATTCTGATTTACACCGATGGCACGGTGCAACTCAACCACGGCGGCACCGAGATGGGCCAGGGACTCAATACCAAAATCATCCAGATCGTTGCCGAAGTACTGCAGATTGAAGTTGATAAGATTCAGATCACCGCCACCGATACCGGCAAAGTGCCGAACACCTCGCCGACGGCGGCTTCCAGCGGGGCCGATCTGAACGGTAAGGCGGCGCAGAACGCAGCGGAGATCCTGCGCGAGCGTATGACACAAATGCTGTGTCAGCTCCATCAGTGCGATGCCTCCGAGGTCAGTTTCCGTAACGGCATCGTGCGCGCCGCTGAAAAACATTACACCTTCGCCGACGTGGCGCAGCTGGCATGGCTGAATCAGGTGCCGCTGTCTGCCAACGGCTACTACCGCGTGCCGGGTATTCATTACGACCGGCTGGCGGGGCGCGGCCAGCCTTTTTACTACTTCGCTTACGGCGCGGCCTGCTGTGAAGTGGTGATCGATACCTTAACCGGTGAGTATCGCCTGCTGCGCGCAGATATTCTGCACGACGTGGGTGCCTCGCTGAATCCGGCAATCGACATCGGCCAGGTTGAAGGCGGATTTGTACAGGGCGTTGGCTGGCTGACCTGTGAAGAGCTGGTGTGGAGCGAAAAAGGGCAATTGCTGACTGACGGCCCGGCCAGCTACAAAATCCCGGCTATCAGTGACGTTCCGGCCGATCTGCGGGTGACGCTGGTGGAAAACCGTAAAAATCCACAGGATACGGTCTTTCACTCGAAAGCCGTCGGGGAGCCGCCGTTTATGCTGGGCATTGCCGCCTGGTGCGCGCTGCAGGATGCAGTGGCCAGCGTCGGCGGTTATGTGCAACATCCGCAGCTGGATGCGCCCGCCACGCCAGAGCGGGTACTGAATGGCGTGCTGCAACTGGCAGGAGCCTGTGATGATCTACCCTGACTGGATAACCGTGCTGCAGCAGCTGCGTGAAAAGCGCCAGAGCTGCGTATTAATTACCGTGCTCAGTGAACACGGTTCGGTGCCACGCGACAGCGGCAGCAAAATGGTGGTGACATCGCAGCAGAGCTATCTGACCATCGGCGGTGGCCAGCTGGAATTTCAGTGCATTGCCCAGGCACGCGCCATGTTGCAGAGCGGGGCCAGCGCACCGCACACCGAGGATTACAGCCTCGGCGCGCGGCTGGGACAGTGTTGCGGCGGTAAAACCACGCTGCTGTTTGAGCCGCTGTTGCAGAACCAGCCGGAAATCCTGCTGTTCGGTGCGGGTCACGTCGGCCAGGCACTGGTTAACCTGCTGTCAACGTTACCCTGTCACATTAGCTGGATCGACAGTCGCCCGGATCAGTTTGCGCACGTCCCGCCCGGCGTGCTCACTCTGCAACCGGAAGACCCGCTGGACTGCGTGGCCCAGGCTGCACCGGACAGCTATTTCATCATAATGACCCATCATCATCCGCTCGATTTCGACCTGTGCGAGGCGGTGCTGAAGCGCGGGGATTTTCGCTATGCAGGGGTGATTGGCTCGCAAACCAAAAGCCAGCGTTTCCGCTACCGGCTGGCGGGCAAGGGCGCGCAGGCCGATCGGCTGGCGCGGCTGCGTTGCCCGATCGGCCTGCCGGACGTGAAAGGCAAGCTGCCGGCAGAGATTGCGGTGGCGATTGCCGGTGAAATAATCAGCGTTTATCAGCAGCATCTGAGCTGAGTTGTTCAACCGCCGGCAACCTGCCAGGATAAGACTTTGCGATGCCCACCAGGAGCGAATCATGAACGCCCGTCAGAATCCTTTCTTTAGCGCCAGCACTTTGCCTTATCAGGCACCGCCGTTCGATCAGATCGAAGAGCAGGATTTCCTGCCCGCGTTACAGGCGGGCATTGAAGAGAAACGCCGCGAAGTCGAGGCGATTGCCACCAGCAGTGACGCGCCAACCTTTCAGAATACCTATGAGGCGCTGGAGAAGAGCGGGCAGTTGCTGAACCGGGTCAATCTGGTGTTCAGCGCCATGACGTCGGCGCACACCAGTCCGTATCTGCAGCAGGTGGATGAAGAGATCGCTCCGCAGCTTACCGCGCTCAGCGACGATATTATGCTCAACCGGCCGCTGTTCTCGCGACTGGATGCGGTGTATCTGCAGCGCGCCCGGCTCGACGCTGAATCAAAACGGCTGGTCGAGGTGATCTGGCAGCGCTTTCAGCTGGCGGGCGCCAATCTGCCGGAAACCCAGAAACACCAGCTCAAAGCCCTGAATCAGGAGGCGGCGCGCCTCAGTACCCGCTTCACCAATAAGCTGCTGGCGGCCACCAAGGCGGGCGGTCTGGTGGTGGATGAGGCGCAGAAACTGGCGGGCCTCGCGGCGGCCGATTTAGCGGTCGCTCAGGCAGAAGCCCGCGCGCGCGGGCTGGAAAATGCCTGGCTGCTGGTGCTGCAAAACACCACCCAGCAACCAGCGCTGCAGAGTCTGCGCGATCGCCAGACCCGCGAAGCGCTGTTCCATGCTGGCGTGACCCGCACCGAAAAAGGCGATGAGAATGACACCCGCGAGCTGGTGCTGCGTCTGGCGCAGGTACGGGCGGAGCAGGCCCGGCTGCTGGGCTTTACGAGTTATGCCGACTGGAAGCTGCAGGATCAGATGGCAAAAACGCCGGATGCCGCGTTTGCTTTTATGCGCAATATCGTGCCTGCTGCACGGGCGCGGGCTGAACGGGAAGCGGCGGCCATCCAGCAGACCATCGATCGCCAGCAGGGCAATTTCACCCTGCGCGCCTGGGACTGGAACTTCTATGCCGAACAGGTGCGCCATGCGCAGTACGATCTGGATGAGAGTCAGATCAAACCTTACTTTGAACTGAACAGCGTGCTGCAGAATGGGGTGTTCCGGGCGGCGACTCAGCTCTACGGCATTCAGTTTACGCCACGCCAGGATCTGCCGGTTTACCATCCCGACGTGCAGGTATATGAGATTTTTGATGCCGACCAGACGCCGCTGGCGCTGTTCTACACCGACTTCTTCAAGCGTGACAGCAAAGGCGGTGGGGCGTGGATGAGCAACTTCGTCAACCAGTCGACGCTGCTTGAGAGTAAGCCGGTGATCTACAACGTCTGCAACTTCACCAAGCCGCCGGCCGGTGAGCCTGCCTTGCTGAGCTGGGATGAGGTGATTACCCTGTTTCACGAGTTTGGTCATACGCTGCACGGCCTGTTTGCCAGCCAGCGCTATCCGAGCCTGTCAGGCACCGAAACCCCGCGTGATTTTGTGGAGTTTCCGTCGCAGATCAATGAGCACTGGGCCAGTGAGCCGCAGGTGTTCCGCCAGTTCGCCCGCCACTATCAAAGCGGAGAGCCAATGCCCGCCGCGCTGCATGAAAAGATCATCCGCGCCGGTAAATTTAACAAAGGCTATGAGATGAGTGAGCTGCTGGCCGCGGCGTTGCTGGACCTGCACTGGCATAGCCTGACCGGCGATCGGACGCCGCAAAGCGTCGACGGCTTTGAACAGCAGGCCTTGCAGAGCGACAATCTGGCGTTAGCGGCGGTGCCGCCGCGCTATCGCTCCAGCTATTTCCAGCACATCTGGGGCGGAGGCTATGCCGCCGGTTACTACGCCTATATCTGGACCCAGATGCTGGCCGATGATGGCTACCAGTGGTTTGTCGAACAGGGCGGTCTGACGCGGGAAAATGGCGATATTTTCCGCCAGAAAATTCTGTCGCGCGGTAACAGCAGCGACCTGAAAAATCTGTATGAAAGCTGGCGTGGCGGTCCGCCGCAGCTGGAGCCGATGCTGAAGAATCGCGGTCTGGCGGAGTAAATGCACTCAGCGGGCGGCGATGTCGCCCGCTGGAGGCAGAGAGGGCGGCCGGACTACCCCAGCGGGCCGCCTTCAATGGTTTCACACATTCCGGCCAGCACCCGCTCGCCGGTTTCACTTTTCAGCGAACGATACCATTCCTCGGTCACCGCCGGATCTTTGGCGTGGGTGACGTCACAACGCTTACGCGCTTTCAGCACCAGATCCCTGACCCGCTCAACCCGGCGCGCCTGATAGCGCAGCAGGGCATCCTCGATACCCAGCGAGTGCGATGCCAGCGTCGAAGCCAGCACAATAGCGTCTTCCATTGCCGCGCAGCCGCCCTGGCCGATATCCGGGGTGGTGCTGTGGGCCGCATCACCGAGCAGCGCGACGCGCCCTTTAACAAAGCGGCTGAACGGTTCAATATCGTGTATCTCAACCCGGTTAGTCGTCCCGGGATTAATCGCCGCAATCAGCTTCTGCACCGGTGCGGCCCAGCCAGCAAAATAGCCGCTCAGATCGGCTTTGACTGTCGTGCGATCCTGCGGCAATCCTTTCGGCAGCGGCACGTCGAAGAAGAAGTAGAAGCGGTTGTCGCTTACCGGCATCAGCGATACGCGCTTGCCATCGCCCACGAACGTGGTCCACTGATCGGCGGGCGCGATGCTCTCATCAATCTCCACCAGACCGTTCCAGTTGACGTAACCGGCATAGCGCCGCTCCAGCGCCTGTTCCAGCACATATTCACGGATCACCGAATGTGTGCCGTCAGCCGCAATCAGAAAGTCACCGCTCGCCTGGCTGTTATCAGCGAAAGTGGCAATCACGCCGTTATCGCTCTGTTCAACCTGAATCACCCGCTTACCGAAATTGACCCGCTGGCGACCAAAAGTATCAATCAGCATCGCCTGCAGTTCGGCGCGCGCCACCGGATAGGGAAACTCACCGACCTGCTGCACCAGCGGCGCCATACTGAAACGAGTTAGCGCGGCACCGGTTACTGCGTCGTGATAAGCCATATAGGCCATGTTGCCGCCCAGTGCGCGCAGCGCTGCCTTCATGCCGAGGGCATTCAGGCATTTCACGCCGTTCGGCCAGATTGAAATCGCCGCTCCGACCGGCTTCATCTCCTGCACCGCTTCGAACACTTCAACCTCAATACCCGCTTTTTCCAGCGCAATGGCGCAGCTCATTCCGCCAATGCCGCCACCAATAACGATTGCTTTCATGTTTTTCTCCTGTCTGCTTAATGCTGGTATAGCAACTTTTGTACCAGTCCGTAGCACAGGAGATGGCGGGTGATCTTTTATAATAAAATCATTTAATTAACGGGCGATCAGATGCAAAGGTAGTTTTAGATATGGGGCGACTCGCACGATTATGTGGCACTCTGGCGCGCTAAAACAGTGCATTCTCACTGCTGATAACAGGCTTTTGTATCAATCGTTTCAACAACAGCGTGTCAGATGACCGCTCACTTTGGGACTCTTTGCCCATCAGACTCAAAGTCAGTGTAATAAAATTGATTAGTTGAATTCTTATCAACTAATTTATTCAGGGCTGGCAGGGTTTATTTTTAACAAATATTTAATTTTGCACATCAATATTGGCTCGCTGTTTGCTGCTATTTTACTGTTCACCATAAATCAGAGGCTTACCGCTGCTAAAATGATGATGGATGTAAATAAAATGCCTTATTTCTCTATCCGCACCAGCAAGTCAGCAATAAGGCGCACTGTGCAATCATTAATATTTCTGCCAGCTGGCGGCGAAAACAATTTTTAGGATATTACGCAGGCGCAGCATTCAGGATCGCATGATATAGATTATCCGGGACTCAAGGACTCTGGAATACGATCATGAAAATTGGAATCACTAATAATCACTATCCGGAGCAGCGCAATATTTTGGTTAATCCGGAAAACGAATATATTAATCTCAAAAAGTACAATCTGTTTTACTTTATTAACCCGTTACGGACGCGCTTACTCAAAAAGAATAAAGCTTTTGTTTTTCTGCCGGTGCCATTTTTACCTGCATCCCGGCCCGACATTCTGCACCTGTTTAATGAAGTCGCCATTACCCGTCAGAAATGGGTTGCCTCATTTGAAACTGAATTACCGCGGGTGTTGCCGGTGCCGGGTGTTGCCAAGCAGGATAATCCTGAACTGCAGCGGCTAATTCCCCATCTGCTGAAAGATAACTGTCTGGGGCTGATTGCCATTTCAGACGCGACGCTGAATATACAGATGAAACTGTTCCCGTCCGATGGCGGCGTTGCCCAGCAGATCAGACGGAAAACGGTGGTATTGCATCCGCCACAGACCCTGTTCACCGCGCATAAAGCGCCACGCCAGCCGGGGGTGTTCCGCCTGGTGTTCGCCGGCAATGAGTTTTACCGGAAAGGCGGCGCCGAAGTGGTGCTGGCCGTCAGTGAGCTGATTGAAGAACGAAAGCTGGATGAGTCGCAGCTGGATGTGCAGTTAATCGGCGATCTCACCAGGCGTCATAACGTGGCGCACCGGCAACATCAGGATGACGAGGCATTTTATCGTTCAATTGAGAGCCGCATCGGCCGTTATCGCTGCTTCACGCATCTGGCGCGGCTGGAAAACGCGGTGCTGCTGCAGCTGTTTCGGCGCAGCGACGTCGGTTTACTGCCGACCTGGCAGGAGACGTACGGCTTTTCAGTACTGGAAATGCAGGCCAGCGGCTGTCCGGTGATTACCAGTAACGTACGCGCCTTGCCGGAAATCAATCCGGCCAGCGCCGGCTGGGTGATTGGCGGAACCCTGAATGGCGATCGTGAATACAGTATCACCACGCCACAGCAAAAACAGCAGCTGCGCCAGGCGCTGGTGGACGGGCTGAAGCAGACGCTGCTGGCCATCATTGAGCGGCCGGAAATATTGCAGGAGAAAGGCGAGGCGGCGATCCTGAGGATTAAAGATCAGCACGATCCTCAGCGCTATATTGTCCGGCTGCATGATATTTATCGCCGCGGCGTGATCAACGTCACTCAACATCCACCTGTCCTGCCAATTTGATAAGATTTCCCGGACGACGCGTGCCAGAGTAGTCATACTTAGTGCAGCGTTCATCTGGAGATCAATCATGAAATTACTCATCAGCCTGCTGCTGTCCGGACTGCTGGGCAGCAGCGCCTTCGCTCAACCTGCACCCCAGTTTCCGGCGCGTGCGCCGCTGCCACAGCTGACGCCTGCCGCCGCACGATGCGACGTCTCCGCCTGTCAGACCAACTGCTACGTCGAACGATCCCATTGTAATACCCGTGATACCGGGGCGTGCAGCTCACAAGCACAGATCTGTGTGCAGGCCTGCGCCGACCAGTGCAAATAAATCGATTCAGTGAAGAAACCGTTAATTGCCAATGAAAAAGTCTTTGCCTTACCTTGTTTTGTGGTCCCTTTCTGCCAGCTGTGTTGCCGCCGACTTAACCTCACAGCAGGTCACCTCTCTGGTTAAAACCGCTATTGAACCGCTGATGGAGCAGCAGGAGATCCCCGGTATGTCGGTGGCAATACTCTATAAAGGCCGGGCCCAGTTCATCAACGCCGGTGTGGCTGATCTGGCGTCCGGCCGCAGAGTCACTGAAAACACCCTGTTTGAACTCGGCTCGGTCAGTAAAACCTTCACCGGGGTGCTGGCCGGGGTGATGATCCGCAATGGTGACATCGCCCTTAACGATCCGGTGCAGAAGTACTGGCCGCAGCTGACCGGCACCCAGTGGCACAACATCCGGATGCTGCATCTGGCGACCTACACCGCAGGTGGCCTGCCGCTGCAGTTGCCGGATGAGGTGACCGACCAGGCTTCGCTGCTCAACTATTATCAGCAGTGGCAGCCGCAGGCTGAGCCGGGCACGCTGCGTCAGTACTCCAATGCCAGTATCGGTCTGTTTGGCGCGCTGATGGTGAAGGGCGATTACCAGCAGGCGATGCAGAAAAACGTCTTTCAGCCGCTGCGCCTGACGCGCACTTACATCACCGTACCGTCCTCAATGATGCTGGACTACGCCTGGGGTTATAAAAACGGACAGCCGGTGCGGGTGTCGCCCGGCATGCTGGATGCGGAAGCGTATGGGGTGAAATCTACCGCCCGCGATATGCTGACCTTTATGCAGGCCAATGCCGATCCTAACCGCTTATCGTCAGGCAATACCGTGTTGCGGAATGCGATTCGTACCGCCCAGTCACGCTATTTCAAAGTGCGGGATTTCTATCAGGGGCTGGGCTGGGAGATTTACGACTGGCCGGCCAGTGCCGCCACGCTAATCGCTGACAGCGAAAGCAGCGTCGCGCTTAAACCTCAGCCGGCGACGCTACTGAATCCTGCCGTGCCATCGCAACGCGCCAGCTGGGTGCATAAAACCGGCGCCACCAACGGGTTTGGCGCCTACGTTGCGTTTATTCCCGAGCAGAACACCGGCATCGTGATACTCGCCAACAAGAACTACCCCAATCCGCTGCGAATAAAAACCGCCTGGGAAATTCTTGAAGCGTTGCAGTAATCCGGGTCGCCAGCGCCCGCTGGCCTTGCCATCTCAGGGCCGGCGGGAAGGGCGGGTCACCTCGCAGCAGTTGAGCGGCGGAAAGTCGGACGTTTGCCTTTGGACGGGTCACCGGCCTGACGCCAGCGCGCTATCGCCGACTGATACGTCAGGGGTAAAGCTGGCGCACCATGTTCATTTGCGCTAAAATAAAAATCAAATGAACAGAGGGCCATGCTATGTCAATTGCCATTTATACGCCCGCCAGCAGTCGCCGCAACAGTTCGCTGCTGCATGCGCTGAACTTGCCGGAAACCCTGCCGGATGCGCATCAGCGGATTGCCGTCGGCTTCAGCAGCGGGGTGTTGAAACGTACCGCGTCATTATCCGCCTTCGATGAAATCTGGCTCTGCCGCCTGGCGGGCATCGATCGCAGTACCTACAACCGCAAAGTCAAAGATCCTCAGCAGACCTTTTCGCCCGATCAAAGCGGACGGATTTACATGCTGATCCGCGTCCTGTCCGCCGCCAGCACGCTGCTGCGTGACGATCCGGCGCGGCTGGTGCAGTGGCTGGAAACGCCAGCCAAGGCGCTGGGCGGCAGAAAGCCGGCGGAGATGACCACCACCGTCGCGGGCGCGGAAGCGGTGCTCAACCTGATTGGTCAGCTTGAACATGGCGTGATCACCTGATGGCGGCGGTGCGCTTTTTCCGGCTGGTGAAAAGCGAATATGCGATGACCGCCTTTGACGGTTTCGGTGCCCGCACCTACGGCGGACGCTGGAATTCAGTCGGTATCGGCTGTGTCTATCTGGGATCAAGCCGGGCGCTGTGCGTGCTGGAGGCGCTGGTGCATCTCAGCATTCAGGATCTGGCGCATGACTATTCGATGCTGTCGATCAGCGTGCCTGAAACGCTGATCACCGAGCTGTCGCTGACGGCACTCCCCGACGACTGGCAGGCCGATCCCGCACCGCCCTCGACCCGGGAGATCGGGGATGGCTGGCTCGCCAGCCCGGATCACGGGCTGATCCTCAAGGTCCCGAGTACCCTGACCGGCGAGTGGAACGCGCTGTTTAATCCTGCGCATCCGGCCGCCGCCGCGATAATCAGCAACGTGGTAGTCGAGCCTTTTTTCTTCGATCCCCGTTTCAGGCTGCAATAGCTTCTGCCCCGACACGACAGCCGCGCACCTCAGCCGCTCGCTTTCGATTCTGAAATCGCCTGCGCGGCACAAATCAGCGCCAGATGACTGAGGCCCTGCGGCATATTCCCGCGCCAGCTCTGACTGCGGACATCAAACATTTCGTTAAAAATATCGACGTTGCCGTGCTGGTCGAGCGTCGCGAGAATCTGCTGCATCGTCTGTTCCGCCTGCCCGACATCGCCCATTTCAGCCCAGGCTTCCGCCAGCCAGAACGCGCAGGCGAGGAAGGTACTCTCTTCAACCTCGACGCCGCTGTAGCGATAGAGCATGGCGCTGCCGTTGCCCAGCGTCTGCTGGATGGCGCGATAGGTGGCCAGCATCCGCTGTGGATTGACCGCGTTGCCGTAGCTGTGTACCAGCGCCAGCGAGGCGTCAAGGCGATCCTCGCTGCCGACATAAAACAGGTAAGCCTGTTTCTGTTCTGACCAGCAGTGCGTCTCAATCCAGTCACGAATGCGGTCGCGTTCCCGTTGCCAGCGGCCGAGCCAGGTGGGTTCGATGTGCTGGTTTTCGGCCAGCGCCACCGCCCGGTCCAGCGCCATCCAGCAGGCCATTTTAGAATGGGTATAGTGCTGCAGGTCCGGCAACTCCCAGATGCCGCAATCCTTTTGCCGCCAGTGATCGGCACAGCAGTTAGCCAGCTCACCCAGCATGCGCGAGGTGGTGATATCCAGCACGTGTCCGGCCTCGATAAACAGCTGCGCGGTGGCCAGCATGTCGCCATACATGCTGAGCTGCACCTGGTCACGGGCATTATTGCCGACCCGCACCGGCTGGGAATCCTGATAGCCGCTTAACGGCGGAAAACGTTCTTCCGGCACTTCATCGCCATTCAGCGCATAGCAGGCGCGCAGCCTGACGCCGTGCCGCAGGATGGTCTGCGACAACCACGAAAAGGCCGCTTTACAATCTTCCAGTGCGCCGAGATAGACGAAGGCTTTAATAATCAGGCAGGCGTCCCGCACCCAGGCGTAGCGATAATCGTAATTCTTCTCGCCGCCGATCCCTTCCGGCAGCGAGGTGGTGGCCGCGGCCGCCAGCGCCCCGGTCGGTGAGTACCAGAGAAACTTCAGTGACAGGGCAGAGCGCTTCACCAGCGCCGGGTAGCTGCCGTCATAGCTCAGGCTTTCTACCCAGCTGGTCCAGCCGGTGTGGCTGGTTTCAATTCGCTGATCGATGGCGGACAGTTCTGGGACGGCCAGCGGCTCGTTTTCGGTGATCAGCAGCGCGCAGAGTGAGCGCGACCCGGCCGAGGTCCGCAGCGTAGCGCAGACCTGTTCATCATCCAGCAGCGTAATGTGGATATCGTCGCTGGTGCGGAACATCGCCATGACGTCAGCAATGTGGAATACCTTGCCTTTCTCGGTGTCGGCAATCCACGGCGAACGGGTTTCAGCGGCGGTGCCGAATCGCAGGATAATCTGCAACTCCACTTCGCCGCTGACTCCTTCAATACGGCGCGCCAGTTCGCCCCACGGCAATCTTCCCGCCAGCGTACTGTTGATCGATTCGGTCAGCAGCACGCTGCCGCGGTCGGTGTCAAAACAGGTTTCCAGCACGTTGCTGTTATCGCGATAGCGGCGCGTCACCCGATAGGGATCGCGCGGCACGATTTGAAAGTAGCCGCCGATACCGGCGTCCAGCAGGCGATCAAACAGCGGTTTAGCATCCAGGTTTGGCGCGCACCACCAGTCAATCGCGCCATCCGGCGCAATCAGCGCCACTGAGCGCCCCTCGCCAATGGCGGCATAATCACCCAGACCGGCAAAGCCGTTATCTCGGGCCGGCTGATGGAAGATCTGGTTTTCCATGGCTTTCTTCCTTGTTTCACTGTGACAACTGACAAATCGGGCGCAGGCAGGACAAAAAAGTGGCCGCATTATGCGGCCACCGGGGAGCGTGATTACAGGGTGCCGGTGCCGCCATCGGAGCACCAGACCTGGCCGGAGGAGTAACTGCTCTCCGTCGAGGCCAGCGTAACGTAGAGCGGGGCGATTTCAACCGGCTGGCCAGGGCGGCCCATCGGTGAGTCGGCACCAAACTGCTTCACTTTTTCCTGAGGCTGACCGCCGCTGGATTGCAGCACGGTCCAGTATGGGCCAGGTGCGACCGCATTAACCCGGATGCCTTCGCCGCCCAGCTGTTTCGCCAGTGACTTAGTAAAGGCAACAATCGCCGCTTTGGTCTGGGCATAATCCAGCAGAATATCGCTGGGTTTAAACGCCTGCACCGACGAGGTATTAATAATCGATGCACCGCGTGGCAGATATTCCAGCGCCGCTTTGGTGATCCAGAACATCGCATAAACGTTGGTTTTAAACGTCGCGTCAAAATCTTCGGTACTCAGGGTACGAATGGACTCATTAAACTGCTGGCGTCCGGCGTTATTAACCAGAATATCCAGACCGCCTAATTTATCGGCCGCCTGTTTTACCAGCTGCTGACAAAATTCTTCAGAACGAATATCACCCGGAATAGCGAAAACTTTACGGCCTTCCGCTTCGATTAATTTAATCACTTCATCGGCGTCGGGCTGTTCTTCTGGCAGATAGTTGATCACCACATCTGCACCTTCACGGGCATAAGCGATGGCCACCGCACGGCCAATACCGGAGTCGCCGCCGGTGATCAGCGCTTTACGTCCGGTCAGCCGGCCGGTGCCGCGGTAGCTGGTTTCACCGTGATCGGGAACCGGGATCATTTTGCTGGCTAAGCCAGGTGCCTGTTGCGGTTGTTCCTCAAAAGGAGGCTTAGGAAATTGATCGAGATCGAGCGTCTTGTTCGTTGGTGTCGTCATTGTAAGCTCCTTGAACATCATTATCTGAGTGATTAAGCCTGGCACAAATGTGATATTTGTCACATCTGACTGCTTATTCATTGAGCAGTGAAGCGTCAGGTAAATTAATAATGCTGATCAAGGATAGACAGAAAATCGGGATGCTGCGCCACTGCAGGGCGATAATTTGCGGCAATAAGCCGGCTTATTTAAAGCGAAGCGTAAAGCCGCAAAAGGGTTATTTTACCGGCGTAAACGCAGCGGCAATAAAATTAAATCAGACGATTTACCCGCCGCGTACTGAACCGCGCCACACCACATCAGCCTGATATATCCGTCGATCGCTTTGCTGTTCGGCGGTGGGGGGGAATTGATCCTGCTGCGCCTCGGTGTCGGTCAGCCAGCGTATCGCATCACCGGCAAACTGCTCCACCGGCTGGGCAAAGGTGGTGAGGTTGTAGGAGGACCAGCCCGATTGCGGAATATTGTCGTGGCCAACAATGCACAGATCCTCCGGAATACGCAGGGCAAAACGGTGGCGCGCCTCATCCATAAAGCCACACGCCAGTAAATCGGTGGCACAGAATACCGCGTCAGGACGGATTTTACGGGTCAGCAGCCGCTGCGCCAGGATCTGACCGCTTTCATATGAGGTCGAACCAAAGTGCTCAACCAGGACGCTGACCCCCGCTTTTTCCGCCGCTGCCAGAAAATCCCGCTCGCGTTTCAGCAGGCTCGGGGTACCGGCCAGTGAGTTAACAAACGCGATGCGCTGACAGCCAGCACGGATAAAGGCGTTGACCGCCATCTCGGCTGCCGGACGCGAGTCGAGATTAATGCTGAGGGAGCCGGGCAGGGACTCATCACGATTAATCAGCACCAGATGCTGTCCGTGCTTGTAGCAGAGCTGGGTTATCGCGCTGTCAGGCATGCCGGAGAGAATGATTGAGGCATCGGCACGGAAGTTAATCGCCTGCTGTAAGGCAGCAGAGACCCGTTCATCTGATCGATCGGTGTTAATCAGCATCGCCACCTTTCCCGCTTCCTGCAGGTATTGGGTCATCCAGCGTACCAGGCTGGCGCGGTAGGGGGTGTCCACTTCAGAGGCGATCAGGCAGACAATGCCGCTGCGGTTGCGTACCAGCCCGCGTGCCAGATGATTAACGTGATAGCCCAGCTCTTCAGCTGCTTTCATCACCCGCGCCCGCGTAGCATCCGACACGCTGGCACCTGGCGTAAAGGTGCGCGACACCGCAGAGCGGGAGACGCCTGCCCGGTCAGCGACATCCTGCGCACTGACTACCGCCTTAAGTTGATGCATGGTTTTCTCCGCTGCTGCCGTTAGCTGCCACCGTTAAACGTTTTGAGTCTGCCTGAAGTTGCAAGGCTGTGCAAAACAAATTGCAGGCAAATTGTACAAAATTTGTGAAGACGCCTCACAGTTGCTTAACATGCCGATTGACACATCCTGAGGGTCGCCTTACTACTTTGCACAGCAGTGCAAAAAGCGCGATCAGGCGCCATTCCCGCCCTCAAGGAGAACACCATGCGTTACTCATCTCTGTTCGCTGCGGTCATCGTCAGTTGTCCGGCCTTACCGTTTGCTGCGGCTGCGGCCGGTAATCTCAACATGATCTGCTCTGCGGATGTGGTGGTCTGTGAACAGATGACCCGCCAGTTCAGCCAGTCTCATCCCGACATCAATCTCAGCATGGTGCGGCTGTCAGCCGGGGAGGCCTATGCACGTATCCGCAGCGAGGCGCGCAATCCGCGGACCGATATCTGGTGGGCCGGCACCGGCGATCCGCATATGCAGGCAGCCGAAGAGGGCTTAACTCAGGTGTATAAATCGCCGCTGCTCGACCAGCAGCAGCCGTGGTCGCAAAAAGTAGCGGAGATCTCCGGTTATCGCACCGTGGGCGTTTATGCCGGTGCGCTGGGCTGGGGTTACAACACCCGACTGCTGGCGCAGAAAAAGCTCAAGGTGCCGGCCTGCTGGACCGATCTGCTCGACCCGGGCTTTAAAGGTGAAATCCAGATCGCCAATCCGAACTCCTCCGGCACCGCCTATAACACCCTGGCGACGCTGGTGCAGATCATGGGAGAAGACAAGGCTTTTGATTACCTGAAAAAACTCAACGCCAATGTTTCGCAATATACCAAGTCGGGTTCAGCGCCGGTGAAAGCCGCCGCCCGTGGCGAAACCACCCTCGGCATCGTCTTTATGCACGATGCGGTGGCGATGGAGGTCGATGGCTTCCCGATCAAACCGGTCGCTCCCTGTGAAGGCACCGGCTACGAGATTGGTTCCATGTCGATCATCAAAGGGGCGCGTAACCTGGCGAATGCCAAAAGCTGGTACGACTGGGCGCTGAGTGCCGAGGCTCAGTCGCTGATGAAAGAGGCGAAATCGTTCCAGCTGCCGTCGAACCGCCAGGCGGAGATCTCTGAATACGCGCCGCGCTTTGAGAACATCAAGCTGATTGATTACGACTTCAAAACCTACGGTGACGCGGCGAAACGTAAAGCGCTGCTCGGACGCTGGGATAAAGAGATTGGTGCCAGCGCACAATAAGGCTGTTTTCCGTCCGGCGCAGTGATGCCGGGTCCACGCTGAACCGCGGTGGCGCAAGCCTGGTGTCCGCAGCTGATCGAGGTGATTCATGAATGCGCACAATCGCCGCTTAACCGGCGCGTTAGTTGCTGGCGCACTGGCCCTGATGGTGTTGCCCTGGTACAGCCTGGAGCAGGGGTTCTTCTCTGGCCACTGGCTGATGAGCTTATGGCAGGATGAGAATAGCGCGCCGGCGCTGTGGCAACTGATGCAGCATCGCTGGCTGACGGTCGCCGTGGCGCTGTGGCTCGCTTCTGCCGCCTGCCTTTTCCTGCCGCCGGGGCGTATCCGTAGCGGCCTGCTGCTGCTGCTCAGCGTCTGCGGCATTCTGTTCCTGGTGCTGGAAGGGCATGCTATCGGGTTCAGCGGCTGGAACTGGCTGTGGCTGGAGAACCTGGCCGGCCCGCTCGCGCTGGGCCAGCCGGCGATGGGCGCGGGCGCGTTACTGCTGCTGACGGTTTTCCTGCTGATTTTTTCCTTTGCGCTGGCCGAACGCGGCGTGCTGAAAGGCGATGCGTTTGTGGTGTCGGCGATCGTACTGCTGGTGGCGCTGGTGACCACCTTTGTGCTCTATCCGGTGCTGAGCCTGTTTGTCGCCTCGGTGCAGGACATTGATGGCAGTTTTAAACCGGATGGCCTGATCGCCAATCTGCAGGACCCGGCTATCTGGAGCGTCGCCTGTGTCACCGGCGGCACCTGCGGGACGGCGTGGCGCACGCTGGGCCTGGCGCTGATGACCGCCAGCGGCTCGACGCTGCTGGGACTGGCGTTTGCGCTGGCGGCGACCCGCACCTCGCTGCCGTGCAAAAAAGCGCTGCGGATGCTGACTATCCTGCCGATCATTACGCCGCCGTTTGTTATCGGGCTGGCGCTGATTCTGCTGTTTGGTCGTTCCGGGGTGATCACCACCTCGCTGGCGACGCTGTTTGGCGTCGAGCCGGGCCGCTGGCTGTATGGCCTGACCGGCATCTGGATCGCCCAGGTGCTCTCCTTTACGCCGATTGCGTTTCTGGTGCTGATTGGGGTAGTTGAAGGGGTCAGCCCGTCGCTGGAAGAGGCGTCTCAGACCCTGCGCGCCAGCCGCTGGCGCACGTTTTCCCGTATTTCTCTGCCGCTGATGGCGCCGGGACTGGCTAATGCCTTTCTGATCAGCTTTATCGAAAGCATGGCGGACTTCGGCAACCCGATGGTGCTGGGCGGCAGTCACGGCGTGCTGTCGACCGAAATCTTCTTCTCGGTGGTCGGCGCGCAGAACGATCCAAGCCGTGCGGCGGTGCTGGCGATGATTCTGCTGGGCTTCACGCTGGCGGCGTTTCTGGTGCAGCGGGTCTGGCTGTCGGGTAAAAGCTTCGCCACGGTAACCGGCAAAGGCGACGGCGGCCGTCACGTGCAGCTGCCGCGTCCGGTGCGCTACAGCGTTTATGGCATGGTGATCCCGTGGGGTCTGTTTACCCTGGTGATCTACGGCATGATCATGATTGGCGGCTTCGTGCAGTCGTGGGGGCTGAATAACGCGCTGACGCTCGACCACTATATCCGCGCTTTTAGCGTCAGCCTGAATCAGGGACAGCTGGTATGGAGCGGCGTCGCCTGGAACTCTTTCTGGACCACGCTGGAGATCGCCCTGATAGCCGCGCCGCTGACCGCAGTAGTTGGCCTGCTGACCGCCTGGCTGATTGTGCGGCAGAAATTTGCCGGACGGCAGACCTTTGAGTTCATGCTGATGCTGAGTTTCGCCATTCCCGGCACGGTGATCGGCGTGAGTTACGTGATGGCGTATAACCTGCCGCCGCTGGAGATCACCGGCACCGCGATGATCCTGATCGCCTGCTTTGTGTTCCGCAATATGCCGGTCGGGGTGCGTGGCGGTATTGCAGCGATGAGTCAGCTCGATAAAAGCCTGGATGAAGCCTCACTGACCCTCGGTGCCAACAGTTTCCGTACCCTACGTAAAGTGGTGCTGCCGCTGCTCAAGCCAGCGATCAGCGCGGCGCTGGTCTACGCCTTTGTGCGCGCCATTACCTCAATCAGTGCGGTGATTTTTCTGGTCAGCGCGCAATACAACATGGCGACGTCCTACATCGTCGGGCTGGTGGAGAACGGGGAATATGGTGTCGCGATTGCCTATTCGTCGGTACTGATCGTGGTGATGTTAGCCATCATCGGCCTGTTCCAGCTGCTGGTGGGTGAACGCCGCCTGCGCCGTGTTACTCAACCTGCGGCTGCGGCCGCTGCTGTCGCCACTCTGACTCAGGAGAGAGCCGTATGACCACCATCAACGCGGGATCGGTCGTGTTTGAACATGTTGCTAAACGCTTTGCCGGTTTTACAGCGCTGCCGGATCTGTCGTTAACCGTCGAGCCAGGCACGCTGGTGACGCTGCTCGGTCCCTCCGGCTGTGGCAAAACCACCACGCTGCGCCTGCTGGCCGGGCTGGAGCATCCTACCGCTGGCCGCATTCTGATTGGCGGTAAAGAGGTTACCCATCTGCCAGCCAATGAGCGCGACGTGGCAATGGTGTTTCAGTCATACGCGCTGTTTCCTCATATGAATGCTCTCGACAATATCCTGTATGGGCTGCTGTCGTCGGGGATGAGCAAACGGGAGGCGCTGGATCGGGCGCGGGAAGGGCTGAGGCTGGTCGGGCTGGAAAGCCAGGGTGAGCGGCTACCGTCTGAACTTTCCGGTGGACAGCAGCAGCGTATTGCGGTGGCCCGCGCGCTGGTGCTGGAACCGCAGGTGCTGCTGCTGGATGAGCCGCTGTCGAATCTGGACGAACGTTTACGGCGTCGGGTGCGGACCGATATTCGCGATCTGCAACAGCGGCTGGGTTTTACCGCGGTCTATGTGACGCACGACCAGGAAGAAGCGCTGGCGGTCTCCGATAAAATTATTGTCATGAAAGAGGGGGATATTGCGCAGCAGGGCGCGCCGGAAACCCTCTACCATTCGCCCAATTCGGTGTTTATCGCCGACTTTATGGGCGAAGCCAATATTCTGCCGTGTGAGGTTGAGCAGGCCGGAGGCGGTGAGGCGCTGATCCGCGTCGGTAACCAGCGCTTCCGGGTGCGTGGCGACGGAGCGAAAACCGGCAGCGGTCAGCTGGCGGTGCGGCCGCAGTTTATCACCCTGTCTGGCGACGGTCAGGGCGCCCTGCAGGGTGAGATTATTCACAGTACCTGGCTGGGTGACCATATCGAATATGAAGTGACCACCGAACTGGGATCGCTGTTCATCATCGATCCCCACATGGAACAGCGCCTGCCGCTGGCCGCCCGGGTCGGCGTTAACTTCAAGCCGCAGGGTCTGGCCCTGATTGCCCGCTAAACTGCTTAACCGCAAGGAGTCACAATGGAACTGCACGATGAAATGATGTCGCGTCTGGCGCTGGCTGAAGCTGTCGCCCGCGCTGGCGGTGCTACGGCCTTATCTTACTTTTCCCGCCGCGATACGCTGGTGGTGGAAACCAAATACGATCTGCAGGATGTGGTGTCGATTGCCGATCGCGAAGTGGAACAGACGATCGCCGCCCGCATCCGTGAAGCGTTCCCTGATGATGGCTTTCTCGGTGAGGAGAGCGGCCTGCACCCGGGCCGGACCGCCTACACCTGGGTGGTCGATCCGATTGATGGCACCAGTCCGTTTCTCAACGGCATGCCAAACTGGTGCGTGTCGGTTGCCGTACTGCGCGACGACGTGCCGGTCATCGGGGTGATTTTCGCACCGACCTTTGAGGAGTGCTATGTGGCAGCGCTGGGTGAGGGCGCGACTCTCAATGGCCGACGCTTGCAGGTCGATCCGGCACGTACCCTGCAGAATCACGTGACCGGCTTTGGTGCCAACAGCTACGTCAGCCCGCAGCAGGTTGGCGAGATTGTAGCGGCCTTGCTGGCAGCCGGCGGTAACTTTATCCGCATCGGCTCAGGCGCACTGATGCTGGCGTGGGTGGCGGCCGGTCGGGTCGTTGGTTACTACGAACCGTATATGCACGCCTGGGATTGTCTGGCCGGTTACTGTCTGGTGAAAGAGGCGGGGGGCTGGGTGCATCCTTTCAACACCGACGGGGAGCGCATCATCAAAGGGGCGCAGGTGCTGGCGGTGGCTCCCGGTGCCGAAGCGGATTTGCGTCGCATCGCCAGTCTGTGACCCTGTCACGACGCGCAGGTCAGTACAGCCACCTTAGCGTCGTGACCTTTAGCCGTTGAGCGTTTTGGTCAGGTAGTGCCGCTGCATACCGGGTTGCGGAAAGTCGGGCAGGGACATCTGCTGTTGATAACCCTGTTTCAGATAAAACGGTAGCGCCTGAAAGCTGAAGGTATCCACCAGCACCTGCTGACAGCCGTAAGCTATCGCCTGCTGCTCTGCTGCCCGCAGTAAAGCACTGCCCAGACCGCTGCCGCGCAGCGTATCATCTACCCATAGATAATCGACACAGAGCCAGTTCCCCTTACGCGAGGCCATTACGCCACCCCGCAACTTACCGTCTGCGTCATGATCAAATACCGCCAGCGCTCCCCGATTTTCACTGCCGATAAACTGCCGGTTGTAGCTGCCGAGCCCGGCGAATAACGCCTCCCGGTCCTGGTCCTCTGGCTGCTCCGTCACGGTAAGACCCGCGCTTAATGTCATGATTTTTCTCCTGTTATGCTACGCCATGAAGTCGAATATCCGTGTCAGGGGATAATAGACCATTTATCCCCGCAAGGGTATAAATAGTTATTTATCCCTTATTGGGGATAAATAACTAATTATCCTCTTTCGGGGATAATCAGGATACGCTATGCTGATCGTCTGCCGACCCCGGAGGAACAGACACCATGATATACAGTCCGCTGCAGCTGGCTAACCGGCTGAAACTTATCCGTCAGCGTAATGGCTGGACCCAGAGCGAGCTGGCCAAAAAGGTTGGTCTGAAACAGGCGACCATTTCGCATTTTGAAAATGCGCCGGACAACACCTCGCTGGCGACGCTGTTTAAGCTGTTGCAGTCGCTGGAGCTGAGTCTTGAGGTGCAGGAGAAAATGGCCGCCGCACCGCCGCCGCTCAATGACGAGGATGACTGGTAATGCAGAAGCTGATTGCGTGGATGAACGGCGAGCGGGTCGGCGTGCTGACCCGTCAGCGCAACGGTGCGCACGAATTTCAGTACGACAAAGCGTGGCTGAGTAATCCGCTCGCCAGGCCGCTGTCGCTCTCGATGCCGTTGCAGGTTCCGGCGATCACCTCCCACGCGGTGATTAACTTTTTCGATAATCTGTTGCCGGATAGCCCCTTGATTCGTGACCGGATTGTGGCGCGCTACCAGATAAAATCCCGTCAGCCGTTTGATCTGTTGCAGGAAGTGGGACGAGACAGCGTCGGTGCGACCATGCTGTTGCCGCCCGAGATGCCGCTGCCGCCGTTAGAGGTGCGCTATGAGCTGCTGAACGAGGCGCGGCTGGAAAGCGTACTGTCAGCCTATCAGTCCGACATTCCGCTCGGGATGCTGCGCGAAGAGACCGACTTCCGTATTTCGGTGGCGGGTGCGCAGGAGAAAACGGCGCTGCTGCACACGGAACAGGGCTGGAGCATCCCGACCGGGGCCACGCCGACCTCACACATTATCAAACTACCGATCGGAGAAATTAAGCAGCCGACGGCGACGCTGGACATGCGCGAAAGCGTTGAAAATGAGTATCTCTGTCTGGCGCTGGCCAGGGCGCTGGCCAGGGCGCTGGGAATGAAGGTGCCTGAAGCAACCCTTATCCGCGCCGGCGCGATGCGTGCGCTGGCTGTCGAGCGCTTCGACCGGCGCTGGTCACGTGACAGAAGCCGGCTTATTCGTCTGCCGCAGGAGGATTTCTGTCAGGCGCTGGGGCTGCCGTCATCGACGAAGTATGAGTCAGACGGCGGGCCGGGCATTGCGGAGATCATGCAGCTGCTGATGGGATCGAGTAACGCGATAGAGGATCGTTATCACTTCATGATGTTTCAGGTGTTTCAGTGGCTGATTGGAGCGACGGACGGCCACGCCAAGAACTTCTCGCTGTTTATTGAGCGCGGCGGCAGCTACCGGCTGACCCCTTTCTATGATGTGATTTCCGCCTATCCGGTACTGGGCGGCACCGGCCTGAATAAGCGGGCGCTGAAGCTGGCGATGGGGCTGCGGGCCAGTAAAGGCAAAAAAACCGAAATCGATAAGATATTCCCGCGTCATTTCTTCGCCACTGCAAAAAGCGTCAATTTTGATAGCGGTAGCCTGCAACAGATCTTCGACTTCTTTATCCGCGCTTTTCCACCAGCGGTTATCGCGGTGCGCGATGCGTTGCCCGCAGGATTTCCGCAGCACATTGCCGATGCCATTTTCAGTCATTCACTGATTATGCTGGAGCGGTTACGGCAGAAAGATTGAGGCAGACAGCAACAGGCTGGCCCGGCAACGGCCAGACTGCTGTTTTCCTGTTTAACCGGAGTCTGATATGAATCGCGATCGCTACGCACTGGAACCGATCCCGTTGCCACCCACTTTTCCCGACGTGGCGAGCCACGTGATGGCGGATGAAACCCTGCATCGCCGGCTGGCGGCGATTGTTCAGCGCATGAAACAGCATCAGATTACGCAGCTGATCGTTTATGCGGATAAAGAGCACGGCAGCAACTTTGAGTATCTGGCGGGCTTTATTCCGCGCTTCGAAGAGGCGCTGCTGGTGGTTAATCAGCAGGGCGAACTGGCCTACATCATGGGCAACGAAAACCTCAAGCTGGTGCCGTTTGCCCGTAATCCCGGCAGATGCCTGCACGCGCCACTCTTTTCGCTGCCCAATCAGCCGATGAGTGGTGAGGCATCGCTGTCCCTGCTGCTGAGCCAGGCAGGGATCGTCGCGGGGGCGCGCACCGGGCTGGTGGGCTGGAAGTTGTTCAGCCCCGCCCAGCAGACTCTGTTTGATCTGCCGCAGTTTATCTGCGCGGCGGCGGCCGACGCGGCAGGTGGCGTCTCGCATCTGGTCAATGCCACCGGGCTGTTTATCTCACCTGATCAGGGAGCGCGCTGCATTAACAGCGCCGATGAGGTGGCATTTTACGAGGCGGGCGCGAATCGTGCCTCAACCGCCATGCTGGCGGCGCTGAACAGCGTGACGCCAGGCGTAAGCGAGAAGCACATTGGCGCGCGTCTTAATGCCGACGGCCAGCCAAATAGCGTGATGACCATTGCCGCCACCGGCGATCGCTTTGCTAAGGCGCAGCTTTATCCCAGCGACAAAACGATTAAGGTCGGCGATAAGCTGTCGTTAACCGTCGGCTATAAAGGCGGGCTAAGCAGCCGCACTGCTTATGCGGTCAGTCAGGCATCAGAGTTACCCTGTCACGTTTCAGACTGGCTACCCCGGCTGGCGATCCCCTATTACCACGCGGTGGTCAGCTGGCTGGAGCAGTTACGCATCGGCATCACCGGTGGCGAACTGTATGCGTTAATCGAGGCGGTATTTCCTAAAGCACAGTATGGCTGGCACCTTAATCCGGGGCATCTGGTGGCGGATGAAGAGTGGTTATGCTCGCCAATCTGGCCCGATTCAGCCATCACTCTGAAGAGCGGCATGCTGTTGCAGATCGACATTATTCCTTCGGTGGCCGGCTACGGCGGCTGCAGTATTGAGGACACCGTCGGTCTGGCGGATGCGGCGTTGCGTGCCCAGCTGGCGGCGGAATTTCCGGCGGTCTGGCAGCGGATGACCGAGCGCAAAGCCTGGCTGAGCGACGTCCTGCGGCTGAAACTGGCCGATGAGGTGATCCTGCTGTCGAACACGGTGGGCTATCTGCGTCCGTTTTTACTGGACCCGCAGCGGGCGCTGGTGCGGCAGCCGGTGAATGACGGGGTTTGAAAAAGGGCGATCGGCTGTTAGGTTAATAGCTGATAAACCCTAATAAAGGTCAGGAGCCGTGATGTCCGATATCGTGCATTTCCCGCTGTTTGTAGCTTCCGTTGTGCTGCTCTGTATTACGCCGGGTCCCGACCTGGCCTATGTGGTGGGACAAAGTGTCGCCAGGGGACGACGTGCCGGTATTCTGTCAGCCGCCGGTGTTGCGCTGGGCAGCTGTACCCATGCCGTCGCCAGTGCGCTGGGTCTGACTGCGCTGATTGCCGCCTCGCCGCTGCTGTTCACGCTGATTAAGTATCTCGGTGCGGCCTATCTGATCTACCTGGGCGTCAGAATGATCGGATCAACCTTTATCGCATCCGCAGCAGCGGAGACTGCGTCACCGCCGCCCGCGCAGACCGGCACCCGCTTACTGCTGCTGCGCGGCTTCATCACCTCAATCACCAATCCCAAAGTGCTGCTGTTTTTTATCGCCTTTTTCCCGCAGTTTGTGGCGATCGGCAGTCAGTATCACGCCAGCGCCTTCCTGCTGTTGGGGATGACCTATGCGCTGGTTGGCCTGATGACTGACGTGATGTTTGCGCTGCTGGCGGGCGGGGCCGCAGGCGCGGTGGCCAACAATAAGCGGTTACAGACAGTGCTGGATCGGCTGGTCGGTGCCACTTTTATCGGCCTGGGGATCCGTCTGGCGCTGACCCGTCGCTGAGCCAAATCTGACGCGCCAGGCACAGTCAGCAGCAACCTGAACCGGTCAGGGAAGGCCGGTAATAATTTGTATAAGTTAACTGAGAGTAAAACGCTGACGCTTCTGTCAGGATACGCGCCACAGAAGTATTTCGGTCCTCTCATTCGATGAAATGGTTTACCAAAAACGCGGTTTTGTTTGCCTGCAAAACCTCCCTGGCCGCGTTTATCGCGTTATCTGTTGCTCTAATCCTTAACTTTGAAAAACCCGCCTGGGCGCTGACCACCGTTTTTGTCACTTCCCAACTTTATGCCGCCTCAACCGTCTCGAAATCGGTTTTTCGTCTGATCGGAACCGTGCTGGGCGGCGTATTTATCCTGCTGATCTATCCGGAAACGGTGCAGTCGCCGCTGCTGTTCAGCCTGTGCGTCTCGCTGTGGGTGACGTTTTGCCTCTATCTATCGCTGCATGACCGCACGCCCAAAAGCTACGTCTTCATGCTGGCGGGCTATAGTGCGGCGATCATGGGATTTCCGGAGGTGAACACGCCGTCGGCGATTACCAATACGGTGATTTCGCGTATCGAGGAGATCACTCTCGGCATTTTGTGCAGCACGCTGGTACACCGGCTGGTTTTTCCGGTATCGATGCACCATCTGCTCGGGCAGAGCGTGGATCACTGGTTTCAGAATGCGCGTAAATTGTGTAATGAGCTGGTCAGCGGCATGGTGAAGAACAAGTCCCTCGAGCGGGAAGATATTCTGATCCAGATGGCGGGCTATCCGCTGAATGTCGAAACGCTGCTGACGCACTGTGTTTATGAAGGGGAAGCGGCGCGCAATGTGATCCGTCTGGTCAGCGTGCAGTATCAGCATCTGACCTATCTGCTGCCGACGCTAACGGCAATTGAATCGCGACTTGGGGTGCTGGCAGAACTGAACATACGCTTTCCGCTATGCGTTACCTCGGTGTTTCAGCAATTTCTGCTGTGGCTCAATCATGACCGGGTTAACGATATCGAAGGACTGCGTAACGCCATCGCCGCGGGGCAGGCGACGCTGGAAGCGGACTGGCAGGCGGGAAGGCTGGGCACTGAAGAGAGCCTGCTGCTGATTGGCTTACTGGAACGGCTGGCTAACTTTGTCCGTATCGCCGATGCGTATCAGAACGTCAGCGCCCGTGCTGGCGATCTCTACAGTCATGGCGACGGGGCGGCGATCAGGAACATTCGCGAGCATCGCCACATTGATAACGGACTACTGAGCCTTTCGGTACTGACGGCTTTTCTGGCGACCTTTCTTTCCAGTCTGTTCTGGATTGGCAGCGGCTGGGCCGATGGGGCCAATGCACCGCTGATGGCGGCGATTATCAGTTCGTTTTTTGCCGGGGTGGATTCGCCGGTTACGCCGATGAAGCTGTTCGTTAAAGGGGTGATGATTGCGCTGGTGGTCAGCCTGTTTTATATCGCTTTTCTTATCCCGCAGGCCAACACCCTGCAGGCGTTAATGATCTGCCTGCTGCCGGGGCTGATGCTGCTGAGCCTGATCATTGCCAATCCAGCCACCAATCTGATTGGTCTGAGCGTGGCGATCCAGATTCCAGGCTTTATCGGACTGAGTCATCACTATGTGCCCAATCTGATCGTCACCCTGAACGCCGCAATATCGTCGCTGGTGGGGATTATGTTTGCGGTGGTGCTGACGGCGCTGATCCGCAATAAGCGTCCCTCGTGGATTGCCCGCAGGGCGGTGCTGCGGGGGCTGCGCGATCTGCTGAGCTTTATTAAAAAGGTCGAACGCAATTCCGCCACGCTGTTATCACGCCAGCAGTTTATTGCGCGCATGCTGGACCGGGTGAACATTATTCTGCCGCGTAAACGGCTCGATCCGGTGCCGGATATCGTGGTCGGTGGCTATCTGATCAGTGAAACCTGGCTCGGCGCTAACTGCTATGACTTTTATGCCCGCTATCGGGAGGTGCTGGAGGCGCACCGCATCGACAGCGGCCAGATGTTCCACGAACTGGGTCTCTATCTGAAGCGTAAAATGAAGTCGCTGCAGCTGCTGCCGCATCAGGATCTGCTGGAGGAGCTGGATCAGCTGCTGCTCCGGCTGGAGAAGATTGCGCTGCAGGAGAGTGCGGCGGTAGCTCCGCTGGTTCACCTGTTTAACATTCGCGTCTCGCTGTTCCCGCAACAGCGCTGGCCGGGCTGAGTGTGCTATAAAGGTTGCCGCGCTCTTTCAGGGGGAGAAAAACCGATGTCAGCACAGCAAAAAACGCCGCCAGAGACGCCCGATTCCGCCGCGCTGGGCGAGGAAGTGAGAAGGGTGATCAGCCAGTTTGTCCGGCGGGTTCGTCAGGAGACCGGCACGCTGCGTCATTCGCAACACGAAACCCTGGAGCTGCTGGAGCGTCAGGGGCCGCTGTCGGTAGCCGAACTGGCCAGCCTGCGCAGCGTAAAACATCAGTGGATCGATAACGGATATTAGTTACATCATACATTAGTTGTTGCGTTAATTACTCATCAGACATTGTGCCTGTTTATTTTTTGCGAGTCAGCATAAGAGGTCGATATAAAGAAGGCTTCGGGGTAACCGATTAATCAAAACGGCTGGCATTACCGCGCTGCACGCTGACTCGATACACGACAGGATCGGTCTCAATACCGCTGATAAAAACGCTAAAAGAGCAGGGCGTACGCAGGGCAAACCGGCTGAAAGGCTAATCGGTCAGGCTGATAATGGCGGCTGCAGCTGGTAAATCCAGGCGGTTAACTGCTGATTGTTGCCGGTGTTAACCGTCACTTCAACCCGATTGTAGCCATCTTCAAATTCATCCAGCATCGGCCAGTGCTCGTCGAGCCGATCGGAGATAAACAGATAACCCGGTACCGGTGATGCCTGGTCATCCAGAATGATGCCGGGGAAATCAGCCGCCGCACCCCAGCCACGCGGGTAGAAAATGCCGGTCACCGAACCGGGCAGCCATTCACCGCCAATCTGTTCCAGGATGTGGGCATTCTCACGGCCAGGGCAAAGCGTGCCATAAACAAATAAGCGTTTCATTTTTCCTCATCAGGATCACAGCCGAAGCCGGCAACTTTAACCTGCCTGAAAGCCGTTGTCATGTCAGCCGGGTGGATTTCGGCTTTTACCATCGAACGGTAATTCAGCCAGCGATAAAATGACGCGCTGTGATAAATTCTGCGACCCAGTAGTCACGCGGCAGGCGCAGAATTCACGTAGCGTTGTCAAAATCGCGGGTTGTTTCAGCCGTTTTATCCCGATTGGCCGGTAAAGGAAGCAGACAATCCTAATCGGGCAATGCCAGTGACTTAGCGTGTTTGCAGTAGCAAAGGCCGGTTTAGTAGGCATTAGCTGGCAGGAAGACAGCAACGACAAAGCCCGGTACAGTGCGGTTTATCTGGCAGCGCGACAATCAGTAACGACGTCGAGCCGTTTAATAACAATGGTGCAGGAGATTGTTTGCCGCTGCGTCTGGCGTGGCCAACCGAACGTGCCGTTGCATAAGTACGGTTGCCGCAAAGCATACGGAAGCAAGACGTGATGAATCAAAGGATGAGGCCGCAAAGCATGTTGAGCGAGAACGATGTTGCACGGGAAAGTTGTCGCAAAGAGGATTGCAGAATGATCGCTGGAGTTACGGCGTTCCTGACACAGAGGAAAGCGGTTTATGCCAGCGAACGCAGAAAGAGGATCCGGGGAATGATCTATAGCCAGGGGCGTTGGTTGGTCAGAAAGTAAAGAAGGTATTGAGCCAGTCAGGAGCATTGGTCGAACGAGAGCAAACGGCAGCAAACGGCAGAATTAAGCGATGTCCGGCCATCATAATCAGGCGGTTACCTAAAGGCGCATAATGTATATTATGTTAAATAAGGTATTAACACGGCATTATCTGACTCAGCCACAGCGATCATATCATCCCCTTTCCTCTGCCTTCCTGATTTTATCCCTTACCTATGAGGCCCGCGTCTGTGTGTCGACAGTAAGCCATTTCAACGCTCCCCGTTACGCGTTTCACTTCTTATTGCCACGCATCTCTTTTTGCCGTTGTTGTTCAGCACGGCGCTGCTTATCCCGACCAATTCTGGCCACATTATTTTTCAGAGCCGCGGCTTTCATCGGCAACTCTTTAGCCCAGAAAGCTTGCGGCACGTAGTAACTTTCTGGCTCAGCTTCAAATACCGCAGCAAGCTGCTCAGGAATCAGATGCAGGTTTATGTTGTGCTCGACCTGAACACGTATATTTGTTTCCTGCATGGATATCCGGAAGAACTCGTCGAGATAGGCTTTCATCTCACGAAAACTGACTGGACACCTTTCCGCTTCATCAGCGGGATCGGTGACTGCATCAAATTTCTCCAGTAAAAAGTAGACAACAGGAAGCATCATCGCTTTGATACGAGCGACTTCTATTGCCGGATTACGTTTCAAATCGCTTAGATTGCTTAACCTTGCACGGATACAAGCGATCGGATTGATGACCCTGATAAGTTCGTGTGATTCTGCAGATGTGGCGCTATCTTGCTCAATCATAAACCTCTCAGTGTTTAACTGCAGTCTATCGCCAGAAAAGTCTTTGTAGCTGAATCCTGATGGAAAATCGATAACATCCACCGTGTTTGGCCGTTCAGGACTATCCGGGTCTGCAAAGAATCGGCCATCAACGTTTTTAATCTGTTGTGTTTTAAGGTCAACCAGGGCAAATCGTGCCAGTGATGGTGGCTGTCCTTGTTCATTCATATTCGGATCCACACCGAGAGCTGCAGCTATTGCAGCGACATCATGGCGTCGGGCGGCGTAATCGACATCTACGGAGGTAACAAGACGGGCATCTGGCAGAGCATCTCTGTAAAGCTCCCGGTAGTAAGCAACCCAGTACTGAATGGCTTGTCCGCCAACGGTTATTACGGGATCAGATAAAGTATGGGCCTTATCAATCAATTTCTTATTGAGAATATAGGCTTGTTCAAAAGGCGGGATGACAGGATCAGGTGACATAAAAAAACCATCTGCTGGAAGATGGTTCATTTTGCTTTGCCTTATCAGACAGCATCAGGAAAAGCTGACGATATGCTTAGATAAAAGTTTACAGGATTTACTGTAGCGCGATTTCTCAGCAGGTTTATATCCGTCTTCACCCCGGACAATTGCTGCCGCTTTTTCATTATAGCGCTTGTGCTGTGCTTCTTTGATTTCAGACGGAGTCATTTTAAGAAACCACATTACCTTTCAGTAGACAATGCTACAAATTTATACCCTTTCGTCTGACCATTCCAGTGTTTCGAACGACAAAATCTCGTCTGCGGGCTGATTCAGCCTCGGCCAGCTCCTGATGCTTAAACAGATAAGATGACTACACTTACACACTGCCGATGTGATTTAAAAATGAAAATCAGTTAATTTTATTAATATTTTATGGTTGTAAATCAATAAGTAACCACCCTTTCCTATCGTTTTCATTTACACGCAGAAACCTCCGGGAAACATTATCTCAACAGCTTGCGCTGGCCTGAAGTCCACCGGTATAAGGTTAGTGTTGCGATGTTAACGGTTGCTGAACCACTAATGCGGTGAAAATGCCGTATTGGTGAAACAGAATTCGGGCGGCATCATGATACCGCCCGGCTTGCTTATTTCAGATGTGCGCGCAACGCTTCACCGGCCTGGCCGATGGCCGTTCTGACCGTGGGTTCCTGACTTAATGCGTTCAGCAAACCGTAATCATGAATCATGCCGTTATAACGCGTCACGGTAACCGGCACGCCCGCTGCATCCAGTTTACGACCAAACGCTTCGCCTTCATCACGTAACACGTCCAGTTCTGCGGTCTGAATCAGCGTCGGTGGCAACCCTTTCAGCTGCGCGGTCGTTGCCCGCAACGGCGACGCCAGGATGTTATTACGATCTTTTTCCGATGTGGTGTAGTTATCCCAGAACCACTTCATCATGTTCTTCGTCAGGAAATGGCCGTCGGCAAACTGATCATAGGACGCGGTATCGAAACGCGCATCGGTAACCGGCCACAGCATCACGTCATAACGAATGGCTGGGGTTTTAAACTGTTTCGCCTGCAAGGCAACCGCAGCCACCATGTTACCGCCAACGCTGTTGCCAACCAGCGCCAGACGTTTACCGTCAACGCCAATTTCAGCGCCGTGTTCGGCAACCCATTTAGTGGCTTCATAAGCCTGAGTAATCGCCACCGGGAAATGCGCTTCTGGCGACGGCTGATAATTAACAAATACCGCAGCCGCGCCGGAAGCATTCACTATGTCACGTACCAGCCGCTCATGGGTCGGGAAATCGCCCAGCACCCAGCCGCCGCCGTGGAAGAACATAAACACTGGCAACGTACCGCTGGCGTGCTCGGGCTTAACGATGGTCAGCGTCAGTGGCTGGCCCAGTACGGTGATGATCTTTTGTGAAACCTGTGCCGGCGGCAGTTCTGCGCCCTTCTGCGCGCCAGTCAACACCGCACGGGCGTCTTTAACCGACAGCTGCTCAATCGGTTTGCCACCGCCGCTGTTCAGCGCTGTCAGAAAAGCAGCAACGCCGGCGGTGGGTTGCGGGCTGTTTTCAATCGGTGCAGCAAACGCGGTACTCATCTGGCTGGCTAACAATAATGCGCTGGCGGTCAGTTTCATTTTCATCACAGGGCTTCCTTTAATTTGCTATTAAGTAGTGTGCTATCTGGTTGGCAAGACAATGACACGCCGCAACTGAATTGTAAACTATCAAATAGTGCGCTATTTAAATGATGCATTCACCCTGCTGGTTATTCTTCGGCCTTAACAGCCAACCTTGCGGTTATCTGCATCGATTACCTGCCAATACGCGTCCTTCCTGAGAAGTTAACAAAAGCAAAAATTACTCCAAGACCCTGCTTTCCTCGCTAATTAGCCATTAATATCCGCACATTGTCGGATGACTGTTAGTTGGAAAATTAAATGTATGATGTAACTAATAAGAGCCATAGCCCCCGACTTCTGAGGGTTGCGCCTCGGAAATTTCACATTTTCCGCTGCAAATTATCGCTCTGCCGCCAACCGCTCTACTATTGCGGCAAATAAACCCCGTCAATAAAGGAAACATTGATGAAAACCTCACATGCTTTGATCGCAACCGTACTTCTGGCCACTGGCGTTTCTGCTTCTGCTGTCGCTGCACAACCGGCTGCGGCAAAAAATCCGTTAAGCGTCCACGTCCTCAACCTGCAAACCGGCCAGCCGACCGCCGGTATTGAAGTTGAACTGGATCAGAAACAGCAGGACAACTGGGTGAAGCTGGCTTCAGGCGTGACCGACAATAATGGCCGTATCAGCGCCCTGTTCCCGCAGGATAAAACCGCCAGCGCCGGCAGCTACCGCGTAGTGTTCAAAACCGGTGATTTCTATAAAAAGAACAACCAGAAAACCTTCTTCCCGGAAATCCCGGTTGAGTTCAACATGGAGGCCAGTGGCGAGCATTACCACATTCCGCTGTTGCTGAGCCCGTTCGGTTACTCAACCTATCGCGGTAACTAAGCCTGTTGAACGCATCCGGCACGCTGACCGTGCCGGATTAACCCTCTCCCGCCACCCGCGCCGGAAAACACTCCGCCAGCCAGTCGATAAACACCCGCAACCGATGCGTAACGTGACGATTCTGCGGATAGACCAGATGAAACGGATAGCCCGCTGGCCGCCAGTCGCGCAGTATTTCCACCAGTTCCCCCTGTTGCAGAAGTGCCCCAAGGCTGTAGCTGAAGGTCTGGATAATCCCCAGCCCGGCCAGTCCCGCCGCCAGATGCGCATTACTTTCATTTACGCCAATCCGATGCGCACTCTTGATCTCGATTTTCTCGCCGTTGCGTTCAAAACGCAGTGGAAACGGCCTGCCGCTCTGCGGTGACAGATAGCTGACCAGCCGGTGACCATTGCGCAATTCATCCGGATACGCCGGCACGCCAAAGGCTTTCAGATAGGCAGGCGTGGCGCAGGTAATCAGCGTGGCGTGCCCCATATTACGGGCAATAAGTGAAGAATCGACCAGCGGTCCGCCGCGTATCACACAGTCAACGTTATCGCTGACCAGGTCGATCGGTCGATCGGCCACCCCGAGATCCAGCGTGATGTCGGGATAACGGGCAAAGAAATCAGGCAGCAGCGGGATCAGTACCTCCCGGGCGGTGGAACCGCCGATATCGACGCGTAAATGCCCGCGCGGTTTACTGCGCAGCACGTTAAACGAAGCATCGATATCGTCGAGGTCGTGCAGGATACGCAGCGATTTTTCATAATATTCCCGCCCTTCTGAGGTCACCGTTACCCGCCGGGTGGTGCGCTGGAGCAGCCTGACCGACAGATGGGTTTCCAGCTGCTGGACCAGCTTGCTGAGGGTCGCTTTCGGCATATTCAGTAAGTCAGCCGCACGGGTAAAACTGCCGCTCTCCACCACCCGGGCAAAGGCTTTGATCGCCAGTAACTGATCCATTTCTTCCCCTTTATTATCCACCACCATGGATAGTCATTTTCATTTTACCCGATTTATCTGCCAATCCTGCCGCTCTACAGTAGCCATCAGTCGGGCAACGTAACGGCCCGGGACACATCGGCTTTATAACTACCTTATCCGGAGAGCAACAGATGAACGCAGCACTGGCAGGAAAGATTGCACTGATCACCGGCGGCACCAGCGGAATTGGTCTGGCAGCGGCTATCGAACTGGCATCACAGGGCGCGCAGGTGTTTATCACCGGTCGACGTCAGGCTGAACTGGATGCCGCAGTTGCTGAAATCGGCAGCGCCGCCACTGGCATCCGCGCCGATGCTTCACAATTGCCTGACCTTGATACGGTTTACGCCCGCATCGCCAGTCAGGCCGGACGGCTTGATATTCTGTTCGCCAACGCGGGCGGTGGTGACATGATGCCATTAGGGGCGATCACTGAAGAGCATGTTGATCGCATCTTCGGCACCAACGTGCGTGGCGTGCTATTTACCGTGCAGAAAGCCTTACCGCTGCTGGTCGATGGCGCATCAATTATTCTGACCGGTTCTACCGCGTCGATTCAGGGCACCGCAGCCTTTAGCGTCTACAGCGCCAGCAAAGCCGCCGTGCGTAACTTCGCCCGTTCGTGGGCAGTGGATCTGAAAGAGCGTGGCATTCGCGTCAACGTCGTCAGCCCCGGCCCGGTCCGCACCCCGGGTCTGGGCGGGCTGGTGAGTGAAGATCAGCAACAGGGACTGTTTGATGCGCTGGCGGCGCAGATCCCGCTCGGTCGGCTGGGTAAACCCGAAGAGATTGCCAAAACGGTGGCGTTTCTCGCCTCGGATGCGGCCAGCTTTATCAACGGCACCGAACTGTTTGTTGATGGCGGCATGGCGCAGGTCTGACAATCATCCCGCGACGGATAAGTGGGAGCGGCACGGTCAGGCCGTTATCTCCGGATAACTAACCCGTGCGGCAAATCATCGCCGCATCGGACCAGGCAAATGCAGCCTTTGACCGCGTCCGGCCGCCACCATAAGCCGCTTTGGCGACGCGGCACCGCAGCAACCCTGCTCGCTGTCATAAAATGACACGTTGCGCCGCCCCCAATCCGGCTAATCCCCCGCTATAGTTATTCCCTGTCACGTTAGTCATACAACCATGGAGATAACATGAGCCAACTTTTTTCCCCTGTCTCACTGGGCGAACTTGCGCTGGAAAACCGCATTGTGATTGCGCCGATGTGCCAGTATTCAGCCGAAGCCGGCAATGCCTCGGCCTGGCACCGCATCCACCTTGGCCAGCTGGCTTTTTCCGGCGCCGGTCTGCTGATCATTGAAGCCACCGCCGTCGAAGATATCGGCCGTATCTCTCCCGGTGATTTAGGGCTGTGGAATGATGACAATGAAGCGGCGCTGAAGTCAGTGCTGGCGGATGTCCGTCGCTACTCGTCGATTCCGATTGGCATTCAGCTGGGGCACGCCGGACGCAAAGCGTCATGCGCGGTACCGTGGGAAGGCGGCAAACAGATTGCACCTGATGCCGCAGAGGGCTGGCAAACCGTGGCACCTTCGGCGCTGAGCTACAGCGAAGATGAAGCCAAACCGCTGGCGATGGACGCCGACGCGCTGGCGCGGGTCAAACAGGCGTTTGTCGACAGCGCCCGCCGGGCGGTAAAGCTTGGCATTGAGCTGATTGAGGTGCACGCCGCACACGGCTATCTGCTGCATCAGTTCCTTTCGCCGCTGTCGAACCAGCGCAGCGATGAGTACGGTGGCTCGCTGGAAAACCGGATGCGCTTCCCGCTGGAGGTGTTCCAGGCGGTGCGTGATGCGGTACCGGCGTCAGTACCGGTTGGCGTGCGTATTTCGGCAACGGATTGGGTTGAGGGTGGCTGGGAAGTGAATCAGTCGATCGCCTTCTCCCGCGAGCTGGAAGCGCGCAACTGCGCCTATATTCACGTCTCCAGCGGTGGCTTGTCTGACAAGCAGAAAATCAGCGTCGGCCCGAATTACCAGGTTCCGTTTGCCCGCGATATTCGTGAGCAGGTTTCCATTCCGGTGATTGCGGTTGGTCTGATCACCGAGCCGCAGCAGGCAGAAGATCTGTTGCAGCAGGGTGAAGCCGATCTGGTGGCACTGGCACGCGGTATTCTCTACGATCCGCGCTGGCCGTGGCACGCCGCCGCCGCGCTGGACGGAAAAGTCCGGGTTCCGCCACAGTATCTGCGATCGGAGCCGCACGACGTCAAAGGCATCCTGACCGGCGACGAATAAGCACACTTGCAGGCCATCGCGAGGCGGCCTGCCTGTCATTGGATGCTAAAGAATGCCCTTCAGCCGCAGATGTTGCAGCAGCATGATGGTTTTGGCATCCATGATTTCACCGTCCGTAATCGCCTGCAGCGCCTGGTCAAAGTCCATCTCCAGCACCTCAATATCTTCCCCCTCTTCAGCGATACCACCGCCCTCACCGCTGCGCTGCCGATCGGCATATTCAGCGATAAAGAAGTAGAGCTTTTCGGTGACCGAGCCGGGACTCATAAAGGCTTCAAACACCTTCTCGACCCGCGTGACGCGAAAACCGGTCTCCTCTTCAGCTTCGGCGACGATGCGCGTCTCCGGTGAGGCGTTATCCAGTAATCCCGCCGCCGCTTCAATCAGGAAGCCGTCGTGGCCGTTAAGGTAGATGGGTAAACGGAACTGACGCGTCAGCACCACCCGTTTTTTGTCACGGTTATACAGCAGGATCACCGCACCGTTGCCCCGGTCATAGGCTTCCCGGCTCTGCTCCTGCCATTGCCCATCACGCCGTAACAGCGAAAAGGTGTATTTTTTCAGGGTGTACCAGTTATCCGACAGCAACTGCTCGCTGATGATGCGCACACGGTCACGGTTCTGCTGCATAGTGATCTCCTCGATGAGTGGACAGCGGTCACGCTATCATGCACAATCGTGCAATATCAAGAAAAAACAGGCAGGCAAGCTGATGTTATCAGGGCAACGTAAACAGGCGATTCTGGCGCTGCTCGCCAGCGAAAAGCAGGTGCAGTCGCGCGACCTCAGTCAGCGATTTGGCGTCTCAGAAGACTCTGTGCGGCGGGATCTGCGTGAAATGGCGGCTGAAGGATTGCTGCAGCGGGTCCATGGCGGCGCCCTGCCGGTTTCCGCTGCGCTGGCGGGATTTGAAACACGCAAAAACGTGCAAGCCGACTCAAAACGGGCAATTGCACAGAAAGCCGTTGCGCTGATTCAGCCCGGACAGATCGTTCTGATCGACGGCGGCACCACCAGCGCTGAACTGGTGCGACTGCTGCCGGCGACGCTGGAATTTACCGCGGTGACTCACAGTCCGAGCGTAGCGCTGGCGCTGGCCGATCATCCGCGCGTCGAGGTGATCCTGATTGGCGGCCAGCTTTATAAGCACTCGGTGGTGGCGGTCGGTGCGGCGATGCTGGAATCGAGCAACCGCATCAACGCCGATCTGTTTTTTATGGGGGTCACCGGTGTGCATCCGACCGCAGGCTTTACCACCGGTAATTTCGAAGAGGCCACGGTAAAACGCGCGCTGGCCGGTCGGGCGGCGGAAACCGTGGTGATGGCCTCTGCGGAGAAACTCAATTCCGCTTCCGCTTTTGCAATTGGCGATCTCTCGCTGGCCAGTACGCTGGTGGTCGATACGCCGCCGGGCGAGCCGCTGCGTCAGGCACTGACCGCCCACGGCGTCACCCTTATCTGAGGGCGTAACAGGCCTGTAACGCCAGATGCGGCGCGGTCAGCGGCCGCTGGCTGACAGTAAACTGCTGCGCCACCGGCGTCATCGAGCTTTGCGCCAGTGCCACCTGACCTGCGCCCTGCTGATAAGCCTGCTGCACCGCGTCCGCAATCAGGGCAAAATAACCTGCACTGTCTCCGGCTTTAAAGGCTGCCCAGGCACCTTCCACCAGCCGGACCTCAACCTCGCTGCCGGCCCGGCAAAACAATGATCGGGTCGCGTCCAGCGTCGATTCCGCAGCACAAAGTGCAACCGAGGGTCCCTTATGACGCTGCAGCGCTTCAGCCAGCATTTTATCGCTACGCAGCACCCAGCCATGCTGACCGGCAGCGACAAAATCATCGGCGACCGGTGCCAGGGTTGAGCAGGTAATCACTATCGCATCCATCTGCGGCAGCAAGGAATCAATCAGCCGGGCGATCCGGACGCGCAGTTCCGCCGTCATGCCGCCGCTGCGCTCCGCCTCCGCCAGCCAGTCAGGCATCACCAGGTGGTTTAGCGGGCGCGCAGTGGTGGCCAGCGAGGCGGCAGCGTCATCAAAAATGGCGATATTACTGGCCGCAGTATGCAGACAGAGCAGGTTCATGGTTCTCTCCGGGCTGGGTTATGTCGGGTGAGTGAGCAGCTGACAGACTCAACCGGTTACGCCGCCCTGTCCAGCGCTTAAGGCGATCCGCTGACGTAAAAAGTCGATAAAGCTGCGCACCTTTTCCGCAACGTGTCGGGTATCCGGGTAGACGGCATAGATACCCTGCATCGGAAACGCGTAGTCCGGCAGCAGATGACACAGGCTGCCGCGTTCAATCGCCTCACTCACCAGCCACGCCGGCAGCAGCGCGACCCCATTGCCCTGCAGCGCAAATGCCATCAGTGCCGCCGCGCTGTCTGCCGAAAACCTGACCGGCCGGGTTATCTCAAACGGAATCATCTGACCATCCGGACCGCTCAGCTGCCAGCGTAGCGGGTCGGTAAGCCGGTTGTGCACAATCCAGTCAGCCTGGGCCAGCGCGCTCAGCGAGTCAACCGGCTGGTGGTTCAGCCATTCCGGTGCGGCCACCGGCAGTATGGCAAAACGATCCAGCAGTGCCGCCCGATGGGTGGAATCCGCTAACCGGCCGAGTCGGATAGCCACATCAAAACGGCCGGAAATCAGATCGTCAGTCGCGGTCGAGGCGACGTGCCGGATACGCAGATCGGGATGCTGCCGCTGAAAGGCAGTGAGCGCCGGAATGATCATCTGCACCCCATATTCCGGCGTACTGGTGATATGCAGCTCGCCGGTTAACCCGCGGTGATCGCGCTGCACGTCGTCAAGCATCCCCTGCGCATCCTGCAACAGTGTCACGCTACGGCGATAAAAGGCGTCGCCTGCCGCGGTCAGCGCCAGCCGTCGGGTGGTGCGCAGCAGCAGGCTGACGCCCAGCTCCGCTTCAAGCTGCCGCAGGCTGAAACTCACTGCCGCTTTAGTCTGGCCGAGCGAAGCGGCGGCGGCGGTAAAACTGCCGCTCTCCACCACCGCCACAAACATCGCCACCCGCTGTAGATTGAGCATCGGCATCATCCTTATTGTCAAAAATGCGTTGACAGTATATCGCTGAATCCGGAGTTTATCTGACATTCTGCCGCGCCTAAAGTGTGCTCATCGTTCCGGAGAGAGCCCACTTATGACCTATCGTAGTAAAGTCGCCACGGTATTCCTGCTCGGCTTTTTTATCGACCTGATCACCCTGTTTATCGGCAGCGTCGCCTATCCGACTATCGGCCACAGCCTGCATGCCTCGGTGGCAGAGCTGGCCTGGGTGAGCAACGGCTATATTCTTGGCCTGACCTTAGTCATCCCGCTCAGCGCCTGGCTAAGCCAGCGTATCGGCGCGCGGCGGGTATTTCTGATCTCCTTACTGTTGTTCAGCGTGGCAACCGCCGGTGCGGGACTGGCACCCAGCCTGGCGGCGCTGATCGGCTGGCGGGTCATTCAGGGCATCGGCGGCGGCCTGATTATTCCGGTCGGTCAGGCGCTGACCTGGCGTCTCTATCCGCCACAGCAACGCGCCAGGCTGTCGGCGGCGGTAATGCTGGTCGGTCTGTTAGCCCCGGCGTTATCACCCTCGCTGGGCGGCCTGCTGGTGACAACGCTTAGCTGGCGCGGCATCTTCATGGTCAGCCTGCCCGTTTCACTGCTGACGCTGTTACTGGCCGCCTGCTGGATCAAACGCGAACCCCTGCCCGCCATCCGGCCGCCGCTGCATCTGACAGGCCTGCTCAGCGGCTGTGGCGCGCTGGCTACGCTGTTACTGGGATTAACCTGGATCAGCGATCCGGCCCGGCGACCGCAGGCGGTTGCGCTGCTGCTGTCCGGCGGGCTGCTGGCTACCCTGTTTATCCGCAGTAGCCGTCGCCATGCTCATCCGCTGCTGCCGATGCATCCCGGCCAGCTGATGCGCTTCTCAATGATCGTCTATCAGTGCGTGCCGGGAATGTTTATCGGTCTCAGCCTGCTCGCCATGTTCTATCTGCAGGCACAGCTCGGGCTGACGCCGGTGGCGTGCGGCATGCTGATGCTGCCGTGGTCGCTGGCGTCGGGACTGGCGATCGTGCTGACCGGTAAACGCTTCAATCACACCGGCCCGCGTCCGCTGATCGTCACCGGCTGTCTGCTCCAGGCGCTGGGGATAGGCGTACTGGCGCAGGTCAGCGCGCCGGCACCGCTGCCGGGGCTGATACTGGCTTTTGCCCTGATGGGGGCTGGCGGCAGCCTGTGCAGCAGCACCGCTCAGAGCAGCGCATTTCTTGAAACCGACGACGATGCGCTGCCGCACGCCAGCGCCCTGTGGACGGTTAACCGCCAGCTGAGCTTTTGCTTTGGCGTGGCGCTGCTAAGCCTGTTGCTGGATCTGCTCTCCGCCCATCTGGCGTTACCTCTCGCCTACCAGCTGACCTTTTACAGCGCCGCGCTGATCGGCCTGCTGCCGATTCTGGCCAGTTTTGGTTTTGATAACCGCGCCATTGTCCGGCGCTTATCCCCCCACAAGGAGTCCGTATGAACCGTTATTTTCGTGAAGTCATCGAAGCCCATCAGGCGATAGAAGCCTGGCTGAGTGCAGGCAGCGGCGACGCGCTGCTGAGCCGTTTTGATACCGACTTTTCAATGATTACCCTGAGCGGCGCGGTGATTGATTACGCCGCACTGAGCGCGATGTTCAGCAGCCAGCGCGCCGCCCGGCCAGGCCTGCAGATTACGCTCGATCGGCTGACCTTACTGGCGGAATGGCCGCAGGGCGCGGTGGTGTTATACCGTGAGCACCACCACCAGCCGGGCCAGACGCCGATTGTCCGCTGGTCCAGCGTGCTGTTTACGCGACAGGGTGAGCGGCTACTGTGGCGGCACCTGCACGAGACGCGCCAGCCAGAGTAGTCAGGGTTGCCAGGCGGCGTGCTGCAACACCACCCGATAGCCATCAGCATCCAGGAAGGTGATGCCCTGCCGATCCCAGTAGGGATTAAAGGCCGGACGCCGCTGGAATCCCGCCTGATCCATCCGCTTGCAGTGGGTCAGCCACTGCTCTCTGGCCGGAATATAGAGCACCAGCAGGTCGTCGTCGGACACCTGCGGCGTCAGCGGATGGGCATCACAGCGGGTAAATTCCAGATGCCAGTTTAAATCGGCCCGCCCCAGCATCACGCCGCTAAATCCCTGATGCTGTTCAAACGCGCCGATCGGGCTGAGCGCCAGGCCATGACAGTACATTCGGCTGCTTCGGTTCAGATCGGTCACCGGTCGGGCGATACGCAGTTGTTGAATATTCATCGCTTTCTCTCCTTCAGGTTTACTGTTATTTATCACAACATTCCGTTCTCTCTGTTACGCCGGGTGCGCAACCGCACCCTGCCGAGGCTGATACCATGCTGCACACTGAACGTTTACTGCTACGGCCGATCCGGCCAGAAGATGAAGCCGATTTGTGGCGTATCTATGGCGATCCCGCCACCAATACCTTTAATCCGGCCGGTCCGTTGCGCGATCGCCAGCAGGCCCATGACGTACTACAGGCATGGCTACAGGGCTGGCAGGATGACGGCTTCGGCCGCTGGGCGATTGCCCGTCAGGCGCATCCCGATAAGCCGATTGGTTTTGGCGGCCTGAGCGTGCACCTGCAGGATGAACGGCGGATGAATAATCTCGGATACCGCTTTGAAACCGCCGCCTGGGGCCAGGGATACGCCACGGAATTCGCCTGCTTCACCGTCGGTTATGGCTTTACGGCGCTGGCGTTAAGTACCATTGAAGCGCGGGTCAGAAAACACCATCAGGCGTCGATTAAGGTGCTGGAGAAAGCCGGGCTGCGCTATGTCAGTGAGATTCAGGACGTCGCCAATGCTGCACCGAGCCAGCTTTATGCGCTGTCGCGCGCAGCGTGGCTGGCCCGGCCGGCGTGAATCCGCCATTTTTTCCGCAATTTTTTCCAATATTCCTCTCGCCCGCCGGTGATGAAATCGGGTTTCCTTTTTACTGCTAACAGGAAGCCTGATGCCAGCCTTACTCCTCACCCAATTCATCCTGCCGGGCGGTGCCGCATGATGCCATTTTCTAATGGTTTTTTGCTGAGCCTGTCGTTGTGCCTCGATATCGGTATCGCGAACATCGCGATGATCACGCTGGCGATGCAGCGCGGCTATTTCCAGGGGTTCTGGCTGGGCATCGGGACCTGCGTCGGCGATCTGGTGTATGCGCTGCTGGCGCTCTCCGGCATGGCGGTGCTGCTGCAGTTCAGCGCGGTACGCTGGGTGTTGTGGATTGGCGGCAGCGCTATGCTGCTGTGGTTCGCGGTCAAAATGGCGTTTGCCGCCGCCCGCCCCGCAGCGCCGGTCGGTCTGGAGACGGCCGCGCCGCCGCGCCCGCTGAAACGTGAGTTTTCCCGTGGCGTACTGCTGGCGCTCTCCTCGCCGAGTGCGATTCTGTGGTTCGCCACCGTCGGCGGTGCGCTGATTTCCCGCATCGGTCAGCAGAGCGCGGCCACCTCATCCGCCTTTCTCAGCGGCTTCTTCATCGCCGGCGTGCTCTGGACCTGCGCCTTGTGCCTGGTCGGGCATCTGGGCGGCCGGGCGCTGGGTCAGCGCTTGCTGAAATATTGCGCCATCGCCTCGGCCATCATCTTCAGCTATTTCGCTGTCTACGTAATCGTCTCTGGCTATCGGGAATTTATGCTGCCGTGAGCGGTGTGCCGGGCATAGTCATGCGGCGTCACGCCCATCACTTTCCGGAAGGCATTGATGAAATGACTCTGATCGTAAAAGCCCAGCGCCAGCGCCGCTTCCAGCGGATGGACCCGGTTACGCAGCAGCTGACGGGCCCGGTGCAGACGCAGCTGCATATGATATTGCAGCGGCGGCAGACCGGTGTGGCGGGTAAAGCAGCGTACCAGGTGATACTTGCTCACACCCGCCTGGCGGGCCAGATGGTCAAGCGAAGGTTTGCTCTCCAGCGTCGCATGCAGTTCAGCTTTGACCGCGGCCACCAGCCGATGCTCTGCCGGGTCAGCCGGCGCTTCGGGTTGCAGCAGTTCGCCACACAGCGACAGCAGCCGCTGTTGCTGATCCGCCAGCTCATGGTCCCGGCTCGCCGCAGCGAAGTCACATATAGCGCTAAACAGACGCGGTTCGTCCAGCACTCCTTCACGCAACGCCGGTGCCTGCTGGTGACTGACCAGGTTGTGCGCGCGGGCAAGGCTCTGCAGCAATGACTGTGGCAGATGCACGCTGATAAAGCTCACCCCCTGACGATCGAATCGCGAGGCCTGCAGCGTGGCCGGATTGTATAAGGTGACCTGCCCGGCCTTCACCTCGGCGGTTTTGCCCGCCAGCCAGATCTGCTCAACGCCGGTCAGGTTGGCGCTGATCACATACTCATCATGCAGATGACGTGGGAAAACCGCGTCGCAGGCGCTGACCTGCGAGCATTCAATGCCGTTAAAACTGAACCACGCCGAGGAGTGTAGCGCCATTCTGTCGCCCTTTTTTGCCAGCGGATTTTTGCCAGCGGATCTCTCTGTCACGATGAATCATCACACCATTTTGCCGTTGCGAATGCAATCGGTCCGCCGCCGTTCACGCCGTGCCGAATGCGGGTCAGCGCTCCCGTTGTCAGCGGGCCCCGATCTCATACCGCCCACAGCGCTAAACGCACCCTGTCAGATGTCATCTACACTTTGTCGACGTTCACCTGGCAATGCACAGCGCGTTGCCCCGCACTAAAAGGATGACAGCATGACTGAACACGCGACGCAGAACCACGCCTGGTTACTGGCCTCTCGCCCACAGGGCGAACCGACCAAAGAGAATTTCCGCCATGTAGCGCAGCCGATACCGGAACTGAAAGAGGGTGAAGTGCTGCTGCGCACTATCTACCTTTCGCTCGACCCGTACATGCGTGGCCGCATGGATGAGGGTAAATCGTATGCCGCGCCGGCCGAACTGGACCAGCCAATGGTCGGCGGTACCGTCTGTCAGGTCGCTGAATCAAAAAACAGCGATTTCCAGAGCGGCGACTGGGTACTGTCGCAAAGCGGCTGGCAGGAATATGCCGTCTCGGATGGCAAAGAGATCGCGAAGCTGGGCAACGATCTGCCGCACCCATCATGGGCACTGGGCATTCTCGGTATGCCAGGCTTCACCGCCTACATGGGCCTGATGGATATTGGTCAGCCAAAAGCCGGTGAAACGCTGGTGGTGGCGGCGGCGACCGGACCGGTCGGGGCGACGGTTGGCCAGTTAGGCAAACAGCAAGGCTGCCGGGTCGTTGGGGTCGCCGGAGGTGAAGAGAAGTGCCGTTATGCCGTGGATACACTGGGCTTTGACGCCTGTCTCGATCACCACAGCGCCGATTTTGAACAGCAGCTGAAAAATGCCTGTCCGGACGGCATTGATATCTACTTTGAGAACGTCGGGGGCAAAGTGTTCGATGCGGTGTTCCCGCTGCTGAATACTGCGGCGCGCGTGCCGGTCTGTGGGCTGGTCTCCGCCTACAGCCAGCGTGAGCTGCCGCCCGGCCCGGACCGCACCTCGTTGATCATGGCGGGCATTCTTAAACGCCGGATCCGCATGCAGGGCTTTATCATCTTCCAGGATTACGGCGATCGTTATCCGGAATTCCTTGAGGCGATGCGTCCACTGGTGGAAAGCAAAAAAATCCACTATCGCGAGCATGTAATTGAAGGACTGGAGAATGCGCCACAGGCGTTTATCGATATGCTGAACGGCAAAAACTTCGGTAAAACCGTGGTGAAAGTGGCATCGTAAGGTAAAGCGTGCAGCGTCACTGACGCTGCACGCCGGTTGATCAGTGCGGCAGTCGCGACACGTGCTCTGCCGCCGCCCGGTTCGCCGCCTGAACCGCAGCCGCCAGCGTTGCCCCGTCGCTTAAGCGCTGACACAACACCCCGACAAAGCAATCGCCCGCGCCATGGGTGCTGACCAGCGTCACTTTCTGCGCCGCCAGACTCTCGCTGTGGCCGGCCTCGCTATACGCCACGCCATGTTCGCCTGCGGTGACCACCACCCGGGCAAAACGTCTGCCCAGCGCCTCAGCAGCGGCCCGCGCCGAAGCCAGATCCTGCACGCTGATCTGACACATATCGCGCGCTTCAATCGCATTCACCACCAGCAGATCGATACAGCGTTCAAACTCCGCTGACAGCGTTCTGGCTGGCGCAGCATTAACGCACACCGCAATGCCACGCGACCTTGCCGCCTGTGCCGCCCGCAGATTGACCGCTTCCGGCACCTCATTTTGCAACACCAGCATCGTCACATCCTGCCAGAAAGCCGGCTGGTCAAACGCCGCCAGCGCAATGTGCTGGTTGGCGTTTGAGACCACCACTGCGCCATAGTCGCCTTCGGCATCGGTAATCGCCACGCTGATACCTGACGGCAGATGATCGACAGTGGTGACCGCAGTGCAATCCACTCCGGCCTGTAGCAGCTGATCGAGCAGAAAACGGCCTTGCGGATCGCTGCCGACCGCTCCGGCAAAGCGCACCGCTGCGCCCGCACGGGCTGCGGCCACCGCCTGATTACCGCCCTTGCCGCCAAACTTATAGTGACAGGCGCTGCCCATCACCGTTTCGCCTTTCTCCGGACGATGTGGCGCGTCCAGCATAATGTCGTAATGAAGACTGCCGGTGACTGCAATTTTGCTCATAGCTAGAATTCCCGCAGATCCTGAACCGCATGCTGGGTTTTCATCAGGTTTTTCTCCGCCCGCTTTAAATCTTTCTTGGCGATAGCGACAAACAGCGCATCCAGAATATTCAGCTGGGCGATGCGTGACGCGGCGTTTTCCCCTAACAGATGCGATCCCTGAGACGTTGAATTGAGGACCACGTGCGCGCTGCGAGCAATCGGTGATTCGGCATAATTGGTAATGGCGATCACCTTCGCGCCATTCCGTCCCGCCAGTTTCACCGGATCGTTCACCGCACGCGTGGCACCCGAATGACTGATGGCGATAACCACATCGTCATCAGATAACACCGCGGCGGACATCAGCATAATGTGGGCGTCATCATAGGCGGTCGACTTAATGCCTATCTTCAGCATCTTGTGCGAGAGATCGCGCGCAACCGCCGCCGATCCGCCCACCGCATACAGATCGATATGACGCGCTTTAAAGATAATGTCCGCCGCGCGATTAAATTCAGAGACATCCAGAATCGACAGGGTCTCTTCGATGGCCTGGATAGAGGTTCTGAATACTTTTGCCAGCAATTGTTCCGACGAATCATCCGGCTCAATTTCCGCATGCAGTCCCGCCACCTCAGACTGATTGTAATAAATCAGGCTGCTTCTGAAATGCCGGAAGCCGGTGAAGTTAAGCTTTTTGGTAATCTTAACGATCATCGCCTCAGAGACATTATTCTCACCGGCAATCTCTTTTAATGACGACTGCTCGGTCATGTCGGTTCTGGCGATAATCGCCTCAGCAACACGGCGTTCTAACGGCGTCAGCTGGGGCAAACGCATACGAATCTGAGCACCAATGGCTCGTGGATCTTGCTTCATTACTTGCCTCGGGTCGCCCGGTCAATCAACATCGCTATGATAATAATCAGACCGGTAGCGAGCAATTGATAAAAGGCCTGAATGTTCAGTAAGGTCAAACCATTACGTAACGCACCCAGGATAATCACGCCAATCAGGGTGCCAAACACGCTGCCCTTGCCGCCCATTAACGAGGCGCCGCCAATCGCCGCCGCCGCGATAGCATCCAGTTCCCACAGGTTACCGATGGTCGGCTCCGCCGCGCCCAGACGGCCAATCAGGATCAGCGACGCCAGTGAGGCCAGCAAACCGGAGAAGATGTAGACCGTGACTTTGGTGCGCTTCACCGGCACCCCGGCGACCCGCGCCGCCTCTTCGTTGCCGCCGATGGCCAGAATGTATTCGCCCAGCGGGGTTTTGTTCATCACCGTCCACAGCAGCAGCGCAATCACCGCCACCACCACGATCGGCATCGGGACCCCAAACAGGGTGCTGTTGACCAAGCTGCGAAACGACAGCGGAATGCCGAAGATCGGATTACCGCCGGTGTAGATCAGCGCAATGGCGCGAAACAGCGACAGACCGCCGAGCGTGACGATAAAGGGTTGCAGGCCGGCATAGGCAATCAGCGTGCCGCTGAACAGGCCACACATCGCCCCGACGCCCAGCGTAGCGAGGATCGCCAGCGGCACCGGCACCCCGGCTACCATCAACGTTGCGCCCAGCACCGCCGACAGCGCCGCGGTCGGACCGACCGAGAGGTCGATACCGCCAGAGATAATCACCAGCGTCATCCCCAGCGCAATTAAGGCGTTAATCGAGGACTGCTGCAGAATATTCAACAGGTTCGGCAACGTAAAAAATACCGGCGACAGAAATGAAAATGTCACCACGATAATTAATAATCCAATTAAGGTACCGGCATCGCGCAGATTAAATTTCAGCAGCGCGGGCGTGCGCACACCCGCCTGGGGAGTCGTCTGAGTCATCATAGTTATAACCTTCAATAGGGTCCGGATAAGAAGTCAGGCAGTCGGTTAACTCTGTTTAATGGCAAAGCGGGCAATATTCTCTTCAGTGATCGCGCTGCCGGTTAATTGCTGGGTTATTCGCCCCTCGCGCATTACCAGCACCCGGTCGGCGATCCGCATGATTTCGGTCATTTCAGACGAGACCACCACAATGGCTTTGCCCGCCTGAGCCAGTTTTTCAATTAAATGGTAAATTTCAGACTTGGCGCCGATATCAATGCCGCGGGTCGGTTCATCAAATAAAAAGACGCTGGCATCCGCCGCCACCCAGCGACCAATAATCACTTTTTGCTGATTACCGCCGCTCAGCGTGCCGATACTTTTCTCGATATCCAGCGGCCGCAGTTTTAAATCGCCCATCACCGTTTGTGCTTTGCGGTTCAGCCGCACCTGGCTGAGTAAACCGCCGAAGGTGAAATGGTGCATCGAGGGCAGCGCCATATTCATCTTCACCGCCCGCTCTTTAATGATGCCCTCTTTTTTGCGGTCTTCCGGCACCAGACCGATGCCGGCTTTGATGGCAGCACGCACGTTATGGTTCTTCACCGGATTACCGTTGACGCTTACCGTGCCGCTGGTGCGTTTGTCGATGCCGGCAATCAGCTTCAGCAGTTCAGTACGGCCCGCGCCGACCAGCCCGGCAATGCCCAGCACTTCACCGGCTCGCACGCTGAAGTTGGCCGCCACCACCGCGTTGCCGCGTCCGAGGTTCTCCACCCGCAGCACTTCGCGGTCGCTGACAAACGCCTGGTGGTCGAGCTTGTCGATCTTACGCCCGACCATTTTGGCGACGATGCTCTCTTCATCCTCATCACAGATATTGACCACCCCAACCTGTTTACCATCACGCATGATGGTGGCGCGATCGCAGACCCGGAAGATCTCATTCATCTTGTGCGACACGTAGATCAGCGAGACGCCGGTCGACTTGAGGTCAGCAATCAGCTCGGCCAGCCGATCAAACTCGGTCGGCGTCAGGCTGGAGGTCGGCTCATCCATGGCGATGATTTTGGCGTCATCGAGCAGCGCCCGGGCAATTTCAACGATCTGCTGCTGCGACACCTTGAGATTCTTAATCGGCGTGCTGGGATCGATGCTCGGGTCCAGCGTTTTCAGGATCAGCGTCGCCCGCGCCAGCTGGGCGCTTTTATCCACCCAGCAGCCACCGGCTCGGGTCAGCGGACGACCGAGAAACATATTCTGCGCCACCGAGAGTTCGGGAACGTGCTGCAACTCCTGATGAATCATCGCGATACCGGCGTGACGGGCGCTGAGCGGATTCTTCATCTGCACCGCCTGCCCGTTGACGCTGATTTCGCCGCTGTCCGCCGCCCGCACGCCGGAGAGAATATTCAGCAGCGTTGATTTGCCGGCTCCGTTCTCGCCAATCAGGGCATGCACTTCGCCGGGCCGCACTGAAAAATCGACGTTCTGCAGCGCGGCGGCGTTGCCGTAGGTTTTACTGATGCCACGCATCATCAAACGATTCTGTTCCATGGGCACTCCGCCTGACTTATTGCTGGGTCAGCAGCTGACGTAACCGGGTGTTGTCTTTGGTCGAAAAGGCCTCGACGTTCTCTTTGGTGATCAGCGCCTGCGGGGTTGAAATCACCCGCGAGAGTTTCTGGCCGTTGATCAGGCGAATCATCACATCCATCGCTACTTCGCCGGTCAGCACCGGGAAACTGTCCACTGTGCCGGTCAGTTCGCCGCGCTTGATTGAGGCATAGGCGTCAGAGATACCGTCGGTGCCAAAGATTGCCACCTGCGCTGCTTTGTTCTGCGCCCGTACCGCTTCCACCACGCCGAGCGCCATGGTGTCGTTGTTGGCGTAGAAACCAATCAGGTCCGGGTGCTGTTGCAGAATGGTCGAGGCGGCGTTAAACGCCTGCTCGCGGCTCCAGTTGGCCGGTACGCTGGCGGCGATAGTGAATTTGCCGTTGGCCTGCAAGGTCTCTTTAAAACCACGGGTGCGCTGTCCGGCCGCGTAGACGCCCGGCTGCCCTTCAATCACCGCCACTTTTCCGCCCTGCGGATGGTGTTCAATAAACCATTTGGCTACCCGCACGCCGTTGTCTTTCTGCACGTTACCGACGTAATACTGCGCGTTGGGCATCACCGCATCGTTGACGTTAACCACCGGGATATTCTTGCTGTTGGCGGTTTCCAGTGCCGGTTCGAGGTTGATGTCGGTCTGCGGTGAAACCAGCAGGCCGTTAAAGCCCTGCGAAATCAGGGTTTCGGCAATCGACAGCTGACCGAGCTGATCGTCTTCATTGGCTGCCGCCTGATACGCAACGGTGAAGCCATATTTTTTCGCCACGTTCTGATAGCCCTGGCCGAGTGAACGCCAGTATTCGTTGGTCAGAGTTTTCGATACCCCACCAATCTTCAGCGATTTGTCCGCGTTGGGCAGCGCACCATATTTGGTATCGAGCTGGGTCCAGTCAGTGCGATCCGGTTCGGTGTCGGACTGCAGCGGGGCCAGTTCAGCCGCATAAACGGTGCTGCACAGCAGTGAGGAAGCGATGACGGCGAGCAGGAGTTTCTTCATACAATGGCCTTTTCTTCTCGGGTGTTGGGGAGAGGTTTTTCTGTTTTATCGGCGCTACAGCCGTTAGCGCGCCAGCATAATGTCATTGACGATCTGCTGTGACGCCACCGCATCCTGGCGATCGATTGCCGCCTGTAATGGCGCGTTGTCATCCAGCTGCTGACACAATCTCAGTAGGCGGGTGACGGTGGCGATATTGCTTTCCGCTTCACGAATCGGGTCAAGGCCGCTGGCATCCGGGAAGGTATCGAAGTAGTAGGCTCCGCTGTAGCCGTCACGCTGCATCTGCCAGAGAAACTCCAGCGTGGCGCGTGGATTGACCGAACCCACCATCAGTCCGTCGTCGCGTTTGCCCCAGCCGTCGTTCAGATCCAGCCCCAGCAGGCGGGAACGGCGCGCCACCATCGCCGCTGCGTACGCCGGGATCTCATTGGCAAACAGCACGTGGGCGAAGTCGAGCGTGATGCCGAGGTTCGGGCAGCCCGCCTCTTCCACCGCCAGCAGGCAGGTGGTGGCATTGGGGAAAATACTGTAGGCCCGTGGCTCGTTGGGTTTGTATTCAATACTGACGTCGACGTCCGGCGCATACTCCGCCACTTCACGTACCGCGCTGACCGCATCTTCCCAGATCTTCTTGTAATCCGCCTGGAAGCAGTAATCGAAACCATCCTGCCCCATCCACAGCGTCATCAGCCGTGAGCCAAACTCCCGGCCGGTGTCAATGCCGCGCTTGGTCAGCTCGATCGCCTCACGACGTATCTTCGCATCCGGATGGGTGAAGGCACCGATTTTGAACTGCGGCGCATCCCAGCGCATCTGCATGCCGTTGACGGCCAGCCCGGCGTCGGCAATCGCCTGACGTAGGGTCGGGATGTCAGTGGTGAGGTGCTGCGGGAAATTGAGATCGAGATGGGTTAAGCCCTTCACCTTACCGGCGCGGGCAATCATCTGCAGCACCGACGGTTTGCCCTGTAAATCGGGCCAGTAGAGATGAGCGCCCGAGGCGAAGGAGTTAAGACGAGTGGCGAATTTCAGTTCGGACATGGTGATCAATCCTTCAGATAGCGACTTGTGATGTACTTTCCATATTCACAGTTATTTGTGAAGTTATGCATTAATCTACTCTATGTGCTGTGCTGCGCAAGCGTCGCAGCGCTGCTGAATCTCTGAACTGAGAGAGCCATCACGAAATAGTTTCGTGGAGTGATTAGATGAATTGCGCGGACCGGTCTCTGAAAAAACTGCGACAACAAGGAGTTAGACGAGGAAGGTGTCAGGCGAAAGCAGGTAAAAAAACGGTGCGGCAGCGGGAAGAAAAAAAGCTGAGCGCCAGCCAGTGGCGCTCAGCCTGTCAGGTTACTTCAGACGGAAAGCGACCACGCTGTCGCCCGCCGTGGTGCCGAGCGAACCGTGTCCGCCAGCGGCAATCACCACGTACTGCTTACCATCTTTACCCATAAAGGTAGATGGCGTGGCCTGCGCGCCAGCGCTCAGTTCGGTCTGCCACAGCAGCTCGCCGGTGGTGCTGTCATAGGCACGGAAGAAGTTATCCGCCGTGGCACCGTGGAACACCAGATCGCCCGCGGTCAGTAACGGACCACCGTGTGCCACCATCCCCATCGGGAAGCCGATAGGGAAACGGCCCGGCAGGAAGCTGGTTTTCAGGTTTTTGGTGTTACCCACCCGACGCAGCCATTCGGTTTTGCCGGTTTTCAGATCGACACCGACCATGCGTCCCCACGGTGGCGCGATGCACGGAATGCCGAGGCCAGAAGCCAGCTGCTGGATGTGAATCGCATAGTCGCCGTGGAAGTTTTCATTCCAGTACGGCGCACCATCTTTGGTGAAGGTACGCTGGGTTGCGGTTTCCGGCGTGCGCTTGATCAGGTTGTATTTGTAGGCCAGACGGACTGGCGCAGCAATCAGCATCTGACGCTGCGGATCAACGGCCACCGAGCCCCAGTTGAACACCCCGATGTTGCCCGGGAAGATCAGCGAGCCTTTCTCGGTTGGCGGCGTCCACGGGTTACCGTCGTAACGCAGCTCACGGAAATCGGCCCGGCAGCTCATCTGGTCAAACGGCGTGATACCCCACATCGACTTTTCAGTCAGCTGCTGCGGAATGAAGTTAAGGCTGGAGACCGGCTGCGTGGCGGCATACTGCTCGCCTTTGATGCCATCAGTCGAGACCTTAACCTGCTCCACCGGATAAACCGGTTCGCCGGTCAGACGGTTCAGCACAAACAGGTTGCCGGTTTTGGTCGGCAGGATCACCGCCGGTTGTGACTTGCCCTGATAGTCGATATCAATCAGCGAAGGCTGTGACGGATTGTCACGGTCCCACAGATCGTGGTTTGAACTCTGATAACGCCATTTAAAGGCACCGGTTTTCAGATCCAGCGCCACCAGCGCATCGCGGAACTTCTCGGTGTTGCTGTTTGGGTCACGCTCAATGCCGACTTCATCCGGCGAGGCGTTGCCAAACGGCACATAGACCAGCCCATTTTTCAGGTCAGCGCTCAGGGTCGCCCAGGCAACCGGGGTATCCTGGGGATAGGTGGCGGCTGCCGCTACCGGCGCGGTATTTTCCGGATTGGCCGGATCGAAGTTCCACACCAGACGACCGCTGATCGCATCGTAAGCACGGATCACGCCAGACGGGTTGCCGGTGTTGAAACCGTTATCCATCACTGAGCCACCGACAATCACCAGATTGCCAGCAACCAGTGGCGCAGCGGTCTGCATCAGCGCATGGGGACGGACATCGCCCATGTTAGCGCGCAGGTTCACCACACCGTTATCACCGAAGTCAGCACAGGCTTTACCGGTGTCGGCATCCAGCGCAATCAGGCGAGCGTCGGTGGTGGCGTTGAAGATACGCTTGCGGCACAGGGCCGGCTGCGCGCTGCTTTGCGGCTGAGCCGCCTGGCCCGCGTCGAAGTAGCTGACGCCGCGACAGGTCTGGTGCTGCTGCAGATAAGAGCGGTTTTTATCCGGCGCCGTCTTCCACTTCACCGCACCGGTTTCCGGGTCGAGCGCGTGGACTTCGTTATGCGGCGTACAGAAGTAAAGCATGCCGTTGGCTTTCAGCGGCGTCGCTTCAAAGGTGTACTCGGTGGCATCATCACCCTGACGCAGATCGCCAGTATGATAGGTCCACGCCACTTCCAGATCTTTCACGTTGTCTTTGGTGATCTGCTTCAGTGCCGAGAAGCGCTGGCCGTCAGTGGTGCCGCCATAAGCGCTCCACTCGTCAGCTGCACCGTTAGTCGCAGATGGCGTGCGCGCGTTGCTGATGGTGCCCTGCTGAGGAACCGGATCGTAGAAGCACAGGCCGATCACCAGCAGCACCATCAGGATAACTGTCCCGCCCAAAAACGGATGGAAACGGCGCTGTCCCTGATAGAGCGACCGGACCACCCACGGCAGTGCCAGCCAGACGCCCAGTACCCCAAACAGGTCACCGCGCGGGATCCACTGCCACTTGTCGAAGCCCACTTCCCAGATAATCCAGAACAGGGTGATCCACATCAGCAACGCATAGAGCGTTAGCGCGCTGCGCTTGTTCATAAACAGCAGGATAGCGCTGAGCAAAACGCCCACGCCGATTAGCGCATAGAATGCACTCCCTCCCACCAGCAGGAGTTGTCCTCCCATGTAAATCAGGGCGATAGCAATTATCGCCATGATTACACTGGTAATTTTGTTAATCATGATCCATCCTCGGGTCATTAGCGGCGGTAGAAAATCAAATTAGAAAACATAAAATCAACGGGATTTTAACTAACGTAAGAAATATGTAAAAACATGTCGAAAGGTAAGACATTAGACAGACTTATTAATATCCCCCCCCTCAATAGCCTAATCGCCGCTTTTTTTACTTTCCGAAGCGGTAAAACCGCGACATTCATCACAAAAAATTAACCAATGGCCTGAGTGAACCGCACCTTTTGTTCAAAGCTGTGGATTTAATCAACAAGTTAAACTTCAGCGACACGCCACCACAACGTCGCTTAAACCTTTTTCAACTGACAAAATTGTGTAATCAGAACGCGGGGAGCTGACTGCGCTAAATCTTAACCCCGCCAGCGAATAAGCTGCGCTTATTTTCATCTTTGCGTCACCCGGTGTGAAATAGTGCCTGCGAACAAGAGGTTAACGCCGCCCGACCGGCAGCGCTTTTATTTATTACCCCTTTTCTGCTTAAAGCGTTTGTTTACATCGAGTCCGATAAGCCCGATAAAATATTAACGTTGCTGTTAACTTATTGCGCTAAATAGCTTTAAGATATTCCTCAGCCTGGCAACATTAATGCAGTATGATATAGATCAGGCAGACCTTTATTTCCGTTCATGCAGGCGCTGCACATTTATCGCCGGCAAAATAAAACAGGCAGGCTAATCATGTCGGCAATAAATGCGATTTATCGTAAGATTCGTTTCCCGTTTAAATTTATTAATGCAGCGCTTCGTTATCCGGCTGCTCAGGCCAGAGTTAAATCTTATTCAGTGATGTCGATAGAAGAGACCATCGATCGGCTATTAAGCGATCCGCAGTTATCGCTGGCCCGCTACGGCGATGGGGAACTGGAGATGACCTATTATAAGAACATCGGTTTTCAGCCCTTCGACCCACGCCTCTCGGCAAGGCTTAAGACACTGTTGCAGCAAGGACCACAAGCCAACCCGCACTGCCTGCTCTGCCTGCCGGACGCCTTTCGCACTACGCGAAATATGCGTAACGGATCGGCCCTGTTCTGGTTCTTTCACAAATCGTTTTATTTTAAATATTATCACTCTCTGCTGAATAAGCAGTACCAGTATGGTAATACTTCGGTGACCCGACCCTATCACGATTATAAAACCAAGCAGTTATCCCGCACCATCTTTGATAAATTCAAGCTGCTCTATAAAGACCGACGGGTATTAATTGTTGAAGGCAGCGGCACGCGACTGGGATTAGGTAATGATTTACTGGCCGGGGCGGGTGAAGTTAAAAGAATTACCACCTTAAACCGTAACGCTTTTTCAATTTATGACCGCCTGTATGCCGCCGTTTTATCCCATGCTGCTGATTTTGATCTGGTCTTAATTTCACTCGGCCCAACCGCAACGGTACTGGCTTACGATCTCAGCCAGCAGGGCATTCGCTGTATTGATAGTGGCCACGTTGATATTGAATATGAATGGATGCTGGCCAGTGCCACCGATAAAATTAAAGTGGCGGGCAAAAACGTCAATGAAGCAGGCGTGCTGCTGAGTGAGCAGAGCGCGGTGGCGGATGCCGGCTATCAGCAGCAGGTACTGCAACATGTTGGCGAACCGGAAGAGCCACCGCTAATGCCGCTCCCCCACGCCAGTCAGACGCAGCACAACGCAACCTGAGCCTGAACCCTGCACTCCCTGTTATCAGGCACGCTCTGCACCGGATTGATGCGCAGGCGAATAATTAGCCGGGTAATTCTTCATCACCGCTCGCCCGTCAGGCGGTCTGCACCGCCTGCACCCGCTGGCTTTTCAGCCCGGCCCGCATTTCCGGCACTCATTTTGCTTAATCGATCCTGTTAATTCCATTCAGGAGAAGTGAGATGAAGGCCAGCCGTTACCGTTACACCATATTTTCACTGTTGTTCCTGATCGCCCTGATCAACTACATCGACCGCGGCGCGCTGTCGTTTGCCGCCAACGCGATTGCCGTCGAGTACCACTTCAGTAAAGTGCAGCTGGGTGCCGTGCTGGGCTACTTTGGCTTTGGTTATCTGTTTGGTTCACTGTGCGGCGGCTTTCTTGCCGATCGCATCGGCACCAAAAAGGTCTGGTTACTGGCAGGCGTACTCTGGTCGCTGCTGGAGATCGCGACCGCCTGGGCCGGTGAGCTGGGTATGGCGCTGTTTGGCGGTTCCGCCATTATGGGCTTTGCCGCCCTGCGCATCCTGTTTGGCTTCTCAGAAGGTCCCGCCTACGCGCTGATGAACAAGGCGATTGCGCACTGGGCGCCGGATAACGAACGCGGCCTGGCGCTCGGCATTGGCCTGCTCTCCACCCAGGTTGGCGCGCTGCTGACCGCGCCGATTGCGGTCGGGCTGCTGCTGCTGACCGGTGACTGGCGGATGATGTTTATTCTGCTGGGGGTGTTTTCGCTGCTGGCGATGGCGCTGTTTGCCCGCACCTTCAGTGACGGTCCAGAGAGCAGTCCCGCCACCAGCGCAGCCGAACGCAAGCTGATCCGTGACGGCCAGCGTCAGCGCGCAGCCGATGGCGTGGCGCTGCCGTGGTGGCGCTTCTTCACCAGCCGCACCCTGGTGTGCAACGCACTGGGCTACTTCTCCTTCCTCTACATCACCTTTACCCTGGTGACGTGGATGCCGAAATACCTGCAGGATAATTTCCATTACGACCTGCATTCGCTGTGGTACGTGGCGATGATCCCGTGGAGCGGTGCCTGTGTGACCGTACTGCTGGGCGGACGGATCGCCGATACCCTGCTGGCCCGTTTCAATAACCTGCGGCTGGCGCGCAACCTGTTCGCCGCAGTCACGCTGTGCGGCACCGCCTGTTGCTTTATGGCGATCCCTTACGTGTCGTCAGCCGCCGGGATTATTGCCCTGATGACGCTGGGCAACGCGCTCAACGCGCTGGTGAATAACGTCTACTGGTCAGTGGTGATTGACGTCACCCCGAAAGCCTCAGTCGGCACCTACAGCGGCATGACGCTGGCGATTGCCAATCTGGCCGCGATCATCTCGCCGATGTTATGCGGCTGGCTGGCGGAATATTACGGCTACAACGCGATGTTTACCGTCACCGCGCTGATCGCGTTTGGCAGTATGCTGGCGATGACTCTGCTGCAACCGGAAAAACCGCTGGTCGCTGATACCGCGTCGTCTGAGGTGGCAGAGAGGTCGGTGGCATGATGGTTGTCGCCCCGGTTCGCGCGGGGCGACCGTTACGCGGTTCGGCGGTCGTGACGATCGCAGAACTGTTCAATATCACCCTGTTGAAAGTCCGCCAGGTTAGCCAGCAGTTTTTCCAGTGGCCAGTCCCACCAGGCAATACGCTGCAACCGGGCGGCAATCGCCGGGGTAAACCGCAGCCGCAGTGGCCTGGCTGGCACGCCGCCCACTACGCTGTAAGGCGCGACATCTTTGGTCACTACCGCACCCGCCGCCAGTACCGCGCCATCACCAACGGTAACGCCGGGCAGTACAATCACCGCATGGCCAATCCAGACATCGTGCCCGATGGTCACCCGATCGGCACGACGCGCGGCAAAGAAACTGCCATCGCGTTGAGCGTCAGGGTGGTAATACTCCGGGCAGTAGGTGAAGCGATGCTGGGAAGCGCGATCCATTGGATGATTGGGCGCACCGATGCGCACCTGATTAGCGATGGCGCAGAAGCGGCCAATCTGGCTATCGGCGATGCTGCAATGCTCCCCGACGTAAGAGAAGTCCCCCAGCGCGCAATATTCCAGCGCGCTGTGGGCCAGAATTTCACACTGCTGGCCGATGTGGGTTTCACGCAGACGCACACTCTCATCAATCCGGGTGTGCTGGAGTCTGGCGGGCATAACGGTGGCAACTGACATAACACTCCCGATAGCGAAAGGTGACGCCAGGCTGGCGTCACGCTGTCGCGCCACTCTACCCGGCCAGCATGACAGCCAATTGACAGCGAAAAAAGGCGGAGTGGTTAGCTCCGCCTTGATTCAAGTTCCGGTTAACCTGCGTGACCGGTCAGTTGCATAAGGGCAACGATGATCTGCAAGATGACCCGGATCAGATCCAGAATCAGCTTAGTCAGTTCCATCACTTTCCTTCTCCTGTAACAGGAGCGCGCTGTTCGGCAACCGAGGCTTTGACTCTACCCGCCGGGCGCCTAAGCACATCTTTGTGGAGAGGGCTGAGCGGCACTCATGGTTAAAGCCACAGGCCAGCACCACCTGATGCCTGCCGGGATTTTGGAAACCGTGCCCCTGGGAGCGGCCAGTCGACAATGAGGCTTCGCCCAACGCTCAACACATGTATAAACATACAGTATTTTGGCGAAACTTGAAATCCTTAGCCGCACATTTTACAATCTGCTGTGTGGAGAGTGCTGAGCACCTCGTTCGCAGCGCGGTTACCAGCCGGGTAGCGAGCAAAAAAATAAAGGATTTGGCATTACGCCAAATCCTTTTTTTATGCCGGTCATAAACTTTTAGTTGGCGGCGCTGATCCGCCAGACGGTATTGCCGGCATCATCAGCGATCAAAACGCCGCCCTGCTGGTCGCTGGCCAGGCCAACCGGCAGTCCCCGCACCTGCTTCTCATCTTCCGTCAGGAAGCCGGACACCACCGTCTGTGGCTGCCCGACCGGCTTGCCGTTTTCAAACTTCACCCACACCACTTTGTAGCCGTTGAGCGGCGTGCGGTTCCAGCTGCCGTGCTCACTGATGAAGGCACCACCGCGATACTGCGGCATATTATCGGCACCGTAAAACAGCAGTCCGAGCGGTGCGACGTGCGAGCTGAGCGCGTAATCCGGCTTTATCGCCTTCTCAACCAGATCTGGACGCTGCGGTTCAGCGCGGCTATCGACATGCTGACCAAAGTAGCTGTAGGGCCAGCCGTAGAAGCCTTTATCCTGCACCGAGGTCATATAGTCCGGCACCAGATCGGAACCGATTTCGTCACGCTCGTTGACGATGGCCCACAGCTTGCCGCTCTGCGGTTCCCACTGTAAGCCGGTCGGATTGCGCAGCCCGCTGGCGTAAATGCGGCTGGCACCGCTGGCGGCGTCCACTTCCAGCACCGCCGCACGCCGGTATTCGGCCCCGATGCCGTTTTCGGTAACGTTACTGTTGGAGCCAACGCCGACATACAGTTTGCTGCCGTCCGGGCTGGCTAACAGCGCTTTAGTCCAGTGATGGTTAATCGGGCCGCCCGGCAGTTCGGTCACTTCTTCCGGTGGGGTGCGGATTTCGGTGTCCCCTTCGCGATACGGGAATTTCACCAGGCTATCGGCATTAGCGACGTAAAGCGTGTTGCCAACCAGCTGCATGCCAAACGGCGAATGCAGGTTTTCGATAAAGCGATGCTGCTCCCATTTACCGTTAACGTTACGCAGCAGCGTGATGCGATTGCCACCGGCCCCGCCTTTGCCTGAGGCTTTCTGCACAATGCCCATGATCAGCTGCTTAGGTCGGGTGGTCGGCTTCGCCGGCCCGTTTGATTCCGCCACCAGCACATCGTTATTCGGTAACACATAGACCTGGCGCGGATGCTGCAGATTCTCGGCGATTTTCTCGATTTTCAGCCCCTGCGCCACTGTTGGCATTTCGCCCGCTTTCCACGGCGTGCCTTCCGGCACCTGCATTGGCGGCATAAAGAAGTTCTGCGCCTGCGGCAGTTCCGGGTTGGGTCCAGTCTGTTTCTGCGGATCGACCAGCGCGCCATCATCACAGCCCACCAGCAGAGCCGTCAGGGTGAGCGCCAGGATAGATTTATGCTGCATTTTCATGGTGGCTCCTCCTTAAGCGCTACGCTGACGTAACGCAAGTTGCACATTCGCCAGCAGCAACAGCGCCACCACCAGCGTGGAAAGCGTTACGCCAAGCGGGATCACCGCGGCAGCGTCGCGACTGTGGATAAACGCATTGACGATAGCGATGACAATCGCCACCAGCCACAGCCAGAAATGGCTCTTTTCTGCACTGTCGCTGCCGCGGAACAGATAAACCAGCGCGATGAGTCGCGGCACAATCGCCAGCACCAGCCCCAGCGCGATCAGCCAGCCGGCGGCGTCGGTCCAGAACTGGACAAAGGTCTGGCTATAGAGGATATCGAACAGCCAGGCCGCGACAAAAAAGCCCAGCGGCACCGGCTCCAGCAGAGCGTACAGCGTCACGGCGAATGCCGATCTTCCCGAGGTATTGCGCATGTTTCTCTCCATTTTAACGATGAATACAGATCAGGCCAGACGTCAGGCTGCCGGTAGCAACCGATATCGTGCCTGTAAAAGATTAGTAAACATGAAGAAAAGCGAAGGGTTAATTCGGCAGGAAGTGAAAATCAGGGCGGCGACCGGCAGGTCACCGCCTGCGGATCAGGACTTATCGGCCGGCAGCGTCATCCAGTAGCCTGGCTGATACGGCAGCGGCAGGAACTGCTGATGAAACTCACGGAAGGTCGCGTCGGGATCGAGATCGGCAAACAGATCGGGATGCAGCCATTTGGCCAGCGCCTGAATCGCAACAAACTGATACGGGCTGTCATAGAACTGATGCCAGATGGCGTGCGCGTTGCCGTTGTGCGCCACCGGCAGGGTTTTGAACGCGTCCCGCATCATCAGGGCGTTGAGCCGTGCGCGGGCTTCTGTCAGGTTGGCACCCGGACCGACGCCGACCCACTTACCGACGGTGTTGTAGTTCTTCCAGTTGGCACCGGTCACCACCACCACATCCGGCTGGCTGGCAATGATCTGCTCCGGGTTAACCGTGCCAAAGGTGCCGGGGATCAAATCCTTCGCGATGTTGCGTCCGCCGGCCATCTCCACCATCTGACCAAAGTTTTCATTACCAAAGGACATGCAGCACTCATCGCTGTAGCCACCGGCCCGATCAATCATCACTTTTGGCCGGTAACCGGTAAAGTTGGCCAGCTTTGAGGTCACCCGATCGATCTGCTGCTGACGAAAACGGATAATCGCCTGCGCCCGCTCTGGCTTGTTCAGCAGTTCGCCCATGATGTGAATGCTTTTCTCAGCATTAACAAACGGCGATTCACGGAAATCGATAAACACCACCGGGACGCCAACTGCCTGCAGCTTCTCGATTAACTTACCTTCATCGGTTGCCGCTTTCGATTCGAGGTTCATCAGCACCAGATCGGGCTTGAGGGTTAACGCCTGCTCAACGTTGAACGTGCCATCTTTTGCGCCGCCAAAGGTCGGCAGCTGCTTTATCTGCGGATAGCGCTGCTCATACGCCTGGTAACCGTCCCAGTCCGCTTTAGGAAAATCATCGCGCCAGCCGATCACCCGCTTAAACGGCGCATCGGTATCAAACGCTGCCAGCAGGTAAATCTGCCGTCCCTCACCCAGAATGATGCGTTTTGCCTCCTGCGGCACCTCGACCTGGCGTCCGGCCACATCGGTAATGGTTTTGGCCGAAGCCATCCCTGCCAGCGTGATTAGCCCCAGTGCTAAAAGCCATTTTTTCATAGTCAGAATCCACAGTAATGATAATGAGAATTATTAATATAAAGCGGCGTTACTATCACCTAAAAACAGCAATGGGGGAAGTGATGGCGCGAAATGTTTTTCCGCTGGGTCGCAGCGCGGCAGGCCGTGCGCGAACGCCGGGCTTTGGGCTTTGGGCTTCGGGCTTGGGGCTTCGGGCTTCGGGCTTCGGGCTTCGGGCTTCGGGCTTCGGGCTTCGGGCTTCGGGCTTCGGGCTTCGGGCTTCGGGCAAAAGTATTGGTAAGCACGGGGCGGTCTGCTGACAAACGGCTGTGTTACTGCTCACAAAACGGACAGCTTTCGTGAATATGCTCACAACATCCTGGGCGCTTGCACACATATTAGCCAGCAAGATACGCCCTTTGGCTAATGCGTTAATAAAATGTTACGGCTAGATTGAAAAATGAAACGACGTTTTAATATTTCGTCAGGATAGCCAGCCACAGGAGCTTAGCCGTGAAGATTAGCGCGATTGATGTCACTCTCTTTACCTATCCGACCCAACGCTGCAGCGACAGCGCCGGGCATTCCCATCCCGGTCCGGAAAATGAGGCGCAGATGGCGCTGCTCACCCTGACCAGCGAGGACGGTGACTGCGGTTACGCCTTTGCCCCGCCCGAAGTGATCCGTCCACATGTGGTTAATGCCTTCTTCCGTAAAGTGCTGATCGGCCAGAACGCTTTTGATCGCGAGCGCTTATGGCAGGATCTGGTGCACTGGCAGCGCGGCAGCGCCCATCAGCTCACCGAACGGGCGCTGTCAGCGGTGGAACAGGCGCTGTGGGACCTGATTGGCCGCAAGCTTAACCAGCCGGTGCATAAGCTGCTGGGTGGCTATCGCGAAAAGATCCCAGCCTATGGCAGCACCATGTGCGGCGATGAGCTGCGCGGCGGCCTCTCTACTCCGGATGAATACGCGCAGTTCGCGGAAAAACTGGTGGCGCGCGGTTATCAGGCGATAAAACTGCACACCTGGATGCCGCCAGTGTCGTTTGCGCCCAGCCCGGCGATGGATATTAAAGCCTGCGCCGCGGTGCGTGAAGCGGTCGGTCCGGATATCGCGCTGATGCTGGATGGCTACCACTGGTATAGCCGCAGCGATGCGCTGACCATTGGCAAAGCGCTGGAGAAGCTCAACTTCGCCTGGTTTGAAGAGCCGATGGAAGAAGAGAGCATGGCCTCTTACGCCTGGCTGGCGGACAACCTGTCGATTGACGTGCTCGGCCCGGAGAGCCTCGGCGGCAAGCATCACAGCCGGGCAGACTGGGTGCGTGCCGGGGCCTGCGACATTCTGCGTGCCGGGGCCAACGGCGTCGGCGGTATCTCTGCCACGATCAAAGTGGCTAACCTCGCCGAGGCGTTCGGCATGGACTGTGAAGTCCACGGCAACGGCGCTGCCAGCCTGGCGGTGGTCGGGGCGATCCGTAACTGCCGCTGGTATGAGCGCGGTCTGCTGCATCCGTTCCTCGATTACGACACGCCGCCAGCCTATCTCAACAGCCTGGTCGATCCGATGGATGAGCAGGGTTTTGTTACCCTGCCGAGCCGCGCCGGACTGGGCGAGGACATCAACTTTAGCTGGATCGAGACCCATACGCTGAATCGCTGGTAAGTCGCGATCGTCCCCTACAGCCAACAATAATAATTCCGAATCGCCACCGGCTTAGCGCCGCGCTGACCGTTCTGCGGTCAGCGGGCTGACCGGCTGAAAGACGATCGGGCAACCTCTGACCTGCCGGACCCGACTTATGAAACTGTTTAAATCGTGTGGCAGCGGGCTGATTGCGCTGCTGCTGCTGCTGACGGGCAGCCCCGCGCTGCAGGCACAAACGCCTGACGACCAGCTGATCGTCGGCATGAACATGAATAACCTGCTCACCCTTGATCCGGCCGCCATGACCGGCAACGAGGTGGTGGGCATCGTGGTCAACCTCTATGACGGGCTGGTGGAACTCAACCCGAAAAAGCTGACCGAGGTACGTCCGGCGCTGGCTGAGCGCTGGTCAGTCAGTGCCGATAACAGCACCCTGACCTTCCACCTGCGTGACAATGTCACCTTTCATTCCGGCAATCCGCTGACCAGCGACGATGTGATCTGGTCGATGCGGCGGGTGCTGCACCTTAACCTGGCGCAGGCCTCGGTGTGGAAATCCTACGGTTTCAGCCGCGACAACGTTGACCAGATGATCACCGCTCCCGATGCCCGCACCGTAGTGATCACCCTGCCTAAACCCAACGATCCGCAGCTGGTCATCTACTCGCTGGCGGCGCTCGGCAGCATGGTGGTGCTGGATCGCAAAACGGTGCAGCAGCATGAGATCAACGGTGACTGGGGCAACCGCTGGCTCACCACCCACGAAGCGGGTTCCGGCCCGTTCCGGCTGGATATCTGGCAGGCCAAAGATGTGCTGCGCATGAGCCGCTCGGCCGGTTACTGGCGCGGTGAAGCGAAAATGTCGCGGGTGGTGTTCCGCCATCTGCAGGAGTCGCAGACCCTGCGCCTGATGATGGAGAAAGGCGACCTCGATATCGCCAGCAACATGTCGATTCCCGACGTGCGCGCTCTGCGCCACGATCCCGATCTCACCATTGATGCGGTGCGGCGCGGCACAATCTACTACCTGGCGATGAGCATGAAGGACCCGCATTTTGACGACAGCCGGGTACGTGAAGCGGTGCGTTATCTGGTGGATTATCAGGGGATCAATAAGAGCCTGATGACCGGCTACGGCGAACTGCATCAGCGGCCGATTCAGGCGGGTATGCCCGCTACGCTGCCCGACCCTGGCTACCGGCTGGATGTGCCACGCGCCCGGGCGCTGCTGGCCGAGGCGGGCTATCCGGACGGCTTCGACACCACGCTGCGGGTACTGGCCGACCAGCCGTTCCTGAATATCGCCATTGCCATTCAGTCGACGCTGCTGCAGGCCGGCATTCGCGCCCGCATCATCACCGGCACCGGTAACCAGATCTACGGCGCGATGCGCGACCGTCAGTTCAGCCTGCTGGTCGGACGCGGCGGCAGCGGCGTGGAGCCCCATCCTCACTCCAGCCTGCGCTCGCTGGTCTATAACCCGAACAATGCCGACAGCGCCCGTCTGACTAATTTCCAGGGCTGGCGCACCGGTTTTTACGATGCGCAGCTCAACAGCATGATCGATCGCGCGCTGGTGGAACGCGACAGCGCCCGGCAACAGCAGGCTTACTTCGCTATTCAGCAACGCTACGACCAACTGGTACCGGCGCTGATGCCGATCTCCCAGATGCTCGATTCGGTGGTGGTCAACAACCGGGTGCAGGATTATCAGCCACACCCTTCGGCCACCACCTTTCTGCGCGACGTCTGGAAAACCCCGGATAGCCTGGCAGGAGGACCCCAATGACCCTGACACTTACCCGCAGCCACTGTCGCCGCATCAGCAAACGCGGCCTGCAGGTGCTAATCACCCTCGCGGGCTTACTGATGCTGACCTTCTTTATCGGGCGGGTTATGCCGCTCGATCCGGTGCTGGCGATTGTCGGGCCAGATGCCGATCAGGCCACCTATCAACAGGTTTACCACCAGCTCGGTTTTGATAAGCCGCTGTGGGTGCAGTTTGGCCTCTACCTTAATGCGCTGCTGCACGGCGATCTTGGCCATGCGCTGCTAACCGGCCAGCCGGTGGTCAACGATATCCTGCGCGTCTTCCCGGCGACGGTGGAACTGGCAACGCTGGCGATTGTGATCGGTGCCGGTCTCGGCGTGCCGCTCGGGGTACTGGCCGCCGCCCGACGTAACAGCGTAATCGATTATCTGGTGCGGATGATCAGCCTCGCCGGTTACTCAACGCCGATTTTCTGGGTCGGGATGATGGGTCTGCTGCTGTTTTATGCCCATCTCGGCTGGGTCGGCGGCGCGGGCCGGGTAGATTTCAGCCTTGATGGCATCGTGCCACGCCGCAGCGGCTTCATGCTGATTGACGCACTGCTGGCCGGTAACAGCCAAGTGTTCTGGAACGCACTTAATCACCTGGTGTTACCCGCCTCCCTGCTGGGCTTTCATTCACTGGCCTACATCAGCCGCATGACGCGCAGCTTTATGCTGGCGCAGCTGTCGCAGGAGTTCATCCTCACTGCCCGGGTAAAAGGCTTAACCGAGTGGCAGGTGATCTGGCAGCACGCCTTCCGCAATATTCTGGTGCAGCTGCTGACGGTGGTGGCGCTGGCCTACGGTTCACTGCTGGAGGGAGCGGTGCTGATTGAAACCGTCTTCTCGTGGCCCGGCTTTGGCTCCTACCTGACCGGCAGCCTGATGCTGGGCGATATGAACGCGGTGATGGGCTGTGTACTGGTGGTTGGCCTGATTTTCGTGCTGCTTAACCTGCTCTCTGACCTGCTCTATCAGGTGTTCGATCCGAGGACCAAAGTATGACCCTTTCCTTTGATGCCCCCGCTGTCAGCACTACCGGTGAGCGACTGGCGCGCTGCCGCCGTTTCGCTGCCCGCAGCGCTCACTTTATCTGGCGCATGGCCCGTAATCCGCTGACCGCTATCGGCGGCGGCATTGTGTTACTGCTCTGCGTGGTGGCGCTGTTTGCCCCGTGGATCGCGCCGTATCATCCGCTGATTCAGGATCTGAATAATGCGCTCTCGCCGCCGGGTGCCGCCCACTGGTTCGGTACCGATGAGTTTGGCCGCGACATCTTCAGCCGTCTGGTGTGGGGTGCGCGCATCACGCTGTATATCGTGCTGCTGGTGTCGGTGACCGTCGGGCCACTCGGCCTGCTGCTCGGCGTCACCGCCGGCTATTTTGGCGGCTGGGTCGACAGCGTGCTGATGCGGGTGACCGACATTTTTATCTCGTTTCCCAGCCTGGTCCTGGCGCTGGCGTTCGTCGCCGCGCTGGGTCCGGGACTGGAACACGTGGTGATCGCCATTACCCTCACCGCCTGGCCGCCAATTGCGCGTCTGGCGCGGGCGGAAACCCTGTCGCTGCGTCAGGCTGACTTTATCTCTGCGGTGCGTTTACAGGGTGCCTCGCCGCTGCGGGTGCTGTGGAAGCACATCATCCCGCTCTGCCTGCCGTCGGTGATTATCCGCATCACCATGAATATGGCGGGCATTATCCTCACCGCGGCCGGGCTCGGCTTCCTCGGGCTGGGCGCGCAGCCGCCCGATCCGGAATGGGGCGCGATGATCGCCAGCGGCCGCACCTACATGCTGGAGTGCTGGTGGGTGGTTACCGTGCCTGGCCTGGCGATTCTGATTAACAGTCTGGCATTCAACTTTTTAGGAGATGGCCTACGTGACCTGCTCGATCCCCGCAGTGAGTAACGCCACGCCGTTGCTCGACGTGCGCGATTTGCACGTAAATTTTGTTAACGGACGCCAGAGCACCCCGGCGGTTCGCGGCGTCTCGTTTCAGCTGGGTCAGGAGAAGCTGGCGATCGTCGGTGAATCCGGCTCCGGTAAATCCACCGTCGGTCGGGCGCTGCTGCAGTTACTGCCGGCGAAGGCACGAATTGAAGCCAGCTGGATGCAGTTTGGCGCGGTCGATTTGTTACACGCCAGTCCGGCCCGGATGCGCGAAATCCGCGGCAAACGGATCTCGATGATCATGCAGGACCCAAAATATTCGCTTAATCCGGTGGTACGGGTCGGTGAACAGATCGCTGAGGCGTGGCGCAGCCACCATCGTGGCCAGCATGCCGCCGCCCGTCAGCGGGCGCTGGCGATGCTGGAGGAGGTGCAGATCCGCGATCCTGAGCGGGTTTATCAGCTCTATCCGCATGAAATTTCCGGCGGTCAGGGGCAGCGCGTGATGATTGCGATGATGCTGATTACCGAACCGGAGCTGGTAATAGCCGATGAACCGACCTCAGCGCTGGATGTTTCGGTACGGCTGCAGGTGCTGACGCTGCTGGATGAGCTGGTCAATGCGCGCGGGCTGGGGCTGATTTTTATCAGCCACGACATCAACCTGGTGCGCAGTTTTTGCGACCGGGTGCTGGTGATGTATGCCGGCCGGGTGGTGGAGTCGCTGGCCGCCAGTGAACTGGATCGCGCGCAGCATCCCTACACCCAGGGCCTGATGGCCGCGCTGCCAGACATCGATCACCGCCGCAGTCGTCTGCCAGTGTTACAACGTCACCCAAGCTGGCTCACCGAATAAGGAGTAGCGATGATTGAAGTGAACAATCTTAACCTCAGTTTTGGCGACGAGAATGCCCGCAATCAGGTGCTGTTCGACGTTAATCTGCGGGTCAATCAGGGCGAAATCTTTGGCCTGGTCGGCGAGTCAGGTTCCGGCAAAACCACGGTGCTGAAGTGCCTGGCCGGCCTGTTTAATCACTGGCAGGGTACGCTGGCGATCGATGGCGAGCCGCTGGCGCACCGGATTAATCGGGCGCGCTGCCGGCGGGTACAGATGGTATTTCAGGACCCGTACGGTTCGCTGCATCCGCGGCATACCATTGGCGATATTCTGGAAGAGCCGCTACAGATTCAGGGCATCGGGCAGCGCCAGCAGCGCGTAATCGCCATGCTGGAAAAGGTCGGCCTGAACCGCGCCTGGCTGACCCGCTATCCCCACCAGCTGTCGGGCGGACAGCGTCAGCGGGTGGCGATCGCCAGGGCGCTGATTCTGGAGCCGGCGGTGCTGTTGCTGGATGAGCCGACCTCGGCGCTCGACGTCTCGGTGCAGGCGGAGATCCTGAATCTGCTGAGCGATCTGCAGCAGCAGGACAACCTGACCTATCTGATGGTAACCCACGATCTGGGCGTGGTGGCGCACCTCTGCCATCGGGTGGCGGTGATGCAACAGGGAAAAGTGCTGGAGACGCTGGATGTGCCGACGCTGGTGAGCAATCGGGCGAGCGTGGCCTATACCCGGATGCTGGTGGAGGCGAGCCGGCACGCGGCTCCGGTGCGGCTACAGGCGCACTGAGCTGGCGCTGATGCCGGTCAGGCCGGATGATTGTCAGACTGCATAACCGATAATGGAAACGCGGCTGCGGCAGAATGAACACCTCAGGCCGCGTCACGCAGCTGCGCCTCAGCGGCATTGCCCGCTCGCTAGCGCGGGCTGTGTTCACAGGAGGCCCGAGGACAGCGCCTCAGCGGCATTGCCCGATCAGCTGCGTCTGCAGTTGTCCGGGCCTGCCCCCTTACTGCCGCCTATTCAACGATAAACTTGTTCACCAGGTTGCTCATCGCCTCTGATTGATCATGCAGCAGATGGCTGCTGTTAGCAGCCTCTGAAACCATACTCACATTCTGTTCGGTCACCTGACCCATCTGGTTTAGCGCCTGTTGAATTTGCGCAATGCCCGCCGACTGTTCAGCAGAAGCATCCGCAATATCATCAATAAATCGCTTCATTTGCCCGGCATCGCCCACCACGCTTCGCAGAATATGCTCAGAGGAGAGGACTCTTTCTGCCCCCTCTTCAATCTTATTGATATTCTGCGCAATCAGTTTTTGAATCATATCGGCCTCGTTGGCGCACAGCCGCGATAAGTTGCGGACTTCAGCCGCAACCACGGTGAAGCCCTTGCCTAAGTCGCCCGCCCGCGCCGCTTCAACGGCGGCGTTTAACGCCAGCAGGTTGGTCTGAGAAGAGATATTGTTGATCGATGACACAATGCCGGCGATCTGCTCACTGAAGCTCCGAATATCCTGCATAGAAAGGTTAGCCTCGCCCACACTCTTACTGGCCGATTCGACATGTTCGACCATGTGCTGGGCTAACGTTTCTACACGTCGGGCGTTATCTGAGTTTTGATCTATGGCGGTAGAAATCTGCTCAATACTGGCTGACGTCTCCGTCAGGGACGCCGCCTGCTCTTCGGTTCGTTTTGCCAGCTCATCATTTTCTGAGGCAATTTCTGAACTGACCTTGCGCACAATGGCTGCGTTATTTTTAATTTCCCGCACCATCGACTGAATATTTTCTATTGATTGATTGTAAAACTTATTTAATACCGATATTTCATCGGTGCCCCGCACCGCCAGACGCTGAGTCAAATCGCCGTCCATATTCTCGATAATATTAATGGTAGAGCGCAGTTGTAAATTAATGGTGCGAATTACAATCCATGCGACCAGCGCTGAGGTAATAAAGGCCACCAGGCAGATAATTAAAAACATAATCTCCTCGCGACTGGCTTGCTTATAATTATTTAGCGCCGCGCGTTTAATATCCTTATTAATGCTCTTTTCAATATCATGCAGTGCTTCGATACGCTGGGTTTGCGCCTCGTACCACTCCCTTGCGGAAATTTGCCATCCGCCGCTATCTGCCCGACTCAGTGCGGTGTTGCGCAGCGATAATGCCTGCATAAAGCTCGGTGTAAGGCTCGCCTCGGTAAAAAGCGCCGCCTGCTGCGGGGTCGCCTTCATCAGAAAATAGTGTTGCCAGACCGCCTGACCCGCCACCAAAGCGTTCAGCGCCGCTAACTGCCCCGGTTGAAAATGGTCAAGGACAAAAACGCCGGACATAAACGCCCGCTCACTTCCCATCATATTTTTTAAATTCAGCAGGGCATAATACGCGCCGAGCTGGCGGGCAATGGCGCCGTTCTGAACCTGCGTATCGCTTTTACCAATCACGTTAAGCAGCGTGCCAATGTCGTTATTGTAAAATTTTATGGCGCTAGCGGCGGAAACGCGAAAATTAACGATATCCTCACGCATCTTTTTCAACTCATCCAACCGTTGGGCATTATAATGGAGTAACGAAACGTTTTGTCTGGCGGCATCGGTTTGTTTTTTTTGCCGGCCCAGATCGGTTGAAAACTCTGTGCCTTTACTGATCAGAAATCCTGAGGTTAATCCCCGTTCTTTTTGCATTTCATTAATTAAATTACCGACGGCCTGGGCTAACTGCACCTGTTGTTCAACCGCCCACATCTGCTTTTTTAGCTGATATTTGGCATAAACACTGCTGTAGCTAAGCCATACGGTAGTCGCCAGCAGCGGTAATAATAACAGCAGTAATTTCTGCTTCAGCGAAGTCCGATATAACAAATACATGTGGGTATCCTTTTTTTTTATACATTAAAGAATATAATCGGTCGGAACAGCGATCGCTAAATACCTCTAAAGAGGTATGCTGTATGAGAGCTTTTCTCATTAATCAATTAGTTACTGCTAACTAAAATCGGCCCAGCCCGCTGCTGACGGGCGTCACAGGCGTGAATCCCACCCGACGTAAGCCGCTACCGGTTAACTCTTTTTGAGATTTTTTTGCGCAGTTGCGGCAAGAATTAACACCAGCAGGAAAAATGGCGGCAACCGAAGTGGCTGAGGATGTTGTCAGTCAGGCGCTGACAATCATAAAAGAATCGAGGCTACCCGGCCGCGTTCGAAAATCTGCGCCAGGTGGCTGACAGTTTCCGCCAGCCGGTTTAAACAAAGTCGCCGGTTCTGCATCATCGGTGACAGCGCCAGCGCAGCGTCTGCCAGACAATCACCGTGCGGCGTGCAGGCAAAAAAAAAGGCCAGGTTGCCCTGGCCTCGTGTGGTGCTGGTACTTTTACTGCGTCAACTGGCGCACAAAGGAGACGATATCCTGATTTTGCCCGTGTTCGAACAGGCACTGCTGGAAGCGCGGGCCACTGACCGCGGTCTGCACCAGCTCAGGATCGATGGCGCGCAGCGTATCGAGATAGTTCTCTTTGATGACGGCAGCTTTCACCTGATTCAGCAGGCCGGCGTTACGCACCTGCGGCTCTTTACGCTCTGGCGGATAGCCCATGCCTTTTTCGCCGGTAAAGGCTTTCTCAAAGATAAAGCGCAGGTTGAGTTCAGCACCCCAGCCGAAGCCTTTGGCGAACGGCAGCGCCAGGGCATTACCGTTATTGATCTGCGCAAACAGGTAGGCATCGGCCGGATCGATACAATAACCACAGTTGACGCCAGGATGAATGTTGAGCGACATCAGCGCGCCCTGCCCGGTGCCACAACCGGCCACCACGAAATCGACCGCCTTGCTGTTCAGCAGCAGACTGGCCTGAATGCCGAGGTGAATATAGGTCAGATGGTGATCCTGCTCGTCGCTCATGCCGACGTTGAAGACCTGATGGCCCAGCGGCTGCGCCACGCCTTCCAGTTCTTTCAATACGATAGCGTTTTTAGCCGCCTGGCTATTTTCCATCATTAACGCGATTTTCATGATCTGCCCTTAACATTTAATTGAAACACCGTTTCATTTTAATGAAAAACCACTAAAGTGCATGGACTAATTCACCTTTACGCTGTGAGTAGCGTCACAAAACGACTACCCAGGCGTCCAACCACACACTGGAGTTGCGATGTTTATTTATAAAAAAGAGCGTCCACTGGAAGATTTAGGTCAGGGTGTCTCCCGTCGGGTTCTGGCTTACGGCGGCACAATGATGGCGGTGGAAGTTAGCTTCGAAAAAGGTGCCATCGGGCCGTTACATCACCATCCCCATGAGCAGTTAACCTATGTGCTGAGCGGCCGTTTCGCCTTCACCATCGGGGATGAGACGCGGGAAGTCGGGGCGGGCGATACCCTCTACAAAGCGCCCGATGTGGTACACGGCTGCGTCTGCCTTGAGGCCGGTATGCTGCTGGATACCTTTACCCCGCAGCGTGAAGATTTTCTGCCTGCCCGCTAACCCCGCTTCCTGACGCCGCCGTGTTGCCTGTCAGCACGGTGGCCGTTCGAATGCCGTGCACGTTCAGCCCACAATAGCAGCCCAAAATACCAGCCCAACATACCCGTCAGAATGGCCAGCCAGACATACCCACCGAAATATCAGCCGCACATATCCGCCGGGATGTCAGCCCTTAACGTCACTCTGGCTATCGCTGGCCGTTACAGTGGCTATTTTTTCAAAAAATTTTCACTGGCCGGTAGTTAGCTAACCAAATGATTAGCAGGCTTTTAGTCAGTAACCGCTACCTGTTTGCGGGCTGACACCGCGCTGTAACCCGCGCCAACCGGGCCTGGCTCAACTATTCTTATTCTGTTTACTCACTCCCTGACGCCCGTCTCAGCAAAAAAAGAAGCCCGCCAAAACTGTACAAAATTAACTTTCGTGTATAAGTTTAGATCACCCACCAGGTCATTTTTTAACCCAATACAGGATAATTCTATGAATCACTCAGAGAGCGCCACCCTGGCCGTGAAGGAAAATGTCCACCTGATCAACCCGGCGTTTCACGCCACCGAGCGGGAAAAAATGAATTTCCTGGTTGAGGAACTGATGGAAGCGGGCAAGGAACACAGCTGCATGGCGCTATTGCGCCATCTGGCGGCGGCAGACAGTGCTGAGGAAGAGGCGTGCTGTCGGGAACTGCTGACGTTACTGATGGCGAAACAGGCATAATGGCCACAGCCTGCGGCGAGGTGGTGAACCGGTAAGCGAGCGGCTTGCTGACAACCGGACACCACCGTGTCTCTCACCCTGCTGTGCGGCTCACTGTTTTGCTGCTCAGTTCACAGCACCGCCTGACTCCGGACGATAGCGCGACAACATTCTGCTGGATAATCCCGCCCACTTTGCTAGTCTCACCGGATGAACCGATACCCAGCTTGCCAGCCAGCGATGATTATTTACACCGTCTGTTGCGCGGTGGGATAAGCTGTCTCTTATACCCGCCGGTAAGGCGGGCCTTACCGGTGTTAATCCGCTAAGGAACCCTATGAAGCACGACACCGTTACGCCGGCTACCCTGCATCTGCTGTGCGGCAAAATCGCCTCCGGTAAATCCACCCTTGCGGCCCGGCTGGGCGCCGAACCGGGCTGCATCATCCTGAGTGAAGATCAGTGGCTGGCGGCACTCTATCCGGATCGGCTGCAGTCAGTCGCCGACTATGTGCGCTGTGCGGCGCTGCTGAAAAATGCCATTACCCCACACCTGCTGGCGCTGCTCACGGCGGGGGTTTCGGTGGTGCTCGACTTTCCCGCCAACACTCAGGCGAATCGCGGCTGGATGATGTCGCTGATCAAACGCTCGGCGGCACAGCACCAGCTGCACTATCTCGATCTGCCGGACGATCGCTGTAAAGCCCGCCTGCATGCCCGCAATCAGTCGGGTGAACATGCCTTCGCCACCACCGAACAGCAGTTTGAGCTTATTACCCGCTACTTCGAGCCACCGCAGGCAAGCGAAGGCTTTCACCTGGTGTATCATCGCTGAGGCTATTGACGGCAGAGAAACGCCGGTCGCGGCGCAATAAACCACGGGCCAGGCCGGTAGCCAGCTACCCCGGGCAGCCAGCATCGCCCGGCAGGCTGTGGCCTTGCTGCCCGCGCCTGCTACGCCAGTTCCAGCCCGGTCACGACCTCAGCGATCTGCTGATAATCAGCGGCGGAGAGCGGTAACAGCGGGCGCGGCAGGCAATCTGCTGCGGTCAGCCCCAGAATCGCCGCTGCTGCTGCCATCACCCGCAGGCTGCCGCCATGCTGACGGAACAGCGCCCACAAGGGTTGCAGTTGCGCATCCAGCATTGTGACGCGCCGATCGTCGCCCGCCTGCGCCGCCTCAGCGATCGCCTGGGCTACCCGCGGAAACAGTCCGCCACACACCGAGTACCAGCCATCACAGCCCGCCAGCAGGCCGGTTGCGGCAAACGCATCGCCGCTGACGCCGATTGAGACAGTTTCAGGCAGCAAGGCCCGCAGTTGGGCGATGCGCTGAACAGCCGCCGGCAAATCTGCCGGTACGCCGGGAATTTTTATTGAGGCGATGCCAGGCAGCGCGGCGATGCGGCCGATCAGCGCATCGGAAAAGGTAAAATGGGTGGTGCCCGGATTATCATAGACGCAGATCGGCACCGACGCGTGACGCGCCACCGTCTGGTACAGCGTAAAGACCTCTTCATCCCGCAGCGCCTGATAGCCAAGCGGCGGCAGCAACAGCGCTGACGCGCCCGCCTGCTGAGCATCTTCCGCCAGATACAGCACCTCAGCGCTGCTGACCGCGCCAATCCCGATCATCACCGGGACAGCACCAGCATCGGCAACCGCCAGTTCGGCGATGCGCCTGCGCTGGGCGCGGGTCAGATAAGCGTAACTGCCGGTAGAGCCCAGCACGCCAAGCGAGTCCACCTGCGCTTCAGTCAGCCGCTGCAGCAGCCGTAAAAATGCCGCTTCATCCGGCTTGTCAGCCGTAAACGGGGTAAGGGGAAACGCACTCAGTCCGGTGAACATATTACCTGCTCCATGATAGTGAAATGATGGTCTGGTTGATTAGCCGTACAGGCATATTTCGTAGCAGGCCGAAGCATCACGCCGCCCCGCCCGCTACTGTGCTGCTGACACCCTAAGGAGACAACCGATGATCGCTGTACTGTTTGAAGCCCAGGCCCGACCCGAACACCAGGCTCGCTACCTGCATCTGGCCACAGAACTCAAACCGCTGCTGGCGCAGGTCGACGGTTTTATCGCGATTGAGCGCTTTCAAAGCCTGACCGATGAGAAAAAGATCCTCTCGCTGTCCTGGTGGCGCGATGAAGCGGCAGTGCTGGCCTGGAAAAACAATCCACAGCATCAGGCTGCCCAACGCGAAGGCCGTGAGACCCTTTTCGCCGGTTACTCGCTGCGCATTGCGACGCTGGTCAGAGAGTATGCATCGAAACCGGAGACAAATTAAGATGTTCGATATTCATGTGATCCTGCAAAATAGTGCTGGCACCCTTTCCCGTCTCACCGGTCTGCTGGGCCAGCACGGCATTGGACTGGAAGGCAGCGGCCTGTTCCCGGCTGGCGCGCAGAGCCACGCGCATTTTCTGGTGGTGGAGGGCGAGCGGGCGCGGACCGTGCTGGAGGCGGAAGGACTCGCAGTACAGGCGGTGACCGCTCCGCTGATCCGCAAATTACCCCAGCAGCGCCCCGGTGAACTGGCTGAGATAACGGCGCGGCTGGCCAGCGCCGGCATTAATATTCTGGTGCAATACAGCGACCACGCTAACCAGCTGATCCTGATCACCGACGACAATCACTCAGCCGCGAGGCTGACAACCGCATGGGCAGTCCCGACAGATGACAAAATCACAACCGCATGAACGCCCCGACGACAGCGTCGCTCTTGAGGCGGCGATTGTCGCGGTGGCTGCCGCCATGGCTGACACCTCCAGGGTGAGGATGCTGTCAGCACTGATGGATGGCCGCGCCTGGACCGCCACTGAACTCAGCGCCGTCACCGACGTTGCGCCTTCGACCGCCAGCGCGCACCTCAACCGTTTGATCAACAGCGGGCTGATCGTCTGCCTGGCGCAGGGTCGCCACCGTTATTACCGGCTGACCGGCAGTGACATCGCCGCCCTGATTGAAAATATGATGGGCGTGTCGTGGCGGCGGATCTCTGCTCCGGACAGCCGTACCCCGAACTCGCTGCGAACTGCCCGCACCTGTTACGACCACCTGGCGGGCGAAATTGCAGTGCAGATTTACGCCGCCATGCAGCAACAGGCGTGGATAACGGCGGACGGCAGCGCCGTCACGCTTTACGGCCAGCAGCAGTTTGCGGCGTTACAGATCGATCTCTCTCAGCCGGGACGGCGCAAAGCCTGCTGCGGCTGTCTGGACTGGAGCGAACGCCGCTTTCACCTCGGCGGCTATGCCGGTGCGGCGCTGCTGAGCGGCTGCAACAGACGTTTGGCTGGATGCGCGCCTGACCTGCCGCTCAGCCAGCCTTGCCTGCCCGGTCAGCGCCGCTGTTACACAGTTATGAATTCTGTCACATTTCCGCAAACTCGTGGCGCGGGTTAGCCGCAACGCCGCCGCCCGCACCTTTACGCTAACGCGCTGATATTAATCGACTTAACCCACAAGCTTCGCCGAGTCATGCAGGCCACGCATCAATCCATGCCCTTTTTGCACTTATTAACCGCCGGTCGCTGATCCACTCTTCAGTCACAGGCGCGGCAAAAAGCGTCAATCACCGACTGGAGCTCACTGATGCAGACCCCCTCACCTACTACGCTTTCCACCCGCGCCCGGATCGGCGCAATATTCCGTGTCACCTCAGGCAATTTTCTCGAACAGTTTGATTTTTTTCTGTTTGGATTTTATGCCACCTACATCGCCCATACCTTCTTTCCGGCCAGCAGCGAGTTTGCCTCGCTGATGATGACCTTTGCGGTGTTCGGTGCCGGTTTCCTGATGCGGCCGATCGGCGCAGTGGTACTCGGGGCTTATATTGACAAAGTGGGCCGCCGTAAAGGGCTGATTGTAACGCTGTCGATCATGGCGGCAGGCACCTTCATGATTGTGCTGATCCCTTCTTATCAGAGCATTGGCCTGTGGGCACCGCTGCTGGTGCTGACCGGACGCTTGCTGCAGGGCTTTTCGGCGGGAGCCGAACTGGGCGGCGTGTCGGTTTATCTGGCCGAAATCGCCACCCCAGGCCGGAAAGGTTTTTATACCAGCTGGCAGTCAGGTAGCCAGCAGGTGGCGATCATGGTGGCCGCAGCGATGGGCTTTATCCTGAATGCGCTGCTGGCCGAGAGCGCTATCCGCGAATGGGGCTGGCGGATTCCGTTCCTGTTCGGCTGCATGATCGTGCCGTTTATCTTCGTGCTGCGCCGCAAACTGGAAGAGACGGCGGAATTCAGCGCCCGACGCAACCCACCCGCGCTGAAACAGGTATTTAAAATTTTGCTGGCTAACTGGCAGGTGGTGATCGCCGGAATGCTGATGGTGGCGATGACCACCACCGCCTTCTACCTGATCACCGTTTATGCCCCGACCTTTGGCAAAAAAGTGCTGATGCTCAGCGCCTCTGACAGCCTGCTGGTGACCCTGCTGGTGGCGGTGTCGAATTTCATCTGGCTGCCGATTGGCGGCGCACTGTCGGATCGCTTCGGCCGCAAGCCGCTGCTGATCGCCATGACGCTGCTGGCGCTGACCACCAGCTACCCGGCGCTGAGCCTGCTGGCGGCGGCCCCCAGCTTTTCGATGATGCTCGGGGTCCTGCTGTGGCTGTCACTGATTTACGGCCTGTATAACGGCGCGATGATCCCGGCGCTGACCGAAATTATGCCGGGTGAAGTGCGGGTTGCCGGCTTCTCGCTGGCCTACAGCCTGGCCACCGCGCTGTTCGGCGGTTTCACGCCGGTGATGTCGACCGGACTGATTGAACTGACCGGCGATAAAGCGTCGCCCGGTTACTGGATGAGTTTTGCTGCCGTCTGCGCCCTGCTGGCGACGCTCTACCTCTACCGCCGGACCGGCAATCCGTTGCCTTTCGCCAATAATGCCGTGAGCTAAGGAGATTGATATGAAACGCTATTCTCTGTTGGTCGCTCTGCTTATCAGCGTGGCGGGCAGTGCCAGCGCCCAGACCCGGGAGCTGACCGTGATGATCTCGGGCGGCTTTAAAGCGGCGTGGGACCAGTTATCTCCTCGCTATGCGGCGCGGGAAGGGATCCGCATCAATACGGTGGCCGGTCCGTCAATGGGCAAAACGCCGCAGGCGATCCCGGCCCGGCTGGCGCGGGGCGAACGCGCCGATCTGCTGATTATGGTGGGCGATGCGCTGGGCAATCTGGAACAACAGGGCCGCACGCTGCCGGGTTCGCGGGTTGAACTGGCCGATTCACGCATCGGAGCGGTGATCAAACAAGGCGCAACGCCGGTCGCCATCGACAGCGAGGGTGCCCTGCGCGCCACCCTGCTCAGCGCCCGCTCGATAGCCTACTCCGACAGTGCCAGCGGTCAGTACATCAGCAGCCAGTTGTTCACCCGGCTGGGCATCGCCGATCGGGTCAACGCAAAGGCGTTTAAAGTAGAGCGGATTCCGGTCGCCTCACAAGTCGCGGCCGGCAAATATGCGATCGGGTTCCAGCAGGTCAGTGAACTGTTGCCGGTGCCCGGCGTTACCTTTGTTGGCGAGTTACCTGACAGCCTGCAATACACCACCCGCTTTGCCGGCGCGGTGGTACGGCAGTCAGCACAGCCCGATGAAGCGCGCCGGCTACTGCGCTGGCTCGCCTCGTCCGAGGTCCAACAGGTGGTACGTCAAACCGGGCTGCACCCGATCGGCCAGCCTCAACCGGCTGGCGCGTCACAGCCAATCAGACAGACTGATACCGTTCAATAATCAGCGCTTCCAGCTCACCGGCGACGTGTGACAGCGTGCGGCCGTTTTTTCGCAGCAGACCCACCGTGCGTTTCACCGCCGGGTCGGTCAGCGGCACTGCCGTCAGCGCGGAGTGACCGGCGGTCGGCATCGACATAGCGGGCACGGCAGCAATGCCGAGGCCCGCTTCAACCATGCCGAGCATCGTGGTGACATGCCGGGTTTCACAGATGCAGGCTTTCTCCGGCACGATATGCTCCAGCGCCTGATCGAGCAGATTGCGGTTGCCGGAGGTCTTGTCCAGCCCCACCCACTCCTGCTGATAAAACTCCCGCCAGCTCAGGCTCTGTTTTGCCGCGATCGGATGTTCATGCCGACAGGCCGCCACGTAGGGATCGTCGATCAGCGGCAGAAAATGGACATCGGGCTGCGCCCGGCCGGAAAAGCTAAGGCCGAAATCGGCCTGACCGCCAATCACCGCGTCATAGACATTGGCGGCGCTGCTGTCGATTAACCTGACCCGCACCCGTGGATAGCGCGCCTGAAACAGCCGGATGATGTTGGGCATAAAATAATAGGCGGCGGAGGGCACACAGGCGACGGTGATCAGCCCGGTCCGCGCCAGACTGACCTCACTCAGATCGGCCATCACCTCTTCAAAATCTACCAGCAGCTTGTCTGACCGTTCGGCAAAGGCGTGGCCTTTTAGCGTCAGGGTGACCCGGCGGGTGGTGCGCTCAAACAAACGGATCCCCAGCGCCGTCTCCAGCTTGTCTATTCTGCGGCTCAGCGCCGACTGTGACAGGCAGATTGAGTCCGCCGCGAGACGAAAATTGCCATACTCCACCAGCGCGCGAAACGCATAAAGATCGTTGAGATCGATATTAACCGGCATGGTTGCGTCCTCCTGTCACCTGCATCACGCGTCGTCCCTCTCATCGCCCTGCAACGCGCTAAAGTCGCTCACAAATTGCTGCAACAACTGTTCCAGTGTGGCACGGTCGCTCTGCGGCCAGTCAGCGAATACCCGCTGGTAGATCTGCGCCCGTTGCGCATCGATTTTATCAGTCATCGCTTTACCGGCCGGGGTAATTGCCGCCTCGTTGATCCGCTTATCCGCGGCATTTTTTTGTCGCTGCACCAGGCCGGTCTGTTCCAGCTTCGCCACCTGGCGGCTGACGGTGGTGTAATCACGTCCGACCCGATCGGCGAGCTCCCCGACCCCGATCGGTCCGAAGCGGCCGACCTGCACCAGCAGCGGGAACAGGGCGCGATCAAGCTCAATGCCCGCGCCCCTGATCATCGCCAGATCGCGCTGTGGCCGGTTAAAGGCCGCCACAATGGTGAGTAAGCTGTTGTGCAGCACATCGAACGATGAGTTATGTGTATTTTGCACTTTTTTCATTGACGCCATCCAGAGGCAGGAATAATGTGTGTACTTTACACTTATTATCCCGCAGACAGAAGGCCACACTCCATGAAAGCAGCAATAATCGATCGGGCAGGCGCGACACCCCACTACGGTGATTTTCCCGAACCGCAGGCAGCAGCAGGCCAGCAGCGGGTGACGGTGAAAGCCGCCGCCATCAGCCAGCTGGCAAAATCACGGGCGGCGGGCACCCATTACAGTGGCGCGGCACGCTATCCGTTGATTCCCGGCATTGATGGCACCGGCTACCTCGATAACGGCGATGCGGTCTATTTTCTGGCATTCGACGCGGGCTGGGGCAGCATGGCGCAGCGCACCCTGGTGCGAAGCGAGTGCCTGATTGCACTGCCGCCGACGCTTGATCCGGTGGTCGCTGCGGCTATCGCCAATCCGGGCATGTCATCCTGGACCGCACTGACCCGCCGGGCGGCGCTGCGGCCCGGTGAAACGGTGCTGATTAACGGCGCGACCGGCACCTCGGGTCGGCTGGCAATCCGCATTGCCCGCAGCCTGGGCGCGGGAAAAATCATTGCCACCGGCCGCAACAGCGAGACGCTGCAACAGCTACAACAGGAAGGAGCCGATATCACCCTGACGCTGGCGGCGCTGCCGACCGAGCTGCCAGCGCTGATGGCAGCAGGCGTTGATGTGGTGCTGGATTATCTGTGGGGAGAGAGCGCGCTGGCGATCATGACGGCCGCCGTCAGCGGCGGTGATAAAGTGGTGCGTTTTGTGCAGATTGGGTCGCTGAGCGGTCAGGAGATCCCGCTGCACAGCAAGTTGCTGCGTTCCTCCGGGCTGACGCTGATGGGCAGCGGCTTGGGCAGCGTCGCCGACCGCGAGCTGATCGCCTCAATCGGGGAGATGCTGCAGGCCGCCGGTCCTCACCACTTTTCGGTGCCGTTCCGCGCGCGACCGTTAAGCGAGGTTGCGCAGGCGTGGGAGGAAGATGACAGCCGCTGCCGGACGGTGTTTACCCTGTAATGTCACTGGCCGCTTTAGCGCGATGGCTCCAGCGGATGCAAAAAGCGCTCAGGGTAATCGGGGGTAATTGCCTGCTGACTGTCGTAGCGGCCAAACAGCTTATAGCGGTTCAGGGCGATACGATCGTAGGCAAAATTACTGATTGCATCCGGGAAATGGCGCAGCACGCTGAGGCCGCGCCACGGTGCCGGCATCTGCTGCATCACGCGAAATACCGCCTGCGCCCGCAGCCAGTGCTGATTATCGGCGATATAGACAATGGTGCTGACATTCTCCTGAGGTAATCCGGCCCAGCGCAGCAGCGCCTTGCCCTGCTCGCTCTGAACCGCTGCAAAACGAACCTGCCGCGCCAGCCGATGGCGCAGCAGGAACCGGACCCAGCCGTTGCACAGTTTACAGACGCCGTCATACAGCACGGCGCTTTCACCGGTTTGCAGATAAGGGGGTGATGACATGCTGCAACTCCTCACTCGTCGGACATTGAGGTGAAGTGTAGCTGTTTCTCTCCAGCTGTTGCTGTAACCAGCCGGCCACCGCCCGTTCATCCTGCGCGCTGGCGTTGACCCGCAGCACCGGCCCCAGCGCCATCGGCTCTGCCTGTTGCGCCAGCTGACGCAGTTCAGGCAGATATTCCGCGCCGGGATGGCCGGGCAGCCGCTGCGATAGCCGGGCCTGATAACGCGCCACCGCCGCCTCCGGGGCGATCTGCATCCACAGCTCCAGCACCGTGTCGACGCCAGCCTGCTGCAGGCCCTGTTCCAGCACCGCGCGCGACTGAAAGCCGAACCAGGCGTCAATCAGCCAGATCTGACTGGCCGGTGCCTGACCGACAATGTTCCAGATCGCCTGATAGGCGGCGCAGCCGAGCTGCCGGTTACGCTGCCGGTCGACCGGCGCAAAGCAGGCCATAAAGGGCTCCTTCAGGCTGTCGAGCGTCAGCACCGGCCAGCCGAAGCGCTGCGACAGCGCACGAGTCAGGGTGCTTTTTCCCGAGGCCGGAATTCCGTTCACCAGCACCACGCATTTTAACGGGGTTGTTGTCGTCATAAGATATCAATCACCTCCGCGGCGCTGCGGGCCTGGCGTAATCTGACCAGCGTCTGTTCATCTTCTAGCAGCGAGACAATGGCGCGAATGCCCTCTTCGATATGCGCATTACTGTCGCGCGCGCCGAACATAATCACGATGTCCGCTTTTTCGCTGCCGGCAAATGAGATCGGCTGCGCCAGCACGATCAGGCTGAAGCAGTCGCGGATCACGCCGGCTTCCGGTCGGGCATGCGGCATGGCGATGCCCTCATCAAACACGTAATAGGCGCCGTGGGTCAGCGTATTGGCGATCACCTCTGCCGGATAGCGCGCGTCGAGGTAGCCCCCACTCACCAGCGGTTCAGCGGCCAGGGCGATCACCTGACGCCAGTCCGTGGCGTCAATGCCGACCTGAATCGCGTTAGCCTGTTGCAATAGCTGCTTAATGCTCATCCACTCTCCTTAAATCGACTGGCGAACCAGATTGCGTAATTCATCGATTTTGACAAACAGCGCATCAATTTCATTTCGGTAGCGACGGCTTTTGGCAAATAAGCTTAATGCCCGGTTATATTCCAGCATTAATTGCTTCTGCGTCTCGCCATCACGCGGATTGTCAGCCAGCTTATTTTCCAGTTCGGTCATTTTCTCGCGGCTGGCTTGCGCCTGCTGGTCCTGCTGTTCCGTATCCGGTTGTTCAGCTGGCGGCGACTTTTTTAAGAATCCAAACATAGCGTCTCCTGCCCCGACCGGCGCCGGGGCACCTCAGGTTAAGGCGTAATAAAGAATGAAATGATCGACTGACCGCTGATTCAGGTCGGCCGCGCCCTCAGACCGGGCGATTAACGGAACAACTGCATCTTCTCAACCAGCACGCTGGTCACCGCATCATTGGCCGGTACCAGGAAATTACGCACGCTGTCGTTGACCTTGCCTTTTTCAAAGCTGGTTTTGCATTGTGCGACCCACTGCACATTCATTTCCGTGCCGACGTTGACCTTTTCAATGCCGCTGCGCACCGCTAAACGCATATCTTCGTCACTGACGCCGGTCCCACCGTGCAGCACCAGCGGCGTGTGGGTGGCGGCGGTAATGTCCGCCAGCCGCTGATGCTGAATATGCGCTTTACCGGTATACAGGCCATGCACCGTGCCGATCGAAATCGCCAGCATATCGACGCCGGTCTCCTCCACGAAGCGTCTGGCATCCTCTACCGGGGTAAAGGCGATCGCCTCCATTTCGACGCATTTGCCATCTTCTGAACCGCCAATCGCCCCAAGCTCCGCCTCTACCGAGACGTTGTGCGGCCGCGCCATGTCGATGACCCGACGGGTGTTGGCGATATTCTCCTCAATCGGCAGATGCGATCCGTCATACATCACCGAGCTAAAACCGGCGTCGATGGCGGTCTGAATCGCCGCCAGGTCGGAACAGTGATCAAGGTGCAGACAGGTCGGGACGCCGGTGCTTTCTGACAATGATTTAATCGCATCGACCAGCAGTTTATGACCCAGGTATTTCGCCGTACCGGTGGAGATCTGAATCATTAACGGGCTGTTGGTTTTTTCCGCCGCTTTAAAATAGGCCGGCAGCATCTCCAGGCAGTGCAGGTTAAACGAGCCGACCGCTTTAAAATCGCGTTGCTTAGCCAGCTGTAACAGATCGGCGAAATTATAAAGTTTCATGGATTTTTTCCTCTTGTGGCTTAGTGGATTTCCCGTTAACAAACCAGGCGAGTGCAGTAACGAAAGCGATAAACAGGGCGACAAACAGCCAGTTGTTCTGGAAGGCGTGGCCGAGCACCAGCCCGGTGCTGATCACGTCGGAATCGCTGAAGGTCACGCCGGTGAAGCCGTAGCTCTCCAGCATCGGAACCAGAATTGCCGGCAGCAGCGTGATAAACAGGCCGTGGACGAAGCCACCAATCACCGCCCCGCGCCGTCCGCCGATGGCGTTACCAAACACCCCGGCGGTGCCGCCGGCGAAGAAGTTGGTCAACAGACCAGGCAGGATCATCGCCAGGCCAAACATCGGGAAGACCAGCATGCCGACGATGGAGCCGAGCGTGGTGGCGAGGAAGCCGACAATCACCGCGTTCGGCGCGTAGGGAAACATCACCGGGCAGTCGAGCGCCGGTTTAGCGTCCGGCACCACCCGCATCGCAATGCCACGGAAGGCTGGCACCAGTTCGTTAAGCAGCAGACGCACCCCGCTGTAGAGCACGAACACCCCGGCGACGAACTGAATCGCCTGCATAAAGGCGTACATCAGGTAGTTCATGCCGTTGCTGTACTGGGCAATAAACGCCGGGCCAGCCGCCAGCGCCGGGATCAGGTACATCGGCACCATCACCAGCGCCATCGACAGATAGGTGTCCTGCAGGAACTTGAAGTTATCCGGCAGCTTCAGGTCTTCGGTTGAGCGCGATCCTTTACCGACCACCTTCGCCACCGCTGCCGTCACCAGATAGCCGATGGTGCAGAAGTGGCCCAGCGCGACATCATCAGAGTCGGTAATCCGCCGCACCACTGGCTGCGCCAGTGCAGGCATCACCACCGCCATAATCCCGCCGAAAATGCCGCCGGTCAGGATCAGCGGCAGACCGCTCAGTCCCGCCTTGTAGCCAATTACCGCACCAATCGTTGCCATCCACAGCAGCGCCTGGCCGGTGAGGAAGATGTACTTAAACGGCGTCAGGCGGGCGATGATAATGTTGACGATAAAAATCACCAGCAGGGTCAGCGCCACCTCCGATCCCAGTTCACGGTTGGCCAGCCCGGCAATCGCCGCCACATCGGTGATGTAGCCCTGCATCCCGAAGCCGTGGGTAAAAATGGTGTTAAGGAAGGTCAGCGTGCCGACAATAATATTGATACCGGCCATCATAATTAAAAAGCCCAGCAGGGTTTTGAAGGTGCCCTCCACCACCTTGCCGGCCGATTTTTTTTGCAGCAGCAAACCAATCAGGGCAATAAAGGCGATCAGAATCGAGGCCTGCCCTAATAAGTCTTTTACCAGGAAGTCGATCACACTATTCATGGGCAGCGACCTTCATGTTGCGTTCTTTTAAAAAGGCGACGATCTTTTGCTCGATTTCCGCTTTATCGGTGAGCTTATTCAGAATAATCACCCGTTTAATCTGTTCCGGACTGGCATCGGCATTTAATACATCGGCAAAGGCTTTTTGCGTCAGGATCATGTCTGATTTAAACGCGTTGGCTTCAGAAATGGTGGTGTGGTCAATATCCGCGTCAATTTCCAGTTTTTTTAAAACCGCTTTTGCGCTCATCTCAATCGCAAAACTGGATCCTAATCCGCAGCCACAGACACATAAAATTTTCAGCATGGTTTTCTCCTCACAGAATTTGCAGTTGTTTAGCGAGCTTGTAATGATGCCCGTCGATATCGACCAGGCGTTTTTGCATGCTTATTAAATCAATCGGAATCGGTTTATTACTGCCATTAATAATCACCGCTTTATTGCGCATTCCTGACTGAATACAACGCACCACTTCACTGGCCATAATGGTGCCCTGATAAATTTCCTCACAGGTCGGTTCACCATTACGCAGCCCGTAACCGAGAATGGTTTTGCGGATGCGAACGCCAATTAACGGTTCAAGCTGTTTGATTAAGGTATCGATCGCCCCCTGAAAACCGGGCGAATATTCACGGGTGTAGCCCTCTGAGCAGAGGATCACCACGCTGTTCTGCTGCGCCAGCCGCTGGGTGATGCGTTGAGCCAGCTGCGGCAGCGGAATCTGGCACTCCGGGATTAGCGCAAAATCGGCATTGGATTTTAACGCCGACTGCAGGGTTAACTCGCCGCAATAGCCGCCGAGTAATTCCAGCATAAATACCCGTCCGGGTAATGCCCGACCGGTATTGCGCAGCTTTGCCACCTCTTTTAATACCTGCTCGCAGGCGGTGGAAAAACCGAGCGTATAATCACTGCCAAATACATCGTTATCAATCGTCATGCCGACGCCAAAACAATTGACGCCAGATTCCGACAGGGTATGCAGAAATTGCAGCGACCCGTCACCGCCCGCCATAATTAATACTTCAATCCGTGCGCTCTTTAGCTGGCGGGCAATCATTTCATATTCACTGCGCAGCAATTTTTTTTGCGTCCGTCCCGATTGCATCACCGGGATCGGGGCGATAGAAAAGTCCAGCAGATCACGCTGACTAATATCCCGGTGGCAATGACTTAATAAACCGGGTATGCCGCCATCAAATATCACGATCTCTGCCTGAGTGAGTCGGCCGATCTGAAAAACAAAGTTATTAATGCCGCTGACATCGCCACCGCTGATCACTATTCCGATTCGCATTATTCACCCCGCTGGCTTAATTGGTGTCGGGTTTCATTGTTCCGGGATAAGGCGTTGTTATTTGCAACGGAGATCACAGTTATGAGCTGTATTTTGCGGGTGAGATGATTGACAGCGGATTATTACCAGGAATATTTGTGAGTACCATCACAATCAACAGCGCCGATCGGCGTGGTGTGAATCCTGATATATCAGCGGGTTAGCTAACGTATTCAGGGAATATTGTTGCCAGAGACTGACCGGCCGATTGGCGGGCGAATCGTCGTGACAAATTTGTGATTTTCACCTCATTTTTTGCGGTTCGGCGACTATTTTCGTCGGGCTTCGGATGCAAAAAGCTGATTAAAAACGCCGCAATAATCGCTATTTTTGTTATTTCGCTGGCGATCAATGATTGACAGTGGAATGGCGCCGGCTGTCCAATGACTCTCTGTTGTTAACCAAAATATTGAGATCAAATGACCTCCTCTCAGCTCATGCTCCGCCAGCTTGGCGAACGGGTCGGTGTGAAAAATCTGCTCACCGATCGGGATGATAAAGCCTGGTACACCAAAGGATTCCGGGTCGGTCGGGGGGAAGCGCTGGCCGTGGTGCTGCCGCAGACGCTGCTGCAGCTGTGGCAGGTCCTGCAAATCTGCTGCGCCAGCAACGCCATCGTGCTGATGCAGGCGGCCAATACCGGGGTGACCGGCGGCTCGACGCCGGATGGCAATGATTACGATCGCGAGGTGGTGATTGTCAGTACCCGTCGGCTGAAAGGGGTACAGGTGATCGACCAGGCGCGTCAGGTGATCGCCTTTCCGGGTGCCACCCTGACCGAGCTGGAGAACATTCTCGCCCCGCTGGGCCGGGAACCCCATTCGGTGATCGGCTCCTCCTGTATCGGCGCATCGGTGATTGGCGGTATCTGTAATAACTCGGGCGGATCGCTGATCCGGCGCGGTCCGGCCTTTACCGAAAAGTCGCTGTTTGCCCGTCTGCATGACGATGGGCGACTGGAGATGGTGAATCATCTGGGTATCGATCTGGGAGAGAGCCCGGAAGAGATGTTGCAGCGGCTGGAGCAGCAGAACTACACCACCGGCGACCGACCCGACTGGGCGGGGAAAATCTGGGCAGACGACTACGCCAGCCAGCTGCGGGACACGGCGGCGGACAGCCCGTCGCGCTTTAATGGCGATCGGCGTTATCTGCATGAAAGCGCGGGCAGCGCCGGTAAAGTGGTGGTGTTTGCGGTGCGTCTGCCGACCTTTGAAGCCAGTCCGCAGACCCGCACCTTCTATATCGGCAGCGACGATGAGCAGCAGCTGGTGGCGCTGCGGCGGGTGCTGCTGGCAGAAATGCAGGCGCTGCCGATTCAGGCTGAATATATCCATCGCAACGCCTTTGATCTCACGGTGCGCTACAGCAAACATATGATGCTGGCGATTGGCAAACTCGGTCCGCAGGCGCTGCCCGGACTGATGGCGAAGAAAGCCCGCTGGGATGTGCGGGTCAGCCATCTGCCGTTTTTACCGCGTAACAGTGTTGATCGACTGCTGCAGTTGTTTAATCAGATCACCCCGCGCGGAGTGGCGCCGCGCATTATGGCCTACCGCGATCGGTTTGAGCATCATCTGATGATCAAAGTGGAGGCACAGCAGACCGCAGAGCTGGAGGGCCTGCTGACCCGCTTCTTCAGTCAGGGTCAGGGCGATTTTTTCCTGTGTAACCAGCAGGAAGCGCGCGATGCGTTTCTGGTGCGCTTCGGCGTGGGCGGCTGCACCATCTCTTACTGTGATTATCTCGGCTATGACCCCGATCGGCGGCTGGTGGCATTTGACGTGGCGTTACGGCGTAACGATCAATCATGGCGCATTGAACTGCCGCCCGAGCTGGCGGAACAGGTGCAGGTCGACTCCTGCTGCGGCCATTTTTTCTGCTACGTCAATCATCAGGATTATGTGCTGAAACCGGGCGTGGATGCGAAGGCGTTTAAGCAGGCGGTGATTGCGGTGCTGGAGCAGCGCGGGGCGAAGTATCCGGCGGAACACAATGTCGGCCATCTCTATTGTGCGTCAGACGAACACGCAGCGCACTGGCAGACGCTGGACCCGACCAACAGTTTTAATCCGGGGATCGGTAAAACCAGTAAGAAGAAATTCTGGGCGCAGTAAGCGATACGCAATAAGGGCTGCGGCCCTTATTGCGTGGCCCGCAGCTATTTAGCGTAGGCTTCAGTCGACAGGGTCAGCGCAACCTCATCACCTACCGCCGGAACATATTTATCCAGCTTAAAGTCGGAGCGCTTGATGATGCCGGTGGCATCAAAACCAATCGCCTGCTTCTTCACCATCGGATGCTCGCCCTGCTTGTTCAGCGTGGCGTGCAGCGTCACCGGTTTGGTGATGCCTTTCAGCGTCAGGTTACCTTCGACGTCAAAACGGTTATCGCCCTTCGCCACCACTTTGGTGCTGTGGAAGGTAGCGGTCGGATATTTCGCGGTGTCGAAATAGTCTGCACCGTTAAATTCTTTGGTCAGTGCCGCAACGTGGCTGTCGATTTTGCTGACCGGCAGCGTCACATCAACACGTGACTGCTCAGGATGATCTTTATCGAACACCAGCGTCCCGCTGGCATCCGGGATATCGGCGGTCGGGTGTGAGAAACCGAAATGATTCCAGCTGACCACCACCGAGGTGTGCTCTGGATTGAGCTGGTAGTGCATCGCTTCTGCCTGAGAGACAGGAACATACAGGCTGGCAACGGCTAACAGGGGCAGCGCAATACGCTTGAGGTTCTTCACGATAAATTCCTTGTACAACTCAAAAAGTAAACTGAGTGTGGTGCAATTCGGTCGGAATAAACAGTGAAGAGATTTGTCGGTAATTTTCAAATAAATTCAGCAACTTTGCGGCTGCCGCTTAGCTTGCGCTACCTGGGGTAAATAATACCCGCCAGCGACGCCGCGCCTGAATCAAATCGTGGTGCAGCTGCTGCAGTCTGACAACGTCCAGCGCGTCAATCGCCGCCGCATCCGCATCGGCCAGGCCATTCAGCTGACGTAAGCGGGCCAGCGGTGTATCAAGCCGTTCGCGATGCAGACTGGCCTTCAGCGCCGCCAGATCGCAGCTCGCCAGCGCCTCATTCAGCGAACGCAGAAAATTACGGCAGTAGCGCAGCAGCGACAGCGCGCTGTAATCGGGCGACTGCAGCGCGAACAGCACGCCATCCTGATCGGCACAGCGCAGGTAGCGGCTGCTGACCACGTACCCTATCTGCTGTTCGACCCGGTAACGCTGGAAGAAACGCGGCTCATACAGCAGCGCCAGCGCCCGCAGCGCAGCCAGCTGTTGCGCATCCTGAGTCGACGCGCGTGACGGCTGGTGCAGCGGGATAAACAGCAGCAAGGCGTTATCGCGGCTGGCGTGCGGCAGCGCAATCATGCCGCTCGGCGCGCTGGTGCGCATCGGCGACGCCGCCGGGTTAACCGGCAGCGGCAGCGCGCTCAGACGGCGGGCAATCAGCGTCTGCAGCGCCGTGCTGCCGCCGGTCAGCAACGCCCGCCAGCAGCCTGGCGAAAAGGTTGATGCCAGCTGATAGGGCAACTGCTGCAGCAGCGCGCGGATGGCGATAGTGTCGGGCGGCGGCGGCGGCTCGTCGTCGACCGGCGGCGTCAGCGCCAGCACCAGCTGATGCAGCGCCCAGTCCGCCACCGCCAGATCGCGGGGGAGTTGCAGCGTCAGTTGCCACACGCCCTCCACCTCCTGCCATTCGCCCTGGCCACCTGAGTGACGCAAGGCGGCAAATAACGGGCGCAGCCGGCGACCATAGGCGTGCCCCATCGCCGCGCTGAAGGTTGAAAAGAACTCCGGCCGCAGCAGCAGCGTAGCGGTATTATCGCCAGCCGGATCGGCGTCGGCACCCGGCTCAGCGGTCGGACTGTCAGCCTCGCCGTGGCCGATAAGTTCGGGTTCGGCGACAGGTTCCACAGCAGAATAATGCGGTAACGGCACCGCCTGTGACGGCAGCGGCTGATGGGTCAGCGCTGCCGCCAGCGGATAGAAAGCGAACGCTGCCGCACTGTCGGCGACGGGCAGCGCAGGCTGCCACGGGTGCAGCGCCAGGCTGAAGCCCTGGCTGTGGCAATTTTCCTCAGCCGCCTGCGGGCTGCACACCAGCGTGGTGCCAGGCGCATCCGCCAGCGTGGCCAGCCATGACGCAAACGCACCGACCTCGGTTTGCGGGGCGAAGCCAAAGGCGCGCTCGCGTAGCTGATCGAGCGGCGTCAGTGCCGCAAAGCGTTGTTGCGCCAGCTGAAGATAGTGCTGATGCTGCGGCCGATCGGTCTGCCGGAGGGCGGATAACCAGCGATCGAGCAGTGCGTTAACCGCTTCAGGCCGCTCGGTTTCAATGCCCAGCGCCAGCCACACCGCGTTATCCGCCCGGTAGAGCCACTTCAGGCTTAGCCGATCGGCCAGCTGCTGTTGACGCAGTGCAGCCAGCAGCGAACCCGGCGCTTCATCCAGCAGAAACTCACGCCATAACGTGACACCGTCACTGCTGTCCAGCAGCCAGCTGCGCCACAGCGCGGCCGGTGTGCTGTTGGCAAGGCGCAACCCGTCGCTGACCGGCAGCGTGGGCCGCGGCGTCTCCTGCTGCCACTGCCCGTCTGGCAGCGCGGCGGCAAAGGTGCGCGCCAGCTGCTCCAGCTGATCCAGCGACTGCGGTCCCTGTAGCCAGAGCTGCATGTTAGCGGCATAAAAATGGCGCTGATGGAACTGACGCAGCGCCTGTTGCAGCGCGGTCATCTCTTCGCCAAAGCTGGCGCGACTGCCAATCTGAAAGCGCCGAAACGCCGGGGGTGCGCTGGCGGCATGCAGCAGCGCGGCTTCGGTACGCGAAGGTTGATGCTGCTGGATCAGCTGATATTCAGCCTCAATCACCGCGATTTCCTGACGGATTGCCTGATGATCGAGCAGCGGATGGCACAGCATATCCTGCAGGCGCGCCAGTCCGTCAGCCAGCTGCGGCGGCGCAACCTCAAAAAACCAGGCGCTGCGCCAGGCCAGCGTGGTGGCGTTGACCCGACCGCCCTGCGCGGCGATCCAGCTCATCAGCCGCCCGTCGTCCGGCCAGCCGGCGCTGCCGGTGAACAGCAGATGCTCCAGCAGGTGCGCCAGGCCCGGCCAGCGCTCCGGCTCATCGTGGCTGCCGGCACCGACCTGAATTAACGCTGCGGCCTGGCGCGCATCAGGCTGATGCACCAGTTCCACCCGCAGGCCGTTAATCTCCAGGCGGCGCACGGTTACAGGTTCCGGGTCTTGTAGATCAGCTGAGAATTGCTGCGATTGCGGAACTGCAGCTGTCCAATTTTGATATCGCTGCAATCGGCTTCGCGGCGTGCGGCGAGGATTTTGTCGTGGTGCGGCGATTTACTGCAGACCGGATCGGCGTTGTCGGCATTGCCGGTCAGCATGTAAGCCTGACAGCGACAGCCGCCAAAGTCCTTCTCTTTCTCATCGCAGGAGCGGCACGGCTCCGGCATCCAGTCGTAACCGCGATAACGGTTAAAACCAAACGAGTGATACCAGATGTCATCCAGCCGCTGATCCAGCACCGACGGAAACTCCACCGGCAGCTGGCGCGCACTGTGGCACGGCAGCGCGGTGCCTTCCGGTGTAACGCTGAGGAAAATCGCGCCCCAGCCGCCCATACAGCCTTTCGGCCGCTCTTCATAATAGTCAGGCGTGACAAACAGCAGGTTGGTCAGGTTGCCGCTGGCGCTCATCCGCTCACGGTAACGGCTGACCACCGCTTCGGCGCGGGCGATCTGTTCGCGGGTCGGCAGCAGCCCTTCACGGTTGAGCTGCGCCCAGCCATAAAACTGGCAGGTCGCCAGCTCAACATCATCCGCTTCCAGCTCGATGCAGAGATCGATAATTTTATCGATCTGGTCGATGTTATGGCGGTGCAGCACAAAGTTCAGCACCATCGGATAGCCGTGCGCCTTAACCGCCTTCGCCATCTCCAGCTTCTGCTGGAAGGCTTTTTTCGAACCGGCCAGCGCGGCGTTCAGGGTTTCATCACTGGCCTGAAAACTGATCTGAATATGATCCAGCCCGGCTTCGCTGAACGCATCCAGCTTTTTCCCGGTCAGGCCAATGCCAGAGGTGATCAGATTGGTGTAGAAGCCGAGGTCACGCGCCGCTTTGATCAGCTCAGGCAGATCCTTACGCACCAGCGGCTCACCGCCGGAAAAACCGAGCTGTACGCTGCCCATGGCGCGCGCCTGACGAAACACCTCGATCCACTGCTCAGTGGTCAGCTCTTTCTCCTGCTGGGCAAAATCGAGCGGATTCGAGCAGTACGGGCACTGCAGCGGGCAGCGATAGGTCAGCTCCGCCAGCAGCCAGAGCGGCGGATTTACGCCAGGTTTACTCGGGGTCACGGAACTGTATCCACTTCTGTTCATAGGCTGATTGCAGGAACTCTTTCACATCGTCGCCGACGCCGCCGGCTTCCGGGAAGCGGCTGTCGAGGGTGGCAATAATCGCGGCGATATCCTGTTTGCCGTCCACCAGCTCAAGGATGGCCGCGGCGGTTTCATTGAGCTTCGCCATCCCTTCCGGATAGAGCACTACGTGGCTATCCTGCGCGGCTTCCCACTGCATGCGGTAGCCGCGACGGAACGCGGCAATAGATTTTTCGTTCATGTGTTATACCAGTCGGGTGGTGTGCCACGCCGCCTTGTCGGTGACGGTGTGGTAAGGCGGACGCTTAAGCTCATAGGCCATGGTCATCGCGTCGAGCATGCTCCACAAAATATCGAGCTTAAACTGCAAAATTTCCAGCATCCGGTTCTGCTTTTCAGCGGTGGTGCAGAATTCCAGCGCCAGCGCCAGGCCATGTTCCACATCGCGGTTCGCCTGGCTCAGGCGGCTGCGGAAGTAGAAATAGCCCTCTTCTTTGATCCACGGATAGTGCTGCGGCCAGCTGTCGAGGCGTGACTGATGGATCTGCGGTGCAAACAGCTCGGTCAGCGAGCTGCAGGCCGCTTCCTGCCAGTTGGCGCGACGGGCAAAGTTGACGTAGGCGTCAACCGCAAAGCGCACGCCTGGCAGCACGTGCCGCTCGGAAATCAGTTCTTCACGCGTTAGCCCGACCGCTTCGCCCAGCTGCAGCCAGGCTTCAATTCCGCCTTCAGCGCCATTGCTGCCGTCGTGATCGAGGATACGCTGCACCCATTTACGCCGGGTCGCCGGATCGGGACAGTTAGCCATGATGGCAGCATCTTTCAGCGGAATGGTGGTCTGGTAGTAAAAGCGATTCGCCACCCATCCCTGAATCTGCTCGCGCGTCGCCTGACCGTTATGCATCGCGATGTGATACGGATGATGAATATGGTAGTAAGCGCCTTTGTCGCGCAGGGCCTGTTCAAAAGCCTGCGGCGACAGCGTGTCAGTGATCTGCATGATTTAGTCCTGAAGGTGGATCGCCATTCCGTCCCAGCTCACCTCAATCCCTTGCTGCGTCAGGAACTGTCGCTGAGGGGACTGCTGGTTGAGAATCGGATTGGTGTTGTTAATGTGAATCAGAATTTTGCGTTTTGCCGGCAGCGAGGACAGCAGCGCCATCAGGCCCTGCTCTTCGGCCAGCGCCAGGTGACCCATCGCTTTGCCGGTATTTTTACCGACGCCGGTGGTCAGCAGCTCATCATCCTGCCAGACCGTGCCGTCGATCAGCAGGCAGTCGGCTTTTTGCAGCCACGGCATTATTACCGCATCCGGTTCGCCGAGGCCCGGCGCATACAGCAGCGTCTTGCCGTTGCTGCGGTTTTCGATAAACAGCGCCACGTTGTGGCCCGGCAGTGGCCGATCGCGGTAAGGCGAATAGGGCGGCGCATTGCTGAGAATCGGAATCGCGGTGAACTTTAGATCGCGACAGACATCGACGCTGAACGGCGTCAGCGGCGCGATCGGCCGGTGCTGCAAACCGCCGTTCCAGTGGGTCAGCATCGGAAAGATCGGGAAGCCGCTGCTGAGGTCGTGATGCACTTCCGGCGTACACCACACCTGATGTGGGCACCCTTCCCGCAGGCTGAGCAGCCCGGTGGTGTGGTCGATCTGACTGTCGGTCAGAATAATCGCGCCGATCGCCGTGCCGCGCAGCACCCCGTGACGGGTTAATTCGGGAGTATGCAGAATCTGCTGACTGATGTCGGGCGAGGCGTTACATAACACCCAGTCTTCGCCATTATCGCTGAGGATAATCGACGACTGGGTCCGTGCGCTGGCCTCAATGGTGCCGGTACGCACGCCATGGCAGTTGGCGCAGTTACAGTTCCACTGCGGAAATCCGCCACCAGCGGCTGAGCCGAGGACTTTAATAAACATGAAGGAAAACCAGAAGTTGAAACAAAATGCCCGCGCAGATGGCGGGCAGAATTATTAACGGTTGGAGATGTACAGAGTCACTTCCAGGCCGAGACGCAGATCAACGAAAGTTGGCTTTTTCCACATGATTTATTTCCTCTTGAGTAACAGTAAATTAGCGGCCAGAAAATCCGGCGACTGAGGGTAAAACGCGATCCCAGTCACAAATTTGCCGACAGATGTTGCGCCAATGGCGCATCGAGATCAACCCGAAAGAAGTAAGGAAATTGTTATCACAGGCCGGTTTGCGCTAAAACCCGCTGCCAGTTTCCCCACGCCAGCTTCTCTGTCAGTGTTTGATCATAGCCCGCTTCCCGCAAAGCGGCGAGCAGACGCGGTAATCCGCTGACATCGCCCAGCGCCTCCGGCGGGGTTATACCGTCGAAATCGGAGCCAAACGCCACATGGTCGCTGCCCATTATCCTCAACAGATGATCACAATGCTTAACAATTTCTGTCAACGGAGTGTTACTGTCGCGCTGACCATCGGCGCGCAAAAAGGCGTTGCCGAAATTAATCCCGACCAGCCCGCCGCTGTCGCGGATCGCCACCAGCTGGGCATCGGTCAGGTTACGCGGCTGGGGACAGAGCGCATGCGCATTGGAATGGCTGGCGACCAGCGGCGCATCAGAGAGTCGCGCGGTATCCCGGAACGCTTTTTCATTCATGTGCGACACGTCGATCATCATCCGCAGCGCATTCGCCTGCTGAATCAGCGCTTCGCCCGCCGCCGTCAGCCCCGGACCGGTATCGGGCGAGCCGGGAAAGCGGCCGCTGACCCCCTGACCAAACCGGTTAGGCAGATTCCAGAAAGGCCCGATGCTGCGCACCCCGGCCTGCCAGAACGCCTGTAACGCCTCGCCGTCACCGTCCAGTGCATCAGCGCCTTCAATATGTGCCACCATCGCCAGCACGCCTGCGGCGCGGCAGGCCACAATCTCATCATGGCTGCGGCAGATGCGCGCCCGGCCATCCGACTCATCGGCCAGCTGCTGCAAAATCGCCAGCTGTTGCCACATAATCTGCAGTGGTTGATACGGCTCGTCGGCACGTGCCGGCGCCATTCTGGCGATGTACTCCTGCGGCGGCACAAAAATCGCAAACAACCCGCCGCCCATGCCGCCCTGTTGGATACGCGGGTAATCAAGATGCCCACGCTCAATGCCGTTGTAAAACGCCTGCACCGGCGCATCACGATGATGCAGCCACAGATTAAGCAGCAGATCGTTGTGACCATCAAAAATCAACATAAACACCTGACTGGAAAACGCTAACCAAGATCGCGCCATGCTACCCCTGCCCGGCGGATTCATCAAACCGCAGCGCACCCAGGGTTCATTGCGCGGCGCGGCTCTCCGCCGCTCAGCCCGCCGGTTGTCACTTTTGCGCATCAGGTTGTCAGCATTGCGCGCGCGCCGCTGGCCCGCTGCCGCCAGACTGGAAAAAAAACCCCTGGAGAGAATGATGATGCTGACCAATCCCGCTGAGAAATACCGTCCATCCCCGCTGATCACCCTGCCCGATCGCCAGTGGCCTGCGCGCCAGCTCAGCCACGCACCGCGCTGGCTCTCTACCGATCTGCGTGACGGGAATCAGGCGCTGGCCGAACCGATGGATCGCGACCGCAAAATGGCGTTCTGGGCGTTGCTGCTGCGCTGCGGCTTTAAAGAAATTGAGGTCGCCTTTCCGTCGGCCTCGCAGACCGACTTCGACTTTGTGCGCGATCTGATAGAGCAGCAGCGCATTCCTGATGACGTGACGTTGCAGGTGCTGACCCAGGCGCGCCATGACCTGATTGAACGCACCTTCGTCGCCTTGCAGGGCGCGCCGCGGGCGATTGTGCATCTGTATAACGCCACCGCCCCGCTGTTCCGCGAACGGGTTTTCAAACAGAGCAAAGCGGAGATCGTGGCGCTGGCCACGGCCGCTGCGCAGCAGATCCGCACCGCCTGTGAGGCGCAGCCCGACACGGCGTGGACCTTTGAGTACTCGCCGGAAACCTTCTGTTTTACCGAAATGGCGTTTGTGCTGGAGATTTGTGAAGCGGTCGCCGACGTCTGGCAGCCTGACGCCAGCCGGCCGATGATCATCAACCTGCCCGCCACGGTGGAGGTCAACACGCCCAATGTTTATGCCGATCAGATTGAGCTGTTCTGCCGCCAGTTCAGCCGCCGGCAGGCAGTCTGCATCAGCGTCCATCCGCATAACGATCGCGGCACCGGTGTCGCCTGCGCTGAACTGGCGCTGCTGGCCGGGGCGGATCGGGTCGAAGGCTGTCTGTTTGGCAACGGCGAGCGCACCGGCAATGTCGACCTGGTCACCCTGGCGCTGAATCTCTACACCCAGGGCGTCGCCCCGCAGCTGGATTTCAGCCAGATGAGCGAAGTGCTGGAGGTGGTGACCCGTTGTAATCAGCTGCCGGTCCACCCGCGCCATCCTTATGCCGGCGAGCTGGTGTTTACCGCCTTCTCCGGCTCGCATCAGGATGCGATTCGCAAGGGTTTTGCCTGGCGCGCCAGCCAGCAGGAAACGCACTGGCAGATGCCCTATCTGCCGCTCGATCCGGCCGATATTGGCTGCAGCTATGAAGCGGTGATTCGGGTGAACAGCCAGTCAGGCAAAAGCGGTGCCGCGTGGCTGCTGGAGCAAAACCACGGCTTACAGCTGCCGCGCGCGTTGCAGCAGGATTTCAGCCGCTGCGTACAGCAGCACACTGACCATCATGGCGGCGAGATGACCCATTACGCGCTGTGGCAGCTGTTTTGTCGTCAGTATGGCGTGGACCAGCCAACGCTGCAGTTGCTGAAGGCCAGCAGCCAGAGCGATAACCACGGCCAGACCACGCTTAACGCCAGCGTCAGCTCTCAGTCGCGCACCCTCAGCTTACAGGGCAGCGGCAACGGCTGGTTGTCGGCCGGGGTGAATGCCCTGCGCCACGCGTTCGACCTGGCGCTGACCATTGAGGATTACCATGAACACACGCTGGGGAAACGCAGTGAGAGTCGCTCGGTCGCCTATATCAGCTGTCTGGATGCCAGTGGCAACCGCTACTGGGGCGTGAGCATCGATAATGATACGGCGCGCGCCGCGCTGCAGGCGCTGTTTAACGCGGCGAGTCGCTTTCCTGCGCGGGAAAATAGTCCGTCGGCGCCACGCCCAGCAGGCGACGAAACATCGCGCTGAAGGCGCTGGGACTGTCATAGCCGAGATCCAGCGCCACCCGCAGCACCGAATCGCCCTGCGCCAGTCGCGTCAGGGCGATGGCGAGGCGGGCGCGACGGACCCAGTCGCTGAATTGTAAGCCGGTTTCACGGCTGAAGTGACGCGCCAGCGTGCGGCCCGAGACGTTAAGGCTGGCGCTGGCACGCAGCAGGGTCCAGCTTTCGCCCGGCGTCTGCTGAATACGCTGGCACAGCGCCTGTAATCGGGCGCTGTGCGGTGCGGGCAGCGCAAACGGCAACACGTCCATGCCGCGGATTTCGTCCAGAATCAGTTCCACGATCCGTTCGGCCCGGCTGTCAGCCAGATAGGCGGACGGCAACGTCAGCGCGCTGACAATCAGCTCACGTAGCAGCGGCGTAATCTGCACCACCTGACAACTGGCCGGCAGATCGGCGCGCGCCAGCGGATGGATAAACAGCGTTCGTGCCGCCACCCTGCCGGTGATCTGTAGCGCATGCCGGGTAAACGCCGGTAGCCAGACCCCGCGACTCGGCGGCACCGTCCAGCTGCCAAATTCGGTTTCCACCCGCACCACGCCACTCAGCGTGTGGATCAGCTGCGCGCAGTCATGCTGATGCCACGGCTCGCTGGCACCGTGGGCGTAATCGTGCGCCAGCGGCACCAGCGGCCGGTGGCTGAAGTCAAAGCCGGGCGGACAACTCATGGCGCGTTCAGATAGCGGTAGACCACCGCCAGATCCTGTTCACCCAGGCCGTCATCCACCGCCTGCTGCCAGAAATCAGCAATATTTTCCAGCGCCGGCAGCGCAATATCAGACGCCTCAAGGGCCAGTCGGGCATCTTTCAGCGCCCAGACCAGATTCATCTGCGGGGTGTAGTCGTCGCTGGCGATCATCCCCAGCTTCATTTTTGCGTACGGGGCCGCCAGTGGACCGCCCTCCAGCACCTGCCAGAGATCGTCGGTCGAAAAACCAAACTGCGCCGCCAGCTGGGTGCTCTCCGCCAGACTCTGCATCATGCCAATCAGCCAGCTGTTGATCACCAGCTTCATGCGTGAACTTTTACCCGCCTCGCCCAGCCACTGCGTGCCCTTGCCAATCGCGGCAAACACCGTTTCTGCCGCGGCTGCGCGGCGGCGATCGCCGCTGGCCAGCACCAGAATCTGGCCATTTTCTGCTGGCGCTTTGGTGCCGGATACCGGCGCGTCAATAAACAGCACGTCGCTGCGCGCGTCAGCGAACAGGGCGATCAGCGCGTCGGTTTTTTCCACGCCGATGGTGCCCATCTGACATAAAATGGCGTCCGGTTTAAACGCCGTCTGACTCTGCTGCAGCACCTGCTCAGTGGTCTCGCCGTCCGACAGCATCGCAATCACCACATCCGCCTGACGCACCGCCCCGGCGGGCGAATCGGCCAGTTGCAGACCGGCGTCCAGCAGATCCTCGCCGCGAGCGCGGGTCCGGTTCCAGCCGTGGACCTTAAAGCCTTTCTTCAGCAGGTTAGCGGCAAACGCGTGGCCCATTGCACCCAATCCCAGAACCGCCACTTCAGGTTGTTGACTCATGCTGACTCCCTTTGATCAATGAAGAAATGATGCGCCGCGACCCGACAGGCCCCGACGCACGAGGCTTAAAAAAGGCTGTCTTCAGCCTGACGGCAAACGGCCAAAAAATCCAGCCCAACGCGACGAGGCTGTCAGCAATGGCCTGTTTTGGCACCTACGCTGTCGGCGCGCTAATATTCCGGCCGCGCACGCCTGTTATTGATCCTGCGGCGCTAATCGCCTCTTTGCCTGAGTCAACAATAAACAGCACGCCTGCCGCGGCCGCATTTTGCGTCTCATCCTGCCAGGTCTATGCTTTATTCACTTTCATTCCGCAGAGGCTGTGTAATGCATCAATTTGATCCGCAAATGCTGCTGTTACTTTATTTCGTGTTACCGGTCTGGCTTATTGCTGGTTTCGCTGACTGGATCTGTCATCGGGCGACCGATATTGAAAACACCACCGGCCTGAAAGAAACCTGGATCCATATTCTGATGTTTTTAGAGATGGGACTGCCGTTATTGTCGGCCCTGTTTTTAGAGGTGAATGCGCTGGTGATCGCCTTTATGATTGTGCTGTTTTTCTGTCACGAAGCCACCGCGCTGTGGGATGTCAGCTACGCGGTGACGGCGCGTGAGGTCAGGCCGATCGAGCAGCATGTTCACAGTTTTCTGGAGATGGTGCCGCTGATGGCGCTGCTGCTGGTTATTTCACGGCACTGGCCGCAGTTCCAGGCGTTATTTGGTTTCGGCGCTGAGCCGCCCCGTTTTGAGCTGATGTGGCGCGCCGATCCCCTGCCGACCGGGTATATCATTTTTGTTCTGTCGGCTATTTTCCTGCTGGAGATGCTGCCTTATCTGGAAGAGTACTGGCGCGGCAAAAAAGCGCGTAAGCGTGCCGCGAATAAAGCCGCAGCCGGCGATTAATTCCACAACCTGCCGGCGGCGGTTATTTGCGCACGGCAGACCAGCAGAAAATGAAATAACCGTCGCCAGCCGCAGATTGATAAAATAGCGTCTGCGTTGTCGGGTGAACGGAATAAGCCTGACGACACGTAAAGATCTATACCAGAACCCGGTAAAGCATTACCATACGCGCCAATTGTTCCAGCTGGTTCATTATTCCTCTTTTCAGGCCGCTAAAAATGAAAATAACGTTACTGCGTCAGGCGACGCTGCCGCTGTTGATCCTGCCCGCCCTGTTTCCGCTGTCGCTGCTGGCAGAAGAGAATGACAATAGCCTGGTGGTCAGCGCGACCCCGTCCGAAAGCGGCCTGAATGTACTCGACACGCCCGCCGCGGTCAGTGTGGTCAGCGGTGATGAGATGCGTCAGGCCGCGCCACGCGTCAACCTGTCAGAAAACCTTAGCAGCGTGCCGGGCTTACAAATCCAGAACCGGCAAAATTATGCCCAGGACCTGCAGCTGTCGATCCGTGGCTTTGGCTCACGCTCGACCTATGGCGTGCGCGGTTTACGCATCTATGTCGACGGCATTCCGGCCACCATGCCGGACGGCCAGGCGCAAACCTCGAATATCGATATCGGTTCAATCGACCACGTTGAAGTCCTGCGCGGGCCGTTTTCCGCGCTGTACGGCAACGCCTCTGGCGGAGTGGTGAATGTCACCACCCAGGCCGGGCAACAGCCGCCCACGCTGGAGGCCAGCAGCTGGTACGGCAGCTATGGCAGCTGGCGCAACAGCGTCAAAGCCAGCGGCGCGACCGGCGACGGCAGCCACGCCGGGGATGTGAACTACACCGTTTCCGCCTCACGCTTTACCACTCACGGCTATCGCGATCACAGTTCGGCGCAGAAAAATCTCGGCAATGCGCGGCTCGGGGTGCGGATTGATGATGTCAGTACCTTAACCCTGCTGTTCAACAGCGTGCATATTGATGCGCAGGACCCGGGCGGGCTGACGCCGTCCCAGTGGCGCGACAATCCGCGTCAGGTGGTAAGCAACGTTTCGCTCTACAATACGCGTAAAACTGTCGATCAGACCCAGGGCGGCCTGCACTACCAGCGCCAGATGAGCGACAACGACGATCTCAGCGTGATGGTCTACGCCGGGGTTCGGGAAACCACCCAGTTTCAGTCGATTCCCGCCAGCGTACAGAGCAATCCCAGCCATCCCGGCGGCGTAATCGACCTGACCCGCCACTATCAGGGGATCGATACCCGCTGGACGCACCGCGACACGCTGCTGTCGATTCCGGTGACACTGACCGGCGGTCTCGACTACGAGACCATGACCGAACGGCGTAAAGGCTATGAGAACTTCACCGTCAGCAACGGCGTGACGCATTACGGCGATCAGGGTAACCTGCGCCGCAACGAGCGTAATCTGATGTGGAACCTCGACCCCTATCTGCAGACGGCCTGGCAGCTGACCGATAAGCTGTCGCTGGATGCGGGCGTGCGCTTTAGCACCGTCAACTTCGACTCCAATGACTTCTACGTTGGTAACGGCAACGGTGACGACAGCGGCAATGCCCGTTATCACAAATGGCTGCCGGCGGCGTCGCTGAAATATGCGTTTGATCCGAGCTGGAACGCCTATCTTTCGGCCGGTCGCGGCTTTGAAACCCCGACCATCAATGAGCTTTCTTACCGTTCTGATGGTCAGTCGGGCCTGAATCTTGGCCTGAAACCGGCCACCAGCGACACGCTGGAGATCGGCAGCAAAAAACGGATCGGCAATGGCCTGGTCAGTGCGGCGCTGTTCCAGACCGATACCCAGGATGAAATTGTTGCTGATACCAGCAGTGGTGGACGCACCACCTATAAAAATGCCGGGGAGACCCGCCGCCGCGGACTGGAGCTGGCGTTAGATCAGCAGTTTGGCTGGGACTGGCAGCTGAAAATGGCCTACACCCTGCTGGATGCGCGCTATCGCAGCAACGCTTGTGGCAGCGACAGCTGTGACGGCAACCGCATTCCGGGCATCGCCCGCAATATGCTGTACGCCGGACTGGGCTATGTGCCGGAACAGGGATTCTATGCCGGGGCTGAAATGCGTTATCTGAGTCAGATCGCCGCTGACGATCAGAATGAGGTCAAAACGCCGTCCTACACCGTGGTTGGCCTGAACAGTGGTTATAAGTGGCAGGTCAGCGACTGGACGCTGGACCTGTTTGGGCGGGTCGACAACCTGTTTGACCGCGAGTACGTCGGATCGGTGATCGTCAATGAGAGCAATGGTCGCTACTTTGAATCAGCACCCGGCCGCAATTACAGCGTTGGTTTAACCCTCGGCTACGCCTTCCGCTAAAACAAGTCGGGCTACCATTGCGGTGGCCCGACTCTTAAGTTCACACGCTAATCAGGCGCGCGAAGTCAGCTGCGCCAGAATATCAGCGCTGCTGCCGGTTTCGCCTAAGCGTGGGAAGATCAGGTTGACGCTATTGTTGTGGGTATTGAGGTCTAAATCGGTCATCGCGTCGGTGGCCAGCGTGACGTTGTAACCTAATTCATATGCCTGGCGTGCCGTGGATTCAACCCCAATGCTGGTGGCGATGCCGCAAATCACCACCTGCGTAATGCCACGCTGCTGCAGCTGCTGGTGCAGTGGCGTCGCGTGAAAAGCCCCCCAGGTGTTTTTTGTGATGCTCAGGTCGTCCTGCTGCGGCGTCATTTCCGGCACCAGGGTGGCCCAGTTGGCCGGCAGTTCGCCGCCATGCCGTGCCTGTTCAGTCCGTCCCGGTGCACCGCCCGCCACGTTGACCAGTACCACCGGCAGATCGCTGGCACGAAACGCCTGTGCCAGGCGCGCGCACTGCTCAATCACCGGCTGCGGCTGATGTACCAGTGGCAGCGCAACGATGCCGTGCTGCAGGTCGATTACAATCAGCGCGGTTTTCGCATCAAGTGTGGTTACAGCCATCTTTAGTCCTCTCAGGGTTCATGTTCAGTCAGTCGTTGAAGTAAAGGGATAGCGTCAATCAGCTGCTGTCGCTCGGCCGGGGTAAGTCGCGCCTCAAATGCCTCAATCAGCCAGTCGTCACGCCGGGCACGGCTGGCGGCGATCACCGCCAGGCAGGCGTCAGTGGGACGGTAACGGGTTTTGCGTCCATCGTGCGGATCGGGTTCGCTGGTCACCATACCCGCCTCCAGCAGCGTTGCCACGGTGGCCCCCATCGACTGGCTGCGCACTCCTTCCGCCGCCGCCAGTTCAGTGACCGTCATCGCCCCGTCACGCACCAGGTAGCCCAGCACCGCCACCTGCGACCAGGTGAGTTCACCCGGTGGCGCAGACTCACGCAGTTTGCGGCCCAGCTTGCCCACCAGCATACGCAGCGTGGCAGCAGGTTCGCTTAAATCGCACATCGCCCTCTCCTCAGGTTTGACGGTCAGTATAGAGATACGAAGGTAAACTGTGTAGTTTGCCCTGGTATCAATTTGTAATTTCCGGCCGTTGCAGATAGTGGATCAGGCTATGAAAGCGCAGCGGCGTGCTGAGCGGATTGCGGTAGCTGTGCGTGACGTCGGCGCGAAACTGAAACGCCGCGCCACGCGGCAGACGCCGCCACAGATCGCCGACCCCGAGCAGCAGCTCTCCCTCAATCACCACCACCTGTTCGATGCAGCCCGTCTCATGCGGCGAAGAGATGCTCTGCGCACCGGCAGCCAGTTCAACCGCCAGCAGATCAAAGCGCAATTGCGGATCGTAGGGCAACAGCGGCTGGACCGACATTTCGGCATTGGGCTGGCTGAAGGCAGCCGGACTGCCTGGCGCGGGGCCGCCCTCAATGAAATACGAAAACGGCACGTTAAAGCCGGTGGCGATCTTCCACAGTGTCGCCACCGTCGGGCTGGATTCGCCGCGCTCGATCTGGCCAAGCATCGCTTTACTGACGCCGGTGCGTTCGGCGGTCAGCGTCAGGCTCCAGCCGTTGGCCTGACGTAGCTGTCTGAGTGCGCTGCTCAGATGGTGTTGAAGATTGCCCATTAATTCTCCTGAATTGAGACGCCTGCTGCGGTCATCAGCCTGTTCGCTGACCGGATGGCGGCAGTGTAGCACTTGTGCGTTATAGCGCATCATGCGACCATGTGCGCTATAACGCACAATTGGGGATCAACCGATGTCTGAGGTCGCCGTTCAACCCCGCTTTACCCTGCCGATGCTGGTGTCGGGTTTTGTCGCCGTGCTGGTGGGATACAGCAGTACCGGTGCAATTGTTTACCAGGCTTTTCAGGCGGCTGGCGCCTCGCCCGGTCAGATTGGCGGCTGGCTGGCGGTGCTGGGACTCGGGCTCGGCATTGCCACGCTCGGGCTGTCGCTGCGCTATCGCATGCCGGTGCTGGCCGCATGGTCAACGCCGGGCGCGGCGCTGCTGGCGACCAGCTTTCACGGCATCACCATCAATGAAGCGGTCGGGGTGTTCGTTTTCGCTAACCTGCTGATTGTGATCTCTGGCGTGACCGGCCTGTTTGCCCGCCTGATGAATTACATTCCCGCCTCGCTGGCGGCGGCGATGCTGGCCGGTATTTTGCTGCGCTTTGGCCTGCAAACCTTTGCCGATTTACAAACCAACTTTGTGCTGTGCGGCAGCATGTGCCTGGCCTGGCTGCTGGCCCGTCGCTGGCTGGCGCGTTACGCCATCCTGCTGACGCTGCTGATCGGCGTGGCGGTGGCGCTGGCGCAGCGGGCGATCCACTTTCCGCCGCAGCCGATGATGCTGGAGCTGCCGCAGCCGGTGATGCCGCACTTTACCCTGACCACGCTGATCGGCATCGGGCTGCCCTATTTCCTGGTCACCATGGCGTCGCAGAACGCGCCCGGCATCGCCACGCTGCAGGCGAACGGCTACCGTCCGCCGGTTTCCGCGCTGATTGGCTGGACCGGTTTTATCGCGCTGTTACTGGCGCCTTTTGGCGGTTTTTCGGTCTGTGTCGCGGCGATAACTGCGGCGATCTGCATGAGTGAAGAGGTGGATGCCGATCCGCAGCGACGCTGGCGGGCGGCGGCACTGGCCGGCCTGTTTTATCTGCTGGCGGGCGCATCCGGCGCGCTGATCGCGGTGTTGTTCAGCGCGCTGCCGGCGGAACTGATCCAGGCGCTGGCCGGACTGGCATTGCTGGCCACGCTGGGCGGCAGCCTGCAACGCGCGCTGGAGCAGCCAACCGAGCGCGATAGTGCGTTAATCACCTTTCTGATCACCGCCTCGGGGGTCTCGCTGCTCGGCATCGGTCCGGCCTTCTGGGGACTGGTCGGCGGCGTTATCGCCCACCTGCTGCTGGTGCGTAAGCGCGCTGATTAGCGCTCAGCGCGGTTGTTTTTGCAGCAGCCGGTGAAAAAACCGCTGCATTTGCCCCCTTTTCCGCCGTTTGATTTGTCATTGTCCCGCGTAAAATCAACCCAATCGTCGATAACACGCGATTTTCTGCCTCAGACAACGACCGATAAGGGCCCAACAGGTGGCAAAAACTTTTCTGCGCAGCGGTAATTTAGATGCAGTTCTGGCGTTAGGTGAAAATGGCCAGCCGGTCTATGCCTCAGCGTTACAAATTCGCGAGACCCTGCGTCTGCGCCGTCAGGGCGCACTGGCAGATTGCCTGGCCATTCCACAGGCCAACGACCGGGGCGATCGCCTCGACTGGTATGCGCCCTTCAGCGGCCGGGTGAAATCCTGGCTGGCCGCCAGCGATCATGAGCGCCGCGCCGCGCTGCAACATCTCACCGCCTGCCAGCAGGATATGCAGGCGCTCAGTACGCGCGCGCGCGCGGCAGAGAATCCGGCCATGCGCCTGTTCGGCGCACTGCTCAGCAAAAGCCTGCAGTTTCCCGATCAGCAGTATGTTTACCTGGTTGATGGCAAACCGGTGATCACCTTCTGGGGCTTTGTCGATGCCCAGGCCCGCAGCCGCGATGACGCGCTGGCCTGCCTGCGCGATACGCTGGAAGAGAGCCTGCCGCCCCTGCTGGTCGAGCCTTCGCCTGCGCCCGTCGCCGGGCCGGTCACTATCGAACCGCTGCTGGCCGAGCCGTTACTGGCCGAGCCGCTGCCGGTCGAACCGGAACCGACAGCCGAACCGGTTGTCCTGCCCGCCGCACCGGCGGTCGTTACGCCTTCCGCACCCGCTGCGGCGGGCCGTTTCCGCATCTGGATGATAGTGCCGCCGCTGGCGATTGCCGCCGCCGTGGCCGTGGCGGTGCTGCTGCACCGTCCGCAACCGGTCAGCACCCCGGTTGCGCCGCCGGCGACGCCGGCTGCTGTGCCGGTGGTCAGAACGCCGTCGGTGGTCAACGCCGCCGAAAAACTGGCGGCTTCCCTGCCGCAAAAACCGGCCACGGTTAATGCCGCCGCCGCTGCACCTGCCGCCGCGTCTGCTACCCTTGCCAGTGTGGTGACCCCGGCAGTGCCGGCCCGGCCGGACGATCTGATCGTCACCCCGGATGCGGTGCGCGACGGCCAGGTTGAGGTGATTGATGGCCGCTGGCGCGTCACGCTTGGCTCAATGCCAACCGCAACCGGCAAGCCGGCAGTGATGCGTTTTCAGTTTAAAAATGGCAAAGGCAGCGTACAGATCGCCCAGGACAATACCCGTTGTAAGGCGGACGTCAGCGCGGCGATGACCAGCGCCGGTAATCTGGTGATCGAAAGCCGCTACACCGCTAAATGCGAGAATAAATCCCGCTATCGCATGCCGCTGCTGATCTGCCATGCCAGCATCGGTGCCGCAGTGTGCGAAGCGCAATATGCTGATGACCGGGTCTTCCCGATGACGATTAAGCGTGAGAGTAAATAAACATGCTGGCTCCCCTGATCGATGACAAACAAAAAATTTCGCTGATTGAAAACAGCGGCGTGCAGTTTCTGGATTTTGGTCTGCAGCTCTCTGCTCCCCAGGCGCGCCGCCAGTTCGTGCGCCAGACCGCCAACGGCCCGTTGCTGCGGCTGAACGTGGATGGCAACAGCGGTAAGTTTCTGCTTTACCCGGAAGATGGCGGCGCACCGGAAGTGGTGCGTCCGGAGTCAGACATCGCGCTGGTTGATTCGCTGACCCTGCTCTCCGGCTGCTGGCTGCCGCTGCCGATGCTGCGTTGCGCCAGTGGACGGCGGTTTATTGGCGGACCGGAAAACTGGGCGCGGATGCGTCTGGTGGCGCTGGAAACCCCTGACGCCGCCGGCAATACCCATCGCGTCAGCCTGGCGTTTGATACCCGCTGCGTGGCGGAACAGGATGGCGGCGAGAAGCTCGGCCTGTCGGCGGCCGATGCGCAGAATGGCGTGACCTTCGCGCTGGCCTGGCACAACTACGAGTTGGGTGAGTTTCTCGACCACACCTGGGTCGACGGCTGGCTGCGTGAAACCTTTACCGATCGGGTCTCTGACCGCCGCGAGCAAGCGATCAATCAGGCGCTGCGTGAGTTTGAATATCAGGCACACTACCTCAATCTGCTGGAGCTGCTGGGCGAACAGCTGAACCTCAGCGAGATCCACATTCAGGCCGCTACGCTGCAAACGCCAGCGGTTAACGTCGATATCATTCTGGACGTCGGCAACTCACATACCTGCGGCATTCTGGTGGAAGATCACCCGGAAGAGAGCAACGGACTGAAGCAGACTTATGAGCTGCAGCTGCGTGATTTATCCCAGCCGCATCAGGTCTATAACGAACTGTTTGACAGCCGGCTGGAGTTTGCCGAAACCCGTTTCGGTAAAGAGAACTTTTCGCTGGAAAGCGGCCGCGAGCACGCCTTTATGTGGCCGTCGCTGACCCGCGTTGGCCGTGAAGCGAGCCGCCTGGCCCTGCAGCGGGTCGGTCTGGAAGGCAGTACCGGCCTTTCCAGCCCACGCCGCTATTTATGGGACGAAGCGCGCTACCAGCCAGGCTGGCGCTTTAATAATCCTGGCGCGCAGTCTGAACCGCTGGCCTGCGCCGCCCCGTTTACCACCCTGCTGAACGATGAAGGCCAGCCGCTCTATACGCTGCCGCTGGACGATCGGCTGCCGGTGTTCTCACCGCACTACAGCCGCAGTTCCCTGATGACCTTTATGCTGTGCGAGCTGCTGGCCCAGGCCCTGATGCAGATGAATAGCGCCGCCCAGCGTCAGCGGATGCCGCAAAGTCACGCGCCGCGTCAGCTGCGCCATGTGATCCTGACGCTGCCTTCAGCGATGCCAAAACCGGAACGTGAAATTTTCCGCCGCCGGATGCAGCAGGCGATTGCGCTGGTGTGGAAAGCCGAAGGCTGGCTGAGCGACGACGAAGATGTCGCGCCGGCCGGTCCGCGCCACAGCCCGAAACCGCTGCCGGATGTGCAGATGGAGTGGGATGAAGCGACCTGCGGCCAGATGGTCTGGCTGTTTAATGAAACTCAGGTGAACTTTGCCGGTCGCGCCGAAGACTTTTTCAGCAGCATGGCCCGGCCGGATCGCCCGCGTGAGGCGGATGAGCTGCCGGGTAAAAGCCTGCGCATCGCCTCGATTGATATCGGCGGCGGCACCACCGATCTGGCTATCACCCAGTACCGGCTGGACGATGGGCTTGGCAACAACGTGAAAATCACCCCGCGGCTGCTGTTCCGTGAAGGCTTTAAGGTGGCCGGTGACGACATCCTGCTGGATGTGATCCAGCTGTGGATCCTGCCGGCGCTGCAACAGCATCTGCAGAAAGCCGGACTGACGCTGGCTGAGCCGCTGATGAACAAGCTGTTCGGTCACGACAGCCGGATGGACGGTCAGGCCACCCTGCGCCAGCAGGTAACGCTGCAGCTGTTTATTCCGCTGGCACAGGCGGTGCTGGAGCGCTACGAAAACTGGGACCCGCTGGAGAGCCACGCCGAGATCAACGCCCTGTTTGGCGAACTGGTAGAGCAGTCGCCTGGCGAAGCGGTACTGGCTTTCGTCAACGGTGAAATTCAGCGTGAGCTGGGCGTCAACAGCCGCTTCGACCTGTTACAGGTGCCGCTGGTGGTCAGCCTGGCGCAGCTGCACGGCGAGTTTATGCAGCACCGGATGGCGATCATCCCGGCGCTGCGCTCCATGTGTGAAGTGGTGTCGCTCTATCAGTGCGATGTGCTGCTGCTGACCGGCCGGCCGTCGCGCTTCCCCGGCATTCAGGCGCTGGTACGCCATCTGCAACCGCTGCCGGGCAGCCGTATTCTGTCGCTGGAAGGCTATCACACCAGCGACTGGTATCCGTTTAACAAGCATGGTCGCATCGATAATCCGAAATCGACCGCCGCCGTGGGCGCGATGCTCTGCCTGCTGGCCCTGGACCTGCGCCTTAGCAGCTTCTGGTTCCGCGCCGGCGATTTTGAACCCTATTCCACCATCCGTTACCTCGGTATGCTGGATGAAAATCAGGCCCTGACCGACGAAAACCTCTGCTACAGCGAGATCGACCTCGACGATGCCGGTTTTGCGCTGGATAAGAAGAGCAGCTTCCGCATTCGCGGCAACGTCTGCCTTGGCTTCCGCCAGCTGGATAACGATCGCTGGCCCGCCTCACCGCTCTACAGCCTGACGCTGAACGATGCCACCCTGGCGCGTAAAGTGGCCGGTGAAAGCGTGTTGCGCATCAAGCTGGCGGTGCAAGCCGGCCCTGATGCGCCGGGTCCGGAAACGCTGGTGCTGAGCGATGCGCGGCTGGATGATGGCAGCCGCGTGCCGCTGGAGCAGCTGAGTCTGAAACTGAATACCCTGTCGGCCACCGGCAACGCTAATGCGCAGTACTGGATTGACAGCGGGAGCGTATGTAAACGATGAAAGTTCTCAAACCCCGCCAGCCGCAGACGCTGGCCAAACGCCTTAACCTGCTGCAGGACGCGCTGAACAACAGCCTGGCCTGGATCGAGACCACCCGCGAACAGTCGCCACGACTGGCGCTGGAAGCGGAAACCCTGACTCTGCAACTGCGTCAGGCGCGGGTGCAGACCCAGGCGCTGGCTCAACAGGTGGCCCGGCCGGTGACGCTGGCGCTGTTTGGTCAGTCACAGGCCGGTAAAGCCTGGCTGCTGAACGAGATGGTGGCCGATGCGCAGGGTCAGCTGGTGACCCGACTGGGCGACAAATCGCTCAACTATTTTCAGCACATCAACCCCGGCAACCTCGATTTTGCCACCGCCACCCGTTTCTGCCATCAGCGTGAACCGCTGTCGGGCGAATGGCCGGTCGAACTGGCGCTGCTGACCGAGGCGGAAATTATCCGGCTGATGATCGCCTGCGCGTCCGCCAGCGTGCCGCCGGATGTGGCGCTGATTGACAGCGGCCTGCAGCGTTTGCAGCGTCACCGCCTGACCAGCCCGCTGGCCGGCCTGGAGAGCGATGCGCTGGTGACGCTGTGGTCGTGGTGCCGCCGCCGTCAGCACTATGACGCGCGCCTCGATCGTCACTTCTGGCCGCAGGCGGTTGAGCTGGCCCCCTGGCTAAGTGTGGATGACCGGGTGCAGCTGTTTTCGCTGCTGTGGCCGAATCAACCGGCGCTCAACGATGCCCTGCGCAGCCTGCTGCATTTACGCCACCAGCTGCGCAACAGCAGCCGGGTGCTGGCGCCGCTCAGCCTGCTGACCGATGCGGCCCTGCTGCCGGCCGAGCAGCTGATTGTGCCGGCCAGCGAGCAGGATCTGCAGCAGCCGGTCGAGGTCTGTCCGACCAACGGCAATCGAATCGGCAAACCGCAAAGCGTGGCGCTGGGGTTACTGGCGTTACTGACGCTGGAAGTGGTGATCCCGCTGAGTTCGACGCCGCGCACCGCGCTGTATGATGAGGCCGACATGCTGGAGCTGCCCGCACCAGGCCAGCCGAATGATGAGGCCGCCGTGGAGGATCGCCTGCGCCTGCAACAGCGCGATCCGCTGCGCGCTGCGCTGCTGGAACAGAAACGCGCCCTGCTGCCCGGCCTGTATGCCGCGCGCCAGGCTATTGATCTGCTGCTGGTCTGTACCGCCGCCAGCCAGCGTCAGGATGCCGATCGGGTCAGCCAGTCGCTGCGTGAATGGCAGCGTCTGCAACCGACCCAGGAGTCGGCTGAAAAACCGCGGCTGATCTGGGCCATCACCCCGCATGACGCCCGTCATCAACAGATTAACGTCGATGAAGCGGTGCAGCGTCAGATGGGACAGCCGGGACGACACTGGGGATCGATGCTGGCGCTGGATCGCGCGGGTGTCGATCGCATGGCCAGCTGGTTGCAGGATGAGATGCAGCCTGAGGCCCGTCGCGAACTGCTGCTGAGCCAGCTGGCGCAGATTCAGCACACCGTGGTTGAGCGGCGTTTATTGCCGTGGACCGAGGCGGGTGCCAGCCCGGAACAGGCGGCGCGCAAACAGAATATCGCCGACACCCTGCTGAAATGTTTACAGCACCGTACCGGCCTGCATGGCGAACTGCTGGAACGTCTGCAGCCGCCGCGTGAAGCGCTGCGCCAGCTGTGGCTTAATCAGTCGAGCCTGAGCCGCAGCACGCCGCATCCGCAGGCAGCAGAAAATCAGTTCGGCATCGGCTTTGAGTTTGATCTGTTCAGCGAATCAGAGCCAGAAGTGCCGGTTCAGCCTCGTCCGAGCGGGCACGGCGCTCAGCATTTTCCGCGCAAGGTACTGCTGCTGTGGCTCGATCACCTGCGCCAGCTGCCGGAAAATCGCAGCCTGCTGACGTTGCTGAATATTGATAAGGCGACCATGGAGTGGCTGGTGGAAGAGTTGATCACCGCCAGTTTCCGCACCGACATGACGCAAAAACTGCAGCAGGCGCTGCATGAGCCCGACAGCCACAGCATCACCCATGAGTCGCGGGCCGATCGTCAGGTGACCCGCGCCATGACGGTGCTGGGTGACTTTGTCGCCTGGCTCGGGTTTTTGCAGCGCCCGGAAGCGGAGCGTCCGGCCAGCCGGGTTAATCGCGGCCAGGCGATCTTTACCCGGCCGCCGGCACCCAGCGTCAACTTCAGCGCCGGACAGCGGCTGACTAAGCTGTCAGCGGCCCCGGCCAACCACACCGCCTATTACATCTACGACTGGCTGGTGGGCCTGAATCAGGTGATTATCGAAAACAACGGCTATACCGGCGGCGGCGATTTACCGCAGGCGTCACGCGAGGCGCTGATCGCCCTGCTTAAACCGCTGCGCGCTTAATCCTTCACCAGGCGCAGTTCGCCGTTCAGCGACTGCGCCGCCTCTTCCAGTAACGCCAGCACCGGAGCCAGATCGGCATGATGTTCGGCGTAATGCTGCAGCCGCACTTCCGCCGGCAAGGCAATACCGCCGGTCAGCCAGTCCCACAGCGCATCCAGGTTGTTGCCAAAATAGCCAGGCGTACCGCCGCTCTGTGCGGCAAACTGCTGGTAGAATGCTGCGCGGCTGGTCAGCTGGCGCAGATCAAATTGCAGGATCAGCATGATCAGGGTACCTGTTTAAAGCTGCGATAGTGATCGGTAGAGAGCAGTACCAGCCCGTCGGAGGAGTAGACCAGCCGATCGGCGTCGCGCCGTCCACAGCGATAGTTGACGTCCGCCTCATACCACTGGCGCCCCGCCCGTTGCGGCAGGCGTTTCTCACGGTTGGCGAAGCGATCGCCGCCGATGGCTTTGCCGGGCAGCACCTCGCACAGATTGCCTTTGGCCGGATTCCAGCCGCGCTTGCGGGCTTCGCTTTTGGTCAGGTAATAGTCCGGCAGCTGCTGATGTTGCAGCACCCAGCGCGCCACCGTATGGGCGTCGGTCAGCGTGGCGATGTCTGCCTGAGCAGGTGCCACAGAGGAGTTCAGATAAGGTTTAAGGCCGTAGAAAGCGGCCGCGAGGACAAGGAAAAGTCCGATCCAGAGTTTTTTTGACATGATGGCATCCGTGACGACAGGATGCAGATGATAGCAGTTTTGCGCGCCGAAAAAAGCGCGGGCCAGACGAGCTGGCCCTGGCGAGGTTATGCAGCGTGCGATTCACCGCTGTGTCGACGCCATGCACCCGGTGCCACACCGTACTGACGTTTGAAGCTGCGATTAAACGACTGCTGCGAATCGAAACCTAATGAAATCGCCACGTTAAGGATCGGCTCATCGGTGCTGGTCAGGCGGTCGGCTGATTTTTTCAGTTTTTTCACCCGGATATATTCACCCAGTGGATAGCCGGTGTGCTCTTTGAACATCCGCTGCAGGTGCCATTTTGAGTAGCCGGCGCGCTCTGATACGGTGTCCAGATCCAGACGTGCTTCAATGTTGTTATCAATCCAGTCGATTAAATCGTGAATAAAGGCGTCACTCATCATTCCAGTCTCTCCCGTCGCCGCGGCGAACAGTATCAGTATTAGTTGCAGTTACACTTAAAGGGTGACTGACTATGTCATTTAATGCAAGTTTTATTAGTACATTAAATGCCGCACTATTTTTAGGGTCTTTTGCCAGCCGCTTAGCTTTTAACCTGCCAATAACAAACCGCACATAAAGTGTATCTGTTATTCTTGCAGTTGCCCGCGACGCAAGCCTACACTCCTCGCGATTAATTGCAATCTTAAAAGTTGCAAATATTGGCCTGTGGGTCGTTTTCACTTATCGCGGAATAACAACAATGATTACCAACTGGGTTCGTCAGGGTTTTACCCTTTTAGGGATGGTACTGCTCATCAGCCAGCTAAGCGGTTGCGATGACGGGGTGGCGCAAAACGCCCCGCCGCCGCCGCCCGAGGTCAGTGCCGCGCCGGTGCTGATCAAGCCGGTCAGCCAGTGGGACAGTTTCAATGGCCGGGTTGAGGCGGTGCAGAGCGTGCAACTGCGTCCGCGCGTCTCAGGTTACATTGAGTCGGTTAATTATCGCGAAGGCGATGAGGTGAAAAAAGGTCAGGTGCTGTTTACCATCGACGACCGCAGCTATCGTGCGGCGCTGGAGCAGGCCAAAGCAGAATTAGCCCGCGCCCGCAGCCAGGCGAGTCTGGCCCGCAGTGAGTCGGGCCGCAGCGAAAAGCTGATTGGCAGCCAGGCGATTTCGCGTGAAGTGTGGGAGCAGCGTCGTTCGGCCGCCAGCCAGGCGCAGGCGGATGTGCTGGCAGCTGAAGCCGCGGTCGATATGGCGCAGCTGAATCTCGATTTTACCCGCGTTACCGCGCCGATTGATGGTCGCGCCAGCCGGGCGATGATCACCGCTGGTAACCTGGTGACCGCCGGCGACAGCGCCAGCGTATTAACCACGCTGGTCTCGCAGCAGAGCATGTATGTCTATTTCGACGTCGATGAAAACACCTTCCTGCACTATCAGGCGATGGCGCGTCAGGGCCAGCAGCGCCATGCATTGCCGGTTGAAATCGCGCTGGTCGGCGATCAGGGCTACCCGCATCAGGGCAAGGTGGACTTCCTGGATAACCAGCTGACCGCCAGCACCGGCACCATCCGTATGCGCGCCCTGCTCGACAATCAGCAGCGTCAGTTCACCCCAGGCCTGTTCGCCCGGGTTCGTCTGCCCGGCAGCGCGCAGTTTGAGGCGGTGCTGATTGATGATAAAGCGGTGTTAACCGATCAGGACCGTAAGTATGTCTACGTGGTAGACAGCCAGGGCAAAGCTCAGCGCCGTGATATCGAACCGGGCGCGATGGTGGACGGTCTGCGCATCGTCAAGTCGGGCCTGAAATCGGGCGATCGGGTGATCATCGCCGGTCTGCAAAAAGTATTTATGCCCGGCATGCCGGTCACTGCTCAGCAGGTCGCCATGCGTGCGGCAACCGCTCAATAATCTGAGGCCGTTATGGACTTTTCCCGTTTTTTTATCGACCGGCCGATCTTTGCGGCGGTGTTATCGATTCTGATCTTTGTCACCGGGCTGATCTCCATTCCGCTGCTGCCGATCAGTGAATATCCCGATGTGGTGCCGCCCAGCGTGCAGGTGCGGGCCGAATATCCGGGCGCGAACCCGAAAGTGATCGCTGATTCGGTGGCAACGCCACTGGAAGAGGCGATCAACGGCGTCGAAAACATGATGTACATGAAGTCGGTGGCCGGTTCTGACGGCGTGCTGGTGACCACCGTCACCTTCCGCCCTGGTACCGATCCCGACCAGGCTCAGGTGCAGGTGCAGAACCGCGTGGCGCAGGCGGAAGCGCGGCTGCCGGAAGATGTGCGTCGGCTGGGTATCACTACCCAGAAAATGTCACCGACCCTGACGCTGGTGGTGCACATGTTCTCACCCAACAACACCTACGATTCGCTCTATCTGCGTAACTACGCCACCCTGAAGGTGAAAGATGAGCTGGCGCGTCTGCCGGGTGTCGGCCAGATTCAGATTTTCGGTGCCGGTGAGTATGCGATGCGCGTCTGGCTCGATCCGAATAAAGTGGCGGCGCGTGGCTTAACCGCCGCTGATGTCGTCAGCGCGATGCAGGAGCAGAACGTGCAGGTTTCTGCTGGTCAGCTGGGTGCCGAGCCGCTGAAGAAGCAGAGCGATTTTCTGCTGTCGATCAACACCCAGGGACGGCTGGAGAGCGAACAGCAGTTTGGCGACATCATCTTAAAGACCTCTGAAGATGGCTCGCTGGTGCGGCTGCGCGACGTGGCGCGGATCGAAATGGGCTCCGGCAGCTATGCCCTGCGCTCGCAGCTGAATAACAAAGATGCGGTCGGTATCGGCATCTTCCAGGCGCCTGGCGCTAACGCCATTGACCTCTCCAACGCGGTGCGGGCCAAAATGGATGAGCTGGCGACCCGCTTCCCTAACGACGTGAAATGGGCGGCACCTTACGATCCGACCGTCTTCGTGCGTGACTCGATCAAGGCGGTGGTGCAGACCCTGCTGGAAGCGGTGGTGCTGGTCGTACTGGTGGTGATCCTGTTCCTGCAAACCTGGCGCGCCTCGATTATCCCGTTGCTGGCGGTGCCGGTTTCGGTGGTTGGCACCTTTAGCGTGCTCTATCTGCTCGGCTTCTCGCTGAATACCCTTAGCCTGTTTGGTCTGGTGCTGGCCATCGGGATTGTGGTGGATGACGCCATCGTGGTGGTGGAAAACGTCGAGCGTAACATTGAGATGGGGCTGACGCCGCGGGCGGCGGCGCATCAGGCGATGCGAGAGGTCTCCGGGCCGATCATCGCCATCGCGCTGGTGCTGTGTGCGGTGTTTGTGCCGATGGCGTTTTTGTCAGGCGTGACCGGACAGTTCTACAAGCAGTTCGCCACGACCATCGCCATTTCAACGGTAATCTCAGCGATTAACTCGCTGACGCTGTCACCGGCGCTGGCGGCGATGCTGCTGAAAGATCATCATGCGGCCAAAGATCTGCCGACCCGGATTATCGACCGGCTGTTTGGCTGGCTGTTCCGGCCGTTTAACCGCTTCTTCCAGCGCAGTGCCCACGGCTATGAAACCCTGGTCGGTAAAACCCTGCGTCGGCGCGGTGCGGTATTTGGCGTCTATGTGCTGCTGCTGGCGGGTGCCGGTTTCATGTTTCACAGCGTGCCGGGCGGCTTTATTCCGACCCAGGATAAGCTCTACCTGATCGGCGGCGTTAAGATGCCGGAAGGCTCATCACTGGCGCGCACCGATGAAGTGATTCGTAAGATGAGCGAAATCGGCATGCAAACCGAAGGCGTGGCGTATGCGGTGGCGTTTCCAGGCCTGAATGCGTTGCAGTTTACCAACACCCCGAATAGCGGCACGGTATTCTTTGGCCTGAAACCGTTCAATCAACGCACCCACACCGCAGCGGAGATCAACGCCGAGATCAATGCCAAAATCGCCCGGATTCAGCAGGGCTTCGGCTTCTCGATCATGCCGCCGCCGATTCTGGGACTGGGTCAGGGTTCGGGCTATTCGCTCTATGTTCAGGACCGCGCGGGCCTCGGCTATGGTGCGCTGCAGACCGCCATCAACACCATGTCGGGTGCCATTATGCAGACACCGGGAATGCACTTCCCTATCTCCTCATATCAGGCGAACGTTCCGCAGCTGGATGTGCAGGTTGACCGGGATAAAGCCAAAGCACAGGGCGTGTCGCTGACCGATCTGTTCAGCACTCTGCAGACCTATCTCGGTTCGTCTTACGTTAATGACTTCAACCGTTTTGGTCGCACCTGGCGCGTGATGGCTCAGGCTGACGGTGATTTCCGCGACAGCGTGGAAGATATCGCCAATCTGCGGACCCGTAACGATCGCGGCGAGATGGTGCCGATTGGCAGCATGGTGACCATTTCGACCACTTACGGACCCGATCCGGTGATTCGCTACAATGGCTATCCTGCCGCCGACCTGATTGGCGATGCCGATCCCCGGGTGCTCTCATCAGCCCAGGCGATGACTCAGCTGGAAACGATGTCCGGTCAGCTGTTACCCAACGGTATGAACATCGAATGGACCGATCTGAGTTATCAGCAATCGACTCAGGGCAATACTGCGCTGATTGTGTTCCCGATGGCGGTGTTGCTGGCTTTCCTGGTGCTGGCCGCGCTGTATGAGAGCTGGACCCTGCCGCTGGCGGTGATCCTGATTGTGCCGATGACCATGCTCTCTGCGCTGGTAGGCGTCTGGCTGACCGGCGGCGATAACAACGTGTTTGTGCAGGTCGGACTGGTGGTGCTGATGGGGCTGGCCTGTAAGAACGCGATTCTGATCGTTGAGTTCGCCCGCGAACTGGAAATGCAGGGCAAAGGGATTGTCGAGGCGGCGCTGGAAGCCTGTCGCCTGCGTCTGCGTCCAATCGTGATGACCTCCATCGCCTTTATTGCCGGGACAATTCCGCTGATTCTTGGCGAAGGTGCAGGTGCAGAAGTCCGCGGCGTGACCGGCATTACGGTGTTCTCCGGCATGCTCGGTGTGACGCTGTTCGGGCTGTTCCTGACGCCGGTGTTCTACGTCACCTTACGTAAGCTGGTGACGCGGAAAGCGAGCAAAGCCGCGTTACAGACGGTATAAACTGCAAAAGGGCGACCGCGGGGTCGCCCTTTTTTTGGCTGTCGTTGCGAGCCACTGAATCTGCTCTCGCGGCTGCTGAAGATGGCAGATATGATAATTCGCCGTTATTCATCGCCGTGTTGAGCCGGAGATTGACACTAAAAAGCCCGCCAGGGCGGGCTTCAGACACCGGTTCACTGCCATGCGCTTTGCGGGCAACAACGGCGTTAAGTATGGATTTCGATTTGCGCTTTGCGTCCCAGTTGGGCCAGCGCCAGTTCCACTTTTTCGACTTTTGACGAGTGTTCAACATCCAGCAGGCGATCAACCTGAGGGCCATTCACGCCCAGTCGACGTGCCAGATCGGCTTTTCGGGTTCCTGTTTCGATCATGGCGTTATATAAGGCGGCTTTCATCGCCACCAGCACCGGCAGATAAACCACATATTCGCCCGGCTGCGGTTCGCTGGCTGACGGGATGGGACGGCGCATATCCATTTCAAGCGAGATTGCGGTGACAATTCCATCTTCCGCTTCTAACAGCGCGCCATCAATCGTGTCGCCTACCGAATGCATTAACGGTAAATCCCGGCATGACACTTCATAACAGCCACTTTGTGCATCATGGTTTAATCTGACTGCGTAATTAAACATACCCTTACCTCATCAATCTCAGGATTACAGCCCCAGATCCTTTAAAATTTTTTTGCGGGTTCCCTCGGGCATTTCCTTTGCACCGTGATCGGGAAAAACAGACTGCCTTGCGCCCAAAAACACTTTGAAATGGCTGCTTCCGCTACGGTGCTTTATTAAAATGGCGCCCTGTTGTAACAGCCAGCGCCGAAATTCACTGTATTTCATCGCGATCCCTCGCTTCAGTTCAACCGTCACTCATCATAACAACAGTGATGCCTTACACAACATTTATGTTTACTTTGTCTGTTTTTCAATCATAAATGAACGAAATAAATGATTTTGCAGGCATAAAAAAAGCCGCATCAGCGGCCTTTTTTACACAGATCATCAATCTCATCCGGCTCCGGTTCCGGAACCGCGGTGCAGTTGCTGGTGTCGCGTTTCTTCAGCTCATTAAGCGCATCTGCGACGGTGCGTTTCGCCAGCACGTCCAGCGACGCCTGCTCGGCTTCATCGGCAATCGATTTGAAGTACCAGCAGAGATTGGCGCTGACCAGGCAACGTGGCGCGACATCGGGACGCGCCGCCCAGATTTTTTTGTCTTCGATGACCGAGACGTAGATATCCCGCAGGGTAATCTCTGCTGCAGGGCGACCCAGATGGATCGAACCGGTACGGCCCAGCGTCGAGACGATGATGCCGTCACGGGTCAGCGGGACCATTAATTTTCGAATGAAACTGGGATTCGCTTCCAGCCCGTAGGCCAGAATCGCGCTGGTAGAGCGTTTTCCCATTTGCTCCGCCATCGCTACGCTCAGAACCATTTGCAAAGCTGTCGGGAAGCGGTAATCAAGCATTTCTTTATCCTGAGTTGCGGTGCATCTTATTGTTTTATTGCCGCATAAGTGAACAATCAATGAGCAATAAATATAACAAACACTGTTGCTTTTTAGAAGCAAGCCAGCGGTGACAAGGCACGTATTCACCAAAGCCGGCAGCCTGATAGCACAAGGTGCTTAGCCTGCTAACAGCCCGCGTCATCGGCGTTCCGTGCGGTCAGCCCGTCAGGCGATGTCGGCTGGCGCGGCGGGCAACCGGTGTTTCAGTATCATCACCAACACCACGTTAAAGATTGCTAACCCGCAAAGCAACCACAGTGTTGCTGAACCACCCATCCTTTCAAATACATAGCCGCCGATCAACGGCGTCAGCGCCTGTCCCATCAACGCCGGGCGGGCCATCCGGCCCACCACAATCGCATAAGACTCTGGTTTGACCATCGCCAGCGGTAAAGTTCCGCGCACAATGGCACGTAAACCATTCCCTGCGCCGTAAAGCACCATGCTCAGCAGCGCCATCTGCGGTGCCAGCGCCAGCAACAGCAAGCCAAGCGCCACCAGGCCGACCGAGAAAAAAGTGGTGCGGATCGGGTGGCTGCGCTTAAAGGCGATATCCACAATTCGCGCCCCCACCTGACAGGGCCCCAGCACCGCGCTGATCGCCAGCGCCGAGGTCAGCGTGTGGCCGCTGGCCTGCAACAGGGTAATCAGCTGCACGGAAATGGCGGTCATGATCACCGATGCCAGGGTGAAGATAGCGCACAGCAGCCAGAACAAACCGGGGGCAATCTCCGTGGAAGACGATTGCGGTGTCCGGGCGTTAACCGGCTTTACCGCCCGCGTTGCCGGTAAGGCATACAGATACGCTGGCAGCACGCAGAGCGTTAACAGCCCGGCAATCGCCAGACAGGCACCCCGCCAGCCGAGGGCGTGAATCAACAGTGCCGTCCCCGGCCACACCAGGGTGGTACAGAAGCCGGAGATCAGGGTGATGCCGGTAATTGCCGCGCGCGCCTGAGCGCCATAGTAGGTGCCGAGGGTAGCAAACAGCGCATCATACAGCCCCATCGCCATCCCGATGCCAATAATCACCCAGGCGAACAGCAACAGCGGCAGATGATAGCTGAACGCCATCATCACCAGCCCCAGCGCCATCACCGCCCCACTCATCGCCAGCAGCAGGCGGCCACCGGTGCGGGCAATAATCCGGCCACTGAGCGGTGCCAGCAGTCCCGACACCAGAATGCCGGTCGACAGCGCACCATAAATCCACTGTTGCGACCAGCCGGTTTCTGCTGCTATCGGGTTTGCCATTACCGCCATCAGATAGAACGAACCGCCCCACGACAGGATCTGTATCGCGCCGAGCGTAATAATGGCGGCGACGCCGGGTTTTTTGGTCTGGTTCACGTCAGCTATCCGTTAGCGGGCAAACCATTTTTATAACATGTTCTGAGATAAGGAAAAATGGATGCCGCGGTTTAAGCCTGCTTACGCCCGGATGGCGGCACGGTTGTTAACGGTATAACTAACAGTATGTTGTAACTATTATCACTATTGCGTCCATCCGCCGCTTCTGCCACATTATGGACGTTGTAACTATGGAGGCTCAACATGGCGCGCTACGACTTAGTGTCAGATATGCATCAATGCGTAAACGATTTAGAGCAGGCGCTGGGCGAGTTGCGCCAGCAGATTGAGGCCCAGCCGCTGCTGATTGCCCGGGTATTCAGCCTGCCGCCGATAGTGAAAGGCCGTGAGCATGAGGCGATTACTCAAATCACAGTGGAGCAGCATCTGGGGCAGCACGCCTTAACGCTGGCGCTGAACCACTACTGCCGTCTGTTCATGCAGCATCAGTCGGAGCAGCTCAGCACCAAGGCGGCGGTCCGTCTGCCGGGTGCGCTATGCATTGAGTGTGATGAGCAGCGTGAGGCGGAGATCAGCGCGCTGGTCGACAGCATCAATCAGCTTAAAGCGCGACTGGAGCAGCTGATTACGGTTGAGTCCGGCTTGCCAGCCGAGGCACGGTTCGAATTTGTCCATCAGCATCTGCGTGGGCTGATCACCCTGAATGCCTATCGCACTATCACCCTGCTCAGCGCACCCGACAGCCTGCGTTTTGGCTGGGCGAATAAGCACATCATCAAAAATATGCAGCGTGAAGAGGTGATCGCTCAGCTGGAAAAAAGCCTGAAGGCGGGTCGGGCGCAGGCGCCGTGGTCACGCGAACAGTGGGCAGAAAAAGTGCAGGAGGAGTTAGCCAGCGTGCGCGCCCTGCCCGCCTCGGCCAGGCTGAAGATTAAGCGCCCGGTCAAAGTCCAGCCGGTGGCGCGGGTCTGGCGTGCCGATCAGAAAAAGCAGACGCAGCTGGCCTGTCCGTCGCCGATTCTGGTGATCTGCCACGACCGCAGCCAGGTGCCGGTGCTGGGTGAACTGCTGAATTACGATGCCGATAACATTACCTATCGCCATAAGCTAGCCGCCGAGCCGCTTAACCTGCTGATCCCGCGGCTGCATCTGTGGGTCGACTGCCCGATTTAAGGCATAAAAAAGGCCAGCACGCGCTGGCCTTTTTACAGCAGATGTACAGCAGAAGGCTTACGACTTCATGCTGCCAACCATCTCTTCCGGACGCACCCAGGCGTCAAACTGCTCTTCGGTCAGATAGCCCAGCTTCAGCGCCGCGCCTTTCAGCGTCAGCCCCTCTTTATGGGCTTTCTTGGCGATTTCGGCCGCTTTGTCATAACCGATATGGGTATTCAGCGCCGTCACCAGCATCAGTGACTCATTCAGCAGCTGTTCGATACGCTCGCGAACCGGTTCAATGCCAATCGCGCAGTGATGATTGAAGCTATCCATCCCATCCGCCAGCAGACGAATCGACTGCAGGAAGTTATGGATCACCATCGGACGGAACACGTTCAGCTCGAAGTTACCGGACGCGCCGCCCATGTTGATGGCCACGTCGTTGCCCATCACCTGACAGCAGAGCATGGTCATCGCTTCACACTGGGTCGGGTTGACTTTACCCGGCATGATCGAGCTGCCAGGTTCGTTTTCCGGAATGGCGATTTCACCAATGCCGCAGCGCGGACCGGAGGAGAGCCAGCGCACGTCGTTGGCGATTTTCATCAGCGAGGCCGCCAGCCCTTTCAGCGCGCCGTGAGCATGCACCAGCGCATCACAGGTTGCCAGCGCTTCAAACTTATTCGGTGCGGTAACAAACGGTTGCTGAGTCAGGTCGGCCAGCGCTTTCGCCACCCGGACCGCATACTCCGGATGGGTGTTCAGGCCGGTGCCGACGGCAGTGCCGCCCAGCGCCAGTTCCGCCACGTGCGGAATGCTCTGCTCGATGTGCTTCAGATTATGTTCGAGCATCGCCACCCAGCCGGAAATCTCCTGGCCGAGCGTCAGCGGCGTGGCGTCCTGCAGGTGAGTACGGCCAATTTTGACGATATCTTTGAACGCCTCTGACTTCTCGCTCAGGGTCTTTTTTAACACCTGAATCTGCGGGATCAGCTGCTCGCGCAGGGCGATGACCGCGGCCACGTGCATCGCGGTCGGGAAGACGTCATTCGAACTCTGGCTCTTGTTAACATCATCATTCGGATGGACCAGGCGCGACATGCCCCGCTCACCGCCCAGAATTTCGCTGGCGCGGTTGGCCAGCACTTCATTCATGTTCATGTTGGTCTGGGTGCCGGACCCGGTCTGCCAGATGGCTAACGGGAACTCGTCGCTGTGCTTATCGGCCAGCACTTCATCCGCCGCGTTAATGATCGCTTCGGCGCGATCGGCCGGCAGCAGCCCCAGATCGCGGTTAACCGCAGCAGCGGCGCGTTTGGTCAGCGCCAGCGCGTGAACCAGCGCGGTCGGCATTTTTTCTGTTGAGATGCGGAAGTGTTCCAGCGAGCGCTGCGTTTGCGCGCCCCACAGTTTATCAGCCGGTACATCAATGGGGCCCATTGAATCTTTCTCAATGCGGTTGGCTGCCATGAATACGTCTCCTTCGCTCTGTTTGAAGTGAATGCCCGCCCAGCGCATCGTCCTGTGGGCGACATTCGGGCGGGCAAGATAATGACATACAATAATTTAACATTATGAGAGCTTAGCGTCCTTTTGCACTTGATATGTATTTTCCCTGGCACTTTCTGCTTTAATAGCGCCAATAACATCCCGTGATGAAGGGTTATATGATGCAAAAAATGAACAATTCGCTGCAGAATTACGCGTGGGGTAGCAAAACAGCCTTAACCGAACTGTACGGCATTGCCAATCCGCAGGGGTTACCGATGGCCGAGCTGTGGATGGGGGCGCATCCGAAGAGTCCGTCTACCGTTGACGACCAGGGGAGTTCGCGCTCGCTGCGCGAGGTGATTGACGCCAACCCGACCGCCACCCTCGGCGATGCGGTGGCACAACGCTTCGGTGAACTGCCTTTCCTGTTCAAAGTGCTGTGCGCCGAGCAGCCGCTGTCGATTCAGGTACATCCCAGCAAAAGCGCCGCGGAAGCCGGTTTTGCGCGTGAAAATGCCGCCGGCATTCCGCTGGACGCCGCCGAACGCAACTATAAAGATGCCAACCATAAACCCGAGCTGGTCTATGCCCTGACGCCCTTCCAGGCGATGAACGGTTTCCGCCCGCTGACCGAAATGGTTTCGCTGCTTGAGCCGGTGGCCGGTGCCCATCCGCAGATTGCCCATTTCCTGCAGCATCCCGATCGGGACAATCTGGCGACCCTGTTTTCCACCCTGCTGTCGCTGGACGGTGAAGCCAAATCGCTGGCGCTGGGGATACTGAAATCGGTGTCCGGCCACCAGCAGGGCGAACCCTGGCAGACTATCAGCGTGATCGCCGCCAACTACCCGGACGACAGCGGTCTGTTTTCACCGCTGCTGCTCAACGTGATTACCCTGCAGCCGGGCGAAGCGATGTTCCTCTATGCTGAAACGCCGCACGCCTACCTGAAAGGCGTGGCGCTGGAAGTGATGGCGAACTCCGATAACGTGCTGCGGGCCGGCTTAACGCCGAAATATATCGATATCCCGGAACTGATGGCCAACCTCAAATTTGACGAGAAGCCCGCCAGTGCGCTGCTGACGCAGCCGGAGCAGCATGGCAGCAGCCTGCACTTTCCGATTCCGGTCGACGATTTCGCCTTTGCGATCCATACCCTGAGCGCGCAGCCGCAGACGCTGGATCAGCAGAGCGCGGCGCTGTTGTTCTGCATCGGAGGACAGGCGGTGGTGGCGAAGGACCAGCAGCAGCTGACGCTGCAACCGGGCGAATCCTGTTTTGTTGCCGCCAGCGAAACGCCGGTAACGGTCGCCGGAACCGGCCGGTTAGCACGGGTATTTAACCAGTTAGGGTGATACGGCTGACGGATCTGCGGTTAACTGCTATTATTTCAACCTATTAGCTTTTAAAACGCCCGCGGGCGTTTTTTCTTCAGTCGTCGGGGCTAACCTGCGGCGTAAGCGGACTCAAGGATAAGGACGAATCAGCAATGAAAAAGACCAACGTTGCCGTGGGCGTGATCATCGCGCTGGGCGTAATCTGGACCGGCGCGGCATGGTTCACCGGCAAGCAGCTTGAAAATCACATGGACCAGCTGGTGCAGAACGCCAATACCCAGCTGAATGCTTATGCCCCGAACAGCCGACTGAAGATCAGCTATCAGGATTATCAGCGCGGCGTTTTCAGCAGCAAAGCCAACCTGGTGATTCAGGCCAGCTCGCAGACGGAAGATAACGCCCTGCTGAAGCCGGGTCAGAGCGTGATCCTGAACGAAACCATCGATCACGGCCCGTTCCCGTTTGCGCAGCTGAAGCATTTCAATCTGATCCCGAGCATGGCCTCGGTGCACAGTGAACTGGCCAACACCGATGCGGTGAAGAAGCTGTTTGAACTGACGCAAAACAAATCGCTGATCAATGCCGATACCCGCATTGGCTACAGCGGCGCGACCGATACCGCACTGCGTATTCTGCCGATCGACTATCAGAATGCACAGAGCGGCGAGCGTCTGGCGACCAATGGCGGCACGCTTAACGTCAGCGCCGACAATAAAGGCGATAAAGTCTCGCTGGAAAGTGACGTTGATAGCCTGGCGCTGACCAGCAAAAATGAGATGGGTCAGCCGGTGCTGTTCACCGTCAATGGCCTGAAGCTCAACGGCAATACCCATCTGAGTCCGGAAGGCGTGCGGGTCGGCGATCAGTCGATCGATGTTGAGAAGGTCAACGCCAGCATTAACGGTCAGGATGCGCTGACGCTGCACAAGATGAAGGGTTCCTCTTCGTTCGACAACAGTGCCGGTAAGATCGGCGGCAACATTGATTACAAGGTTGATAGCGTTCAGCTGCAGAAACAGGATTTCGGTCAGGCTGCGCTGAAAATGAAGCTGTCGCAGTTCGATGCGCAGGCGGTGAAAGCTTTCTCCGATCGCTACAACGCCCAGATGCAGGATCTCACCAGCCAGAAAGGCCTGGCGGACGATCCGATTCGCTACCAGGCGGGCGTCAACGCCATCCTGATGAGCAACCTGCCGGTTCTGCTGAAAGGATCGCCTTCGATCAGCATCGCCCCGCTGAGCTGGAAGAATGATAAAGGTGAAAGCACCTTTAATCTGACCGCCAACTTTAACGATCCCGCTACCGTGACCGGCGAACCGCAAACGCTGAACGCGATGGTTGACCGGGTGCTGAAAACGCTGGATGCGAAACTGATCATCAACATGCCGATGGCGACCGAAACCATGCACAAAGTGGGTCTGGCAGAAGGTTATCAGGCCGATGATGCACAGAAGCTGGCCGATCAGCAGGTTAAAGGTCTGGCGGCGATGGGACAGATGTTCCGTCTGACCCAGCAGCAGGATAACAACATCGTCACCAGCCTGCAGTACGCTAACGGCCAGGTGAATATGAACGGCGACAAGATGACGCTGGAGCAGTTTATGTCTCGCTATATGCTGGGTATGCCGACCAGTGAAGGCATGCCGCAGTAACGGCTGACCGGTGATAAAAAGGCGACGCCAGGGTTAACGCTGGCGTCGCCTTTTTTTATGCTGAGCCGCGAATAATCAGCTGCGGCGGCATAATCACATTCTGCCGTGCGGCATCCGGTTGCGCCAGCCGTTGCAGGATACGTTCTGCCGCCACGCGGCCAATCTCGCGCGCCGAACTGGTGACAACCGTCAGCGGCGGATCGGTCAGCTCAGCCTGCGGTTCGTCGCCAAATCCCATCAGCGCCAGCTGTTGTCCATAGTAGCTGTCGACCGCGCCGCGGGCGAACGTCCGACCGGTGCGCAGCAGGCCAAAATAACAGCCCAGCGCGGTGGTGGCATTGTAGGCCAGTATCGCCGTCAGTCGCGGATGCTGTTGCAGCAGCAGGACCGCCGCCTCGGCCGCCTCTTTTTGCGTATTACCGCACTCAATAATCCACTCGGGCCGGAACGGCAAGCCATATTGCAGCAGCGTGGCGCAGTAGCCGCCAAGACGTTCTGCCCGGGTTAACGAAGCGCTATGGCCACCCAGCCAGGCGATGCGCTGATGCCCCTGGCGGATCAGATATTCGGTGGCAAGACGCGCCGCCTGAGCGTTATCCGGCCGGATCGCATCCACCTGTTCCAGACTGCTGGCACGCGCGGCGCAGACCAGCGCAATGTTCAGCTCACGGGCACGGGCCACTATTCTGTCAGCCTTATCCGCCCCGCCGCCCAGCACCACGCCGTCCACCCCCTGCGCCACCAGCGACTCAAAGCAGCGCTCCAGCTGCTGGCCCTGACGCCCGCTCTGGGTCAGAAACAGCAATTTGCCCTGCTTTTCCAGCGCCTCACTGAGCCCGGCGGTCATTTCCGCGTAAAACGGCTGGCTGAGATCGCGGACGATCAGTCCAATCACCCCGCTTTCACCGCCGCGCAGCATGGTCGCAGAGCGGTTGCGCACAAAGCCCAGTTGCTCAATGGTCTGGTTAACCCGCGCCATGGTTTCAGCAGAAATCCGCCCTTTGCCGGAGAGCACCAGAGAGACGGTGGTGACCGAAACGCCTGCAGCGGCGGCCACATCATGGATGGTAATTCTGCTCATGCGGATATTTGCCCGAATAAAAATGCCAGAATAATTGATAAAACGTTACACCTTAAAGCGGAAAAATAATATCAGCCCTCGCCGGAAGAGTGTGATTCAGCGCGCAAATCACCCTGATAAAACGTTTTATCATCTGTTCACTTTTTCACTGTGACTCACTGCCGCCGGAGCCATCATGCCCGCACCTCAACAAAAAATGTCTGTCTGGGAGTTTTTCCAGAGCCTGGGGAAAACCTTTATGCTGCCGGTTGCCCTGCTCTCATTCTGCGGCATCATGCTGGGTATCGGCAGTTCGCTGAGCAGCCATGATGTTTTGACGCTGTTACCGCTGCTCGATCAGCCGTGGCTGCAGTATCTGTTTCTGTGGATGGCGAAACTTGGCTCCTTCGCCTTTAGTTATTTGCCGGTGATGTTTGCCGTGGCGATCCCACTTGGCATGGCGCGTGAAAACAAAGGCGTGGCGGCGTTTGCCGGCTTTGTTGGCTATGCGGTGCTTAACCTCAGTATCAACTTCTGGCTCAATATCAATGGCATTCTGCCTACCACCGATGCCGCCGTGCTGAAAGCCAACAACGTCCAGTCGATACTCGGTATTCCGTCGATTGATACCGGCATTCTGGGTGCGGTGATTGTTGGCATTGTGGTGTTCTGGCTGCATGAGCGTTTTCATAACATCCGGCTACCCGATGCGCTGGCTTTCTTTGGCGGCACCCGCTTTGTGCCGATCATTACCACGCTGGTGATCGGCATGCTGGGGCTGGTAGTCCCGTTGATCTGGCCTTTCTTCGCACGCGGCATTACCGGACTCGGCTGGATGATCAACAGCGCCGGCGATTTCGGACCGATGATCTTTGGCACCGGTGAGCGTTTACTGCTGCCGTTTGGCCTGCAGCATATTCTGGTGGCGATCATGCGTTTTACCGATGCGGGCGGCACGCTTGAGGTGTGCGGCAAAAGCGTCAGCGGCGCTCTGACCATCTTCCAGGCGCAGCTGGCCTGCCCGGAAACCCATGGCTTTGCCGAAAGCGCCACCCGCTTCCTGTCGCAGGGCAAAATGCCCTCCTTCCTCGGTGGCCTGCCTGGCGCTGCGCTGGCTATCTATCACTGCGCCCGTCCGGAAAATCGCCATAAAATTAAAGGATTATTGATTTCCGGCGTGGTGGCCTGTGTGGTTGGCGGCACCACCGAACCGATTGAGTTCCTGTTTTTATTCGTCGCGCCGTTCCTCTATCTGATCCATGCGCTGTTAACCGGCATCGGCTTTAGCCTGATGGCGATACTGGGCGTGACCATCGGCAACACCGACGGCAACGTTATCGACTTCGTGGTGTTTGGCGTGCTGCATGGACTGTCGACCAAATGGTATTGGGTGCCGGTGGTGGCGGCGATCTGGTTTGCCGGTTACTACCTGATCTTTCGTTTTGCCATCCTGCACTTCAATATCAAAACGCCGGGCCGCGAAGTGGAACGTGCCAGCGCACTGGCGCAGCAGGTCAGCAATGCCGGTAAAGGCAAGTCAGGCTACAACTCACCGGCCATTCTGGCGGCGCTGGGCGGGGTGGAAAATATCACCTCGCTGGATAACTGCCTGACGCGCCTGCGTCTGACCATCGCCGACATGAGCAAGGTCAACGATGCGGCGCTGAAAGCCAACGGCGCAATCGGCGTGGTGCACCTTAACCAGACCAGCCTGCAGGTGGTGATTGGGCCCCAGGTGCAGTCGGTGAAAGACGAACTGTCGACGCTGATGAACGTCACCGCTTAACCTACCGGGAGCCGAAATGTTTAATTTTGATCAGGTTATCGATCGCCGTGGCAGCTGGTCGACCCAGTGGGATTTTGTCGCCGATCGCTTTGGCGTGCCCGATCTGCTGCCATTCACTATCTCCGATATGGATTTCAAAACCGCGCCGGTGGTGCTCGACGCGCTGCGTCAGCGTCTCGATCACGGCGTGTTCGGCTACAGCCGCTGGCAGCATGATGAATTCCTGTCGGCCTGCTGCCACTGGATGGCCAGCCGGTTCGGCTATCAGCCGTTGCCCGATTCACTGGTTTATGGGCCTTCGGTGATCTACATGGTGGCGCAGATGATCCGGCACTGGAGCGAGGTGGGCGATGAAGTGCTGATCCACACGCCGGCCTACGATGCATTTTACAAAACCGTGCACGGCAACCAGCGACAGGTGCTGGAAATGCCGTTGCAGCAGGTGGGCCAGCAGTGGCACTGTGATATGTCGGCGCTGGCGGCGAAGCTGGCGCGTCCGTGCTGCAAAATCCTGCTGCTGTGTAGCCCGCACAATCCCACCGGCAAAGTCTGGACGGCAGCCGAACTGCAGCAGATGGCTGAACTGTGCGAGCGTCATCACGTTCGGGTGATCAGTGATGAGATCCATATGGATATGATGGTCGGCGATCGGCCACATACGCCGTGGGCCCGGGTGGCGGGTGGCGACTGGGCGCTGTTTACCTCGGCATCGAAAAGCTTCAACCTGCCGGGGCTGACCGGTGCCTGGGGCATTATTCCGCAGCCAGCCGATCGGGCGGCCTGGTTTCAGGCGCTTAAGAACGCCGACGGACTCTCCTCACCGGCGGTGCTCGCGGTTGCCGCGCACATCGCCGCTTACCGGCACGGCGCGCCGTGGCTTGATGCGCTGCGTGACTATCTGACAGGTAACCTGATGCGGGTGGCCGACCGGCTTAACGCCGCCTTCCCGCAGCTTGACTGGCAGCCGCCTCAGGCGACCTATCTCGCCTGGATCGATCTTAATCCGCTCGGCATCGCCGAACAGACGTTGCAGCAGGCGCTGATTCAGCAGCGCGTGGCGATTATGCCCGGTTCAACCTACGGCAGCGCCGGCCAGGGTTTCCTGCGCCTCAACGTGGGCTGTCCGCGCAGCAAGGTCGAAGACGGCGTCAGCCGGCTGATTGCCGCGATTCACGCCTCGTCCGCCTGACAAAGCGATTTGCGCGCCATACCGGCCGGTTGTGAGTAATTAAACAGCATCCGGGCCGGTTGTTGCGCAAATAGCTGGCGCTGTTGCGCAAGATATTTTTATAATGTTATGCACTTTAGTTACCACTGAGCGAGTGCACCATGATCGATACTACCCTTCCTCTTACCGATATTCATCGCCATCTCGATGGCAACATCCGTGCACAAACCATTCTTGATCTGGGTCGCCAGTTTAACCTTGCCCTGCCCGCCACCACGCTGGACACGCTGCGTCCGCACGTGCAGGTGGGCGACAACGAGCCTGACCTGGTAAGCTTCCTGCAAAAACTCGACTGGGGCGTGAAGGTGCTGGGCGACCTCGAAGCCTGCCGCCGTATTGCGCTGGAAAATGTTGAAGATGCGGCTCGTGCCGGCATTCACTATGCGGAACTGCGCTTCTCGCCGGGCTATATGGCGATGACCCATCATCTGCCGATTGCTGGTGTGGTCGAAGCGGTGATTGATGGCGTCAGAGCCGGTTGCCAGCAGCACAATATCGACGTGCGCCTGATTGGCATCATGAGCCGGACCTTCGGCGAAGAAGCCTGCCTGGCCGAGCTGGATGGCCTGCTGGCGCATCGCGATCACATCACCGCCGTCGATCTGGCGGGCGATGAACTGGGCTTCCCCGGCAGCGAGTTCCTCAGCCACTTTACCCAGGCACGCGATGCCGGTTTCCGGGTGACGGTGCACGCTGGTGAAGCAGCCGGCCCGGAGAGCATCTGGCAGGCGATTCGTGAGCTGGGTGCCGAGCGTATCGGCCACGGTGTGAAGGCGATTGAAGATCGGGCGCTGATGGATTTCCTCGCAGAGCACCACATCGGGATTGAATCCTGCCTGACCTCCAACATTCAGACCAGCACCGTGGCGTCACTGGCGCAGCATCCACTGAAGGCCTTCCTTGAGCACGGCATTCTGGCGACGATCAACACAGATGATCCGGCGGTTCAGGGCATTGAGCTGGCGCATGAGTATCACCATGCCGCACCGGCTGCCGGTCTTAGCGCGGCGCAGATCCGTCAGGCGCAGGAAAATGGTCTGACGATTGCGTTTCTCAGCGACGCCGAGAAAGCCGCAGTCCGCGCCCGCGTGCAGTAAGGCTGTAGCTTCAGAGAAAACAAACGGGCCGGATAACCGGCCCGTTTTGCATCTGACAGTTAATCAGGCGATCAGCCGCGCTTCAGCGACAGCGTCTGGCGTTTCTCGGCCGATTGCAGTCCGAGCTCAATCAGCTCCATCACCTGAATCGCCTCTTCTGCCGTCACCGGGTTACTGCCGCGACCGGCAATCGCATCACGAATGCCCGCATAGTAAGCCGGATAGTTACCCGGCTGCGTCAACTGGCTGGTTTCGGTCAGTGAATCGCCGTCGACCAGCGTCAGGGTGCCGTCACGCATGTCGTAACCCCAATCTTCCTGCGGCGGGAAATCACCGGATTTAAGGCGATCTTCCTGTGGATCGAGACCATATTTGACGTAGCTGCCGCGGGTGCCGTGCACGGTGTAACGCGGTGACTCGGCCGCTACCAGCATGCTGGCGTGCAGCACCACGCGGCGCTGTGGATAGGTCAGCGTCGCGTGGAAGTAGTCGGTGGTTTGCGCGCCCGGCCGCATCTCGGCCAGATCAACGTTAATCGCCACCGGCGGGCCAAACAGCTGCAGCGCCTGATCCAGCAGATGCGGTCCCAGGTCATACCAGATACCGCTACCGGCGCCTTTCATTTCACGCCAGCGCTGACGCACTTCCAGACGGAAGCGGTCAAAGTGCGACTCGAAATAGCGGACCTCGCCCAGCGTACCGGCGTCGATCAACGATTTCAGCGTCAGGAAATCACTGTCCCAGCGGCGGTTATGGAACACCGATAACAACAGCCCTTTCGCCCTGGCTAAGGCATCCAGCTCGCGCGCCTGTGACAACGTCACGGTAAACGGCTTATCGACCACCACATGCTTACCGGCATTCAGCGCCGCTTTGGCCAGCGGAAAGTGGGTATCGTTGGGGGTAGGAATAACAATCAATTGCAGAGACGGGTCGTCCAGCAGCGCCTGAGGATCGGCCACTACCTGAACGGCAGGCCAGTCGGCGTGGACTTTGCTGGCATCGCTACTGGAAATAGCGGCCAGCTCAACGTCCGGGGTGCCCGCAATCAGCGGGGCATGAAACGTTTTGCTGGCAAAACCGTAACCGATCAGGCCAACACGCAGTTTATCGCTCATTTTAATTCCTCATGGAGTCTATCCCGCCAGGCGTAATTTTGCAGACAGTCTGGGCCAGAACAGCGCGGAATAACCGCAGCGTACACCGGGTGCGTGAGGATTGTGAGCACTGCCCAGGTTCAGACTGACAAATAAAATAGCCTAAAGGGATAGGCACTTAGTTGCTAACCTGATTGATTTAAGACTATTAACCAGGCCAGGACAAGGAGGAATATCCCGAAAAAACTAAGAGATAGCACTCTGTGCCATCGGCCAGGCGGTTTGCGCCGCCAGATTGTCGTGCGCATCCTGATTACGGCGACGGAAGTCACTCGGGCTGACGCCGACCCGCTTACGGAACACCCGGGAAAAGTAAAGCTGGTCGTCATAGCCGACTTCGCGCCCGACGGTAGCGATCGGTTCCTGGGTGGTTTGCAGCAGCAGTTTGGCGCGAATCACTCGCTGATCTTCACGCCAGCGCAGCAGGTTAACCCCCATCTGTTCGCGGAACAGGTGCGCCAGCCGCGACGGTGACAGGCAGACGTGGCGCGCCACCTCTTCAATTTTCACTTCGCTGGCCAGATGATTGGTGACGTACTGACAGGCTTCAATCACCCGTGGATCGCGGATCAGCTGATGACTGCGCGGATCCTCTTCCACCGCTCGCAGCAGCAGGCGCTCCAGCAGGTTCATCGCCAGCTCTTCGGCAAAGCGGCGGCCGGAGTTATGGGTCTGTTCGATACTGGCAAACAGCCGGTCGAATTCGCCGCGCAGCGATTCCGGCAACAGCAGACGGCCGACGCCCTCCTGCTCATCCTGCCAGCGCAGCCAGTCGTGCCAGTAGGCGCGCGGCCGGAAATAGACCCAGCGATGAAACCACTGTGGGCTGTCAGGCGCGCGACCATAGTAGTGGGCGGTTTTAGGCTGAAACAGCAGCATTTCGCCCGGCTCGCAGTCAAAGGCCCGCTCGCCATCGAATACCCGTCCTTTGCCTTTAATGGTGAGATTGAGAATGTAACCCTTCATGCCGTGCGGACGATCGATAAAAAAGTCCAGCGGACCGTCGGCGGTAATCGGCGTCAGCCCCGCCACCAGCCAGGCATTGAACGAATAGCCCGGCAGTAAGGGATTTTGCTGCTCGGCCGGTAATTCACGGTGATACATAGTGTCCTCACTCAGTCTGTCATTGATCGGATCACCCGCGGACACCTGATGCATCCGCGGGTTAACTGCTCGCCAAATCAGGCTTTATGCTTTTGTTTGTAGCGGTCAAATATCACCGCTGCTAACAGTATCAGACCGCGCACCACATACTGTGAGAATGGCGAGATATTCAATAAATTCATCGCATTCTCAACGGTTCCGAGGATCAGTACCCCGGCAACCACGTAGGAGATTTTACCGATGCCGCCCTTCAGCGAGACGCCGCCCAGCACGCAGGCGGAGATCACCACCAGCTCATAACCCAGTGAGGTCATTGGCTGACCACTGGTCATGCGTGAAGCCAGAATGATGCCCGCCGCGGCTGACACCAGACCGGACAGAATAAAGATAATGATTCGGGTCCGCACCACCGGCACCCCGGCCAGTCGCGCCGCTTCTTCATTACCGCCAATCGCCAGCGTATTACGGCCAAAGGTGGTTTTATTCAGCAGGAAGCCGAAGATCAGCATGGTGGCGATGGTCAGCCAGATGGGCGCAGGAACGCCCAGCCAGTTGGCAAACCCGAGTGCGAAGAAGCGTTCATCTTCGATACCAACCGCTTTACCGTCGGAGAAGATGTAGGCCAGCCCGCGCACGATCTGCATGGTCGCCAGGGTGGTGATCAACGCATTGATCTTCAGGCGGGCGATGACAAAGCCATTGATAAAGCCGGTAAGCATGCCGAGCACCAGACCGGCTGCTACGCCAATCCACAGGCTTTCGGTCATGTTGATCACCACCGCGGTGACCACGCCGGCACAGGCGATGACCGAGGCGACCGACAGATCGAAATCGCCGGAGGCCAGACAGAACAGCATGCCGCAGGCGACCATGCCGGACATCGACATCGCCAGCCCGAGGCCTTTCATATTGATAAATGAACCGAAGTTCGGCACAAACACCGCACAGGCAATAAACAGCAGCGCAAACACCACCAGCATGCCGAAATTGTCCCAGATGCGACCAAACTGCAGGCCGCTGCGTGAGGCTGGCGGCGGCGTATTTGAGGTCGTGGATGAAGCCATGTTGCTCTCCTGTCAGGCCACGGCGGCCGCTTGTGTGGTTTTTGGCATTGCCAGGCTCAGCGTCTGCTGCTCCGTGGCGTCGTCGTGCAGCACTTCACCGGCAATCGCTCCTTCACGCATCACTACGATGCGATCGGCGAGACCCATCACTTCCGGCAGGTCGCTGGAGGCGAACAGCACCGCGATGCCGTCGCTGGCCAGTTGGTAAATCAGGTTATAAATTTCGTGTTTCGCCCCGACGTCAATGCCGCGCGTCGGCTCATCCAGCAGGATCACCTTCATCTCTTCAGATAACCAGCGGCCGAGAATCGCCTTCTGCTGGTTGCCGCCGGAGAGGTTCATGATCAGCTGTTCTGCGCCCGGCGTTTTGATGTTGAGCGAACGGATATGGCTGTCGGCGTTGCGGCTCTCCCAGTCGTTTTTGATCAGACAGCCTGCGGTAAGGTTGTGACGCCGGGCGCTGATGTTGATGTTGTCGCGCACCGAGTGCACCGGAATAATCCCTTCAGCTTTACGATCTTCCGGGCACAGCATAATGCCGGCGCGGATGGCGTCGATCGGCTCGCGCAGCGTCAGCGGTTTGCCATCCAGCAGCACCCGGCCACCGCGCAGGCGCGTGCCGCCGAACAGCCCTTTCAGCAGTTCGCTGCGTCCGGCGCCTACCAGACCAAACAGCCCGACGATCTCGCCAGCGTGGACCTTGAGCGAAATCGGCGTTCGCACTCCCTTCGCTTCCACCTGGTCCAGCTCAAGACGCACCGCGCCTTTTTCACGCGGTGAATAACCGTAGATGTCGCCGAGGTTGCGGCCCACCATCGCCTGCACCAGATCGTCATGATGGGTGTTGGCCATGTCGGTAAAGGTGCGGACAAAGCGGCCATCTTTGAACACCGTGATGGCGTCGCTGAGGGCAAAAATCTCTTCCATCCGGTGTGACACATACAGCACCACCCGGCCCTCCTCGCGGAGCTGGCGGATGACGCGGAACAGGTTGTCGATTTCACGCGCCGACAGCGAACTGGTCGGTTCATCAAAGGCGATAATGCGCGCGTTACGCGCCAGCGCTTTGGCGATCTCCACCATCTGCCACTGACCGAGCGACAGGTACTTCAGCGGCATATCCGGATCGATATCCATACCGAGGTTTTTCAGTTGCAGACCGGCCTCGTAGCGCATCAGCTTACGGTTGACCAGGCCATGCTTATGCGGGATCTGGCCGAGATAGATGTTCTCCGCCACGCTCATTTCCGGCACCAGATGCAGTTCCTGGTAGATAATTGCCACCCCGGCATCCAGCGCATCGGTGGTGTGCTGGAAGTTAACCGGCTGGCCTTTAATCCGAATCTCGCCGCCGCTCGGCTGGTAGCTGCCGCTGAGAATTTTCAGCAGCGTCGATTTGCCTGCGCCGTTCTCACCCATTAAGGCGTGGACTTCACCGCTGCGGCAGTCGAAAGAGATATCCTGCAGCGCTTTCACGCCAGGAAAGGTTTTACTGATGCCATGAAACGACAGAAATGCTGAATCAGTGTTCATGTTTATCCTCACTATTTCGCGCCGCCTGGCCACGCCGGGTGTTAATGCCCGGCGGCAGTCTGGCGGCGCGAAATACACGGGCTGACTAAATCGTGACGCCGTTGTGTTCAGACACCGGCAGGAGCAGGCTTTACATCAGCCCTTTCTTCGCCAGTTCGGTTTTGAAGTTGTCGCGGGTGATTAACACCACGTCGGTGACTTCGGTAAATTTTGGTGGCTCTTCGCCTTTGCTGACCCAGTTGTAGAGCATCTGGCTGCTTTTATAGCCGTGAACGTCCGGGCTCGGCAGCAGAGAACCGTAGAAGCCGGTCGCTTTGTCTTTTGACAATTCGCTGATTGCATCGACGCCGTTGATGCCAATACCGATGACGTCAGCGGCTTTAAAGCCCTGACCTTCGGTGGCGCGCACGCCGCCCAGCACGGTGTTGTCGTTCATGCCGACAATCAGCCAGTGTTTGACTTCCGGATGCTGTACCAGCAGTGAGTTACCGGCATCAAACGCGCCCGGAATATCATTCGATTTGGTCGGCACCTGATAAATCTGCGCGGCCGGGAAGCCAGCCGCTTTGATCGCGTCCATCGAGCCGCCGGTGCGACGACGCGCGGTGTCCAGCTCATTTGCCGTAATCGCCATTACGCCGGTGGTTTTCACATCCCAGCCGCGTTTCTGCATCTCTTTGTAGAGTTCCTGACCCTGACGTTCACCAATTTTGGTGGCCGCCATCATCACCAGCGGAACGGTATCCATCGGCTTGCCTTTGGCGGTCACGAACTGATCGTCCACCGCAATTACCTTCAGACCATAGCCACGCGCTTTGGCCATGATCGCTGAGCCGAGCTTAGGATCGGGCGTACAGATGACGAAGCCTTTTGCGCCGTTAGCGGCCAGGCTGTCGATGGCGTTGAGGGTTTTCTCACCATCGGGAACCGCAATCTTAATCACGTCAAAGCCCAAATCCTTGCCGGCTTTATCGGCGAACTTCCACTCGGTCTGGAACCAGGGTTCCTCCGGTTGCTTGACTAAAAAACCGAGCTTCATGGTCTCGGCGATAGCGGATTGTGACATAACCGCTGCCAGGCCGATGGCCGCGAACGCTTTAGTGAATTTATGCATGATGCTCTCCGGTGCCAGGTTGTTTTTCACTGCTAATAACGAATCGGTGTAAACGCTACCAGTGTTTTCTCATTTGTAGGTACAGCCATAAATCAGTGCGTTAGAGTGCTATGTGCTGAAAGCCTGTTCAGACGCTGGCCTAGTTTTAGCGGGAATAGCGAAGAAAAATGTAGAGCGGTATCACATCTTAAAATCACGGCAGAATGGTCCATATATTCAGCAAATTTAACCGGACGTTAACTTTTGCAATGGATCACAAAATCACTGTCGATGACAGAAAAGTGCATATTGTCAGCCAGCCATGACTAACCGTTCTGGCGCGCCGGTCACAGGATGTAGGAGTTCATTAACTACAGGAGATTCCGATGCGTGCTGGAGCCATCACCCTTGGGCTGGACTTTGGTAGTGATTCGGTGCGTGCGCTGGCCGTTGATTGTCACAGCGGCAAAGAGCTGCAGAGTGCGGTGGTCAGCTACCCGCGCTGGCAACAGGGCTTATACAGCGATCCACACACCAACCGTTTTCGTCACCATCCGCAGGATTACATCGATGCGATGGAACAGGCGATGCTCGGCGTACTGAATGCGCTCAGCGAGCCGCAGCGCGCCGCCGTAGTCGGCATTGGCGTCGACACCACCGGCTCGACCCCGGCCCCCATCGATCGCGACGGAAACGTGCTGGCGCTGCGCCCCGAATTTGCCGACAACCCCAACGCCATGTTTGTGTTATGGAAAGATCACACCGCCATTGAAGAGGCGGAAGAGATCAATCAGCTGTGTCACAGCGGCCGTTTTCAGGATTACAGCCGCTATATCGGCGGCATTTACTCCTCTGAATGGTTCTGGGCCAAGATTCTGCACGTATCACGCGAAGATGCGGCGGTGCGTGACGCGGCGGTCTCATGGGTTGAACTGTGCGACTGGGTGCCGGCGTTACTGAGCGGCACCACGGCGCCCGATCGGCTGCGGCGTGGCCGTTGCGCCGCCGGACACAAAGCGCTGTGGCACGGCGACTGGAATGGCCTGCCCGAAGCAGACTTCCTCAATGCACTGGACCCGATGCTGACGCAACAGCTCGATTCACCGCTGTTCAGCGACACCTGGACCGCTGACCTGCCGGTCGGCACCCTCAGCCCGGAATGGGCGCAGCGGCTCGGTCTGCCGCAAACGGTCACCCTGTCCGGCGGTGCGTTTGACTGCCACATGGGCGCGGTCGGCGGCGGCGCGAAGCCCTATACCCTGGTCAAAGTGATTGGCACCTCTACCTGCGACATCCTGATTGCCGATGCTGAACAGGTTGGCGATCGCGCAATTAAAGGTATCTGCGGTCAGGTTGATGGCAGCGTGATGCCTGGTGCGGTCGGGCTGGAGGCGGGACAGTCTGCTTTTGGCGATATCTATGCCTGGTTCAGCCGCCTGCTGGGCTGGCCGCTGCAGCTGGCCGCTGAGCGTCATCCGGCGCTGAAACCGCAACTGGCGGAGATGCAGCAGACGCTGATTAAAGATCTGACCGAAGCCTGGGCTGCCAATCCGCAGCTCGACCACCTGCCGGTGGTACTCGACTGGTTCAACGGCCGTCGCACCCCTAATGCCAACCAGCGCCTGAAAGGGGTCATTACCGATCTCAACCTCGGCACTGATGCGCCGGCGCTGTTTGGCGGACTGGTTGCCGCCACCGCCTTTGGCGCGCGCGCCATTATGGAGTGCTTCGAACAGCAGCAGATCCCGGTAGAAAACATCCTGACCCTCGGCGGCATCGCGCGTAAATCACCGGCGATTATGCAGGCCTGCTGCGACGTGATGAACCGGCCACTGGATATTGTCGCCTCCGATGAATGCTGTGCGCTGGGCGCGGCGATTTTCGCCGCCGTCGCGGCTGGCGTCTATCCCAGCGTGCCCGAGGCACAGCAGGTGATGGCCAGTCCGATTGCCGTCACCCTGCAGCCCGACCCGGCGCGCGTGGCACGCTATCAACAACTCTATCAACGCTATCAACAATGGTGCGTGACGGCTGAACCGCAATATGCCGCCCGCCCCGCTTCCGCTAAGAGCCTATCCCAGTAGGCGTAATTGTTGCAGGCAGTCTGGACACGGACAGCGCGGAACAACCGGAGCGTACACGGAGTACGTGAGGATTGTGAGCACTGCCCAGGTTTAGACTGACAAATAAAATAGCCTATTGGGGTAGGCTCAAAGTAAAGGAGTGGATTTATGGAACAGTTAAACAACTACAGCGTGTGGTTTGTGATTGGCACGCAGCACCTCTACGGGGCGGAGACGTTACGCCAGGTCGAACAGCATGCACGTCAGGTCGTCGAAGGATTAAATCAGGCTGGCCTGCCGCTGCAGCTGGAGCTGAAACCGCTGGTAAAATCACCGGATGAAGCGCTGACGCTGTGCCGCGACGCGAATCATGACACCCGCTGCGTCGGCATCATTACCTGGCTGCACACCTTTTCGCCGGCCAAAATGTGGATTGGCGGCCTGAGCGTGCTGAATAAACCACTGCTGCAATTCCATACCCAGTTCAATGCTGAGATTCCGTGGGACAGCATGGACATGGACTTTATGAACCTGAACCAGACCGCGCACGGCGGCCGTGAGTTTGGCTTTATCGGCGCACGGATGGGTCTGCAGCACAGCGTGGTCACCGGTCACTGGCAGGACGGGGCCAGCCAGCAGCGTCTGGGTAACTGGATGCGTGCGGCGCTGACGAAACAGGCCAGCCAGCAGCTAAAAGTGGCGCGCTTTGGCGATAACATGCGCGAAGTGGCGGTTACCGAAGGCGATAAAGTCGCGGCGCAGATCCAATTCGGTTATGCGGTCAACGGCTGGGGCGTCGGCGATCTGGTTGAGGTGATCAATCAGGTCAGTGATGGCGACGTCAATGCGCTGATCGACGAGTACGAGAGCCTCTATCGCTTTACCGATGTGGCAGCCTCTGGCGGAGAAAAACGGCAGAACGTGCTGGATGCCGCGCGTATCGAGCTGGGCCTGAAGCGTTTTCTGGAAGCGGAAGGCTGTCAGGCGTTTACCACCAACTTCCAGACGCTGCACGGTATGACGCAGTTGCCGGGACTGGCGGTGCAACGTCTGATGGGTCAGGGCTATGGCTTTGCCGGTGAAGGTGACTGGAAAACCGCGGCGCTGTTACGCATTTTCAAAGTGCTGGCGGGCGATCGCAAAGGTGGCACCTCATTTATGGAGGATTACACCTATCACTTCTCACCGGGGAACGATCTGGTGCTCGGCTCCCACATGCTGGAAGTCTGCCCGTCGATTGCCATTGAAGAGAAGCCATTAATCGACGTGCAGTTCCTCGGCATTGGTGATAAAGCCGATCCGGCCCGCATGATCTTCTCAACGCCAGCCGGGCGTGCGATTAACGCCAGCGTAATTGATATGGGCGATCGTTTCCGTCTGCTGGTTAACGTAGTAGATGCGATTGAACAGCCGAAACCGCTGCCGAAGCTGCCGGTTGCGCGCGCATTGTGGAAAGCCCAGCCGTCATTGGCGACCGCGTCAGAAGCCTGGATCCTTGGCGGCGGCGCGCACCATACGGTGTTCAGCCAGGCGCTGACTTTGGATGATATGTATCTGTACGGCGAGATGAACGACATCGAAGTGCTGGTGATTGACGAGCATACCCGACTGCCCTCCTTCAAAGATGCGCTGCGCTGGAATGAAGCGTACTACCGGCTGAAACGTTAATTACGCCGCTGAGGCAGCACTGCTCATTTTAACGATTAGCCGCGCGCTAAAGTCAATGAAACCACCGATGCAGGCTTATGCGGCATCGGTTTTTTTTTATAAAAACGGCGGTATTCAGTCGGGAATAGTGGGCGTTCCGTAACATCGCCGTCAATAGATCCCGCTAGTCCCGCCCGCCGGGATACTCGCCTCACACGCTCCGCTTCCTGCGGCTTAACGCGATGCATCGGCCCAGCCGGGAAGGAATGACATGCCTGAAGAGCAAAGCGTCCGCGCCCGGGATGGCGCGGCCGATCCGCAGGGAGGCGGGAATCCTTTGCGAGCAGGCATGCCTTTCCTGACCCTGCCTCCTCAGCCACCAGCGACTGTTTTATCCATCCACCAGAAAACGCTCCGCTTCCTGCTTCTTAAAGCGACACATCAGCCCAGCCGGGAAGGAAATGCATGCCTGAAGAGCAAAGCGTCCGCGCCGGGATGGCGCGGCCGATCCGCAGGGAGGCGGGAATCCTTTGCGAGCGGGCATGCCTTTCCTGACCCTGCCCCCTCAGCCACCCGCCATTGTTTTATCCATCCACCAGAAAACGCTCCGCTTCCTGCTGCTTAAAGCGACACATCAGCCCAGCCGGGAAGGAATGACATGCCTGAAGAGCAAAGCGTCCGCGCCCGGGATGGCGCGGCCGATCCGCAGGGAGGCGGGAATCCTTTGCGAGCGGGCATGCCTTTCCTGACCCTGCACCTGCACCTGCACCCTCAGCCACCAACCACTGTTTTATCCATTCACCAGAAAACGCTCCGCTTCCTGCTGCTTAAAGCGACACATCAGCCCAGCCGGGAAGGAAAGACATGCCTGAAGAGCAAAGCGTCCGCGCCCGGGATGGCGCGGCCGATCCGCAGGGAGGCGGGAATCCTTTGCGATCGGGCATGCCTTTCCTGACCCTGCCCCCTCAGCCACCCGCCATTGTTTTATCCATCCACCAGAAAACGCTCCGCTTCCTGCTTCTTAAAGCGACACATCAGCCCTGCCGGGAAGGAAAGGCATGCCAGAAGAGCAAAGCGTCCGCGCCCGGGATGGCGCGGCCGAGCCGCAGGGAGGCGGGAATCCTTTGCGATCGGGCATGCCTTTCCTGACCCTGCCCCTTAAGCTACCAGCGATTGTTTTAGCCGGACATACAAACATCCTTTACTGCAATGTAACCTCTTCATGATCTTGCTCTTTCACCCACCAGCCTGTATTGCTTGATGCCTGACAAAATAAAGGCGCCCCGCACATGCTTATTGCCGAGCTGAATCAACATCCCCGCTACGCCGAACAAACCGCACAGCTGCTGTACACTGAATGGTCACATCTTCCTGCATGGTCTCACCCGCCTGCCATTGTTGCGCGTTTAAAACAGCGCAATCAGAAACCTTCGGCAGAATTTACGCTTATTGCCACGCCGGATGGCGAAACGGTGATTGCGACCTGTAGCGTCATTCGCTATGAACTGGATGACATTGCCGCGCGGGAATACTGGATTGGCGAGGTGGTCACTGATAAGAGATTCCGCGGTCAGGGCGTGGCAAAAGCGTTGATCCAACTGGCGATTGCGAAAGCAATCAAACAACAAATCAGTGAACTGTGGCTCTATACGCCCGATCAGCAAGCGTACTATCAGCGTTCAGGATGGCAGGCGGTGGAACAGCGGCAAATAGCGGGTGAAGAGGTCACGGTGATGAAGTTGCCTCTGGCGCAGTAAAGGACGGCTCCGGCGAGCCGCCCTTTAGCGGGATACTCAGGTAGTCAGGAACTCAATCGTTTTACCGGTGCATTCTGCTGGCGATCCCAGATCACCGTCAGCAGACGTTGTAATGCGATAAAGGCAAACAGCAGAATACCAATGGCGATTTTGGTCCACCACGAGCTGAGGGTGCCGTCGAAATTAATCCAGGTCTGGATCAGCCCCTGAATCAGCACGCCGAACAGCGTACCCAGCACCGTGCCAACCCCGCCCGACAGCAGCGTGCCGCCGATCACCACCGAAGCAATCGCATCCAGCTCCACGCCCAGTCCCGCCAGCGCATAACCGGCCGAGGTGTAGATAGAGAAGACGATACCGGCCAGCGTGGCTAAAGTGGTGGAAAGCATATAGATTTTGATGGTGGTGGCACGAGTCGACACCCCCATCAGCTGCGCCGAGGTCAGGTTACCGCCAATCGCGTAGACCTGATTACCAAAGCGGGTGCGGTGCGCCAGAATAATCCCGCCCAGTACCACTACCAGCATAATCACCGCCAGCAGGCTGAGACGTCCGCCACCTGGCACTTTCCACGCCAGGCTGGAGAGCATGGTATAGAACGGATGATCGATCGGAATCGAGTTCTCCGACACCAGATAGCTGCAGCCGCGCAGAAAGAACATGCCGGCCAGGGTGATGATAAAGGCCGGGATCTTCAGCGCATCGATCAACCAGCCCATCATCGCGCCGAACAAGGCACCCAGCGCCAGAATCACCGCAAAGGCCAGCAGCGGATCGAGGTGGAAATCGCCAATCGCCCGCGCCAGGAACACCCCGGTAAAGGCGATCACCGCGCCGACCGACAGATCGATACCGCCGGATAAAATCACAAACGTCATACCGACCGCGATAATGCCGAGAAAGGCATTATCGGTCAGGATATTGCAGATTACCCGGGTTGAGGCAAAGCCAGGGAACTGACTCAGGCAGAACAGATAACCCGCGACGAAAACCAGTAAGGTGATCATCAACGGCAGATGGCGTTTGATCATGTCGGGCGTCTCCGTTTTAACATCGCAATAAACCGGGGTGACTGCAGTAACAGCACGCACATCACCACCACCGCTTTGACCACCTGATTCAGCTCTGGCGGGAAGCCGGAGAGCAAAATACCGGTGTTCATCGACTGAATAATCAACGCGCCGATCAAAGACAGCACCAGATTGAAGCGTCCGCCCATCAGCGACGCCCCGCCGATCACCACCGCCAGAATCGCATCCAGCTCCAGCCATAATCCGGCGTTATTGGCATCCGCACCGCGAATGTCGGCAGCAACAATCAGCCCGGCTACTGCAGCGCAAACGCCGCTGATGGCGTAGGTCGACATCACCACCAGCCAGCCTGTGACGCCCGCATTGCGCGCGGCACGCAGGTTAATCCCTACCGCTTCAATAAACAGGCCGAGCGCGGTTTTGCGAGTCAGCAGCCAGACCGCCAGCGCCACCAGCAGGGTGATCCACACCGGTACCGGCAACATCAGCAGCGAGCCGTTGCCAAACCAGCCAAGGCTGTCACTGTCGAAGGTAACGATCTGGCCCTGAGTAATCAGCTGAGCGATACCGCGCCCCGCCACCATCAGAATCAGCGTGGCGACGAACGGCTGAATACGCAGCAGCGCCACCAGCACCCCGTTCCAGATGCCGCAGACCAGACCGGTAGCCAGCGTCGCGGCAATGATAAACGGCACGCTGTGTCCGGCCACTGTCAGAGTGGCGGCCGTCGCGCCAGCAATCGCCATCACCGCGCCAACCGACAGGTCGATACCGCCGGTGGCGATCACCAGCGTCATGCCAATTGCCAGCAGCGCCACCGGTGCGGCGCGGTTGAGAATATCAATCGGACTGCCGAACAGTCGGCCATCCTGCAGATGGACAGCAAAAAAGTTATTTGCCACCAGGCTATCGATCAGCAGCACCAGCAGCAGCGCCGCAATTTGCGGCATGCCCGGTGGCAGTTTCAGCTTACGGCGTTGCGGTTTTTCAGGTGTCATAGGGGTCTCAAGCATGTTGTGCCCCTCCGTCAGCGATAGCGTTGACGATCGACGCTACCGAAAGTTGCTCCAGCGGAATTTCTGCCACCTGCTTCAGATCGCGCATAATCAGCACCCGATCGGCATAACCCACCAGTTCTTCAAGCTCAGAGGAGATAACCAGCAGCGCCAGTCCATCAGCACATAAGGATTCAATTAAACGAATAATCTCGGCGTGCGCGCCCACGTCAATGCCGCGCGTCGGCTCGTCGAGGATCAGAAACTGCGGTTTCGTCACCAGCCAGCGCGACAGCAGCACCTTCTGCTGGTTACCGCCCGACAGCAGCTCCACCGGTTGATCGGCGTGCGGCGTACGAATGCCGAGGCTCTTAATAAAGCGTTCGGCGATCGCCTGCTGCTCACGCTTTTTAATCGGCCGTAACCAGCCACGCTGCGCCTGTAACGCCAGAATGATGTTTTCGCGCACCGAGGCCGCGCCAATAATCCCGTCAGTTTTGCGATCTTCAGGACAGAACCCCATGCCCAGCTGCGAGGCGCGGGCCGGGTTAGTAATGCGCTGCACCTTGCCTTTGATTTTTGCCGTGCCGCGATCGGCGCGGCGAATACCAAACAGCACTTCTGCGGTTTCGGTACGTCCCGAGCCCAGCAGCCCTGCCAGACCGACCACTTCACCCGGCCGGACCTGCAGATTAAACGGCTCGATGGTGCCTTTTTTGCCGTAATCTTCAAACGAGACCACCGGCTGATTACTGCGCAGAGTACTGCCCTGCCGCTGCAGCGCCGTCTCCAGCAACTCGCGCCCCAGCATCAGTTTGATCAGTTCAATTTGCGGCAGCGAGGCGGTATCGCGGGTAGCGATAAATTGCCCGTTGCGTAATACCGTGATGCGATCGGTAATGCGGTAAACCTGATCGAGAAAGTGGGTCACGAAAATCAGGCTCATCCCTTTGGCTTTTAGCTGCGCCATCAGGGTAAACAGCATCTCCACTTCACTGGCGTCGAGGCTGGCGGTCGGTTCATCCAGAATCAATACCTGGGCGGAAAGATCGACCGCGCGACAGATAGCAATAATCTGCTGCATCGCCACTGAGTAGTGTCCCAGCGGGCGCGTCACATCGAGTGAAAAACCGTAGTTGCGCATCAGCGCGTCGGCATCCCGCACCATGCGCCGCCGATCGATCATGCCGAAGCGTCGTGGCTCGCGGCCTATATAAAGGTTATCGGCCACCGACATATTCGGCAGCATGTTTACTTCCTGATAAACGGTGCCGATGCCCATCTCCTGCGCCTCGGCGGTGTTGTGCGGGGTAATCGGCTTACCGTTAAGGGTGATAGTGCCGGCATCGCGGCTGTAGACGCCGGTCAGCACTTTGATCAGGGTTGACTTACCCGCGCCGTTCTCGCCCAGCAGCGCCATGATCTCGCCCTTGCGAATATCAAACGAGACGTTGTCCAACGCTTTAACGCCGGGAAACCCTTTGCTGACGCCGCTGATGGTTAACAGCGATGTTTCATTGTGTGTGGTCATTCTGCTAACTCCGCCTCACGTCATGAAAAACCGCCCCGCAGGGCGGTCTGCGGCTTAGTAACCCATGCCTTTTTTGCGTTCCAGCTCCTGCTGTGCGTCAGCAGGCAGGAACAGTTTCGATTCGGTTTTGATCACTTTTGGCGGCAGCGTGCCCTCTTTCTTAAATTTCTCCAGCGCATCAAAGGCCGGGCCAGCCATGTTTGGCGTCAGCTCAACGTTGGCGTTGGCTTCGCCTGCCAGCATCGCTTTATAGATATCCGGTACGCCGTCAATCGAGCCGGTCAGAATATCTTTGCCGGGCTTCAGACCGGCTTCTTTAATCGCCTGGATGGCACCGATCGCCATGTCATCGTTGTGTGCGTAAACCATGCAGATGTTCTTGCCGTTGTTTTCCGCCTTGATGAAGCTTTCCATCACCTCTTTACCTTTGCTGCGGGTAAAGTCGCCGGACTGAGAGCGGATCACTTTGATGTTCGGATGACCGCTGATCGCTTCAGCAAAGCCTTTCTTACGATCGATCGCCACGCTGGCCCCGACCGTGCCCTGCAGTTCCACCACGTTACACTGCTTGTCGCCGACGGTTTTCACCAGCCAGTCGCCAATCAGCTTGCCTTCCAGCACGTTGTCTGCGGTAACCACCGCCTGATACAGCGATTTGTCTTTGACCACGATGGCGCGGTCCAGCAGATAGACCGGGATTTTGGCGTCTTTGGCTTCTTCCAGCACCGGTTCCCAGCCGGTCTGCACCACCGGCGCGATAAAGATGGCATCCACGCCCTGAGCGATGAACGAGCGCACCGCTTTAATCTGGTTCTCTTGTTTTTGCTGACCATCGGCGATTTTCAGCGTGATACCGCGTTTCTTAGCTTCGCTTTTCGCCACGTTGGTTTCGGCGGAGCGCCAGCCAGATTCCGAACCCACCTGCGAGAAGCCGACCGTCATGTCCGCAGCCAACACTGGTCCGGTCAACGCGGCGCTGACCAGCGTGGTCAGAAGTAAACGTTTCCACATAGTTTTTATTCCTCTGAAGGGCATTTGCTGTTTAGGGTAGAGAGCTCGCTTAGCCTGGACTAAAAAAGGGTGCATAATGGCGACATGCTTCACAAAATTGAGCAATTTAAAGGAGTTACGTCAACAGCAACCGTTTTATAGCGCAGGCTGTTATGGATAAAACAACTGAAAGTGAAAACCGGACGGGTTAAATAATTGTAATAAACAGAATCGCTTATGTTCAGCCCCACTGAAAGCGATTACAGCCAGGCGTACAAAATGGGTTATCCGCCTGCGGGATGAACAAAAAATGGGATTTGTGATTGCCCGCACATTGCTTGCATAGTGCTAGCGTCGTGCTCGCATAGTGCCTACAGAGTGCATTTTTCGGGTGACTGGCGGGCGAAACGTTTCTCTGGCGACTTCTGCGGGCGATCGGTTGACAGCGCGACGCCGTCTGACCACGACGGGCGGCCTGAGACGACGGCAGGCAATGCGCACTGCCGGGTTAAGTGCGACCCTGACCAGGCGTTTTTTTACTCCGCTGCGGCGTATTTACTGCACCATCTGTGTTAGCGTGTTGTTCAGCAGTCACCACTCGTTCAGCAGTCACCACGGAAGGCAACATCATGTTGATCTCAGGTTCGATCACCATCACTACCACCACCCGCACCGCTTTGAGCGGCGGCGTGAGCGTATCTGTGACCGGCACCTGACAAACAGATCTTCGCTCCCCGCCCAACCGGACGGGGACCTGTTCTCCGTTCTTTACCCTCTGAATGGAGAAACAACATGAGTTCATCTGAAAGCGCATTATTAGTCATCGATATGCAACAGGGCCTGTTCAGCGGAGCTGTCACGCCTTATCACGCCGATAGGGTGTTAGCGAATATTTGCCAGCTGATTGAAAAAGCGCGTCAGGCTAAGGTCCCGATCTTTTTTGCACGCCATACCGGACCCGATGATTCCCCATTCAGCGCCCGGAGCCCGTTAACCCGTCTGTTGCCGGAACTGGGCGTTGATGACGCGCAGGAGGGTGTTTTTATCAAAAAATTCCCCAGCTGTTTCAGAGACACGCCGCTGCTGAGCCAGTTACGAGAAAAAGGGATTAAACAGCTGGTGGTGACCGGGATGAAAACCGAGTTTTGCGTCGATACCAGCTGTCGGGCAGCCGCAGATTGCGGTTTTTCAGTGGTGCTGGTTTCTGATGCCCACACCACGGTGGATAATCCCCATCTGACCGCAGAAAAAATCATTGCTCACCATAATCTGACGCTGGCCGGTCCGTTTGTTAGCCTCACCACTGCCGCTGAGTGGCAGTTTTAGACAGCATGGACTCGTTAAAATCTGCGCGGTCAGAACAACTGCCGCGCCGGTTAACCGCTTGCTGCACCGCTGCCGCACCTCACTCTGGTGGCGGGTCAGAACAGCAGCAAAAACCGTGCGGTGCTACGTGCGACTGAGGAGTGTCGCTGTTGGCTCGTCAACGCGGACCAGGCCTTTTCTGACGCTGGCTTTGGTGCAAAATCCCTCGTTCAGCGCCCCGGCCAGGCGGCCCTATCCATGAATAAACCTGCAAAAATGGACTTTTAGCCGCGTATCCCGGTCGTTTGTCTGATTTTCGCCTTTTTTTCACCGCAGGATCTGGACAGCTTTAGCTTGCCCCCTATACTGAGCACTCCTTTGTTCCCTCTACTGTTATGGCAATGATGACTGCGTACGACTACCTGCTTAAATTTCGTAAAGTGAATAACTCAGACAGTCTGGAAAAGCTCTTCGATCACCTCAATTACTCGCTCACCGATGAGATGGATATCATCAATATGTACCGTGCTGCCGATCACCGGCGCGCCGAACTGGCGTCGGGCGGACGGTTATATGATCTTGGCTGTGTGCCTAAGACGGTGTGGCGCTACGTGGTATAATTCCCTGCTGCCTGATTTTTTGTCACGTTGTCCAGGCGGGCGCGCCCCATCTGGACATGCTATTCTGCTGCGCTTCGACTTCTCAGGACAGGAATTACCACTATGAATGAACAGGTTGCTGCGCCGCGCATCGGTGGCTGGCTTTTGCTGCCGCTGGCCTGGCTGATTATGACCCTGTTAACCACTGCGCTGGTCTTGGCGATGTACCTCACACCGCTGTTTAATCCGGCATGGCGCGCGACACTCTTCTCCCATGGCAGCACCCTTTTCTCTTACTGGGCCATCTCTCTGCTGACTGCCGTGGCGGTCTGGGCTTACAGCCTGTGGATTAGCTGGCTGTTCTTTAAGCGCTCACGCCGTTTACCGCGCCACTATCTGCTGTGGTTGCTGATTACCGTGCTGTTAGCGCTGAAAACCTTCGCCTTTACCCCGGTTACCGACAGCCGTGCTCTGCAGACGCTATTGCTTTCACTGCTGGCGGCAGCGGTGTTTGCTCCCTACTTCAAACGATCTAAGCGGGTAAAGAGCACCTTTATTGAGCCGTAACGCTGTGAGCTGTGTCAGGAATTTAATTCTGAGTGCGGTCTGCCCGGCCGGTTGCGGCGTAGCTGTTGAGATACGCCGCGCTATCAATGATAATAAGCCGCTTTCTGGATTTCAGGCGAAAAAATGACCGATTATCTGCTGCTGTTTGTTGGTACTGTGCTGGTAAATAACTTCGTGCTGGTGAAGTTCCTTGGCCTGTGCCCGTTTATGGGCGTTTCCAAAAAACTGGAAACGGCAATCGGCATGGGCCTGGCCACCACTTTCGTGATTACACTGGCCTCAATCTGTGCCTGGCTGGTGAATCATCTGATCCTGCTGCCGCTCGATCTGGTCTACCTGCGCACCATGGCCTATATCCTGGTGATCGCGGTGGTGGTGCAGTTCACCGAGATGGTGGTGCGTAAAACCAGCCCGTCGCTCTATCGCCTGCTGGGCATTTTCCTGCCGCTGATCACCACCAACTGCGCGGTGCTGGGCGTGCCATTGCTGAGCGTTAACCTCAATCACACCTTTCTGCAGGCGGCACTGTACGGCTTTAGCGCTTCCCTTGGCTTCTCGCTGGTGATGGTGCTGTTCGCCGGCATGCGTGAACGTCTGGTGCTGGCCAACGTGCCGGCCCCGTTCAAAGGTAACTCCATTGCCCTGATCACCGCTGGCCTGATGGCGCTGGCGTTTATGGGCTTTACCGGCCTGGTGAAATTCTGATGACCGCGATCTGGATAGCAGTGGCTGTATTAAGTGCGCTGAGCCTGGTGTTCGGTGCGCTGCTGGGCTACGCCTCGCGCCGCTTTGAGGTCGAAGAAGACCCGATCGTTGAGCAGATTGATGCCATTCTGCCGCAGAGTCAGTGCGGGCAGTGTGGCTATCCCGGTTGCCGGCCCTATGCCGATGCGGTGGGCAACAACGGTGAAGCCATCAACAAGTGCGCGCCAGGCGGTGAGCAGACCATGCTCAAGCTGGCAGAGCTGCTGAACGTTGAGCCGCAGCCGATTGATGGCGATGAGACGGCCAAAGCACCGGTCCGCACCGTAGCCTTTATTGATGAAGCGAACTGCATTGGCTGCACCAAGTGTATTCAGGCCTGCCCGGTCGATGCGATTGTCGGGGCGACCCGCGCCATGCACACCGTGCTGAGCGATGTCTGCACCGGCTGCGATCTCTGTGTTGCGCCCTGCCCGACTGACTGCATTGAGATGCGGCCGGTTGAGACCACGCCTGCCAACTGGAAGTGGGATCTGAACAGCATCCCGGTGCGGGTGATTCCGGTAGAAACTCATGCTTAATTTGTTGAATTTTTTCAAAAAAGAGAAGATCTGGGATTTTCAGGGCGGCATTCATCCGCCGGAAATGAAAACCCAGTCCAACGGTACCCCGCTGAGCGAACTGCCGTTGCCACACCGTTTTATCATCCCGCTGAAACAACACATCGGTCACGAAGGTGAAATTTGCGTGTCGCCGGGCGATAAGGTGCTGCGCGGTCAGCCACTGACTTTTGGCACCGGCCGGATGTTACCGGTGCATGCCCCGACCTCCGGCACTATTGAGGAAATCGGTCAGCACATGACCGCCCATCCGTCTGGCCTGTCAGAGCTGTGCATTTTCCTGACGCCCGATGGCGAAGACCGCTGGATGCCGCTTGATCCCCTGCCCGATTATCGACAGCATCCGCGCGCCGACATCGTGCAGCGCATTCACGATGCCGGGATCGCCGGTCTGGGCGGCGCGGGTTTCCCGACCGCCACCAAGCTGAAAGGCGGCCTGCGCGGTGTCAAAACCCTGATCATCAATGCGGCAGAGTGCGAGCCTTACATTACCGCAGACGATCGCCTGATGCAGGACTACGCGTCAGAAGTGCTGGAAGGCAGCCGGATTCTCGCCTGGGTTTTGCAGGCAGAACGGGTGCTGATTGGCATCGAAAATAATAAACCTGAAGCCATTGCGGCACTGAAGCAGGCGTTAGGCGGCGAGCGCGATCTGCAAATCCGGGTGATCCCGACCAAATACCCCTCTGGCGGTGCTAAACAGCTGACCCGCATCCTGACCGGGATGGAGGTTCCGCACGGCGGGCGCTCGACCGATATCGGCGTGCTGATGCAGAACGTCGGGACCGCCTGGGCAGTTAAGCGCGCGATTATCAACGGTGAACCGATTACAGAACGCGTCGTGACGCTGACCGGCGAGGCGATCGCCCAGCCGCGCAACGTCTGGAGCCGTCTCGGCACGCCTATCAGCCATCTGCTGCATCAGGTTGGGTTCCGTCCTGGCCCGCGCCAGATGGTGATCATGGGCGGCCCCCTGATGGGCTTTACCCTGCCGTCGCTGGACGTGCCGGTGGTGAAGATCACCAACTGCATTCTGGCTCCGTCCAGCAGCGAAATGGGCAACAACGACGAAGAACAATCCTGCATTCGCTGTTCTGCCTGTGCGGATGCCTGCCCGGCTAAACTGCTGCCACAGCAGCTTTACTGGTACAGCCAGGGCGGCGACCACGATAAGGCGCGTGCGCATCACATTGATGATTGCATTGAATGCGGGGCCTGCGCCTATGTCTGCCCGAGCAATATTCCGCTGGTGCAGTATTACCGGCAGGAAAAAGCTGAGCTGCGCGCCATCGATCTGGAAGCGAAACGTACCCTCGAAGCCAAAGCGCGCTTTGAAGCACGCCAGGCCCGACTGGAACGTGAGAAGCAGGCGCGTGAAGCGCGACATGAAGAGGCGAAACAGCGCGTTGCCCGCAGTGACAGCGGCGAGCTGGCGGCAGCGAAAGCGCGGGCCGCCGCCCGTCGTGCCGAGCCGGATGAAGCCGCCGCCGAAGCGCAGCGTGAAGCCCGTCATGCACAGGCGCGTCTGCGTCAGGCCGAGGCTCAGGCAGAAACCCAGGCGCTGAGCCGTCAGACCACCGATCCGCGTAAAGCGGCGGTTGAGGCGGCGATTGCCCGCGCCAAAGCGAAGAAAATGACGCCAGCCGGGGCCGGAACCGAGGCCAGTGAAGAGGCGGCAGTCGATCCGCGTAAAGCGGCGGTTGAAGCGGCTGTTGCCCGCGCGAAAGCGAAGAAAGCCGCCCAGGCGGACAGCGCGGCGCAGCCGGTAACGGACGCGGACGCTCAGCCTGTCGCTGAAACCGACGATCCGCGTAAAGCCGCGGTGCAGGCCGCCATTGCCCGTGCGAAAGCGAAGAAAGCCGCCCAGGTGGACAGCGCGGCGCAGTCGGACGCGGACGCTCAGCCTGCCGCTGAAACTGACGATCCGCGCAAAGCCGCGGTGCAGGCCGCTATTGCCCGTGCGAAAGCGGAGAAAGCCGCCCAGGCGGACAGCGCGGCGCAGCCGGTAACGGACGCGGACGCTCAGCCTGCCGCTGAAACTGACGATCCGCGCAAAGCTGCGGTGCAGGCCGCCATTGCGCGTGCGAAGGCGAAGAAAGCACAGGCGCAGGCAGAAAGCGCGCAGCCGGTAACGGACGCGGACGCTCAGCCTGCCGCTGAAACTGACGATCCGCGTAAAGCCGCGGTGCAGGCCGCGATTGCCCGTGCGAAAGCGAAGAAAGCCGCCCAGGCAGAAAGCGCGCAGCCGGTAACGGACGCTGATGCACAGCCTGCCGCTGAAACCGACGATCCGCGCAAAGCCGCAGTGCAGGCCGCTATTGCGCGTGCGAAGGCGAAGAAAGCCGCCCAGGCGGACAGCGCGGCACAGCCGGTAACGGACACTGACGCTCAGCCTGCCGCTGAAACCGACGATCCGCGCAAAGCCGCGGTGCAGGCCGCCATTGCCCGCGCGAAGGCGAAGAAAGCCGCTCAGGCGGACAGCGCGGCGCAGCCGGTAACGGACGCGGACGCACAGCCTGCCGCTGAAACCGACGATCCGCGCAAAGCCGCGGTGCAGGCCGCCATTGCCCGTGCGAAAGCGAAGAAAGCACAGGCGCAGGCAGAAAGCGCGCAGCCGGTAACGGACGCTGATGCACAGCCTGCCGCTGAAACTGACGATCCGCGCAAAGCCGCGGTGCAGGCCGCCATTGCCCGTGCGAAAGCGAAGAAAGCACAGGCGCAGGCAGCGGCGGCCGATGAAGCCTCACGTGATGCTGCGGTAGTGGCCACCCAGGCACACTACGCCGTCGAAAAAGCCGAACAGGCGCAGGAGCAAGCGAACAACGCCAATGCTGAACCGGAACAGGCACCTGAACTGAATCAACCCGATGATGCGCGTAAAGCCGCCATAGCGGCAGCCATCGCCCGTGCCAAAGCGCGTAAAGCGCAGTCGTCTACGACGCTTGAGGATTAAATGGCTTTTCGTATCGCAAGTTCTCCTTATACCCATAACCGCCGCAGTACCGGCAATATCATGTTGCTGGTGGTGCTGGCGGCGGTGCCGGGTTTTGCCGCACAGTGTTATTTCTTTGGCTACGGCACTTTTTTACAGGTTTTACTGGCTACGCTGACCGCCTGGCTGACCGAAGCCGCTATTTTACGGCTGCGTAAAGCGCCGGTGGGCAGCAACCTGGCAGATAATTCAGCGCTGCTGACCGCCGTGCTGATCGGTATCAGTCTGCCGCCGCTGGCGCCGTGGTGGCTGGTGGTGATCGGCACGGTATTTGCCATCGTGATTGCCAAACAGCTGTATGGCGGGCTGGGCCAGAACCCTTTTAATCCGGCGATGGTCGGTTACGTGGTGCTGCTGATCTCCTTCCCGGTCCAGATGACCAGCTGGTTGCCGCCCGACACGCTGCAGGCAATTAAACCGACGCTGCTGGACAGCCTGAGCATGGTCTTCCGCGGCCACACGCTGGCGGGCGAAACCATGCAGCAGTTGCAGATTGGTGTTGATGGCGTCAGCCAGGCGACGCCGCTGGATACCTTTAAAACCGGGCTGCGCGCCGGTCATAGCGCCGATCAGTTACTGGCGCAGCCGATCTACAGCGGCGTGCTGGCGGGTCTCGGCTGGCAGTGGGTCAATCTCGGTTATCTGGCGGGCGGCCTGTTTCTGCTGTGGAAAAATGCGATCCGCTGGCATATTCCCGCCGCTATGCTGCTGTCGCTGGCGTTCTGCGCTACGCTTGGCTGGGTATTTTCACCGGAGTCACTCAACAGTCCGCTGATTCACCTGTTCTCCGGTGCCAGCATGCTGGGGGCATTTTTCATCGCCACCGATCCGGTTACCGCCTCCACCACTAACCGCGGCCGACTGATTTACGGCGCGCTGATCGGGCTGCTGGTCTGGCTGATCAGAAGTTTCGGCGGCTACCCGGATGGCGTGGCCTTCGCGGTGTTGCTGGCCAACATCTGCGTGCCGCTGATTGACTACTACACCCAGCCGCGCGTTTACGGCCATCTAAAGGATTAAGCGATGCTGGAGACGATTCGTAAAAATGGCGTGACGCTGGCGATTTTTGCCGCGATCACCACTGCGGCGACCGCAGTGGTTAACACCGTGACCAAACCCACGGTGGAACATCAGACTCAGCTACAGCAGAAAAACCTGCTCGACCAGGTGGTGCCGACCGCGCTCTACGACAACAACATCCAGCAGGATTGTTACGTTGTCACGGACCCGGCGTTAGGCAATGCTGCGCCCCACCATCTTTATCTGGCGCGTAACAACGGTCAGCCAGTGGCGGCCGCGCTGGAAACGACCGCGCCGGATGGTTACTCCGGTGCCATTCAGATGCTGGTCGGGGCCGATTTTCACGGTAAAGTGCTGGGCGTGCGGGTAGTCGAACATCATGAAACGCCGGGTCTGGGCGATAAAATCGAGTTGCGTATTTCGGACTGGATCAACAGTTTTAATGGCAAAGTGGTTCAGGGTCCGACAGATAAAGCCTTTGCGGTGAAAAAGGATGGCGGTGAGTTTGACCAGTTCACCGGGGCCACCATCACCCCACGCGCGGTGGTCAACGCCACCAAACGCGCCGCACTATTAATAGAAACCCTTCCGGAGAAACTCTCTTCGTTACCGGCATGTGGAGACGCAAATGAGTGAAGCTAAAAGCCTGCTGGTCGGCGGGTTGTGGAAAAATAACTCCGCGCTGGTTCAGTTGCTGGGGCTCTGCCCGCTACTGGCCGTGACCGCCACCGCCACCAACGCGCTGGGATTAGGTCTGGCGACCACCCTGGTGCTGACCCTGACCAACAGTTTTATCTCCGCCTCACGCCGCTGGGTGCCGTCGGAGATCCGCATCCCGATTTACGTGATGATCATCGCCTCGGTGGTGAGCTGTGTGCAGATGCTGATCAACGCCTACGCCTATGGTCTGTATCAGTCGCTGGGCATCTTCATCCCGCTGATTGTGACGAACTGCATCGTGGTTGGCCGGGCCGAAGCTGTCGCCTCGAAAAGCAGCATTCCGCTGGCGGCACTGGATGGTTTCGCTATCGGTATGGGTGCCACCTGCGCCATGGTGGTGCTGGGATCGATGCGTGAAATCATCGGCAGCGGCACGCTGTTTAACGGCGCCGATCAGCTGCTGGGTCCGTGGGCTAAATCGTTGCGGATTGAGGTGGTGCATTTTGACTCGCCAATGCTGCTGGCGATGCTGCCGCCCGGTGCCTTTATCGGCCTCGGCATGATGCTGGCGGGTAAATATCTGATCGACCAGAAAATGAAACAGCGGGCAGCACAGCGCGCAGAAGCCGCTGCCTCTGCTCCACAGGGCGCGACCGGGAAAGCGGTGTGAACCAGACCAAACGTAATGAGATCCTCCGTCGGCTGCAGCAGAATAATCCGCATCCGACCACCGAGCTAAACTTCAACTCGCCGTTTGAGCTGCTGATTGCGGTGCTGCTGTCGGCGCAGGCCACTGACGTCAGCGTCAACAAAGCCACCGCCCGGCTCTATCCGGTAGCGAACACCCCGGCCGCGATGCTGGCGCTGGGCGTAGAAGGCGTGAAGGAGTACATCAAAACCATCGGGCTGTTTAACAGCAAAGCGGAAAATGTGATTAAGACCTGCCGCATCCTGCTGGAACAGCACAACGGCGAGGTGCCGGAAGATCGTGCGGCACTGGAAGCGCTGCCCGGCGTCGGCCGTAAAACCGCCAACGTGGTGCTGAACACCGCCTTCGGCTGGCCGACTATCGCGGTCGATACCCATATCTTCCGCGTCTGCAATCGCACCCACTTTGCGCCGGGTAAAAATGTCGAGCAGGTGGAGCAGAAACTGCTGAAGGTGGTGCCGGCGGCGTATAAAGTCGATTGCCATCACTGGCTGATCCTGCACGGCCGCTACACCTGCGTGGCGAGAAAACCGCGCTGTGGTGCCTGTCTGATTGAAGACCTGTGTGAGTATCCCGATAAGGTTGAGTAACCTTCATTTCTGACCCGCCACGGCGGGTCTTTTTATTTAGCGCTCACCAGCCAGCGTCAATGACAACCGATAAACATCGTTGCTGGCACCATTATTTCCCCTTTTTTCCGGGGTAAATATCGCCCCGAAGATACCTGCACAATTTGTCGGGTTGTTACATTGATGTTGATGATGGAAAATCGCCGACCCCGACGATAAGAAAAAGTTATGACACGGTGCGTAAAGTAATCAACAAAAGTTCTTCCAGTGTGCGGCAGGTGGTGCGTCTGTTTCTGTCCCGACTGTGGCCCCATCCGCTGGCGGTGAGTAAAAAGCATGTGATGATCGCCAGCCTCGGAGCCGGTATCGGATTGATCCTGACCAGTCTGCTGAGTCACTGGGTGCTGGGCGAGCTGAACCTGTGGTTTGTCGCGCCGGTGGGTGCATCGGCGGTATTGCTGTTTGGCGTACCGGCCAGTCCGCTGGCGCAGCCGTGGGCAATCGTCGGCGGCAATACGCTGTCGGCGCTGGCTGGCGTGACGATCGGTCAGCTGATCCCCAATCCGGCGATCGCCTGTGGCGTCGCCGCCTGCATGGCGATCCTGCTGATGTTTCAGCTACGCTGCCTGCATCCGCCGGGCGGCGCAGTCGCCCTGACCGCCATTCTGGGCGGGCCAACGGTGAATCAGCTCGGCTATCATTTTGTCCTGACGCCGGTGTTGCTCAACTCCCTGACCCTGGCGCTGCTGGCTATCCTGTTCAACAACCTCGCCGGGCGGCGCTATCCTCATCCGCTGGCACCGGAAGAGGTGAAACCGGCTCCGGTTGAAATTCCGGTGCCGCTGACGCGCGCGGATCTGCATCAGGCGCTGGAAGGCGGCGAACTGCTGGATATCGATGAAGATGATTTGCAGGCGCTGTTGCAGCGTGCCGAGCAGATCGCCCAGCGTCGTCAGGCCGCCAAAGCGTGAGCCGCCGTGGCCGGTCGGCTTCAGCCCGACGTGACCGGCCCTGAACATGATCCGCCCCACAGTTTTGCGCAGTCAAAGCGAAACGCTATTGAAGTAACATATTGATAACAATCATGCCCAGGCCGGACGCCCAGTGTCCCCTGGGCGATTGCCCATAGAGCCCGCCTTTTCAGCGCCCTACACTTTACTCTTCTTTACGCAGCCGCGAGGAAGACCGATGGATAGCGCCCTGTCACCGCAGCACGATCAGCTGATTACCTCCGCCATCAAAAAGTTTTTTACCCGCATCATTCCTATGCTGGCCGTGATGCTGATCATTAACCAGATTGACCGTGCCAATATTGGCTTTATTAAGTCAGAGCTACACACCGACGCTGGCATCAGCGCGGCGGCCTTTGGTTTGGGTGCCGGACTGTTTTTTATCGGTTATGCGCTGTTTGAGGTGCCGAGTAACCTGATGATGAAGCGTTACGGCGCCCGGGTCTGGCTAACCCGCATCATGATCACCTGGGGTCTGGTGGTGGTGCTGACCGGCTTTATCACCTCCCCGCTGCAGTTCTACCTGCTGCGCTTTTTACTGGGGGTTGCCGAAGCGGGCTTTTTCCCTGGCGTGCTGTTCTATTTTCGCCAGTGGGTGCCCAATGCCTGGCGCGGCCGGGCCACTGCGATGGTCCTGAGCGCCACCGCCGGGGCATTTCTGTTTTCCGGCCCGATCACCGGCGCGATCCTGATGCTGCATAATTTTCTCGCTATTGCTGGCTGGAAATGGGTGATGTTCCTCGAAGGTGGTGCCTCGGTGCTGGTAGGGATCGTAGCCGCCTGGGTGCTGGTTTCGCGGCCCGCCGATGCCCGCTGGCTGAGCGAGCCGGAAAAGCAGGCGCTGGCACAGCAGTTGCAGCACGAAGAAGCCCATCGCGATCGGCTTAACCAGCAGCCGGGCCGGATGTCGCTGCTGCGTAACCGTAGCCTGCTATTCTTCTGCGCCATTTTCTTCACCATGACCATGACCGGCTACACGCTGGTGTTCTGGCTGCCGCAGATTATTCAGCGTATCCAGGGCTTCAGCAGCTTTGGCATCGGCATTCTGACCGCCGTGCCCTGGCTGTGCGCGATTGTCGCCATCAATCTGCTGAGCCGCTTTTCAGATCGCCATCGCGATAAGCTGGATAAAGCGCTGGGTGTCGCCATGCTGGTGGCCGCCTGCGGTACCTTTATGGCGACGCTGGGATCGCCGTGGTTTGGTTTTCTGGCGATGATCGTCGCCTGCATCGGCTCGAAAGTCAGCGCCACCTTCTTCTGGCCCATGCCGCAGGGTGAACTGCCCGCATCGATTGTCGCCCCGGGAATTGCGCTGGTGAACTCCATCGGTAATCTCGGCGGTTTCTTCGCGCCGACGGTGTTCGGCTATCTGGAAATGAAGACCGGCTCGACCACCGGCGGCCTTTACGCACTGACCAGCGTGTCGCTGCTGACCGGTCTGTGGCTGCTGCTGCGCCGTAAACCCACCCCGTCTTCCCTTGTACCTATGGAGAATCAACATGTCAGCCAGTCCAGTCATTAAAACGATGCGGGTGGTGCCGGTCGCCGGCTATGACAGCATGCTGCTGAATATTGGCGGCGCGCATAACTGCTATTTCACCCGCATTCTGGTGATTATGACCGACTCCGCCGGCCGCACCGGCGTCGGCGAAAGCCCGTGCCACGCCTCGACCCTGGCGCTGCTGGAGCGCTTCCGGCCACAGATTGAGGGCAGCGATCTGCTGCGGCTCAACGCAACGATTTCGACGCTGTTTGCCAGCGATGCGCGACACCAGCAGAGCGCGCATACCAATGACATTCACATTCCGCAGATGAACCCCGAGAAGTTCTACAATGCCGCTGCGGCGATTGAAGCGGCGCTGCTTGACCTGCTGGGACAGCATCTCGATTTGCCGGTCGCCGAGCTGCTGGCCAGCGGCAAACAGCGCGATCGGGTGCCGGTGCTGGGTTACCTGTTCTATATTGCCGACCGTAAACTGACCACCATGAATTATCAGGCGGGTCCGGCTGGTGGCGATGGCTGGCTGCAACTGCGCCATGAAAAAGCGATGGATGCCGCCGCCGTAGTGCGGCTGGCGGAGGCCGCGACGGATCGTTACGGTTTCCGTGATTTCAAGCTAAAGGGCGGCGTGCATCACGCGGAGGTGGAAGTTGAGACCGTTAATGCGCTGCTGGCTCGCTTTCCTGATGCGCGGGTCACGGTGGACCCCAACGCCAGCTGGTCACTGGATGAGGCGATTTACTATGGACGCCAGCTGGCGGGTCGCATTCCTTATCTGGAAGATCCCTGCGGCGCGGAGAACGGCTATTCTGGCCGCGAGACGCTGGCAGAATTTAAGCGCGCCACCGGCATTCCGGTCGCCACCAACATGATTGCCAATGACTGGCGTCAGTTGCAGCATGCCTTACAGCTTAATGCCATCGATATTCCGCTGGCCGATCCGCACTTCTGGACGATGCGGAATGCGCATACCGTGGCGCAGCTGTGCCACGAATGGGGCCTGACCACCGGCTGTCACTCGAATAACCATTTTGATGTCTCGCTGGCGATGGTGGCGCACCTGGGAGCGGCTGCGCCTGGCGATCGGCTGACCGCCTTCGATACTCACTGGATCTGGCAGGATGGACAGCAGCTGACGCAGCAGGCACCCCAGATTCGCGACGGCTATCTGGAACTGCCTGAGGGGCCAGGACTGGGTATTACGTTAGATATGTCGAAGGTTGACGCGGCACATGCTCTCTACAATGCACTGCCGGATAAGAACCGTAACGATGCAATCGGCATGCAGTTCCTGATTAATAACTGGCGCTTTGATGCCAGACGCCCGGCGCTGTTACGTGATTAATCACGCATCCGGTGACACTGTCACCGGCTACTGGCGGTCAGCGCTGCGCCAGCGCGGCCTGCATCCAGGCGACAACCAGCGGTGAGTTCTGCTGCTGCAGCGCGGCCCGCTCTGACTGAAACAGCGTGGCGACAAAAAACGGGTGATCGTCCAGCTCAACACCGCGTACATCACCGTCTGAGTCCCAGGCGGTGATAGCCAGCGTCCTGTCGGCCAGCGCTGCGCTGAAGTCCGGGTTAACGCCAAAGTTACAACGGTAACCCTCATCGCTGTTCAGCGTGCCGTAGGCCCTGGCAATACGCGAACCGGCGGCAAAGCTGACCGCGCCGCGCTGCTCCACCAGCGAACAGCTCAGTGGCGCTATCACCATCCGTCCGCTCTGGTCGGTCTCCGCATGTGCCGCATCCTGCCAGTCGAGCACGTTGCGGGCATACTCAATCACCGCATACTGAAACCCGCCGCAGGAGCCGAGAAAAGGTTTGCCCTGTTCCCGCGCCATACGGATGGCAGCAAACACGCCGGCATCATGGTGATAAGGGCTGCCTGGCACCACCCAAATCGCCTCACGCTGTTGCAGCCGGCTGAGATCGCCCAGTTGTTCCGTGGCGATCCACTCAGCGTCAACGGCGATATTCAGATGGGCGGCGGCTCTTTCTATCGCCAGCGGAATCGCCTGATGGGCTACCGCATCAGCACGGTAATCGCCGACCAGGGATAAACGTAAAGGGGAAGACATAAACCATCCTCATCAGGGAAAGGAGGAGATTACAACAATGTTAATTTTCTGTCGAGCGAGGCCGGACGTGCCCCGTTCTTCCGCGCCTGGCCCTCTATCAAACCTGGCATCTGACCCCTGATCGTCGGCTAGCGCCGGCTTTTTTTATGCTTCGATTGTTACCTGTGGCCTTTTTTTGCTGCGTATATTTCCAGCACGCAAACGGTTTCTTCTTTTTCTTCCTGAATTAAATCATCTATTTGTGCGCAGGATCGTCATTTGTTCACTTTTAGTGCAAAGCGGGCAGATAAATGACGGATATTTCGCCGCTTCGCCTGGAATATAGTCGCTGACTGACGAATAGTGCTGGATAGTTATTATTCAACAAACTATTAATCTGCATAATCCTCTATTAGCAGTTAATATCAATATTATCCAGCCACTGGCTCGCATCCACAGCATTTATACTGCTATAATCGACACTTGCCATATTTAAATCCGATTAACAGTTTGTTATAAGTTTTTTAACCCGACAATATCAGGCTAAACCAGTGGTCAGAAAATTCTTGCCCTGTCGCGCTTAATCAGCCAAATTAGTCGCCGCTTTTCCCTTCTAATAACAATCTTGCGCATGGACAACTCACATGACGCGGACTTAATTCCTGTCCCGAAACAGGGTGTGATAAAACTGAGGTACATGTGTCAACTGCAAACAAACACACTGATGAGACAGTCAGTCTCAATGCGTTTAAACAGCCAAAGGCGTTCTACTTAATCTTCTCGATTGAGCTGTGGGAACGTTTTGGTTTCTATGGCCTGCAGGCCATCATGGCGGTTTACCTGGTGAAACAGCTGGGGATGTCCGAATCAGACTCCATCACGCTGTTCTCCTCGTTCAGCGCACTGGTCTACGGACTGGTGGCGATTGGCGGCTGGCTCGGCGATAAGGTGCTGGGTACCAAACGCGTGATTGTGCTGGGCGTGCTGGTGCTGGCGCTGGGTTATGCGCTGGTGGCCTTCTCCGGACACAACGTCAGCATTGTCTATATCGGTATGGCGACCATCGCCGTCGGTAGCGGCCTGTTTAAAGCGAACCCGTCTTCGCTGCTGTCAACCTGTTACGACAAAGATGACCCGCGTATCGACGGTGCTTTCACCATGTTCTATATGTCGATCAACATCGGCTCGCTGTTCTCGATGATGCTGACCCCGTGGTTAGCCGAGAAATATGGCTACAACGTGGCGTTCTCGCTGTCGGTCATTGGTCTGGTGATCACCCTGTTCAACTTCCTGTTCTGCAAGCGCATGGTTAAAGATTACGGTTCTAAACCGGACTTCGCCCCGCTGCAAATCGGTAAGCTGCTGATGACGCTGGTGGGCGTGGTGGTGCTGGTGGCGCTGGCTAACTGGATGCTGCATCATCAGTCTATTGCCCGTCTGGTGCTGGCGGTGATTGCACTGGGTATCGTGCTGGTGTTTGCCAAAGAGGCCTTTGCTCTGCAGGGTGCCGCGCGTCGTAAGATGATCGTCGCCTTCCTGCTGATGGTCGAAGCGATTCTGTTCTTCGTGCTCTACATGCAGATGCCGACCTCGCTGAACTTCTTTGCCATCCGCAACGTTGAGCACAGCATTCTCGGCATCACCTTTGCGCCGGAACAGTTCCAGGCACTGAACCCGTTCTGGATTATGCTGGCCAGTCCGCTGCTGGCGGCGCTCTACAACAAGCTGGGCGATAAACTGCCGATGCCGCATAAGTTCGCTTTCGGCATGGTGCTCTGCTCAGGCGCGTTTCTGGTGCTGCCGGTGGGCGCGAAGTTCGCCAGCGATGCCGGTATCGTCTCGGTTAACTGGCTGATTCTGAGCTATGCGCTGCAGAGTATCGGTGAACTGATGATCTCCGGCCTTGGCCTGGCGATGGTCGCTCAGCTGGTGCCACAGCGTCTGATGGGCTTTATCATGGGCTCATGGTTCCTGACTACTGCCGGCGCAGCAGTGATTGCCGGTAAAGTGGCTAACCTGATGGCGGTGCCGGAAAACGTGACCGATCCGCTGATTTCGCTGGCCACTTACAGCCGTGTGTTCCAGCAGATTGGTATCGTGACCGCGGTCATTGCCCTGCTGATGCTGATCACGGCACCGTTGCTGAACCGTATGACTCAGGACAACGACGCTAAAACTAAAGAGGTCGAGGCGTAAACCGCCTGATCCCTTACCCGCCGGGCACTGCCCGGCTTTTTTATTGCCGCCGCCGTCACCCTCTCTTCGTTCCCCGATCGCCGTCACTGGCAATTCCGTGCCAGGACCTTATGATGCAATTATCCCATCGCATCAAGGAGGCTGGTCATGAAACTGTTTTGCAAAGCGGGTGCCTGTTCTCTCTCACCCCACATTGTCATGCGCGAATGCGGGCTCGACTTCACCCAGGTGAATGTTGATCTGGCAAAAAAAATCACGGAACGGGGTGACGATTATTGGCAAATCAATCCCAAAGGACAGGTGCCGGCGCTGCAGCTCAGCGACGGCACGGTCCTGACCGAAGGTGTGGCGATTGTGCAGTATCTGGCGGATCTTAAGCCTGACCGCCATCTGCTGGCCCCGGTCGGCAGCCTGACGCGCTATCACACCGTGGAATGGCTGAGCTACATCAGCAGCGAACTGCACAAGAGTTTTACTCCACTGTTTCGTCCGGATAGCAGTGAAGAGGAAAAAAACCGGGCGCGGACCCTGCTGATGGCTAAGTTCCGCTTTGTGGATGAGGCGCTGCGTGACAAGCAGTGGCTGATGGGGCTGCACTTCAGCGTGGCAGATGCCTATCTGTATGTGGTAACGCGCTGGGCGCAGGCGCTCAGGCTCGATTTATCGGCGTGTACGGCGCTGGAGAGCTGGTTCAGTCGGGTGGCTGCGCGGCCGGCGGTGCAGGCGGCGTTAACCGCGGAAGGCTTGCAGTAACCCTGCAACCCGATGAGGCGATCAGTCAACAGGGCCGGTTTTCCGGCCCTGCTCTGTTTTACAGCTTTTCAGCCGCGAAGTGCTGGGTCGGCGCGGCAATCGCATCCTGCGCGGCCACCAGTTGCAGTTCATACTCGCCCATCTGATGGGTTTTCAGCATCACTTCATATACCGCCGCCGTTACGTGCTCCAGCGCATCCTGTAAGCTCTTGCCGTGCAGCAGATTCACCAGCAGCAGACCGCTGGTCAGATCGCCGACGCCAACCGGCTGACGGACGCCAAAATCAACCAGCGGACGGCTGATGTGCCAGGCATCTTCGGCGGTGACCAGCAGCATCTCAAAGCGATCGCTGCGACGGCCCGCCCGCGCCAGATGTTTCACCAGCACCACTTTCGGTCCCTGAGCGATCAGCGCCCGCGCGGCGTCTACTGCGGCATCAACATCGGTAACGCTGCGCTCGCTCAGCATCTCCAGTTCCAGCAGATTCGGGGCGATGATATCGCTGGCCGGCATCGCCATTTTACAGTGAAACTCCGCCACGCCCGGCGCCACGATACAGCCCTTTTCAGGATGGCCCATCACCGGATCGCAGAAATACCAGGCGTCGGGATTGGCCGCTTTGACCTGGCGGACAATCTCTAAAATCTGTTCGCCCTGTTCCGCCGATCCCAGATAGCCGCTCAGCACCGCATCACAGGTCTTCAGTCGGTCAATGTCGGCGATGCCTTTCACGATATCGGTCAGATGAGTGGCTGGCATCACCGTGCCGGTCCAGTGGCCATATTGGGTATGGTTGGAGAACTGTACGGTATTCAGCGGCCAGACGTTCGCGCCCATGCGGCGCATCGGAAACTCGGCCGCCGCGTTACCGGCATGACCAAAAACAACGTGCGACTGAATCGCTAAAATATTTTTCACTTGTTTGCCCTGTCCTGCCTTGCCATAAAAAAGGGCCGGAAACCGGCCCTGAAATCTTACTGCCAGTTAATCAGGCAGTAATGTTTCTTGCCGCGACGCAGCAGCGTGTAGCGATTAAACAGCTTATCGCTGTCGCTGAAGCGGTACTCCGCGTCCGACTGCTTCTCACCGTTGAGTGAGACGGCGTTTGAGCCGATCATGGTGCGAGCCTGACCGCGTGACGGCACCAGCTCCGCTTTCACCAGCGCCTGCTGCAGATCGTCCTCAGCGCTCAGGGTGATGGTCGGCATGCCATCCTGCGCCAGCTGTTCGAAATCGGCTTCGGTCATTTCGCTGATCGAACCGGAGAACAGGCTGGCGGTAATCCGTTTGGCGGCGGCCAGGCCTTCCTCGCCGTGCACCAGACGGGTGACCTGCTCGGCCAGCACATACTGCGCACGTGGCGCGGTGCCGCTGTTTTTATCCTCTTCTTCCAGCGCATTGATCTCTTCAATGCTCATGAAGGTGAAGAACTTCAGGAACCGATACACATCGGCATCCGCGGTGTTGATCCAGAACTGGTAGAACTTATAAGGACTGGTTTTCTTCGCATCCAGCCAGACCGCGCCGCCTTCGGTTTTACCGAATTTAGTGCCGTCAGACTTGGTGATCAGCGGAACCGTCAGGCCAAACACCTGGTTCTGATGCAGACGACGGGTCAGATCGATACCGGAGGTGATGTTGCCCCACTGATCGGAGCCGCCAATCTGCAGCGAGACGCCGTAACGCTCATTGAGGCAGGCGAAGTCGTAGCCCTGCAGCAGATTATAAGAAAACTCGGTGAAGGAGATGCCCTGATCGTCACGGTTCAGACGCTGCTTCACCGCTTCTTTATTGATCATCTGGTTCACTGAGAAATGCTTACCAATATCACGCAGGAAGGTCAGCACATTCATGCTGCCAAACCAGTCATAGTTATTGGCGGCGATGGCGCTGTTGCTGCCGCAATCGAAGTCAAGGAAGGGTGCCACCTGCTGGCGGATCTTTTCGACCCATTCATTGACGGTTTCGCTGGTATTGAGTTTACGCTCTGCTGCTTTAAAGCTGGGGTCGCCAATCAGGCCGGTAGCACCGCCAACCAGCGCGACCGGCTTGTGTCCGGCATCCTGAAAACGCTTCAGGCAGAGCAGCGGTACCAGATGGCCCAAATGCAAGCTGTCAGCAGTGGGATCAAAGCCGCAATAGAGCGAAATTGGCCCCTGCGCCAGTTTCTCTGTTAACGCGTCTTCATCCGTCACCTGGGCGATCAGGCCCCTCTCTTGCAATTGTTGTATCAGGTTACTGCTGGTCATCACTGACTCCAAATTGATCAGACTGCACCTATGCTGGTACACAGCTTTCCGCTGAGTTGCGGAATCGAAAAAAATGAGGGCTATAGCATAAAGCGCTGACGACTTCTGTGCCAGCGCTGAAAGGTGGGAATCTTACCGATTCAGGGTGCCAGTCGGTCGATTTTCCAGCCGTCGTGATCGCGCTGATAGAGGAAACGATCGTGCAGGCGATGTTCACCTCCCTGCCAGAACTCCAGGGTATGAAATTTTACCCGGTAGCCGCCCCAGAAACTGGGCAGCGGGATCTCGCCCTGCTGGAACTTCTGCTTAAGCTCAAGGAACTTGCCTTCCAGTATGCCGCGCGCAGAGATGCGACTCGACTGCTTCGACACCCAGGCCCCAATCTGGCTGTCACGCGGACGGCTGTGAAAGTACTTCAGCACCTCCAGCGGCGACAGCTTTTCGACCTCACCCAACACCAGCACCTGACGCTCCAGAAAGTGCCACGGAAAATGCAGCGAAATACGCGGATTGTGCGCCAGCTGCAGCGCCTTACGGCTGCCGAGGTTGGTATAAAACACCATGCCCTGCGCGTCGAAATGCTTCAGCAGGACGATGCGTTGCCACGGCTGCCCCTGTTCATCCACCGTCGCCACGGTCATCGCCGTCGGATCGGGCAGCTTCGCTTCGCAGGCCTGGCTCAGCCACTGTTCAAACAGCGCGATAGGATCGTCCGGCAGATCCTTACGGCGCAGCCCGCCGCGGGTATATTCACGTCGCAGATGGGCAATAGTGTGTAGCGTATCGCTGTCGCTCATAATGTTCGCTCATTCAGGTAAACAGTCAGCTGGCGGGTTGCAGCTCACAATCATTGACGACAATTTTATCGTTACGTTCGATAAACGCGCCGTTTCCTTTGGACCAGAAGACGTAGTTGCCGTCGCTGTAGCGGACGCCCGAGGCGGATATCGTCTGTTTCAGCGTCAGCGGCTGGCCATCCATAATAAAGCTGACCTGCTGCTGTGCGTCATCAAGGGTGACGGTCAGCGGTAACGTACCACAGCGATAGTGCAGGGTCTGGGGTGCCGGTGGCTGTTTATCCATCAGGCTACAGCCCGACAGCAGCAGCACAGCGGCCACGGTTAATCCTTTCAACATAAGCGGGTCTCCTTTACGAGTGAAGCTGGCATTATAAGAAGGATTTGACGTGAAGTAAGTGGGAATCCACGCCAATCTGGCCAACAGTTGACCCTGAGGGGCTTTATTGCGGTTTATCAGCCGGTTGTCTGAATGCACGCGCGGCTTAATCAGGCTACGCTCTATAGATCTGAAGCGAGGGAGACAAAAATGAAATTTGATAACGAAGATGCGTTCAAACTGGCGGTAGCGTTTATGAACCACAAAGAGAACGCCACCATAGCCAGTAGCTACTTTAAAACCTTTATCGACACCTACCAGAAATTCGATCGCTGGCTGAGCGCCTCCGATCCGATCAATGCGATGAAAGCTGAGAAAGCGGCCGCCAAAGCCGGGGAAGACTCGCTTCTCTGATCGGCTCACACTGCCGATCGGCTCAGTGGATCGGCACGGTTAATCCGTCCTGTCCGACCCGGTCACGGCTCACTCTGCCGGGTCATCAATCTCCGCGATCAGGCTGGCATCCTGATGATGAATATTCCCTACCGCCTGGCTCACCGGGTGCCAGGCAAACGCCTGCTCCGGTAATGCCGCCTGCTTTGCAATCTCAACTGCCCGCTCTGGCGTGGTCTTCGGGCTTAGCCACTCAGCCACAGCGTCGGCCGCCAGCACCAGCGGCCGCCGATCGTGAATATCGACCATCCCTTTATCGCTGGCGGCAGTCACAATCACAAAACCCTCTTTACCGTGCTCACGGTCATAAGGCGCTTTGCCGATGGCGGCGAAGAACAGCGGTTGCTTCTGACGATGATAGATAAACCACGGCTGCTTCTGTTTGCCCTGCTTTTGCCATTCGTACCAGCCGTCTGCCGGCACAATAGCGCGACCGTGCGCCCACAATGGTTTAAACATCCGCCCCTGCGCCGCGGTTTCACTGCGCGCATTGATCAGCGGTGCCTTGTGCCACCAGTCGGGACCGTAACTCCACAACACCGGATCAAGATGCAGCCGGTTGTCGCGCTGGTTCAGCAACAGCACCCGGGTGCCGGGCGCAACGTTGTAGCGGCCGATCGGTTGCGGGTCGTAAATAATTTCATCTGCCGGAATACCCAGCGCATCGAAATAGTCATTCCGGCTGCTGTACTGCGCAAATCGTCCACACATAAGCACCTCCTCGCTTAAGCATAGCTGATGCGGGCATCACAACATCGGCGACGGCAGCAGGATTAACTTTACTGGTCTGACCTTTTCACTGCGGGTTATTTGCCTGCGATTTAACCGGCCGGACAAATATCCTGCCCGGCCCCTTTCATTGGCAATAAATGCTATATCCGGCGCGCAGGTGGATGATTATTCCCCTGCACGCGCCTTTCTGGTGAAAAAATAGCCAACGAAACGCGACAGGGCCAGCAAAATTTATAAAGGCGTCTATGCTGTATACGTCTGGATTTACTTCAAGGAGATGAAAAAATGAAAATGAAATCCCTCTCGGCTGTCGCTTTGGTGGCCCTTTGCTTAGGCACCCTGGCGGGTTGCGCATCTAATCAATCGATTAAGACTACCGATGGCCGCACTATTGTAACCGACGGCAAGCCACAAATTGATGATGATACCGGTCTGGTGTCATATCGCGATGCTCAGACCGGCAAAACCGAGCAAATCAATCGCAACGAAATTAGTAACATGAGTGAACTCGACAACTAATTATAAGGTGAATACGATGAAAAAAGCGCTGATTTTACCTCTTGCTGCATTGATTGGTATGACCGTATTAACCGGTTGCACCCGTACCAGCTATGCCATTCATACCAATGATGGACGCACCATTATTAGTGATGGCAAACCTTCTGAGTCAGATGCCGGCCTGCTGGCGTATAAAGATGCCAACGGCGTTAAGCAGCAAATTAATAAAGCTGACGTTAAAGCGGTCTCTGAAGTACCCAATAAATAATCAATAGTATTGCGATATAAAGCCGCCGCCTGGCGGCTTTATTTTTGCCTTTTTTCAGCTGGCCGTTTAATCGTTCCCTGCCCTGTCACGCTGATCACCGCCGCTATTCATCTGTACCAGGCTGCCCGGTGCGAGTACCGCGCTTTATTCCGCCCCTTCGCTTATCTGAATTTCAGGCACATGCGGATTTTGTTACCGGTATTATGCGTACATCCACTTTGCGTCAAAAACAGTGCAGCGCCGCGTTTTAACCAGATATCAGTAATTTAACGGCATCCATAAAAGTTCATTTTATTTGCTGATGATTTTAATAGCGCCAGCCCTGGTTTATTCCACTTTCGTTTAAGCTGCTTTTTACTAAAATAATTACTGCATTACTTACATTTTCACTCAGGAGGTTACCCATGGTATTTCACGATAAATCAGCCGGTCATATGATTCTTGGTGAAGCCGCCATTAACCTGGCGTTTGAACAACAGGATATTACGCTGGTCGCACTGATTCGACAGCTGGGTGAGATGGCTGAAAATGAGCGTAACGACGATCGCGTGGCGCAAATTGCTGATGCGCGTAGCTGGCTGAAAAGCTTTATTAATGCCTCTACCCGCGATCGGGCTGAGCTGAACTGGCTGGTGGTGACCGGACAGGAACCGGTTGAACTGAAAAACTATCGCTAATCCTTCCTCTCCGGCTGACGTTCCTGCCGAGGGCACCTTCTCTGGTGCCCGTATCGCCTGACTTTTGACACCGTATCAACCTGCGTCAGAGGCGCTAACTGAAAAGCTAACCCTCTGCTCTGCGGCGTATTGGCCATCGGCAGACTGGCCTGTCAGAGCTGACTGTGGCGTTATTCACTGGGTTTATTTCGCCAGGGGCTCGCCGTTTTCGGTGACGCTCTGCTGCGACGGATGCTTTGTCGCATGGGTTTCGAACCCGCCACGGGCGGCAAATACAGAACAGCCGATAGCGGCCACCAGGGTCAGTAAGATTGAGGTTTTCACGAAACAGGCCTTAATTTTTTACGCAAGAGAATGGAGCAGAAAAGCCTGGCACACAATAAGCGGTTCGGAAAGGCCGCCGCCGCATTTCTCTGCCTGAAAAGCGGTAGGCTAATGGAGTTTACGTGCCAGAATGCGAATCGCTTTCCGGCAGGATAAGCGGGTATTACGATCGGGTGAACAGACGCGCAAACTGTGCAGCGCGTTGATGATTTCATGAACGCTCAGCACTTCATCGGGCCTGATCAGGCGTGAGACCACTTTTCCTATCAGGGCGCGGATTTCATCATTAATCGTCAGGTCTTCGTCTGTCACTGCACACTCCCGGACGTCTGGCTGGCGGCGATGGTCCTGCCGCAGGTTATGATATTTGACACTGCGTTTTCCTTGTTCGCTGTTGGTGACCTCTGTCAGTTTTATCAACAACTTTAGGAAGCGATCGCCTCCTAATCAGGTAAATGTTAACCCAGCACTTTTAACGCCAGGGCAAGGGTCTGTTGTTCGTTTACCACATCGCTGACTTTGCCCGCTACCCGCATCCCATAGGCAATGCAGAGGATCAGTCCGGCAGCCGACTCAACGTCCAGCGTGGCGGAGACCGAGCCATCCTGCTGTCCCTGCTCCAGCAGCGAGACCAGGAAACACTGATTACGCGCCACCACCTGATTGATGCGTAACGCCAGCGCCTCATCCAGCGTCTGCAATTCAATCGCGCTGGCGACCACCAGACAGCCACGTCGCCCTTCAACGGCACGCGCGGAGTCGAGATAGAACTGCAGCAGTTCGGTGATCTTTGCCCGGCCGCTGGTACAGGGCAGCAGCCGGCGGCGCAGCTCGGCATTACGCAGCAGCAGATAACGTTCAAACACCTGCAAAAACAGGGAGCGTTTATCTTTAAACGCCTTATAGATGCTGCCTGCAGAGAGCTTCATCGCCTCGCCCAGATCGCTCAGTGATGCCGCGTGATACCCTTTTTGCCGAAAAACAATCATGGCGCGGTCCAGAGCCTGTTCAATATCAAACTCTCTCGGGCGGCCCCGCTCTTTGTTTTTATGCACTGTGGCTATCGTGATCATCATTACCGGCCAGGGGGAAAGGTGCTCCCGTAAAAATCAACAGGGGATTGTAGCCCAGTCGCTGATAATAAGTATACCGCGCAGAGGATTTATCCTCGGGCCGGAGATCGGCTGGCCGAAAATTTAACCTGCTGAATGGTTAATGATACTACTCAATTTATGCTTTTTAGTGCCGATTTATTTTCTCGCTATCAGAACAATCCCGATGCTTATTGATTCGGCAGTAATGCCGACCCGGCTTGACGTTCGGCCTTTTGCTGGCGACGTTTCTCGCTATTTATTTTGATCAGCCACAGCATAAACTGTTTAATAAGCAGGCTGGCATGGTTTTCATTATCCGCATAACAGATAAATAGCTGGGATTTTATATTATTACTTTCATCGACTGCATAAATTTCATATTCATCTTCGCGACGGTTTTTTACCATCGCGGTGAAATTTATGGCAGGCCATTGATTAATTCTGGTTTCAAATTGTCTAAAGTTCATCACATTCACCTAAATATTTTATCAATATACCCAAACAGCTAACAACTGGTCGGGCCAGGTAAAGGATAACGGCCAAATAATTTCAGTTCGTGATAAAAAAAGCTTTTAACCAGAAATCATCATGCGACAACGCAAGTAAAAATAGCAGGCTCTTACTTCACTTTCGCGACCGGTAAATCGGTCAGACGGGTAGTATAGGCGGGCGACAGCATATCGCGCTTCATCGCCCACTCTTTGTGAATGCCCTGACCGGCAAACCACAGCTTTCCACCGCCGCTCTGGTTGATGCGGTCAACCAGCTGCATCAGTACCTCGCTGTCAGCTCGCGGTGGCACCTCATCGAACAGATTAAGCTGGGCAACGCCCTGACTGAAAAAATCACCCAGCAGGATACCGGCTTTCATATAGCGGTGGCCCTCTACCCAGATATTATCCAGGCACGCCATGGCGACGCGGATAATGTCACGCGTGTCGTGAGTCGGCGTCAGCAGCTGACCGGTGGACTGATTGCCATAGAACGTTTCGTTGGCCGCATGCGGACTGGTACGCACAAATACGCCAACCTGACGGCAATACTGCTTTTCCCGCCGCAGTTTTTCTGCCGCCCGTTCAGCGTAGGCGCAGATGGCTTGTCGCATCTGCTGGTAATCTGAAATGCGGCTGCCAAACGATCGCGAACACATGATCTGCTGCTTCACCGGGGCGAACTCTTCCAGTTCCAGACAGGGCTCGCCGCGCAGTTCCCTGACCGTGCGCTCCAGCACCACATTAAAATGTTTACGAATGGACGGGGGGCTTTGGGCGGCCAGATCCTGTGCCGTCTCGATCCCCATTGCATTCAGCCGTTTCGCGATGCGGCGGCCCACGCCCCAGACGTCGGCGACATCAATTAACGCCAGCAGCTTTTTCTGCCGCTCAGGGTCCGACAGGTCGACGATACCGCCGGTTTTGCTCCACTTCTTGGCGGCAAAATTAGCCAGCTTCGCCAGCGTTTTAGTCTGGGCGATGCCGACGCCGACGGTCAGATGCGTCTCTTTCAACACCCGATCCCGGACCTGGCGGCCAAAGGTTTCCAGCACCGTACAGTTACGCACGCCGGTCAGATCCAGAAACGCTTCATCGATCGAATAGATCTCAACCGAAGGGGCCATCTCTTCCAGGATGGTCATCACCCGATGGCTCATATCGGCGTAAAGCGCATAGTTCGAGCTGAAGACCTGCACCCCATGGCGCGTCAGCTCCTCACGCATTTTAAAATAGGGTGCGCCCATTTTGATGCCCACCCGTTTCGCCTCAGCGCTGCGGGCAATGACACAGCCGTCATTATTCGACAGCACCACCACCGGCTTGCCGCGCAGATCGGGTCGGAACACCGTTTCACACGAGGCATAAAAACTGTTCACGTCGACCAGCGCGAACATGATTAATGAGTCGATTTAATGACGAAGGTCACCACACCAAACACCTCAAGCGCATCTTCCGTTTTAATGGCGATTGGCCTGAACTGGGTATTCATCGGCATCAGTTGCAGGCAGGGATGGAGCTGGAGGCGTTTGACCGTGAATTCACCGTCAACGGCGGCGACCACAATATCGCCATGGGCGGCGGTCAGCGAACTGTCGACCACCAGCATGTCACCGTCGTTAATACCCGCGTCGATCATCGATTCGCCGCTCACCCGGACGAAATAGGTGGCGCTGGGCCGCTGAACCATCAGCGCGTTCAAATCAATTCTTTGTTCGACATAGTCCTGCGCCGGAGAGGGAAATCCGCAGGGTACCCGTTCGATGTACAACGGCAACGGCATAACGGCGCGCAGGTCCGCAGGTTTGATGAATTCCATAATGACACTCCTTTTCAGATAACTGTATATAAACACAGTAATATCGAATTACCCTTTTAATCAAGCGCAACGGAAAAGGTTTAAGCGAAGGGGTTGATGACAATGCACTTTTTTTTGTGGCGTTTTTTTGCGCTGGCGTAATATTCAGCAGAAAGTGATCACTATCACTGCACTACCTGACTGACGCGGAGTGTTGATCGGAAGTGCCGGAATAACCTCGCCGGCTACTGTATTATTCTGACTTAAGGAAAATCTGACAAAGTCTGTTGGCGACCTGCGTTGTTTGAATATCCGGCGCGGCATGGTTATTCTGCGGTGTTTAATCATGGAGGTGTTATGTCAGACGATGCGCGAATCAAACATCTTGAAGAGGAAGTCCGTCAGCTAAAAGTAGAGACCACGGTATTAAAAGAGATCCTCGGTCAGCAAATTGCGCTGAATAATCTCAACTACAAAGGTAAGTTTGATGATGTGCTGGCGGCGCTGGCGAAAGAATATGCCGGACGCGGTCTGGATGAAGGCAATAACCGGGCAATTCATGACACATTGCGGCAGTACATTAAATATGAGCCGCCGTCAGTAGAATAAGCGCTACACCCGGCAGCCGATACGTTGCCGGGCCTCAGCGGCGATCCGGTGCTGGCACCCGGCCCGACGCCACACCGCATCAGGTGCCAGATTTACACCTCGCTATCGCTTTCCAGCGCATCCTGAATCGCATCCGCCAGATTAGCAATTTCATTGGCTACCGCCTGCAGATCCCACGCCGTTTTGGAACCGGTCGCCGAGGTTGACGCACTGACTGACTCTTTAGCTACCGCCAGCGCAGCTGCCACTGCCACCGTGCGCTTGTGTTGTTCCTGCGTGATGCCAGCAGGCGGAAGCGCGAAATAGTCGTTAATCATGATCATCTCCTTCTGATAAGTAAGCGCTAAACCTTAGCCTTCTGCGCCGCAGGTGTGAAGTGAATTGTGCTGGCTTCACGGTCAGATGAATAAGATTGCAACCGGTGCGTCGTCTGTTGGTGTCTCGCCACGCCGTTTTACTGCCCAAACCTGTACAGGTTTTCGTAAAAAATCACCTGATCGGACAGCGTTTAGCGGAGATATCGTTTCAGCGGATTTGATGGATAAAGAGCCTGAAACGCAAACATAAATATTTAACTTTCTGTATTTAATGAGATTTTATAAGAAAAAAACCTTAAATTTTTTAAACATGCAAATATAATACACCACCGACCAGTAAAATTTTATCGAATTTCGTTGTACAAGTTTGTCGTTTTTGTATAACTTTGCGCCGTGATGTTAAGTCACTTGTAACGAAAGGTGCCTTGCACCGCATCTGAAGGTGTCGTGGATTTCCACCTTCAGATGCTCTTTTTTTGCGTCGTCCCCTGACCGGACCTGAAATGGCGCATTTACCCCCCCTTTTTGATGAGGCCTGATATGCAAACGACAATCAATACAGAGTCTCAGATTTCTGAATACTTCATGAACTCTGGCACTCCGGTTACCAGCGAGAAAGAAGTTATTGCAGCCGTCCATGCTGAACTCGCGCATTACAAAACCCACGTTTCCGACAAAGACCTCGTTCTGGGTCTGATTCACCGCCTGGAGAGCGAGCGTGACGTGGTTAAACAGGATATTTATCGTCAGGCACTGGAACACGTTCTGCAAAATGCGTCGTCGACCAGTAACAGCTGACATCCTGTGTCTGTTGTGAGGGATCACTGATTAGCACGGATGCTTTTCTTTCCGAAAATTTGCCCCGCCTGCGGGGCTTTTTTACGCCCTTTTTCCCGGTGTTCAGCGTCGTCATTCTGCTGTAATCAGCCCTCATCGGCGGGCCAGCCGCTTATCCATTTTTCGCGTTTTTTTGCCGCTTATCGCCCCTTACTTGCCAGCTAATTGCTCTCGTTACGCTTTCTTTTTTCGCTATCCCTGTCCAGGCTTTTTCCTGCATCGAGTGCAAACACTGACGAGGAAAAAATCATGTTTCATCATTCATCAAAACTCCAGTTCCCGGTTCGCGTCGAGAAACCAGATCCAGAATTCGCCATGCTGTTACAGCAAGCCATTGGTGGCGTAGAGGGTGAAATCCGTGTGGCGATGCAATACTTTTTCCAGGCAATGGGCGCGCGTGGCGATGCCCGGATTCGGGATCTGCTGATCTCCACCGCAACCGAAGAACTCAGCCATATCGAAATGCTGGGCTATGCAGTGGCACTCAACCTTGAGGGCGCACCGCTCTCCTATCAGGAAGCTTCAGCCAAAGATCCGGTGGTTAACGCCATTCTGGGCGGTATGAACCCGCGCCATATTCTCTCATCCGGGCTGTCAGCGATGCCGGTGAACGCCAACGGTATGCCGTTCGACATGAGCCATATCTATGCTTCCGGCAACGTGGCGGCCGATATGCTGGCTAACGTCACGGCTGAAGCCACCGGCCGCGTGCTGGCGACCCGGCTGTACAATATGACGGAAGATAAAGGGATGAAGGACTTCCTGTCGTTCCTTATCGCCCGTGACACCATGCATCAGCAGCAGTGGCTGGCGGTGATTGAAGAGATGGGCGGCCTGAATGCTTCGCTGCCGATTCCGAACAGCTTCCCGCAGGAGCATGAAGCGCAGGAGCACTCTTACTACTGCCTGAACACCTCGCTGGATAAACCGCTGCCGGAAGGCCGCTGGAGCAACGGCCCGGCCTATGACGGTCACGGTCAGTTCAGCGCGAAACAGCAGCCGGAGATCCTCGGTGATGAGCCGCTGCTCGGTAACGCTCGTCCAGGCTCAGGCGCGCAGCAGGAGCAGATTAACGGCGTTGCGTCACCGAAACCTTAATTGACGCCAGCGTGTCAGTCAGGGCCGCCATTCCCGCGGCCCTGATTGGTTGTTTTACGCTAACGGATTTTTATGGAGGAATATTCATGTCATCAACTCAACGCCCGCAACCCCCTTTCGCCGAACAGCAACAAACGCCGCCGGGTAAAACCGCGGCCATGCAGCCACAGCCCGATCATGGTGAACAAAGTTATCAGGGCTCAGGCCGGCTGGCGGGCAAAAAAGCCATTATTACCGGCGGCGATTCCGGCATCGGCCGGGCGGTCGCCATCGCGTTTGCCCGCGAAGGGGCCGATGTCCTGATCTCTTACCTTGATGAACATGAAGATGCGCAGGATACCGCCCGGCTGGTCGAAGCCGCAGGCCAGAAAGCGATTCTGGTGCCAGGCGATATTACTGAGGCAGCACACTGTTCCGCCATTGTTGAGAAAGCGGTAGAGGCATTTGGTGAGATCAACATTCTGGTGAACAATGCGGCTTATCAGATGACACGTGAATCGCTGGATGAAATCAGCGATGACGAGTTTGACCGGACGATGAAAACCAATCTTTACGCCCTGTTCCGCATCACCAAAGCGGCGGTGCCGCATATGCCGGCGGGCGGCTCGATCATTAATACCGCCTCGATCAACGCCGACCAGCCGAAACCGAAGCTGCTGCCCTACTCTGCGACCAAAGCGGCTATCGTCAACTTTTCCGGTAGCCTCGCCGCGATGCTGGCGGAAAAAGGCATCCGCGCCAACGCGGTCGCACCAGGTCCGATCTGGACACCGCTGATCCCGTCGACCATGCCGGTTGAGCAGGTGAAAAACTTTGGCAGCGAAGTGCCGTTGCAGCGTGCCGGTCAGCCGGCTGAACTGGCCCCGACCTATGTGATGCTGGCCAGCGATGAGGCCAGCTATATTTCAGGTGCTAACATTGCCGTCACCGGCGGCGTGGCGATTATCTGAGGACGCTTCCCCTTGCTGCATCGGCAGCAAGGGGAACGCTGTCGGCTGTTACGCTATCCGCTGTTGCTGTTTCGCCCACTGATAGAGCTGTTCCCGCGCCAGATTCTTCATTTTCACTTCGCACATAATGTCGAAATCCTGAAACGACAGTGCCCAGTCATTGAGCGTGTCGTTGAAGTAGTAATCGGAGTGCGCCCGCAGTTTGCTTTTCGACACGCCGAGCTGTTGCTGATCCGGCCAGCCCTGCGGCGGAATCATCCCCTCCTGTGAAATCGAATAATGCAGCACCGGCCGGACGCCGCGCCATGAGGCGATTATCGCAGCAATCCGCGCATCGTCAGGCTGGATAAACTGATTCTCTTTCACCCAGTGATGATGAATATCCAGCACCACCGGGCAGAGCGCGGCGGCCTGCAATACGTCATCCAGCGAACAGGATATTTCGTCATTCTCTACCGTCAGCATCCGGCGCGCCTCCTCGCTCAGCTGACCAAACGAACGTTTAAAACCGTCGAATCCCGCCTTGCCGTTCATATGAATATTGATTTTAAAATCCTGGAAGCGTTGGCCGTAGCCCATCAGGCAGGCGCAGAGGGTGTGATATTCGACATCCTCCAGCGCGCGGCTCACCACATCCGGATTATCTGATGCCAGCACCGTATATTGCCCCGGATGGAAGGAGAGCCGGATCTGATGCGCGCGTGCCAGTTCACCGCAGCGGGCGAACAGCGGATGAAGCTCGGGTAAAAACGCGGCAAACAGCGACGTGGCCTCCGGAACGGTATAAAGCGGCAGCAGATCGCTGCCAATGCGCATCATCCTTAACGGCTCCGGTAAGGTCGCCAGCTGCTCCAGCGTCAGGTAGAGCTGGTTAAGGTTGGTAACGGATATCTCATAAATCAGTTGATTACGTTGATCGTGCGGTAAACTCAGAAACCGTTTACGCGTGGTGGCGCGGAACGGGAAAAACTGTTTGCCATCGTGGTTGAGATACTTACATGCAAAGCCTAATTTCATGTCTGCTCCTGATTTATGCTTATCAGAAGTGTAACAGGCCTCAGTCACTCAGCCAGTGGGCAGAGATTGACCAACCCGGTAACAAGGAGATTCGCTATGCAGGGTGCTGATATCCAGCGCATCGCTATTGAGGCGGCCGAGCGGCTGCCTGCCGCCGAGTCCAGCTATCCGTTTGGACCGGCACATCAGGTGTATAAAGTGTGCGGTAAGGTGTTTCTACTGCTGACCGTGCTGCGGGGGGTGCCGATCATCACCCTGAAATGCCAGCCGCAGCAGGCGGAACTGCATCGCGCCATCTATCCCTCAATTACCGCCGGTTACCATATGAATAAGCAGCACTGGATCACCGTCTATCCGGGCGAGGCGCTGTCCGAAGGGCTGATCCAGCAGCTGGTCGACGATTCGTACCAGCAGGTAGTGAAGGGAATACCGGCCTCGCGCCGGCCAGCATGGGTTGGCTGAAGTCCCGCCAATTTATGCAGATAATCAACAGATTAGCGAGGCGACAGCCGCCTCGATTTTGCCGTTTTGCTGGCATAATCCAGCCGGCAAACTAAACTTAATGCTGTGACTAGCTAGTCCTTCTTATCTAAGGAACCTGATACGAGGCCTATCTATGACACAACAGAAATACCGCGGTGGCGCAGGCAACTTTGCCAATGACCCGGACCGTGCCAGTGAAGCTGGAAGTGCCGGTGGCAAAGCCAGCGGAGGCAATTTCAAGAACGATCCTGAAAGAGCCAGGGAAGCTGGACGCAAGGGCGGTAAAGTCAGTCGGCGCACCTCTAAGTAGATCTGAGTGAAGCGCTTTAGGATTTTGTACGCCACGGATTGGCGATTTATCTGCATAAACCGGCTGCGTTTGTCGCCTGAGAACCCGCCGTCGCGGGCGGGCATGTCAAAAGCCGAAGCAAATCCTTAATGATGCAGCATCTCATCCACCACCTGCGCATTCATCATCTGCCAGGGATAGTAGGTCGGCCAGTTATCCATCTCTGCCAGTAAGTCTTGCTGCGAGCGGTTACCCATAAATATATGGAAGTGGGCTGATTTGCGCGGTGCGATGGTGTGATCGCTGAACTGCACATATTTCGGCGCGTCGCTGTTCGCCTCCTGACATTCAAACAGGTAGCGCACCCCTTTCCTGCCCGAGGTGTAGGTCAGGATGCGGTGGCCGGCATAATGATAGCGGCAGGCGCTGACCCGATCGCCGATATGAAACTCCATCACGCCGTTTTCGATGCCGATGGTGTCGACATTGGTCGCGTAGCCTTTGCGGTAATAGTCTTTAACCTGCTGCGCCGTTTTGCTGCCATCCTGCTGCGCTTTTTTCTGCCATACCGGGTCCAGTTCGCCACTTTCCAGTAGCGGATAGACCGACTGCCACAGGCCATCCCAGTCCGACAGCGGGCGATCTTTAACATCCACATCGGCAAAGTCCCCTTCCGCCGCTTTCTGTTCCATAGCTGACAACGGTTTGCCGTGCGCATGATCGCCATGCGCCGCCACCTGATTGCTGATCAACAGCGCGCCCAGCGCCATCGCCCACTTACCTGTATGATTTGCCAACGTCGCGATCCTCAATAGAAGTTACAAAGTGAAATGTTATGATATAACATTTCCAACTTCAATCAGGAAATGCACGCCGGCGGCAATTAAACCGACGCGTAGGCCGGATCGTCGTTACAGAACAGCGCCAGCTTATTGCCTGCCGGATCGCGCAGGTAAGCCACGTAAAAATTCGGGTTGTAGCGTTCACGAATGCCGGGCGCGCCTTCATCTGTGCCCCCTGCCCGCAGGCCCGCCGCGTAAAGCTCGTCAACCCTTTGCCGCGTTGGCGCGCGGAATCCGGCCATGTTGCCGTTACCGGGCTGCGCTTCTGCCCCATCCCACGGCTTCGCAATGAAAACGGCACCGGGTCCGTTTTGCCGATCGGGCACCTCCGGCAGTGAGAAGATCAGCTGTTCGCCATCGGGCTCAGCCAGATAACCGAGCGGCAGCAGAACGGCCCGATAAAAGTGACCGGACAGCGCCACGTCATTTGCACCAATAAACAGATAGCTGAGCATACAGACCTCCGGGTAATTGCTGTTGGCCGGCAATAAGCGAAACGACAGGCTGCCGCACCGGGTGAAGGTTCTATTTTAGTCCGCCAAAAAGAAACCCGGTGAGGTCAGTTAACGTCGCGGTTTACCCCCAGCATTGGTCAGGTTGTTCTATATTTAGTGTCGTCGAAAGTAAAATAACCGCTGGAGCATGGATTAATGTCGAAAGAAACAGAGAAGAAAGAACTGAGCCACCGCGCCCCCACTACCGGACCGGAGTCGTCAGAGCCAGGACTCGGTTCGCTGGCACCTCAGGATGGATCACATCAGCCGCCAGCCGAACCGACGCCTCCTGGCAAACAACCGACCGCGCCAGGTAGCCTGAAAGCCCCGCAGACCCATAACGCTAAACTCGACCAGCTCAACGCCAGCCGTAAAAACGGCACCAACAGCCCGCTCACCACCAACCAGGGAACCCGTATTGCGAACGATCAGAATTCGCTGCGTGCCGGTTCGCGTGGTCCAACGCTGCTGGAAGACTTTATTATGCGTGAGAAGATCACGCATTTTGACCATGAACGTATCCCGGAGCGCATCGTGCATGCGCGCGGCTCCGCGGCGCACGGCTATTTTCAGCCTTACCGCTCGTTAAAAGATCTGACTAAAGCGCAGTTCCTCGGCGATCCGGATCAGGTAACGCCGGTTTTCGTGCGTTTTTCCACGGTACAGGGCGGCGCCGGTTCCGCTGATACGGTGCGTGATATTCGCGGCTTCGCCACCAAGTTTTACACCGAAGAGGGCGTCTTCGATCTGGTCGGCAACAACACGCCGGTGTTCTTTATCCAGGATGCGCATAAATTCCCGGATTTCGTGCACGCGGTGAAGCCTGAACCGCACAATGAAATCCCGCAGGGCCAGAGCGCCCATGACACCTTCTGGGATTACGTTTCGCTCCAGCCGGAAACCATGCACAACGTCATCTGGGCGATGTCTGACCGCGGCATTCCGCGCAGCTATCGCACCATGGAAGGGTTTGGTATCCATACCTTCCGCCTGATTAATGCTGAAGGCAAAGCGACCTTTGTCCGCTTCCACTGGAAGCCGGTGGCGGGCAAAGCCTCACTGCTGTGGGATGAGTCGCAGAAACTGACCGGCCGCGATCCCGACTTCCATCGTCGCGACCTGTGGGAAGCGATTGAAGCGGGTGACTTCCCGGAATATGAACTGGGCCTGCAGCTGATCCCGGAAGAGGATGAGTTCAAATTCGATTTCGATATTCTCGACGCCACCAAGCTGATCCCGGAAGAGCTGGTACCGGTCGAAATCGTGGGTAAGATGGTGCTTAACCGCAACCCGGATAACTTCTTCGCCGAAACCGAGCAGGTCGCGTTCCACCCAGGCCACATCGTGCCGGGCCTCGACTTCTCCAACGATCCGCTGCTGCAGGGCCGTCTGTTCTCCTATACCGATACCCAGATCAGCCGGCTCGGTGGACCGAACTTCCATGAGATCCCGATCAACCGTCCAACCTGCCCGTACCATAACTTCCAGCGTCAGGGGATGCACCGTCAGGATATCGACACTAACCCGGCCAACTACGAGCCGAACTCGATCAACGATAACTGGCCGCGTGAAACCCCGCCAGCCGCTGAAGGTGGCGGTTTTGAAAGCTACCAGGAGCGCGTTGAGGGCCATAAAGTGCGCGAGCGCAGCCCATCATTCGGTGAGTATTATGCTCAGCCGCGCCTGTTCTGGATGAGCCAGACGCCGGTAGAACAGCAGCATATTATCGGCGCTTACTCGTTCGAGCTGAGTAAAGTGGCGCGGCCTTATATCCGTGAGCGGGTGGTTGATCATCTGGCACGCATCGATCTCGATCTGGCAAAAGGCGTGGCGGATAATCTCGGTATCGCCCTGACCGCCGATCAGCTGAATATCCAGCCACCAAAAGCGGTCAACGGCCTGACCAAAGATGACAGCCTGAGTCTCTATGCCATCCCGGATGGCGAGATCAAAGGCCGTCAGGTGGCGTTACTGGTTAGCGATGGCGTGAAGGCGGCAGACGTGCTGTCGATTTTGCAGGAACTTAAAGCGGTCGGTGTTCACACCAAACTGCTGGCCTCACACATGGGCCAGGTGCGCGCCGATGATGGTTCAGTGCTGCCGATTGATGCCACATTCGCCGGTCTGCCGTCACTGACCTTTGACGCCGTGATGGTGCCGGATGGCAACATCGATGCCCTGCTGCTGAGCGGTGATGCGCGTTACTTCCTGCTGGAAGCCTACAAGCATCTGAAAGTGATTGGTCTGTCTGGCGACGCACGTCGCTTCAAGGCGCAGTTCGGTCTGGGCGAAACCGAACAGGAAGAAGGCCTTGTTGAGGGTGACAAAGCAGAAAACGCCCTGATGACCGACTTCATCCAGGCGATGAAAGCACACCGCGTCTGGTCACGCAGCCAGAAAGCGCTGTCAGTACCGGCCTGACGATCGCGGCGCGCTATTGCGCGTCAGATCTGCAATAAAAAACCGCCTCCCGGGGCGGTTTTTTACTGCTCTATCCGGTCGGCAAGCGGCGCTGCTGCAGCCAGAGATGCACCGTTCATTGCGTCTTTTTGACCCGGTTTGCACGGAACAGCAAGCTGACGACACCGAATATTCCGCCGGTCAGGAAGCCGTATTCGAGATCGGCGGCATCCTTACGGATATCCTGCAGCCTGATCAACGCCCTTTCCGCATCAGGCGCGATAATTTCCTCAAACTGTTTCCGGTAGCCATCAGCCTTAAGCCGATCGACTGACGCGCTGTCCTTCCGGTCGACAGCTACCCGCTGACGGCCTTTCCTGAAAAAGCAAAATTCGGGCATGCTAAGTTCCTTTGCAGTCACGATTTGAAGCTTCAACATAACCGCAATCAGACGCTGCGCTCAGCGGAAAATCAGGCCTGGGCAGCCCGGCAAAGCGACAGTGATCAGACGCCGGCTTATCCGGGGCTGGCCGTAGCCTGCCTCTATTCTGTTATCGGCGGCAACGGGTCGTCATGAGAAATGCACTAAACCAGAGTGAGGAAAGCAGGCGTTTGCGTCGGCGACATTGATTCAGGCTCAGGGACAACGGATGTGACACGCAGAGGGTTGCCTTGCACCGGAGCGGGTAGAATGGGTGTCGCCTGGCGACGGAGGTGGCTATTCTCATTTTCGGTGTCATTAGTCAGGAACGGCTAATGAGGTAATGAATTGCCAGCGTTAAAGGTTGGAACAATGCTACCGATACTGATTCAGTAACTGATTAGAACGCGTAAAAACAGCCAGGAAGGGACGATGGCACGAAGAAAAGAGCTTAAAGGAATTGCCCATTCTCTGAATGGCAGCTTTGTCAGTCGAAACAACGATTATCAGGGTTTTTGGTCGATAGGCCGGTTAAAACGCTTTGCTATTGAGCGGGGGCTTAAATCAGTGACGTTTACCTTTCCTGTGCCTGCAAGCGGTGAAGATTTTGATCTGATAAATGATATAGGGCGCCGTTATACGGTAATGCTGGCAGACCTTATACTGAAACAGCAACTACCTGACTCATGGGTTAAAAATGCCAGCATTGTGATCGACTTTTATACCCACGATGACGCTGCTCAGTCAGCTGAGTGTCATACATCAGGTGATCCTTTCAAATGCCTTTGCCAGATAACTGACGATGGTGGTTATGAATACTCGTCCATCATTTATGGCCGGTGTCTGCCCCACTCGCCGGAGCGAGAGTTACGATCAAACCGTTACCTCTGCTGATAATCTCTCAAAAGCCTGAATAACAATCTGAGCGGGTACCCGGCTGGAAATCTGGCCGAAACAGGACGCCGCGTCAGACGCTAAAGTTAAGCGAATACGCCGGAACAATGTAAGGATTAATTACTGATAAATAAGGGAATATAAGCGTGAAAAGCACTACTTATTTCAAAGGTAATTTCAGGAAATGGTTTACTGCCGCAGTGGTATACATTCTGTTAGGTAGCTGGTGCTGGTATATGTTTTGGGCATCCAGCATTTCACACAATACAGTGTTAAAAAAATCGGTTCCTGAATGGAAAACCTATATTTTATCTGGCCTGTTTATGGGCATCGTTATTCTGGCACTGGCTTGCCGCAGGGGCACGTTTAATAAAAACGTAAAGTCTCTGTTTAATGCATTCAGTGGCGGTTTTATTCTGGGCTTTGTGTTGTCCTTAAATTGTTATGATGTCTCTGTTTATCTCTTCCCGGACAAAGTCATAGGCTATGAATCGGAATATGAAGTTGTCTTCCCCGGCCCGTCAAGAGGCAAGTACGGGCATTGTGAAGCGGGTCTCTGGCTAAAGGACCCGAACACCAGCAGATGGAAGCAGCTTTGTATCAATAAAGAGTATCTGCACAGCCACCGTAAGCAAGGAATGACGGGAGTATGGGTAACCGCTCGTGTGAATAATATTGGCTCTTACATCGTGAGATATGAATTTATCTACCGGTAGATAAAGCGACTGAAGCGATTGGCTGTAGTGATTGGCTGTAGTGATTGGCCAACGTTATTCGCCAACGTATCGGTCGCTATCAAACACCTTCCCGATTGAGCTCAAATGCAGCGAGCCCAACCGGGTTATCACGCGCTGGCCGTCAGCATTTTCCTGACTAACGGCCAGCCACTCAGAAGGCCTGCCAGTTAGCGTTATCCGCCTGCGCGCTGACCGCAGCAGGACGCAGCTGACTCACTACCGGCTGGGCCGGTGCTGCGGAAAACGCCGCCTGCAGGCTGCCGGTTTTAAATACCGACACCGTTTTACGCAGATAGCTGGCCTGCTCTTCCAGCGAAGCCGCCGCGCTGGCCGACTCTTCTACCAGGGCGGCGTTCTGCTGCGTTACGCCATCCATTTCAGAAACCGCAATGCAGACCTGTTCAATGCCGCGCGTCTGCTCGACCGATGATGAGGCGATCTCTTCGATCAACTGGGTTACCCGACTGACCGACGTGACGATACTGTCCATCGCCTTACCGGCTTCAGAGGCATGGCCGGCCCCGGTTCTGATCCGCTCGGCGGAGCGATCGATCAGGCCGCGGATTTCCTGAGCGGCACTGGCGCTGCGGCCTGCCAGCGAACGCACCTCGCCCGCGACCACCGCAAATCCACGTCCCTGCTCACCGGCACGCGCCGCTTCCACCGCGGCGTTGAGCGCCAGAATGTTGGTCTGGAAGGCGATGCTGTCGATAATGGCAATGATGCCAGCGATTTGCCCGGAGCTTTCGCTGATCTGCTCCATATTGGCGATGACCCGGGCCACCGTTTCGCCGCCCTGGGTGGCGGTGGCTGACGCCTGTTTCGATACGGCCGTTGCCTGCTGCGCATTGTCGGCATTGAGCTTCACGGTTGAGGTCAGCTGCTCCATGCTGGCCGCCGTTTGTTCCAGTGCCGCGGCCTGCTGTTCGGTGCGTGAGGAGAGATCGGTACTGCCGGCTGAAATTTCGGCAGCGCCGGTAAAGATAGAGCGGGTGGCGTCATCAACCGAGGTGATGGTGACCACCAGCGCATCGCGCATCTGTTGCAGTTCGGTAATCAGCAGCCCCATCTCATTACGGCCTTCATGCTGAATGTCTGAGGTCAGATCGCCGGCAGAAATCGCGCGGATATAGCCGGTCAGTCGGCTAAGCGGCCCGATAAGCCGTTTTTGTAACCCGACCCAGACTGCGAAAATGATCACCACGGTCACCAGGCCAAGCACCAGCAAGGTCCAGAGCGCATCGGTCAGGCTGCGCTGGTTCTGCTCAGAGGTGTTTTTCATCAGCTGAATGTTGACCGCGCGCCAGGCTTCATAAGCGCTGTCGAGCCGATCCTGCGCCGCCTGCGCTTCCAGATTGCCGTAGCCCTGATAGTTGCGCTGTTTCAGGAAGGTCACCGAGGCCAGCATGGTGTCGTGCATTTGCTGATAGGCAGCCCGCACCTCGCCAGCCTGCGCTTCATCCTGCCCCGCTTTGCGCGGCAACGCCTGCCAGGCGCGGAATTCGACATCGGCAGCGGCGGCTGACTGCTCAGCCTTATCCAGCAGCGACGCCATCGCAGCCAGTGAAGCCGGGTCCTGCTGATTTTTGAGGAAGCGGATCGCCACCCGGTTGATGGTGACGCGGGTTTTAATCAGGGTTTTCACCGCATCGCTCAGGTGCTGCTGCTGCAGGGTTAACTGCTCCGCCGCAACGAAGTTCTGATCGGCTTTGGCGACGGCGTTGTACAACAGAAAGCCGGTCAGGCTCAGCAGTGCGGTAAAGATAAAAAGTACGGCGAGAATACTGTGGGTTATTTTGAGGTTTTTAAGCATTTCAGCAGACTCATGTCAGAAGAGATAATGCTGTTATCGGCCAGCACAGGTTTTATCTGAGTGCCGACAGGTGATGGGCTCGCGATAAGATAAATAACCGGGCAAATGGGCCTAATGCTGGTCAGTTAAGATTAGATTTGTAAAAGGCTGTCACGGTCAAACGTGGCAGCTTTTTTCCCGGGCGAGCGAGCCGCAGTGCGGGCCAGCGCACCTCTGCTGCTGCCGGGCCGTCCTCGCGCCGCTCGCGCGGTACCTTCGGCTTTGACGTCGTGCCGACGAACCGTTCGGGGATCGGCCCTCCCTGGCCGGCCCCGAACTGCCCACGCTTCCCGGCGGGGACTTCTGGCTCACCGTCACGCCTCAGCGCTGTGGATAGCCCTTTCAGCAGCAGAGACGCTCAGGCCTCCACTCTCGTGCCCTTTTTTAACAATACACACTGAAGTTTCAGAACAGGCCGGTGCCGGGCAGGGGCAGGCAATCCGCAGCGCTGAACAGAATGAGTCTGCCAGGAGAGCCCGCAGGACGCGGGCGAAAGGCGGGGCGGCACAGGATGTGCCATCCCCGGCGGTCCGTCAGGCAGGCGAATGAAGTGAAGGAACCGCGCAGCGGCGCGAGGACCGCCAGCCCCTGAGCGGCACCAGACTGCGTTATCACCTGCTGCTTAACTGATCGGCATTAGTCAAATGGGCACAGTTTTAATCGCCACCGCCGTCAGGAAGGGTTGCGGCAGCCTAAGCGGCGGCAAAACCGGACGCCAGCCGTGCTAAACGCATTCGCCGCTCAACAACCCGCGCCGCAGTGTGGTTGAATTCGCCCCTTATCTTGCTCAGCACGTGGTTACCATGCATTACATTCAGAGTTTAATGGATTTTATCGAGGGGAATGCGGTGCTGTCGGCCAGCTTCAGCGTGATCCTGTTAATAATGGCCGGGATGGTCACTCATCTGATCTGCAAATTTTTCATCGTCAAAGTGATCAGAAAGGTCTTTTTCAGCAGCCATAAACAGGGCGTTCCGCTGGATAAAGATGTCCGCCTCTCTCAGAAGCTGTCGAATTTTGTGCCGGTGATTGTGGTCTACAATTTCCTGCAGTTTATGCCGGGCCTGCCTGATAATCTGAAAGTGGCGATTCAGACCATCTGCGGCATCCTGTTTTTTGTCTATCTGTCGATCTTCTTCAATGAAGTGCTGGAGATTGTTAACAACTCCTATTCGCGCAAATCGAAGCGCAAAAATCACTCGATCAAGGGCTATATCCAGATTGGTAAAATCCTGGTGCATATTATCGCCGCGATCATGATTCTGGCGATTATGTCCAATAAGTCACCGGCGATTATTATCTCCTCGCTGGGTGCGGTCGCCGCGGTACTGATGCTGATCTTTCAGCATACGCTGTTGTCGCTGGTGGCGAATATTCAGCTCTCGTCCAACGATGTGCTGCAACTGGGCGACTGGATTGAGATGCCGGATAGAAATATCAGTGGCGAGGTGATCGATATTGCACTGCACACCATCACCATCCGTAACTGGGATAACACTATCTCGCGCATTCCGACCAAGAATTTCCTCACCGAGACCTACACCAACTGGCAGGCGATGTTCTCTTCGGGCGCGCGGCGTATCATGCGCAGCTTTTATCTTGATCAGAAGTCGATCACCTTTGTGAATCAGGAGATGCTGCAGGCGATGAGCCAGATCCGCATCGCCAGCGAATCGATTACGGAACTGCTGGATGGACGTGATATCAGCGCGGTCGGCGACCGCTGGTTTATGGAGAACGGCATCACCAACCTGACGGTGTTCCGTAAATTCCTGACCGCCTGGCTGGCGCAGCGCGAGGACATTAAGAAAGAGATGTATATCGTGGTGCGGGCGCTGAAGCCGTCGCCGGATGGCTTGCCGGTGGAGATCTACTGCTTCACCTCCTCGATATTCTGGGCCGATTATGAGAATACCCAGTCAGCCATTTTTGAGTACATTTACGCCATGGCCCGCTATTTTGATCTGCAGATTTATCAGCATCCGGCGGGCTCAGATTTCGCCCGGCTGGCCCAGCCGCGTCCTGCCAGCACTGAGGTGCAGCAGAACGGTCCGCAGTAACCTGCCTCGCGGCGGCGTTGCTCACGCCGCCTGATTTTGCTGCCACACCCGGCGTCAGCTTTTGCTCAGGGCAAAGTTCAGCACCCTGTCGTTTTTCATCTGCACCGTTAACGTCTGCCCTTCGGTGGTGTTAAGGGTACGCGCCTCACTGTAGGTCCACTTCAGCAAACGCTGTCCATCCGGATACGGCGTCTCGCTGTCGGGCTGACCAAACAGCGAAATCAGCTGTGCCTGGGTGGTCTGGCCGGGATGAATATGCTGCAACCGCGCGGTATCCAGATTATGTCCGACGCGATTAGAGCAGCCGGATAACAGCATCATCAGCGCCACAAGCAGGGCTTTCTTACTCACGTAACATCCTTTTGAAAAAATAATTTCGCGCAGCTGGATTGCCCGGCACGCCTGCGTTGGCAGGTCATCCAGCTTATACGCAATCGACCGTCGTCGGCAGGATTTTCTGCCGCCGTCTCGCGCTGACTGACCGATGCGAGGCTGCGGATCCGCGCCATTAAGTCAAATTCCCGCCTCTCTGTGGCCCGCCGCCCCGCGATTGCGACATCTTAGTCTATGATTATTCTTCGTATGCCGCGTGGAAACGGTCTCATCACCTACTTTTCGCCGCATCGCACTGTATACCAGTCCAGGATCCTGGCTGAAGAGACGCGCCAACCCATTTGGCATCCTGGTCTCGCTGACATGTTTATGTTTTTGAAGCTCGCATCATCGGCATCATTTCCGCGCGATGGCGATTATTGCGCATTTCCAGGTTAAACGAGGCAACTGAATGGAATCCAAATCATTTTTTAAAAGCTGGGGCGCCGAACGGGTGTCCAGCGATGAGGTCCGTTTCCGTCTCTGGGCAACGGGTCAGCAACGCGTCACCCTGCGGTTATCCGGCAAAGATATCGAGATGACCCGCCAGCCTGACGGCTGGTTCGAAACCCAGCTGAGCGGCGTCGCCCCCGGCGCTGAATACGATTTTGTGCTGGCGGACGGCACCGCAGTGCCCGATCCCGCCTCACGCGGCCAGAAAGGTGAAGTCAACGGTCCGTCGCTGGTGATCGATCCTGAGGCTTACGTCTGGCAAAACACCGACTGGCGAGGCCGTCCGTGGCAGGAATCAGTGGTGTATGAGCTGCACATCGGCACTTTTACCCCGCAGGGCACCTTTCAGGCGGCAATTGAAAAGCTGCCATGGCTGGCGGAAAACGGTATCACCATGATTGAAGTGTTACCGGTTTCGCAGTTCGGCGGCAATCGCGGCTGGGGCTACGACGGCGTATTGCTGTATGCACCGCATTCCGCCTACGGCACGCCTGATGATTTCAAAGCCTTTGTCGACGCGGCGCACGGTCATGGCCTGTCGGTGGTGCTGGATATCGTGCTGAACCACTTTGGCCCGGAAGGTAACTATCTGCCGCTGCTGTCGCCAGACTTCTTCCATAAAGAGCGGCAGACACCGTGGGGCGCAGGTATCGCTTATGACGTGGACGCAGTGCGCCGTTACATCACCGAAGCGCCGCTCTACTGGCTGCAGGAGTTTAATCTCGATGGCCTGCGCTTTGACGCCATCGACCAGATTGAAGACCCGGCCGATAAACATGTGCTGATTGAGATTGCGGAGCGCATCCGGACTGACATTACCGATCGACCGATTCACCTGACCACCGAAGATTGCCGTAACGTCACCTTCCTGCATCCGCGTGATGAAAAGGGCCAGGCAACGCTGTTTACCGGCGAATGGAATGATGACTTCCATAACGCGGTCCACGTGCTGGCAACCGGCGAAAATCATGCCTATTACCAGGACTTCGCCGATCGGCCGGAACAGCGGGTTGCCCGGGCGCTGGCGGAAGGCTTTGTTTATCAGGGCGAGGTGTCGCAGCAGTCCGGCGAACCGCGCGGGGTCGACAGCCGCGGTCAGCCGCCGGTGGCCTTTGTTGACTTCATCCAGAACCATGACCAGGTGGGGAACCGGGCCCAGGGCGAAAGACTGGTGAGCCTGGCGGGCATCGAACGTACCCAGCTGCTGCTGGCAACCTTACTGCTGTCGCCGCATATTCCGCTGCTGTTTATGGGCGAAGAGTATGGAGAAACCCAGCCGTTCCTGTTTTTCACCGATTTCCATGGCGAGCTGGCCAAAGCGGTGCGTGAAGGCCGCGCCAGAGAGTTTGAAGGTCATGCCGGTCACGAAGGCGAAAGCGTGCCGGACCCGAACGATCCACAGACCTTTGCACGTTCGAAGCTGAACTGGGATAAGCCGCAAACGCCGGAAGGCCAGCAGTGGCTGGCGCTGACGCGCAGACTGCTACAGCTGCGCCAGCAACACATTGTACCGCTGCTGCCCACCGCCGGTGGTCACTGTGGGCGGGTGGTGAACACCGCGCCCGGTTTCCTGGCGGTGCGCTGGGACTTCCCGCAGGGCACGCTGTCACTGGCGCTGAACGTCGGCGACCAGCCGCAACCGATCGCCGATCTGCCGGGCGAGACCCTGTTTGCCTGGCCGCAGCAGACCCTCGAACTGGCTCCGGAGGCGATCGTGGTTCGTCTGGAAAAAGGAGCCGCACAATGAACATCCCAACCGCCACCTACCGTATTCAGTTCCGTAACGGCATGACCTTTGATCGTGCGGCAGCGCTGGTGCCTTACCTGAAGCAACTCGGTATCAGCCATCTTTACGCTTCGCCGATCTTCAGTGCTACTGCGGAATCGACCCACGGTTATGACGTCACCGACGTTAACCAGATCGAACCGTCGATTGGTGGTCGTGCCGGTTTTGACCGCATGGCTGCGGCGCTGAAAGCGGCCGGACTCGGACTGATCCTCGATATCGTCCCCAACCATATGGCCGCCTCGCTGGAGAACCCGTGGTGGCGCGACGTGATCGAGAACGGTGAGCAGAGCCGTTATGCCCACTACTTTGACATTGACTGGTCACGTCGCCTGACGCTGCCGTTCCTCGGCGACAGTTTTGAGGCGGTGCTGGCCAACGGTGAGATCGGCGTGCAGCGCGATCCGCAAAGCGGCAAACCAGCGCTGGCCTACTTCGACAACTACTACCCGCTGGCCCCACACACCTGGCAGGGCCGTGAGGAAGAGGTGCTCGGCCTGCGCGCGCCGGATCAGATTGCCGCGCTGCATGACCAGCAGCCGTGGCGCCTGATGTCGTGGCGTGATGCACCCAACGATCTCTCCTACCGCCGCTTCTTCGAAGTGACCGGGCTGGTCGGCGTGCGGGTCGAAGATAAAGCGGTGTTCGACGCTGCACACCAGCTGATCCTCGAACTGGTGCACAGCGGCGCGGTGCAGGGACTGCGCGTCGACCACGTCGATGGTCTGGCCGATCCGCGTGGCTATCTTGAGCAGTTACGCCAGGCCGCAGGCCCTGATTGCTACCTCACGGTCGAGAAGATCCTCGGTGAGAACGAGCAGTTACCGGATGCGTGGCCGGTCTCCGGCACCACCGGTTACGAATTTATGGCCGCACTGTCGAACGTGCTGGTGGACGGTAACCACCTCAGTGCGCTGCGCAAGGCTTATCAGGCGGTGATTGGCAAAACGGTCGACATGAAGGCCGAACTGCGCGCCGCCAAACTCCTGATGGCCAATCGCAACTTCGCGGGCGAGTTTAACCGCCTGCTGCAGCTGGCTCTGGGCATCGCCAGTCACGATGGCGCGCCACAGCCGGAAGCCAAACTGAAAAATGCGCTGCGCGAGCTGCTGGTGGCGTTTCCGGTGTATCGCACCTACGGCACGCCGCAGGGCCTGACGCCTGTCGATACCGCCCTGCTGCAACAGGTGGTGAGCCAGGTCAAAGCCAGCCCGAATGCCCCGGATGAGCAGGCGCTTGATCTGCTGGTGCGGATTCTGCGCGGCGACGTTGCGGCCGCGGCCGCTAAAGATGCCAGCCAGTTCCGCACCCGCTTTCAGCAGCTGACCGGTCCGCTGATGGCGAAATCGGTTGAGGACACGCTGTTTTTCCGTCAGCACATGGCGCTGGCGTTAAACGAAGTCGGTGCCGAACCGCTGGCGCGCCACTTTTCGCCGGATCAGTTTCACGCTGAGATGCAGGCACGACGTGAGCATCAGCCGGATGCGCTGTCGGGAACCTCAACCCACGATACCAAGCGCGGCGAAGACGCCCGCGCCCGCTTGTATACCCTGACCGAAGCGCCAGACCGCTGGGCAGAATGTGTCGCCCGCTGGCGGGAGATGAACCACGGGCAGGTGATCGCGCTGAAAGATGGTCCGGCACCGGAACCGGCGGTGGAGTGGATGCTGTATGAAGCGCTGGCTGGCGTCTGGCCGCCGTCCCTGCAGCCAGAGGACGCCGACGGTCTGGCGGCACTGGAAGCGCGCTTTGTGGTTTACGTCGAGAAAGCGCTGCGCGAAGCCAAATTACGCACCGACTGGGCAGACAATAACGATGCCTACGAACAGGCGGTACTCGACTATGCCCGTCATCTGCTGGCACCGGCCAATATCACCTTCCTGCGCGATTTCTGCTCCGCCCTGCGCCCGTTTGTGCGTGCCGGACTGGTTAACAGCCTGACCCAGACGGTGGTGAAACTCACCGCGCCAGGCGTGCCGGACATTTACCAGGGCAGTGAAGCGCTGGACTTCAGCCTGGTCGATCCGGATAACCGGCGCGAGCCTGACTTTGCTGCACTGGCCGCAATGCTGGACCAGCCGCAGCATGACGAGGGCGACGGCCACTGGCTGCGCGGTCAGGTGAATCAGCAGGCCATTGCCCGCCTGCTGGCGGTGCGTCAGCAACATCCGTCGCTGTTCCGCCACGGTGACTATCTGCCGCTGCCGGTGCACGGTGAGCATCAGGATCGGCTGCTGGCATTTGCCCGTTGCGAACCGGATCAGGCATTGATTGTGGTGGTGCCACGGCTGGTGTTGAGCAACCTGCCGGCGACGCTCGATCAGCCACCGGCGGACCGCTGGGCCGCCACCGCGATCGCCCTGCCGTCTTCACTCAGCCAGCGCCGCTACCGCGATGTACTGAGTGGCAAAGAGATTGCGCCTGGCGACCAACTGCAACTGGATAGCATCACATCAGGCTGGTGTGCGGTGCTGCTGGCGCAGTGATCGCCCGCTTTCAGGAAATTTTTTTAACGCGTCAATCTGGTCATTGAATAACGAGGCATAAATGTCAAACAGTAAGCGTTTTGAAATCACGGCGGGCTACAGCCATCTGCTCGGGGCGAATTTTGATGGTCAGGGCGTTAACTTCGCGCTGTTCAGTGCGCATGCCGAGCGGGTGGAATTGTGCCTTTACGATCCGAGTGGCAAGACTGAAATCGCCCGGCTGGAACTGCCGGAGTTTACCCATGAAGTGTGGCACGGCTACGTGCCAGGCCTGCAACCGGGCGCGCTGTATGGCTATCGCGTCTATGGGCCTTACGACCCGGAAAATGGTCATCGTTTTAACCCGAACAAATTACTGCTCGATCCCTACGCCCGAGAACTGGCTGGCGATATTGAGTGGAACGAGGCGCACTTTGCCTATGACCTTTATCACGAAGACAAAGACCTGACCTTTGACAGCCGTGACAGCGCGCCGTTTACCCCAAAATGCCGGGTGATCGATCCGGATGAGTTCGACTGGCAGGACAAGAACCGTCCCAACGTGCCGTGGCCGAAGACGGTGATTTATGAAACCCACGTTAAGGGTTTCACCCAGCTCAATACGGCGCTGCCACCGGAACTGCGCGGCACCTTTGACGGCATGAGCCACAAATCGACCGTCGACTACATCAAAAGCCTGGGGATCACCTCAGTTGAGCTGTTGCCGGTGCACTGGTTCCCGGATGACCAGCATCTGCTGGACAAGGGGCTGAAAAACTTCTGGGGTTACAACACGCTGGGCTTTTTCGCGCCCGCCACGCGCTACTTCGGTCCGCGCGGTATTCAGGGCTTCCGTGACATGGTGCGGGCGTTTCACGATGCCGGTATCGAGGTGATCCTTGACGTGGTGTATAACCACACCGCCGAGGGCAACGAGCTGGGCCCAACGCTGTCGTTTAAAGGCATCGATAACTTCTCTTATTACCGCACCCTGCCCGACCAGCATCGTTACTACATCAACGATACCGGTACCGGCAACACGGTTAACACCTCGCATCCACGGGTGCTGCAGATGGTGATGGATTCGCTGCGTTACTGGTCTGAATCGATGCATATCGACGGTTTCCGCTTCGATCTCGGCACCATTCTCGGCCGTGAGCCTGAAGGGTTCGATCCGCGCGGCGGCTTCTTTGACGCTGTGATGCAGGACCCGGTGCTGTCGCAGAAAAAACTGATTGGTGAGCCGTGGGATATCGGTCCGGGCGGCTATCAGGTTGGCGGCTTCCCGCCGGGCTGGGCGGAGTGGAACGACCAGTACCGCGACACGGTGCGCGATTACTGGAAAGGCAACAACGTCTCAACCGACTTTGCGGCTCGCCTGCTGGGTTCGGGCGATCTTTACGATCAGCGCGGCCGCCGTCCGTGGGCCAGCGTCAACTTCATCACTGCCCACGATGGCTTCACCCTTAACGATCTGGTGTCGTATAACGACAAGCACAACGATGACAACGGTGAGGATAACAACGACGGGCACAACGATAACCGTTCTTACAACTACGGCGCGGAAGGTCCGACCGATGATGAGAACATTAACGCGGTGCGCGAGCGTCAGAAACGCAACTTCCTCGCGACGATGATCTTCTCACACGGGACCCCGATGCTGCTGGCGGGCGACGAGTTTGGCCGAAGCCAGCTGGGCAACAACAACGGCTACTGTCAGGACAGTGAGATCTCCTGGGTGCACTGGGATAACCTGCCGGAATCAGCCGAGGCGCTGCGCGAATTTACCCGCCAGATCCTCAAACTGCGTGCTGACCAGCCGCTGCTGCGGCGCGAAAACTGGCGCGACGGCATGGATATCAAGTGGTTCAACGCCGGTGGCGGTTTCCAGCAGGCGGAACAGTGGGATGAAGGTTCGACGCTGGGCGTCTATATCGGGCGCCCGGATCTGCAGACTGAGGAAGGCATCTGGCACGACGTGCTGATGCTGTTCAATCCGTTTGAAGGCAACGTACCGTTCCGTATTCCGCAGTTTGGTGAAGGCGGCTGGGTGCTGGAGCTGACCACCAGCGACACGGCGAAGCGCGGTCTGGTGATCACCAAAGAGAAAGATTTCGAGCTGGAAGGACGCAGCTTCGCCCTGTTCAGACGTCCCTAGCCGTTAAGCAAGGCAGCCAGGCGCAGCGCATTTCGCGCTGCGCTTGAGTTTCTGACTATGGCTGCCAGGCTTGACCGGTTATTAACACTCAATATTGATGCTGACAAGGAGGCATAATGTCCAGATTTACGCAGAAGGTTGTGGTTGTGACAGGTGCCGGTTCCGGTATTGGCGAAGCGGCGGCTAAACGCTTTGCTGAAGAAGGCGCATCGGTGGTGCTGGTGGGAAGAACCCGCGAAAAGCTGGAAAAAACGCTGGCCGGGCTGGCTGCGGGCGATCATCTGGTCGCCGCCTGTGACGTTTCCGACGCTGACCAGGTGAAGCAACTGTCAGAAACGGTTCAGGGTAAATATGGCCGGGTTGACGTACTGGTCAACAACGCCGGGGTGATCGTGCAGGGCCGGATCCATGAGGTCGAGCTTGATGACTGGAAAACGCTGATGAAAACCGACCTGGATGGGGTTTTCCACGGTGTACACTACTTTATGCCCGCCCTGCTGCGCAGCAAAGGCAACGTGGTGAACATCTCTTCCGTTTCCGGCTTAGGCGGCGACTGGGGCATGAGCATCTATAATGCCGCGAAAGGCGCCATTACTAACTTCACCCGTGCGCTGGCAATGGATTACGGTGCTGACGGCGTGCGGGTTAACGCCATCTGTCCCGGTTTCACCTTTACCGATTTGACTGAAGATATGAAAGATAACCCCGAGCTGCTGGAACGCTTTTACGACCGTATTCCGTTACGCCGCGCCGGGGAAGCAGATGATATTGCCCGTGCGATTGTCTTTATTGCCAGCGATGAAGCCGCTTATATTACCGGCGTCAACCTGCCGGTAGATGGCGGTATTACCGCCTCAAACGGTCAGCCAAAGCAGGCTTAATACCTGGCAGGCAATCTGACAGACATAATGAAAAGGGCAGCGAGTTTACGCTGCCCTTTTTCTTTTTAACTGCCGCGCTTAAGCACGCGTTTTATTATTAGCAGGGTCCAGGCCGTCAGTCATCAGCGACAGCGGGATTAGTGTCTGGGCGTATGGCGGGTTGGCGTAGCGGCGCGCGCTGGCTTAATTGTCGCACTGCTGGTGGTCGGGCAGATAAAATTATTCAGGCAAACGCTACACATAGTGGCATTAGCATGATGGATTTTCGCAACGGTTAACGCCTGCTGACGAGTATAAAGCGAGCCGATAAATACGCGCTTATCGTTTTTTAGCAGATTAACGCAACCTTCTTTGTGTAAAATCCATCCACCCATGGGACGTGGGCACAGATAATAATAACTGGCTTTGAGCATGGTATTCATCCTAATAGTTGCTGTATGTATCTTAAAAAAACCGACAAAATTCGTAAGGGCTTATGTTTTTATCTGAAGCTTTATTAAACTAACTGAGAGTTATGCTTAAAACCACTTTATTGTACCGGTTAAACTGACTTTGGGATTTAGCCGTTTTCAGACGGTTGAGTCGCTTTAACCCTCCTGTGAGAGTTAATTCCCCTTTTGCCCCGCCACCACTCGTTTCATTCGACCTGCTAATGATTTTAATCGATAGCGACATCTTTAATAGTTACTTTAAATCAAACAGTTAAAAACAAAATAGTCCGTACCACCCTGGGGAGCAAGAGCAATTTGATTAAATCAGCTGGGGAAAAAAGTGTGACTTCGCCCGGCAATTATGAGCATTGATGAACTGAAGCAAAATTGTTCAGTCGTCCAACTGCTGGCCTTAATCAGGCGCAGCGGCAGTGCCGTCTGGCTTAGCGGTTAATCAGTTAAGGCGAAGGCGATAAATCGGCTGGCGCCTTGAAAAAGTAAAACGATCGGTTTACTTTTAAACCATGAAAAAGAGAGACGATATTATTCAGGCGGCCGAGCGGTTGTTCTATGCCAGCGGTTTTCACGCCACCAGTACCGACCAGATATGCCGCGCAGCAGGTGTTTCGACGCGTACGCTTTATCATCACTTTGCCTCGCGGGAGGCACTGACCGCTGCGGTAATGGATGCCCGCGAGCAACGCTTTATGGCGGACCTCTCTGCGCCACAACAGCCTGAAGCGATTGCCCGGCTGTTTCAGGTACTGGGCGAGTGGACGCAGGCGAACGGGGCAAAAGGCTGCTTCTTCCTCAAAGCCTGGGGCGAGTATGCCGGACGGGATGCGGCGCTGGCTGCCCAGGCGCTGGCCTTTCGCGCCACGCTGCGCCGTTACATTAGCGACTGTGTCACCGCCGCGCAGGGAGAAGAACATCAGCTGTTAAGCGATGCCATCTGGATGCTGTTTGAAGGCGCGATTACCTCGGCGCTGGTGATCGGCCCCGCCGCGGCTCAGCTGGCTGGTACGGTCGCCAGTCAGCTGCTGCAACAGCGCGGCGCGGCGCAATGAGATCGCCGGGCGCGCTGGCGCTGACCGGATTTAGCCTGATTGCGGTGACCTATGGCATGGCGAGATTTTCATGGGGGCTGATGCTGCCGGCCATTTCAGCGGATATCCCGCTCAGCCCGAAGCTGGCGGGCTTGCTCTCCGCCTGCAGCTTTGTCGCTTACTGCCTGACTATTCTGGCTGCCGCCTCGCTGGCGCAGCGATTTGGCGCACGTCGCGTCGCGCTGCTGGCGTCGCTCTGCGCGGCGAGCGGTCTGGTCCTGTTGGCCTGTGCCGCTTCACCGCTGTGGCTGGCGGCGGGTCTGTTTATCGCCGGACTGAGTTCTGGGCTGGCTTCTCCGGCGCTGGCAGCCGCCGTAAGCCAGCGGGTGAGCGCGGCCCGACAATCGCCGGTTAATACCCTGATTAATGCCGGCACCAGTGCCGGAATCATCCTGACGGTGCCCATTCTGACCCTTTTACCGGGTGGCTGGCGGGCCGCCTGTCTGTTATTCGCGCTGCTGGCGCTGAGCTGTATCGTGCCGCTGATGCGGGTGTTACCCGGCGACACTGAGGTCGATCGCCGTTGCCGCCAACCGTGGCATCAGCGACTATTTCGCCGCTCAATGACGCGCCTGATCGCCATCGCCCTGGTTGCTGGCCTGACGAGCGCCGCCTGGTGGAGCTTTGGTTCCGTCCTGCTACGCCAGCATGTCGGCCTCGACCCCGCCGCCACCAGCCTGCTGTGGCTGGTGGCAGGCGGCGCGGGCATTGTCGGCGCGGCGACCGGACCGGTCGCCGCCCGCATCGGCATGCACGCCGTTTACCGGCTGTCACTGTTGGGCATGGCGTTGCCGCTGCTGGTGGTGGCCTTCAGCCACGGATACTCCACCGGTTTATTGATTGCGGTAGCCTGTTGCGGTGCCGGTTATGTCACGCTGTCAGGCGTGCTGCTGGTTTGGGGCGCGCAGGCAACCGAAGACGCGCCGGCTACCGGCGTCGGTATGCTGTTTTTCATGCTGGCTGTCGGTCAGGTGATTGGATCGCTGCTGTTTGGTCAACTCTACGCCGCGGCGGGTGCCGTTATTGCCCTGCTGCTGTTTGCCGCCAGCGCGTTACTGCTGCTGTTTTTTGCCCCGCAAGAAGCCACACGAAGTGAGAGCAAAAAAAAACCCGCACGCTGCGGGTAAAAGTTCGTTACAGAGAAACTCTGTTCTGTTTCGGCAGCCCCGCAGGGCCGAAGTTCATTTTTTCTCAGCTGCGTATTTTAAGCCAGACGGCTATTTATGCCGCGGGCAGTCACTACTGCGAATAAGCACTTCCTGCGTTGGGCAAACTATTATCACTGGGCAGGTGTAACTCAGATGACGCGAATATTGTTAATTCTCGGATTTATTGTCTGGTTTATCAGGTCCTGTTCTGGCCCAAGATAATAAGGCACAGCACACTGCTTGCCATCTTTGGTGAAAATAACCTGATTATCATGCAGAAACAGCGCGGTGAAATGGCCTAATACCACGCCATTTAATTCAAAGCAGTGATTTCTTGCTTCACGAAGCCCCTGCTTGCTATTAAGAAAATCAACAAATCGCATCACGCTGCGTCTCCCCTACTGAATTTCATTCGCTCTGCTTTTTTATTAAACAGAGACCAGGCGAAGGATAATAGCCGTAAGCGCAGCGCGGATCATTAAGCTGGTGCGGTTTTCAGAATAGACTTAATGGCGAATAATCAGCCTGGCTGTACAGATCAAATAACCGCAGCCATCCTCCGCTTAACCGTGCTGACTGCAGCCATCAGAGGAAATACTTATGGCTCACAGTGGGCATATTGCGCCGGGAAAGCGGGCGTTTTATGGTGGTTTTCACTGAGCGCACCCGGGACAGAACAGCGACGAGGCAGCAGATGGAAATTTTTGAGGCGGATGAGCGTTATATTGCGGCAATTCAGCAAATTTATGCCTGGCATGTGCTTAATGGCACCGGCTCCTTTGAAACCGTGCCGCCGGATGAGGCGGAGATGGCTCAGCGGCTAAACAGGATCAGGCAGGCGGGCCTGCCGTGGTTTATTGCCGTCAGTGACGGCGCGGTTCTGGGCTTTTGCTACCTTGCGCCCTATCGTCCGCGCCACGCCTACCGGTATACCCTTGAAGACTCTATTTATATCGATCCGCAATTTCGTCAGCGCGGCGTGGGTTCGCGTTTGCTGCGTCATGCCATTAGCTGGGCGGAACAGGCGGGATACCGTCAGCTGATTGCTAACGTCGGTGACAGCGAGAACCGCGCGTCGGTTGCATTACACTGTGCGGCGGGCTTTGAAAGGGTCGGCACATTAAAGTCGGTTGGCTTCAAACATGGCCGCTGGCTGGATACCGTTTTCCTGCAGCGCGCACTCGGCGTGGCTGATTCGGAGCTGCCCGCCAACGGCTAAATAACGGCGGGAACAATAAAGGCAGCCAGGCCTCGTTCACCGCGGATAAAGCTTCTGGTAATGTGTGCGGACAAAAGCAAAAAAACCGGAAGCCTTTATGTTGTCGACAATCATTTACCGCAGCCATATCGCCGGGCATGTTCCGGTTAAATCACTGTTTGATTTGGCGGTAAAAGCCAACAAGATCAATCAATCATCCAGCATTACCGGCATCCTGCTGTTTAATGGCACCCACTTTTTTCAGGTGCTGGAAGGCCCGGAACAGGCGGTAAAGGCGGTATACAGCCGGATTTGTCAGGACACGCGTCATCATAATCTGGTGGAACTGATGCGCGATTATGCGCCATCACGCCGCTTCGGCAACGTCGGCATGGAGCTGTTCGACCTGCGACAGCATGACAAAGAGACGGTGCTTGAGGCGGTGCTGGCAAAATGCACCACCAAATTTCAGCTCACCTATGCCGATCGCGCTCTGCAGTTCCTGCGGACTTTTGTCGAAGCCCGCGAAAAAGAGAACTATTTCGAGATTCCTGACGCCCGCAGCTGGACCTTCATCCATGATGAATCCGTCGGGCGCGACGGTGAAGCAACGCTTGCGGGGTCTGATCAGGTGAGTTTTGCCTTTCAGCCGATTGTCGATCCTTTCGCCTGTGAGATTGTATCGCTGGAAGCGCTGCTGCGCGGCCCGCAGGGTGAACTGCCGCTCGACTATTTTTCCCGTCTGTCACGTGACGAGGTTTATCTCACCGATATCCGGTCGAAAAAGATCGCCTTTGCACAGGCAAAGCAGCTGGGCATTGAAGGCCTGACGCTGTCAATTAACCTGTTGCCGATGTCGCTGGTGGAAGTGCCTGACGCGGTGCCGTTCCTGCTGAATGAAATTGAAGCGCAGGGACTGGTGCCCGAACAGATCATGGTGGAATTCACGGAAAACGAAGTGATCTCACGACTTGACGAGTTCGAAGCGGCGATCAAGCAGCTAAAAGCGGCCGGTATCAGCCTGGCGCTTGATGATTTCGGTGCCGGTTTTGCTGGCCTATCGCTGCTGACCCGGATTCAGCCAGATAAGATCAAGATCGACCGCAACATCATCAGTGGCGTCCATAAGAGCGGCCCGAAACAGGCGATCATTCACGCCATTCTGAAATGCTGCTCGTCACTGGAAATCTCGGTTATTGCGGAAGGCATTGAACAGCCGGAAGAGTGGATGTGGCTGGAAGCAGCCGGTGTTTCGCAGTTCCAGGGCTTTCTGTTCGCAAAACCTAAACTCAACGGCATCGCGGCGGTCGCCTGGCCCGAACTGAGCCAGAGCTGAAACCACAATCAAAGCCAGCGCTAAACCGAGCCACGCGCCCTGCGAATTAGACGAATCTGATCTTCCCCGCCTTGCCGGATCCGCCCGGTGCTGCTAAAAAATAAGCAGCACCGGGTGATGATCTTCATCTCACTGTCATCTCTCCGCTGCACAGTAAGCTATTATTATTTCGTTATTATCATCGATGTTTAGCAGTCAGATGTTCAGTGTTTAGGCCGACGCAGCGCGCCATGCTTGCGACGTGACTCCCAGGGACAGCATTTGAGGAACTGAATGAAGCAAATCATCCGCGGTGATAAAGAACCCGCCCATATCCTGGCCGCGACGCGCGCGCTTGAAGCGCACTACTCTCGCTACGGTGAAGGCAATAAATACCATCCCATCATCTATTCCATCGCCTATCGAAACCGGTTTTATCAGGTTGAAGTCATTACCCGCCGTGAAACCATGGTCGCTACGGTGATTACCGGGGTGCGCAATCTGACCCATCTCTCTGGCGCAGCCTGATACCAGACGGACCCTGCCAAAAAACGCGGGGGCTCTTCGGCCCCCGTTTCACTGGATAGCGCCTTAGCGCCGGTACAGCGCGTTAGCCGGATAAATCGCGCCAAGCACACTCTTTTCCCGCGCACCCGTTACGGCTGGCAGGTTGCCCGGTAAGCCGGAAAGCGTGCGAAAGGCCAGCCAGGCGAACGCCAGCGCTTCCATATCATCACCACTGATGCCGGCAGCATCGGTGGTGGTCACTTCGGTGCCCGGCAGATGCGTCGCCAGGCGCGCCATCAGCAACGGATTGCGGCTGCCGCCGCCACACACCAGCAGGCGATCGCAGCCATCGTTGAGCTGAACCTGCTGGGTGATGGTGATGGCGGTCAGCTCCACAAGCGTGGCCTGTACATCCTGTGGCGCCAGACCGGGGAAATGGCGCAGATGCTGTTCCAGCCAGCCGAGGTTGAAATGTTCACGGCCGGTGCTTTTCGGCGGCGGCAGCGCAAACCACGGCTCGCGCAGCAGGACCTCCAGCAGCGCCGGAACCGGCGTGCCGCTGCGCGCCCACCCGGCATCTTTGTCGTAGGCTTTGCCCTGATTGCGCCAGATCCACGCATCCAGCAGCATGTTACCGGGTCCGGTATCAAAACCGCGCACCGGCTGACCCGGAAACAGCAGCGAGAGGTTGGCAATGCCGCCGATGTTCAGCACCATGCGGCGTTCCGTGGCATCCATCAACAGCGCCTGATGGAAGGCCGGCACCAGCGGTGCGCCCTGCCCGCCGAGCGCCATATCGCGGCGGCGGAAATCCCCGACCACGGTGATACCGGTCGCCGCCACGATCTGGTTATTATCGCCAATCTGCAGGGTGTTCGGGGCGTCACTTTGCGGCTCATGCCAGACGGTTTGCCCGTGACAGCCGATCGCCACCACATCGCTCGCCTCCAGCGATTCGCGCTTCATCAGCGTCAGTACCGCCTCAGCAAACAGCTGGCCCAGTCGGGTATCCAGCTGGCCCAGCTGTGAGAGCGTCAGGCTTTGGCCCTGGCAAACCGCCAGAATCGCCTGACGTAAATCAGGCGGCATCGGATGACAGTAACTTGCCTGTTGCGCCACCAGATTCTCATCAATCGCCGCCAGCACCACATCCACCCCATCCAGGCTGGTGCCTGACATCACACCAATGTAACGTCCTGATTTCATAGCCATTGCTTTTCCCCCGCTGGGTGTGCGATTCATCTGTGATTAGCCTGACAAATTACCTGGGCTAATTCTATGATTAATTTGTTTTTTTCTCAGAGATAGCGCACAGATAACGCATTAGGACACTTTTTTTCCTGCCGATTGAATTATTGTTAACCTTGCGCAGTCTATGCTTCGTCCCACCGTGTTTTATTTGGACAAGGATTAATTTGCCAGGTTTGTGTCTTATACTGTGTGCAGGATATCGCGATAAACGTGGCGCCTTCTCGACTAAAGGAGTTTCAAATGATTAAGCGTGTAGTTGTGGTCGCTTTGACCGGTATGATGCTGGCAGGTTGTAGCAATACGAGTACGCTGTCGGGTGATACCTACAGTGCCAGTGAAGCTAAACAGGTGCAGAGCGTCTCTTACGGTACATTAGTCTCGGTTCGTCCGGTGAAAATTCAGGGCGGTGACGAGAGTAATGTGATCGGCGCGATCGGCGGTGCCGTGCTCGGTGGCTTCCTGGGTAATACCATTGGCGGTGGCAGCGGCCGCAGCCTGGCAACAGCCGGCGGTGCGGTTCTGGGCGGCGTTGCCGGTCAGGGCGTGCAGGGTGCGGTAAATAAAACTGATGGCGTCGAGCTGGAAATCCGTAAGGATGATGGCAACACTATCATGGTGGTGCAGAAGCAAGCCGCCACGCGCTACTCGGTGGGTCAGCGCGTCGTGATGGCGTCGAACGGCAGCCAGGTGACAGTTTCACCTCGCTAATCCGCGTGATGTAGAAAAAAAACCGACGCCTGAGCGTCGGTTTTTTTATTTCTCGCGATGCTGTAATTCGAGAATGTTTTTTTCAAGCCGGGCGATCAGCGTCACCATCTGATTGATCTCTTCGCGGCTGATGCCAGACAAAATGTCATCCCGCGTTTCATCAATCACGCTCTCAACCTGTTCGATAATCGGCTCTGCCTGCTGCGTCAGCTTGATGCGCTTGGCGCGACGATCGTTGGCGCAGGTCGAACGGGTAATCAATCCTTTCTCCTCCAGCTGGTCAAGCGTACGCACCAGTGAAGGTTGTTCGATGCCGATGGCTTTGGCTAACTGAATCTGTGACTGCTCTGGCGGCAGTTGATGAATATTGTGCAGCGTTACCCAGTGAGTCTGAGTCAGCTCAAGCGGTTTTAATCGCTGATCAATCAACGCGCGCCAGATGCGCACCAGTCGAGATAAATCCGTTCCGAGGGGCGTATCCATTTCATCTCCTTATAATTAGCTTGCTAGCTATCAAGCCAGATTTTACACTATTCTGCGAGTTTACAGGACAAATTACAAATCCCAGGCCGGCGCGCCGTCATGCGGCCTCGCCTTCAGTCTGCCGCTCGGGTTACTTAAGGATATTGAAACGTGCTCACCAACGTCTTCTCCAGTGCCAAACCGCTGACTGATCTGGTGGTAGGCGCCTCGCTGTTTTTTCCACCGATCTTTAAAGCGGTGATACTCGGTTTTCTGGTCTGGCTGCTGATTCATCCGCTGGTGCGCGGCTGGATCTATTCTGGTGATATCTGGCATCCCACCCTGTTTGATCTCTCGCTGTTTGTGCTGTGCGTTACCGCTGCACTCTGGCTCATCGGTCACGGATAATCGTATGAAATTCAACGCGGTAAAATACTTCTCCACCCTGATTGTGTTTGCGCTGGCGCTGCTGGCTGCCGGCTGGATGTGGAACTACTATATGCAGTCGCCCTGGACCCGCGACGGCAAAGTACGCGCCGAACTGGTCGATATTACGCCTCAGGTCTCGGGCCGCATTACCCAGCTGCAGGTGAAAGACAATCAGTTCGTTCACCGTGGTCAGCTATTGCTGACGCTCGATCCGGTGCCGTGGCAGATTGCGCTCGACAACGCCGATGCCCAGCTCAGCAAAGCGCAGGCCGATCTGGCCCGGGCGCAGCACGAATTTAACCGGCGTAGCCGCCTGCCGCGCAATGTGATTTCGGCCGAAGATCTCGATGCTGCCCGGCTGGCGGCCAATGCCGCCGCCGCCAGCACCAAAGCCGCCCAGGCGGAGCTGGATCGGGCACGCTGGAATCTGCAACAGACCACGCTGACCGCGCCGACCGACGGCTGGATCACCAATCTCACCCTGCGGCCTGGCAACTACGCTACCGCCGGTAGCCCGCTGTTTGCGCTGGTGGATAGCCACTCTTATTACGTGGTGGGCTATTTCGAAGAGACCAAGCTGCGCCACATTCGTCCGGGTGCGGCGGCTCAGGTAGTGCTGTACAGCAATGGCGCACGGCTTCAGGGTCAGGTCGACAGTATTGGCCGCGCCATCTATGACCAGAGCATAGAGACCGACAGCGGGCTGGTGCCGGACGTCAAACCCAACGTGCCCTGGGTGCGTCTGGCGCAACGGGTGCCGGTGCGGATTCATCTCGATCCGCTGCCGGCTGACGTGCCGCTGGTGGCGGGTACCACCTGCACTATCACCATTCAGCCATGAATTTTCAGTGGCTGGCGTGGGATCAGTTGCCGTGGATTAAGGCCAACGCCAATCAGTGGCGTTATGCGTTGCGCAATGCCATTGCCATGTGCCTGGCGCTCAGCATCGCCTATGGACTGGATCTGGATGAGCCGTACTGGGCGATGACCTCCGCGGCGGTGATCAGCTTTCCTACCGTCGGCGGCGCCATCAGTAAGAGTCTGGGCCGGATTGCTGGCAGTCTGCTCGGGGCCAGCGCCGCCCTGCTGATCGCCGGACATACCTTGAATGAGCCCTGGCTGTTTACCTTCGCGATCGCCGGCTGGCTGGGGTTGTGTACCGGCGTCGCCAATCACTATCAGAACAACGTCGCCTACGCTTTTTCGCTCGCCGGTTACACCGCTGCCATTATCGCCTTCAGCAGCGTTAACATCACCGATATTACCGATTTGTGGACCATTGCTCAGGCGCGAGTCTGTGAAGTGATCTCCGGCATTTTGTGTGCCGGCTTTATGATGATGGTGCTGCCGAGTACCTCGGATGGCGAAACCTTAATCACCTCGCTGAAGCAGATGCATGCGCGGCTGCTGGAACATGCGGTTTTACTGCTGCAGCCCTCGGTCAGCGACAACATTCGTACCGCGCACGAGAACGTCATCAGCCAGATTCTGACCATGAACCTGCTGCGAATTCAGGCGTTCTGGAGCCATTACCGCTTTCGCCGGCAAAACAACGTGCTCAACTACGTGCTGCACCAGCAGCTGCGGCTGACCAGCGTGCTCTCCAGCCTGCGCCGCATGTTGCTGAACTGGCCCGATGCGCCCGACGCGCTGTTTGCTGCGCTGCAACAGCTGCTGGCGGAGCTGGGCAAACCACAATGTGATAAATACCGGCTGGCGCGCATCCTGCGTAGCGTCACCCCGGCTGCCGATGGCGACTACCGGCAACGCGCCTTCTGTCAGCGGCTGCGCTACTTCTGCTGGATGTATCTCAACGTGCTGCGCTGGATCAGGCTGCTGGATCGGGCCGACGCCGATACCCGCTTCCAGCCGCCGCCGGTCCCGGCGCTGGCACGCGACAGCGACAGCGCCGAAGCGGGCTGGAGCGCGCTGCGCACCTTTAGCGTCATCGTGCTGGGATGCGCGTTCTGGATCAATACCCAATGGTCTTCCGGCGCGGCGGCGCTGACCTTAACCGCCATCGCCTGCGTGCTGTATGCCTCATCGCCTTCACCTGGCGGCAGCGTTATTCTGCTGCTGAAAACTCTGCTGTGGCTGTTTGCCTTCAGCTTTGTCATGAAGTTCGGCCTGATGGTGCAGATCAGTCAGCTGTGGCAGTTTTTGCTGCTGCTGTTTCCGCTGCTGGCGACGCTACAGCTGTTCAAACTCCAGCAAAAGCAGCGGGCGGGGATGTGGGGGCAATTTATCGTGTTTATGGGCTCGTTCATCGCCGTTACTAACCCGCCGACCTGGGATTATCAGGACTTCTTTAACGATAATATCGCCAAAGTGTGCGGAGTACTGCTGGCCTGGCTGGCGTTTCAGCTGCTGCGCCCCAGCTCAGATGCGCGTCGCAGCCGGCGTCATATCCGGGCGCTGCGGCTGGCGTTTCTTGACCAGCTCAGACAGCGTCCGCGGTTGAGTGAAAGCCGGTTTGAATCGCAGATTTATCATCGCATCAGCCAGCTCAGTCACAGCCGGGATGAGCAGGCGCGCGTCTGGTTATTGCGCTGGGGTGTGGTGTTGCTCAACTGCTCGCATATTGTCTGGCAGCTGCGGCAGTGGCGGGCAGATTCCGCCACGCTGATGGAGGTGCGCGACAGCAGCCTGCAGAATCTACAGCGGATTATCAGCAGCCGTGGCGTGCAGCACAGTTCGCTGGACCAGATTCTGACGGAGCTGGAGAGGATGATCGCCACATTGCTGGCGCTGGGCAGTAATGAGGCCAGTGAACTGGCCGGTATTATCTGGCGGCTACGCTGTTCGCTGGCCCAGTTGCAACAGGCGGTACCCGGCTGACTACTGGCAATATTGCTGCTGCTGCCGGTTAAAGTCATCCTGTAGCTGCTGCAGCGTTTTATGGCCCTCAAAGCGGGTTTTATCCACCTCGGTCATCGGTTCGATCACCAGCGCTTTTTCATCCGGCGAGAAGATAAACCGGCGGGTCAGTTCTGTGCCGGTAAAACTTTTGCCCTGAATGCTGCCGCAGACCATCGTCATGGTGCGTCGGAAAATAGTGGTTTCAATGAAATTGGTTTCGGTGGCGCTGCGGAACACCTGCTCACAACCCTTCGCTTCCAGTTTGCGCACCGTATTGCGGCTCAGCCATTCACGCCCTTTAGCGATATTTTCACAGGTGCTGCGCATCGGGCTGGTATCAATCGTGCGCTGTAGCTCACGCCCGGTTTCCGTCACCAACTGTGTATCGTTGGGTTTATCGCATCCCACCAGCAGTAAGCACAGCAGTAATGCGCCCTTGTATTTCATACTCCTGCTCCTTGACCCATCGCGCTTTCTTACCTGAATCAATATCATAGGGGGGAAATCGGCGGGATGGTACAACAATTCATAAACGGGCAGGAAGAAAAGCGGGCGGCAAGCGATCGCCGCCCCGAAACTCAGATAACACCGCAGGCAAAGCGTGCGCCGCCGCCGCCCAGCGGTTGGGGATGATCGGCATGGTTATCGCCGCCGACATGCACCATCAACGCTTTGCCCTTAATTTCGCTCAGCGATTTGAGGCGCGGTGCCAGTACCGGGTAGCTGGCGCTGCCTTTATCATCGATATACAGCGCGGGCAGATCGCCGGCATGCCCGTCGGCATAGGGACCCAGATGTTTGCCGCTGTTAGCCGGATCAAAGTGCCCTCCTGCCGCACCGGCAGCCACCACTTTCCCCTGCGATTCACCCGGCTCACAGCTGCCCTTCGCATGCACATGAAAACCGTGGATGCCGGGCTGAAGCCCTTTCAGATCCGGGGTAAACTGCAAACCATACTGCGTCTCTTCAATCGTCACACTGCCGAGCGATTTGCCAATCCCCTCCGCCGTAACCTGATGGAGGGTAACCTGCTCACTGGCCGCCGAGGCCGCACCGCAGGCAAGAAGGGCTGATAGCGCAACTGCTTTGATTTTCATTGTGACTCCTTTGAGGTACCAGGGTATGGCATAAGCCTGGTACCGGTTGCGCTATTCTGCCGAAGATTGACGCAGTTTTACGCTTCAGGGCACATCAAAGCCTAACGCCGCCTTGCGGATGCGGAACCATTGCTGACGCGTCAGCGATAAGTTAACCGCGGCGGCCGCTTCACTGACGCGTGCCGTTTTACCTGAACCAATAATTGGCAGCGGTTTGCTCGGCAGCATCATGATCCACGCATACACCACCTGTTCGAGGCTGCTGGCGCCGGTTTCCTGGCGGATAATCTCCAGCTCGTCACGCAGCGGCTGATAATGGGGATCGTTAAACAGGCGGCCACCGCCAAGACAGGACCAGGCCATCGGCCGGAAACGCAACTGCTGGCACTGATCCAGCGTGCCATCCAGCAGCAGATTTTGTTGAACCGGCGAGATCTCCAGCTGGTTCGTGACCAGCGAAAACGGCAGGCGTGACTGCAGCAGCGCGAACTGCGCCGGGGTGAAGTTGGACACGCCGACGTGCAGCACTTTTCCGCTCTGGTGCAGGGCGATAAAGGCTTCGGCGACTTCATCGGCATCCATCAGCGGATCAGGACGGTGAATCAGCAGCAGGTCGAGGCGATCGGTTCCAAAATGACGCAGTGAATTTTCAGCACTCTGCAGGATATGCGCTTTACCGGTGTTGTAATGGCCGATCTGATGTTCAGGACGGGCGCGGGTGGCAATGCCGCATTTGGTGACGATCTGGAGCCGCTCGCGCAGGCCCGGAGCCAGCTTCAGCGCCTCGCCAAATGCCGCTTCGCACTGATAATCACCGTAGATATCCGCATGGTCGACGGTGGTAATACCGAGGCTGAGATGGTGCTCAATAAACGCCACCCGCTGTTGCGGCGACATGCCCCACTCCATCAGCCGCCAGTACCCCATAATCAACGGTGAAAAATCCGGACCCTGCGACGCGATGGCTTGCGGTTGTAACATAACGATCTCCCTGTGGCACGATGGCTGCAATGAATGTGTCAGAGAGTATAACGGAAAGCGAGAGACCGTCAGAACAAGCTCGGCTGATGTGGATCAAGCGGCTCCTCTTTATTCTGTTGCCGCTGCAGGCGCAGGCGACGCTGATAACAGAGACGCAACACCTCACGCTTTTGCGCATCACTAAAGCGCAACCAGTTGAACCGCTCATCACGGCTGCGTAAACATCCCAGACAATAGCCGCGGGCATCGCTCTGGCAAATGCCACGACAGGGACTGGGAACCGGGAAAAATTCAAGCTGCTCGGCCACCGCGACTCCGGATTGAGAGAGTGAACAATCTATTGAAGAGATCTTAGCCGGTTTGTGCAACAAATAAGCATAAGTTCATCTGATTTCTCTGCAAACCCCCCATATACTGAACACTCTGTGCCAAACGGAATCGACTGCCATTGCATTAGACCGACTGGTCTACTAACCTGAGGGCCATGAACAAGACGCAACAACGCAATGAAACCCGCGAACACCTGCTCCGCATTGGTGAGCAGATCTGTCTGCAACGCGGTTTTACCGGCATGGGACTCAGCGAACTGCTGACTCAGGCGGAAGTGCCGAAGGGCTCTTTCTACTATTACTTCCGTTCCAAAGAGACCTTTGGCGTGGCGTTGCTGGAGCGCTATTTTGCGCGTTTCCTGCAGGATGTTGAGTTGCAGCTTAATCAGCCAGACGGTACCCCGCGCGAGCGTCTGCTTAATCATTTCCGGGCGGCAGAACAGCTGTTCACTCAGCAGGGGCACATCGTGGGTTGTCTCGGCGTGAAGGTTTCCGCTGAGGTCTGCGATCTCTCTGAACCGATGCGCGACGCGCTGCAACAGGGTGCGGCAAAAATTACTGCCCTCTATGCCCGCACGCTGAGCGCCGCTGCGCAGCAGGAGTCGCTGTCGTTACCGCATCCGCCGGAACAGATGGCCGAGTTGCTGTCACTGCTGTGGCTGGGAGCCAGTTTACAGAGCAAGATTTCCCGTGAGCCGCAGCCGCTGCGACTCGCATTAAGTACCATCGAACAGTGGCTAAAAATCCACTGATTTTTAAAAACAGCATTTGTAGACGACTGGTCTACTAATCAGGAGCTAACATGGCGAGTACCCAGCTGTTTCGTCCGCTGAAAGTCGGCGCGATTACCGTGCCAAACCGCGTTTTTATGGCGCCGCTGACCCGTCTGCGCAGTATTGAGCCAGGCGATATTCCTACCCCGATGATGGGCGAATACTACCGTCAGCGTGCCAGCGCCGGTTTGATCATTACCGAAGCCACCCAGATCTCTTTCCAGGCGAAAGGCTATGCCGGCGCACCCGGCTTGCATACGCAACCGCAGATTGCGGCGTGGAAAGCGATTAACGAAGGCGTCCATCAGGCTGGCGGACACACTGCAGTACAGCTGTGGCACACCGGCCGCATCTCACACAACAGCGTGCAGCCAGACGGTAAAGCTCCGGTTGCACCCTCCGCTATCGCCGCTGGCACCCGCACCTCGCTGCGTGCCGCTGACGGCAGCGTTTATCGCGAAGAGACCTCGTTGCCACGTGAACTGACGGTGGCAGAAATTCAGCAGATCGTGGCCGATTTCGGCCAGGCGGCAGCCAACGCCCGTGAAGCCGATTTCGACCTGCTGGAACTGCACTCGGCGCACGGTTACCTGATCCATCAGTTCCTCGCGCCGGGCTCTAACCAGCGTACCGACGAATATGGCGGCAGCATTGAAAAACGTGGCCGTTTTGCGCTGGAAGTGGTTGATGCCGTGATCGCTAACTGGTCAGCTGACCGGATCGGTATCCGCGTATCACCGATCGGCAGCTTCCAGAATCTGGACAACGGTCCGGATGAAGAAGAAGCGGCGCTGTGGTACATCGGTGAACTGGCGAAGCGCAATATCGCCTATCTGCACCTCTCCGAGCCTGACTGGGCCGGCGGTAAGCCATACAGCGACGCGTTCCGTGAAAAAGTCCGTAACCTGTTCCCTGGGGCGATTATCGGTGCGGGTGCCTACACCGTTGAGAAAGCGGACGACCTGATTGCGCGTGGCCTGATCGATGCGGTTGCGTTTGGTCGCGATTACATCGCCAACCCGGATCTGGTGGAGCGCCTGCAGCAGGATGCGCCGCTCAACCCGCAGCGTCCGGAGAGCTTCTACGGCGGCGGTGCTGAAGGCTATATCGATTACCCAACGCTGTAAGAGAGCGGGCTGCTATCCGGCAGGATGGCAGCCATTATTCATTGGCGATTTTGATCGCTATACTTAGCGCTTGTGTCATCCGGCGATGGCGTTTTGATTATCAAAGAGGATGTTTATGCGTTTACTTCATACCATGCTGCGCGTTGGCGATCTGCAACGCTCAATCGACTTCTATACCCGCGTGCTGGGCATGCGCGTGCTGCGTCAGAGTGAAAATACCGAATATAAATATACGCTGGCGTTTGTTGGTTATACCGAAGAGAGCGAAGGCGCAGTGATCGAACTGACCTACAACTGGGGCGTTGATAAATATGACCTCGGTAACGCTTACGGTCACATCGCGCTGGGCGTCGACGACGTTGCTGCCGCCTGCGAACGTATCCGTAACGATGGCGGCAACGTCACCCGTGAAGCGGGTCCGGTGAAAGGTGGCTCAACCATCATCGCCTTTGTTGAAGATCCTGATGGTTACAAAATCGAACTGATCGAGAACAAACACGCCGGTCACGGCCTGGGCAACTAAACCTGCTCTTCAGCCTGCCCTGTCGGGTGGGCTGACCTCTTCTGCTCCTCTTCATCTGCTGCACCCGGGCCAGATTTTTGCCATAATGCGCGCTGCCCTTTTTCTGCAATGAGATCCTGATGTCTGAATCGAATTCCCCCAATGCACTCAATCAACGTTTCCGTGGCTTCTATCCGGTGGTCATCGACGTCGAAACCGCCGGCTTCAACGCGCAGACCGACGCGCTGCTGGAGATCGCCGCTACCACGCTGAAAATGGATGACGAGGGCTGGATCCATCTCGACCAGACGCTGCATTTTCACGTTGAACCGTTTGTCGGGTCGCTACTGCATCCTGAAGCGCTGGCGTTCACCGGTATCGACCCCAGCAATCCGCTGCGCGGCGCAGTGAGTGAATATGAGGCGCTGCACGCCATCTTCAAGATGGTGCGTAAAGGCATTAAGGATACCGGCTGCAATCGCGCCATTATGGTGGCGCATAATGCGACCTTTGATCTGAACTTCATGAACGCGGCGGCCGAGCGTGCCAGCCTGAAGCGCAACCCTTTCCACCCGTTTGCCACCTTTGATACCGCGGCGCTGAGCGGACTGGTGCTGGGGCAGACCGTGCTGGCGAAGGCATGTAAAGCCGCGGGCATGGCGTTTGACAGCACCCAGGCTCACTCGGCGCTGTATGATACCCAGCAGACCGCTATTTTGTTCTGTGAACTGGTGAATCGCTGGAAACGGCTGGGTGGCTGGCCCCTGCCCTTCGCCGAAGGCGAAGCAGCCGCGAGCGCTGACTGAGGGATCTGCAATGAAAAAGGCCGACGCGATGTCGGCCTTTTTGTTTTATTCCGCTTCTTTAAACTTCTCTGCGGTCTCTTTAATCAGCGACTGCAGTTCACCGCGCTGGAACATCTCAACGATGATGTCACATCCGCCGACCAGTTCGCCATCAATCCACAGCTGCGGGAAGGTTGGCCAGTTGGCATATTTCGGCAGCTCTGCACGAATGTCTGGGTTCTGCAGAATATCCACGTAAGCAAAACGCTCACCGCAGGCTGACAGCGCCTGAACCGCCTGCGCAGAGAAACCGCAGCTTGGCAGTTTCGGGGAACCTTTCATGTACAGCAGGATCGGGTTTTCTGCGATCTGGCGCTGAATTTTTTCTACAGTACTCATAATTGCCTTCCTTAATTCATTACTTCGTGTTTGTTTATTGTAGCGACTTCGCCCCAGGACTGAAAACGAGATTTTGGCCGTTGCCCGATTAAATCGCCATGTTTGTTAACTCCTGTTTTCGGCCCTGTTAACCCATGATTATTAACCGCAGGTAACATATTAATAATTTGCAATAGTTTTGTAGATATAAGATGCTGAAAATGCTCATTTTCGACACAACTGTGCGTGTCCGAAAGATTAATAAAAAAAGGCGTTACGGTTTTCAGGCGAACTGGACTAGAATGGCTTCGGCACTGATCCTGGATCAGATTATTCCCAACTTTGTCGTGGTGCGTAGTGGCCCTGACAACTTAACTAAAACCGGACTATGCGTTTAATCATTACGCTTTTCATCCTTGCCTTTGCGCAACTGTTCTTCAACATCGCTTCTGCTTCCCCGCAGGCGCCGGTGAATGTCAGTTCGCATAAAGCAGAGAAAAAGAGTGCGCGCGAAGATGAGCGCCGCAAGCGTCGCCCGTTGAAAACGTCGGCGAAGAAAACACGCGTCAGCCCGGTCCAGAAGCTCAAACTCAAAAAACAGAAAAAAAGCGAACTCAGCGCCAGCCATCTTTCCGCAAAGAAAAGCAAAACTCCGCTCAAAACCGCCAGTAAAAAACGTTACGGCCATCAGCGTGCGCTCAAAACCGCAGACGCCAGCAGCAGTGACATCGGCACCATTAAAATGAGCAAGTCACATCGTCAGCGCTACCAGAAAGCGCGTGAGACGGCGATGACCAAGCTGATGGGCCAGCTGGGCAAACCCTATCAGTGGGGCGGCACCTCACCGCACACCGGTTTCGACTGCAGCGGCCTGGTCTGGTACGCCTATAAAGATCTGGTCAAGTTTAAGATCCCGCGTACCGCCAATGAGATGTACCACCTGCGCGACGCCGCGCCGGTAAAACGCGAGTCGCTGGAGAAAGGCGATTTAGTCTTCTTCCGGATTAATGGTCGCGGCACCGCCGATCACGTTGGGGTTTATCTCGGCAACGGCAAATTTATTCAGTCACCTCGCACCGGCAAAGATATTCAGATCAGTGCGCTGGGTGAAGATTACTGGCAGCGCCACTACATCGGCGCGCGGCGGGTAATGACCCCGAAAACCATTCGTTAAGCGGCTTCGCTACGCGAAAATCAAACAGAGAAAAGCCGGGCGATGCCCGGCTTTTTCATTAGTGCAGCACCGCTGTAAAGCTAAAGGCGACGATCATCAGCAGACAGCCGACGGTAGTCATCAGGGCCAGTTTCAAATCTGTACTCATTTAGCGCTCCTTAGTCACACATTTTGTAGGGATAAGCCATTTTCCCATAGGGGCTGGTAAAAATCTCGTTTTATCCGTTCAGCCTTGTTAGAATCCTGCCTTTGTTGCGCAACGCGCGCAATCCCGGTTCCGTTTGCTCTCCTTTTCAGGCGCTCATTACCCGCCAGACGCCTGTTTACCGGTCAGAAAAGCTGCATAATTGCGGGGAGAACCCTGAGCAGACGCAAACGTTTAACATTATGCTTATCATTGCGTTAGATAAGCCCTGGAGTCCGATTTTAATGGCAACAATTAAAGATGTGGCAAAACGCGCCGGCGTCTCAACGACCACCGTTTCGCACGTCATCAACAAAACGCGTTTTGTCGCTGAAGAGACGCGCAACGCGGTCTGGCAGGCGATTCAGGAACTGCACTATTCGCCGAGCGCGGTGGCGCGCAGCCTGAAGGTGAATCACACCAAAACGCTGGGCCTGCTGGCAACCTCCAGCGAAGCGCCCTACTTTGCTGAAATTATTGAAGCGGTGGAGAATCACTGCTTTGATAAAGGCTACACCCTGATTCTGGGCAATGCGCACAACGACCTGCAAAAGCAGCGTGCCTATCTCAGCATGATGGCGCAGAAGCGCGTCGATGGACTGCTGGTGATGTGCTCTGAGTATCCGGACGATCTGTTAAAGATGCTGGAAGAGAATCGCAATATCCCGATGGTGGTGATGGACTGGGGTGAATCACGCGCTGACTTCACCGACACGGTGCTGGATAATGCCTTTCAGGGCGGCTACCTGGCCGGACGTTATCTGATTGAGCGCGGTCACCGTGATATTGGCGCGATTCCCGGCCAGATGGAACGCAACACCGGCGGCGGACGTCACGCGGGTTTCCTCAAGGCGCTGGAAGAAGCAGGCATTCAGCCGCGTGCCGAATGGATCGTGCAGGGCGACTTCGAGCCGGAGTCGGGCTATCAGGCGATGCAGCAGATCCTGTCGCAGAAACAGCGTCCGACTGCGGTGTTCTGCGGGGGCGATATCATGGCGATGGGCGCGATTTGCGCCGCCGATGAGATGGGATTGCGGGTGCCGCAGGACATTTCGGTGATCGGTTATGACAATGTGCGCAACGCGCGCTACTTTGCGCCTGCGCTGACCACGGTGCATCAGCCAAAAGCGCAACTGGGTGAGAAAGCGCTGGAGATGTTGCTGGATCGCATCACCAGTAAACGTGAGATTTCTCAGACCATCGAAGTACACCCAACGCTGATTGAACGCCGTTCGGTGGCTGACGGTCCGTTCCGCGACTACCGCCGTTAATCTTCGCTTAACCACTCCTGATTAAGCGTTTGCGCATCACCCAGATAGCTGAGTAACCAGCCCGTTGCCGGTGATGCGCGATCTTCCGCCCAGCTTACGCAACAGGGACTGTCCGGAAACGCGACCGGCAACGTTAATTCTACCAGCGCTCCGCTGTCCAGTAATGGCCGCGCCAGATGCCCAGGCACCATCGCCACGCACAATCCCGCCAGCACGCAATCCAGTCCGGTCTGCCATTCCGGCACCACCAGCCGACGCTGATTGTCGAGCGTCCACGTCATCCGGCGCGGCAGCGCGCGCGAGGTATCTTCCAGCACCAGCGACGGCCAGCTGCGCAGGGTGTCGTCGTCAATCTGGCTCACCCCGGTCAGCGGATGGTGGTGCGCCACCACACAACGCCAGTTGAGCGTCCCCATGTCGCGAAAGGCAAAGCGTCCGCCGACCGGTATCGCCTGAGTGGCACCGATGGCCACTTCAACCCGATCATCGGCCAGCGCATCCCAGACGCCGTTAAACACTTCATAACTGATGTGCAACTCCATGTCGGGGAAATGGCGGTAAAAATCCTTGACTAACTGCCGGGTGCGCTGCGGCTTGACGATGCAGTCGACCGCAATACTCAGCTGTCCACGCCAGCCGTTAGCCAGCTGCTGACACTGGCGGCGGGTGGCGAGCATTTTTTTGATAACGCTGCGCCCTTCCCGGACAAAATGCTCGCCGGCGGGGGTTAATACCACCTCGCGATGCTGGCGCTCAAACAGCGGTACCGCCAGCCACGTTTCCAGCTGACGCACGGTGTAGCTGATAGCTGACGGCACCCGATGCAGCTCCTGCGCCGCGGCGCTGAAGCTGCCACCGCGCGCCACCGCATCCACCACCTCTAAAGCATATTCTGACCACATAATCTGCCTTCAAATTTTTTAACAGCAACCGGCAAATATTAGCGTTTCACAGCGGCAAACGCACCTTTTACACTCTGCCGCGTTCAACCTGCAAAATGAGAATCAGATGTCACCGTCAAAAGGATTTATGCCTTATCTCGCTCTGCTGAGCATGCTGGGCTTTTTAGCCACCGATATGTACCTGCCCGCCTTTGGCGCGATGCAGCAAACCTTTAACACCTCACCCGGCCTGATCAGCGCCAGTATGAGCCTGTTCCTGGCGGGATTTGCCTGCGGTCAGCTGTTCTGGGGACCACTGTCAGACCGCATCGGCCGCAAGCCGGTATTGCTGGCCGGTCTGGCGCTGTTTGCCGTCGGCTGCGCCGGTATGCTGTGGGTCAATGATACTTATCTGATGCTGGCGCTGCGCTTTGTTCAGGCGATCGGCGTCTGTGCCGCAGCCGTTAGCTGGCAGGCGCTGGTAGTCGATCGCTATCCGGCGGCGCGGGCCAACAAAGTGTTCGCCACCATTATGCCGCTGGTGGCGCTCTCACCGGCGCTGGCACCGTTGCTGGGTGCCTGGCTGATCGGCCATTTTCACTGGCGTTCTATTTTCCTGGTGCTGACGCTGATTGCCGTGGCGCTGATCCTTACCACCCTGCGCCTGCCGGCCAGCCGTAAAGCCAAAGGTGAACAAGGCGCACAGCCTGGTTTTTTCACCCTGCTGAAGTCGCGGGTCTACAGCGGCAACGTGCTGATCTACTCCGCCTGTTCCGCCAGCTTTTTTGCCTGGCTGACCGGCTCGCCGTTTATTCTGGCCGATCTGGGCCTGACGCCCGCCGACATCGGTCTGAGCTATCTGCCACAGACGGTTGCATTCCTGATTGGCGGTTTCGGCTGCCGCGCCCTGCTCAACCGTTTTACTGGCGCACAGTTGCTGCCGTGGCTGCTGGCGATCTACAGCCTGAGCATTCTGGCGCTGTTTGCGGTTGCGCTTTCCGGCCACAGTACGCTGGTCAGTCTGCTGCTGCCGTTCTGCGGCATGGCGCTGGCCAATGGTGCTATCTATCCGATCGTAGTTTCCGCTGCGCTGATGCCTTTCCCTGACGCCACCGGTAAAGCGGCGGCGTTGCAGAACACCCTGCAACTGGGATTATGCTTCGCCGCCAGCCTGGCCGTCTCGGCCGGACTGACCCAGCCGTTGCTGACCACGACCCTGATGATGGCGCTGACTATCCTGCTTGCCCTGCTCGGCTTCGTGATGCAGCGTGTTGCAAACGCACAATCTGATGTTGCCACCCCCTCTACCGCCTGCCAGGATAATCACTGAAGCAATGATTTTTTAGTTAGCTCACTAACAATAAGTCATTGAATATTGACCCGCGTGGGAATATACTCATTCGGGTCAATAAATCCGCATCAAATCAACAACATAATAACATTACACAATGATTGGCAACCGGCTCGCCGGGAGGATGTCTGCGCGCACGTCAGGATTTATGCGTCGGATCCTTTTGCACCATTTCAATCCTCTGTATCACGCCAGATATCTGGTTTACAGAGTCATCCGTGACTTTTCTCAATTCCTGAAGAAATTGACTATTCTTTTTCAGGTTAAGATTGGACAGGTGGTGGAGAAGCTATGAGTTCATCGTATGTAGAAGAAGTGAGCCTCGAAGAAAACCATTGGTATCGCATCGTTCACGAACTGCTGGAAAAAGCAGATATCGAAATTAATGGTTCACGAAGCTGGGATATTCAGGTTAAAAATCCTGACTTCTTTAAACGTGTTCTGCAGGAGGGATCGCTGGGTCTGGGCGAAAGTTATATGGACGGCTGGTGGGAATGCGATCGGCTGGATATATTTTTCCACCACGTACTCAAACATAAACTGGACCAGCAACTTCCTCATCATTTTAAAGATACGCTGCGTATTGCCGCGGCGCGCTTAACCAACCTCCAGTCGAAAAAACGCGCCTGGATTGTCGGTAAAGAGCATTATGATTTAGGAAACGATTTGTTTTCTCTGATGCTTGATCCTTATATGCAGTACTCCTGTGGCTACTGGAAGGAAGCCACCACGCTCGCCGCCGCGCAGGAAGCGAAGCTGGATATGATTTGCCGCAAATTAGCGCTGGAGCCGGGCATGTCGCTGCTGGATATTGGCTGCGGCTGGGGCGGACTGGCAGAATTTGCCGCACGTCATTATGGCGTTAAAGTGCATGGTGTTACCATTTCGGCTGAACAGCAGAAACTGGCGCAGCAGCGCTGTGAAGGATTAGACGTCACCATTCTATTACAGGACTATCGCGATCTGAATGAACAGTTTGACCGCATTGTGTCGGTCGGAATGTTTGAGCATGTCGGTCCTAAAAATTACGCCACCTATTTTGATGTCGTCGATCGTAATTTAAAGCCAGACGGTATTTTCCTGCTGCACACCATCGGTGCGATTAAAACCGATATGAATGTGGATCCGTGGATCGATAAATATATTTTCCCGAATGGCTGTCTGCCTTCGGTACGCCATATTGCCGACGCCAGCGAACCGCATTTTATTCTGGAAGACTGGCATAACTTTGGCGCAGATTACGACACCACTCTGATGGCGTGGTATGAACGCTTTATCCAGGCCTGGCCGCAATTAGCAGATAGCTACGGTGAACGCTTTAAGCGCATGTTCTCTTATTACCTTAACGCCTGTGCCGGCGCGTTTCGCGCTCGCGACATTCAGTTATGGCAGGTGGTGTTCAGTCGGGGCGTGGAAGGCGGGTTACGCGTGGCGCGTTGAAACCTCTGCGGGAGCGGATAAACGATAAAAAAGGCGCTGATGCGCCTTCTTTTTTAGCTTTCTGCCGTCGGTTGCCCGGTCAGCATATTCATCGCCGCCGCCGCATCACGCTGCGCTAATACCCGCTCAACGGTGTCGACAATTGCCTGGGTATGCGGATCGATCTCGATATTAACCCGGTCGCCAAAGGTTTTTGTTCCTAAGGTAGTGCGTTCCAGCGTTTCCGGGATCAGATAGACGCAGAATTTGGTTCGGGTTACATCCCCGACCGTCAGGCTTATCCCGTCGATACCAACGAAGCCTTTGTGCAGGATATATTTCATCTGGGTCGGATCCTGGATCTTAAACCAGACTTCGCGGTTATGTTCCGACTGGATGATTTTGCAGATTTCAGCGGTGGTCATAATATGACCAGACATCAGGTGTCCGCCTATTTCATCGCTGAATTTTGCGGCGCGTTCAATATTGACCACATCTCCCTGACGTAAATCGCCGAGGTTGGTGACGCGCAGGGTCTCTTTTATTAAATCAAAACTGACCCGATCGCCATCAATAGCCGTCACGGTTAAGCAGCAGCCGTTGTGTGCCACCGATGCGCCCAGTGCCAGCCCCGGCAATAATTCTTCCGGCAACCTGACGGTGTGAGTACGGAACAGCTCTTTCTCTTCAATGGACACTATTTCTGCGGTGCCCTGCACAATACCGGTAAACATAGTCTTTGCCTCTGCGAAGTTTGCGCTAGTTTATCACAGCTCACGTCCGCTGTTAGCTTTCAGCCGGCGGCGTAGCCTTACAGCGTAGCAAAACGCATGCAGTGACAAAGATTGGCGAATCCGCTATCGCCAGTTACACTAGCTGACGCAATTCCTGGGGCTTCCCTGCCCCGCCATTATTTCATTTAACTTTTCAGGTGTTAACGTGCAGAAGTATTTAACAGAAGCGCGTCAATTGCTTGCCCTTGCGATTCCGGTCATCCTTGCTCAGGTGGCTCAAACCGCAATGGGATTTGTGGATACCATTATGGCCGGCGCCGTCAGCGCCACGGATATGGCCGCCGTCGCTGTCGGCACCTCTATCTGGCTTCCGGCCATCCTGTTTGGTCATGGTCTTCTGCTTGCATTGACGCCCACGGTTGCGCAACTCAACGGCTCTGGCCGCCGCGAACGCATCGCCGAGCAAATCCGCCAGGGTTACTGGCTGGCCCTGTTTGTTTCGCTGTTGATCATGATGCTGTTATGGCATGCCGGCTACTTAATCCGGGCTATGCATGACATCGATCCGCTGCTGGCGATGAAAGCAGAAGGCTACCTGCATGCCCTGCTGTTTGGCGCACCGGGCTATCTGTTTTTCCAGGTACTGCGTAATCAGTGCGAAGGCCTGTCGAAAACCAAGCCGGGTATGGTGTTGGGCTTTCTCGGTCTGATGGTTAATATCCCGCTGAACTACATCTTTATTTATGGCCATTTCGGCATGCCGGCGCTGGGCGGCGTGGGCTGTGGCGTGGCAACGGCCTCGGTCTACTGGGTGATGTTCATCTGCATGCGCTTCTGGGTCCGCCGGATGAGCACCATGCGCGATATCCATCTGACCAGTAGCTGGTCACCTCCTTCGCGTCCGATTCTGACCCGTCTGATGACGCTGGGCTTACCGGTGGCGCTGGCGCTATTCTTCGAGGTCACGCTGTTTGCTGTGGTCGCACTGCTGGTGTCGCCGCTGGGTATTGTTAACGTCGCCGGTCATCAGATCGCGCTCAACTTCAGTTCACTGATGTTCGTTCTGCCGTTGTCACTGGGCGTGGCCACCACCATCCGGGTTGGCTATCGGCTGGGTCAGGGGTCAACCGAGCAGGCCAAAGTCGCCGCCTGGACCGCCCAGGGCGTCGGCATCAGCATGGCCGCGCTGACCGCGCTGTTTACTGTGACCTTCCGGCATCAGATCGCCCTGCTGTATAACGACAATCCGGAAGTGGTGACGCTGGCGGCGCAGTTGATGCTGCTGGCGGCCATCTATCAGTTTTCTGACTCGATCCAGGTGATTGGCAGCGGTATTTTGCGCGGCTATAAAGATACCCGCTCGATCTTCTTTATCACCTTTATCGCCTACTGGCTGCTGGGCCTGCCGGCCGGCTATTTACTGGCACTGACCGACTGGCTGGTGCCGCGAATGGGGCCGGCAGGCTTCTGGTGCGGCTTCATTGTCGGGCTGACATCGGCGGCGGTAATGATGATTTGGCGGATCAGGCGCTTGCAACAGTCACCTGCCGAGGTGATCCTGACGCGCGCGGCGCGCTAACCGGTTGAGCGGGCGGTAAAAGGCCCGCGATGCCTAAAAAAACGACGCATAGCACAGTTGCTGTTCAGTCACGGTGAAAAAACCATTTTTCCCCTTGCCAGCCTCTTCGGCTGCCGTTAATATTCGTCCCCGCTGTCGCCCAGACAGCGTGTTGCGCTCTTAGCTCAGTTGGTTAGAGCACCACCTTGACATGGTGGGGGTCGATGGTTCGAGTCCATTAGAGCGCACCAAGTGCGTCCGTAGCTCAGTTGGTTAGAGCACCACCTTGACATGGTGGGGGTCGGTGGTTCGAGTCCACTCGGACGCACCATTTCCTGTAAGCGTTCTTAGCTCAGTTGGTTAGAGCACCACCTTGACATGGTGGGGGTCGATGGTTCGAGTCCATTAGAACGCACCACTTTCAGAATTTCTCCCGCTTGCGCAACTCCCCCTTTTATTGATCTACATCTCTTCCTGTGCTGCTTTTCAATTGGTTTTCGCATACTTAGCGACTATACTGTGCCGCGTTGTCCACTTGAAAGGTTTCAGCGATCACGTGCCTATTGCGATAACTCAGATAATTTGCGCAACACTCAGAAGGTGGTTACCAACCGTAACCGCACAACTTCCCTGCACGCCTGGCCTTCGTCACCTATTCTTACTCTGTATAGCCCGTTTCGATTTCAAACAGAATTCTCACTTCGATGCATTGCCATCGGATTTCGCCCTTTATCATCCATCACAACTTACAGATAACCCGTCATGAAAAAGACTAAGATCGTTTGTACTATCGGCCCGAAAACCGAATCAGAAGAGATGCTGACTCAGCTGCTTGAAGCCGGCATGAATGTTATGCGTCTTAACTTCTCCCACGGCGACTACGCCGAGCACGGCCAGCGCATCACCAACATGCGTGCCGTGATGGAAAAAACCGGCCGTCAGGCGGCTATCCTGCTGGACACCAAAGGCCCTGAAATCCGCACCATGAAACTGGAAGGCGGAAATGATGCCCCTCTGAAAGCGGGTCAGACCTTTACCTTCACCACCGACCAGAGCGTGATCGGCAACAGCGAACGCGTTGCGGTGACCTATCCTGGCTTTACGGCTGACCTGAAAATCGGTAACACCGTACTGGTCGATGATGGCCTGATCGGCATGGAAGTGACGGAAGTCACCGAAAACACCGTGGTGTGTAAAGTACTCAATAATGGCGACCTCGGTGAAAACAAAGGCGTTAACCTGCCAGGCGTTTCTATTCAGCTGCCGGCGCTGGCGGAAAAAGATAAGCGCGACCTGATCTTCGGTTGTGAGCAAGGTGTCGATTTCGTTGCTGCGTCGTTCATCCGTAAGCGTTCAGACGTGCTGGAAATTCGTGAGCACCTGAAACAGCACGGCGGTGAGCACATCCAGATCATCTCTAAAATTGAAAACCAGGAAGGCCTGAATAACTTCGACGAAATTCTCGAAGCGTCAGACGGCATCATGGTTGCGCGTGGCGACCTGGGCGTTGAAATCCCGGTTGAAGAAGTGATCTTCGCGCAGAAGATGATGATCAAGAAGTGTAACAAAGCGCGCAAAGTGGTGATTACCGCTACTCAGATGCTTGACTCAATGATCAAAAACCCACGCCCTACCCGTGCTGAAGCGGGCGACGTGGCAAACGCCATCCTCGACGGTACTGATGCGGTGATGCTGTCAGGCGAAAGCGCCAAAGGGAAATACCCGCTTGAGTCAGTGACCATTATGGCCACTATCTGTGAGCGTACCGATCGCGTGATGAAGTCCCGCATCGATAGCCAGAACGACACCCGCAAGCTGCGCATTACCGAAGCGGTCTGCCGCGGTGCGGTTGAAACTGCTGAGAAGCTGGAAGCGCCACTGATTGTGGTCGCCACTGAAGGCGGTAAGTCTGCCAAGGCAGTACGTAAGTACTTCCCGAACGCCACTATCCTGGCGCTGACTACCAATGCCACCACCGCGCGTCAGCTGATCCTGAGTAAAGGGATTGAGACCCGTCTGGTGACCGAAATCGCCTCGACTGATGATTTCTATCGTCTGGGTAAAGAAGCGGCGCTGGAAAGCGGCTATGGCCAGAAAGGTGACGTGGTGGTGCTGGTGTCAGGTGCATTAGTACCAAGCGGAACTACCAACACCGCCTCAGTACACGTGCTGTAAAACTATTTCCACCATTTATTTAGAAGCGCCTTTCACGGGCGCTTTTTTTATTTGTACTTAATACAAATGTCGGAAAATTCCAATCGAAAATAACTATTCAATTTCACTTTATATTAAGGTTAATCCGATTAAATCTCTCTGTTTTCGCTAAATTTTTTTATCATCTTCTGCGATCCGCTGCTTCTTTGAGCGAACGATCAAATTTAAGCATCTTCTCATCAAAAATTTATTCTCAACTTAAAAAGCTTTGTGTAATACTTGTAACGCTACATGGAGATTAACTCAATCTAGAGGGTATAAATAATGAATCGTACTAAACTGGTACTGGGCGCGGTAATCCTGGGTTCAACTCTGCTGGCTGGTTGCTCAAGCAACGCTAAAATCGACCAGCTGTCTTCTGACGTTCAGACTCTGAACGCTAAAGTTGACCAACTGAGCAACGACGTGAACGCAGTGCGTTCAGACGTTCAGGCTGCTAAAGATGACGCAGCTCGCGCTAACCAGCGTCTGGACAACCAGGCTCACTCTTACCGTAAGTAAGAGTTCTGGTTTAAAAATGGCGCCTTTAAGGCGCCATTTTTTTTGCTTTGCGTTTACGCGGTTTCCCGCGTGACCCGCTTTAGGGCGTGGCCGTTTCAGCTTCCGCCTGAACAACCGGCGCAGCAGAGGCCGATGCAGGCGTCTCCAGCCCTGCAGGCGGCGTTGTTTCACTCTGGACCGGCTCACCACTGCTGACCAGCACCGGCATGCCTGAGCGACGCGTCAGGCTGGCTTTAATCAAGGCGCTATCACTTTTCTCGCTTTTGATAAATTGCTTCAGTCCGGCATTCAGCGCTAACGGCATGGTTTGCGGATCGTCCTTATCGTTACGCGATAACGGCTGATGCACCTCGACGTAGCGTTTGCCGTCAGGTTCTACCGCATACTTCACCGGCTGATTAATGATCTGCACCCGCGTGCCTTTCGGCACCGAATTAAACAGCGCTTCGATATCCTCTGAACGCAGGCGAATACAGCCGGAGCTGACGCGCATACCAATGCCGAACTTCGCGTTGGTGCCATGAATCAGATACTGGCCGCTACCGCGCGCCAGGCGCAGCGCAAACAGCCCCATCGGGTTATCCGGCCCGGCAGGCACTACCGCAGGCAGCGTAACCCCTTCTTTGGCATAGCGTTTACGAATGTTCTGAGTTGGCGTCCAGGTTGGGTTGGGAATTTTCTGGCTGATTTGGGTCACCATCACCGGGGTTGCCGCCCCGAGCTGACCAATACCGATCGGATAGACAATGACTTTGTCTTCGCCTTTGGGATAGTAGTAGAGACGCAGCTCGGCCAGGTTCACCACAATGCCTTCTCGCGGAGTATCAGGCAGCAGCATCTGCAGCGGGACGGTGAGTTGCGTGCCGGCTTTCGGCAGCCAGGGATCGGTGCCGGGATTCGCCTCCAGCAGGCTAAGCAGGCCAACCTGATAGCGGGCCGCAATCTCTTCCAGTGGGCGTTTGTCGTCAGGAACCTGGGTCAGGACGTTTTCGCCAATCAGGCGACTGTCAGGGGGTGGCAGCGGGTATTCCGTGGCAAATGCGGGTGCAGAGAGCCCAAAACAGGTCAGCAGCAATGCACCGGCTAAACGTAAAGCAGGTTTCATGCAATATTCTCGTCAGATAAAAAAACAGACGCCGGATGGCGTCTGTCGAGTGTAGCTTAGCTGAGGTTCTGAGCGGTATGGCGAATAGACCGAATCATCGCTTCCAGACCCTGCGACCGGGTCGGCGTCAGGTGCTGCATCAGCGCCAGTTCACCGAACCAGTGGCGCACATCCAGCGCCACAATTTCAGCCGGCGGCAGATTCTGATAAAGGCTAAACACGATAGCAATCAAGCCTTTAACAATGGCGGCATCGCTGTCGCCTTCAAACGCGATGGTGCCATCTTCCTGCGGCGTCATCCTGATCCACACCTGGCTCTGACAGCCTGAAATGGCATTCTCTGGCTGGTGCAAGCTTTCGGAGGATTCCGGAAGTTTTGCACCCAGCTCAATGATGTAGAGATACTTCTCTTCCCAGTTGGCGCAACGGTTGAAGTTACGAACCAGTTTCTCTTTTTCTGGCAAGTTCGCCATCTGTCACTCCGTTAAAACTGTTCAGCCGCCCAGCAGACGATGAATACGAGTCAGTCCGGCCGCCAGACGATCCACTTCCTCTTCACTGTTGTAGAAGGTGAAAGAGGCGCGACACATGGCTGGCACGTTGTAATGGTGCATCAGCGGCATCGCACAGTGGTGGCCGGTGCGGATCGCAATGCCGTACTGATCGAGGAAGCTGCCAACGTCAAAGGCGTGGTGTTTGCCCAGATTGAAGGCAATCACCCCGGCGCGTGACTGCGGGCCGTAAATCCGGATGTCCGGTACCGAGGCCAGCTTATCGAGCGCATAATTCATCAGTGCCGTTTCGCGCTGATGAATGGTATCCAGTCCCAGCGCCTCAACGTAGGCCAGCGCGGCTCCAAAGCCGATAATCCCGCCGGTGTTCGGCGTACCAGCTTCAAAACGCCAGGGTGCGCTGTTCCAGGTGGTGCCGGTTGGCAGCAGTACGCGGTCGATCATCGATCCGCCCCCTTCCCACGGCGGCATCTCATCCAGCAGCGCTTTACGCCCATAGAGAATGCCGACGCCGTTCGGGCCGTACAGCTTGTGGCTGGAGAAGACGTAGAAATCGCAGCCGATATCCTGCACGTTCACTTTGTCGTGCATCACCGCCTGCGCGCCGTCTATCAGCGTCACCACACCCGCGGCTTTCGCCTGTGCGACGATCGCTTTAACCGGGTTGACCGTGCCGAGAACGTTAGAAACGTGCGTCACCGCCAGCAACCGGGTACGGCTGTCGATCAGCCCCGCCAGTTGCTCCAGTGCCAGTTCGCCGTTGTCGTTCAGCGGCAGAACCCGAATTTCAGCACCGGTACGCTGCGCCACCATCTGCCACGGCACGATGTTAGCGTGATGCTCCATCTCAGTGATGATCAGGTTATCGCCCGGCTGGAGGTTTGCGCCGCCCCAGCTGTTGGCCACCAGATTGATGCCTTCAGTGGTGCCTTTGACGAACACAATCTCTTCCTGGGTGGCCGCATTCAGAAAACGGGCCGCCTGATCGCGCACGTTCTCCATGTCGCTGGTCGCCTGCTGGCTGAGCGTATGGATACCACGGTGCACGGCCGCATAGCCGTGCTGATAAAAATGGCTTTCGGCGTTGATTACCGACAGCGGACGTTGTGCGCTGGCCGCACTGTCAAGATAGGCCAGCGGATGACCGTTGACCTCACGCTTCAGGATCGGAAAATCTTCCCTGATGCGTTCGAGATCGAAGTTCATCATAAGTCGCCTCCAGGAAAGCGCTCAGCGATACGCTGCAGCACTGCCTGACGCAATACCTCATTCTCCAGCGCTTCGGTCAGTTCCGCAGCAAAGGCATGAATGATCATGGTCTGGGCAGCATCCTGCTCAATACCGCGCGAGCGCAGATAGAACATCTGCTCATCATCGATGCGGCCGATGGTGGCGCCGTGGCTGCACTTAACGTCATCCGCATAGATTTCCAGCTGCGGTTTAGTGTCCACTTCGGCCAGACGTCCCAGCAACAGGTTGTTGTTAGTCATCTGTCCATCGGTTTTCAGCGCATGCTTCGCCACTTTGATGTGACCGTTAAACACCGCGCGGCCTTTATCGCGCACGATGGTTTTATGCATCTGGCGGCTGACGCAGTAGCCTTTATTGTGCTCAAGGTAAGTTCGGGTATCCGCCACTTCCTGACGCACCGGCAATACCAGGCTGTTCACCGCCAGCTGGGTATTTTCACCGTTCAGCTGGGTACTGGTGTTGTGGCGACTCAGACCCGCACCGAGCAGGAAGCTGGTGCTGCTGACCTGCGCATCGCTGCCGATCACCAGGTCGTTGTGCGCGAAGTGATAACTCTCGCTGCTTTCAAACGCCAGTTTAGTGTGGGTCAGTTTTGCATTGTCACCGACGGCAAAAGTAAAGCGGCCGCCCGTGAAATGCGCACTGCTATCCAGCGAGACGTAGTGCTCAATCACTTCCGCTTCGGCGCTCTCATCCAGTTGCAGATGATGACGATAATGAACCGTGTTCATCCCGTTCTGCTGGCCGCTGGTGATGTGCAGCAGATAGAGCGGACGGGCCGCTGATTTACCGCGCGCCAGACGCAGGGTGGTCACCTCTTCCGCCAGACTCTCAGTCAGGTGCAGGAAGACTTCCGGCTGAACGGCCGCCGGCAGGGGGCGACGTTCAGCCGCTACGCTGTGCTGAATCTCAAACAGCTCGCTGTCGTGCGAACTGAGCGCAGGCTGGAACTGACCATCAACGTAAACCAGACGCACCGCATCCAGTGGCAGCGCCAGCGCATCGACCTGCTCAGCGCTCAGGGTTTGCGGTGCCTGCGGCAGCACAAACTGTTGCGCCAGCAAGGTATCCAGCGAGGTGTATTTCCAGTTCTCATGCTTGCGGGTAGGCAAGCCAACCCGCATCAGTTGCTGCCAGTGCTGCTGAGCCTGCAGCGAACGCACGTCGCCGCGCGATTCAAACAGGTGATGCCACTGTTGCAGCGCAGAATCACTCTTCGTCGGTAAGCCAGCCATAACCTTGCTCCTCCAGCTGTTTCACCAGCGAGAAGTCGCCAGATTTCACGATTTTGCCCTGATAAAGAACGTGTACGAAGTCTGGCTTGATGTAATCCAGAATACGCTGATAGTGGGTCACGATGATGAAGGCACGCTTCTCATCGCGCAGGCTGTTGACGCCATTGGCCACAATTTTCAGCGCATCGATGTCCAGTCCGGAATCGGTTTCATCGAGGATACAGAGCTCCGGCTCCAGCGCTGCCATCTGCAGAATGTCGTTACGCTTCTTCTCACCACCGGAGAAGCCAACGTTGACTGAACGGGTCAGCAGATCTTCCGGCATCTTCAGCAGGTGAATTTTATCTTCAATAAAGTCCTGGAAGTCGAAGCGGTCCAGCTCTTCCTGCTGACGATATTTGCGCACCGCGTTAACCGAGGTTTGCAGGAAAAACTGGTTGCTCACGCCTGGGATCTCAACCGGATACTGGAAGGCCATAAAGATACCTTCACCGGCACGCTCTTCCGGTGCCAGCTCCAGCAGATCTTTACCTTTGAAGGTCACCGAACCGCCGGTTACTTCATAGTCTTCACGACCGGCCAGCGTGGCAGAAAGCGTACTTTTACCTGAGCCGTTCGGGCCCATGATGGCATGGACTTCACCCGGTTTAATTTCGAGGTTCAGACCACGCAAAATGGCTTTATCTTCAACACTTACCTGTAAATCTTTAATGCTTAACATACTTATTCCTTCACATTGCTTCCGGCAACGCGTGTGACGGCATCAGCCCACACTGTGCTCAAGGCTGATGGCTAACAATTTTTGGGCTTCCACGGCAAACTCCAGCGGCAGCTCCGAAAATACGTCTTTACAGAAGCCGTTCACGATCATCGAGATGGCATCTTCTTCACTGATACCGCGTTGCAGACAGTAGAACATCTGGTCTTCGCCGATACGTGAGGTGGTGGCTTCGTGCTCAAGCTGGGCCGTGTTGTTACGGGTTTCAACATACGGGAAGGTATGTGCGCCGCAGTCCGGGCCAATCAGCATTGAGTCACACTGGGTAAAGTTACGTGCGTTGGTCGCGGTCGGCATGATTTTAACCAGGCCGCGATAGGTGTTCTCGCTTTTACCGGCCGAAATCCCTTTTGAGATGATGGTCGATTTGGTGTTTTTACCAATGTGAATCATCTTGGTGCCGGTGTCCGCCTGCTGGCGGCCGCTGGTCAGCGCCACAGAGTAGAATTCGCCGACCGAGTAGTCACCGCGCAGAATGCAGCTCGGGTATTTCCAGGTAATGGCGGAGCCGGTCTCAGACTGCGTCCAGGACATTTTACTGTGGTCACCTTCACACAGCGCACGCTTGGTAACGAAGTTAAGGATACCGCCCTCGCCTTCACCGCCCGGGAACCAGTTCTGCACCGTCGAATATTTCACTTCGGCATTTTTATGGATGATCACTTCCACCACGGCCGCGTGCAGCTGATAGCTGTCACGCACCGGCGCTGAACAGCCTTCGATGTAGCTGACGTAACTGTCTTCATCAGCAATCAGGATGGTGCGTTCGAACTGACCGGTTTTGGCTGCGTTGATACGGAAGTAGGTCGACAGTTCCATCGGGCAACGTACGCCTTTCGGGATGTAGACAAAGGTTCCGTCTGACGCTACCGCCGAGTTCAGCGCGGCAAAGAAGTTATCGTTGGCCGGGACGACCGTGCCGAGATACTGCTTCACCAGCTCCGGATGTTCCTGAATTGCTTCGCCGAACGAACAGAAGATAATGCCCTGCTCCGCCAGCTTGCCGCGATAGGTGGTAGCAACCGAGACGGAGTCAAAAATAGCGTCCACGGCCACTTCACGACCTTCACGCACCGGGACACCCAGCTGGTTAAAGGCGTTTTCCACTTCCTGCGTCAGGTAATCGCTGGCCGGCGCGCTGCCTGATGCCTGGGTCGCACCCGGCTCAGACGCGCAGCTGTCATCGCAGTTACCGCATGACGGTGCGGAATAGTAGCTGTAATCCTGGTAATCGAGTTTCTCGTAGTGCGCTTTCAGCCAGTGAGGCTCTTCCATTTCAAGCCAGGCACGGAAAGCTTTAAGACGAAACTCCAGCATCCACTCTGGCTCGTTACGCTTGGCCGAGATCGCGCGCACCACATCTTCATTGATGCCGTTCGCAAATTCTTCGGTCTGCAGTTGGGTAAAGAAGCCCTCTTTATAGTTGAGCTTGCCGTCCCAGATTTGTACATCGTCAGATGCTTCGCTGTGTCGTGACATATTTCACTTACTCGACGCCAAAGCTCTCGCCACACCCGCAGGCGTGCTGAGCTTTAGGGTTATTGAATTTAAAAATCTGATTCAGGCCTTCGCGAACGTAATCCACTTCGGTGCCATCCACAAATGGCATCGCCTGAAGCGGCACAAACAGGGTTGCGCCATGGAACGAGAACTGCAGATCGTCATCGACTGGCTCTTTCACCAGATCCATGACATAACCAAACCCGGCGCAGCCGGATTGTTTTACGCCTAGCCGTAGCCCCTTGACATCAGGGTCCTGAGCAGCCAGATTGAGAATTTGTTGCGCTGCGGTTTCAGTCAGCGTCAGCCCTTTCCAGACGAAATCGTCGGGTGAGAAAGAGTCTGCATTAACGGATGCCATGTTGATACCTCTTGAGTCCGGACCTTTTCAGGCTATCCCCCTATGGTAGTGATCTGACCGATCACTTCAACCTCTTGTTTTGCAGGGATAATCATCTTGTGCTGTTTTATTCGGCTATTTATTAAGCATAGACCCTTCAACTCACTTTGCGGTGAGACAGCTCACGTGAAGAGTCGTGATATAACCTGTTAATAACCCACTCTTTTTTCAAAAGTGACTTTTCATAAAAGTGCTTATTGATAGGTTACGCCTTTCTGCGATGTAAACAGATTGTTATTGCCGATTATACTGACAGGTCAGATAAATCGTAAAATTTTTCTGCCGGAGCAATTGCATTCCTCGCCCCGATGAATATGATAATTATTATCATTCACATTCAGGGTGGCATTATGACGCTTTCCGTCTCTGCCTGGCTGCAGCATAAAATCGACGAATACAGATTTTCGGTACGCGATATCACCGTCGACTTCTACCTGGCGCAGGCCAGACTCGACCGGGCCGACTGTACCCTTCAGCAATTACGTCAGTTTAATGATACCTGTCTGGATATGGCAGAAGTCTGCCAGCTGAACGGAGATGACCAGAGCTATTTGCACGCCATGGGCAAACTGCATCACCGCCTGGTGCAGGAGATGGGAAATAGCGATCGCGATCGTCTGTTCCGCATTCAGGCTTACCAACTGGCGCGACTCTCCCTGACCCGTCTGTGCCATCAGCTGGCGATGATCGGTGAATGGGATAAAGCCACCGCGCTGCAAAGCGACTTTGTGCGTCACGCTGGCTGGATATTCTAATCCAGCCGCGCCGTGACGTCGCGCACAATTTTTTTACAACAGCGTTAAGAGGGCCTGGAGCGGATGGCGCATTCCGTTACCTTCCACCCGCTTGACCTGGCTGCGGCAGGAGTAACCGGTAGCAAGACAGCGCTGACGCGGTAAGCGTTGCAGCTGTGGATGCCAGGAGAGCGCGTAGATCCCCAGCGAGTTTTCAAGGTTTTTGGTTTCGTGGCCGTAGGTGCCCGCCATGCCACAGCAGCCCACGTTGATGTTCTCCAGTTTTGCGCCAAAGCGGGAAAAAATCTCCTGCCACTGTGTCGGCGCGGACGGCAACGCGGTTACTTCAGTACAGTGCGCGAACAGGTACCATGACTCGCCCGTGGTGCTCTGCACTTCCCGCTCCGTCAGCGCACTCTGCAACCACTCATGCACCAGCAGCACGCTGAAATCACCGCGCGCCTCGCCCAGCGTCTGACGATACTCATCGCGATAGCAGAGTACGGTCGCAGGATCGACCCCCACCATCGGCATTCCAAGCCGCGCCACCCGGTTCAGGAAATCGGCGGTCCGGCTGGCGGTCCGGGCAAAGCGTTGCAGGAAGCCTTTCACATGCTGCGCTTTACCATTCGGCGAGAACGGCAGCAGAACCGGCCGGTAGCCGAGCTTCTCAATCAGCCGGATAAAATCATTCACCAGCTGCGCTTCGTAGAAGCTGGTAAACGGATCCTGCACCACCAGCACGCACTTCGCCTGATCGGCAGCCGGCAGTCGCTCCAGCTGCTCCAGCGTGATATTCATCGCGGGATGGCCGCTCAACTGCTGCTTCAGCGTCGGTGAAGAGAGCAGCGGCAGATCGACCATGCCGATCTGAGTTTTGCTCAGCTCTTTCAGCCACGGCTGGCGCAGAAAGAAGTTAAAGGTTTTGGGTGCCTTCGCCATTAATGGCGCGTAGCTTTCAACCGCCGCCACCAGATGATCGCTGACCGGGCGCAAATAGCGGGTGTGATAAAGCTGTAAGAAGCGCGAGCGGAAGCTGGGTACGTCAATTTTGATCGGGCACTGCGTTGAGCAGGCTTTGCAGGCCAGACAGCCCGACATCGCCTCTTTTACCTCGTGCGAGAAATCGTACTCCCCTTTACTGGCGTGCCAGCTATTGCGGGTACGGGCGATCAGCCCGCGCAGTGAAAGCCGGCTCTGCGGTAACTGCTTCTCCAGCATCAGTGGATCCACACCCTGATTAGCCAGCAGCCGCAGCCATTCCCGCGTCAGGGTCGCCCGACCTTTGGGAGAATGGATACGGTTACGGGTGATTTTCATCGACGGACACATCGGGCTGCGGGCGTCAAAGTTAAAGCACAGGCCGTTACCGTTACACTCCATCGCGCCGCGCCACTCGTCGCGTACCGAGAGCGGAATCTGGCGATCAAAAGTGCCACGCTTCTCCGCATCGACCTGCATCATCTCGTCATGGCTGTCAAATGGGGTGCAGATTTTGCCGGGATTGAGGCGGTTATGCGGATCGAATGCCGATTTAATCCGGCGCAGCTCATTGAACAGGGTTTCACCAAAGAACGCCGGGCTGTACTGCGCGCGGAAGCCTTTGCCGTGCTCGCCCCACAGCAATCCGCCGTAGCGCGCCGTCAGGGCCACAACTTCGTCGGAGATCTGCTTCATCATCATCTCCTGCTGCGGATCGCACATGTCCAGTGCCGGACGAACATGCAGCACGCCGGCATCGACGTGGCCAAACATGCCGTAACTTAGCCCGTGGCTGTCAAGCAGGGCGCGGAATTCGACAATGTAATCCGCCAGGCTTTCCGGCGGGACGGCGGTATCTTCGACGAACGGGATCGGCTTGGCGCGGCCTTTAGCATTGCCCAGCAGCCCCACCGCCTTTTTACGCATGTTGTAGATACGCTCAATGCCCTGCAGATCGTCGCAGAGTTGATAACCGATGACGCCGCCCTGCTGTTGCGCCATCAGCGCATCCAGCCGCGCACAGAGCTGACTGATTTGACTGTCGATTAGCCCAGCGTTATCACCGGCAAACTCGACGATGTTCAGCCCCAGCATCTCTTTGTCCGGCACGTCGGTAATCAGTTCCCGCACTGAATGCCAGACGATATCTTCGCGCGCCAGGTTAAGCACTTTTGAGTCGACGGTTTCGACCGACAGCGCCTGCGCTTCCACCATAAAAGGCGCATTACGCAGGGCGGAATCGAACGAATCATATTTGATGTTGACCAGCCGCCGCACTTTCGGCAACGGCGTGATATCCAGCCGCGCTTCGGTGATAAAGGCCAGCGTCCCTTCGGCTCCGCACAGCAGGCGCGTCAGGTCGAAGGTTTGCATATCGTCGCTGAACACGTGACGCAGGTCGTAACCGGTCAGGAAGCGGTTCAGCCGCGGGAATTTTTCGAGGATCAGCTCACGCTGCTCACGACAGCGGCTCAGCACCTGCTGATAGATGCGCCCTTCCGGGGTGGCCGTGCGGGCCACTGTTTCAGCCAGCGCCGTTGCCATCGGCCGGGTATCAAGGATATCGCCACCCAGCAGCACCGCGCGCAGACCAATGACGTGATCGGAGGTTTTGCCATACACCAGCGATCCCTGGCCGGAGGCGTCGGTATTGATCATCCCGCCCAGCGTCGCGCGATTACTGGTCGACAGCTCTGGCGAGAAGAAAAAGCCATAGGGCTTAAGCCAGGCGTTCAACTGATCCTTGATCACCCCCGCTTCTACCCGCACCCAGCCCTCATCCGTATTGATCTCGAGGATGCGGTTCATGTAGCGCGACATATCAACAATAATGCCCTGGTTCAGCGACTGACCGTTGGTACCGGTGCCGCCGCCGCGTGGCGTAAACACCAGACTTTCAAAGCGTGGCTCGCCTGCCACCCGGGCGATCAGCGCGACGTCAGCGGTTGAGCGCGGAAACAGCGCCGCGTCGGGCAGCAGCTGATAGATGCTGTTATCGGTAGAGAGTGAAAGGCGGTCAGCATAGCTGGTGGCGGTGTCGCCGGTAAAACCCTGCTCTTTCAGCGACTCAAGGAATGTCAGCACCAGTTGAACGAGGCCCGGCGCCTGCGAAATCTGTGGGATCATTATTGTCTAACCGAAGATGTTGTAAACGTTTGCGTTTGCGCGTTTGCGGTCCCTCGTTTTATCACATTTTTTTGCCGCCCGCCGTTTTTTCAGGAAAGGGAAAAAGCTTTCTCTGCTGCTCTGTTTAATCCGCACTAAATAGATCATGATAAAAACGGGCACTGAGAGCCCGGCAATGAAGGAATTAGACGAGGTTATGAGTCGATGATGAAAAGCCTGTATCGGGACATGGATTTACCACAGATACTTTTTACCCTGATGTTCATTTTGTTACTGATCATCGCCTGTTTGTGGGTGGTACAGCCCTTTATTCTGGGTTTTGCCTGGGCCAGCATGGTGGTGATCGCCACCTGGCCGCTGATGCTTCGGTTGCAGCGGCTGTTGTGGGGACGCCGATCACTGGCAGTGATTGCCATGACCCTGCTGTTACTGCTGCTGTTTATTATTCCTATCGCACTGCTGGTCAGCAGCCTGATCGATAACAGCGCACCGGTGGTCGCCTGGGTGACGCAAGGCCATCTGATGCCACAACTGCTGTGGCTTAACGATGTGCCGATGGTCGGCGAAAAGGTTTATGCCAGTTATCACAAGCTGGTGGAAGGCGGTGGCTCCGGCATCATGGCGAAAGTGCAGCCCTATATTGGCCGCACCACCGGCTTCTTTGTGGCGCAGGCCGGCCATTTTGGCCGTTTTATGATTCATCTGGCGGTCATGCTGCTGTTCAGCGTGCTGCTCTACTGGCGTGGCGAACAGGCGGCGCAGGGTATTCGTCATTTTGCTTTCCGCATGGCGGGGCGACGGGGCGATGCGGCGGTGCTGCTGGCGGCGCAGTCAATCCGCGCCGTGGCGCTGGGCGTGGTGGTGACGGCGCTGGTGCAGGGCGTGCTGGGCGGCATTGGCCTTGCGGTCTCCGGCATTCCTTATGCCACGCTGCTCACGGTGCTGATGATCCTCTGCTGTCTGGTGCAGATTGGTCCGCTGCTGGTGCTGGTGCCGGCCATTATCTATCTCTACTGGAGCGGTGATACCACCTGGGGCACCGTACTGCTGGTCTGGAGCTGCGTGGTTGGTACGCTGGATAACGTGCTACGCCCGGTGCTGATTCGGATGGGCGCTGACCTGCCGATGATATTGATCCTTTCCGGGGTCATCGGCGGCCTGTTCGCCTTTGGCATGATTGGCTTATTTATCGGTCCGGTGGTGCTGGCGGTCTCTTATCGGCTGGTGTCAGTCTGGGTGCATGAAGCGCCCGCGCCGGACGATGACCCGCTGACCGTGGCGGATGCCCTCGTCGATCACGACGAAACCCCGCATTAAATCTGCTTCAGCAATGGTTAGGGCGGTTAATGATGATTGACCGCCCCGATTATTCTGCGTCACGTAAAGTTTATTTTTCATTAGCGGTTTTTAAGAAAAAAGCCATCTTTAGCCCCGAATCACCCATTCAGCGCTAAAACAGATTATTTTCTGCACTGTTTCTTAAGGGAAATGCAGTATAAAAGGTGACAAAAGATTATCGGCTTTAAACTAATAAGAGGATTCTTAAAGACGTCGGCCGGTCTGGTGAATAACATGTTTCCTATGTTCGAAATCAACTCACTGATTTCTAAACAACCTTTTTCCCCTGAGTAAAGTAAAGAATTGCTGTGTGTAGTCTTTGCCCATCCCCTGTGATGGGCTTTTTTTTTGCCTGTCACTGACCAGCCATAAATAGAAAAGGCCAGCAGAGCTGGCCTTTAGCGGTAAATCGGGGCTTATCGTCAGGCAGATTTGTTTAACTGCGCCAGGCTTACCCAGGTCTCGACAACGGTGTCCGGGTTGAGCGATAAACTGTCAATCCCCTCCTCCATCAGCCAGGCGGCAAAATCCTGATGATCTGACGGTCCCTGACCGCAAATACCGACATACTTGCCCTGCTTTTTCGCTGCCTTGATCGCCATTGACAGCAGCGCTTTGACGGCTTCGTTGCGCTCGTCAAACAGCGCTGAAACCACCCCGGAATCGCGGTCCAGTCCCAGCGTCAGCTGGGTCATGTCATTTGACCCGATCGAGAAGCCATCGAAGTGCTGCAGGAACTGCTCAGCCAGTAAGGCGTTGGACGGAATTTCGCACATCATGATCACCTTCAATCCGTTCTCACCGCGCTTCAGTCCCTGACGGGCCAGCTCTTCGACCACCGCCTGCGCCTGATCGACAGTGCGCACGAACGGGATCATGATCTCCACGTTAGTCAGCCCCATCTCGTTGCGTACCCGCTTCACTGCTTCGCACTCCAGCGCAAAGCAGTCACGGAAACTGTCGGCCACATAGCGACCGGCACCGCGGAAGCCAAGCATCGGATTTTCTTCCTCCGGCTCGTAACGTTCACCGCCGACCAGATTGGCATATTCATTGGTTTTGAAGTCCGAAAGTCGCACAATTACCCGTTTCGGTGCAAAAGCGGCTCCAAGCGTGGCAATTCCTTCAGTCAGGCGACCGATGTAAAACTCAACCGGATCGTCAAATCCCTTCATCATTTTGCGAATCTGCTGCTGCAGTTCCGGCGTCTGCTGATCAAATTCCAGCAGCGCTTTCGGGTGGACGCCGATCATGCGATTGATGATGAATTCCAGACGCGCCAGGCCAACGCCTTCATTCGGCAAACAGGCAAAGTCAAAAGCGCGGTCAGGGTTGCCAACGTTCATCATGATTTTCAGCGGCAGCGTCGGCAGTGAATCAACCTGCGAACTGGTGACGTCAAAATCGATCAGCTGATCGTAGACATAACCGGTATCGCCTTCAGCACAGGAGACCGTGACCTGGTGGCCCTCTTTCAGACGATCGGTGGCATCGCCACAGCCGACCACTGCCGGGATCCCCAGCTCACGCGCGATGATCGCCGCATGACAGGTACGGCCGCCACGGTTGGTGACAATCGCCGAAGCCTTTTTCATGATCGGTTCCCAGTCCGGGTCGGTCATGTCAGTCACCAGCACATCGCCTTTCTGGATACGGTTCATTTCGCTGATGTCGTGAATCACCTTCACTTCACCCGCGCCGATACGATGACCAATTGCGCGGCCTTCGACGACCACGCTGCCCTGGCCCTGCAGCGTGTAACGCTCCATTACCTGACCGTTTGAACGGACGGTCTCAGGACGCGCCTGCACGATAAACAGCTTGCCGGTGTGGCCATCTTTGGCCCATTCGATATCCATCGGACGCTTGTAGTGCTGTTCAATCAGTACCGCCTGCTGCGCCAGCGCCTGCACTTCGTCATCAGAGAGACAGAAGCGATCGCGTTCCGCCTCGGGCACATCTTCGATCCGAACCTGCTCGCCATGTTCCAGTGAATCGGCATAGACCATGCGAACTTTTTTCGAACCCATATTGCGGCGCACAATCGACGGACGGCCAGCCGCCAGCGTCGGTTTGTGTACATAGAACTCATCGGGGTTAACCGCGCCCTGCACCACCATCTCACCCAGGCCTAGCGCCGCAGTAATGAATACTACCTGGTCAAAGCCGGATTCAGTATCGATAGTGAACATCACGCCGGAAGCCGCCAGATCGGAACGGACCATGCGCTGAACGCCCGCTGACAGCGCTACGCCGCGGTGGTCATAGCCCTGATGCACGCGGTAGGAGATGGCGCGGTCGTTAAACAGCGAGGCATAGACATGCTTCACCGCCACCATCACCGCTTCAATGCCCTGCACGTTGAGGAAGGTTTCCTGTTGACCGGCAAAAGAAGCATCGGGCATATCTTCAGCGGTCGCCGATGAGCGAACCGCAAAGGAGGCGTCGGCATCATCAGCCGACAGCTGCTGGTAGGCTTCCAGGATCGCCGTTTCGAGTTCCGGCAGGAACGGCGTTTCGACAATCCACTGACGAATTTGCTTACCGGCTTTCGCCAGCGCATCAACATCATCAATATCGGTGCTATCCAGTAATGCATAAATGCGCTGGTTCAGTCCGCTTTGATCGAGGAACAGGTTAAAGGCGTACGAGGTGGTCGCAAAACCGTTGGGAACCGAGACCCCGAGCGACGACAGATTAGTAATCATTTCACCCAGAGAGGCATTTTTGCCCCCCACCCGATCGACATCATGCATGCCAAGCTGGTTATACCAGAGCACTAGCGGCTGTTCGCCTTTATTGGACATTGAGCTTATCCTTTATCAATGAATGGGCACATGGAATATTCTGCAATCAACCCATTCAGCCTGGCATAAGCCCCTGGCAATGACGATCTGTTGAATCGTTAAAGCAGATTATCAGTGACAGATTCGGAATTGTGCACGCCAGAATAATCCGTTGCGCAAGGGGTTTATTTTTCGCTAACTGACTGATGCAACAGTAAATGTCACCTTTTCAGTCACTTAATAATTGTTTTTTGTTGCGCAACAAGCAGGATGGTTATTTTTGACGCCAGATAGCGTGGCAGCAAAATTATGCGGAATGAAACACGCTTTCATTTTTACTGCTGTGCTAAAACAGGGCGTTAATAATGCAACTAAAAGATTCATAATCGAAAAATATGGATTATTTATTTTATCTCGCGGGCTATTCAGACCGCTCATTCTTTGCAGAGGCCGACCCGTCATGACGACTGACAGAAGCGTTTTCTATATCTCCGATGGTACTGCTATCACCGCCGAAGTGCTGGGCCATGCGGTGCTGTCACAGTTTCCGGTCAATATCACCAGCCTGACGCTGCCGTTTGTTGAAAATGTTCAGCGGGCGCAGGCGGTCAAAGCGCAGATCAACGCCCTTTACCAGCAGAGCGGCGTGCGGCCGCTGGTATTCTTCTCTATTGTCACGCCGGAAGTGCGCGACATCATTGTTCAGAGCGAAGGCTTTTGTCAGGACATCGTTCAGGCATTGGTGGCCCCGCTGCAGCAGGAGCTGGGATTGTCGCCGGCACCGGTGGCCCACCGCACCCACGGGCTGGATGCCAGCAATCTCGGTAAATATGATGCGCGTATCGCCGCGATCGATTACACCCTGGCGCATGATGACGGCATTTCGCTGCGCGGTCTGGAGGATGCTCAGGTGATTCTGCTGGGCGTGTCGCGCTGCGGCAAAACCCCCACCAGCCTCTATCTGGCGATGCAGTTTGGTATCCGTGCCGCCAACTACCCTTTTATCGCGGATGATATGGATAACCTCAAACTGCCGCCGGCGCTGCGCGCGCATCAGCATAAATTGTTCGGGCTGACTATCGATCCGGAACGGCTGGCCGCCATTCGTCAGGAGCGGGCGGAAAATACCCGTTACGCCTCAATGCGCCAGTGCCGGCTGGAAGTGGGAGAAGTGGAAGCGCTGTTCCGGACCCATCAGATCCGCTATCTCAACAGCACCAACTACTCGGTCGAGGAGATCGCCACCAAAATTCTCGACATCATGGGTCTGACCCGCCGCATGTACTAAGCGTCTCTGCGCGGCCGCGATGTAAAGCGTCGCTGCCGTTGGTTTTGTTTTCATTATTAATTCCCGGGTTGAATTCGCAGGCTAATGGTTTATTGTGACCACCATCACTTCCCGGTATTTCACCGTTGCGAAGAATCGTTTCCGAGAAAATCATGAACAAAACCGACGAACTGCGTACCGCGCGCATTGGCAGCCTGATTACGCCTGCCAGCCTTGCGGCCGGACATCCTGTCTCTGACGCCATTGCTGATAACGTCACGGCGGCCCGCCAGCGTATTGCCCGTATCCTGACCGGTGAAGATCCACGTCTGCTGGTGATTATCGGCCCCTGCTCACTGCACGACCCGAAAGCGGCGCTGGAGTATGCCGAGCGCCTGAATGCCCTGCGCGTCCGTTATCAGGATCGACTGGAGATCGTGATGCGCGCCTATTTCGAGAAGCCGCGTACCGTTGTCGGCTGGAAAGGCCTGATCTCCGATCCCGATCTGGATGGCAGCTATGATGTGAACCGCGGGATTGGCATTGCTCGCCAGTTGCTGATTGATATTAACGCCCTTGGCTTACCGACCGCGACCGAGTTTCTCGATATGGTGATCGGGCAGTTTATTGCCGACCTGATCAGCTGGGGCGCAATTGGTGCCCGTACCACCGAAAGCCAGATCCACCGTGAAATGGCCTCTGCACTCTCCTGTCCGGTCGGCTTTAAAAATGGCACCGACGGCAATGTCCGCATTGCGGTAGATGCAATTCGTGCCGCCCGCGCCAGCCATATGTTCCTGTCACCGGATAAGCTCGGTCAGATGACCATCTATCAGACCAGCGGCAACCCGCATGGCCATGTGATCCTGCGCGGTGGCAAGCAGCCTAACTATCACGCCAGCGATGTGGCAGACGCGGCGGCCAGCCTGACAGAGTTTAACTTACAGCAACAGCTGGTGATCGACTTCAGTCACGGCAACTGCCTGAAGCAGCATCGCCGTCAGCTTGATGTGGCGGCCGATGTGGCGCAGCAGATCGTCGCCGGATCGCGCGCGGTCGCCGGCGTGATGATTGAGAGCTTTCTTGAAGAGGGCAATCAGAAGGTGGTCGGCGGTGAACCGCTGGTTTATGGCCGGTCGATTACCGATCCCTGCCTCGGCTGGCAGGACAGTGAAGCGGTGCTTGCCCTGCTCGCCGAAGCGGTCTCCTGCCGTTTCTGAGTTAGCTGGAACAGCTCACCTCTAAGGTTTTACCCCAGTCTGGCGGCCGTTGACGATATTCAGCGGCCGTCTGATCGCTGAAAGGTTGCTGCAGCGCCTGGTGCAATCGCTCCAGCGCGCCCTGCTCTCCCCGCTCTGCCTCGTCAATCGCCTGCTGCGCCAGATAGTTACGCAACACCACTGCCGGATTCGCTGATTTCATCACTGCCTGTCGGCTGGCATCACTGACCTCTTCCTGCAATAACCGCGCACGATAGCGCTGATACCATCCATCAAAGGCTTCACGATCAATAAACTCATCGCGCAGCGGTGAACGGATTTCAGCCTGCTGCGTCTCACTTAACACGCGGAAGGTCAGCGTGTAGTCGCTGTGCTCTTTGGTCATCAGCGCCAGCAGTTCGGTCAGAATGTCGTTGTCGCCGCTCTCCGCCGTCAGCAAGCCGAGCTTAGCCCGCATCCGTTCGCCCCAGACCCGCATCAGTTCCGGCTCGTAAACGCTCAGCGCCTGCTTCAGCTGCTCTGTAGTCATCAGCCCGGACAGCGCATGTGCCAACCGGTTGAGGTTCCACAAGCCGATCATCGGCTGATTTTCGAAGCTGTAGCGCCCCTGATAATCGCTGTGATTACAGATGTAATCGGGCTGGTAGTCATCAAGGAAGCCGAACGGGCCATAATCGATGGTCAGGCCCAGAATCGACATGTTGTCGGTATTCATCACGCCATGGGCGAAACCGACGCTCTGCCACAGCGCGATCAGCCGTGCCGTACGCAGGACCACATCGGTAAACCACAGCTGATAGCGTTCAGCTTCGTCTGCCAGCTGAGGCCAGTGGTGGCGGATCGCATAATCAGCCAGTTGCTGCACCTTATCCTGCTGCTGGCTGTAGAAGAAATGTTCGAAGTGGCCAAAGCGCAGATGGCTCGGCGAAATTCGCATCAGCATGGCGCCGCGTTCCGGCGTTTCACGATAGACCGGCTCATCGCCAATCGATAACGTCAGTGCCCGGGTGGTCGGAATGCCCAGATGATGCAGCGCCTCTGAGGCCAGAAACTCACGCACGCTGGAACGGATCACTGCCCGACCGTCCCCCATCCGTGAATAGGGCGTCAGACCCGCGCCTTTCAAATGCCAGTCAAGCTTGCTGCCATCCTCCAGCCGCTGTTCGCCCAGCAGAATACCGCGCCCGTCGCCCAGTTGCCCGGCCCAGACGCCAAACTGGTGGCCGCTGTAGACCTGCGCCAGCGGTTGCATGCCGGGCAATAAGGCCGCGCCGTGCCAGACATCATGACCGTCGCCGCTAAACAGGGCCTCATCCAGCCCCATTGAGGCGGCCAGCGGTGCGTTATGGTAGAGCAGGCGTCCGCCTGCCAGCGGCGTGGGGGTAAGCGCGGTGTAACACCCTGTCAGTTCGCGAAACCAGGTGTTGTCGAAGGTAACCTTGCCAGTGGACATTGTTTCTCCCATGTGACGCTCAGCGATACGTCGTTCAGCTAAAACCTTCAGTGTAACGCTGATATCAGGGATTAAACAGGCCGCATCAGCCCGGATGCAAAGAGGATGGCATGCGGTTGTCGGCGCAGATCAACGAGCAGAGCGCATCTGATTTCACCACCGGGAACAGCGCGCCCTGCAAATGCGCGCCGCTTAGCTGAAGCGCTTTGTCCAGCAGTCGCTCATCGTCGATGCCACAAATAATGATTTGATCGCAATGGGAACGGAAGTTATCGATAATGCTTTGTACAAACGGCACGAAAGAGGCGCGTTTGGCCAGCGAATGAATAAAACCTTTATCGAGACTGATACAGCTAAATAAATTATCGTAGACCGCATTGGCGGGCGATTTGCCGGCACCAAAATGCGAAAGCGATAAATTAAAGTCAGCCTGCAGACTCTGTAGCAACGGATTATTTATGCCCTGCCTGAGGTGCGGAAACGTTTCAGTAATATCCAGCAGCACGTAGGGCAGCTGTTTTATTTTCCGCATCAGCAATTCACTTTCCAGCAGCGTGCGCGCCATTCCTTCATCAATACGAATTAAGGCAGAAACCGTATTAGTTTCAAACAGCGCGCGATATTGCTCCAGTAATCCAATCTGACTCTGCAACAGGCGCAGCTGCTGCGACTCGTCGAGCTGCGGCAACAGCAGGTCCTGCGGCAGGGTGATAGGTGCACTTTCATGCACAAACTGGGTTACCAGCTCGACAGCGGTCAGCCGCCCGTCAACATCGCAGGCAGGATAAAACCAAATTTCCGACTGATAGTCGGCCGATAAGTGAATTTTCATTTCTACTGCCAGAATATGCGGCGATGGTTATATCCTATATGAATGGATACACGCAGGCAATAGGACCAAATCATTGAAGAGATGGACTTAATTAGCTTTCCATCGCCGTTTGACGCCTGACAATCTCGCTTAAGCCAAATAGCGACAATAAAAACCCGGTTATTAGTGGAATTAAACCGCGGGTTATTATGATTAATAAAATCCCGACAGGATAAGTGACATCTAAAATAAAACTTTTATTCGTGGGTCAGGGTCTGATTTAAATTGGACTTAAGTCGGGGGCCTGAATGCGCGGTTAAATGCGTCGCGCCTGCCAGAACACTTTACGCCAGTAGACATTATCCAGCGATGACCGGATCACGCCCTGACTGGTCGAGGCATGGATAAAGGCGTTATCGGTGTCATAAATCCCGACGTGTAAGCCATTTTCTCCGCGCCCGGTTTTAAAAAATACCAAATCACCCGGCAGCAGATCGTCCTTACTGATGCGCGTACCAATATCACTCTGCGCCGCCGTGGTGCGCGGCAGTTGCAGGGCGAATTTGTCGCGGAAGGTGAGATAAACAAAGCCGGAGCAATCGACGCCGTTGCGGCTCATGCCACCATAGCGATAAGGCGTACCACGCCAGTTGCCAAGCTGATCGTTCAGCTGGGCAATCACGGTGATCGAATCGGAAAGACGGCCGTTAATGGGCGGCGCGTGATGACTGCAGCCCGTCAGTAGCAGAACCCAAAGCAGCAAAGCCAGGCGCATCGCCAAATGTCCTTATCAGAAGTTACGACCGGCTTAATGTAGCGGGAAAGCGCGCCGGGTGGCAAGTGTCAGGGCAGCACCGTCAGCAGCGTGCGCCCTTCTATTTCCAGCTGGCGAAACGCAATCTGGTACAGCGGCGTCAGCTGCGACGGCGTCAGTACCGCCGCAGGGGTTCCCTGCGCCACCACCTCGCCCTGATGCATCAGCCAGACGCAATCGGCCTGTTGCAGGCTGTGATTAAGGTCATGGCTGCTGGCGATGACGCTGATACCCGCCGCGCACAGCTCAGCAATTAAATCATCCACCGCTTTCTGCTGGGCCAGATCCAGCGCGGTTAGCGGCTCGTCGAGGATCAGTAACCGGCCGCGCGGATTGATCTGCGGATCGATCTGGGCGCAGACCGCAGCCAGCCGGACGCGTTGCCACTCGCCGCCGGAGAGCTGGGTCAGCAAACGGGATAACTTGTCATCCAGCTGCAGCCGTTGCAGCAGCGTTGTCAGGCGCCGATCCGCACCAGCGTCCGCCGTTTGCAGGTGCAGGCGTAAATAGTGCCAGACCGGCATCTGGCTGAGCGGTAGCTGCTGCTGAGGCAGCCAGCCCCGCACCTGCGCCAGCGCGCTGCCGCGCCAGTCGCTCAATGGACGCTGTTCCAGCTCAATGCTGCCATCAGCAGATTGCAGACCGGCGATAACGCTCAGTAAGGTGCTTTTGCCGGCTCCGTTCGGCCCGGCCAGATGCAGCAGCTGACCGGCATCCAGCGCACTGCTAAACGGCAGCAGCCGTCCGGAGACGGCTACCTGTTTCAACCGCAACAGCATTTATTTTGCCAGCGCCTGCTTGATAGTTTCCAGAATGATTGGGTCTTCCGGCGTCATGTCAGGGGCAAAGCGCTGAATAACCGTGCCGTCGCGGCCAATCAGGAATTTTTCGAAGTTCCACAGGATATCTCCTGGCGCTTTCGGGCCGCGGCCTTTGCTCACCTGTCGCTCATAAAAACCGCTGCCTTCCGGACGTACGGCTTCAGGACATGCCGCCACCAGCTGGGCATACAGCGGATGGCGCTGGTCGCCATTCACCTCGGTTTTTTCAAACATCGGAAACGTCACGCCGTAAGTGGTGCTGCAGAAGGTTTTGATCTCCTCACTGCTGCCCGGCTCCTGCTCAAGAAACTGATTGCAGGGAAAGCCCAGCACGCTGAAGCCCTGATCCTGCCAGGCTTTTTGCAGATTCTCCAGCTCTTCATATTGCGGCGTCAGACCGCATTTAGAGGCGACGTTGACCACCAGCAGTACCTTGCCCTGCCACTGTGACAGCGTGGTTTTTTCCCCATCAAGCGTAACCAGTTCAGTTTGATAAATGCTCATTCTGGATTCCTATTGTGGATGTTAAATAACCAGCCGAGGCTAGCGTGAAGATTTCACCAGTAATGCAATAAACAACGGGGCACCGAGCGTCGCGGTCACCACGCCAATCGGTAATTCAGCGGCGGTCAGCGCCAGCCGGGCAACAATGTCGGCACCCAGCAGCACACAGGCTCCGGCCAGCGCGGAGGCTGGCAGCAGATAACGGTGATCGCTGATGCCACTCAGGCGCAGCAGATGCGGGATCACCAGCCCGACAAAGCCGATAGCCCCGGCCATGGCGACGCTAACGCCCACCAGCCAGCCCATCGCCAGCACCAGCAGATTGCGCCAAAAGAACAGCGACAGGCCAAGCTGGCGTGCCGAGGTTTCGCCCAGTGCCAGTAAATTCAGTATCCGGCCGCTGCCGTTCAGCGCCAGCATCACCGGTAACAAGGTCAGCATCATCCAGCCGTAGCGCCAGTCAATACCGCTGAAGCCACCCATCATCCAGTACATCAGCTGACGTAAATCGAGACTGGTGCTGAAGTAGACCGCCCAGGTCATGATGGCGCTGCAGATGATGCCCAGCGCAACGCCGGTCAGCAGCAGCCGGGTCACGGAGAGCTGACGATGGGCGAAATGCAACAGGATCAGGGTGATGATCAGCGCACCGGCCATCGCCGCCAGGCTCAGGCTCCACAGTGAGCCGCTGCCGAGCAGTACCCCGAGCACCAGCCCTATCCCGGCTCCATTCGAGACCCCAAGCAGTCCCGGCTCGGCCAGAGGATTGGTAAACAGTGCCTGCATCACCACGCCGCATAGCGCCAGTGAGGCGCCCACCAGCATTACAGCCACGCTGCGCGGCAGCCGCAGCTGCCAGACAAACAGCCTGCTGCTGTCATTGAGCCAGTGTGACGGCGCAATCCAGCTGTCGCCGGCGCACAGGCTGACAATAAGTAGCGCAAGCAGCGCAATAGCCAGCCCCGCCAGCCATTTCTGGCTACGGCGATCGGCCTGGTGAGCAAGCTGGTCTAGCAGAGACATAAGCAGGATTAGCTGAGAAAACAGAGATTTGATTGTAGAGGGATTGCAGAAAAAAGAAAGGCTGCTGGTGATACGCACCGGCGCGGTTGCCAGGAAGCGTGAGGCCGGGAATGGCTGAAATGAAAAAAGGCCGCTTGCGCGGCCTTTTTGAAACGCTGAAATCAGTCAGTCTCTTTGGGTGTAGCGTTCTCTACGCGGCTTTTCAGCTTCTGCCCTGGGCGGAAGGTTACTACGCGACGCGCAGTAATCGGAATATCTTCCCCCGTTTTCGGGTTTCTGCCAGGACGCTGGTTTTTGTCGCGCAGGTCGAAATTGCCAAACCCAGACAGTTTTACCTGTTCTCCATTTTCCAAAGCGCGGCGTACCTCTTCGAAAAACAGCTCCACTAACTCTTTTGCATCGCGTTTGCTCAGCCCGAGTTTCTCAAACAGGTACTCTGACATTTCAGCTTTTGTAAGCGCCATAGGTTCAATCCCTCAAGGTTGCCTGGAATCGCTCTTTTAATGCCGCAACGCATTTGCCAACGGTCGCGGCAATCTCCTCTTCTTCGAGTGTCCGGCTGGTATCCTGCAAAATCAGGCTGATTGCGAGGCTCTTGTAACCCTCAGAAACGCCCTTACCGCGGTACACGTCAAACAAGTTTACGCCAACTACCTGATTTACGCCAACTTTCTTACACTCCGCGATGATATCTGCTGCAGGGACGTTTTCAGCCACCACAACGGCAATATCACGACGGTTCGCCGGGAAGCGTGAAATCTCGCGCGCGTCAGGCAGGACGCGGTCTGCGACCTTATTCCAAAGCAGTTCAAAGACTAAGGTGCGACCATTGAGATCAAGCTTACGTTCCAGCTCAGGATGAACCACTCCGATAAATCCGATTCGTTCATCATGCAAATAAATCGCAGCGCTCTGTCCCGGATGCAACGCCGGATTGGCTTCAGCACGGAAGCTGATGTCGTCCAGTTTGCCGGTTAAATCGAGCAGCGATTCTAAATCGCCTTTTAAATCATAGAAGTCAACCGTCTGGCGCGCCAGATCCCAGTGCTCTTCAGCACGGTTGCCGCTCAGTACGCCAGCCAGCATAAGATCCTGACGGATGCCAAGATCGGCCTGAGTATCCGGCACAAAGCGCAGACCGCTTTCAAACAGGCGCACCCGGCTCTGCTGACGGTTCTGGTTGTAGACCACCGCACTCAGTAAGCCGGTCCACAGCGAGAGGCGCATGGTCGACATATCGCTGGAGATCGGGCTGGGCAACAGCAGCGCCTCTTCACCCGGATGCAGCAGCTGCTGAATTTTGGGGTCAACAAAGCTGTAGGTAATCGCCTCCTGATAGCCTTTATCGACCAGCAGGGTTTTGGCACGCTTCAGCGACAGGTTCGCTTCGCGGTGGCGGGTCATCACCAGACCAGCCTGAACCGGCACGTCCGGAATGTTGTTGTAGCCATAGATACGGGCGACTTCTTCAACCAGATCTTCTTCAATCGCCATATCAAAACGCCAGCTCGGCGCAACCGCCCGCCACTGGCCCTCAGCAACGCTCACCTGGCAACCGAGGCGAGTCAGGATATCCGTCACCTGCTGATCCGGGATGACGTGACCAATCAGACGGTCCAGCTTCTCACGACGCAGGGTGATGGTGGCCTGCGGCGGTAAGGCGGCCTGATGGGTCTGATCGATGATCGGACCCGCTTCGCCACCGCAGATCTCTAACAGCAGCGCGGTCGCGCGCTCCAGCGCCATCTGCTGCAGGGCCGGATCGACGCCACGCTCATAACGATGTGACGCATCGGTATGCAATCCGTGGCGACGTGCGCGGCCGGTAATCGAGAGCGGGTCAAAATAGGCACACTCAAACAGGATATTCTGCGTTTCGCTGTTCACACCGGAATGCTCGCCGCCAAAAATACCGGCCATCGCCAGCGCTTTGTGATGATCGGCAATCACTAAGGTGTCGCTTTGCAGCTTAGCGTCGGTGCCGTCCAGCAGCGTCAGGGTTTCGCCCTCTTTCGCCATCCGCACCACGATGCCGCCATCAATGCGGTCGAGGTCAAAGGCGTGCATCGGCTGACCCAGCTCCAGCAGCACAAAGTTAGTGATATCAACGATCGGGTCGATAGAGCGGATGCCACAGCGGCGCAGCTTCTCTTTCATCCACAGCGGCGTGGCCGCCGTGACGTTCACGCCCTTCACCACGCGGCCCAGATAGCGCGGGCAGGCGTCGGTTGCATCAACCCGAATCGGGAAGGTCTCGCTCAGCGTTGCCGCCACCGGCTGAATCTCCGGCATATTAAGCGGCAGGCCATTCAGGACGGCGACATCACGCGCGATCCCGATAATGCCCAGACAGTCGGCGCGGTTCGGCGTGACGCTGATTTCGATGGTGTTGTCATTCAGCTGCAGATAGTCGCGGATGTCAGTCCCAATCGGCGCGTCTGCGGGCAGTTCAATAATGCCGTTATGATCGTCGGAAATACCCAGTTCGGAGAACGAGCAGAGCATGCCTTCGGACGGTTCGCCACGCAGTTTTGCGGCTTTGATTTTGAAATCACCCGGCAGCACGGCACCCACGGTCGCCACGGCGACTTTCAGGCCCTGACGACAGTTTGGCGCGCCACAGACGATATCCAGCAGGCGATCGCCGCCGGTGTTGATTTTGGTGACGCGCAGTTTGTCGGCATTCGGGTGCTGACCGCACTCCACGACTTCACCAACCACCACGCCGTGGAACGCGCCCGCGACCGGGTCCACGCCATCGACTTCCAGGCCGGCCATGGTGATTTGCTCAGACAGCGCCGCGCTGTCCAGGGCTGGATTTACCCATTCGCGTAACCAGAGTTCACTGAATTTCATTGGATAACCTGCCCTTACTTAAATTGTTTGAGGAAACGTAAATCGTTTTCGAAGAATGCACGCAGATCGGTCACGCCATAGCGCAGCATGGTCAGACGCTCCATTCCCATCCCGAAGGCGAAGCCGGAGTAAACTTCTGGATCGATGCCGACATTGCGCAGCACGTTTGGATGCACCATGCCGCAGCCCAGCACTTCCAGCCACTTACCGTTTTTGCCCATCACATCCACTTCCGCCGAAGGCTCGGTGAACGGGAAATAGGAGGGACGGAAACGAATCTGCAAATCTTCTTCGAAGAAGTTGTTCAGGAAATCGTGCAGCGTGCCTTTGAGATTGGTAAAGCTGATGTTTTTATCGACAATCAGCCCTTCCATCTGATGGAACATTGGCGTGTGGGTTTGATCGTAATCGTTACGGTAAACGCGGCCTGGGGCGATGATGCGAATCGGCGGCTGCTGATTCTTCATGGTACGAATCTGTACGCCAGACGTCTGGGTACGCAGCAGACGCGTCGCGTCAAACCAGAAGGTGTCATGATCGGCACGTGCCGGGTGATGGCCAGGAATATTCAGCGCATCAAAGTTATGATAATCGTCTTCGATTTCCGGGCCCGTCACCACCGCGAAACCCAATTCGCCGAAAAAGGTTTCGATACGGTCGATGGTACGGGTGACCGGATGCAGACCGCCATTCTCAATGCGACGGCCAGGCAGTGAAACGTCAATCGTTTCAGCGGCCAGACGCGCATTCAGTACCGCAGACTCCAGCGCATCTTTGCGTGCGTTCAGACGCTCGGTGACCTGTTGTTTAGCTTCGTTGATCACCGCGCCCGCTGCCGGACGCTCTTCGGCTGGCAGCTCGCGTAAGGTGGTCATCTGCAGGGTCAGGTGCCCTTTCTTACCCAGATATTCGACGCGCACCGCGTCAAGGGCGGCGATATCTGTCGCCCCGTCGATGGCCGCCGTGGCGTTGGCCACCAGTTCTGCGAGTTGGGACATAGTTTCCTCTTTTTCCAGTCAGGCTGGTCAGTTCTCGTTGGGACCTGCCGGTCCAATATGCTAGCGCCAGAAACAAAAAAGCCTCCACGAGGGAGGCTTTCAGCGCGATTTTTCGTTTCTCTTCTTATGCGCAAAAGCCCCCAAATGTCAGGCGCTAAAGTAAAAAAAGAAACGGAAAATAGCAGCAGTCATGCTTGCGGTTACCTTGTCATGGATCATGAGGGTACTATTGAAATGCGTGGCGAAGAAAATGTCAATCTTTTGCGCGAGTTACAGGCAATAAAAAAGGGAGCAAGCTCCCTTTTTCATCCGGCTTACGCCAGCGCTGATTTCGCTTTTTCGACCAGTGCAGAGAATGCCACTTTATCGAATACCGCGATGTCGGCCAGGATCTTACGGTCAATCTCAATGGCTGCTTTTTTCAGACCATTGATGAAACGGCTGTAAGACATGCCGTTCTGACGTGCCGCTGCGTTGATACGCGCGATCCACAGCTGACGGAACTGACGCTTACGCTGACGACGGTCACGGTAAGCATACTGACCAGCTTTGATAACAGCCTGGAAGGCAACGCGGTAGACACGTGAACGTGCACCGTAATAGCCTTTAGCTTGTTTTAAGATTTTTTTGTGACGTGCGCGAGCAACTACACCACGTTTAACGCGAGCCATGTGAGCTCTCCTGTTCTATATTCTGTTTAAAAAAATGGACTTATGCGTACGGCAGGCAGGCAATAACCAGACCCAGATCGCCTTTAGACACCATGCCTTTAGGGCGCAGGTGACGTTTACGCTTAGTAGATTTTTTGGTCAGAATATGACGCAGGTTTGCGTGTTTACGCTTGAAGCCGCCAGAAGCGGTCTTCTTGAAGCGCTTAGCCGCGCCACGTACAGTTTTAATCTTTGGCATTTTAAAAAATATCCACTTCGCATTGTTGATAACATGACCCAGACAGGCGGACAGATAACCGCACAGCGCGAACGCTGCGCGGTTAATGTTACTTGAAAGCCTACTGTTTCTTCTTAGGAGCGAGCACCATGATCATCTGGCGGCCTTCGATCTTCGAAGGGAAGGATTCGACAATGGCCAAATCCAGATCTTCACACAGATCTTTACGGACGCGGTTAAGCACTTCCATACCGATCTGCTGGTGCGCCATCTCACGACCGCGGAAACGCAGCGTGATTTTGGCTTTATCGCCTTCTTCCAGAAAGCGAATCAGGTTGCGTAGTTTGACCTGATAGTCGCCATCATCGGTTCCAGGACGGAATTTGATTTCCTTAACCTGAATAACTTTTTGCTTCTTCTTCTGTTCCTTAGAAGATTTGCTTTTTTCATAGAGGAACTTGCCGTAATCCATGATGCGGCAGACCGGCGGTTCGGCATTCGGGCTGATTTCTACTAAATCAACACCCGCTTCCTCGGCTTTTTCCAAAGCTTCGCGTAATGTGACAATGCCAATCGGCTCGCCATCCATGCCTGTTAAGCGCACTTCAGTTGCGCGGATTTCACTGTTGATTTTGTTCGGACGCGTCGGTAGTACTCGTTTTCCGCCTTTAATACTTTATTCCTCCAATTGGTGAAGATTTCGGCTGCGAATCTCTTGTTGAAGTTTCTCAACAAACACATCGACATCCATCGACCCAAGGTCTTTACCACGGCGGGTGCGAACGGCCACTTTGCCAGCTTCCACCTCTTTATCACCGCAGACCAACATATAAGGGACGCGACGTAATGTATGCTCGCGGATTTTAAAGCCTATCTTCTCATTTCTCAAGTCTGCCTTCACACGAATGCCAGCATTCTGCAGCTTACGCGTCAAAGACTCAACATATTCTGCTTGTCCATCGGTAATATTCATTACCACGACTTGCAGCGGTGCCAGCCAGCTTGGGAAGAAACCCGCGAATTCTTCGGTCAGAATACCGATGAATCGCTCCATTGACCCCAGAATCGCACGGTGAATCATCACTGGCGTCTGACGATCGTTGTTTTCACCCACGTAGGTTGCTTCAAGGCGTTTTGGCAGGGAAAAGTCTAGCTGAACTGTTCCACACTGCCAGGCGCGATCAAGACAATCGTACAAAGTAAACTCAATTTTAGGACCGTAGAACGCGCCTTCGCCTGGCTGGAACTCAAACTCAATGTTGTTTTCGTTCAGCGCGGCGGCCAGATCTTCCTCAGCACGGTCCCACATTTCATCAGTACCGATACGCTTCTCAGGACGGGTGGACAATTTCACCACAATCTTTTCAAAGCCGAAGGTGCTGTACATGTCATAAACCATGCGGATACAGCTGTTTACTTCATCACGAACCTGTTCTTCAGTACAGAATACGTGTGCATCGTCCTGAGTAAAGCCACGAACGCGCATCAGACCGTGCAACGCACCCGATGGCTCATTACGGTGACAGCTACCAAACTCCGCCATACGCAGCGGCAGGTCACGGTATGACTTCAGACCCTGATTAAAGATCTGCACATGACCAGGGCAGTTCATTGGCTTGATACAATATTCACGGTTCTCAGAAGAGGTAGTGAACATCGCTTCTTTATAGTTTTCCCAGTGTCCGGTTTTTTCCCACAACACCCGATCCATCATGAATGGACCTTTGACTTCCTGGTACTGATACTCTTTTAGCTTACTGCGGACAAACACTTCCAGCTCGCGGAAAATGGTCCAGCCGTCATTATGCCAGAATACCATGCCCGGTGCTTCTTCCTGCATGTGATAGAGGTCAAGCTGCTTACCAATCTTACGATGGTCACGCTTCGCCGCCTCTTCCAGACGCTGCAGATAGGCGGCCAGTTGCTTCTTGTCTGCCCACGCGGTGCCATAAATACGCTGCAGCATTTTGTTGTTGCTGTCGCCGCGCCAGTAGGCACCGGAGATTTTCTGCAGCTTGAAATGATGGCAAAAACGCATATTCGGCACGTGCGGACCGCGGCACATGTCGACATATTCTTCGTGATGATAAAGGCCTGGATGGTCATCGTGGCTGATGTTTTCATCAAGAATGGTGGTTTTGTAAACTTCACCCCGCGCCGCGAACACGTCACGCGCTTCCTGCCAGCTGACTTTTTTCTTCACCACGTCATAGTTGGTTTCAGCCAACTGATGCATGCGTTTTTCCAGCAGGTCGATATCTTCCTGGGTCAGGGTACGATCAATATCGACATCATAATAGAAGCCGTTATCAATAACCGGACCGATCGCCATTTTGGTGTCCGGCCACAGCTGCTTAATCGCATGCCCTAACAGGTGCGCGCAGGAGTGACGGATGATTTCCAGACCCGCTTCGTCTTTTGCGGTAATGATCGCAACGTTTGCATCTTCAGTGATGGGATCGACAGCATCAACCAGTTCACCATTAACGCGACCCGCGATACAGGCTTTTGCTAATCCCGGGCCGATGTCCAGCGCGATATCCATCACGCTGACAGGGCGATCAAATACACGCTGGCTGCCATCAGGAAGCGTAATTACAGGCATTTCATATCCTTAATTGCAGTGGTAAGCCACACGAAAGCTTACATACAACATGATGTAAATTTAATGACCCGGCGTTATGTCAGACCCACAGTGTCGGAATGTCGCCAGGATTTCAGTGCGGAAGCGATGATAGCAGTTTTCCCGGGCGAGAAAAACCCATGCCATTTTCGCTAAGCCCCGGAGAGATCAAAAAAAAGCGGCCTGACTGATCATCAGGCCGCCTGGCATGCCACTGCGGAAAACCGCCTTACATCGCGTAAGAGAGCATGATAGAGGTTTTGGTATCGGTGCGATCCGGCGCAGACTCTGGCGGATTGTTGTTCCAGGTCACGTTGTAGGCCAGCTTCAGCGCGAAGTGGCTGTTGATAGCGACCTGCAGGCCGGTTTCGGAGTTAAGAGTGGTATCTTCACCGAAGCTGCTCAGCACGGAAACACCCTGCACGAATTTGGTGGTATCGGTCAGCTGCCACTGATAGCTGATGGCGCCGTAGCCCAGCGCTTTGGTTTCATGACCGCCATCGTGGAAGTCATCATAACGTACACCCGGACCAAATTCCGCACGCAGCGAATGCACCGGACCGTTCAGAATCTGGCGACCGTAACCGGCGGTCAGTACATCACGTGAATCGTAGCCGTTGAAGCGATCGCTTAACCAGCTGGCCTGACCAAACAGGTAGTCATAAGAATTGAGGTTATAACGTGAACGGCCACCGATGTTATAGGTTTCAGACGAGCGCTCATCATTTGATGAAGTGTTCGCTGCGTTGCCCCACAAGCTGTACGCCATCGATGACTGATACCAGGTCATGTTGGTCTGAGCGGTCATTGATGAACTGGTGGTGTTACCGGTTTGCGCCAGGTAACCTGCAGAAGCAGAACCTTCAAACGGTTTTTTCGCCGTGGAAGGGTCATCCATGGAAGTAAATACGGCATTATCGGCCAGTGCCTGGTGGCAAAACGCTCCGGCGGAGAGCAAAAGAACAGCAGACAGCTTGTTAAAGGCTTTCATTAAATGTGATCCGTGCGACAGTTTAAAAAACGGAGAGTCTGAAGCGTTTTGCCGGGCAATCAATGCAATTTACGGTAAGTTTTGTAAAAAAATATTAACTCGCTCGAAATGCGTGGTATTGCTCTGAAACCGCATGTTAATTGGGACTCTTCTGATTAACGCGCCGCATTATAGTGGCCCTCAGACCGAAATACAGCCGCTGCGCAACAAGATTTTTCAGAACGTTAACCGTTGCTGCTGACAGGATTTTACGTTTAGTCACCAGCGCAGGCTTTCACCATCCCCTTAATAACTCGCTCATTTTTTCACCATGGTCTACGCTCAGTTCAGTTTCTCTACCCAGAGGTGCATGATGAGCAGCAATTCCTTAACCCGTTATATCGTCACGTTGCAGTATCAGGAATCTGGCTTAAGTGACATTCTTGAGCTAACCGGTGCCATGACGGCTGCCGGGTTTACCACCACCCTGACCGACGACGAGGGGCACCCGCACGAGCTGGGGACCAATAGCTTTGGTATTGTTACTACGCTGGAGGAAGACGATCTGCGTCAGCAGGTGGCTGCCGCTGGCGAAAGCGCACTGGGACAAAAGCCAGAAGTGACCGTCACCACCTTTGAGCAGTTCCTGCGCGACGCCGCCGATCATCGCCCTGCCGCCTCCCCGACTGAGTAAAGGGTGCTTCCGCGCTGGTTTTGGTGAATATTTACGCGCTACAATCGAACTTACGCAGCGAATAACGAGGATAGCCCGATGTGGTCAGCCATTAGTCGTCTGTTAAGCGAGCAGTTAGGCAACGCCGAAATTACCCAACGTCACGCCCTGCCCGGTGGCGAAGTCCATCCCACCTGGCGTATCCGCTACGGTGCCCACGAGGTGTTCGTAAAATGCAACAGCCGCGAGATGCTGTCGCTGTTTACCTGGGAAGCCGATCAGCTGGCACTGCTGGCCCGCACCCAGACCGTCAGGGTGCCGAAGGTTTATGGTGTCGGTCATCATCGCGAAGAGAGCTTTCTGCTGCTGGAATATATTGAGCCGCAGCCGCTCGACCCTCAGAGCGCTTTTCAGCTGGGCCAGCAGCTGGCGCATCTGCATCAGTGGAGCGAGCAGACTCAGTTCGGGCTCGACTTTGATAACAACATCACCACCACTCCCCAACCCAACAGCTGGCTGCGACGCTGGTCGGTGTTCTTTGCTGAACAGCGCATCGGCTGGCAGCTGCAGCTGGCGGCGGAAAAAGGCGTTCAGTATGGAGATACCGAACTGATCATTGCCTGCGTGCAGCGGGTGCTGGCATCACATCATCCTCAGCCCTCTTTACTGCATGGCGATCTGTGGCCGGCTAACTGCGCAGGCAGCGCAGCGGGGCCGTGGATCTTCGACCCCGCCTGTTACTGGGGCGATCGTGAATGTGATTTAGCGATGTTGAGCTGGTTTACCGATCTGCCGCGGCAAATTTTCGAGGGCTACCACGCCGTCTGGCCGCTGCCGGATGGCTTTTCGCAGCGTCAGCCGGTTTATCAGCTTTACTATCTGTTAAACCGGGCGAACGTGTTTGGCGGACACTGGCTGGGCGACGCACAGTTCGCCATTGGCCAGTTGCTGGATGAGGATGCGCTGTCAGCCAGTCAGGCCAAACCGGCCTGACTGCATCAGAACTGCATCAGATAAAGCCCAGTAGCGACAGCGCGAAATAGCCAGCGATAGCAATCACCACCGGCAGGACGTACAGCGGGAAAATCTGCAAAAAGATGGTGTGGCGTGGGACGCGTACTTTCTCTTCCAGCTGCTGGCGGGTACGCCCTTCACTGCCCTTCACCTGCTCCAGTATTAACTGATCCTCAATCCCTTCTTTGACATGACGCACCTGGCGTCCCATCCGCGCGCCTGATGATTCCAGCGCCAGCCCGACAAAGATCAGAATATAGATCAGCCAGAATCCGAGGTTCATCTGACCGTTAAATTCCGGCACCGGCGAGTTATGCCAGAACACGTTGAGGAACGGAGTATTAAAGCGGATCATATCGACGATTACATGGACGAAATCGAGCATCACTGCATCAATGCCAGGCTGCTTTTCGCTGTGCTTAAACATAAAGCTCAGTACAGAAATAATGGTCGAGAGTAGCGCCAGTAAAAAAATCACCCAGCCAGCCACACGCTTAAGGATGGCGATGCGGCCAGCCTGTTGATAGGTCATGATATCTCCTGTACCCAAAATCCAATTTGCTGTAAGTCTACCTGCCAATGCTGAAATTTCCCAAATAAAGCGTGGCTGGCTGCTGTCCGTCCCGCAACCGGCCGATCAATGCTAAGGTAAGTCAGACTTTATAAGGAGACCTCAGATGCCCTATCACCGCCCCGTTCTCGCCGCATTGTTTGACATGGATGGCTTATTAATCGATTCCGAGCCGCTGTGGGATCAGGCTGAACTGGATATTTTTTCGACGCTGGATGTCGACCTGTCACGCCGCAACGAGTTGCCCGACACACTCGGCTTACGCATCGATCAGACTGTTCGTATGTGGTACGAAACGCTGCCGTGGAACGGTCCCAGTCAGCAGGAGGTCACGCAACGCATCATTGCCCGCGCGATGGCGCTGATTGACGAGACGCGTCCCCTGTTGCCCGGGGTTGAGACCGCACTGCAGCTGTGCCGGCAGCACAACCTGAAAATCGGCCTCGCCTCTGCCTCACCGCTGGCGATGCTGGAACGGGTACTGGAGATCTTCAACCTGCGGCACTATTTCGACGTGCTCGCCTCGGCGGAAGCGCTGCCTTACAGCAAACCCCATCCGCAGGTGTATCTCAATGCGGCCGCCAGCCTGGCGATCGATCCGCTTAACTGCGTCACGCTGGAAGATTCTTTCAACGGCATGATCGCCACCAAAGCGGCGCGGATGCGTTCGATTGTGGTGCCCGCTGCGGCGCACCGCAACGATCCGCGCTGGGCACTGGCGGATGTCCGGCTGGATGACCTGACCCGACTGACGCTGGCCGATTTACATGGCTAAGTGCAAGCCCGCCAGCAGGCGGGCTTTTTTTACCCGTTTCGCCGTACTGTTGATCTACTCCGCAAATAATTAAAACAACGTTTCATTTTTATTGAATTCATATCCCGCTCTGCCTAAGATGCCCAGACAGTCCCTGTTCCGGGGCATGCTTAACCTGATCTGCAGAGAGGCCTGAGATGGACGTTCGTCAAAGCATTCACAGTGATCACGCCAGACAGCTGGACACTGACGCGCTGCGCCGCGAGTTTCTGATTGAAACGATTTTTACTGCCGATAACTACACCCTGACCTACAGCCATATCGACCGCATTATTATTGGTGGCGTGATGCCGGTGAATAACCCGGTAACGATTGGCGATGAAATGGGTAAACAGTTAGGCGTCAGCTATTTTCTTGAGCGCCGCGAGCTGGGTATGATCAATATCGGTGGCCCCGGACTGGTAGAAGTGGACGGTAAAAGCTGGGAAATCGGCCATGAAGAGGCGCTCTATGTCGGTAAGGGCGCGCGAAATCTGCTGTTCCGCAGCCTGAATCCGGCCCAGCCGGCGAAGTTCTACTACAACAGCGCCCCTGCGCATGCCACCTTCCCGGATAAAAAAATCACCTTACAGGAGGCCGCCACCGCCACGCTCGGCGATCCTGCCACCTCCAACCGCCGCACCATCAATAAGTTCATCGTGCCGGATGTGCTGCCGACCTGTCAGCTCACCATGGGCTTAACCAAACTGGAGGAAGGCAGCCTGTGGAACACCATGCCGTGCCACACCCATGAACGCCGCATGGAGGTCTATTTCTATTTCGACATGAGCGAGGAGAGCGCGGTGTTCCACATGATGGGCGAGCCGCAGCAAACCCGTCACCTGCTGGTGCATAACGAACAGGCGGTGATTTCACCCAGCTGGTCGATTCACGCCGGCGTCGGCACGCAGCGCTACACCTTCATCTGGGGCATGGTGGGCGAAAATCAGGTCTTTGATGACATGGACCACGTCAAAATCAGCGAACTACGCTGAGCAGAGGAGAAATATCATGATACTGAATGCGTTTAGCCTGGAAGGGAAAGTGGCGCTGGTGACCGGCTGCAATACCGGTTTAGGACAGGGTATGGCGCTGGGCCTGGCGCAGGCGGGATGCGACATCATCGGCGTCAACCGCGAAGGACCGGACGAGACCCAAAGCAAAGTGGAAGCGCTGGGCCGCCGTTTCTGGCCGATAAAGGCTGACCTGATAAAAACGGAGGTGGTCGGCTCGGTAGTAGAGCAGGCGCTGGCCGCAGCCGGTAAAATCGACATTCTGGTGAATAACGCCGGGATTATCCGCCGCGAAGATGCACTGAACTTCAGCGAGCAGGACTGGGATGATGTGATGAATCTCAACAGCAAGAGCCTGTTCTTTCTGTCACAGCAGGTTGCCCGGCAGTTTATCGCTCAGGGTAACGGCGGAAAAATTATCAATATTGCCTCAATGCTGTCGTTTCAGGGTGGGATCCGCGTGCCCTCTTACACCGCATCAAAAAGCGCGGTGATGGGGCTGACCCGACTGATGGCGAACGAATGGGCGAAGCACAACATTAATGTTAATGCGATCGCCCCCGGTTACATGGCCACCAATAACACCCAACAGTTACGCAGTGATGAAGCGCGCAGTGAAGAGATCCTCGGGCGTATCCCGGCCGGTCGCTGGGGCGCACCCAACGATATGATGGGACCGGTGGTGTTCCTGGCCTCAGCGGCCTCTGATTACGTTAACGGCTTTACGCTGGCGGTGGATGGCGGCTGGCTGGCGCGCTAATTTATCGGGCGGACAGGCCGCAAGGATTGTCCGCTTTTTTTAGCTAAATTCACGCTTCGTTACAGCGTCACATGTTCTCATTCACTGGATAAATCCCTATACTGGATGCATCGACAGTTTTATTTGCAGCCAGGTTCCATCATGACGGCCGAGGGCCATATCATTTTTGCCATTGCGAGTGCTATTTTCGCTAAACGTGCTGAACTTACACCGGTGCTGGCGCAGGCAGACTGGTGGCATCTTGTTCCGTCGGCACTGCTGACCTGCCTGTTGCCCGATATCGATCATCCAAAATCGCTGCTCGGGCAGCGGCTACGCTGGCTCTCCCATCCGATTGCACGGGCGTTTGGCCACCGCGGTTTTACCCACAGTTTACTGGCGGTGGCCGCCGGGCTGTGGCTGTTTCAGCTTAACCTGCCGGCGGAATCGCCGATTCCGCCTGATGTACTGCAGGGACTAACGCTGGGTTATCTCAGCCATATTGTTGCTGACATGCTGACACCTGCAGGCGTACCTCTGTTATGGCCCTGCCGCTGGCGCTTTCGTCTCCCTATTCTGAAAAGTCAGAAAGGTAACCAGCTTGAGCGGGCGTTATGCCTCGGACTGGTCGGTTATGCGCTGTGGTTCCCGGTGGGCATGCCTTCGTTTGGTGCAAACGGCTGGCCCGCTCAGCTGTTTGATACGCTACAAAATGGTGTCGGACGGCTAATTTCCAGCCAGACTGCGCATTAAATCAACAAATTAAGCGATTAAGTTATAAAGCATGCCATTTGGATATAAGGCCTGCACCCTCTCCTGCTGCTACCATTCCCGCAGTCTTAATTCGTGATTAACATTATGCGGTTTTCCCGACGCGGAAAACCGCATTACTCTGGAGTTTCAGTATGGACCTTCCTCTTACGCTTAACCTCGTCGCCTTTGTGGTGCTGCTGGTGTTGCTCTCCCGTTTCAGCCGCAACAACTGGAGCCTGTCGAAGAAAGTGCTGACCGGTCTGGTGATCGGCGTACTGTTCGGCCTGGTGCTGCAGCTGATTTACGGTGAAAACAGCGCGGTGGTTAAAACCTCCATCAGCTGGTTTAACATCGTTGGCAATGGCTACGTGCAGCTGCTGCAGATGGTGGTAATGCCGCTGGTGTTTGTTTCGATTCTGAGTGCGGTTGCCCGCCTGCATAACGCCTCTTCGCTGGGTAAAATCAGCGTACTGACCATCGGCGTGCTGCTGTTTACCACCGCTATCTCGGCGCTGGTTGGGGTGTTCGTCACCGGCCTGTTTGGTCTGAGCGCTGAAGGTCTGGTGCAGGGTGTGCAGGAAACCGCGCGTCTGAGCGCCATTCAGAGCAACTACGTCGGCAAAGTCTCTGACCTGAGTGTGCCGCAGCTGGTGCTGTCCTTTATTCCGAAAAACCCGTTTGCCGATCTGACCGGTGCCAATCCGACCTCGATCATCAGCGTGGTCATCTTTGCTGCCTTCCTTGGTGTGGCCGCGCTGCAGCTGCTGAAAGATGATGAAGTAAAAGGTCAGCGCGTGCTGGTGGCGATCGACACGCTGCAGTCGTGGGTGATGAAGCTGGTTCGTTTAGTGATGAAGCTGACGCCGTACGGTGTGCTGGCCCTGATGACCAAAGTGGTAGCCGGTTCGAATCTGCAGGACATCATCAAACTGGGAAGCTTCGTGGTTGCCTCTTACCTCGGTCTGGCAATTATGTTTGGCGTCCATGCGCTGCTGCTGTCGGTCAACGGGATTAACCCGATGCGTTTCTTCCGCAAAGTGTGGCCGGTGATTACCTTTGCCTTTACCAGCCGCTCCAGCGCCGCCAGTATTCCGCTGAGCGTTGAGACGCAAACCCGTCGCCTCGGCGTGCCAGAGTCGATTGCCAGCTTCTCAGCCTCGTTCGGTGCCACAATCGGCCAGAACGGCTGTGCCGGTCTCTATCCGACCATGCTGGCAGTGATGGTTGCGCCAACCGTTGGCATCAATCCGTTTGACCCGCTGTGGATCGCCACGCTGGTCGGGATTGTCACGCTGAGCTCGGCTGGCGTGGCCGGTGTCGGTGGCGGTGCGACCTTCGCCGCGCTGATTGTACTGCCCGCCATGGGCCTGCCGGTGACGCTGGTAGCGCTGCTGATCTCCATCGAACCGCTGATCGACATGGGCCGTACCGCCCTGAACGTCAATGGCTCCATGACCGCCGGTTCCCTCACCAGCCGCTGGTTAGGTCTGACCGATAAGCGCGTACTGGACAGCGATGAACACGCCGAACTGGCGCACCGTTAATCCCACATCAACCTGGCGCGCCCGCGCCAGGTTTTCTGCTCTTCCCCTTTCTCTCCATAATTTCCCCGCTTGATGGCGACGCCGTTAAGAAAACGTTAAGCAAGGTAAACAGGCGAAAATTCGCCGCTTTAGCGCTTGTCTTTAGTCGCTAAAAGGCCAATTCTGCAGGCAGTCTTATAAGGAGAATGCCCGATGAAAAAAGTTATCGCCTCCCTGCTGGCGTTAACCCTGTTAACCCCGGCTATCGCTTTCGCTCATCCTGGCGGATGGGGTCCACATGGTGGTGCTGGTCCACACTGGGGCGGGCCCGGTCCGGTGCGTTTTTTACCTGAAGCCGCAACAGCGGTGTTGATCGGCGGACTGACCTATTACCTGCTTAACGGCAACTATTATCAGCGCCATGGCGAAGAGTATGTGGTGGTCGAACCGCCTGAAGAGCGCCGGGTCAGCGATGACATGCGGGTGCTGGACTTCAACGGTAAACGCTTTTATGTGCAGCAGGGGCATTACTACCAGCGGCAGATAGATGGCGATTACGTCGAGGTTCCACGGCCGGCAGGCTTATAACAGCTGCAACGAAAAACGGCCCGTCAGATGACGGGCCGTTTATTATTCGATTAGGGCTACTGCAAATGCCTTACTGCTGAACCTGCGGATCGGTATCGTATTCCGCACAGCTCTGGAAGCCGTAGTTCATTACGCGACCGGTATCGTTGTAGCTAACGAAATAGGTCTGTGCTTTGCCGTCACGCTGGCCCAGTACATAAGTCTGGCAGGTGCCACGCGCGTGAACCATGGTGATTTCAGTCGACGGTGTGCCGGCGATCTGACGAACCTGGTCACGGGTCATGCCTTTTTTAACATCCTTCACCACTGGCTTAGTCACGTAGCTTTCAGCGCGGTCGTAAGTCGTACAACCAGACAGGGCAGCCAGCGTCAGCGCCGCAGCGATACATCCCATCACTTTATTCATCTTGTTGTTCCTCATTTATTGTCCATGTGCAGACAAGCCTGGAACATAAATTCAGGTTTATCAAGTTTATGGCGAACTTTTAATGCACTGGCAATCGTCAGGATTTCGTAAAGAAGGCTGTTTTGCTGTCAACGGGCACGTATAATCTGCGCCAAAAAACAGGCCCCTTAGCCAGACTAAAAGCGTCGCCGGGGCGCGGGTTGCCGTCACCGGCTGTTCACGGGATGACGCTGGCATCAGTAACTGCCCGCTAACGCGTTGTCTGCCTTTCATTCACTCATCGCTTCAGATACTGAGGATAAATGACACCTGCACATTCTAACCGGCTGGTTTATGCCATCACGCTGGGCCTGCTGGCCGCACTCGGCCCGCTGTGTATCGACCTTTACCTGCCCGCGCTGCCCCAGCTGGCCCGTGACCTGCAGACTGAAACCGCCACGGCGCAGCTTAGCCTGACCGCCGGACTACTCGGTCTGGGTGCCGGCCAGTTAGTCTTCGGTCCGATGAGTGACAAATTTGGTCGCCTGCGGCCGCTGGCCCTGTCGCTGGTGCTGCTGTTTATCGCCTCAATTGGCTGTGCGCTGGCGCAGGATATTCATCAGCTGCTGCTGGCTCGCCTGTTTGAAGGTTTAGCCGGCGCGGGCGGTGCGGTGTTATCGCGAGCCATCGCCCGTGACATGTACAGCGGTCACGAGCTGACCCGCTTCTTTGCCCTGCTGATGCTGGTAAACGGTCTGGCACCGATTGCCGCTCCGGTACTCGGCGGCGTGCTGATGACGGTGCTTAACTGGCGTGGCATTTTTGTGGTGCTCGCCTGTATTGCGATACTGCTGATTCTGCTGGCGCGCTGGAAACTGCATGAAACTCTGCCCGAGACGCGCCGCAGTAAAGGCTCGATTTTATCCGCCTACGCCGCGCTGGGCCAGGTGATTACCCATCGTCCTTTTATGGGCTTCTGCCTGACTCAGGGCTTTATGATGTCCGGCATGTTTGCCTATATCGGCGCATCGCCGTTCGTGTTGCAACAGCTCTACGGCCTGTCGCCACAGGCGTTTAGCTTCTGCTTTGCGGCTAACGGTGTCGGACTGGTGATCGCGTCCCAGACCAGCGCCCGTCTCTGTCCGCTGTGGGGAGAATATCGGGTGCTGAAAGGCGGACTGACGCTGGCGTTTGTCGCCTCCAGCCTGCTGCTACTGGCCGCACTGACGCAGGCGCCGTTACCGCTGCTGCTGGTAGCGCTGTTCTTTACCATCGCCAGTAACGGGGTAATTGCGACCACCGCTTCATCACTGGCGATGCAGAGCCAGGGCCATCGCGCTGGCAGCGCTTCGGCAGTGATTGGCGTTACCATGTTCACGCTGGGTGCCATCACCGTGCCGATTACCGGTATTGGCGGAACCTCAGTGCTGAGCATGACCGCCACCATTTTTGGCTGCTTTATGCTGGCGATCCTGATGTTCCTGCTGCTGGCAAAAAAACCGCTGCCGCAGGTGAAAACTGTCTGATTTCGCAACGGTTAACTGAAATCCGCTGCCGCTTTGGCTTGTTGTTTTCGCTGAGTCACGTTAGCTTTAATAAAACGTTCGCATCGAGCCGACGGGCCACTGACCTGAGGAGAAGTTCATGTCACTGCAGCAGGAAATCATTGAAGCACTGGGCGTTAAGCCCACTATCGACGCCGATCATGAAGTACGCGTTAGCGTCGATTTTCTTAAGTCCTACCTGAAGCGGCACAGCGGCCTTAAGACGCTGGTGCTGGGGATCAGCGGCGGCCAGGACTCCACCCTGGCGGGTAAACTGGCGCAGCTGGCCATCAGCGAACTGCGCCAGGAGAGCGGCGATAACGACTACACCTTTATCGCGGTGCGCCTGCCCTATGGTGTGCAGGCCGATGAGCAGGATTGTCAGGACGCACTGGCGTTCATTCAGCCCGATCGGTCGCTGGTGGTGAACATCAAAGAGTCGGTGCTCGCCAGTGAGCGGGCGTTGCAGGCGGCCGGCATTACGCTGTCTGACTTCGTGCGCGGCAATGAAAAAGCGCGTGAGCGAATGAAAGCGCAGTACAGCATCGCCGGCATGACCCAGGGCGTGGTGGTCGGCACCGACCATGCAGCTGAAGCGGTCACCGGCTTCTTCACCAAGTATGGCGATGGCGGCACCGACATTAATCCGCTGTTCCGCCTCAACAAACGCCAGGGCAAACAGCTGCTGAAACAGCTTGGCTGTCCGGAGCATCTCTACCTGAAGAAACCGACGGCCGATCTCGAAGACGATCGTCCCGGCCTGCAGGATGAAGTAGCGCTGGGCGTGACCTACGAGATGATTGATGACTATCTGGAAGGTAAAACCATCGATCCTGATAACGCAAAAATCATTGAAGGCTGGTATCTGAAAACCGAGCACAAGCGTCGCCCACCGATTACCGTTTTTGACGACTTCTGGAAGTAACCCTGCCCCTCCCTTGCTGCGGCAAGGGAGGCTCTGCTGCCTTACCCGCTTGAGAGTGACATGCCTGCTGCTGCCCCACGCGCCACCCTGATCGGTCTGATTGCTATTCTGCTCTGGAGTACCACCGTTGGCCTGCTGCGCAGCGTCAGCGAAGCCTTTGGTGCCACCGGCGGCGCTGCACTGATCTATACCACCACCGCCCTGCTGCTGTGTGTTACCCGCGGTCTGCCCAAACCAGGCGCGATGCCCGCCGCCTATTTAGCTATCGGGGGCGCGCTGTTTGTCGGCTATGAAATCTGTCTGGCGCTGGCCATCGGGCTGGCCAGTAATCGCAGCCAGTCGCTGGAGCTGGGGATGATCAACTATCTCTGGCCCTGTCTCACCGTGGTGCTGGCGATCCCGTTTAATCAGCAGCGTTTTCGCCAGTGGCTGTGGCCGGGACTGGCGCTCTCCCTGCTGGGTATTGTCTGGGTAATGAAAGCCAATGGCGGCGGTTCGCCCGCCCAAATGTGGCACAACCTGTTGCGTAACCCGACCGCCTATTCGCTGGCCTTTATCGCCGCCATCACCTGGGCACTCTACAACAATGTCACCCGTCGCTATGCCAGAGGGGCGAATGGGGTCACGCTGTTTTTTATCCTGACCGCGATGGCGCTGTGGCTTAAATACTTCCTGAATGCGCCAGCGGCACCGATGACGTTTAGCCTGGAGCCGCTGCTGCAGGTGTTATTTATCGGGGCGTCGACCGCCATCGCTTATTCAGCGTGGAATCACGGCATTCAGCACGGCAACCTGACGCTACTGGCGACCGCCTCTTACTTCACGCCGGTTTTGTCCGCACTGCTGGCTTCGTTATGGCTGGGTCTGACGCCGCCGCTGGCATTCTGGCAAGGAGTCGCGATGATCACGCTCGGTTCGCTTATCTGCTGGCTGGCGACGCGGCGTCTGTGAGCAGACGGCTGGCGATCATATTTTGAACTACGTTAACCTAATGAATTAGCGAGTCAAAAAACCAGGAAAGTCATGTTTTACGCCGTTTCTCTTCCCTGAGAAACAATATACATAACCGCATATTTCGTTTAGTTATTAGCAATTCTGTTTACTAAATGAACATTTACCTTTAAGTTTATACGGCCATAGAACGGCCATTAACCAAAAGGAATCGGTTATGTACTACAGCAAAGAAGTTATCCGTTATTTGCAGTCGAATAACATCCTCGCTTTAAAGTTCGACCACGCATTAACCGGCGTCGGAAACGCGGTATCAAATCAGCTTGAAACGATTGGCGCAGGCGCCAGACGTGCGCTCTATTACACGTCCTGTTTTACAGATGAGTATAACGATGTTTGCCAGCAACAAAAGACCGAGGATATTCGATTCAGGGATGCCGTTTATAAGGTAATACGCCATGGCGATGTGATCTTTGACATGCTCCGCATCTACTTCGAAGAAGTTTTCAAATACAAAACTTCTGAGCAGTCAGAACAGATAAAACAGTGCCTGATGAATGTGAATGTCCATATCGCCGCTAATTCTCTCACCAGTGCCGGATTTACGTTAGCGGTCGCCAGCAGCGTTCGCATTGGATTAAACATCAACCTTGAAATGAGCACTCTTGCAGGTACGTGGGCTTCCCGTGGTATTGCCGCTATTGGGTTTTATGGCGTTGTGCAGAAAGCTGCGGAGAGTGCTCATCGCCTGCATATTCAATTTCCTGCCTATTATGCTGCGCTTTATGCACAAGGGCTGGAAATGCTTTACTTTCTTATTGAGTCGGTATTCCAAAAGGCGGGCGCTATCGAAGCACAATGGGCATCAAATGACGACATTGTGGGCATCATTAGCCGGATGATCCAATAATCATGATGAAGATTATCAACCGCTTTTTACGGTGGCAGGGGCGTATCTTCTTTTCGGTTTACGGCCCAACCGTACTGACCATTGTTTTTGCCCTGCTTCAGGCTCATTTCTTCCCGGGTAGTCCGGTCTGGCCAATTGGTGTTTTCTTCGTAGCCGTAATGTTTATTTTTTGTCGTTATGTGAAACGCTGAACGTCCCAATATTGAATACACACTGATAAGGAAATTACATGTCTGCTCCCGCACATTTATGGCTTGAAGATGAAAGCGGCTCTCCGGTAATCGGAAGCTGTATGATGCCACTGCGTCTGGGCTCTATCGAGTTAAAGTCCTACTCTCATGGTATAACTATCCCGGTCGATCCGAACTGGGGGAAACTTACAGGAACGCGTCTCCACCGCCCTATCACGATAGTGAAGGAGTTTGATCAAACAACGCCACTGCTTTACAGAGCTGTCTGCGAAGGTCGAACCATGAAAAAGGCGACAATCAGGATGTACCGTATTCTGGAATCAGGCATTGAGGCCGAGTATTTCAATATCATTCTGGAAAACGTCAAGTTCACCACGGTTGCGCCATACCTGTCTCCTGACGGTATCAGTGGGACTCATCTTGAAACGCTCGAATTACGCTATGAGGCGATTACATGGAAATATACAGACGGTAATGTGATCTACCGCGACACATGGAATCAATTAGCTGCATATTGAAATAATAATGCCCGGCATGGGTGCCGGGAAGCGGGTTTGGCTTATTTTAACCAGCACAGCAAATAACACAGAATTACATACCGGAACTCTTTTTACGCCATCAGTAAATACTATTATTTCAGATGCCATTAACATTATCACCCCTGCGCTGCCTCGCCGCATATCCCACTCGGTGGCTTTACCTGCCCACCAGCCGCAATCTTTGTCAGAACACCTTTCTCGTGAGCAGAGGCTCGATACCCAAAACTGGCTGGCCATAAAACGCAAAAAATGACGGCGAGTGATAATGAAGTGCGTGGAAGAGACTGACTCATTATCGTCGTTTAACGCCTGTTTTTCGTACTGCTTTTGAAAGATTCCAGACAACAAGCAGCTAACACAGCTTTTAATCCTGGGGTGGTTAAGGATAGCGGATACCGATTAGATGCTTTCACTATCGTACTCTTTAAAATTATTAAATTTCATATCCTTAGTTCAAAATCCGGGGGTTCGCTATCAACGATCCCGATGTTGATAACGAGATCCGCTGCATTAGCAATAACCATCAGGTCTGCCGGCTGGAACCCTTTCATCTGGCTGGCGATCATTTCACCTGCCTGTTATGCTGTATGGACAACCAGTAAATGGAGTCCATCTTGGTCAGACGTGCTGCAACGCACCGCCTCGAGTTCGACGCGGCTGCAATTTATCAATATCCCGAACACCTGCGCGAGTGGCTGGAAGGCCTGCCCAATCAGCCCGGCGTATATACCTTTCACGGCGAAAGTGATTCGCTGCCGCTCTACATTGGCAAAAGCGTCAACCTGCGCTCGCGGGTAATGTCCCATTTCCGCACGGCGGATGAGGCAAAAATGCTGCGCCAGTCGCGGCGCGTCAGCTGGATCCCGACCGCAGGCGATCTCGGCGCGCTGCTGCTGGAAGCGCAGATGATTAAAACGCAACAGCCGCTGTTTAATAAGCGCCTGCGTAAGAATCGTCAGCTCTGCTCGTTGCAGATCACCGACGGTAAACCGCAGGTGGTTTACGCCAAAGATCTCGACTTCAGCCAGTCACCCAACCTGTTTGGCCTCTATCGCAGCCGCTTTGCCGCGCTGGAACGGCTGAAGCAGCTGGCCGATGAGTATCAGCTCTGCCACGGCCTGCTGGGGCTGGAAGCGCTCAGTGCTCAGCGCGGCTGCTTCCGTTCCGCGCTGCGCCGCTGTGCCGGTGCCTGCTGCGGCAAAGAGCCGGTCAGCGATCATCAGGATCGGTTACTGGAAGCGCTGGAAAATGTGCGGGTCTTTTGCTGGCCGTGGCAGGGTGCGGTCGGGCTGGTTGAAGAAGGCAAACATATGACCCAAATCCACGTCATCGATCACTGGTTTTATCTGGGATCGGTCAGCAGTATGGAGGAGGCGAAGACGTTGCAGCGTACCAAAGGTGGCTTCGATCATGACGGCTACAAGATCCTCTGCCGCCCTATTCTGTCGGGCGATTATCCTATTCTGCCACTGTGATCAAAAAAAACCGCCGACGCTGTCCACTTACTGTCAGTGGACAAGGCCGGCGGTCTCAGACCGTTCGCTTAACGAAAATTATTCAGCGGGTGCGGCTGGCGGTGCCATTTTGTCATCGTGCGGACGTTTCTCTGTCAGACGCTTTTCGAAGTTGGCGTTATATTGCTTCTTCTGCTCGGGTGTCAGCACGTTATACAGTTTGTTCTGGGTTTCCAGCATCTTCAGCGCATGCTCTTTCGCATTGGCGGTCATTTTTTCCGCCTGAGCCTCGGCTTTGCTCTGGTCGAAGCTGTCCGCGGCAACAATGCTGTGCATCGCACGGCGCTCTTCCAGCGACGGACGCTTCATATCTTTGTGGCTCTCTTTCATGATGTCGCGCATCTGGGTTTTCTGCGCGTCGGTCAGGTTCAGACCTTTAAACATCATCTCCATGCCGTGACGCATTGGCGGCTTATGCATTGCTTTTTCACTGCCGGCTGGCGCTGGAGTCAGGTTATCAGCGGCGGCGTGAACAGCGCTGGCCGCGCCAAATGCCAGTGAAGAAGCCAGTAACAGGGAAGTCAGTTTGCGCATAATAGTGTCCTTATTGATTCGGGATTATGACGACAGCACTCTGTCGCGTCTTCGGAAACAAGCATACGACGCTGAACGTCAACTACTCAGAGGCTGAGTAAAGCCGTGAAAGCATAAAAGACAAAAATTCGGCAATCATGAAGAGAATGCGAAGAAAGGCGTGAGGAATTGCAAAAGTTTATGAATTTAAAGCGAATCTGGCAGAAATCATGGAGAGGTGTGCGGAGAGTGTAAGGGTTAAGTCAAAAAAGCGGAAGTAAAACTCCCGCTTATTCCCGGCTGGTGATAAACCACGTCAGAGCGGCAGCGCCTGGGTCTGTTCGCCCTCTTCAATCAGCATTAATCCGGCTCGCAGTCCGGCAGCCACATTGGGGTTGGGGAACAGCACATACTCACGCGCCTGCTGGACGTAATAACGGGTCTCGCCGTCCTCCGCCAGCAGCGTGCCCTGCGGGAACGCGGTGAAGTTCAGCGTTTCCGCTGACATGTGCAGCTGAAAGTTTTCACTCAGTCGGGTAATCTGCTGCGCCACCCGATAGTGACGCGGGGGTGCCAGCGCCTGTGGCAGCGCATCGCCGTACAGCAGTGCCGCCAGCGCCTGTTGCGTGGCGCTGAACTGGCTGAGATCGTTAGCGCCGAACGGTAACGCTTTCCCTAACTCCAGCGTACAACTGGCCGCGCCGAAATGTTCACAGCTGAAATGAGTAAAGGTGCCGCCGGGTGAACGGTGAAACACCAGCGCTTCCAGACCCGCCGCCGCCAGCCAGTCGATAAACTCTGGCGGCCACGGACGCTCGTTGTGCGGCATCACGCCGAAGCGAGGATGATAAGAGCCGCGGATCGCGGTGTGCATATCGAGGTGCCAGCGCGTCTCATCACACTCACCGACCTGCCAGAAGGTTTCCAGCGTCTGTTCCAGCCGCAGCACGCGGCGGGCTTCGTCGCCATCATCAATCTGCTGCCAGCGTCCGCCAAACAGCCGGTTAATGTCGTAGCGGATGTAACGCTTGCCGCTACGCAGCGCAGAAGGATTACCGAGGATCACCAGCATCCGTTGCTGCAGCGGCTTCTCACCGCGCAACAGCGGCGTGATCACCTGATTGAGTATTTCGACCGGCGCGGTTTCATTGCCATGAACGCCGGCGGAGAGCACCAGCGCCTGTTTGACCGGCACCGTCGGTTCCATTAACAGAATACCGTGATACAACCATTGCCAGCGAAGATGCGCCGTTTCACCACTACGCTTATGCGGCGCCTCGCCGGACAGCGTTTGCTGTAAAAAGTCCTGCATCGTTCCTCCTTTTGGCCTGAAGCGAGCGGCAGCCTCTGCTGCCGCGCCCTTCACTGCTGAAATGCGTACACATTTCCTAAGTCTAGCAGCTTAGTCAATTCATCCAGCGCGTCACGTCCTTCGCGCAGCAGCTGAGGATCGACCAGATCGGCCTGAGTCAGGCGATCGCGATAGTGACGATCAACCCACTGGTTAAGGGTGACGAACAGCCGATCGTTCATCATCACCGCCGGATTGACCGCCTGCTGCTCCTGAGGCGTCAGCACCACCCGCAAGCGCAGGCAGGCCGGGCCGCCTCCGTTATACATGCTTTCACGCAGATCAAACACCTTCAATGCCTTCAGCGGACCACCGCTCTCCACCTGTTCGCACAGATAATCCCAGACGCCCGCGTGCTGACGTGACTCTTCCGGCAGCACCAGCAGCATGCTGCCGTCGGGCTGACTCAGTAGCTGGCTGTTGAACAGATAGGTGTTAACCGCATCCTTCACTGATACCCGATTTTCCGGCACTTCCAGCGCCACAAATCCCGGTACCCGCGCCTGTAACTCGGCCAGTAACGCAGGCTGATCGACAAAGGCGTGCTGATGACAGAACAGCATCTGCTGATTGCTGACGGCAATCACATCATTATGAAACACGCCCTGATCGATAACCGCCGGGTTTTGCTGGGCAAACAGCAGATGATCGGGTGAGAGCTGATGCAGTCGCGCCACCGCTTCACTGGCTTCGCGTGTCTGACGGGCCGGATAACGCTGCGGCGCCATCCCTTCGTGGCTGCTGTCGCGACCGTAAACAAACAGCTGCACGCCGCGCTCACCATAATCTCCGCCAAACCGGTTATGGTTGGCCGCGCCTTCATCGCCAAACATCGCGACCTGCGGCAAAGCATCATGCACCGTAAAATGGCGGCTATCGCGGAAAATGGCGCGCAGCAGTAACGCGGTCTCCGGCGCTTCCATCGCCCGATGAAACTTGTTGTTGAGGTTAGCGACGGTCAGATGGACCCGGCCATCACCACTGTCAGCCGACGGCGAGACCGTGGCAGCATTTGCTACCCACATCGCCGAAGCGGAACTGGCGGCCGAGAGTAAACCCGGTGCGGTTTTCCCGGCGCGGGCCAGCACCTGCTCATCGCTGCCGCTGAAGCCTAACTGACGCAGCGCCGCAATATTTGGCCGCTCATGAGGCGGAATGACACCCTGCAGATAGCCCATATCCGCCAGCGCCTTCATCTTCAGCAGGCCCTGCTTCGCCGCCAGACGGGGATTCGACGGCTGCAGCTGATTACGCGTCGAGGCCTCATTACCAAACGACAGACCGGCATAATGGTGAGTTAAACCCACCAGCCCATCAAAGTTCGCTTCTGTTGCTTTCATTTGGCCGTCTCCGCGCCGGCGAAATCAAGCCCCGGCGATAGCGTGGCAGGCAGCGTCAGATCCGGCGTCTCCAGCGAGGCCATCGGCCAGGCACAGTAGTCGGCGGCGTACCAGGCGCTGGCGCGGTGGTTGCCCGATGCTCCAATGCCGCCAAACGGCGCAGTACTGGCCGCCCCGGTCAACGGTTTATTCCAGTTTACGATGCCGGCGCGTGCCTCAAGCAACAGCTGATCAAACTGCTGACGCGACGGTGAAATCAAGCCGCACGACAGGCCGTAGCGCGTCTGGTTGGCCAGCGCAATCGCATCATCGTAATGGTCATAGCGAATCACCCCGAGCAAGGGACCAAACACCTCTTCATCCGCTACGCCTTCGACGCCGGTCAGTTCAATAATGCCCGGCGTCAGCAGTGCGCTGTGGCGATCCGGCCAGCGCATCGCCAGCAGCACCTTGCCGCCCGCCGCGACCCGCTGCTGCCATTCGCCATAAATTTTTTCTGCCGCTGCGGTCGAAATCACGCTGCCCATAAACGGCTGCGGCTCTGCGTTCCAGCGGCCCGGCTGCAAACGACCGGCCACTTCCACCAGCCGCTGTAAAAAAGCATCGCCTGCCGCGCCGCGTTTCACCAGCAGCCGACGGGCACAGGTGCAGCGCTGACCGGCAGTGATAAACGCCGACTGCAGCGCAATGTGTACCGCGGCGTCAATATCAGCCGGATCTTCAACGATCAGCGCATTGTTACCGCCCATCTCCAGCGCCAGCATCTTCTCTGGCTGGCCGGCAAACTGACGGTGCAGCTGATAACCGGTATGCGCGCTGCCGGTAAACAGCAGGCCATCGATCTGGCTATCCGCGGCCAGCGCCTGTCCGGTTTCCCGACCGCCCTGCAGCAGCGCCAGCACACCGGCGGGCAGGCCAGCCGCCAGCCAGAGCTGCACGGTTTTCTCAGCCGTCAGCGGCGTCAGCTCGCTGGGTTTGAACACCACACAGTTACCGGCCAGCAGCGCCGGAACGATATGACCGTTCGGCAGATGTCCAGGGAAATTATAGGGACCAAACACCGCCAGCACGCCGTGAGGACGGTGACGCAGGCTGCTCTCACCTTCCGACTGTTCACCCGTCCGGCTGTGATAGGCCTTAACCGAGATAGCGATTTTATTGATCATCGCGCCGACTTCAGTCAGCGCTTCCCAGCGCGGTTTTCCGGTTTCACGGGCAATGGTTTCCGCCAGCTCAGCCTTGTGCGCCTCCAGCTGCGCGGCAAATTTTTCTACCGTCGCCTGACGCTCGGCAAACGGCCGTTTTGCCCAGCCGGGAAACGCGGCGCGCGCCGCTTCACAGGCGGCACTGACCTGTGCCGGCGAAGCCGCCTGGCCCTGCCACAGGGTTTCACCGCTTACCGGGTCTGATTTGACCAGCGATTCAGCCTCGCCGCTTAGCCAGTCTCCATTAATCAGGTGGGTCATGCTTTTTTCTCCTCGCTGCAGAGCGGCACCACGCGCAGGCTATCGCCCGGCTGGCAATGCAACGCCCGCATCTGTTCATTGGTCAGGTGCACACAGTCGCTGTCAGCCTCGGCCGGAATCAGCGCCACGCGGAACTGGCGATAATTGTTGTTGGCGACCAGGCACAGCGGCGCATCGTGGCGATTTTCGCCCGATTCCGCACAGCGCAGCCGACTCTTGCGTACCGCACGGATCCGATCAATGTCACACTCCAGCGTCGGACCGCCATCAAAAATGTCGACATAGTTGAGGTAGCGAAAACCTTCCGCCTCCAGCACGGCGCGGGCCGGCGCAGTTTTAGGATGCACCTCGCCAATCACCGCCTGCGCTTCTGGTGACAGATAGTGAATATAGAGCGGGTGTTTTGGCATCAGCTCGGCGATAAACGATTTCTGACCGGTGCCGCTCAGGAAGTCGGCTTTGCTGAATTCCATCGAGAAGAAACGGCTGCCGACGCTGTCCCAGAACGGCGAATGGCCGTGCTCATCGCTGACGCCGCGCATCTCAGCCACCACCCGATCCATAAAGCGCTCGCGGAAATTAGCCATAAACAGAAAGCGCGACTTTGACAGCAGATAGCCGTTTTTACCGTCGCGGTAGTCCGGATCAAGGAACAGCGTACACAGCTCACTGCTGCCGGTATGGTCGTTACTCAACGACAGCGTGGGCAGCGCGGCATAAACATTCAGCTCTTTGGATGCATGCACCTGAGTGCCAACCCGGAAGTTATACCAGGGGTCCTGCAGGCCCACCGCCACTTCGATAGCGCAAATCCCGACTGCGCGATTGTCTTCGCTGTCGGCCAGCACAAACACATAGCCCTGCTCGGCGCGCGGTAGCGTATCCTGCCAGGTTTGCAGCGATCGATCGATACGCGCCTGCAAGGTAGCGCTATCAACCGGCAGCGAGGTCAGCCCGCCGCCGGTTTTGCCTGCCAGCGCCAGTAGCTGGCTCAGATCATCGCGTTCAACCGGACGGATTATCATCATGATGCGGACCCTCGTACCAAGCGTTCACAAACCTCGGCGAAGCGTGCCATGCCCAGCTTCACTTCCTGCTCACTGATATTGAGCGCCGGGGCGAAACGCACCACGTTGGCACCGGCGATCAGCACCATCACTCCCATTTCTGCTGCGGCGAGATTGATCTGCTTCGCTTTGCCGGCAAAATCGTCGTTCAGCACCGCACCAATTAGCAGACCCAGTCCGCGAACCTGTTTAAACAGGTGCAGCCGCTGGTTAATCTCGTCAAGCGCGGCGACGATCCACTGGTGTCGCTCGGTCACGCCAGCCATCAGGGCCGGTTGATTAATCAGTTCCATCACTTTACCGGCGACCGCACCAGCCAGCGGATTACCGCCGTAGGTGGTGCCGTGTGTGCCGACGCCCATCACTAACGCCAGATCTTCACGCGTCAGCATCGCCCCGATCGGGAAGCCGCCGCCGAGCGCTTTGGCGCTGGTCAGCACGTCAGGCGTTACGCCGTAGTGCATGTAGGCATAAAGCGAACCGGTGCGACCGACGCCGCTTTGTACTTCGTCAAAAATCAGCACCGCATGATGCTTATCGCACAGCTCACGCAGTCCGCGCAGGAACGCCGGTTCAGCAGGCACCACGCCCCCTTCACCCTGAATCGGTTCAACAATCACTGCACAGGTATCGTCATTAATCAGCGCTGCTGCAGCGGCCAGATCGTTGAAAGGCGCATGCTGAATGTCAGGCGGCAAAGGGGCAAAATCTTTGGAATAGGCCGGTTGTCCTCCAGCGGAAACGGTAAACAGGGTGCGGCCATGGAAGGCGTTATTAAAGGCGACAATGCCGCTTTTAGCCGGACCAAAGCGGTCGTGTGCAACTTTACGCGCCAGTTTCAGCGCGGCTTCATTCGCCTCGGCACCGGAGTTACAAAAGAACACCCGATCAGCGAAGGTGGCATCGATCAGCTGCTTAGCCAGACGCAGAATAGGCTCGTTGGTATAACCGTTGCCGGTGTGCCATAACCGCGCCGCCTGCTCCTGCAACGCCTGCTGTAAGGCCGGATGAGCATGCCCTAATGCATTGACGGCAATGCCACCGGCAAAATCGATGTAATCCTTGCCGTTTTGATCCCAGACGGTTGATCCTTCAGCGCGGACCGGCACAAATGCGGCGGGCGCATAAACCGGCATCATCCATTGATCGAAATCGTGACGCGAAACCTGCAGTGACATAACCCGCTCTCCTGCTTCCCCGACTGGGTAAAGCTTTTGTTTTAAAATTGTTAAAGGATGTTGTGAAGCAGCTCTACTGTAGAGTGCAGGTAGCGTGCCAGCCAAGGAGATTAATGCATAAAATGGGTCATCAAACGAATTATCAATAACTTAGGTAACGATGATATTCACTTATTTTGCATATATAGTGAATAATTGTCTGATCGAAGCGCCAGCGCCGGGTTTTAATCAGCAGAATTATGCATTTATGGCAGGAAATATCGCTTTTGTGATCGCTGATAAATTATCTGTCCAAAAAAGCTCAGCCGTTGCCCTGTTTTGGCGCATTACGCCTTTTCACGGTGCAGTAAAAGCCGCGATTGCCCGCCGGGCGGTGCGCAGCCTGCCCGGGTTGATTTAACAATTAATTTGCATTTGCCACCACTAACTATGCTGGGCTGAAATCTGGCGAGGAAGATGCTCTGGATGATGGCCGTCGCTATGGCCTGGTGTATGACGTACCCGGTTACACCGATATGCTGCCGTTCTTCGGCGGCGATTCCGGTTACACCGATGCCTTTGTTTCCGCTCGCTCGACGGGCGTGCTGACCTGGCGCAACAGTGACTTCTTTGGTCTGGTGGAGGGATTAAACCTTGTCGCGCAGTATCCGGGAAGAATGAGCGCAGCAGCGACATCGATGGCCTACGGCGCTCTGACGGCGGCGGTTTTGCCAACAAAGCGCAAAATGTCGAAGCCGTGGCGTAGTATCAGTTGCTGAATGGGTTCCGTCCGTCGCGGGGCTATGTGTCATCGAAAGGCAATGGGATGGAGAACAGCGGTGACGCTGACCTCATTAAGTACTCCGCGGTTGGCGCAACCTGATGATTCAACAACAACATATCGGTTTACGGTGAGTACCGTATCAACCTGCTGAATGACAACAATCCACTCGGTCTGGCCACCGACGACGTTACCGCGTGGGCCTGATCTATCAGTTCTGATTATCCCGCTGTGTTACGCAACGGCCCGACAGTGATTGTCGGGCCGTTTTTATTGGTGCGGTGCGCTACAGCGTGACGCCGGAAGCGCCGACTGGTGCCATCAGATCGTAACGATCATCCTGGGAAGCATCGTCCATCGCCATCGGCGGCTGGATTTTCAGGGTGATCCAGTTTGAGGTTACCCGTTGCTGCTTGCTGTCTTCCAGCGTAACCGACAGCCGGTATTCATTGCTGGCACCCGGTGAGTCATCCCACTGCGGTAAAATTACGCTCCAGCCCTGCGGATCGGCGTTACTGGCCGGCGGCGTCAGGCTCAGCGCCTGGGTATCGCCCTGCCAGCTCACCGCCTTGATCGGATTGCTGGCGCGTACCTGAAGCTTCAGCGGCAGGCTCTCACCGGCGTTTAATTGCCACGGCGGCGTCGCCAGGAAGACTGACAGGGTTTTGCGCTGGCGGAATGACAGCACCGGTGTATCGCTGCGGCTGACAATATCGTAACGGCTGCCGCGCAGCGAGCGCGCTTCATCGACATTACTGGCATCCAGCTGGCGACGCAGCGCCACGCCGAAGCGATAATTGAGCTTCAGCCCAAGCTGATCCTGCGTCTCTCCGGCACTGCTGGTTTTATGGGTCGCCGACAGCGTCACCAGCGGCACTGGGGTATACGACAGGCCAAACGACATCGCCGAAGGATTATGGTAGCGGTTGCCGCTGTTAAACAGATCGACGTTTTCGCCCAGATATTGCTGGTAGCTCACCGAGACGCCGAGCTGACGATAGAAAGGCAGGTAGGTTTGACTGGTGATGTCATAGCCGCGCGCCATGCGCTGTTGCTGAGAATTACCAAGATTTTTCCAGCCCGACAGCGGCATGTAGTAATTGGCTGAAAGCCGCAGATTATCATTCCAGGCTTCGGTTCCGAGCGAAGCGCGCTGCAGACCGCTGCTGAATACCCGATCGACAAAACCGTTGTAGCCGAGCAGCCAGTTGCCGGCATCCCAGCGCTGGCCCAGGCCGGCATTACCGACCACGCCATCACCGGTATCGTGTAACCCGAGCTGGCTGAAGGTGAGCATACTGTTCTCGTCAGCCAGCGCACTGAACAGATCGCCGCCGGTGCCGGCAAAGTTACCGTTCATGTCGACCATCAGATCGAGCTGTGCCGTGCCGTACGGCGAAAGCAGCGACTGCCCTTCGCTCTCGACCCGATTGGCTACCTCATCGCGCAGATGATTAAAGGCCCAGACCCCGGCCTGCTGACCAAAGGATGCGTCACTGTCATTGTTGCTGGCTTCGCCGATGCTTTTAGCGATCGATGCCAGCTTCCTGCTCCACTCTTCATCCTGTTCCGCGCTGCTACCCAGCGTCGGGAGCGCCTCCAGCGACTGACGGTAGCGTGCCGGATCGTCAAATGGCGTCTCTGACACCCGTGTTTCGGTCTGTAACGCGCGGGCGGGCTGGGTAACCAGCAGCGTGGGCGCGATCAAAGAAAGAATCACTGTTTTTCGTATCATGTCACCAGGCATTCGGATTAAGGTTAAGCGTGAGCGAAGGAAAAAATATCTCGCCTTTACCTTAACATATTGTGACAGCGATTCAGGACAGACGTGACAAATTGTGCATATGCCAGAAAATTCTGACACAAAAAAGCCTGCCACAGCAGGCCCGGAGGAGACAACCGCGCATCAGGAGAAAATTAACCCGCCATCGACATTAATTGTCTGGCCGGTGATGTAGCGCGCATCTTCAGACGCCAGAAAGGCCACCAGCCCGGCGACGTCTTCAGGCTGACCGGCACGCTTCAACGGAATGTTATTCACCCACTCCGCCATCAACTCCCCTTTGCCGTAGGTTTTCTGATCGTTACTGAGGATTTCGCCCCAGACGCGATCGTTGTAATCCCACATTTCGCTCTCAATGATGCCGGGACAAAACGCGTTGACCGTGATGTGCCACGGCGCCAGCTCCAGCGCCAGACTCTGGGTAATGCCAATCACCCCCATTTTGCTGGCGGCGTAGTGCGGTGTATAGATGAAGCCCTGCCGCCCCTGCCCCGATGAGGTGTTAATCAGGCTGCCGCTGCGCTGCTTTACCATATATTTCGCCGCTTCACGGCAGCAGAGCCAGACGCCGGTGGTATTCACCGCCAGCACCTTGTCAAAATCGCTTTTTGGCATACTGTCGAAGCGATCGATGGTGATCACCCCGGCATTCTGGATCGACACGTCGATCTGACCAAAGCGCTCGGCGGCCTGCTGGTAGAGCTGCTGCACCGCGGCCTCATCGGTGACGTCCACCTGCAGCGCCAGGATCTCACTGCCGAACTGCTGCTGGAGCTGTTCGGCGGTGGCAAAGACGCGATCGGCGTTCGATACCATCACCAGCTTCGCTCCGTCGCGGGCAAAGCGGGCCGCAATACCGGCACCAATGCCTCGGCAGGCCCCGGTGATCACCACTGTTTTTCCACTAAAATCGCGGGTCATAAACGCTCCTGTTAACTGTGTCGGATGTCAGAGAGCGGTGCCGCCTGCAGCTTCTTTTCATGACGACGTAACAGCACCACTTTGCTTTGCAGACGTTGCTGGAACTGGTCAATCACCACTGCGGTGACAATCACCAACCCTTTAATCACCATCTGCCAGAAATCGCTGACGCCCATCATCACCATGCCGTCCGCCAGGAAGACAATTACAAAGGTGCCAATAATCGAACCGGAAACCCGTCCGCGCCCGCCTGCCAGCGCCGTACCACCCAGCACCGTGGCGCCAATCGCGTCCATTTCAAACATGTTGCCGGTCATCGGGTGCGCCGTTTGCAGCTGAGAAGCGACCACCAGCCCGACCAGGCCCGCGCACAGGCCGGAGAAGGCGTAGACAAACACTTTCACTTTGATGATCGGCACGCCCGCCAGCCGTGCGGCTGACTCATTGCCGCCGATGGCGTAGATGTATCGGCCGAGCGGGGTTTTACGCGTCAGGTAGAGCCCGAGCAGCAGAAAGCCGATCATCAGCCAGATCGGGATGTAGACCCCCAGCACCGTGCCGGAACCGAGCAGCGCAAAGCCAGTGTTGCCGAGTGCCGGCAGCCCGACCAGATTGGCGTAGGTGCTGCCATCGTTGAACAGCAACGCCGCGCCGCGCGCCACGTACATCATCCCGAGGGTACAGATAAACGGTGCCACGCCCAGCCGGGTGATCACCGTGCCGTTAATTAATCCCACCAGCACGCCAAAGATCGCCACCACCAGAATCACTTCGGGCACGTTGAGGAACAGGGTATTGCCGCCCCACAGCGGCACGCCGTTGGTCAGCAGCGCGCCCGCCACCATGCCGCAGATGCCGGCCACCGCGCCCACCGACAGATCGATGCCGCCGGTAAGAATGACCAGCGTCATGCCGATCGCCAGCAGTCCGGTAATCGCCACGTGCTGGGTCATGATCAGCAGATTGGACGGGGTGAGGAAGTTGGGAACCATCACGCTGAAAAAGCTGACCACAATCAGCAGCGCAATAAAGGTGCGCGCCTTCAGCAGATACATATAGAGCAGATATTTTTGGTTCATGGAGTTCTCCGGCCAGCTTAATCTTGCGGGGTGGATGCCGCGATCAGTTGCTCTCGCGTTGCCACAGCACGCGGTAAATCGGCGGTAATCCGGCCATCAGCCATCACTAAAATACGGTCCGCCAGTGCCATTACCTCATCCAGTTCCGATGAGGAGAACATCACCGCCAGCCCCTGTTGCGCCAGATTGCCAATCAGGTGGTAAACGTCAGTTTTGGCACCGACGTCGATACCGCGCGTCGGTTCATCGAGTAACACCACCTGCGGACCGGTCATCAGCGCTTTACCCAGCACTACTTTTTGCTGATTGCCGCCGCTCAGCGAGGTGATAGGCAGTTCGGCGTCGCTGACCTTGATCGACAGATGCCCAATCATCTCATTGACCCGCTGATTCTCCTGGGCCGGACGGAGCAACCGCAGCGCGCGGCGAAAACCGCGCAGGCTGAGGTCGGAGAGGGTCATGTTGGCGGTAATCGACATCAACTCCACCACGCCTTCCCCCTTGCGGTCTTCCGGCACCAGCGCAATGCCGCTTTTTAACCGCTGCTGGAAACTGCGTTTCGCCAGATCTTTCCCCGCCAGTTGCACCCGGCCCGACTGGCACGGCATCAGGCCAATCAGCCCCTTAAACAGCTCGGTTCGCCCGGCACCCAGCAGGCCATAAATGCCGATGACCTCCCCTTTACGCAACGTAAAACTGACGTCGTTCAGGGTGTAACCGCCGTTCTGGTGCAGGGCGGTAAGCCCCTCAACCTGTAACACCGTTTCGCCCTGCGGGGCGGCCTGATAATCAAACTGCTTCTTCTTATCCCCCACCATCTGAGCGATGATCCACGGCACGCTCGCCTCCCGCACTTCGCGTTCGCTGATGAACCGTCCATCGCGGAAAATGGTGATGTGATCGCCAATCTCCATCAGCTCTTCCAGCCGGTGCGAGATATAGATGATGGTGACGCCGCGCCGCTTAAGCTGGGCAATCACGTTAAACAGCACTTTCACTTCAGACTGGCTCAGTGCGCTGGTCGGTTCATCCATGATCAATACCCGGGTATCTTTGGAGAGCGCGCGGGCAATCTCCACCAGTTGCTGATGGCCGATGCCCAACTCGCCGAGCGGTGCATAGGGGTCAACATCCAGCTCCAGTCGCTCAAGCAGCGTCTTCGCCAGCGCATACTGATACTTCTCGTTGATCACCCCGCGCTGGAAAAACTCGTTGGCGATAAAGATGTTGTCCATCACGTTCATGTTGGGAAACAGGTTCAGCTCCTGAAAAATAATGCTGATGCCCTGTTTTTCTGCCTGATGCGTAGAGCTAAGCGACACCACTTTGCCGTCCAGCAGAATCTCGCCCGACGAAGGGGTTTCCACCCCCGCCAGCATCTTCATCATGGTCGATTTACCGGCACCGTTTTCGCCAATCAGCACGTTGACCTTATTGCGATAGACCCGGTAATTAACCTGATCGAGCGCAGTTACGCCGGGGTAGAGACGTGACACGTTGCGGGTTTCGATGATCACATCGCTGCTCTGCTGCGGTTGAAGATCTTGCATCTGCCGCTCCTTATTGCCGGCTTATCGCCGCCGGGGTGATGTCCGGCAGCGTCTGCGGAATGTCCCAGCTGCTGAACACGCCGATGACCGTCACCTTATCGCCCACGGCTGGCTTGAATTTCTGCATCAGGCTGGACGCCTGCTGATTAATCGCTTTGCCGTAATCGCCAAACAGCACCTGATCGTTAAAGTCCTGATAGCTTGCGCCCTTATAGGCATCGCGCAGTGCGGTACCGCGAATGATCGGCCCGGCCTGAATAGTGACAGTGTCACCTGATTCATCACGGATTTTCATCTTGCCGCTGCGTGAAGTGGTATTCAGCGCAGTGATTTCGCCGCGCACCGCCACGCTAAACACGCACGGATTCTCCGCCTGGCTGCGGTAGCCATAGGATTGACAGCCGCTGTCGAAATCTTTAGCCGACTGCAGCGACTTGATTAAGCTCGCCAGCGGTTTCGCCTCCGCCGTCAGCTGCGGCACCAGTTTCTGCTGCCAGACCTGATCGATATTTGCCATCTGCGGATTGGGGGGATTTTTCAGCTCGGCCAGCTGTTGCTGTGACACTATTCGGCAGCCGCTCAGCAGCAGGACCACCAGCGTCAGCCAGACTCTTCCGGACATCTCATTCTCCCTGGCGCCCGCTCGGGCAGGCGCGCGGCGGTTAATTACGACTTGAAGTTAAAATCCTGCACGCCGTTGGCATTGTCCGGTGTAATCAGGATGCCGCGGAACATCACGCGCTGTTTTTCTGGCTTCGCGCCTTTCTGGATGTAATTGTCGAGATCGGTCACGCCCTGCGCCGCAATCGCCTGCGCCTGCAGCATCACCGTGGCTTTCAGGGAGCCAGCCTTCACCGCATCCCGCTCGTCATTGCTGCCATCAATACCCACTACGATCACATCATTGCGTCCGGCCGCTTTCAGCGCGGCAATTGCCCCCAGCGCCACCGGACCATTGCCGCAAATCACCCCTTTCACATCCGGATGCGCCTGCAGAATACTGTCCATGATCCGCTTGCCGTCGATCAGCGTCCCTTTGGCATCCTGACGCGCGACGCTCTGCATATCGCTGTACTGATCCAGCACCTGATGAAACGATTTGGAGCGCGTAACGCAGTTATTGTCGGCCAGGTTACAGGTCAGCTCGGCATACTTGCCCTTCTCGCCCATCTTCTCGACAAACACGTTGGCCACGTCAGACCCCGCCTGGAAGTTGTTGTGGGTAATCTGCGCCAGCGCCACATCGTCTACCGGGATTTCGCGGTTAATCAGCACCACCGGAATGCCGGCATCTTTGGCCTTTTTGATCGCCGCCACGCTGGCCGTTGAGTCGGCGTTGTCCAGCACGATACCCTGCACTTTTTTGCCGATAGCCGCATCGATCAGTTCGCTCTGCTTCTTCACATCTTCGCCGTGCGACAGCACCGAGGTTTTGTAGCCCAGCGCCTGGGCTTTGAGGTTGGCGCCTTTGGCTTCAGAGGCGTAATAAGGATTATCAAGTGAGTTGACCAGAATCATAATGGTGCCTTTCTCGACGGCGAACGCCGCTTGCGAAACCAGACAGGCGGCCACAGCAGTGCACAGCAGGGTACGGTTTTTCATGATGTTCTCTCTTATCGTTATCACTGGTTGGTGATTCCCGGGTGTCAGGGCAGCCTTACCAGATGGTAAATCCGCCATCGATCATTAAATCCGCGCCGGTAATCATGTCGCTGCCGTTGCTGGCAAAAAACAGCACCGCCGCGGCGATCTCATCGGTGTATGCAAAGCGGCCTAACGGAATCAGTTTTTTCATCTGCTCGCCCTTCTCACCGCGCCAGGCTTTTTCGCCCATCGGCGTCAGTACTACGGTGGGCGAAAGGGTATTGACGTTGATGCGGTGCGGCGCAAACTCTTTGGCCATCACTTTGGTCATGCCAAGCAGTCCGGCTTTGGCCGAGGTGTAAGCGACGTGGTTATCGATCGCAATCGAGGCCGCCTGCGAGGCAATATTGATAATTTTTCCGCCGTTACCGGCGGTGATCATCAGCCGCGCTGCCGCCTGCGAGCAGAGGAAAGGACCGGTAAGGTTGACGGCGATCTGCTTCTGCCACTCGGCAAAATCGGTATCAATCACCGGCTGTAACATCACATATCCGGCGCAGTTCACCAGGATATCAATGTGGCCGTAGTGGGAAATAACCTGATCAAACGCCTGGCTAACAGCGGCGGGATCGGTGACATCGCAACAGACAAACTGCACCCGATCGGCGGCAAACTCTGGCTGCAGGCTGGCAACCCTGTCCGCTTCGAACGGCGGATAAAGCAGCGCCAGACGCGCCCCCTTTTCCAGCAACATGCTATTGGTCGCCATCGCAATGCCGCCCAGGCCGCCGGTCACCACCGCGACTTTGTCAGCCAGATTCAGCGCGGTATCCACGCCATATCGCAGGTTTACGTCATATTCACCACTCATCCCACTTATCCCCTCAGTTTTTTGCCGTCGCCGTTGACGCAATCATTTTCGAACAAAAATATAAGCTATCGAAAAGAAATGATATGTGGGGCAGATCAAATTTCGACCATCTGCTGGTCAGCGATGATTATCTTATTGAAAAGACGTGATCTGGCTTGCAATGCGCAAATAAAAGTAGAAAGCATCAATCGTAAAAGCGAGTGTGATTCAATAACCTGCATCTTTTTAACTTTCGTTCGAAAATGAACATCTCTTACGGCCATCTCGCATTCATAAAAATGGCGCGTTAAACTCTGCGACAGATCCTTCTTCGCCTGAATACCCTGCGATTGGAAAAGGGAGCATTTCGATTGAAAAGCAAAAGTGAGCAGTTAGCTGACATGCAGCAACGCCGCGAAAAGATTCTGGAGATGATCCGCGAGGATGGCACCGTCACGGTCAAAGCGCTGACGGAGACCTTTGGCCTGACTGAAGCAACGTTGCGCAGCGATCTGCGAATGCTGCAAAAACAGGGCTTTGTCCAGCGCTACCACGGGGGCGCGACCCTGATGACTGGCAAACAGAATACCGGCGCGATGCTACTTGAGCGGCAAACCCATCTGGAAGAGAAAGAAGCCATTGGCCGGCTGGCGGCACAGCACATCGAAAATGGTGACACAGTGATTTTCGATTCCGGCACCACCACCACCGCCATCACCGACGCCATTACTCATATTCGCCGCTTATCGGTGGTCACCACGGCGGTGAATATCGCGCTGAAACTGGGTGGGGAACCCGGCATCAATATTCTGCTGACCGGCGGCACCTTCAAGTTCCCGACGCTATCGACCTCCGGTGAAAAGGCAGCCAGCTTTTTTGAAAACGTATTAGCTGAGAAACTGTTTCTGGCGACCGCCTGCATCTCACCTCGCCTCGGCCTGAGCTTTCCGAGCGAAACCGACATCAAGGTCAAGCTGGCGATGATTCGCTCAGCCAACACGGTCTATGTGGTGGCCGATTCCAGCAAGATTGATAAGGTGTCGATGTTTGCGCTGCCGTGCGACTGGAGCAATATCCACTATCTGATTACCGACAGCGGCATCACAACGGCGCAGGTCAACGCGTTCGAGGCGCTCGGCGTAAAAGTGCTGGTCGCTCCGCTGCCGCTAAAGCGGGCAATGTAACCGACTGTTCCGTCGCTGTTATGCCGGGCAGCAAAAGATCATCTGAACGACATGTTGTCGGGTCAGGCTGTGATTACGATGCGGAAAATAGCCACCCGAAAGGGGATTACCAATGAAAGACGATATTTTTGAACGCAGGCGGGCACGGGCATTAGCGCTGATGGCGGATAAACAGATATGGGCCAGCAGCACGGCTCCACCGTTACATCGACTGCTGTGGAAAATGAACATTAACCTGCCACCGCCGCCTTTCAGTGACTTCTGGCTCAACCTGCTGGTATTTAGCTCAATGTATATTTTGTTGATACCGTTGCTGCTTTTCCTCCCTACATTTTCACTACCCACCTTAGACGCAGCGTCAATCGAAACCAATCTGCTGGCAGGGCTCTTTTTCGGCCTGGCCATGGCGGGATTCTACTCGTGGTGCAGATGGTTCCACCGCCTGCCTGAATGGCAGCAGTTATAAGGCCCTCAACCCCGCCCTTCCGCCCAATCCGCGCACCCCAGCCAGCCGGGCAGCAAGTGCCTGCCCGAAGAGCAAGGTGTGCGAGCCACGGATGGCGAGCCCAGTCCGCAGGGACGCAGGATTCCCTTACAGTCGGGCCAGCCCTTACTGACCGCTGCACCGCTGCATCCCCGCAACACCGCAACTTTGCACCCGCGCGCGCACTCCCTCTCAACACGCCGCAACGCGCGCCATCACCCCAACCTGGAAGTCAGCCCGGTAATAACGCACCACCTCACCGACCAGCAACAACGACGGCGAAACCGGCTTCTCCTGATCCACCGTCTGCGCCAGCCCGGCCAGCGTGGTAATCAACACCCGCTGATCCGGCCGGGTACCGTTCTCAATGATCGCCACCGGCGTCAACGCATCACGCCCGTAATCCTGCAACTGCCTGCTGATCGAAGCACTCCAGCTCAACCCCATATAAAACACCAGCGTCTGGTTATCCGCCGCCAGCGCGGCCGCATCCAGCTGCGGCTCCCCGCTGCGCCCGTGCCCGGTGATCAGCCGCAACGACTGCGCGCAATCACGGTGGGTCAACGGAATACCACTGGCCGCCGCGCAGCCCACCGCGGCGGTAATCCCCGGCACCACCTCACATCGAATTCCGGCCTGCTGCAGACTCACCATCTCCTCGCCGCCGCGACCAAAAATAAACGGATCGCCGCCTTTCAAACGGATCACCTGGCGGCCACTGCGTGCCAGATCCACCAGCAACTGATTGATCTGCGCCTGCTTCAGACCATGCTGCCCAGGCCGCTTACCCACATCAATGCACAACGCGCTCTCGGGCACTTCCGCCATCACCGCCTCGCTCACCAGCCGGTCATACACCACCACCTCGGCACGCTGCAGTAAACGCAACGCTTTCACCGTCAGCAACTCAACGTCGCCCGGCCCGGCACCCACTAACCACACCGCGCCCTGCGGCGGAACACTGCCCTGCGGCGACAGCAATTTATCCAGCGACTCAATTAACAGCGTCATGACGCCTCCGTAACCGATTGGGAACGCAACAGCTGTTTCAGTTCCGGAATACAGGAACCACACTGCGTGCCGCATTTAAGCTTCTCACCCAGCGCCTGAGTCGTATCACACCCCTGCGCCACCGCCTGCAAAATGGCCTGCTCACCGACCGCCATGCAACTGCAGATAATCCGCCCCGCCGCCTGACCCTGTGCGGCCTGGCCTGCCAGCAGCCGATGCCGCCGAAACGCATCCGACGGCGCAGCCTGAAACGCGGCAGCGACGAAATTATGGTCGACTGCCGGCAAGCCAGCCCCGGCATACAATGCCAGCTGCAGCATGCCGTCTCGCCATGCCAGCACCCGGTAATCACTGCCGCTGCCGTCAGCGACCTGCAACTGACACCCGCTAAGATCATAATGCGCTGCCAGCCAAGCTTGCGGCGTATGCTCGCCAGCAACCACATAACGCTGCACCCCGGCATAGGGTGACCGCGCCCAGTAACGCAATCCCGCAGGTGACGCCAGCGTCGGCTGCCATAACCAGCCTTGCCAGCTCACCGGCAACGGCATAATCCGCACCGGCGTCTGCTTCAGCGCCGGCTGTCGCGAAAACGGACAGCCGCGCGCGGCGATCAACACATCGACATGGCTCTGCTGACTGAACTGCCGGTTCCAGTGCATCGGCACAAACAACTCCCCGCGTCGCAGCCCGCGATCCAGCGTCACCCGCGCGCTGATCCAGCCAGACAGCGACTGCACACGGGCCAGCGCCCCCGCCGTCAGCCCATAGTGGGCCGCGTCGGCCGGATGAAGCGCCACAAACGGCTCGTCACAGTGCTGCATCAGCCGTGGCACCAGCCCGGTGCGGGTCATGGTATGCCACTGATCGCGCACCCGACCGGTATTCATCAGCAACGGATAAGCCGCCGCGCGGGGCGTCAGCGCGGGCGTCGCCGGTACCCACAGCCGGGCTTTGCCATCTGGATGATAGAACCGGCGATCGCTAAACAAGCGGGCGCAGCCAGCAGGATACTCAGCGTTGACCGGCCACTGAACCGGACGCAACGCATCCCAGTCCGCATCACTTAACTGCGCCAGCGCGCTGATATCAAACGCCCGCTGACCGCCGTTCTCAAAGCCCGACAGCGCCGCATGTTCACGGAAAATCGCCGCCGGATGCTGCCAGTTAAATCCGTCAAAGCCTAAACGCTGGGCCACCTGAGCCAGCAGCCACCAGTCGGGACGCGCATCGCCGGGCGCGGCGGCAAAGGCGCGCTGACGCGAAATCCGCCGTTCTGAATTGGTCACGGTGCCATTTTTCTCGCCCCAGCCGTGGGCCGGCAGCAGAATGTCAGCAAACGCGCTGGTATCGGTTTGCGCCATCACGTCCGACACAATCACCAGCGGACAGGCCGCCAGCGCCTGCGCCACCCGATTGCCCTCTGGCATTGAGACCGCCGGATTGGTGCCCATAATCCACACCGCTTTAACTCCGCCGGTGGCGATAGCCTGAAACAGATCCACCGCCGTCAGGCCGGGCTGACGGGCGATAGTCGGGCTGCGCCAGAAACGCTGCACCCGATCGCAGTCAGCCGGATCAAACCCCATATGCGCCGCCAGCTGATTAGCCAGCCCGCCCACTTCACGTCCTCCCATCGCATTTGGCTGTCCGGTCAGGGAAAACGGACCGCAACCCGGCCGCCCGATCTTGCCGCTTACCAGATGCACATTGAGGATCGCCTGATTGTTATCACTGCCGGTGATCGACTGATTAATCCCCATGCACCACAGCGTCACTACCCGCCCGGTCTGGCTGAACAACCGGTAAAAGTCGGTCACCTGCTGCGGCGTCAGATCGCACTCTGCGGCGACGTGCGCCACCTGCCACGGCTCTGCCGCCGCCAGCGTTTCCGCCACGCCGCTCAGGTGCGGCAGCATGGTCTGATCGATGCCACCCTGCTTGTCCAGCCAGCGCAGCAGACCGTAAAACAGCAGCGTATCGCTGCCAGGACGCAGCGGCAGATGCAGATCGGCCAGGTCGCAACTGGCGGTGCGTCGCGGATCGATCACCACCATCCGCATATCAGGTCGCTGCTGCTTCGCCTGCGCCAGCCGCTGCCAGATCACCGGATGTGCCCAGGCCGCGTTGGAACCGACCAGCACCACCAGATCGGCCTGATCCAGATCCTCATAACAACAGGGCACCGCATCCGCACCGAACGCACGCTTATAGCCGATCACCGCCGAGGCCATACAGAGCCGCGAGTTGGTATCGATATTGGCGCTGCCGATATAGCCCTTCATCAGCTTATTGGCGACGTAATAATCCTCAGTCAGCAACTGGCCGGAACCGTAAAACGCCACCGCCTGCGGGCCGTCACGCTCGATCACCGCGCGTAATCCCGCCGCCGCCGCATCCAGCGCCGCGTCAAGCGTCACCGGCTGGCCATTAACCTGCGCCTTCAGCAACCGTCCCTGTGGCGTCAGCGTCTCGCCTAACGCCGCTCCCTTGACGCACAACCGCCCGGCGTTGGCCGGATGCCGTGGATCGCCCGTCACCTGCGCCCGATGATTCTCCAGCGGCGTCACGCAGACGCCACAGCCGACGCCGCAATAGGGACAGGTGGTATTCATGATGCCTGCGCCAGTTGATTCGCCGGACGGTTAGCCAGCCAGATCTGCCCCGCTTCCAGCTTCACCGGCCAGCAGCGTAACGGGTGCTGCGGATTATCCAGATTCTGACCGTCCCGCAGCCGCACCCGCTGCTTGTAAAGTGGCGAAATCACCACCGGCTCGCCGCCAACATCACCGAGAATACCGCGCGACAACACGCTGGCTTCGCTGCCTGGCTCGCGATCTTCCAGCGCATAAAGCGTCTCGCCAAAGCGGAACAGCGCGATACGCTCACTGCCGAGCCGCGCCCCGATGCCGGCCTGCTGGGGCACCGCGTCAAGAACGCAGACCGCGCTCCATCGCTCGGCCGGCAGTTGCAGCAACGGGCGGGACGTGGCCGCGTCCGGCTGGCGCTGGCCACGCACCCGGCTGTAGTGCAGGCTCTCATCCGGCCGATCGCTATTGATCGTCGGAGTGAACAGCGCCAGGCGTGACGCATCGGCCAGCGTGGTCTGCCATTCGCACTGGTACGCCCCGACCACCTGCTGCATCTCCTGCTCCAGCGTTGCCGCCAGCCCGAGACTATCGTCAATCACCACCTGACGCAGATAGTCGAGACCACCTTCGAGGTTATCCAGCCAGACACTGGTGCGCTGCAGCCGGTCGGCGGTTCGGATATAAAACATCAGCAGACGATCGACATACCGCAGCAGCGTGGCGTCGTCGAGGTCGCTGGCGAACAGATCGGCGTGACGCGGCTTCATGCCGCCATTGCCGCAGACATAGAGGTTCCAGCCCTTGTCAGTGGCGATCACCCCGATATCTTTACTTTGCGCTTCGGCACATTCGCGGGTACAGCCGGAAACCGCCATCTTGATTTTGTGCGGGGCGCGCAGGCCCTTGTAGCGGTGCTCCAGCGCGATAGCGAAGGCGGTAGAGTCCTGCACGCCATAGCGGCACCAGGTTGATCCGACGCAGGACTTCACGGTGCGCAGCGATTTGCCGTAGGCGTGGCCGGTTTCGAAGCCCGCGTCCAGCAGCGTCTGCCAGATAGCTGGCAATTGATCGAGCCGTGCGCCGAACAGATCGATGCGCTGCCCGCCGGTAATTTTGGTATAGAGATCGTAGCGCGCCGCCACTTCGCCAATGGCAATCAGACCTTGCGGAGTGAGCTCACCCGCCGGAACGCGCGGCACCACTGAATAGGTGCCATCTTTCTGGATATTGGCAAAGTAGCGATCGTTGGTATCCTGCAGCGGCAGATGCGCCGGTTGCAGCAGATAGTCGTTCCAGCAGGAGGCCAGCAGCGAGGCCACCAGCGGTTTACACACTTCACAGCCGTGGCCGTTGCCGTGCGCCGCCAGCAGATCGTCAAAGGTTTTGATCGCCTCCACCCGGATCAGGTGATACAGCTCCTGCCGCGACCAGGCGAAGTGCTCGCAGACATCCTTCTTCACCACCACGCCGAGGTTCGACAACTGGTATTCCATCACCTGTTTCACCAGCGCCGCACAGCCGCCGCAGCCGGTGGCCGCTTTGGTACAGCTTTTAATGCTGCTCATTTCGCTGCAGCCGCTTTTCACCGCTGCGCAGATATCGCCTTTGCTGACGTTTTGACAGGAGCAGAGCTGGGCGCTGTCGGGTAGCGCAGCCACGCCCGGCGCTTTGGCCGGTGCGCCCGCCAGCAGCGGCAGGATCAGGCTCTCAGGCGCGGCCGGCAGCGGCAGCGCATTCAGCATCATCTGCAGCAGGGTGGCGTAATCGCTGCTGTCCCCCACCAGCACGCCGCCCAGCAACCGGCTGCCGTCGCCGGAGACCACGATTTTCTTGTAAATGCCTTTTGGACCGTCGGTCCAGTGATAACTCTGGCTGCCGACGGTGCGCCCCTGCGCATCACCAAACGACGCGACCTCGACGCCCAGCAGTTTGAGCTTTGTGCTCATATCCGCACCGCTGAACGCAGCGGGTTCTGCCGCCAGATGGCCCGCCAGCACCCGCGCCATCTGATAGCCTGGCGCCACCAGCCCAAAAATCTGACCGTTCCACAGCGCGCATTCGCCGACGGCGTAGATCGCTTCATCGCTGGTCTGACAGCGATCGTTAATCTCAATACCGCCGCGCGCACCGAGCGTCAGACCGGCCTCACGCGCCAGCTCATCACGTGGCCGGATGCCGGCGGAGAACAGCACCAGATCGCTGGGCAGGCTGCTGCCATCGGCAAAGTGCAGCAGTACGCTGCCGTCGGCCTGAGTCTCAATCTGCTGAGTCTGTTTTGAGGTGTGTACCGTCACACCGAGCGACTCGATCTTCTGACGCAGCATGGATGCGCCGCCCTCATCGAGCTGCATCGCCATCAGGCGCGGCGCGAACTCCACCACGTGGGTTTCCAGCCCGAGTTGCCGCAGCGCATTGGCCGCTTCCAGACCCAGCAGCCCGCCGCCAATCACCACGCCGCGCTGACTGTGACGGGCGCAGGCAGCAATCGCATCGAGATCGTCCAGCGTGCGGTAGACGAAGCAGCGTGCCGCATCATGGCCGGGAATCGGCGGCACAAAGGCGCGTGATCCGGTTGCCAGCACCAGCCGATCCCACGCCAGCTGGTTACCTGCGCTGTCAGTCAGGCTGCGCTGCGCCCGATCAATCGCCACCACCTGACAGCCCGTGCGCAGCTCAATGCCGTGCTGCACAAAAAAATCCTCTGCCACCAGTGAGAGATCGGCCGCCTGTTTGCCGTTGAAATAGTCCGACAGATGCACCCGGTCATAGGCTGGCTGAGACTCTTCGCCATACACCACAATCTGATAGTGCTGATGCAGTTCACGGGCGACCAGTTGCTCAAGAAAATAGTGACTGACCATGCCGTGACCGATCACGGCTAATAAAGGTTTGCTCATCAGAAGACTCTCTGCAGCCTGCGGCTGCGTTTCAGGTTGATCGGGATCGAACAGGGTGGCGAGAGTGGCGGGTTCAGCACGCTGCAGGCGGCCGAGCAGTGCGGCCCCCTGCTGGCTGTCACCAAACAGCAGCACGCCGTTGAGGCGTCCCTGTCGCAGAAAGAGACGACGATAGTCGCCGGAGAGCGGATCAAAACTGCTGACCGACGGCGCTTCACTGATATCCCCGGCGCTGAACAGTGAAATGCCGCTGACTTTCAGCCGCGTGCCGCCAGGCTGGGTGCGATAATCAGCCTGTGGCGAACCGGCCAGCTGCGCTGCCAGCACCTGCGCCTGCGCCAGACAGGGCGCTACCAGGCCAAAGGTTTCCCCTTCAATTTCACAGCACTCGCCGACGGCATAGACATCGGTCACCGCGCTGCGCAGCTGGCGATCGACCAGAATCCCACGCTGGCACGGCAGCCCCGCCGCCCGTGCCACGGCCACGGCCGGGTCCACGCCGATGGCGATCACCACCTGCCCGGCGGCGTAATCAGTGCCATCCGCCAGCGTGACGCCGGTTGCGGTGATCGCCTGCAGCCCACTGTTCAGCAAACAGCGGATGCCACGCCCGCGCAGCGCCGTCAGCAGCAGTTCGCCCGCTCTGGCATCCAGCTGGCGATCGAGCAGCCAGCCTTTATGGTGGATCAGCGTCACCTCGCGGCCCTGCGCCCGCAGTGCCGCCGCCGCCTCAATGCCGAGGAAACCGCCCCCCAGCACCGCCACCGGTCCCTGGCCCGCCAGCAGCCGTTCAACATCATTGATGCTGCGGAAACCGCTGACCTGCGGCCGATCGATGCCCGTGATGGCCGGCAGACGCGGCTGCGATCCGGTGGCGAAAACCAGCCGGTCCCAGCCCAGCTGACGCTGGTCGGTCAGCACCGTGCGGGCCGCCAGGTCGACCTGCCGCACCGTTTCACCTGCCAGCAGCGTCACGCCGTGCTGCTGATACCATGACGGTGGATGAATCAGGGTTTCGCTGAAGTGCATCTCGCCAGCCAGCACCGGTGATAACAGCACGCGGTTATAGTTGCCGTGTGGTTCGCGACCGATCACCGTGATGGCGTAGCGCTGCGGCGCGCGTTGCAGCAGGCTTTCGACCAGCTGCATCGCCGCCATTCCATTCCCAATCACCAGCAGCCGTTGCCTCATGATGCGATCCTCACGCCGCCGTGGTCTGTTTTTCATACAGAAAGTGCAGCACCCGCTGGCGTAGCTGGTGATAGCGCGGCTCGTCGGCCAGCGCCACGCGTGAGCGCGGACGCGGCAGATCGACCGGCAGGATCTCACCGACCCGCGCCGCCGGGCCGTTGGTCATCATCAGTACCCGATCTGACAACAACACCGCCTCATCGACGTCATGGGTGATCAGCACGATGGTGGTGTTCAGCTCCTGCTGAATGCGCATCACGCTGTCCTGCAGATGCGCGCGAGTCAGGGCGTCCAGCGCGCCAAATGGCTCATCCAGCAGCAGCACCCGCGGTTTCATCGCCAGCGCCCGCGCGATACCGACGCGCTGCTTCATGCCACCGGAAATCTCACCCGGCCGCTTGTGCATTGCATGGCTCATCTGCACGCGATTCAGGTTGTGCTCAATCCAGTCGCGCATTTCCGCTTTACTGAGCCGGCCTTTAAACACCTGCTGCACCGCCAGCTCAACGTTCTGAAACGCCGTCAGCCACGGCAGCAGCGAATGGTTCTGGAACACCACCGCCCGCTCTGGCCCCGGCCCGGCGATCTCGCGGTTATCGCACAGCAATACGCCGCTGCTGGGCCGGCTTAATCCGGCAATCAGGTTCAGCAGGGTTGATTTGCCGCAGCCGGAATGGCCGATCAGGCTCAGGGTTTCGCCCTGGTGAATATCAAAGCTGACGTTATCCAGCGCCAGAAACTCACCGCTGGCGGTATTGAAGCGCTGGCTGACCTGCTGGACGCGAATAATCTGTGACATGGTGAACTCCTTATTTATCCCAGCTAAAACGACGGACCAGCAGCATCAAGCCCTGCTCCAGCAACAGGCCGACGACGCCGATAATCAGGATGGCGATCAGAATGTTTTCCACGTTGAGGTTGTTCCACTCGTTCCAGATCCAGAAGCCGATACCCAGTCCGCCGGTCAGCATTTCGGCAGCGACAATCACCAGCCACGCAATGCCGATCGACAGACGAACCCCGGTCAGCACTGCGGGCAGCACCGCCGGCAGCAGGATGCGGCGCATCACCGTCCACTCAGAGAGCTGCAGCACCCGCGCCACATTGAGGTAATCCTGCGGAATGCGTTGTACCCCTTCGGCGGTGTTGATGATCATTGGCCAGATCGAGCAGATGAAAATGGTCCAGCTGGCGGCAGGCTCGGCACGCTGAAACAGCAGCAGACCAATCGGCAGCCACGCCAGCGGACTGACCGGACGCAGCAAGGCGATAATCGGATTGAACATCCGCGTCATAAACAGAAAGCGGCCGAGCAGAAAACCGGCCGGAATGCCGACCACGGCCGCCAGGCCGAAGCCAATAGCGACCCGCTGCAGCGACGCCAGCACGTTCCAGCCGATGCCCTGATCGTTGGGGCCGTTGCTATAGAACGGATCGGCAAACAGCACCTGTGCCGCCTGCCAGGTGGCATACGGCGTCGGAAAAGACGGCTCTGACAGCGCGGCAATTTGCCACACCAGCAGCAGCAACAGCATCCCGCCGGTGGCCGGAATTGCCCGCTGGATCAGCGGACGCAGGCGAGCCGGTCTGGCGGCGGCTTTCGGGGTAATCTGCAGCGGGATCACGGTAGCACTACTGTCGGTCTGTACCGGCTGCGCCAGGGCGCGTGCGTCAGTTTTCATGGCATCCTCTCTTAACGTTTGATAGCGAAACTGGCGGCGTAGGCGGCAGGATCGCTGCCGTCCCAGACTTTGCCGTCGATGAGGGTACTGCTGCGCATCTGCGTGGCGGGCAGCGCGATCTGGCCGACCGCACTGGCGGCCTGTTTATAGATGTCGATGCGGTTAATCTGCCGTGCCACCGCCAGGTAATCGGGATCGTCGGTCAGCAGGCCCCAGCGTTTCATCTGGGTCAGAAACCACATGCCGTCGGAGAGCCACGGGAAACTGACGTTGCCGTCACCGAAGAAACGCATCGGGTGCGCGTCCTGCCACGACTGACCCAGGCCGTTCTGGTACTGACCCAGCATCCGCCCTTGCAGCGTCTCAACTTTGGTATTGATCCAGGCGCGCCCGGCTAACACCTGCGCGGTTTCGCGACGGTTATCGTCGGAGGCGTCAATCCAGCGGGCCGCGTCCAGTACCGCAGCCGTGAGCGCGCGTGCAGTGTTAGGGTTCTCATTGACCCACTGCGCGCGGGTGCCGAGGATTTTTTCCGGATGCTCAGGCCAGATCTGCTGGCTGGTGGCGGCGGTAAAGCCGATGTTGTCGCTGATGGCGCGCTGGTTCCACGGCTCGCCGACGCAGAAACCACTCATGTTGCCAATCTTCATGTTCATCACCATCTGCGGCGGCGGCACAACCACGGTGCGTACCTCCTCAAACGGGTTGATGCCGGCATTGGCCAGCCAGTAATAGAGCCACATGGCGTGGGTGCTGGTGGGAAAAGTGTGGGCAAAGGTGAAATGGCCTTTGGCCTGGCTGTCGACCGCCTTTTTCAGGCTGGCCGCATCGGTCACGCCGCTGGCTTTTAGCTGGTTCGACAGGCTGATCGCCTGGCCGTTGTGGTTGAGCGTCATCAGATTCGCCATGTCGTGCTGCGGGCCGGCTACCCCGAGCTGCAGGGCGTAGATCATGCCGTACAGCACGTGTGCGGCATCCAGCTCGCCAGAGGTCAGTTTGTCGCGCACCGCCGCCCAGCTCGCCTCTTTACTGGCCTGTAGCGTCAGGCCATATTTTTTATCAAATCCTTTAACCGACGCCATCACCACGGGCGCGCAGTCGGTGAGCGGAATAAAGCCGACCCGCACCGCCTTTTTCTCAGGCGCATCCGAGCCCGCCGCCCATACGGCATTGCGTAATCCCGGAATCACCCAGGCACCGCCCAGCGCGGCCCCGGAAAGCAGTAACTGACGTCGTGAAAGAGAAAATGGCGTTTTGCTCATCATATTGACCCTGAACAGGAATAAAAAAAGGCGTCCTCCGACATGCCGAAGCATGCGGATGGACGCCTTTATCCAAAGCACTGGCCCCACCGCCGTTGGCGGGAACAATGCGCACTGTCTGTCATATCAAGCAAGCCGCGTGCCAGAATCAGCGTCGGCTATAACACCGGGTTTTCACCCTGCCACGGTTGAAAAAGTAACCGTTTTTGCACTTTCCTGACGCAGGTTGCGCACAAGCGTTGTGCAGCTAACCCTTTCGGGTTAGGTGTTGAGCGTCGCGGCGACAGCCAGCACCGCCTGCGCGATCTCCAGTACCCGTTTGTTCTGGTTCATGGCGCTTTTACGCAGCGCCTGCCAGGCCGCCTGTTCACTGAAACCATGCTGCTGCATCAGCCAGTGCTTAGCCTGTTCAATCACCCGGCGCTCATCAAGTGAGACGCGCATGGCGGCCAGCTCATCGGCCTGCTGCTGCAAGCGCTGGGACTGTTCACCAATCAGTGACAGTACCGAGCGCCCAAGCTGCGGCGCCAGACCGTCGCTGTCGAGCGTGGCCGCGCCGGGCAGCCAGTCGGCACCGGAAACGTAGAGCGCAAAGCTGCTCTCTGCCTGCGCCGGGGTCAACGGCAGCGCCGCCTGCAGCTCGGCCTGCGCAATTGCGGTCCGGCAACGTAGCATCAGCGTGGTGGCGAGACCATCTTCGACCTGTTTCATCTGATCGAGCCGCGCGGAGAGCAGTGAAAACCAGTTCAGCGCGCCGGTCGCTTCAGCCTGGCCACCGGTGCAGGCGATGCGCCGCAGCCGCTCAATCTCCCGGCTGGCCTGCGCCAGCGGCTGCCATTGGCTACGCGCCTGGTCATCGGCAAACGCGTGAAAAGTCGTAAAGCTCTGCTCCTGGGCCGCAATCAGCGCCACCAGCTGGCTGCGCTGATCGGCGGTGAACTGTCCGGCCGCAAAGCCAGCGGAGCCGATGGCACGCTCCTGTCCGGCCAGCTCCTTGCCCTGCATAAAGCTGAACAGCGCAATCAGCGCGCGGGAGATATCGGGATGGCTGGCGGTATCGGCGGCTTCAAATACCAGGTTGAGTAAGGTGCGGATCACCTGGTTAAACGCCACCATCGCCGCTGGCTGATTGAGTGTCCCCTCCGCGATCTGCTGTCGCAGTGCGGGCAGTTCGCTCAGCGCCTGCAACGCGGCGGCAATCAGATGACAGAAGCGGCTGTAGCCCGGCTGCGGCTGCGCGGGGGGTAGCGCCTGATAAACGTGCTGCAGGCAGGCGCTGACATCCTGCTGACGGGCGATCCGCTCAGCGCTGAACAGCTGACCGTGGGAACAGATCCAGATATTGCTGGCTCCGCGTTCCCGCTGCAGCTGATGGACCAGCTCACTGACCGCGGTAATCAGCCGTCCGGTCTGGAGTAGCCGTTGCAGGCTGGCAATATCGCTATCCCGTGATGCCTGCAGCCAGGTCAGGGCGTCCCTCATGGCTCACCTCTTATCGCCGTAAAACCATTATTAAGCAAAAGACGTGCCGTTTTATCGTCACAATTGCCTGAACGGCTGCCCGTAAATTCCGATTTTGATGAGTTTCTTAAGGCAAACGGATAAAAATTTCTGACAATGAGTGATTAGAAAAACTTAATAGTTTCCAATGAAATCCTTTGCATGGCAGAATGCGCGGCAAGGTTCTCAACCAGTTTGCCGTCACGATAATTCAGTTAGCTTTAACTATCGTAAAGCATGGCGCTTTTCCCGCGCCCTGGCTTACCAGAAAAGCGCCTGCTATCACGCATCGGCAGCCGGTGCAATGGTTTGAATTCTCAAAAGTCTTAGGTAGACTGAACGCAGTACTATCCTGATGTAATCTGACCTTTTTTTTGAATGTCAGAACTTTGGCCTGCTGCGGCGCCATTGTCGGCGCCCTGTTACGTTGGGCCAGGCAATATGCAGATACTTTGATGAGATCACGAGGAACATGGTGAAAAAGAGTCTTGCGTTAACACTGCTGGCGGTCCTTACCCTGGCAGGCTGTAAGGCCCCGCCGCCGCCCGTCACTGATGACACGCTGGTGACCAGCGAAATCAACGGCGTCAAGCTGGTTCATCGGCATGCCGTTGCGGCGCCGACTGAATTTGAACCGGTCAATCAGACCTGGAGAGCGTTGTATGGCGCGTCAGTGATGACGACGCCCGATTACGGCGGCAAAGTGGTTCGCTATCTCGAAACGGGTAAACCGTTTGAAGTATTAGGCAATGTGGAAAATCACTGGCTGGCGATTGCCGATCAGGCTGACGGTCCGATGATCGGTTACGTCCCGTTAAAAGCGGGTGTGGAAAGCAGCCGCTATGACGCCACCGTCCAGAGCGATCGCCCTCGTCCTCGCAAGACGAAACAGGTCTGTGTCGCCGTTGGCGGTGCCAGTAAAGCGTGCCGCACTAACGATACCGCGACCTGGATCTTAGACTAAACATGAAATCCGGCGCATATTGCCCGCAGCACCGTCCTGGGCTGCGGGTACAGGGATTTGCCATTGGCTGGAAGATCACGAATTAATGACTGTGGAATCCCCTGCGCGTGAGGTCACCTCCTCAGGCAATGAGAATCTATTACTTCAGGCTGCTGCGCCACTGCTGAACGCGGTGGTGCAGATTCGTCAGGCAGCCACCCATGACGACCCCGCGGGCTTACGTCAGTCACTGATTGATGAGATCCGCCAGTTCGAACAGCGTTGTAAACAGGCCGGCCTGCCGTTTGAAATGATTATCGGCGCGCGTTACTGCGTCTGCAGCGCACTGGATGAAGCTGCGGCGCAAACACCGTGGGGCACCCGCGGCGTCTGGTCTGGCAACGGCATGCTGGTGACCTTTCACAATGAAAGCTGGGGCGGCGAAAAATTCTTTCAGCTGCTGTCGCGTATTTCACAGAGCCCACAACAGCACCTCTGGTTACTGGAGGTGGTGCACTACTGCCTGCTGCTCGGCTATGAAGGCCGGTATCGCGGCAGCGAACAGGGTCGCGCCCAGTGCGACGGCATCCGTAAGCGACTGAAAACCCTGATTGAAGAAACGCGTGCGCAGCGTCTGACGCCGCAGCCGCCGCTGGTGGAGGTGCATCCGCTGGTCAGCACGCTGGCTCGGCCGATGGTCCCGCTGTGGGCCTGCGCGATGCTGGTGGCGCTGATCGGCTGCCTGATCTACAGCGGCCTGAACTGGCGACTGGGCAATGCGGCCGAGCCGCTGCTGCGCGCTATCTATCAGACGCCGCTGCCGCAGATAACCGCCGGTCGTCGTCCCTCTTCGCCTCAGGCGCTGCTCGACCTGCGACAGCGGCTGAATGATGTGATTGCCGCAGGCCAGCTTGAAGTCAGCGACGGTGCCTTCGGCAGCAAAGTTATTATCCCGGCGGATAAGCTGTTCGCCGAACAGGGTACGGTGATCAACCCGGTGGGCCGCGCCCTGCTGGCACGGGTCTCGACCGCCATGAAAAATGTCAAAGGCACGATTCTGGTGTCGGTGTTTACCGACGATCACCCGGTGGATAACAGCCGGTTTGCCTCCAGCTATGAATTTTCTTTCGCCCGCGCCCGCGCGGTGACGCAACTGTTGCAGGTCCAGCTGGCCGACGGCCATACCGTGCGTTCTGAAGGCCGCGGCGACAGCGACCCGCTGCTGCCGAACGACAGTAGCGAAAACCGTACCCGCAACCGCCGCGTTGAAATCACCCTGTTTGCCGCGCCCGAAACGCTCAGTAATCATCAAGGAGCACAATAATGCGCGCTTCCGTACGACTGCTTCTGACACATCGATTGTTATGGAGTTTTATCGGCGTTACGGCGCTGAGCTGTCTGGTGTGGATGCTCGGTCCGCTCTGGACGTGGGGCGAATCGCGGCCGCTGGAGCCGATCCTGCCGCGCCAGCTCACCGTCAGTGCCTTCTATTTTTTGTGGATCCTGTTCCAGCTGATGCCGTCGCTCTATCGCGCCTGGTTTAATAGCCGGTTACTGAATCAGCTGCAGGCCGCAGGCAGCGACGATCCCGCCGAACGTCAGGTGACCGAAGAACTGCTCAACCAGCGCTTCAGCGATGCGGCGATGCAGCTCAGGCGCACCCAGTTTGGTCGCCGCCATTCCGGTGGTCTGCTGTCGCGCTTTAATTCCAATTACCTTTATCAGCTGCCGTGGTATCTGGTGATGGGCGCGCCGGGAGCCGGTAAAACCACGGCGCTGTTGAATGCCGGACTGAATTTTCCCCTGACCGATACGCTGGGAAAAAACGCGATCCGCGGCGTGGGTGGCACCCGCAACTGCGACTGGTGGTTCACCGACAGCGCGGTGCTGATTGATACCGCCGGCCGCTACGCGCTGCAGGAGAGCCAGCGTGCGCGCGACGCCGCCGAATGGCACAGCTTCATCAACCTGCTTAAGCGCTACCGCACCCGCCAGCCGATTAACGGCGTGATCATGACCATTAGCGTCGCCGATCTGCTGAGTGACTCTGCCGAGGCGCGGTTTGCCCAGGCCAGCGCGCTGCGTGAGCGTATGGCGGAACTGCACCAGCAGACCGGCATCCATTTCCCGGTCTATGTGATGGTGACCAAAACCGACTTGCTGAAAGGTTTTATGAGCTATTTCGGCTCGGTCGACAAAGCAAAGCGTGATGCAATCTGGGGCTTTACCTTTAACTGGGACCTCGGCAAGCCGCACAAAGGCGACTGGCATCGCCATTTTGGCCAGCAATTTCAGCGGCTGGAGCTGGAGCTGCAGCAGCAGCTGGCTGACCAGATGACCCAGGAACGCGACCTCAATGAGCGCGCCGAATGTTTCCTGTTCCCTCAGGAGTTTGCCTCGCTGCGTCCGCTGCTGAATGAATACCTCGATATCGTCTTCTCTGACCATCAGGATGCGGTTGCCTGGAGTCCGCGCGGTCTGTTCTTCACCAGCGGCACCCAGGAAGGTCTGCCTTTTGACCGGGTGATGGGCGAGCTGAGCCGTAAACTGCAGCTGCGTCAGGCGGGCGATCATTCAATTGCCGCCTGGGACAGCGTCAACCGCAACAGCCCGATTCCGGGTAACAAAGGCCAGAGCTTTTTTATTCGCGATTTGCTCAACGATCTGATCTTTAAAGAGAGCGGCCTGGCCGGCAGCAACCGGCGCTGGGAATACCGCAATCAGCTGTTTCACTGGATCGGTTACGGCGTGCTGGCCGGCGGCCTGCTGATTATGTCTGGCCTGTGGGGCCTCAGTTATTACCATAATCAGCACTATCTGCATCAGGTTGAAGCGCGGGTACCGGCTATTCGTGAGCAGAGTCAGCAGGTGATTCATCAGCCTGCTGATAATATTTTTGATCTGCTACCCTTTCTCAATAGCCTGGTGAAATTGCCGCTGTCCGATCGTTTTTCTCTCGATAATCCGCCGCTTACTATGCGGGTGGGCTTATATCGCGGGACGCAGGTCAGCGATGCGGCCTGGGCGCTTTATCAAAATGCGCTTAAGTCTTTACTGCTGCCGCGCGTCGCCCAGCAGATCACCAATATTCTGCGCAATGACCCGGGCGATGATAACGCGTACAGCCGCAATGCCCTGCGCGCCTATCAGATGCTGTATCAACCGCGTAATTACGATGGCGAATTTCTGCGTGCCTGGCTGCTGCAAAACCTGCAGCGCTCGCTGCCCGACTCGGTCAGCACTCGCGACCTTCAGCAGCTCGACTGGCATCTGAGCCAGCTGCTGGATCAGCAAATTCAGTCATCGCCCTATGCACGTGATAATGCGCTGATGATGCGTAAGCTTGCGGAAAATCTGAAAATTGCAGGGCAATCCGGCCCTGTGCTGGCGGTGACGCCCTCGCGCTCTGCACAGCGATTGACCCTGCATAGCGAGTAATGGTGAGGTGTACATGGCTGCTTATACTGCCCCCGGCTGGTATGGCAAGCTGCCGTCAACCGGCGACTTTTTGCATCACCGGCTGAGCGAGCAACAGATCACCCCGTGGAATCACTGGTTCCAGCAGGGTCTGATGCACTGGCATCAGCAGGACGATGCGGTAACCGCGAACTTTTTACGCGCTCCGGTATGGAATTTTGTTCTGCCGATCACCCCGACCCGGCAGCAGGTGCAGATGGGCTGTTTACTGCCCTCCTGTGACCGCGTCGGCCGGGCCTGGCCGCTGCTGGCGCTGCACAGTTTTCCGCTTAGCCAGTGGCATCCGGCTCAGCTGACCATTTCGGGCGACTGGTTTCAGGATCTGGGCGCGACGCTGCTGCGGGCGGTACAGACGCCGCTCAACGGCGCACAGCTGGAACAGCAGATTCAGGCGCTGCCACCGCTGCTGGTGCCGGCCCGACAGCCTTCCGAGATCATGGAAGTGATCGGTTATCAGGATTTGCCCTGCACGCTGAGCTGGCGTGAAGTGGCTGAACGCTTCGATCCTCAGCAGCATATGAGCTACTGGTGGAGTAACCGCAGTGATGGTTTTGCCCACGCCACCCACAAGCACAGCGGCAACCTCACGGCACAACTGTTTTCATTACTGTTTAACCCGGCGGCAGGTGCACAGCCGGGACGTAATGGCCTTTACCCACCGATGTTTGAGTAAGGCCGGTTGCGTTTGCCGTTCAATCTGGGATAACTCATGCAATTTACCATTGTGCAATGCACTACGGATGTTCCGGTTAAAACCGTCGTGTTTCAACCGCCTGGTGGCACCATTGGCCGCAGTCAGGACAACGATCTGGTGCTGCCAGATGAGTCGCGCGCCATTTCGCGCCTGCAGGCGCTGGTCCATCTGTCGCATGACGGCGAATGCCGCCTGACCAATCAGGGCAGCGTGACGCCGGTGGAGCATAACGGCATCGCGCTTGGTCGCGGTATGCAGGTGCTGCTGAAGCATGGCGATGCGTTGCGTATCGGTGACTATGCGCTGGAAGTGCGCGATCCCGCCTGTCAGAGCGATCACAGCGATCCCCTCGCGCTGTTTGCCGGCAGTAGCGACCAGCCGGCTAATCCGCTGGGCATTCACGACCACCACGAGGTTGAAGAGCGTCTGCTGGTGAACGACGCTTCCCCGGTGCGCCACGAGCGCCATAATGATGCACGGCTGGCGATTGAGCCGCAGGCGGACGAACCGCGCCGCGCCCTGTCGTCCCAGCCGCAGGATCAGGACCAGCTGATCGCCGCGCTGCTGGACGGGATGGGCCTGAGCAACGGCCACGCGACGCCGATTGATGAAGAGCAGATGCGCATCACCGGCCGGATGCTGAGCCTGTTTTCCCAGGGCACAGTGGCGCTGCTGTCGTCGCGTTCCATCCTCAAGCGCGGCGTGAAAGCGGACATGACGATGATCCTGAATGAGGCCAACAACCCGTTTAAGATTCTGCCGTCCGGTAAAACCGTACTGATGCAGATGTACCAGAGCCAGATGCCGGGCTTTATGCCGCCGGAACAGGCGGTCCGCGATGCGCTGGTTGATTTACAGGCGCATCAGCTGGGAATGATTGCCGGTATCCGCGCCATCATTGCGGCGATGCTGCAGTCGTTTAATCCGGCGCGCCTGGAAGAGCAGGCACGCACCGACGGCCTGCTGCCGAAGCTGCCGTTCACCACCACTAAAAAGGCGGCGCTGTGGGACTACTTTACCCGCAACTATCAGCGTACCGCCGGTGAAATTGAAGATGATTTCCATACCCTGTTTGGCGAAGCGTTTCTGCATGCCTATGACATGGAGGTCAATCAGTACAAAGATTCCCAGACGCGGGTAGATGAAGCATGAAGATCGTTTTTGCCAGCCGCTGCCAGCAAGGCCTGCGCGATGATAATCAGGACCGCACCGGTGCCACGCTGGACGATCGCCGGGCCTGTTTCGTGGTCTGTGACGGCGTCGCCGGTCTGCCCGGTGGCGAGATGGCGGCGCAGCTGGTGCGTGACAGCCTGCTCGGCCAGCTGGAGAACTGTGAACAGTTTACGCCCGACTTTACCCGTCAGGCGATCGAACAGTGCCGTTTGGCGCTGCATGAGGCACAGGGAAAGAATCCGAAATTTGCACGGATGAGTACCACCCTTGCGGCGCTGTTTATTGACCGTCAAAAACAGCGTGCATGGTGGGCCCACGCAGGTGATAGCCGGGTTTACCACTTCCGGCGCGGGGTACTGCATGAGGTCACCCGCGACCACAGTCTGGCCCAGCAGTTGAAAGAAGCGGGCTATGAAAATACCGGCATTAACAGTAATTTACTCTATAATGCGCTCGGTGCTGAACCGCCGCGTGCAGTCAGTTTTTCGCAGCAGATTGCGCTGGAAGATGGCGACGCGTTTCTGGTCTGTACCGATGGATTCTGGCTCAACCTGACCACCGGTGAAATGGAGCAGGCGCTGCGGATGGTTAACGCCTGCGAAGAGTGGCTGGCACTGATGGAACAGGCGGTGAGCCGCAACGTGAAAAAAGATAATCTCAGCGCACTGGCGGTCTGGATTGGTGAGCCGGAAGAAGCGACATTGCTTTATTCACTGGCTGATTCGGCGCGCTTTCTGCCGCCTCGTTTTTGATTCCAAGGATCCTTATGAAACTGTGGTTGCCCGGCATCGCCACCTTACTGATAGCCTTTTATGCCCAGGCCGAAAATTATCGTGTGGTCTATTCCCCCAGCCTGGCGCTGGAGGTCTACATCGATAACGTGGTGAGCAAAGCGCCCGACGACTGGTGCAAAGAGACGTTGCCGCTGCGCATTGTTTCCGGAAAAAGTAAGGATTCGGCGGTGCTGACCACCTTTTTACCGCGCGTCGGTACCCTGCTCGCCAACCAGTGCGGTTTGCTGGATGTCATGCCGTGGCAGATGACCGACAAAGACGGCGGCGTATTAGCCAGCGGCAGCGCCAGTAAGCTACAGAACTGGCGGCCGATTGTCATGGCGGACGCCACGGCCAGCGCCAGCGAAAGTAACGCCGCGCCGCTTGATCTGTCACGCCCGGCCAATAGCACGCCGCTGCAGCATTTTGATCTGCCGAGCGGCTGCCATTTTCGTACCGCCTGGGATGAGAATGCCCGGACGATGTTTATTCCGGACGTCAGCAAGCAGCAGTGCTCGCCCGACGGCTGGGCCGAAGGCAAAAGTGAACTGACGCTGGCGACACCGGATCATCCGACGCCGGTTGCGGTGAGCTTTTATCAGGGCTACCCGATCGCTAACCTGACCATTCCGGACAGCAAACTGGAAGTGATTGCGGCCAACAATCAGCGCATGATTGTCACCCGCGCCGACACCGCCGATAGCTGGCTGGTTCTGCCGTTCGATAGCCAGCAACATGTATGGCGTTTTAATGGAACTCTGTTGATTAAGATGGATAAGAATGCTGCGCAGCAGGATGCTGACGCTGTGAAATCGCGAGTTGATACGTTGCGCGGCCAATGGGCGCCGCATTTCATGCCACAGCAAAAAGTGAATGTGTTACTCATCGACACCCTGCACGCGGATCTGGTTGATCCTGCCATTGGTGCCTGGCGTAACATCAATTAATTACCGCGCAGCCTGGCGAGCAGGCCGTGTTCAGAGAGTTCACTATGTCGGCAAATGATAATCAGAAAACGGTTCCGAATGCCCTGCCGGACGGATACCGCTTCAACGAGTTTGAGATCAAGGAAGTGATTGGCGGTGGCGGTTTCGGCATTGTCTATCGCGCATGGGATCACCAGCTGGAACGCACTATCGCCATTAAAGAGTACATGCCGGTTTCGCTGGCGGTACGCGCGGCGGATTTGACGCTGGAACTGCGTGGCGAACGCTTCCAGAAACTGTTTAACGCCGGTCTGAATAGTTTTATTCAGGAAGCGCGGCTGCTGGCCCGCTTTAACCATCCGGGCCTGCTGCACGTGCTGCGCTTCTGGGAGCAGAACGGCACCGCCTATATGGGCACGCTCTACTACAGCGGCATGACGCTGAAAGAGTGGCAGATCACCAGTCCGGAGTCGATTTCCGAAGCCTGGATCCGTCGTCTGCTGCCGCCGCTGCTGGGAGCCATCAGTACCATTCATCAGGCCGGTTATCTGCATCGCGATATCTCGCTGGATAATATTCAGATACAGGAAAACCAGCTGCCGGTGCTGCTGGATTTCGGCTCGGCGCGTAAGGAGATCGGCAACCTCTCCGATGAAACCGAAATCATGCTCAAGCCGGGCTTTGCGCCGATTGAGCAGTACAGCGAAGAGGGCGAGGTCGAACAGGGTCCGTGGACCGATATCTACGCCCTTGGTGCCGTGCTGCATAACCTGATCACCGGCAATCCGCCGCCGGTCAGCGTGGTGCGCTGCATTGAAGATAACTACCAGCCGCTGGTCGAGCGTCAGCCGACGGGCTATTCCCTGCCGCTGCTGCATGCGATTGACTGCGCGCTGGCGATGAAACCTGGCGATCGTCCGCAATCGATTGATGCGTTTGCGGCGTTGATCGACCTGCCGGTGAGTGATGTTGAAGCGGTGGTAAACAGTTTCCCGGTGCCGGGCGAGAGTGTCGCCGCAGTGGAAGAGGAGCCGGTTGAAGCCGCAGCGCCGATCGTGATGGCGGTGAATCACGGTGCCGCCGCCGCTGAGCCGGTGACACCGCGCACCGTACGCCGGCTGTCGCCGGGACTGATCGGTGCTGCCGCCGTGGCGCTGCTGGCGGTGATTGCTGCAGTCTGGCTGGCGAATCGTCATAGCGCCGCGCCGGAACAGGTGACGCAATCACCGGTGGCGGCCAGCGCGCCCGCCCCGACCACCCCGGTGGCGGCTGCGCCAGCCATGCTGGCCACGGTCTATCTCAAGCTGGAAAACGGTGAGAATGTGGTGCTTAACGGTCAGCCACTGGAAATCAAACCTGGCAGCAGTGGTTTTGCTGCCCTGAATCTGGCGGCCGGACAGTATCGTATTGAAGTTCACAACGGCAGCGTGACGCACGCGCAATCGTTGACGATTGATAAACCCGGCACCTGGCTGATTAATCCGGATAACTGACTGGCGGGGTCGCGGGCGGGAGCGGTCTCTCAGGCTGCGCCGCCCGGCTGACCTGACCGCCGGGCGGAAGTGAGGAGTGTTGTTTCAGGTGACGGAGGAGCCTGAGGGATCAGGCCTGCTTCAGGCAGTGACTCTGCTGTAACGTTCGTACCTGATGCGCCAGCCGGCTCAGGCTCTCTTCTTCCATGCCGCGTTTTGTCAGCTCTTCTTCAAGTGAAAAAAGATACTGGGCATTCGAGCCGAGCGGGCCGCTGGCGGCGGCAATCAGCGGTGCGATCGCTTCCGGGCAGGAGTCCGACTCATACAGCGGATGACGCGGGTCCATGATAAAGGTCAGCGCCGTTACGCTGCGCCCATCTTCAAGCTGCAGCTCACACCAGGTCGGCAGATAGCAGCCGGTGATCATCTCGCGTTTCCACAGCAGCGCCAGCTCTTCATGCAGCCGCGCCTCGGGCAGACGAAAAGCCAGACCGCTGGTCCGGCCGCCCTGTTTCAGCGCCAGCATCCGGCCAGGATGAGTGGCGGTGCCCCGTCCGGCAATCAGCCGCAGACAGAAAGCGCGATGCCAGCCTTCCAGCCAGCCGGACGCCACCTCATCCGCTTCAAAGATCGGGTTCCACATCAGAGAGCCGTAACCAAAGATCCATACCGGGCTGTGATCGGGACGGCAGGCCAGCGTAGCCGCCAGCGACGCCGCGCGCTGCTCGCAACTCCAGAGCAGCGTCTCTTCGATATCACCGAACGACGTTTTACAATCCGCTTTTAAAAGAAATTCCCGGGTAAGCAATGCGACCTCCTCGACTTTCACGGCGTCCTGTCCAGATGGCTCCTCTGTATGATCACCAAAACGGCTTCGCGTTTCGTTCACAAAATTGACATTAATCGATTTACTGGTGGGGTTTCAAGCGTGAGGCGGGTCGCAGGATAAAAAAAACCAGATAAACCTGATAGCACAGGCAGAAAAAAGGGCCGGATATTTCTGGCCCTTTGATTAAAGCAGACTAACCATTTAATCAGCGCTTAGGATGCCACTTATCATCATCGCCTTTTTCATACTCTTTTTTCACCGCTGCCCAGGCCACTTTATGTGCCACCTCTTCGCGGGAATCGTCGCCGCGGCGATCTTCGGCCTCTTTATACTGCGACCAGGCGCTGTTAAACGCCTGCTGGTAGATATCCTGCGCGTGTGCCGGAAGTACGTGTTTAACGTTGTCAGGTAAATCGGCTCGGCTATCGTAAGGCATACTTCCTCCTCGGTTTACTGGGTCATAATAAGTCTGGTTCATGACAGCAAAAACACAAACAACGATTTATGCTCAGTTTAGCGATAAAACGGTTAAATCACGCTGTAAATTCACACTATCACACCTTTCCATGGTTAAAAACAGATGGATTATTACGGTTTAACCATTTTTTATTGCCTGATTAATAATAGAATATTAGCGATAATCTGGGGTTAATCTGCTTCCGCTGATTTATCTGGCTTAAGTAAAAAGCAGTAAATTTTTCCCGCTCGGGCAGCTGAAAAGATAAACTGCGCGCTGCCCTAAAACTGATTATATTTTAACAGCAGCGCCGCTGCCCTTATGATCATTAACCAGAGAGGATGGTGAATGCCTTCACATGAAAAAACACGTCACAAGGAATTCTCGCTGATATTTCCCATCGTTACGCTGGGTGTACTCTATTTTTTTGGCGCACAAACCTCATTTCCGATCGTGGTTGGTATCAACATACTGGCCCTGATTGCCATTCTTAGCAGCGCCTTTAGCGTGGTTCGCCATGCTGATGTGCTGGCGCACCGGCTGGGCGAGCCATACGGTTCGCTGATACTGAGCCTGTCGGTAGTGATCCTTGAAGTAAGCCTGATCTCGGCGCTGATGGCGACCGGCGATGCCGCGCCCGGCCTGATGCGTGACACGCTCTATTCGATTGTGATGATTGTTACCGGCGGACTGGTCGGTTTCGCTCTGCTGCTCGGCGGCAATAAGTTCGCCACGCAGTACGTTAATCTGGCGGGCGTGAAGCAATATTTAATCGCTATCTTTCCGCTGGCGATTCTGGTGCTGGTGTTCCCCAACGCCCTGCCTGGCGGCAACTTCTCCACCGCGCAGGCGCTATTGATTGCCGCGATTTCAGCCGCCATGTATGGCGTTTTCCTGCTGATTCAGACCAAAACCCACCAGAGCCTGTTTGTCTATGAGCATGAGGATGAGAGCGATGATGGCGATCCCCATCACGGTAAGCCCTCAGCACACAGCAGCATCTGGCACACCGTCTGGCTGATTGTGCATCTGGTGGCGGTGATTGCGGTCACCAAAATGAATGCCAACCCGCTGGAAAGCCTGCTGACCGAATTGAATGCCCCGGTTCAGTTCACCGGCTTCCTGGTGGCGCTGCTGATCCTGTCGCCGGAAGGATTAGGCGCCATTAAAGCGGTGCTGATGAACCAGGTGCAGCGCGCAATGAACCTGTTCTTCGGGTCAGTGCTGGCGACCATCTCGTTAACCGTACCGGCAGTGACCCTGATCGCTACTCTGACCGGCCAGGAGCTGATATTTGGCCTTGAGCCGCCGCAGATGGTGATTATGATGGCGTCGCTGATCCTGTGTCAGCTCTCCTTCTCCACCGGCCGTACTAACGTGCTGAACGGTGCGGCGCATCTGGCGTTATTTGCCGGCTATCTGGTGACCATTATGCTGTAAAGCCCGCCGCCTGCAGACGAAAAAAAAGAGCGATTTCTCGCTCTTTTTTTTGCCTTGCCGCAGCAGAATTACTTGCTGGTATCCAGATCAGGGAAGCTTTTAACCAGATCGTCAATCGCTTTCATCTGCACCAGGAACGGCTCCAGCTTGTCGAGCGGCAGTGCCGAAGGACCATCACACAGCGCGTGATCCGGGTCCGGATGCGCTTCAATGAACAGGCCGGCAATACCCACCGCCATACCGGCACGTGCCAGTTCGCCCACCTGCGCACGACGTCCGCCAGAGGCCGCGCCAAACGGATCGCGGGTCTGCAGCGCATGGGTGACGTCGAAAATCACCGGGCTGTTGTTGGTGACTTTCTTCATCACGTTGAAGCCGAGCATGTCGACCACCAGGTTGTCATAACCGAAGTTGCTGCCACGGTCACACAGGATTACCTGCTCGTTGCCGCCTTCAGCAAACTTATCAACGATGTTGCCCATCTGGCCAGGACTGACAAACTGCGGCTTCTTGACGTTGATCACCGCGCCGGTTTTCGCCATCGCTTCAACCAGGTCGGTCTGACGCGCCAGGAAGGCAGGCAGCTGGATCACGTCAACCACATCCGCCACCGGCTGCGCCTGTGACGCTTCGTGCACGTCAGTAATGATTTTCACGCCGAAAGCCTGCTTCAGCTCCTGGAAAATCTTCATGCCGTCTTCCAGGCCCGGACCGCGATAGGAGTGAATAGATGAACGGTTAGCTTTATCAAACGACGCTTTGAACACGTAAGGGATACCGAGCTTGTCGGTTACTCTGACGTAATGTTCGCAGATGCGCATCGCCAGATCGCGCGACTCCAGCACGTTCATCCCGCCGAACAGTACAAACGGCAGATCGTTTGCTACCTTGATGTCACCAATACTCACGACTTTCTGTGTCATGCCCTTTCCTTTTCAGTGGGTACGCTTAGTGCAGCGTGACCTGTTTTTGTTCGATTGCGTGAATCTGCACTTTGATCATCTCGCTGACCGGGTCCTCAGGACACTGCTCAACGAAATAGGTGAGATCGTTCAGCGCGATATGTTCGCACTCCAGCTGCGCATAGATCAAACCGCGATCGCGAATTTCGTACGGATCGTCAGGATCGATTCGCAACAGCACCTGGCTGACGTTCAGCGCCAGCTCCATTTTCTTCTCTTCCATCAACGCCGCTTTTAACGTGTCGAGCATTTTGCGCATCACGGTAACGGTTTTGGCTTCATCGAGATCGTCATCGTACAGGCGCGCCGTCGGGCTGATGTTGCCCTTGAGCCACACTTCCAGCGTATGCGTGTCGAGCGTTTCACCATTGAACGGATTAATCAGCCATTTCTCGCCATCAATCCAGTCGGCGCGCAGGATCAGCTGGGTTGGGAAGATGACCGGCATCAGCGGCAACTCCAGCTCGGCAGCAATGTGCAGCAGGATCACCCCCAGTGAGACGGCCGTGCCCTGGCGGGTTTTCAGCACGTTGTCGAGCCAGAGCGCGTCAGAAAGTTTATATACCCCGCTGGCGCCGCCAAATCCCCATTGGCGATAGAACAGCTCCAGCAGTTTTTCGAGTTTCAGATCGGCATCGCCGGCCTGGCTAACATAATCACGTGCTTCGGCCACCAGGGCCGCAAGTTGTGCTTCCACCGACACGGCCGGGAAATCGGCGCGGATGGCAAGCGTAGCGCCAATCACCGCTTTACATAACGGTGTCTGGCTAAAATCTAATTGTTCGGTAGAGGTCATACTATCCCCATAACGGCATTTTGCTCAGCGCCAGCTTAATGACCATCACCAGCGCGATTAACGCCACCAGAAACGCGATCCAGCGGGTACGGTCAGTGCGTGGTCGGCGGCTCAATGCCACAAATCCTAAGGCGATGTAGATAATAACCCCTAATAGCTTCTCAGTCAGCCAGCTTCCTTGCGGAGTGAAAGGATAGAAGTGAGTAATCATCACCAATGAGATACCGGTCAACAGTAACAGCGTGTCGTTGGCGTGCGGCAAAATCCGCACCCAGCGCCGCGACAGCATCGCCGATCCGCTGCGCAGCCAGAAAAAGCGCAGCACAAACATCGAAATAGTGACGATGACCGTTAACAGGTGCAAATTTTTAATCAGTGGATACCAGGCGTACATCGTGAGTCCTTTTTCGTCCGCTTTCAGGTTGAAGATTGCCCAAGGGTAACGCGGGGATTGCCACCGTAGTCATTGACGGTTTCCACCGCGCGGTAGCCGTGCTGACGCATCATGTCGCGCACCGCCCGATCCTGCTGCCAGCCGTGCTCCAGCAGCAACCAGCCGCCGGGCTGCAGCCAGTCAGGCGCCTGCTCAATCAGCGTGCGCAAATCTGCCAGGCCTGCGTCAGCCGCCACCAGCGCGCTGCGCGGCTCAAACCGCACGTCGCCCTGCTCGAGGTGGTGATCGCTGGCGTCAATATAAGGCGGGTTGCTGACGATAATGTCAAAGCGCTGCGGGGAGAGCTGCTGAAACCAGTGGCTGAGCGTAAAGCGGGCATTCGGCAGGTTAAGCTGCTGCGCATTGCTGCGCGCCAGTTCTACCGCCTCGGCGATACGATCTACGCCGGTGACCTGACAGTCGGGCCGTTCGCTGGCCAGCGCCAGCGCAATTGCGCCGGTGCCGGTGCCGAGATCAAGAATGGTGGCTGCGGATACCGGCAGATGCGCCAGTGCCTGCTCAACCAGCAGTTCGGTGTCCGGACGCGGGATCAGCGTGGCGTCCGACACCCGCAGCGGCAGCGACCAGAATTCACGTTCGCCGACCAGATGCGCCACTGGCTCACCGCGGGCGCGACGGCTCAGCAAGGCATCAAGCTGGCTAAGCTGCCGATCGCTGAGCAGGGTTTCATCAAAAGCGATTAACCAGCTGCGCGACTTGCCGATCACGAAGCTCAACAGGATTTCGGCGTCGCGCTTCGGACTGTCGCCGCCGTTCAGGGTCGCAACGGCCTGTTTCAGCCAGTGACGAATATCCATTAATCCTGGCCAGCCAGCGCCGCCAGCTGATCCGCCTGATATTCCTGCACGATCGGCTCAATCAGGCTATCGATTTTCCCTTCCATGGTTTCATCCAGACGGTAAAGCGTCAGGTTGATGCGATGGTCGGTAACCCGGCCCTGCGGGAAGTTATAGGTACGGATACGGTCAGAGCGATCGCCGCTGCCCAGCAGGTTACGGCGGGTGCTGGCTTCGGCGGCGTGACGACGGGCCATTTCGGCAGCGTGAATACGCGCGCCCAGTACCGCCAGCGCTTTGGCTTTGTTTTTATGCTGCGAACGCTCGTCCTGGCACTCCACCACAATGCCGGTTGGCAGGTGGGTAATACGGATCGCGGAGTCGGTGGTGTTAACGTGCTGACCGCCGGCACCTGATGAACGGAAGGTATCAATTTTCAAATCACCGGCGTTGATTTCCGGCAGCTCTGCCTCCGGTATTTCCGGCATTACCGCCACGGTGCAGGCGGAAGTATGGATACGCCCCTGAGATTCGGTCTCGGGCACACGCTGCACCCGATGTCCGCCCGATTCAAACTTCAGGCGACCATAGGCACCCTCACCGGTCACCCTGGCGATCACCTCTTTATAACCGCCATGTTCACCTTCGTTGGCGCTGACGATCTCAACCCGCCAGCGGCGCGCTTCGGCATAGCGGCTGTACATGCGGAACAGATCACCGGCAAAAATGGCCGCCTCATCACCGCCGGTACCGGCGCGAACTTCAATGAAGCAGGCGCGCTCATCATCGGGATCTTTCGGTAACAGCAGCACCTGTAACTGTTGCTCCAGCGCTTCGCTCTGTTCGCGTGCCGCCTGCAGCTCTTCCTGCGCCATGTCGCGCATCTCAGGGTCGTCGAGCATCTGCTGCGCCGTCTCAATATCTTCCTGAACCTGCTGCCAGTCGCGGAAGCAACGGGTGACATCGGTCAGCTGGGCATATTCGCGCGACAGCGCACGGAAGCGTTCCTGGTCGGCGATAACGCCAGCATCGCCCAGCATCGCTTCCACTTCTTCGTGGCGCTCCTGCAGGGCTTCCAGTTTGGCAACAATAGAGGTTTTCATTTAAATGTGGGATTCCCGTAACAGGTAGCAGCAGCCTGGTGCCTACTCGAGACCCAGGCTGTCGCGTAAAATCTGCAGGCGTTCATTATCGCCGTCGCGGGCGGCCTGCTGAAGCGATTTGGTTGGAGCGTGAATTAAACGGTTGGTCAGCTTGTGCGCCAGTTCCTGCATCACTTTCTGCGGATCGGCACCCTGTTGCAGCGCCTGTAGCGCGCGGCCTTCCAGCTCAGCGCGGATCTCCTCCGCCTGAGAACGGTATTCACGGATGGTGTTGACTGCGCCCTGAGAACGCAACCATGCCATGAACTCACCGCTTTCCTGCACCACGATGCTCTCGGCCTGCACTGCCGCCGCTTTGCGCTGCGCCAGGTTCTGCTCGATAATCGCCTGCAGGTCATCGACGCTGTAGAGATACGCATTGGGCAGTTTGCCCACTTCCGGCTCGACATCACGCGGAACCGCAATATCCACCAGCAGCATCGGCTTATTACGACGCGCTTTCAGGGCGCGCTCCATCATGCCTTTGCCAATAATCGGCAGCGGACTGGCGGTAGAGGAGATGATAATGTCGGCTTCCGCCAGACGAGCATCGATCTCCGCCAGGCTGATCACCTCGGCACCCACTTCGGTAGCCAGCGCCTCAGCACGCTCACGGGTGCGGTTGGCAATAATCAGTTTTTTAACCTGATGCTCGCGCAGATGGCGCGCCACCAGCTCGATAGTTTCACCGGCACCGACCAGCAGTACGTTGACCGAGGAGAGCGATTCAAAAATCTGACGCGCCAGGGTACAGGCGGCAAACGCCACCGAGACGGCATTGGCGCCGATATCGGTTTCGGTACGGACCCGTTTGGCTACCGAGAAGGTTTTCTGGAACATGCGTTCCAGTTCGCTGCTCAGCGCCTGGCCACGCGAGGAGTCAGCAAAGGCTTTCTTCACCTGTCCAAGAATCTGCGGTTCACCCAGCACCAGCGAATCCAGACCGCTGGCAACCCGCATCAGGTGGCTGACCGCCTCGTTATCCTGATGCCAGTAAAGACTGTTGCGCACATCCTCTTCATCGAGCTGATGATAGTCGCACAACCAGCGTACCAGACGCGTCTGCAAATCGGCCTGCTGCTCGACACTGAGATAGAGTTCGGTCCGGTTACAGGTCGACAGCACCACGCCGCTCTGCACCATTGGCTGTGATAACAGGCTGTTCAGCGCCTGCTCAAGCGTCTCCGGCCCGAACGATACACGTTCGCGCAGAGCAATGGGGGCAGTTTTGTGATTGATTCCGAGAGCGAGCAGCGTCATGGTGGTTTCGGTTGGGATGTCCCAATAATGTCAGGGTTTTGTGAGGCGCATTCTACAAGATGCGGCAGATCAAGAAAAGCCATACAAAGCCTATGACTGTAATAAGATTAACCTGATCGTGCTCAATTTGCTGCATAACAGCATTGACGGCTTAAATATGGATGGTTAGCGTTATCCGTTACGAATTATAAACGTGTCTGAGGAGATGACCACTTGATGCTTTATTCACCACGCACTCTGTTGCGCATTTTGCCCCTTGCCAGCGTATTGCTGGCCGCCTGTAGCGTTAACAAACCGCAAGGCCCGGGCCCCAGCGTGACCGCGCCACAGTGGCAACAGCATCAGCAGGCGGTCTCACACGTCACCCATTATCAGACCCGCGGCGCTTTTGCTTACCTCTCTGATAAGCAGAAGGTCTACGCGCGCTTTAACTGGCAGCAAACTGCCCCTGACCGCTATCGCCTGTTACTGACCAATCCGCTTGGCAGCACCGAGCTGCAGCTGGATGCTCAGGGCTCGGTGGTGCAGATCGTTGACAACAAAGGCAAACGCTACGTCAGCAACGATGCGCAGAAAATGATTTCGCAACTGACCGGTATGAACATTCCGCTGGCGAACCTGCGTCAGTGGATGATGGGCCTGCCCGGCGATGCCACCGATTATCAGCTCAATGAAAACTATCAGCTGCGCAGCCTGAACTACAGCCGTGACGGCCAGAGCTGGCAGGTGTCGATTGCCGGTTACGACAGTAAAGTCACGCCGCCGCTGCCCTCCAGTCTGGAGCTGAAAGAAGGCGATCAGCGGATTAAACTGCGTATGGACAGCTGGACCGTTCAATGATGAGTCACTGGCCGTCACCGGCAAAACTGAACCTGTTTCTCTACATCAACGGCCGTCGTCCCGACGGCTATCACAATCTGCAGACGCTGTTTCAGTTTCTGGATTATGGCGATACCTTGCAGATCAGCGTGGATCAAAGCGATCGCATTCAGCTACTGACGCCGGTGGCGGGCGTCGCGGAGGCAGATAACCTGATCGTCCGCGCCGCCGAACGGTTAAAACAGGCGGCACAGGCGAAGCAGACCCTGCCGCCGCAGGCAGGCGCACAGATTGCCATCGACAAGCGGCTGCCGATGGGTGGCGGTCTCGGAGGCGGCTCATCCAACGCGGCCACCGTGCTGGTGGCGCTGAATCACCTGTGGCAAACCGGCCTGACGCCGGATGAGCTGGCGGCGATCGGCGTGCAGCTCGGTGCTGACGTTCCGGTGTTCGTCAAAGGCTTCGCCGCCTTTGCTCAGGGTGTGGGTGAACAACTTCAGCCCGCAGAGCCGGAAGAAAAGTGGTATCTTGTCGCCCATCCCGGCGTGAGTATCAGCACCCCGGCAGTCTTCAACGACCCCGCGCTAACGCGAGATACGCCGGTGCGCAGTTTAGCGACGCTTTTATCCTCACCCTTCGCTAATGATTGTGAAGCAGTGGTAAGAAAACGTTTTCGCGAGGTTGATGAGCTTGTTTCCTGGCTGCTAGAATACGCGCCGTCGCGCCTGACTGGCACTGGCGCTTGTGTGTTTGCTGAATTTGACACCGAGTCTGCTGCTCGTCAGGTGCTGGAACTTGCCCCGAATGGGGTGCGCGGATTTGTAGCCCGAGGCGTAAATGTTTCGCCGTTACAGCGTACCCTGCGAGGCGATTAGCGAATGCGTGACAGTGTCACCCCGTTCCAGACACTGCACGTTTCGCATCAACACACCCGTGTGAACGCCCATGACCGTATTCGCCGGTTACTGTCGTGCCGTTCATTCTCTGGACGCAAAGCCTGAGGTTCTTCTCGTGCCTGATATGAAGCTATTTGCTGGTAACGCCACCCCGGAACTAGCACAACGTATTGCCAACCGCCTTTACACCAGTCTGGGAGACGCCGCCGTTGGGCGTTTTAGTGACGGTGAAGTGAGCGTACAGATTAACGAAAATGTACGCGGTGGTGATATTTTCATCATCCAGTCCACCTGTGCTCCCACCAACGATAATCTGATGGAACTGGTTGTGATGGTCGACGCGCTGCGTCGTGCTTCTGCTGGTCGTATTACCGCAGTCATCCCCTACTTTGGTTATGCCCGTCAGGATCGCCGCGTGCGCTCCGCGCGTGTACCGATTACCGCTAAAGTAGTGGCAGACTTCCTTTCCAGCGTCGGTGTTGACCGTGTTCTGACGGTTGACCTGCACGCCGAGCAGATCCAGGGCTTCTTCGACGTCCCGGTTGATAACGTATTTGGCAGCCCGATTCTGCTGGAAGACATGCTGCAGATCGGTCTGGAAAACCCGATTGTTGTTTCTCCCGATATTGGTGGCGTAGTACGTGCCCGTGCTATCGCTAAACTGCTGAACGACACCGACATGGCTATCATTGATAAACGCCGCCCACGCGCGAACGTTTCTCAGGTGATGCACATTATTGGTGACGTTGCTGGCCGCGATTGCGTGCTGGTCGACGACATGATCGACACCGGCGGCACGCTGTGCAAAGCGGCTGAAGCGTTGAAAGAACGCGGTGCCAAGCGCGTATTTGCTTACGCAACCCATCCGATCTTCTCAGGTAACGCCGTTGAAAATCTGCGTAAATCAGTGATCGATCAGGTGATTGTCTGCGACACCATTCCGCTGTCTGAAGAGATGAAGTCGCTGCCGAATGTGCGCACCCTGACCTTGTCTGGCATGCTGGCTGAAGCAATTCGCCGCATCAGTAACGAAGAGTCAATCTCGGCAATGTTCGAGCATTAATCTTCGCCAAACCGGGCCTCGCGCCCGGTTTTTTTCTGGCGGCCGATCGGCCGATTAACGCGCTTCTTATTCTGATATTTCCGCGATAAATTTCCCCAAAATCGATTATTTTCAACGCCACCTACTCTTTTAGTAAAACGCCGCGTTCCGCACTTCTGCCCCAGACGCTTAAGTGATAATTTGCTGCGCACTTTTCATAAGAACGCCACCCGCCATGACTCTGGATATCTATACCTTATTTATTTGTGAGCTTTATGTGCTGGGGTTTTTAAGCATCATCATGGTATTTGCCTGGATGGGATCGCAATACGATCGCGTGCTGGGTTTTACCTGTCTGTCGCTGGTTTTTACCCTGGTGGCGGTATTTTTCAGCAGCCTGCGCAGCAGCGGCCTGCAGTTCCTGCCGGTTGCCGTCGGCAATGTGCTGGTGATGCTGGCCTACGGCGGCTTGCTGAATGCTTTTCGATTATTCTGCGGCAAAAAGATCGGCACTGGCTGGCTACTCGGCGCGTTACTGTGGGCGATCCTCTGCTGTTTCCCGAGCTTCTATTACAGTTTGCCCAAGCGGGTGCTGGTGCTGTGCATCGCCTGTATTGCCTACACCGCGGCACTGATCCAGCTATTATGGCTGGCGCGTGACGCGCTGAAAGTGACTTTCTGGCCCGCACAGCTGCTGCTGTGGATCCATCTGCTGTTTCATCTGGCGCGCATCTGGCTGGACAATGCGATACCGACCCGCCTGCACGGTGCGATTGGCGGTTCAGGCTTTTCGGTATTTGTGGTTCTGGAGTCGATATTGTTTGTCATCGGCCTGACCTTTACCATTCTGGCGATGGTCAATGAGCGTACCCAGATTGCGTATAAATACGCGTCGTTACACGATCCGCTGACCAGCGTCTGGAACCGTCGCGCACTGTTTAGCGAGGCGGAAAAAATGGTGGCGCGCTGTCGTCGGCACAACCGCCCTTTCAGCGCCGTGCTGTTCGATCTGGACCACTTCAAAACTATTAATGACCGGTTTGGCCATCATCAGGGCGACCTGATTCTGATCGACTTTTGTCGCCTGGTGACAGAATTAATGCCGCCTGATGGACGTTTTGCCCGACTGGGCGGAGAGGAGTTTGCCGCGATTGTTGCGCTCGGTGAGCAGGATGCGCAGGCGTGGTGCGAAGCGATCCGCATGGCGGTCTGTCAGTCACAGCCCAGTGCGGTTGGCTACACGGTCAGCATTGGATTTGCCACTGCCAGCCAGGGCCATCAGAACTTTGAAAGTTTACTGGCGCTGGCTGATGAGGCGCTTTATCGCGCCAAAGCCAGCGGCAGAAACCGCACGGAACAGCAGCTGATGCCGGCGCTGGTTATTTAGTGGTGGCTGTGATGTGACCGGCGGCAGCGTTTATCGTAGTGACGCAGCCAGTAATAACGGTCTTCCACCTTTTCCCGTCCGCTAACGCGTGCGCCTACTAACCACAGCAGCGCACCGATAAAAATGCTGAACATCGCGCCGTGCGCCAGAAACTGTGGCAGATGAAGCGAAGGCAGCTGGTTAATAATAGAATAACCGACGCCCAGTACCATGGTGAGTAATCCCAGTACCATCAAGCTATTACCCGCGACGCGACAATGTTGATGTTTCATCCTGCACCTCCATCCTTATGAGCCAATGTAAAACCGCACACAATGTTAAGTTGTCATAAGTTTAGGCAATGGCTGACGGCGACGTTGCGGGACGGATCACACAACCGGTATAAACTTTAGCCTGGATCTGTGGGCAGCTTGTTGATTTAGATGAAAAATGATTAGTCACCGGACTGAATCAATTTAATCCTATGCGCTTTGTCATCTCGCCTGTGGCGAAGTAAACTAACGCCCTTTGGCAATAACAGCAGGATATTCATTGTGAGCAGCATTAAACTGATTGTGGGTCTTGCCAATCCAGGCGCTGAATATGCCGCCACGCGCCATAACGCCGGCGCCTGGTATCTGGATTTACTGGCCGGGCGTCACAATCAGTCACTGAAAGAGGAAGGCAAATTCTTCGGTTATACCGCCCGACTGGCGATTGCCGGAGAAGATGTGCGCTTGCTGGTGCCGACCACCTTTATGAACCTGAGCGGTAAAGCGGTGGCCGCTATGGCGACTTTCTATCGCATTGCACCGGAAGAGATTCTGGTGGCGCACGATGAACTCGATTTGCCGCCGGGCGTGGCGAAGTTTAAGCAAGGCGGCGGACACGGTGGCCACAACGGATTGAAGGACATCATCAGTAAGCTGGGCAATAACAACAATTTTCACCGTCTGCGCATCGGAATCGGCCATCCGGGCGATCGCAATAAGGTGACCGGATTTGTGCTAGGCAAACCGCCCGCCAGCGAGCAGAAACTGATTGATGATGCCATTGATGAAGCGGCGCGCTGCACTGAACTGTGGCTGAAAGAGGATCGCATCAAGGCGATGAACCGGCTGCACGCTTTCAAGCCTGCTTAATCGCCCGAATCGTCGTGATTCTGTGTATAATGCGCGAAATTTTTCATTTCGTCTCCGATAGCCCGCCGCCGGGCGAGCTGTCCATCCAGTTATAAAGGGTATCAAACCATGGGATTCAAATGCGGTATCGTGGGCCTGCCGAACGTCGGTAAATCCACTCTGTTCAACGCGCTGACTAAAGCGGGTATCGAAGCGGCTAACTTCCCCTTCTGCACCATTGAGCCCAACACTGGCGTGGTGCCGATGCCTGACCTGCGTCTCGACCAGCTGTCTGAGATTGTTAAACCGCAGCGCGTGGTGCCGACTACCATGGAATTCGTCGACATCGCCGGTCTGGTAAAGGGCGCATCGAAAGGTGAAGGCCTGGGTAATCAGTTCCTGACCAACATCCGTGAAACTGAAGCGATTGGCCACGTGGTGCGCTGCTTTGAGAACGACAACATCATTCACGTTGCGGGCAAAGTTAACCCGGCTGAAGATATTGACGTGATCAACACCGAGCTGGCACTGTCCGATCTTGATACCTGTGAACGTGCGATTCAGCGCGTGCAGAAGAAAGCCAAAGGCGGCGATAAAGACGCTAAAGCCGAGCTGGCGGCGCTGGAGAAGTGCCTGCCGCATCTGTCTGAAGCCGGTATGCTGCGTTCGCTGGATCTGGATGCTGATGAGAAAGCGGCGATTCGCTATCTGAGCTTCCTGACGCTGAAGCCAACCATGTACATCGCCAACGTCAATGAAGACGGTTTTGAGAACAACCCGTATCTTGATCAGGTTCGTGCCATTGCCGAAGCAGAAGGTTCCGTGGTGGTGCCGGTGTGCGCCGCCGTTGAGTCAGATATTGCCGAGCTGGAAGATGAAGATCGTGACGAATTCATGGCGGAGCTGGGACTGGAAGAGCCGGGCCTGAACCGCGTAATCCGCGCCGGTTACTCCCTGCTGAACCTGCAAACTTACTTCACCGCAGGCGTGAAAGAAGTGCGCGCCTGGACCATCCCGGTGGGCGCGACTGCTCCACAGGCAGCCGGTAAAATCCATACCGACTTCGAGAAAGGCTTTATCCGCGCCCAGACCATCGCCTTTGAAGACTTTATCGCCTACAAAGGTGAGCAAGGTGCGAAAGAAGCCGGCAAAATGCGTTCAGAAGGGAAAGAGTACATCGTGAAAGATGGCGATGTAATGAACTTCCTGTTTAACGTCTGATTTGCGTGTCTCATGTGTTTTTTAGAATCTCGTGAGACCTGAATAAAATAAAAAACCACGCAATTGCGTGGTTTTTTTTTAAAGATCACGGGATGCTTGATGTGAGTGCTATTCGAAATGTGCAGATGAGTGTAAAGACTGTCATCTGCTGCAATTTTACTGAGCCTGTTAACCCATACGGACACATGCAGGCGGGTGTCACGGGCGGCCCGGAAGGTGGCGAGCGTAATGACCATCCCCTCTTTCAGCTCCGGCACGCCACTGTCGCCGGTCTCCAGCACCATGCCCGGTGTCAGGTGGCTGGTGTTACTGAACAGGTGCAGGCGGATGGCGTTATTGAGCGCATGTTCATGCTGAATGCGGGCGTAAAAGGCTCCGCTTTCGGTTTCCGGCTCTGAGGTGGTGTCATCTCCGGCATCGCGGTAAGGCGCCAGGTTGCGGTAGTGTTTACACCTGTCCGGAACCAGATATCAGATACCCGATGATTAAACTTCAGGTTTTTCCAGTGAACGAATAACCAGGAAGTCCTGAGAGATGCCAACATCTTTTCCCGTTGCTTGTCTGCTATGAATAAACCAGGCATACATATCTAAGGGCGCGTTATCTTCAGGGAAAGGTTGAGGCTGACCAAGATAAGCTGCATGCGCATAATCGAGAAAACGTCTCGCACGCCTCAATGCAGGCCTATAAATATCAGGCACGATTTGGATACGCTTATCATTAGGATCGTTTTCCATACTGTTCTTCATTCTTATTGCGGCATCATGGACATCGTCCAGCCATCCCCAATTTTTATGCAACACATCAAGTTCATTCTGGTAGTGTCTTGAAGTTTCTTTTGCCTGTGATGAAATCCCCAATAGCCCGGCAGAAGCACCAGCGGAGGCTAAAATATCGCCGCGTTGTTTTTCATACTTCATGCACTCACAGCGGTATTGATAGTATTGTCGCCCAAGCCACTCAATATAGCTGTCCAGATGACGGTTCTGCGCTCCGATACTGACGGCGTTAAAAGGCATCGCTTGCTGATACAGTTTTGTCCATTGAGCGACAGACTTGTTCTTAACCTTATCCTGCATGATGAAATAGTTTGCAACTGTTTCCGATTGAGCCCGCAAATTTTGAAAATCAGGAAAAGGGACGCCAGCCATCGTCGCGGTCCGGTACATCCGGTGAAGGGCCACCCGGCAAAGTTCTGCACTCGGCTTTTGTTCATTTGGCTTCAGGCCTCCCCCTACGTCCTCCGCGCAGCCGGGTAACAGTTCTTCCTTGTGCTTATGATTACTTCCACCAAGACAATAGACGCTACGCCATGGCCGGTTTTCATGGGCTGCCACCAGGTGCAGTGCGTTTTTAACCGTATCCGGCAATACCGACTCCTGATCAACAGATTTATCGCCCATCAGCACGCTGATACCTTTAACTGGCCCCCCGAAAGTCGAAATAAACCAGTCCACGCCATTATTATTGCTTGCGGGAGTATGACGGGCACAATCAAACAAACCTGTAAAAACAATCTCTACGGGGATCCCCTGGTAAGTATGTTTATCACCCTGCTTCTGACAAATATCATCAAGCAGCGTATCAATAAATTTACGTGCAAGAGTTGCTCCGACATCGTATCCAAAGAATGAAATAGAGATCAGTTTGATCGGTACAGGGCTATTGGTTTTGGCTCGTTCAAAAAACCGCTTAAAACGTAATTTAGCCGAATTTATTCGCGTATCGACACCGGTAACTAACATATCTGCAATAGCGGGATTATCACGCAACCAGGGGGTTGCCTCGATACCTGATTTCTTTGCTGCGTTTTTAGCTACATCCCCCGCCAGCGATTTCCACTCTGAAGGGTTTATCAGTTTTTTTCCTGAGTCCTTTAAAACCTCCCACCAGTTACCACCTTTCAAATAATCCAGGCCAGCATCTTTCGCCATTTCTTTTGGCTGATCTTTCAAATCATCCAGTGCAGAACCTTGTGCACTGTCCATAATGATATGCAGTTTTTCAGTGAGATCTTCTTTAAATGGCGTACCAAGACCAGAAAAGTAAAATGCGTCATAGCTTTCATTAGCTGTATTTTGTTGGATACTAGGGAAAGCTCGGAACAGCCGAGATATATTACTAAGCCTCTGTTCAGGAGCATCCTGATCAATATTACGGTGAATACCATCAAAGAAAAACCCGACATGCCAGATCCGGGAGCAGTTTCCCAAGCCAGCACCATTGGCCTGCTGAGCACGACTGGCGGCAGCAATAACACTTTCAATATCCATCAGTTTTTCTCCTGCTTTGCAGACTTGCCTAGAGCATCAGGACGTTTTTCATAAGGCGACCAGGCATTGTCGCTCCAGCCCAGTAAGACTTTATCTCCGGGTAAAAAATGAACATGCAAATCATTTTCTCCCCACTTTCTTTCTGGCAGCGGCATCACAACCCGACGTTTTTCCAGACGCATACCTTTAAGATACTGCTCATGAGTAATATCAAGGGTCCATATTACTTCCGCTGTTTTCCCGCTGATGGTGCCACAGCATGTTGTCTTACCTGCACCTTTGGCATATGGATTATTTTTGTCATAGGCTGAAGAATTGCCGCCCGCCACACCATTCACACTGAATCCCAAAATGGGTCTGTCAATTTCACTGTGAATAATTAGCGTTACCCCTCCAGTCGGTGGCCCCCAGATGGATGCCCAGATTAACCATCCGCCGTATGCCAGTACGAGCGCCAATAAACTCCCCCATATCCATTTCCTCCAGCGGGCATAACCACGATTCACGGCATTATCAACTTTGTCGTAAGTCTTAAAAAATTCCATTATTATTTCTCTGTTTCACATGCTGGTTAATATTTTCTGGAGCTTTTTCATAAAGCGGCCATGCATTATCACTCCAGCCCAGTAAAACTTTATCTACGGGTAAGAAGTGGACATGTAGATCATTCTCTCCCCATTTCCTTTCCGGTAAAGGCATGATGACACGGCGCGTTTCTTTGCGAAGGCCCGCATCGTACTGTGCTCGCGTAGTGCTTAATGTCCAGATAGCTTCCGCTGTTTTCCCGCTGATACTGCCGCATCTGTGTCCTGGCAATCACGGGACATTAAGTAGTCGGCGTTATCGAATAAATAAAGATGAACGACCCAAAGGTCACTATTTAGCAAGAGTCACTGACGGTTACAGGTTAAACATCAGGTTTTTCCAGTGAACGAATAACCAGGAAGTCCTGAGAGATGCCAGCATCTTTTCCCATTGCTTGTCTGCTATGAATAAACCAGGCATACATATCTAAGGGCGCGTTATCTTCAGGGAAAGGTTGAGGCTGACCAAGATAAGCTGCATGCGCATAATCGAGAAAACGTCTCGCACGCCTCAATGCAGGCCTATAAATATCAGGCACGATTTGGATACGCTTATCATTAGGATCGTTTTCCATACTGTTCTTCATTCTTATTGCGGCATCATGGACATCGTCCAGCCATCCCCAATTTTTATACAACACATCAAGTTCATTCTGGTAGTGTCTTGAAGTTTCTTTTGCCTGTGATGAAATCCCCAATAGCCCGGCAGAAGCACCAGCGGAGGCTAAAATATCGCCGCGTTGTTTTTCATACTTCATGCACTCACAGCGGTATTGATAGTATTGTCGCCCAAGCCACTCAGTATAGCTGTCCAGATGACGGTTCTGCGCTCCGATACTGACGGCGTTAAAAGGCATCGCTTGCTGATACAGTTTTGTCCATTGAGCGACAGACTTGTTCTTAACCTTATCCTGCATGATGAAATAGGCAGCAACATCAGTATCCGTCTGATCTAGTGTTTGTAAATCTGGAAATGGAACACCAGCCATCGTCGCTGCCCGGTACATCCGGTGAAGGGCCACCCGGCAAAGTTCTGCACTCGGTTTTTGTTCATTTGGCTTCAGGCCTCCCCCTACATCTTCTGCGCAGCCGGGTAACAGTTCTTCCTTGTGCTCATTATTACTTCCACCCAGACAATAGACACTACGCCATGGCCGGTTTTCATGGGCTGCGACCAGGTGCAGTGCATTTTTAACCGTATCCGGCAATACCGATTCCTGATCAACAGACTTATCACCCATCAGCACGCTAATGCCTTTTATTGGCCCTCCGAAAGCAGAAATAAACCAGTCCACGCCATTATTATTACTGGCAGGGGTATGACGAGCACAGTCAAACAGGCCTGCAAAAACAATCTCTACGGGGCTCCCCTGGTAAGTATGTTTATCACCCTGCTTCTGACAAATATCATCAAGCAGCGTATCAATAAATTTACGTGCAAGAGTTGCTCCGACATCGTATCCAAAGAGTGAAATGGAGATCAGTTTTACCGGTACCGGGCTCTTAGTTTTGACTTCTTTAAAAGCTTCTTCAAATGTAGTTTTCGTCGAAGTAATTCTGGTATCAACACCTGTTACCAACATATCGGCAATAGTGGGATTATCACGCAACCAGGGGGTGGCCTCTATTCCCGATTTCTTTGCTGCATTTTTAGCCACATCACCCGTTAGAGTTTTCCACTCCGAAGGACTTACCACTTTTTTTCCTGAGTCCTTTAAAACCTCCCACCAATTACTACCTTTCAGTAATTCCATACCAGCATCTTTCGCCATTTCTTTTGGCTGATCTTTAAGGTCATCCATAACAGAACTCTGGGCACCATCCATGATGGTATGAAGTTTTGACGTTAGATTTTCTTTGAATGGAGTACCTAACCCGGAAATATAGAATTTTGAGTAGTTTTCATGGGATGTATTTTGCTGCACACTGGGGAAAGCCCGAAATAAACGAGCAATATTACTTAGGCGGTTCTCTGACGCATCCTGTTCAATATTACGGTGAATACCATCAAAAAAGAATCCCACCTGCCAGGTTCGATCACAGTTCCCTACATTTGCATCTTCAGCTTGCTGTGCACGGTTCGCAGCCGCAATTATGCTTTCAATATCCATGTCTATCATTCCTGTCAGTCAGTATGCTCTAAAATCGCTTCAGCCTTAGGACTTACGAAGCCAGTTCCCCACCATAGTCGAACTTTATCTCCTGGAAAAAAATAAACATGGAGATAATTTTCTTCCCATTTTCTTTTTGGTAATGGCATAACAACCCGACGAGTTTCTTTACGAAGACCCGCATCGTACTGAGCACGTGTGGTACTTAATGTCCAGATGACTTCCGCTGTATTACCACTGATACTGCCACAACAAGTTGATCCACCAGGTCCCGAAGCATATGGATTATTTTTATCATATGCAGAAGAATTTGCCCCAGCCACGCCGTTAACGCTAAACCCTAGAATTGGCCTGTCAATTTCACTGTGAATGATCAACGTTACTTGACCAGTCGGCGGTCCCCAGACCGCGGCCCAGATTAGCCAGCCACCGTATGCCAGAACCACTGCCAATAAACTGCCCCAGACCCATTTTTTACAGCGGCCATAGCCACGATTAACGGCGTTATCAATTTTGTCGTAAGTCTTAAAAAATCCCATTTGTTATTTCCCTGATTGAAGCAAAGACCATTAACTGTTTAGATTTTCAGTACTGTGTTTCCGCAAGGTTAACCAACACCTCTGCCAGTGACCGTGTACCATTCAGCACCTTTGGTAATGCAGCCTTCAGTGCATCTGATTCCAGCTCCTGTCGCCCACCATTAAGGTAATACAGCGCGTACACTTTCCGATCCGCCGGGGATAACGAACCCAACTCTCTACTTTTATTCAACGCTTTGATCACCATCGAGCGCTGCGCGCATGGTGGAAATACCTTGCTGGTCGGCATTTTCTGCCATTCATTCAATACACTGGTAACCTCTGGCTTATCCGTAATCTGCTGCCAGGTCGCCTTATCAAGCCGGATGATATGATTAGTGAGCTTATCTACTTCAGAGGGTTTTATGGCAAGCGCCTGCCACTGCCTTTCTCCGGGAAACCACCACTGCGTAATGGCATTGAACAGATAGGCATGCCAGTCACAGTCAGCACACTGCGCCAGCATTTTTATGACATGGCTGGCATAAAAGCGCGTTAACTCTGTAGAGCCGTCTGGCTGCACAACCGTGCAGCCACGGGATAACTGCACTGCCAGCATTGATGGATAACGCGTTGAAACAATGACTGCGGCACATCCCGGCAAAGACGCCAGGTAATCAGGTAGCCGCTCCGCATTATCAATTTCCAGCAGCCAGGGGCCGTAGTTCTGAAACTCCGTCAATTGCGGGTGGATATAGAGCGAATGCATCCTGTCTTCATGCTTCGCTTTAAACGCCAGAAAATCCTCTTCCGACTGCGCTCCGGCTTCAAACAACAGGCTGATATTTTCGTCTGGTTCGAAGGCTAACGCAGCTATCAGTTCTGTACTGTCCATTGTTATGCTCCCTGCACTATCGCATCATTCGCCTGTATCGCTTTAAGCAGACATGGAATACAAATTTTATTTTCGACTGGCGGATACAAGACTGGCATTTCTATCCTCTGTGAGGCACCACCTTCCGTATCCAGTCGACTGGCCTTGCGGGTATAGGTACCTGCTGTCTCGTATTTGATTTGTCCCTGCTCGATGAGGATGGAGCTCCCGCCACCCACCAGACGTATCCGCTTCTTCCCGGCCAGCAGCATCTCTTTTGCTGAAATGAGGGTCAGTTTCTGCTCGGCACTCAGGTGCATCACGCCATTCTGCGCCTGAAACTGTACAGGCCCCTGTGCCGAAATCAGGCTCAGCTTGCCGTGTTGGGCAAACATTCCCACGCTGTCGCCCGCCAGCCCTGTGATATGCCCCTGGGACCCGATACTGATATCACCACCGGCATTCAGGGCGATATTGTCAGCGGCCGCCAGCTGCAGATGCTCAGCACTGGTAAACGCTATCCCCTCAGGGGCCGAAAAGTGGATCATCTCATTGAGCGTTTTCAGGCGGGTGCTGAACATCGCCTGCTGACTGGCAATGTCAGCTTCCAGGGCTTTTGCCTGGCGGATGGCTGTGGCCAGTCCCTCGATTTGCGTACGGACGGCCTCAATCTCCCGGAGTGCCACGCCCATATCCGGCACATCACCTTCGCCGTGCACTTTGCCATCGGCGGTGACCAGCAGCCCTTTCGCCACACGGATAACCCCGTACTCATCGGTGCGCAGCTCAAACCCGGTTCCCCGCGGTTCGTTCTCTGTGTCGACGATATGTCCCTGGTTCAGCGCCGTGGCCCCGAACGGCGTGCTGAGCGCGATATGCTCACTCTGACGCAGGTCTTCCATCCGCAGTTCGTTCTGACCCGCGGTGCGCAGGATGTTCTGACTGCGGTTATCGCGGGTGACCACATCCGGATGTTCTGAGTCATGAAACGCATGGGCGATGTATGGCCGGTCCGGGTCACCGCCGTCAAAAGCAATCCCCACTTCAGTGCCATTTATCAGCGGCGTGTGCCAGCCATAGGTTTCCCCGGCGTACGGTTTGGCCTGACGTATCCACAGGTAGTTATAGCCCGGCTCTGCGTCTTCACGGCTGAAGTCCAGCTTCACCCGGTAACGTCCCGTTTCATCGAGATGCGCGTGCGGCGCATTCTTCTCATCGCTCTCGATGCGGGCGGTCAGCGTCCCGGCAATCAGCGGACGCGGTGCAGGCTCAGGTCTGAAGCAATACTGCTCGCTGTAGGACATGCCCCACACGGAAACGTGCAGACGGGTCTCCCGGCCCGCGCGGAAGGTGGCGAGCGTAATGACCATCCCCTCTTTCAGCTCCGGCACGCCACTGTCGCCGGTCTCCAGCACCATGCCCGGTGTCAGGTGGCTGGCGTTACTGAACAGGTGCAGGCGGATGGCGTTATTGAGCGCATGTTCATGCCGAATGCGGGCGTAAAAGGCTCCGCTTTCGGTTTCCGGCTCTGAGGTGGTGTCATCCCCCGCGTCACGATAAGGGGCAAGGTAGCGGTAATGTTCGCCAGCGGTAGCCGCCTCATTTCTGACACTGACGGTCGCATCCATCGGCGTGCTGGCGGTACGGTAATTATAATCCCGGGTGGCCACACTGCCGGTCACCGTGTGGTGCCACACTCTGGCATCCCACACCGCTTCCACCGCACCGTCATGGAGGGCAGAAGGCTCACGGAACGGCAGGCGAACATCAAACTGATACTGCAGCTGGCTGTCAGCAAAGGTCACCGTGTCCAGCCCGTTAGTGGTGTTGACCCCGGTGCGAAACCAGATGCCGTCTTCAGCGAGGATGCGCTGGATAAACTGCAGGTCATTCTCACGCCACTGGGTTATCAGTTCGCGGACCGGGTAAGTGCGTTCCAGGCGGAATTCAAAATCCGATCCTTCCAGCCCGTGGCTGCGCAGGACCTGCTCCACCAGTTCCGGCACCGAGACATTCTGGTACACCGCACAGCGGCGGGTATGGGCAAGCAGCGCCAGGCGGGAAGAAAGTGTGACGGCAAAATGTGTCTGGTCTGCCGTTTCGTTGAGGTGTTCAAAGCCGGTGATAATGCCCTGCACCACACGGCCACTGAGCATGCTGAGGGTGGAATATTTGAGCATCACATCCTCGCGGCCGATACCTTTCTGAGGCGTGGTGAACTCAATGCGCCATTTGAACGGTTCATTCAGCGCTTCGCGCCCGTGAAAGTTCAGCACATCCGGCTTCAGGATGCTGTCATTAATCTCAAGACGATAGCGGGTCTGCCCGTCAAACAGCGCCAGCCAGTTATCGAGGGTTATATCCATGGGTTACTCCTTCACCGGAACCAGAGTCAGCCTGGTGCTGTTGAGCTGAATAGTGCGCGGTTTATCCGGGTCGAGGTCGTCGCGGCTCAGTACCAGTTTCCAGGTGTTGTTGCGCAGATCCGGACGGTTGAACAGCCCCACCACCGCTACAAATTTCGCCTCTTCGTTCATCGGCATGTTGAGCGTCACGCTGCCTTTGGGCATCACCAGCAGCGACTTGCTGCCCACTATGTCTTCTTTCAGCGTGGTGTCCGCATCGCGCAGCAGTTTCTGGTAGTCGGCGGCGTCCACCTTCTGGCGGTCCCGGAGCTGGTAAACCTGCACCATGGTGGCAAGCGGGGCCTGCGCCTCATCGGCGTTGATAGCCGCTCGGGGTTCAAAATCAAGATGCAGCACCTTTATTTTTTTGTAGAAGATGGCTTTGGTAGCGCTGACCGTGCCATCCGACACGGCCTGAGTCAGGCCACATGCAGTCGACAGGGAACAGAGCAGCATCAGTGCAGCGCTGCGCGACAGGGAAGCGAAAGTCATTCGTGGAGTCCTTTTCAGCTTTCAGAAACGGGGTGTATTTGTTGAATGTGTTGTTCGTGGGAATATCAGTCGAAACGGTAACCACCGGGGTGTGCCGGCAGCAGGGTCTCACAGGTCAGGCCTTCATAGGTGCCCAGGCTCACGGTCAGGTGCGTGCGGGTTGCGGGTTTGTCCCGCTTCAGGCCCAGCACGCCGGCACGACCCAGTTGTACCCGGTGTGTTTTACCCAGACGGGGTTCAGGCAGACAGCTCACCGGCACTGTCAGGCGCAGTCTGACATCGGAGCGGTAACCCATGTACACCCGCAGCAGCACCATCAGGTCGGTGTGCAGCTGACCGCCGGGCAGCCAGCCCGGCGCCTCGTCCGGGTTGTCGGTCGCCAGCATCAGCAGGATACGACTGCAGGCCTCTTTGCCGGTTTTGCCGAGCGTGGCACGCTGTGACAGCGACACGCGGTTGGCTTTGCCGAGTCCACTGCGGTTCTCCACGGGGACTTTCACCGGGTCCGGGCTGATAACCGTGGCACGGGTTTCCGGGGCCAGCAGGCTCACCAGTTGGCGTATCCCTTCGGCGTTTCGGGTGGGCAGCCGCATGGTCCCCAGTAGCGCCAGGAAGCGGGAGACCGGCGTGGCAATCTGCTCCGCCGTACCCGGGATGCCAAGACCGACCAGTCCCAGCAGGCACTGAGAAGTGTCATCCACCCCGCCGGCTTCGAAGGTTGCCGGGTAAGCGTATTTGCGCCAGATACGGTAGTGCTGGGTGTGGATACGGTGGCTGAAGATATCGAGAAACGCGGTGGTGGCTTCATGCCCTTCCCGGCGCTGCGCAATATCATCGAGGTACGCCGTCGGTAGCGGGGAGTCCACACCGTACATCCCGAGGAAGGTGGTGCGAATCGTCGGCGACAGGCCCGGGTAATCTTCATCGGTTTCAACCGCTTTGAGTTCGCTGACCGGGAAGCCCATTCCCGGCCACGGACGAAAGCGCACCGGGTCAGCGGACAGTTTTTCGGTACTGCCGAGCTTCGGTGCCTCCGGGTTTTCCTCCTCCAGCAGCTGGCAGAAGCGGTAGAAATTAACCCGCCAGATGTCGTCGCGAAGTCGCTCTGTCAGCCCGGAATGTGCTGGCTGTGATTCTCTTTCCATCGCAGTCGTTTCCCTGTCGGTTGCAGTACCAGCGTGAGCTGATTGAAGAGGTGGACATCGGCATAAAGGGCAAAGAAGCGGTGCAGCATTTCACCAAACAGGGTGACATCCCCTTCCCCGGCAAAATTATCGGCGTTGAGGGTGATTTCGATATCAACCCCGCGCAGCATAAAGCCCTTTTCAAAGCGGCGGATAAGGGTGTGTTTCACCGCCACAATGGCGTCCAGGCGACGGCGGTTCATCTCATCATCCGTCCAGTCATACAGTGCCAGCGTGCCGCGCAGCACCTCCGGGTTATCCATCATGCTTAAGAAACTGGAGCCCAGGTGGCTCATCACCCGCCAGTGGAAACGGTCGTTAGCAGGTGGGTAAAGCGGCAGGGTCGGCACGTTCAGGTTCAGGACCCTGACCGGGATCTTGCCCGCTTTCACCACCCGGTCAAGCAAAGTACTTTCCAATGAGCGGCGCGGCAGCTGGCCGTTAGTACCAGTGATACGGATGGAGAGCGATTCCGGGGCCTGCGACAGTTGCTCCAGTTCGAACGACTTGCCGCCGAGGATAAGCCAGGTGTCATACAGCCCGGATGGACCGCGCTTCACGCGGGTATGGAAATAACGCTCCGGCGCATCGTGCCGCATCATGCCGCCACGGTGGCGGAAACTGGTGAACGGCACGTACGGATGTTTACCGTTTTTCACCGCGCCGTGAATGGAGTCCACGCTGTAGATTTCGGTATGCCCGTCCTGTACGCGCATCGGGCGCAGCAGGTATTCGTTCTGCAGCGGATCAGGCGTCAGCGGGTCGGCTTCCAGTGAGAACAGATTAATCACCGGCGCGCAATGCAGACGGAAGTTGTCGGTCTCAAACGGCATGTCAGAGGGCCAGCCACCGTCGAGCACGATATCAGTTTCAAACCAGGTGGTTTTCTGACTCAGCCCGGCAAGCTCCAGACCTTTAAGCTCCACGAACATAAACTTCTCGCGGAAGCTGAAATACTCCAGCAGCAGCTGGTAGCCGCTGAATGCAGAATCCCCTTTCGGCCACAGGCGGTCAGCGTCATCAAAGCCCATCGGCTTACACCAGCCTTCGACGCGGACTCGATCAGTACGGGTTTCGCTGTGGCGAACATACATCGCCTGAACCCGGCGGGTCAGTGCCAGATGCAGGGCAGAAGCTATCGGGCTGTCGGCATCGAGATAAATGGCGACCTTATCAATTCCGGCTTTCGACCAGTCCACCTTGTCCGGGCACTCAAAGCGCAGCCGAATGGTGGCGCGACCATCCGGCTCGGTCTGCAGACGGGCCTCGGCCAGGTGCAGCGGCTGCAGGGGCACCTCACGAGTGGTGCGGTACTGGCAGACGGTGTTATCGGGACCGACCGGGCGCGACAGCACGGAGAAGCCGTTTTCCAGCACCTCCATTTTACGCAGCTGACGCCAGTCCGGCGTAAACGCCACTACAGAGAGTGACGGGATGGTGCGCATATAATGCGGCCACAGCAAGCTCACCAGCCCTTCGGTCAGCTCCGGCAGGTCATCATCGAGCTTTTCACGCAGGCGACCCATCAGGAAAGCGAAGCCCTCGAACAGGCGCTCAACATACGGGTCACGCGCCCCGGATTTATCCAGGTTGAGCATGGCCGCACGGTCGGGATGGGCGCGGGCAAACTCTTTACCGGCCTCGCGCAGGTAGCGCATTTCGGCTTCGTAGTAGCGAAGGGTTAAATCATCCATGTACGGAGATCCTGAGTGTAGAAAATATCAAAAAGAAAACAGACGGTGCCATCGGAGGTGATGACCCGTAATGTCAGGGGATGCTTAACCGCACAGCACCATCGCGCGTGTCGGATCGAGAGAAATCAGCCCGGCCAGCAGGCTGTCCATTTCCGGGGCAAAACGAGCTTTGTCGCTTTCACTGCGCCCGGCTTTCATGCGCAGCAAACGAAGACGGCGGGCCTGCACGTCAAACAGCAGTCCCGGCTCCCACTCACTGAGCGTCAGCTGTGGGGCGTTGTCGGTCAATTCACCCAGCAGATGAAGAGCCAGTTCATTTCGTCCGTATTGTTCGGCCACCTTCGCCATCAACAAACGGAGCAGCCAGCGCTGCGGGGCGAAGCCATGTCCGGGCGGCTCTGAAGCCAGGACAGTGCCGCCTCCGGGCCCTCGCTGTCGCCCTTCTCCATCGCCTCCGCTTCGAGTGCCAGGATGTCATCGGCCTGCGCAGCGGTGACCACTGCCGGTTCGTCACTGAAGCCGGGTATCTCATCGTTGACCTTTTCGGCTATCCAGTTCAGCGTCACCTCATCAGCCAGTGGCGTGCCGTTGTTCCAGGCGAGCGTTTCCAGACCCGGCAGGAGTTTGAGCATCAGCTTCAGGTCGCTGAGGATGTACTCTGCCCATTGTTCCCAGGGAGCGCCGGCACGGCTCAGCCCCTGCCACAGATACCACTGCAAATCGAGCCAGAAGCGGTTACCGCCTTCGGTGAACATCACATCCACCTGCTCCACCAGTTCGGTCCAGCTTTGTTGCAGGTACAGGCGTTTAAGCTGAGCGCGGTAATCGGCCTTTGGCGGCAACAGGCGCGTGCGACCGCTCGCATCGAGTGCCGGCAGCTGCGTCACCAGGTCCCAGCGGGCGGCCTTCATCATCCGGTGAGCCGCCAGCCAGCCCTGAGGCTGATCGACAACCCAGCCGGACAGTACGCGCAGCTGACGGACCAGCTCCACATCCGATTTGACGGCCGCAGTTTCCGGCACTGCGGTACCCGACGCCGGTGTGCTGTGTGTGCTGTCACCGGCATGTTCCTGGCCTGATGAAGCCACCGGCGTATCCAGCCCGCCGCTACCGGCCAGGCGGGTTTCCAGCCTGCACAGCAGACCGGTAAACGCAGGACGTTCGGCCTCCGGCAGCTGTTCCAGCGCGGTCTCCAGCAGGCACAGCGCCGCTGCCGTTCTGGCGGTCTCTTCCCGCGTCGCATCCGGCCAGCGTGCTAACGCATCCAGCACTTTCTCACTGTTCAGCCACTCGAGTGCCGCTAAACGGGCGGTGCTGCGCTGTGGGTGGCAGTGCTGCCCCGCCTGCTCCAGCATGGCGGTCAGCAACTGGATGCCGTCCGTCAGCCCGGTATCGCCGTCATGCTGCAGGCGGGCAAAGGCATACCAGGTCACCACCCGGATATCGCGGGCATGTCGGGTCAGAATACTTTCCGCCAGGCGGCAGAGCACGTCGGTATCGGTGTCGGAGAGTTTGTTGATTTCCTCGCGCATCAGCTGGAAATCATCGTCATAGGTCGGGTCGTCCCCGGCACCCTGACCCGTTGCCAGCGGCGTCAGCCACGGCGACCATCGGGTGAGGTTTTCCCGGGTCTGCGCGAGTAGTGCCGCGCGCTGAGCTTCATCCGGAAGACATAGAGTCAGGAGCGTTTCTGCAGTCGCCATTTATTCGTCTCCGGCAAGTGTGAGTGCGCCGTCAGCCGCGCCCACAGAAAAAATGATCTGCGGCAGGCTGAAGCCCTGCAGTTTGAGTAACGCCAGCGGCCCGTCGCCAAGCTCACTGCGCATAATGAATTTCAGCGGGTTACCGTCCGGGGTGATCCACACCAGCTGGGTGCGGCTGCTGTCGAGCGGGGTGATCAGCGCCTTATCGAGCAGACGAATGAAGCCCCAGTTCCCCTGGTTGCTGGCATAGAGGCGCATTTCGGTGCTGGTTGAGCGCCAGCTCAGGTCGACACCTGGATAGTAGGTGTTACCCGGCCAGGTGAAGCTCTGCCAGCTTTCCATCTGGTTGAAGTAATCCAGTTTCTGACCATCCAGCGTCAGTTGAGTGCGGGCCACATCGCGTGACGGTCGGGCCATCAGCTCAAAATGCACCCCGGCATCGCCCTGGGCAAAGACGATATCGGAGATATCGGCAAGCTTATTGATGGCGGTAAGAAACGCCGGACTGATGCTCATCCCCTGACTGGCTGCCGGATCCACCACCCAGTGACTGCCTTCCTGATGCAGCATCCCACCAAGATTGGTTTTGATGAACGCGGCAATGCGTCCGGAGTCGCTTCGCAGGAACTGAGCCAGCAACGGCAGTGAGGCATCGCTGCCGGTGGCCTTAAACGGATAGCGTCCGGCAAAAGCGGTGTTCCACTGCGAGACAATGGTGCTCTGCCAGCGGGCGTTCAGACTGCCTGCAGCCGGTGCCAGCACCTGACGCCAGGCCAGGTCGAGTGGCTGTACAAACAGCGCCTGCCCGAAGCCGTTCCACTCCTGGCCGAGGCTTGCCGCCACCAGAGAGCCATAGTCACGCGTGTCTGTCAGGTCAATGGCTTTGCCCTGGAAGACGGTCTGGGCCAGCATCTGGGCCATCGCCTGCGGATCAGGGGCACTGGTCACCTGCTGGAGTTTGAGTCGTACCTGAGTCACACGGGCAAGCCAGGACTGGAAGCTGAGGTTGCCGTTCGAGCCGGTCCCGTCTTTCCCGGCCATCAGACCCGTCAGTGGACCAAACACGCCGTCCAACGGACCTTTTGGCCCCTGCGCCTGTTCGATAAACTGTTTTGCGTTCTTCTTACGCCCCACCAGTTTCTTCGCCGAGTCCACAAGAGAATCCGCCAGCGCTTCTCCTTTGGCCCCGGTCTGCCCCTGCCAGGCAAGGGTATTCATCAGCGCCACCAGTGGCGACTGGCGTACATCCGCCAGCAGGTTCAGCTGGGCAATGGCCTCCGAAAGTGATGCCGCTTCGTGCCACTGAATGCTGTTGGCCATGTTGAGCCAGGCGTTGCCAAAATCAGTGAAGTAGCGCTCCGTCAGGCGCTGTTTAAGCGCTTCCGGTGACACATCACTGCCCGGTTGATGGGTTTTATCAGTAAGCACCCAGTCGATTTCATCACGGCGGGTCTTCACCACCTCATCAATCGCGTCCTCAACCTGCTCTTCCCACGCCTGACGGGTGAACATCCCCGGCACCACTTCTTCAGAGGAGAACAGGGTTGACGCGTCCGTATCGCCGGTCATATCCGCCAGGGTTAAATCCGGCCAGTTGCGGGCAATGCGCCCGAGCATCTCATGGTACAGACCCGATTCCGCGTTGCGCTGACCAATCTGCTTGAGCAAAATCTGACGTACCGTTCCCACCAGGGCGCGGTCGGGGGTTATTTTCCACTCAGGGTGTGCCGGTAAGTTCTGCGCATAGAAGCCGAGCAGCTTCGGTGCCTGGGTCTGCCACACGCTGTCAGGCACGCCGTTGCGGTGCGGCCAGGCCTTCAGCATGTTACCGGCAAGCCAGTTCGCATCCGCTTTATCGGGGCGGGCCAGCATCAGGTAACCCTTGAGCAGACTGTAAGTCTTTTGGGTGGCAGAGGTACGCGCATCGCTTGCCGGTGGCAGTTGTACAAAAGCATTTAACTGGAGATGGAGTTCATCGGCCAGTGCGTCGCGCATCAGTTGCTGGTTGTTTCGTGCATACAGTGGCCAGAGCATCTTCAGCATGTCGCTGTCCTGGTTCAGGCCAAAGCGGGTGTACCACGGCGCACCGTGTACTTCGCGGTTCTGCAGGCGGGCAATAGTCTGTTGCAGCGCCAGCTGGTTACGCAGACGTTCGGACAAAGGCTGTTTTGTGTCAGCGGCAACACGGGCCGTATCCTGGGCCAGCCAGATTTGGGCGCGGTTAACGGAAAGCGACAGCAGTGTACCAGCCCCCCAGATCAGAACCACTCCCAGCAGTACCAGGCGCAGCACCTTTTGCCAGTGGAAGCCGATTTTACGGGCATGCACCTGCAGGCTGTCATTCTCAAGTTCCTGCCAGATTGCCGGTGACAGGCGCGCGTGCGGTACCGTTTCGGTTCCCGGCAACGCCGGGCTGAACATCACACCGCGCAGACGGTAAGGGGCTGGCCCTGACATCAGCGTGGTCAGCAACGGCACCAGAGAGCGCCGTAACGAGCCGCGCAGGGCTTTTGACAGGCTCAGCAGCCAGTGGTGCTGTGAATTCTCAAGCAGCGCTGCCACGCCGGGCATCTGCAATTCGGAGGACAGAGTGGTGAGTGTCTCGCGGGTCTCTTCCGTTGTTGCGCCAGAACCAAATAACGCGCCAGTTGGGGGCACACCTTCCCCGTCATGGGCCCAGCTGCCTTCCCGGACAAGCCACAGCCAGACCGGCAGTTGCCAGCCCAGCAGGGTATCGGTTTTCTGACGCACACGCACCAGGGTGTCCTGCTTCGCCGTATCGGGCAGAGCGGCCGCATTCATCACCTGCACCACGCCATCCAGCGGACGCTGTGGTCGCACATCGTTCAGGACGGACAGGAACTCATCATCCGGCACGCTTTCCGCCAGACCGCCGTAAATAAGCACAATCCCGTCACTCTCCTGCCAGTGGTCACGCTTCAGGCCCGGCACCACCTTTTCAATATCGCTGTCGGTACCCTGTACCAGCAGCATGCGCACTTTAGCTTTCCAGCGGCGACGGTAGCGCAGACGCAGGTGATCGACCAGGGCCTCAGCCACAAACCGGGAGGTATCTGCGTCGGTATGTTTTGCCTCTGGCTGGGATGCAGTCGCCTGCTGTCCGGAGGCTGCCACATCCAGCTTTCCCAGCTTCTCACCGTTCTTTGTGAATACAGTTTCAAGTACCCAACCGATGATCAGTGCCGCCAGCATCAGCAAAAGACAAATGATCACAATGCCGGTCGCGCTGACCGGACCCAGATTGAAGGTGTCCTTGACCCACACCGGATAGATCCAGAGTGCGCCGCCAATGAGACAGACAGATAGCACGCCCAACAGCAGCGTAAGAAGAAAAGTGGATGCGATTTTCATATATAGAGGAGAGCAATCCCTTGAGAGTTATTCCGGGGTGACAATACAGAGTTGTCGGTTGTCTTCTGAAAGTTCGGTGACAATAAGCTGGGCTTCGTTGTCGCTCAAACACTGACGGGTCGCCAGCTGTAACGCCTGCCAGGGAGCGGCTACGCCCGCGAACCCGACAACCGTGTCAATATGAATGATTTTGTCAGCCTTAAGACCAGGAGCATACGTCTCACGGGCCTTGCTGAAGATATCGCCGGAGGCCATCTGGCCGCCGCTGGTCCATGCCTGCTTCAGTGCTGTTTTTTCCAGTCCTGACCACATCATGACGAGCTCAAATGCCCGGTCGAGATTGCCATCGCGACACATCTGCGATCGGTGAATTTTGACCGACACGTCCGGAATATCCTTCAGACGGCAGTTGGTCAGCAGTAACACGGAAATGGCCTCACCACTGTCCTCTGGAGGGGCTTCGTAAAGCTGAGCGCTGACCACCAGTAACGCAGCAGCACGGTCATAATGGCAGTCCAGCCAGTAGTCGAGGATTTCCAGCCCCGTCAGTTCGCGAATGCGCACTAGCGGATGGGACACGCTTTTTTGCAGGAGGGACGGCAAAGTCGAAAACTGTTCACCGGTATCCACCGCCAGATAGCAGGTCAGCGTCGGCGGGAGCAACGCCACCAGATTCTGGACGTTGGCGGTTATCTCCTGAAAATAATGCGCTTCCCGGTCAGCTATTTCTCCGGTGGCCGCCAGCGCCCGGTGACGAACCGGGTCGCCACCATTAACAGGCTCACGGGGCATCATCAGTGGCTTTTTGGCTAACACGGCTTCATGCGTCATCGGACTGGCGGGTCCCAGCCCGTTAATCAGGGTTTCACCGATAAGCCAGGCAAAGCGCTGTCCGCGCGCAACATCTGCCCGGTACCGGGCGGCAGTCGTGGAATTTTTTTTCTCACAACGACCACACAGTAATACGTAGCCAAAATAGCGCCCGACAACCAGTAACCCCCACAATACGACAGGCAGCCCTGTTGCCAGCCCCCAGAACGTTGCACCTGAGCGCTCATCCTTCCATAGCAGGAATGTGGCCGTAGCCCCTGCCAACAACATCACAATGCCCAGGAGGAGCCAGCGCTTAAAACGTGGACGGGGCGGCAGTTTTTCCTGTGCCGGAATGCGCTCAAGTTCAACCGGCACGTTCACCCCACCAGAGCATTGGGCAGGGAGCTGATAAGCGTGCAGCCACAACCACACTTGTGGCCATGGAACGCCACAGGAACACCGCGATCGCGATAATTTGGGTTACCTTCGACGATAGTGGTATCGCCATGTTCCGGGCAGGAAACACGATCGCCTTTACGGGCCACACCAATATCGCCAAAGAACATGGTTGTTGAACAGGACAACACTTCCCCGCCATGGGTGGTTTTATCGCCGAGCCTGATTATCCCTTGCATCTGCCTTCCTATTGCTATACTTAGAATAAAACTAAGGTAAAAATATTATTTCCACACACAATCTGAACGATCATCATTGTATGCATCTATATTTTCGGAGAACTCGGTAACCTTCCCTTTTAATGATTTATAATCAAACTGATAAAAGCGAGCACCCTGTGACATTACCGTGTAATATCCATTTACTTTCCCGTTAACTATCTCATTCCAATCGGTTGTAAAAGATGAGGGACGGTCAGCAGAATCTTGTTCTTCTTCTGTTTTTACAAAAAACAATGGGATAGCTGATTTTGAATGTTCGTACTTAACATACCCAATATCTAATCCATCCTGAGACATTTGGAAGAATTTGACATTCGTCTTCCCTGCACTAAAGCACCCTACAGTTTCATTCGCATGAGCCAAGGAACTGAGTGACATAGTAAATACTGACAAAATCGCAACTAATACTTTCATTAAGATACCTCTAGAGCTGTAATTCTTCCATTTATATAGTTGAGTACCCCTTGGTACTCAACTCCATAAATTTTTCTATGTGCCTGTCGTGCAGGGAAGGGGTTAGCATTTATGAGTTCCTTTGCACGCTTGTAGCCTGCTAATGCTTTATCTTTATTCTTCTCTGTGCCATGACGTCTTGACCCTGGGTCATGCCAAAGCCCCCATCCAAATGAGTAAATCTTACTATTGTAAATTTCACTGGACGCAAATGGATATGTTCCATCCTCGCTCTTTTTATTCAAATACTCTGCATGAAGACTTTTTACAGCCTTATTAAATATATTTAGACGTTCATCATACCCATTAAAACCGCCATTAATAACCGCTGTTATTTTATTGAAATCATCATTCCCTGAGGGAATATCCAAAGACTTGTGAACTTTGAAAAACCAGAATGCAGAAAGAACACTATGAGGCAGCGTCGTTAACTTATCTCTGGCTGAGCCGGATGATGATACATCCTCAACAATGTAACGCCCATAACTATCATAATTAGTTTGTAGAGTAATTTGGATTAATCCTCTACCATACCAAGGCTGATAAGAGGCCCTTTCTCCATTAATTTCTTTCGTGAATCTAAAATTCCCACTTTCGTGCAAAACTTGTGCAAGGAAATGGGCTTTATCTCGACATTTAGTGATTTCAAATCGCTTAAAGCCTGCATTTAACCCATCCAAATAACTTTTAAGTGTATCAACATTCACGCCTTGGGCTATTTTTTGAAGTTCCTCAATAGTGATATCTCGATTACATGCGCATATCCCATGTTCATTAATTGCGTCTAAAAATGTCACGGGATGCATATGCCAGACAGGTGCACCACTGCTGAACCCCTCCACCTTGCTCATCCATTCCATGTCGTCAAACCACTTTTTGACATAGCTGACACAGAGGGGATCCATTTGCTTTAAAAACGTTCTCCAGCGGTGATGGCTGCTGCCACCAAACCACTCACTGTCGTGTCTGACCACCATCCGTGCCGCGATATCCCTGACATCCAGCTCCGCGTAATTCACCGCCTGGCGTAGCTCTGCACCGGAAAGGTCGCCACTGTTATCGCTGTCCATTTTCCGCAGCAGGGCTTTGTAGTAGTCAGAGACCTGCTTTTCCCGGATACCGCGCTCAGGCCGTACCCACTCCGCCATTCTGGTGAACCCGTCTTTGATCCACCCTTCATGCAGGGATTTTGTCATATCGGATGTGGACGGCTCTTCAAATGCTTTAAAGCCCAGTTTATCCAAGTCGTACTGGCTAATATCCGCATCGACATCGTCTTCGCTGAGCCAGGCCCCGTCCCCGTCCCCGATATCAAACCAGCGTTTACCGTCTTTGTCTGTGAACGGATGGCATTTGTCCTGCGGCATAATTTTGTGAATATCTTTCTTCACCTGTCCTCTGGTCCGGGTGAAGGTATCGCCGGAACGTGCACAGACAAAACTCTCCGGGTGAATATGAATATATTTCGGCCCGCTCTTCACCTGTGCCTTATTGCTCAGAAAATCGACCATCCGGCTGTCGGTGCTGATCACTTCAATGTGTGCGAACGCACTTTTCTCCACGCCGAGCAGGTTGCAGGGCGCAATGTCTTCCGCCAGGTAGCCCACGGCATCGCCGGCTGCCACCTCAAGTCTGGTTGCAGGCTTAACGACTTCATCAAACGTTCCCTGCGCAACTGCCTGCTGCATCCAGGCTGGCAAATGCGCCCTCTGCTCACCGACAGGTGTCACAAATTGCGAATCGAGCGACACCCAGAACGCCCCGCCGGTCATTTCGGATTTGCTGTTCAGCGCCCGGGCAAGCCCGAACGTCTGCGTCTGTCCCTTCAGGTCGAAGGCGGTCTCACGCAGCACGATGACGCTATCGCCTGTTTTCAGTTTATTCTTCGCTACCGGCGCCTTATCTCCGTCTTTTTCTTTGCCGGTATATTCACGCTGACTGAGCCCGTCGCCCTTCTCTGTGACCAGATACAACTTGTGCTCTGGAAAGGCTGAGAGCGGCGCAAGCCCGATATACAGCGTGTAAAAGTCGAGGCTGTTGTCCTTCTTTTCGGGATCCGGGGTACAGGTAGATTTGACCAGCACAAAGGTACTGGAATACTGCAGCGGGTTATTGATGTATTTACCCGTCAGATAGTCCTGATTGATACGCCAGGCCACCACTTCGCCACCTGCCATAAACTGAAGCGGTACCGCAGAGTCCGCCGTCTCGCTTGTCAGCACGGAACCCGGGGCACTCTTGCTGGTGATGTGGATCCCGCCGTGCCACATGTTATTCGTTCCGGCCAGCCAGGAGCCGTGTGGCTCCTGACAGAGCGGCTGCATCATGTCATCCACAGTGGCGTATTGTTCACCATTCGCTTTGCGGGCAGGAAAACAGATTTTCATTCCGGTCATCCTTAACGTGAAGGAGGGCTCAATCTACCGTGCCGGGATGCGCTCAAGTTCAACCGGCACGTTTACCCCACCAGAGCATTGGGCAGGGAGCTGATAAGCGTGCAGCCACAACCACACTTGTGGCCATGGAAAGCCACAGGAACACCCCGATCGCGATAATTTGGGTTACCCTCAACGATAGTGGTATCACCATGCTCAGGGCAGGAAACTCGATCACCTTTGCGGGCCACGCCGATATCGCCAAAGAACATGGTTGTTGAACAGGACAGCACTTCCCCGCCATGGGTGGTTTTGTTACCAAGACGAATAATTCCTTGCATGGTACATTCCTATTTAAATCACCTTAAATCTATATTTGATGCCGCAACTCTATATATATTATTCCTTGGCTATATAGAAGCCATATTTGATTTTATGCTCTCTATTACCAGAGTTGTCGATGTATTTAGCAATGATAAATGATTCGCCATTATAACTAATATAATAAGGCTCAATCATACCTTCAATTGGCAAAATCCTTTGAGTGGTTTTGTTTTTTAAATTAGCTTTCCAAATACAAGCCAAACCACCCTGATTATCAAAGTAGAAATCATCACTACCACCCCACGTGTAATTTCTTTCATACCCCCAATCATCTCGTTCCTCTTCAGCTTGAGGCAGAAAAACATTGACACCTAGATCGGGTCGATTCGCTGGGAAATAATACACACCCTCATCGACATTTGTTTGTCCTAAATCAGGAGAGGCAATACGCCATTTATTATCGGGTGAAATAACTTTACTAACACACAAGCTATCACCGCAATATCCTTTCCACACATGCGCATCAGATTGTTCGTTCATTTCATGCTTGATAAACTTCGGTACTGTGATCTGACCATCAATATCATTAATTTCATATATATCTTCAGAGTCACCAGAACTAACTGCATATGTGGTAAGCGAATCACTACGCCCCTTCAAATATACATCTACATCTGAATCCCCCCTTGAATATTTTGCTAATATTGAGTTCTTACCGTCTGTGTACTTCATAAGAAAAATACTATCATCTGCCTTGACAATGTACAATAAAACCAGATCATGCTTAACAATAAAATGGGTTAATATCTTCCAATAAAATACATCTTCAGCCAATAATGGTATTCCGAATTCTCGGTTAAGATCATATTCTTTAACTAATGGCCTTATTCTCCATTGTTTGTCACTAATAGTAAATCCATATTTATTCACCAACCCATATTTCAAGGGTTTATCCAACTCGCTAAAAACTTCAGACACTGAACTAAAAGAAGGCATATAAGTCAACTCTCTATATCTGTTGTTATATGAGTTTTCTATGCATGAAGTATTCTCACCACATTTATTTCTTTGTTCTAACCATTCGAGCTGTTGTCTTTTTAGGGTACCAACGTTCAAACTATCATTAATTTTTGATATGTATTTTTTGTTGGCAATACCATCAATCCCGCTTAGTGATGGATTATTGCATATCGTCCGCTCAGTTACATTTAACCCTTTCATATCGCATTTAAATGCTGCTGCAAAAGTAACCACTGGGAATATACTAAATACTCCAACTACCACCGCTAATTTTGTTAACTCCATTTCCTCTCCCAAAGTAATTGCTGGCAAACAAATGAACTATCTTTATCGCAATGATGTTTAGCGACTAAGTGTGATAGCTTATAGACACTATTCCCCTTAACAATGTATGAATACTTATATCTATTAGCATGATTACGGGCCACACCGATATCACCAAAAAATATGGTCATTGAGCAGGACAATACTTCTCCACCGTGTGTGATTTTGTCGCCGAGACGAATAATCCCTTGCATACTTCTCTCCAGCGAGTAATTTTAATTTATTATTCACGGACGTAACTTCCGAAGTAACCATGTAATTTATCATCATCCGATATTAAACATCCAAAATTGCAACCACCCAAACCAATTAAAATTAATTATATTTATTTTTAATATATTTTTTAATAGATGCGGCGTCTTTATATTTAAAATACACTTCATCACCGTTAAACTCACCATCCATACCGTTTAGCGCAGGATCCTTTGTGATTACATCATTTAAAACCAATGAGTCATTAGTGTATTTATAAGCATAGACTTGATAAGTATTCCCATTGATGGACTCAGCTTGATGCAATTGGTGCCAGGATATTAAGACAATAACGTTTTTTACATTATGAATCTTCATAAAAAACACAGTATCAACATTTGGAGTATCCCCATCCATTTCATATTTATCAACTTGAGTTTTTTTTGTTCCTGAATCGTAGTACAAACCAAGAGGGAAATCAGGATTTGGTTCTCTCTGAAAGTAGATTGCTTTTTCGCCGTCAATTTTGAACGGCCCTTGAACTATCTCATTCTGCCCATATGAAGGCAATGAGCAGAATGCAAATAATAAACTACAAAGCATCTTAGAAAACATATATTAGTCCTTATTAATATTTATCAATTCTGCAACCTTGTTAAACCTAATCCGACGATCATCATATCCGTTATGCCCACCATTTACTTTAAATGTCACATCATAAACATTTAAGCTTTTGGCTAACACATTTAATCTTTTGCTTACCCAAAATGAAAAAGCAGACTCAACACCGTATTCTAAATTTGATATAACTAAATCAGGGGTAGCTACAAAATCCTGATTATCTGACGGATTTTTTTTGTTGTGTATATTTGTGAAATACTGATATCCATCTTTACCTGTTAGTTGAATCATACCGCGACCACGATATCGGTACCCATCACCTGATGCTTCATCATCATTTCCCATACGGCCCGCATAAACATAATTGGCTAAGTTCTCTGGATGATGGGCGTAAGTTGATTCTTGTGTCCATAATTTATTTCTCAATCGTCCTAAATCACAGTCATCATTAGCTTTGTTATAGTTTTTAGGTCCCTTTTTACAACCAAAAATCCGCCTCATGCCTTTACCGCTATAATTAAGATTTTCTTCGGTTATGACAAACCCGCTTTCATGACCAATTTGAGATAAAAAGTGAGCAATTTCTTTTTTATCTTTCATGCCATAAGCATCAGCGTATTTATTCAAATAGGGCAAAACTTCCTTACATTGTGGTTCATTTTTTCCTAAGTTTGCTGCCAAAACCATTTCTAATGTGATGAATCCACTTTCAACGGTCTTAATTGCGTCTAAAAATGTCACCGGATGCATATGCCAGACAGGCTCACCGCTGCTGAATCCCTCCACCTTGCTCATCCATTCCATGTCGTCGAACCACTGTCTGACATAGCTGACACAGAGGGGATCCAGCTGCTTTAAAAATGTTCTCCAGCGGTGGTGACTGCTGCCACCGAACCACTCACTGTCGTGTCTGACCACCATCCGCGCCGCGATATCTCTGATATCCAGCTCCGCATAATTCACCGCGAGACGCAGTTCTGCACCGGAAAGGTCGCCACTGTTGTCGCTGTCCATTTTTCACAGCAGGGCTTTGTAGTAGTCTGATACCTGTTTTTCCCGGATACCGCGCTCAGGCCGTACCCACTCTGCCATTCTGGTGAATCCGTCTTTGATCCACCCTTCACGCAGGGATTTTGTCATGTCGGACGTGGACGGCTCCTCAAATGCTTTAAAACCCAGTTTATCCAGGTCATACTGGTTGATATCTGCATCCACATCGACTTCATTGAGCCAGGCCCCGTCCCCGATATCAAACCAGCGCTTACCATCTTTATCTGTGAAAGGATGGCATTTGTCCTGCGGCATAATTTTGTGAATATCTTTCTTTACCTGTCCTTTGGTCCGGGTGAAGGTATCGCCTGAACGGCTATAAATGAAACTTTCCGGGTGGATATGAACGTATTTCGGGCCACTTTTCACCTGGGCCTTATTGCTCAGAAAATCGATCATCCGACCGTCGGTACTGAGCACTTCAATATGTACAAAAGCACTTTTTTCCACACCGTGTATGTCACAAGGGGCAATGTCTTCCGCCAGGTAACCCACGGCATCGCCGGCTGCCACCTCAAGTCTGGTTGCAGGTTTAACGACTTCATCAAACGTTCCCTGCGCAACTGCCTGCTGCATCCAGGCCGGCAGGTGCGCCCTCTGCTCACTGACAGGTCTCACAAATTGCGAATCGAGCGACACCCAGAACGCCCCGCCGGTCATTTCGGATTTGCTGTTCAGCGCCCGGGCAAGCCCGAACGTCTGCGTCTGTCCCTTCAGGTCGAAGGTGATCTCACGCTGCACGATGACGCTGTCGCCTGTTTTCAGTTTATTCTTCGCTACCGGCGCCTTATCTCCGTCTTTTTCTTTGCCGGTATATTCACGCTGACTGAGCCCGTCCCCCTTCTCAGTAACCTGATACAGCTTGTGCTCTGGAAAGGCTGAGAGCGGCGCAAGCCCGATATACAGCGTGTAAAAGTCGAGGCTGTTGTCCTTCTTTTCGGGATCCGGGGTACAGGGTACAGGTAGATTTGACCAGCACAAACGTACTGGAATACTGCAGCGGGTTATTGATGTATTTACCGGTCAGATAGTCCTGATTAATACGCCAGGCCACCACTTCGCCGCCCGCCATAAACTGAAGCGGTACCGCCGTGTCTGCCGTCTCACTTGTCAGCACTGAGCCGGGAGCACTCTGACTGGTGATGTGGATCCCGCCGTGCCACATGTTGTTGGTCCCCGCCAGCCAGGAGCCGTGTGGCTCCTGAAAGAGCGGCTTCATCATGTCATCCACGGTGGCGTACTGCTCGCCATTCGCTTTTCGGGCAGGAAAACAGATTTTCATTCTGGTCATCCTTAACGTGAAGGGATATTACGTGTTTTGGGCGGCGTCACGCTGGCGTTTGTCTGGCTGAACTGAGGCGGCGTAACGTCCATGCTGCCACCGGCCAGATTCAACCCGCACGTTTACCCCACCAGAGCATTAGGCAGCGAGCTGATAAGCGTGCAGCCACAGCTACACTTGTGCCCGTGGAACGCCACAGGAACACCGCGATCGCGATAATTTGGGTTACCTTCGACAATAGTGGTATCACCATGCTCAGGGCAGGAAACACGATCGCCTTTTCGGGCCACGCCGATATCACCAAAGAACATGGTAGTTGAGCAGGACAGCACCTCACCACCATGAGTGGTTTTGTCACCGAGATGAATTATTCCTTGCATAATAGTTCATTAGCTCAACAAACATACAAACGGAAATCAGTCACAATCAAATTTATAAAAGTGATAAAACCCAACGCAATCACCCAAAATATCAGTCGCATAATAAGTTACGCTAACAATTGTAGCGTGCGAGACAGTTATGAATAAGCAGGTTATATCAACTCGTCGATTCCATCTAAATCATTTTTTATGCATTTTCTTCCAACCCGCAGAATCCCAGGGGAAAAGTTCACTTTTAACTAATACATCCCCATAAAACGATTTCTTTAGTAAAAATTGAGGTGATGGAGTATCGCAGTCCATCAACGAATTTTCGTCATCAGTTAAACCCAAAGCGAAGTAATCACCTTTATCAGTGATCGTATAAATACCATCGCAAGTATATGGAGCATGCAAGGATGAGATATTCACTTCAGCTTTGCCATTGCCATTAACCACAATCGACCATGTAATACTTGCCTTGCTTCCATCTATAAGTTCATCACCGCTTTGAGAATAAGAATATGTACCAGCTGGAAGCTTATCATTCGATGCTGCAAATGAATCACTTCCAAAAGTGAAAGCCCAGAAAATCACAGATAATAAGTAACTTTTCATTTATAAAGATCCTCTGCACACGTTGACTTCACATCATATCCAAGTGAGTAGTACAGATGCAGTTTTCTATTTCCTGAGTAAACGTGAACTCCCTCTGAACTTGTGCAAGAGTAAAAATCTTGCCTTACACCATTAATTTTAAAAGTGATTTCATTTTTCCCATTAAAACTGAAATCAGCCTTACCATTTTCAGGATAAATGAATGACAAGTATGTTCCACTGTTAAGCTCGTCAGTTTGCTTATCATTATAACCAAATGTATAAATATTCTTACCATTAGCAACGTCTTCAACTGAATCATCAACAGTCATAATCGAAAATGATGAACCTTCATAGCTCTTGCACAATGCATCCTTCAAGGAACAGATTGAAATAATATCACCATCAAGAAACTCTTTAGTAGTCGACAATTGAATTCCTGATTGCTCAGATTTTACTATGCCTATAGAGACCACAGAAGAGATGTCCCCTGCATGTGTAGTGATAGGTAATAAAAAAATCAAGAAAATACTTTGTAACTTTCTAAGCATATATCACCTGTCTTAATGACCATCATCAGACCAATGTGGAGGATCTGACAGTAATTTATGAACTCCAAATGATGCCCCAACCTCATGCAATTTAGATTGTGAACTTACAAGCACATTATTCCCTGATGCATTTTTCAGATATTTCCCCATCACACCAGTGATAGTCATATCAATTGCTCTTCTCTGTGTATGCCTTGATGATAATACGGGTCCGTAAACAATATGATAACCATTTACCATATCCTGAGCAGCTGCAAATGCAGAATTATCATTTCCTTTATGAGTCCAGTCTATATTTACACCATCTTTAGCAGGTACTGATGAGGGCCTCATACCTTCTCTTGCGATTTTCCAGGCGTAATGCATCAGATAAGCACGTTCAACTGGTCGATATGTCGCGGACACTCTCACATGCCCCCCAGCATCAATAATCGATCGAATAAAATTGTTTACCGCGGTTGAGAATCCTGGAGATAAATCACTTATATTTGAACTCGTTTCAAAACGTCTTATCCACTGAGAACCACTTGGTTCCTTCGATACTGAAATGGCATCCGGATAACACAAGCATTTATTTACATATTTCCTTCCTTCATCCCTCAGTTTATTTAACCGAGAGAGTAACTCACCTCTCTGAATCACACCATCATTGTTCCCGAGATTGCCATGTTGATTTGAGTCCAAACTACTATTCGCTTGATAGTAGTTAACATCCTCATCTTCATCTTTTTGTCGACTATATAGCGCAAAGCCATCATCTCTGCCTACGCCTGCTGGGCAGAAGATATAAAGATATATATCTTCACCAGTTTTAATCTTGTTGAACAATTTTTTATTTGAGGTGAAATATAGCTTCACATAATCAAGCTGCTCAATTTCATCCATCAAAGCAAGTTGCTGCTTTGTAATTGACAAGCCATGTGTTTTATTTAATTGTGCTACTGCAGGCCCTGTAAACTGAATGAGCCCCACTGCACTCCGAGAAGCGACAGAAGGATTTGCATTTAACTCTTGCTTTGTGATAGGCCGATATTCTCGCACTGGTCTTCCATTACTATTTAATATTACAACACCCTGAGAGTTAACTTTTGGCATCAACTTAACTACCGATGAAGAGAACAATCTGGATGTTTCAACCGCCATGCAAGCCATAAGTGAATTAGCAAATTCAAGTTTCCTTTCTTCACCCCATAATTCAGAACATATTTTAACAACTTTCTTTCTGAACAGGCATGCCTTATCTTGACCTAAACGCTGATTAACCACATCTCCCCAAATTAGCTTTGCGCATTCATCTTCAGTTTTAAGTGCGTCTAAAAACACCACCGGATGCATATGCCAGACAGGTGCACCACTGCTGAATCCCTCCACCTTGCTCATCCATTCCATGTCGTCGAACCACTGTCTGACATAGCTGACACAGAGGGGATCCATCTGCTTTAAAAACGTTCTCCAGCGGTGATGGCTGCTGCCACCAAACCACTCACTGTCGTGTCTGACCACCATCCGTGCCGCGATATCCCTGACATCCAGCTCCGCGTAATTCACCGCCTGGCGTAGCTCTGCACCGGAAAGGTCGCCACTGTTGTCGCTGTCCATTTTCCGCAGCAGGGCTTTGTAGTAGTCAGAGACCTGCTTTTCCCGGATACCGCGCTCAGGCCGTACCCACTCCGCCATTCTGGTGAATCCGTCTTTGATCCACCCTTCACGCAGGGATTTTGTCATGTCGGACGTGGACGGCTCCTCAAATGCTTTAAAACCCAGTTTATCCAGGTCATACTGGTTGATATCTGCATCCACATCGACTTCATTGAGCCAGGCCCCGTCCCCGATATCAAACCAGCGCTTACCATCTTTATCTGTGAAAGGATGGCATTTGTCCTGCGGCATAATTTTGTGAATATCTTTCTTTACCTGTCCTTTGGTCCGGGTGAAGGTATCGCCTGAACGGCTATAAATGAAACTTTCCGGGTGGATATGAACGTATTTCGGGCCACTTTTCACCTGGGCCTTATTGCTCAGAAAATCGATCATCCGACCGTCGGTACTGAGCACTTCAATATGTACAAAAGCACTTTTTTCCACACCGTGTATGTCACAAGGGGCAATGTCTTCCGCCAGGTAACCCACGGCATCGCCGGCTGTCACCTCAAGTCTGGTTGCAGGTTTAACGACTTCATCAAACGTTCCCTGCGCAACTGCCTGCTGCATCCAGGCTGGCAAATGCGCCCTCTGCTCACCGACAGGTGTCACATATTGCGGGTCAAGCGACACCCAGTATGCCTTGCCGGTCACTTCGGATTTACTGTTCAGCACCCGGGTAAGACCGAACGTCTGCGTCTGTCCCTTCAGGTCGAAGGTGATCTCACGCAGCACGATGACGCTGTCGCCTGTTTTCAGTTTATTCTTCGCTACCGGCGCCTTATCTCCGTCTTTTTCTTTGCCGGTATATTCACGCTGACTGAGCCCGTCGCCCTTCTCTGTGACCTGATACAGCTTGTGCTCTGGAAAGGCTGAGAGCGACGCAAGCCCGATATACAGCGTGTAAAAGTCGAGGCTGTTGTCCTTCTTTTCGGGATCCGGGGTACAGGTGGATTTGACCAGCACAAAGGTACCGGAATACTGCAGCGGCTTGTTCATGTACGTGGCGGTCAGGTAATCCTGATTCACACGCCAGGCCACCACTTCGCCACCTGCCATAAACTGAAGCGGTACCGCAGAGTCCGCCGTCTCGCTTGTCAGCACGGAGCCGGGGGCACTCTTACGGGTGATGTGGATCCCACCGTGCCACATGTTATTCGTTCCGGCCAGCCAGGAGCCGTGTGGCTCCTGACAGAGCGGCTGCATCATGTCATCCACAGTGGCGTATTGTTCACCATTCGCTTTGCGGGCAGGAAAACAGATTTTCATTCCGGTCATCCTTAACGTGAAGGGATATTACGTATTTTGGGCGGTGTCACGCTGGCGTTTGTCTGGCTGAACTTAGGCGGCGTAATGTCCATGCTGCCCCCGGCCATCGGCGAGCGGTAATGGGGGGATTTCACCAGGTAATCGCCCAGGGTCTCTTCGACAATGCCACCATTGTCCAGGGTGATACTGGAACCTCCACCGTTGAGCCGCAGTTTAGGCGCACTGATGAGCAGCTCATCCTTGTTGCTGCTGATGGTAAACAGCAGTTCTGATGTCATCTCCATTGAGCTCGCATCTGCGCGAACCTCAACATCCCCCTGATTGGCAATGAACTTTGCCCCGGACTGATGAGCAAACAGCCCGACAGACTCACTGGCGGCAAGCGTGATGTTCTTCATTGCGCCCATATCCAGATGCTGACCCGCACTCAGGATAGTGTTCTGCTTGCTGGTCATCTGAAGGTGCTCACCCGAGGTGAACGCCACGCCCTGTGGTGCACTGCCCAGCAGTGCCGCTGACTGGAGGTCTTTGAGACGGTTTTCCAGCAGGCTGTTCTGGCTTTCCAGGTCGCTGGTGAGTGCCTGAGCCTGCTGTGCGAGAAGATTAAGCCGCTTCATTTCTGCAGCTGACTGGCTCAGGCGCTCAATAGCCGGCGCCATGTCCAGCACTTTGCCCTGCGCCGACGGCTGTGCATCTGCGGTCAGGAACATCCCCCGCCCGGCACGCAGCGCCCCGTATTCATCGGTACGCAGTTCAAATCCGGTACCGCGTGGCTCACGCTCACTGTCCACGACGTGGCCGCCGTTGAGTTGCGTCTTGCCAAACGGCGTTGCAAGCTTGAAATGCTCTTCCTGACGTTTGTCTTCCAGCCGGAATTTGTTATCCCCGGCCGTGCGCCAGATGTTGCGCGTGTGGTTGTCGCGGGTAACGTGGTCAGGGTGCTCTGAATCGTGCTGTGCGTGAGCAATATACGGACGGTCGGGATCACCGCCGTCGAACATCACCGAGACTTCGGTACCGTCCAGCAACGGGGAGTGGAAGCCGTAGGTATCCCCGGCGTACGGTTTTGCCATGCGCAGCCAGAGGTAGGCATACCCCTGCTCGGTGCTGTTGCGGTCAAAATCGAGCCGGACGCGGTAGCGCCCCTGATTATCGAGGTAGGCGTAGGTGTCATGCTTCTCATCGCTTTCCACCCGGGCAGGCAGAGAGCCAGCCATGACTGGACGGTTCAGCAATGCCGGGCGGTAGCAGACCGTTTCGCTGTAAGGGATGCCCGTAAAGCGCAGCTGAAAGCTTTTGTCACGTGCACCTGAGGTGTGAACCCCGGTGATGACAATGCCATCCTTCAGCAAATCGGGCAAACCACTGCTCTGTGGCTCCAGCACTTCGCCCGGGGCCAGAATCGGGCTGCTGGCTCGCCCCGTGACAGTCTGCTGTGCGTTAAGGTAGCGCTCATGACGCAGGCGGGCAAACCAGGCTCCGCCTTCGGGGGTTTCCGTATCCCCTTCACTCAGGAACGGCTCAGCATAGTGATACACCTCACCGGTGGTCGCCCCGCCTTCCTGGCTAACGGTCACGGAGCTGTCCTGCGGGGTCAGCGCGTCACGGTAGTTATAGTCGCGGGTGGCTACGCCACTCGTCACCACGCGGTCTGTCGAACGAATATCCCAGACGCTCTCCTGACCGTTATCACTGGTACGTGACGGCGGGATGATAGGCAGCTTCACGCCAAACTGATACTGCATCTGGCTGTCCTGGAAAAACACCACATCCTGTTCAATGCGGTCGTCCATCTCAAAGCGCCAGAAAATGCCGACTTCGGCCAGCAGACGCTGAACAAAGGCCAGGTCCGTTTCACGCCACTGGGTAATGAGCTCGCGGACCGGGTAGGCCTGCGACAGACGGAATTCGAAATCCGCCCCTTCCAGCCCATGGGAACGCAGAATTTGCTCCACCACTTCCGGCACCGACTGGTTCAGATATACCGCACAACGCTCGGTATGCTGCATCAGGGCAATACGCGGCACCAGTCGCAGGGCGTAGGTAATTTCATCCCCTGAGGCAGAGATACGTCGGAAATCATCCACCACCCCATACACCGTACGCACCGGCACGGCTGGCGTACCGTCATAGAGCGGTGTCTGGAAGGTAAAGGAGGCCGGTTTAAGCATCAGCTCACTGCCGGCAATATTTGCCGCACAGGTGACGGTGATGTCATAGCGCCACGGCTGGCTCAGGGTTTCACTGGCGCGAAAACGCAGGACATCGAGAAAATGCGGGCACTCATGAACATCCACGCGATAGCGGGACAGCCCCAGAGCCTCATCAATTTTCTTCTGTGCCAGACTGGCAATGCTTTCCATTATCACGCCTCCTCTCGGGTATCCGTGGCATCAAATTCCAGCCCAATCCCTTCTTCCTCACTCCAGCTCAGCGTCAGGGAGTGTGGCTTCTGTTTCGCCGCCATATGGGTTAACAGTTGCTGGCTCAGCACCGGCAGAATTTGCTGATTGAGCAGGCTGTCGACATTACGCGCCCCGGTATCCGGCAGCAGGCAGGCGGCGGTCAGGGCGTCATACAGGCTCTCATCAATCTGCGTAGTCAGGCCGTAGTGACGATGTAAGCGCCTGCTGACCTGTGACAGCTTCATTTCCACGACGGTGCGCATCGCCGTTTCATTCAGCGGGCGGTAAATCACCGTCTGGAAGCGGGCCAGCAGCGCGGGCTGAAAGTGGTCGCGCAGGATCGGGCGCAGCAGCTCGTGCAGCTCCGCTTCGGTGGCCTCCGGCTGTTCATCCAGCAGCTGCATCAGGTGGTCGCTGCCGAGGTTTGAAGTCATCAGAATAACGGTGTTGCGGAAGTCGATTTCACGCCCTTCACCGTCGCGCATAAAGCCGCGATCAAACACCTGATAGAACAGGTTCATCACGTCACGGTGCGCCTTTTCCACTTCATCCAGCAGCACCACGCTGTACGGACGCTTGCGCACCGCTTCGGTCAGGATGCCGCCCTGGCCGTAACCGACATAGCCCGGCGGTGAGCCTTTCAGCTGCGAAACGGTGTGCGGCTCCTGGTATTCGGACAGGTTGATGGTGATGAGGGATTTCCCACCGCCGTACAGCACGTCCGCCAGCGCCAGCGCGGTTTCGGTTTTGCCGGTGCCGCTCGGACCGACCAGCAGGAACACGCCCTGCGGGCCGTTCTCTGACGTCAGCCCGGTTTTGGCGGCGCGCAGGCGCTGAGCGATGGCCTCAAGAGAAGTATCCTGGCCGACGACACGGCTGCCGATTTCGTTTTCCAGCGTCAGCAGTCCGGTCTGTTCGTCTTTCATCAGGGAAGAGAGCGGCACGCCGGTCCAGTCGGCAATCACGCTGGCAACCGTGCGGGTGTCCACATCAACGGAAAGCAGCGGGTTGCTGTGCTGCATGCCCTTCAGCTCCTGTTGCAGCGTGTGCGTCTCGCTCCGACGGGAGATGTCATGTCGGCTTTCCAGCAGTTGTCCGGTGAGTTTCAGCTCCTGACCGTACCGGGTCTGAAGCTCGTCGAGTGCAACGATGAGATCGTTCTCTTCCTGCTCAATGGCGGTCAGACGTTCACCATGACTCTGATTGCCGGCGGCGATATCTTCCAGCAGCGCCTGCTTCTCCATTTCAAGAGAGGTAATCTGCGAGCGAATGCGGGTCAGCTGTTCCGGCACGGTGTCGAGGCTCATGCGCACGCGCGCAGCGGCGGTATCGAGCAGGTCAACCGCCTTGTCCGGCAGCTGACGACCCGTCAGGTAGCGGCGCGACAGGCTGACCGCTGCTTTTACCGCATCGTCGGTGATATGCACGTCATGGTGTTCGGCATAGCGGGATTTCAGCCCACGCAGCATCAGGCAGGCGGTGTCGTCGTCCGGCTCGTCCACCTTCACCATCTGGAAACGGCGCTCCAGTGCGGCATCGCGCTCAAAATACTGTTTGTATTCGGACCATGTTGTGGCAGCGATGGTGCGCAGCTCACCGCGCGCCAGCGCCGGTTTCAGCAGATTGGCGGCATCTGCGCCACCGGCCTGATTACCGGCACCGATAATGGTGTGGGCCTCGTCGATAAACAGCAGAACCGGCACCGGTGACTGCTGCACGGCGTCGATAACGTTTTTCAGCCGCTGTTCAAATTCGCCCTTCACCCCCGCCCCCGCCTGCAGCAGGCCGAGGTCAAGGGTGCGCAGGATGACCGGTCTGAGGGACTCAGGGACGTTACCTTCGGCAATGCGCAGCGCCAGGCCTTCCACCAGTGCGGTTTTCCCGACGCCCGGCTCACCGACCAGAATCGGGTTGTTTTTACGGCGGCGGGAGAGAATGTCCACCATCTGGCGGATTTCCGTGTCGCGGCCGAACACCGGGTCAATCTGACCTTCCCTGGCCCTGGCCGTGACGTCGAGGGTGAATTTATCCAGCGCGTTCTGCAGCGCCGGGTTCAGCTCCCCCTCTTTCAGCTCTGCACCGACCGGGCGGCCCACAAACTCCACGTTACTGCCGTGGCTCTGCGCCAGCTCTGCTTCCTGCTGCAGTTCCGGCCGCTCATCCGACTGCCCATCAAGCAGCGGACGCAGGCGCTCCAGCTGACTCTGGCCCAGCGTCAGCAGCGGCCACAGCCCGTCACAGCGAACCAGTTTCTGTTTGTCAGTCAGCGCCATCAGCAGATGGATGCTGCGGATTTGTTCCTCACCGTTAAGAGAAGCAATCAGCCAGGCTTCCTGCATCAGCGTCTGAATGTCGTCAGACAACTGCGGGCGTTGACGCACCGAACGCGGCTGTTTATCCAGCCAGCCCAGCAAATCCTGCCAGATGGCGTCCATATCCCACTCATAGCGGCGGGCCAGCACCGTCAGGTCACCTTCCCCCTGTTCGAGCAGCTTCAGCAGCCAGTGCTCCGGCAAAATTTCCGCATGGGCACGGGTCTGGCAGAGCGAGGCCGCCGCCTCCATCGCACGGGCGCAGTAAGGGTTCAGACGTCGCAGCAGGATGGCTGGATTTTCCATGACTCTCTCTCTTTGTCGGTTGCTGGACACGCTACCGCCCCTCGCTGTTTCCCGTGAAGGAGACCAGAGCGCACAAGGTCGGGCGGGCAGATTGTGGGTTTCTTTGCTGAAAGCCCGCACAGGCAGACGCTCAGCAAAAGTAAAAAGCGGACAGAACAGGCTGCCCGTCAGGCGGTTACGCTAAATAGTTCGTGCTGTAGCAAGGCGGCAAGCGCGTGCAGCCCCGGGAGCTTACATAAGTAAGTGACCGGGGTGCATGAGTACAGCCAACACCGCTACAGCGCGAAATATGACGCGTAATCAGGCGGTGGCGCGTTCGTTCCAGGAATCGGAATGAATGATGTTGCCGTCTTTGTAGGTCCAGGTGATTTTTTCGTAACGCAGCTCGATGGTTTCGAGGTGGTTATGCTTCTCGTAGGATGGGTCTTTGATGTCGTGCATTTTCGGCGCAACTTTCACCAGCCTGACGTTTTCCAGCTTCGTGTTGAAGTACTCCACCTCCTGACCCGCGTCGTTGATTTTGTACCACTTAAACTCCGCAGACTTCAGGGTCTGACCGGTGGTCACCGCCTTGTAGAGGTACGGGCTGGAGGAGTCGATTTCCTTGGTGAACAGGAACGGCGTGTGGATACGGGTGCCGGTCAGCTTGCCGGTGTTGTTATCGGTCGGGATATAGAGGCAGTGATCCTGAGCAACCACTTCGATGCTGCCTTCACGCTCATGAACGTCTACAGACCCTTTAATGTCCGCACCGCCGTCGTCTTTCAGCCACAGATAAACAGGAATAGCCATGTGTTATTTCTCCATTTTATAGTCGTGCGCGTCACCATCCTGCGATGACACGTTGGTGTTGCCTGGAATTCGGCAGGCATCGGCCTGCGGTACCAGACTGATTTCAACACGACGGTTAAGCGCGCGGCCTTCCGGCGTGTCGTTGGTCGTTACGGGACGGTCTGCGCCATAGCCCTGCACTGCAAAACAGCTTTCCGGCACGTCGCCGGTGTCACGCATCCAGTTGCGCACCGCTTCGGCACGGTTCAGGGACAGCGTCTGATTGAGTTGCGGATTGCCGGTGTTATCGGTATGGCCGGCCACCACAATCAGCCAGCCCGGCTTCGCTTTGATGCCGACCAGCGAGTTCACCAGCATTTTGGTGGAGCCTGCCTTCAGCTCTGCCCTGCCGGAATCGAACAGCGACATACTGTCGAGCTGCACAATTTTCGGTACCGGTTTGGGTTTCGGCTGCGGTTCAGGCGGCGGAGGCGGCACCCAGGTATCAATAGCCTGCTGAACCGCGAGCCACAGGCGGTTGCCCGGATACAGCCCGAGTCCATAACGGTGTGGTTCTCCCTGTCGCTGCCAGCGTTCCAGCAACAGTGCATCCTGCTGCAGCGCATGCAGGGCCTGTGCTTTCGGCGCATAGTGCGTCATCGGAATCGCCGTCCAGCGCTGAAGATCGGCGCTGACTTTGCGGATAAGCGCCTGGTTATGTCGCACGGACAGCGCGATGGCGCCAAGGGCACACAACAGCAGCACCATCACCACCCGACGTCCGGTCTTACCGCCCTGCAACGGCGTGGTATAAGGTGCCAGCAACGGGAGGATGGGATCGGCAAAGTGCCAGTGGCGTTCATACGCACTGACGCGGTCAGATGGGGTGATATGGGTCTGGCGAAATAGCCATTGCGGCCACAGCGCCGTCGGGGAGGTACGGATCTCCCCAAAGCGCAGGGTGGCCGCGAAAGGACGGACCGGCGGACAAAGGCGGTCGGCTTTCTCCAGTTCATCCAGCATAACCCTGTGCAGCATCGCAGTGGCCTCAGCGAGGAACGGCTGTATCGTGGCCGTCAGTGCTACGCGCTGCCACTCACTGAGGGTAATGGCTGGCCCATCGTCGCGGCACACCAGGGCAGCATTGCCCAGCACCACAATCCACGGCGTTTCCGGGCCACTGAACTCTGCATTCAGGACCACCGGTACGGTGTAGCCCGTCAGGCCACGGAGCTGTTTTATCTGCAGGCGCACGGCTTTCAGGGACGCGCGCATCAGCGCTTCATCTTCGTGATGGTCAGGCAGACAACGGAACATCACCGCAAGCTGCCCGGCCATGGTCGGGCTGCGGGCCAGTAACTCGCTTGCCAGGATGGTCAGTTCTGCCGGATCAGATATCCGAAGGAACCAGCCTTCTGCCGTTTCCCGACCTGAACCCCGGGCGAACATATCATCATCCACATCCCCGCAGACCATCACGACCGGGCCAGTATGACTTTCCGGCGGGAAGCCTTCTTTATCGCCGGTTCGCTGAACAGGCTGTCTGCGCAGATAACGCCGGCGGGTTACCACGCTGGCAACCAGCAACGAAAGCAGCGTCAGGACAGATTTTCCCGATACCGGCCAGGCCAGAAATCCCCAGGCCAGCCAGAGGAAAACCACCAGGCACAGCAGTACCGGAAACACCGCCCGGGCGAATGTACGTCCGCGCATCAGTGTGGCTCCGGAAGTTGTTGGTGCAACAGATCCTGCAGCCACAGGTGCCCTCCGAACCACGCGACAGCGGTCAGCACTACCGCCAGCCCAATCCAGAACCAGACAGAACGCAGCAGGTTGTAACGGCGACGCCCGGCTTTCTGCATCACCAGGGATGAGCCGATTTCAAGCGGCGGCACACGCTCATTCAGTGCGGCGATAATCTCATCACGGCGGGACTGCCCCACGCCGGACAGCCGGTACTGCCCCTGGAAACCGAGAGCCAGTACCCGCTGGTAGCAGGTCAGTACGGCAGGCGCAGGCGCAGGGTGACGCAGGATCTCTGCAATGCGGTCGTAAAGGGCCTCACCGGCGCGTAGTGAACCGAAGTACACCGCCTGCAGCGGCGCTGAACGCCAGGCTTTCTGCCCAGCATCCAGCGAAGCCATGTTCAGCGCGTCACGGGATATTTCATCAGTAGACGGGCCTTCTGTGGCGCGGGTTTCACCACCATCCGCGACTGCAAATTTCGGCTCCGGCCTGCGGTTCAGAACGATTTCATCCAGTAGTGCGCACTGGGCGTAGGTGATGTGATCGACACTCTCTGCGTTAAACCCGGCCCTTTCTAGCGCTTCCCGCACGCTCTCTACCTGCGCTTTACACGCCGCATAGAGCGCAGGACCATCGGTGATCTTCCCGCCGTGGCGTAACTGCGCCACGGTGAGCCATGTTGGTGCCATCAGGGCATCAATGTCGAAGTCCTTGATCATGAGCGCAGCACCGCAAAGAGTTCCAGATCAAGCTCGCCGAGCACGGACGGAACATAGAAGACGCAGACACCCTGATCCAGCATTTCGCGGGCCGCATCACTCTCCATATCCAGCACAAAGTACTGGTTCTCCAGACGCACTGGCAGCGCAGCAGGCACGCGGCTCAGGGCAATGAGACCGATACCCTCGACGGCCAGACCGGACACTTCGCCAACATTAGCCGGCGCACCGGCAATACACACTTCGGCGAAGCGTTCAGCAATCTGCCAGGCCGGCTGATTAGCCCGGACGGAGAGATAGAAATCGGCTTCATCGCGCAGACGAATATCGTGCAGTACCGCTTTCCAGGTTTCCGGATCCATGCGATCCATACGGATGGCCACCACGTGTGACGGCAGACTGGCTTCCAGCAGTTCGCTAATAAGGTCAAAGAGTGGCGGGAAGGTTTGCTCCGGCGCGCTGTGGTCGTAACCCGGGATCGCATCCAGATCGTGCTCAAGCGAAAAGGTCAGCATACTGCCGGCAAGCCGTGCCAGCTCGGCCCAGAGCTGCTCAGGATGCCTGTCAGGGAAACGCTCATACTCAGAGAGCACCCGGGCATGCGAGTTCAGCGCATTCAGCAGCCAGAACAACGACACGTCAGCGACTGCAAAATCGGCCATTCTGTCGTTACTTTCACGACGCATAGACATCAGACGCTGGCGGCGGGAGCGCAGCTGACGGTTCAACAGTGCAAGGCGTTCACACAGGCCACGGCTTGCCGAGAACAGGGCCATCGGTGGGATAAAGTCAGGATCCTGACGCCAGCCTCCCTGCCCATCCCGCAACAGACGGGCAACGGCGCAGGTATCCCAGACGCCGTTGTCTTCATGTCCGAAACGGAATGCCAGATTATAGCGGGCCACCGCCATCGACTCTTCTTCCTGACCGAAGCGATCGGCAATCGTCTCCCAGGCTTCCCGATAGCGCAGCGGGCGCTCTGCAGGTACCGTGTCCGTCTGCACATTCACGATACCGGCCTGCATCACAGGTAATGCGACATACACCGTCACCGGAGCATTGCTGGCAGAAGCCGGGGCCTCGATTTCACGCGGCTCCGGTGGCTGGTCGCTGAATCGGGTATCAACCAGCGTATCATCAGGTAGCCAGAGACGAAGTGACTGCGCCTGCACGCGGCCGGAGGCCAGCATCGCGTCATCCAGCTCAACCCGACCAACGCCCCAGGGAAAAGCATTTCCGCGGGCGGCAATACCGGCCCGGGAAAATGCATCCCATTCAGACTGCTGCTGAAACTGCTGAGGGGCCAGAAGCGCCCCTTCATTCCATAACGGACGATAAATTTTCATCCCTGATTTCCCCTCGCCTTACGATTTCGCTTTCGGCATCTGGGAAACCAGCGACAGATTGACGTCCATGCCTTCCACCTGGAAATGCGGCACGGCAAACAGCTTCACGCGGAAGAAACCGGGGTTGTCCTCGATATCTTCCACCACCACTTTTGCATCGCGCAGCGGGTGTGACGCCTGCAGCTCGTCGCCCGGATCGGTCATTTCAGTCACCAGACTGCGTACCCAGGTGTTGAGCTCCAGCTCGAGTAAACGGCGATCTTTGGTGGTGCCGATGTTTTCGCGCTGAATGAGTTTCAGATAGTGCGCGATACGCGACAGCAGGAAGATATACGGCAGACGGGCGTTGATGCGGCTGTTGGCTGTCGCATCTGCCGTGTCGTACAGCGCCGGTTTCTGGGTGGAGTTGGCGGAGAAGAAGCAGGCGTAATCGCGGTTTTTATAGTACGACAGCGGGATGAAACCGAGACTGGCGAACTCAAACTCACGGGTTTCCGGGATCATCACTTCTGAGGGGATCTTCACCTGGTTACCGGTGCCGAGATCGTACAGATGGATAGGCAGATCCTGCACAGCGCCGCCGGCCTGCGGCCCCCGGATTTGCACGCACCAGCCGTTGTTGATGAAGCTTTTCACCATGTTGGCGGCAAACGCAAACGAAGCATTGGTCCACAGGTATTTATCGTGATCCGGCCCCTTCACCTCTTCAGTGTAATTGAAGCTGCGCACCGGCACGGTGTCAGGACCGTAAGGCAGGCGTCCCAGCACGCGCGGCATCACCAGCCCGATATAGCGGCTGTCGTCGGTTTCGCGGAAGGATTTCCATTTGATATATTCGGCACGGTCAAAGTAGTTGCCAATATCTTTAATCGCCGCCACCTCTTCCATTGAGCTTTTCAGGAAGAACTGCGGACCGGCAGAGCCGATAAACGGCATGTGCGCTGCGGCAGACACTTTCGAGATGTTGCGCAGCAGGGTGATGTCCTGCGCCGAGGCGTCAAATTCATAGGCAGAAATCAGCGCGGCAATGGGTTCGCCACCCGGGCTGTCGTACTCTGCGGTATAGGTGTGCTGATATAATCCGCTCTGAATAATCTCCGGCGCGTCCTCAAAATCCTGACGCAGAGCCTCTTTCGACAGGTCAAGTAACTCAATTCTGACGTTCTGACGGAAGTCGGTTTTGTCCACCAGCGACTTCAGCCCGCGCCAGGTGCTTTCTGTTTTCTGGAATTCTTCATGATGCATTACCGCATCCAGCTGGCGGCTGATCTGGTAATCAAGCCCGGCGATGTGGTGGTCAATCAGCGTTTTATCCAGTTTTTCAACTTTTGAACCCGATTTTGTCAGGCACTCAAGAAACACCTGCATCCCGGCGGTCAGTCGCTCGTCAGCCGTGGCATCGGACATCGCCTGGCTGTCCTGCCAGATATCCAGGGCGCTCAGTTCAGAGACCGGGTTCAGGTTGATTTTTTCAAACAGGGCGGCATATACGCCACCGGCTTCCGGGCGTTCCAGCACGATGCTTTCGCCACCCGCGCCATTCTCATTTTTTACAGACATCAGCATTTCCTTCATTAATCCGTTAAACCGGGGTGGCCGTTACGGCTGTTTCGGTGCCAGAGCAGATAACTCACCGCGTAATTCAGCGCTGAGCGTCGGGTCGAGCAGGATTTTTTCCAGCTCTTTACGGAAGGTCACGTTGTCCAGCAGGTTAGCTTTGAGGTCGCGGAGCAGGTTGCGCATGGCGAGCATGGCCCGCAGCTGCGGGATTTGACGCGCGACCTGTTCCGGCTCGAAATCTTTCATTTCATTGAAGGAAAGGCTGACGTTCTCTTCGCTGCCGTCACCGGCCAGGGTGTTTTCGACTGACAGGTGAACGGCAGGCGTGAATCCAGTCATCACGCTGTCGAAGTTGTTTTTATTGACGCTGACGGTTTCACGCTCCGATACCGGGCGTTGCTCTGCGCCATTGCTGTAATCGCCGATAACCATCAGCCTGAGCGGGAGTTCGATTTTTTTCTGTGCCCCGCCGGTGTGCAGGCTGAGCCGGATATTTACGCGGGCTTTGGGGATTTCGGACTGATAGGAGTTAGACATGGCTGTCCCTGTTCTACGAAGTAATAGAAACGGTTAATGCCACTGAAAAATTAATAAGAAAGACTTACCTTTAAATAACCCCTTCCCCGTTTACGCTACCCGAGGACGTGAGTCAAAAATCGGGCAGATTCCATTCATCAGCGAGCATGACACCTGTTTTGAGGTTTTATATGAAAGGCATTAATTTCGGACAACGCCTCATTGACGAAGTTTAGAAACATTGCATCGGCGTTTGGAAATGAAAATATGTAACTAAAGATTACAGGAATGGGTTTTAACAAAATCAGATCATCACCATGATTTATAAGAATTTTCTAAAGACACCGTGCGCAGACCGCATCAGGTAAGGATGTGCGCCAGACGATTACTGTAACCTGGCATTTAAAATCGTATAAAGCATCGTCACTTTCACTCTTCATATGAGACTGTAATTTTTATGTAACTACGAGAGCCGGGCCGCGCAGCGGTAAATGGAATGTTCATCATTGCATTGAAAGTGAATTTTTTGTTTTTACTTAAATATCGCTTAATATTATTTATGTACCCAAAAAGGAGGAGATGTAACCGTTCGTCGTGACTTATTGAGGAAAATGCTGGCATTCTGGACAGGGCGAAGTGGTGGGAAGGGTTAGCGACAGAGATGACCTTATTTCGGCTGACAGGTGCAGCAATGCCCGGATCAATACCGATCGCAGTGCGGGAGCAATGCCCGATGTAATGGACCGGGCAATGCCCGGAGTCAGGCGCAGAAAAAAGCCGCGGCTACGCTCTGGCTTCTGCACCCGACGAGCATTGTGATAGGTAGCAACGGCAAAGCAGGTTTCCACCACAACGTGGAGCCGCCGTTCATCCAGACACCGCTTTAAATAAAAAGATTAATGCTCAGGCCGACAGTCGAACTCCCTGTTGCCACGCCCCGCCTGATTGCGTGCCGCTTAACCGCGGCACGTCTCATCTATACACTCAGAAGAAACCCAGTGGTTCAATGCTGTAACTGATCAGCAGGTTTTTGGTTTGCTGATAGTGATCGAGCATCATCTTGTGGGTTTCTCGTCCGATACCCGATTTTTTATAGCCGCCAAAAGCGGCATGCGCCGGATAGAGGTGATAGCAGTTGGTCCAGACTCGCCCGGCTTTGATCGCCCGGCCCACGCGGTAAGCGCGGTTGATATCGCGCGTCCAGACGCCAGCACCCAGGCCGTAAATCGAATCATTGGCGATGCTGACCGCTTCGGCTTCATCTTTGAAGGTCGTAATGCCAATCACCGGGCCAAAAATCTCCTCCTGGAACACCCGCATGCTGTTATTACCTTTCAGTAAGGTCGGCTGGATGTAGTAACCACTGGCGAGTGCGTCGTCCAGCTTTTCAACCCCCCCGCCCACCAGCACTTCTGCGCCTTCCTGCTGGGCAATTTCCAGATAAGAGAGAATCTTATCGAACTGCTGCTGTGACGCCTGCGCCCCGACCATCGTCTCGGTGTCGAGCGGATCGCCCCGCTTGATGGTTTTGACGCGTTTCATCACCGCCGCCATGAACGGCTCGTAAATCGACTCCTGCACCAGTGCCCGCGAGGGACAGGTACAGACTTCGCCCTGGTTCAGGAAGCCCAGCACCACGCCTTCAGCGGCTTTCTCAATAAAACTCTCTTCCGCCTGCATGATGTCTTCAAAGAAGATGTTGGGGGATTTGCCGCCCAGTTCGACCGTTGAAGGGATCAGGCTTTTCGCTGCCAGCTCCAGAATATGGCCGCCGGTGGCGGTTGATCCGGTAAACGCGACCTTGGCGATGCCCGGATGGGACGCCAGCGCTTCGCCCGCCTCTTTGCCGAAACCGTGCACCACATTCAGTACCCCGGGCGGCAGTAAATCTTTAATCAGATCGACAAACAGGGTGATCGACAGCGGCGTCTGTTCCGCCGGCTTCAGCACCACGCAGTTTCCCGCTCCTAACGCCGGTGCCAGCTTCCATGCGGCCATCAGCAGCGGAAAGTTCCACGGAATAATTTGCGCCACTACACCCAGCGGCTCATGAAAATGGTAGGCCGCGGTAAATTCATCAATTTCTGCTGCGCTGCCCTCCTGCGCCCGCACGCAGCCGGCAAAATAACGGAAATGATCGACCGCCAGCGGCATATCGGCGGCCAGAGTTTCCCGCACCGGCTTGCCGTTATCCCAGGTCTCGTTTACCGCCATGTATTCCAGATTCTGCTCCAGCCGGTCAGCGATTTTCAGTAGCAGCAATGAACGCTGTTGCGGTGACGTTTTACCCCAGGCATCGGCCGCTGCCGCTGCGGCGGCGACCGCATTATCCACATCCGCGCGGTCAGAACGCGGAAACTCACCTGCCACTGAACCGTTAACCGGTGAAGTATTGGTGAAGTAGTTGCCATTCACCGGCGCGACGAATTCACCATTAATAAAGTTGCCATAATTCTTTTGTAGCGTGATCAGAGAACCCTGTTCTCCGGGGGCGGCGTAACGCATGGTCATTCTCCTTACAGGTGACGAGATGCAACAATGATGAAACTTATTATTAACATGAAGGATCATTGCCAGCCTGTCAGATCTGTTGCCCGGAAACTGTGACCGCCCCGAAGGAAAAGCCGCATCGGTTGCTGCTACAGATAATTCCGACTTTTCCCGGTTGCGCTTATAAATAAGAAACTTGTCAGCAGGAAAGGGTCAATATGAGGAAGAATTCATACTGGAGGTAAGCATGCTGGCTTCGGCTTTCACCTTAATGCGCGCAAAGGCAAACTTCGTGCATCAGTTCATCCGCAATCCGCGCAAGATGGGCAGTATTACGCCCTCATCCGATGCGCTGTGCCGCACCATGATCGAGTCGGTGGAATGGAATAATCAGCTGCGTATCGCCGAGCTTGGCGGAGGAGACGGTGTGTTGACCCGGCGGTTACTGGAACGGATGTCACCGGATGCCACGCTGGATGTGTTCGAAATCAGCAGCATGCTGGCGGAGAAACTCAACGCACTGGACGATCACCGTATGACGGTACGCACCTGTTCTGCGGAGTACCTTAACGGCCAATATGATGCCATCTTCTCCGGCCTGCCGCTGCTGTCGCTGCCGCCTGCCCTGCGTGAGGCGATTCTGCGGGCGGTCTACGCGGCGCTGGGCCCGAACGGGGTGTTTGTGCAATTCCAGTACACTTCGCTGACCCAGCCTGACCTGTCACGCTATTTTACCTGGGAGCGACAGCGGGTGCTGAAAAACGTGCCGCCCGCCTGGGTTTATCGCTGCACCCGCCACTACGCTCCCTGAGCCTGCTCAATTGACGGGCGCGTCTGTTGCCAGAAGACGGTTAACAGTTCACGCGCCCAGTCTTTTCCTTCAATCACGCCAGCCACCTCACGACTGCCGTCCGGCAGACAGGCGCGCATGATCTGTGGCGAAAATTCAGGATGAAACTGCACTGACAGCGCCTGCGGTGAATAACGAATAATCTGGCATCCATCGCGCTCAGAGGCGGCTAACACCTGTGCCTGCGGCGGCGGCGTCAGCACCGACTGTCGGTGCGACAGCCAGGCGCTGAAGGTCGGCGGCAGTTTCCGCAGCAGCGGGTCGCGCTGCGCCTGCGCACCGCAGGTGACCGGCAGCAGACCGCGTTCCCAGCCGTTCGGGTTATCCGCTACCTCGCCGCCCAGCGCATACGTCATCAGCTGATGGCCGTAGCAGACGCCCAGTAACGGCAACGACGCGTCGATGGCCGCTCTGATCCACGCAGCGCAGCGTTCGCTCCAGTCGGCATGGTCGGTGACCATCGCCCACGAGCCGCTGAGGATCGCCGCAGAAATCTGGTCGAAGGCCGGCAACGCCTCGCCCAGATGCGGACGGACAATCAGATACTCATCAGGTTGTAGATCTAACGCGTCAATGAACCAGCGTGGTTGTTCACCAATCTGCGCGACGACGTTAGCGGGCGGGACTTCAAGCTGAATCAATGCAATGGGCAAGGCGGGCGTGTGGGTCATACCGAATCGGGTCCTGTTCAAGAGGCGTTTCGGAAAATCAGTCTGACAGCAACGCGCAAAAAAGTCTTATGATTTTATTTTTCTCAGCGCGACAGAAAATTTCTAACCGCTGCTGCCTGAAATGCCCTGGTTCGTGCCATCATTAGCCAGCTAAGCAAAAAAAGTTAAGGATATTATTGTGGCGGTGCGGCATTTTTTTCTGGTTCTGATGGTGGTGTGTATCTGGGCCTTCAACAACGTGGCGGTGAAATGGGGCTTGCTTGAGCTTCCGCCGCTGTTTCTGACATTTATGCGTTTTGTGGTGGTCGCCATTGTGCTGGTGCCGTTCTGCCGCATCACCCGACAGCAGCTACCCTGGCTGCTACTGCTGGCCTTTACCTTCGGCTTCATGCACTTCTCGCTGCTGTTTGTCGGTATGCGGTACACCGATGCCGGCACCGGCGCAATCGTGGTTCAGCTCGGTACGCCGATTGCCATGCTGCTGGCGATGGTGGTGTTAAAAGAGAAGCTGAAGCTGGTGCAGCTGGCGGGCATTATGATCTCACTGAGCGGCGTGGTGGTGCTCTCCGGCAGCCCGACCATTCCTACATGGTGGGTGCTGTGCCTGCTGTTGTGCAGCGCAACCGGCTGGGCGGTCAGCAACCTGATTGTTAAAAAATCGCCGTCAATTAAACCGCTGACCATGACCGGCTGGATCGCCTTCCTCGCCATTCCGATTGTCGGTGCTGCCAGCCTGGTGATGGAGTCACATCAGCTCTACGCCCTGCAACATGCGGGCTGGCACGGCTGGTTCGCCATCCTCTACAGCGCCATCGCCTCATCAATCGTCGCCTATACGCTGTGGTATGTGCTGCTGAAGAAATACAACGTTAACCTGATCATGCCCTACTCATTGCTGACGCCGGTGCTGTCGGTACTGATGGGGATTGTGGTGCTGGGCGACAGCCTTAACAGCTTCAAAATCATTGGTGCCTCGCTGGTGATCCTCGGCACGGCGATTGCGGTGATTAATCTGCGTAATCTGCGGATGCATGCCCGCTTCCCGCGTCTGCGGCGACGTTAATCACCCGTGCTATGCTTGAGAGATTGTCACTCGTCAGGAGCACAGCAGATGGATCATCAGCTCGCCACGTCCCTCTGGCAGCAGATGTGGCAGGGATTGCGAGGCAACACCGCAGCGCATCCGTTACCCACCTTTGTCGATAACGCCAGTTTCCCCGCCGCCTTTGCCGTCAGTGAACTGGCGGCCACCAGCATCGGCCTCGCCACGCAGGCTACCGCCGCCCTGATCAATACCAGCCGCCCGGTTGAGGTGAATGTCCGGCTGGCGTCGCGCTGGTTCCAGCACAGTTTTATGCCGCTTAATCGCCCTGCTCCCACCCTGTGGGATGCCTTCGCCGGCGATTACGCCAGCCGCGATGGCTGGATCCGCCTGCATACCAATGCCGCCCATCATCGGCAGGCGATGGAACGGGTACTGGGCCAGCACGCTGACCGTACTTCGCTGGCCCGCGAGGTGCGGCGCTGGACCGCCGGTGAGCTGGAGCAGGCGATCGTTGACGCGGGCGGCTGCGCTGCGGAGATGCGCAGCACGACCGCCTGGCAGCAACATCCGCAGGGCCAGGCCGTGGCGCAGGAGCCGCTGTTCGCCTGGCAGACCACCGGCCAGGCCGCCGCGCCGGACTGGCAACTGCCCGAGGCACGTCCGCTGCTCGGCATTCGGGTGCTGGACCTGACGCGAATTATTGCCGGCCCGGTCGCCACCCGCTTTCTGGCCAGCCTCGGTGCCGATGTGTTGCGTATCGATCCGCCGGGCTGGCAGGAACCGTCGCTGGATGAGGAGATCACCTGTGGCAAGCGCCGGGCAGTGCTCGATCTTAAGCGCCCTGCCGATCGCGAGCAGTTTATCCGCCTGCTGCGTGAGGCCGATGTGCTGGTGCACGGTTATCGGGCGGACGCGCTGGAACGGCTCGGCTTTGATGCTGCTGCCCGACAGGCGCTGGCACCCGGGCTGGTTGATGTCAGCCTGAACGCCTGGGGCTGGCAGGGTCCGTGGCGCAACCGGCGCGGCTTTGACAGCCTGGTGCAGATGGGCTGTGGCATTGCCGAACAGGGCATGCAGTGGCAGCAGAGTGATAAGCCGACGCCCTTGCCGGTGCAGGCGCTGGATCATGCCACTGGTTATCTGCTGGCGGCGGCGGTACTGGAGGGATTACGTCAGCGACTGGCTAACGGACACGGCAGCCAGGTGCGGCTGTCGCTGGCGCGCACCGCCTGGCTGTTGCAGCAACATCCTGCGGCACCGGGTAGCAATCAATCAGCTATTCTGGCGAAGACAGCGGATAATCTGCCATTTTATGAGCTCACGCCGTGGGGGCTGGGCGTGAGGTTGCGGGCGCCATCCTGGCTGCCCGGCACCGCACAAGTTTGCGCGACGCCGGGCTGTCTGCCGGGTACGCACCCGGCATCATGGTAAATCAGGCATCCTGCTGCGGCTCACTGCTGTCGAGCAGTTCGTTGTACATCGCCTGAATCGCCTCACGACTGAGCGCGGCCAGCGTGCGGTAAAACGCGGTGGTAGCGTGCGCTTCAACCTTACCGAGGAAAGTGCCGCACCACGGCAGCAGATACTCTTCAAACAGCGCCAGCTGGGCGCTGCTCTCATCTTCCGCTGACTGATCTTCCAGCCATGACGCCGCCAGCAGCAGCACGCCAAAATGATCGGCAGGCGCATCGCTCAGCGGCATGCCACGTGAGGTCAGAAATGCGCGCACTTCCGGCTCGGTTTTTCCTTCCGGCCACTGTGACGCATACGGCGACACCTTACAGTCGCTGCCAACAAACAGCGCATTGTAATCGGCGGCCAGCGCCTGCGGATCGCTGTTCTGTTGCAGACGGGTCAGCAGTTCGTCCTGCTCCAGCGGCCACTGCGCCTGCAGTTTTCCCTCACGCAGCAGGGTAAACAGCGGCACCAGCAGCGGGTCCTGCGGCTGACGATTGAACAGTGAGCCGATCACGCGGCACAGAATGGAAAACTCATTCATGAGTCAGTTTCCTTGAGGCAAAGTAAATTAAAAGTCAGCCAGTTCAGCAATATGTTTGCCGGTACGCTGTTCGAGAAAGTCGAGCAGACGCCGCGGCGTGACATTTAACACCCGATCCTCTGGAAAATCCACTTCGCGGGTGATGCGCAGGCAGTGTTCAAAATGGCCGAGCGTAAAGGCGGTGTGTGAATCTGAGCCAAACGCCAGCCGTCCGCCGGCATCACGCACCGCGGCAGCGATCGCCCGGCAGTTAGGTTCACTGCCCGGACGCGAGTGGGTAAAGGAGGAGTTATTGATCTCCAGCGCCACATCGTAGTGGGCTGCAGCCTCGGCGATTGCCGGGATATCCACCGGGAATTTCGGGTTACCCGGATGGCTGATGATATGCACCAGTCCCCCGGCCATCGCCGCAATCATCGCGTCAGTGTGGTGTTTTCGGTCACGCGGCGCGTAGACCGGCTCATGAAAGCCCGCCACGATCAGGTCCAGTGCATCCAGCATCGGACCGGAGCAGTCAATCTCACCCTGCTGGTTTTTAATATTGGCTTCAATACCGCGCAGAATCCCGACGCCATCAATCACCCGCGGCCAGATGCGCATATTGATGAAGTGCCAGTAATGCGGTGCATCGGCCATATCAGGCCCGTGATCGGTTATGGCAAACAGTTTCAGTCCCGTTTGTCTGGCCTGAGTGACGTAATCGTGCAGCGTGCTGTAGGCGTGCGTACTGGCGATGGTGTGCATATGCAGATCTACCGGATACATCATCTTCTCCTGCTGATAGCCCCTGATTGGGCAGGGTAATTAGTAGCCACGCTGACGATCGACCCGCCCCTGCGGTGTTTCTCCCGCCTGATGCTGGTGAATCGCCCGGGCAATATAGTCAATAGCTTCGTCGATTAAGGTTACCGCCGCATTATGCGGCGTCAGCGTGACGCGCGGATGAGACCAGAGCGGATGCGATTCCGGCAACGGCTCGACCTGGAACACATCCAGCGCGGCGGCTTTCAGCTGGCCGCTGTTGAGCGCCGCCAGTAAATCTGCTTCCACCACCTGCGCACCGCGCGCGATGTTGAGGAAGAAAGCGCCGTGCGGCAGCTGCTGGAAAAAGTCGTGATTAATCAGGTTGATGGTTTCCGCAGTGCTGGGCAGCAGGTTGATTAATACCCGGGTCTCCTGCAGAAAATCGTGCAGCGCCTCACGGCCGGCAAAGCTGGTTACACCCGCAATTTGCTTCGGCGAACGGCTCCAGACCCGCACCGGGAATCCCCAGGGTTTAAGCGCTTCCGCCACGCTCTGCCCCAATACCCCGGCACCGAGAATACCGATGGTGAAGCTGTCGCGCGGATAAGCGGGCAGCGGCTGCCAGCAGCGCTGCTGTTGCTGTAACCGGTAGTCGTCAAAACGACGGAACCAGCTCAGCACGCTGTGGACCGCATACTCCTGCATCTGCCGCGCCATGCCGGTATCTTCCAGCCGGAACAGCGGCACCGTCTCCGGCAACATATCCGGATACTGCTGCAGCTGGCGGAGAATTTCATCCACCCCGGCGCCCAGCGCAAATACCCCGCGCAGCCCGCTGCGCCCTTGCAGCATCTCTGCTGGCGGAGAACGCACCAGCGCGTAATCGGCCGGGCCCTCATCGCCCGGTTGCCAGGCACGTACCCGCGCCTGCGGCAGACGCTGTTGTAAACCATTAATCCATGTCGCGGCGGGTTGCGACGGGTGATACCAGATGATCTCCATCCTGCTCTCCTTTTTTTCTTTCAGCGTCAGGGAAAACCGGCATCAGGGCAAGCAAAAACCGGCTGGAAAAAACGCTTTTTTCAGTAAAAATTATTCACGTGGCTTCACATTTCCGGCTGGCTTCAGGGTGAAGCGGACAGATAAGGTCTAAAGTTGGTCGTGTGGTCAATGCGTTACACGCGGCCGCGTTTCGGACAAGGAGAAAAACCGATGACAAAAATTGAGGTAAACGCCACTGAACGGCGTCAGCGTTATGCACCCCTTCTGCTCACGCTGCTGCTGAGCGTACCTGCCTTCACCGTTCACGCCGACGACACGTCGCGTATGCTGAATAATCAGCCGCAGCCGCCGGATGTCCGTTTAGGGCCACTGTTTAATGCCGTCCAGCAAGCAAAGTTCTATCCCGATCAAAAAACTTTTGCTGATGCAGTGCCTAAATACGATCCGGCATCGATCCTGGCCGACTGGCAGATGCAGAAAAAACAGCGCAACTTTGATCTGAAACGCTTTGTTGCCGCCAACTTCACGCTGCCCACTCAGGGCGATAAATATGTGCCGCCTGCCGGACAAAATCTGCGTGACCACATTGACGGCTTATGGCCGGTACTGACCCGCACCGCCAGCAGTGCCGGTCAGTATGATTCACTGCTGCCGTTGCCGAAGCCGTATGTGGTGCCGGGCGGTCGTTTCCGCGAAGTCTATTACTGGGACAGCTACTTCACGATGCTCGGCCTGGCGGAAAGTGGTCACTGGGATCGGGTGCAGGATATGGTGGATAACTTCGCCTCGCTGCTGGACCGTTACGGCCACATTCCCAACGGCAACCGCAGCTACTATCTGAGCCGTTCGCAGCCGCCGTTCTTTAGCCTGATGGTGGATCTGCTGGCGAGCCACGATGACGGCAAAGCCTATACCCGGTATCTGCCACAGCTGCAAAAAGAGTATGACTACTGGATGGCCGACAGTGACAAACTGACCGCCGGCTCAGCCAGCAAACGCGCCATCAAACTCAGCGATGGCACGGTGCTGAACCGCTACTGGGACGCACGCGATGTGCCGCGTACCGAATCCTGGATGGATGATGTGACCACCGCGAAGAAAGCGCCACAGCGCGACAAGGCGGAGCTTTATCGCGAGCTGCGTTCTGGCGCGGCATCCGGCTGGGACTTCAGTTCCCGCTGGTTCACCGATGCCCACAATCTGGCGACCATCCGTACCACCCAGCTGGCACCGGTCGATCTTAACAGCCTGATGTTCCATCTGGAGCAGACGCTGTCAAAAGGCTATCAGATGAACAAGCAGGACGATCTGGCGAAGCAGTTTGCCGACCGTGCAGAGAAGCGCCAGGCCGCGATTAACCGCTACCTGTGGGACAGCAAACAGGGCTGGTATGCTGATTACGACTGGCAGAAAAAACAGGTGCATCCGCAGCTGACTGCCGCCGCGCTGTTCCCGCTTTATCTGCGGGTTGCCAGCGATAAGCAGGCTGAAAGCACCGCCAGCGCGGTGGAAAAACAGCTGCTGAAACCGGGCGGGCTGGTGACCACCACCGTCAATAACGGCCAGCAGTGGGATGCGCCGAACGGCTGGGCGCCGCTGCAATGGGTGGCAGTAGAAGGTCTGGAACATTATAACCAGCCAAAACTGGCGAAAGAGGTCGGGCTGCGCTTCCTGCAGAACGTCCAGAACACCTACGACCGTGAACATAAGCTGGTCGAAAAATATGTGGTGGAAGGCAAAAACCTTGGCGGCGGCGGCGGCGGTGAATATCCGTTGCAGGACGGCTTCGGCTGGACTAACGGCGTCACGCTGAAACTGCTGGATAAATACTGCCCGAAAGATAAAACCTGTAACAGCGCCCACGATATTCCTCAGGCGTCTGCCGCTCAACCCTGATGTTCTCTGGAGACCGTCGGCCTTGCTGGCGGTCTCTGCCCTCGCCTTTTAGCGAAATTTACTTGACGTTCTTCGATTGCCAGGCAAAATTGCAGCGAACTTACAAACGGTAATAATTCTCACTCTGATAATGAGAATGCTTATCGAGGCTATTATTCACCTGCTGAACCTCTGCCATGAAAGGAATTTCAATGAGATTGCCATCGCCGCTGAAAGGTTATGTCCCGTTCTGCACCCTGGCGCTGACCGCGCCGGCCCTGAGTTTTGCTGCTGATATGGTGGTCACAGCCCAACCGCAGGAGCAGGCTGACTCCCCGACCCAGGGATATCTTGCCACCACCAGTCAGGGCGCGATGAAAAGCGATCGTCCGCTGATCACCACGCCGCAGTCGGTGTCGGTGGTGACGCGCCAGCAGATGCAGGATCAGGGCGCACTGACCCTGAATCAGGCGCTTGGCTACACCTCCGGTGTGTTTACCAACTTCGGCGGTGCCGCGACCCGTTATGACACCATTGCCCTGCGCGGCTTTCACGGCGGCGATGTTGACAACACCTTCCTTGACGGCTTACGGGTGATGAGCGACGGCGGCAGCTTCAACGTGTTGCAGGTCGATAACGCCTTCCTCGAACGCATCGATGTGATTAAAGGCCCCTCTTCCGCGCTGTATGGTCAGACGGTGCCGGGCGGGCTGGTCAACATGGTGACGAAACGTCCTCAGTTCAGTGAAGAGGGCCATATCCAGCTGCAGGCGGGTAATAACGCCACCACCGGTGCGATGTTTGATTACACCAACGCGATTAACGATCAGTGGGCGTTTCGCCTGACCGGTGTGACCCGCAACAGCGATACGCAATACGACCATACCCGTGAAGAGAAGTATGCGCTGATGCCACAGCTGATGTGGCAACCGGATGAAGATACCCACTTAATCCTCAAAGCTTATCTGCAGAAAGATCCGTCCGGCGGCTATCACGGCTCGGTGCCGGCCGACGGCAGCCTGAGTGAGCATAACGGCTATAAGCTGAGCAACGGTTTCTATGAAGGCAACAGCGACCTGGATCAGTTCAAGCGCCGTGAACAGATCTACAGCTACGATTTCGCCCATCGCTTTAACGACGTCTGGTCGTTCTCCTCCACCGGCAGTTACAGCCATTCCAACGTCGATCTCGATCAGGTTTATCAGATTGGCTGGGATGCGGTAAATCCTGACCTGCTGAATCGCTACTATTCCGGTGAGCGCTCCTCACTGGCCGGCTGGGCCACCGATAACCGGTTACAGGCGGAGTTCGCGACCGGAGAAGTGGAACATCGGGTGACGATGGGTGCGGAGTATCATCGCTATAAAAATGAGATCAGCAGCGCCGCCGACAGTGCCTCGCAGCTCAATGCCGTCACCGGGGAACAGGTTGGCGCAATGCCGGCCTACAGCTGGAGCGATGAAACCCGCCGCTACTATCAGACCGGCCTCTACCTGCAGGATGAGATGAAGCTGGATCGCTGGCATCTCGATCTCTCTGGCCGCTATGACCGGATCGTCGCCAACAACAGCGGCAACGATCGGCGGCAGGACGACCATATCAGCGGCCGCGCAGCGCTGCTTTACGCGTTTGACAACGGTATCTCGCCTTATGTCAGCTGGAGCCAGGCGATCACCCCAACGGCCCTGACCGATCCTGATAACAACCTGCTGAAACCAACCACGGCAGAGCAGTATGAAGCCGGGGTGAAATATCAGCCGAACGGCACCCGCGATCTCTATTCGCTGGCGGTCTATGACCTGACGCAGAAGGATGTGGCTAACCGTAATGTCCAGGACGGCACCTATACGCCGTCCGGTAAAGTACATTCGCAGGGAATTGAGCTGGAAGCGCGTAATCAGCTAACCCCACGTCTGAGCACCGTCGCCAGTTACACCCTCAATCACCTGCGCTTTAAAGATTCAGTTGATGGCAACGAGGGACACACCCCTTACGTGACGCCGAACAGCATGGCGGCCCTGTGGGGTCACTATCAGTTTGATTACGGCTTAAGCGCGGGCGCGGGCGTGCGCTACATCGGCAAACAGTGGGCTGACAACGAAAACACCACCCGTGTGCCGTCGGTTACCCTGTTTGATGCGTCGGTGCGGGCCGACCTCGGCGTCTGGAACAGCAGTCTGAAAGGCGCGTGGCTGCAGGTAAACGCCAACAACCTGACTGACCGCAAATATGTGGCGGGCTGCTACGGCACCGGCTATTGCTACTGGGGCGCGGAACGCAGCGTGATGGCGACGGTAGGTTACGATTTCTAATCGCCGGATGTGAAAAAGGGGACGAATCGCTTCGTCCCCTTTTTTGATTAAACCGTTACGATCAACTGCGTACTTTGCGGTAGATAAACAGCACCACGATGGCACCAATCACTGCAACCACGAAGCTGCCGAAGTTAAACCCATCGACACGACCGAAGCCAAACAGCGTACTGATCCAGCCACCCACTACGGCACCGATAATACCCAGCACGATAGTCAGAATGAAACCGCCACCGTCTTTACCCGGCATGATCCACTTCGCCAGAATACCTGCGATTAAGCCAAAGACGATCCAGGAAATAATACCCATCTGTTGCTCCTTCCTTTTTATGATTAAATCGTGAACGCTTGATTTATCAAGCGGTTTACCGCGATAAGTATAGACAGGTTTTCAAAAAATGTTTACTTGCTCACAGTTATTATTGACCTGTCAGAGGCTAAAGCTTTTTTTTGCCACGCCGATAACGGAGATGAGGCAAAAAAAACAGAACAAATAAAGCACCAACCTTTTGGAGCCAGGAAGTGAAAGAAGCCGATCAGGAACAATATTTAAAACGTGGCACGCTGGCCGTCCTGGGCGTAATGAAGGACCTGCTGCGTTTACAGACCCCGTTACTGGTGAGTTTTTCCCGTGGGCAGTTTATCAGCCGCATGCTGGCGGCCGATGAAGACCAGCTGCTGTTTGATCTCGGCAGTAACAATCTGGATAACGACTATGCCCTGAACTGCAATGAGCTGAGCATTGCGGCAGAAACCTATGGCGCTAAAGTTGAGTTCAGTCTTGCTTCGCTGAAGCGGGTTGAGTTCGAGGGGCTGCCTGCGTTCAGCGCGCCGCTGCCTGAACTGGTGTGGCAGATCCAGCGTCGTGAATTTTTCCGCGTCAATGCGCCACTGGAACCGCAGTTCTGGTGCCACACCGAGTGGCCCGACGGCAATAAAGCGCGCCTGCGGCTACAGGATTTATCGCTGGGCGGTATCGGTGTATTGATCGATGACGCCCTGCCGGAAGGGTTACAAATCGGTGACAGCTTCAAAAAATTTTGCGTCGAACTGGGCGAGTATGGTCATTTTGAAGTGCCGGTAAAGCTGTTGCACATTGGCGAACGTAGCGTGGTTACGCATAAAAATGAAACCCGCATTACGCCGCGACTGAGCTTTCGCTTTTCGGCCCTCGATCCGGTGCAGGAGCGACAGCTGCAGCAGGTCATTTTTGCCCTTGAGCGCCTTGCGCGCGATAAATCGACCCGTTTTCAATAAGTTCTTTTGCCGGATGCGCCGCACAGTTGCGCCGCATCCAGGCTATGCTTCTTGCTTGTTTTCTTTTAAACCGGAACCCAGCAAGGAGAATCTCCCCAATGGAAAACTGGCTTGCTTCACGTCATTTTCAATCCATTCTGTTTAATCAGTCTTTCTGGCTCAACAGTGCCATCGTCGTTGTCGCTACTCTCGTCATTTACTGGCTGCTGCGTACCCTGATCCGGTTTATCTCTAACCGGATTGCCCGCTATAGCGAGCACCGCCACATACGGGCCACCGGTATCCTGGTGGAAATTCTGCGCAGTACCAGTCAGACCCTGCTGCTGATCTTTTCACTGCTTATCGCGCTGAAGTTTGTCGATTTACCCGCCTCATGGCGGGTGGCGATATCGCACGGCTGGTTCCTGGCGCTGATCGTTCAGCTGGCATTGTGGATCGACTGCGGCATACGGCTCTGGCTGCACAGCCTGCTGCGCGATCCGCTGCACGTGCGAAATCCGGTCACCACGGTGATTCTGGGTATTCTGCTGCGCGTGGTGGTGTGGATCATGATGTTCCTCGCCATTCTGTCGAATATGGGCATCAACATTACCGCGCTGGTTGCCAGTCTCGGCGTCGGCGGTATCGCCATTGCGCTGGCGATTCAGACGGTACTCAGTGACGTGTTCGCTTCGCTGGCCATCGGTTTCGATAAGCCGTTTGAGCACGGCGACTTTATCGTGTTTGGTGATATTGCCGGTTCGATTGAGCACATTGGCCTGAAAACCACCCGCCTGCGCAGCCTGAGCGGTGAGCAGATTGTCTGCTCAAATACCATTCTGTTGCAGCAGACGATTCATAACTACAAGCGCATGCAGCAGCGCCGCATCGTGTTTAAGTTCGGTATCAGCTATGCCACGCCATCTGAGCAGGTGCGTGAAATCAGTCCGCTGGTAAAAGAGATTATCCAGAGCGTTGAGACCACCCGCTTCGACCGCGCCCATTTCCTGGCATTTGAAGATTCTAAGCTCACCTTTGAAGTGGTCTACTTCGTGCTGGACGCCGATTACAATAAGTACATGGATATCCAGCAGGAGATTAACCTGCAGCTGATGGCGGCGCTGGAACAGCGCAACATTCGCTTTGCCTTTCCGATCCGTCAGGTTGAGTTCAGCGGCGGAAATCTGCCGCCGGTGGATCTGGTGGCGGTGGACAATGAGGATGGCGAGGTACGCCGAATGGCGCGCTAAGCGGGCTTTCGCGCCGATGCCGGCCTTCCCGCTGCCTGACGGGAAGGCCGGCGGAGAAAATCCGCCCTCTGTAAATGCCCTGACTCGCCCGGCCCGCGTAACCCAATGTGGGCCAGGCGAGCCACGCCTGGCTTCTGACGCAACCCTCGCGAACCGGCACTGCGCTACTGATGGTGATAACAGCTGACGCCCAGATACTGGCTAAACGCCTCCTGTAACACCTCTGCCGTGGCGGAGTGGTTCATCGCCACATGATGTTCGAAACCGTTACGGCAAATCCACGCCAGCAATGACTCCAGCTGCGGCACCTGAATCACCGCACGGCAGCCCACCGTATCCAGCGGGTCCTCTACCGAAAGGCCTTCACCGACGTAGGCCTTGATCTCGCCGCTGAAATCATCGGTTGAGAGGCGGAAATAGGTCAGATCGCCGCTTTTCATCCGGCCATGCACCGCACCGCAGGTGTTCTCTTTGCCCACCGTGGTGCCAATAATGTCGGCCGTGCCCATGGTGGGCGACTCCAGGCTGGCGCTGGCAAAATTGCCGCAGTGAAACAGCACGCATTTATCACGCTCATCCCCAAAGTTGTTATTCCAGTCTGCCAGCGAGGCGGGACTCAGCGAGCAGCTGGCCAGCGCATACATCGACAGCGCGCCCATCACATCCACTTCGCAGGCGCTGGGCATCAGCTGTCCCGACATCACGCTCATGATCGAGCAGACGTTAATGCCGAGATTTTCCTGCAGCGAGGTCCAGCACTGAATCGCGGTGGTGTCGATATCGTTGTCATTGACCCACTCGCTGATCACCACGAACAGCTTCGCCATGGTTTGCAGTTTTTCGCCCGGAATGCCGCGCGCATCGGCGTTGGCTTCCAGAATCTCGCGCTTCTCCGCTACGCGGATATCATCATCACGTAGCCGGTTGGTTCGGGTGAAAATCTCCGACAGATCGAGCGTTTCGACCGCAATCCCCATCTTCTCCAGCAGCTTTTCGCTGTAGCGTACGGTATTGAATCCGGCTGGCCGGGCACCAATCGCCCCCACCCGCACCCGTCGCATCGCATTGACTACCCGGCAGAGTTGGCTGAACCGCTGCAGATCCTGCATGAAAATCTCACCGCTCAGGGCGCAGACGTGCTGACGGGTCAGGGTAAAGGGGATGCCATATTGCCGCAGGTTGTTGCACAGCGATATTTTGCCGCAGAAGCTGTCACGGCGGGTCGCCAGCCCCATTTTGTCGAGATTATCTTCCTCGGCCTGCACCAGTACCGGCACATTCAGACCCGCCAGGCGTAACGCCTCCGCGATCGCTTTTTCGTCGCCAAAGTTAGGCAGCAACACCACCACACCGTGAATGGCATCACGGTGCTGGCGAAACAGTTCGGCGCAGATTTTGGCTTCCTGCCGGGTCTCCACCCCGCCGAGATTGGTCTGGCTCTCATCCAGCATCACCGTATTGATGTTCATTTTTTCAAACAGCGCGACCGCCTGCTGGCGCGCCTCACCCACCAGATAGCTGGGAAAGAACCCGCGGTTGCCAATAATGACGCCGAAGGTTAACTGCTGAGGAAGTTTTGACATGGCTCTGCTCCGAAAGGGTTAATGTGGCTGATAACGACAGCGAGCGACGGCGTCGATCCAGCCTTTATAGTTTTCCTGCATCCGCTGCGCATACGCCTCACGCGGCGCGATCACGTTGCCGCCCTGCAACGCCTGCATATCACTGCCCTGCTGCCACCAGCCCAGCACTTTGCCTGCCAGCAGCGCGGCGCCCAGCGCCGAGACTTCGGCGGTCGGGACCCGCAGCAACGGGCGCTGCAACACATCGGCCTGCAGCTGCATCAGCCAGCTGTTTTCGGTAGCGCTGCCATCAACACACAACGCTGGCAGTTGCTGGCCGCTGGCCTGCTCCATGGCAAAAAAGACGTCGGCGATCTGCCAGACGATCGACTCCAGCGCCACCCGCGCCAGTACCGCCGGGGTGGCCGCATCCGTCAGGCCGCACACCATGCCGCGCGCCTGCAAATCCCACCAGGGCGCGCCCAGTCCGGAGAGCGCCGGCACAAAATAGATGCCCTGATTATCTTCACTGGTTTGCGCCAGCGCGGTGAGCTGACGCGGGTCCTGAACCCCCAGCATGCTACCGAGCCACGCCGCGCCGGAACCGGTGTGGGTGATGTTGCCTTCGAACGCAAAGCGCAGGGTACCGTCATGCCAGGCCACGGTGGTGCTGAGGCCGTTTTCGGTCAGCAGCGGCGTCGCCATTGACATCATCAGCGACGATCCGGTGCCGTAAGTGGCTTTTACCACTTCCGCTGCGCCACGCCGTTGTGCCTGCAGCGCGGCGTGGGAGTCGCCGATGCGTGCCAGAATCGGCGTGCCCGGCGCTAAGCCCGCAATATCATTTATCGCTACCACGCCCTGTTCGCTGGCGGAGGCGACAATACGCGGCAGCGCGGCGCGGGGCAGCCGGAACAGCGCCAGCAGCTCATCGTCCCAGTCGTTAAGATGCAGGCTGTAGAGCTGGGTGCGTGAAGCATTGGCATGATCGGTAATAAAGGTCTCGCCCGCACTGAGCTGCCAGCTCAGCCAGCTGTCGACGGTGCCAATACAGAGTTCACCGGCTTCGGCGCGCGCCACGCCATCCGGGATAGCCGCCAGCATGCCGGTCAGCTTGGCAGCCGGGAACATCGGGTCGACCGCCAGCCCGGTCAGACCGGTGATACGCGGCGCTTTACCCGCCTGATGCAAATCCCGGCAGAACGGCTCAGAGCGCCGATCCTGCCAGCTCACCAGCGGCGTCAATGGCTGGCCGTCGTGGCGCTGCCAGATCAGCACCGACTCACGCTGATTACTGATCGCCACCGCCGCCACGCTGGCCCCGCCACACGACGCCAGACACTGCGCGATCGCCTGCTTTACCGCCTGCCAGATCGCCAGCGGATCCTGCTCTGCCAGCCCCGGTTGCGGATGCGCCAGGGTTAACGGCTGGCTACCGCGCGCCACCACGCTACCGAGACGATCAACCGCAATCGCTTTGGCATTGGTGGTGCCTTCATCAATCGCCAGGATCAGGGGTCCCACCATCGTTACGCTCCTGCGCAGATACGCGCTGCACTGTTAACCACGCTGCTGGCATCAATGCCGTGGCGGGCCCGGGTTGAGGCGCGATCGCCGGCAATGGCATATTCGCCATCCGGAATACCGAGCCGCAGCAGCGGAATCGCACAGCCGCCTTCCGCCAGCACCTCAGCCACCAGGCTGCCGACACCGCCATTGACGTTATGCTCTTCAACGCTGATAACCGCTGGGTAGTGATTTAACAGGTTGCGCAGCTGTTGGGTATCACAGGGTCGAATCGATGGAACCGCGATCACACCGGCTGAAATCCCCTGCTCAGCCAGTTGCTCAGCGGCGTGAACCACCTCGTGAACGGTCGAACCCATCGCCACCAGCGCGATGTCATGACCTTCGCGCAATACGTCGATCTGCCCTGGCCTGAACTGGTAGCTTTCATCGTGCAGCTGCGGCAGATCTTTGCCATCAAGACGGATATAGACCGGCCCGACGTGCGCCAGCGCATAATCGATAATCTGGCGGCACTCCAGCGGACAGGAGGGCGCGTAGATTTCAATGTTGCCGAAGCCGCGCATCACTGCGATGTCGTCGATGCTGTGATGGGTACTGGCGAGCGGGCCATAGCTGGCACCGGCATTCAGCCCGAACAGTTTGACGTTGGTGTTGTTGTAGCAGACGTCAACTTTCACCTGCTCATTGGCCCGCGACACCAGAAACGGCGCGGCATTACAGGTAACAGCGATTTTACCGCCCAGCGCCAGGCCTGCCGCAGTGCCGACCAGCGTCTGCTCAGCAATGCCGACGTTGATTAGACGATCGGGAAACGCCTTGATAAACGGCGCGATTTTGGCGGTCGAGGTCGAATCCGCCACCACCGGCACCAGATCCACGCCGCGATTCACCGCGTCAATAAACGCCGTTACCATTACACTGGCTAAATGTTGTGCATTACTCATCTTTTAACTCCTCCAGCGCCTGCTCAATTTCCGCCCCTTTTGGTACCCGGTGATGCCATTCGGCTTTGCTCTGGATAAAGGAGACGCCAAATCCCTTCTCGGTATGCGCCACAATCACCTGCGGTTTGCCGTTCTGCGGCAGGCTTTCGATGGTGTCGACCACCGCCGCCATGTCATTACCGTTGCACTCGGTGACCTCCAGTCCAAAAGCGCGCCATTTTTCCGGCAGCGGATCGGTGTTCATGATTTCGCGGGTCGCGCCCGCCAGTTGCAGCTTGTTCTTGTCGTTGATGATGATCAGGTTGTCGAGGCCGTAATGGGCCGCCACCAGTGCCGCCTCCCAGTTACTGCCTTCCGCCAGCTCACCGTCGCCGGTAACCACAAAAATGCGGCGGGTGCTGCGGTCTTTTTTGGCAGCGATAGCAATCCCGACCGCCACCGGCAGCCCGTGTCCCAGCGCACCGGTATTCAGTTCAACGCCAGGGGTTTTTTGCCGCACCGGATGCCCGGGCAGATGGGAATCTGCATGCTGATAGGTGGCAAGCCAGTCGGTCGGGAAGTAGCCCGCCTCCGCCAGCACGCAGTAGTAACCGCCGACCGCATGGCCTTTTGACTGGATGTAGATGTCACGCTGCGGATCATCGGTGCGATCCGGCGCGCAGTTGAGAATGCGGAAATAGAGCGCCGTGAGGATCTCGACCTGCGACAGATCGGCTCCGGTATGCCCCCCCGCCGGACTGCCTGCGTTAAGCTGGATAATACGACGACGGATCGCCCGCGCTCTGCGCTTCAGATCGTCTACCGGAAGAGTGAAAGGATTCATACGCTACCTCTGAATTTTAAATCGTTTATGAATAAATATTCATAAGGGTTAAAAAAAATGGCCGGTAAAACGGCCGGTCACTCGGACCGGCTTTATTGCTGCCTCCTGGGGTGGCGGCAGCTGAACACGCAATAGCAGATTCGCGTGCGGGTCATTCGCTGATCGCCGGCTCAGTAAGCAGGCTGACCGATTAAGGTTTGAGTGGCGCGCCCTCCTCTATCAGTGCTTTTTGCGCGACCACGGCCGCTTTTTGCTGCATCCGGCTTTGGGTCTGATCGATGATCACCGCAATGATGATCACGATGCCTTTAATCACCATCTGCCAGAACTCACTGACGCCCATCATGATCAATCCGTCCGCCAGGAAGCCAATCACAAATGCCCCAATCAGCGTGCCGACAATGGTGCCGCGCCCGCCCGCCAGCGAAGTGCCGCCCAGCACCACCGCGGCAATAGCGTTCATCTCAAAGGCGGTGCCGTTGGCCGGATGGCTGGCGACCAGCTGTGATGAGACCACAATGCCGGCAATCGCCGCGCAGAAGCCGGAAAGCGTGTAGACCAGGATTTTGACCTGACGGGTTTTTACCCCCGATAGCTCGGCAGCGCGTTCGTTATCACCGATGGCGTAAACCTGGCGTCCAAACGGCAGGCGGCGCGCGACGTAAGCAATCACCAGCGCCAGCAGCACCATCATCCAGATGGCATAGGGCAAACCAAGAAAATGACCGGCACCAATCTGATCGAAACCGGTGTTGCCGAGCAGCGGATTACCCTGCAGGCCGGGAAAGGTTTCTCCGCCCGAGGTCAGCATTGCCGCGCCGCGCAGGATATACATGGTGCCGAGGGTGCAGATAAACGGCGCAACGTTGTAGCGGGTGATGATCCAGCCGTTGCCTGCGCCGATCAGCGCGCCGACCAGCAGCACAAACGGCACGATCAGCCAGACGCTGGGAAAGATCGCAATGCCGAACATCGGTAACACGATGCCTTTGGTGATCAGCCAGCCAGCGATCATGCCGCACAGTCCCAGCGTGGCCCCAATCGACAGGTCAATGCCGGCGGTGATAATGACGAAGGTGATGCCGAGCGCCAGAAACGCGTTGATGGCGATGTGCTTCACCATGATCACCAGGCTGCCGACCGCCAGAAAGTCCGGCACGGTGATGGCAAAGAACCCGACGATCAGAATCAGCGCAATAAAGGTGCGCAGCTTCAGTAGCAGCAGCAAAAAATTTTCACGCGAGTTAAATGCCTTAGCCGGAAGTGTGGTCAGCGCCACGCTGTTATTGCTTTTCATGCTCAGAACCCCTGCGCACTTGCTTTTACCAGCGCTGCCTCTTCCGCCTGCTCACGCGGAAGATCAGCCGTAAGTTTGCCGCCCGACATCACCAGGATGCGGTCGGCTACCGCCATGATCTCTTTCAGATCGGAAGTGGAAAACAGCACCGCAATGCCCTGCTGCGACAGCGCCACCATCATGCGAAACACTTCCGCTTTTGCCCCGACATCAATGCCGCGACTCGGCTCATCCAGCAGCAGCAGGCGCGGATTGGTCAGCAACGCACGGCCAATCACCACCTTTTGCTGGTTGCCTCCGCTCAGGGCGCTGATCGCCACCTCTGGCGAGGAGATCTTAATCGCCAGATTGCCGACCGTCTGACTCACCGCCTGCTGCTCCTGCTGATGAGCGATGGCAAAACGGTGCGACAGCCGCCGCCACAGGCTGGCGATAGTCAGGTTACTCGCCACCGAGGAAACCGGAAAAATCCCCGACCGCTTGCGGTCTTCCGGCACCAGACTCATGCCCATCCGGATGCGATCCGCCGTCGGCAGGCGGGTTGGCAGCGGTTTGCTGTCGAGCCACAGCTTGCCCAGATAGTTGCGCTGGCTGCCCAGCAGGCACTCAAACAGCTCGGTACGTCCGGCCCCCATCAGGCCATAGATGCCGACAATTTCACCGGCCCGCACCTGAAAACTGACATCATCGACCAGCGTATTGCCGTTCGGGCTGACGCAGGTGATATGTTGCGCTTCCAGCATCGGGGCGCCGAACTGGCGTGACTCCGGCAGAAAGGTGGTAACCGGCTCGCTGCCCAGCATCTCCCGCACAATCCACGGCACGTCGATGCTGCTGACCGGCGCTTCGGCCTGGAAACGGCCATCGCGCAGGATGGTGATGACATCGCCAATCGCCATCAACTCCTCCAGCCGGTGCGAGATGTAGATGATTGAGACCCCTTGCTGCGTCAGATCGCGAATCACCCGGAACAGGATCTCCACTTCGGTTTTGCTCAGCGCCGAGGTCGGTTCATCGAGGATCAGAATGTCCGCATCCTCAGCCAGCGCTTTGGCGATCTCTACCAGCTGCTGCTGACCGACTTTCAGGTTACCGACCCGTTCATTGGGCGAAATCGGCTGGTCGAGACGCGCCATCAGCGCCGCGGTGCGGCGTGCCTGCTCCGCCTCATTAATCGGCGCTAAGCCACGCTGCAGTTCGCGTCCCAGAAACAGATTTTCCGCCACCGTCAGGTTCTCAAACAGATTGAGTTCCTGATGCACCATGCCGATACCGTGCCGGGCAGCGTCGCGGGTGCTGCTGAGCGTCAGCGGTGCGCCGTTGAGAAACAGCGCGCCGGCGGTGGGTTGCTGCACCCCGGCAAGAATCTTCATCAGGGTCGATTTACCGGCGCCGTTTTCACCGATGATGACGTTAACTTTGCCGCGCCATACCCGGTAGTCGACGCGATCCAACGCCAGCGTGCCGGGAAACAGCATTGAAATCTGCTCAGCCCGCAGAATGATCTCAGCGTCCATCAGGGCGTCCCCCGCTTCAGTTCGACCGCCACCACATCGTCAACGCTGCCGTGTCCGATGCTCACCGCCAGCAGCGCCTGTACCGGCTGGTTGACCCAGCTGGCGTCCAGCGTCGGCAGCTGCTTCACCGCGTGGCGATTGAGCGCCCGGGTCAGCTGGGCGTACTGCACCTGATTGGTGAACTCTTCAAAACGAAAACCGGCGGCATCGCGGATGGCATTACTGCGCAGCACCGGCCCGACGCTGACCTCAACCGGCTTGCCGTTCAGCATCAGGGTGAGGGTGCGCTCACGCGGATTGCTGTCGTTCAGTGCGCTGACGGTGCCGCTGGCGCGGACAAACACGCTTTCACGGCCGCCTGCCTTCACCGTCTGACTTTTGGTTTGCATATCAGCCCAGCTCAGCGCATGGCTGTTGGCGGTGTCCATCACCCGTGATTGCCAGCTTTCCTCCGCGATTTGCTGCGGCGTCTGGGTCGCATAACCCGGTTTCGCCTGCGGATCTTTCGGCAGAATCGGCTGACCGTTTGCATCCAGATCCACCACGGTACAGGCGCTGAGCAGCGCCATCCCGGTTAATACCGCCAGTATCCGTTTCATGATTATTTCGCCAGGTTGAAGTTTTTCAGTCTGGCGGCGTTGCTGTCGTCAATCAGCACGCAGTCCATCAGCTGCTTCTCCTCTTTCTGCGCTTTGCCATTTTTCAGGTAGTAGTCGGCCTGACTGACCGCCATCTGCGCCTGATCCCAGCCCGGTTGCAGCACCGTGGCTTTGATATTGCCTTTATTGATAATCGAGTCGCGGGTGTAGTCGCTGCCGTCAAAGCCCACCACGATCACCGCGGTTTTACCGGCGGCTTTCAGCGCGGCTTCGGCTCCCAGCGCCATGGTGTCGTTGCCGGAGATCACCCCGACGATATTGGGATGCTTCTGCAGAATGGTTTCCATCCGGCTGAAGGCTTCGGTCTGGCTCCAGTTGGCGCTCTGCTGAGCCACCATTTTCATCTCGCTGTAATCATCCAGCACGTCGTGGTAACCCTGCGAACGCACGCCAGCGTTGGTGTCGGACTCTTTGCCGAGCAGTTCAACGTAGTCTCCTTTGCCGCCGAGCAATTTGGCAAACTTCTCGGCCCCCAACTGCGCGCCCTGATAGTTATTCGAAACGATCTGCGCCACCGCAATGCCGGTTTTATTGATCTCCCGGTCGATCAGGAAGGTCGGGATACCGGCATCTTTGGCTTTTTGCACCGGCCCGACCGTGGCATCGGCTCCGGCGTTATCCAGAATGATCGCTTTGGCTTTGCGGGCGATCGCCGTTTCAATCAGCTGGTTTTGCTTGTTGACGTCATCATCATGCGAGGCCACCAGCGTGGTGTAGCCCAGCTCTTTGGCTTTGGCTAACGCGCCTTCCGCCTCCGCTTTAAAGAAGGGGTTATCGTGTGACGGGGTGATAATCGCCAGCAGCCCGCTTTCCGCTGCCAGCACCGAGGATGAGAAAGCAATGATTGAAGCCAGCAGGGTCAGTTTGATCAGAGGACGAGTCATTATTTTTCTCCGCTTGAATATATATTCACACGCGATTTTATATGCATAATGACTATGCACCGACGATGACACCTCGTCCAATGCGCGATGACTAAAAAGCGAAAACGATCACAAATTAACCTGCGTTGTGATTTTGGCGATCCTGGTTAACAATACCGGGCAGAATCAGAGAGGGAAAAACCGATGGCAAAACAGGATGAACAGCGACTGATGGTGAAGATTGCCACCCTTTATTACGTCGAGGGGCTAAAGCAGTCAGAGATTGCGCAGTCGCTGAAGTTATCGCAGTCGTTTGTCTCACGCATTCTCAACCGCAGCGTCAAAGAGGGCGTGGTTAAGATCAGCGTGGTTCCGCCAGCTAATGTTTTTCCTGACCTGGAAAAAGCAATTGAGCAGAGCTACGGCCTGCCGCAGGCGATCGTGGTGGATGTGCCGGATCAGGCTTCGACGTTACAGATTAAACAGGCGATTGGATCGGCAGCGGCGCACTATCTTGAGACCCGCCTGCGGGATGATGAACTGATTGGCATTTCATCGTGGAGCGGCACCATCCGGGCGATGGTCGATGCGCTGCATCCGCTGAATAGCGCCTGCAAAGGGGTGATTCAGCTGCTGGGCGGCGTCGGTGCCAACGGCAATGTGCAGGCGACTATTCTGACGCAAAACCTGGCGGCGTTACTCAACTGCCCGGCCTGGCTGCTGCCCTCGCAGTCGATTGAGCGCTCGGTCAGCGATCGCCAGCGGCTGTCGGCCAACGCCGAGGTGGCGGAGGTGTTGGCTAAATTTGATCAGGTCGATCTGGCGATCGTCGGGATTGGCGATCTCGAGCCGTCGGCGCTGCTGCGCAATTCCGGCAACTATTACGATGGTGAGATGCTCCAGACCCTGGCGGCGCGCGGCGCGGTCGGCGATATCTGTCTGCACTATTTCGACGCCAGTGGGCAGCCGGTATTGCAGGCTGAAGAAGATCCGGTCATCGGTATGGAGCTGGCGCAGGTGAAGCGGTGCCCGCAGGTGGTGGCGCTGGCGGGTGGAACCGAGAAAGCCCAGGCGATCCGGGGCGCGCTGCGCGGCGGTTATGTCAACGTGCTGATTGTTGATTATCCGACGGCGCGGCAGCTGCTGACCGGCTGAGGCGGCTATAGGATGTTGCCGGCGGGTCCGTCATTAAGCCCCGCCGGGCGAGGCGATTAGATGGTGCGGTAAGCGGTAGTGACTTTCCACAGATAGCGCGGTGCCTGGGCTGCCGGATGTTTATTCTGCACATGCTGATAAAACTCATCCGGCGACATCGCATTGATCATCGCAATTGCCCGATCGCGGTCGCGCGAGAAGGTGCGCAGTAGCGCGCCAGCGCCGTTGGCATAAGAAACGATGGTGGCATAACGCAGCGTCAGCGGATCGCGGATGCCCGACAGGGCGGAGTCCTGCAGGATGCGGATATAGGCGGTGCCGATATCGATATTCTTTGCCGGATCGCGCAGCTCAGCGTTGGAAGGCTGTCCACGCCGTCCGAGCGTTCGGTAGACTTCGCGTCCCGCTGTCGAGGCTTTGATTTGCATCAGCCCGACGGCATTAGAGCGGCTAACCACACCCGGATTCCCACCCGACTCGACACTAATAATGGCGCTGATCAGCTTCTCATCAACACCATAATGACTGGCGGCATCTTCGGTAAACATCGACCAGGCATCATTGACGCTGGAGGGCGGCGCCTGGGTTAACGGCGTATTCCGCTGTTTAACGGCATGATGCGACGGCTCGCTGGCACAGCCGGTCAGGAATAACGCTGACAGGATAAGGTGTCGGAATTTCAGCAATTTTTCATCTCGTTGCAGAAGTGGCGAATGCTATCATACCCAGACAGACTCAGAGCAAAATTACCGTTTATCCTAAATGCACTAATTCGCTTTCCGTACCGTGACTTCAGCGGCGCTTTTCGTCATCATCGGCCTGAGTCAGGTGCGCTAACAGCAGGAAAGTATGATGATTTCACGTTCAATCCGTCTTATCTCCCCATCCGGTTACTGTCACAATCAGCCAGCAGCCCTGCTTGGCATTGAACGGCTGCGCGCGGCGGGACATCAGGTTGAAAACCAGCAGGTGATTAGCCGCTGTTTCCAGCGCTTTGCCGGCACTGACGCCGAGCGGCTGGCGGATATCAACCAACTGGCTACGCTCAGCACCCTGCCCGATGTGGTGCTGGCGGTGCGCGGCGGCTACGGTGCCAGCCGGTTACTGGACGCGATCGATTACGTGGGACTGCAGCGTCGCCTGCTGAATCAGCCACTGGCGCTGTGCGGCCACAGCGATTTCACGGCGATCCAGCTCGCCCTGCTGGCGCAGGTAGGCTTGATCAGTTTCAGCGCGCCGATGCTGGCCGGCAATTTTGGCGCAACGACTTTATCTGAATTTACCCTGCAGCACTTCTGGCAGGCGCTGACATCACCTACAGTCAACGTAGACTGGCAGAGCGAATCGCCGGATCAGGGCGAATGGCAGGGTACGCTGTGGGGCGGTAACCTGGCGATGATCTGTTCGCTGATCGGTACGCCGTGGATGCCACAGGTCGAAAACGGCATTCTGGTGATCGAGGATGTGAATGAGCACCCGTTCCGCATTGAACGGATGCTGATTCAGCTGCAGCAGAGCGGTATTCTGGCCCGCCAGCGCGCCATCGTCACCGGCAGCTTTACCAGCACCGCGCTGTCAGAATATGACAACGGATTTGATTTCAGCACCGTCTGGCAACGGCTGCGCGACACCTGCGGCTTGCCGGTAATCAGTGAGCTGGCCTTTGGCCATGCGGCGGATACCGTCACCCTGCCACTGGGTGCCAGTGCCCGTTTACAGGTCAGTCAGGGGCACGCCCATTTGCAAGCGACCGGGCATCCCGTCCTGCGCGGATAAAAAACGTTTCAGGAGATCGACATTGAAGCCGTTGTATGACGATTTGTGGATCTCAACCCCGGAGTTTCCGGTGGAAGATACCGTTAACGACCTGATGATGCACGGGTTTATGCTGCGTCACCCGCGCGGTAATCTGCTGATTGGCCGGGTGGAAAATCCGCTCGATCATGAAGTGCTCGCCGATACCGGCGGAGTAATCCGCCACTATCTGACCCACTGGCATGAGTCTGCACCGGGTGCCGCGCTGATTCAGCAACGCTTCAGCAGTGCGCTTTACTGCCACAGCCGCTCGCTGGGTCCGATCAGCCGTTTCGTGGAGCCTGATGATACCTTTTCACAGCAGGAGACCCATTTCGGCAATTTCCAGCTGCTGCCCACCCCGGGCCATACGCCGGGCAGCAGCAGTTACCTGTACCATTCGCCGCTCGGCCTGACCTATCTGTTTGTCGGTGATACGGTGACGCGGGCGCATGACCGGTGGGTGACCGTGCTGGTGCCGGACAGCAATCCGGCTGAGCTGAGCCAGACGCTGGAGTTTTACCGCACGCTGCGGCCCGATGTGGTGCTGATGAGCACCACCCGTGGCCATCTGTCGTGGAAAAAAGTGACGCTGCAAAGCTGGCTGGCCGCGATTGATGAAGCGGAACAGCAGCCGCTGGATTTGCGCCAGCAGCCGCTGTTCTGATCACAAGACTTTGGTCAGATAATGCCGCTGATGCTGGCGGGGATAGTGGTCGAGGCTGAAGCGCAGGGTGAAGCCGAGCTTTTCATAAAAAGGCCGCGCCTGAAAACTGGCGGTATCGACCTGGGCAAAACGGCAACCGCGCTGGCGCGCTTCCTGCTCCGCCGCCCGGATTAACTGGCTACCGACGCCCTGCCCGCGCAACGTATCACTCACCCACAGCATATCGATTCGCAGCCAGTTGCCGGCGGTGGAGCCGGTCAGCCCGGCCTGCTTCCTGCCCTGCTCATCGCAGACAAACACCCCTATCGATTTAATCTCATCAACATTAATAAATTTACTGTTGAACGCATTCAGCCCCAGACGGACCTCATCCAGATCCTGCGGCGTTACTTTATCGGTGATACTGAGTTGCATAGCGGCTCCTGTCACGGCGGCTTAAGAGTTGGGCTGCTGACGATCGTCGTAGCGCTCCAGGGTCAACGCATCGACATCACGTTTTTCGCTGCGGCTACAGGGCACCAGCTTATCGCTGTCGCGGTAAACAAAGAAGGTCGCCTGACTGCGCTGGTTAACGATTAACTGATCGCCGTTACGAAAGCGGGTAATCGCCACCTTATCGCCGGCCTGTAACCGGGTGCGTTGCTGGCCGGCAGCAATCTGGAAATGTCGCTGCGGCCACATTAAGGTGGTTAAACCATACTCAGCGCGTGAAATAGTCATGGTCGGACGGCCAGGACAGTTAATCTGAAACTCGCTCTCGCTCCAGGCTGGGGCGATATAACAGGCCAGCAGGCCGAGGGTCATCAGTGCTGCCTTCATCTGATCTCTCCGCTGAATGGATGATTTTATTAGGGATTTTTTAGCTTAACACATCACAGGCGTGAGAAAAGGCAGCGCAGTGGGCAAAATAAGACCAGCCAAAGGTAGAATCAGGGGAAGGAAAATCTGAAAAGTTGAGATAATTTAAAGTAAACAGGCCAGCGTCCGGGTCGGGTATGCTGGCCTGTCTGAGGTTATTCTGACGAGACCTCGGCAGCCACTAACATCAGGGCCAGTCCCGCATTTTCGCCGTCATATGCCTGCATGGCGGCGCGAATATCCGCTGCACAACTGACCACCTGGTGCTTTTTATCGCTCTCAAGTTGCTCAATTGCGTGACGAATAATCATTAGATGTGCTTCTTCTTCGTTCATCATTTATCCCTGGTTTTGCCTAAGTGGTGCGCAAAGAAGCCAAGAATAACGTTAATTAATTAGCAAAGTCACTCTTTTACATTCCTGTTGCTTACCGATTAAACAAATTGCAAATGGGAAGCAGTGCTGAAACTGCTATGATCAAGCTATTAGTGACGCAACAAGATAGAATCGGCGCCACGAGATTCCCCAGGGACTGAAGCAGGTAGAGGATCATGTTGCGACTCAGCATTTTCATATTCATCATACTGATGACTGGATGTTCATCTGGCCCGAAAGGCGTTGAATGTCCCGGCGAAGTATCGACGATTTATGGCCAATCAATGGGACAAACTCAGGGTGTCATCTTTGACCTGGTGAGTTCGTTCAGCGTCAGCCGCGATGATGTCAGGGTAGACAGCGGGCCGCTGCAGTCGCTTGATCGTTTCAGGTATGTGCCTTCCGCCGTCACGCGTGAAGGCTACTATGCCCAGCGCCTGTCCGATAAGCAGTTCCGCCTGATCAATCCTTATCAAAACACCCAGATTACCTGGACATGCCCATAAGGGGTGAATCCTGCTGCCAGATGGTTTATTGTCACGAAACGTCAAGCAGCAGGTCTCTTTCCCATGGAAAAGCGTCTGGATAACAACGGTTACATCGATTTCCCCTTCCCCGCCACCCGTAATGCCGATGGCTCGGTTAATCCCTGTGGTTTCGATCTTACGCTGGAAACCGGCCGGTTAGAGGAGATCGCGGTGCTGGCTCATTCGGTCAATCTGCGTCGGCTGGTGGAAGAGATTAATCTGCAGGATGGGCTGTTTATGACGCTGGCCTGCGACTGGCAGCAGCAAACCAATGCGGTATGCGGCTTTGTTGACGTGGCCTTTCGCCCCGATCTGCCGCATCACGGCCATGATGAGGCGCTGCAGCTTGAAGCCCGCTTTAATCTCTATCTGGCCGGGCAGGAGAAGCAACACCAGATGCCGCCCGGCACGCTGGTGAATTATGCCCGCTCGGTGCTCGACTGGAGCTGGTCACCGCTGCGTCAGCGGCAGCGCGACTATGAAAAAATCACCATTCAGTTTTATTGCCCGCAGGCTGATGACGCCGAATGGTGTTTCGACCATCTGCGCCATTTCCTGGTGAGCTGGTATCCGGCGTGCGTGGCGTCCCGTTAATCCTGCTTTCATCTGCTACCGGAGCCGCTATGCGCCGTTTTGCGCTACTTGCTGTTACGTTGTTCTGTTCACTGTTGTCCACTGGCGCGGCCGGGGCCGACACGTGTCAGCAAATCCGGGCCGGCCTTGATATCGGCTCCGGCAGCACCAAAATCGCCGTCGCCCGGGTGGATGTCTGCAAGCATCGCATTGAGAAAATGCTGTTTCAGGATCAGCGCGCCGTGCCGTACAACGATGCGCTGTCGGCGGCCAGCGACAACCGGCTGAGCCCGGCGATTATCCAGCAGGGTGAGATAGCGCTGCAGCAGTTAGTGAGCAATGCGCAACGTTATCACCCGCAGCGTATCAGCGGCGTGGCCACGGCGGTATTTCGTCGGGCCAGCAATGGTTCGGCGGTGATAGCCTCGCTGGCCAGCCAGACCCATACTCAGCTGGCTGTCATCTCTCAGCAGCAGGAAGCAAAGCTCGGTTTTGTGTCGGCGAAAGCGGCGCTTAACGACCCGACACTGCGCGATGAACAGCTGCTGGTGTGGGATATTGGCGGAGGTTCGATGCAGATGACCGCCTGGCGACAGCAACAGGGCCAGCGGGTCGCCGATATTTATCAGGGTAAGCTCGCTTCGGTGACGCTGAAGAATTTCATCCTGACGGTGCTAAAAAACAGCCCGGACGCCGCGTCGCCTAATCCGATTGGTTCGTGGCGACAATCGGTGCTGCGCTTCGTCGGGTTGTTTGCCCGTAACGATGTCAGCCCGGAAATCCTTCAGGATGTGGCTGGCCGCCGGGTGATTGGCATTGGTGGGGTGCACGGTTTTTCTATCCGTAACCAGTTAGCAGGCAAACCTCAGCATTACAGCCTGGCCACCTTAAGCGCGCTGGCGAAACAGCAGGTCTGGAAAGGCGACAGCGAACTGACCGGCGATTATCGGGCAACCGACGTCAGTAATCTGCTGCTGGTTGAGGGTTACATGCGGGCGCTGAAGATAGACGAGGTCACCATAGTCAATGCCAGTCTGATTCAGGGCGTGCTGTTGCAGTAAGCGGCCAGCCAACGAGAACCGGCCGCAGCGCCGGTTCAGGCTATCCGGCGTGGCGCAGAAAGGTCAGGGCTTGATCAGACGGATAGCGTGCTCCAGCATTTTTTGCTCGTCACGTTCGCCGTGGGCGCGATGCTGGCGGGTGCGTTTCAGCACGTCGTAGATCTCATCGCGTTTGGTTTCATGGCCGCACTCCACCAGCATAATGACCGCGTCGCCAATTACCCGGCACACTTCGTCATAATCTTCTTCTTTGAGTACATCACGTTTCATCGCCTCTCCTCCCGTTACGCTCAGTATCGACCCGATTTTACAAAGGCTAGACAGTAAACGCTTAGCCTGCAAACAGAATGCCATTCACAGCCAGAAACGATTTTTACCGCTTCATTTACCGCTTAACGGCGCAGAGTTCGTCATCTTTGCTACGCTTGGAGAGTCTCATTAAAACCAAGGAGCACTAAATGTCAGGAAAAATCGAAGATAAAGTAAAAGAAGCCGCTGGCGCCGTTCAGGAACAATGGGGCGCAGCAACCGGTTCCTCTGAGCATCAGGCAAAAGGCGCGGCCCGTCGTTATACCAACCAGGCCAGCTATGCCGCACGTGACGCAGCGGATTGCATCAAGGATCAGGTTCAGTCCAGTCCTTTTGCCGGTCTGGCTGTCGCCGCAGGCGTGGGCGTATTCATCGGCTTCCTGCTGGGCCGCAAATAATTCAGCAGAATAGGTGACAGAACGGAAGCCTGAGGCTTCCGTTTTTTTTGGCTGTCGCGCCCCGCCCGATGCTGAGAAATCTCTGAAAAATCAAATCCCTTCAGGCTGAACGCTATTTTTCAACCAGGCTTAGTCAGGTATTCGCTTACAGATTCTTTTTACTTTTCTGAATAAATAAAAGGTGGTCACATGAAAGCATTCCCTGCCCTGTTGCTGGTTGCAGCAACCCTGACGTCACTGGCGGGCTGTTCACACCAGAGCAGCGCGATTAAAGAAGATGGCCGTCCTCATGCGCCAAGCGGTCAGTCTTCACCAGGCGGTACTCTGGGTTCTGGCCCGGTCGGTCAGCCTCAGTCATAACACGCTCCCCCGGCACTGTTGCCGGGGGCTGTTTCATCTGCCCGGCCGATAGTTAAGCGGGCAGTGATATAAATAGCATCCTGACTAATAATTACTCCGCTATTAATTACTGCCAAAATGAATATTATTTCTCCCCTTTGCTAAATTACAGAATGATCCTACTTATTTATTTTTTATTTATTTTGCCTGGCCGCCAGAATGTAAAGAACGCGCCTTGAAACAGTAAGGGATCTGTTTATAACTTCAACGCTTCCTCTACGGCCGATAAAAACAAACGTAATTAATGAACTTTACCCGCCAGCCTATTATCTAATTCTTCACAACACCTTCTGTTTAATAAAATTAATACGTTTAAGAGACTCCAGACGTGAAGAAAAAAAAGATTTATCTGATAGACCGGCTTTTAACGCTTTATTCCCGATTCTCCAGCCGGAAAAAGCCCCACAGCCTGCAGGGTCTGACGCCTGAGACGGTGGTTATCTACTCCACCACCGCGCTAGGAGATTTCCTGATGAATACGCCGGCGATCTGGAGCCTGAAAAACCGTTTTCCCACCAGTAAATTTATCCTCGTCTCCAGTAAGAAAAATAAAGATTTAGTCACCCGCTATCACTGGTTCGATGATATCTATATCTGGGATAATAAAATGCTGAATTTTTTACCCTTGCTGTTTAAACTGCGACGTAAAAAACCCGACCTTTCGGTGATATTACACGCCCATTTCCCATACGATATATTAAGTTCAGTCATCACCGGCAGCCAGACAATAATTCGCGATCACTATGGCAGCGAACCTGCGCTATTAAATAAACATCTCGATTACTACTCAGGTTTTTTCGACGATCACACTATTAAGCGCAAACTAAAATTAGTGGAATCGCTGGGTGCCGAAACCCACCAGACGGAGATGCATCTGCCGCTGCTGGACAGCCCGGCCGCTGTACCCTGCGCCCATCGGCGGATTGGGTTTCAGCTGGGCGCGTCGAAAGATATCCGGCGCTGGCCGCTGACGCATTTTAGTCAGCTGGCCACGGTCTTGCTGCAGAGCTGGCCTGACTGTGAAATCATTGTCACCGGCACCGCGGCTGAGCAATCGCTTGAGCAGCAATTTATCGACAGCCTGCCGCTGCAATACCGTAATAACGTGACGCCAATGGCGGGAAAAACTAATCTCAGCGGACTGATTACGCTGATCCGCAGCCTCGATCTGCTGGTCACCGGTGACACCGGCCCGCTGCACATTGCCGTCGCGGCACAGGTTCCCACCGTTAGCCTGTTTTCTACTGCCAATCCACGCTATACCGGTCCGTGTCAGGACAGCGATCGTCATATCGTTATCCATCGTCCGGAACGCCACGCCTCGCAACATCCTATGGCCTCAATCAAGGCTGAGGAAGTCCATCAGGCCGTGACCCAGCTGGTGGGATGATGGAGACGCCCCGCAAGCCCTGTTCGCCACAAGCGGTGATCGCGTTGATTGAGTATCACAACCAGCCAACGCTGTTTGGCTGGTTCAGGAAAATTGATCGTCACGACTTCCACCTGCAGCAGTTGCCGCTGAGCGAGGTGGAATTCGCGATACTGATGAGTGATTTCTTTATTACCTTCGGGGTCTGTTCAAGGCACTACGATGAAAGCTGCTATTTTCCGGCATCACGTTCTGCGCTGGACGGGCGGCTGGGGTTCGCTGCTGGCTTGCCCTACCGTCCACTGACGGTGGCTTTGCTGTGTGAGGCGGCCAGCCTTGGCCGCTGGCCTGAGAGGAATGACTAAATAACGGTGTTCACAAATGCGTCGTATACCTCGCGGCTGCTGAGCGAGGTCACCTCACGCGACGCCGGTTGCAGTACCTGATGCTTAACCTGCCACGGATGCCAGCAGGCCGGATCGCTGTCGCCAAACAATGCCACGATCGGCAGACCGAGCGCTGCCCCGATATGCATCGCCCCGCCATCACTGGTGACCAGTCCCTGACACAGCGACATCGCTGCAATGAGTTGTGGCAGGCTGGTAGTCGCCACCGCTTTCAGCGTCAGCTGCGGGCACAGCGCCATAATCTCGCGGGCTTTCTCATCATCGCCAGGATGGCGCGGATTATCGCGACTACCAGGCGACCACAACAGCATGATCTGGCATAAATGACGGGCGGCGAGGGTTTCCGCCAGTTCAGCAAAGCGTTCAGCTGGCCACTGCTGGCTCGGCTTACGGGCGCTGATTTGTAATGTATAGACTGGCAGGCTGGAATCGATGGCGTAGCTTTTCCGCAGGTGGTCGGCAATCTCTGCATCTGGCGTTAGCGTCAGCTTGCCCGGCGCAGCAGTCGTAAGGTTGAAGGGACGGGCTAAACTAAACAGGATCTCAGCGATATGGGCCGGCGCACACGTCTGCGGTGTTAACAGTCGGGTGATCAGCGGATGTGGCTCTTCTCCCAGCGCAATTACCTGCCCCGGACGCACCATTTTCACCCACTTCAGGCCATGATGATCCCAGCGGCTTTTCGCCAGAATCACCGTATCATACCGGTTCTTTTTTAGCGTCAGCATCAGTTGCAAACGCTGCAGCAGGCAGGCGATTCTGCCCTGTCCCGCCTCGCGATGATGCGACTTGGTATAGTAAAACAGTTGCCGGATATCAGGATTGTGCTGCAATACCGGTGCCGCATAATTGTTGGTTAACACATCGACCTGATGCTTACCTGACTGATGCAGCGCGCTGATCAGCGGCGTGGTCAGTAAGGTATCGCCAATATTATCCCGACAAATAATCAAAACCCGCATCTCTTACATCCTTTGCACACCGGCTACGCCGTCTGGCTGGCTAAAAATAAGACTCGCCACTGGCGTCCGCAAAGGGATAACCGTGACGGCATAAGTCAGCAATTAGTCAGCGCAGATTGGGGTTGGTTCAATAGCGGGAAGAACAGGAAAGAGTAAAGCAGGCGGGAAATGAAACAGGCCGCCTGCTGGCAGTCTGAGAACATGCCCCATCCGGCGCTTATCTCCGGCACTCGCAATGGCTTAGCTCTTGAAGGGGCGTAAGAATCATCTCATTGTGCGGGGTAACCGGCTTAACAATAATTGCGGTTGTTACTATTGTTTTGCGAAGTAAAATTAACCGTCGCTGTTGTCACCCCGTTACCGACGCTGGTCTATCCGTCTGCCACTCTGTCGAGGTTATTGCCTGAAAAAGGTGGCTCACTATTAATGCGACAGGCATCCACTCAACGCATACGCCGCTTGCCGCTATTTAGGTGACAGATGTCGACAGATAACGACAGTGATGCTGACAGTGAATCGAGCTTGCGGTATGACTGCTGAATTTCCGTACAGTTTCAGGGAAGTTTTGAGGAAGGGTTTAAAACAAAAAAAGCCAGCACAAAATTCACTCTTGTGCTGGCTCTGTATCGCTTAAAACTGATTACATATTTTCGATGATAGCGTCACCAAACTCTGAACATTTCAGCAGTTTAGCGCCATCCATCAGGCGTTCGAAATCGTAAGTCACGGTCTTGTTAGCGATAGCGCCTTCAACACCTTTAACAATCAGGTCTGCCGCTTCGAACCATTCCATGTGACGCAGCATCATTTCTGCTGACAGGATGACTGAACCTGGGTTCACTTTATCCTGTCCGGCATACTTCGGTGCAGTACCGTGCGTGGCTTCGAACAGCGCGCACTCATCACCGATGTTAGCGCCTGGTGCAATACCGATACCGCCAACCTGCGCCGCCAGGGCGTCGGAGATGTAGTCACCGTTCAGGTTCATACAGGCGATAACGTCATATTCAGCCGGACGCAGCAGGATCTGCTGCAGGAACGCATCGGCAATCACATCTTTAACGATGATCTCTTTACCGGTGTTCGGGTTTTTGAACTTCATCCACGGGCCACCGTCGATCAGTTCGCCGCCGAACTCTTCTTTCACTAACTGGTAACCCCAGTCTTTGAACGAGCCTTCGGTGAACTTCATGATGTTGCCTTTGTGGACCAGGGTCAGGGAATCACGATCGTTGGTGATGGTGTATTCCACTGCCGCGCGAACCAGACGCTTGGTACCCTCTTCCGAGCACGGCTTAACGCCGATACCACACTGCTCAGGGAAGCGAATTTTCTTCACGCCCATCTCTTCACGCAGGAACTTGATCACTTTGTCCGCTTCGGCAGAACCCGCTTTCCACTCGATACCGGCATAGATATCTTCGGAGTTTTCACGGAAGATCACCATGTCGGTCTCTTCAGGACGTTTAACCGGGCTTGGTGTGCCTTTGTAGTAACGTACCGGACGCAGGCAGACGTAGAGGTCCAGCTCCTGACGCAGGGCAACGTTCAGTGAACGAATACCGCCGCCGACCGGGGTGGTCAGTGGGCCTTTGATGGCAACGCGATATTCTTTAATTAAGTCGAGGGTTTCCTGTGGCAGCCAGACGTCCTGGCCGTAAAGTTCCACGGATTTCTCACCGGTGTAAATCTCCATCCAGGAGATTTTGCGCTCGCCGTTGTAGGCTTTCTTCACCGCAGCGTCGACCACTTTCAGCATCACTGGTGAAACATCAACGCCGATACCGTCACCCTCAATGTAAGGAATGACCGGATTATTCGGGACAACCAGTTTGCCCTGGTTCAGGGTGATTTTTTGACCTTCCGCCGGAACAACTACTTTGCTTTCCATTAACCTCTCCTAGGCGATTTTGTTAATGATTTGTAAGATGCGGGTCAATACTACTTGAATATTTCCGTCACGCCAATCACCGCAATTTCGCGTTATAATGCGCCGATTGTTTCTGACTGCAAAGCCCATGCGAAAAACTTCTCAACGAATTCACCAGGATAAACGATTCAGCCGCCCGACGCGTGATGCGCGACGTGCCCCTGAGCGTAGTGCTGCGCCGCGCCGCGTGGTGCTGTTTAACAAACCCTTCGATGTTTTGCCACAGTTCACCGATGAAGCGGGCCGTCGGACCCTGAAAAATTTCATCAGCGTAGCCGGGGTCTATGCCGCGGGCCGCCTCGATCGCGACAGCGAAGGATTGATGGTGCTGACCAACGATGGCGCCTTACAGGCCGCGCTGACTCAGCCGGGCAAACGCACCGGCAAGATTTACTATGTGCAGGTCGAGGGCGAGCCACAGGAGACCGACCTGCAACCGTTGCGGGATGGGGTTAATCTGAAAGATGGCCCAACCCTGCCGGCGCAGGTCGAGAAAGTCGCCGAACCAGCGTGGCTCTGGCCGCGCCAGCCGCCGATTCGCGAGCGTAAAAATATCCCGACCCAGTGGCTGAAAGTGACGCTGTATGAGGGCCGCAACCGCCAGCTGCGCCGGATGACGGCCCATATCGGTTTTCCCACTCTGCGGCTGATCCGTTATGCGATGGGCGGTTATACGCTCGATAATCTGGCACCCGGCGCGTGGCGCGATGCTGATGACAGTCCGGCCTGACAGTGCAATTTTTTATAACGTCAGGTTAACAATTACGGAGGAACGATGTTTAAACCTCATGTCACGGTCGCCTGTTTAGTGCAGGCGGAAGGTAAACTGCTGGTAGTAGAAGAGACCATTAAGGGACAGCCCACCTGGAATCAGCCTGCCGGTCACCTTGAAGCGGACGAAACGCTGCAGCAAGCCGCACAACGAGAGTTATATGAAGAGACCGGTATTGCGGCAGAAATGGCCTATTTCATCACCGTTCACCAGTGGATAGCGCCTGATAATACGCCTTTTGTGCGTTTTCTGTTTGGGCTCGATCTGGCCAAAAAGCAGCCAACCCAGCCGCAGGATAGCGACATCGACTGCTGCTGGTGGTTGCCGCCAGCACAGATTCTCACCGCATATAACCTGCGTTCACCGCTGGTGGCCGAAAGCGTGCGTCTCTGGCAACAGGGTGCGCGCTATCCGTTACATCTGGTCAGCGCGTTCCGCTGGCCGTTTCATGAGGGTGCGCGCCCGTCTTCTGCATGGTAGAATGCGCCGCCTGTTTTTTTATCGTTATGCGAGCGTGTCATGTCTGACAACAGCCAGAAAAAAGTGATCGTCGGTATGTCCGGCGGCGTCGATTCTTCCGTTTCCGCCTGGTTACTGCAACAGCAGGGCTACCAGGTCGAAGGCCTGTTCATGAAGAACTGGGAGGAGGACGATGGCGAGGAATATTGTACTGCCGCGGACGATCTGGCGGATGCGCAAGCGGTGTGCGACAAGCTGGGTATTAAGCTGCACAAGGTCAACTTTGCCGCTGAATACTGGGATAACGTCTTTGAGCACTTCCTCGAAGAGTATAAAGCGGGTCGTACGCCGAACCCCGATATCCTGTGCAATAAAGAGATCAAATTCAAAGCGTTCCTCGAGTTCGCGGCTGAAGATCTCGGCGCGGATTTCATTGCCACCGGCCACTATGTACGTCGTCAGGACGTTGAGGGCCAGAGCCAGCTGCTGCGCGGCCTGGATGGCAACAAAGATCAGAGTTACTTCCTCTATACCCTGAGCCACCAGCAGATTGCTCAGAGCCTGTTCCCGGTCGGCGAGCTGGAAAAGCCCGAAGTGCGTCGCATCGCTGAACAGCTGGATTTGATTACCGCCAAAAAGAAAGACTCTACCGGCATCTGCTTTATCGGTGAGCGCAAATTCCGTGACTTCCTGGCGCGTTATCTGCCGGCTCAGCCTGGTGAAATTGAGACCGTAGACGGCCAGATTGTCGGCGAACATCAGGGTCTGATGTACCATACGCTGGGCCAGCGCAAAGGTCTGGGTATCGGCGGCCTGAAAGAGAGCAAAGATGATCCCTGGTATGTGGTCGACAAAGATGTGGCGCGCAATCGCCTGATTGTCGCACAGGGTGGCGATCATCCGCGTCTGATGTCGGTCGGCCTGATCGCACAGCAGCTGCACTGGGTCGATCGTCAGCCAATCGTCGCCCCGCTGCGCTGTACGGTTAAAACCCGCTATCGCCAGACCGATATCCCGTGTGAGATTATTCCGCACGGCGAAGATCGGATTGAAGTCCGTTTTGATCAACCTGTCGCGGCGGTCACGCCGGGACAATCTGCGGTGTTTTATCTTGGCGAAGTCTGCCTGGGTGGCGGTATTATCGAAGAGCGTCTGCCGTTAGTCGCAAAATAAGCCGCCTTAACCCGGCGTACATGACGCGTAAACAGGAGTAACCGTGGCGAAGAACTATCAGGAAATCACACTGGCGCTGGCAGGCATCTGTCAGTCGGCCCATCTGGTGCAGCAGCTGGCACAGCAGGGTCACTGTCAGCCCGAGGCGTTTACCGTGACGCTGCGCAGCGTGCTGGATCTCAATCCCGGCTCGACGCTGGCGGTATTTGGCAACAATGAAGCCAACCTGCGCCTCGGTCTCGAAACCCTGATGGCGGTGCTCAACAGCAGCAGTCGTCAGGGCGCGGGCGCGGAACTGACGCGTTACACCCTCAGCATGATGGTGCTGGAGCGTAAACTCAGCGCCAATAAATCCGCGATGGCGACGCTGGCTCAGCGTATCAGCCAGCTCGATCGTCAGCTGGCGCACTACGAACTGGAATCCGATACCATTCTGAGCGCCATGGCCGGCATCTACGTTGACGTTATCAGCCCGTTAGGTCCGCGTATCCAGGTGACCGGTTCGCCCGCCGTGCTGCAGAACCCGCAGTTGCAGAGTAAAGTCCGGGCCACGCTGTTAGCCGGCATTCGTGCCGCCGTTTTGTGGCAGCAGGTCGGCGGTGGCCGTCTGCAACTGATGTTTTCGCGCCAGCGCTTGCTGCGTGAAGCAAAGACCCTCTTATCCCGGCTGCCACTGACTTACTAAGTCGGTGCGGCAAAATACTGTTAAATGATTCAGGAGTTGCACTGATGGAATTATCCTCTCTGACCGCCGTCTCACCTGTCGATGGTCGTTACGGCGATAAAGTCAGCCCGCTGCGTGCGATTTTCAGCGAATTTGGTTTGCTGAAATTCCGCGTTGAGGTTGAAGTTCGCTGGTTACAAAAACTGGCCGCGACCGCAGAGATCAAGGAAGTTCCTGCATTTGATGCCGACGCAAACGCTTTCCTCGACGCGATTGTCAGCAACTTTTCGGAGGACGATGCGGCGCGCATCAAGACCATTGAACGTACTACCAACCACGACGTTAAAGCGGTCGAATATTTCCTGAAAGAGAAAGTGGCGAACGTCCCTGCCCTGCATGCGGTATCTGAGTTCATTCACTTCGCCTGCACCTCCGAAGATATCAACAACCTCTCTCATGCGCTGATGCTGGAAACCGCGCGCCGCGACGTGATCCTGCCTTACTGGCAGCAGCTGATCGCCGCCGTAAAAGGCCTGGCGTCAGAATACCGCGATATTCCGCTGCTCTCCCGCACGCATGGCCAGCCCGCCACCCCATCCACCATGGGCAAAGAGATGGCCAACGTCGCCTATCGTCTGGAGCGCCAGCTGCGTCAGCTGAGCCAGATTGAAGTGCTGGGCAAAATTAACGGCGCAGTCGGCAACTATAATGCCCACATCGCCGCCTATCCGGAAGTTGACTGGCATCAGCTGAGCGAGCGTTTTGTCACCTCGCTGGGGATCAGCTGGAACCCCTACACCACCCAGATTGAGCCGCATGACTACATCGCAGAGATGTTCGACTGCATCGCCCGCTTCAACACCATCCTGATTGATTTCGATCGTGATATCTGGGGCTACGTGGCGCTGAATCATTTCAAACAGAAAACCATCGCTGGCGAGATCGGCTCCTCTACCATGCCGCACAAAGTCAACCCGATCGATTTCGAAAATTCCGAAGGCAATCTCGGTCTGGCAAACGCGGTGATGCAGCACCTGGCCAGCAAGTTGCCGGTCTCCCGCTGGCAGCGCGACCTGACTGACTCCACCGTACTGCGTAACCTCGGTGTCGGCATTGGCTATGCGCTGATCGCCTATCAGGCAACGCTGAAAGGCATTTCAAAACTGGAAGTGAACCGCGATCGCCTGCTCGACGAGCTGGATCACAACTGGGAAGTGCTGGCCGAACCGATCCAGACGGTGATGCGCCGCTATGGCATTGAAAAGCCGTACGAGAAGCTGAAAGAGCTGACGCGCGGCAAGCGGGTTGATGCGGCAGGCATGCAGGCGTTTATCGACAGCCTGGCGCTGCCGGAAGAGGAAAAAGTGCGTCTGAAGCAGATGACGCCGGCCAACTATATCGGCCGTGCTATCCAGATGGTTGACGATCTTAAATAACCCCCTCCGCAGACCGGTTCAGGCCGGTCTGCGTTAACATCCTGTTTAGTTGGTTTCGCGTATACTTTCTGCAATTTGACTCATTCAGATAGTAAGGAATTCCTATGCGTGTTCTGGTAGTGGAAGACAATGCTCTGCTGCGCCATCATCTCGCCGTGCAGTTACGTGATATGGGCCATCAGGTTGATGCCGCCGAAGACGCTAAAGAAGCCGACTATTTCCTTCGCGAGCACCTGCCGGACATCGCGCTGGTCGATTTAGGCCTGCCGGATGAAGACGGTATGTCACTGATCCGCCGCTGGCGTAGCGATGCCGTGCGTCAGCCGATTCTGGTGCTGACCGCCCGTGAAGGCTGGCAGGCAAAAGTGGAGGCGCTGGAAGCCGGTGCTGATGATTACGTCACCAAGCCGTTTCATATTGAAGAGGTGGCTGCACGGCTGCAGGCGCTGATGCGCCGCAACAGCGGCCACGCATCGCAGATCATTGATATGCCACCGTTCCAGGTTGACCTTTCCCGGCGTGAACTGACGGTGAATGAGCAGCCGGTAAAACTGACCGCCTTTGAATATACCATTGTCGAAACCCTGATTCGCAACGCCGGTAAAGTGGTGAGCAAGGATTCGCTGATGCTGCAACTCTATCCCGACGCAGAACTGCGTGAAAGCCACACCATCGACGTGCTGATGGGGCGTCTGCGTAAAAAGATCCAGGCGTTGCATCCCGCTGACGTCATCGCCACCGTGCGTGGCCAGGGTTACCGCTTTGATCTCTGACCATGTCCTGGTTTAGTCGTTATCGCCCGATTTCGCTGCGCGCCCGTTTTCTGCTGGCCTCCGCAGCGATTGTCCTGTTCCTCTCGCTCTCCTATGGCATGGTCGCGGTCATTGGCTATGTGGTGAGCTTCGATAAAAACACCTATCGGGTAATGCGCGGCGAAAGCAATCTGTTCTATACGCTGGCGCAGTGGCATGACAATCAGCTCACCATTGCTCAGCCGGAACGCATGACGCTTAACTTTCCGACGCTGGTGTTCATTTACGACGAGCACGGCAAGCTGCTGTGGCAGCAACGCGACGTGCCGGAAATCCGCAAAAAAATTCACCGCGACTGGCTGCTCAAGCCAGATTTCTACGAGATTGATACCAGCAACGGCACCAGCCTGGCCGCGATGGGGGATAACCTCAACGCGAAACGGCGACTGCATGCCTGGGATACCGACAGCGACGACACCTTCACCCACTCCGTGGCGGTTAACCGTTATGACGCCACCACCAATCTGCCGGCCCTGACCATTGTAGTGGTCGACTCAATTCCACAGGAGCTGCAGCATTCGGATGTGGTGTGGTCATGGTTCAGCTATGTGCTGGCGGCTAACCTGATTCTGATCGTGCCGCTGCTGTGGCTGGCAGCGCACTGGAGCCTGCGTCCGATTGGCGCACTGACGCAGCAGGTGCGGGAACTGGAGACCAGCCAGCGTGAAAAGCTGGATGATAATCCGCCGCAGGAGCTGCGTAGCCTGGTGCGCAACCTCAACCTGCTGCTGACGAACGAACGGCAGCGTTATACCCGCTATCGCACCACCCTGTCGGACCTGACGCACAGCCTGAAAACCCCGCTGGCGGTGTTGCAAAGCACCCTGCGGTCGCTGCGCAGCGGTAAAGAGTTGACGGTAGAAGAGGCCGAACCGGTGATGCTGGAGCAGATCAGCCGCATCTCGCAGCAGGTCGGTTATTACCTGCATCGCGCCAGTATGCAGGCCGATCACAATCCGCTGCAGCGCGATTTGCATTCAGTATCTGGCTTGCTCGACAGCCTCTGTTCGGCGCTGAACAAGGTTTATCAGCGTAAAGGGGTGGCAATCACTCTTGATATCTCGCCGGAACTCACTTTCGTCGGCGATCAGAACGATTTTATGGAAGTGATGGGAAACGTGCTGGATAACGCCTGTAAATATTGCCTCGAGTTTATTGAAGTCAGCGCCTACCAGAGTGAGAACGCGCTGCATCTCTACATAGATGATGATGGCCCCGGCATCCCGGAGAGCAAGCGCGATCTGGTGTTTGTGCGCGGTCAGCGCGCCGACACTCTGCGCCCCGGTCAGGGGCTGGGGCTGGCGGTGGTGCTGGATATACTTGAGCAATATGCCGGTAAGGTTATCGCTTCAGGCAGCACGCTGGGTGGCACCCGGATGGAAGTGGTGTTTCAGCGCCAGGAAGTCGAACATCGCCGCGAGTAGAAAATCCTCCGGGCTGTTATACTTGCTGGCATTTACAGCCCTAAGCGGAACCCTTGTATGGACTATCAGCTCGATCTCAACTGGCCCGATTTTATTCAACGCTACTGGCAAAAACGCCCGGTGGTACTGAAGCGTGGCTTCAAAAACTTTGTCGATCCCCTTTCTCCGGATGAACTGGCCGGACTGGCGATGGAAAACGAGGTGGATAGCCGCCTGGTGAGCCATCAGGATGGCAAATGGCAGGTCAGCCACGGCCCGTTTGAGAGCTACGACCATCTGGGTGAGAATAACTGGTCGCTGCTGGTGCAGGCGGTTAATCACTGGCATGAACCTTCTGCCGCCCTGATGCGCCCTTTCCGCTTTTTGCCTGACTGGCGTATCGATGACCTGATGGTGTCGTTCGCGGTACCGGGAGGCGGTGTCGGCCCGCATTTCGATCAGTATGACGTCTTCATTATTCAGGGCAGTGGCCGTCGCCGCTGGCGGGTCGGCGAAAAAGTGCCGATGAAGCAGCACTGCCCTCATCCGGATCTGCTGCAGGTGGAACCGTTTGACGCCATTATTGATGAAGAGATGGAGCCAGGCGATATCCTCTACATTCCACCTGGATTCCCGCACGAAGGCTATTCGCTGGAAAATGCGCTGAATTACTCGGTGGGTTTTCGTGCGCCAAGCGGACGTGAACTGATCAGTGGCTTTGCTGATTACGCGCTGGCGAACGAGTTGGGCAGCCTGCGCTTTAGCGATCCGGACGTGCCGTCGCGTGAGTGCCCTTCACAGATCCTGCCGCAGGAAATTGAGGGCGTCCGTCAGGTGATGCTGGATGTGATCAACCAGCCGGAACACTTTGCGCAGTGGTTTGGCGAGTTTATTTCTCAGTCCCGTCATGAACTGGATGTCGCGCCGCCAGAGCCGCCTTATCAGCCTGATGAGATTTATGACGCCCTGCAGCAGGGTGATGCACTGAGCCGGTTGGGTGGCCTGCGCGTGCTGACGATTGGCGATGCGGTCTACGTCAACGGTGAGCGGGTTGAATGTTCACACCCTGAAGTGATGGCCGTGCTGGCGCATCATTATCGCATCACGCTGGAAGATCTCGGGGATGCGCTGGACGATCCGGCGGTGCTGGCGCAGATTGCCGGTCTGGTGAATGCCGGATACTGGTATTTTGGCGAAGAATAACTGACCCTAAGGGCAGACGCATCAGCCGCCTGCCCTCAGCAAGCCAGTCTCCTCAAGTGGCTCTCCGCCATTAGCGGCAGAGAGCCTGCTTCAATAAACCCCGTTCGCAACTTAGCCTTTCTTCTGCGCCGCCAGTTCTGACAACCGCACAATCACTTCCACTGACTTCGCCATGATATTCAGCGAGGCAAATTCATGTTTGCCGTGATAGTTGTAGCCACCGGTAAACAGGTTCGGACACGGTAAGCCTTTCCATGACAGCGCGGATCCGTCAGTACCGCCGCGAATTGGTTTCACCACCGGCTCAATAGCGCAGTCACGCATCGCCTGCAGCGCTAACTCAATGATATGCGGGAAAGGCTCCACCTTTTCACGCATGTTGCGATAGCTGTTGGTGATCTCTACGGTGACAGAACAATCTTTATGCAGGTTTTTGGTCATCTCCGTCGCAATCTGCTGCAGCGTCTGTTTACGCTGCTCAAAACTGCCGGTATCAAAGTCGCGAATGATGTAGTGCAGCTCAGCGTGTTCAACCGTGCCTTTCATCTGGTGCAGATGATAGAAGCCCTCATAGCCTTCGGTGTACTGCGGCTTTTCATTAGCGGGCACGGCGGCATGGAACTGATTGGCCAGGTCCAGCGCGTTGACCATCACCCCTTTGGCTGAGCCAGGATGCACATTGTTGCCCACGATTTTGACCGTGGCGGAGGCGGCGTTAAAGTTTTCATACTCAAACTCACCCAGATCGCTGCCGTCAACGGTGTAGGCCCAGTCAGCGGCAAAGCCTTCAACATCAAAATGCGAGGTGCCGCGACCGATCTCTTCGTCGGGGGTGAAGGCAACGCGGATAGCGCCATGCGGAATATCGCTGTCCGCCAGCCGGGCCATCGCCGTCATAATTTCGGCGATGCCGGCCTTGTCGTCCGCACCCAGCAGGGTTTTGCCATCAGTGGTAATCAGCGTGTGGCCGATCAGCTTGTGCAGTACCGGAAACATCACCGGCGAAAGGATCTCATCGCCATTGCCCAGCGCAATGTCACCGCCGCGGTAATTTTCAATAATCTGCGGATTAACGTGTTTCGCGGTGAAGTCAGGCGAGGTATCCATATGGGAGATAAAACCAATCACCGGCGTTGGCCAGTCTACATTGGCCGGCAGTGTACCCATGACGCAACAGTGATCGCTTAACGTGACGTCAACAAAACCCAATGCCAGCAGTTCTTCCTGCAGCTGACGCGCCAGCGTCCACTGCCCTTCACTGCTTGGCACCTGACGCGCCTGCGGTTTTGCCTGGGTTTCGACTGCGACGTAACTCAAAAAACGCTCAAGTAACTGTTCCATATCCCATCCTTTAAAAGTGCCGTCCGTTATTATTCACAGACCAGCCGGACGCAATGTTGCGTCAAATCATCAGCTGACAGGTTAGCGCTGTCGATCCCATTTGGGGAAGCGATCAGGCCGAAAAAAAAGCCGGATTGTGAGATTGTTGCGGCAAGTCTCGCAATGTGTTGTTAACAATCCTGATTATCGCCTTTCCGGCGGGGGCAAAACATGGCATTGCCACATTTTTCAGGTATCATCCGCCCCTTCTTGCTGGCTGACCGCAACCGGCGGCTATGCTGTAACCTGTTCGACCTTTGACAGACTGAGACTAAAATGACGCAAACACGCGCACAGCAGGCGCTGGTTACGCTTTCTGGCATCAGTAAAGCTTTCGATGGCAAAACCATCATTGATGATTTTAATCTGACCATTCACCATGGCGAGTTTATTACTCTGCTTGGCCCGTCGGGCTGCGGCAAAACCACCATTCTGCGGCTGATTGCCGGTCTGGAAGAGGCGGATCGCGGCCGCATCCTACTGGACAATCAGGACATTACTGACACCGTGGCCGAACATCGTCACGTCAATACGGTGTTTCAGAGCTATGCGCTGTTCCCGCATATGACGGTATTTGACAATGTCGCCTTTGGTTTGCGGATGCAAAAAACGCCGGCGGCGCAAATCACTACCCGGGTTAATGAGGCGCTGGCAATGGTGCAGCTGGAAAGCTTTGCCGATCGGCGTCCCCATCAGCTGTCGGGCGGACAGCAACAGCGCGTCGCTATCGCCCGCGCGGTGGTCAACCGGCCAAAAGTTCTGCTGCTGGACGAGTCACTCTCTGCGCTGGACTACAAGCTGCGTAAGCAGATGCAGAACGAGCTGAAAGCGCTACAGCGCAAGCTGGGGATTACCTTTGTTTTCGTCACCCACGATCAGGAAGAAGCACTGACCATGTCCGATCGGATTGTGGTGATGCGCGACGGGAAAATTGTGCAGGATGGCACGCCACGTGAGATCTACGAAGAGCCTGATAATCTGTTTGTCGCCCGCTTTATCGGTGAGATCAACGTTTTTGATGCCGAAGTGATCGCCAGCGACAGCGCGCCATTAATACGCGCCAGAGTGGAAGGTCGTGAGTGTGATATCCACTGTGCTTTCCCGGTCCGGCCAGGCGATCGGCTGCACGTGATGCTGCGCCCGGAAGATTTGCGGGTGGAGGAGATTCATGGTGATAGCGCGGCTGACGGCCTGATCGGTTACGTCCGTGAGCGTAACTACAAAGGCATGACGCTGGAATCTACCGTGGAACTGGAGAACGGCAAGCTGGTAACGGTGAGCGAGTTCTTCAATGAAGACGATCCTGACTTTGACCACTCACTAAACCAGAAAATGGCGGTGAACTGGGTGCCCAGCTGGGAGGTGGTATTGCCGTATGAAGCTGATGCGTAATGGTTTCCAGAAAAGCGTCATTGCGCTGATTGTTGGCTGGCTGGCGCTGTTTGTCTTTCTGCCCAATCTGATGATTTTTATCACCAGCTTCCTGACGCGTGACGATGCGCACTTTGTCAGCGCGGTATTTATCCTTAGCAACTACACGCGCCTGCTTGATCCGCTGTATGCCGAAGTGCTGCTGCATTCGCTTAATATGGCGCTGATTGCCACCCTCTGCTGCCTGCTGCTGGGCTACCCGTTCGCCTGGTGCCTGACGATGTTACCGGCGCGACTGCGTCCGCTGATGCTGTTTCTGTTGATAGTTCCGTTCTGGACCAACTCACTGATCCGCATCTATGGGCTGAAAATATTCCTCAGTACCCGCGGCTGGCTGAATGATTTTCTGCTGTCGATCGGCCTGATCGATAAGCCGTTTCGTATTATCTATACCCCGGAAGCGGTGGTGCTCGGGCTGATCTACATTCTGCTGCCGTTTATGGTGCTGCCGCTTTACTCCAGTCTGGAGAAGCTGGATAAACCGCTGCTCGAAGCGGCGCGTGATTTGGGTGCCGGAAAAATACAGACCTTTTTCCGCATCATCCTGCCGCTCACCATGCCGGGAATTATCGCCGGATGCCTGCTGGTGTTGATCCCGGCGATGGGGCTGTTCTATGTGGCGGATTTGATGGGCGGCGCGAAAAACCTGCTGATTGGCAACGTGATCAAGAGTCAGTTCCTCAATATTCGTGACTGGCCGTTTGGTGCCGCCACCAGCATTGTGATGACGCTGTTAATGGGCCTGCTGCTGCTGATTTACTGGCGCGTTGCGCGGCTGCTGAATAACAAGGTGGATTTAGGATGATGACACGCCTGTTACGCGGCAGTTTTATGACGCTCATTTATGCCTGGTTCTATATTCCGATTGTGATTTTAATCGTGAATTCGTTCAACGCTTCCCGCTTTGGCATTAACTGGCAGGGGTTCACTACCCAGTGGTATCACCTGCTGCTGAACAACGACAGCCTGCTGCAGGCGGCGCAGCATTCGCTGATCATGGGCGTGCTGTCGGCCAGCTGTGCGACGCTGATAGGCTCGCTCACTGCGGTAGCGCTCTATCGCTATCGCTTTCGCGGCAAGCCTTTTGTCAGCGGCATGCTGTTTGTGGTGATGATGTCGCCAGATATTGTAATGGCGATTTCGCTGCTGGTGCTGTTTATGCTGCTGGGGATCTCGCTGGGATTCTGGTCGCTGCTGTTCTCCCACATCACCTTCTGTCTGCCGTTTGTGGTGATCACCGTTTATTCGCGGCTGAAAGGCTTTGACGTGCGGATGCTGGAAGCGGCAAAAGATCTGGGTGCCAGCGAGACCACGATTCTGCGCAAAATTATCCTGCCGCTGGCTATGCCAGCCGTCGCCGCCGGATGGTTGCTGAGCTTTACCCTGTCGATGGATGATGTGGTGGTCTCTTCGTTTGTGACCGGCCCCACCTTTGAAATATTACCGCTGAAAATTTACTCCATGGTAAAAGTGGGCGTTTCGCCTGAAGTGAATGCGCTCGCCACGATTCTGATGTTGCTGTCGTTGCTGCTGGTGGCGGGCAGTCAGTGGTTACTGCGTGACAAAAATAAATAACCGAGGATTGATAATGAAAAAATGGTCTCACTGGCTGGCAGCGGGCGCGCTGGCACTGGGGATGCAGTCTGCTCAGGCGGACGACGGTAAAACGCTCTACTTCTATAACTGGACCGAGTATGTCCCGCCGGGTCTGCTGGAACAGTTCACCAAAGAGACCGGCATCAAGGTGATCTACTCGACTTATGAATCCAATGAGAGCATGTACGCCAAGCTCAAAACCTGGAAAGATGGCGCTTACGATCTGGTGGTGCCCTCAACCTATTTTGTCGCCAAAATGCGCAACGAAGGCATGTTGCAGAAGATCGACAAGAGCCAGTTGAGCAACTTCAGCAATCTGGATCCGAATCTGCTGAACAAGCCGTTCGATCCGAATAACGATTACTCCATTCCCTACATCTGGGGAGCGACCGCCATTGGCGTCAACAGTGACGAGATCGACCCTAAGAGCGTCACTCGCTGGGCCGATTTGTGGAAACCGGAATATAAGCAGAGCCTGCTGCTGACCGACGATGCGCGGGAAGTGTTTCAGATGGCGCTGCGTAAGCTGGGTTACTCCGGAAACACCCGCGACCCGGCGCAGATCAAGGCTGCCTATCAGGAGCTGAAAAAGCTGATGCCCAACGTGCTGGCGTTCAACTCTGATAATCCAGGCAACCCGTATATGGAAGGCGAAGTGAATCTGGGAATGATCTGGAACGGATCGGCCTATGTGGCCCGTCAGGCGGGAACCCCACTGACGATTGTCTGGCCTGCAGAAGGCGGCATTTTCTGGATGGATAATCTGGCCATTCCCGCCAACGCGAAGAACAAAGCGGGTGCGCTGAAGCTGATCAACTTCCTGCTGCGCCCGGACGTGGCGGCAAAAGTGGCGGAAACCATCGGTTACCCGACGCCGAATCTGGCGGCGAAGAAACTGTTACCCGCCTCGGTAGCAAACGATCCGTCACTTTATCCGTCCGCTGAGATCATTCAGCACGGTGAATGGCAGGATGATGTCGGCGATGCCAGCGTGCAGTATGAGACGCTGTTCCAGCAGCTGAAAGCGGGCCGCTAAGCCAGAAAAGCCGGGCGGCCCGTCGTCACCCGGCTTATTTATACAGGCCACGCAGCAGCGTATGTACAAACTCCGGCACCACTTCACTGGCCAGACCGTAGTGCCGCTCGGCAAACTCATTGCCAACCTGACTCGGTTCCAGGTTCAGCTCAACGGTATGTGCACCCTGCAGTTTGGCTTCATGGACAAAGCCAGCTGCCGGATAGACATGGCCTGAGGTGCCGATAGCAATAAAGTAGTCGGCCTGCTCCAGCGCCTGATAGATCTGCTCCATGCCCAGCGGCATTTCACCGAACCACACCACATGCGGACGCAGCGCTGAAGGAAACTGGCAGCAGGTGCAGCGGTCATCAGGGGTAATATCCCCGGTCCACTCAATCACCTGTCCGCTGTTGACGCAGCGCACTTTCAACAGTTCACCGTGCATATGCAGTACCCGCGCATTGCCGGCACGCTCATGCAGGTTATCGATATTCTGGGTTACCAGCAGGAAGTTATCGCCTAACACCTGTTCCAGTTCGGCCAGCGCCAGATGGGCGGCATTAGGCTGAATCTCTGCCTGCTGCAACTGCTGGCGACGGGCATTGTAGAAACGTTGCACCAGCGCAGGATCGCGCTGAAAGCCTTCCGGGGTCGCAACGTCTTCGACATGATGTTCTTCCCACAAACCATCAGCGGCGCGGAAGGTGCGGATACCGGACTCGGCAGAAATGCCAGCACCGGTCAGCACCACAACATGCGGCTGTGGATGGGCGGCCAGCTCGGCCTGACGATCACGCTCGAAAATTCGCTGGCGAAAGCGCTGATGCACCTTTCTCCGGGTCTTTTTAAGGCGGGCAAGTCGTATGCGGCGACGTGGTGTACGCATAAAATCTCCTGGAGCAGCGGCTTCGGCGAGCCGCTATAAACAAATTCTGGGCTGAATTCACCCGATAATAACGGTTGCGCATGACAGTGCCATGCAGCAGAGGCCGAAAATGTGCGCGGCGCGAAGAGTGAATTCGCGCCGCGTGTCAATTACTGTCCGCTCAGTACCCGAGCCGGGTCGATGCGGCTGGCACGTCTGGCTGGATACCAGCTGGCCACCAGGCTCAGCACGATGGCGGTGATCAGCACCGAGAACACATCGATCCAGTGCAGCTCCGACGGCAGAAAGTCGATAAAGTAGATATCGCCGGCCAGCAGATGATGGCCGGTGAGCGACTCCAGCCCGCGCACCAGATGCGTCAGGTTTAGTGACACCAGCACGCCCACCACCACACCGCTGACGCTGCCGAGCAGGCCCGCCAGTAGACCGTACCAGATGAAGATGGCGCGGATCAGGCGATCTTTGGCACCGAGCGTCCGGAGCACCGCAATGTCGCTGCTTTTGTCTTTGACCGCCATCACCAGGGTGGAAACGATATTGAAGCAGGCGACGCCAATCACCAGCACCATTGCCAGATACATAATGGCGCGAATCATCTGAATGTCGCGGTACATGTAGCCGTAGGTGCCGATCCAGCTTTTGATATAGACGTAGGAACGAGTCGCTTCACCGGCGTCACGCACCAGCTTAACCGCCTGGAACGGATCGTTCATTTTCAACGCAATGCCGCTAACGCTGTTGCCCATATCAAGATACTGTTGCGCATCGGCCAGCGGCACCAGCGCCAGGCTGTGATCGAGCATGCCACTCAGCTGCAGGATACCACTGACCTGAAGCCGGATGCGCTTCGGTTGCAGCAGTTTGTTATCGCCATCGTTATTCGGGATCATGATGGTGATCCAGTCACCCTGTTTGACCTTGAGCGTAGTGGCAATGCCGCCGCCGAGGATGATCTGCTGCTTACCGGCGGCAAACGTCGACCAGCCGTTGTTGGCGACAAACTGCGGCAGTGCGCTCAGACGCGGCTCCTGCACCGGGTCCACCCCTTTAACCTGCAGCGCTTCCAGTCGCGCACCGCTTTCAATCAGTCCGGTGAAATTGACATACGGGGCCGCCGCCGCAATGCCGGGCACCTTTTCAATCGGCGCAATCATTGATTGCCAGCGCTGAAACGGCTGATTGACCGCTTCAATCTCACCGTGCGGGACCACGGCCAGAATGCGGTTATTCAGCTCACGCTCAAACCCGTTCATCGCGCTCAGGCCAATGATTAATACCGCCACACCCAGCGCAATACCGATGGTTGAGATCACCGAAATCAGCGATACCATGCCGCCACGGCGGCGACCACGGCTAAAGCGCAGGCCTAACAGCAGCGATAACGATGATCCCATTACTCTGCTCCTGCCATGGTCAGCTGTTCGCTTAACTGACCATCACGCATCTCCATCTGGCGCGACATCCGTTTCGCCAGCTGCAGATCGTGGGTCACCACCAGGAACGCGGTGCCCTGACGCACGTTGAGTTCGCCCAGCAGGGCAAAAATGGCATCGGCATTGCGCGCATCAAGGTTACCGGTGGGCTCATCGGCCATCACCAGGCGAGGACGGTTGACCAGCGCCCGGGCAATCGCCACGCGCTGACGCTCGCCGCCCGACAGTTCTGACGGCCGGTGTGTGGCGCGATGATCCAGCCCGACGGCGGCCAGCATCTCGCGGGCACGGTCCTGCGCTTCAGCTTTGGCGACTTTGCCAATCAGCAGCGGCATCGCCACGTTCTCCAGCGCACTAAAATCGGGCAGCAGATGGTGGAACTGATAGATAAAGCCCAGCTCGCGGTTGCGCAGATCTGCTTTAGCGGAGGAGGACATGGCGTTCAGCGACTGACCATCAAAGATCACGTCACCCGAGGTCGGGGCATCCAGACCGCCCAGCAGGTGCAACAGGGTACTTTTACCCGATCCGGAACTGCCGACAATCGCCGTCAGTTCGCCAGGCTGCAGGCTGAAAGCCACATTGCGCAGCACATCGGTCTGCACGCTGCCTTCCTGATAGCGTTTGCACAGGTCGCGACACTGCAACAAAGGAGAGTTACTCATAACGTAAAGCCTCAGCGGGTTGAACGGCGGCAGCGCGCCACGAAGGATAGAGCGTAGAAAGCAGCGCCACTACCATCGCGCTCAGGGCGATGGTCACCACTTGCCACAGATTAATGTCGACCGGCAGCGCTGCGCCATCGAGGAACAGGCCGATCACCGGCATCAGGTTATTCAGCTGGCTGGCCAGCAGCACGCCCAGCAGCGTACCGAGTAAGGTGCCGATAATGCCGGCGCTGGCGCCCTGTACCATGAACACCGCGACGATTTGCCGGCGCGTCAGCCCCTGGGTTTGCAGAATCGCGACTTCGCCCTGCTTCTCCATAATCAGCAGGCCCAACGAGGTAATGATGTTAAAGGCGGCGACCGCAATGATCAGGCTCAGCAGCAGCCCCATCATGTTTTTCTCCATCCGCACCGCCTGGAACAGATCGCCCTTGCGCTCGCGCCAGTCTTTCCACACCAGCCCGGCCGGCAGAGTTTGCTGACTGAGACTATCAACCTCCAGCGGCTTATCCAGCCATAAGCGCCAGCCGGTAATATTGCCGGCCGGATAGCGCATCACGCGCGACGCATCCTGTTGATTGACCAGAATCTGGTAGCCATCGACTTCGCTGTTGGCGGCATAGGTGCCCGCCACGGTGAACAGACGCTGACTCGGGACCCGCCCCATCGGGGTAAACTGGCTGACCGACGGCACCATCAGACGCAGCCGATCGCCGCGCTTCACGCCGAGCTGTGATGCCAGCTGTTCGCCGAGGATCACATTATACTGGCCGGGTTGCAGCACGCTCTGTTGGGTATTGACCAGGAAAGGCGTCAGCGGATCTTTTTCATCCGGCTGAATACCGAGCATCACGCCAACCGAGACGCTGTGCGGACTTTGCAGCACCACGTTAGCGGTGGTCAGCGGCGCAATGCGGCTGACGCCCTGCAGCGCCAGGCTGGAAGCGGGTTGCTGTTGCGGGTTGAGACTGCCTTTGTCGCTGGTAATCAGCGCCTGCGGCATCAGCCCAAGAATATTGCCTTCAAGTTCACGTTCGAAGCCGTTCATGACTGACAGAACCGTCACCATCGCCAGCACGCCGAGCGTAATGCCAATAGTAGAAAGCCAGGAGACAAAGCGACCGAAGCGATCCGATGCGCGTCCGCGCATGTAACGCAGACCGATAAATAGCGCGACAGGTTGATACATGGAATCCAGTAAGCCGTTGCCTGAAAATAGGTAGGGGGATGATAAAGGAGCCGCTGCCTTTATGAAACCTCTAACCCTCTGAGTCGGCTGCAAAGTTGAATCCGAATAGGTCACTGCGAGCCACAAAGCGCAGGTATAGCGCCTAAAGCGGCCGGTTATTGGCGGATTATTCCGCACTCATCGCGCTAGACTACAATCAGTAAGACGATAAAGCGTGACGTTATCGCACAGCGGTAGAGGTAGCGACCATGTTTAAATTTCCCAAAGGCAGCATCGTAAAACATAAATCCGGGGAGATCAGAGGCGAAGTCATCAACGTCTTTGCGCAGGGAGACGCGGCAGCCGGCTACTACGTAAAATGGGATGATGGCAACCATAGCTATCATTCTGAGCAGGATTTAACCTGGGCGAACATTGACCGCCCGCGCATGTATTACACACAGCAATCCATAAAATAAGTCTTCCCCTGTCCGGGTATTTACCCCCGTCGCCACTGCGCGACGGGGGTTTTCCCGTTGCCTCTCTTCTTCCGGCCGTTACCGCTGGCCAGCCAGCAGCAGGAAAATTGTGCCGCAGAGGTGATCGCCATGACGTAATATGGAATGATTACGTCCTGGTAAAAATGGAGCAACCCCGAGATCCCATGTCCGAACAGACTCGCTATACCCTGCCCGTTAAATCCGGCGATCACCGTCAGCTCGGCCAGCTCATTGGCGCTGCGCACGCGGTGGAGTGTGCCAGCATTACCGAGCGACATGCCGGTCCGGTGTTAATGATTACGCCCGATACCCAAACCGCCCTGCGTCTGCTGGACGAAATCCGCCAGTTTACCGACCTGCCGGTGGCGCATCTCGCCGACTGGGAGACGCTGCCCTACGACAGCTTTTCACCGCATCAGGATATTATCTCCGCCCGTCTGTCGACGCTTTATCAGCTGCCGGTGATGCAGCGCGGCATGCTGATTATGCCGGTCAATACCCTGATGCAGCGCGTCTGCCCGCACAGCTTCCTGCACGGCCATGCGCTGGTGATGAAGCAGGGACAGAAACTATCGCGCGATCGCCTGCGCGATCAGCTGGAGCAGGCGGGTTACCGCCATGTCGATCAGGTGATGGAGCACGGCGAATACGCCACGCGCGGCGCGCTGCTCGACCTGTTCCCGATGGGCAGCGACCAGCCCTATCGCATCGACTTTTTTGATGACGAGATCGACAGCCTGCGCCTGTTCGATGTCGACAGCCAGCGTACGCTGGAAGCGGTCGCGGAAATCAACCTGCTGCCCGCGCATGAGTTCCCCAGCGACAAAGCGGCAATTGAACTGTTCCGCAGCCGCTGGCGCGAAATTTTTGATGTGCGCCGCGAGTCGGAGCATGTCTATCAGCAGGTCAGCAAAGGCACCCTGCCCGCCGGTATCGAATACTGGCAGCCGCTATTTTTTGAGCAGCCGTTACCCAGCCTGTTCAGCTATCTGCCTGACAATACACTGATTGTTAACTGTGGCGATCTGGAAGGCAGCGCGACCCGCTTCTGGCAGGACGCGGAAGCTCGCTATGAGAACCGGCGGGTTGATCCGATGCGTCCGCTGCTGGAACCCACCAACCTGTGGTTACGCCCTGATGCGTTAATGGGCGAGCTGAAAAGCTGGCCGCGAATCCAGATGACCAATGAGCAGTTGCCCGCTAAAGCCGCCAACACCAATCTGGGTTATCAGCCGCTGCCCGACCTGACGGTGCAGGCGCAGGCTAAAGCGCCGCTGGATCATCTGCGTCAGTTCATCGAAACCTTCAGCGGTGCGGTGGTTTTCTCGGTCGAAAGTGAAGGCCGTCGTGAAAGCCTGCAGGAGCTGCTGGCGCGGATTAAACTCCGTCCTCAGCCGGTAAAACGCTTCGATCAGACCGGCGAAGAGCGTTTCAGCCTGATGATCGGCGCCAGCGAGCGCGGTTTTATCGATACGCTGGGTAACCGGGCGCTGATTTGTGAGAGCGATCTGCTGGGCGAACGCGTCAGTCGTCGTCGACAGGATACCCGCCGCACCATCAACCCGGACATCCTGATTCGCAACCTGGCCGAGCTGCACCCTGGCCAGCCGGTGGTGCATCTTGAGCACGGTGTGGGTCGCTATATCGGCCTGACCACGCTGGAAGCGGGCGGCATCCAGGCTGAATACCTGATGCTCTCCTACGCTAACGACGCCAAACTGTATGTGCCGGTCTCCTCGCTGCACCTGATCAGCCGCTACGCCGGCGGTGCCGACGATAATGCTCCGCTGCATAAGCTTGGCAGCGATGCCTGGTCACGCGCCCGACAGAAAGCGGCAGAAAAAGTTCGTGACGTGGCGGCAGAACTGCTGGATATCTACGCCCAGCGAGCCGCTAAAACCGGCTTCGCCTTTAAGCACAACCGTGAGCAGTATCAGTTGTTCTGTGAAAGCTTCCCGTTTGAGACCACGCCCGATCAGGCGCAGGCAATCAATGCGGTGCTCAGTGATATGTGTGAACCGCTGGCGATGGACCGTCTGGTGTGCGGTGACGTGGGCTTTGGTAAAACCGAAGTGGCCATGCGCGCCGCGTTTCTGGCGGTGGAAAACAACAAGCAGGTGGCGGTGCTGGTGCCGACCACCCTGCTGGCACAGCAGCACTACGATAATTTCCGCGATCGCTTCGCTAACTGGCCGGTGCGGATTGAAATGCTGTCACGCTTCCGCACGGCAAAAGAGCAGGCGCAGGTGCTGGAGCAGGCCAGCGAGGGCAAGATCGATATCCTGATCGGCACTCACAAGCTGCTGATGAGCGATCTCAAATGGCGCGATCTCGGCCTGCTGATCGTTGATGAAGAGCACCGCTTCGGCGTGCGTCACAAAGAGCGGATTAAAGCGATGCGGGCCGATGTGGATATCCTCACCCTGACCGCGACGCCGATTCCGCGCACCCTGAATATGGCGATGAGCGGCATGCGCGATCTGTCGATCATTGCCACCCCGCCGGCTCGTCGTCTGGCGGTCAAAACCTTTGTGCGTGAATTTGACGACCTGGTGATCCGGGAAGCGATTCTGCGTGAGATTTTACGCGGTGGTCAGGTCTACTACCTCTACAACGACGTGGAGAATATCGAGAAAGCGGCTCAGCGTTTAACCGACCTGGTGCCGGAGGCGCGCGTCGCCATCGGCCATGGACAGATGCGTGAACGCGACCTGGAACGGGTGATGAACGATTTCCATCATCAGCGGTTTAATGTGCTGGTCTGTACCACCATCATCGAAACCGGCATCGATATTCCGACCGCCAACACCATCATTATTGAACGTGCGGACCACTTTGGTCTGGCGCAGCTGCATCAGTTGCGTGGCCGCGTTGGCCGCTCGCATCATCAGGCTTACGCCTGGCTGCTGACCCCGCATCCTAAAGCGATGACCGCCGATGCCCAAAAGCGTCTCGAAGCGATCGCCTCGCTGGAAGATCTGGGCGCCGGTTTTGCTCTGGCCACCCACGATCTGGAGATCCGCGGTGCCGGTGAACTGTTGGGTGAAGAACAGAGCGGCCAGATGGAGACGCTTGGCTTCTCGCTCTATATGGAGCTGCTGGAAAATGCGGTGGATGCGCTGAAAGAAGGTCGTGAGCCGTCGCTGGAAGATCTCACCAGCAACCAGACCGAAGTAGAGCTGCGGATGCCAGCGCTGTTGCCGGAAGAGTTTATTCCGGATGTCAGTACCCGTCTGTCACTGTATAAACGCATCGCCAGCGCAGAGAGCGAAGAAGAGCTGCAGGAGCTGAAGGTTGAGATGATCGACCGCTTTGGCCTGTTGCCCGATCCGGCGCGTAACCTGCTGGACGTGGCAATTTTGCGGCTTAAGGCCCGCGCCGTGGGCGTACGAAAAATCGAAGCCAGCGACAAAGGCGGCTATTTCGACTTTGCTCCCAACAACAGCGTTGATCCAGCCTGGCTGATTAGCCTGCTGCAGAAAGATCCTAAGCAGTGGAAGCTGGAAGGTCCGACGCGTCTGCGCTTTAACCGTGAACTGTCAGAAAGAAAAGTTCGCATGGAGTGGGTGCAGGGATTCGTGTCACAGCTGGCGGAAAACCGCGCGTAGTCCCCTTTCCTGCCGCCTTCGGTCGATGGCGGAACGCAATAACAAAAGGCGCATCCTGAGATGCGCCTTTTTCTTTACGTCGGTGCTGTGTGGCCGCTAACGCGGCAAAAGACTTTGCCCAATTACGCCTGGTCGCTGTTAAGAATCAGCTGACCATTGCGATCCAGTGGAATACGTGTGCCAGGGTCATTTTCCATGCGGATTTTGCCCTGCTGGTCGCCTATTTTATAGGTCACGTCATATCCCAGCATTTTCTCTTGTTTATCGTAGACCGTTTTGCAGCGCTGTTCCGTGGTGGTGTAGGTGTCACGGTTCTGCATACCTGCCTGGACCTGATTGCCGGCATAACCGCCTGCCACTGCACCCGCCACGGTAGCGACATCTTTACCACGGCCGCCACCAAACTGGTGACCTAACACTCCACCCGCCACTGCACCTAATACAGAGCCAGCAATACGGTTTTCATCCTGTACCGCACGACGGTGCGTCAGCGTAACATTACGACATTCCTGACGTGGCTGTTTGATGCTCTCTTTAATCGGCGTTGCAGCCAGCACCTGAGCGTATTGTGGACCGCGATCAAACACATTCATGCCTGCCACGGCGGCAACACCTAACGCAGCTGCCACACCAATACCGATACCCGCTAACATTGATTTATTCACAGGAAGTTCCTCCTGAAAAGTGTTACCGCGCATTCCTGCCGCTGAAGCATCCTGTTCAACTGAGGCAGATCGGCGTGCGCGACTCGCCGTGTTTGTTGGGATGAAGTTTTACAGATGGACCGAAATTGCAACATCAGATAAATGGAGGAAAACGGTCACTTAGGCAACAGGACCAGTTTTTAGGAGAGTTCTGAGGCGGAAAAAGCAGCAGTGAAATGACCCGACGTGGCGGGATGAGAAGTGCAGGATACATCTGCTGCGCGATGTACTCCCCCGCCGTCCCGCCTGATGCCCCCGTCAGTGCAGGATTACCCGACGCGTATGACGTCACCGCGCCCACTACCGCGTGCGCAATCAGGTTTGCCTGAACGTTCACCACCTCTTTGCCGTCCGGGCCTTTCGTGGTCGTCAGCTTGTGTATCTGCTCCGCCAGATAAGGTGCGGCCCCTGCTGCTGTTGGTGCTGTCGGTGCGCTCGCTGTTCTGCGCTGAAAGCAGGCTGATGTCGTTTTTCGCCGTCAGGTCGAGGCCGTGCCCCCCTCCCTGCCTGCAACTGGCTGCCCTGCACGAGGATGTCGTCCACGCTGCCCGGCTCCGCGCCGGTGGGTGGCGGTGATGATAAAGTTAATTGAGTTGCTGCGATTATCAGGTAACTGACTAGTAATAAAGTAAAAATCTCGGTCGGAGGGCTAGTTTTTTACTTAATTCATTAAGATTTATTGTAATGTTCTGGGAGTTTGTATACTTCAGGTATTTCAGGCCAAGTGTTCTGCTGATTTATCATTATCACGTCATCTACAATATCCTGATAAAGATTTGACATATTTAACGATGCCATTCTCACTCGTGTTAATGCGCATCTAATAGCTATTTTATCTTTAGCTTTTATTGTTTTTTCAAGCAATTCCGTTGCATTAATAAAATCGGCAACATAGTCTTCATATTTTTCAACAACCTCCGATTCAATATTGATGTCGGATTCTATTTTTTGATCAACTACGACATTGAGCAGGCTGTATTTAAGTTTATTCAAAGATGACATCATTTTATTTTTCGACCTTCAGCTTCAGCTTGTTGAGTTTTTCTTTCATTTATAGAACCATCCAAATTCAGAACAGCCCTGAAGTTTCCTCGTTTATCAAAAAGTTCGATATGATCCTTGTGTAAACCATGCAGATAAAATTGATCGCCTTTTTTAATATAATCACCAATTTTGTCCGTAGCCTTATAGATGCTTTGCCCCTGATACTGCTGATTAGTTTTTTGAGTATTATCCTTAACTATATGTTGCCTTCGAACTGGCTGCCGATGCTGCCGCCGGTGCTCATGCCCGCGCTCTGGTGCTCGGTTTTATAGTCCGCGTGGTTCTCAATGTTGCTGAAGCCCAGCGTGCCGGTGTCGAGACGGTTCTTATCGGCGGTGGCGGTGGAACTGATGGCCGCGCCGTTCAGCCGGGTGTGCCCGCCCGCCGTCACGTCAAAGCCGTCCTTTCCGGCAAAAATGCCGGTCTGGTCGGCCACGCTCTGCCAGTTGCTGTGCATCCTGTCCTGGCTGAGGTTCACGCTCGCGGATCCGGTCATCGAGCCGAAGGTGAAGCTGCCGCCCGCGCTGGCGTTCTGCTGCCTGCTGTCGTAGCGGTCGCTGTCCTGCTCTGAGGTCAGCGTCAGGTTGCGGCCGGTATCCACCTTCACGCTGTCCCCGCGCACCTGTGCGCCGGTCAGCGTGGTGTCGCGCCCGGCGTTCAGGCTCAGCCCGTTGCCCGCGTTGACGCTGGCTGAAACGCTGATGCCGTAGCCGCCCGACCCGGCGGTCAGGCCGATGCCATTACCGATACCGATAACGACGCTACCGCCCTTGCTGCTGTTGATGCTGTCGGTGGCGGTGGCGGTGGCGGTGGCGGTGATGATAAAGTTACTTGAGTAGCAGCCATTATCAGACAACCGACTGATAATAAACAAATAAACTAGCCGTGAAAGTAGAGTTTTCTATTAACAAAATATTATTGTTGGACTAATAGAAGACAGTACTTCAATGACATCATCACCTGTAACTATTAAGTAATGATTTATCGAATCTCCATCATGGATATTGGCGCTTTGCTCATTAAACCATGATAAATAATGAGATCCTTCTACTGTATAAATTCCTGTAATCATCTGACCGTTCAGATCATCTTGCATTTTTAGCAAGTCGCCTTCATCTGTTACACGAAAAGAGTGTATCCATTCAAAAGAAACCAGAATATTACTTTTGGCATTCCCATCAAATAAGAAAAAATTCAGCTCAAGCGCTCCAGAAAAATACTTAACATCCTTTAACTGACTATTTTTAAAGGAATAAAATCCGATATCAATACTTAAAAGTTTCTCAGTCATATGGCATCACTCATCATATCTAAAATTGACTCTATTCTTACCCAAGCTGCCGCCCTTGCTGCTGGTGCTGTCGGTGCGATCGCTGTTCTGCGCTGAAAGTAGGCTGCCCACAACTGATAGAACAATTAATTGGATTCCCATCATTCTCTTTATATTTTTTAAACTATTAATCCATTCATCAACAGCCTTTAATCAATTTAAGTCTATTAAATTCAAGCAATCGCAATCATTAATCTATATACTATTAATTGCTGGCAACTGTGCTAAAACCGCACTAACAACGCCTCTACTAAAAATAGCCTTTCGAACTGTCTTACCGTAATCAGGACTATATATAAGATATTCTTCATCGTTATCTTTCGGGTAATAAAAAAGATAAAAACCTGCATCAACAACCTCTAAGGGGCTTAAAAAAACCCCTATTTTTTCCATATCTGGAAGTTCAAAGTCATCCGGATCGCTATCAATTATCATTCCATGTGAATGCGCTAAGGTTGCAAATAACATTTCGTCATTCATTGTTAAATCCAAGCCTTTACTCAGACAATCAATTACTTCTTGATAGCTATCCTTTAAATAGCCAATAGCCATTGTCAATGTGTAATTAGAACCTTTTGATGGATATATTTCATCCTCAATAAAAAACAAGAAAATACCATGCTTCCAATATCCATCAGCTGTTTCTTCTAATAGGTGATAGAAGATAGAAAATTCGTAAGGCTTTCCATAAATCATCATTTACCCTTTAACTGTTTAATTTCTTTGTTGAAGGAACCAAGTTCTCTGTTACCTAATTTATTTTTAGTATCGCCAGTACTACCACTCCAGTGGAAGATACCTGAACCATCTTTATTCGTGTTAAAAAATCTATGTATATTTCCATTTTGATCTATAGATAATCTTATCTTCGGATCTTTAGTTGCAACTGAGTGTTCAAAGAGCTCAAAAGAGTTCCTTGGCTCAATACCTGCATCAGGTCTGAATCCTTGAGCACCCGGAGTGTGCTTAGTATTAGATTCAACTTTTAAGCCATTGCTTGCTGTGGTTGATTCAGGAATAGGTAGCCTGTTATCCCTGCCTTCAGCCAGATAAGCCAGATCATCCTTATTCTGTTCAGAAATCGGCGTAACCGTGGTATTGCCTCCCGTATCCGGCACACCATCCGTATTTCCGGTATTGCTGGATCCCTGCTCACCAGACCGATCCGGCGAGATCAGCGGAGTTCCCTTATTCTCATCCTGCGCCGGATTGACCAGCTTGCCACCCGTCAGGTCATCATCAACCGGCACGGTTTCCGTTTTGCTGCCTGCCCCATTTGTATGCTGCTGGCTCTGCGCCGAAACGATTGCCATCAGCACGCAGCTGGGATTTGCCCGGCAGGTCGAATCAAGGCCTTCCTTAACTGCTTTTGTCAGTGCCAGGGCCGCCTGCTCATTAGCTCCGCCTTTGCCTGCTTCAGCCATCGCCGCCGAGTTCAGCGTTTCGTGCGCCAGCATCTGCTGCAACATGCCCATACCGACCATGTTATTGCTGATTTCATTCTGGCCCGCCTGCGCGCCCGCGACCGCACCTCCCGCACTGTCTCCGGCAATGCCGCCCGCAAGGCCCGCCGCAACCGTGCCCAGTGCAACCAGCGTCTGCTTCTGCTGTTCGCTCATCTGGCTTACCGGAACGTCACCATAAAGTGCATTTTTGATGGCTTCACCCATCGCGGCGGTGGTAGCTGCGCCTGCAGCGCCCGCTGCCGCTGAATTCCCCTGTGCCGCAGCGATGACTCCGGCTACCGCAGCATGTGCCATTATACGACTGGCCTCATCCGGCGCTTTCTGCTTAATCAGTTCTGCAAGGTAAGGGGCCGAACCGCCAGCCAGTGCGGCTTTCAAATCGCCCCCCGCCAGGCCCTGAATCGCCGCCGTCGCCGCGCTGATGCCCTGCTGCACCGAGCCGCCGGTTCCCATTCCGCCGGCCAGCATCTCCCGGTTGTACAGCGTCTGATAGACCTGTCCGGTGATGTCGGCCGCGGTCGGCTCCTGACCCGGGTTTGCTTTCCGCCACTGCGCTTCGGCGTCCTTCTTCTGGTCCGGCGAGATGTTCTTCATCTTCTCCGTGGCCGCTTTCGTCGCCGCAATCTCGCCCTGCGTCCGCGCGATGTCGCCCGCCTGGCTGCCGATTTCCGCCAGCAGCTGCGCCGTCTCCATCCGCCGCTGCTCTTTATCCTTGTCGAAGATTTTATCCAGTCCCGGATTCGCACCCGCCGCGTCGCGGCTCAGGTCCGCCACGTCCTGCGTCTGCTTCGCCTTATCCCGGATAATGAGGGTGCCGTCGCTCACCGCCGCCTTCGTCACCGACGAGGCGCTGCCGCTGCCGTTCAGCCCCGCCAGCAGGCCGTTCGCCATGTTGCCTTCGAACTGGCTGCCGATGCTGCCGCCGGTGCTCATGCCCACGCTCTGATGCCCGGTTTTATAGTCCGCGTGGTTCTCAATATTGCTGAAGCCCAGCGTGCCGGTGTCGAGACGGTTCTTATCGGCGGCGGCGGTGGAACTGATCACCGCGCCGTTCAGCTGGGTGTGCTCACCCGCCGTCACGTCAAAGCCGCCCTTCCCGGCAAAGATGCCGGTCTGCCCGGCCACGCTCTGCCAGTTGCTGTGCATCCTGTCCTGGCTGAGGTTTACGCTCGCGGAGCCGGTCATCGAGCCGAAGGTGAAGCTGCCGCCCGCGCTGGCGTTCTGCTGCCTGCTGTCGTAGCGGTCGCTGTCCTGCTCTGAGGTCAGCGTCAGGTTGCGGCCGGTATCCACCTTCACGCTGTCGCCGCGCACCTGTGCGCCGGTCAGCGTGGTGTCGCGCCCGGCGTTCAGGCTCAGCCCGTTGCCCGCCGTGAGCGTAGTCTCGGTATGGGTCAGCCCGCTGCCGTTCTCGCGGCCTTTGCCCGCGTTGACGCTGGCTGAAACGCTGATGCCGTAGCCGCCCGACCCGGCGGTCAGGCCGATACCCAGGCTGCCACCCTTGCTGCTGTTAGTGCTGTCGGTGCGCTCGCTGTTCTGCGCTGAAAGCAGGCTGATGTCGTTTTTCGCCGTCAGCCCGAGGTCGCCGCCCGCCTGAAGCTGGCTGCCCTGCACGAGGATGTCGCCCGCGCTGCCCGGCTGTGCGCCGGTGGCGGTGATGGCCAGGTTACCGCGCGCGCCCAGCGTACTGCCACTACACCTCTGCATCCTTCTTCTGCTCTGGCGTTATCATCTTCAGCTTATCAGTGGCTGTTTTCGTCGCCGCAATCTGCCCCTGTGTCCTGGCGATGTCCACCGCCTTAACGTCAGGTGTACTTAAGTTTTTGCAGGTTTCTTTTTTGGCCTAAAGCAACAATTTCACAATCAGGTTCGTCATAACGCCCCAATGCAAAAAAAACAACACCATTATTTATCCAGATATTACTCATCCATTCTGTTATCTGCCTCGGTATGGAAGCAGTCATATTTACATTAGTTGATTGGATGGTTGAAAAAAACACCTTCTCGCCGCTATTAATTAAGCTTTCAATTACTCCCAAGCTATTTGATTTAACAGAACCTAAGCCGGAAAGAATCAACCCTTCACTTCCCTTAACTATCACATCTTTTTTTTCCTCAACCCCATTAACTTTAACACCTCTAACATTAAGTAAACCCCAGGTTTTTCTGTGGTTAACAATTGCGCTATCAGGTTGCTCCGCTGATAAAACGACAAATGTGTATATATCTTCATCGCTAACACATGCAGAATAACTCTCTACCATTTTTTTCAATAAACCCTCACCAAATTTTTTTAGTGGCGCATTGGGTAATTCCCAGCTCACTGCAGAGATACCCTTGCCGCTTATTGAAAATAAGTTAAAATCTGTAATCTCATTTTTTTCATTTATATCTTCAGCATATCTAATAACAACATCAGTAGTCATAGTGGTTACCTGCAGGATCGTTAAAATGTGAGCCTCGATTTTGAGGATCATCGACTCCAAAGAAATGGCCTCCAGCATCATCTCTTATATAAACTTTTTGCGTACCTCCTCCCGGTTTTGAACTATAAATTCATATATATAACCTGGTTGAGGATTACCACGCTTGTCTATATTAGGGGATACCTTATTGGGGCTCTGACTCACTGGTATACCAGACTGTCTCTTCGCCTCATTAAAAGCACCTGAGCGACCAGCCCCTTCTGGCGACATATTCGCCGGCTTGTCCCCTTCAGTCAGATAAGCCAGATCATCCTTATTCTGTTCAGAAATCGGCGTAACCGTGGTATTGCCTCCCGTATCCGGCATACCATCCGTATTTCCGGCATTTCTGGATCCCTGCTCACCAGACTGATCCGGCGTAACCAGCGGAGTTCCCTTTCTAAGGTAAAACAGCCAGTTCGAGTAGGCCCTTCTCACCATTGCCGACCCGAAAATACAAAGATGAAAGCTTTTTAGAAACCAAGATATTTATATTAATACAAATGTAACCATCAATAGTGATGGCTACCTTTGCTAGCTAATTAATGATTCTATCTACAGTTAATTTTCATTATTTATACAACGCATACTTTAATACTGGATAAGGGTCTTTAGGTCGTTGGTTAAATATTAGCTCCCAGCACCCAATCTGCATTTTTTCGTTACACTTAAATCCCTGCGAGGATGCATCTTTAACAGCAATCTGGAGACTAGACAGCATAGCCTCGCTCCCTTCGGTTGTACTGTGAGACAATCCATTTCGTGTTAAATATTCACCCATCTGTTTAGTTTCATTTGGGTTTACCTAAACTGTTTGCCCATTAACATTTAATTCAAAAGACTTTGGAATGGAAGTCCCGGGTATTGCATGTTTAGTTGCTTTAATCGAATCAAAGACAGTTCCCCTTGGCAACTGAGTGTTTTTCGCCGCATTAGCCGCCACAGCCCTCGCTACCATCGCCTCAACCGCAGTCTTACCAACACCCATAGCTCCTGCTGCACCAACTCCTCCCGGCGTTACCGCTTCCGCTACCTGCAACCCGGCATTGTTCAGGCAGATTGTCGGTGCTGCCTTGCAGCCTTCCAGAGCCGCTTTAGCCGCCGCCACGATTTATGGTGTGGCACCCACTATCATCGTACCGCCGGCTACGTCAGCAACATCTGCCGATACCACAAGGTTACCTTCAGCCACACCTTTCGCGATATTTGCTTTACAGGCTGTATCACAGTCCGGCGTTTTGCCAAACCAGAATCCTGGGTCTGAACCGGGTGCCGCGCCCAGCCATTATTCTCTAATATTTCTTATCATTTCAATTTCATTCGCATCACCGATCGCAACAATTTCGGATGACTTATATTGTTCATCACCCAACAGAATAAATACAATAGCTCCTTTCGATAAGACATAATCCAACGTCTTACTGAAAATATCTTTTTTTATAATTAAAACAAACTCGTCCTCATCAAACAAACTCTCAGACATGTAAAAATAAAACCCTCTATCTTTATATGAAGATGTTTTAACCATATCTGTTATCTCATTAAAAAATAGCTTAGCATAACCGAAAAGTTTAATTTTATTACCATTAGCCAAAATAACTTCTTTCTTGTTTTCAAGAAATTTATAGCTCTTATAACCATAAGGCTTGAATCCCCAAAAACCTTTATGCCGGTTTATTTTTGTATCATCTATCCAAGGCGATAATTGACCATAGTAATAAAATGACTTATCAACACCCTGATAGCCAATACATTTTAATATTTCCCAAATAATTTCAACGTAGCCATCATTTCTGTCAGGTAAAAATAATTCAAGACTAATGGCCTCATAGTCTGAGGTAAGTTCATCGATATAGTCAAAGCAAATAACATCATTATCAGATTTAATGCTATGTGCAGTCCTTACTTTATACTTAGTAGTCATAATGATTACCAACATCATCATTAAAATGTGGCCCTCTGTTTTGAGGGTCATTACCTCCAAAGAAATGGCCTTTCGCATCATCTCAAATAATTAACGTTTTAATCTTACCGTTTTCATCTCTCATATCAAACTCATAGTTTTTTCCCGGCTGTAATTTACCACGGCGGTCATAGTTAGGAGTTACTCTATCCGGATGTTTTGATACAGGTATACCAGAATTGCGTTTCGCCTCGTTAAAGGCCCCTGAGCGCCCCGCGCCTTCTGGCGACATATTCGCCGGTTTATCGCCTTCAGCCAGATATGCCAGATCATCCTTATTCTGTTCAGAAATCGGCGTAACCAGCGACGTTCCTTTCTTTTCATCCTGTGCCGGATTGACCAGCTTACCACCCGTCAAACGATTGCTTCACGTACCAGCATTCCGTTTGCCGGAATATCACCATATTTTTCTTTACAGACGGAAGCATTAGAAGAACATACCGCTATCATTTCCTGCTGCTGTTTAAGACTCAGATCTTCCATTTCTTTAACGACTTTTCCGCAGTCGCCACGGGATTCACAGCCTTTGGCCTTAGCCGCAAAATCATCTATCTGCGTCGCACTCAGCGCATTATTCTCAACAACAACATTTGCTCAATCCCGGCTCAGTCTATTCAATGGCTGGGATTTTCAGATCATAGAGATAGTTTATCCAGTAAATTATTTAGTCTCTCTGTATCTTCAGGATTCAACAGGAGATACCTCTCACATGCCAGACGGACGTACTGATAGCAGACTTCTTCACTAACAATGACAGTATCTGCTTCAGAAGCGGGATAGCCAACGGCAAATTCAACGCCTTCAAAATGTTCGCTTTCATCATAACTATCCATATCTGGAAAATTACAATAAGCACCATCGGTGTTAAAGCCGACTTTTCTTATTATGTGTTCAATAACCTCCAGAAAATTCTTATCAGAGGACATGATATTAAAATAACCTACGATGATCTCATTTAAACCTGAATGTACATCCGACATGTCAAATAAGTTCTTATTCATATCAATTTTCCTGTAAATTAATTTGGGTGAAAATTTCTAACTGTACCTGTAGATTTATCCACGTATATTCTGAAGCTAACACCGCCAGCAACAACATTTGCCGTACCATTCGGGCTGCTCATAGCTTCTTTATAACCACTAGCAGCGGCCTGCTGTCCGAGTTCTAAGATCTTCTGATCCGAGAATATTTTAGGATCGTAGATGGTTTTAGTTTCAGGTGTTGCTTTGTAATCTCCGGTCAGATTTCCAGCCCGATCTTTCGTCGGTATTAAATACTTCACCTCAGTAATACCTTTTACGCCAGTAGGTGTCTCACTGACGATTTTTACATTGTATTCCTTAGCGGCATCGTAAAACGCATTGGAATTATGCCCCCCCGAGATCCCATTTTTTTGTGTAAATCCATCCACTGTTGCCAGATGCTTCGGCTGGTCAATTCTGAAATTCACTCCATCAGGATAAGTGATCGTCGTGGTACCTTTCTCTACACTGGTTTTGTAAGGCAATGAGTTACCATCATACTGACCACCCGGATATTCCACATTCGTAACCGTTTTATCCGGTTTTAGGCTAAATTCGCCTTCACTGGATTTCCAGGCTGATGGCGGCATGTCAGGTATAGCCTTCCCGGTTTTCGAGACAACCTTAGCAACAACCTTCTCCGTCAGTACCGCACCACCTTTCACCACTCCGGCACCGCCAGCCAGCAGACTGGCTATATCGGTGACCAGCTTACCGCCTTCAACACCCGCATTAAACGAGCCGCTGGCCCCGGCTTTCTGGTACTCTGCCTCCATCCGGTCAATGCGGTCGATATAAGACTGCTTCACCGCGTCCGAGACATTACCTAACCCGTCACCGCTGTTAAACAGTGCCTTCAGTGCCTCGTAAGTTTCTACCGGACTGCTGGCCGTTTTCACGATACTGTCCACCGCGTCATACAGCCCTGCCGGAACCCCTGCCACCATTCCCGCCGCGAAGCTGCCGTCCTGTCCCAGATCTATAGCAGTCCATTTCGCCTGCGTCTGGGCTTTACAGGCCACGCTCTGACATTCTGCCAGCTCTTCTTTCTTTTGAGCCTGTTGTTTCTGGCTCAGATAGTTATTCTCAACCGCATTTCTCCCTGCCTGCGCGCCCGCCACCGCACCGCCCGTGCTGTCTCCGGCCACACCGCCCGCAAGTCCCGCCGCCAGCGTCCCCAGCGTGCTGATGGTCTGCCGCTGCTCCTCACTCAGGTCTTCGCGCTTAACTCCCGGATACATCTGCTGCGCGATGTACTCGCCCATCGCCGCACCAGAAGCACCCGCAAGTGCAGGATTACCCGACGCGTATGACGTCACCGCGCCCACTACCGCGTGCGCAATCAGGTTTGCCTGAACGTTCACCACCTCTTTGCCGTCCGGGCCTTTCGTGGTCGTCAGCTTGTGTATCTGCTCCGCCAGGTACGGCGCGGCCGCCCCGCTCACCGCCTGGGCAATGTTGCCCCCCGCCAGCCCCTGTATCGCCGCCGTCGCCGCGCTGATACCCTGCTGCACCGGCCCGCCGGTTCCCATTCCGCCGGCCAGCATCTCCCGGTTGTACAGCGTCTGATAGACCTGTCCGGTGATATCCCCCGCGGTCGGCTCCTGACCCGGATTCGCTTTACGCCACTGCGCTTCGGCGTCCTTCTTCTGGTCCGGCGAGATGTTCTTCATCTTCTCCGTGGCCGCTTTCGTCGCCGCAATCTCGCCCTGCGTCCGCGCGATGTCGCCCGCCTGACTGCCGATTTCCGCCAGCAGCTGCGCCGTCTCCATCCGGTTCTGCTCTTTATCCTTATCGAAGATTTTATCCAGCCCCGGATTCGCACCCGCCGCGTCGCGGCTCAGGTCCGCCACGTCCTGCGTCTGCTTCGCCTTATCCCGGATAATGAGGGTGCCGTCGCTTACCGCCGCCTTCGTCACCGACGAGGCGCTGCCGCTGCCGTTCAGCCCCGCCAGCAGGCCGTTCGCCATGTTGCCTCCGAACTGGCTGCCGATGCTGCCGCCGGTGCTCATGCCCACGCTCTGATGCCCGGTTTTATAGTCCGCGTGGTTCTCAATATTGCTGAAGCCCAGCGTGCCGGTGTCGAGACGGTTCTTATCGGCGGCGGCGGTGGAACTGATCACCGCGCCGTTCAGCTGGGTGTGCTCACCCGCCGTCACGTCAAAGCCGCCCTTCCCGGCAAAGATGCCGGTCTGCCCGGCCACGCTCTGCCAGTTGCTGTGCATCCTGTCCTGGCTGAGGTTTACGCTCGCGGAGCCGGTCATCGAGCCGAAGGTGAAGCTGCCGCCCGCGCTGGCGTTCTGCTGCCTGCTGTCGTAGCGGTCGCTGTCCTGCTCTGAGGTCAGCGTCAGGTTGCGGCCGGTATCCACCTTCACGCTGTCGCCGCGCACCTGTGCGCCGGTCAGCGTGGTGTCGCGCCCGGCGTTCAGGCTCAGCCCGTTGCCCGCCGTGAGCGTAGTCTCGGTATGGGTCAGCCCGCTGCCGTTCTCGCGGCCTTTGCCCGCGTTGACGCTGGCTGAAACGCTGATGCCGTAGCCGCCCGACCCGGCGGTCAGGCCGATACCCAGGCTGCCGCCCTTGCTGCTGTTAGTGCTGTCGGTGCGCTCGCTGTTCTGCGCTGAAAGCAGGCTGATGTCATTTTTCGCCGTCAGCCCGAGGTCGCCGCCCGCCTGAAGCTGGCTGCCCTGCACGAGGATGTCGCCCGCGCTGCCCGGCTGTGCGCCGGTGGCGGTGATGTTCAGGCTACCGCCCGCACCCAGCGTACTGCCCTGCGCCTCGCGGCTTTCGGTGCGGGTCTCGCTTTTCGACGACTGGCTGCCGTAAGAAAGACTGATGCCGACCGAGTTGGTGGAGCCTTCTTCATAACCTTTGTCGCCCGGTTTCAGGCCTGCGGCGGTGTTTCTGGCGTTCGCCGCGCCGGTCTGCGCGCCGTCCATCTGGTACGCCTGCGCGGCCTGGGCCGCCGTCAGCGCCGCTTTGGTGCCCTGCAGCGCCTTCAGCCGGTCATCGCCGCTCTCATCGGCGGTGCGGGCGGTCTGCACCGCCGTGTTCAGCGCCGCGCCCACCGTGCCGGACAGTGCCAGCGTCAGCCCGCTCTGCTTCTGCTCGGTTTTCGTCAGTGCGGTGTGGCTGTTTTCGGCCGCACTGAGGGTCACGTCGCTGCCGCTCAGGGAGAGATCTTTACCGGCGATCACGTCGCTGCCGTGCACGTTAAGCTGGTTACCGGCACTGAGGGTGACGCTGCCGTCGCTGCTGCCCACCGTGCTGCCGCGGCTGAGTGCGCCGCTGGCGTCGGTGCTGCTCTTCTGTATCGCCTGACCCACGGTGAAACCGATGCCGCCGGTGCCCATCAGGCCCGATTTTTTCTCCTCGCGCTGATGCACTTCATCACGCGTTTCTGTGGCGGTCGCGATGCTGAGATCGCGGCCGGCGGTCAGGGCAACATCCTGCGTACCGGCGACGTTGCTGCCGGTCATGGCAATGTCGCGGCCCGCCTGAAGCCGGACGCTGTCGCCGCTCAGCGTGGTACTGAGCGCCTCGCTGCTGTGCAGTTCGTCGTGGGTTTCCAGACTGCTGCCCGACAGCAGCCCTTTGCTGGACTGCCTGCTGTGTTCGGTGAGATCGGTACGGCTGTTGCCCGCGCTGAGCACGATGTCGCGTCCGGCACTGGCGGTCAGTGCCCCGCCCGCCGTGACGTCCGCTGCCGTAGCGCGGATATCCTGTCCGGCACTCAGCTGCAGCGCGCCGCCGGCAGTGATGCGTGTCCCGGCATCGCTCTGCTGTGACAGGCGACGGTAGTTGCTGCTGTTCCAGCTGTCATTTTCAGTGTGCTGCGTGCTGAGGGTGTCGAGCGTCAGGTCATTGCCCGCCTGAATCTTCGTGGTGCTCTTCTCTCCGGCGTTGCCGATATCGCTGGCGGCCAGGGTGATGTTGTTCAGCGCGCTCAGCGTCAGGGCTCCGTCGGTGCCCTGCACGTAGATACCGGCCGGACGATCTATCCAGCGGTCGGTGCCGTCGCCGCGCAGCGTTGACTGGCTGGTAATATCCCGTCCGGCCAGCAGCGACACCTGCTTATCACCGCTGATGACGCCGCCCAGGTTAGTGATATCCTGACGGGCGGTGAGACTGACCGTGTTGCCGCTGATGTAGCCGCTGTTGGTCAGCGACTGCGCCGTCAGCTGCGTCACGTCGCGGCCCTTAATGGTCCCGCTATTAGTGATGTCGTTGCGGGCATTCAGCGCCACGCTACCGCCCCCGATCAACGCGCCGTCGCCGGTTAAGTCACCCTGCTTCACCTTCGCATAAACCTGCGGTACCAGCACGGTCTGCTGTGTGCCATCCGGCAGCGTCACGGTCTGATTCACCAGCCAGACGATATCGCTGGTGAGCAGCGCCATCTGCGCCGGGGTCAGCGCCACGCCAAGTTCCAGCTCGTAGGCTTTGCCGAAGGCTACCCCATTATTCATCAGTCCGCGATACTGATCTTCATCACTGCCATACCCGCTGATATAGCGGTTGCCGGTCAGCTGGATAATCTGATCGCGCACCAGTCGCTGCTCGTAATAACCATCGCCCAGCCGCTTCAGGATCCGGCTGCTGTCGGTGGTCAGGGCGTTCTGCATATAGTCGCTGCTGAGCCACTGCTTCTGATTCACAAAGCGCGGATCGGTCTCGACCAGGTAATGGCTGTCGCTGCCAGGTTGCAGCTGGTACAGGCTGTTATCCGGCAGCCGGATATCAGGTGAGACGGCGCGGATCACCGGCGTAATCGTCTGTCCATCGACGACCGTTGCTGGCAGCGTCAGCGAAAATTGTTGCCCGACCGGTAACAGCAGCGGCCGGTCTTTAAGGCTGCCGAGCTTGTCCAGCGTCAGCGCGCTGTCATAGCGTAATCCGGCTGGCAGTAACGCACTGCCGCTATCCGTGGCACTCAGCGCCACCGCCGCAACCGTCTGCTGGACGGCTGGTGTGTCGATGCGATCAGCCTGCGCGGTGACGCCCTGCAGCTGGCGGTTGCCGGTCTGATAGCCATTACCCTGTGGCGCAGCATTCGCCTGCCAGCTCAGCGTCTGTAAATCGATGGTTTCCGTCACGGGCGCAGGGCGATACGTTTTCTTATCTTTGCCCTGCGACGTTTTGGTTCCACCCAGTTTCTTTTTCTTCTTCTTCGCGTACCAGCGAACCGATTTCCCGTCGTCCGTGGTAACGCGCGTTCCTTTTGTCGCCTGATTATTCAGCTCGCCTATCTGACCGCCCAGCATAGCACCCGCGACAATCTGGCTGTCGTGATTGTTAAGACGGCCGGCGCTAAAGGTCATGTTACCGCCCGACAGAATTTTGCCCGGATCGCTCTCTTTGATCTGGGTTTCCTTCACTATCCGCCGGTAGTCATACTCATAAAACTCGCTGCCGCTGCTGCCATCCGGCATTTTTGCCGTGTGCACGCCATACTTGTTTTTTTTGCTGGTATCCACGTCGGCCCAGTCAAAACGATCGGTGTGGCCTTTTAGCACCGCGTCGTGATGCTGACTATCTTCGGTCGTAACGACCTGCGTGGTCAGGTGGCGGTTGGTATTGTTGATTTCCGCCATGCTGATCGTGGCATCCTGCCCGGCCTCAATTGTTGCCCCGTCATTGTTGAGCTGCTGCCCCTGTCCGGTGGCCTGATTGTTCGCGTCCAGCTGGCCGCCTATATGCAGATCGCCATCACTGTAGATCAGCGCGTGGTCACGGTTGTTCAGCGTGCCAGCCGCAATATCCAGTCGCTGCCGCGCCGCAATCACCGCTGATTTGCCCGCTTCGCTGAGGTTGTTGAGCAGCGTGGCTGCAATGGCAATGTGATCGCCATAGATACGGCCGGTGCCGCTGTTATTCAGGACGCCCGCCACCAGGTGTGTCAGTCCGCCGTCAATCAGACCGCGATTGTTCAGGGTGTCAGCTGCCGTAATTTCAGTCTGCCCGCCGCTGATCTCGCCATTTGCCTGATTACTGATATTTTGCGCGGTAAGGAATAGCGCCTGCTGAGCAGCGAGGGTGCCATCGTTGGTCACGTTTCCGCCCGCCGTCAGGCGCAGCGTGCCGTTGGCTTTGACCTCTGAGAGATTATGAAAATCACCTGCCAGCGTGATGCCAAGATTCCCCTGCGACAAAACCTGTCCGTCGCCACTCAGGGAAGCTGCGTGGATCTGTGCCTCTTTATCAGCAATCAGCGTACCCTGCTGATTGTTGATGGCGAGCGCCTGCCCCTGGGTTGAGTCCTGAATAGTCAACGTATCCGCTGACGAGATCAGCCCGCTGACGTTATCCAGCGCCTGTTGCACTGTGAGTGCCAGCCTCTGTTTTGCGCGCAGAGCACCCTGACTGTTGTCCAGCGTGCCGGTTTCGAGGGTTAAACTATCCGCTTCAATCCCTTTGCCGCTCTGTCGGGTATCGCGGTTGATCAGCGATGGCGTGGTGATCGTCATCTGCTGGCCGCCCTGAATCAGCCCGCTGCGGTTATCCAGCTGCTGGCTCAGCGACAGGGTGCCGTTGCCGACGCTTTGCACCAGGCCGTCATTGTTGACCAACTGACCCGCCGTCAGCGATAGCGTGCCTGCTGAAAGGAGTTTACCCGCCTGATTGTGTAGTGCGTTCTGTCCCGCATTGAGCGTCAGATCGGTGCCACCCTGGATCTGTCCCTGCTGGTTATCCAGTGCGCCACTTTCAATATTGAGGTTACCGGCACCGGCAATAAGTCCGCGCTGGTTAGTCAGCGTCTGACCTGCCGTGGTGAGGGTGATATCCCCCGCCGACTGCAGTTTACCGTCATTGTTGTTCAGCGCCTGACCGTAGAAAGTCAGCCCGCCATTGCCTGCGATCTGCCCCTGGCTATTGTTCAGTTCACTGGCACTGAGTGATGCCTGCTGTCCGGCGGCAATGAAACCCGTCTGGTTATCAATTGCCCCGCTGCGCAGATACAGACTGTTGAGGGCAACGATACCGCGCTGGTCACCACTGTCGCGATTGATCAGGGCGTGACCCTGAGTGTCCAGCGTCATGTCGCTGCCAGCCTGTAACAGGCCACCCTGGTTTTGCAGCTCCCCGCTGGTGAGATCGAGCCGCCCTTTGCCGCCCGTCAGCGTGCCGGACTGGTTGTTGATATCGCCCGTCACAACCTGCGCGCCGCTATGACCGGTGATGAAGCCGCGCAGATTATCCAATGCGCCGCTGTAGAGCTTCAGCATGCCCGCACTGAACAGGCCGCCTGCGGCTCCGCTGTCACGGTTGATCAGGCTGTTGCCGTGGGTGTCCAGATGCAGATCGCCACCCGACTCAATCCTGCCTGCCCGGTTGTTGAGGAGTCCGCTATCCAGTTGCAGGGTGCCTTTAGCACCCAGTTGACCCTGCTGGTGGTCGAAGGTCTGCTGATGAGTATCGATGCGAATATTCTGTCCCAGCATCACCCCGCTACGGCCATCAATCTGGCCACTGGAGAGCAGCAGATCGCCGCCTGCAATAATACCGCCGCGTTCGCCGCTGTCGCGGTTATTCAGTTCGCCGCCCTGGGTGTTGACTGACAGCGCCTCACCCGACTGAAGCAGGCCGCGCTGGTTATCCACGCTGCTGCTTTCCAGCGTTAGTCCATGATCGGCATTAATAATCCCATCGACGTTGTTCAGTCCACCGCTGGTGAGCCGCATAGTGCCCGCAGAGACCAGCGAACCCGTGCTGTTATCGAGATCACCACTGCTGATATGCAGATTAGCCCCCGCAATAACGCCGCCTGATGCCGCATTATTCAGCGCCTCTCCGTGCGTATTAAGCTGCATATCACCGCCGGACTGCAGTCGTCCGCCGCTGTTATCCAGCGCGCCACTGCTCAGCAATAGTTCACCCCTGGCGCTGAGCAGTGCAGATCTGAAATCAGCGGACTGGCCCTGCGTATCGATCACCAGGTTTTGTCCCTGAATGACGCCGTGATCGCCCGCTAACTTTCCGGTTGAGAGTTGCAGATCGCCGCGCGCCACAATGCCGCCGCGATCGCCGCTGGCGCTGTTGTTCAGCTGTGCGCCGTGAGTATTCAGTGAGAGCGCCTGCTCCGATTGTAATAAACCTCGCTGATTGTCGAGTGCGCCGGTCTTCAGCGTCAGCGCCTCATCAGACATCAGTGTGCCGTCAATGTTGGTCAGCAGGCCGCTGCTGATACTGGCCGCCGAAGCAGCGGCGATAACGCCGTTCTGGTTATCCAGGTCGCCACTGTTAAGGGCAAGTGCGCCACCGCTGATTATCCCTGCTTTACCGCTGTCACGGTTAATCAGCGCCTGGCCGTGGGTATCAAGTGTCAGACCGCCGCCTGACTGGATCAGACCGGTGTGATTGTTCGTTGTCCCGCTGGAAATGCTGAGATCGGTACGGGCGACCAGGTTGCCGCCAGTATTGTTCAGTTCACCCTGCTGCGTGTCGATGGTCACGCCGCGGCCGAGCAGGGTTCCACGCTGATTCTCCAGCGCCTGACTGCGAAGGGTGACCTGCTGACCCGCTTCGATGCGACCCTGGGTGTTATCAATAGCCTCACGGGTTAACAGTGCAGCCTCACCGCCAGTTGAAGCAATCAGGCCCTGCTGATTATGCAGGCTTGCGCTGGTGAGCTGCAGATTGCGACTGGCCTGCAGCGCACCCTGCGTGTTCGTCAGGGTCTCCTGAACCTGCAGTTGCAGATCGCCGCTGCCCGCAGCCAGCAGCGTGCCCCCGCTGTTATCCAGGCTGCCTGATGAAAGATGCAGATTACCGCCGCTCTCAATCCGTCCACCACGGTTGTCTGTGTCACCCGCAACCGCAATCGCCATCTCGCCTGCGCCACGCTGCGACAGCAGACCCTGATGGTGATCCAGCGTGGCCACCGTCAGCGTCAGCGCCTCTGCCTGGGTGTGTCCCTGTGAGAGATCGAGCCTGTCGCCGCTGAGCGTTAACGCACCCGCTGACAGCAGATTGCCCTGATTGCCCTCCAGCCGGGTCGCATTAAGGTTCAGCGCGCCATTATTACCCGCCAGCTGCACGGTGCCGCCCTGATTATCCAGCCATGGTGTATCCAGCTGCAGTGAGTCACCGTTACCTGCGATGAGTCCGCTGCGGTTTTCAATATGCTGCGCCTGCAGCCGGGTATCGCCTTCATTGCTGAGCGTGCCCTGATTGTTAAGCAACGAACCCGTGGAGATCGTCAGGGCTTCGCGGTTTTGCTGGCGCAGCAGGCCGCGATTGTTACTGATGTTTTGTGCTGCGACAGCGAGGCTGCCCGCCGCCAGTTTGCCGTCATCATTGTTAAGCGTCGTCGCAGCCTGAATCCCGAGTGTACGGCCCGCCACCGTGGCGCCCTGGGTGCTGATATCCGCCTGCGTAGAGGTCAGCGCGATGGCATCTGCTGAGGTATGGCTCCCGGCAAGATCGACCCGGCTGCCCCGCGCCTGAATCTGGTCGTGCGCCAGGTTTTTACCCCGCGCTTTAAGCTCACCCTGGCTGGTCAGTAGCAGATTACCGGGCTGGCTCAGCGTCTCATTGCCGCCAACGCCTGCCGCCAGCGTACTTTCAGCGGTGCTCTCAATGGTACTGGCGGAGAGCGTAGCGTTACGGCCTGCGCTTACCAGCCCGCTGTTGCGCAGCATGCCGCTGGAGGTCAGCGTGACATCCTGCTGTGACACGATGTTGCCGCGGTTCTCCTGGTCGCCAGTGCTGGCTATCTGCATTGATGCCTGACTTTGCAGCGCGCCGCTGTTTTCCAGTCTGCCATCCACTGTCAGGTGCAGTTCACCGGCGCTGGCCCCCAGTTCACCGGCATTACGCACGCCAACGCCCTTCTCAGTACCGGTCAGCGTAATTTTATGGGCATACATGCCGCCAATGGCCGCAACATCGAGCGCAAATTCAGGCCGTGTCGTTCCATTATCCGCTTTCACCGTAGTGACTGAACCTTCAGCCGCAACCTGGTTCCTGCCCGTAACCACGTTGAGGTCGCGGGCATGAACTTTTGCGTTAACCGCTACCGACTGCGCAATGATTTGGGTGTAGTCAGCATCGCTGTCATTCAGGCCCTGACCTTCGATATTGATTCGGCCGCCATTAACATCGAAGCCTTTGAGCTGGCCGTTTTCAATCAGCGCCTGTCCGGTGGTCAGCGTATTGCGGCTGGCGTTGATAAATCCGCAACCGTTACAGGTAATGCCTGACGGGTTAGCAATCACCACCGCCGCCCGCTTGCCGGCCACTTCGATAAAACCGTTTAGCTGGCTGGGATTACGGCTGTTGACTTCGTTGAGGATAACGCTGGCTTCCTGCTTTGAAAGCCACGGGTTAGCCGCGACCATACCGCCAATCTGCGTCTGGCTATTCTGATGGCTGTTGTTCAGGATGGCGCCCCGCGCATCCACATCCAACTGACTATACTGGTTGCGCGATACGCCCTGGCTGTTTGGCGTCTGGATATTGATCTGCGGCAGTCCGTTAGCCGTAGACATGACCGTTGGCTGCTGGCTGGCTGGTGCGTGACTGTCCGCCACGATATTCGCCTGCACCGGCAGGCTGACCATGCCCGCGGCTAGCCATAGTGAGAAGCTCAGCGGTGAGATACGCAGTCGCGCTTCTGCACGTGCGGCGCGCTGGCGGCGACGGGCCACCGGTGAATAGCCGCTACGGGCGATGTCAGACACCACCATCAGCATGCCGCGGACCCGGTTAAAGATAATGCGAAAGCAAAGTTTATTCATAATGCGCACAGTCCATTGTCAGCATGAGAGATAAGAAGCCTAATAGTTCCAGTTAACACTGAAACCAAAGGTGACCGGATCGGTTTTAAAGCCATCGGGTTTAGATAACGGCATCCCGGCAAAAAAGTCATAGCTGAGACTGGCGGGGGTGATTGCGCCGCGCAGGCCGACAACGCCGCCGGCAAGATGACGTCCTACTGGCCCGCCCTGGGTTACGCTGTTGCCCCCGACCTCGCCGTAGTCAACACCCAGGTAGAGTTCCTGGGCAGGGAGCGGTGTCTGCCAGGCCAGGGTGTTTTGCACCGTCCAGCCACGGCTGGCACTCAGGGTGCGTTCGCCATCAAATCCTCGTACCGTCCAGCGGTTGCCAATCGCGAACTCATCCTGCGCGGTCAGCGGGGTATTGCTCATCTGCCGCCGATACTGGATGTTGTAACTTAAATGCTGTTTACCCAGCGTAAACGGTGTGCTCAGCCCGGCCTGCCAGGTGAGAATTTTTGATAGCGCAGTGGCATACGTTGAATCCTGCCATGACTCTTCCCAGGCAGGCAGCGCGCCGAACCAACGCGTACCGCGCTGATAGCTGACGCCTGCATCCAGCGTCGCCGGACCGATATAGTGACGGTGCGACAGTCCCAGTCGCCAGGCACTGGTGCGTCGCTGCTGGCTGACTATCTCCGTGTCATCAATGAAATTACGTGACTCCCTCACCAGTACATCTGCGCTGACGGTGGTTTTGGACGCAGCGTTGCGGTGCAATACCCGGCTGACCTGGATATCCAGCGAGCGGCTTTTACCGGCGTAGAGAAAGTCGCGGCTGTAACCGGCCACCGTCTGATGATAATCGTAATCGCTGGCGGTTACGCCCAGCAGCCAGTAGCCCAACGGCACCGAATAGTGTCCCGACAGGCTTTTGCTGCTTTTTCGGCCAGCAAAGCCGAGATCGCGGCTGGCAGTGAGATAAAAGAGATCGCTGAGTGAGGTGGGATTATCCAGCGCCAGCATCAATCCGCCCTGATAACGTCCGGTGCTTTCGGTACCCGAATCGTCCACCCAGGCACCTAAACGCCAGAAGCGGCGCTGTGTGCGCTCGATAACAATGTCGCTTTCACCTGGATTATCGCCCGGACGGAGCGCCATGTGCGCTTCCACACTGGGCAGTCGCTGCAGATTCTCCAGCCCTTGTTCTATGTCTCGCAGGTCCAGCAGATCGCCTGAGTGCGCCGGTACAGCAGACCACAGGCTGACATAGTGCGAAGAGGACGGTGACAGCTCTACCCGGCGAACTTTACCGGGCACAATCAGAAAATGCAGTTCACCCTGACGCAGATCCTGCTGCGGTGCCAGCACACGTGATGTCACCCATCCGTGGTTTATCAGCCGGTTCTGCAGGGTAGCCATTAACTGGCTGATGCCCTTCACGCCCAGGCACTGGCCATTCGCCTGGCTGGCAAGGCGCTGCAACGGCACCCAGTGCGGCAGAGCCTCCTGACCGGAGAGCGTGACGTGACGGATCACAAAACAGGGAGATTCCTGCGGGAAACGGAGATGAGAAAGCGACGGAACCGGCTCGGACAATCGGATGTCCGGTGCCTCAGGCTGTAAACGTTGCTGTCGCGCTTTCTGTTGTTCCTGCTGATGTTGCAACTGCGCATCGCCTGGCGCAGCCTGGGTAATACCGGTGAACATTCCGCATAGCAGAAGCGCTGTCGCTGAAAATCGTCCTTTATTTTCTGGCTGCATAATAGGTCCATTTAATCGCTGTAACCGAATATGTCAGTCCGCATATTCGCTGTTTATTATGCAGCCAGCCGGTAAAATCTCAAGAAAAATAAGCAAAAAACTTACACAAAATTTACAATAAATAACGAAACTCATTACTGACAGAAGTACCAGTAATTACCAGCAATAGTGGTTGATCAGCCATTACGCCGTAAAAGCATCCTCAACACTAACTCCGCTCACCAGGTACTTTTTGACATGTCCGATTCCGATAACACTCCTTGACTCCACTGCCTGTAATATCGGCTAATTGCCTATTTACTAACGGACCTGAAATCCGCTTTCTGCCCTTCACGCGCAGGTACGAAAGGTTAAAATTCACTAATCAACCGGGTTTTCTGCCACTGACGCCAGGGTGGATCGGTTTTCTGCCCGTAAAACGCTTCAGAAAGTGTCAGCCCACGGCAGACAAATAAAAAAAGCCCCCTGATGTGGGGGCTTGATAGAACGCAGCCGACAGCAATCTGCATCACTGGCGTCCGGAGATCAGTGCAGTTTTAACCGCGGGCGGATCACCCGGTTGATACTGCCTACCAGCATCATCAGGCCGGTCTTGAAATAACCGTGCAGGGCAATCTGGTGCATACGATACAGCGAGATGTAAACAAAACGCGCAATGCGTCCTTCCACCATCATCGATCCGCGCATCAGGTTCCCCATCAGGCTGCCAACGGTACTGAAGCGTGACAGCGAGACCAGCGAGCCGTGATCTTTATAGACGTAGGCTTTCAGCGGCTTGCCCTGACGTTGCGCCAGAATGTTTTCCATGGCGCGTGACGCCATCTGGTGCGCAGACTGGGCTCGCGGTGGCACGAAACCGCCGCCTGGCAAGGCGCAGGAGGCGCAGTCACCAATCGCATAGATGTCATCATCCAGCGTGGTTTGCAGCGTCTCTTTGACCACCAGCTGATTGATACGGTTGGTTTCCAGCCCGCCAATCTCTTTCAGGAAGTCCGGTGCCTTGATGCCGGCGGCCCAGACCATTAAATCGGCCTCGATAAACTCACCGCTTTTGGTATTCAGGCCGTGACGTTCAGCGCTGGTGACCATGGTCTGCGTCAACACCCGCACGCCCAGCTTGGTCAGTTCCTGATGTGCGGCAGCCGAAATGCGTGGCGGCAGTGCAGGCAGAATGCGCTCACCCGCCTCGACCAGCGTGACGTTCAGCGCTTCCCGGCCCAGGCCTTTGAAGCCATAGCTGTGCAGCTGTTTTACCGCATTGTGCAGCTCCGCCGACAGCTCAACGCCGGTCGCGCCGCCGCCGACAATCGCGATGTTAACCTTCTCGACCTTGCCTTCGCTGGCCGAGAATTTCAGAAACAGGTTAAGCATCTCATTGTGGAAACGACGGGCCTGATGTGGGTTGTCGAGGAAAATACAGTGATCTTTGACGCCCGGCGTACCGAAGTCATTGGAGGTACTGCCCAGCGCCATCACCAGCTGGTCGTAGGCCACTTCACGCTGTGGCACCAGCACGTCACCGTTCGCATCCAGCACTTCTGCCAGCTGGATCACTTTGCGCGTGCGGTCAATATCAGTCAGCGATCCCAGCTGAAACTCAAACCCGTGGTTACGGGCATGTGCCAGGTAGCTTAACGCGTCAATGCCTTCATCCATTGAGCCGGTCGCCACTTCATGCAGCAGTGGTTTCCACAGGTGGCTGTGGTTACGGTCGACCAGAATGATTTCGGCTTTCTTTTTACGACCCAGCTTATGCCCCAGCTGCGTCGCCATTTCCAGGCCGCCAGCGCCCCCTCCAACGATAACAATTTTCTTAACAGATGTAGTCAACAAAGACCCCCTCAAATTGTGAACCAAAAGTTAATCAATGGTTAAAATAAACCTTAATAAACATAGGGTTGGCGAAGTTAAAATCGCAATCTGCTGGCAGAATAACATGACGGGAAGAGGAGAACATAAGAAAATTGATATACATCAAATCAGGCGAATGAAACTCAGAAAATTACCCAATCAAAACAGGCACCTTGCGGTGCCATTTTCGATTAAGGCAATGTTTTGAAAGCTTTTATCCGCTGAAGGTGGGGGGAGATATTTTTAAATTTGTGCCCTTCTTCCTCATCCCAGATAATTTCATAATAGGGATGCAGTTGGTCGGCGATACGCTGACTGTCCAGCGCCTCATCCTGCCGGGAGAGAAAGGTCAGGCAGCGATCGCGGTTACGTTCGCGAAAATCACTGACGCACTTGGTGGCGATATCCTGGTACTCCTCCGGGCGGTCAATTTTTCCTTCCATATTTTCATACGGGTAGAGATTAGGATTAAAAATCGCCTGGCGAATACCACACAGAAACCCGATACGCTCTGACCAGTAGCCGCCCAGGCCGACGCCGCAAATCAGCGGCCGGTCGTCGTCGCACAGGCTCAGCATTTTATCGGTCTCTTTCAGCAGAAACTGCATGTCATGTTTCGGATGACGGGTGCTGTAACTGATTAACCTGACATCGGGATCGATGAACTGCAGCTGCAGCACCTTTTCGTGATTGCCCGGACTCGTGGAATCAAAACCGTGCAGATAGATGATCATGATAATCCTCAAGGTTGAGATGGCGCCGGGCAGTCACTGCTTACCGCGACGCTTTATAAGCCAGCCAGCGTTCCTGAAGCGCACTCAGTTGCTGTGCATTGCTTTTCCAGCGACTGCTTGCCTGCAGGCTGTCGCGGGTAAAAGTGCCCCGATGATACAACTGTGTCACCCGCTCTGCCCCGATCAAGGTCAGGTTATCTAACACGCTGATCGCGCCCTGACGATGATTGCAGACCAGGATCATGTCACATCCGGCGGACAACGATTGCTGCGCCCGCTCCGGATAGCTTCCCATCACCGCCGCGCCTTCCATCGACAGATCGTCGGAGAAGATCACCCCATCAAAGCCCAGCTGCTGGCGTAACACCGTTTTAAGCCAGTAAGGCGAACCGCTGGCGGGCAGCGGGTCGATCTCGCTGTAGATCACGTGCGCCGGCATAATCGCATCCAGCACCTGCTCACTAATCAATGTGCTGAAGATCGACATGTCATGCTCACGCAGCGTCGCTTCATCACGCGGATCGCGTGGCGTCTCTTTATGCGAATCGGCGCTTACTGCACCGTGGCCGGGAAAGTGTTTACCGGTGGTTTTCATGCCGGCTTCATGCATTCCGGCGATGAAGCGACGGGCTACTGCCAGCGCAATCGCCGGATCGGCGTGAAACGCCCGATCGCCGATCGCCGCGCTGATGTGGCCAATGTCGAGGACCGGCGCGAAGCTGATGTCGATATCCATGGCGATCATCTCGGCCGCCATTTGCCATCCCGCCTGCTGTGCCAGTTCCCCGGCGCTGGTGAGATCGTGTAACGCGGCAAAAGATTGCATCGCGGGTAACTGGGTAAAGCCGTCACGGAAACGCTGTACCCGTCCGCCCTCCTGATCGACCGCCACCACCAGCCGGGTGTGCGATGCCGCGCGGATTTGCCGCACTAGCTCCGCCAGCTGCGCCGGATCGTGATAATTACGGGCAAACAGAATTAATCCGCCCACCAGCGGATGCTGCAAAAGCTCGCGTTCTTCGCCGTCCAGCTCGTAGCCTTCGACGTCGAGCATCAATGGGCCGGGTAAATGTGATGTCATAACCTCAATCCTGTAGCTTTGCGTCGCTGCGCAAAACGATTAAATCTGTTCCCAGCTCTGTCGAGCCATCTGTTGCAAAGTTTCATCGCCACTTTGCTCGGCGCGCAGTTGATACCAGCTGGCCATCAATAGCCGCAGCCACGGCTGCCAGCTTGCCACCTGCCGCTGTAGCCGACTTAACGGTAGCCGTGCCGCCTCAGCATATGCGCTCAGCCAGTCAGCCTGATGAAGCGGATCGCCCGCGCACACCGCCGCCAGTTCCAGCGCCACATCGCCATCTGCCGCATACTCCCAGTCGATTAAACGCAGCCCCTGCTCACCGTCAATCAGGTTGCCGGCGTGGACATCCATATGCAGCGGTGCCAGCCTCAGCGGCTGGGGTTCGCCGTGGCGGGTTAATGCCTGCAGCGCTCGCAGCCAGCGGCAATGGCGCTGCTGACACTGCTGCCAGTAGTGCCATAACAGCGGTTGCAGCAACAGGCGATAACCGGTCAGCGGCTGCTGATGTAACTGCAGCAGCAGCGCGATAATTGCCGGACGCTGCTGGCTGAACGCCGCGCTATCCAGCGCCTCGCCAGCCGACCACGCCAGCAGCACGCCATGACGATCGCCCGCAATCGGTCTCACCGCCCCACCAGCCGGCTGCAGTTTGCGTAACAGACGAAACTCACGCTGCCGATCGACAAACGGAATGGCCGGCTGTGGCGCAGGCCGCGCGATAAAGATGCCGCGCGGCGTGACAATTTTCTGGCTCTGACCGGTCAGGCCGGCCAGCGGTGTGACCGACAGAGAATCGGTCTCACCCATCACCTGCTGAATAATCCGCTGGAAGGCCGGATTAATTCTGTGCAACGCCGTTGCCGGACCAGATGATCTCGCCGGTCTGAACCAGCATCAGCTGCATCTGCAGCGTTGGCGTTTTCACATCGCCCTGCGCATTGCTGTAAAGCACATACTGCGCGTTAACGTTGCGCGCCAGGCCGATCGCTTTACTGCGTGAATTGAGACTGTCATCGGGCGATAAGCCCAGCGTCTGCTTGGCCTGATTCAGTTGCCCGGTCGACACCAGCGTGAACTTACCGTTGTTGTTGAGCGCATTCTGGATCGCATCCGTGGCTTTCTCACTTTGCAGTGCGCCGTTGGTGCTGTTTTTGATGCGATCCACCAGCAGTACGCTGCCCGGTTCGGCGCTGGCGGCTCGCAGCATTTGCGCCACTAACGGCTGAACGCTGGCATCCCAGTTAATGGTTTTCAGCTTCGGCGGCTGCGGGATAGGCTGCGGCTGTGGCATCGGTTCAGGTTGCGGCACCGGCTGTACCGGCGGCTCAGTCGGCTGCGTCGGTTCGACCGGCGCAGGCTGCTGCTGTTTCACCACACAACCGCTCAGAATGAGCGCCATCAGTAGCGCTCCAGTACGATTAACACTGCGTATCACGTAAACAATCCTTAAAGATAGAGATAAAGGCGAACCTTGCTGGCAGTCAGGTTACCCAGTTGCGACATCACGACAATGCTGCCCTGCGCCGGAACGCTGACGGTTTGAGCCGGCTCCTGCGGGGTGATTTCCAGCCCTTTGTCGTCGTACCAGTAGTAACGATAGTGCACAATCACCGGCGTTTCGCGCTGATTATAGAGCACGCTGGCGGCACGCATCTGGCCATCCTTCTCATCCAGCGTCGGTTCATCGGTAATAATGCCCGCCGATAAGACGGATGACTCCATCACCAGTGACTGCGAGGTATTGATCATCGGTTTATCACTGCTACAGCCGGCCAGGCTGAGCAGGAACGGCAGGCCAATCAGCCAGGATCGCATAGCACGTTTCCGTTAGAGGTTCAGTTCGACAGCATCGGGCCAAGCGGCTCGCCGCCCAGCAGATGCATATGGATGTGGTAAACCTCCTGACCGCCGTGTTTGTTGCAGTTGACAATCAAACGGTAGCCATCCTGATCGATGCCTTCCTGACGGGCAATTTTAGCGGCGATGGTAAACATGCGGCCCAGCGCATGTTCGTGTGCCGCCTCCACCTCATTGACCGTCGGGATCAGCACGTTCGGTACGATCAAAATGTGGGTCGGCGCTTTCGGCGAAATATCGCGAAAGGCGGTGACCAGTTCATCCTGATAAACCACATCAGCGGGGATTTCGCGACGAATAATTTTACTAAAAATGGTTTCTTCAGCCATGGTGCAATTCCTTTAGCCAGGGTCGTAATCAATCAGTATGCGGGAGAAATTTGTTTTCTTTCAACCTCAGGTCCACTTTTCTTGCATTGTTGGTCTCTGTTTACAGCCACCGCTGCTGCCCGCGCCTCTGCTCGCCTTTACATGTCAATATTGATGCGCGCCACCGCACAAAAATGAAACGCCGTTTTATAAATTAGATTTTAGCCGCCCTTTTCTTTGTATCATTGCCACATCCGTCCCGGTGCTTGCCAGATTACGAAGGTTAACCCGCCGTCGCAGTTCTACTTTGCTATTCAGTCCGGCTGAGATGCCCGGCGTCGTCATGAGGGATTTACCGACATTCACCATCAAGGAGCACGCACCATGCGCTCACGTAAGATTGGTCTGGGTCATTATCTGGCCTACGGTTCCGGAGATTTTCTTGGAGCAGGCACCACGGCGCTGACTGCCGCCTGGTTGCTCTATTTCTATACCACTTTTTGTGGGTTGACCCCGATTGAGGCGACCCTGATTTTTGCCGCCGCCCGGGTACTGGATGCGGTTGTCAGCCCGCTGATGGGCTTCCTGACCGATAACTTTGGTTCAACCTGGCTGGGCAAACGCTTTGGCCGTCGCCGCTTTTTTATCCTGCTCGGCATACCCTGTGTTTTCAGTTACAGCCTGATGTGGATCAGCGATATGAGTTTCTGGTGGTATCTCTGCACCTATCTGCTGTTCGATATCATCTACACCATGATTCTGGTGCCCTATGAAACGCTGGTACCTGAGATGACCGACGACTTCCGGCAGAAAACCCGCTTCTCTGGCGCACGCATCGGCCTGGCTCAGCTTTCGGCCATCCTGGCGGCTTTTTTACCCGGCATCCTGCTCGGCGCGCTTGGCAAAGACAACCCACACTCCTTCTTCTATGCCAGCCTGGTGTTCTCGATCATCTGCGCTCTGGTGCTGACGCTGGTGTGGTTCTTTACCTGGGAACGTCATCCGGATGATTTCTCCGCCGAGTCACGCCGGGCAGAACAGGAAAAGCAGCAGCTGACGCTGCTGCAAAATCTCAAACGGCTCTATGTTGAGCTCTCCTCGACCTTACGCGTGCGGATCTTCCGCCAGCATCTTGGCATGTATCTCGGCGGCTATATCGCGCAGGACGTGTTTAACGCGGTCTTTACCTGGTATGTGGTGTTTGTCCTGATGCAGAGCGCCCAGATTGCCTCAAATCTGATGGGCACCATGGCGGTTTTACAGTTTATCGCGGTGATGGGAATGATCCCGCTGTGTATCCGCATGGGGCCGGCACCCGCCTATCGCCTGGTGGCGGTGCTGTTCGGGCTGGCGGCGCTCTCCTATGCCGGGCTGTGGTATGCCGGGATGAACGATAACCTCGCACTGCTGTTACTGATCTCAGCGGTGGCGGGTCTGGGCCGTGGCGGCATCAACTACGTCCCGTGGAACACCTACACCTATATCGCCGATGTCGATGAAGTGATCACCGGTCAGCGTCGCGAAGGTATTTTTGCCGGCATCATGACCCTGACCCGCAAAGCCTCGCAGGCCGGTGCGGTGATGCTGGTCGGTATCGTGCTGCAGCTCTCTGGCTTTGTCTCGGGTCAGGCAACTCAGGTGCCGGGCGTCAGCCACACCATTCTGGCGATTTTGAGCCTCGGCACCGTGGCGGTTCTCACCTGCGGTTTCCTGGTTTCACTGCGCTTCAAGCTGAATCTGCAGACGCATACCGTACTGCGTGAAGAGACCCTGAAAATGCGCGAAGCGGGACGCATTGTGCCGGAAAAAATCACGCCTGAAGCGCGACAGATCGTCGAAACGCTGGCCGGCATGCCCTATGAAAACCTGTGGGGCAACAACAACATTGGCTTCCTCAATCGCATGAAGCCCGCCGCGCCACCGTTACCCACGCATCGCCCTTTACTCTCATCTATCAACCCGACCTTAAAATGACAGGAATAAACCATGACTGTATTTCCCGTTAAACACAGCGCGCTATTGTGCCAACCTGAACATCTGCTGCCACGCAGCGAACTGGTCCAGCTGATCCACAAGCTGACACAAAATCTGGTCAACATCACCGACCAAACCGGCGAATTTTTGCTGCGGCTGGACGATGGCCGGGTGATCGATACCAAAGGCTGGGCGGGTTGGGAATGGACACACGGCATCGGCCTGTATGGCATGCTGCACTACTATCAGCAGACCGGTGACCAGCAAACGCTGGCGATCATTGATGACTGGTTCGCCCAGCGTCTGGCGGAGGGAACGCCGACCAAAAACGTGAATACCGTTTGCCCTTTTCTGACGCTGGCTTACCGCTATGAAGAGACCGGCAATGCCGCCTGGCTGCCGGTGCTGGAGCGCTGGGCAGAATGGGTGATGTATGAAATGCCGCGTACCGAACAGGGCGGGCTGCAACACATCGTCTATAACAATGAAAACAGCCAGCAGCTGTGGGACGACACGCTGATGATGAGCGTGATGGCGCTGGCGAAAATTGGTCAGTTACTGAAGCGTGACGAGTGGGTTGAGGAAGCGAGCTACCAGTTCCTGCTGCATACCCAGTACCTGATGGATCGCGAAACCGGGCTGTGGTTCCACGGCTGGAACTTTGACGGTCGGCATAATTTCGCCAATGCTCGCTGGGCACGCGGCAACAGCTGGCTGACCATCGTTATTCCCGATTTTCTGGAGATGATGAACTGGCCCGAGCATCATGCTACCCGCCGCTTTCTGCAGCAGGTGCTGGCGTCGCAGGTGAAGGCGTTGCAGGCGTGCCAGCACAGCAGCGGACTGTGGCATACCCTGCTCGATGACCCGCAGAGCTATCCGGAAGCCTCGGCTACCGCAGGATTCGCCTATGGCATTCTGAAAGCGGTGCGCAAGCGTTACCTGCCGGCGGAATATCGTGAGATGGCGGAAAAGGCGCTGCGCGGCGTGATTGCCAACATCGATGCCGACGGTGAGCTGAAGCAGGTGTCGTTTGGCACGGCGATGGGCAGCGATCTGGACTATTACCGCACCATTCCACTGACCTCAATGCCGTACGGCCAGGCGATGGCGCTGCTGTGCCTGACCGAGTATCTGCGCGTCTATCTGTAAATCACGCGCATAAAAAAAGCCCCGCTGGGCGGGGCTTTTTATCATTCCGCTGGCATTACATGCTGCGGATATAATCATCCATATCGGTTTTCAGGTTATCGGATTTGGTACCGAAAATCGCCTGAACACCTGAACCTGCCACTACCACGCCACGTGCGCCGAGGTTTTTCAGTTCAGTCTGATCCACCTTCGCGACGTCAGCCACGCTGACACGTAAACGGGTGATACAGGCATCAAGGTTGGTGATGTTCTCTTTACCACCAAACGCCGCCACCAGTTTGCCCGCCATTTCAGTGCCGGTTGCAGTGGACTGCTCGCTGCTGGTCTCTTCACGGCCTGGGGTTTTCAGGTCCAGTTTAGCGATCAGCACACGGAAGATGGTGTAGTAAACCAGACCGTAGATGATACCGACAATCGGGAACAGCCAGATTTTACTGCTGTTACCGCTCAGCACGATAAAGTCGATCAGACCGTGCGAGAAGCTGGTACCGTCACGCATTCCGAGCAGAATACAGATTGGGAAAGCCAGACCGGCCAGCAGCGCATGGATTACGTACAGGATCGGCGCAACGAACATGAATGAGAATTCAATCGGTTCGGTGATACCGGTCAGGAACGCGGTCAGCGCAGCGGAGATCATGATGCCGCCCACTTTGGCACGGTTTTCCGGCTTAGCCGAATGCCAGATAGCAATCGCGGCGGCTGGCAGACCATACATTTTGAACAGGAAGCCACCGGAAAGTTTGCCCGCGGTCGGGTCGCCCGCCATATAGCGCGGGATATCACCGTGGAACACCTGACCTGCCGCATTGGTGTATTCACCGATCTGCATCTGGAAAGGAACGTTCCAGATGTGATGCAGACCAAATGGCACCAACGCGCGTTCAATCACGCCATAAATACCAAAGGCGACAACCGGGTTCTGATAGGCTGCCCACTGGGAGAATTCCTGAATCGCGGAACCTATCGGTGGCCAGATAAAGGAGAGCAGTACGCCGAGAATGATGGCTGCCAGACCGGAGATAATCGGTACAAAACGCTTACCGGCAAAGAAGCCGAGATATTCCGGCAGCTTGATGCGGTAAAATCGATTGAACATATACGCGGCAATCGAGCCGGCGATAATACCGCCCAGTACCCCGGTATCCGCCAGGTGTTTCGCCTCAATTTCTGCCGCTGGCAGATGCAGCACCAGTGGAGCCACCACCGCCATGGTTTTCACCATGATGCCGTAAGCGACCACCGCGGCCAGTGCGGATACACCGTCGTTATTGGTAAAGCCCAGCGCCACACCGATGGCAAAAATCAGCGGCATATTGGCGAACACCGATCCGCCCGCTTCTGCCATCACATGCGAAACCACTGCAGGCAACCAGCTGAAATTGGCCGAACCGACACCTAACAAAATCCCGGCAATCGGCAGAACCGATACCGGTAGCATGAGCGATTTACCGACCTTCTGCAGGTTGGCAAAAGCATTTTTGAACATAGCGTGAAGCTCCTGAGTATGAGTGCATTTTTTCGCGCATTGCGCGTGGTAAAGAGGGAGGATTCTTTACCGGGTTGGCGGTGACCGCCTTTTGATTTATTACGAAGGGTAAAATAAATCGTTATTTGTTACTTTGACGGTTATCACGTTTCGACAATCGCATTCGTGCACTTTACGAAATTTCTTACTGACCCGCACGAATAATCAGCAATAAAAAGCTGGCCTTGCTGAAAAAACAAGGCCATATGCGCAGATTACAGATTAATTACAGAGTATGAAATAAACGGCCGACTCAGGCACCCAGCCGGCTCATCGGGATGTGGAATAGCTCAGCGAAATTGCGGGTGGTGGTGGCGGCCAGCGTGTCAATATCTACCCCTTTCAGCACCGCCAGATAATCGGCGACATCGCGGGTATAAGCGGGCTGGTTTTCTTTACCGCGATAAGGAACCGGCGCCAGATAAGGAGAATCGGTTTCAACCAGCATGCGATCCAGCGGAACGTAACGCGCCGCTTCCCGCAGCTGCTCCGCATTACGGAAGGTAACGATACCGGAGAACGAAATATAGAATCCCATATCCAGCAGCTTCGCCGCGGTCGGCTGATCCTCGGTAAAGCAGTGCAGCACCCCGCCGCAGCGCTCAACCTGTTCCTCACGTAAAATCGCCAGCGTGTCGTCTCGCGCATCACGGGTGTGCACAATAATCGGTTTGTTCAGGGTGATGCCGGTACGGATGTGTTCACGGAAGGAGGCCTGCTGCTGTGCTTTGGTCTCCTGCTGATAGTAATAATCCAGCCCGGTTTCCCCCAGCGCCACTACCTGCGGATCGGCAGCCAGACGGCGAAACTCCTCAACGTCATACGCTTCCTCCTGATTCAGCGGGTGAACGCCGCAGGAGAGTGCGATTTCAGGCCGATCGCCGACCAGCGCTTTCAGGGTATGAAAACCGGGCAGCGTGGTGGCGATGGCCAGCATAAATTTCACGTCACGCGCGGCCGCTTTGGCGATCACATCATCCAGATCGCGATGGTTTTTTTCATAGTCCAGGCCATCAAGGTGGCAATGGGAATCAACAATAAACATAGTTACTCTCAGAAGGTTTAGCCAATCAGCGCTGGCTTCATATTATCAGCCCAGCTCAGCAGCCGATCGGTCAGCAATAGTTCGCGGTTAACCGCCGCGACGTGCAGCAACTGCTCGCGACAGCGCATCCACTCTTGCGCACTGCTGTTGAGCGCAGTCGGGGTAAAGTGTCCGGCCAGCAGCGTCACCACGTCCTGACGATCGACGTTACTCAGCCACTGGCCTGCATTCTGCTGCCATTTCATCGCATCCAGCAGCAGCGAGAGCAGCCAGCCAATGCGCACCGCCGCGTCGTCGGCGTTGAGCACCGGCAGCAGTTGCAGAATGTCCTGCTGCAGTGCCGCAGGCAGCGCATCGCACAGTTTCTGTCGCGCCTGCCACGGGCCGGCCGCCAGCAGCTTCAGCGCCGCTTCCGGCGCGCCGGCGCTGAGTCGCAACGCGGCGACCAGCATCACTTCATCCTGCGTCGTCTGCTTCTTTAGCCAGTTCAGGCTGAGTCCTTCGTCCGGCGGCGAAAGATGCAGCGTCATGCATCGGCTGCGCAAGGTCGCCAGCAGGCGCGACGGGTCACGACTGCTGAGGAAAAACCAGCTATTGGCTGGCGGCTCTTCCAGCGTTTTCAGCAGGGCATTGGCCGCAGCCTCAGAGAGCTGAGCCGCATCAGGCAGCCAGACGATTTTGGCGCCGCCCTGCTGACCGAAATGATACATTTTCTCAGTCACCTGACGAACCGCGTCAATACCGAGGGTGTTTTTACCTTTCTCCGCTTCCAGCCGGTACCAGTCCGGATGAGTATTGGCCTGCATCAGCTGGCAGCCGTGGCATTCACCGCAGCTTTTCAGGCCGTCGGGCTGCTGGCACATCAGCCAGCGGCTGATGCCCCAAACCAGTGCATCATCGCCCATCCCGGCCATCGCCTGAATCAGCAACGCGTGATGACTCCGGCCCTGCTGATGCTGGGTGATCAGCTGGCGATAGGGCTGATTGAGCCACGGAAACCAGTTCATCACGCCTGCTCCGCCAGCCAGCCCTTGAGAGTGGACTGAAGTGACGCTGTCACTTGTTGCAGCGACTGGCTGGCGTCGATGGTCAGAATAGTCGGATCGTCCGCTGCCAAAGCCAGATAACGGTCGCGGGTGCGCTCAAAAAAGCGCAGCGATTCCTGCTCAATGCGATCCAGCGCGCCACGGGCACGGGCACGTTGCAGACCAATTTCCGGCGTTACGTCGAGATAGAGCGTCAGGTCGGGGCGAAAATCGCCCAGCACCGCATCGCGCAGGGTACGCATCAGTTCACTGTCGAGTCCGCGCCCGCCGCCCTGATAAGCCTGTGAAGAGAGATCGTGTCGATCGCCAATCACCCAGGCCCCGCGAGCCAGCGCCGGTTTGATCACCGTTTCGACCAGCTGCACCCGCGCCGCATAGAGCATCAGCAGTTCCGCTTTATCGGTCACCTGCTCACCCTCAATGCCCTGCTTGACCAGCACCCGCAGCTGCTCCGCCAGCGGCGTTCCGCCAGGTTCGCGGGTAAAGACAATATCTTCAATCCCGCGTTCGCGCAGCGTGGCGACAATCGCATCGCGCGCCGTGGTTTTACCGGCGCCTTCCAGGCCCTCAATGACGATAAACTTACTGTTCATTTTTTTCCTTCAGCGTTTGCCGGTAAAGCTGCACCGCCCGGTTATGGCTGGCAAGATTGGTGGTAAAGGTGTGTCCGCCCTTACCATCCGCAACAAAATAGAGGTAGTTGCTCTTTTCCGGATGGGCCGCTGCCTGCAGCGACGCTTTGCCCGGCATGGCAATCGGTCCGGGCGGCAGACCATTAATGATATAGGTATTGTAATCGGTTGCCGTCTCAAGGTCTTTACGTGTCAGGGTACCGTTATAGGCCGGGCCCATACCGTAGATCACCGTGGGATCGGTTTGCAGTCGCATGCCGGTTCGCAATCGATTAATAAACACCGAGGCGACACGGGCGCGCTCATCACTGACGGCGGTCTCTTTTTCAATGATCGAGGCCATGGTCACCAGATCCTGCGGCGTTTTGTACGGCAGATTATCCGCCCTTTCCTGCCAGACCTGATCGATGGTTTTCTTCATCCGCTCATGGGCGCGCTGCAGGATCGCCAGATCGCTGGTATTAGCGGTATAGAGATAGGTATCCGGGAAGAAGTTACCTTCCAGCTGCTGCGGATCAAGCTTCAGCTCGCTGGCCAGCGTCGCAAACTGGTCATCTTTCAGCGTATGCCGGATATAGGGCGCTTTACGCAGCTCGTTCAGCCACTCGGTCAGGCGCTGACCTTCGACCAGGCGCAGCGGAAACTGTGCCTCTTTGCCACTGGCCAGCAGCTGCAGCAGCGAACGCACCGTCATGGTCGGCTCGAGACGGTAGGTTCCGGCTTTGAAGGTCGCCAGTTCGGGTTCGACCTTCAGTAACGCGCCAAACCAGATGCTGTGCGGAATGATATTCTGGCTTTCTAACTGCGCTTCAAGCGCCACCCGGCCGGTACCGGCCGGCAACGTGTAGATCGTTTCCTGGTGCAGGGTTAACGGGGCGGACGCGAACTGTTTTATCTGCCAGTAACTGAAGGCAGCCGCGACACCCACTATCGCCACAATGCTGGCGAGAATTTTTTTACTTCGGCTCATGATGCATCCATTATCTTTTTACAGCTTGCGTGCAACTGATTAAACAGCGTGCGTTGCGTAAAGTTCACCGCCCCCAGCTGTCGTACCGGTAAAACCGGCATCAGGGCGTTACATAGTACGATTTCATCGGCAGCCAGCAACGCGTCTGGTTCACACTGGACAACCTGGCAAGCCTGCCCTGCGGCGGCGAGCTGCGCCATCAGACTGCGCCGCATAATGCCATCGACGCCCGCCCAGCGCAGGTCAGGGGTAAAAATCTCCCGGCCCTGGCGCCAGAATAAATTGGCCGCACAGCATTCCACCACCCAACCTTCAGTGTCAAGCACCAGCGCTTCGTCAGCGTCTGTCTGGTCAAGATGAGCCCGAATCATCACCTGTTCCAGCCGGTTGAGATGCTTCAGGCCGGCAAACTGCGGATTGCGCGCCAGCCGAATCGGGCTGACAGCCAGCGACGCGCCGCGCTGCTGTAAGGCAGCATAGTGTGGCGGCCACGCAGCCAGCGAGACGATACGCGTCGGCTCACCAACGCCTTTCCGGCTGTAACCGCGTCCGCCGCTGCCAGCGCTGAGTATCACTTTCAGCACCGCCTGTGTCTGATCACGGGCTGCCTGACGCATCTCTTTTTCCAGCTGCAGCCAGTCGATACCGTTGATTAACAGCCGTTCACAGCTTTCTCTGAGACGCTGCATGTGGCGTTCCAGTAACAGGATCCTGCCCTGCTGCACCGCCGCGGTGGTAAAGCAGCCATCGCCGAACTGCAGTCCGCGATCGCTGGCCGCCAGAGTTGATTGTTCGATGCCGTTAATCCACATAGTTCTCTCCGGTTGGGCAGCGATCGGCGCGCCGATGCTGACTCTGTTGAATAATCAGGATAAAAAAAGGCCCGCATCGCGGGCCTTTTTAGCAATCAACAATGATTACACTTTACGGAAAATCAATGAGCCGTTGGTGCCACCGAAGCCGAAGGAGTTACACAAGGTATACTCCAGTCCGGAAACCTGACGCGCGGTATGCGGCACGAAATCGAGATCGCAGCCTTCATCCGGGTTGTCGAGGTTAATGGTCGGCGGTACCGCCTGGTCACGCAGGGCCAGAATCGAGTAGATCGATTCAACGGCACCCGCAGCACCCAGCAAATGCCCGGTCATCGATTTGGTTGAGCTCACCATTACCGTACTGGCTGCTGCCCCAAATACCGATTTCACTGCACGCGTTTCCGCTTTGTCACCGGCTGGCGTCGAAGTGCCGTGCGCGTTGACATAGCCGATCTGCTCTGGCGTAAGCTGAGCATCGCGCAGCGCATTGATCATCGCGGCTGCTGCACCCGAGCCATCTTCCGGCGGAGAAGTCATGTGGTAAGCATCGCTGCTCATACCAAAGCCGACGATTTCCGCATAGATTTTCGCGCCGCGCTGCTTAGCATGTTCGTACTCTTCGAGTACCACGATACCGGCACCGTCACCCAGCACAAAACCGTCACGATCTTTATCCCATGGACGGCTTGCTGCCTGTGGGTCGTCGTTACGGGTGGAGAGCGCACGTGCGGCACCAAATCCGCCAACGCCTAATGGCGTACTGGCTTTTTCAGCGCCACCTGCCAGCATCACGTCAGCATCGTTATAGGCGATGATACGTGCGGCGTGGCCGATATTATGCACGCCAGAGGTACAGGCAGTCGCAATAGAGATGCTCGGACCTTTCAGGCCGTACATGATAGTGAGATGACCCGCTACCATGTTCACGATAGTCGACGGCACAAAGAACGGGCTGATTTTACGCGGGCCACCGTTGACCAGTGAAGTATGATTGTCTTCAATCAGACCTAAACCACCGATGCCGGAGCCAATCGCTGCGCCCATACGACCTGCATTCTCTTCGGTCACAACCAGACCGCTATCCTGCATAGCCTGCATGCCGGCAACAATGCCGTATTGGATGAAGTCATCCATCTTGCGCTGATCTTTGCGCGAGATGTAGTCATCACAATTAAAACCTCTTACCAGACCTGCAAAACGGGTTGCATAGGCACTGGTATCAAAATGGTCGATCAGGTTAATGCCGCTCTGACCGGCAAGGAGAGCACTCCAGGTAGACTCTACGGTATTGCCGACAGGAGACAACATGCCAAGACCGGTCACAACTACACGACGCTTAGACACGTTCGTCCTCCAGGGAGGGGAAATAGGGAACTATGTGGGACAAACATAAAAATCAGGCGGTCGAGCGACCGCCTGAAGATATTCATTAGCCTTTGTGGCTATTGATGTAGTCGATCGCTGCCTGAACGGTAGTGATTTTCTCAGCTTCTTCGTCTGGAATTTCAGTATCAAACTCTTCTTCCAGAGCCATTACCAGCTCAACGGTATCAAGAGAATCGGCACCCAGGTCTTCTACGAAAGATGCAGAGTTGGTCACTTCTTCCTCTTTCACACCCAGCTGCTCACTGATGATTTTCTTAACGCGTTGTTCGATATCGCTCATACTATTTAATTTCCTATCAAAACTCGCTTTCGCGATGGTTTTCGTAGTGTATAAAATGGTGAAAAAGATGCAACAAAATCCCGGCTGGTCGAACCACGATTTTACGCTATTTTGCGGTTTTAGCCGCAAATAATGCAAATGTTTTCGTGATTTATCAGACCATGTACATGCCGCCATTGACGTGCAGCGTTTCACCTGTGATGTAGGCTGCTTCGTCAGAGGCTAAGAATGCCACAGCATTGGCGATTTCTTGCGCTTCGCCTAAGCGACCCGCAGGTACTTCCGCCAAAATACCAGAACGTTGATCTTCGTTCAGTGCCCGCGTCATGTCTGTCTCAATAAAACCTGGAGCCACGACGTTGACGGTAATGCCACGTGACGCGATTTCGCGCGCCAGTGATTTGCTAAAGCCAATTAAACCCGCTTTTGCTGCCGCGTAGTTTGCCTGGCCCGCGTTACCCATGGTTCCAACAACGGAACCAATGGTGATGATACGGCCCACGCGCTTTTTCATCATGGCACGCAATACCGCCTTAGAAAGGCGGAAGACAGAAGTGAGGTTGGTATCGAGGATATCCTGCCACTCATCGTCCTTCATGCGCATGAGGAGATTATCACGCGTAATGCCTGCATTATTGACTAAAATATCCACTTCGCCAAATTCTGCGCGAATATTCTCTAAAACACTGTCGATCGATGCAGCGTCAGTCACGTTCAGTAACAGGCCTTTGCCCTTGTCGCCAAGGTAAGCACTGATGGCGTCGGCGCCACTCTGGCTGGTCGCGGTACCTACAACTTTAGCGCCTTTTGCCGCCAGCGTCTCCGCAATCGCACGACCAATGCCGCGACTCGCGCCGGTTACCAGCGCAACTTTACCTTCAAAGCTCATGATTTTCCTCTTATTCCTTTCCGAGTGCAGCCGTCAGTGATGCACTATCGTTGACGGCAGCCGCTGTCAGGCTATCCACAATGCGTTTGGTCAGACCGGTCAGCACTTTACCTGGACCGATCTCCAGCAGTTGGGTCACGCCCTGTGCCGCCATTGCTTCCACGCTTTCAGTCCAGCGAACCGGACTGTAGAGCTGGCGCACCAGCGCATGGCGAATCGCGCCAGCGTCAGTTTCGGCTTTGACATCGACGTTATTAATAACCGGCACCGCAGGCGTATGAAAGGTGATGGACTCCAGCGCCACGGCCAGTTTGTCCGCCGCTGGCTTCATCAGCGCGCAGTGAGACGGTACGCTAACCGGTAACGGTAGCGCACGCTTAGCACCGGCAGCCTTACAGGCCGCACCGGCACGCTCTACCGCTTCTTTGTTACCCGCGATGACCACCTGGCCTGGCGAGTTAAAGTTAACCGGCGAAACCACCTGACCTTGCGCACTCTCTTCACAGGCTTTGCGGATTGATGCGTCATCCAGGCCGATAATCGCCTGCATTGCGCCAGTCCCTTCCGGCACGGCTTCCTGCATCAGTTTGCCACGCAACTCAACCAGCTTGATCGCATCGGCAAAATCCAGCACGCCAGCACACACCAGCGCGGAATATTCACCCAGGCTGTGACCGGCCATCATTGACGGCTGTTCACCGCCCTGCTGCTGCCAGACACGATAAATAGCAACCGAGGCGGCTAACAGCGCAGGCTGAGTCTGCCACGTTTTGTTCAACTCTTCAGCCGGGCCCTGGCTGACTAACTGCCATAAGTCATATCCCAGTGCCGCAGAGGCTTCGCGGAAAGTCTCTTCCACCTGCGGATAGGTAGCGGCTAAATCAGCCAGCATACCGACCGTCTGTGAACCCTGGCCTGGGAAAACAAAAGCAAATTGCGTCATCTTATGTTCCTGTCAATCAAAAGCGAACCAGTGCAGAACCCCAGGTGAATCCACCACCAAAGGCTTCCAGCAAAATAAGGTGTCCGGGTTTGATGCGGCCATCACGGACCGCTTCATCCAGTGCGCTTGGCACCGATGCGGCAGAGGTATTGCCGTGGCGATCCAGGGTGACAACCACTTTATCCATGGTCATACCCAGTTTCTTCGCCGTCGCGCTGATAATGCGCAGGTTGGCCTGATGCGGTACCAGCCAGTCCAGCATTTCGCGGTCGAGATTATTGGCCTGCAGCGTCTCATCAACGATGTGCGCCAGCTCGGTGACCGCAACTTTGAAGACTTCGTTGCCAGCCATGGTGACGTAGGCAGGCTGGTCCTGATGGGCACGATCCTGATAAGGCAGGGTCAGCAGCTGGGCGTAGCGGCCATCGGCGTGCAGGTGAGTTGAAATAATCCCCTGCTCTTCACTCTGGCCAAGCACCACGGCACCGGCGCCATCGCCGAACAGAATAATGGTGCCGCGATCTGCCGGGTCCAGCGCACGCGCCAGCACGTCAGCACCAATCACCAGCGCATGTTTAACCGCGCCATTTTTGATGTACTGATCGGCCACGCTCAGGGCATAGGTAAAGCCCGCACAGGCGGCAGCAAGGTCAAACGCCGCGCAGTCTTTGATCTCCAGCATTTGCTGGATCATGCAGGCGGAGCTGGGAAAGGCATGGCTGGAAGAGGTTGTGGCGACAATAATCAGCCCAACATCGTTCGCCTCAATACCGGCCATTTCGAGAGCGCGTTGAGCCGCGCTGAATCCCATGGTGGCGACCGTTTCCTCAGGCGCAGCAATACGGCGCTCACGGATGCCGGTGCGGGTGACAATCCACTCGTCCGACGTCTCCACCATTTTTTCCAGATCGGCATTGGTGCGAACCTGGCTAGGCAAATAACTGCCCGTACCGATAATTTTGGTATACATCTAGGCTTTGTCACTCCTGGCTAATACAGCATCAAGGCGCGCAGCAATTCGTTCGGGAACCTGCTGCCGCACCGCCTGCTCTGCCTGTTCTATCGCCACGGTGAAAGCATGTTGACTTGCTGCACCGTGACTTTTGATCACTGTCCCGCGCAATCCTAACAGACAAGCGCCATTGTACTGGTCAGGGTTGAGATGCCCGAAACGCTTCGCCAGTCGTTTCTGAATCCAGCGTCCCAGCAACCTCAGCCACCATGACCGTTTTTTGCCTTCCCCCGACGACTTCAGCAGGGAAAGGAACATTCTTACCACGCCTTCCATGGTCTTCAGCGTGACATTACCGACAAACCCGTCACAGACCATCACATCCGTTTTACCGGTGAGTAGCTCATTACCTTCAAGGTAACCAATATAGTTGATCTGCGGTGATTCTCGCAGGATTACCGCCGCGTCGCGAATGGTTTCCAGCCCTTTGGTCTCTTCATGACCAATATTGAGCAGCGCGACACGCGGCCGGGCAATGCCGAGCACATGTTCCGCCATCACCGATCCCATCACCGCAAACTGCACCAGCATCGCACTGTCTGAGCCGACGTTAGCCCCCAGATCCAGCACCACGGTTTTACCCTGCTGCTGATGCGGTAAAACGGACATTAACGCCGGACGTTTAATGCCATCCAGCGGCTTTAATATCAGCGTGGCCAGTCCCATCAGGGCACCGGTATTGCCTGCGCTTACGCAGGCCTGCGCACGTCCCTCTTTGACCATCTCCAGCGCCACACGCATTGAGCTGCCGCGACTGTTTCGAATAGCCTGAGCGGGTCGCGCATCACTTGCAATAACCGATTCGGCAGGAATCACCTGCAAACGCCCCAGTAAGGAGGAATCCGCTTTGGCAAGCAATGGCGTGAGAATGTCGGGATTTCCGACCAGAAGAAGGAATAGCTGCGAATGAGAGGCCAGTGCCTGCAATGCTGCAGGCACTGTCACGCAAGGACCGAAGTCCCCGCCCATGGCGTCAATAGCCAGGGTCAAACGTGTCAAGGTATCGCCTTGCTAAGCAAGAAACTTACTTAACGATAACCTTGCGACCGCGGTAGTAACCATCCGCAGTAATGTGGTGACGCAGATGAGTTTCGCCAGAAACTTTATCTACTGACAGAGCAGCAGTGGTCAGCGCATCGTGCGAACGACGCATACCACGCTTAGAACGGGTGGGTTTATTCTGTTGTACGGCCATGGACCTTACTCCTATTACTTACGCTTTAAACTGGCTAATACGGCAAATGGATTTGGTTTCTCCGCCTCTGCAGGCAGTTTGCCAAAGACCATGTCCGCCTCGGACACTTCACAGTGTTCAGAATCATGTACCGGAACGACCGGCAGCGCGAGAATGATTTCATCCTCAACGACTGCCAGCAGATCGATCTCACCAAACTCGTTGACATCGATCGGCTCGTACGCTTCCGGCAATGCCTCGGCCTGCTCTTCAGAAGAGACAGGACTGAAGCAATAACTTACGTGTACGTGATGGGGAAAGGTCTGGTTGCAGCGCTGACAACGCAACGTCACCTGTACTTCAGCTGTACCCGTCAGTACCGCCAGACGTTGACTGTCAACCGCAAACGACATGGCACAATCCACATCACTGTCCACACTAACCACTGACTCGGCCACGCGCTCCACCTGTGAAGATGTGTAGACACCTTGATAATCAAGGCGTTTTTGAGCGGTGCGGACCGGGTCCAGTGTTAGGGGTAATTTTACCTTTTGCATAGGGCGCGCATATTAACTTTGTAATGTCATAGAGTCAAAGAAAAAGGCCGTTAAACAGCATCTTTCAACCACTATTCGCATCCAGTGCGGCGCACAGTTTAAAATGACTGTCACCAATTCGCTATCACTATTGAAAAAAAATGACCGCATCGATTCTTTTAGCCTCAACCTCGCCCTTTCGCCAGGCATTATTGCAAAAGCTGGGCCTGCCATTTACCACCGCCGCACCCGAGGTGGATGAAACCCCCTTGCCCGGCGAAACCGCGACCGCGCTGGTGACACGCCTTGCGATAGCCAAAGCGCAGGCGCTGGCGCAGGCCTTTCCCGATCGCTGGATCATCGGTTCCGATCAGGTCTGCGTACTGGATGGGATGATTACCGGTAAACCGCACAGCGTAGAGAATGCCCGGGCACAGTTACGCGCCGCCAGCGGCAACCGCATCACCTTTTACACCGGGCTGGCGCTCTATCACCCTGCCAGTCAGCAATTGATGCAGTGCTGCGAACCGTTTGTGGTTCATTTTCGTGAAATAACCGACGCGGAGATCGCGGCTTATATAGAGAAGGAACAGCCGCTGCACTGCGCCGGCAGTTTCAAAAGTGAGGGACTGGGGATTTGCCTGTTTGAACGGCTGGAAGGACGCGATCCCAATACGCTGGTGGGACTGCCGCTGATCGCGCTTAACGACATGTTACGGCAAGCCGGCATCAATCCGCTGTCGGACTGATGCCAGGGCCATTACGCTTTCAGCTGGCGTAATTTGAGCAGACACTGCTTCAGGCCGTCATCCAGCGGCGCTTCCACCCGCATCATTTCGCCAGTGCCAGGATGGGTAAAGGTCAGCGCCGCGGCGTGCAGAAACAGCCGCTTTAAGCCGGTTGAGGCTAACTGGCTGTCAAAGTCACGTTCACCGTAGCGATCGTCGAAGGCGATGGGATGACCGGCGTGCAGGGTATGAACGCGTATCTGGTGAGTACGGCCGGTCACCGGGCTGGCTTTCACCAGCGTGGCGAAGGCGAATCGCTCTTCCACCTTAAAGCGGGTTTCAGAAGGCTTACCTTCGCTACTGACGCGCACGATACGTTCGCCGCTTTGCAGAATATTTTTCAGTAACGGCGCCTGTACCACTTTCAGGTGTGAAGGCCAGTTCCCGCGCACCAGCGCGAGATAATCTTTCTGCATTCCCTTCTCACGCAGCTGCTCGTGCAGGGAACGCAGCGCTGAGCGCTTCTTTGCCACCAGTAAAATGCCGGAGGTATCACGATCCAGTCGATGCACCAGCTCCAGGAAGCGTGCCTCAGGCCGCAACGCACGTAATCCTTCGATCACCCCGAAGCTCAGCCCGCTGCCACCGTGCACTGCGGTGCCTGAAGGCTTATTCATTACCAGCAGGGATTCATCTTCATACAGGATGGCGTCCGCCAGCGAGGCAACTTTGGCCAGCTTCGGCGATACCGCATCTTCATCACGCTCCGCCACCCGCACCGGCGGAATACGCACCTCGTCGCCCGCCTCCAGCTTATACTCCGGCTTGACGCGCTTTTTATTCACCCGCACCTCGCCTTTGCGTACGATGCGATAAATCATGCTCTTCGGCACACCTTTCAATTGGGTGCGCAAAAAGTTATCAATTCGTTGTCCGGCATTTTCAGCCGTGATGGCGACAAGTTGTACGCCCGGATTCTCTGTTTTCATGGCGGCGATTCTAAATAGTGTCCCCTGATAGCGCCACCCCTTTTTCTGTGCTTAACTCTGGGGTTAGTGTCGCGGTAAGCGCTTCGGCTGCTGGCTTTTTCAGCAAGCTGTTGTTTTACCCGACACCGTTTGACGATAAATGTAAAGAAACTTCACAAGCTGGCTAAAGTCGCCTTGCTATATGAAGGTTAGCAATGGAATAATGCTTAAGTTTCTTACCTGAAGGGTTTCAGGGCAGAAAAAGAGCGAAATTGTCATTTTGCCGGATCGAGCAGACACGCAGCAATGGCGTAAGACGTAATGCGAAATCAGGCACTTAGCGGGCTGCGGGTTGCGGCCTGGACAGCAGTATGGGGTGCACGGGTTTTTTATTTGTCTCAGGCATTTCCACTATCTGGTGCTGTTTTCCCTTATGAAAAACAGGCCACCGACGTTATTTGCGCCCCTCGCGCGGTCGACAGCCGTGAGGTTGACGACATTGCACTAAGTCACGGGGCCATCGGTTGATACTCGTCCAGGGTAACTATGCCCGCAGCTGTAATCACTCATGAAAGAATAACGAGTAAGTCACGATGAAAAGAATGTTAATAAACGCAACTCAGCAGGAGGAGTTGCGCGTTGCCCTGGTTGACGGTCAGCGTCTGTACGATCTGGATATCGAAAGCCCAGGACACGAACAGAAAAAAGCCAACATCTACAAAGGTAAAATCACTCGCATTGAACCCAGCCTTGAAGCTGCGTTTGTCGATTATGGCGCAGAGCGTCACGGTTTCCTCCCCTTAAAAGAAATCTCCCGCGAATATTTCCCCTCCAGCTACAACGCGCACGGTCGTCCCAATATCAAAGACGTGCTGCGTGAAGGTCAGGAAGTCATTGTTCAGATTGATAAAGAAGAACGCGGCAATAAAGGCGCTGCGCTGACTACCTTTATCTCTCTGGCAGGCAGCTATCTGGTGCTGATGCCGAACAACCCCCGTGCCGGAGGGATCTCCCGCCGCATTGAGGGTGACGATCGGACCGAACTGAAAGAAGCCCTGTCTGCGCTGGAACTGCCGGAAGGCATGGGATTGATCGTGCGTACCGCCGGCGTCGGCAAATCAGCCGAATCGCTGCAATGGGATTTAAGCTTCCGTCTTAAGCACTGGGAAGCGATTAAAAAGGCCGCTGAAAACCGCCCTGCTCCGTTCCTGATCCATCAGGAAAGTAACGTGATCGTGCGTGCATTCCGCGACTACCTGCGTCAGGACATCGGTGAAATCCTGATTGATAATCCAAAAGTCCTCGAACTGGCGCGTCAGCATATTGCTGCGCTGGGCCGTCCGGATTTCAGCAGCAAAATTAAACTCTACACCGGTGAAATCCCGCTGTTCAGCCATTATCAAATCGAATCGCAAATCGAATCCGCTTTCCAGCGTGAAGTGCGCCTGCCTTCCGGCGGCTCGATTGTGATTGATAGCACCGAAGCGTTAACCGCGATCGATATCAACTCAGCACGCGCAACACGCGGCGGCGATATCGAAGAAACCGCCTTTAACACCAACCTTGAAGCAGCAGACGAGATTGCCCGTCAGCTGCGTCTGCGTGACCTCGGCGGCCTGATCGTTATCGACTTTATCGATATGACGCCGGTACGCCATCAGCGCGCGGTAGAAAATCGTCTGCGTGAAGCGGTCCGTCAGGATCGTGCACGTATCCAGATTAGCCATATTTCCCGCTTCGGCCTGCTCGAGATGTCACGTCAGCGTCTGAGCCCGTCGTTAGGCGAATCCAGCCATCACGTCTGCCCACGCTGTAGCGGTACCGGCACCATCCGTGATAACGAATCGCTGGCGCTCTCTATTCTGCGTCTGATTGAAGAAGAAGCGCTGAAAGACAACACCAAAGAAGTTCACGCGATCGTTCCGGTTCAGGTGGCCTCTTACCTGCTGAATGAAAAACGTGAAGCGGTGAACGCCATTGAAAAACGCCAGGGTGGCGTCAAAGCGATCATCGTGCCTGATGACAAGATGCAAACCCCGCATTACTCGGTGCTGCGGGTGCGCAAAGGTGAAGAGACTCAGACCCTGAGCTACCACCTGCCGAAGCTGCATGAAGCAGAAATGGCGTTGCCATCGGAAGAAGAGCATGGCGAACGTCGTCGTCCTGAACAGCCAGCACTGGCGGCATTCGTGATGCCAGATGCACCACCGGCTCCGGTAGAAGTGGCACCTGAAGCGCCACGCGCCGAAGCGCAACCGGCAGCCAAAGCGGCACCGTCCGTCGCAGCGCCGGCCACGGTCAGCACCGGTTTCCTTGGCCGCCTGTTTGGTGGACTGAAGAAAATGTTCGGTGGCGAAGAAGCCCCTGCAGTGACGCCAGCCGCCACGGAAGTAGCGGAACCACAGAAAGCGCCGGAAAGCGAAGAAGAGAACGCGAATCAGCGTGGCGAACGTCGTAACAACAACCGCCGTAATAACAACCGTCGTGAGCGTACGCCGCGTAACGGTGAGAACGGTCAGTCACGTGAAAGCCGCGAACCGCGTGAGCCACGTGAAAGTCGTGAGCCGCGCGAAAGCCGCGAACCACGTGAAAATCGTGAGCCGCGCGAAGGCAATGAGAACCGTCGCAACAAGCGTCAGTCTCAGCCTAATGAGGCACGTGAAGAGCGCCCGGCACTGAGCGAAGAAGCCCGTCAGCAACGTGACGAGCAGCAGCAACAGCGTCGTGAACAGCGTGCTGAGCGTCAGCGTCGTCGTCAGGAAGAGAAACGCGCCCAGCAGGAAGCAGCCAAAGCCGCTGAGCAGCCGGTGGTAGCAGAAGCGGTTGCCGAAGCACCAGAAGCGCAGGATGACGATCGCGTGCAGGTGATGCCGCGTCGTAAGCCGCGTCAGCTGAGCCAGAAAGTCCGCGTTGACGATAACCGTCAGCCACTGCCAGCAGAAGCCACTGACATTGCCGTGCCGACCGAAGCGCGTGCAGTACAGCAGCCTGCCGCAGAAGTGCTGCCAACCGAAGCGCCGCAGATCGAAGAGCAGGATGATAACGATAGCCGTGACAACGCCAATATGCCGCGTCGTTCACGTCGTTCGCCACGTCATCTGCGCGTCAGCGGTCAGCGTCGCCGCCGTTATCGTGATGAGCGTTACCCGACTCAGTCCGCTATGCCACTGGCTGCGGCAGCCGCGTCACCAGAGATGGCATCCGGTAAAGTGTGGGTACGTTATCCGGTGAGCCAGGCCAGCGAAGAGCAGGTTGTGCAGGATGCGGTGCAGACAACGCCAGATTACGCCCGCCAGGAGACCGCAGACGCCATTGCACTGCCGGTTGCTGCGGCGGCTGAATCGGCAGCATCACAGGATGCGCCAGTGCAGCAGGCTGAACCCCAGTCGGCAGCGTCACAGGATGCGCCAGTGCAGCAGGCTGAACCCCAGGCAGAAACGCCGGTCACCGTGGTGAACACTGACGATACCCGCGCTATCGACGCGCCGGTTGATCATCAGCCTTCGGTCATCCCGGCTGCGGCTGAAGCGACTGCTGAAACTGTCGCGGCTCAGGCACAGCCTGCTGAGCCGGTCAGTGACGCACCCGCCAGTGCTTCCGCTGATAACAGCGAACAGCCGACAGAGATTGCGCAGCAAGCGCCCGTTGAAGTCAGCCGCGAAACAGAAGCGCAGGTAGAAGAAGTGCTGAACGCGCCGGTGGCCGCCGCAGCAGAAACGGCCCCGACCAGTGAGCCGCATGCACCGGTCGCCGCCCGTGACATCGAGCCGGCCGCCGTAGCTGAAGTTGCCGCCACGCCAGCACCTGCTGCTGAGCCGCTGGTCGCCGCAGACGTCACCCGCTGGAAGCACTTCGCTTCTGCACCGATGACCAAAGCGCCTGCGCCAGTCTGGCAGCCCGAACCAGCACGTCACAGCGACTGGGTACGTTCGCCGTACGAGTTCGACGGTCGCGGATCTGCTGGCGGTCACGCCGCAACCCATCAGGCCACGGCACCCGCAACCAAGCCATAACGCTGCCCCTGACCTGAACCTGACCCCGGCCTGAAAGCCGGGGTTTTTTTATGCCTGTAGTGCCGGGTTCCGCCTGAATTCAGGCAAAAAAAATCCCACCCTCTGTTATCAGCAAGGTGGGAGAAACTAAGCGCACCCGGTTAAAGTACGCTCAAATTTTCAGGTCAGATTACGAATTCAGCTGGAACAGGGACATCTTAGACATATCGGTAAAGGTCTTGTACGACGCCTGCAGCGCCGTCTGCTGCATGGTATAGCTGGAGACCGCAGCGGTATAATCGACATCCACCAGGTCGCTCATCTGCGAACTGTAAATCACATTACGATCGTCGCCCTGCGCATCCAGCGTATCGAGTTCCGACAGCTGGGTACCAATCTCGGAGCGCACGGTTAACACGTTATTCAGCGAGTTGCCCAGACCACGATTGGTTTTATCCATCGCAGCCTGGAAAGTCTGCTTAGTGGCGGCATCGGCGTCATCCTGCGGCACTTTCAGCGCGGCAATTGCGCTGTCGAGCATGGCGAACAGGTTGGTTTCGCTGGCGCTGCCGTCCGGCTCTTTAGTGGCATTGCCGGTGATCGCCATGAAGATGTCATCACCGGTATGACCGACGGTCATGGTGCGACTGCTGTCTACCTTCTGGGTGATTGCATCGGTGCCGCCGGCATAGCTCACGCCAGTGCCTGCGCCATCGACAAACGGCGCGCTGTCGGTTTTGTAACCGGCAAAGATATAGCGACCGTTGGCGTCCTGGCTGTTGGCCTGGTTGAGTAACTGGGCACGGATGCCTTCAAGCTGGGTGGCAATCGAGCCACGGTCATCGTCACTCAGCGTACCGGTTGAACCGTTAACGATCAGCGTTTGCGCATCCTGAATACTGCTGGTCACGCCTTTCAGCGCATTCTCTTCCAGCGATAATCCCTGGTTTGCAAAGGTCCGTGCCAGCGAATACTGGCTGCTTTGCGCCTGCGTCTGTGACAGCACCACCGCGCGTGAGGCGGCAATCGGGTCGTCAGACGGATTAGTGACGCGGCGGCCGCTGGAGAGCTGCTCGCCCACTTTCAGCCAGGAGGCTTGCGAGTCGGTAATCCCGCGCACCTGCTGGTTAAACATCATATTTGTACTGATTCGCATGCTTTGCCCTACCCTTAGCGAATATTGATCAATGCATCAAAAATGGTGCTGGCAGTCTGCAGTACCTGCGCATTTGCCATGTAATATTGCTGATATTTTGTCAGGTTGGCGTACTCCTCATCGAGGTTGACGCCAGAAACTGACTGCTGGCGATCGGTCAGCTGACTGACCACGCTTTTCTGCGTGGTGCTGGTGGTTTCCAGCGAGCTGGTTTTGTTGCCGACGGTACTGACAATGCTGGCGTAAGCCTGCGCCAGCGTGGCGTTGCCGCCTACCAGTTTGGCGTCCTGCAGGTCCAGCAGCTTTTGCGCATTACGGTTATCGCTTTCGCCACCGGTCGCACCGGCGGCGGCAATCTGTGATTCACTGGTGATCGCTACTGACATATCGTTAATGGCGTTCTGTACCGGTTTCACCAGAAAACTGTCTTTCGCCGCTGGCAAAGGCGTCGCGGCAACGGTCAGCTTCATGCCATCAAAACTCAGCGTGGTATTGCCGTTAGCATCGGTGCCTGGGGTAATCGGGACCGAGATGCTGTCAGACGCGCGGGTCGCGGTCCAGTTGCTGCCGTCATAGCTCAGGGTATAGTTTGACGCTTTCAGCGCGCTGGTATCGGTCCACTCGGCGGTGACCGAGGCTGCGGTGCTGTTTTTACTGTTGCTGACCACGGTCGGACTGCCGATATTAAAGAAATCGACGCCCTGATCGCCGTTGCTGTCAAAGCCCTGCTTATGCACCGCGTTGAAGCTGCTGGTGAAGGTCGCGGCCAGCTGACCGAGCTGATTCTGTGCCAGATCGAGATCCTGCGAGCGGAACGCCAGCAGGCCGCCGAGTGATCCGGTGGTAATCAGCTTTTCCGGGATCTCAACGTTGCCTGCTTGTTTATCGACATAGCCGATGGTGGTCCGGGTCGGATCGCTGCTGGAGGTCATCGCCACCAGCGAATTTGATTTGGTGCCGTTGACCAGCGTCAGGCCGTTAGCCATCGAGACGCTGTAGTTGCCATCCTGCTCTGAGACGGTCACGCCGACTACGTTGTTCAGGTCGCTGACCAGCTGATCGCGCTTATCCAGCAGATCGTTTGGTGCAGTGCCGGTACCGGTGGTCAGCCTGGCGATCTGCTTGTTGAGATCGGCAATCTGAGTGGTGTAGGTATTGACCTGATTGATGCTGGAACCGATGTCGCTGTTAACACTGTTCTGCATGCTGGTCAGATACTGGGAGGTAGTCTGGAACTGGCTGACCAGCCCCTGGGCGTTGCTCAGCATCGACTGACGTGCCGACGGATCGTTGGCGTTGCTTACCACGTTCTGCAGGTTGGTAAAAAATTTCTGGATTGAAGTCGACAGGCTGGTGGTCGAGGTTGACAGCAGATCGTCAATATTGGAAATCTGGCTGTGCTGGGTGTTCACCGCGCTGTAGTTTGCGCTGGAGCCACGCAGCTGGGCGGCGATAAAAGCATCATATTCGCGCTGTACGCCGGTCACGTTAACCCCATTGCCGTAGTAGCTGTTGCCCTGCAGGGTACTGTTCGCCTGGGCAAGGATGGTGGTCTGGCGTGAATAGCCCGCCACGGTGTAGTTAGTAATGTTATTACTGGTGGTGCTCAGGGCGGCCTGCGCGGCACTCAATCCGCTCATCGCGGAGTTAATTATGCTGGACATCTCGGTTCCTTACATTCCCCGTCAACCGGGCTGGCAGTCATCAAAGTGGGCGCCAGCAGGCGAAAACGCATCTGGCTTATGATGGTGTTATCGGCGTGCTTAAGTGAAACTTGAGGCTCAATTATCAGAACAGGTCGCCTAAATCCTGACTGTAGGCTTTTACGACTTTGTCGCCCATGTTCTTGAATTGCTGAATCATTCCCACCAGCTTTTGCGCGTATTTAGGATCGGTGGCATAGCCTGCCGCCTGCAGCGCCTGGGCGCCCTGCTCGGCGCTCGACGCATTAGCGACCGCCGCGTAGCGTGGGTTATTGCTGATCAGTTTGACGTAATCGGTCAGGGCTTCGAAATAGGAGTTGTAGACCCGGAAGCTGGCACGCACTTTCTTCGCTTCGCCCTGCTCATATTCAGTGGTCATGATGTCGGTGGTGTCGCCTTTCCAGTCGCCGCTGGCCTTAATACCAAACACGTTGTAGCTTGGTTTGCCGTCACGGGTCAGGATCTGACGCTGGCCCCAGCCTGACTCCAGCGCCGCCTGCGCCAGAATCAGATGATGAGGAATGCCGCTCTGCTGACTGGCCGCCTGGGCTGGCTGGGTCAGCTGAGCGATAAACTCACGGCTGTCGGTAGGCAAGCCGGTCGGTGACGATACCGGCAGGCGCGGCATGGCTTTGCGCACCAGCTGCTCCAGCTGCTGCGCCGGCTGTTGTACCGCGCCGACGGTGCTGAGAATGAAGCTGTTGTCCAGCTTCATCGGCACCGTGCCGGCTTTTTCATCCGGGGCGATGGCGGGCTGCATCTGCTTAACGATAGTTTCCGCCAGCCCGAGTCCACGTTTACCCATCTCCTGCGCAATCTGCTGATCGTACATTGAGGTAAAAAGTTTGGTTTGCTCGTTGCTCATCATGCCGTCCTGCGGCAACGCCTCACGCATGCTTTTCAACATCATCTGAACAAACATCCCTTCCACCTGACGGGCAACCTGCAGCGCTTTGCCTTTCGGATCGCTGCTGGCCTGGTGTTTCAGTTCGTTCAGTGAGCGGCTGTCGTAAGCCGCACTCATCAGAGATTGCGTATCCGTCATCAGATAATTTCCACTTTGGCGCGCAAACAGCCAGCGCTCTGCATTGATTGCAGGATCGACATCAGTTCGATTGGCGATGCACCCAGCGCATTCAGCGCGCGCACCACATTGTTCAGATTGGCGCTGGCATTTACACGTTGCAGTGCCCCGCCGCTCTGACGCAGATCGATCTGGGTCTGGGTGGTGGCCACCGTCTGTCCACCGGCCAGTGGCGTATCAGGCTGGCTGACGTTCTGCTGCTGATTCACCGTCACCGACAGGTTGCCCTGCGCCACGGCACATTGATTCAGCGTCACCTCGCGGTTCATCACCACCGAACCGGTACGGGAGTTGATGATCACTTTCGCATCTTCGACCGGAATCGAAACGTTGATGTTCTGGATATCTGCCAGCAGACGCACCTGAGCCCCGTTATTCGGTGATACGCGAATCTGAACGGTACGCGCATCCAGCGGCTGGGCGGCACCGTAACCGCCACGCGCGTTAATCGCATCGGCAATGCGCTGCGCCATCGAGAAATCTTCACTGTTCAGCTGCAGGTTAATGGTGTTCTGCGAACCGAAGTTACTTTGCAGTTCACGTTCTACCGTCGCGCCACCGGTAATCCGGCCGCCGTTCAGCTGGTTAACCTGCACGCTGCTGCCGCCTGCCGAGGCACCGGCACCGCCAACCAGAATGTTACCCTGGGCCAGCGCATAAACCTGGTTATCCACCCCTTTCATCGGGGTCATCAGCAGCGTTCCGCCGCGCAGGCTTTTGGCGTTACCCAGTGACGACACCACCACGTCAAGCGTCTGTCCCTGACGGGCAAACGCCGGCAGTTTTGCGGTTACCATTACCGCCGCCACGTTTTTCAGCTGCATGTTGGTGCCGGTCGGCACGGTAATCCCGAGCTGCGACAGCATGTTGCTCACCGTCTGGGTGGTGAACGGCGTCTGGGTGGTCTGGTCACCGGTTCCGTCCAGCCCCACCACCAGTCCGTAACCGAGCAGCTGGTTTTCCCGCACGCCCTGTACGGTGGTTAAATCACGGATCAAATCGGCTTTTGCCAGCAGGCTGATGCCCAGCAGCAGCGCCAGTCCGACGCGCAACAGCGTTAACTTTTTCATTGAAACCTCTTACATCGGCGAGATGTTCAGGAAGAAACGCTGTAACCAGCCCATGGTCTGCGCCTCATTGATATAACCGTTTCCGACGTACTCAATACGTGCATCGGCGACGGCAGTAGATAACACGGCGTTACTGGCGCTGATGGTGCGAGGGTTAACCACGCCCGAGAAGCGAATGAACTCCGTGCCCTGATTAATGGCGATCTGTTTCTCGCCCACCACGTGCAGGTTGCCGTTCGACAACACCTGATCCACGGTGACGGTAATAGTGCCGGTAAAGGTGTTGTTGGCGGATGCGCCGCCTTTACCCGCGAAATCGTTTTTGCCTTCGGCGCCAAAGTTGGCTTTTTCGCCACCGCCCCCCACCAGCCCTGCCAGCCCGGTCGGAACCGCACTTAAGCCGAAGCTGTTGCTGCCATCCCGACTGGCATTCGCCGAGGAGCTTTTGCTGGCGCTGACGTTTTCCTGCAGCGTAATCGTCAGGGTGTCGCCAATGTTACGTGGGCGACGATCTTCAAACAGCGGCTGATAGCCGTAGTTGAGTGGCGCGACGCCCTGGAAAATCGAACCGTTAACCACCGGTGGCGCGGACGGCATCGGCTGCGCCGTCGTCGCCCCTTCGACCAGCGGTGTACGCGGAACCAGTGCACAACCGTTAAGGGTTAGCAGCAGCGAGGCGACTAACCAATGTCCAGGCTTGAGAATCTGTTGCTTCGCCACGGAGTCACGACCTTATCTGTGTCTGTTCTTCAGGCCAGCCGGAACTGGCCCGGTTGGGGATTAAAGCTGGGTCAGTTTCGCCAGCATCTGATCGGAAGTACTGATCGCTTTGCTGTTGATTTCGTAAGCGCGCTGAGTCTGGATCATCGTTACCAGCTCTTCCGCCACGTTGACGTTCGAGGTTTCGGTATAGCCCTGATAAAGCAGACCAGCGCCGTTCTGGCCTGGCGTGCTGTCAGTTGGCGCACCCGAAGCCTGCGTTTCCTGATAGAGGTTTTCACCCACGCTATCGAGACCGGCATCGTTCATAAAGGTGCTCAGGGTCAGCTGGCCGACCTGTGTCGCCTGCGCCTGGCCCTGCTGCGTCACGCTCACCACCCCGTCACGCGCCACGGTAATGCTGGTGGCGTTGGCTGGAATCGTGATGCCGGGCTGCACCGGGAAACCAGAGTTGGTCACCAGCTGACCGTTCTGATCGACCTGGAACGCGCCGTCACGGGTATAGGCAGAGGTGCCATCCGGCATCTGAATCTGGAAATAACCCTGACCATTGATGGCGATATCTTTTGAGTTGCTGGTCTGCGACAGGTTGCCCTGCGTATGCAGTCGCTCAGTAGTGACCGGACGAACACCGGTACCAATCTGCAGGCCGGACGGCAGCGTGGTCTGTTCAGACGACTGGGTGCCGGGCTGACGCATGGTTTGATACATCAGATCTTCGAACACCGCACGCGAACGCTTAAAGCCGTTGGTGCTGACGTTTGCCAGGTTGTTGGCAATTACGTCCATGTTCATCTGCTGCGCATCAAGACCGGTTTTAGCGATCCATAAAGAACGAATCATGTTGTTATCCTCGCGCCTTAGCTGCTCATGTTCAGCAGCTGGTTGGCTTTTTGTTCGTTTTCATCAACGTTCGTGATGACTTTCATCTGCATCTCAAAACGTCGGGCGTTGGCGATCATGTCGACCATGGTTTCAACCGGTTTAACGTTGCTGCCTTCCAGCACGCCCGGCATCACCTGCATGGTCGCGTCAGCCTGCAACGCCGCGCCACGGGTGTTCTGGGTGGCTGCCGTCGGGCGGAACATACCGTCATCGCTGCGCTGCAACTCCTGCCCGGTGGCCCGAACCAGCTTGAGCTTACCCAGCTGGACCGTGGCATTCGGCGCATCGCCGGCATTCAGGCCGGTGATTGAACCGTCGGCGGCAATGGTGATTTCCGATCCTTGCGGGATCACAATCGGACCGCCATCGCCCATCACAGGATTGCCCTGAATCGTCAGCGTCCCGTTCGGGCTGATTTGCATGTTGCCGTTGCGGGTATAGGCTTCACTGCCGTCAGCAGTTCGCACCGCCAGCCAGCCATCCTGCTGCACCGCGACGTCGAGCGGGCGCTCGGTGTAATCCATCGTGCCCTGACTCATATCGGCGCCCGGCGTGGATGCTGTCACCAGCGTGCGGGTTGGCAGTGACCAGCCGCTGACCGGCACCGCACGCAGCGCATTGAGCTGCGCACGAAAGCCTGGCGTTGAGGCGTTGGCGAGGTTGCTGGCGGTAACCGCCTGCTGATCCAGCGTCTGGCTGGCCGCGCCCATCGCGGTATATATCGCGTGATCCATAAAGCAATCCTGTTAGCGAATTAACGTAAGTTAACCAGCGTGTTAAGAATCTGGTCCTGAGTTTTGATGGTCTGCGCATTCGCCTGATAGTTACGCTGCGCCACAATCATGTTCACCAGCTCTTTACTCATGTCGACGTTAGAGGCTTCCAGCGCGCCAGCGGTCAGCGAACCGAAGGTGCCGGTGTTCGCCAGACCAATCGCTGCCTGACCGGAGGCATTCGACGCCGACCAGACGTTGTCACCCTGTGACTGCAGGCCTTCCGGGTTAGAGAAGCTCGCCAGCACGATCTGACCCAGCAGCTGGGTTTTCTGGTTGGAGTAGGTGCCGGTGATGGTGCCGTCATCGTTAATCGCGTAGCTGGTCAGATCGCCAGGCGCATAACCGTCCTGAGTCGGGCTGCCGAAGGTGGTAGCGCCGGTGTTCTGCTGCAGGCTGCCCAGCATGCTCAGGGTGATCGGCTGGTTAGCCACCGCACCGTTGGCCGCGGTGGTCTGGCCGGCTGCCGGCACGTTCAGGGTTAACCCGACGGTGCCATCAGTACTGCTGCTGACAACAGCGCCGTTCGCCCCCAGCTTGTCCATGCTGGTCAGCTTGCCGCTGGTGTCGAACGCCATTTTGAAGTCACCCGCAGATGCACCGGTGTTGGCATCAATCGCGTGCACGGTCCAGCTGTTGCTGGCGGTGTCTTTGACAAAATACATGTCGAGCGCGTGATCGTTACCCTGCGAGTCATAGACGGTCGCCGTGGTCTTCTTGTTATAGCTGTCGGCGTTGGCAGTAGAGAACGTCGCCACTGTGGGTGCGGTGTCGGTTGAGTTCAGGTTCGCGACCAGGCCGGTGGTGGTGGTTGCGCGAGCCGGCATCTGCTCGGTCGGAATGCTGATCGCCACCGGGTTAGCGCCCGCCTGGATAGTCGCCGGCGAGCCGCTGGCCGGATAACCGGTCACGTTCAGGCCCTGGGTGTTGATCAGGTTACGGTTAGCATCCAGCGTGAACTGGCCGTTACGTGAGTAATAAACCGCGCCGCTGGTGTCGGTCATACGGAAGAAACCGTTGCCGCTCAGGGCGACGTCGAGGCCGCGGCTGGTGGTGGTGGTCGAACCGTCGTTAAAGTTCTGGATCACCGCCGCTACTTTGGTACCGAGGCCGACGTTAGAACCGGCGAACATGTCAGCAAAGGCGATGGTGCTTGATTTAAAGCCCGCTGTCGCGGAGTTGGCGATGTTGTTGCCGATGACATCAAGGTTACTTGAGGCAGCGCCAAGGCCGCTGACCGCTTGGGAAAATGACATGTGTGTGTCTCCTGTCTACAGGTTAATCAGAGAATCTGACGTACTTCGTCAAGGGAAGCGGAGCCCATGGTGCCGAGATCCAGTTTTGTGGTGTCGTTCGCAGTACTCACCCCATTGACGTAGGCGTAGTTAAGCGGTTGTGCCACCAGTTGTGTGCTGCCATTGCTTGCGGCAATCGCAACGCTGTATTTACCGTCTGGCGCGGTTGAACCGTCGCTCAGTTTGCCGTCCCACGAGAAGGTATGAACGCCGGCGCTCAGGGCGCCGAGGTCAACGGTGTCGATTACCGTGCCGTTAGCATCTTTAATCGTGGCGGATGAGGCGGTCGACGCCGAGGTCAGCTCAACGCCAAACGGCGTGGTAGTGCCGCTGCCGACGAGGATCTGCGAGCCGTTGACCATCACGCCATGCCCAATCAGAGTCGAACTTTGCAGTGACTGGCTGGTGCTGATCTGGCCGGAAATCGATCCCAGCGTGGTATTCAGTTTCTCAATCCCGCTCAGGGTGTTGATCTGTGCCAGCTGGGTGGTGAGCTGGCTGTTGTCCATCGGATTGGTGGGATCCTGGTTCTGTAACTGGGTCACCAGCATGGTCAGGAACTGATTCTGCAGATCCTGCGCGCTGTTGCCGGTGCCACTGGTGCTGGAGGAGCTGAGGACCGTGGGGTCCAGCTTCTCATTAACGCCTACCGCGATAGCCATAATTGTTCTCCGTTATTGCCCGATCGTCAGGGTTTTCATCATCATCGACTTCACGGTGTTGAGGACTTCAACGTTCGCCTGGTAACTGCGTGATGCTGACATGGTGTTGACGGTCTCAGAGACCACATCCACGTTGGGCATTTTGACGTAGCCTTTGGCATCGGCCATCGGGTTACCCGGGTCATACACCAGTTTGGCGGGGGTCGGATCGTCCACCACCTTCGCCACTTTCACGCCGCCGGTGGCTGCGCCAGGCGCGGCATCGGTCTGGAATACCACCTGTTTGGCGACGTAAGGTTGCCCATCCGGGCCGGTTACGCTGTCGGCGTTGGCCAGGTTACTGGCACTGACGTTTAATCGCTGTGATTGCGCGGTCATCGCTGAGCCGGCAATGTCAAAAATGTTCAGCAAGGCCATAATTATTGCCCTTGTAACACGCTCATCATGCCTTTGATCTGGCTACTGATAAGGGTGAGATCGGTTTGATATTTCAGGCTGTTATCCGCGAACTGGGTGCGTTCACGGTCCATATCTACAGTGTTACCGTCGGCGGCTGGCTGATCGGGAATGCGATAGAGCATATCCATCGACGGTGCCGAGTTGGTCTGCGCTTCAATGTGGCGAGCTGACGTGACTTTTAACGCCATGCTGCTGCCTTCCGCACGACCATTGGCCATCACCCGACTCAGCTCGCTGGCAAAGTCGATATCCCGGGCCTGATAACCAGGGGTATCGGCGTTGGCAATGTTTGACGCCAGGATCTCCTGACGTTGAGCACGCAGGTTGAGGGCTTCCGTACCAAATTTCAGCGCCGCATCCAGTTTGTCGAGCATAGTTCCTCCGCGAATGAGAATTTCGAGCTGGCAGCTTAATTTGGAAAAGCAAGAGGTGATCGTCTGAATAAGGCCAAAAACCCACGCTATTTTGGCTCTTGAATAATTTTTGCTGCGCGTACACTCGTTGCCATCATCAGTGAGGAAAAACACCATGCGTGGATATCAAACCCTGCTGGCCAGCCTGCTGGTCCTGATCGCCCTGCCGGTCACCGCCGGCGATCTCAGTGCACAACTGAACCAATTTTTTAAAGCGCGCGACGCCCAGCATGCCGACGGCATGACCGTGGTGGTCCGCACGCCGCAGGCCCAGTGGCCCGATTGCGACGCGCCGAAATTCACCCTGCCGGGCAACAGCCGCCTGTGGGGCAACATGAGCGTGGCCGCTAACTGCGGTGAGAACCGCCGCTACATTCAGGTTCAGGTGCAGGTCACCGGACCTTATCTGGTCGCAAACCGGCTGTTAACACGCGGCAGCAGCGTCAGTGCGGCGGATTTCAGCCTGCAGACCGGCCGGCTCGATACCCTGCCGGCGCGTGCGCTGCTGAACGATGAGGCGGTAGCCGATGCCGTGGTGCTACGTGACATTCAGCCGGGACAGCCGATTAATCCGTCGATGCTGCGTCAGCCGTGGCGGGTGAAGGCGGGTCAGAGCGTGATGGTGATTGCCAGTGGCGACGGTTTTGACGCCAGCGGCGAGGGTAAGGCACTGAACAATGCCACCCAGTCTCAGTGGGTGCGGGTACGGATGGGAAATGGGCAGGTTGTCAGCGGTCGGGTGCGGGATGATGGGAATATTCTTATAACATTATAAAGCGTTAAAGAAGCCAGTTGTTCTGCCGATAGAAGAATCAACTAAGCAATTACGCTATTCTGATTCAGGTGGCAGACTCCCCTGACCGTACAGGAGCCCGAATATGAGCATCGACAGAACGCAACCGCTGAAACCCGCCAGCACCGTACAGAGCCGCGACACCAGCGAGCCGGCCAGCACCAAAGTGCGTCAAAGCACCACGCCAGCGGCCAGCACGCCAGCCGCCGCCCAGGTCAGCCTGAGCAGCGCGCAGTCACAGCTGATGCAGCCAGGCAGCCAGGACATCAACGTCCAGCGGGTTGAACAACTGAAAACCGCCATTCGTAATGGCGAACTAAAAATGGATACCGGCAAGATCGCCGACGCGCTGATTGCCGACACTAAGGCGTATTTAGAGGGTAACTAGTCCCCATGAGTAATTTGCTGACCACATTAGATAAGATGCAGGATGTGCTGGCATCGCTGACAACCCTGCTGGAAGAAGAGCAGCAGCAGTTGTCAGCCGGAAGCATTAACAGCAACCTGTTGCAGCGTATCACTGAAGATAAAGGTGCGCTGCTCAGTACGCTGAACTATCTGGATGAGATGCGCCGTACCGCCGAGCAAAGCCTGGCAACCCCGGCACCTTATCGTGGTCAGAGCGACATGGCGAGCCGCTGGCAACGTATTCAGCAGCACACCCGTCGCCTGCAGGATGCCAACGTGCATAATGGCCTGCTGCTGCAACATCAGATTCGTTACACTGAGGATGCGCTGCAGGTGCTGAAACCGCACCAGACTCAGGCGTTTTATGGTCCCGATGGGATGGGTAAAGGCCAGGCGACACTCAGTCGCAAAGCCTGACGCCTGACCGGGCAAAAAAAATCCCGCCAGGTAGCGGGATTTTTTGCATGCCTGTTTTTTATCAGACCGCCGTGCGTCGCGCATAGTCGCGCAGCCGGAAGCCGAGCAGTCCGAGGGTCACAAAGTAAGCGCCGCCCCCGACCGCACACACCGCCGCCAGACGCAGCAGCCGCCACAGCATTGAACCCCGTTCCCACGCTGGCATCCACTGCAGCATCGCAAACAGCGCCGCCGCCATCGCCAGCACCGCAATCAGCAGACGGACCAGAAAGCCTGTCCAGCCGGGCTGTGGCATAAAGATCTGCTTTTTACGCAACTGCCAGTAGAGCAGCGCTGCATTAAGACAGGCCGCGAGACCAATCGACAGCGACAAACCGGCGTGCTTCAGCGGGCCGATAAACGCCAGGTTCATCAGCTGAGTCATAATCAGAGTAACAATCGCGATTTTAACCGGGGTTTTGATGTCCTGGCGCGAGTAAAAGCCCGGTGCCAGCACTTTAACCACAATTAAGCCCATCAGCCCGACGGAATAGGCGATCAGCGCCCGCTGGGTCATTGCCGCATCAAAGGCGGTAAACTTACCGTACTGAAACAGCGCCACGGTCAGTGGGCCAGAAAGCATCCCCAGTGCCACCGCACTCGGCAGCGCCAGCAAAAAGCAGAGGCGTAAGCCCCAGTCCATCAGCCGGGAATATTCATCGTGATTGCCGCTGGCGAAACTCTTAGCCAGCGAAGGCAGCAGAATGGTGCCCAGCGCCACGCCGAGCACGCCGGACGGAAATTCCATCAGCCGGTCAGCGTAATACATCCACGACACCGATCCTGATACCAGAAAGGAGGCGAAAATGGTGTTGATGATCAACGAGATCTGGCTGACCGAGACGCCGAGAATCGCCGGTCCCATCTGGCGCATGACCCGCCAGACGCCGGCATCACGCAGGTTCAGGCGCGGCAGCACCAGCATGCCGAGCTTTTTCAGGTGCGGCAGCTGATAACCGAGCTGCAGCACGCCGCCTGCCACCACCGCCCACGCCAGCGCCATCACCGGCGGATGGAAATGCGGTGCAGCAAACAGCGCGAAACCAATCATGCTGATATTCAGCAGGGTCGGGGCAAACGCCGGAACCGAGAAGCGGTTCCAGGTGTTCAGCACCGCCCCCGCCAGCGAGGCAAGCGAAATCAGCATGATATAAGGAAAAGTCACCCGCAGCAGCGAACTGGTCAGCGCGAACTTATCGGCGCTGTCGGCAAAGCCCGGCGCAGTGACCATAATCACCCACGGCGCGGCGATCATCCCCGCCACCGTGACCAGCGCCAGCGCCAGCGTCAGCAGGCCGGAGACATAGGCGAGGAACAGCCGCGTCGCTTCATCGCCCTGCTTACTTTTGTATTCCGCCAGAATCGGCACAAACGCTTGTGAGAAGGCGCCTTCAGCAAAGATACGCCGTAAAAGATTGGGCAGCTTAAAGGCGACAAAGAACGCATCGGTCGCCATTCCGGCGCCAAACACCCTGGCCACAATGGCATCTCGGGCAAAGCCCAGTACGCGGGAAAACAGGGTCATGGAACTGACCGCTGCCAGCGATTTCAACAAATTCATAATTGACGGCGCATCCTGAAAAGAATCGGCAAAATGAGAGACTTAGCGCGGGCATCCGGATGATGCCCGGCGATAGTCTACTGCCACGGCGGGAAATGACCAGCACGGAGTGTTACAAGGCATTATTACTGTGTGGCATCACGCCACAGTTTTTCCACCACACGCTGCGCCAGCAGGGCCTGTTCACCGCTGGTTTCGGGCATCGTCTGATTTTGCACGCACTGGATAAAATGGTGTGCCGCGCCGCTGAAACCGCGCTGCACCAGATGGCTCTGCCAGGCGGGCGGCGGCGCGATCAGCAGACCGTCGGCGGTTTCCTCCTGCCAGTCGCGCATTTCACTGATATCAATGCATTTGCGCTCGCACACCGCGCTGACCCGCTCACGCTGGCTGCCGGCACGCCGGTGCATGCTGGTGGTGATCGGCACGCCGCCCACGGTAAAGTGGTGTTCAGCGTAAAGCATTTCTCCCTGCGCGGTGGTGGTAATGCGCCCCTGCACGTCACTCAACGGCTGACCGCCGAGCCACAGCGCGGTATCCACCACGTGCAGATAGTCATCCAGCAGGGTAAAACGCAGATCGTGCGGTCCGACGCTGTCGCTGCGGTGTTTTTCAATCCGCAACGAGGCGACACTGCCCATCTCAGCTTTGAGCTGCTGATAGCGCGGGGCAAAGCGACGATTAAAACCCACCATCAGTTTGCGCTGCTGCTGTGCGGCAAGTTCAACCAGCGCTTCCGCCTGATCGAGGGTTTCCGCCAGTGGCTTATCAACACAAACATCTTTGCCGGCCAGCAGCAGCGCCCTGACTACCTGATAATGGGTCGCGGTGCTGCTGTGGACGAACACCGCATCACAGGCGGCAGCTAGTTGGTCGAGCGAACTGAAACAGGGCATGCGAAAACTGTCGCAGATCGGCCGGGCTTTGGCCTGATTGGGCGAAAAGGCCCCCGCCAGCGTCCAGTCAGTGGCCGCTGACAACACCGGCAGCCAGGCTTTCTGCGCGATGCCACCCAGTCCCACCACGCCAATACGTAACGTCATCTTAGCTCTCCGGTTGCAGCAGTTGACTGAGTTGCGCCTGCAGTTGCGCCACCTGCTGTTCCAGCGCGGTAACGCGCACGGTGAGATCGTCCGGCTCTGCGGCGTCGCTCTGCTGTGGCCGTTCCGCCTCATCGCTCAGCAGATGGATAAATCGGTGTTCGCGCCGACCCGGTTCTCGCGCCAGACGGATCACCGTGGCGCTGTCATCACGCTGCAGCAGCGCGTTGAGCGTCTGTTCCACTTCACTGACGTCGGTAAATTCATGCAGCCGTCCGCTGCGGGTACGCAGTTCACCCGGCGTCTGGGCACCGCGCAACAGCAGCAGTGTGAGTACAGCCACTTCCGCGCTGTTAAGCTTCAGCGTGCCAAAGGCGGAGTTGCAGAAGCGCTGGGCATATTTAACCACCCGCTGGCCCGATGCGCTGCTGGCGGTCACCAGATGCATTTTTTCCAGCTGATCGAGCTGATTCTGCACCTCGGTCTCGCTCAGGTTCATCACCGGCTCACGGTTCGATTTCTGATTACAGGCGCTGACCACGGCATTCAGTGACAGCGGATACTGCTCCGGCGTCGTCACCTCTTTCTCCAGCAGACAGCCCAATACGCGCAAAGCCGCTGCTGACAACGTCAATTTCATGCTGACTCCTTATTATTATCCACGCCGATCGGGCGTCCATTCTCGCCAGGTTAATGCCGTCAGGACGTGATCCTGCCAGCGGCCGTCGATCAACAGATAATCTTTGGCGTAACCCTCTTTTTCGAATCCGAGCCGCGCCAGCAAATCGCCGCTGCGCTGGTTGTGTGGCATATAGTTAGCCATGATGCGGTGGATATGCTGCTGACGCTGCATATAGCGGATAGCCGACTGCAGCGCTTCAAACATCATGCCCTGCCCCTGCCATTTCTCGCCGAGTGAGTAGCCCAGATAACAGGCGTGGAACGAACCGCGCAACACGTTGCTGAAGTTAGCGACGCCGCGCACCTCAGTTTCATTGCTGTCCATCAGAATGAAATAGAATGCCGATCCCTGCTTATGCATATCGGTAATCAGCCCAAGACGCGCCTGCCAGCCTGAGGGATAGCAGTGGCTTTCATCGCGCACCGGTTCCCACGGCTTTAAAAACAGGCGGTTTTCTGCGTAATAATCTGCCAGCCGCCAGGCATCACGCTCGTGAACCAGACGGACCACCAGCCGGTCGGTGGTTAATCGCACCCTGGGCGCGGCAGAACGATAGCCAAACATCCTGACTCCTGAAATCAATGGCCGATAATGATGAGCCGTAATTACCCTGCTTTCACTATAACCGCCGCCTGGGCTGCGGTAAAACGTTACCGGCGTTCAAGCTGCAAACACCTTGATTTTGCTCTGTTATCGTCGTCGATATGTGTGGTGATGACCGGCCCGGCCGTGCGCGGGCGGCCATCGGCTTCTCTGGCGTGCCATCAAGCATCTGCCAGCCGGCCCGGCCCCGCGCGGGCGGCCATCGGCCCCACGCCCGAGGCGGACACAGGTTTGCCCTGCCGCTTAATCTCTTCCATACTTTTTGGCGAGTCCGAAAACAGGATGAATTGATTCATGCTGTCAACAAAGGAGATCAGGATGAAGCTGTATATCTATGAACACTGCCCTTTCTGCGTTAAGGCGCGGATGATTTTCGGCCTGAAAAATCTGCCGGTTGAGCTGGTAGTGATGCTCAATGATGACGAAGAAACGCCGAAACGACTGATCGGTCAGAAAATGGCCCCGATTCTGCAAAAGCAGGATGGCAGCGCCATGCCGGAGAGTATGGATATCGTGCATTATGTTGATCGGCTGGAGGGCGAGCCACTGATCACCGGTGCCCTTAATCCGGCCATCGCCGACTGGCTGCGCCACATGAACAGCTACGTTAACAAACTGCTGTTGCCACGCATCGCCGAGGCACCTTTCGCCGAGTTTGCCACCCCGGAAGCGCGCGACTACTTCCGCAACAAAAAGCAGGCCAGCATCGGGGATTTCACCGAGCTGAAAAGTCATGCTGCCGGGATGATCAAAAATGTCAGCGGCGATCTGCGCCAGCTCGACAAATTAATTGTTCAGCCGAATGCGGTGAACGGTGAACTTTCTGAGGATGATTTTAATCTGTTTCCGCTGCTACGCTCGCTGACGCTGGTTGCCGGTATCGACTGGCCGGCCAGAGTCGCGGAGTACCGCGATAATATGGCCAAGCAAACCCAGGTCAATCTGCTCTCCTCGATCGCCCAGTAACCCCTAACGGATGAGAAACCGAATGCGTTTCTCATCCCTTTCCTGATGACACCTGACAGGCATTCAGGCACGCTATGCGCTGTTCAATTAGCTTCGTCATTTAGGATGAATATCGATGAAAAAGGGTTTTTCCGGCCTTGCCGCTCTGTTACTGGTGCTGCTGGTTAGCGGCTGTAATCAACTGACGCAGTACACTATCAGCGAACAGGAAGTGAATCAGGCGCTGCAAAAGCACAATAACTATGAGAAAGATATCGGGCTCTCCGGACTGGTTAACGCCCATATCGTGCTCAATAATCTCACCAGCCAGATTGGCCGTGAAGAGCCAGGCAAAGTGACGCTTTCCGGTAACGCGAAGATCAATGTCACTTCGCTGTTCGGACCGCAGCAGGCTGATATGCAGCTGAAGATGCGCGCTCAGCCAGTGTTCGATCAGCAGCAGGGAGCAATATATTTGCGCGATCTGGAGATTGTTGATGCGCAGGTCACGCCAGATAAAATGGCCTCGATCATCAAGACGCTGACGCCCTATCTGAATCAGTCGCTGAAAAGTTATTTCGATCAGAAGCCAGCTTACGTGCTAAGTACCGATCGCAGTAAAGCGGAGTCGCTGGCGAAGAAATTTGCCAAAGGGCTGGAAGTAAAACCGGGTGAGCTGGTGATCCCGTTTACTGACTGATCAACAGCCGCGCCTGAGGGCGCGGATTTTCATCCGGCTGCAAAAAGCAGGTGCAAACGGTTGCCTGAATCCTTATGCTTAGACCCCGGCCTAAACGTGCCTTTCGTTTCCTTTCTGCCGGAGCCTCATTAATGACTGCACAACCTCAGCAACTTACTATCCGCCGCCCTGACGACTGGCATATTCATCTGCGTGACGATGAAATGCTTAAAACGGTGCTGCCGTATACCAGCGCGGTGAATGGTCGTGCCATTGTGATGCCCAACCTGGTGCCGCCGGTGACCAGCGTGGCGGCCGGTGAAGCCTACCGCGATCGGATTCTGGCGGCGCTGCCCGCTGACCACGCCTTCACCCCGCTGATGACCTGCTACCTCACCGATTCGCTTGACCCGGATGAGCTGGAGCGCGGCTTTACTGCCGGCCTGTTTACCGCCGCCAAACTTTATCCGGCGCATGCCACCACCAACTCCAGCCACGGCGTCACCAACATCGGCGCCATCGCCAGCGTACTGGAGCGGATGCAGCGACTCGGTATGCCGCTGCTGGTGCACGGTGAGGTTACCGATGCCCACATTGATATTTTTGATCGCGAGGCGCGCTTTATTGAGACGGTGATGATGCCGCTTCGCCAGCAGTTTCCGGCACTGAAAGTGGTGATGGAGCATATCACCACTAAAGAGGCAGCAGAGTACGTGGCAGCGGCCGATGAGACGCTCGGCGCAACCATCACCCCGCAGCATCTGATGTTTAACCGCAATCACATGCTGGTCGGCGGGATTCGTCCGCATCTCTATTGCCTGCCGATCCTCAAGCGTAATGTGCATCAGGAGGCGCTACGTCAGGTGGTGGCCAGCGGCCATCCGCGCTTCTTCCTCGGCACCGATACCGCGCCGCACCTGCGTCACCTGAAAGAAGCCAGCTGCGGCTGCGCCGGTGTTTTCAGTGCGCCGACCTCGTTAGCGGCCTACGCCACGGTATTTGAAGAGCTGGATGCGCTGGCGCATTTTGAAGCGTTCTGCTCTGAAAACGGCCCGCGCTTTTACGGCCTGCCGCTCAACGACAGCCGCATTACGCTGGTACGTGAATCATGGCAGGTGCCGGAGAGCATCGCGCTCGGCGCGCATTCACTGGTGCCGTTCCTTGCCGGTGAGACGCTGAACTGGCGTATTGCATAATTTCGCTTGCCTCCAGCCTGATGATACTGTAAATATATACAGTATCTTATCTGGAGGCTCCTATGCGTGTTGAAATTACCGTATCGAATACCCGACCTCTTCCTGCGGGCGCGATAGAAGCGCTGAGCGACGAGCTGTCGCGCCGCATTGACGAACAGTTCCCGGACAGCACCAATCACGTGAAAGTGCGCTACGCCAGCGCCAATAACCTGAGCGTGCTGGGCGGGGGCAAAGAGACTCGCGATCAGATCAGCGAAATCCTGCAGCAAACGTGGGAAAGCGCTGACGACTGGTTCATTACCGATTAACCGCCTCTGTGCTGTTTTTGCCGGGTTTCGCCACCCGGTTTTTTTATCTTTTCTCCCCTCTCGCACTTCCCCATCGCTGCATCTAGACTCTGAATGATCAATGCCCTATCCTTGCGCTCGTCATGCATAACAGGAGGTGCGATACCATGACTACTGATAAACCGGAAGAGGCGATGACCTTTGGTGAGTTGTTAGCACTGATTGGTGATCAGCAGCGTCGTTTGACGGTGCTGGAAAATGCCTTTTCCAGTCTGATTTTCTGTCTTGACGATCGTGCCAGTCAGTTGCTGGTGCACAATCTGTCACTGGAAGCTCAAAACCAGAACAATGATGAGCAACTGCAACAGCATTTTGCCCGTCTGGCCGAAGCGCTGCAAAAGCGCGGTGGCGGCATCGCACCGGAAACCCCGGCGCTTTAAACCGCGGCTCCAGGTTCCCTCCCCCGCTTTTCTGCTGCTATAGAATCACTGATTAAAATGCCTGACCGTCAGGCATTTTATTTTTTCATCAACCACCTTTTAAACACAAATATTCTGTGAGAAGCTGGGTGCAGGCATTTTTTCATCAGTAATAGCCCGGTTTACTGTTATAATAGTCCCGCTATTGGAATAAAAAAGCCGCATTGAACCTCATCATGCACTTCGTTTAACGAGTAATAAGGAGGTTATAATGGACAGAAGAAAAGATGTGATTCAGACCCATCCGCTGGTGGGTTGGGATATCAGTACCGTTGACAGTTATGATGCCATGATGATCCGCCTGCACTCGTTATCGTCGCAGGATCAAAAAGAAGAAGAAGCGGATGTTGGCCCGACCTACTGGCTGACAACGGATGTGGCAAGGCAGTTCATCTCGATCCTCGAAGCGGGTATCGCTAAGATTGAATCAGCCGAGCAAGTAGAACGACTCCTTAAGAAGCACTAATTCCTGCCACATCAAAGAGGCGCCCTCAGGGGTGCCTTTTTCGTTTCTGTTTCTGTTATGCTTTTGATTATCTGTCTTTTTCAGGAGCAGGGTTACCATGATTTATGATCTTATCGTTGTCGGCAGCGGCTCAGTGGGCGCGGCGGCAGGCTACTATGCGACCCAGGCGGGCCTGTCGGTTTTGATGATCGATAGCGCCCATCCGCCGCACAATCAGGGTACGCATCACGGTGACAGCCGGCTGATTCGCCACGCTTACGGTGAAGGCGAACGTTATGTGCCGCTGGTGCTGCGCGCGCAAACCCTGTGGGATGAGCTGGAACAGCGCGCCGGTGAACGTATCATGCACCGCAGCGGCGTGCTGAACCTGGCACCGATTCAGTCAGCGTTTATTCAGAACGTTATCGACAGCGCCAGGCAATGGCAGCTCAATATTGAGGTGATGCCGCCTGATGAGGTGCGCAAGCGCTGGCCGCAGATCAACGTACCCGAAGGCTATCTGGGCGTCTTTGAGCCGCAGTCGGGCTACCTCAAATGCGAGCAGGCAGTCCGCAGCTGGATCCAGCTGGCGGAACAGGCGGGCTGTGCCCAGTTGTTCAACTGCCCGGTGTCTGAAATAGGTCGCGACGGCGATTTGCAACAGGTGACTACCCTCGACGGCATATACCGCGGCCGCAAGATGCTGATCAGTGCTGGCACCTGGGTCGGTAAACTGGTGCCCAACCTGCCGGTTGCCCCGACCCGCAAGGTATTTGCCTGGTATCAGGCGGATGGTCGCTACAGTGAGAACAACCAGTTCCCGGGCTTTACCGTTGAGATGGCGGATGGCAGCCAGTTTTACGGTTTCCCGGCGGATAACAATGCGCTGAAAGTGGGACGCCATGATGGCGGCCAGCTGATGCAGCAGCCTGAAGATCGTAAACCCTTTGGCACCGTCGCGGCAGATGGCAGCGAAGCGTTTGGTTTCCTGCGTCAGTTTTTGCCGGGTGTTGGCGTGTGTCTGCACGGCGAAGCCTGTAGTTACGATTTCAGTCCGGATGAAGATTTTATTATCGATACCCTGCCAGACGAACCGAATCGGTTACTGATTACCGGCTTAAGCGGTCACGGTTTTAAATTCGCCAGCGTGCTGGGTGAACTGGCGGCAGAATTTGCTCAGCAAAAGCCGTTCTCATTCGATCTGACCCCCTTCCGCCTCTCGCGCTTTTGACTCTTCTTTCGGGTGGTATCATCTGATAGCACCCGACTGACAAAAACTGAAGAAAATTGAATATTGCTGACATTAGCAGTACAGATAATTCGCACTGAAAGTCAATTCTGGTCTTTTTTGACTGACGTCCCACGCGGTGAAAATAACTCATTCAGTAATATTGCGCATATATCGTCTTTTTAATTCACCCTTTTCACTATCGCGAAAGAAAGTTATAGAAGCGTAAGGTCGATTGCTTTTATATTTCATAATGTAGATGCTTATTTCAGATTATTTCACCTGAATAAATAAACTATGTTAAGAAATACCCCTCATCAATTTGGTCTGATCGCGGTGCTACTGCACTGGTCGATGGCGCTGGTTATCTACGCCATGTTTGCGCTTGGATTATGGATGGTTGGCCTCGGTTATTACGATAGCTGGTATCACGATGCGCCGGAAATCCATAAAAGTATTGGCGTGATTCTGTTGCTGACATTAGTGATTCGCCTGCTGTGGCGGATTATATCGCCGCCGCCTAAACCGTTAAGCAGCTATTCCCGGCAGGTGGGCATCAGTTCAGTGGTTGCGCACTGGCTGCTCTACACGCTGCTGCTGGCAATCCTGCTCAGCGGCTATTTCATTTCCACTGCCGATGGCAAGCCGATTGCCGTTTTTAACCTGTTTTACCTGCCGGCACTGCTGAGTGGTGCAGGCGAACAGGCCGATCTGGCTGGCGATATCCACCTGTGGCTGGCCTGGACGGTAGTGATCCTTTCGCTGCTGCACGGTCTGGCCGCGTTAAAACATCACTTTATCGATCGTGATACCACCTTAAAACGGATGTCAGGTTTGCGCATCCCTTTACCCGCTGAAAAGGAGAATTGATATGCTAAAGAAGACGCTACTGGCCATGACGGGCGCCAGCCTGCTGCTGGGTTCACTGACCGCTAACGCCGCTGAGTATAAAATTGATAAAGAAGGCCAGCATGCCTTTATTCAGTTTCGTATTCAGCATTTAGGCTACAGCTGGCTGTACGGCACCTTTAAAGATTTTGACGGCCGCTTTAGCTTTGATGAAAGCAACCCTTCAGCTGATAAAGTCGACGTCACCATCAATACCAACAGCATTGATACCAACCACGCTGAACGTGACAAGCATTTGCGCAGTGCCGATTTTCTGAACGTCGGGAAAAATCCACAGGCCAGCTTCAAATCGACATCAGTGAAAAAAGAGGGTGATGAGCTGGAAATTACCGGCGACCTGACGCTGAACGGTGTGACCAAACCGGTAACGCTGGAAGCGAAACTGCTGGGTGAAGGTAAAGATCCGTGGGGCGGCTATCGCGCAGGCTTCGAAGCCGAGGGCGAAATTGCGCTGAAAGATTTTAATATCACCAAAGATCTCGGACCAGCCTCGCAAAAGGTTCAGCTGATGATTTCGGTAGAAGGCGTACGTCAGTAAACGGCTATACCGCCTGAAGCCAGGCTTCAGGCGGTATCACTTATTTTTTAACCGGTGACGGGATGGTCATGTTTAACAGACCACGCGACTTGTTGAAAATTTTATTGCCGTTTTCACGCCCGGCGCGACGGGCACGCTGCTCTTCCGGCGACAGTTTCGCCTCTTCCTGACAGAGCGGACTACAGCAGTTCTCAAACTTCTCTGCACAGCTTTTACACTGAATAAACAGCAGATGGCAACCATCATTGACGCAGTTGACGTGAGTGTCGCACGGTTCACCGCACTGGTGACAGTTCGACAGCACATCATCAGAAATACGCTCACCCATCCGCTCGTCAAAGACAAAGTTTTTGCCTTTAAATCGGACCGGTAACCCCTGCTCACGGGCACGCCGGGCATACTCGATAATGCCGCCTTCGACGTGGTAGACATCTTCAAAACCGTTATGACGCATCCAGGCACTGGCTTTCTCGCAGCGAATTCCCCCGGTGCAGTACATCACAATCTTTTTGTCTTTTTTGTCCTGCAGCATATCAACCGCCATCGGCAGCTGATCGCGGAAGGTGTCGGCTGGCACTTCCAGCGCGTTATCAAAGCGACCGACTTCATATTCGTAATGGTTACGCATATCAACGAACACCGCATCCGGATCGTCCAGCATGGCGTTCACTTCTGCGGCTTTAAGGTATTGCCCCACGTCGCTGGCATCGAACGTACCGTCGGCAATGCCGTCCGCCACAATCCGGTCACGGACTTTCAGGCGAAGCACCCAGAAGGATTTACCGTCGTCGTCCAGCGCAACGTTCATTCGCAGATTATTCAGCGCCGGGTCAAAGCCGTAGAGATAGGCTTTCATCTTTTCATACTGACTGGCGGGAACGCTGATCTGGGCGTTAATCCCTTCGTGCGCGACGTAAACCCGGCCAAACACCTTAAGGGCGGTCAGACCGAGATAGAGTGCATCACGAAACGCTTTAGGATCGGCGATCTGGAAATACTTATAAAAAGAGACAGTGGTGCGCGGCTCGGTTTCAGCCAGCATGCGCGCCTTCAGCTCTTTATTGGAAACGAGGTTATGTAACACTGGCATGGTGTTCGTTCCTGTTATCAATAGAAGAAATTTAGCGCGCACATGATACCTGATTTCAACGGGATGCAAAGACCACCGGCCAAATTGATTGCCGGTTGGCTGTTTTTCCCGCACTGCCGGCTCGCCTATATTACTGACCGAAAGAATTGACGCTGACAGTGACATTTATACGCAAGATAAAAACTGGCACAATAGTGAAAATCAACGAGATATCAGCACCGCACGGTGCGCGACGCAGGAAAAAACAATTTCACATGACCCAGTTGCCTCAATTTTCACGAGAACTGCTTCACCCACGCTATTGGTTAACCTGGTTGGGCGTGTTCTTCCTTTATCTTTTGGTGCTACTTCCTTATCCCCTGCTTTATGTGCTCGGCTGCAATATTGGCCGTATAAGCATGCGCTTTATGAAGCGTCGCGTTAACATTGCACGCCGTAATCTGGAATTAAGCTTTCCAGATATGCCGCCCAACGATCGTGAAGCGATGGTTAAGCACAACTTCGAATCCGTCGGCATGGGCTTGATTGAAACCGGCATGGCGTGGTTCTGGCCCGACTGGCGGATTAACAAATGGCATAAACCTTCTGGCTTAGAGCATATTCAGCAGGCGCACGACACTCAGCGCGGCGTGTTGTTGATTGGTATGCACTTTCTGACGCTGGAGATTGGTGCCCGCATGTTTGGCATCCATAACCCGGGCATCGGCGTCTACCGGCCGAACGACAACAAGCTGATTGACTGGCTGCAGGTGCATGGCCGGATGCGTTCCAACAAAAGCATGCTCGATCGTAAAGATCTTAAAGGGATGATTCGCGCCCTGAAACGTGGCGATATCATCTGGTACGCACCCGACCATGATTACGGCCCGCGCAGCAGCGTGTTTGTGCCGTTTTTTGGCGTCGACAAAGCGGCCACCACGGTCGGCACCCATCTGTTAATCCGCATGGGTAAACCGGCGGTGATCCCGTTTGTACCGCGCCGTCTGCCAGAAGGCCGGGGTTATGAACTGATGATTTTACCTGACATCAGTGATGCCTTTACCCTGGCGAGCGAGGAAGAGACCGCAGCCCGGATGAATAAGGTGGTTGAGGAAGGCGTTTTACTGGCTCCTGAACAGTATATGTGGCTGCATCGCCGCTTCAAAACCCGTCCGGAAGGGGAACCCTCACGCTATTAAATCACCGACGCTAAACGGTCGCTATGGGGCCGTTTAGCGCGATTTTCGCTTTATTCCTGCCCGGCTAAAACAATCTTTTGCTGCTGCCAGCCTACGCCGGCCCGATTCCCGGTCCAGTAATTAATCAACACCGCGATCGGATTAACTGATAACTGCACGATATAATTAGCATCCTTAACCCATCTACAGTGAGTTAGCAAGGCTGGCGTCCTTTTTTGTGCCGGATAAATTAATTTTTTAACGATTTATTATATTCACCGGCGGCGCTAATTTATATGAACGCCAGGTCAATTCCTATTTAGCAAGGCTTAATCATTTCCCGCAGCTTATTAATCCAGTAAAATTAACTTAATTAACAAGCAATTGTCGTTGCGTGCTGTGTCATATTCCGTTTTTACAAAATTTCAATAGTCTGATAGGCCATTATTGCATTTGAATATGTGAGTGGTTATCGGTAATTTCTGCTGTGACAGTTAGATGCTTAACTGCGAAGGCAAAAACATAAAAAGATGACACACAGCAACCTTCTTAGCAGGACTTATAATATGAATAAAGGTCTCTACTATTATGTGACAATCAGCACCGATCAGGACAACTATCATGCGCTTCACCGGAAAGGATGCCGGCGGATGCCGGATAAAGAAGACGTAATATTTATTGGTACCTTATATAATCTGAGTCAGGCATTATCGATCGCCCGAATTAACTTTAAGAAAGTCAAGCCCTGTATAAAATGTTGTATTCGCTACTCTGCGCCGGTGATTCATGAGTCGGTGCGCCCGGTTCTGCACTTCCCGCAAAAAGGAGTCTGACCGTGAATGGCGGGAAGTGCGTTATTTCCCGCCAATCAAACCGCCCCGCCCTTTCCCTCCGCCAGATTTCGTCTATTCTTCACTGAAATCAAATCAACCAGGCAAGGAGAACAGCGATGAGCATGTACAGTACCTTAGAGGAAGCGATTGATGCTGCACGTGAAGAGTTTCTCGCTAACCACCCGGAACTTGAGGAAGGCGATGCATCGGTAAGCCAGTTTGGCCTGCAAAAATATGTCATGCAGGACGGTGATATTATGTGGCAGGCGGAGTTTCTGGCTGACGAAGGCGATGCAGGTGAATGCCTGCCAATTCGCAGCGGTGAGGCCGCTCAGGCGATTTTTGATGCTGACTTCGATGAGGTTGAACTGCGTCAGGAGTGGTTAGCGGAAAACACCCTGCACGAGTGGGACTACGGCGAGTTTCAGCTGGAGCCGCCGCTGGATACCGAAGAGGGTGAAGCCGCTGCGCAGGAGTGGGAAGATGATAACAGCGACTCCGATCGCGGTTATTCGTAAGGACCGTGGCTGGCGTCGACCGGTAACAGCAGGGTGTCAACCACCAGCGACAGCGGCAGGTCAAGGATAGTCAATACGCGCCAGGCGCCGTCACGTACATCCCACTGTACCCCAGGATAGTACTGATTACCGTGCCCCTGACCGGGCACGGTACGGCTGATAATACTGCCGCAACCGCTCATACAGATCACCGCCAGCGCTAACACCGCTGTTTTCAGACACCGTTTCACCACTGATACCCGCCACTAACAATCATTATCGTTATCCCGCGCTGCGCGCCCCGTTAGCCCGATTTATCCCGCCACAACCAGCTCAACTCTGCTGTTACTCTGGCCGCGAATAACCGGCAAAAAAAAGCGGCATCGCTGCCGCTTTTTCATTTTACGCGTTTTTGACCAGCGCGTTGGGGTTGAGGGTGAGTTTTTGATAACTCTCCACCCACTGATGATACTTCTCAGCGTTCTCCCACAGCCGGGTATGCACACGTGCCAGCACCACCGGATCGCTAATCAGCTGTAAACGCTGTTCACGATTCAGTTTATCCGGCGAATCGCTTAACGCCTGATCGACGCGGCGATCGCGGGCGTAGTCGAGTAGCTGACTCTGCTTATGCCGTGACGTCGCCAGTGCCGTCGCCAGCGCGTTAAACGCCGGGTGGAACAGCGCGTGCATAAAGCCATTTTCCAGCGCCCGCTCACGGTTAAGCTGCAGGTAGTGATCGGTGTCCACCAGCTCTTTCGGCGGCTCATACTCTTCCGGGATCAGGAACAGTCGAGCCTTCTTGCTCTTGATACCGATGGTTGCCCGGCTCGACATCACCGACACAAACGGCGACAGAATCAGCGAGAAGACAATCGGTGACAACCACCACAGGAAGTTGAGATCCAACAGTCCCATGCCGATTGCCCACACCAGACCCAGCGCCATCTGCGAACCGTGACGTTTAAACGCCTCGCTCCACGGGGTCGCGTCATCGTCACGCTGTGGCGAATTCCACACCACTTCCCAGCCGAGGAAGGCGCTAACCACAAACACGGTGTGGAATAGCATGCGCACCGGAGCCAGCAGCACCGAGAACAGCATCTCCAGCATCAGCGAGATGAACAGACGGATCGCGCCGCCGTATGATTTCGCCCCCTTGCACCAGATCAATATCACGCTCAGCAGCTTCGGCAGGAACAGTAATATCAGCGTGGTGGAAAACAGCGCTATCGCCAGTTCCGGACGCCACTGCGGCCACACCGGGAACAGCTGGCGCGGTTGCAGGAAGTAGGTTGGCTCCATCAGCGTATGCACCACCTGCAGGGCGGTAGACAACGCCAGGAACATGAACCACAGCGGTGCTGACAGGTAAGACATCACGCCGGTCAGGAACACCGCACGGTGAACCGGGTGCATCCCTTTCACCAGGAACAGGCGGAAGTTCATCAGGTTACCGTGGCACCAGCGACGGTCACGTTTCAGCTCATCCAGCAGGTTGGGTGGCAGCTCCTCATACGAGCCCGGCAGATCGTAGGCAATCCAGACGCCCCAGCCAGCACGACGCATCAGCGCAGCTTCAACAAAGTCGTGTGACAGAATCGAACCAGCAAACGAGCCTTCACCGGGTAACGGTGCCAGCGCACAGTGTTCGATAAACGGTTTCACCCGGATAATCGCGTTGTGTCCCCAGTAGTGGGATTCCCCCAGCTGCCAGAAGTGCAGGCCAGCGGTAAACAGCGGACCATAAACGCGGGTGGCAAACTGCTGACAGCGCGCATACAGCGTGTCCATACCGGATGCTTTCGGCGACGACTGAATAATACCGGCGTTCGGGTTGGCTTCCATCATGCGAACCAGACCGGTCAGACACTCACCGCTCATGACGCTGTCGGCGTCCAGCACCACCATGTAGCTGTAGTTGCTGCCCCAGCGACGGCAGAAGTCATCGATGTTGCCGCTTTTACGCTTCACACGACGACGACGACGGCGATAAAAAATCTTGCCGGCACCGCCGACGTCGCGCACCAGCTCCATCCAGGCTTTCTGTTCGGCGATGGCGATATCAGCGTCGTAACTGTCGCTGAGGATATAAACGTCGAAATGCTCAGCGTTGCCGGTCCGCACCACCGATTCCCAGGTGGCACGCAAACCGGCGTAAACCCGCTCAACATCTTCGTTACAGATCGGCATAATCAGCGCGGTACGGTGCGCCGGATTAAGCGGTTCATCCCCGACGGTAGAGTAGGAAATGCTGTATTTGTCGCGACCAATCAGTAACTGCAGGAAGCCCATCAGCGCGGTCCAGAAACCGGCCGAGACCCAACAAAACAGAATGGCGAACAGGAACAGGATGCCGGTCTGCAACACATACGGCAGGATCTGCATCACCGACTGCTGCCAGTTCTGATTGATCATCTCCATCGGATCCAGCAGCGTCCAGCCCTGATACGGCAGAATGGTCTTCATATACCAGGTGGCAACTACGGTCTGCATGATGGTGAGGATCAGCAGGATATAGCGGCGAATTGATCCGACATGACGCCATTTCTCTTCGGCACGCTGCTCTTCCGCATTGGCGTAGCGCGGCACCGATTTATGTCCACGCAGTGAGTCCCAGGCGCGCGCGACCGGGTTGGTCCGCCACGCTTCCGGGAACATCAGCGAGCGTTTGACCTTCGGCATCGCCTTTAGCGTGGTACGATCGAGGTCATCTTTACCCAGCTGCTGACCGTTAGCGAGCGAGTCGGGCCAGGCCATTTCGACCCGCGATGACACCGATTTTAACGGCGCATCATCGGGACGATCGCTGGCGGCCACATCCTTGCCCAGCGCATCATGAATGAAGTGAAACGCTGCCGCATTCTGCAGCGAGGCGCTGAGGCGCGCCTTCCCCGCCGCATCCAGCGGCAGGGATTCCACGTAACGTTGAGGTGTAAAAGTCGATTTATTCATTGGCAGGTAACTGATAGCTCCAGGTTTCCGTCAATGTCTTGTCGCCGCTAACCAGCGCCGCACGCATTTCGGTGGGCTGCTTGTTGTCTTTCACACGCAGACGCAACACCAGACGCCAGCCTTTAGTGACCGGGTTATAACGTACGCTCTGCTCCACCACATCCGCGTTTTTACCCACGCTGACCTGCGGTGCCACCTGGCTGTTCTCCGCCATCTTGCTCATGTCTTTACCCACGAAGTCGATGGTGAAAGCCACGGTGCCATCTGGCTGACGCACCAGATTAGACTGCTTCACGTCACCCGCTGAACGCAGGGTATTTTTCACCCATGCGGTATCGTCAGAGTGCAGCTGATTTTCATCACGTGAGAAGTGCAGGCGATATTTGAAGTTCATCTCTTTGCCCGGCTCCGGCAACGTCTCCGGGGTCCAGAACGCCACGATGTTGTCGTTGGTCTCATCAGCCGTTGGGATCTCAACCAGTTCTACCCGGCCTTTGCCCCAGTCGCCTAATGGCTCAACCCAGCCGCTTGGGCGCAGGTCGTAGCGATCGTCAAGATCCTGATAGTTGTCGAAGTTACGTCCACGCTGCAGCAGACCAAACCCTTTCGGACTCTCGATGGTGTAGGTACTGACCGCCAGATGGCGCGGATTGTTCAGCGGACGCCAGATCCATTCACCGTTACCACTGTGAATTGACAGACCGTCTGAGTCATGTAACGCCGGACGGAAGTTACTCACGTTGGATGGCTGGTTCTGACCGAACAGGAACATACTGGTCAGCGGCGCTACGCCCAGTTTACCGACGTTGTCACGCAGGTAGACTTTCGACTGCACGTCAACGGTCGACGCCTGGCCCGGACGCAGCACAAAGCGATAGGCACCCGCGGCGCGCGGCGAATCGAGCAGTGCATAGATCACCAGCTGTTTATCCTGCGGCTTCGGACGTTCAATCCAGAACTCTTTGAAACGCGGGAACTCTTCACCGGACGGCAGCGCAGTATCAATCGCCAGGCCTCGGGCCGACAGCCCATAAACCTGACCGGCACCGATTACCCGGAAATAGCTGGCACCGAGGAAGCTGGCGATCTCATCGTCTTTACCCTTGCTGTTTAACGGGTAGAGCACTTTGAAACCGGCAAATCCGAGGTTTTTCACCGCATCGGCATCATGTTTTACATTGCCAAAATTAAAATAATCGGGGCTGTATTTGATCTCTCGCACCGCGTTCGCGGTCACTTCATTAATTTGCACCGGGGTGTCGAAATACATCCCCTGGTGATAAAATTCCAGCTTGAACGGCGTGCGCAGTTTGCCCCAGTACGCTTTATCGTGGTTAAACTGGATCTGCTGATAATCAGCAAATTTCATTTCACGAAATTGAGAGGGTAAATTGCTTTTTGGCGCTTCGAAGCTTTTCCCTGCCAACGCTTTGGCTTGTCTGGCAACATCATCGATGTTAAACGCCCAACTGTTATTGGCGTATAACGCCAGCAGAACCGCAGTACCAATCCAGCGTACCTTCATCAGTCCGGCTTTATTTTTTTCTTTAGTCAGCACATCCCCCCCTTTCGTGTGCTTAAATCAAACCCGCTTATCTTAAAGGATTATTCGGTTTTCCGACAGCTTATGCGCAACATTGTTCCCGCATTTCGTCAGGCAAACACCCGCTTTTAGGACAATTAAACACTACGGATTCCACTGATAGTATACCTTGTTTATCGCAGGTAGAATTCTGCCCGAGCATAATCCGGTTTCAGGGCGAAACCGGTCATACGTACTAACGAACTGGAACTTTATGAGTACAGCAAAACCTGAACGTGAATACTTCCTCGACTCAATCCGGGCGTATCTGATGTTACTGGGAGTACCGTTTCACGTCTCCCTGATTTACTCGACGCAGAAATGGGCAGTTAACAGCACAGAAGCCTCGCTATGGCTGACGCTGTTCAATGACTTTATTCATGCGTTTCGCATGCAGGTGTTTTTCGTCATCTCGGGCTATTTCTCTTACATGCTCTATCTGCGCTATCAGCCGCGACGCTTTCTGAAGGTGCGGCTTGAGCGGGTTGGCATCCCGTTACTGACGGCTATTCCGCTGATAACCCTGCCGCAGTTTTTTATGCTGAAAAACTGGACCAGCAAGCTGGCCGACTGGCCGCGCTTCAGCCCATATGAAAAATTTAATAATCTGATGTGGGAGCTGATCTCGCACCTGTGGTTTCTGGTGGTGCTGGTGATGCTGACAACCCTTGGGATGGTGACATTCCGCTGGTTGCGCGATCAGCACAGCACCACTGATTACAGCCGGGTCGGCTGGGGTTCACTGGCCGCGGGCGTCACGGCCTGGGCATTACTGTGGTGTCTGTTCCGCCGCCTGATCTTCCTGTTCCAGCCAGCCTGGCTGATGGATGGCCTGTTCAGCATTATCGTGATGCAAACTCTCTTCTATCTGCCGTTCTTTATGCTGGGCGCGCTGGCATGGAAACATCCGCCGCTGAAGCAGTTGTTTGTGCGTTTCAATCCGCTGATGTGGGTCGGCGCGGTGGTGATGTTTATTGCCTACTGCGCCAATCAGCGCCTGAGCAGCGGCGAAGGCTGGCTGTATGAGCTGGATGCCCTGATTTCAACCCTGATGGGATTGTGCATGCTGAGCGTCTGCTTCTGCTTTGGCCACAAGCTGCTGAACGCGCATTCGCCGCGCATCATGTACCTGGTCAATGCGTCGCTGTTTATCTATCTGGTGCACCATCCACTGACCCTGCTGTACGGCATCTACGTCACCCCGCGCATCGAAAACAACACGCTGGGCTTCTTCCTCGGCCTGCTGATGGTGTTCGGGATCGCCTTCCTGCTGTATGAAATTCATCTGCGGATACCGCTGCTGCGTTTCCTGTTCTCGGGTAAGTTTGAACGCAAATAAGCTGGAGTCAGGCGATTGATGGGTTTGGCTTCCGTCTGCTGACGCGTTCAAGCGATGGGAGCATAGGTCAGAAGTAAAGCGGACAAAAACGCCGGGAGCGTTTTTGAACAACGCAGAGCGTTGGCCCGGCGACGGGCGCACCTCAGGGATGCGGTGCGCTGAACCCGCCAGAGATGGCGGGTTTTGCGTCTTTGCGGAGGCCGTATGCTCCCTGAGCCTGAGCCTGAGCCTGAGCAGCGCCCAGCTTACAGCAGCCACTCAATCGGCAAGCGCCACACCAGCCGCACCTGCAGCCGCTGCCACCACGAGCAGCCAGGCTCGTGCTTGTGCACCACCTGTTGCGCTTCATCCGGATATTCCAGCCAGTTGACCCGCCCCCACTTATCCAGCCGCAGCGTCCAGGCACGATCGCGCATCGACTGGCTAAAACGCTGATGGGTTTCCTTTGCCAGCGCCTCGCTCTCAATCACCAGCCCCATTTCAGTATTGAGTACCGCTGAACGCGGATCAAAGTTGAATGAGCCGATAAACAGCGTTTGCTGATCGACCGAAAAGGTTTTGGCATGCAGGCTTGAGCCGGAATTACCGGTTAAGCCACGATCGTGCGGCGCATCCTGCAGCGCCGCCTGCGGCTTCAGTTCATAGAGGGCGATGCCGTGACGCAGCAGCTTCTTGCGCCATTTAGCGTAACCGGCGTGCACAATCGACACATCATTGGCGGCCAGCGAATTGGTCAGAATGGCAATCTTCACCCCTTTGCGCTTCAGCGACAGCAGCTGCGCCACGCCGGCGCGGGTTGGGACAAAATAGGCGGAGATAATGTCGAACTGCCGCTGCGGCGTACCGATCACCTCCAGCATCCGTTGCGGCAACAGCGTTTTCCGACGCGCTTTGCCCAGCCCCTTACGCGGATCGTCACTCAGCAACCGGGTTCTGGCCCAGGTCAGCGCTAACCTGCCCTGCTCCAGATCCTGCAGCAGCGAGGCACTTTCAAGGCGCTGCAGATAACGCTGTACCGCCTCGCTGTGACGCCACTCGGCCGGCAGGCTGACGCTGTCTTCCTCCCGCTCCTGCTCGTCCAGCACCTGCTGTAGCGGTGAAACCGGCCGGCTGTTCCAGTAGCGTTCAAAATCCTGCGCCACCTCATCGACCACCGGGCCGATCGCCAGCACGTCGAGATCGGCGAACAGCGGCTCATTGCCGGTTCCGAAATATTCATCGCCGACGTTACGCCCGCCGACCACCGTGGTGACGCCATCAACGGTAAAGCTTTTATTGTGCATGCGGCGGTTCAGCCGGGCAAAGTCGGTCAGGTAGCCCAGCGCCCGCAGGGTGCGAAACGAGAAAGGATTAAACAGTCGCACCGCAATATTGGGGTGACGGTTGAGCTGGGCCAGCGTTTCATCCAGGCCCGGCGTATTGTTGTCATCCAGCAGCAGACGCACTTTCACCCCGCGCTGTGCCGCCTCCAGCATCGCGCTGAACAGCAGCCGGCCAGAGAGATCGTTTTGCCAGATGTAGTACTGAATATCGAGCGAACGCTCCGCTTTTTGCATCAGCAGGTAGCGCGCCGCAAAGGCGTCCAGCCCGTCGCTGAGCGGATAAATCCCGCTGAGCCCCGGATGGCGCTGGCACTGTGGCACCAGCTGCGCTTCCAGCCAGCTGGGCTGTTCGGATTGCTGAGACAGCTCAAACGCTTCGGTCATGACCATTCCCTGTAAAATGCAGTTATTTTTATTATTCCCCGGCCCGCGGTCTGACGCTATACGATCCTACCGACTTGCTAAAAACGCTGCGACCGGTTTTTAGTCTAGACTTAGTCGGACGATCTGTGACCGGCATCGGCCCGGCAGGAGAGGAATATGTCACATCAACCCCTTACAGACGCCCGCCAGCGCCATCATCCCAGTCTGTTCCGCAGCTTTTTCCAGGGCAGTTTTCCCTGTTCCACCGCCTGCCGCACGCCGGGAAAACGACTCGACATGGTTATCAGCAGCGGCCACGATATGCTGCTGGAGAGGGATTACGCCGCGCTGGCGGAACAGCACCTTTTCACCGCGCGCGACGGCGCACGCTGGCACCTGATTGAAAAAATTCCCAATCAGTATGACTGGCAGAGCTTTCTGCCGATGATCGCCGCGGCGCAGCGCCAGAATTTACAGATTATCTGGGAACTGGCGCACTTCGGCTATCCCGATCATCTTAATATCTGGAAAGCGGAGTTTGTTGACCATTTTAGCCGTTTCGCCCGCGCGATGGCCCAACTGATGCGCGATGAAGGCATCGAACAACCGTTTTTCACACCGGTTAATCAAATCTCTTTCTGGTCGTGGGCCGGTGCCGATGTCGCCTGGTTTAATCCACACGCGGCGGGACGCGGCAAAGAGCTGAAGCGTCAACTGGTTCGCGCCTCGCTGGCGGCTATTCATGCCATTCGCGAGGTCTACCCGGATGCACGCTTTGTGCTGACCGATCCGCTGGTTCAGATTGCCCATCATGCCGACAACCCGGACAGTAAACCCTACGCCGACGCCCAGCATCAGGCGCAGTTTGAAGCCTGGGATATGCTGGCTGGCCGCCTCGACAAAGAGTTAGGCGGCAGTGAAGACTGTCTCGATATCCTCGGCCTGAATTACTATCCCGATAACCACTGGTTCTTCCCCGATCGGCCGATGTCACCCGACGATCCGGCGCGGGTGCCGCTGCATATTTTGCTGGCACAATGCTGGCAACGCTTTCAGCGGCCGATGCTGATTGCCGAAACCGGTGCCGAAGGCGAAGCGCGTGCGCCGTGGCTGCAGGAGATCAGTGAGAATGTGGCAGTGGCGCTGGATCAGGGCATTGCGGTGGAAGGGGTGTCGCTCTATCCGGTGGTGGAATACCCGGCCTGGGCTGATGACCGGCGTTCACCCGGTCCGCTGCTCGGCCTGGCCGATCCCAACGGCAACCGCAATCTGCATGAAGCGCTGGCACTGGTATTGCGCAGTCAGCAGATCAAATTTACCCGACGCGATCAGACTGGCTGAGACGGCGGTTTTTTGGGGGAGCAGGACTGAACATCAAGGGAAGGATCGGTGGGATGGCGTACATCGGTTAACCAGGTCATGGTGAACAGAAAGGTGACGCCAATCAGACAGGCCGCCAGCAGGCCGATAATTGCGATCAGTTTGTCATCTCTGGATTCCATCGCCTTCTCCTGTTCCATTCCCTTGAATTACGCCGGAGTCAGCTCATCCAGAGCGTAATCATCAGGACAAAGATTATAAGCGTAACCGAGGTCACCGCAAGCACCACAATCGCAAAGTGCGCATCGTCGAGCGACTGGCGAATCGGCTCATCCTGATCGTCGGGTGGCGATGGTAACGACATGGGCTTCCTGTAAAATTCGGTGAACGGGCGAAAAAGCAGCGCGTCACAGTGTAGATGAAAGCCTGTTTTTCGTCCGGTTCTTTCGCCCGAAAAAAAAACGGAGCGCGTGCTGCGCTCCGTTATCCTTTCAGCTCCGCCGATCAGAAGTCGTAGGTCACCCCAACTTTCAGCGTACGACCATCGCCCTGCGACAGATAAGTGCCGGTATCATCAACGTTGGCCCAGTACTTCTCATTGGTCACGTTTTCGACCCCGACGCGCCACACCATATCATTCTGGTTGAGCCGGGTGCGGTAACGCAGTCCGAGATCCAGCGTGGTATAGCTGTCGATTTTTTTACTGTTCGCCGCATCAGCCCACTGTGAACCGGTGTGGGTGATCAGCGCGGTAGCGGTCAACCCTTCCAGCGGTTTAATGTCATATTCGGCTCCCAGTGTGTAGTTGTCACGTGGCACCCCCACCGCCTGTTTGCCGTCATAGGTGCCGCCGGAGGTTTTGGTCATCACCGGATCCAGCCAGGTGGCGCTGGCGTTAAGGCGGAAGCCTAATACCGGCTCGCCAAACAGGTTGGTTTCAATGCCGCGATGTCGCTGCTCACCGTTCATGCCATACGCGCCATCCGCGCCAATCATCCCCGACGGTTTTTTAATCTCAAACAGCGACAGCGTGCCGCCGATGCGACCGAAATCCCCTTTCACCCCAACTTCATTTTGTTTTGAATGGGCGATGCCGGTAATGGCTCCCGGATTGGTGACCGTATCATTACGCGGCGCCACCGCGCCTGGCTGCAGCGCTTCGGTGTGGTTGGCATACAGCGAAATCGACTGCCACGGCTTGTAAACCACCCCATAGGTCGGCATCCAGCGGCTATTGGTGTAGCGCGACGCGGTATCTTCTGCGCCGCTGTTGTAGTTGTAATTACGCACCCACACTTTCTGATGGCGCGCGCCAACCGTCAGCAGCAGCGAATCATCAAACAGGCCCAGCGTGTCGCTCAGCAGATAGCCCTGGGTGCGCGAACGTGCAGTAGTCAGCGGATCGGAGAAGTTTCCGCCGGCAAAGTTTGCCGGCGGCGCGGCAACCTCATCCGGATGATAGATGTTGGTGTTCGCACTGGTCAGCGACATGTTGTAGGCATTTTTCGCATTGGTGGTCAGCGCGGAATAGCCAACATTGACCTTGTGCGAAATAAAGCCGGTATCGAAATTGCCGCGCAGCCCGAGCATGCCGCTCATGTTGTCCTGCACGCGGTTGGTATTGAAGGTGCTGATAGTGGCATCACCCTCGCGGTTCAGCAGTTTTGGCGTGCCGTAGTTACCGGTTTCATGGGCATGCTGCGCGCCTAAACCGGCATACGCGGTCCAGCTATCGCTGAGATCGTACTCCGCCCGGGCAATACCAAACTCCGACTCCATGTCGCTGTAGACCCATTGCTGGCTGTAATTACGCGAGTTGGACGGCACGGCGGGAATAAAGTCGACGCCGCTGATGTTGATGCCCTGCAAGCCGTCGTGGAAGGTCTTTTTCTGATAGCCAACATCCAGCGAAGTGCGTAACCGATCACCGTGATAGTCGAGACCGATTGAGGCGGCGGTGGTACGCTTTTTCTCGTCATCCACGCCGCTTTCACCTTCACGATGCACCAGGTTAACCCGCACGCCAAACTGGTCGTTATCTCCAAACCGGCGTCCCGCATCAACGGTTGTGCCGATCTGCGCATCAGAGGTGTAATCCACACCGACTCGCGCCTGCGGCGTAGCGCCGGCATGTTTAGGCTCAAGGTTGATAATGCCGCCGACACCGCTGCTGGCCGCACCGTTCAGCAGGCTGTTAGCGCCTTTGAAAATTTCGACCCGATCCACCAGCGAGGCATCCATCACCTGACGTGGCACCACGCCCGGCAAGCCGCCGTAGGTCATGTCATCGCCATCCAGCAGGAAACCGCGGATACGATAGCTTTCGGCGAAGTTGCCATAACCTTTGACGTTCTGCACGCCAGCATCATTGCGCACCACATCAGCGATGGTTTTGGCCTGCTGATCCTCAATCATTTTTGCAGTAAAGCCGATGACGTTGAACGGCACATCCATTGCCTTTTGCTCACCCAGCATGCCCAGCCGGCCGCCGTGGGCAACCTGCCCCTCCAGATAAGCCGGGACCGGTTGATCGCCGCCCGGCGTGAAGTCATCGTCGGCGCTGGCGGTTACCGTCATGGTTTGTCCGCTTTGGCTGGCGTCCTGTGCGGCATCACGCGGAGCGGCAGACGAGGCTGGCGTTGCCGCCATCACGGGCAGACAGCCGGCACCGATCAGCATTGCCAACAGTGTCGGTTTACATCCTGGGGTTAAAAGGCGCTGACGCATGGTTGTTCCCTGAATTTAATTGGACTGAGAATCATTATTATTGCGGTTTGCGATTATGCGCAGGGCGTTGCCAATTGCAAGCAAAATCAGCAGTCAGCGCGGGTAATAAACAGCCGGGAACAGCCGCGCGATGACGAAGGCAGAATGCCCGTGCCCGCGCAGCATGGGCAGCAGATCAGACGCCGCGCCAGCGTTTGAAGATCAGAGAGGTATTAATGCCGCCAAAGGCGACGTTATTGCTCTGGATGTAGTCAGTTTCAATCTGCCGTGGCTCAGCCATGATGGAGTCCAGCGCGCCGCAGCTGTCAGCCGGTTGCGAAAGATTAAGCGTCGGGGCGAACCAGCCCTCACGCATCATCTCAATGCTCATCCACGCCTCCAGCGCGCCACAGGCTCCCAGCGTATGGCCGAAGGCACCGCGCGCCTGGGCATGCGCCAGCGATTCGAGGATCAGCGTGCCGGCCCCCTCGCCAATCGCCTGGCTGCCGGAGGTGCAGGCGCTGGCGGTGGGGATCACCCGACCGCGCAGGCCGAAAAACAGCCCGGCATTAACCGCAGTGGTGTGCGGCATCATCTGCACATAGGTGGTGCCGGTCATATTGTTGGTGTGCTTCCCGGTCAGCATGGTGGCGAACTCACTAACCGGGCCGCGCACAGCAGCGCGGGACGCGACAGCGCCGATCCAGCAAACAAAATCTCTGACTGCTGCTGGATCGGAACCGTATCAAGGGAAAGGGTTATTCAGAGGATGACGTGGCGTTTGCTGACCAGCCGCCGCCCAGCGCGCGATAGAGATCAATCTGCGCCAGCAGCAGATTATTTTTCACCGTCACCAGATTCAGCTGGGTTGTAAACAGGGTACGCTGGGCATCCAGCTCATCAAGATAGGAGGCGTAACCGTTCTGATAGCGGTTACTGGCGATGCGCAAGGCTTCAGCTACATAGTTCTCCTGCTTTTGCAGCTCTTCCAGTTGTGCCTCACCCTGGCGGATCGCATCCATCGCATCGTTCACTTCTGAGAAGGCGTTACGCACCACTTTCTCATAGCCATAGAGCGCCTGGTTACGGCTGGCCATTGAGACATCCACTTCTGCTGTTAGCGCTTCACGGTTGAGCAACGGCGCCAGAATACTGCCGCCGACGCTCCACAGGCGGAACGGATTATCCGCCAGCTGATGCAGCACCGAACTCTGTAAGGTGCCGGTCGCAGTCAGGTTGAGATTGGGCAGCAGCTGCGCTTTGGCCGATGCCAGACTGGCATCGGCGGCCAGCAGCTGGCGCTGCGCCTGAACGATATCCGGTCGGCGATTGAGCAACTGGGACGGCAGCAACGACGGTAACTGCTGCGGCGATATTTGATCGAACTGCTGTCGGCGGGCAATTTCGCGCGGGTTCATCGCCACCAGAATACTCAGCGCATTCTCCTGCCGGGCAATCTGATGCTTAAGCTGCGGTATCTGTGCTTTGGCTGACTGGTACTCCGAGGCCGCCTGCATCCACTCCAGCCGCGAGGTGTAGCCGGTTTCAAACTGGCGCTTCGCCAGGGTCAGCGAATTATTGCGGGTGATCAGCGTCGCTTCGGTGACGCGCAGCTGCTCATCAAGAGCACATAAGTTGAGATAACCCGAGGCGACCGAGCTGGCAATGGTCAGCTCCGCCGCCGATGCCGCAGCCTGTTGCGCCGCCAGCGAGGCTTGCGCCGCATCGATCGAACTGCTGCGTGCGCCCCACAAATCGACATCGTAATTGGCCTGCAGCAGGCCCTGAAAAACGTCGGTTTCATAGGGCTGGCCGGTGACGGAGGAGAGCGTACGTTCACGGGTTGCCGCCGCGCCGGCACTCAGGGTCGGATAGTTGTCGCCCTGCGCCGCACGCAGCTGAGCACGATACTGATCCACCCGCGAACGCGCGGTAAGGATATCGGGATTGTTGCGCAGCGCCTGCGTCACCAGCCGGTTGAGGTGCTCATCGCCAAAGGCGCGCCACCAGCCCGCTTCTGGCGGAGCAGCAGGCCCGACCCGATCGCGCCAGGCTGGCGGGATCGGCAGTGACGACGGCGCTTTTTCAACCTGGGTCGCGCAACCGGCCAGCGTCAGCGTCAGCACGCCAATCAGTAAACCGCGGACGATCATGGTGCGCCCTCACCTGCCGGCTGTGCAGCGGTATCAATGCTCACTTCCACCGACATGCCGGGCCGCAGTTGCTGCATATCCTGCTCATCGATGCGGATACGAACCGGAATACGCTGGGCAATTTTGACGAAGTTACCGGTGGCGTTGTCAGGCGAAATGGCGCTGAATTCCGACCCGGCAGCCGGCGAGATAAATTCAACCTGACCGGTAAAGCGTTTGCCATCCAGCGCATCGACCCGGATGGTGACCGGCAGACCGGGCCGGATCCGCGCCAGCTGCGTCTCTTTCAGGTTGGCGATGATCCACTTGTGGTTAGGTACCACCGAGGTCAGCCGCGTTCCGGCCGTGACATAAGCGCCGGTTCGCACCGACAGCTGGCCGAGCTGACCATCATCAGGCGCGATAATCCGGGTGTTGGCCAGATCGATCTCCGCCAGTTCCAGTGCCGCCTGCGCACTGGCGACGTCCCCTTCCAGCGACGCACGGTTGACGATCACCGTTTGCAGATTTTGCTCTGCCACGGCGATCTGAGCCGCAGCCTGACGGACCTGCGCCTGTGCCTGGGCGTTAGCCGCGCGGGCGGCATCCCGTTCGCGCACCGACAGCGAGCCGTCAGCGGTCAGGTTCTCTACCCGTTTCAGGTCAAAGCCGCTTTTCAGCGCCTGGGCTTTGGCGTTTTCCAGCACCGCTTTATTACTTTCAATCGTCGCCTGAGCACTGCGTCGCTGCTGCAGGTTATTGCTGAGCGCCGCCTGCTTCATCGCCAGCTGAGCCTGGGCCTGATGCACTCGCTGACGATAGATACGATCGTCGATGGTCATCAGCAGCTGACCCTTTTTTACCGGTTGCAGATCGATGACGTCAACCGAGGTCAGGTAGCCGCTGACCTGCGGACTGATAAAGGTCACCTGGCCGCGGACATAGGCATTTTCGGTGGTTTGCACTGCGCTGGTGAAAGGCCAGAGTTGCCAGGCGTAGAGAATGACTAATACGCCAATCACTACTATGCCGCTGCCGGCGGCAATCGAAAGAATACGGCGGCGGTTCGCACGGTCGCGTTCGGCTGCCTGAAGTTCGTCCTGCTGACTCATTGTTTCTCCGTGTTTTCCTGTAATGCGGCCAGCTGATGCTGCTCACGCAGGTTAAATTGCGCCTGGCGCCAGTCGAGATAACGCCGACGCGTTAACCGCCAGATCACCCACATCAGGGTGATCAATGCCAGCGCCGCCGTTAACAGATAGGTGTCGTTATAGGCCAGTACGTTGGCCTGTAAGGTCGCGACGGTTTGCAGCTGGCTGCTGCTTTGCGCGCCGAGCAGAACGTTATCGCCGACCAGGCTATTGAACAGCGCATTGTACTGGCTGAGACGTTGGTTGACGTTAGGGTCAAGCAGCGAGAGTTGATCGCTGAGCAGGCTGGAGTGATATTTTTCCCGCCAGGTCTGAAAGGTTCCGAGGATCGCTGAACCAATCAGTCCGCCAAGGTTCTGGCTCATGCCAAACAGCACCACAAAACTCACCAGATTTTTCGGCTGGGTGACCACGCTGCCGATCCCCATCAGCATCGCGGGTGCCATAAAGAAAGCGCTGCTGAAACCCAGCAGAAACTGGCTGACGTACATATTGTTGGCGCGGGTCAGCGGACTGGAGTGCGCATCCATCAGCGACGCGATAATCATCACCACCAGCGAGGTGACGATGGGCCAGTTGAGGTGGTCAGGCTTGATGGTGAGCGCACTGGCGGCGATACCGACAATTACGCCGGCAATAATCGCCAGCGCCAGCCCGCGCATCTGATCGTTCTGTAAGCCAATCTGCTGTAAAAAGCCGACCGCGCCGGTATTCTGTTCCGCCAGTACGATGCGGATCATAATCATCACAATCCCCAGCCGGACCATCATGCCGCTGCTGAGCCAGCGGGTATTGATCAGCGGATTACGCCGGTTGTGCTCAATCACAATCGCGGCCACGATCAGCGTTAACGCGATGGCGGTGCAGATGCCGAGCCACGGCGTGGTAAACCACCACTCAATCCGCCCCAGTGACAGCACGCCGCACAGCAGCGCCATGCCCGGGGCCAGCAGCATAAAGGTGACGAAGTCCATTTTTTCAAAGGTTTTGATACGGTCGCCGGGCGGCAACTTGACCAACAGCACTCCGCCCAGCGCAATCAACGCCAGGCCAAGTTCAAACAGATAGAGACCGCGCCACTCATTGAGCTGCAGCAGTTCTGAAGAGAACAGACGCGCCAGCGGAATCGCCAGTTGCGACACCGTCAGCCCAATCACCAGCGCTTTCAGACGATGCTTCGCCGGCCACGCCTGCACCTGGTAATAGATGCCCAGCGAACTGAGCGCCGCCGCCACCATGCCGTGCGCGGTACGCACGATGATCGCCGAACTGAGATCGTTGGCAAACAGGTGAAAGAACGCCACCAGCACATACAGCACCAGAAACGCTTCGGTGAACGCGCGCAGGCCAAACTGCTGACGAAATTTCACCAGCAGCAGGTTGATGGAGATATTGCCCATTACGTAGACCGCTGGCAGCCAGGCAATCTCATTGGAATAGGCACCAAAGGTGCCCTGCAGATTGATCAGATTGGCGGTGACCAGCGCATTACTTAGCGCCCCGGTCAGGGAGATCAGCAGGCCAATCAGACCAAACGCCACCCGCTTCGGCAGCGGATGCAGCGGGGTTGAGGGTGACCCAGGCAGCATCGGTTTTTCATGCGGTAACCACTCGCGCGCGGCATAAGGATTGCGCTTCGCCACCTTTACATGCTTCCCATTCGCGTCAGGAGTTGCTGTAACACCCGCTCGGTCACGGCCAGATCCCGCGGATCGATGTCGGCCAGCATTTCGCTCCGCAGCGCGTCGGCCTGGGTTTTCACTTTAGCAAACGCCTGGTTGCCCTTTTCAGTCAGCACCAGATGGCGTTTACGCCGATCTTCCGGCGGCTGAACCCGCGACAGCAGCGACTGTTTCACCAGCCGGTCGACCAGCGGCACCATGCTGGCGTCCTCCAGTCCCAGCAGCTGTGCCAGCTCGGTCTGGGTCAGGCGCTCTGGTTCACTGGCAATCAGGCCAATCGCCATCCAGCTGCTCATGCTCAGACCGCTATCTTTCAGATGGCGATCGACGGCCAGGCGCCAGGCGTGCGCGGTGAGATGCAGGAGATGGGTAAATGTACGAGTATGCGATGACAAATGTTAGCAACCTAATTGTTAGACATCTAATTAAATGAATGCGTTATTATACGCAAAGCCAAACGCGAATGAAAAGCGCCTGAACTGTTAAAAATTAGTGGATCGCGGCAGAATGTCCAGAGGCCGCAACCGGGAGTGAAACACCATGACTACAGCTGCAAAAAACTGGGTGGATTTGCGCCGTGACGCTGCCAGCGGCATCGAGTCGCTGCGCGCCCATTTTACCGGACATGCTTACGATCCGCACTGGCACGACAGTTATCTGATTGGCGTGACTGAGCAAGGTGTACAGCAGTTTCATTCGCGACGCAAACAGCATCAAAGCCGACCCGGAACGGTGTTTATGCTGGAGCCGGAGGAATTACATGATGGCGACGCGATTAACGAGCAGGGCTTCACCTATCGCATGCTCTATCTTTCACCCCAGCAGATCGGGCAGCATCTCGCCCCGCTGCTGGCGGAAGGACCGGGGCAGCGCGAGTTAGGCTTCGCGGATACGCTACGCGACGACCGCCCGCTGGCTTATGCGGTCTGGCACGCCTTCGACGCGTTGTGGCACGATCATCCGGCATTAATCAAAGATGCGGCACTTGACCGGCTGTTTGGTCAGCTGACGCAGCACCGGTTATGGCGCACGTCCGGGCCGGTTTTCCCGGATGCCCGGCTGGCGCTGCAGGCACGGGACTGGCTGATTGCCCATCATGCTGATAATCCGGGTTTGCAGCAGATGGCGCAGAGCCTGAAGCTGGATCGTTTTCGTCTGTCGCGGCTGTTCCAGGCCCATTGGGGATTGCCGCCTCACGCCTGGCTGGTGCAGTGGCGGCTGAGTCAGGCCCGGCGGCGACTGGCTCAGGGCCAGCCGGTGGCCGACGTCGCCGCCGCGCTGGGTTTTGCCGATCAGAGCCATCTCGGACGCTGGTTTAAGCGCGCCTGCCAGCTTAGCCCGGCACGTTATCAGCGTGCCTGCACAAATCTTCCAGACCCGGCCTGATCCGCTTGCCACAATGCGCTTTTTAGTCAGGAGAAGCGCGATGCAGGACTTACGTTGTGTGATGATTTTAAATGCCAGCTTGCCGCCAGGCAAAGCCACCAATGCCGCTGCCGTCATGGCATTAACCCTCGGCCAGCGTCATCCGGCGCTGGTTGGCGAAGCGCTGGAAGATGCCAGTGCCCATCCCTGCCCCGGCCTGATCCCGGTCGGTATCCCGGTGCTGGCGGCCACCACCGAGCAGCTCAGCCTGCTGCGGGAAAACGCCGAACAGGCTGACTGCGATATGGTGCTGTTTCCGGAAGAGGGACAGTCCACTACCGATTACCAGGCGTTGGGTGAGGCGATGCGGCAGAAGCCGCGCCAGCAATGGCGTTTGCTGGGCATTGCAGTGGTCGGTGAGAAAAAAGCCCTGCGCAAGCTGACCGCCAGACTCGCGCTTTTCAGTTAAGGTTAACGCGGGAAGTTGTCGCACGCTTTCCGCATCATTTAAGTCAACTTTCCAGGCTGTACACATTTTCTGTACAATTTTTTTCTCGGAATATTCCTTATAAATCCCTGTTAACGCTAAAATAGCACATTTTGCTTAGGAATCCGATTGTACAGATTGGACTTCATTGTATAAGTTTATCCCCACGAGTTGTTTTGCGACTCTGTAACGAATGATGCACTTGCGTCGCCTCTGAAGGTGTCAGTGGATTTCCACCTTCAGAGGTTATTTTTTATCTATTAATTTATGACGTTGGGTTCCTTCGCATCTGTCCATGCGGAGGTTTTTTTATGTCTTTTTGTCCTGACATCCGAAACGGAATCGGGCTGTTTTGAAGGGCTTACACATGCAGAACCACAACATGGTTCCCAGAACCGATCAGGAAATTGCCGACTACTTTAATGCTGCCGCCAATAAACCGGCCAGTGATATGGAGATGCTCGGCTTAATCGTCGCGGAAATCCTGCAGTCCGGCATGCCGGTCAGTAATAAGGCGATTATTTCTAAATTAATTCATCGGCTGGAACTGGAAAGCGACCGGGAGTCGCTGGAAATCTATCGGCAACTGCTTGAGCTGGTGGTCCATAAAACCCCGGATGATTTCTCGTTATAATCCGACTCCATGGAGGGAGTCACCCCGCCTTTTTCTGGCATCTTCGCCCAGCGCCCGGTAACATCTGACCCGCACTTTTATCCCGACTTTCTCGCCCTTCGTGCGGGAGCAAAACAAAAAAGAGCCTGCAAACCTTTATGACTCAATCGAATGATGTCGCTGCAACACCGGTTGTAGCGAATGATATCAGTGTCGGGCGCGTATTACGCTCTCCGGCGCTGCTGACCCGTGAATGCCTGGCCGGTGTTATCACCGCGCTGGCGCTGATCCCTGAAGTGATCTCTTTTTCGGTTATTGCCGGGGTTGACCCTAAAGTCAGCCTGGTCGCCTCGGTGGTGCTCTGTCTGACGCTGTCGATTCTCGGCGGCCGTCCGGCAATGGTCACCGCAGCGGCCGGTTCGGTGGCGCTGGTGATCGGCCCGATGGTGCATCTGCATGGCGTTAACTATATTTTGCCGGCGGTAGTGATGGGCGGCGTGATTCAGATCCTGTTTGGTCTGGCCGGACTGGCGCGCATGATGCGCTACATTCCACGCTCGGTGATGCTCGGGTTTGTGAATGCGCTGGGGGTGCTGATTTTCTTTGCTCAGGTTCCGCACGTCTGGGGACAATCATCGCTGGTGTGGATCTTCTTTGCCGTGACGCTGGCGATCGTGCTGCTGCTGCCGCGGCTGGTGAAAAGCGTTCCTTCACCGCTGGTGGCGATTGTGGTGGTAACCGGCGTTGCCCTGCTGATGGGCTACCGCATGCCGAATGTTGGCGACGAAGGCCCGATGAGCCCCGGCCTGCCCGGCTTTAATAGCCTGATGGTGCCGCTGAATCTGCAGACGCTGCAGATTATCTGGCCGACCGCGCTCAGTATCGCCTTTGTCGGTCTGATGGAGTCGCTGCTGACCGCCAAACTGGTTGATGATCTGACGGATACGCCTTCCAGCAAACGTCGTGAATCCTGGGGATTGGGCGTCGCCAACATTTTTGCTGGTTTTTATGGCGGCATCGCCGGTTGCGCGATGATCGGGCAGACCATCGTTAACGTCGAACTGGGCCGGGCACGCAGTCGGGTTTCTACCGTGGCTGCCGGGCTGGTACTGCTGCTATTGGTTACCGGTCTGAGCCAGATTATGGCGCAAATCCCGATGGTGGTTCTGGCGGGGATTATGATGGTGGTGGCGGTGAAAACCGTCAACTGGCACAGCCTGCAGCCGGCTACGCTGAAACGCATGCCGTGGTCTGAAACGCTGATTATGCTGTTGACCGTGGTGGTGACCGTTTGGACCGGTAACCTGGCGCTGGGCGTACTGGCTGGCGTGATTATCGCCATGATGCTGTTTGCGCGCCGCATTGCCCACGTCATTCACGCCGAGCGTCAGTTAAGCGAGGATGGCGAATCGGTACGTTATACGGTGCGCGGACCGCTGTTTTTTGCCAGCAGCAACGATCTGTTTGAACATTTCGATTATGCCCACGATCCCAGGAACGTCATTATTGATTTAACCCATGCGCAGATCTGGGATGCGTCAAGCGTGGCGGCGCTGGATGGCATTGAGCATCGCTATCAGCGCTATGGCGCGCAGGTGACGATTGAGGGGCTGGATAACCGCAGTACTGATTTCCATCGCCGGTTAACCGGTAATTTCGGTTAACCCTGCGATTTTTTCTGGCTGACCGGCGGCATGCGAGGCTGCCGGTCAGGCTCAGGCCTGTTGCCGGCGCGCTTTGTAGCGGGCGACCATTGTCACTAATGCCTGATAGATCAGACCGGCGTAGAGACTCATCAGAATTGCCAATCCTATCTCTTTGCCCTGCTGCTGCCATGACATAAACCACATGAACACGCCCCACAGTACAGAGAACACCAGCCAGCCGCGGACGAACTTCACGATGCCATTCATAACCACTCCTCTTTATTGATGCGCTACCTTAGCGAGGTTCGACACAAAACGCATTGCTGGCGCAGCTGAGTTGAGAGGCGTCTCAAATAATCGGCCGCAATTTCTGCTCTGGCTGGCACAAGACGGCGTATCAGGTGATTCCACCGGACTTTTCTATACTAAAGGCACCGTTTAACTTTCAGGATACCTTGATGAAACGTTGCGCCTTATTGCTGTCAGCTTTTGCCGTTATCACTACCCTTTCCGCCTGTGCGCCTCAGTCGCCGGGCAGAGATGCGCCGCCGCCGCCGTCACCGCCAGGTGGTCAGCAGCCGATCGGTGCGCCTGGCGGCAGTGGCCCGGTTGGTCAGCCACAATCCTGAACCTCTAGCCCTGAGTTCAGGATCTTCCGCCCGGATCACGATGCATCCGTCGCCGGGCGGACTAGTGCCGATGGGCGCACCCGCACTCAGACATCTCTCCCGGTCGCTGTTTGCCTAAATGGGAGTGACGACGCTTTAATCCCCCTTCGCCATCCGTTTCATCTTGTGCTGCACAGGGTCCCAGCAGGCGGTTCAGCGCGTCGTTAATTGCCCGCTCGATATTGACTGACCAGCTGGTCAGATGCCAGGTTGAGCATTGTGCTTCATCAAGATCACCGAACCCGACTACCGCTACGTGCGCGCCCTGACCAAAATCGCGGATTGCCTGCATTGCACCAAACGCCAGCAGATCAGATTCACAGAACAGCGCCTGGATGCGCTCGGCGGCGCGGGTCTGTTTCAGATAATCGGTCATCGCCTGCCAGCCCTGTTCACGATCGTTGCCGCCCGCCACCAGATCGACGCAGATCGCTTGATCTGCCGCCATCAGGCTGGCGCTGTAGCCTTGTTTCTGTGGCGATGACCCTGCCTGGCTCTGCAGATAACCCAGCCGCTGATGACCTTCTGCCAGCAGCAGCCGCCCGATCGCTTCGCCCGCCTGCCTGGCGTCAGACTGCATCGCCTGCTCAGCGTCAAGCTGCAGCACGGGCAGCGAGGCCGTGGTCAGGATGCTTGCAGGCGGTGAGTCACTGAACGCACCCGGCAACAGCAGTAAACCACGCAGCCCGAGCGGGGCCGCCTGAGTCAGCTGTGCTGCGAGCGCCTGTTCAGTGGCGGCATTCAACAGGAGCATCAACACGCCACGCGCGTTGAGCTGGTACGTCAGTTGATGGAGGATTTTCTGCTGCCAGGAATTCAGTAACGGGCTGGAGATTACGCCAATCATCGGCGGAAATGCGGTATCAGGCTGCTGGTCAGTGGAAAGCGTCATTATAAAGGGTCCCGACTTCTTTTGCGGCTGAGAATGGATAACCTTACCATACGGTAAATGAATAACTTTCAACAGGTTACAAAGGCCGACTCAGGCCGCAAAATTGAGTGAAAAGCGATGTAACAGAAGTCTGCCATTGTATCAGTGGTGGGTAGGCACTCAGTAGCAGGATGGGTATAAGTACCTGTGCGGCTGACCTGCACGTTGATGATGATTTCTGCAGCAGGGTTAAAACCACAAGTCGACTATTAAGGCTTATATATTCCACCACAACGAGCAGCCATTAAGCGTTTTTTAAACATATCGCCCTGCGCGGCGTAACAGACACACGAATATCCGTAAACGGGTAAGCCAATACAGCAGGAAATTGTTCTGTCAACATAAAGCGGAATAGCGTGTCCAGCCGACTGGTTAATATAATAATTTCAAATATCGGCTCATCTCTAAACTGATTAACTATTCAGCCGGATTATTTCCAGCAGGCTAACCCCGGCTACGGTTATTTTTATCATCAGGCAGATAGCAGCACGACCAGGCAGCAGGAGTTGAACCTGCATCGGCAATCCCCGAAAAATTGCAATAATACCGTTATACTATGCCCGTGTTTCCCCGCCCGGCACCTCACCCTGCCTCGCGTAACCCTTTGCCACGGCGCGCTGCCCGTTGCCTTGCTTAACCAGCATTCAGGCTGCCTGCCCGGCGTAATCGACCGCCTTCCCCTTCAGAAGACCTGCCCGCCACCTGGCGGGATATTTTAGCCTGGGTACTGCAGTATTAACGGCGGATTAAAGTAAGGGTAGTGCCGGCTAATAAGGCTGCAAGCGCAAGCGGTGAATATTTGATAAAAAAGCGGAAACCATAAAAATAGGTTGCTAATGCTTTTAATCACGCATTCTTCAGCTAGCCTTAAAAGCCAGACTGTCAGGGGAAACGCTTCCGGCGTTCAGCATACTGAAATAAGCGAAGAGGTAATGACTATGCCCTCAGGACAATTTTATATTCTTGATCATCCGGATCTGACATTCACCGCCAGTTACCATATTGATACGGTGAATGAAAAGCCCTTTAAATCACGCATCGTGCTTGAGATCCAGAAACAGCTGCAACCTACCGAGGCATTTGATGCTGTCAGTATCGGCCAACAGGTGACCTTTGTCTCTTCCAGCGGTGAAGCGCAGCGAATGTATCTGATCAGTAACGCTGACGACCAGCTGGTTTTCAGCTCGCGCGCCTGAGGCCGGAATTTGCAGAGAAAGGGGGGAAGGATAATCGAGCACGAGGGCACGGTCTGTGTAACCGTCGTCTTCGACACCCTGCAGAAACAAAAAAACCACCTGTTAAGGTGGCTTACGACATTGCTTACTGCTTTTTTTATTCGGCTTAAATATGGTGCCCGGGGCGGGACTTGAACCCGCACAGCCTTACAGCCGAGGGATTTTAAATCCCTTGTGTCTACCGATTTCACCACCCGGGCAGGGTGTAACTGGAGGCGCGTCCCGGAGTCGAACCGAGGTACACGGATTTGCAATCCGCTGCATAGCCACTCTGCCAACGCGCCTTAAACTGATGTGCCGCCAGGTTAACCTGGCCTGCGAATCTGGAGCGGGAAACGAGACTCGAACTCGCGACCCCGACCTTGGCAAGGTCGTGCTCTACCAACTGAGCTATTCCCGCATTTTAGCAACTGCATCGAACTTGCTGATTTTATTTATCTTCTGGCAGACTGGCTGCCGTTCGATGCGATGCATTCTACTTACCTGACGCAATGAGTCAATAAAATTATCCTCACCGTGCGTCTGTTTGCTGCTTTTTAAATCGCATCGATCACGGTTCGAGCAGATCGCCGCGCGCCGCGCTTAAATACTGGAACATCGACCAGAAAGTCAGCACCGCAGCAATGTATAACGCCACCACGCCAATTCCGACTACCGTGCTGTCAGGACGCCACAGCAGGGCAAACAGCGACAGCATCTGGGCGGTGGTTTTCACTTTACCAATCCATGAAACCGACACGCTGCTGCGTTTACCAATCTCAGCCATCCATTCACGCAGCGCCGAGATGATAATCTCACGGGCAATCATGGTGGCGGCGGGCAGCGTAATCCACCAGGCATGGAAATATTCGGCTACCAGCACCAGCGCCATCGCGACCATCACTTTATCGGCCACCGGGTCAAGGAACGCCCCGAAGCGGGTGGTCTGTTTCCAGCGGCGCGCCAGAAAGCCGTCAAACCAGTCGGTGACGGCAGCGAAAATGAAGATCAATGCAGTGGCCAGCGGCGCCCAGTGAAACGGCAGATAGAAAGCCAGCACGAAGAACGGGATGAGGACGACTCGGAACAGGGTGAGACACGTCGGAATGTTAAATTGCATATGCCGGTAACTGTCTGGAATGGGTAGAATTTACCGTATGTTCCTACATTGCCCCCCCCGTTTCAATGCTAGTGTTTCAACGAGTAGTATATTTTTTCTGCCAGAGCGTGTGAGATACCCGGTACATTGGCGATCTCCTCCACTGACGCATTCATCAGCGGTTGCAGGCCCCCCATGTACTTAAGCAGTTGCTGACGCCGTTTCGGTCCTACTCCTTCGATGCTTTCCAGCGCGCTGGTGTTCTTTACTTTGGCGCGTTTTTTACGGTGGCCCGAAATTGCATGATTGTGAGCATCGTCACGAATATGCTGGATCACATGCAGCGCTGGCGCATCTGGCGGCAGGGAAACGCCCTCACCTTCCGCTTCAAAGAACAGCGTTTCCAGACCTGCTTTACGATCGCTACCTTTGGCCACGCCCAGTAAAATCGGCCGGGATGTATCCCATGGCACATCCAGCTCGGCGAATACCTGTTTCGCCTGGGCCAGCTGCCCTTTACCACCATCGATCAGGATCACATCCGGGATTTTGTCCTCTTCGATCGCTTTACCATAGCGACGGCGCAGCACCTGATTCATCGCGGCATAGTCATCGCCGGGCGTAATGCCGCTGATGTTGTAGCGCCGATAGTCGGCACGCAGCGGACCGTTCTGATCGAACACCACGCAGGAAGCGATGGTCTGCTCGCCCATGGTATGACTGATATCAAAACACTCCATGCGGGTGATCTTGTCGAGCTGAAGAAACTCAGCCAACGCCGCCAGCCGCTGATGAATGGTTGAATGCTGCGACAGTCGGGTGGTTAACGCAGTAGCGGCATTGGTGCGCGCCAGCTTCAGATAACGGGCACGATCGCCGCGCGGTTTGCTCTGAATCGAGACCCGACGACCGGCCAGTTCACTCAGCGAGTCGGCCAGCAGTTCGCGCTCCGGCAGCGTAAAGTCGAGCAGGATGTCGCCCGGCAAGGTGCGTGCTTCACTGCCCTGCAGATAGAACTGGCCGACAAAGGTTTGCACCACTTCGGCCAGATCGGTATCCGCCGGCACTTTCGGGAAGTAGCTGCGGCTGCCTAACACTTTACCCTGACGAATAAACAGCACGTGCAGACAGGCCATACCCGCCTCGTAAGCCACGCCCATCACATCCAGGTCATCGCCCTGATTGGAGACAAACTGTTTCTCAGTGACCCGCCGCACCGCCTGAATCTGATCGCGCAGGCGGGCCGCTTCTTCAAATCGAAGTCCGACGCTCGCCTCCTCCATCCGCTTCACCAGCAGATTGAGGACCTGATCATCTTTGCCCGCCAGGAACAGGCGCACATAATCGGTTTGCTGCGCATACTCCTCTTCGCTCACCAGTCCGGCCACGCACGGCCCCAGACAACGACCAATCTGGTATTGCAGACAAGGACGTGATCGGTTGCGGTAAACGCTATTTTCGCACTGACGGATCGGGAAAACTTTTTGCAGTAGCCCGAGGGTTTCGCGTACCGCATAGCCGTTGGGAAACGGCCCGAAGTATTCCCCTTTCGCGTGCTTAGCACCCCGGTGCATCGCCAGCCGTGGATGGGTGTCAGCGCTCAGAAAGATGTAGGGATAGGATTTATCATCGCGCAGCAAGACGTTATAGCGCGGCTGATACAGCTTGATGTAGTTATGCTCAAGCAGCAGCGCTTCGGTTTCGGTGTGGGTTACGGTGACATCGATGTGCTGGATATTGCTTACCAGCGCTTCGGTCTTGCGGCTGCCGACCTGAGTGCGAAAATAGCTGGTCAAACGCTTTTTCAGATCTTTGGCTTTGCCAACATAGATGACGGTGCCTGAGGCGTCATACATGCGGTAGACGCCGGGCTTACTGGTCACCGTACTCAGAAAGGCTTTGGAATTAAAAACGTCACTCACTACTGATTAACGGCTCCGCATTATAGAGGCCATGTCGAATGGCCAGATGCGTTAACTCTACGTCACCGCTGATGTTCAGCTTACTGAACATACGATAACGGTAGCTGTTAACGGTTTTAGGACTGAGATTCAACTGCTCGGAAATTTCCGTCACCTTTTGTCCTTTGGTGATCATCAGCATAATCTGCAATTCCCTTTCCGACAAACAGCTGAAAGGTGATTCGGCTTTCTGCGGCTCAATCTGGCTCAGGGCCATCTGCTGCGCAATGTCCGAAGCGATGTAGCGTTGCCCGGCATTAACCGAACGAATCGCATTAATCACTTCCTGCGGAGCGGCCCCTTTACTCAGGTAGCCTGCGGCACCGGCCTGCATCACTTTGGCCGGCAATGGATTCTCGGTATGGATCGTCAGCATGATGATTTTGATGTCAGGATTGTAGCGCACAATTTTCCGTGTCGCCTCAAGCCCACCGATGCCGGGCATGTTCATATCCATCAAAATCACATCGACCTGATTGGCACGACACCATTTGGCCGCGTCCTCACCACAGTTAACTTCTCCGACTACCACCAGACCTTTGACATCCTCCAGGATGCGGCGGATACCAGCACGGACCAGTTCATGGTCATCAACAAGAAGCACACTGATCAACGGGAAGACTCCAGAGGCTAAAAAAGAGGAAGCAATTAACGATTTCAGGCGGTAATCATACCCGTTTTCACCTCAAAAGCACATCAACAAAGTAAAACAGTAGCGGCAATGCCGGATTAAAAAACGATCATAATAGTTACCTTACCTAAAGTTGGATCCTGTCCCGTCCGCCCAGTGAAATAGAGCTAAAAATCTAACTATTCATTGACTTAAGTAAAATTAATCGCGGAATTTATGCGCGAGCGCTCAGACGCTCTGCCGGTTGTGAGAGGCGATGATCACTTTCCGCGATTGATTAGCCATGCTGAATATATAGACTTTTCTGACAGAAGCGAACCGGCTCGATCAGCAACTTAACCGCCCTGTGGTATACTCACGCACTGCTGTACGGACGAGATTGCCGACACGTTGTTATTCACCAAGGAGAAAATCATGAGCGATGAAGACTTTGCAACTTCGCAGGAAGCGCGCAAATTAGCGGATGAAATAGCGGGTCTGAAAATGATGATCACGCTGATTCTGAAAGGAATGGGTCAGGCGGACGCCGGAAAAGTCATTATCAATATGGAACGCTACGTGCAGACGCTGGGCGATAAGCCGCAGGCAGAAGTGTTCAGCAACACCATTAAGCAGATCAAAGCGGCCTACCGCCAGTAAACCTTTTGCCCCCAGTTGCGGGGGCAAATTAGTTAGTTGTGCGACTGCCAGTTAACGGAGACACCCAGCGACGGCAGCACCTCTTCCGGGCTGAAACGTCGGGTGCCGCGATACTTCTCCGCCAGCGCGGGCTGCTCCACCGGGATCCGAATCGCGAACAGATTATCCTCAGACAGGATTAAGCCCGGCGTCAGCGGCTCATACACCACCTGGTGCTGCTCAAACATTTTCTCCAGCATCGGCGTGGCTGAGCTGATGATGTACTCCATGCCATTCAGTTCGGCCAGCTGCACTGCGTGCCAGAGAATGTTCAGTGGCAACTCAGGATCTACCTCCAGCCGGGCAGAAAAGCGCGACATCTCCCACACCTTTTCATGGCTGAAGGGCAACACAATGCCTTCACTTTGTTCAGGCTCGAACCACGGCATAAGCCGGGCGCAGCCGCTGATTCCTTCTCGCGCATTCCAGGCGATCAACCAGGTCACATCGGAGCGATCGTAGCGATCGTATTCCTGTCCCGGCGTGCTAAGACGCGGCGGAATAGACCAGCCTTCGCCGCGCGCAAATACGCTATAACGGTAGCTGCCAAGTTCGGCAAGCAAAGAGGATGGCATATCCTTTAATTGCGTTTGAACTATTTTCATCATGCGCCTCTGACATCCCCATGTTTGCAATGATTTCTTTGCGCCAGCCTGGCAAAGCCCCGGCGCAGGGTAGACAACTGACCTGGACGAGGGAACTACTAAAACTGGTAGTTGCTTTTCGTCTAAATCAGCCCAGCTGCTGCTGCATAGCAGGCAATCTGGGTTTTATTGGAAACATTGAAACGCTTTTGCATATTTTTCTGGTGAAAGTTAACGGTATGTTCAGAGATGGATAGAATAAGCGAAATTTCTACCGCAGTTTTTCCCTCTGCAGTCCATTTCAAAATTTCCAGCTCGCGCTGACTAAACTCTTTTTTTAGTACCAGCATGGCATCATCGCTAAAGCGTTCCAGCGTATCTAAGCTTAGCTCCGCTAAAAAGTGTAGTTTGACTTCCAGCTCAATGCGGCGCTGTTGAATAGGAAGCGGCTGTTGCGATGATATAGATAATATACCAATGACGCGATTTGGTGCCATCGCAGAGCAAGAAAAACCGCTCTGCAGGCCGTGCTCTCTCGCCTCCTGCCACAGGTTACCGGCCTCGTTAAACAGCGCATGCGTCCACACCATTCCTTTGCCGGGCCGCTGGCACTGTGTCAGTACCGGATCAACCGCGTAATAATTGTTCGCTTCATAATGCTTAACCCACCGTGGGGGATAACTGCTGTGTAAATGAATCCGCGGCCGGGTGAAAGGTACCGGATGCTGAATCAAAAAGGAAAAATAGTCGAAACCTAAGGCTTCAGTAAAATGTTGCAATAACGTCTTAAGTTCAGCAGAACACGTTAATGCCTGAAATTTTTCTTCAGCTTCACCCCGCCAGGCGAAATAATCCCTGCTACTCATATTGCCTCGGCATTATTTTTACGCATTTGCGCGTTATTCATTTTGGTTATTCAGATAAAAAATAAATTATCAGGAGTAAATTAATTTATTGTACAAATCGCCATCGCCACAATAAACAGGGTAGTTAATTCTCTGAACCACAGGCTCCGGGAAAATTGCCGTACCCGGTCAATATGCGGCCGTCCGGGGCAACTTTCAATCATTGACGGAGAATAAGATTTTTCCGATAGAATTTCAATCCTTGTCTGTCGGTGAGTTTTGCATCAGGGTGGGAAATGTTCCTGTATGGCGAAAAAAGTCATTTGCTAAGCGCCAGTAATTTGCGACTAAACAGCAGGTTAATTACGCGTAATATAAGCGAAGCGGTAAAAATTGTTTTCAACATATTTTTCATCAGGAAATAAGAACCCATTTCACTCTTTTGATCCTGAGACTACGCTTTACCTGCGGGCAACGTGACTACCCTTAAGATCCCGGACGAAACAACCGTTACATGCGCGCGTTAACACGGCATGGATTAACCCGGCACAGGAGCATACGATGCTAAATCAGTGGGCTTTACTCTTTCTGGTGTCCGGCGTTTGTACCGCGCTGATGATTACCAAGGATATTTTCCTTTATCGTCAGCCCGGCAAACTGATGAACCTGATCTGGCCACTCACCGGGCTTTATCTGCCGTTTATCGGCTGGCTGGCATGGTGGTATCTCGGTCGCATTCCCCGCCATCAGTTAAAAGCAGCGTTACTGCTTTCGCCCAAAGCACCCCGCTATCGCGGCTGGCAAACCCTATTTATCGCCACTGCTATCTCATCTGCCGCCTGTATTTTAGCTGAGGCGCTAACCTTACCAATTATCACGCTGCTGAACTATCTGAAAATACCGCTATTGATCTGGCAACAGGCAGCCATTTCACTGCTGATCTCTTTGCTGTTACTGCTGCTTTTTCAATTTTTATCCCTGCGACAACATGAAAAAAAATCATTCTGGCAACGATTGTCGCTGGCATTTAAACGCAGCGCCTTTCCGCTGCTGATTTGTCAGGCTGGCATTTTTCTCTTTATGTCGCTGGCCCTGAAATTTGTGCTGCATCAGCAGATCAATCCGTCAGGAAGTCGCTTCTGGTTTATGTTGCAATTAGCGATGATGACTGGATTTGTTTTTTCGTGGCCAGCCAACCATTTCATAATCAAACGCGGCATTAATCCTGTTTTATGATTTATCGGCAGTAACCAGCGCCACGCATACCCAGATGAAAATGGGTGGTATGAGCGGCGTTATAGTCGGGTCCCAGCGCATTACCGAACACCTGGCAACCGCCACGCCACAGCGTATGCAACAAGGCTGCTTTTTCTGCGGGCTGCTGCCAGTGCTGGCTGACAGTAAGCCGCTGACCATTGGCCAGCTGAAAGCCGGTCACATCCCAGGCATCAGCCGTGGCATGCTCGCTTAACCGCCCTTCGGCCCGATGATAAATATTGCGACAGGCATAACTGCCGACGTGGTTAATCCGCACCAGCGGACTGTGCATCTGCTGCAGGGCCTGTTCACGGCTGCGTATGGCGTACATGGTGCTGGCTACCGCCATCGGACAGCTGGCAAGAAAACTGCTGCTCAGGCTGACCGGGCCAAATTTCTGGATGCGCAACGGATCGGCGAGGGGACAGTTGCCCCGTAACGGCGGTCTTTCGCTGAAGCTGACCCAGCCCGCCTGCTGTGCGCGCCGCATCACCGCCAGACAGGCGGCAGGATCGCCCGCCAGCCGTTTCATTTTGAGTTGCGTCATCCAGCCGGGCGGGTCGGTAACTGACAGCGGAGTAAAGGGGTTAAACTGCGGCGGCAGGTGCTGTTTTAGCCAGGGTAAACTGACCCATCCCAGCGCGATCAACAGCAAAAGCAGGATAAGCGTGCGCATAGTCCCTCTCGCAGCATGATGAATAACCAACAAAAAGTGTAGAAGTACAATCCCCGTCGCGCCCTGGACCTGACACAACGTGATGAAAACTTACCCAGCCTGACGCAGGATTAACCCGCGTAACGCTTTGCTGCCACCTGATTGAGCGGCAATGGTCACAATTGATAAAAAACCGTTACCGGCTTTAGACTGACTTCCACTATCTTATGCCGGCTTGCCTTCGGGCGGCTCCATTCAGTAACAGCCAGCAGAGCTGACACAACATCAAGAAAGGAAAGACAATTCTATGGTTGATCAATCTAAAGACGCGCCACTCGCGCAGGAAGGCCCGGATAAGCTACAGCGCAACCTGCATAATCGCCACATTCAACTTATCGCCATCGGCGGCGCTATCGGTACCGGCCTGTTCATGGGGTCCGGTAAAACCATTAGCCTGGCAGGTCCCTCGATCATTTTCGTTTATATGATCATCGGCTTTATGCTGTTCTTCGTGATGCGGGCAATGGGTGAGTTGCTGCTCTCCAATCTTGAGTACAAATCATTCAGCGATTTTGCCGCTGATCTGCTCGGTCCCTGGGCGGGCTATTTTACCGGCTGGACCTACTGGTTCTGTTGGGTGGTGACCGGCATTGCTGATGTGGTTGCCATCAGCGCCTACTTTCAGCTCTGGTTTCCCGGCTTCTCAATCTGGATGAGCGCCCTGCTGTGCGTGGTGGTTTTTCTGACACTCAACATCGCGACGGTCAAACTGTTTGGTGAGATGGAATTCTGGTTCGCGATCATCAAAATCGTGGCGATTGTGGCGCTGATCATCACCGGCATTGTGCTGGTATCGATGCACTACCCCTCGCCCGGCGGCGGCACTGCCTCGCTGAGCAATATCTGGGATCACGGTGGGCTGTTTCCAAAAGGGCTGAGTGGCTTCTTTGCCGGCTTCCAGATTGCGGTGTTTGCCTTTGTCGGCATTGAACTGGTCGGGACCGCCGCAGCAGAAACTCACGATCCGCATAAAGTATTGCCGCGCGCGATTAACGCCATTCCGCTGCGGGTGATTATGTTTTACGTGCTGGCGCTGATGGTGATCATGGCGGTAACCCCCTGGACCCAGGTGATGGCTGACCGTAGCCCGTTTGTTGAAATGTTTGTGCTGATTGGCTTGCCCGCTGCGGCCAGTATCGTTAACTTCGTGGTCCTGACCTCGGCTGCCTCCTCTGCTAACAGCGGTATTTTCTCGACCAGCCGTATGCTGTATGGCCTGTCGCAGCAGGGCGTGGCCAGCCGTGCCTTTGGCCGCCTGTCAGCACGTGCCGTTCCGACCACCGGCCTGTTTTTCTCCTGCCTGTGTCTGCTGGCTGGCGTGGCGTTGATTTACCTGATCCCGGACGTGATGACGGTATTCACCCTGGTGACCACCGTGTCCGCCATTCTGTTCATGTTCGTCTGGACCATCATCCTGTGCAGCTATCTGGCCTACCGCAAAAAGTATCCGCAGCGTCATGCGCAGTCCGGCTTTAAAATGCCAATGGGCAAGTTCATGTGCTGGGTTTGCATGGCGTTCTTCGTTTTCGTGCTGGTGTTGTTGACGCTGCAGGAAGATACGCGCCAGGCCCTGATGGTGACACCGCTGTGGTTTGCGCTGCTGACGATGGGCTGGCTGGTGCGCCGCCGCAGTCAACCGCGCTAATCGCCTGCTGGAGATAAAAGGCCCGGTCACTGACCGGGCCTTTTTTATAGCCGCTCAGACAGTGCAGAGAACACCGCCTGCAAAGCAGGCCGCTCTGACGGCAGCCGCTGTGGCTGTGGATCGGGCTGTTGTGGGCGACCGAGGTTAAAAGTAAAGGTGAAATCATCGCCTTCTCCCATCCGCAGATCGGCGATGGTGATCTGCCCGTTGCGTTCCGCCATGGCATAAAAACCGTGGCTGAACCACGCGACCCGCTCGGCATACCAGTCGCCGCGCAGCGCATCAAACAGTTCGGGATGACGGGGACGCCATACCACCTGCAGCGCGCGCCGTGGTGACAGCAGTGACCAGTAAACCTCGCCGTAGCGATCCGGTGTCATCACCACGCTGCGCCACACCAGGGTATTAAAGGCGGTCGGCGTGACCAGCACCTTATCAGCTGGAATTCCCTGCCGCATCAGCGCCTGCTTAATCTGCCCTGTCGCCACGCTCTGAATGATCACGCTCCACAGCAGATAGAGTGTACTCAGGGTCAGGCCAAGCCGGTTCCAGCGTAGCCCGCGCTCACTGCGCCGCCACAGCGCCAGCGCCACGCCAATCAGCAGTGGCAGCGTATACAGCGGATCGACAATGTAAATACTGCCAATCGCATAGGGATGATCGGTAAGCGGCAGGCCAAGCTGAGTACCATACACCGTCATTAAATCGAGTAACGGATGGGTAATCAGCGCCAGCCAGATCGCAGGCCACCATACCGGCCATTTCACCCGATGCCGGAACAGCCCCGCCACCAGCCAGGCGATCAGTGGCGATATTAAGGTGAGATAGAGCAACGCATGACTTTCGGTGCGATGCAGCGTCATATTACGTATCGCATCGCCATGATTGAGGAACACATCAAGATCGGGCAAGGTGCCGCAGACGGCACCGACCGCCGCAGCCTGCCAGACCGGCACCCGCCGTCCCATTACCGCCACGCTGACCGCGGCACCCAGTACCAACTGCGAAACAGAATCCATGGTTTACTCCGTCGCGAACGGTCGATCCAGCGTCAGTCAGCGCACCCGAATCCCTTCAATTATCATGCGCTGCACGTTGCTGACCGTCTGATCAAAAAAATCGGGATCGTTAAGCGTCTGACCGGTGACCGCTTCGACCTGACTGGCAAAATCGGCATAGTGCTGGGTAGTGGCCCACAGCATAAAGATCAGATGCTGCGGCTGAACACCTGCCAGCCGGCCTTCATCAATCCAGCGCTCAATAATCGCCGCTTTGTCATCCACCAGCTGTTTCAGATCGCCCGCCAGCTCACCTTTAAGCAGCGGCGCGCCCTGCAACATTTCCAGGCAAAACAGCCGCGAGGCCTGCGGATGATCGCGAGATACTTCCAGCTTAAGGCGGATGTAGCGGCGAATCGCCACCAGCGGATCCTGATCGTGCGCCAGCGCCCGCAGCGGAGCCAGCCAGACATCGAGTATCTGTTTCAGCACCGCCACATACAGCGCTTCTTTAGAGGGAAAATAGTAGAGCAGATTGGTTTTCGATACGTCAGCCCGTTCTGCCACCTTATCGAGGCTGGTGCCATGAATGCCAAACTGTGAGAAGAAGGTCAATGCCGCCTCCAGAATGGCAGCACGTTTCGCGGCGACGGCACGCGAACGACGCGTTGGCTTTTTTTCATCGGTTTTCACACGTTTACCTCATCCCTCTTGTGTTAGCGCATCATAGCAAAGTGCTTCCGCCCTGCCCAATCCACCGCCTGCACCTTTTTTGCCCAGCCTGCATGGAAAATGTGCAGCGAATTTTGACCAAACGGTCCGAAATGGACCATCTGCTCCGGTTACCTCTTTCGGGTTAAGTTTAACTTGTTGTTATCTATTGCATTAAAAAAAGTGGCACACCCTTTGCAGAACTGTGACTGAGCGCAGCCATCAGGGATGAAGCAGGAAGCAGTGCCGCGCGTGAAATGTCCTCCCCCGACTGCATAGAGGTTTCACATGAAGATAGGCGTCTTTATTCCGATTGGTAACAATGGCTGGCTGATTTCATCCCATGCACCGCAATACAAGCCGACCTTTGAACTGAACAAAGCGATCGTGCTGAAAGCAGAGCATTACCATTTCGACTTTGCGCTGTCGATGATCAAACTGCGCGGCTTCGGCGGTAAGACCGAATTCTGGGATCACAACCTTGAGTCCTTCACCCTGATGGCGGGCCTGGCGGCCGTCACCTCGCGCATTGAGATCTACGCGACGGCGGCCACGCTGACGCTGCCCCCGGCTATCGTTGCGCGCATGGCTGCCACCATTGATTCGATTTCCAATGGCCGATTCGGTGTCAACCTGGTGACCGGCTGGCAGAAGCCCGAATATGAGCAAATGGGATTGTGGCCAGGCGATGAGTACTTTGGCAGCCGTTATGCCTATCTGACCGAATACGTTACCGTGCTGCGCGATCTGTGGGGCACCGGCAAGTCTGACTTTAAGGGTGATTTTTTCACCATGAATGACTGCCGCGTCAGCCCGCAACCTCAGCGTCCGATGAAGGTGATTTGCGCCGGTCAGAGTGATGCCGGTATGGCATTTTCCGCCCAGCACGCCGATTACAACTTCTGCTTTGGTAAAGGCGTGAATACCCCTACTGCGTTCAGCGCGACCTCCACGCGAATGAAGCAGGCGGCGGAAAAAGCGGGACGCGATGTCGGTTCCTATGTGCTGTTTATGATTATCGCGGCCGCGACTGATGAAGAAGCCCGCGCCCGATGGGAACATTACAAAGCCGGCGCCGATGAAGAAGCACTCTCATGGCTGACCACCCAAAGCCAGCAGGACACTAAATCCGGCAGCGACACCAACGTGCGCCAGATGGCCGATCCCACCTCGGCGGTCAACATTAATATGGGGACGCTGGTCGGTTCCTATGCCAGCGTGGCGCGGATGCTGGATGAGGTGGCGCAGGTGGACGGTACCCACGGCGTACTGCTGACGTTTGATGATTTCCTGCAGGGCATCGAGGACTTTGGTCAACATATTCAACCGCTGATGCAGTGCCGCAGTGCCCTGCTGGAAGCCCAACAGGAGGTGGCCTGATGAGTACAGTTTATTGCGCCCACACCCCCGACGTGCCACAGGTTGAACTGCCGGCGCGTCCCGAACCAATCGCTTTTCCACCCAGCCAGAGCGCGCTGATTGTAGTGGATATGCAAAATGCCTACGCCACCGAAGGCGGTTATCTGGATCTGGCCGGGTTTGATGTCTCTGCCACCCAGCCGGTGATCGCCAGCATCGCACAGGCAGTGACCGCAGCCCGGTCGGCAGGCATCCAGATTATCTGGTTTCAGAACGGCTGGGATGCAGATTACGTTGAAGCTGGCGATGCCGGTTCACCCAACTTCCACAAGTCGAATGCGCTGAAAACCATGCGTAAACGTCCGGAACTGCACGGCACGCTGCTGTCGAAAGGCAGCTGGGATTATGCGCTGGTCGATCAGCTGGTGCCGCAGCCCGGCGACATTGTGTTGCCGAAACCGCGCTACAGCGGCTTCTTTAATACGCCGCTCGACAGCATGCTGCGTAGCCGCGGTATCCGTCATCTGATCTTCACCGGCATTGCGACTAACGTCTGCGTCGAATCGACGCTGCGTGACGGTTTCTTCCTTGAGTATTTCGGCGTGGTGCTGGAAGACGCGACTTATCAGGCCGGGCCGCCTTTTGCACAGCAGGCGGCCCTGTTCAATATCGAAACGTTTTTTGGCTGGGTGTCGGACGTCGCCACCTTCTGCGAGAGCCTGAAACCGGCGGATCCCCGCTGAGCGATCCACAAAGGAGAAGTTGCTATGCCAAAAAGCGTGATTATTCCGCCGGGGACCACTACCCCGATTGCCCCTTTCGTCCCTGGCACGCTGGCTGATGGCGTGGTGTACGTTTCGGGTACGTTACCGTTCGATGCTGACAATAACGTGGTGCACGTTGGCGACGCTGCGGCACAAACCCGCCACGTGCTGGAAACCATCAAGAAGGTGATTGAAACCGCTGGCGGCAGCATGGCGGACGTGACGTTCAACTCGATATTCATCACCGACTGGGCCAATTACGCGGCGGTGAATCAGGTCTATGCCGACTATTTTCCCGGTGATAAACCGGCCCGCTTCTGTATTCAGTGCGGGCTGGTCAAACCCGATGCGCTGATTGAAATCGCCAGCGTGGCGCACATCGGTAAACAGGAGGTCTGATGCAGCTGGATATCCTTGGCCTGCAGTCGCCGGATGCCCCAACGCTGGTGCTCTCTTCCGGTCTGGGTGGCGTGGCCGGCTTCTGGCAGCCGCAGCTGGCTGCCCTGACCGCTCGTTACCGGGTGGTGCTCTACGATCAGCGCGGCACCGGTCGCAGCGCCGATACCCTGCCGGAAGGTTACAGCATGGCGATGATGGCGGCAGAGCTGGCCGCCGCGCTGGCGCAGCAGGGGATCCTGCGTTTCAGTCTGATCGGTCATGCGCTGGGCGGGCTGGTGGGGTTGCAGCTGGCGCTGGATTATCCGGAGCGGGTTGAACGGATCGTGGTGATCAACGGCTGGCTGACGCTGCATCCCCACACGCGCCGCTGCTTTCAGGTGCGCCAGGATCTGTTGCTTAACGTCGGTGTTGAAGCCTTTGTGCGTGCCCAGCCGCTGTTTCTCTATCCGGCGGAGTGGATGGCGCAGCATCAGTCGCGGCTGGAACAGGAGGACAGCCATCACATTGCCCATTTCCAGGGAATGGAGAACCTGATGCGGCGTTTGCACGCCCTGATGAGCGCCGATTTCAGCGCCCGCGCCGCCGCTATTCCTCAGCCGGTGCTGGTGATCTGCAGTCAGGACGATCTGCTGGTGCCCTGGAGCTGTTCCGCTCAGCTGGCGGCGGCGCTGCCGAACGCTTCGGAGCAGGTAATGGCATGGGGCGGCCACGCGATGAGCGTAACCGATGCCGATCGTTTTAATGCCCTGCTGCTGCAGTGGCTGGATGACACCGATGACGTGCAGCCGCTGGCACGCGTCACCGGGTAACCCTTTTTGTGGAGATCGCGATGAATCCGAATCATCTTGCGCCTGTGGTAGAGAAAACTGAGTTTCGCAACGCCATGTCGCGGCTGGGTGCCGCTGTCAATATCATCACCACCGAAGGCCCGGCCGGGCGCGCTGGCTTTACCGCCTCGGCGGTCTGCAGCGTTACCGATTCGCCACCTACCCTGCTGGTCTGCCTCAATCGTTCCGCCTCGGTCTGGCCGGTGTTCTGTGAAAACCGCCAGCTGTGTGTCAATACGCTGGCGGCGGGCCACGAAACCTTATCCAACCTGTTCGGCGGCAAGACGCCGATGGCCGAACGCTTTATTGCTGCCGAATGGTCTACGGCGGTTACCGGTTCGCCGGTGCTGAGCGGCGCAGTTGCCTCGTTTGACTGTCGCATCAGCCAGATTGTCAGCGTCGGAACCCACGACATCCTGTTTTGTGAGGTACTGGCGCTGGTGCGTAACGACGATACCCACGGTCTGGCGTGGTTTGACCGCGGTTATCATCCGCTTATGCGGCAGGAAGCCTGTTAATCCGCCAGCCCTCAGCAGGCCTGGCCCCGGCATTCATCACCTTCTGGAGTATACGATGGCTCGTTCCTGGTTCCCGCAATGGCAAAAGAAGTCGGCACTGAGTGAAAACGGCATTATCGCCCCGGATGAAACGCTGCCGATGGGGCAAACGCTGATTCTGGGTTTGCAACATGCAGTCGCGATGTTTGGCGCAACGGTGCTGATGCCGTTGCTGATGGGGCTGGACCCTAACCTGGCGATTCTGGTGTCGGGGATTGGCACCCTGCTGTTCTTTTTGATTACCGGCGGTCGGGTGCCCAGTTACCTTGGCTCCAGCGCCGCGTTTGTCGGGGTGGTGATCGCCGTGACCGGCTTCAGCGGTCAGGGACTCAACCCCAATCTCAGCGTGGCGCTGGGCGGCGTGATCGCCTGTGGCCTGGTCTATACCCTGATTGGGCTGGTGGTGATGAAAGCCGGAACCCGCTGGATCGAAAACCTGATGCCGCCGGTGGTAACCGGCGCGGTGGTGATGGCCATCGGGCTGAACCTGGCCCCGATTGCGGTGCATGGCGTATCCGGTTCCTCGTTTGACAGCTGGGTGGCGGTAATGACAGTGCTGTGTATTGGCGTGGTGGCGGTATTTACGCACGGCATGATACAGCGCCTGCTGATCCTGATTGGCCTGATGGTGGCGTGGGCGCTCTATGCACTGCTGACCAACGGGCTGGGGCTCGGCAAGCCGGTCGACTTTACGTCGCTGGCGCAGGCACCGTGGTTTGGTCTGCCGCACACCACCGCGCCAGCCTTTAATCTGCAGGCGATGGTGATGATCGCACCGGTCGCGATCATTCTGGTGGCGGAGAATCTCGGTCATCTGAAAGCGGTGGCCGGAATGACCGGACGTAACCTTGACCCGTATATGGGTCGGGCGTTTGTCGGCGACGGTCTGGCGACCATGCTCTCCGGCTCGATCGGCGGCAGCGGTGTGACCACCTATGCCGAAAATATCGGGGTGATGGCGGTCACCAAAGTCTACTCAACGCTGGCGTTTGTCGCGGCGGCAATCGTTGCCATTCTGGCCGGTTTCTCACCGAAGTTTGGTGCGCTGATCCATACCATTCCGGCTCCGGTAATTGGCGGCGCATCGATTGTGGTGTTTGGGCTGATTGCGGTGGCAGGCGCACGCATCTGGGTACAAAATCACGTTGATTTCAGCCAGAACAGTAACCTGATTATGGTTGCCACCACCCTGGTGCTGGGTGCCGGTGACTTTGCGCTGAAGATCGGTTCATTTACCCTCGGCGGTATCGGCACCGCCACCTTTGGCGCCATTATCCTTAATGCGATTCTGCGCCGACGCGGCATGACGCTGCCGGATAAACCGCTGGCGCGACAGGAGGGCTAACTATTCCTGCGATTCCTGCGGTGTGGCCGCTGGCTGCACCGCTTTCTTCCTTTTCAGCCGCAGCTCACTGACAATCACGCCGCAGACAATCAGCGCCCCGCCGAGCAGCGCTAAAGCAGGCAAACGCTCGCCCGCTATCCGCCCGACTACGCCCGCCCAGACCGGTTCGCCAGCATAAATCACCGTCGCCCGGGTCGGTGAAACGCTGCGCTGCGCCCAGTTCATCGTAACCTGAATTAAGGCGCTGGCCGCGCCAAGCCCCAGCGCGCTGAGCAGCAGCGGCATCGAAAGCGCCGGCACCGTTTCACCATTAGGGATCATCAGCGCGAAAGCGCACAGCGACGCCACCGCCAGCTGTATCAGAGTAACCCGGCGTACATCAACCTGACCGGCATAGCGGCTGATTAAGATGATCTCAGCCGCGATCGCCAGAGTACTGAGCAGGGTCGCCAGTTCACCGGCGTTCAGGCTGATGCGGCCATCCTGCGGCCCAGCCACCAGCAACAGGCCGGTAAACGCCAGCACAATGCCGAGCCACGACATCACCCCCGGCGGACGGCGTAAAAACAGCCATTGCAGCAGCGGCACTACCGGCACATAGAGCGCGGTGAGAAACGCCGACTGGCTGCTGGAGATGGTCTGCATTCCCCAGGTCTGTAAGCCGTAACCGCCGGCAATCGACAGGCCAATCAGGGTGCCAGCCTTGATTTCCAGCCAGCTGACGGCGGCCAGATACCGGCGGAAAAACAGCGCCAGCAGCAGCGCTGCCGTAGCAAAGCGCAGCCCGACAAAGAAAAAGGGACCGGAATGCTGCATCGCCCGGTGCACCACCAGAAAGGTGCCGCCCCAGACCATGGTGATAAACAGTAGTACCAGCTCCTGCCGCGTAAGGCGCAGGGATAAACCGCGGGGTGCGTCCGACATAATTCACCTGATGATGGATTCGGGCTTATTGTGCGGAGTGAACAGGGGAAAATCAACGGCGTTGACCGCCGGTAGTTACCGGCGGAACAGAGGTTTATGCATCATCGGATTTTTTACTGCTGCTGCGCCCCCCTTTCTCGCCAGCACGGGCAGCGCGTTGCGGATCGTTCTTAAAGTTCCCGCCGCTGTTTTTACCGCCTTTTCGCCCTGCTTCTGCAGCACGTTCTCGGTTTTCAGCGAAATTTCCTGAACCTCCACGATGTGATGCCATGATCTACTCCTGTCGCGTAACGCGATAAATGAGGAAAGAAAGCAACCTGTGACTGACGGCAATAGCACCGGTCTCAGCCATGCTTAAAGAATAGCCAGGTTCTGTTTTCGCTCCTGCGACAGTCACATTTAGCAACAGACTATTCACCGCCAGTTTGATTAAACAACGCACATTCTGTTGCCTTACAACCGATTGCCTGGCGGTTTATTACCCGACTGCCGGACACCTGAGCCGCGCTTCGCCCACGTGAAACGAAAGCTCTTCTATACTTTTCAGGACGTCAAACCGACCCGGAGAGATTAATGGCTAAGATTCTGGTGCTCTACTACTCAATGTATGGACATATCGAAACGATGGCGAACGCGGTTGCAGAAGGCGCTCGTCGGGTGCCTGGTGCGGAAGTGGATATCCTGCGGGTGCCAGAAACCATGGATGCCGAGCGCTTTGCGCAGGTGGGCGGTAAAACCGAACAGGCGGCTGCAGAAGCAACCCCTGAGGTGTTGACGCAGTATGACGCCATTATCGTCGGCACCCCGACCCGCTTCGGCAATATGTCAGGTCAGATGCGCACCTTCTGGGATCGCACCGGTGGACTGTGGGCCTCGGGTGCGCTGCATGGAAAAGTCGGCAGCGTGTTTACCTCAACCGGCACCGGCGGTGGCCAGGAGCTGACGATTACCTCGGTCTGGACCACCCTGGCGCATCACGGCATGGTGATTGTCCCGATCGGCTACGGCACGCAAGAGCTGTTTGATATTTCCCGGACACGCGGCGGTACGCCTTATGGCGCCTCTACCCTGGCGGGCGGGGATGGTTCACGTCAGCCCACGGAAGAGGAACTGAACATCGCCCGCTATCAGGGTGAGCACGTTGCCGGGCTGACTGTAAAACTGAAGGACTGATTTCATCGAAGGAGAACATTATGGCTACTGAACAAGCAAAAGCACATCACGTTGGCGAATGGGCCAGTCTGCGTCATACCTCGCCTGAAATCGCCGAGGCCATTTTCGAAGTGGCAAATTACGATGAGCGGCTTGCAGAAGAGATCTGGCGCCAGCAAGGCAGTGACGACGTGCTGATTCGCGCCTTTGAAAAAACCGATAAAGATGTCCTGACCTGGGATGACAAAACAGTAGAACGAAAAAACGTGTAATTCAGGGGCGGGAATTTCCCGCCTCGACTTTTTAACTGACCAAGGAGCACGCTATGTCTTCCTATCAAAGCATTAATCCCGCGAACAACCAGCTGCTGAAAAGCTGGCCCTCCCATGATGAGGCGGCCGTCAGCCATGCCCTGGAGGTCGCCGATCGCCTTTACCACTCAGACTGGAGCAAAGGCGATATTCAGCCACGTCTGCAGGTGTTGCACAAACTGGCCGATCTGATTGATAGCCGTGCGGAAGAGCTGGCCACCATCGCCAGTAAAGAGATGGGCAAGCTGATTGGTCAAAGCCGCGGCGAAGTAAAAATTTGTTCGCAGATTGCGCGCTACTATGCCGAAAACGCAGAACGTATCCTGAAACCGCAGTCCTACACAAGTGAACTGGGCGAAGCCTGGATTGAGTATCATCCGATTGGCGTGCTGGTGGCGGTTGAGCCGTGGAACTTCCCCTATTACCAGCTGATGCGGGTGCTGGCACCTAATCTGGCGCTGGGTAATCCGGTGCTGGCGAAACATGCCAATATCGTCCCGCACTGTGCCGACGTGTTTGAAAAGCTGGTCCGCGAAGCCGGTGCGCCTGAAGGTGCCTGGACTAACCTGTTTATCTCAACCGATCAGGTTGCGGATTTGATTGCCGACGATCGGGTTCAGGGCGTGGCGCTGACCGGTTCGGAGCGGGCAGGCAGCGCCGTCGCAGAGCAGGCCGGTAAGCACCTGAAAAAGTCGACTCTCGAACTGGGCGGCAACGATGTTTTTGTCGTGCTGGATGATGCCGATCTCGATGAAGCGGTGCGTCAGGGGGTACAGGCTCGCCTGAGCAACTGTGGTCAGGTCTGTACCGCCGCTAAGCGCTTTATCCTGCATGAAAAGATTGCCGACCGCTTTATCAGCCAGTTCAGCGCGGCGCTGAGTTCCGTCACGCTGGGCGATCCGCTGGATGAGAAAACCACGCTGGGCCCGCTTTCGTCGAGTGATGCGCGTGACCGGCTGGTGAAACAGGTGGATGAAGCGGTGGCGCATGGCGCGCAGCTGGTCACCGGCGGCAAAGCCGTTGAAGGCGTTGGATGTTACTATCAACCTACCCTGCTCACCGGCATTACGCCGGATAACCCGGCTTATTATCAGGAATTTTTCGGCCCGGTTGCGCAGGTTTACGTGGTTGGCGACGATCGGGCTGCCATCGCGCTGGCCAACGATTCTCACTACGGTTTAGGTGGATCGGTCTGGACCCGTGATATTGCACGCGGTCGCAAGCTGGCTTCAGCGATTGAAACCGGCATGGTGTTCATCAACTCGCAAAGTGACACTTCGGCCGAACTGCCGTTTGGTGGAGTTAAACGTTCCGGCTATGGTCGTGAGCTTTCAGACCTCGGCATTAAAGAATTTGCCAATCAGAAGCTGGTGGTGGTCGCCGGTTAACCGGACGTCAGCCATAAAAAAACCCCGTTTCGACGGGGTTTTTTATTTTACAGCGGCAGATAAAGTTACTGCGCTGCGGTTGCCACCGATTTTGCGTCGTCGTTTTGCGCAGCGGCCGGGGCCTGGCTGGCTGTGGCGTTATCAGCTTTCGCTTTTTCAGCCGCGGCTTTCTCAGCGTCTGCTTTCTCTGCTTTAGCATTCTCTGCCGCCGCTTTGTCGGCTGCTGCTTTGTCGGCTGCTGCCTTGTCTGCTTTAGCTTTTTCAGCTGCAGCTTTATCGGCTTCAGCCTTCTCTGCTTTGGCTTTTTCAGCTGCAGCTTTATCGGCTTCAGCCTTCTCTGCTTTAGCTTTATCCGCTGCGGCTTTCTCTGCCTTGGCTTTTTCAGCTGCTGCTTTATCGGCTTCAGCCTTCTCTGCTTTGGCTTTATCCGCAGCGGCTTTGTCGGCGTTCGCGTTGTCCGCAGGCTTATCGGTTGCGCTGTTAGCTGCGTCGTTAGCCGCCGGTGCCGCATCGCTGTCAGGCTGAGCCGCTGCCGCCGGTTTAGGTGCAGCCGCAGGCTGCATTGGCGTACCCTGCAAGGCGGTATTTAACGCCTGCGAGAACTGCTCCCAGCTGCAATAGCCATTCGCATCGGTCTGACAACCGGTCAGTTGCAGAGTGACGCGCTTCGGCGGGTTTTTCAGGCTCAGTACATCGGCATCACGCAACTGATCGGCGGTCTGGTAAACGTACTCGACCTTCAGCAGATCTTTATCATTTTTGGCATCGTGCCAGCGCTCAAATACCACCTGACCGCCAATCGGCGTTTTTTCATAGGTATCCGGCAGCTCATATGGCTTCACCTGTAACGCACTCAGCAAGGAGGCGATATTGGAGTCGTGACCAACCATCAGGGTCACTTTTGGCGCATTAGCCTTGTCCTGATCGACTAGCTGGCTACGGATGTAATCCACCAGCGGGGCCGCCACTTCACGGGCAATTGTCGGGCTGGTGAACAGCGTATCCTGATAACCGTTTTTAATCGCAGACAGCTCTTTCCACTGCTCAGGCGTTTTAATCTGACCCCAGGCAACCTGCTCCAGCGGGAAACCTTCATAATATTGCAGCGTAAAGGCATCCATCAGCGAGTTCCCCACTTTTAATGGGCCGCTGACGTTAGGTTCTTTGCCATTTTCTGCACTGAAGCTATTCTGGCCGCTGCTCAGATCGCACTGCTTTTTGTTGTTACAGGCCGGTGCGGATTTGTAGTCAACGATCTTTTCCAGCCGCTGGAAAGCGGGTTTCAGCGCCAGCTTTTCATTGGCGGCAGCCATGTCAGCCAGCGCTTGCTTGTTGAACGCTTCGCTGCCATCGGTGATGACCGGATTGAAAATAGGATCCATGGTTCCCATCGCATCCTGATGGGTGACGGCGACATCACAACCCGGGAAGGCACCATTAACAAAGAACTGGGCGGTAGCGACGGTGCGCTGCAGGCTATTGGCGTACACGAAGACGTTATTGCTGTCAGGACAGCTGCCATTTTGCACCAGGCCCTGCTGCGCCAGCCATTGACGGGTGTAGTTACCCATGTAGATTTCCAGCACGCCGCCTTTGGTGGTCAGCTGTCCACCGGGCACATCCCATTGTGGCCAGCTTTTTTTGGTCGACTGCTCCAGCACGCTGCCATTATCGGCCAGCGGCGCACGCAAATTATGTCGACTTAACATCAGCACCTGTTGCAGCTGCATATCGCCATCAGCGGCGAAGGCGACCGTTCCGACAGGTAATGCTGCCAGCACTGATAATGCGCAAAGACTCAGTTTCTTGATCATTGTGCCTATTCCATTCATTCAGTAGAGAAACACTCTGGCTATCAACCGATTAGCTCGCCTCAGAGCGAAGTGCTAAACAGTGTAACCCAGCTCATCCAGGAAAATCGCCAGATGTTTACAAAAACAGTGAGTGGACTATAGCAGAGATGCGCCGGGCAGATGAACGCTGCCGCCCTCATCAGAAAGCTAAACGGGAGAATTTCGGAAATGCGGAAGACGGATAGCAGAAACAGAACAGGCCAGCACAATGTGCTGGCCTGTTCTGTAAAATGTGGCGGAGGAGGAGAGATTCGAACTCTCGGATGGTTTCCCATCGGCGGTTTTCAAGACCGCTGCCTTAAGCCGCTCGGCCACCCCTCCGTTTTGTAACATTACTGCATAAGCAAAATCATCATCAGACATTTTGCCGCTTTATCGCCTGAGCAGATAAAGTGGCGGAGGAGGAGAGATTCGAACTCTCGGATGGTTTCCCATCGGCGGTTTTCAAGACCGCTGCCTTAAGCCGCTCGGCCACCCCTCCGCAATGACGCGCACTATAAACATCCCGTTTGGCGATGTAAAGCATCGATCAATTCATTCGCCTGAAAAACAGTCAAATTGCGATTATTCGATGTCAAAATCGCCACTCTGCTCAAAGAATTAGCGGAATGGCGCGTAAAGAAGGGTAAAACGCCTTTTCCCTCATTATTGCACTGCGTATTCTCAGCGCATATTCAGTGTTCTGCTAAAAGGAGCGCAACATGGAAAGAATTGTTACTTCATCGCAGTCGTCATTGCTGACGACCCATAAAGTTCTGCGTAATACCTATTTTCTGCTCGGCCTGACGCTGGCCTTCTCGGCGGTAACCGCGACCGCCAGTACCCTGCTGGCCCTGCCTGCGCCGGGACTGATCCTGATGCTGGTCGGCTTCTACGGGCTGATGTTCCTGACCTACCGTCTGGCCAATAGCCCGATGGGTATTCTGGCCGCTTTCGCCTTTACCGGCTTCCTTGGCTATTGCCTCGGCCCTATCCTTAGTTCGTTCCTGACTGCCGGCATGGGCGATGTGATCGCGCTGGCGCTGGGCGGTACTGCGCTGGTGTTCTTCTGCTGTTCGGCGTATGTGCTGACCACCCGCCGCGATATGTCATTCCTCGGCGGAATGATGATGGCAGGCTTTGTGGTACTGCTGGTGGCGGTCATCGCTAACCTGTTCCTGCAACTGCCGGCGCTGCATCTGGCTATCAGCGCGCTGTTTATTCTGTTCTCAGCCGGTGCGATTTTGTGGGAAACCAGCAATATCATTCACGGCGGCGAAACGAACTATATCCGCGCGACGGTCAGCCTGTATGTCTCGCTGTATAACATCTTTATCAGCCTGCTGAGCATCCTCGGTTTCTCGCGCAGTAACTAACCTGTTATCGCCGGTCAAACCTGCTCAACCCCGCTTCGGCGGGGTTTTTGCTTTTTCTGCCGGGCGAATTTGGTAAACTGCGCCGTGATTAATCAAGAGGATCAAACGTGAATTTCAACGGTAACGAAATCGCCGTCGATGCCGAAGGCTACCTGAAGCATCGTGACGACTGGAGTGAGGCACTGGCCAGCCACATCGCCGACCAGGAAGGTATCGTGATGACCGAGGCGCACTGGGAAGTGGTAAATTTTGTGCGGGCGTTTTACCTCGAATACAACACCTCGCCAGCGGTGCGGATGCTGGTTAAGGCAATGGCGCAGAAATATGGCGAAGAGAAAGGCAACAGCCGCTATCTGTTTCGTCTGTTTCCTGAAGGGCCGGCCAAACAGGCAACCAAAATCGCTGGCCTGCCCAAACCGGCCAAATGCTTATAGCATGACGGAGGGTCAACCGGTGGTAAAACCACGCGGCGGCTGAGCAGGCTGATGGGGTTCCACCAGCACCTGGTCGACCCGGGCGCTGCGCGGTCCGCCCGCTTTCAGCCAGCTGATTAACGCATCGACCTGTTCAGACTCACCGCAGGCCAGCACTTCGACACTGCCATCGTCCAGATTACGTGCATATCCCTGCAGGCCGAGCATTTTTGCTTCGGCCTGGGTGCTGTAACGAAAACCGACGCCCTGTACGCGACCGTGAACCCACGCTTTAACACAGGCTACTGACATTTTTCACTCCTGCTGCTGTTCGTTGCATTTTCCCGTTATCCACCGGACAATGGCGCCTCATTTTTTCAGGTAAGCATAGCAAACTATGACAGTCAGATTGATTCTCGCGAAGGGACGTGAAAAGTCCCTGCTCCGTCGCCACCCCTGGGTCTTTTCGGGTGCGGTTGCCCGTATGGAAGGCAAAGCGCAACTGGGCGAAACCATTGATGTTTGCGACAGTAACGGTAAATGGCTGGCCCGTGCCGCCTGGTCACCTCAGTCGCAGATTCGTGCCCGCGTCTGGAGCTGGCAAGCTGATGAATCCATCGACATCGCCTTCTTTGTCCGCCGCTTTGAACAGGCACAGCAGTGGCGCGAATGGCTGGCCGCCCGTGATGGCCTGGACAGCTACCGTCTGGTAGCCGGTGAATCAGACGGTTTACCCGGCGTCACCATTGACCGCTTCGGCAATTTTTTAGTGATGCAGCTGTTATCCGCCGGGGCGGAATATCAGCGTCCGGCGATTATCTCTGCCTTGCAGCACTGCTTCCCGGGCTGCGCTATCTATGACCGCTCTGATGTCGCGGTCCGTAAGAAAGAGGGACTGGAACTGGCGCAGGGCACCGTTACCGGTGAGATCCCGCCGCCGCTGCTGCCGATTACCGAACATGGCATGAAGCTGCTGGTGGATATTCAGGGCGGCCATAAAACCGGCTATTACCTCGATCAGCGCGACAGCCGTCTGGCAACGCGCCGCTACGCCAAAGATGCCCGGGTGCTGAACTGCTTCTCCTATACCGGTGGATTTGCCGTCTCTGCCCTGATGGGCGGCTGTAAAGAGGTGATCAGCGTTGATACCTCACAGGATGCGCTGGATGTGGCGCGTCAGAACGTTGAGCTTAACCAGCTGGATGTGTCGCGCGCCCGTTTTGAACGGGATGACGTGTTTAAACTGCTGCGTCGTTATCGTGACGCGGGCGAGAAGTTTGATCTGATCATCATGGATCCGCCGAAGTTTGTTGAGAATAAGAGCCAGTTGATGGGCGCCTGTCGCGGCTATAAAGATATCAATATGCTGGCGATCCAGTTGCTCAACCCAGGCGGCATTCTACTGACTTTCTCCTGCTCCGGCCTGATGGCGACCGATCTGTTTCAGAAGATTATCGCCGACGCGGCGCTGGATGCCGGACACGAGGTGCAGTTCATTGAGCAGTTCCGTCAGGCGGCTGACCATCCGGTCATTGCCAGCTATCCGGAAGGTCTCTATCTGAAAGGTTTCGCCTGTCGGGTAATGTGACTTGAAAAAATGGCTCCTGACCCCATATTGGATCAGGAGTACTTTTTTCGGAGGTCACTATGATTGCCAGTAAATTTGGTATTGGTCAGCAGGTTCGTCATCGTTTGTCCGGTGTGCTGGGCGTTATCGTCGATGTCGACCCGGAATACTCGTTAGATGAGCCTAAAATTGAAGACGTTGGCGCGGAAGAGAAGCTGCGCAGCGCGCCCTGGTATCATGTAGTGATGGAAGATGAAGAAGGCGATCAGGTGCATACCTACGTTGCTGAGATTCAGCTTGCCGGTGAAACCAGCGTTGAGCATCCGGAACAGCCGTCAATGGACGAACTGGCTGCGTCAGTCCGTCAGCAACTGCAGGCCCCTCATCTGCGACATTGATTCGTGGCGGCACGGTTTGCCGCCACGTCTGCTCAGTTAACGCGTGATTCCCAGACGCGGAATCTCAATCTTCGGGCAACGATCCATAATCACCGTCATGCCCGCATCCTGTGCCAGCACCGCCGCCTGTTCATTGATCACTCCCAGCTGCAGCCATAGCGTATCCGCACCCGCCGCGATCGCGTCCTGCGCGACGCCCCATGCGGCTTCAGAATTACGAAACACATCCACCATATCGATTTTCCCGGGCACCTCAGCCAGGGTGGCATAAGCCTGCTGCCCCAGCAGCGTTTTGCCCGTCAGTTTCGGGCTGACCGGGATCACCTCATAGCCCTGATCGAGTAAATACTTCATCACCCCATAGCTCGGGCGTTCCGGGCGGTCGCTCGCGCCCACTAAAGCGATACGTCGGGTGCGAGTCAGCACATCACGAATGGTTTGATCGTTCATTGTTATCTCCTTTCTGGCCTGCGTTGAGTGTAGATTGGCCGGGTCATTCACGGCGAAGCCGGCAGCGAAATTAATTGAACCGGCGCACGAATAAATATGTTCAAATGTAAATTAACTGCCATAATGTAAGAATTTGCTACACGCCTTCCCTTGCGCCCACTGCTACTGGAGTTGAAATGAAGCTGTCGCTGGCTGTCACGGGGCTGTTAACACTCCTCGTCTCGGCGTCCTGTTCTGCCATCACCTTAAAGCTCGATCCGCAGATTGACCTGTTAGTGCTGGATGGCCGAAAAATTTCGGGCTCGCTGCTCAAAGGTGCCGACAGCTTAGAGCTGGATCGCGGTCAGCATCAGTTTCTGTTCCGGGTTGAAAAACTGCGAAACGATCAACCGGATACGGTTCAGCGCTACCAGTCGGTGCCGATGATCGTTACGTTTACCGCCGCCGCCAAAACCATCACCATTAAGCTGCCGTCGCTGGAGACCAAACGCGAGCGTTACCATTTCGATCGCACCCTCAATTTCCAGCTGGTGGATGAACACGGCAAAGAGATTGTCAGTATGCGCGACCATCTGCCACCCAGCGCCAGCGCAGATATGGAAAAGGCGATGCTTAACTATAATCGCACCGGTCAGGTCGCCTCGGTACCGCAGTTTGCTCGCCAGGTGAAGACGTCTTCTTCCTCCGCCCGGTTAACCGCCGATCTTGCCTGGACCCCCCAGGCGGAATTGCCCTCGCTTCATCGCTGGTTTCAGCGCTTTGATGAAGCGACCCGCCAGCAGTTTATGACACTGGTCAAAATGTTACGTACGAGTTGATAGAGAGGAAAGGCCAGGGGTAAACTCATGCCACCGATTCTTCCGCATGAGACTTATCAGGAAGCCTTTATGGAACAAACCGTTCGTACCCTCGGCATAAAAAAACATATCGCACTGGTTGCCCATGACCACTGCAAAGCCGCGTTACTCGACTGGGTTAAACAAAACCAGGCCGCACTCGAACCGCATACCCTGTACGCCACCGGCACCACCGGCACGCTGATCAATCGTCATACTGGTTTAACCGTTAACGCCATGCTGAGCGGCCCGATGGGCGGTGACCAGCAGGTCGGTGCGATGATCTCCGAAGGCAAAATTGATGCGCTGATGTTCTTCTGGGATCCGCTGAATGCGGTGCCGCACGATCCGGATGTCAAAGCGCTGCTGCGTCTGGCGACCGTGTGGAACATTCCGGTCGCCACCAACCGCTCAACCGCCGACTTTATTATTCAGTCGCCGCTGTTTGCCGGCGCGGTTGATATTTTGATCCCCGATTATCAGCGCTACATGGCGGAACGCCTGAAGTAACTCAGGCTTTGCGCAGCACCGGCACACCGAGTTCGCGGAACTGTTCGACAAATACCGACGGCTGCGCTTTATCGAACATCAGCCAGACCTGCTGACGCGCCCGCGTCAGTGCCACATAGGCCAGCCGTCGCTCTTCTGCATCCGGAAACGCTTCCGGCTGCGGTAACAATCCCTGTTCGATAATCGATTCACGCGCCGCCGCAGGAAAGCCTTCTTTCCCCTGCTGTAAGCCGAGCAGAATAACGTAATCTGCCTGCTGTCCTTTACTGGCGTGAATCGTCATGAAATCCAGCTTAAGCTTTGGCCAGCGGGTTTTCGCTTTATCCAGCAATTCCGGCCGCAGATAGTGGTAGCGCGCCAGCAGCAGGATGCGTTCCTCCGGTTTTGCGTAGCCACTGAGCTTGTTCAGCAGCCCTTCGAGCTGATCCTGTGCCAGCAGCGAAATCGACTTCTTATTCCCTTTGGTCACGCTGTTAAGCGGTTTGCGTAACTGCTGCGGGTTTTGTTGCACAAAGCGATTGGCGATCTCTCCAATCCGATCGTTGAAGCGATAAGTGGTGTCCAGTACACAGCGATCGCCTTCGCCAAAATAGTGATGAAAGGCGGTGGTCAGCGACATTTCTGCCCCGCTGAAACGGTAGATCGCCTGCCAGTCATCTCCCACCGCAAACAGCGAGGTACGCTTATTCTGCTGGCGTAATGCGGTCAGCAGCGCTGCGCGTTGCGGAGAAATATCCTGGAATTCATCGACCAGAATATGTTTCCACGGGCTGATGAAACGGCCCTTTTCCAGTATCGCAATCGCCTGGTGGATCAGGCCGGAAAAATCGACTGCACCCTCCTCTTTCAGCGCACTCTTCCAGGCTTTCAGCAGCGGCGCCATTAGCCTGATGCGTTTGCTGAACAGGTCGCGGGTTTCGTCCGGTACCTCAGCGATCATTGCCGCCTGGGCGCCGCCGTGCATGCGCATCAGGCTCAGCCAGCGCTCCAGTCGCGTTGCCAGCCGGTTAGCCAGCCGGTCATCCTGCCAGAACGCGCCCTCCGGCAGCTCCCACTCCAGCTCATCACGCAGCCATTGCCGCCAGCCGTTGGCCTGCGCTTTCTTCTCGCTGCACTGCTGACGCCAGTGCTGAATCAGTAAGGCCCGGCGAGCGTCGGTATCGCTCTCCAGTTTACTGATCGCCGGCTGCTTATTACTGCCTTCGCGAATAATGTGCAGCGCCAGCGAGTGAAAAGTACGTGCCTGAATATCGCTGGCGCCCAGACGGGACTGGATCCGATCGTTCATCTCTTCCGCAGCCTGCCGGCCAAAGGCCAGCAGCAGGATTTGATCGGCACTGGCCAGCCGGCGCTGCATCAGCCAGCCCGCTCTTGCCACCAGCACCGAGGTTTTTCCGCTACCGGCGCCTGCCAGCACCAGCAGCGAAGCTTCACCGTTCACCACGGCTTCGCACTGGGCGGTATTCAGCGGCGTTGTTTCTACGCTGGCGAAGAAGTCGTGATAGCGCGTCAGCATGGCGGCGGTCCAGTCACGATTACGCTGACGCAGCGCCGTTTCGCCCTGCTCCAGCCAGCGCTGGCAAAATTCCAGGTCATCGCGACAGGTGGCAAATTCATTAAGGCGGGTCAGCGGCAGGGGCAAGGCATCAAACTGTTTAACGATCTGCGCTTTTAACCCCTGCAGCTCACTGCGGTTGAGCCAGCGATCCTGGGTGCTGAACGCCTCAATCTCGCTACGCAGCGCCTGTAAAACCTCGCGGCACACCTCGCTCATCTCCAGGCTCCACTGCTGCCAGGATTGCAGCAGGTAGTGGTGAAAACGCTGTGTTTCCTGCCATTCCGTGCCGTGCAGCCGGACCACTTTTTCGTCAGCCAGTAAGAATTCCAGCTCTCCCCACACCAGCCCGCGTTTGCAGGTGATATCCAGCAGCTGGTTAAAAGGGATCAGGTACTCATGCTTATCGCCGCAGACTTCGACGCCAGCCGCCATCAGACGGACCCGATTATAAGGATGCTGGGCAAGCCGTTTGCCCATGGAGGTTGCTTTCAGTTCCACGCCGACACCAACGACAGAGAATAGGATTAGGGGGAGTTTACCTGTCAGACCCTTGGCGCTCCAGCCTTAAAACAGGCTAAACTTGGCGTCACATCTTGCGGAATGCAAAAGGAAAAAAATGTCATGCGCACCGTCTTAAACGTTCTTAATTTTGTTCTGGGTGGCTTTTTCACCACCCTGAGCTGGCTGTTTGCCACTTTAATCAGCATTGTGCTGATTTTTACCCTGCCGCTAACCCGCTCCTGCTGGGAAATCACCAAACTGTCGCTGTTGCCCTTTGGCAACGAAGCGGTGCATGTCGACGTGCTGCGCCCGGAAAACAGAAGCCACATCATGAACACCGGCGGCACCTTCCTGAATATCTTCTGGCTGATCTTCTTCGGCTGGTGGCTCTGCCTGTCACATATTTCGATCGGCATTGTGCAGTGCATCAGCATCATCGGCATTCCGGTCGGCATCGCTAACTTCAAGATTGCCGCAATTGCACTGTGGCCGGTAGGACGCCGTGTCGTATCGGTGGAAGAGGCGCGTGCTGCGCGCGAAGCCAATGCCCGTCGCTATTAGTATGATGTCGAAAAGCCTGCCCGGCTGGCGGCAGTATCTGTTTAATAGCACCTGGCGCTACCTGCTGCGCATTCTGTTTGCGCTCAGCGGGTGCGCCGCCATTCCCTGGTGGCTGCACCAGATTGAGTGGACCATCCCGCTGACGCTGGGCGTGGTGGCCGCGGCGCTGGCGGATCTTGACGATCGGCTGGCCGGGCGGCTGAAAAATCTGCTGATCACCCTGCTCTGCTTCTGCATCGCTTCGGTGTCGGTTGAACTGCTGTTTCCCTACCCGCTGGCGTTTATTGCCGGCCTGGCGCTCTCCACCTGGGGCTTCATTCTGCTGGGGGCGCTTGGCCAGCGTTACGCCACCATCGCCTTTGGCGCCTTGCTGATTGCGGTTTATACCATGCTCGGCATCGGGCTGTTCAGCCAGTGGTATATGCAGCCGATTCTGTTGCTGGTGGGCGCGCTCTGGTACAACCTGCTAACCCTGCTCGGTCACCTGATGTTTCCGGTACGGCCGGTTCAGGAACAACTGGCGGGCAGTTTTTCCCAGCTGGCACGTTATCTGGATGCCAAAGCCAATCTGTTCGATCCGGATGCTGGTGAACAGGATGATGCCACCTTTATTGATGCCGCGATGGTCAACAGCCAGTTGGTTGCCCAGCTCAATCTGACCAAGACCACTCTGCAAAGTCGGCTGCGTGGCGATCGCGGCTCACGCGGTACCCGGCGCAGTCTGCACTACTACTTTGTGGCGCAGGATATCCACGAACGCGCCAGTTCGTCTCACCTGCAATACCATCTGCTACGTGGCGACTGGCGCTACAACGAGATCCTGTTCCGTTTCCAGCGTTTACTGAATATGCAGGCCCAGGCCTGTCGGCAGCTGGCGCACTCTATTTTAATGCGTGAACGCTGGGTGCACGACAGCCGGTTTGAGCGGGCATTTGAACGGCTGCAAAAAGCGATAGAACGCCTTGAACAGCGCGAGCCAGAGGCCACTCACACCCGCGCGCTTTACTGGCTGCTGCGCAACCTGCGGGCGATTGACGCCCAGCTGGCTTCTATTGAATCAGAGCAGACGCTGGCTGGCGACGATCCCCAGCACAGCGACAATCTGCTATCACGCGAAGGCCTGAGCGGCTGGAGCGATATCCGGCTGCGCTTCAGTCGTCACCTGACTCCCGCCTCGGCGCTGTTCCGTCATGCGGTGCGGATGTCGGTGGTGCTGTGTATCGGTTACGGCTTCATTCAGATTACCGGACTGGAGCGAGGCTACTGGATACTGCTGACCAGTCTGTTTGTCTGCCAGCCCAATTACAATGCGACACAGCGGCGGCTGGCGCTACGCATTGGCGGGACGCTGGCGGGGATCGCTATTGGCTTGCCGGTGCTCTGGCTGGTGCCCTCGGTCGAAGGACAACTGATTCTGATCGTGATCAGCGGGGTGCTGTTTTTCGCCTTCCGGCAGGTGCAGTACGCGCAGGCGACGCTGTTTATCACGCTGCTGGTGCTGCTCTGTTTCAACCTGCTCGGCGAAGGGTTTGAGGTGGCTTTACCGCGGGTGGTCGACACGCTGCTGGGCTGTGGTCTGGCCTGGCTGGCCGTCGCCTTTATCTGGCCTGACTGGCGCTTCCGTCAGTTACCGGCGGTGGCAGAACGCACCTTGCAGGCCAACTGTCGCTATCTTGATGCGATTATGGAGCAATACCATCAGGGCAAAGATAACCGGCTGGCTTATCGTATTGCCCGACGGGATGCGCATAATGCCGATGCCGAACTGGCGTCGGTGGTTTCCAATATGAGCAGTGAAAGCCGTACCAGCCAGGCGATGCGTGAATCCGCTTTTCAGCTGCTGTGCTCAAATCACTCTTTCCTGAGCTACATCTCTGCACTGGGTGCGCATCGCGATAAAATTAGCGAACCGGAACTGCTCAAACTGCTGGATGATACGGTCTGTTATGTTGAGGATGTGCTGCAAACGGATGTCGTCAGCGATCAACAGGCTGAGACGATGCGTCATCAACTGGCTCAGCGCATCAGCCAGCTGGCCACCGATGCGGATACGCGCGCGCCACTGGTATTGCAGCAACTTGGCTTGCTGGTGGCGCTGATGCCTGAGGTCGCTCGCCTGCGCCGCACGCTTAACGCAGACTAGTTTACCCCGCCTTTCGGGTTCAGCGTCATCAGCACGGTACGCTGAAACCAGGCGTTAAGTTCCGCCCTGACCGCCTGCGGCAGGGCGGCATAATGATGACCCGATATTGCTCCCTCCAGCGCCAGCAGCGTTTGTAATCCGATATTCTGGTTCACCACCTTAAGCTTCAGCCAGCACTGCTTAGCCCCAATCTCATGAAGATGCTGAACGTTCAGAATACCCGCTTCATGCAACATCATCTCCATACGCAGGCTGAGATTAGGCAGATCTTTTAAGCGGAGGGATAACTGCTTATGCTGCTGCTCTTCCCTTGCGGTCTCCAGTGATGCGGCTGATAGCGTCAACAGATGTGCTGGCGTATGCCATAAGGCATCGTCCACCCGGTAATAGTTGAGGCTGACCAGCACGCCACGCTTACGAAAAATTAACGGCTCCAGCGGACGCTGCGCGATGTATTCACGTAACGGCTCACTGGCGCGCAGATAGAGTGCGTCATTATTAACTAAAGCAAAAACCACGCGCTCGACAGCCAGTGCATAACCACCAAACTGGGTTCGCGACTCAATCGTACCCAGCGGGGCTAGCTGCGCTCTGGAACGTTCAATGATCGGATTTAACTTTTTCATCACACCACCTCCATGTAAGAGAAATGCCTGAAATTATCTTTTGTTTCAGACAATTAGAAGATAGGAAAAAGGCCTGATCGGTTCAATCAATTAATAGCGGTTCCGCTAACCTTGTGACGTTTTTGCGAGCCGTTATCAGAAATTTGGGTTGATCTTTATGCGCAACGCCAGTACTGTATATTCATACAGTCCACTGCTGAGTGATTAACTTATGCGAACACAACATCCGAACAATACACGCTATGCTCATCATTATGCGTCCTCTTCCGTATCCGCTTCTCAACACGGCTGGATTACTGAGTTACGCTATAGTGAGCAGCCCGGAATGATGCAGATGTTACTGTTACCGCTGTTGCAGCAGCTGAGTCAGCAGTCGCGCTGGCAACTGTGGTTAACCCCTGCGCATAAGCTGAATCGCGCCTGGCTACAGCAGTCCGGCTTGCCGCTGGACAAGAGCATGCATATTGCCGATTCTGAGCGTCTGAACGCAGTTGAAGCGATGATTAAAGCGCTGCGTACCGGAAATTACAGTGTCGTTCTGGCATGGATTCCCTACGAGCTGGATGAAGATGAACGACGTCAACTGGAAAATGCAGCAGCCGAAGGTGATGCCCTGGGATTGATTTTGCGTTCGAGTGGAACACCCGAAGCGCCTCTCGGACCACAAAATGCGCTAAAAATTCAGTCGGATTTGTTTCATTAAGTAAAAATCGGAAGTTTCTCAAGCTATATTTCTTATCTGTCGTCGCTAAACCACTGATTCTGTTAGTTCGAGCGTTGACAATGGTTTAGCAGGTTTTTTGGGCGTTGAGCCGCGACAATAATACCAGGCTAATTGTTAGAATTTGTGTATAAATCTCTGTTTTTTTACAGAAGCGCCTCACATCATACTTGTAAGTTTCCAATCTCGTTGTAGACTTTATCTCGCCAGGGTGCTCAATAACCTCCGTTTTTTTGCGGTAGAGTCATAAGCGAGCGTTTTGACCCGGCGAAGGATTAAACCAAGAGCAACCTTTTTGCTCATTGCCTATTTGGATGATAACGAGGCGCAAAATGAAAAAGACAGCTATCGCAATTGCAGTGGCACTGGCTGGCTTCGCTACCGTAGCGCAGGCCGCTCCGAAAGATGACACCTGGTACACCGGTGCTAAACTGGGCTGGTCTCAGTACCACGACACTGGTTACTACGGTAACGGTTACCAAAACAATGACGGTCCAACTCACGAAAGCCAGCTGGGTGCAGGTGCATTCGTTGGTTACCAGGCAAATCCATACCTGGGCTTCGAGCTGGGCTATGACTGGCTGGGTCGCATGCCTAATAAAGGCAACGTGACTAACGGCGCGTTCAAAGCACAAGGCATTCAGCTGGCTGCTAAACTGAGCTACCCAATTTATGACGATCTGGACGTGTATACTCGTCTGGGCGGCATGGTATGGCGTGCAGACTCAACGCAGACTAACCCAACTAATGGCCGCATCAGCGACCACGACACCGGTGTTTCTCCACTGGCAGCAGTTGGTGTTGAGTATGCGCTGACCAAAAACTGGGCTACCCGTCTGGATTACCAGTGGGTTAACAACATTGGTGATGCACAGACCGTTGGTACCCGTCCAGACAACGGCATGCTGAGCGTAGGCGTTTCATACCGCTTCGGTCAGGATGAAGCTGCTCCAGCACCAGCTCCGGCTCCAGCGCCAGCACCAGTTGTTGAAACCAAGCGTTTCACTCTGAAGTCTGACGTTCTGTTCACCTTCAACAAAGCTACCCTGAAGCCAGAAGGTCAGCAGGCTCTGGATCAGCTGTACAGCCAGCTGAGCTCAATGGATCCTAAAGATGGTTCCGTTGTCGTACTGGGCTTCACCGATCGCATCGGTTCAGAGCAGTACAACCAGAAACTGTCTGAGAAACGTGCTCAGTCAGTAGTAGATTACCTGGTATCTAAAGGTATCCCTTCTAACAAGATCTCTGCACGTGGCATGGGTGAATCTAACCCAGTTACCGGCAACACCTGTGACAGCGTGAAAGGCCGTAACGCCCTGATCGACTGCCTGGCGCCGGACCGTCGTGTAGAAATCGACGTTAAAGGCATCAAAGACGTTGTAACTCAGCCACAGGCTTAAGTTTATACGTAATAAAAAACCCCGCTAAGGCGGGGTTTTTTTATGCCGGTCTGCCGGCAAAATGGCCCGGCTACGCCGGTCTTAGTTACTCTTTTTCTGAGCCAGACTTACCGAGAATCGCCTGCAGATCCTCTCTCAGGCTCGACATCTGGTTTGCATACTTCTCTTTGCGTTCCGCATCTTCAATCAACTGAACAACCGTCTCAGACAAGGTGCTGTTACGCCGCTGCGCCAGTCCTGCCAGTCGTTGCCAGACCAGATACTCCAGGTCGATCGACTTCTTGCGCGTATGCTGGTGTTCAGCGTTGAAATGGCGTTTGCGTCGCGCACGGATGGTCTGCTTTAGCCGGTTATCGAGATCGGCATGAATATGCTCAGCAATCCATTCATTTACCGATACCGGATTATTTTCCATCGCCAGCAGCTTATCGACTGCCGCCTGCGCCGCACTTAATTCAAGGTGACGCGTGATCAGTTCACCCTCCCGATGTTTTTTCACCAGGTATTTCCATTTCCATCCACTTTCAAGATTTTCGAGTTGCTGGTATTTCATCGGAATCTCATCGTGATCACGTAACGAGCTAAGAATAACAGCTTTTTTCCCGGATGCAGCAACGAAAAACATGCTGCCAGCATCACATCTTCAACAGGAAGTCTGCAGTGCTTAACAAGGGTGAATCCTGTATAATCTCGCTTTTCTTAAATCAGACAAATGCGATTATTTTGACCAGCACCCAACTTACGTGGCAAACCTTACAGCCGGATAGCGCACAATACCAATCCGTTTTCTCCCGAATTGCTGATGAAGAAACCGATGCTCTGGCAACGGTACAGCCCCGATTGCTGAATGCACTGGCGCATTTACACCACCAGACGCAGGGATTCCCGTTACTGCTGGTTCGCAGCCAGGAAAATCGCGACTACCTGGCGCTGATAGCCCAGGCGGCTCAGCGGGTCATGGAGGACAACACCACGCTGTATGGTGGTGATTACCATATCATGGCCGACAACGTCACGCTGCAGCCCCCTTCTGACCCGCAGCGCCCTTTCACCAGTCAGGGCGGTATCCATTTCGCCGACTGGATTGAGACCGAACAGCTGTTTGGCTGTGTGCGTCAGCACAAGGATCGTATCCAGCTTGAGCCGGGCCTGATCCATCGCGCCAATGGCGGCACGCTGGTGCTGTCGCTGCGCAGTTTTATGACCCAGCCGATTCTCTGGCTACGCCTGAAGAAATGCATCGAGCAGGGTTATGTCGACTGGACATCTCAGGATGAACGTCGTCCGCTGCCGATCGCTATCCCGCCATTACCGCTGCAGTTAAATCTGGTCCTGTGTGGCGATCGTGAAGCGCTGGCTGATTTTCAGGAACTCGATCCTGAAGCACATGAAATGGCGATTTACACCGAATTTGAAGAGAACATTCAGGTTCTGGATGAAGATGACATGCTCGCCTGGTGCCGCTGGACTGCTGAGCTGGCGCAGCAAGCCGGGCTACCGTTACCGGAAGCGGATTTCTGGCCGGAACTGATTAAAGAAGGCGTACGCTTTAGCGGCGATCAGGAAACGTTGCCGCTCTGCCCGCGCTGGTTACAACGCCAGATGCGTGAGTCAGCACTGATGGGCGAAAAGCTTAATGCGGAAGCGCTGCGTGATGCACTCGAAGCGCGCCTGTGGCGTGAAAATTATCTCAACGAGCGGATGCGCGATGAGATCCTGCTGAAACAGATTCTGATTGAAACCGAAGGCGAAGTGGTCGGCCAGATTAACGGTCTGTCAGTGGTGGAGTATCCCGGCCATCCACGCGCCTGGGGCGATCCGTCACGTATTACCTGCGTAGTGCATCCCGGCGACGGTGAATTTACCGACGTTGAACGCAAAGCAGAGCTGGGCGGCAATATTCATGCGAAAGGCATGATGATTATGCAGGCTTATCTGATTGCCGAACTGGAACTGGAGCAGCAGCTGCCCTTCTCGGCTTCGCTGGTGTTTGAACAATCTTATTCTGAAGTCGACGGCGACAGCGCCTCGCTGGCGGAGCTGTGTGCGCTGATCAGTGCGCTGGCAAACCAGCCGGTCAATCAACAAATTGCGGTTACCGGCTCGGTCGATCAGTTTGGTAATGTGCAGCCGGTCGGCGGGCTGAACGAAAAAATCGAAGGTTTCTTCGATATTTGCCATCAGCGTGAACTGACCGGCCAGCAGGGCGTGATTATACCCGCCTGCAACGTGCGCCACCTGAGTCTGAATCAGGCCGTGGTCAGTGCGGTTGAGCAAGGTCGCTTCCATATCTGGGCGATTGAACGTGCTGATGAAGCACTGCCGCTGCTGACCGGCAAAGTCTGGGATACTGAGGATGGTGAAGGCGACAGCCTGCTGCGCACCATTCAGGAACGTATTAGCCAACTGCACCAGTCGGACGTGCCGCACCGTCCGTGGGGACTACGCTGGCTTAACTGGTTTAACCACCGTTAATCCGATTTGCTCAGCGTACAACTGTTCGCTAATATTCGTGATTCACTAAAAAAAGGCTTATTGTAAACATGGTAGATAAACGCGAATCCTATACCAAAGAAGATCTGATTCTGTCAGGTCGTGGTGAACTGTTTGGCGAAAATGGTCCGCCGCTTCCGTCAGGCAACATGTTGATGATGGACCGCGTGGTCAAGATGACCGAAGACGGCGGCAAATATGATAAAGGCTTTGTTGAAGCAGAGCTGGATATCAATCCTGACCTTTGGTTCTTCGGCTGCCACTTTATTGGCGACCCGGTGATGCCAGGTTGCTTAGGCCTGGATGCCATGTGGCAGCTGGTCGGTTTCTATCTGGGCTGGCTGGGCGGCGAAGGTAAAGGTCGTGCGCTGGGCGTGGGTGAAGTGAAATTTACCGGTCAGGTTCTGCCTGAAGCGAAGAAGGTCACTTACCGTATCCACTTCAAACGCGTCATCAACCGCAAACTGGTGATGGGCGTTGCCGATGGCGAAGTGCTGGTCGATGGCAACCTGATCTATACCGCCAGCGATCTGAAAGTAGGCTTGTTCAAAGATACCGCAGCTTTCTAAACGTTTCCCCCTGAAACGAAAACCTCCGCGCGCAGCGGAGGTTATATTCCCTTTTCAGTGACATCCGGCTAGGCAGCTACCGACCTGTCCTCCATGGCTTGTCGCCAACCTCCCAACCAGTGAGACTTAGCGTCAATCATCTGATACGGACACATCTCTTTTGAGCGTCCAGTAATGCCTGCCTGATAACCACGTGAATGGGCGCGTTCGAGGCGGTCTCGTTTCTGTCTCTTCATACTCCGTGTCCCTCATGTAAGGTCTGTGGAATCTGGTGGAAAGAAAAAGGTGGTGAATTAATGTTCAACCACCCTAATGTTCTACCCGCTACGCGCCCAAAGATCAATGCGCAATCTTCACGCCAGTGTCATAAATGTGACCTCTGTCTGACAAAATTACGCTATTTTGTGATGGATCCGGCAACACTATCTCGCTGATTACGCTAATAAAAAAACCCCTGTTTTTCGTCGCTGGTGCTTAACGAAAATCAGGGGCTTAGCTTATTTATTCATACTCTTCTTAATTTAACGCAACCGTACTGTTGGCGATCTGCTGCGCGGTTTGCTGCCAGCCCACCGCCAGCGTTCTGACCAGCGCATCGTAACCATCTTCAGTCTGTGGCAGCGCCAGATTGAACGCCTGCTTGGTCAGATGACCCTGATGTTCGAGCGTCCACTCACCACTGATCACCGCCTTGCCGTCGTAGCGACCCTGGAAGCCAGTAATGGTCACGTTCAGGGTGTCGTGCTGCGCGCCCATTGGCGTACCGGCGACCAGTCTGCCCGGCAGGGCTTTACTGAGGTTGGTAATCAGCGTTTGCTGCAGTTGCTGATCGAGCGGGCTGGCCCAAAGGTTATTGGCGGCGATAACATATTTTACGTCACTGGTCTGATAGACCAGTCCGTTACCTGCCAGATAATCAGGCACCGTAACCTGCTGAACCCACAGCATTGGTTGCGCTTCAGTGGTGCTGCTACTGCTGACCTTCATCGGCGCCGCCCCGGAGGGCAGCTGATACCAGGTATTATCGATGGTGCTGCTGCACGCGCTCAGCAGCAGCGCGGCAGAGAGTATCATTCCTTTCTTCACTGTTTCGCCCTCTTAGGCTGGGGATCCTGTCCCGGTTTCGCCTCAAACACCAGCGCGTTGCTCTTGGTATTCAGCGTCTTCAGCACCGGCTGCAGTTCACGCAGCACCTGGTCGAGTCGCTGCATATCTCCGACCAGCTTGCTGTACGCTGGCGAGCCTGGCTGCAGTCCTTTCATGCTGCGGTTCAGCTCACGCAAGGTCTGTTGCATATCTTCCGGCAGCGTTTTCATTGCCGGGCTGGCCGTCACTTTATTAATGTTTTCGATGGTGCGTTGCAGGTCACGCATCGTTCGCTGACTCTCTTTCAGCGTGCCGGTCGCTTCGCTAATCATACCGTTAAGCGGCAGTCCGTTGATCTTATCCAGCGCCGCCATCAGCTTCTGCTGAATCTGACTCAGGCCACCGCTGACGGTCGGGATAACTTCATAACCCGATACTTTCTGCGGCCCTTTGTAAGCTGGCGCATTGTCATAGAAGTCGAGATCGACGTATAACGCGCCAGACAGCAGGTTGCCGGTTTTCAGCGTGGCACGCAGGCCGCGTTTCTTACCATCCTGCAGATGCTGTTGCAGATCGAAGTTTTCGCCCAGTCGGCTGATGAAACGATCCGGTTCGATGCGGATCAGCACCGGCACCCGATAATCATTGTTCAGCGCCTGATCCAGACCCGCTTTCATCAGTGGCGCTTCAGACACCGTACCGAGGCGAATGCCGCGGAATTCAACCGGCGCACCGGCCTGCAGGCCACGAATCGAATCGGTAAAGAACAACAGATAATCGATATGATCGGTATACAGCGAGTCCTGAATGCTGCGTTGATCGTCAAACAGATGATAATCAGACTGATTCTGTGCGGCCTGGCCCAGATCCCAGCCATCCGGCACGTCAAAGCTGACGCCACCGCTGAACAGCGTGGTCAGCGATCCCATTTCCACCCGCATACCTGAGGCAGACATGTCGACGGCGATGCCACTGTCCTTCCAGAAGCGGACATTGGTGGTCACCAGCCGATCGTACGGTGCCGCGATAAACAGCTGATAAGTCATCATGCGTTTATCGGTATCGAAGGTGCTGGTTTCAACCGTACCCACGCGATAGCCACGGAACAGCACCGGATCGCCCGGATTCAGCTGGCCGGCTTTTTTGCTGTCGAGGATAATGCGGATGCCTTTAGCATCCGGTGGCGCTAATGGTGGCGCATCCAGCAGGTTAAACTGTTCAGGCGCTTCACTTTTGGTACCCGGCTGTAATTCAATATAGGCACCTGACAGCAGGGTTCCCAGACCGCTGATGCCTTCGCGACCAATTTGCGGTTTAACCACCCAGAAAACGCTGTCTTTGTGCAACAGTTTTCCCATACCGGCATTGAGGCGGGCTTTGATTTCTACGTGATGCAGATCGTCGCTCAGCACTGCGCTCTCGACCACACCGACATCAACGCTGCGGCTTTTGATGGTGGTTTTACCTGCTTCAATGCCTTCAGCATTTTCGGTAATCAGAGTAACGACCGGACCCTGGTGGCTGAAGTGATAGAACAGAATCCATCCGCCGATTAACAGCGTAACGATGGGGACAATCCAGACTGGCGACCAGCGCTTGATCTGTTCCACCTTTGCATGGCCGTGATTAGTTTCCGTCAAGGCGCGACTCCTTAATATTGTTTTCGCGTACACGATCCCAGGTTAATCGCGGGTCAAAGGCCATTGCAGCAATCATGGTCAGAATGACCACCAGCGCAAATAACACTGCCCCCCACGCGGGATACACACTCATTAATTGCCCCATGCGCACCAGCGCAGAGAGCACGGCAATCACAAATACGTCGATCATCGACCAGCGACCAACAAATTCAACCACTTCATAAATCAGGTGCATCTTGTGGCTATCATGGCTTCCACGTCCGCCGGCATCCCAGCAGAGCCAGCCGATCGCCAGCATTTTCAGCGTCGGCACCATAATACTGGCGATAAAAATCACCAGCGCCACCGGATAAGACCCGTCGCTCCACAGTAAGATCACGCCCGCCATAATATTGGAGGGATAAGCGCTGCCCAGCGTTTCTGTCACCATAATGGGCATCAGGTTAGCGGGAATATAGAGAATGACCGAAGTCAGCAGCAGCGCCAGCGTCCATTGCAGGCTGTGTTTACGACGCACTGATGCCACCACTCCGCAGCGGGTACAGTGGCGCTGCTCTGCCGACAGAATGGCGGTGCAGCAGGGACAAGATCGCAAGTCCTGCTGCAGGCCGGTGACGCCAACTTTGGGTGGATGCGGCAGAGCGGGTAGTGGCGCAATGCTCTGCCACAGCTGACGCCGATCGATGCATTGAAAGGCCCGCAGTTGCAGCAGGCAGAACAGACACCACGGCCAGAAGCTGGTTTCCAACCCGATATCGCCATACGCCATCAGCTTGACGAAACTGACCAGCACCCCCGCCATGAAGATTTCCGCCATGCCCCAGTTGCGTAACTGAAACAGTATGCGCGCCAGCCCCAGTTTCAGGCTGTTGGGCAGCGGCACCGGATTTACCAGCAGCAGAATGGTGACCATGCAGAACGCCGGAATCGCCTGAACAAACAGCAGGAACAGCGTCGCCAGGCTGCTGTAGTCCTCCGACACCATCACCTGCGGTATCTCTGTCAGAGTGATCTGGCTGCTGAGCCCGGCCACTTTCATGGTGATAAATGGAAACAGGTTAGCCAGCAGCAGCATAAACAAGGCGGCCAGCGCATAACCGGTTGGCCGCCTGCGCGGCTCGTACCAGTTCGCCGTCAGGGAAGTGTGACAGCGCGGGCATGAGGCACGGCTGCCAACGGGGATGTCCGGCAGCTTATTCATTAAATCGCATTGTGGACAGAGCATCCACGCGTCACTTTTATCTGCTGAACACATCCGTTATCCCTTGCTCTACGCGCCGTTTTTCATTGACTCAAGCTCTTCCCAACGCGCGAAAGCGGTTTCCAGTTCCTGCTCAGCCTGCGCCAGACTGTCCAGTACCGGTTGCGTTTGATCATGGGCCTGGCTGAAGAAGTCCGGATGACTCATTTTCGCCTGCAGTTCGCCAATTCTCGCTTCCAGCTGTTCCAGCTTTTGCGGCAGCTGTTCCAGCTCACGCGCCAGGTTATAGCTTAGTTTGTTGACGCTGCGTTTGGCAGCCTCGTTTTTCTCTGTCGCAGGTTTTGCCACAGTGCTCGCGGCTTTGGCCGGTGCGCCCGCTTTCTGCTGCTTATAGGCCGCACGCTGCTGTTGGGCATCGTGATAGCCGCCGACGAAGGTGCCAATTTCACCGTTGCCTTCGAAGATCCAGCACTCGGTGACGGTATTGTCGACAAACTGACGATCGTGGCTCACCAGCAGCACGGTGCCCTGATAGCCATCAATCAGCTCTTCCAGCAGCTCCAGCGTTTCAACGTCGAGGTCGTTGGTCGGTTCATCGAGAATCATCAGGTTGCTGGGACGCAGGAACAGACGCGCCAGCAGCAGGCGGTTACGCTCACCACCGGACAAGGCACGCACCGGCGTCATGGCGCGTTTAGGGTGGAACAGGAAGTCCTGCAGATAGCCCAGCACGTGACGCGGCTTGCCGTTGACCAGCACTTCCTGCTTGCCTTCAGCAAGGTTATCCATCACGGTGCGGTCCGGATCGAGCTCGGCGCGGTGCTGGTCGAAATAGGCCACTTCCAGCTTGGTGCCAGAATGAACGCGGCCATGATCGGCTTGCAGCTGCTGCAGCATCAGGCGCAGTAAAGTGGTTTTACCGCAGCCGTTCGGGCCGATCAGCGCAATTTTATCGCCACGCTGCACCTGGGAAGAGAAGTTTTTCACCAACACTTTGCCGTCAACCGCATAGTCGACGTTTTCCAGCTCAAACACGATTTTGCCCGAGCGCGACGCTTCGCCCACCTGCATGTTGGCTTTGCCCATCACTTCGCGACGTTCTGAACGTTCACGACGCAGCGCTTTCAGCGCACGCACGCGGCCTTCGTTACGGGTACGGCGCGCTTTGATGCCCTGACGGATCCAGACCTCTTCCTGCGCCAGCTTGCGGTCGAATTCCGCGTTCTGCATCTCTTCGACGCGCAGCGCTTCCTCTTTCCCTTCGAGATACTGGTCATAATTGCCCGGCCAGGAAACCAGTTTACCGCGGTCGAGATCGACAATTCGCGTCGCCATGTTGCGAATAAACGAACGGTCATGCGAGATAAACACGATGCTGCCGCTGAAGTTCTTCAGGAAAGTTTCCAGCCAGTCGATGGTTTCGATATCGAGGTGGTTCGTCGGCTCATCCAGCATCAGTACGCGCGGATTGCTGACCAGCGCCCGACCAAGCGCCGCTTTACGCAGCCAGCCACCCGACAGCGATGAAAGTTCGGTATCGGGCTGCAGACCAATCTGCTCCAGCACATCATTGATACGGCTTTCCAGCTGCCACAAATTCTGGTGGTCGAGAATGCTCTGCAAACGCGCCATTTCATTGAGGTTTTTATCGCTGGGATCTTCCATCACCACATGGGAAATGGCGTGATAAGCCTTAAGATGTTCGGCCTGTTCTTCCACGCCTTCGGCGACGAAGTCATACACTGAACCGGTAATATTGCGCGGCGGGTCCTGCTGCAGACGCGCAACAACTAAATCGGTTTCATAAACGATGCGACCATCATCCAGCGGCTGTTCGCCGTTGATGATCTTCATCAGGGTCGATTTACCGGCACCGTTACGGCCCACCAGACAGACGCGCTCGTTCTCTTCGATGTGCAGTTCGGTATTGTCTAACAGCGGCGCATCGCTGAAGGAGAGATAAGCGCCGTGGATACTGATTAATGACATGTAAACTTATTCCTTACCGACGTGAGTGATCAGCCAGCAGTTGTGAATTTGACGGTTACGCGCGAAGTCCTGCGACTGCGTTTTTTGGGTAATGTCCTGCGCCTGCAGGCCCAACGCCTTCAGACCATCCATATCCATTTTGAAACCACGTTTGTTATTGGAGAACATGATGGTGCCGCCGCGACGCAGCAGACGCTTCAGGTTGCGCATCAGCATCATGTGATCGCGCTGCACGTCGAAGCTCTCTTCCATACGTTTTGAGTTCGAGAAGGTCGGCGGATCGATAAAGATCAGATCAAAATTCTCATCACTTTCATTCAGCCAGCTCAGGCAATCCGCCTGCATCAGGCGATGCTGACGACCGGTCAGGCCGTTCAGACGTAAATTGCGCTCCGCCCACTCCAGATAGGTACGTGACATATCCACCGTGGTGGTTGAGCGCGCGCCGCCGAGACCGGCGTGCACGCTGGCGGTGCCGGTATAGGCAAACAGGTTAAGGAAGTCTTTTCCCTGACTCATCTGACCCAGCATTTTGCGCGCAATTCGGTGATCAAGAAACAGACCGGTGTCGAGATAATCAGTCAGGTTGACCCAGAAACGCGCATTAAACTCTTTGACCTCAAAATAGTCGCCCTTCTCGCTGAGCTTCTGATACTGCGCTTTGCCTTTCTGGCGTTCACGCGTTTTCAGGATCAGACGGTCGGCGGGCAGTTCAAGCACGGTGAGCGTCGCACTGATCACATCGAACAGGCGCTGGCGCGCTTTGTTCGGATCGATGGTTTTCGGCGGCGCATATTCCTGAATGATCACCCAATCGGCGTAGCGATCGACCGCCACGTTGTAGTCCGGCAGATCGGCATCATAAATGCGATAACACTCAATGCCTTCCTGCCGCGCCCACTTCTCCAGCTTCTTCAGATTTTTACGCAGGCGGTTGGCGTAATCTTCCGCGATCTGGCCGGCGCTTTCACCGCTGTTGACCGAAAGCTGATAATTTTTCTGCACGCAATCCAGCGGACCGTTTTTCGCTTTGAACTGGCGATCGGCGCGCAGTTGCAGACAGCTCAGCAGTTCCGGCGAGGCGCTGAACAGCGACAGATTCCAGCCGCCAAAGTGCAGCTTCATCAGGCGTCCGAGCTGGCTGTGCAGCGCAATCAGCGCCGGCTCACTCTCCAGACGTTCACCGTAAGGGGGGTTGCACAGCACCGTGCCGTGGATCAGTGGATCGACCGGGTTAGTCAGCTTCAGCAGATCCTGCTGGCCGAAGGTAAAGAGTTCGAATACGCCAGCACGACGGGCATTGGCCTGCGCCCATTCCAGCACCCGACCATTGTTGTCATAGCCGAAGAAGCGTGCCTGAGTCGCCGCCGTGCCGTTACGGGCGCGGGTCTGCGCTTCGGTTTTCACTTCCTGCCACAGCGCGGCGTTAAACTGACTCCATGCGGTGAAGCCCCAGTGCTTACGCAACAGGCCTGGCGCGCGATCGCAGGCGATCAGTGCCGCTTCGATCAGCAGCGTGCCCGATCCGCACATCGGATCGATCAGCGGCGTGGTTGGCTGCCAGCCTGAACGCAGCACGATCGCCGCGGCCAGGTTCTCTTTCAGCGGTGCCTGTCCGGTCTGCTGGCGGTAGCCGCGCTGATGCAGCGCACTGCCGCTCAGATCCAGCGCAATACTGGCGCGATCGTCGTTCAGCCAGACGTTAATCCGGATATCCGCCTGCTCGCGATCCACATTCGGACGCTCCAGATTCTGGCGGGTAAAGCTGTCGACAATGGCGTCTTTCACCTTCAGGGCACCGAACTGGCTGTTGCGAATCGAATCATTGGTTCCGCTAAAGTGCACCACAAAGGTTTTGTCGCTGCCGAACATCGTTGGCCAGTCAACGCTTTGCACACCCAGATAAAGATCCAGATCGCTGTAGACGCCAAACTCTCCCAGCGGCAGCAGGATGCGTGAGGCTAAACGGCTCCACATCAGGCTTTGATACATTACGCGCTCGTCGGCCTGGTAGTGAACACCGCCCTGCACCACCTGCAAATCCTGCGCGCCCAGCGCGTCCAGCTCACTTTTTAACAGCTCTTCGAGCCCACGCGCCGTGCTGGCAAACAGAGAATTCATATCGTCACTTTTTAACTCTTGAGAAAATTGTTGCGCATTATAGCGAATCGGAGACCTATGTCATAAAGTTAGCTACTTTTGTCTTGCGCGCCTGGTTTCAAGGAGATCACCATGATTACGCTTTCCCGCTTATTTATTCATCCTGTGAAGTCGATGCGGGGATTGCAACTGTCGCATGCGCAGGTTTCAGACAGCGGACTGGCGTTTGATCGCCTGTTCATGGTGACTGAACCTGATGGAACCTTTATTACGGCGCGACAATACCCGGAGATGGTCCGTTTCACACCGGTGATTCTGCCGGATGGCCTGCTGCTGCTGGCACCGGACGGCAGCCATTCAAGCGTTAGCTTCAGTGATTTCAGCGGGCAGTATCATCCGACTGAAGTCTGGGGCAACCATTTCACCGCCCGTATCGCGCCAGAGGCAATCAACCAGTGGCTCAGTCAGTTCTTTCCGCGCGAGGTGCAGGTGCGCTGGGTCGGTCCGCAACCCACCCGACGGGTCAAAAATTTCGCGTCAGTGCCGCTCAGCTTTGCCGATGGCTTTCCGTTTCTGCTGGTCAACAGCGCCTCGTTAGCCGATCTGCAACAGCGCTGCCCGGCCAGCGTCCGTGTTGAACAGTTTCGGCCGAATCTGGTGGTCAGCGGTCCCGCAGCCTGGGAAGAAGATAGCTGGGCGGAGATTAAGATTGGCGAGGTGTTATTCGAAGTCACCAAACCGTGCAGCCGCTGCGTGTTCACCACCGTCAGCCCGGAGACCGGGCATAAACATCCGGCTGGCCAGCCCCTGGCGACATTGCAGGGCTTTCGCAGCGCGCAGGACGGCAGTGGCGACATTGATTTCGGTCTGAATTTAATTGCCCGCAATTCGGGCGTGGTTCGCGCCGGTGATACGGTTACCGTTATTAAACGACGTTCGCCGCGTGTTTACGGCGCGGGTGAGGTGGTTCAGACGCTGCAACCCCAGCGGCAGGCGCCGTCGGCCGTCAACATTACCTTTCAGGGCCAGACCTTCACCGGTGATAATCAGCAGGTGTTGCTGGAACAGCTGGAGATGCAGGGGTTCCGTATCCCCTACTCTTGCCGGGCAGGTTTATGCGGCAGTTGTAAACTCAGGCTGGTTGCGGGGGAAGTTAAGGCCCTCAAGCAAAGCGCCATAGGTCAGGATGGCACCCTGTTGAGTTGCAGCTGTATTCCGGCTGGCGATGTGGAACTGAACTGATTACACCGCGCGGGCATAGCGCGGCATAATATCCTGACAGTAAGGTTGCAGGCGGTCGTTCATCACTTTGATAGCATCGCCAAGCACCATCGACTTACCCGCCAGCGTCAGACCGGGCTGTGCCAGCAGGCAGAGTGCGGCGTTATCGCCCTTCTCCACCACCAGCAGACGTGCCGGTTCGCCATTGTCCGCCAGCGTGACCTGCACCATCTCACCGATATTCGGCTGCAGGGCGGGCGCATAAGATGAGAAATGCCAGCTTTTCGGCATCAGCGGTTTCAGGAATCGTGCCGCCACCAGCGCATTTAACACCAGCTCCGCGCGGTGCTGGCTGCTCAACTTACACTGCCGACAGGTCTCTTCAAAGGTGTAATAGAGCGCGGCGTCATCAACACAAAAGCCGGTTTCATTAAACGCATCCGGGGTGAGCATTTTGCGGGAATAGCGGGAACGAAAAAGCATACCGTCAGCCAGGTCGAGCATCATTCGGTCGTGGCTGGCATCAAAATACCAACGCCAGTTATCATCAGGTTTGATTTTCATAGTGTGCCCTGTATTTACCGCTGCGCCAAAAATCACGCAGAATTCAGCGAAAAAAGAAACATAAGGAAAAGCTGAAAATTCGTGCAACAGGCCAAAATATAAACGAGCCGGAAGGATAAATAAACCCCCCGGCTGACGATTGTAAGAAATGTCTTAGAGATAAGTGACGATATCTTTAATTAATCCTGGTCCCTGATAAATAAAGCCGGAATAAATCTGTACCAGCGTCGCACCCGCTGCGATCTTTTCGCGTGCCGCAGTCAACGAATCAATCCCGCCTACACCAATAACTGGCAGTCGACCCTTCAGCTCCTGAGACAGGCGCTGAATCACCTCAGTGCTGCGCGACTGGACCGGACGACCACTTAGCCCACCGGCCTCTTCAGCATATTTAAGGCCACTCACCAGTGAACGATCGAGGGTGGTATTGGTGGCAATGACGCCATCAATCTGGTGACGGACTAAACTGTCGGCGACCTGAATTAACTCTTCTTCGGTGAGGTCGGGGGCGATTTTTACCGCCACCGGAACATATTTTAAGTGACGCTGTTCCAGCTCTTTTTGTTTTTGTTTGATCGAGACCAGCAGATCGTCCAGCGCTTCGCCATATTGCAGTGAGCGTAATCCCGGGGTGTTCGGCGAGGAGATATTGATCGCAATATAACCGGCATGGGCGTAGACCTTTTCCATGCAGATCAGATAGTCCTCTTTGCCTTGCTCGACCGGGGTATCTTTATTCTTGCCAATATTGATCCCCAGTACCCCTTTAAAACGTGCTTTTTTGACGTTTTCAACCAGGTGATCAACGCCGAGATTATTGAACCCCATGCGATTAATAATGCCGCCCGCTTCGACTAAACGAAACATCCGCGGTTTGTCATTGCCCGGCTGGGCACGTGGCGTGACGGTACCGACCTCAACGAAGCCGAAGCCCATTGCGCCAAAGGCATCGATACATTCGGCATTTTTATCCAGACCTGCCGCCAGGCCGAGGGCGTTATCAAAGGTTAATCCCATACAGGTTACCGGACGCGACGGCAGCTTCTGGCGGATTAACCCTTCCAGCGGTGTGCCGCTCATGAAACGCAGTTGCTGAAAGGTGAGTTCGTGCGCGCGCTCGGGGTCGAGTTTAAACAGCGCCGGTCGGACGATAGGATAAAACATGCACTCTCCTGAAGGACGGAAGCAATCGTGAAAGTCGGTGCACGGGAAAATGTGCGCCAGAATGGTAAAGTGCTCTGGCGCAAAAGTAAATCGAACGGCGAGGAAGGGGAAAAGTATCTGAAGCTGAGTTGATCTTACCCCACGGAATCGTTTACGGGGTCGATTCGGGCGTGGGCGGGAAACAGGTATTCACGCAGAATACCGCGCCGCAGCATGATGCCAAAAATGCCGATGCAGACGAACGCTTCCGCCAGCACCATCGACCAGGCAGCACCTATCGCCCCATACTGCCACGCCAGCAGGCAGCAAAGCGGCACGTTGATGACCCCAGCCGCCATCATCACCAGCATACGCTGGCGCGCCAGGCCGTGCGGGATCAGAATCTGCAAACCGGCTGGATAAGAGATATTGCCGAACAGGAAGCAGAGCACGAACACCCGCAGCACATCCGCCGACGGCATAAACGCCTTGCCCAGCAGCAGTGACACCACCTGATCGGCAAACAGCCAGGTAAATATCACAATCGACAGGCTGAGAGAAAACGAGAGCAGCAAACTTTTACGGGTGGCGGCAATCGCGGCGCGCTTATCGCGTCCAAACAGGTGGCTGACGCGTGGGAAGAAGGCGCTGCCGATCTGTTCCGGCACCGAGTTGGCCGCTTTACGCAGGCGATCTGCCCCGTTGTAAATACCGACCATGTAGTGCGAGGTAAACGAGGCGAGGATTACCACATTGACGCTGTTAAACAGATTGGCCCCGGCGATAGCGATAAACACATCCATGCTGTCGGTGATGCGCTGTTTGATTTCGCGTGGCTCAAAGCGGTAACGGCCAATCACCTTCATCTCCAGCACAAATTTCAGGGTGATGGCCGCACTGATAATCGAAACGGCCCCCGGGATCAGGGCAGCCAGCCAGGTATCCTCAGGTGTTTTGACCAGCAAAAAGGTCAGCGGGATAGCGCAGAAGTTACCAAAGGTGGCAATCACCGCCGTTTTGCCGAGCTTCTCAAAGCCCTGCATCAGCCAGCCAAACGAAAACAGCGAGCCGATCAGCGTGGTGCAGTTGGCAAGAATAATAAAGAACAGCGGATGCCAGGCCGGATTAAACCAGGTGGCCGTCAGCAAGGTGCCGCTGGTCAGCACCAGCAGCATCAGTTTGGCATTGAAGGTCGACCAGAACAGCTGACTGACCCGCGCTTTGTCATCACGATGGTGAGCAATATCTTTGGTGGTAAAGACATTAAACCCCCAGTCGGAGATGGTGCTGCAATAGAGCACGCAGGCAATCGCCAGCGCCAGGGTCCCCATCTGTTCGACGCCGAGGATGCGCGCCAGATAAGGCAAGGTCGCCAGCGGAAACAGAAACGAAGCGCCGCGGTAGGCCAGCAGTGAGAAGATATTAATAATCAGACTTTTATCAAGAACTTTTGCCATGTCGCAACAACCTTATACACATTGCATGTCTCACCTTCTCATTTCGCTAAGGCATAAACAATATTGCTAAACACTTTTCAGAATCAGGCTGCGCGGTTAATTTCTTTTTTGACCTTGTAGCTCTGCAAGGCAATAAACAGGTCCGGTTGATTGAACAGCAACCACTCTTTAAAGTTTTGTGCTTTCACACCACGCCCCATAAAACGAATGGCATTACGCACATATTCCGGCACCGGCGTTTGATTATACAGCGATAAATAGATCATCAGGCGGAACGAGTGGGTTAAATAGGCTTTCTCCAGCGTCGTACGCCACTCTGTTTTAGCCTGGGAGCTATTTAAGGTATTGTAAGCGTGCATAAACGCGTCGTAGCGCTGAAAGAAAAACTCATCACCTTTGGTACTGTTTGTCAGCGAGCCGCTGCGAATACGCTGCTTATAATAAACCTGACGACTAACCCACGCCTGCTGACATTTCATAAATACCGACAGCGTGAAATTATGATCTTCATGAATCCGGCGAACGAAGCGTAATTTATGCTGCTCTATCACGCTTTTTCTCAGCACGTAGTTCCACACCGCCGAGGTATAGCTGCCGTTACGCAGCAGGCGCATAAAGACTTCCTGAGGCCGCTGCACACCAAACTGGTCATGTTTGACTTTGGGTGAGGTTATCTCAATATGGCCATCTTCGTAGACGCAGGAATTAAAGCAGAACAGGTCGGTGCGGGGATGTTTCTCCACGACGCTGGCCAGCTCCGCCACCAGCCCATCAACCACCACGTCATCCGGGTCACAGAAGAACAGGAACTCGCCCTGCGCCAGCGCAATACCGGTATCGCGGGCATTGCCCAGTCCGCCATTTTCAATGGTGATCACTTTTACCTGAGAAAGATGCGCATAATTCTGCTCAATCAGGGCCAGTGTTCCATCGGTTGATCCATCATTTACAATGATTATTTCATTCGGCGCTTTTACCTGACGCAATAATGAATCAACGCACTCCACAATATATTTCTCAACGTTGTAAGTCGGAATAATCACCGATAACAGGATGTCAGACATAGGCAATTCTCTGCTGTTAGAAAATGACAATACGATTCACCTGCCTGATGCAGGTCATGACCAGAGGCGAAACGTCGGAAAAGAAGTATTCATTATTAAAGCTGCTTACTTTGAGCCTGATTATCTTAAACCGGTTAAGCCGATAAAGACCAGTCGGGAAAAAATAGCGCAGTGAAAAACGGGCTGTCACTGTTAAATAAGTTGCATCTATAGTCTGGTGGGATGTTAAAACGGTTGAGGATTGATTTAATTTTGCAGTAAAAAGCAGCGGTAACCGGTCTCCGGAAAATGTAAGCGAATGCCTGAAAGCGTTAATATCTTCATTATTACATTGTTTTCGTTTCAGTGACCTTTCTGCAATTAATCTGAGCTGTTGTTACTCTACCACCCTGGGAGGGGTTGATTTTATATCGTTTTTTCCGATTATTTGCCCAGCCGCCTCGTTTTTCACGCCCCTCACCATAATAAGAATGGTTAAGCAATCAGTCTGCGGATGATTTACTGGCGGCGGCTCGCTTATTTTGTGATCTCGCTTCATGAGCTTTAATGAGTAATCGGACGGACAGCCCAAAATTTAAGAATTATCGGAAGCCGCTTTACCATCGCTTATTGCTTAGCCCGCCTATTTGCAGATTTCACTTTTAGATTGCCGGATAAATCATTTAAGCCCACTCCCCTGCTCTGACAGTATGAAGGCATAAGTTCTCAACATTAGATAATCAATAACTTTTAGTTATAAGGAGTGATGATGCGAGTTATTACGCTGGCAGGCAGCCCACGGTTTCCTTCACGCTCAACGTCGCTACTGACGCTGTGTCAGCACAAACTGGAAGCACGGGGTATCGAAGTCATTCCGTGGAATATTCATAACTTCCAGCCGGACGATCTGATCAATGCGCGTTTTGACGCCCCGGCGCTGCTGGCATTACGTGAAGATCTGGCCACTGCGGATGGCCTGATTGTGGCGACGCCTATCTATAAAGCCTCTTTTTCTGGTGCACTCAAAACCCTGCTCGATCTGCTGCCGGAACGTGCGTTAGAGCACAAGGTGGTGCTGCCCTTAGCCAGCGGCGGCAGTGCAGGCCATATGCTGGCCCTCGACTATGCGCTAAAGCCGGTGCTCAACGCCCTGAAAGCGCAGGAAATTCTGCATGGCGTGTATGCCGAAGATAACCAGATTCATCATTACGATCGTCAGCCGGAGCTACAGGACTCGCTGGCACAGCGCCTTGACGACGCGGTAGCCGCGTTCTGGCTGGCGCTGACCCGTCATCACCATCCCGTTGCACAAGCGGTATAAAAGGAGCAGTTCGATGAAACAGAGATTCGTTAAATGGCTGACGGCGGGATTATTACTGGCGGGTCTGCAGGCGCAGGCTGCTGAGCCCGATCCGGCACAAATCCGTATTGGTTATCAAAAAGGGTCAGTCAGTATGGTGCTGGCCAAGTCGCACCAGCTATTAGAGAAGCGTTTTCCGCACACCAAAATTCAGTGGATTGAATTTCCGGCCGGCCCGCAGATGCTGGAAGCGCTGAATGTGAACAGTATTGACCTTGGCAGTACCGGCGATCTTCCGCCGCTGTTCGCCCAGGCAGCGGGCGCTGATTTACTCTACGTCGGTTCCGAACCACCCAAGCCGCAGGCTGAAGTGATTCTGGTCCCGAAAACCAGCACGCTGCAACAGGTCGCCGATCTGAAGGGCAAGAAAGTGGCCTTTCAGAAAGGCTCCAGCTCACACAATTTACTGTTGCGCGCCCTGCAGCAGGCCGGCCTGAGCTTTAAAGATATCACCCCGGTTTATCTTACCCCCGCGGATGCACGCGCCGCGTTTCAGCAGGGAAATGTTGATGCCTGGGCGATCTGGGATCCCTATTACTCGTCGGTGCTGTTACAGGGCAATTCTCGGGTGCTGGTTGATGGCAGCAAACTCAATCTGACCGGCTCGTTCTATTTAGCCACCCGCAGTTATGCCGAGGCGCACGGTGCATTCATTCAGCAGGTGCTGGACACCTTTAGTGCAGCCGATGCGCTGACCGTCAGCCAGCGGCCACAGAGTATTACGCTGTTAGCGCAGGCGATAGGCTTACCCGAGCCGGTGATCGCCAGCTATCTCAGCCATCGTCCGCCCACCACCATTACGCCGGTTAGCGACAAAACGGCGGTTGCCCAGCAGCACACCGCTGACCTGTTCTATGCCAATCATCTGCTGCCAGTGAAAGTGTCGATTCGCGATCGCATCTGGCAACCGCATACCGTGACTCAATAAGGAGCAAAAAATGGTATCCATATTCTGGTTTCTGCCAACCCATGGCGACGGCCACTATCTTGGCACCGCAGAAGGCGCACGTCCGGTGGATCACGCCTATCTGCAACAGGTGGCGCAGGCAGCCGACCGTCTCGGCTTTGGCGGCGTACTGATCCCGACCGGCCGATCCTGTGAAGATGCCTGGCTGGTTGCCGCGTCATTGATTCCGGTGACACAGCGCCTGCGTTTTCTGGTGGCTTTACGGCCTGGCGTGATTTCGCCGACCCAGGCGGCGCGTCAGGCGGCAACGCTGGATCGCTTATCCAACGGTCGCGCGCTGTTTAATCTGGTGACCGGCGGCGATCCGGAAGAGCTGGCGGGCGACGGGGTGTTCCTCGATCACCGTGAGCGCTACGCCGAGTCAGCTGAATTTACCCGCGTATGGCGTCGGGTGCTGGAGGGCGAAACGGTCGATTACGAAGGCAAGCACGTTAAGGTGCGCGGTGCCCGCCTGATGTTTAAACCGGTACAGCAACCGCGTCCGCCGTTGTGGTTTGGGGGCTCGTCTGAACCGGCGCAGGATCTGGCGGCTGAACAGGTCGATGTCTATCTCACCTGGGGTGAACCACCGGCTCTGGTGAAAGAGAAAATCGACCAGGTCCGTGCCAAAGCCGCCGCGCAGGGACGTACGGTACGTTTCGGTATCCGTCTGCATGTGATCGTGCGTGAAACCAATGAAGAAGCCTGGCAGGCCGCCGACAAACTGATCGCCAATGTGGACGATGCCACCATCGCCAAAGCGCAGGCCGCGTTTCAGCGGGCAGATTCGGTCGGGCAGCGCCGGATGGCGGCGCTTCACGGCGGTCGCCGCGACAAGCTGGAAATCAGCCCGAACCTGTGGGCCGGTGTCGGCCTGGTGCGCAGCGGCGCAGGCACCGCGCTGGTCGGTGACGGACCCACGGTCGCCGCGCGAATTAAAGAGTATGAAGCGCTGGGTATTGAAACCTTTATTTTGTCTGGCTATCCACACCTGGAAGAAGCTTATCGGGTTGGCGAACTGCTGTTCCCGCATCTCGATCTGCAGGTTCCGCTGGTCCCCCAGCCGCGCGTAGTGCAGGCACATGGTGAAGCGGTCGCCAACGATTTTACCCCTGAGAAAAAATTCGCACGCGGCTGAGGAGAAGATCATGGCCAGAACAGGTAAACGTCTCGCCGATACGCTGGTGCCGTGGGTGCTGCCGGCGCTGCTGGTGGTGGCATGGCAAATCGCCTCGCAAACCGGCTGGTTATCGACCCGCATTTTGCCGGCACCGGAAAAAATAGTGACCACCTTCTGGCAGCTGGCCGCCAGCGGTGAACTGTGGCAACACCTGGCGATCAGTAGCTGGCGGGCACTGATTGGTTTCAGCATCGGCGGATCGATTGGTCTGCTGCTGGGGCTGATCACCGGCACCTCCCGCACCGGCGAGCGGCTGCTGGATACCTCGGTTCAGATGTTACGTAACGTGCCCCATCTGGCGCTGATCCCGCTGGTGATTCTGTGGTTCGGTATTGATGAGTCGGCCAAAATTTTCCTGGTGGCGCTCGGCACGCTGTTTCCGATCTACCTGAATACCTATCACGGCATTCGTAATATCGATCGTGGACTGGTGGAGATGGCCCGCAGCTATGGCCTCTCCGGCTGGAGCCTGTTTATCCAGGTGATCCTGCCCGGTGCGCTGCCGAACATCATGGTCGGCGTCCGTTTCGCGCTTGGTCTGATGTGGCTGACGTTGATCGTGGCAGAAACCATTTCGGCGAACTCGGGCATCGGCTATCTGGCGATGAATGCGCGTGAATTTCTGCAAACCGATGTGGTGGTGGTCGCCATCATTCTGTATGCCCTGCTCGGTAAACTGGCTGATGTCGCCGCGTTGTTGCTGGAACGCGTCTGGCTGCGCTGGCATCCGGCTTATCAACTGAAGGAGGAGAACGCATGAGTCAGACCCTTTCCCCGGCGCGCCTCAATGCGGGCACCCCGGTTGGCGTCAACAACGTCAGCAAACAGTACGGTAGTCGTACCATCCTGAACAATATCGACCTGCACATTCCGTCAGGTCAGTTCGTGGCGGTGGTCGGCCGCAGCGGATGCGGCAAAAGTACCCTGCTGCGCCTGCTGGCCGGGCTGGAGCAGACTTCCAGCGGCCAGCTACTGGCGGGCAATGCGCCGTTACAGTCGGCACGTGACGATACCCGCCTGATGTTTCAGGATGCGCGGCTGCTGCCGTGGAAAAAGGTGATTGATAATGTCGGCCTCGGGCTGAAAGGCAACGCCTGGCGCAGTGCGGCACAGGAGGCGCTGGCGGCGGTCGGGCTTGCCGATCGGGCCAGTGAGTGGCCGGCTACTCTCTCAGGCGGACAGAAACAGCGGGTGGCGCTGGCCAGAGCGCTGATTCATCGGCCGGGTTTGCTGCTGCTGGATGAGCCACTCGGTGCGCTGGATGCCCTGACCCGCATCGAAATGCAGGAACTGATTGAATCGCTGTGGCAGCAGCATCATTTCACGGTTCTGCTGGTTACTCATGATGTGAGTGAAGCGGTGGCGATGGCCGATCGGGTGCTATTGATTGAAGAAGGCGAGATTGGTCTGGATCTGCTGGTTGATTTACCGCGTCCCAGAAGGCGCGGATCGCAGCGTCTGGCAGAATTAGAGGCGGAAGTGCTGGATCGGGTAATGCGCCGCACCGCACCCTCGCAACCGGTCCGTGTTGCGCGGCAGCGTTAAAAAAAACGGCGGAGTCCGACTGGTACTCCGCCGTTCTGCTATCAGGCGTTCAGCGCCCGGGTGATCTTCTCGTAGAGATCGCCCGACAGCTTCTCCAGCCCTTTCAGCTGTTCCAGCGCCTCGCGCATCATCGCCTGACGATCGTCGTCATAGCGTTTCAGTCGAATTAATGGCTCCACCATCCGCGCCGCAACCTGCGGATTACGGGTGTTCAGGTCGATCAACATCTCCACCAGGAATTTATAGCCGCTGCCATCTTTGGCATGGAACGCAGCCGGGTTAGCGGAGGCAAAGGCCCCCACCAGCGAACGGACCCGGTTAGGGTTGCTCATGCTGAAGGAGCGGTGGTTGAGTAACTGACGCACATTACGCAGCACGTTGGCCGCCGGACTGGTGGCCTGCAGCACAAACCACTTGTCCATCACCAGACCATCCTGATGCCAGCGCTCATCGTAGGCCGCCAGCAGCGCATCACGGCACGGCAGCTGCGCCGCTACCGCTGCAGAGAGTGCCGCCAGCGCGTCGGTCATGTTGGTCGCCTGGTGATACTGCGTCTGCACCAGCTTGTCCGCCAGTTGCGCATCGCCAAAGGCCAGATAGGTCAGGCAGATATTTTTCAGGCTGCGCTGACCGATCGCGGCATGCTCAATCCGGTACTCACTCTGCTGATTGGCGTTATAAATCGCAAAGAACTCGTCAGCCAGCTCGCGCGCCAGCGTGCGCTGCAGCGCGTCACGTACCAGCGCAATCGCCTGGGGATCGATGACATCGAACAGTTCGGCGATCTCATTTTCAGTCGGCAACGTCAGAATCAGCGCGGTCAGCGCCGGATCACAGTCGGTATCAAGCAGCACTGCGCGGAACGCGTCTGCCACATGCAGCGGCAGTGACAGATGCTGCCCCTGCTGATAGCGCGCCACGTTGAGACGGATATAGGTTGCCAGCAGGCTCTGTGCCGCATCCCAGCGGGAGAAATCGTTACGCGCATGACGCATCAGGAAGGTGAGCTGCGCATCGCTCCATTTGTAATCAAGCTTCACCGGCGCAGAGAACTCACGTAGCAGCGACGGCACCGGCTGGAAGTAGACGTTATCGAAAATGAAGGACTGAAACTCCTCGGTGACGTTCAGCACATGATGCACCGGATGGCCGTTGTGCTGCAGCGGAATCACTTTCCCTTCGTTATCATACAGTTCGATATCAAGCGGGATGTGCAGCGGCAGCTTCTCTTTCTGATCGGCAGTCGCCGGGGTGTGCTGCGTGACGTGCAGCGTGTACTGCTCCAGCTCCGGGTTGTAATCATCGCGTACCGTCAGCACTGGCGTACCGGACTGGCTGTACCAACGGCGGAACTGTGACAGATCCACATTGGAAGCATCTTCCATCGCCTGTACGAAGTCATCGCAGGTGGCCGCACTGCCGTCGTGACGATCAAAATAGAGCTGCATCCCCTTCTGGAAATTGGCTTCGCCCAGCAGGGTGTGCAGCATGCGGATCACTTCCGATCCTTTTTCATACACCGTCAGGGTGTAGAAGTTATTCATTTCAATCACCTGATCCGGGCGGATCGGGTGAGCCATCGGGCTGGCATCTTCAGCAAACTGCGCGCCGCGCACGATACGCACGTTGTCGATGCGATTAACGGCGCGTGAACCGAGGTCAGAACTGAACTCCTGATCGCGGAACACCGTCAGCCCCTCTTTCAGGCTGAGCTGGAACCAGTCACGACAGGTGACACGGTTGCCGGTCCAGTTATGGAAATATTCGTGGCCGATCACCGCTTCGATACCGAGATAGTCTTTATCAGTGGCGGTTTCCGCTTTCGCCAGCACATATTTGGCGTTAAAGACGTTCAGGCCTTTGTTTTCCATCGCGCCCATATTGAAGAAGTCGACCGCCACGATCATAAAGATGTCGAGGTCGTATTCGAGACCGAAACGCTCCTCATCCCACTTCATGCTGTTTTTCAGCGAGGTCATTGCCCAGTCAGCGCGGTCGAGATTGCCACGATCGACAAAAATCTCCAGCGCTACGTCACGGCCGGAACGGGTAGTGAAACTGTCACGCAGCACGTCGAAGTCGCCCGCCACCAGCGCAAACAGGTAGCACGGCTTCGGGAACGGGTCCTGCCATTTAACCCAGCTACGGCCCTGCTCATCACGCCCGCTGTCGACGCGGTTACCGTTTGACAGCAGGTACGGATAGCGTTCGCCGTCAGCAAAAATGGTGGTGGTGAAACGCGCCAGCACATCCGGGCGATCCAGATACCAGGTAATATGACGGAAGCCTTCAGCCTCACATTGAGTACAGAGCGCCTCGCCTGATTTGTATAACCCTTCCAGCGCCGTGTTCTGATCCGGATGAATATCGTTGATGATTTTCAGCGTGAAACTGTCCGGCAACTGGCTGAGCACCAGCGCACCGTTCTCCTGGCGATAGTCCGTCCAGGGTTGTCCATCCACCTCAAGTGCGATCAGCGTTAAATCTTCGCCATCCAGACGCAAATCAGCCTGGCTGTCACCGAGACGTTTAACCTGACTGATAGCCGTTACGCGGGTGGTCGACGCATCCAGTTCAAAGGTTAAGTCAATGTCAGTAATGGTGTAATCCGGCGCACGGTAATCGTGGCGATATTTAATTTGGGGCTGTTGCGTCATATTCCGTCTCGCGTTGTTATAAGTTTACCTGGCAAAGTCTAAGCTTGTTACTACAAGCTTGCCACGCACAATGCACCTAATGAGCGAAATGGCTACAAATTGTTAACAATGGCACAGATTGGCCTCGACCCATTACAGTGAAATATGCTGTGATTGGCGTTAATGACTGAATTATACTTCCGCGTCTTTAAGACTGTGTACAACACCGGGCTCTGCGCCACCGAACAGGATGCTGAAACGCGCCATGACAGGACATGCTTCCCCGATACTGACCTCGCTGCTCGATACGGACGCCTATAAGCTCCACATGCAGCAAGCCGTCTTCCACCGCTATCATGATGTCACGGTGGCGGCGGAGTTTCGCTGCCGCGGCGACGAACTGCTGGGCCTCTACGCTGATGAGATTCGTGATGCGATTCGCGCAATGCAAACGCTGGCGCTGACCGATGACGAATATCACTGGTTATCCCGTCTGCCCTTCTTTCAGCAGGATTACCTGAACTGGCTGCGCGATTTTCGCTACAACCCCGATCAGGTTGAGGTACGTAATCACCACGGCAAACTGGAACTGCGTATTCAGGGACCGTGGCGTGAAGTGATTTTGTGGGAAGTGCCGCTGCTGGCGCTGATCAGTGAAGTGGTGCATCGTCATCGCACCCCTGAGATCACCACGCAACAGGCGGTCGACCATCTGCAGGATAAGCTTGCCGACTTTACTCATCAGGTGGCCGATCTGGATATGTCACGCTTCCACCTGATGGATTTCGGTACCCGCCGTCGCTATTCACAGGATGTCCAGCAGGCGATTGTGGCAACGCTGAAACAGGACTTCCCGTGGCTGATCGGCACCAGCAACTACGATCTGGCGCGTCGCCTGACGCTGACGCCGGTCGGTACGCAGGCGCACGAGTGGTTCCAGGCGTTCCAGCAGATCAGCCCGGTGCTGGCCAACAGTCAGCGCGCCGCGCTGCAGGCGTGGCTGGACGAATATGATGATCAGCTCGGTATCGCCCTGACCGACTGTATCGCCATGGATGCTTTCCTGCGTGATTTCGGTCCGGTATTTGCCCGACGCTATCAGGGGCTGCGTCACGACTCTGGCGATCCGGTCGAATGGGGCGAGAAAGCCCTTGCCCACTATCAGAAGCTGGGAATCGATCCGCAAAGCAAAACGCTGGTCTTTTCCGACAATCTCAACCTCGACAAAGCGCTGGCGCTTTATCGCCACTTTGGTCAGCGTGCCAACGTCATTTTCGGCATCGGTACCCGCCTGACCTGCGATATTCCGGGCGTTACGCCACTGAATATTGTGATCAAGCTGGTGCAGTGCAACGGCAAACCGGTGGCGAAACTGTCCGACAGTCCGGGTAAAACCATCTGCCAGGATAAAGCCTTCGTCCGGGCCCTGCGCAAAGCCTTTGACCTGCCGCTGGTGAAAAAAGCGAGCTAAGCCACTTCTTATCGGGGCGTTGATGCGCCCCGCTTCTGCTGTAATAAATCATCCATTCCGCCGGATTTTGCTTGTTTCCTGAAGACTCGCAAGTAACATAGCAAAACCCCCGGTTCGGGGACCTTTTTACTCACTTCTTCTATATAGAGAGATATTTATGAGCGTTGTGCCTGTAGCGGACGTACTGCACGGTCGCGTCGCGGTTGACAGTGAAGTCACCGTACGTGGTTGGGTGCGTACCCGAAGAGATTCAAAAGCCGGTCTTTCCTTCATCGCCGTATATGACGGCTCCTGCTTTAATCCCGTTCAGGCAGTCGTCAATAATTCTCTGAATAATTATCAGGATGAAGTATTGCGTCTGACCACCGGCTGTTCCGTGATTGTCACCGGCACCGTGGTGGCCTCGCCCGGTCAGGGCCAGGCTTTTGAGATTCAGGCAACCCGTCTTGAGGTTGTTGGCTGGGTGGAAGATCCTGACAGCTACCCGATGGCGGCGAAACGTCACAGCATTGAGTATCTGCGTGAAGTGGCTCACCTGCGTCCACGCACCAACCTGATCGGTGCCGTCGCCCGCGTTCGTCATACTCTGGCGCAGGCGCTGCATCGCTTTTTCCATGAAAATGGTTATTTCTGGGTCTCCACTCCGCTGATTACCGCCTCGGATACTGAAGGCGCCGGTGAGATGTTCCGCGTCTCAACGCTGGACCTTGAGAACCTGCCGCGCAACGATCAGGGCAAAGTCGATTTCAGCGAAGATTTCTTTGGCAAGGAAGCGTTCCTGACCGTTTCTGGTCAGCTGAACGGCGAAACCTATGCCAGCGCCCTGTCAAAGATTTATACCTTTGGCCCGACCTTCCGCGCAGAAAACTCTAACACCAGCCGCCATCTGGCGGAGTTCTGGATGCTGGAGCCGGAAATTGCCTTTGCGTCGCTGGATGATGCAGCTGCGCTGGCGGAAGCGATGCTGAAGTATGTGTTCAATGCGGTGCTGGAAGAGCGTGCTGATGACATGGCGTTCTTTGCTGAGCGCGTTGACAAAGAAGCGGTTGAGCGCCTGCAGCGTTTCATCACTACCGACTTCGCCCAGGTCGACTACACCGACGCGGTTGAGATTCTGATCAACTGCGGTCAGAGCTTTGAGAATCCGGTGTCGTGGGGTATCGATCTCTCCTCTGAGCATGAACGTTACCTGGCCGAGAAGCATTTTAAAGCGCCTGTGGTGGTGAAAAACTACCCGAAAGACATTAAAGCGTTTTATATGCGTCTGAACGACGACGGTAAAACCGTAGCGGCGATGGACGTACTGGCACCGGGCATCGGTGAAATTATCGGTGGTTCGCAGCGTGAAGAGCGTCTGGATGTTCTCGACGCACGTCTCGAAGAAATGGGTCTGAATAAAGAAGATTACTGGTGGTATCGTGACCTGCGTCGCTACGGTACCGTGCCACATTCTGGCTTTGGATTAGGTTTCGAACGTTTGATCGCTTATGTCACCGGTGTACAAAATGTAAGGGACGTTATCCCCTTCCCACGTACTCCACGTAATGCGAGCTTCTAACTTTCTGCATTAATTATAAGAAATTCATATATATAAAGAGGTCGGCACTGCCGGCCTTTTTTTATTTTTGTAAATTTTGAGTTCTCTCACAAAGTTCCGTGTTTTTTACATTTTGTAATACATATTTTCCTTTTGAAACCAGATTACGAGTTTCGTAGCATTTTCGAGGTAGAATTAAGGCTGGGGGGATGGAAAGATGCGTGCAGACACAGGAAGACACCAAACTTCTTTCAAGGTTCCCGTAAAGGTTTCTTGACGGCAGTGGCAGGTGTACAAATAACTCCAACGAGGGTAATGAATAATGATGAAGCGCAATATTCTTGCAGTGGTTATCCCTGCTCTGTTAGCCGCAGGCGCAGCAAACGCAGCCGAAATTTATAATAAAGACGGCAACAAACTGGACCTGTACGGTAAAGCCGTTGGCCTGCACTACTTCTCTGATAACGACGGCAACGATGGCGACAATACTTACGTTCGCTTCGGCTTCAAGGGTGAAACTCAGATTAACGACCAGCTGACCGGTTACGGCCAGTGGGAATACAACGTTCAGGCTAACAACTCTGAAGGCGATGATGCGCAAGACGGTAACAGAACCCGTCTGGGCTTTGCCGGTCTGAAATTCGGTGATGCTGGCTCAATCGACTACGGCCGTAACTACGGTGTGGTTTACGATGCAATCGGCTGGACCGATATGCTGCCAGAGTTCGGTGGCGACTCAGGATACTCAGATAACTTCATGAACGGTCGTAGCACCGGCCTGCTGACTTACCGCAACACTAACTTCTTTGGCCTGGTAGATGGCTGGGATTTCGCCGTTCAGTATCAGGGCAAAAACGAGCGTGATGAAATTCGTCGTTCGAACGGCGACGGCTGGGGTCTGTCAACTTCTTACGTCTCACCAATCGGTGTAGGTGTTGTGGGTGCCTATAGCAGCAGCGACCGTACCGATGCACAGGCCGCTGGCGTTGCAGCTAACGGTACTGTTGTAGGTCAGGGTAAACGCGCTGAAAACTGGGCAACCGGTCTGAAGTATGATGCAAACAATGTCTACCTGGCGGCTTACTACGGTGAAACCCGTAACTCAACGCCGTTCACGCTGACAACTGGTCCGGGCACCGATACCACCGCTTTCGCCAACAAAGCACAGAACATTGAACTGGTTGCACAGTATCAGTTCGACTTCGGTCTGCGTCCATCTATCGCCTACGTTCAGTCTAAAGGCAAAGATATCGAAGGCGTGGGCGATGCTGACCTGATCAAATACATTGATATCGGCGCAACCTACTACTTCAACAAAAACATGTCTACCTATGTGGATTATCAGATCAACCAGCTGGATGACAACAACCGTCTGGGTCTGAACACTGATGATACTGTAGCGGTTGGCCTGGTTTACCAGTTCTAATCTCGCTGTCAGAAGATGTTTAAAGACGGGGCCATCGGCCCCGTTTTTTTATGTCTGTTAGCCGGCAATAGCGCATTTCTCCTGCTCCTTTCCTCATTCATGCTCCACTGACGGCGGGCAGAGCGGAAGCAGGCGCGCAAAATGTATCAATAAGTCTCGCAAACGGTTGGCTTTTGCCTGGCCTGACGCTAACCTGAGAGCTCATTTTGCTAACGTTCCCGCTACTGGACCTGACTCATGTTTGAATCGATCTCTGCTGCACCCGCCGATCCCATTCTTGGGCTGGCCGATCTGTTTCGCGCTGATGACCGCCCTAACAAAATTAACCTCGGTATCGGCGTCTATAAAGACGAAACCGGCAAGACCCCGGTGCTGACCAGCGTTAAGAAAGCCGAACAGTACCTGCTGGAAAACGAAACCACTAAAAACTATCTCAGCATTGATGGTCTGGCTGATTTCGCCCGCTGTACCCAGGCGCTGCTGTTTGGTAGCCAGAGCGCGCTGATTACCGCCGGTCGTGCGCGTACAGCACAAACCCCAGGCGGAACCGGTGCGCTGCGCGTGGCGGCGGATTTCCTTGCCACCCAGACCAGCGTGAAACGGGTTTGGGTCAGCAATCCCAGCTGGCCGAACCATAAAAATGTGTTCAATGCTGCCGGTCTTGAGGTATGTGAATACCAGTATTACGATGCGGAAAATCACTCGCTGGATTTTGATGGCCTGCTGGCGTCGCTGAAACAGGTGCAGGCGGGCGACGTGGTGCTATTCCACGGCTGCTGCCATAACCCAACCGGCATCGATCCCACGGCTGAACAGTGGCAGCAACTGGCACAGCTGTCGCAGGCTGGCGGCTGGTTACCGTTATTCGACTTTGCCTATCAGGGCTTCGCCCGTGGCCTGGAAGAAGATGCGGAAGGACTGCGTATTTTTGCCGCGTCGCATCAGGAACTGATTGTCGCCAGCTCCTATTCAAAGAACTTTGGTTTGTATAACGAGCGCGTCGGGGCCATTACGCTGGTGGCCGCTGATGCCAACGTGGCCGATACCGCCTTCAGCCAGGTGAAATACACTATCCGCGCCAACTATTCCAATCCGCCGGCTCACGGTGCGGCCGTGGTTGCCACCATCCTCGGCAACGATGCCCTGCGTACCATCTGGGAGCAGGAGCTGTCAGACATGCGCCAGCGTATCCAGCGTATGCGTCAGTTGTTCGTGAATACCCTGGCAGAGAAAGGTGCGCAGCGTGACTTCAGCTTCATCATCCGGCAGAACGGGATGTTCTCGTTTAGCGGCCTGACCAAAGATCAGGTGATTCGCCTGCGTGAAGAGTTTGCGGTCTATGCGGTTAACTCAGGACGGGTAAACGTGGCGGGCATGACGCCAGACAATATGTCGGCGCTGTGTGAGGCGATTGTCGCGGTGCTGTAATCGTGATGAAAAAATGGGCCAGCCGGCCCATTTTTTATTGCAGAAAAGGATTACTGATCCGTTCACGGCCCAGTGTTGAAATCGGCCCGTGCCCCGGCAGGAAAGTCACATCATCGCCCAGCGGCAGTAATTTTGTCCGGATGGCGTCGATCAGCTGCTGATGATCGCCCTGCGGGAAATCAGTGCGGCCGACACCGCCGTTGAAAATCACATCGCCTGAAATCAGTAGGCGTCCCTGACGATCAAAGAACACCACGTGACCTGGCGAATGGCCCGGACAGTGTAATACCTCAAGCGTCACCAATCCGACCTGCACGCTGTCACCCTCTTCCAGCCAGCGATCCGGCGTGAAAGGCGCACACTCGTCCAGCCCGAACATGCGGCTCTGCGTCGGTAACGCTTCCAGCCAGAACGCATCGCGTTTCTGCGGTCCAACGACGGGCACCTGATAAAATGCCGCGAGTTCGACCGCCGCCCCGACATGATCGAGATGACCATGGGTGAGCAGAATCTGCGCGGGTTTCAGTTTGTGTTGTTCCAGCGTTTGTTTGATACGTTCGGCATCACCGCCCGGATCGACCAGCGCCGACTCCCCGGTGGTATCGCACCAGATAACCGAGCAGTTCTGAGCAAAGGCTGTAACAGGAATAATATGGTAATTCATAACGCTCCATGACCGGCTCACGCAGCGTTGCCGGCGTCGTTACCAGTGCCTGATCGGCCCGGTATCAATGTGCACAAAGTTGCTGCGAGGATAATATCCTACACCACCCGCGCGCAGAGATAACGCCGCTTTGCGTACATTGGCTAAGCTAACGCCTTCAATGTGGAAATCCATCGCCTGTCCTTTGGTGTGGTAGCTGTGTTTCGCCACGCCTGGGCCGCTCTCACGCAACATATTATTGGTGGCCAGGGAGCGATAACCGGAAACCAGCTGTACCGGCTTACGGGTTTCCAGCAGCGCCTGCAGACGGAAAATCTGGTCGAACAGATGGGGGTCGATGCTTTTCACTTTATTGGCGCGATAGTCACGGAAAAAGTGATTTAATCGTGACAACTCATCCCTGTCGTAACTCTTACCATTAAAAAATTCAGTTTTAAGGGTTTCACCCGTATGAAGATTATTAAGCGTTAATACCCGCGGGCGAGAAGTTGAAAGTGAAGCCCTTGCAGAAGCCGGCAATAATGCCAGTCCGGCGGCAGCACTTCCGCAAAGCAGTAGCTTGCGACGAAAAGAATCAATAGTAGACATTAACCGTATTACCTGAGAGTGAAGCCATAGAAATGTGCAAAAAGCGCACAGGCCGAACCATAACTTTCTCTCACAGAGGCGTCAACCCATCGTGGGCAGCTTTGTGCGGCGATCCCGGATGGGATCGCCTTTTAATGAAGAAGTACATTCGCGGAGGAAGAGGCCTAACGATTGAAAATCAATCACTAGAGCAGCAATTGTTCAGCCCGTAATAGCGCCTGGCTGCCTGAACGTGCCGTGTCATCATAATTGTAAATATCTGTTCGGAACTGCGGTTTGCCGTCATCAGCGACCCAGGCGGTCAGATAATAGAGGTTGACCGGAATACGATGGCGAATCGGCACGTAGCGGGTATCGCCCTGCTTCAACGTGCTGGAGATGCGGGAATCATTCCATCCCGCGTCCTGCAGCAACAGTCCGGCCAGTTCAGAAGCCTTGTTTACCCTCACGCAGCCTGAGCTCAGCGCACGGATGTCGCGCTGGAACAGATTATGATTCGGCGTGTCATGCAGATAGATAGCATCCGAACTCGGCATGTTGAATTTGTAACGTCCCAGCGCGTTCATCTGACCTGGAGCCTGCCGCAGACGATACGGGAACGAGGAGGCTGATACCATGCTCCAGTCGATCATGCTGGGGTCAATCACCTCGGCATCTTCACTCCAGCCTGACAGCAGCGTATAGCCATGTTTATACAGGTAGCCAGGGTCCTGCTTCACCTTCGGAATGATATCTTTGCGCACCAGCGTGGTCGGCACGTTCCACGGTGGATTCAGTACCACGTTGTTCAGCGCACTGCGCATCAGCGGCGTTTTACGATCGGGACGACCGACGATCACCCGTGATGACAAAATCTTGTTGCCGTTGTTGTAGTAAATCAGTGAGTAGTTGGCGATGTTCACCATAATGCCGTTGTGCATATCATCCGGCAGCAAACGCAGTCGCTGGATATTCAGCGCCAGCAGGGAGGCGCGCATCTGCGGTGACACGTTAAGCCACTGACGCGTTCTGGCACCGATTGCTCCATCGCTATCCAGTCCCTGCCACTGTTGAAAACGTTTCACCGCCGCCACCAGCGTCGTGTCGTAGACATTCGCGCTGTTATTCGTATCCGGCGTCAGGCTTTGCACGTTGCCCGGTGACTGTGGCGATGAGACCGGCAGATCGGTGACCGGCGTAGCCGACGGACTGACCACTACCGGCTGGTCGCTGTGGCTGACCGGCACGGTTGAAACCGGAACTGCGTCCTCATCCGGTGCAGGTGCGGTGGTCTGGGCGGTCAGCATCCCGCTGCGCTGCAGAATTTCACGTAACGCCGGCACATCATCACTCACCTGTCCCGGACGCAGGGTTTCGCTATTTTTCAGCTGTGGCCACGGCCGTTTGTCGCTGAGCAATGTTTTAAGCGCAGCATGCATCGGGCGATATTGCGGGTGCTGCGGTTCCAGTGAGGTGATAAACACGCTGTCTGAACCGGCATTTACCGCGTTCTGCCACTGATTTACCACTGATACCGACGGCTGGGCCAGCTTATACGGCACGTTATTGTAGAGCCAGGTTTCACCCTGAGTGGGCACGCTGGAGACGAACTGCAGGTAGCCGAGCATCGCATCAGAAAGCGTCACATCACGGGCAAAACCAGAAATCGCCGGATCGGTCAGACGTTCAATCCAACGGGTAAACTGGGGTTGCACACCAGAAAGCGCGGCTTCCGCCAGCTGCTGCTGAAACTTTTGCACCGCCTGGCGATCCTGCCAGATTGGTTGCATGTGACGCGACGCATACAGCGTGGCCAGTGAAGGCAGGTAAAATGGCTGATCGGCGCTGGAGAAGGCCTGCCGTATCTGTTGCTGACTTTCGGTAACTGACGTCGCCCCCTGAGTGATCCCCGGCATAGCGGCGATCACAGCGGCCTGCGGCAGCGTAAATGGAACCACGGTTAGCGCCAGCGCTAACAATGAACCAACGCGATGATGTTTAAACCTATTTGCCAGCAACATCCCTGCCCCCTCATCTGTTCAACTGCGCAGCGTTCCCTGAAACTACTGCGACCGGGCTGCTTACTCATAATGTTGAGTATACAAACAAAAACGGCATTTGCCTCACGCGACAAATGCCGTTACCAGATTAACCAATGGTTCTGTTTTTGACTACGTTTCCGCCTGCGATTTTTCACCGGCTAAATCGGGCAGCGAATCGCTCTCATCCTGACGTCGGGCCGGAGAAGGATCGGCAGCGAAACCGCGCAGTCCAACCACGTGCACGTGTTCGGTGTTGTTAAACACCTTACGCACCAGCTTGTAAGTCGTACCCTTCTCCGGACTGATGTTTTCCGGCGCGGCGATCACCAGCTGCATTTCCAGCCGCTCGCACAGCTCAAACAGCGTGGCGATAGAGCGCGCATCGAGACGGGCCGCTTCATCGAGGAACAGCAACCGGCATGGCGAAATGTCTTTACCGCGCAGGCGGCGCGACTCCTCTTCCCAGCTCTGTACCACCATTACCAGAATTGACATCCCGGTTCCGATCGCTTCACCGGTTGACAGTGCGCCACTTTCTGCGCGCAGCCAGCCGTCAGAACCACGGTTAACCTCAACTTCCATCTCAAGATAGTTACGGTAGTCCAGCAGCTCCTCACCAATGGTCTGCGGCGTACGCTGGCCCATATCGATGTGCGGATTGAGGCGCTGATAAAGCTTCGCCAGCGCCTCTGAGAAGGTCAGACGATTACTGTTAAACAGATCCTGATGCTGCTCATGCTCTTCCGACAGCGTATCCAGCAGCATCGCATGCGTTTCCCGCACGTTGACGTTGAGCCGCACGCTGCGCACCTGACCAAAGCTCACGGTTTGCAGGCCCTGGTTCAGCTGGCGGATACGGTTCTGCTCACGCTGAATGGTTTTGCGGATAATGTTAGCGGCACTGCGCGAACTGATAGCCAGCGTCTGCTCACGCGCGGTCAGCTCTTCCGTCAGGCGATTCAGCTCAATTTCCATCTGTTCAATCGCTTCGACCGGATCGTCGGTGCGAATAATATCCTGACGAATACGCTCGCGCAGATGCTGATAAACTGCAATAAAGAACTGAATCTTACGTTCCGGACGTTTCGGATCTTCCGACAGACGCAGCACGTCACGCAGGTGTTCGTTGTCTGCTACCGCCAGACGCAGCGCACCCAGCGCCTTATCCGACATGGAACGCAGTTCGTCGCCGCTCAGGTAAGCCAGTTCCCGACGATGCAGGCGGCGTTCGACGCCATTCTCTTTCACCAGCCGCAGCACCGTACACCAGCCCGCCTTGGCGCTGACCACCTGTTCACGCACCTGATGATAGTTGCGTTCCAGCTGACGCAGTCGCTTCTGCAGGTTTTCCATTTCCGCTTCACAGAAGGTTAGCTGTTTTTCCAGCTGATTGCGCCGCGCACGGTTATGGCTCAGCGCCGTATAGAGTTCATCACGACGCACCCGCGCCCGCGCTTCGGCGTTGGCATCGGCGTGAACGCCAATATCCTGCATCTCCTGCTGCAACTCTTTCAGCATGTCGCGCTTGGCATCGTAAGCACTTTTCAGCGAGGCCAGCACCTGAGCGTACTGTGTCAGCTGCGCCTGATGCTCGCGCAGACGTTCACGGCTGCGACTCCGCTCCGCCTCCGCCTGCTCCAGCCGCTGGCGCAGTTTATCGCTAAGATCGTTATTGCCGTTCAGCATGCTCGACGAATCGTCATAGCCAAAGTGCGCACGACGCTGCACCACTTCCGTCAGGGCAAAAGCCTGCTGGCGGGCGTTGCGCTGCTGTTGCTGCGCCTGCTGATAATCGGCCTGCAGCTGTTCATGCTGTTCCGGATCGCTCTGCAGTACCGCGATAATCGGTTCGAGTTTCGCCAGTTTCGCGCCATGCTGATGCAGAAAGCGCGCAGCCTCCTGCGCTTCCTCAACCTGCTCGCGGATCTCTTCACAGCGATCGGCCAGCGTCTCATCCAGCAGCAGATTGACGCGCGGCAGCAGCCGGTTGAGCTGCGCTACGCCCTCTTTCGCGAGTTCATATTGCTGACGCTGCTGCTGATTGTTGCTCTCGTGCTGATTAAGCGCCCGCTCCAGCTCGCCGCGGCGTGCGCCCAGCTGGCGAATCTGCGCTTCCGGATCGGCATCAAACGCCACCGCAAGGTGACTGCCGATAAACCGGCTGAAAGACTGATGCAGGCGCTGGGTTTTCTGTACGTCGAACGACAGCGTGGCATAGCGCTCGGCCAGCCGATCGCGTTCGCTGTGCAGCAGTTCAAGCTGATTCTCACGGGCGGCGCGGCCAAACAGCGGTATTTTCGGGAAGCGCGAATAGCGCCACTGACGCTCCGCAACCTTCACCACCACCGCATTCTGCAGCTCATCGACGCTGAAGACGCTGTCATCGAAAGACTGCGGATCACCCTCGATCAGGTAAAGGTCTTCCGGACACTCTTCCAGACCGTCGAGCTGCTCACGCACCAGCGACAGATCGGGCACCACAATCGCGTGACGTGACGGACCGTACAACGCCGAGAAGTAAGGGGCATCATCCAGCGTCACATCATCATAAATTTCGGACAGCAAGACGCCGCCAAAGCGTTCGGCCAGCTGGTTGAGGCGCGCATCTTCGGCACCGCCGGGCTGGCTGAGACGTTCAATCTGCTGCTCGATATCGCGTTTACGCGCCGCCACTTCGTCACGTTCAACGGTGGTTTCACGTTCCCGCTCCAGCAGCTGCTGCATATATTCGGTCACGTCCTGACTGCTGGTCAGCGCCTGGCCGGTCTGCTCACTAAGCTGCGTCAGGATTTCCTGCGCCGCCAGCCAGTGCGGTGCCCGGGCAGTCAGCGTGGCGATCCGTTCGCGCAGCTGTTCCAGCTCCTGGCGCATCATCATGCGCTGCTCACCTGCGTCCGCGACGCTGCTGTTCAGCTGCTCAATCTGCGCTTCAAGTTCGCGCTGCAAACCTTCCAGCGCATCGGCTTCATAATGCTGACCCTGGCGTTTGCAAAACTCCGCCAGCAAGCGCTCGGCCTCATGCTGCTCGCGCAGGCGCTGTTCCAGCTCGTTGAGCCGCAGACGCAGCGAAGAGAGCTGCTCGGCGTGATGCCGCTGATTGCTGGCGTCGCGCAGCAATGCCCGGCCGGTTTGCCACGCATCCTGCCGGGTGACGTCACCGGCGATGCTGGTCACCAGCGCCAGCGCCTGTTCAAACTGGCTGTGCGCCGCTTCGGCCACGCTCAGTTTCTGCTCGAGGTTGAGTAACCGTTCAGTCGCCTCCTCCTCTTTGGCCTGGAAGCTGGCCTGCCATTCTGCGGCGTTGTCGATGGTTAAATCAGGCAGCTGACAGAGTGAACGGGCGCGTTCCAGCGCCTGCAGTGCCTGCTGGTACTGAATAGCGCGGGTTTGCTGAACGTCAAGCGCCTGCTGGAAGTCGGCCAGCTGGCTTTTCAGCTCATCCACTTCCAGTTCGGCTGCTTCGGCACGCGCTTCATTCTCTTCCTGAATCTCGCGGGCTTCCGCCACCACTTCGCTCTGCTCTTCCAGCCGCAGCGTCAGGTCTTCGATATCGGCATCGTAGCGCTCAATTTTTTCCTGCTGGCGCATCGCGGTCTGCACCAGATTCAGATGATCGCTGGCCGCCTGATAATCCACTTCGAGATCGTTTTCTGCCCCGCTGTGCTCGGCCAGTTCGCGTGCCATTTCAACGTGGCGATACTGTTCAGAGGCGAGCTGGCTGCGGCTGCTGAACAGCTCATTACGTAGCTGTAATGCGCTGTCGAGGTGCACCCGGCGCTCGTTGGCGTGACGCATATAGTCGGCAGAAACGTAGCTGGTCGCTTCGGAGATCAGATGCTTAAACAGATCGCGGTCCGACTGCGTAACGCGAATCGCTTCCAGCGTCATGCGGTTCTCGCGCAGCGCCGCTTCCATATCCTGGAAGGCTTTACGTACGCCGCTGTTTTCCGGCAGCAGGTAATCACGCAGCGAGCGGGTAATCGCGCTGGAGATACCGCCGTAAAGCGAGGCTTCAATCAGGCGATAAAACTTGCTGCGATCGCTGGCGGAACGCAGACGACGCGGCACCACACCCAGGTCAAACAGCATGGCGTGATAGTCGGTGATCGAGCTGTAGGCGCGGAACTGAACGCCTTCCTGCGCCTCGACGCGCTCTTTAACTTCGTTAAGCGGCAGTACGCGCGCCTGACGGCTGTTTAGGATCTCCGTCAGCATATCCGTCGGGTTGGTGTCGGTCGGCAGGCCGTGGATACTGAACGGCTTGATGTCGACCTTTTTATCCCGTCCCGCGATTTGCTGCAGACGGACGCCTACCACTACCCGCTGATGGCGGGAGTTAACCACGTCGAGCATCGAATAGCAGACGCCAGCGCGCAGTTTACCGTGCAGGCCTTTATCGCGTGAACCTGAGGTGGCCCCCGCTTCGGTGGTGTTACGGAAGTGCAACAGCGTCAAATCGGGGATCAGCGCGGTAACAAACGCGGCCATGGTGGTGGATTTCCCCGCACCGTTACCGCCTGACAGGGTGGTCACTAATTCATCGAGATCAAAGGTGCGGGCAAAGAAGCCGTTCCAGTTGATCAGCGTAAGCGAACGAAATTTTCCGCGCTCAATCATGCCTGTTGTTCCTCTGCGTTCTCACTCGCATCGCTTTCCTGTTCCTCGCCTTCATCGGCGTCAACCGCAGCCGTGGCGCTCTCCAGCAGCATCGCTTCGCCATCACGGATCAGGCGCAGTTGCGCTTCGCGGGCATCATCACCGCTGCGCACATCCGCGCCGAAGCGGAATACCGATTCGGTGATACGGAATTTGCTGCTGTCGTTACCGAAAAACCACACCATACCGAGGCGGCGCAGACGGCTCAGCGACGCGCGAACTTTCTCCTGCAGTTTGGTGCGATCGAGATCCGAACCGGTTGAACGCTGGTTAACCAGCTTCAGCAGCTTGCTCTCATCGGCCAGCGACAGCAGCTCGTCATACAGCTCCTGCTGGGTGAAGATGCCTTCATTCGCCAGCCGTTCCGGGCTGAGATAGAGATAGCAGAGAATTTTTCCGACCATCATGTCTAACTCAGACAGCACCGAGCGTGGGATCAGCGTAGTTGAACGCGGACGCAGATAGAAAAAACCTTCCGGCGCACGGATCAATTCAACGTTATAGCGGCTGTAAAACTCTTCGAGAAATGCCTGGTAATCCATCAGAAAAGCGTGATTGTCCAGCTCTTCAATACCGATATGTCGTCCGGCGCGCAACTGGCTGTCGAGCGCGGGAAAGATCGGATTTGCCAGTGCCTGTGCCAGCTTAACCGGCATCACTTGTTCAATATTTGTCGATGACATGTGCCTGCACCTTGGCTCCGTAATCATTGATGGCTTGCCATTCCACAGGCAAGCCGGCTAAATCAGCTTCCGCTACGCCAAGGCGTACCGCCTGGTCGACCACAATCCGCGCCAGGTCAAAATGACGGGCGCGGGGGTACTGAGCCAGGTAGTCACGCATCACTGACGCGAGGTTGAGCGGTTTTTGTTGCGTTTTGTAGATCTGCAGCGCCTCTTCAATCATCGCTGCCAGCTGTTCGCGAATTTCGTTGAACTCTTCGTACTCCATCTCGGCCGGCAGTTCGCCCATCACTTCGTCATTACGCAGCGTCAGCTCTTCATCGCGCATGTCATACAGGCGATCGGCGTTGGCATAGGTCAGCGCCCACGGCGCATCGAAGTAGTTCTGCACCGAAACCCGCAGACGCTGGGCAAAGACGCGGTTTTTGTCCATGTCGATGGCGGTACGAATAAATTTGTGTACGTGGCGGTCGTAGCCGATCCACAGGTCGATCGCCTGCTGGCCCCAACTGGTAATGCGGTCAAGTTTGCTTTGCAGGTCAAACACCAGCTTATCGACGAAGCCCAGATCCGGGCTGTTCAGCGTCGCATCCTGAATCCGCAGCAGGTTCTCCTGCAGCTTGTCGCCTGCCGCTTCCAGCGTATCCTGCAGTTCACGCAGCGTACCGGAGGTTTCCGACAGCAGCATTTCACAACTGGAGATCGCCGCGCGCCAGTCTTTATTCAGCAGTTCAGCGATATCGTTTTTCACCGCCTGCTGCTGTTCATCCATCAGACGCTGGGTCATGTCGATGCTGTCAAATATCTCAGCCACCGAGTATTTCAGCGGCGCGAAGACATTGCGATGCCAGTGAAACTCATCCCCGTTTTCCTGCGCAGCATCGGCTGCCCGCTTAAGCTCATTGGCTACGATGGAGAGCTGCATCGACAGGCGTAAGGTCGAAAACTCACGCTGCCGGATGTAGTAATCGGTAATGCCGATCGCCAGCGGGGTCAGACGATAGATGGCATTGCCTTCGGTCAGTTCGCTGGTAAAGCGGTTAAGCAGGCGCTGTCGCACCATGTCGTTGATGGCGTTGTTGGCGCGAACCAACACGGTTTCATGGGTTTGTTCGAAAGCCTTACTGACGTGACGGAAAGCATCAATCAGATCGCCTTCACTCATTTCGCCATCCATCCGCTCACCGTTGAGGGTGGCGATAGCCAGCAAAAAGGCCAGACGTTCTACTGGCAGCGCAAGAGAGAAGTCATTCTTGCGCGCCCAGGATACCAGTTCAGGTACCGTCTGGGAAAATTCACTCATAATTCGTCCTTCTGCCCGGGTTTGCGCGCAGTTACATGGATATAGCGCCCTAAGCTCAAAAAGGGTTCCTGACGGCAGTAACGCCGCTCCATCTCAATAATTTCTTCGTCGCTTTTAGGCTCACCTTTCGGCGGTTTCATGTAATCACTGAACACCCGGATCCCGGCGCGTTGCTCAATGACGAAACCGCACGCTTCCAGCCAGCGGTAAACCTGATCGGGATCGCGTGGATAGTCAGGTGACAGCGTACGCTTTTTACGTTTGGTCAGATTGGTCCGCAGATAACCGAAGTTGCCGAGCGTTAAGGTGCGTAGCGTCAGGCCATGCAGGTTATAAAACATCAGCGACATCACGCCGCCTGGACGCAACAGATCAAACAACGCCTTCAGCACTTTTTCCGGTTCCGCGACCCATTCAAGCACAGCGTGAAACAATACCAGATCCACCGGCTTATCCAAATGTTCGCCCACCTGCTGTGCGCTAATTTGTTTGAATTGCATGTTGTGGCTCACACCCTGCGCCGCGGCATTTTCCTCGGCGCGGCGCAACATCTCACCGGAGAGATCGCACAGCAGAACCTGGTGACCACGCGCGGCCAGCCCGCTGGAGACCTGGCCAACCCCGCCGCCCGCATCGAGAACCGACAGCGGATGCGGTGACAGTCCGGGCAGAATGGTTTCCAGCTCATCCCACAGGATCGCCTGGCGCACTCGCCCTTTGGTGGTGCCGTATATATTTTGCGAAAATTTATCCGCGAGATCGTCAAAGTTACGATCCTGCATGGCATGCGCTCCGGTATGCTGCGGTGAGACTTGTGCTATTTTGTCACAGGCACCAGAAGAATGAACCTTTCATCCCCATCTTCCCTTCCGGCTGCTGTTTTTTCGGACAACAGGAGTCTTTTTTGATGTTTTTTACCCTGAAAAAAGTGATCGGTGGGTTGTTGTTACCCCTGCCGTTTCTGCTTTTGCTGATGGCGCTCGGTATTTTATTGCTTTGGTTCACCGACTGGCAGAAAAGCGGCAAAATTTTACTCTCCGTAAGCTGGCTGTTTTTGCTGCTGCTGAGCCTGCAGCCACTGACTGACCGCCTGCTGTTGCCGCTTGATAGCCGCTATCCGACCTGGAACGGCTCGCAGCCGGTCGATTACATCGTGGTGCTCGGCGGCGGATATACCTTTAATCCTGACTGGGCGCCCAGCTCGAACCTGCTCAACAATAGCCTGCCGCGCGTGGCGGAAGGGGTACGTCAGTGGCGTCGCTATCCGCATGCCACGCTGATTTTTACCGGTGCCGCGGGCGGCACTAATCCGCGCAGCAGTGCCTGGGTAGCGGCGCAGGTGGCGGAAAGCCTGGGCGTACCAGCGGATCATATTCAGCTTCTCGATCAGCCGCGGGACACCGCTGACGAAGCCCAGGCGGTCAAGGGGGAAGTGGGTCAACGCCCTTTCCTGCTGATCAGCTCGGCCAATCACCTGCCGCGGGCGATGCGCTTTTTCCATGCGGTGGGGCTAAAACCGATTGCCGCGCCGGCCAACCAGCTGGCGATCACCTCGCCGCTCAACGGCTGGGAGCGCGCCATTCCGTCTTCAATCTGGCTGAGCCACAGCGAGCGAGCTGTTTATGAAACGCTGGGAACGGTACTGCAGCGGCTGAAGGGAGAGGAAGCGCGGTCAACCGAGCCACGGGAGTAGCTGCGCGCGGGCGCGATCGAAACGTGGCCGGTCAAATTCGCCGGTCTGCACCAGCCGATCGATACAATCCCACAGCTGATAGAGCCAGCGCCGCCAGACAAAGCCTTCGTCAACCGGCGCGCGCTGCAGATAGGCGTGCAGCAGTGCGGTTTCAGCGGGCGACTCGTCCAGCTGGATCAGATCGTATTCACGCGGCGCCCAAAGAATCGTGCCCGGCTGCGTCATCGCCAGCAGTTGATCGCTGCGGGGATTTTTCAGCATGCTTTGCAGCCTGACATTGCCATGAACCAGCACGCAGGGATCGTTAAAGTCGCGAAACAGATGTGCTAACCGCGCCCGGCTGCGGAACAGAATCTGACGATCGTCCAGCGTAAAGTCGGGCGGTCGCAGGTAACTTAAGGTCGACCAGAGCACCTCTACCCGTTGCGCATACCAGGCGGACCAGTGGTTCTCCTGGGTACTGTCCACCGTGCCCACCAGCCCGTGGCTGTCCAGCCGGTGCCAGGCAAGCAGCCCTTCCACTACCTGTTCGCAAAACTGTTGCCAGCGCAGGCCATCACGCGCCGGCGCTTCAGCTGTCACGCCATTGAGCCGCGCCAGCAGCAGCATTTCATGCACCGGCGGTTGCTGGCTCATCACCAGACCAAACACCGCTGGCACCGCAATCAATCCGGCATGACCCAGCAGCGCCAGTTTTTTTGCTTCCAGTGCAGCACGGCCCTGATGACGGAAATACTTCGCCATCACCGGCATCGGCTGACCTTCACTATCGTAAAGTGCATAAAGTCGGGTGGGTGGATGTTCGCTGATCACTTCGAGACGACTGATGGTTTCACCGAGTACCAGCGCCAGTTCGGATTTGAGCTGTTCCATGCGGCATCCTCCTCAGATGAATTTCACACTATCCTGAAGGGACTACAGATAAGAAGTTTAGTGGCGGATCAATAAAATTGCGCAGTAACGGGGATTATCTCCCCGTTTGATCAGGCCTGCATCGCGGCGCGAACGCGCTGCAGATCATCTGGCGTATCCACCCCAACGCTGGGGATGGTTTGCGCTACGGCAACATGAATCTTTTCGCCGTACCACAATACCCGTAACTGTTCGAGCAGTTCGATCTGTTCCAGCGGGCATGGCGCCCAGGCGACGTAGCGGCGAATAAAGCCGGCCCGGTAAGCGTAGATGCCAATATGTCGCAGCAGAGTGTCACCAATCTGCTCGCGTGAGCGGGCATAACGTTCACGATCCCACGGGATTGTCGCGCGCGAAAAATAGAGCGCATAGCCGTTAACGTCCATCACCACTTTAACCGCATTGGGATTAAACGCTTCCTCCGCCTCGGTGATAGGTACCGCCAGCGTCGCCATTCCCGCCGCAGATCCGGCCAGATTGGTGGCTACCTGACGCACGATCTCCGCCGGAATCATCGGCTCGTCACCCTGCACATTGACGATGATCTCATCATCAGCGAACTGATATTTTTCGATCACTTCCGCCAGACGCTCGGTGCCGGACTGATGATCGGCACGGGTCATGCAGACTTCACCGCCTGCGGCTTCAACCGCCTGCGCCACCGCCGGATGATCGGTGGCGACGATCACCCGACTGGCACCCGATTCGCGGGCGCGCTCCATCACATGTACCACCATTGGCTTGCCGTGGATGTCGACCAGCGGTTTGCCCGGTAAGCGGGTTGACGCATAACGCGCAGGAATGATGGCGGTGAAACTCATGGATGAATCTCTTCCACAGAGAGCGTACGGGCTTCATTCTCCAGTAACACCGGAATGCCGTCACGCACCGGAAACGCCAGGCCGTCCGGTTTGCAAATCAGCTCCTGCTGCGCATTGTTATAGTAGAGTTTGCCATTGCACACCGGGCAGGCAACGATTTCGAGTAAACGATGATCCATATGTCCTCCATCAGGGACCGAATGCGTAAGGGGTAAAGCATACCATAGCCCAGCCCGGGCGGGAGGGCGTAAAACGTATCAGCAGATCACGAACAGCCCGCTTCGCAATTCAGCGACCACAGTGCCGGCCAGTGCTGGCGCAGCGAGGCAGGCATCTGCAGCAGAGAGACGGTTTCCGCCCCCTGCCACGCCGCAAAGCGCTCTATCGCCCGCCGGATATCCTGCACAAATCGCAATGTGACCCGCGTCTGCGGCTCAAGCCAGATATTTTTAATCTCCAGCTGCTTTGACTGACGCAACATACGGGCATCCAGCCGGCCTTTTATTTCACCACGGTGCAGCATCGGCAGGACAAAATAGCCAAATTTGCGCTTAGCCGCCGGCGTATAACACTCGATACGGTAATCAAAGTTGAACAGTTCCAGCGCACGCTTGCGGTCCCAAACTACCGGATCGAACGGCGACAAAAGCGCACTGTGCGTCGCCTGCAACGGCTTCTCAAGCAACGGCAATAAATCGCGATGCAGCCACATCTCGCCCAGCCCGTCGGTCATCACCGCAATCAGATCGCCCGCTTCCTGCGCTTCCGCCAGGAAGGCACTGAGCGGCACCCGTTTCAGGCGGTAATAGTCTGCCAGCCAGCTGCCGCGAAAAATGCCGAGGCTGCGGGCGCTGTTAAGTAACATTAAGCGGGTCGCTTCAGCTTCACTGATGCTGTGCAAATCGTCCTGCCAGTCAGGCATCACCCGGCTGCGCAGATCGTATACCCGCTGAAAATTTCGGCGCTCAGTCACCATCAGTTCCCCGGCGCTGAACAGATTTTCCAGATGCCGCTTGTGCGGTTTCCACGCCCACCATCCCGGCTTATGATTCGCGGCATGCGCAAAGTCCGCTGCGCGTACCGGGCCGTTTTCGCGGATCTGCTGCAGTAACTCAGCGATTTCCTGCTGGTGGTCAGCGACCCATTTCGCATTGTATTTCCAGCCCAGCCGTTCCGGCGCCAGCATACGATGACGCAGCAATCTGTAGTCGGCACGCGGAATAAAACAGGCTTCGTGTGCCCAGTATTCAAATACCTCGCCCTGCGCCAGCGCCTGTTCCAGCCACACCTGAGGATAGTCACCGAGGCGACTGAACAGCACCAGATAGGGGCTACGGGCCACCACATTAATGGTATCGATTTGCAGCAGCGACATACGGGAGATGCAGTCAATCAGATCCTGATAGCGGGCGCGCTGACGCGGTGGACGCAGCAGGCCCTGCGCGGCGAGATGAAGGTGACGTGTTTGCTGTAATGAAAGTGAATGCAGAGGGTTCATTCTCTTCCTTATCCGGTCTGGTGACTAGGTGCGCGCCTGACCGCTGCGGCACAGCTGTTCGATATCGTTCAGCAATGGGGTGACTGCCGTGCCCTGCAGACGGGCATCAACCGGCAGATACCACCAGTTGGGCTGGGCAAAGTGGCGGCATTTCACCGCATCCTTTTCGGTCATCAGCAGCGGCTGTCCGTCTGTTGTCAGACGCGTCAGCTCATCCTGACTGTAAGCGTGATGATCGGCAAAGGCGACTTCTGCCACCGGGGTGATGCCCAGCTGTTTCAGTGTGGTAAAGAAGCGCGGCGGATGCCCGATACCGGCCATGGCGATAACCGGATCAAGCTGATCAACCGGCCGGGTTTCGCCGCTCAGCAAATGCGTCGCCAGCCCTGGCTGAAGCTGCATGGCGATCTCACCAGACTGTGCGTCACCACCGTTAACCACAATCGCATCCACCTGACCCAGGCGGCTGGCGCGTTCGCGCATCGGCCCGGCCGGTAACCACCAGCCATTGCCAAAACGACGTACCCCATCCACCACCACAATTTCGCGGTCGCGCTGGAGCGCATAGTGCTGCAGGCCATCATCGGTGATGATCACATCTAACGGCCCCTGTTTCAGCAGCGCTTCAATCGCCAGCCGCCGCTTTGGCGCTACGGCCACCGGCGCGCCGGTGCGCTGGGCGATCAGCACCGGCTCATCTCCAGCCTGTTCGGTGGAGGTCTGTCCGGTAACCAGCAGCGGATACTGCTCGGCTTTACCGCCGTAGCCACGCGACACCACGCCCGCACGCAGACCCCGCTGTTGCAATGCCTCGACCAGCCAGATGACTACCGGCGTTTTGCCATTGCCGCCAGCCGTCAGATTACCCACCACTACCACCGGCAGCGGTGCGCGCCAGCTTTTACGCCAGCCGCGCTGATAACTGAATCGAATCAGAGTGGTAATCGCCCCATACAGCAGGCTCAGTGGCCATAACAGCAGCCATAGGGGTGAACGACCACTCCAGATACGCTCAATCATTGGCCGAATTGCATCTTGTGCAGCTGGGCATAGGCTCCGCGCTCGGCTAACAGCACCTGATGCGTACCGCGCTCAACAATCTGACCATCTTCGATTACCACGATTTCATCCGCTTTTTCGATGGTAGAGAGTCGATGTGCAATCACCAGCGAGGTACGGTTCTTCTGCAGTTCGTCCAGCGCTGACTGAATGGCCCGCTCAGATTCAGTATCCAGAGCCGATGTCGCTTCATCCAGGATTAAAATAGGACAATCGCGTAACAGGGCGCGCGCAATTGCAATACGCTGACGCTGGCCGCCTGACAGCAGCACGCCGTTTTCGCCGATCACCGTATCCAGCCCTTGATCCATTTTATTGATGAAATCCATCGCATGCGCCATGGTCGCAGCCTTTTCGATCTCCGCGCGGCTATACTGTTCGCTGCGGGCATAGGCGATGTTATTGGCAATGGTGTCATTGAACAGATGAACATTCTGCGACACCAGCGCCACCTGATTACGCAGCGAGCGTAAGGTGTACTCCCGCAGATCGTAACCGTCCAGCAGGATTTCTCCCTGTTGAATATCGTAGAAACGGGTCAGTAAGCTGGCCATGGTCGACTTACCGGAACCGGAGCGACCCACCAGAGCAACCGTTTTGCCTGCCGGCAGCGAGAGATTGATATTGCGCAGCGCCGGCACATCACGACCCGGATAGGTAAAGGTGACGTTACGGAACTCGATATCGCCCTTCGCACGGGTGACTTCACGAGTGCCGTTATCCACTTCCTGCTTGCTGTCGAGAATAGAGAACAGCGTCTGACAGGCGGCCATACCGCGCTGGAACTGGGCATTGACGTTAGTCAGCGATTTCAACGGACGCATCAGGGCGATCATTGATGAGAACACCACGGTGATGGTACCGGCAGTCAGGGTATCCATAACGCTGGGAAAGCTGGCGGCGTAAAGCACGAATGCCAGCGCCAGAGAAGCGATCAGCTGAATCACCGGATCGGAGATTGATGAGGCTGAAACCAGCTTCATTCCCTGCTGGCGCATGCGATTACTGACGCGGGCAAAGCGCTCAGACTCAATCTCCTGACCACCGAAAATCAGCACTTCTTTATGGCCCTTCAGCATCTGTTCAGCGCTGGTTGTCACCTGCCCCATGGTATTTTGCATGGTTTTACTGATGTTACGGAAACGCTTAGAGACGGTGCGGATAGCAAAAGAAACGATCGGTGCCAGAACAATCAGAATCAACGACAGCTGCCAGCTGTAGTAGAACATCATGATGAACAGGCCAATAATCGACGCACCTTCACGTACCACCGTGACCAGCGCCCCGGAGGAGGAGGAAGCCACCTGTTCGGAATCGTAGGTGATACGTGATAACAGGGTACCGGTTGACTGCTGGTCAAAGAATGAAACCGGCATGCCCATCATATGGCTGAACAGCCGACGGCGGATATTCATGACCACGTTGCCAGAAACCCAGGAGATGCAGTAGCTGGAGATATAACTGGTCACGCCGCGGATCAGCATCAGGCCAATTACCACTAACGGCATCCACAGCATCACCGATTTATCGGCTTTACCAAACCCATCATCCAGTAACGGTTTCAACAGGGAGAGCATTAAGGCGTCGCCCGCAGCGTTAATAATCAGGGCAATGGAGGCCACAATTAATCCCGCCTTGTTAGGCGCGATCATCGGCCAGAGTCGGCGGAATGTCTGCCACGTAGAGAGATCTTTATCTAGATGCATTATTTATTCACGCTGTTGGAAATAGCCGGCCATTCTACCTGGATTCGCGTTTGACGCCAAACCACTGATGATACCAACGGGGCATTAATTGATCGCGCAGACCAGATACCGCAATTTTACCCTGTCGAATAGTGATGCTTATCTGACCCGATTGTCCGGTGTCGAACCAGTTAAAACCGCTTCGCTGATAATTTTCCAGCACGCTTTTAGCGGGCATCCGCCATGCATTGTAGCGTGCCAGCGAGGCTATCGCGGTCTTACCCGCCGTACTGCGCAACAGCAGCCGTGTTGAGGAAGTGCGGCTGCCATGATGCGGTACCTGCAGAATATCCACTCTGAGACGCTGTTTTTCCAGCGCCACCAACTGACGTTCCGCCAGCGCTTCAATATCACCGGTTAACATCACTCTGACCTGACCATCATCAACGATGATCACGCAGGAATCGTTATTGTCACCCGGCGTCGGTATCGACAGCGGCCAGAGAACCTCAAAATGGAGTTGCTGCCAATGCCATTCCGTACCGCGTACGCAGGGTAAATGGGCGTTGTTTGCTAACGCGCTACGCACTTTCACCGTTGGCCAGCGCGCTGTTATCGACGCCAGGCCGCCAGTATGGTCAAGATGTTTATGGCTGAGGATCACCTGCTGTAACCGCAGCTGTTTTCTCTCCAGCCACGGAATAATCACCCGACTGCCAGCATTGTCGGTCTGCCAGCGCGGACCGGTATCGTACAGTACCGCCTCATCGCCCTGACTGATCACCATGCTTAAACCGTGACCAACGTCCAGCATATCGATGCGCCATCCCTGCCCCTGCTCTGGCTGGCGACTTAATACCATCGCCAGCGCGATTGCGCTGCTGCTCACTGGCAGCGCAAAGAACAGCTGGGTTCGCCATACGATCAACCCACCCCATACCAGCACAGTAAAGCAGGTTACGCCATTCAGCGGCCACCAGCCTGGTGGTAGCAACTCCAGGCTGTAAAACAGCGCACGCAATGAGAAATCGGCCATCTTCCAGAAAAAAGCGGATAATTGTGCGAACGGCAGCAGCATCGCCAGGGTCACCAGCGGCATAGTTATGAAGGAAACGGCAGGGACGGCCACGACGTTAGCAACCAGTGCAGTCAGGCTAATGCCGTTAAAGATAGTCACCTGCAACGGCACCATCAGAATCATCATTCCTGCCTGTAAATGCAGCAGCTGTATGGGCAGCCAGCGCCGCTGATGACGAAACCTTCTTGCCAGTGGAAACCATTGGTACCAGATGATCAACATTCCCACCGCCAGCGCAGAGAGCCAGAAACTGTCAGATAACACGGTTAACGGATTTGACAGTAATAGCAAAGCAACGCACAGCGTCCAGACTTGCCAGCTGTTCAGTTGGACGCCAGCAATTCGGGTCAATACCCATAATGTCAGCGCCAGAAGAGAACGCTCGGCAGGAGGTTGTGCGCCTGAGAGCCAGGTATAAACCGCAGCCAGCAGCCAGCTGACAATGAGAGGAAAAAGGTAGCCAATATAACGGGCAGGTAACAGAAGCTGTAGGCCGCGAGCGAATAACCAGCCCGTACTGGCAGCCAGTGCGATATGCATACCTGATATCGCCATCAGGTGAGCAGTACCGGTGTCACGTAATAACTGCCGCGTTTCGCGGCTCATTTCGTCGCGATTACCAAATGCCAGCGCCTCCAGAGTGGAATGCATTGGCATTTCTCCCCGGCTGGCACGATGCCATAAAATAAATCGCCAGCGCCAGTCGCAGCTATTTTCTACCGCCTGCTGCTTGATAATACGTCCCTGTAGCGGCGTATTGTTGGCCAATGCAAAACGCTGCGCATCAAAATCGCCCTCATTCAATCGGGCATGAATCGCGCGTAAACGCAGCGTCATGGTCCAGCGTTGGCCCGGACAGTACTGTTCAGGATCGGCGTCAAAGTAAAGCCAGGCAAAACGTGGCGGAAACAGCATCTTTTCGCCCTCTTTCAGCAGACGAACTCTGATTTGCTTCCTCTCCTTTCTCAGTTCGCTAATAAGGATGCTGTAAGTGGCTGGTCGCGCAGCATGGTGTTCAATATCTCTCACCATTAATCGCGCATCGTTGGTTGCCCATGCCAGAAACAACAGGCCAATGCCGGTTATCCGCAGGGTCTGCGGACGACTTTGCAGTAACACCATCCCGGTTATTATCAAACCGAGAATGACGCCGCCAGAAGGAAGTCGGGCGATAAACAGTAAAGGCAACGTAGCAATAATTGCCAGCCGGGCTAAAACCATCCATGTCAGCATAATCACATCCATCCTGATGAATATGTCTATTCTGAACGGTGGAGGTAAGGGTTAAAGCAGGTAATCAGGCAGTAGCGAGCGGCATCGCATTAATTCGCAGGGCTTGCAGAGTGGGTTGCACTAATTCGGAAGGCATCTTCAAAAGGCAACTCGGGATATCGGCGCTGAAAAAGAGCAGGCAAAAAAAAACGACATCCGGAGATGTCGTTTGTCTGGTTCGGTATCGGCTCAGCCGTAGATATTTGCGCGATCGCGCAGTTCCTTGCCTGGCTTGAAGTGGGGAACGTATTTACCTTCCAGATCCACTTTGTCACCCGTTTTCGGGTTACGACCAGTGCGCGGAGCGCGATAGTGCAAAGAAAAGCTGCCGAATCCCCGGATTTCGATGCGTTCGCCCTGTGCCAGCGTAGTGGCCATGTGCTCCAGCATCTCTTTTACTGCATCCTCAACGACTTTCGCCGGTATATGAGTATGCTGTCCCGCCAGTCTTTCGATCAGTTCTGACTTGGTCATGTAACCTCCGGTTATCCCTCTGGGAATGTATGACAGCTTTTACCGAAACCGGGCGGTTGCCCACCCGGTGCTTCAGGTCGATTACTCGCCTTTAGCCGCTTTGAACGCTTCAGCCATGGCGCTAGAGAAGTTACCTTCTTCCTGTTTGGTGTTAACAGTATTGATGGCTTCTTTCTCATCAGCCTGGTCTTTCGCACGGACAGACAGGCTAACAACACGGTTTTTACGATCAACGCCGGTGAATTTAGCTTCGACGTCGTCACCAACGCTCAGAACCAGAGTGGCATCTTCAATGCGGTCCAGTGAAGCTTCAGAAGCGCGCAGGTAACCCTCAACGCCGTCTGCTAATTCAACTGTAGCACCTTTAGCATCAACAGCAGTGACTTTGCCGTTAACGATAGCGCCTTTCTTGTTCAGCGTGATGTAGTTGTTGAACGGATCTTCTGCCAGTTGCTTAACGCCCAGAGAGATACGCTCACGCTCTGCATCGACCTGCAGTACAACGGCAGCGATTTCGTCGCCTTTTTTGTACTCACGAACGGCTTCTTCGCCAGTCGCGTTCCAGGAGATGTCAGACAGGTGAACCAGACCGTCGATGCCGCCGTCCAGGCCGATGAAGATACCGAAGTCAGTGATTGACTTGATTTTACCTTCAACACGATCGCCTTTGTTGTGCGTCTCAGCGAACTGCTGCCATGGGTTAGATTTACACTGCTTCAGACCCAGAGAGATACGACGACGCTCTTCGTCAATGTCCAGAACCATAACTTCAACCACATCGCCTACGTTTACAACTTTAGACGGATGGATGTTTTTGTTGGTCCAGTCCATTTCAGACACGTGTACCAGACCTTCAACGCCTTCTTCGATTTCCACGAAGCAGCCGTAATCAGTCAGGTTGGTCACACGACCGGTCAGGCGGGTGCCTTCCGGATAGCGCTTAGCGATAGCCACCCATGGATCTTCGCCCAGCTGTTTCAGGCCGAGGGATACGCGGGTACGCTCGCGGTCGAACTTCAGCACTTTAACAGTGATTTCGTCGCCCACATTGACGATTTCGCTTGGATGCTTAACGCGTTTCCAGGCCATGTCAGTGATGTGCAGCAGGCCGTCAACGCCACCCAGATCCACGAATGCACCGTAGTCAGTAAGGTTCTTAACGATACCTTTGACTTCCATGCCTTCCTGCAGGTTTTCCAGCAGCTGATCGCGCTCTGCGCTGTTTTCGGATTCGATAACCGCACGACGTGAAACCACGACGTTGTTGCGTTTCTGATCCAGCTTGATTACTTTGAATTCAAGCTCTTTGCCTTCCAGGTGCAGCGTATCGCGCACCGGACGAACATCGACCAGTGAACCTGGCAGGAACGCACGGATACCGTTCAGCTCAACTGTGAAGCCACCTTTAACTTTGCCGTTGATAACACCGGTAACAGTTTCAGCGTCTTCGTAAGCTTTCTCCAGCGTGATCCAGGCTTCATGGCGCTTAGCTTTCTCACGGGACAGCAGGGTTTCACCGAAGCCGTCTTCCACTGCATCCAGAGCAACATCAACTTCGTCGCCAACCTGGATTTCCAGTTCGCCGGCTGCGTTCTTGAACTGCTCTGCAGGGATTGCAGATTCAGATTTCAGACCCGCATCAACCAGAACGACATCTTTGTCGATAGAAACGACGATGCCACGAACGATAGAACCCGGGCGGGTTTCGATTGTTTTTAAGGATTCTTCAAATAGTTGAGCAAAAGATTCAGTCATATTGATAATCTTCAGGATTCTTCAATTTAACGTCCATCTGACTTCATGTCGGATGGGGTTGTTTCACATGCCCAGCACCGGATCCGTGGTACAGGGTGATAAAATTCAGTTAAGCCGTAATACCCAGCTTTTCACGGGCATAGTGTAGCGCTTTTTCAATGACCTGATCGATGGACATTTCAGTAGAATCCAGCATCAGGGCATCGTCAGCGGGTACTAAAGGCGCGATTGCGCGATTGCGATCGCGGTCATCACGTTCTTTTATCTCGGCTAAAAGGCGATCAAAGTTAACATTAAAGCCATTATCCTGCAACTGTAGCATACGGCGCTGGGCACGTTGTTCCGCGCTGGCATCGAGAAAAATCTTGACCGGTGCATCCGGGAAAACCACGGTACCCATATCGCGACCGTCGGCAATTAAGCCTGGCGCTTCGCGAAAACCACGCTGACGACGCAGCAAAGCTTCACGTACACGCGGGAAAGCCGCCACGCGGGAGGCGGTGTTGCTGACCTCCTGGGTACGAATTTCACCGGTGACATCTTCACCTTCGAGGATCACCTGCATTTCGCCATTTTGTGACACAAAGCGTACATCCAGATGTGCCGCAATCGGCACCAGCGCTTCTTCAGATTCGATATCAACCTGGTGATGCAATGCCGCTAATGCCAGCACGCGATAAATCGCACCGGAATCCAGCAGATGCCACTGCAATGCTTCCGCCATCGCTTTGCACAGGGTCCCTTTTCCCGCACCACTTGGCCCATCGATAGTTATGACCGGGGCAGTTACTGTCATTATTCCCTCCTGTTGCTGCGCGCTCTTCGGCCTGTCGGCCATCGGTAATGACTAGCATTATACGCTGCCCAAACCACCTTGGTTACCCTTTCGCACTGACGGTGTTAATAATTCCAGGCAAATCAGAGGATTTCTGCCGCGATACGGCCAGATAATATGAGGGTTTCCGGTGCGATATCGCACCGGAGGGAAGTTATCAGGCAGGCTGGCTGATTTTAGCCAGCTGATCGAAATAGTCAGGGAAGGTTTTTGCGGTACAGCCCGGATCGAGAATGGTGACCGGCGTATCAGAGAGCGCGACTAACGAAAAACACATCGCCATACGGTGATCGTTATAGGTGCCAATATCCGCATGAATAAGGGTCGCTGGCGGTGTAATACGAATATAATCGTGGCCCTCTTCCACTTCCGCCCCCACTTTACGCAACTCAGTGGCCATGGCACTCAGCCGATCGGTCTCTTTCACCCGCCAGTTATAAATGTTACGCAGCTGGGTGGTGCCTTCGGCAAACAGCGCCGTAGTCGCGATGGTCATCGCCGCATCGGGGATATGGTTCATGTCCATATCAATGGCGCGTAACGTGCCGGCAGTACAGGCAATATAGTCATCGCCCCACTCAATCTGCGCGCCCATCTTTTCCAGGACATCCGCAAAACGGATATCGCCCTGCACGCTCTGACGGCCAATACCAGTAACCCGCACCGTGCCGCCTTTAATCGCCGCGGCAGCGAGGAAATAGGAGGCAGAAGAGGCATCGCCTTCAACCAGATAATCGCCTGGCGACTGATACTGCTGCTGTCCTTTGATCAGGAAGTGCTGATAGTTCTGGTTTTCAACCTCGACGCCAAAGCAGCGCATCAGGTGCAGCGTAATGTCGATGTAAGGTTTGGAAACCAGCTCACCTTTGATGGTGATGCGGGTATCCTGCTCAGCCAGCGGCGCGGTCATCAATAACGCCGTCAGGAACTGACTGGAAACGCTGCCATCCACGCTGACATCTCCGCCGGTAAATCCACCGCGTAAGCGCAGCGGCGGATAATCCTGATTCTCCAGATATTCAATGCTGGCACCGCCCTGACGTAACGCATCGACCAGATGGCCGATTGGACGCTCTTTCATCCGCGGCTCGCCGGTCAGTTCGATATCCTGCTGTCCCAGGCAGAGCGCCGCGGCCAGTGGACGCATCGCGGTGCCGGCATTGCCCAGGAATAGCGATAAAGGCTGTGATGATTGCAGAGGGCCAGCATTCCCGGTGACTTCACATACCCGGCGATCGCTGGAGAGCGTATAGCTTACGCCCAGCGCGCTAAGCGCATTAAGCATGTGCTTAACATCATCGCTGTCGAGTAAATTCGTCAGACGGGTGGTGCCTTTAGCGAGGGCGGCAAGCAGTAATGCACGATTTGATACGCTCTTAGAACCGGGCAGATTTACCGTACCATTAACGCGGGCGATGGGTTGGAGAGTCAGGGAGTCCTGCATGTGAAACGAAATCCTCAAAAAATACGAAGACCTCGCCACCTGGCGAGGTCTGGCATCAGCATCAATGCTGATATGTCATTAATCAGCCGTGACGGCGTTCAAAATCGACCATAAAGTCGGTCAGCGCCTTAACACCTTCCAGCGGCATGGCATTATAGATAGAAGCACGCATGCCCCCAACTACCCGGTGTCCTTTCAGCGCATGCAGTCCCGCCTTGAATGACTCTTCAAGGAACAGGCCATCCAGCGACGCGTCGGCCAGCTGGAAAGGAATATTCATGCGCGAACGGTTGTCCGTTGCCACATCGTTGCGGTAGAAGCCGCTGTGGTCAATCACGCCGTACAGCAGGTCAGCTTTAGCCTGATTGATCCGATCGATTTCAGCCACGCCGCCTTTCTCTTTCAGCCATTTGAAGACCAGCCCTGAAAGGTACCAGGCGAATGTAGGTGGGGTGTTGAACATCGAATCGTTGTCGGCCAACACTTTATAATCGAGGATTGACGGCACTGACGCCTGCGCCTGACCTAACAGATCTTCGCGCACAATCACCAGCGTTAAGCCAGCAGGCCCGACGTTCTTCTGCGCACCGGCGTAGATCACGCCATAGCGGCTGACATCAATCGGGCGGGACAGGATAGTAGAGGAGAAATCGGCGACCACCGTTTTGCTGCCAAAGTCAGGCTGCTCGTCGATCGCAATACCGTCGATAGTTTCATTCGGGCAGAAATGTAGATAGGCGGATGCATCACTGACGTCCCATTCCCGCATCGGCAGAATCGCGCGTTTACCGTCGCGGGTGGTTTTGACATCCAGGGTGCGCGGGGAGCAATATTTTTGCGCTTCTTTGATGGCGCTGTGCGCCCAGTATCCGCCATCGGCGTAGTCTGCGCTGGAAGCGGTGCCGAGCAGGTTGCCAGGCACGGCCGCAAACTGCGCACGCGCCCCACCGTGACAGAATAATACTTTGTAATTAGGCGGTATTTTTAGCAGATCACGGAAGTCCTGCTCCGCCTCTTCAGCAACCTGAATAAACTCTTTGCTGCGGTGACTGATCTCCATTACGGAGGTTCCCAGGCCACGCCAGTTTGTCAGCTCTTGTTCTGCACGACGGAGCACTTCAACCGGCAGCATCGCTGGGCCGGAGCTAAAATTATAAACTTGCGTCATTTCCCCTCACCACTGTCATATCGAACGGTTATGAATAACTTACCGGTTTTATCACTGCATCCTGACGGCTGCAATCATAAATCGGGTAGCGGTCACATTTTCTGAATCCGCCGCGCCGGAGGTTATGTTACCAATGCAAACCAGCACGAAATTTTGTGAGGCTTCGTCCAGCCTGCCGGTTTACCGTTTGGCCTGACTGGCGAGAAGGTGAAAACTAGGCCGGTAAATTTATCCTGCCTTGATAGCGGATCGTCAGCAAAATCCGTATCATTGCGCGCTTTACGCACCCTATGACAACTGAGAGAGCGGCACTATGACGCAAACATTTATCCCGGGCAAAGATGCCGCGCTGGAAGACTCCATTACCCGTTTCCAGAATAAACTTCAGGACCTTGGCTTTAATATTGAAGAAGCCTCCTGGCTGAATCCTGTTCCCCATGTCTGGTCTGTGCATATTCGTGACCGCGATTGCCCGCTCTGCTTCACTAACGGCAAAGGCGCCAGCAAAAAAGCGGCGCTGGCCTCCGCGCTGGGCGAATATTTTGAACGCCTCTCAACCAACTATTTCTTTGCCGATTTCTGGTTAGGGAAAAGTATCGCCAACGGCGACTTCGTTCACTATCCCAATGAAAAATGGTTTGCGCTGCCGGCTGATGAATCACTGCCAGAGGGCATTCTTGATCCGCGTCTGCGGGCTTTTTATGACCCGGATAATGCGCTGACGGCAGCAGAGTTGATTGATCTGCAGTCCGGCAATGTCGAGCGCGGCATCTGCGCGCTGCCTTTCACCCGTCAGTCAGATCAGCAAACCGTCTACATTCCGATGAACATTATCGGCAACCTTTACGTTTCTAACGGTATGTCAGCCGGCAACACCGCCAATGAAGCGCGGGTTCAGGGACTGTCAGAAGTGTTTGAGCGCTACATTAAAAACCGCATCATTGCCGAAGCGATTAGCCTGCCGGCGATCCCGGATGCCGTTATGCAGCGCTATCCCGATGTGGTTGAAGCGATTGCGCGGCTGGAAGCCGAAGGGTTCCCCATTTTTGCTTATGACGCCTCGCTGGGCGGCAAATACCCGGTCATCTGCGTGGTGTTGTTCAATCCGGCCAACGGCACCTGTTTCGCTTCATTCGGTGCCCACCCTGATTTTGGTGTGGCGCTGGAGCGCACCGTCACCGAATTATTGCAGGGCCGCAGCCTTAAAGATCTGGACGTGTTCACCCCGCCGACCTTTGATGATGAGGAAGTGGCAGAACACGCGAACCTTGAAACGCACTTCATTGACTCAAGTGGCCTGATCTCCTGGGATCTGTTCAAAGAGACCGCAGACTATCCATTTGTCGACTGGACGTTTGCCGGTACCACTGAGCAGGAATTTGCCACGCTGATGGCGATTTTCGCCGCTGAAGATCAGGAAGTTTATATTGCTGATTACGAGCACCTGGGCGTGTACGCCTGCCGCATTATTGTGCCTGGCATGTCAGACATCTATCCGGCGGAAGATTTATTGCTCGCAAATAACAGCATGGGCGCTGGTATGCGTGAAACCTTACTGGCCCTGCCTGACAGTAACTGGAATCCTGAAGAGTATCTGGATCTGATTGGGCAGCTTGATGATGAGGGCTTTGATGACTTTACCCGCGTGCGCGAACTGCTGGGTCTGGCGACCGGTAAAGATAATGGCTGGTACACGCTGCGCATTGGCGAACTAAAAGCGATGCTGGCGATGGCGGGCGGCGATCTTGAGCAGGCGTTGATCTGGACCGAATGGACGATGGAGTTCAACAGTTCAATCTTTACCCCGGAACGTGCCAACTATTATCGTTGCCTGCAAACCTTGCTGTTACTGGCAATGGAAGACGAGCGTGATCCCCTGCAATATCATCATGCGTTTGTACGTATGTATGGCACTGAGGCGATGGAAGCTGCTTCAGCAGCCATCAGCGGTGAGAGTCCGTTCTACGGACTTCAGGCGGTTGATCAGGAGCTGAAAGCATTCCCGGCTCATCAGTCTCTGCTTGCGGCCTATGAAAAGCTGCAAGCGGCCAAACGTCGTTACTGGCAAAGCGCGTAATTACCCGTTGCTGAACGGTAAATGACGCCTGACGCCCTGCTACCAGGCTGGCCTGATGGCAGGGCGTTATTTTTTATGAAACATTAGCGTCATTAAAATTATTTAGCGTCTCAACACTTCATTATCCTTAACATATCAGACAATAATAAATAACATTAGCCGCGCGTAAAAACTGCACAGAATTTTTATACTAAAATATATTTGTATTTTTAAAATTTATTTATTTTAAATAATTCAATCATTTATAGAATATTATTTACTGCAGTCGGGCACGCATCGTCAGCTGCTCCGGCAAACATGATCCAAATCAATTACTGACCTATACTCCTTTGTTAGTATTTTTTCAGACAACTTATGGAGTAAGTTAGTGTGAAAGCTGACAACCCTTTTAATCTGTTACTACCGGCCGAGATGGCGAAAGTTGCTGAAGATGCAGGTATATACAAAGCAACTAAACATCCTTTTACCACCTTCTTTCTGGCGATAAACGCCGGCGTATTTATCTCCATTGCCTTTGTTTTTTATATCACAGCAACCACCGGTACCGCCGCAATGCCATATGGCATCGCCAAACTGATCGGTGGCATCTGTTTCTCTCTGGGTTTAATGCTGGTAGTGGTGTGTGGCGCCGACCTCTTTACCTCTACCGTTTTGATTGTGGTGGCCAAAGCCAGCGGACGCATCAGCTGGTCTCAACTGGCCCGCAACTGGATAAACGTCTATCTCGGTAACCTGGCAGGCGCGCTCTTCTTCGTCGGACTGATGTGGTTTGCCGGCGAGTACATGGTGGCGAATGGTGCCTGGGGACTAAACGTCCTGCAAACCGCTGACCACAAAATGCATCACACGTTTATTGAAGCGATGTGTCTGGGTATCCTGGCGAATTTGCTGGTCTGCCTGGCCGTCTGGATGAGTTATTCAGGCCGGACTCTCACCGATAAGCTGGTAGTGATGATCTTTCCTGTGGGGATGTTTGTCGCCAGTGGCTTTGAGCACAGCATTGCCAATATGTTTCTCATCCCTTTTGCCATTGTGATTCGCGACTTCGCAAGCCCTGAGTTCTGGCAGGCTACCGGCGCTACCGCTGCACAGTTCCAGTCGCTCACAGTCAGCAACTTTATTTTTGACAACCTGATTCCCGTCACCCTCGGCAATATTATCGGCGGCGGTGTACTGGTCGGGTTGACCTACTGGATCATCTATCTCCGTAACGGTGACCAGTCACATTAAACGCATTTTTGACGGCGCAATATGTTCACTGCGCCCGACCGTAAAGTCTCCTCATATAAGGCAGGTATATTATGACCGAACTTAATGCAAAACTGGCTTCAGCCTGGGAAGGATTTGCTGAAGGTGAATGGCAGAATAGCGTCAATGTGCGCGACTTCATCCAGAAAAACTACACACCGTATGAAGGTGATGAGTCTTTCCTGGCGGGTCCGACCGAAGCGACCACCAAATTATGGGAAAGCGTGCTCGAAGGCATTAAAATTGAGAACCGCACCCACGCGCCGGTAGATTTCGATACCGACCTGGCGTCAACCATTACTTCGCATGACGCTGGCTACATCATTAAGCCGCTGGAAAAAATCGTTGGTCTGCAGACCGAAGCCCCTTTAAAACGCGCCATTATTCCTTATGGCGGCATTAAAATGGTCGAAGGCTCATGCAAAGTTTATGGCCGTGAACTTGACCCGTCGCTGAAAAAAATCTTTACCGAATACCGTAAAACGCATAATCAGGGTGTGTTCGACGTTTATACCCCGGATATTCTGCGCTGCCGTAAATCAGGTATCCTGACCGGTCTGCCTGATGCTTACGGTCGTGGCCGCATCATCGGTGACTATCGCCGTGTGGCTTTATACGGTATCGACTATCTGATGGCGGACAAATACGCCCAGTTTGCTTCTTTACAAAGTGACCTGGAAAATGGCGTTAATCTGGAAGCCACTATCCGTCTGCGTGAAGAAATTTCCGATCAGCATCGTGCTCTGGGCCAGATTAAAGAGATGGCAGCCAAATATGGCCATGACATTTCAGGTCCGGCAACCAACGCTATGGAAGCGGTACAGTGGACTTACTACGGCTACCTGGCTGCGGTTAAATCACAGAACGGCGCCGCAATGTCGTTTGGTCGCGTCTCTACCTTCCTGGATATCTACATCGAACGTGACCTGAAAGCCGGTAAACTGACCGAAGAGCAGGCGCAGGAGTTGATTGACCACCTGGTAATGAAACTGCGTATGGTCCGTTTCCTGCGCACACCGGAATATGACGAACTGTTCTCTGGTGATCCAATCTGGGCAACCGAATCACTGGCAGGTATGGGCGTTGATGGCCGTACGCTGGTATCGAAAAGCACCTTCCGCTTCCTGAATACCCTTTACACCATGGGTCCTTCACCAGAGCCGAACATGACCATTCTGTGGTCTGAAAAACTGCCTATTAACTTCAAAAAATATGCAGCGAAAGTCTCCATAGATACCTCATCATTGCAGTATGAAAATGATGACCTGATGCGTCCGGATTTCGATAATGATGACTACGCCATCGCCTGCTGCGTCAGCCCGATGATCGTCGGCAAACAAATGCAGTTCTTCGGTGCGCGTGCCAACCTGGCGAAAACCCTGCTATACGCAATCAACGGCGGCGTTGATGAAAAAATGAAAATGCAGGTTGGACCGAAAGAAGACAAAATTACCGATGACGTGCTGGATTTCGACACCGTTATGGCGCGTATGGACCACTTCATGGACTGGCTGGCTAAACAGTATGTGACGTCGCTGAACATCATCCACTACATGCATGACAAGTACAGCTACGAAGCCGCACTGATGGCGCTGCATGACCGTGATGTTTATCGCACCATGGCCTGTGGTATTGCCGGTCTGTCGGTGGCAGCGGATTCACTGTCAGCCATTAAATATGCCAAAGTGAAACCGGTTCGTGATGAAGATGGTCTGGCGATTGACTTTGATATTGAAGGCGAATATCCGCAGTTTGGTAACAACGATCCGCGCGTTGATGACCTGGCCTGCGATCTGGTTGAGCGCTTCATGAAGAAAATTCAGCAGCTCAACACTTACCGCCATGCCGTTCCGACCCAGTCTGTTCTGACCATTACGTCTAACGTGGTTTACGGTAAGAAAACCGGTAACACTCCAGATGGTCGTCGTGCTGGCGCGCCATTCGGACCCGGTGCGAACCCAATGCACGGCCGCGATCAGAAAGGTGCGGTAGCGTCACTGACCTCGGTGGCTAAACTGCCGTTTGCCTACGCAAAAGATGGTATCTCTTACACCTTCTCGATTGTGCCAAACGCGCTGGGTAAAGATGATAACGTGCGTAAAGCTAACCTTGCCGGCCTGATGGATGGTTACTTCCATCATGAAGCCAGCATTGAAGGCGGTCAGCATCTTAACGTCAACGTGATGAACCGTGAAATGCTGCTGGACGCCATGGAGCATCCAGAGAACTATCCACAGCTGACCATCCGTGTTTCCGGTTACGCTGTACGCTTCAACTCGCTGACTAAAGAACAGCAGCAGGATGTGATTACCCGTACGTTTACGCAGTCACTGTAAACAACGCGCTATCCTGAATATAAAAAGGCTCCGCAAGGAGCCTTTTATTCAAAAGTCTGTTCTGATGGTGATCTCAGCCACGGTCACGACCAGAATCGATTTCCTGCCCTGAGCGCAACAGAGATTGCGCCGTCTGTCCCGGCAGACTCACTGGAGAATACATCGCAATGTCAGTCAACGGTCGTATCCACTCGTTCGAATCCTGCGGTACCGTCGATGGTCCCGGCATCCGTTTCATCACCTTCTTCCAGGGCTGCCTGATGCGCTGCCTCTACTGTCACAATCGTGACACCTGGGATACTCACGGAGGTAAAGAGATCAGCGTCGAGGCGTTGATGGCGGATGTCCTCTCTTATCGTCATTTTATGAACGCGTCAGGCGGCGGCGTCACGGCGTCAGGCGGTGAGGCAATACTTCAGGCTGAATTCGTGCGCGACTGGTTCCGCGCCTGTAAAGCTGAAGGCATTCACACCTGTCTTGATACCAACGGCTTTGTCCGCCGCTACGATCCGGTTATTGATGAGTTGCTTGAGGTCACCGATTTAGTGATGCTCGACCTCAAACAGATGAATGATGAGATCCACCAGATTCTGGTCGGCGTATCGAATCATCGCACGCTGGAATTTGCCCGCTACCTGCAGAAAAAAGGTAAGCGGACCTGGATTCGTTATGTGGTAGTGCCCGGCTATTCCGACGATGATGATAGCGTGCATCGGCTGGGTGAATTTACCCGTGATATGGAAAACGTTGAGAAGATTGAACTGTTGCCGTACCACGAACTGGGCAAGCATAAATGGATTGCGATGGGTGAAGAGTACAAGCTGGATGGCATAAAACCGCCGACTAAAGAGACGATGGAGCGGGTTAAAAATATTCTCGCCAGCTATGGTCACGAAGTAATGTACTGATTAGCCAGATAACAAGAGAAAGGGAGCCGGTGGCTCCCTTTTTAATGTCCTGCCCTCAGGCATGCGCCACCGGTGTGGCATGATGATTCGCTTTACGCAGCAGCATCACCAGATAGATCAATGCCACCGCCGCAATCATCACAAACAGCAGCCGGTCAGAGTAATTTTGCATCAGCATTGAGGTCATACCCGGCCCCACCAGACTGCCAACGGTATAGCTCATCAGCAACGCCTGATTCATTGCCACCAGTTCATGGTGCGCCACCGTTTCGCAGGCCCAGGACATCGCCACCGGATAGAGCGTAAAACCAGCCAGCCCCAGCACAAACAGTGCCGGTGCCATCGCGGCGTTGGTCAGCATCGCCATCGCACCCAGAATCACCACAAATACCTGCACCCGTAATACCAGCATGCGGCCAAAGCGGTCAGCCAGCCGGCCAATGGGCCACTGACCGACGATACCAGCACTTACCAGCAGCGCCATCCAGTAACCTACATTGGCATCGCTCATGCCCTGGTGCGACAAATAGAGAGGCATCAGGCCGTAAAGCGAACCCAGCACGATGCCTGAGATGATGCAGCCATTGATGCCTAAGCGCGAACTGCGACGACGCAACATAGGCCAGATGCGTCCTGGTGCCGCTTCAGGCGGTTCACTGCTGGCGGAAACACGGGTGAAGACCAGCGGCAATACCGCGCAAAACACCAGGCTGGTTACCCACGGGATCACGCTTAGCAATTCTGTCGACAGCTTACTGACCAGCAGTTGACCGGCCACGGTGCCGAGATAGTAGACAATCATATAGGCCGCCAGTAACTGGCCGCGATTTCGCACCGTGCCGCTGCACAGCAAGGCGCTCTCCACCACTACCCACATCAGCGCACAACCGACGCCAGCGATAAATCGCAGTGAACTCCACGCCCAGAAGCCCTCCATCATCGCCAGACAGATGGTCGCCACGGCAAACAGGCCGGTGGCGAGATAGTAGCTTCGGTTGAACCCGTACTGCCTGATTAACCAGCCAGCCAGCACTGTGCCCGCGAGGTTACCGGTGTAATAGGATGAACTGACGATACCCACTTGCCATGTAGTCAGTAAGTCATGGGTCAGCCACAGCGGAACCAATGTGTTAAGCACGGCGATCGAGACGGTCATTAACAGCAGGCCGCAAAGCAGCAATATCACGGGGCGTGACCAGGTTGACATAGGGGACAGGAACCAAAGCAAATGAAGGAAATTGCGCGCAGTTTGCCACTGGCTTTTTTAAAGTCAATGGGCAGAAATTTGGCGCAGCACATTTTGCTGCGTCACAATTTAATTTACTAATCTTCAGTGGGTTACAAACAGACTAAGCGGCAGAGCCACAAATGCTATCTCTCTGAAAAACAGGATTTTTAACCCATTCAGCTGCACTGATATCGATAACGTTTATTTGTGATAAGTTCCTAAGAAGAACTAACCCTGCGCAGGGATAAAAGACATAAAAAAACCCGGCCGAAGCCGGGTCTGCTATTCAGTGCGGGCTTAGCCGATAATCTCAACACCGTTCATGTACGGACGTAAAACCTCAGGCACCACGATGCGGCCATCCTGCTGCTGATAGTTTTCCAGCACCGCCACCAGCGTACGACCCACTGCCAGGCCTGAGCCATTCAGGGTATGAACCAGACGCGGTTTCTTATCCTGCTTGCTGCGGCAGCGCGCTTGCATACGCCGCGCCTGGAAATCGCCCATGTTGGAGCATGAGGAGATCTCGCGGTAGGTATTCTGAGCCGGTAACCAGACTTCCAGATCGTAGGTTTTAGTCGATCCAAAGCCCATATCGCCGGTACAGAGTAAAACCTTACGGTAAGGCAGGTTCAGCAGCTGCAGAACTTTCTCGGCGTGGCCGACCAGCTCTTCCAGCGCATCCATTGACTGTTCCGGCGTTACGATCTGCACCATCTCGACTTTATCGAACTGATGCATACGGATCAGGCCGCGAGTGTCACGGCCATAAGAACCGGCTTCAGAACGGAAGCAGGGAGTATGCGCAGTCAGCTTAACCGGCAGGCTCTCCTCTTCAAGAATCTCGTCACGCGCCAGGTTGGTCAGCGGGACTTCCGCCGTCGGGATCAGTGCATAGTGGCTGCTGTCTGATTCCTCTTCCAGCGGACGGGTATGGAACAGATCTTCACCGAACTTCGGCAACTGACCGGTACCGTACAGCGTTTCATGGTTGACCAGGTAAGGCACGTAGGTTTCGAGATAACCGTGCTGCTCAGTGTGCAGGTCGATCATGAACTGACTCAGGGCGCGATGCAGACGCGCGATCTGGCCCTGCATCACCACAAAGCGTGAACCGGTCAGCTTCACGGCGGCCGCAAAATCAAGCCCTTTCGCCGCTTCACCCAGCTCAACGTGATCTTTTACCTCGAAGTCGAACTGGCGCGGTTCGCCCCAGCGGCTGACTTCCTGGTTTTCGCTGTCATCTTTACCCAACGGCACTTCATCCGCTGGAATGTTAGGCAGCGCCAGCGCAAAGTCACGAATTTGATTCTGCAGTTCATCCAGTTCTGCTTTAGCGGCATCCAGGCGTTCGCCCAGCGCATTCACTTCCTGACGCAGTGGCTCGATGTCTTCCCCACGGGCTTTGGCCTGGCCGATGGATTTGGATCGTGCATTGCGCTCCGCCTGCAGGTTTTCTGTTTCGACCTGCAAGACTTTACGACGCTCTTCAAGCGTACGCAGCGTTTCCACATCCAGTTTAAATCCCCGGCGTGCCAGTTTTTCTGCGACTGCGTCTGGCTCGTTACGCAGCAGATTGGGATCGAGCATGCTTATCCTGTGTATTTAAAAGTTGATTGAAAGAAGGGGCGCATTCCAGCGGAATGCGTTGAAATCCTTGACCACATTACCGTAACGTCTGTTTCAGCGGTAGCGTTTTGTCGGGCTATTTTGATCCTGCTCAGCCAGCCAGCTTAGCTTTTCACCAATCTTACCTTCGAGTCCACGCTGAGTAGGGACGTAATAGCGCGCCTGCGCCATTTCAGGTGGGAAGTAGACTTCGCCCGCCGCGTAGGCGTTCGCCTCGTCATGGGCATAGCGGTACTCTTTGCCCAGGCCCATCTCTTTCATCAGTTTGGTCGGAGCGTTACGCAGGTGTTCCGGCACGTCATAATCAGGCTGGTCGCGAGCATCACGCATGGCTGCTTTAAACGCGGTATAGACTGCGTTGCTTTTCGGTGCGCAGGCCAGATAGACGATCGCCTGAGCAATGGCGCGCTCCCCTTCCGCCGGGCCAACGCGGGTAAAACAGTCCCAGGCCGCAATCGCCACCTGCATGCCGCGCGGATCGGCATTGCCGACATCTTCAGAGGCAATCGCCAGCAGACGCCGTGCCACGTACAACGGATCGCCGCCAGCGGTGATAATCCGTGCGTACCAGTAAAGTGCAGCGTCCGGCGCAGAGCCGCGTACTGATTTATGCAGCGCCGAAATCAGATCGTAAAAGCGGTCGCCTTTGTTATCGAAGCGTGCTGAACGTTCGCCCGACACCTCATTCAGCAGTTGCGGCGTCAGTTCGCGCTGACCCGACGCGTTGGTTTCGGCCATGTCGGCCATCATCTCCAGCGTATTCAGCGCTCGACGTGCATCGCCATTGACCAGTTCAGCGATCATCCGGCGGGTATTCTCTGGCAGCACAATGTCGCTATTGCCGTAGCCACGCGTTTTATCCTGCATCGCCTGATCCAGCACCTGCTCGATATCGTCGTGGGTCAGCGATTTCAACAGATAGACCCTGGCACGCGACAACAACGCTGAGTTCAGCTCAAACGAGGGATTCTCGGTGGTGGCACCGATAAAGGTGATGGTGCCATCTTCGATATGCGGTAAAAATGCATCCTGCTGGCTTTTGTTGAAGCGATGTACCTCATCAACGAACAGAATGGTGCGTCGCCCGACCTGTTTGCTCTGGCGGGCACGCTCAATGGCTTCACGAATCTCTTTGACGCCGGAGGTCACCGCCGAAATGCGCTCCACATCGGCATCGCCATAATGCGCAATAATTTCAGCCAGCGTGGTCTTGCCGGTCCCGGGTGGCCCCCACAGAATCATCGAGTGCAGATGGCCTGCTTCAATGGCACGCGGCAACGGCTTTCCGGCACCCAGCAGATGCTGCTGACCAATGTACTGTTTCAACGTTTCTGGCCGCATACGCGCGGCCAGAGGTTTGAAATTTTCAGTGGAAAAATCCAGGGACAGGTTACTCACTGTGACCTCACTGACGTTGATCGTCCACCGTTACGCCTTTAGGCGGAGTGAACGTAAATTTATCCGGGCTGATCGCGCCATTCTGCTGGCTTTTCAGCTGGTAATCGCTGCGCTGACCATCCTGTTCAATGGCGCTGAAGCGGTTAATGGTTCCGCCTGGCGTTACCTGAATAGTGAACTGTTTCAGGTTGCCGTCGCTGTTTTTCGGCGTCAGCTCGAAGTTGTCGCCCTGCTGTTTGATGTTGTACTGCTTCCAGTCATTAGACTGATTGCGGGCAATCAACATAAACGGGGTATTGCTGGTCGCATTCTGCAGCAGGCTGACGGTCGCCTGTTCAACAAAAGGATTGTAGAACCACAGCGATTTGCCGTCGGAAATGATGATGCTTTCATCCGGGGCGGTCATGTGCCAGTTAAACAGGCTGGGACGTTTTACCCACAGCTCGCCTTCCCCATCCTGCACGTTAGCACCGCTGCTGTCGGTCACTTTTTGAGTAAAACTGGCGTGGAAGCTGCTGACCTTGTTCAGGCGCTGTTGCAGATCACTGGAAGCATCAGCCAGGACGCTGGCTGAAGAAAAGGTGGCCAGCAGGCCAAGAGCGATTACGCGTAATTTCATCTGCTTCAATTCCTTATTTAAACGTTCCCATGAATAGCTGCATTAAGCCTGGTCGCCATTCCGCCATCAGAACAGGAGAATAAACCGAAAGCTCACTCAGATATGGGGTTATACCGCGTAAAAACAATGAGCCAGTCAGAACTGGCTCATTGATTAATGTTGCAAAACGTATCGTCACACGTCACATATCGTGCGGCGGTGGCGACAGTACTTCACGGTTACCATTGTGTCCCGGTGCAGAGACAATGCCCTGCGCTTCCATCTGTTCAATGATACGTGCGGCCCGGTTATAGCCGATGCGGAACTGACGCTGAACGCCGGAGATAGAGGCGCGACGTTTGTCGACCACAAAACCCACCGCCTGATCAAACAGCGGATCAAGCTCTTCATCACTGTCGATGCCGCCGCCGCCTTCGCTCTCTTCACCCGCGGTGATACTTTCAATGTATTGCGGACGACCGCGCGCTTTCCAGTCCTGAACCACAGCATGCACTTCCTGATCCCGGACAAACGCGCCGTGAACACGGACAGGCATAGACGAGTTTGGCGGCATGTAAAGCATGTCACCCATACCGAGTAACGATTCCGCGCCGCCCTGGTCGAGGATAGTACGGGAGTCAATTTTGCTCGACACGGTAAAGGCAATACGCGTCGGGATGTTGGCTTTAATCAGACCGGTAATCACATCCACCGAAGGACGCTGCGTCGCCAGTACCAGGTGAATACCGGCGGCACGGGCTTTCTGCGCCAGTCGGGCAATCAGCTCTTCAACTTTTTTCCCGACCGCCATCATCAGGTCAGCAAACTCATCGACCATCACCACGATGTAAGGCAGTTTTTCCAGCACCGGCGGCGTCATGTCCATACTGTCACCCGGTTTCCAGAACGGATCGGGGATAGGACGGCCCATCGCTTCGGCCTGCTCAACTTTTTCGTTGTAACCGGCCAGGTTACGCACGCCCAGCGCCGACATCAGCTTATAGCGACGTTCCATTTCACCGACACTCCAGCGCAGCGCATTGGCGGCGTCTTTCATGTCCGTAACCACTTCAGTCAGCAGATGCGGGATGCCTTCATAGACTGACAGCTCCAGCATTTTCGGGTCGATCATGATGAAGCGGACTTCTTCCGGCGTGGCTTTATACAGCATGCTGATAATCATGGCGTTAACGCCGACTGACTTACCGGAACCGGTGGTACCGGCGACCAGCAGGTGTGGCATTTTCGCCAGATCGGCCACCACCGGCTGACCCGCAATGTCTTTACCCAGCACCACCGCCAGCGGTGAAGGATTGTCGCGGAACTTAGGACAGTCCAGTACTTCTCGCAGGTAAACTGTCTGGCGATGCTTATTCGGCAATTCCAGACCGACATAAGGTTTACCCGGGATCACTTCCACTACACGCACCGCCACGGTGGAGAGTGAACGGGCCAGGTCCCGCGACAGGTTGGAGATACGCGCGGCTTTAACGCCCGGCGCTAAGTCCAGTTCGAAGCGGGTAATCACCGGGCCAGGTGAAATGCCAACCACTTCTGCTTTGACCCGGTAATCGCCTAAGCGCGACTCAACCAGTCGGGCGGTCTGTTCCAGAGAGAACATATCGACCGGCTCTTCCTCTTCTGGCGGTGCGGTCAGCAGATCCAGCGAAGGCAGAGGAGTAGATGGTTTCTCCAGCGGCTGTTCGTGACGCATCAGGAACGGATGGATCAGACTTTCATGCAGCGTCGGCTTAGCCTCTTCAACCGGCGCGGCGGCCGGCGAAGTATATGCGGCTGGCTGTGGAGCCGTCGGTGACGCTGTGTGCGGCTGCGGTGCGGCAGGTGCCGTATAGGCGGACTGCTCTGGCGCGGCGGGTGCAAAAGCGCCCGGTGCTGGCGTCTGTGCGGCTGCCGGTGAGGCATAGTACGGCGACGGCGTCGCAGCCGATGCGGTATAGGCAGACTGCTGCGGCGCGGCAGGTGCGGTATAGGCAGACTGCTGCGGCGCAGCAGGTGCCGGCACCTGCGCGGCTGACTGAGGCGTTGAAACCTCACGCGTCTGCTGCCATGGCTCATGCGAGGCGGCAGGTGCTTCCGGTTCCGGGGTGGCGGCTATCGTAAACAGCGGCTCGACCGGCCCCTCGTCGACCAGATCTTTCATCGGTGAGAAGTCAAAAGCAGACGCCGTATCCAGATTAAATAGCGGGGCCTCTTTTTTCACTTCCGGCTCATACCGTTGCTGTTGCTGTTCGGCGAACTGGCGAGCCAGCGCGGCCTGCTGCTGCGCCTCCTGCTCATCTTCGTCGTCCTGCTGCCAGCCAGTGCCATAACGCTGCTGCTGTTCAGACTGGAATGCCTGACGCAGTTCAGCCTGCTGCATCGCCTCTTCCGCTTCCGCTTCTAAAGGTGCAGCCGAAACACTCTCTTCGGTTTTCGCTTTCTCTTCCGCCATCCGCTGAGAGGGCAATTTAATGCCATACGAGGCCAGCTCGCGTCGGGTGGGCAGTTTTACCGGATTCGGACGCGGCAGTGCCGGACCGATGCCCTGCTTAACCTGCGGATTGAGGGTGGCTTCAGGCGCCAGATCGAACACTGGCGCGCTGCGCGTCGCCGCCTCAGCAGCCGTGGCAGCCGTGGCAGCCGTGGCTACGGCTGCGGTCGGTGCGGCAGGTATGGATGGCGTATCACGCCAGTTACCCATCTTAGGTTCATTATCGTCATCAGCGTTGAACGACGATGAAGCGGGCGCTTCATCTGGCATTTCAAAGCGATATAACGGCGGATTCTCCGCTGGCGCGTGATGCGCAGACGTACCGGCTGCGGCGAATGCAGACTCAGTAGCGTGACTGGCTACCGGTGCAGCGCTTTGCGGTGCCGTATAGGCCGGAGAAGCAGCTGGCTGCGAGACAGGTGCAGAGGCTACGGGCGCAGGTGATGCCGCAGACGTTGCTGGCGCTGGGGACGTTGCAGACGTGGCTGGTGCAGAGACTGCCGCTGGGGCGATCTCCCCTTCTGCCGCTTGCGTGGTGGCCGCTACGGCCGCGCTGGTCGCCGCAGCAGCTTTCGCCAGCAGCGGATCCTGCTGAGAAAGTTCCGCCCCGGCAGCCGCACTGCGCGGTGCCGAGAGCAACACATCGTCATCATCGTCAGGGTCAGCAGCACGCAGCAGCGGCGCGTCAGTATGCTCGCGCGCTTCCGGTTCATCCTCTTCTTCCTGCCAGGGTTCATCGTGGCGCGACCGGTTACTGGCAAACGTCAGCACGCCCATCACCACGCCACCAATTTTTTCGGCGATAGCCAGCCATGACCAGCCGGTATAGAGCGTAATGCCGGCCGCCCAGACGCAGAGTAAGGCCAGCGTGCCGCCCGCCGGGCTAAACCACGGGGCAATCGCATTACTCACCAGGCTGCCGATCACGCCGCCTGAGGCGAAATACCAGATGTCATCTGCATTCAACGCCGCCATACCGCAGGTGGTGACCACCAGCGCCAGCACGCCGATCAGACGCAAGCCAACGGCGAAATAGTCAAAATAGTCCTGGTTATCGCGCTGACGGAACGCAATCCAGCACAGGCCGAGGATCACCGGAGGAATGGCGTAGGCCATCACACCAAAGATGAAAAGTAAGGTGTCAGCCAGCCAGGCGCCAACGCTGCCGCCAATGTTGTGAATGGGTTCATGCCAGGCCGTTTGCGACCAGCTCGGGTCGGAAGGGTTAAAACTGACCAGAGAAACCATCAGGTAGATGGCAAAAAGCGCCACCAGGATGAGCAACGCTTCCAGCAGACGACGTCCACTGCTCAGCGATTGTAACGAAACGTCTTTATCTTCTGTGTATTCCTGGCTCAAGAGAACTCTCCAGGTGCCTGTAAAGTAAGAAGCAACAGCGTCGGGCTAGCCCGACGCTGGTCCTGTATGAATTCACAGGAGTGTACCGAAATCTCACAGGTTTTGCACCTGCCCCGCATTAGCGAGTTTTGATTACCAGCCGATTGCTTTGTTTAACCTCTTCCATCACCACGTAGGTCCGCGTGTCGTTTACGCCTGGCAGGCGCAGCAGGGTTTCACCCAGCAGTTTACGGTAAGCGGACATATCAGGTACGCGCGTTTTCAGCAGGTAGTCGAAATCGCCAGAAACGAGGTGACACTCTTGAGTTTCCTCAAGTTTTTGTACAGCGGCGTTAAATTGCTCAAACACATCGGGCGCACCACGATTCAGAGTAATCTCAACAAACACCAGCAGTGAAGCATCAAGATAATGTGGGTTTAACTGCGCGGTATAGCCAAGGATAAAACCCTGACGTTCGAGACGACGCACACGCTCAAGACATGGCGTAGGCGATAATCCTACGCGTTTGGAAAGTTCCACGTTTGAAATGCGACCATCTTTCTGAAGTTCATTCAGAATATTCCTGTCAATTCTGTCGAGGTCTTTCCCGGGGCGTTTCTTATTGTCTACCATTATTATTGTCTCTCTTAATTCCTTCCCTTTACCTGCCACGCCCTGAAAACGCTCATTGTTCGGGGCATTTCTGAAGTGAACTAACCGAGCCTGTGCGCTTTCACACTCATCCGTATGACGCATGTTGTCTGTCCACATCATGCGTCATTACCAATATCAGGCTGCATTTATTCGGTGTTGTGTGCAAAACAGGAGAGGAAACCCTGTTTTGTCCCGATTAATGTTATTCGCTTCTGATAATGTTTTCGCAAAAGCGCAGGCGATTGTCAAAGTAAAATGTCCAAATTCAGTACAAGATGCCAGACAGACCGCTGGGTATCTGTTTTTAAATGAGTATTTTTGAACTGCTGCACCAGCAAAAACCGATTTTTGCCCCCTTTTGGCGCAGCAGGCAGGCGAAAAGCGGACTCATCGTCTACGCCGTTTGCAGCTATCGTTAACAAAATTGCCTAAGCCTTGTCATTGCCGCTGGATATTCCCTACAATCGCAGGCTATGTCAGCCGAATGAAACTGAGGAACGCATGAGTACGGCCAAACACAGTAAGCTACTCATTCTGGGCTCCGGTCCAGCGGGTTATACCGCAGCCGTTTATGCTGCACGCGCCAACCTGAATCCGGTATTGATCACCGGCCTGGAAAAAGGCGGACAGCTGACCACCACCACCGAGGTGGAAAACTGGCCGGGTGACCCGCACGATCTGACAGGTCCATCGCTGATGGAACGCATGCATGAGCACGCCGAAAAATTCAATACTGAGATCATTTTCGACCATATCCACACGGTCGATCTACAGAATCGTCCGTTCCGCCTGACCGGCGACAGCGGTGAATACACTGCCGATGCGCTGATCATTGCGACCGGCGCCTCCGCCCGCTACCTTGGCCTGCCGTCGGAAGAGGCGTTTAAAGGCAAAGGGGTTTCCGCTTGCGCCACCTGCGATGGCTTCTTCTATCGCAACCAAAAAGTGGCGGTGATCGGCGGCGGTAACACCGCGGTGGAAGAGGCGCTTTATCTCGCTAACATCGCGGCGGAAGTGCACCTGATCCATCGTCGTGACAGTTTCCGGGCAGAGAAGATCCTGATTGATCGCCTGATGGAAAAAGTCCGCAACGGCAATATCGTGCTGCACACCCATCGTACACTGGAAGAAGTGGTAGGCGATCAGATGGGCGTTACCGGCCTGACGTTACGTTCAACCCTGAACAGTGAAGAGACCGAAGCCCTGGAGGTCGCAGGCCTGTTCGTGGCAATCGGCCACAGCCCGAATACCGCCATCTTTGACGGTCAGCTTGAACTGGAAAATGGTTACATCAAAGTTCAGTCTGGCCTGCACGGTAATGCGACCCAGACCAGCATTCCTGGGGTGTTTGCCGCGGGTGATGTCATGGACCATATCTATCGCCAGGCGATTACGTCTGCCGGCACCGGCTGTATGGCTGCGTTAGATGCTGAACGTTTCCTTGACGGGCTGGTTAAAAACGATAAGTAAGTTGTTAACCCTCTGATCTCAAATGTTCCGGGCGACTGTTTTTCAGTCGCCTTTTTTATTGCCCGCATGCTAGATTCTTGCGCCTGAACGGGATGAAAATGCCCGATTATTTTCATCGCTCATCGGCTCAACGCAGGGTCTCGCATGGACAAAACCCGACAGCAGCACCTCACCCGCTGGCTTCGTCAGCAACGTCATTTCGCCGGTCGCTGGTTGCGACTGAGCACGCTGCTGGGCGTGGTTAGCGCACTGTTGATCATTGTTCAGGCCGCACTGCTGGCTTCGCTGCTGCAGGCACTGATTGTTGAACAGCAACCGCGTGCTGCACTGGCCAGCGAGATGCTGCTGCTGTTGCTCTGTTTCATGCTGCGCGCCGCGATAAATTATGCCCGCGAACGGGTCGGTTACCGTGCCGGCCAGGCTATTCGTCAGGCATTACGTAAACAGGTGTTAGATCGCTTATCGGCGCTAGGTCCGGCATGGATTCAGGGCAAGCCCGCGGGCAGCTGGGCCACCCTGCTGCTCGAGCAAATCGAAGAGATGCAGGACTATTATGCCCGCTACCTGCCGCAAATGACGCTGGCCGTGCTGATCCCCTGCTGCATCTTGCTGGCGATCTTTCCGCTTAACTGGACGGCGGGTTTGATTCTGTTTGCGACCGCGCCGCTGATTCCGCTGTTTATGGCGCTGGTCGGGATGGGTGCAGCCGAAGCAAACCGCCGCAACTTTCTGGTGCTGGCGCGTCTGAGCGGTAACTTCCTTGATCGCTTACGCGGCCGCGAAACGCTGCGGTTGTTTCACCGCGGCGAGGCGGAGCAGCAGGCGGTGGCGGCAGCCACTACCGACTTCCGTCAGCGCACCATGGAAGTGCTTCGTCTGGCCTTTCTCTCTTCGGCGGTACTTGAATTCTTCGCCTCGTTAGCGATTGCCGTGGTGGCGGTTTATTTTGGTTTTTCTTATCTCGGCGAACTGCACTTCGGCGATTACGGCCAGGGCGTCACCCTGTTTGCGGGTTTCCTGGTGCTGATTCTCGCACCGGAATTCTTCCAGCCGCTGCGCGATTTAGGGGCGTTTTACCATGCGAAAGCGCAGGCCGTCGGCGGTGCCGATGCGCTCGAACAGTTCATGCAGGGCAGCCCAACCAGCGGCCCGGCGCAGGGTGACATGCCGTTTACTGCCAGCGCCCCGCTTACTCTTGCTGCGGTCGATCTGTTGGTCTTTGCGCCGGATGGCCAGCCGCTGTGTGGCCCGCTGACCTTTACCCTAGCGCCAGGCGAGCGCGTCGCGCTGGTTGGTCAAAGCGGTGCCGGCAAAACGGCCCTGATGAACGCCCTGCTCGGTTTTCTGCCCTACCAGGGCTCGCTGAAGGCGAACGGGGTGGAAGTCCGCGACATACGCCGTACTGACTGGCATCAGCAGCTCAGCTGGGTCGGGCAGAATCCTCAGTTACCGGCCGCCACGCTGCGTGACAATATTGTGATGAACGCCAGCTGGGATGCGGTACGCTTTGCCGCTGTGCTCGAGACCAGTGGCGTTAACGAATTTCTGCCACGGCTGCCACAGGGAATTGAGACACCGCCCGGCGATGGCGGCAACCAGCTGTCGGTCGGCCAGGCACAGCGCATTGCGGTGGCGCGCGCGCTCTACAAACCCTCGCATTTGCTGCTGCTGGATGAACCGGCAGCCAGTCTGGATGCGCTTAGTGAACGTCATGTGATGCGGGCGCTGAATCAGGCAGCTACTCAACAGACCACGTTGATGATCACCCATCAGCTTGATGCATTAAGCAACTGGCAGACGCTGTGGGTGATGGAGGCCGGCAAACTGGTGCAACAGGGTGACTGGCAGACGCTATCGCAACAAGCGGGCCCGTTCAGTCAGATGCTGAAACACCGTCAACAGGAGATTGGCTGATGTCCGCTCTACGTCCGTTTCTGCGCCTCTGGCTGCGTCACCCTTTTCGCCTGGCGCTGGGAGTTGTGCTGGCGATTCTCACTTTACTGGCCAGCATCGGCTTGCTGACGCTCTCCGGCTGGTTCCTTGCCGCCTCATCAGTGGCCGGCGTGGCCGGGCTTTACAGTTTCAACTATATGCTGCCTGCTGCTGGCGTTCGCGGCGCAGCCATCATCCGCACCGCCGCCCGCTATGCTGAACGGCTGGTCAGCCACGACGCGACTTTCCGGGTATTGCAGCATCTGCGGGTGCATACTTTCAGTCGCCTGATTGCTCTTTCACCGGGCCAACTGTCGCGTTTTCGCCAGGCCGATCTGCTCAACCGTTTTGTTGCAGACGTCGATACGCTTGATCATCTCTATCTGCGGGTCATTTCCCCGCTGGCGGGTGCGCTGGTGGTAACGATGGTGGTTACCCTCGGCCTGAGTTTTATCGATTTGCAGCTGGGACTCACGCTGGGCGCTATCATGCTGGGCACGCTGATTATCCTGCCGGCGCTGTTTTATCGCCTTGGCTCACCAGCCGGAGTAGCCATTGCCGGTGGCCGGGCCCGCTGGCGCACCCAGCTGATGCACTGGCTGGCCGGTCAGGCCGAACTTACCCTGTATGGCGCTTCACCGACGTGGCGTAAACAGCTTGATGAGCAGGAACAGCACTGGCTGTGTGCGCAGGGCCAGCAACTGCGGTTACAGGCTGCCGCGCAGAGTCTGCTGTTGCTGATCAGTGGCCTGACGGTGACCTCGCTACTGTGGCTGAGCGCGGGTAGCATCAGCGAACAGCAGTTACCCGGCGCACTGATCGCGCTGGTGGTTTTTTGTTCGCTGGCGGCATTCGAAGCGCTGGCCCCGGTTGCCGCTGCTTTTCTGCCAATGTCGCAGGTGATCACGTCGGCACAGCGGGTTAATGACATTATCGATCAGGTGCCGGCAATCACTTTTCCCGCACAGGGCCGCGCCCGGACCGGTAGCCTGGCGGTAAAGATTGAGCAGCTTGATTTCAGCTATCCCGATCGTCCGGATAAGGTGCTGAATCAGTTTTCGCTGCGGGTTAACGCGGGTGAGCACATTGCGCTGCTCGGACCGACCGGCTGTGGCAAATCGACCTTGCTGGCGCTGCTGACGCGCGCCTGGGAGAGCCAGCCTGGCGCGATCGGCCTGAACGATCTGCCGATCGCCGCCTGGCCGGAAGCAGAACTGCGCCAGCGTATCAGCGTAGTGACTCAGCGGGTTCATCTGTTCAGCCAGAGCCTGCGTGATAACCTGCTGCTGGCCTGCCCCACCGCCAGCGATGAGAGATTACGTCAGGTGCTGATCGACACCGGCCTGCAGCGCCTGCTGGAGACGCCAGAGGGTTTAAATGCCTGGCTGGGCGAAGGTGGCCGACCACTCTCGGGTGGTGAGCTGCGGCGCCTGGCGATAGCCCGGGCACTGCTGCATAACGGCGATCTCTGGCTGCTGGATGAACCCACCGAAGGGCTGGACGCCACCACTGAACAGCACATCCTCAGCCTGCTGCAGCGGCTTACGATCGGCAAAACGGTGATGATGGTGACGCATCGCCTGAGCGGGCTGGAGCAGATGGACCGCATTTGTGTGATGGATAACGGTGCGATTGTCGAGCAAGGCAGCCATGCCGAATTAATCTCAAAAGCGGGCCGCTACTGGCGTTTCCAACAGCGGATTGCGCTATAGTCTGGCGACATGCTGATGAGTAGAACAACGCGATGAGACTGGTACAACTATCACGGGAATCTCTGCAATTTCCGCCGCCGGAGATGGCCCTGCGTGAACCGAATGGCTTGCTGGCGATGGGCGGCGATCTCTCCCCTGCCCGCTTACTAAACGCTTATCAGCACGGCATTTTCCCGTGGTTTTCACCCGGCGATCCGATTCTCTGGTGGTCGCCCGATCCACGCGCGGTACTGTTACCGGAGCATTTTCACCTTAGCCGCAGCATGAAGCGGTTTCATCAGCGTTCGCCTTATCGCGTGACGATGAACGAGGCGTTTGCTGAGGTGATTGACGGCTGCGCCACGGGCCGTGAAGAAGGAACCTGGATCACCTTTGAGGTGAAACGGGCCTGGCTGCGGCTGTATGAATCAGGACATGCGCACTCGATTGAGGTCTGGGATGAGCACCAGCTGGTGGGCGGCATGTATGGTATGGCGCTGGGCCAAATCTTTTGCGGTGAATCGATGTTCAGCCGTCAGGAGAACGCCTCAAAAACCGCACTTTTGGTTTTCTGCCAGCACTTCCTCAAACATCAGGGGCGTCTGGTGGATTGTCAGGTACTTAACCCGCATACGGCGTCACTGGGCGCGCAGGAAATCCCGCGTGCTGACTATCTGCAATATGTACAAAGCCTTGCGTGGCAACCGGTCAGCGACGGATGCTGGCGAACACAAACCCTTTTTTAACCGCGCGCAGATGTTTTGCACACATAAAGGCGTATAAGTGATATAATAGTCGAGTTTGGTATGTCGTCCGCGCTTAGTTTTTACAAGCCGGAATTGCCAGGCTGGGAATCTCAACGCACTCTCGGAACTGTTTCAATCGTGCGCGTGTAACCGGTTGATACAGATTCTTAGCCCGCTAATCCCCCGCAGACGTCACATAAACACCCGAATTTTACCGTAATGCTCGCGTTATGACGCGAAGCACGGCAAAGCGTTGGCAAAATCGCCGACGGTTCTTTACATAAATCGTTGAATTGGGCATTATCTTGCCGGTTCAACTGAAAGGTAGTACACCCAGAGGATTCGATGGCCAAAGAAGACAATATTGAAATGCAAGGTACCGTACTGGATACGTTACCTAACACCATGTTCCGCGTAGAACTTGAGAACGGACACGTGGTTACCGCTCATATCTCCGGTAAAATGCGCAAAAACTACATCCGCATCCTGACGGGCGACAAAGTCACAGTCGAGTTGACCCCGTACGACCTGAGCAAAGGCCGCATTGTCTTCCGTAGTCGCTAAGCTGCGATAGTCTCGCGGCACCAGAAATGCAGCGAAAAAAAAGGCCGGATTCTCATCCGGCCTTTTTCATATCTGGCATCCGTCAATCAATGCACGGTGCCTTCTGTTTTGCGTTTCTCTGCGCTGAGGAAGTGATAGGTCAGCTGACCTTTTTCACGATCGAGCGCCACCGAGACTGAGCCGCCATCCACCAGCGAACCAAACAGCAGTTCATTAGCTAACGGTTTTTTCAGGCTTTCCTGTACGGTGCGTGCCATCGGACGGGCCCCCATCGCTTTGTCATAGCCCTTCTCAGCCAGCCAGTCACGTGCTTCATCACTGACTTCCAGCGACACGCCTTTCGCATCCAGCTGCGCCTGCAACTCGACAATAAACTTGTCGACCACCTGATGAATCACCTCTGGTGACAGGTGACTGAACCAGATGATGTTGTCCAGACGGTTGCGGAACTCTGGCGTAAAGATCTTCTTGATCTCTTCCATTGCATCGGTGCTGTTGTCCTGATGAATCAGGCCGATAGACTTACGTTCGGTTTCACGTACCCCGGCATTAGTGGTCATCACCAGCACCACGTTACGGAAGTCCGCTTTGCGACCGTTGTTATCCGTCAGCATGCCGTTATCCATCACCTGCAGCAGCAGGTTGAACACGTCAGGGTGCGCTTTCTCAATCTCATCCAGCAGTACCACTGCATGAGGATGTTTGATCACCGCATCCGTCAGCAGGCCGCCCTGATCAAAGCCGACATACCCCGGAGGCGCACCGATCAGACGACTGACAGTGTGACGCTCCATGTACTCGGACATATCAAAGCGCAGCAGTTCAATGCCCAACGCTTTCGCCAGCTGTACGGTAACTTCAGTTTTACCGACACCGGTCGGTCCGGCGAACAGGAATGAACCGACGGGTTTACGATCCTGACCCAATCCTGCCCGGCTCATTTTGATCGCTTCCGTCAGCGCCTCAATGGCGTTGTCCTGACCAAACACCAGCATTTTCAGGCGGTCGCCAAGATTTTTCAGCGTATCGCGATCGGTTGCTGAAACGCTTTGCTCCGGAATACGGGCAATACGTGCGACCACGGTTTCAATGTCAGCCACGTTAACGGTTTTCTTACGCTTGCTGGCTGGCATCAGGCGCGCACGCGCACCGGCCTCATCGATCACGTCAATCGCCTTATCCGGCAGATGACGGTCGTTGATATATTTCACCGCCAGCTCCACCGCCGCACGTACCGCTTTCGCGGTGTAACGCACGTCGTGGTGCGCTTCGTACTTGGTTTTCAGGCCATTCAGGATCTGCACGGTTTCATCAACAGAAGGCTCCGTGATATCGATCTTCTGGAAGCGACGCGCCAGGGCACGGTCTTTTTCAAAGATGTTGCTGAACTCCTGATAGGTGGTGGAACCCATTACCCGGATTTTCCCGCTCGAAAGCAGCGGTTTAATCAGGTTAGCAGCATCAACCTGGCCGCCCGAGGCGGCACCTGCACCGATGATGGTATGGATTTCATCGATAAACAGAATGCTGCTCTCATCCTGCTCGAGCTGCTTCAGCAGGGCTTTGAAACGTTTCTCAAAGTCACCGCGGTATTTGGTACCGGCTAACAGCGAACCAATATCCAGCGAGTAGATGGTGCAGTCTTTCATCACTTCCGGCACGTCGCCCTGCTCGATACGCCAGGCAAGCCCTTCAGCAATGGCGGTTTTTCCGACGCCCGATTCCCCCACCAGCAGCGGGTTGTTTTTACGGCGACGGCACAGCACCTGGATAGTACGCTCCAGCTCTTTATCGCGACCGATCAGTGGGTCAATGCCACCGACGCGAGCAAGCTGATTGAGATTGGTGGTGAAGTTTTCCATACGATCCTCCCCGCCTGCTTGCTCTTCGTTAACCGGATTTTCTGCGCCAGGCGCCTGGCCAGGCTCATCTTTGCGCGTACCGTGTGAAATGAAGTTCACCACATCAAGACGGCTGACTTCATGTTTACGCAACAGATAAGCGGCCTGCGACTCCTGCTCGCTGAAGATAGCGACCAGCACGTTCGCACCGGAGACTTCGCTGCGACCGGATGACTGGACATGGAAAACCGCACGCTGTAATACGCGCTGGAAGCTGAGCGTCGGTTGTGTATCGCGCTCCTCCTCACTGGCAGGTAAAACGGGTGTGGTTTGTTCGATGAAGGCTTCGAGTTCCTGCCGCAGAGCCACAATGTCCACCGTACAGGCTTCCAATGCCTCTCTGGCCGACGGGTTACTGAGCAATGCCAGTAACAGATGCTCGACGGTCATAAACTCATGACGGTGCTCACGCGCTCTGGCGAAAGCCATATTTAAACTGAGTTCCAGTTCTTGATTGAGCATTAGGCACCTCCCCCAATTATCGCTCTGACCTGTTTCCTATATGGAGACGGGATCAGGCTTTTTCCAGCGTACACAGCAACGGATGATGGTTTTCCCGCGCATAATTGTTCACCTGGGCCGCTTTAGTCTCGGCGACTTCTGCGGTAAATACACCACAGATCGCCTTGCCGTGGTAGTGAACTTTCAACATCAGTTGCGTTGCACGTTCAACATCATAAGAAAAGAACTTTTGTACAACGTCAATAACAAATTCCATAGGTGTATAATCGTCATTATTCAGAATGACTTTATACATTGAAGGCGGCTTTAACCCTTCGCGTACTTTGTCTTCGGCCAGATGTTCAAAGTTAAGCCAGTCGTTTGTGTTTGCCATAGTGTTCCGTTGAGATTTCGCCCATCGCATTTAAGCGGCTACATGTTGACAGTTTAACATGCCTGTCAAGCCGCTGACCGCTGATGGAAATTTATTCAGAAATTCCCAGCCGCGACCTGTATCACAAAATTTGCAATAGCGTTAACTGCCTCAAATTTTGATGATTTTTTCCCCACCGAGCCCGGGGGTTTGCTTGACGCCAGCGGCCATTTCTCTACATTCTACTTGCACAAGCTGATTGAGTTTTAATCAAACTCGACTCACAGCTTCAATGACCTCACCTACTTATAAAATGTCTTGCGAGGGAAGTAAAAGCATGGAGACGGGTACAGTTAAATGGTTCAATAACGCCAAAGGCTTTGGCTTTATCTGTCCAGTTGGCGGTGGCGAAGACATCTTTGCCCACTACTCAACGATTCAGATGGAGGGTTACAGAACGCTGAAAGCTGGCCAGCAAGTTCAGTTTGATGTCCACGAAGGTCCGAAAGGCAATCACGCCAGTCTGATCGTGCCGGTAGCAGAAGTACAGGCCGTTGCCTGACCTCTGCCTCCCCCGACTGAACACTCCCCTAAAAATGCCAGCCACCGACGCTGGCATTTTTCTTGTGCCCCGCGTTCAATCCGCCTTACCCTGCGCCAGCCCGATGACCCGGGCGAACATCTCGCGCATTAACAGCGGAATGGCATCCTGACCGATTTCCGCCGCTGACGTAGCCACTGCGATCGCCAGCTCAGGCTTCGAACTCTGGTGAATCGCTTTGGTAATAATACGCCTTGCACTCATCCTCACGTTTAACGGCAGGTGCGCCATCTGCAGATAAACATCGCGAAAGCCCTGCTGGAAGAGGAAGTTTTCGATATCCAGCGCCGGCAGTTGCGTCAGGTGCTGCTGCTCGCTATCGTGCGGCTGCAGCTGGCTGCGGGCGGTAGTGGCATACTTGTTGCCCGCCTCGTCTCCGTCCGTCAGGACATGCCAGGCGATCCCCATCCGGCGAGCGAATTTCAGCAACGGTTTCAGGCCGGACTGGGCAAACTCAATGACTTTTACCCCTTCGGCGGCAAAATTGTAGCCGCACTGCTGCGCCAGCTCATTGATGATCCAGACTTCGGTTTCGCCTTCCACCAGCAGCCAGCAGCGGGCAAACAGCGCCGCCGGCCGGTTAACACGGATATGGAAGCCGATGCGGCGACTCTCCTCTGCGCTCAGGCCTTCCGGACCGATGCGCCACGCCGCGACCCGTGATGGTTCACGCACCAGTCGGCAGACATTCTCCACCGGCACCTGCGACAGCAGCTCCGCCGAGTTGGTGGTGGCAATTTTTTGCAGCGGCAGCAGCGACAGCATATTCCACGCCACCGACAGCATAATGGGATGCAGGCGGGTTTCCGGATCTTCAATCAGCAACAGCGGACGCGCCTCAGGTACCAGCGGCAGATCGCCCCGCGCCTGGATCAGCAGCGTGAACATCTGCAGCAGAATCAGTTGCCGGCTGCGTGAATCATTGCCGGCGATCAGCTGATTAAGCTGATCCAGCGCCTGCCAGCCCCGATCGCCGTGACGCTGTTGTGGATCGACCCGCCGGGTAATCGCGGCGGCAGGCTGCTGCACCAGAAAGTAATGTTCCATCAGTTGCTGCAGCGTTTTCAATCCCTGCCGCAAGACCTCATCGCTCAGTTGCTGCGGATGCCGCTCCAGATCGCGCGCCAGACCTTCCATTCCGGCCATCAACTGAGGATGCAGGCTCGGATCGTCCGGCGGCGTCTCAAGCCGGGCTCGTTTACTGAAGCGCGCATCGCGCAGTCGCAATACCGGATGCCGCTGCAGCAGGCGTGCAATGGCCGCCGCGCAGTTTTCCTGTGTCAGCGGCTGAAGCTGGCGGTCGACAAAGCGTCGACTGGCACTGACCCCTTGCTGACGCCAGGTGGCACGCACGCTGTAATAGAGCCAGCGCGCGTTCTGTGCGTCACGCTGCCAGAACGGTGCCAGCAGCGCATCGTCAGGGCTGCCATCGTCGCGAAAGTGAAACACCACGGAGAGACGACGCATCGAATCGGTGACATCGCCCGGCGTAAAATGAAAGTCGGCCGGAGTAAAAACGTACTCATCGTGATGCGGTGACAGCAATAAACTCAGCGCATCAAGCAGGCTGGATTTACCCCAGGCATTCTCACCAATCAGCAGGTTGGTCTGGGTTAAAGGCAGGGAAAGCTGGTTAATGCCGCGAAAACCACGAATGTCGATATGTTCCAGAATCATAGGGTTCCATCCTCTTGCTAAACCAAGCCTGGTCGCCGGATACCGGTGGGTCAAGTCACGCGGGGCTGAGGGTTTACTCTACCGCGCTTTTTCGTTAGCGTGTCGCCACTTACTGCATGGATGGCCTTATTTTTTTATGTATTCCGGACTTCTGATTATCCTGCTGCCCCTGATTGCGGGCTGGCTGTTACCGTTCCGTCAAACCGCCGTGCTGCGTCAGGTCAATCGCCTGCTGGGCTGGATGGTCTACGTGATTCTTTTTTTCATGGGCATCAGCCTGGCGTTTCTTGATAACCTCAGCAGCAATCTGGTTACCGTATTTCACACCGCACTGGTGGCCGCGCTGTGCATCCTGTTGTGTAACCTGCTGGCGCTGCGCTGGCTGGAGAAGCGCGTGCCCTGGCAGCACAGCCATAAACAGGAAAAATTGCCTTCACGGCTGCACATGGCGCTGGATTCACTCAAACTGTGCGGCGTGGTAGTGATCGGGTTTGTGCTCGGCCTGACCCAGTGGCCGTTCCTGCATTATGCCGCTACCGCCAGTGAATATGCGCTGATTTTCCTGCTGTTTCTGGTGGGTATTCAGCTGCGTGGCAGCGGGATGACGCTGCGTCAGATCATTCTCAACCGACGGGGGATGCTGGTGGCCAGCGTGGTGCTGACCAGCGCGCTGGTCGGTGGGATGATCGCAGCGCTGGCGCTTGGCCTGCCGCTGAAAACCGGTCTGGCGTTAGCGAGCGGATTCGGCTGGTACTCGCTCTCCGGCATTCTGCTCACCGAAGCGTTTGGCCCGGTGATCGGCAGCGCTGCTTTCTTCAACGATCTGCTGCGCGAGCTGGTGGCGATTATGCTGATCCCGGCGCTCATCGCTCGCCATCGCTGCAGCGCCTTAGGCTTATGCGGTGCCACCTCAATGGACTTTACCCTGCCGGTACTGCAGCGGGCCGGCGGCAATGAGATTGTGCCCGCCGCCATTGTGCACGGCTTTGTGATGAGCCTGCTGGCTCCGATTCTGATCGCCCTGTTCTCGGCCTGACCGGCGCGGGTGGCCTCCAGCGCATTTTTTCACGGCTGCTTTTCTGTTACGTCGTCTACGCTTCTTTTTTGCGGTTCTGGTGGCGCCATCGGTCTGGCGCACCGACAAAGGAGAATAAGATGAAACAAACCGTGGCGGCGCTGGTCGCTAAAACGCTTGAAAACGCCGGCGTTAAACGCATCTGGGGCGTTACCGGGGACTCATTAAACGGCCTGAGTGACAGTCTGAATCGCATGGGCACCATTGAATGGATGCCGACACGCCACGAAGAAGTGGCGGCGTTTGCTGCAGGCGCGGAAGCGCATATCAGCGGGGAGCTGGCGGTCTGCGCCGGCTCCTGCGGGCCGGGCAATTTACATCTGATCAACGGATTGTTCGACTGCCATCGCAACCGTGTGCCGGTACTGGCGATTGCGGCGCATATCCCGTCGAGCGAGATCGGCAGCGGCTATTTCCAGGAAACCCATCCGCAGGAGCTGTTCCGCGAATGCAGCCACTATTGCGAGCTGGTCTCTAATCCTGAGCAGCTGCCGCAGGTGCTGGGTATCGCCATGCGCAAAGCGATCCTCAATCGGGGTGTTTCGGTGGTCGTCCTGCCGGGCGATGTTGCACTTAAGCTAGCCCCCGAAAACGCTAACGCTGCGTGGTATCCGCCGCAGCTGCCACAGGTTCTGCCGCAGGCCGCTGAACTGGCCCAGCTGGCTGACACCCTGAATCAGGCCAGCAACATTACCCTGCTGTGCGGCAGCGGCTGTGCCGGTGCGCATCCGGAAGTGGTGAAACTGGCGGAGACGCTGAAAGCGCCGATTGTTCATGCGCTGCGCGGTAAAGAGCACATCGAATATGACAATCCTTACGATGTCGGCATGACCGGGCTGATTGGCTTCTCTTCCGGCTTCCATGCCATGATGAACGCCGAAACGCTGGTGCTGCTCGGCACCCAGTTTCCCTACCGCGCCTTCTATCCGGAAAAGGCCCGCATTATTCAGATCGATATCAATCCCGGCAGCCTCGGTTCGCACTGTCACGTTGATGAAGCCTATGTCGGCGACGTGAAAACCACGCTGCAGGCACTGCTGCCGCAGCTGACCAGCAAAACCGATCGCAGTCATCTCGACAGCGCGCTGGAACACTATGTTGATGCGCGTAAAAGCCTCGACGAGCTGGCCCAGCCCAATGATAAACAGCCGATCCACCCGCAATATCTGGCGCAGCAGATCAGTCACTACGCCAGTGAAGACGCCATCTTCACCTGTGACGTCGGTACGCCGACGGTCTGGGCGGCGCGTTATCTGAAGATGAACGGCAAGCGTCGGCTGCTCGGCTCGTTTAACCACGGCTCAATGGCCAATGCAATGCCGCAGGCGCTGGGTGCCCAGTCGATTGACCGTAATCGCCAGGTGGTGGCGCTGTGCGGTGACGGCGGATTCAGCATGCTGATGGGCGATTTTATCTCGCTGGCCCAGCTGAAAATGCCGGTCAAACTGGTGATCTTCAACAACAGCGTGCTGGGTTTCGTGGCGATGGAAATGAAAGCCGGCGGCTACCTCACCGACGGCACCGAACTGGACAATCCTGACTTTGCGGCCATCGCCGCGGCATGCGGTATCAAAGGTATCCGGGTTGAAAAAGCATCAGAGCTGAACGGCGCGCTGGAGCAGGCGTTCGCCCATGACGGTCCGGTGCTGGTCGATGTCATCACCGCCAAAGAAGAACTGGCGATGCCGCCGCAGATTAAAATGGAGCAGGCCAAGGGCTTCAGCCTTTACATGCTGCGCGCCATTCTGAATGGACGCGGCGACGAAGTGGTAGAACTGGCGAAAACCAACTGGCTGCGGTAAAACAACAGCTTCACCCAGGCGGGCGCGATGCCCGCCTTTTTTTCCGCCACGTTCAGGAGCTCCAGGTGATCGATTTACGCAGTGATACCGTGACCCGGCCCAGTGCCGCCATGTTAAGCGCCATGATGTCCGCCGAAACCGGTGATGATGTCTATCGTGACGACCCTACCGTTAACGCCCTTGAGGCTGAAGCGGCGCGCCTGAGCGGTAAAGCGGCGGCGCTGTTCTTCCCGACCGGTACCCAGGCAAACCTGGTGGCGTTGCTGAGCCACTGTGAGCGCGGTGATGAGTATATCGTCGGTCAGCAGGCGCATAACTACAAATATGAAGCGGGCGGCGCGGCGGTGCTGGGCAGTATCCAGCCGCAGCCGATTCTGGCCGCTGCCGATGGCACGCTGCCGCTCAGCGACGTGGCCGCCGCCATCAAGCCTGATGATATTCACTTCGCCCGCACCCGCCTGCTGAGCCTGGAGAACACCCATCACGGCAAAGTATTGCCGATAAGTTATCTGGAACAGGCCTGGGCTTTTACCCGAGAGCGGCAGCTGGCACTGCATATTGATGGCGCACGCATCTTCAACGCGGTCGTCGCCCAGCAGACTACGCTGGCGGCACTCGCCCGCTACTGCGACAGCCTGACCATCTGCCTGTCAAAAGGTCTGGGTACGCCGGTCGGTTCGCTGTTGTGTGGTGATGCGGCGCTGATTGAGCGGGCGCGCCGCTGGCGTAAAATGACCGGCGGCGGCATGCGTCAGGCCGGAATCCTGGCAGCGGCCGGGCTTTATGCCCTGCAGCATAACGTGACGCGCCTGCAGCAGGATCACGATAATGCCGCCTGGCTGGGGCAGCAACTGCATGAGCTTGGCGTGGAAGTGATTGATCAGCAAACCAATATGCTGTTTGTTCAGCTCCCGGCCAGCCAGGCTGAACCGTTAGCGGCGTGGATGAAAGCGCGCGGCGTGCTGATCAGCGCCGGTCCCCGTACCCGACTGGTGACCCATCTGGATGCCGATCGCGCCGCGCTTGAGCAGGTGGTGGCCCACTGGAAAGCCTTTCTGCAGCAGTAATCTTTCCCGCTTACTGCGCCGCGCCATACTTTTCCAGCAGCGCGGCCGCTATCGCGGCAGTTTCGGCATCGGCCTTGCCGCGATAGTCTGCCGGCCGGAAATGCATCTGAAACGCCGCGATCACCGTCTGCTGCTCACGCGCGCTCATCGCGCTATTCACCGGATAGCCGTAACGCTGTAAGCGCTCGACGATCACTTCAACCGGCACTGCTGCGTGCGGCTCCGCACCGGCTAAGTAAAACGCTACCCGCCGGGCATCAGGCCAGGCACCGAGTCCACGCTGCGCCAGTTGCTGCCACGGAAACAGCGGGCCGGGGTCCTGTTTACGCTGCGGGGCAATATCGCTGTGACCAACAATGTTTTCCGGCGCAATCGCGTAGCGCTGGCTGATATCACGCAGCAGCGCCTCCAGCGCCGTGATTTGTGCGGTGGTAAACGGCTGCCATTCGCGGCCGGTCAGGGTACGGCGATAACCGCGATTCACCAGCTCGATGCCAATTGAGGTGTCGTTAATCCGGCTGGCTCCACGCCAGAAGCTGGGTCCGGCGTGCCAGGCGAGCTGCTGCTCCGGCACCAGTTGCCAGATAACGCCTTTACCGGCGCGCTGTGGCGGCTGGCGGGGGATCAGGTAATGGGCGCTGACCTGTTGATCGGTCAGGGTGGCCAGCGAAGAGGAAAAATCCTCAGCGGTATAGTGAATCACAATCACTTTAACCCGCGGTCGCGCACCCAGAGCAGGATGTCGCAGGTCGGCCCAGTAGCCGGGACGGGATTCCATCCCGGACTGACAGCCCACCAGCATCAGCGCTGCGAGCAGCAACAGCAGGCGTTTCAACGAACGATTACCGCCGTCCCGCTGACGCTGACCATCAGCATGCTGCTCTCTTTGCCGACCGTTTCGTAGTCGATATCAATGCCGACCACCGCGTTAGCGCCCAGCGCTTTGGCCTGCTCTTCCAGCTCTTTAAAGGCGATCTCCCGCGCCTTGCGCAGCTCTTTTTCATAGGCGCCGGAGCGGCCACCGACGATGTCACGAATACCAGCAAAAAAATCGCGGAAGATATTGGCACCGAGAATCGCTTCACCGGTCACCACACCGCAATAATCGGTGATGCTGTGGCCTTCCAGCGTCGGGGTGGTTGAAAATTTCATCGTCTTCTCCTTGTTGAAAACCGGACTAAGGCTCTTTCGACTAAAAAGCACGGCTATACTCTATGCTAAAAAGGGCACCTTGCCAGAGAACAATAAGGAAATCGAGATGAGAAACAACGCGTTTGCGCTAATGATCCCCGCGGCCCTGCTGCTCAGCGCCTGTACCACCGTTGAGCCCGTGATTAAGGATAATGGCCCGCGTAGCGCGCCGTGCATCGAAGGCGGCCCTGACCAGGTTGCCCAACAGTTCTACGACCTGCGCGTTCAGCAGCCGACCCAGGGTCTGCCGGACAGCAACACGCTGGCAAAATATCGCCCTTACCTGAGCGATGCGCTCTATCGCTCATTGCAGGCCGCCAGCGGCAGTAACGCCGGCGCACAGTGGCGCAACGGCGATCTCTTCTCCAGCCAGTCGCAGGGTCCGACCGCTGCCAGCGTAGCCGACGCCTCTACCATTCCTAACCGTGATGCGCGCAACATTCCGCTGCGGGTTGACCTGAGCCGCGACGGCAAGCAGTGGCAGGATGAAGTGCTGATGATCCACCAGGGCAGTTGCTGGGTAGTCGATGATGTTCGCTATATGGCGAACCCGGCACATGCCGAGGGTGGCAGCCTGAGTCAGATGCTTGAAAAATCGAAAAAATAATCACCTGTTTGGCGAGTGATAAAAAGCGCGAGGTACTGATGCCCGCGCTTTTTTTGTTTCCGCTGGCCCGGCAATCACCGGTTCATCCCGCCGGACAGCACACGATATTGTGCTAAGCTTTAGCGGTTTCCCCGGCTGTTTCATAAATTTTAACCCACCTCAATTGCATAACTATTCTGGTGACGTTAAAATCCGCGACACTAATAGCTATTCAAATCTGGCGCATGAGTATTCAACTAAACGCAATAAACTGCTTCTACGGTGCTCATCAGGCGCTGTTCGACATTAATCTTGAGTGTCCGCAAGGCGAGACACTGGTATTGCTGGGTCCCAGCGGTGCCGGTAAGAGTTCGTTGCTGCGGGTACTGAATTTGCTGGAGCAACCCCGCTCGGGCCAGTTGCAGATCGCCGGTAATCATTTCGATTTCAGCCAGAAGCCGGCTGAGGCCGCGATCCGTGAACTGCGCCAGAACGTCGGAATGGTGTTCCAGCAATATAATCTCTGGCCGCACCTCACCGTGCTGCAGAATCTGATGGAAGCGCCCTGCCGGGTGCTGGGTCTGAGCAAGAGTGACGCACGCGCCCGGGCAGACAAGCTGCTCGATCGTCTGCGTCTGACGCCCTACAGCGACCGTTTTCCGCTGCATCTTTCCGGCGGTCAGCAGCAGCGTGTGGCGATTGCCCGCGCCCTGATGATGGAGCCGCAGGTGCTGCTGTTTGATGAGCCGACCGCTGCGCTCGACCCTGAAATTACCGCTCAGATTGTCACCATTATTCGCGAACTGGCCCAGACCCGGATTACCCAGGTGATCGTGACCCATGAAGTGGAAGTGGCGCGTAAAACCGCCAGCCGCGTGGTCTACATGGAAAATGGTCACATTGTGGAACAGGGTGATGCCAGCCGCTTTACACAGCCGCAAACCGAGGCGTTTGCTCACTATCTTTCGCACTAAGTCAGGATGCTAACAATGAAAAAAGTCGTACTTGCTGCACTGCTTGCTGGTTTTAGCCTGAGCGCCACCGCGGCGCAGACCATCCGTTTCGCCACCGAAGCCTCTTACCCTCCGTTTGAGTTCGTCGATTCTGATAACAAGATTCAGGGCTTCGATGTCGATCTGGCGAATGCATTGTGTAAAGAGATTGATGCAACCTGCACCTTCACCAACCAGGCGTTCGATAGCCTGATCCCCAGCCTGAAATTCCGTCGCTTTGATGCGGTGATGGCCGGCATGGATATCACCCCTGAGCGTGAAAAACAGGTGCTGTTCAGCAAGCCTTACTACGACAACTCAGCGCTGTTCGTGGCGCAAAAAGGGAAAGTCGCCAGCGTTGAGGCGCTGAAAGGCAAGCGCGTCGGGGTGCAAAACGGCACCACTCACCAGAAATACCTGACCGAAAAGCACAGTGAAATCACCACCGTGCCGTACGACAGCTATCAGAACGCGGTGCTGGATCTGAAAAATGGCCGTATCGATGCGGTATTCGGCGATACGGCGGTGGTCAATGAGTGGCTGAAGCAGAACGCGACGCTGGCTCCGGTGGGCGAGAAGGTCACCGATAAAGCCTACTTTGGTACCGGCCTCGGCATTGCAGTGCGTACCGGCAACACCGAACTGCAAACCAAATTTAACGGTGCGCTGGATAAAATCAAAGCCGACGGCACCTACAAAACGATCTACAGCAAATGGTTCCCGCAGTAATTTCTGATGAATGAAATGATCCCACTCGCAAGCGCCGCCGGTATGACCGTCGGCCTTGCCGTTTGTGCGCTTATCGCCGGCCTGGTGCTGGCGATGATTTTCGCTGGCTGGGAGTCACTGCGCTGGAAACCGCTGGCGTGGATCGGCACCGGTCTGGTTACCCTGATCCGCGGCCTGCCGGAGATTCTGGTGGTGCTGTTTATCTACTTTGGCGCCTCTCAGCTGCTGCTTATCCTCTCTGACGGTTTCACCCTCAATTTTGGACTGTTTCAGTTACCGGTCCAGGTAGAAATTGAAAACTTCGACGTCAGTCCATTCCTGTGCGGTGTGATTGCGCTGGCGATGCTGTATGCCGCCTACGCCTCACAAACCCTGCGCGGTGCGCTGAAAGCGGTACCGATCGGCCAGTGGGAATCGGGTCAGGCACTGGGGATGAAAAAATCGGCGATATTTCTGCGTCTGATTATGCCACAGATGTGGCGGCATGCCCTGCCGGGACTTGGCAATCAGTGGCTGGTGCTGCTGAAGGATACCGCGCTGGTGTCGCTGATCAGCGTCAACGACCTGATGCTGCAAACCAAAAGTATCGCCACCCGTACTCAGGAGCCGTTTACCTGGTTCCTGGTGGCTGCGGCTATTTATTTAGTGATCACCTTGTTCAGCCAGGCGGTATTACGCCGCATTGAGTTGCGCACCACCCGATTTGAACGGGGGAACAGCTGATGCTGGCGTATTTGCCCGAATTACTGAAAGGATTACACACCAGCCTGACGCTGACCGCGGCCTCGCTGGTGCTGGCGCTGCTGCTGGCGCTGTTGTTCACCGTGGTGCTGGCGCTGAAAACGCCGGTGCTTAATCCGCTGGTGAAAGGCTTTATCACGCTGTTTACCGGCACGCCGCTGCTGGTGCAGATCTTCCTGATCTATTACGGTCCGGGACAGTTTCCCTCGATCCAGCAGATCCCCTGGCTGTGGCACCTGCTGTCGCAGCCGTGGCTGTGCGCCATGCTGGCGCTGTCGCTCAACAGCGCGGCTTACACCACCCAGCTGTTTTACGGCGCGGTGCGGGCGATTCCGTCCGGTCAGTGGCAATCCTGCGCCGCGCTCGGCATGAACCGCAAAGATACGCTGCGTATTCTGCTGCCTTATGCATTTAAGCGTGCCCTCTCCTCTTACTCCAATGAGGTGGTGCTGGTGTTTAAAGGCACCTCGCTGGCCTATACCATTACCCTGATGGAGGTGATGGGCCACGGCCAGCTGCTTTACGGTCGCACCTACGATGTCACGGTGTATGCCGCCGCCGGGCTGGTTTACCTGTGTGTTAACGGGGTGCTGACGCTGATGATGCGGCTGATCGAGAAACGCGCACTGGCATTTGAACAGCGTAACTGATGGTCAGGCGAGCCCGCTCGCCTGACTCGCCTGGACAATCACAATCATTGCATGAAAATTCATTATCTGGCAGGGTAAGCAGCTCTCAGAGTAGTGAACAGGTTGTGATTACAGGAGTCGTATAGTGAAAAAATGGATTGTTGCCGCCACGCTGGCTTCGCTGGCCCTCAGCGCCCAGGCCGCTGATAAAATTCGCTTCGCCGCCTCGGCGACCTACCCGCCGTTTGAATCGCTGAATCGTGAAAACCAGCTGGTCGGCTTCGATATCGATCTGGCAAAAGCACTGTGCCAGCAGATGAAAGCCGACTGCACCTTTACCAACAACGCGTTCGACAGCCTGATCCCCTCGCTGAAGTTCCGCCGCTATGACGCGGTTATTTCCGGTATGGACATCACCGCTGACCGCAGCAAGCAGGTCGATTTTACCCAGCCCTATTACGCCAACTCGGCCATCGTAATCGCCCGTAAAGGCCAGTTCAGTGATTTTGCCGCCCTGAAGGGCAAGCGTCTCGGCGTCGAGAACGGCACCACTCACCAGAAATACCTGCAGGAAAAACATCCTGAGGTGACGGTGGTGGCCTATGACAGCTATCAGAATGCGATTCTGGATATGAAGAATGGGCGTCTGGACGGAGTGTTTGGTGACAGCGCCGTGGTGAATCAGTGGCTGAAGACCAACAGCGATCTGGCAACCGTCGGCGAGCACGTCACCGATGCAGACTACTTCGGTACCGGCCTCGGCATTGCGGTGCGCAAAGGCAACACCGAATTACGCGATCGCTTTAATCATGCCCTTGCCGAACTGAAAGCCAATGGCCGCTGGCAGCAGATTAACCAGCAGTGGTTCCCTGAATAAAATACAGACGCGGGCTCAGTGTCTGAGCCCGTCTTACGCTTAGCGCGGCTGGCGGGTTAACAAAGCCAGCACTTCGAAATGGGCAGTATGCGGAAACATATCAAACAGCTGCACCTTGCTAATCTGATACTCATTCAGCCGGGCCACGTCTTCCGCCAGCGTCTGTGGATTACAGCTGGAATAGAGCAGGTAATCGGGAGCCATCTGACTGAGATAGTCACACAGTTCAGCGCCAATGCCGCGTCTCGGTGGGTTAACCAGCACCAGCTGCGGCACCGCGTCCCGGCCGGTGGCAAAGGCGGTCGAGTCCAGCGCGGCAAACTGCACCTTTTCCAGCCCCATCATCTGGGCTGAACGCTGGGCGCATTTAATCGCCTCGGCGCTGATTTCAATGCCGGTCAGCGTCATCTCTGGCGTGGCGCAGTGCAGGCCAAATCCCCCGACGCCGCAGAACAGATCCCACATGCTGGTGACCGGCAACTGCTGCACCCATTGCCGGGCGGTGGCATACAGGGTGCTGGCGACCTGTGGGTTGGTCTGGAAGAAACTTTGCGGACGGATCCACAGTGGCACACCGTTAAAATTCTCGGCCAGCGACTGCGCCGGCGTCAGCGCAATCTCCTGCTCCCCTTCCAGAATCGCCATGTGCACCGGCTGAATATTGGCGGAGATCACCGTCAATTGCGGCAACTGCTGTTGCAGTTCTGGCAGTGCTGCGCGCAGCTGCGCCAGCTTGGTGGTCGAACGCAACACAAAACGCAGCATCATGCCGCCCTGACTGCTTCCGGTCAGCAACAGATACTTCAGCTCGCCCCGTTTGCGCGCCACGTTGTACGGCGTCAGCCCGGCGCGGGCGATAAACGGCCGCAGCGCAGCAAATACCGGCTGAAAACTGGCCGGATAGAGCGGACAGTCGCACAGATCAACCGCCTCGCCATCCCGCTGGACCATACCGAACACCGGACGCTCCACGCTGCCGCTGACTACCATCTTGGCTTTATTACGGAACGCCTGCTGCGGCGAGGTTATCGGTGGCAACCACTGCGCCACCGGTTGTTCAGCCAGCAGCTGTTCCAGCCATGACTGTTTATCGGTCAGCTGTTGGGTATAGGGTTTTTCCAGCCACTGACAGGAGCGGCAACGGTTAGCGTCATAGAGCGCGCAATGCATGGGAAAGCCTGTATTCACGGTGGAGAGGTCGGGCGGAGCGCGATTGTATCATCGCTTGCTGAAAAATGCGCGACTGCTGAGCGGCAGAAACAGCAGCAGCAGCACCAGCAGATCCGGCAGCTTTTGCAGCAGGGTGTGATGGACGATCTGAGCGTTATTGTCGCCATCAATGCTGAATATTTCCGGATAGATCCAGCCCATTGAAGCCATCAGCATATAACCCAGCACAATCACCTGAGTGGCGACATAGCCCCAGCGTCCCCGGTTGCTGCCGCGCATCAGGGTGAAGGCACAGCGCAGTTCGAACAGGAAGATCAGCTGGCTGGCGACAAAGATAAAGGTTGAGTCCCAGGCCTGGGCGCTGCGGTGGACAAAGTTGGCGAGCTCGCTGTAGCCAAGCTCATTCGCCAGCATCAGCACGCTCAGGCAGCGCGTGGCGATAATGGCAATGCCCGCCACGGTGACCGGAACCGGTGCCTCGGTCAACGTGCGGCTGCTTTTAAGGATTTCTGACATAGTCCGTGGCTCCACCGATCAAAAAACGGGCTGGTTAAACCAGCCCGTTCATATAGTGGCAAATGTTACGGATTTCAGCCACGTTTAGCTTTCTGAATATCGCTTAAACGTTGTTTTTCTTCATGCGCCATTACCCGCCAGGCGATAAAACCGACTAAACCAACCACGAACAGGATCAGCGAGGCGAGCGCGTTAATTTCCGGATTGACACCACGTCGCACGGTGGCAAAAATCGCCATCGGCAAGGTGGTCGCGCCAGGGCCGGTGACAAAGCTGGAAATCACCAGGTCGTCGAGTGACAGCGTAAACGCCAGCAGCCAGCCGGTAACAATAGCCGGGGCGATCATCGGCACGGTGATCACGAAGAAGACTTTGAGCGGCGTGGCGCCCAGATCCATCGCTGCCTCTTCTATTGACCGGTCCAGCTCGCGCAGGCGTGAGTTGATCACCACCGCGACATAGGCGGTACAGAAGGTGACGTGCGCCAGCCAGATGGTCAGCATGCCGCGCTCGCTCGGCCAGCCAAAGGCGTTGCCCATCGCCACAAACAGCAACAGCAGCGACAGCCCGGTGATCACATCGGGCATCACCAGCGGCGCGGTCAGCATAAACGCAAAGCCGTTATGACCGCGGAAACGGCCGAAGCGCACGATGATAACCGCCGCCAGGGTTCCCAGTACCACCGCCATGGTGGCGGAGAGCGCAGCGATACTCAGGCTCAGCATCACCGCGTCAATCATCGCGCTATCCTGAAACAGCACCTTGTACCAGTGGAAAGAGAAGCTGTCCCATACCGTTACCAGCTGTGAGCTGTTGAAGGAGTAAACCACCAGCAGCAGCATTGGCGCATAGAGGAACAGGAAACAGCAGACCAGAATTGCGGTACGCCAGGGCGAGCGAATGGTCGGCAAATTGTTCATGCCTTCTCCCCCATTTCACGGTTTTGATGCTTATGGAACCAGATGATCGGCAGAATCAGGATCAACAGGATAATTACCGCCAGCGCCGACGCGACCGGCCAGTCACGGTTATTAAAGAACTCCTGCCAAAGAATACGGCCGATCATAATGCTGTCCGGACCGCCGAGCAGTTCCGGGATCACGTACTCTCCGACCGCCGGAATAAACACCAGCATCGAACCGGCGATAATCCCGCCTTTGGTAAGCGGAACGATCACGCTGAAAAAGGTTTTCAGCGGACGCGCGCCCAGATCCAGCGACGCTTCGACCAGCGAGTAGTCGATACGCGTCAGCGCGGTGTAGATCGGCAGCACCATAAACGGCAGGTAGCAGTAAACAATGCCGATATAGACCGCGGTATTGGTGTAAAGGATCACCAGCGGATGATCAATCACGCCCAGCCACAGCAGAAAACGGTTGAGGATACCGTTATTGTTTAGCAGCCCCATCCAGGCGTAGACCCGCACCAGAAACGAGGTCCACGACGGCAGGATCACCAGCAGCAGCAGGATGGTGCGCATTGACGGCTTGCTGTGCGCCACTGCCCAGGCCAGCGGATAGCCCACCAACAGGCAGATCACCGTCGAGATCGCCGCCACTTTCAGCGACTGCAGATAGGCGTCGACGTAGAGGGGATCGTCGGTCAGCGTCAGGTAATTAGCGAAGTTCAGCACAATACTAAACTGATCGTCCGCCCAGCTCACCAGTTCGGTATAGGGTGGAATGGCGCGCGCAATGTCAGCGAAGCTGATCTTCAGCACCGTCAGAAACGGCAGTAGGAAGAACAGCACCAGCCAGACATAGGGTAAGGCGATCACCAGTTTGCGGCCGTGCTGCATTTTAATTCGCGTGGCCCAGCGTTGCAGCGGCGTGCCGACCAGCCGGGCCGGTGCTTTGCTGCGTTGGAAAATCTGGCTCATGACGCCTCCTTAAACCGTCAACACCACGCAGCTGTCGCTCTCCCAACAGAGGCGGACTTCATCGCCCCAGGTCGGCAACCCTTTGCGGTAGCGATGCGCGTTTTGCAACTGTGCGCTGATCATCTGTCCGCTGTGCAGACGGACATGGAAAATTGACAGGTCACCGAGATAGGCGATATGCACCACTTCACCGACGGCAAAGTTGCAGCCATCGGCCGGCACCTCATCGCACAGCATCACTTTTTCGGGGCGCAGCGCGACGTGAACCGGCAGGTTATCCACCACCGAGACATCGGAGTCGACCTTCAGCGGGTGCACCAGTCCGGGACTGTCGATAACCAGACCATCCGCCTGACGTTCGCGCAGCAGTCCTTCAAACACGTTCACCGAGCCGATGAATTCGGCACTGTAGCGACTGGTCGGATGCTCGTAGATCTCTTCCGGCTCGCCAATCTGCACGAACTTGCCGCGATTCATGATGGCGATGCGGCCCGCCATGGTCATCGCCTCTTCCTGATCGTGGGTAACCATGACGCAGGTTGCGCCCACCCTCTCGAGGATATCGACCACTTCCAGCTGCATGCGATCGCGCAGCTTCTTGTCGAGCGCGCCCATTGGTTCATCCAGCAGCAGCAGCTTAGGTCGTTTCGCCAGGCTCCGCGCCAGCGCCACACGCTGACGCTGACCACCGGAGAGCTGATGCGGCTTACGCTTCGCAAACTCCTGCATGTGCACCAGCGCCAGCATTTCCGCGACCCGACTGGTGATTTCACCCTTCGGCAACTTATCCTGCTTCAGACCAAAGGCGATATTCTGCTCCACCGTCATGTGCGGAAACAGCGCGTAGGACTGGAACATCATATTGATGGGCCGCTGATACGGGGCGACGTGCGACAGATCCTGGCCATCCAGCACAATCTGGCCGCTGGTCGGCGGCTCGAAACCCGCCAGCATCCGCAACAGCGTGGATTTGCCACAGCCCGATGCGCCCAGCAGGGCAAAAATCTCGCCTTTGTAAATGGTCAGACTGACATCATCGACAGCATGCTGGCCGTCGAACGATTTTGTCAGATTGCGAATTTCCAGCAGCGGCGTTAACGCCTTTGCAGTTTTATATTGAGGACGGGGAATGGCATCGTTCACTAACGTATCTCTCCGGAGCCAGGCGGAACATCGCGGCAAAATCCGCCGCTAAAAATGGCACAACAGAGGCCGACACTGCGCCTCTGTTGCTGATGCGTAATCAGTCAATCCGTTCAGAACGAATTACTTACCACTTTTTACTTTAGTCCATGCGCGGGTACGCACACGATCCAGTTTCGGATCCTGAACTTTCAGCACGAACAGTTTCGACATCGCTTCTGGCGTCGGGAAGATGCCTGGGTTGTTGCGGACGTCAGCATTGATCAGCGGCAGAGAGGCTTTATTGCCGTTGGCGTAGTTCATCTTATTCGAGACATCGGCGATCACTTTTGGATCCATGATGTAGTTCAGCCAGGCGTAGGCACCGTCAAGATTCTTCGCGTCTTTCGGAATCGCCATCATATCGAAGAAGGCCAGCGCGCCCTCTTTCGGCACGCTGTAACCGAGATGCACGCCATTTTTGGCTTCATCGGCCCGGTTTTTCGCCTGCAGAATGTCGCCTGACCAGCCAATCGCCACGCAGATATTGCCGTTAGCCAGATCGTTGATGTACTGCGATGAATGGAAATAACGAATGTTCGGACGCAGTTTCAACAGCAGATCGGTGGCCGCACCTGAATACTCTTTGGCATCAGAACTGTTCGGATCTTTACCCAGATAGTTGAGCACGGTAGCGAAAATTTCTTCCGGCGCATCGAGGAAAGAGACGCCACAGCTTTTCAGCTTCTCCAGATTCTCGGGCTTCATCACCAGATCCCAGCTGTTAACCGGTGCATCTGCGCCGAGTACCGCTTTGACTTTATCGATGTTGTAGCCGATACCGGTGGTGCCCCACAGGTAAGGAATGGCGTATTTGTTGCCCGGATCGTGCTGCGCCACTTTTTCCATCAGCGCCGGATCGAGGTTTTTATAGTTCGGCAGCTTGCTCTTATCCAGCGGCTGGAACACGCCGGACTGCAGCTGACGCGCCAGGAAGCTGGAGGATGGCACCACCACGTCATAGCCGGTGCTGCCGGCCATCAGTTTGCCTTCCAGCACTTCATTGGAGTCAAACACGTCGTAGACCACTTTGATACCGGACTGCTTTTCAAAATTCGGCACGGTATCTGGCGAGATATAATCAGACCAGTTATAAACGTGCAGCGTTTTATCTTCCGCCATGGTGCTGGCAGATGCGGCCATCAGCACGCCAGCTACCACACCTGACAACCATTTCTGACGTTGGTTGAACATGTTTTCCATCCTCCTGAGCGGGTCATCACAACGCTGCAAACCAGTGATCCATACGTTGCGTTCTGTGTGTAAGGTTAGTGACACAATGAATCATTATTCAGCGGAAGTGTAATAGCAAAAACCATTAGCTGCGGCGCAGTTACGCGGCTGTCACAGCCCCGCAAGAATAGCCCCCCGACTCAGGCTGCACCAGACCTCAGCGTAAAAAACGCCTAAAAGCGATATTTTATGCATGTTTAAGCTATGAGGTTCGGCTTTACTGGCATAAAGAACGACAAATATCTGGCACTAAAGGGCAAAATGCAGAATAAAAAATTATGGCTGTCCGGTGCGACGGACATAAAAAAAGCCGTCACAGGGACGGCTTAATCGGCAAGCGGGTCTGATCAGTGCAGCACGGAGTGCACGCTGGTCACCGGTACATGCTCTTCCTCTTCACCAATCATCAGCAGATTGTTAGCAAACGCCTCAAGGATCACCATTGAGATCTGCTCTTCACTCTGTTTCATAAAGTGTGAGAACTGACCAAAGGTTAACCCTGCGGTGATGGTCATTGACTGACAAACAATCAGCTTCGGCAGGTTATCATCCTGAATGTCGATGAACGCCTTTACCGTCAGCGAACTGGCATTAATTTGCGACAGGTCGCCCACCAAAGGAATCAGCGCCGTGGGCTTCACTTCAGCCAGCGCCGAAAACAGAATGACGTTGTCGACCAGATCGATTTTGGCGTCAAACACCCCGTCGAAGTTTTGCATATGCGGCAGATGAAGTGCCTGACAGGCATCGCATTCGAACCAGGTGATATTTTGCTGATCCAGCCAGCGACGCAACAGGTCGATATCCGGAACGACAAGAGAATCCATCGTAAAATCCCATGGGGTGATAAACAGGCGACTTAGCTTACGGAAAAATGCGCGTCGATGCCACGAAAACCGCTGAAAAGCGCGTGTCAGCCAGCGGTTTTAGGACGGAGCCCGGGGATAGCCTGTTGCTCAATCCAGCCAATCATCAGCCCGGCAATGTCCAGACCGCTGGTGGTTTCTATCCCTTCAAGGCCCGGCGAGGCATTGACCTCCATCACCAGCGGCCCCCGATCGGCACGCAGGATATCAACCCCGGCGACGTCCAGCCCCAGCGTAGTCGCCGCTTTGATGGCAATCTGCCGCTCCTGATCGGTGATAGTGACCGGATAGGCCTTGCCGCCGCGGTGCAGATTGGAGCGAAAGTCGCCCTCTTTTGCCACCCGCTCAATCGCCGCCACCACCTGATTGCCAATCACCAGACAGCGAATATCCCGGCCGCCCGCCTCTTTGATGAACTCCTGCACCAGAATATGGGCATTCAGACCGCGAAATGCATCGATAACGCTTTCCGCCGCCTGGCGCGTTTCGGCCAGCACCACGCCGATGCCCTGGGTGCCTTCCACCAGCTTGACCACCAGCGGCGCGCCGCCGACCATGGCGATCAGGTCTTCAGTGTCATCTGGCGAGGAAGCAAAGCCGGTGACCGGCATATCAATTCCCTCGCGCGCCAGCAGTTGCAGCGAGCGCAGTTTGTCACGTGCGCGGGTGATCGCTGCCGATTCATTCAGCGGATAACTGCCGCTCATCTCAAACTGGCGCAGCACCGCCGTGCCGTAAAAGGTGGTCAGAGAGCCGATGCGCGGAATGACCGCATCGAAGTGGCCGAGCGGTTCACCGCAGTAATGCACAGCGGGCGAGGCGGGATTGATGTTCATATAGCAGGAGAGCGGATCGATGATTTGCACCTGATGCCCGCGAGTTTCGGCTGCCTCACGCAGCCGCCGGCTGGAGTAAAGCGTTTCGTCGCGCGACAGAATGGCTATCTTCATCGTCCGTTCTCCGCCGTCAGCTTAGCGCGTTGCCCAGCCCTGCTGATGCAGGTAATCCAGCATAAACGGGCGCGTTTCTTTGATAATCAGGCGCTGAATCAGTTCGCTCCAGGTTTCGCTGCGCTGGTTGCTGTCACGGTGCTGATAGTAGAGCTCGGTGCGGCTGTCATAGTCCGCCAGTACCGCCGGATCGAGCGGCTGGTAGCGGTTTTCATGCACCAGCATCGCGTGCGGCATGCGCGGTTTCACATCCGGGCGGGTTTCCGGATGACCCAGACAAAAACCAAACAGCGGCAACACAAATTTGGGCAGGCCGAGCAACGTGGTCACCTCGGCGATGTTGTTACGGATACCGCCAATGAATACCCCGCCCAGCTCCAGCGATTCGGCCGCCACCATGGCATTCTGCGCCATCAGCGCGGTATCAACGCAGCCGAGCAGTAGCTGTTCAGCGCGGCCCAGCTGGGCATCCGGACAGATCTGCAGGTGACGATTAAAGTCAGCGCAGAACACCCAGAACTCGGGCGCATCCGCCACCCACGACTGACCGCCGGTCAGGGTGACCAACTGGTCGCGCAGCGCACGGTCAGTGATACGAATAATAGAAGAGCACTGTAAAAAACTGGATGTGGACGCCGATTGCGCCGCATTAATAATCGCTTCACGCTGTGCCTCGCTGACGGGCTGGTCAGTAAAGGCGCGAACAGAGCGGTGGCTGCACAGTAAATCAATGGTCGGTGTCATAAAGTCTCCAGCAACATTATCTTTTTTTGTCAGTGTGATTAAACAGCTGCGGCGCGATCGCTTTTGCGGTGCGCCACATTAATAGCCAGGCGGCGGGCAGCATCAATACAATGCCTGCGATAAACAGCCCGGTCGCCAGCGTCCGGGCATCCAGCGTGCCAGGCGCGGGCAGCCAGCGATTGACCAGCAGCAGTGCGGCCAGAATCATCAGGCCGCCCAGCGCTTCCAGCACCAACACCGCGCGGGGTAATCTGGCGACATTCTGCATCGTCCTCTCCTGCCTTAGCCGGTTATTGAGCGTCAATTATGGTTAACAACCCGCAAATTGCCCACCGTCTCGCGTGAGCCGCTGGCAGAAAAAATCCCGCCCGGCTGATAACAAGGTTCCAGCCGCTATAGGTGGCGGGCATCAGACTAACAGGCAAATCCTGCTTTCTTTAAGCGATCCGAGCGGGCATCATGGTTGCCATTCTCAGGTTTATTGTGTGATGAAGATCACACACCACGCTGCAAGGAGTTCTTCATGATTGCTGTAATTTTTGGTCGTCCGGGCTGTCCATACTGTGTCCGTGCTAAAGAGCTGGCGGATAAACTCACTGCTGAGCGTGATGATTTTAGCTATCAGTATGTGGATATTCAGGCGGAAGGCATTACTAAAGCCGATCTGGAAGCCAGCGCCGGTAAGCCTGTCACCACCGTACCGCAGATTTTCCTTGATGATAAACACGTCGGCGGCTATACCGAGTTCGCTGCCTGGACCAAAGAAAACCTGGGCTTCGTCGCTTAATTAGCGGTTGCAGGCTGGGGAACGAAAAAGGCGAGACGCAGTTACGGTCTCGCCTTTTTGCTGCGCAACGTCTGACGGTTGCTCTGCATTGGCCCCGCACGCCTGGCCGGGGACGGGTTAATTCAGCGAGGCCAGCACAATCTGCATCAGGCGCACCAGCAGCGCGCCGCAGCCGGCCCAGAACATGGCGCTCACGCTCCAGGCGACGACAAACAGACCGCTGGCGTGGGCCAGCAGGGTATTATTTAACAGCAGCGCGGCAACCAGCGTGCCCCACAGCGCCATCAGTAAGGTACTTTTTAACGGACTCTCCACCTGCATTAAGGCCATCACGATGCCAGGCAGCATAAACAGCAGCAGTTCAGGCTGACCCCGCAACGGGGCAGCACCGGTTTGCCAGAAGTGGCAGGTAACAACAAACACCAGACTATAAAGCCCCACCCCACACATGCGGGTCGTCCAGAGATAAGAACGCTGCGGCATAACACCTCACTGACTAAAAATTACCGGGATAAAAACTCGTCTGTAACCTGCTGCGTTCAGGTGGAAATAAAAAGAAACAGTTCGTTTTGATAACGAATTAAATTAGCCAATGGCTGAGGAAGTTTTTTCTGATTAGAATAGCCGCCGTTACCACGGTCGCATTTGCAGCACTGATACAACGCGCCCCCGACGGCTTGCTCAAGATAGCGAAAAACAAGCCTCTCTTCAACAGGTTACACGTAAACAAGAAGTTAAACAGTGAATATTAACGTCGCAGAATTGTTAAGTGGAAATGACGTTTTGTTATTATTTGTCGTACTGGCGCTCGGGCTGTGCCTGGGGAAACTGCGTCTTGGCTCAGTTCAGCTGGGAAATTCAATCGGCGTATTAGTGGTTTCTCTGTTATTAGGCCAGCAGCACTTTACGATCAATACCGATGCATTAAGTCTCGGCTTTATGCTGTTTATTTTTTGTGTTGGCGTCGAGGCCGGTCCCAACTTTTTCTCGATCTTCTTTCGCGACGGCAAAAACTATTTCATGCTCGCTATCGTGATGGTGGTCAGCGCGCTGATTCTGGCGCTGGGGCTCGGAAAGCTGTTTGGCTGGGATATCGGCCTGACGGCGGGCATGCTGGCGGGATCAATGACCTCAACGCCGGTACTGGTCGGTGCCGGCGATACGCTCCGGCAAAGCATCAGTGACGGCAAACAGCTGGGATTAATGCAGGATCAACTCAGTCTCGGCTATGCCGTAACCTACCTGATTGGCCTGGTCAGCCTGATCTTTGGTGCGCGCTACCTGCCGCGCCTGCAGCATCAGGATCTGCCCACCTGCGCGCAGCAGATCGCTCGCGAGCGCGGGCTGGATGCCGACAGCCAGCGCAAGGTGTTCTTACCGGTGATCCGCGCTTACCGCGTCGGCCCGGAACTGGTGGCGTGGAGCGGCGGCAAAAACCTGCGTGAACTCGGTATCTATCGCCAGACCGGCTGCTACATTGAGCGCATCCGCCGTAACGGTATTCTCGCCAGCCCGGATGGCGATGCGGTGCTGCAACTCGGCGACGATATCTCACTGGTCGGCTATCCCGATGCGCACGCCCGTCTCGACCCCAGTTTTCGTAACGGCAAAGAGGTGTTTGACCGCGATCTGCTGGATATGCGGATTGTGACCGAAGAGATTGTGGTGAAAAACCATAATGCGGTGAATAAACGGCTCAGTAAACTTAATCTCACCGATCATGGCTGCTTCCTTAACCGGGTCATTCGCAGCCAGATTGAGATGCCGATTGACGACAGCATCATGCTGAATAAAGGCGATGTGTTGCAGGTCAGCGGCGAAGCACGACGGGTTAAAAGCGTGGCGGATCGCATTGGCTTTATCGCTATCCACAGCCAGATGACCGACCTGCTGGCCTTCTGCGCCTTCTTCATCGTCGGCCTGATGATAGGTCTGATTACCTTTCAGTTCAGCAACTTCAGTTTTGGCATCGGTAACGCGGCCGGCCTGCTGTTTGCCGGCATAATGCTCGGCTTCCTGCGCGCCAACCATCCGACCTTTGGCTACATTCCTCAGGGCGCACTCACCATGGTGAAAGAGTTCGGGCTGATGGTGTTTATGGCCGGTGTGGGGCTGAGCGCCGGCAGCGGCATCAATCACGGCGTCAGCAGTGAGGGTGCGCTGATGCTGCTGTGTGGATTACTGGTCAGCCTGATCCCGGTGATTATCTGCTATCTGTTTGGTGCCTACGTACTGCGAATGAACCGCGCGTTACTGTTCGGGGCGATCATGGGTGCCCGCACCTGCGCCCCGGCGATGGAGATTATCAGTGACACCGCGCGCAGCAATATTCCCGCGCTGGGCTATGCCGGAACCTACGCGATTGCTAACGTGCTGTTGACGCTGGCGGGTACGCTGATAGTGATTATCTGGCCGCTTTTGCCCTTATAAAATTTTTTTGCATACGTCCAGAACTTTTTTGTTAAGGGCTAGTCTGAATAAGTGCCACTGCTTTTCTTTGAAATCCCCAAATTGTGGAGCCCGCTGGTCTTTTTCCCGGCGGGTTTTTTTATGCCCTTTTTCCTCTATGACATTCCCATTCCGGCTCAAACAGCGGCTGTCCGGCGGTCAAACTTAAACAATCAGGCAACCCATGAGCAGATTAAGAGCCTTGCTATGGACGAAACCCAGGGTAAAAAGCAGGATAGTGCGCCGGTGCTGTTAGCAATTTGTGCTGAATATTTTGGTTAGCGCCTTGTCGCTGACGTTTGATTTGCCGCCGTAGTCAGTCGGCGTCTGCCCCTGAGGGCAACGTAGCTGTTGACTGGTGGCCTGTTTGCAGAGGAATGCCCCCATAATGGAAGAGTTAAACCGCTCACTGTTTATCGCCATCAATGCCACCCCCGCGTCACCCGCCTGGCTGCTGCAACTGGCGACCTTCATCGCCAAAGATCTGATTGCCATCGTGCCGCTGTTAATTGTCGTGCTGTGGCTGTGGGGACCGCGCGACCAGCTCTCTTCACAGCGGGTGCTGGTGCTAAAAACCGGCATGGCCTTACTGTATGCGCTGGCGATCTCCTGGTGTGTCGGCCAACTGTTACCGCACCCTCGCCCGTTTGCGATTGGGCTCGGTCATCAATTTCTGCACCACGCAGCGGATGACTCCTATCCCAGCGATCACGGCACCACTATCTTCACTTTTGCACTGGCCTTTATTTTCTGGCATCGCCTGTGGTCAGGGGTGATTCTGATGCTGGCCGGCGTCGCCATCGCCTGGTCGCGCATCTACCTCGGCGTCCACTGGCCAATGGATATGCTGGGCGGCTTCCTGGTCGGTTTGCTGAGCTGTCTGGCCTCCCATCTGGCGTGGCAGATCTACGGTGAGCGGATGCTGGCGGTGATTAATCCGCTCTACCGGTCGCTGTTTGCCCTGCCAATTCGTAAAGGCTGGACTCAGGATTGAAAAAAGGGACGCCGCGGCGTCCCTTTTTTATGAGGATTATGAGAACCACTTGCCGAACCAGCCGTTAAATTTCATCATCACGAAATCCACCATCCGGCTGAAGAAGCCCCCTTCCGGCACCTCCTGTAAGACCACCAGCGGACGCTGGTCGACAGTTTTGCCATCCAGCTGGAAATCAATGGTGCCCACCACCTGATTTTTCTTCAGTGGCGCTTCGAGCTGCGTCGAATTGAGCTTAAAGCTCGCCTTCAGGTTTTTCATCTGGCCTTTCGGGATGGTCAGTGCGGCATCTTTCGACACGCCAAGGTTGACCTGACTCTTATCGCCAAACCAGACCCGCTGCTGCGCAAACGGCGCGTCGGCCTTGATCGGCGTGACGGTTTCATAGAAGCGGAAGCCCCAGGTGAGCAATTTTTCGCTTTCGCGGAAGCGAATCGCATCGCTGGCGGTGCCGAGCACCACCGAAATCAGTCGCATATCGCCTTCGGTTGCCGAGGCCACCAGGTTATTACCGGCACCGGAGGTGTGGCCGGTTTTGACGCCGTCCACCTTGAGATTGGTGCTCCACAGCAGACGGTTGCGGTTCATCTGGCGGATTTTATTGAAGGTGAACTCTTTTTCTTTATTCAGTGCATACTCTTCCGGTACATCGCGAATCAGTGCCTGGGCGATTAACGCCATATCCCGCGCGGTACTGTACTGTCCCTCAGCATCCAGCCCGTGTACCGTCATAAAGTGGGTGTTCTGTAACCCCAGCGCTTTAACGTAGTTGTTCATCAGGCCGATAAACGAGTCCTGACTACCGGCCACGTAATCCGCCAGCGCGATACAGGCGTCATTGCCGGACTGGATCACAATGCCTTTGTTCAGCTCATGGACCGGAATACGGTCACCCGGCTTTAAAAACATCAGCGACGAACCGCGCAGCCTGGGGTTGCCGGTCGCCCAGGCATCCTGCCCTACCGTCACCAGATCGTCCGGCTTAATTTTGCCGGCTTTGATCGCCTGACCCACCACGTAGCTGGTCATCATTTTGGTCAGACTGGCGGGATCGAGACGCTGATCGGGATTAGATTCAGCTAACACTTTGCCGCTGGCGTAATCCATCAGTATCCAGGCTTTGGCATCAATACCTGGCGCAGCAGGCGCCTGTTCAGCAAAAGCGCCGATCGGGGCGATAAGAAGTAAAGAGGTGGCAGCAAGTAGCCGCAGGCGAGAAGCAACGCGAGTGTTTGTCATGGGCTTGACCGGATTGTCCTTGTTAAATCGGGATTCGGGAGGCAGAAAACCTCCACTCAGAACGCTAACCGTTGAGGGCAGCGAAAAAAACCGCCGAATCGTAAAGTTTTTTAGAGTTTAGTAGAGTAACCCTGGCATCCCTGCCGCGCGCGTGCCAGTTTCGCCCCGTGCTGTCGCCATCAAAAATGCGTGAAATTCCGATTTTTCGCAGAACAGTTAAGCCGGTCACAATTATCAGCTAACCTGAAAGCCAGTCAGCCGAGGAGACCGACCATGGACTTAGCCCTATTTGATCTGGATGAGACGCTTATTAGTGAAGACAGCACCGGCCTGTGGTTGCGCTGGCTGGTATCGCAGGGCTTCGCCCCCCGCGAGCTGATCGACCAGGAACAGGCCCTGATGGCGCAGTATTATGCCGGTACGCTATCGATGGAAGAGTACATGAATACTACCCTGGCCCCGCTGGCGGGTATGGCAACCCTGACCGTTGAAGGCTGGGTGCGTCGCTTTATCCATCGCGACATCATGCCGCGCGTCTATCCGGCTGCCCGCGAGCGCATTCAGTGGCACCAGGCGCGTGGCGACAAGGTGATGATTATCTCCGCCAGCGGCGAGCATCTGGTGCTGCCGATTGCCGAAAAGCTGGGTGCCTGCGGGGCGCTGGCGATAGGCGTCGAGATCGTCGATCAGCGCTACAGCGGTAAAACCTACGGCACCATGACTTATAAAGAAGGCAAAGTGACGCGTCTGGGCGACTGGAAAGCGCTGCAGCAGGGTGAAGCCTTCGGGCACACCTGGGCTTACAGCGATTCGATGAACGACCTGCCGTTACTCGAACAGGCCGATCATGCGCATGTGATTAATCCTGACAAACTGCTGCATCAGGAAGCGCTAAACCGGGGCTGGCAGGTCTGCCACTGGGCCCGTTGAGCTAACCGCGGGACGCACCGGCGTCCTGCGTTAACCCGACTTTCAGCAATTTGCCGTTGGCTTCATCGGTCAGCACATAGAGATAGCCATCCGGCCCCTGTCGCACATCGCGAATACGTGCGTTCTGATCGTCGAGCAGACGCTGCTCTTCAACCACTTTCTCCCCGTTGACGCTCAGCCGGATCAGATTTTTCTCTTTCAGCGCGCCGATAAACAGCGAATTTTTCCACTGCGGGAAGCGGGCACTGTTGTAGAACGCCATACCGCTGATGGCGGGCGAATCTTTCCAGTAGTAGACCGGCTGTTCGGTTCCGGCGGCATGGCTCCCTTTCGATTCAGGGACTTTATCGCCGCTGTAGTCGATACCGTAGGTGGCCAGCGGCCAGCCGTAGTTTTTACCTTTACCGATGATGTTGACCTCGTCACCGCCGCGCGGACCGTGCTCGCTTTCCCACATCGTTTCGGTCCACGGATTAAGCGCCAGGCCCTGCGGATTACGCAGGCCATAAGCCCAGATCTCCGGACGTGCGCCGCTCTGCTTCACAAACGGATTATCGTCAGGCACGCTGCCATCCGCATTCAGACGCAGCAGTTTGCCCTGCAGCTTGTCGAGATGCTGCGCGCTGCTGCTGGCAAAGTTATCGCCAAATGCAACCCACAGAAAACCCTGTTTATCGAACGCCAGGCGGGTGCCGATATTATTCCCGCTGGAGAGCATTGGCGTCTGGCGAATCACCACACGGAAATCGCGTAGTTGCCGGTTATCCTCGCTTAGCGTCCCGACACCCACTACCGCACCGGCTTTGCCGCTGCTGTTAGCTTCGGTGTAGCTTAGCCAGACGCGTCGGCTGCTGGCAAAATCGGGTGCCAGCACCACGTCCAGCAAGCCGCTCTGGCGCTGTGCCCAGACCTGCGGCACGCCGGAAATTGGCTGTGACAAGCCACCCTGCGGACTCCAGCTGCGCAACTGGCCGCTGCGTTCAGTAATCAGCAGGGTCTTATTATCAGGCAGAAACGCCACAGACCATGGATGTTGTAACTTATCCTGCAACAGCTGGACCTGTACCTGCGGTTCAGCGGCCAGTAGCGGCGTGGCACACAACAGCGAACCACTGAACAACAACGTGCGAGCGAAACGAGCCATAGCGTTCTCCTGACGGGATGCAATGCCCTTAAGCGTAGTCAGCCACGCTGCGATGATGTTGAGGATTTACAAAAGATTAAACAGGGCGGCAGCGATTTGTCGCCTGGATAATGTGGGGAACAGGCTAGCTTAAGTGCCAGCCGTGGCCTGGTTTTCGTTTCATCTGCGGAAGCGCAGGGAACACTTCACGACGCAAGCAGCATCAATCCGGAATCGTGGGTCCGTAGCTGAAACCGGGTTGCTCTCACTGAACAGCCCTGGGCGGGATTGAGGGATTTTCACCGATCGCAGCTCAGTAAACCTTCATCTTATTTCGGTATGAGCGGTGAGATGATTAAGGCGTTCATCCGGCAATCACTGTCTTAAGGCCCGCGAACAGTGCCTGAGGATGTTATTCGTTAAGGTCAGGCAGGAATCCGCCGCAACGTCACCCTGTTTATCTGACATCACAGCTATAACTTTTTTCAGCCTGCTTACCCAGCACCCACATCACAATTGTGCTCAGGGTTGTCAGCCGGCTCAACACCCGTCGCCTTCCAGCCGGTTGGCTGAAACTGGATAGCCGGCGGCGAATGTCAGGCATAAAAAAACCCGACGGATGAGATCGGGTTTAATCAGTTTTCCGCTATCAGCTTAACGCACTGACCGGAGAAAAATGCTCTGCATCTGACGCGTTTAATTTTTGCTGTTACCGCTGATAATTTCATCATAAATCTGACCTTCCTTACCCACCCGCTCTGCCGGTTTTAGTGCTGGATTTGTGCCAGCTCGTCTTCTGAAAGGCCGGTCATTTTCATGACGGTGTTACGGTCAATGCCGTTCTGCAACATGGTACGGGCAATTTTCAGCGTGGCTTCGCGCTCGCCTTCGCTACGGCCTTCCTGCCTGCCAAGCTGAATACCTTTCTCGATGCCCTTCTCAATGCCCTTCTCGATGCCCTTCTGCTCCAGCTGTTGTGCGATGGTCATAAGTGCGTCTCCGTGTTGCGGCACACGCTGTGCCAGTTCGCGAACAAAGGCTTCGGAGTCAGCTGACTCCCCTGCCTGCAGTAAATAGTGTATCAGCGCTGTTACCTGGGGTGAAGAAAGATAATCCGCCATCAGTAACGTGGCCAGACGATCGGTCAGCGTGGCCAGATCTCGCTGATGAATATGTTTTTGTAACAGGGTCAGCGCCGCCATGCTGCGATGCCCCATAATCTCTTCATCCGGAATGACCGTCACGTCCACCAGGGGAAAGGCGCTGCCATAAAGGTTTACCGCCAGCGATGGATTTTCGAACTCATCAAGCCAACAAGTAGAATATGGATAAGGACTGCGTTTACCGGTATAGAACAGGACCGGTATCACCAGTGGCAGCGTTTTATGGCCAGCCTCAAGATGCCGCTGCATGGCGGCTACAGCGTATCGCATCAGCCTGAACGCCATGTGCCTGTCCGGGGTGGATTGATGTTCAACCAGCACATGAATGTACCCGTCGCCGGCAGTCGTCTTCAGGCTGTAGAGAACGTCGCTGAAATACTGGCGCAGATCGTCTTCAACGAACGAGCCGGATTCCAGCTTAAGGGTAGTGAGGTCACAGATAGCACGCAGTTCTGCGGGCAGGTGCAGTTCCATAAAGTCACGGGCAATATCCGGCTGCGTAAGAAACAGCCGGAAGGTGGCATCATGAGGCGAAGTAGTGCTGTTCTTTTTTTTCATCGTTCCTGACCCTGACTATCCCTGTGCAGGGTAACACAGGTCAGATCCAACACCACCGCAGCAGTGACCGGAGGAAATGCCAGAGCGAAAAAGGAACAGGGTCGGACAGCCGTTTCATCGTCAGTTTCCGGCGATCGACAGTACCCTAAATGGAAACGGTATCCCCGCTCACGCGGGGAACCGGCGCAAACCGGCAATCTACTGAATCCCCTTTAGCGGGTGTCCCCGCTCATGCGGGGAACCGGTGCGCTGACTGCCGTCTGATAGCAGGTTAATATCTCAGGGTTACGGCGCGTTAAAACTTACCGTGTCACGCACCATGGTATTGATACCGGGCTTCAGGTCTTCAAAGGTGATCGGCGTATTGCTGTTGCTGACCGTTTTGCCAAACGCTTTGCGCACTACCCGGATCAGCGGCTTCCCGGTGACCGCATCGCTGGCCTCTATCTCCAGAAACAGCTCACTGTTTTGGGTACGGTGCCCCGACGCCGCCATGGTGGTCGCCACCACTGCTGCGACCGGCACCACCTCGTAGAATTGCACCCCTTCATTCTCCGCAGAGACGGCAGTGATTGCCGCCCGCACTTTCAGCGTGTGCGGTGTGGCCTGACTGACCAATGGTCGACGGGTGGCGATCGCACCTTTTAGCTGAATGTCGGTGTAACTCAGCACCTGATCCAGCGTTTGCTGGCTGACACGCGCGGTGGGATGAGCTGCCGGATAGTAGACCAGCGGCGTATAGAGTACATCTTTGTACTGGCTACTTTTATAGTCGGGCGAGATCCAGCGCAGGGTCGATTCACCGCTGGCCGATGCTGTCGGCTGCAACTGACTGTAGTCGGCTAAAAAACCAGAATATTGCTGTTTATCGGTAACGTGGGAAGTACAACCGCTGAGCAGCAGGGCAGAGACCGCCAGCAGAACAACCACAGACGTTTTACGCATCATCAACTCGCTTATGTCGGGAAGGTTTAAGCAAGCATAGATAAGCCTGACGGGAAATGCTGAAAAATAAGTGTGTTTCTAATGAGTTATGTGCGCGAGGCCGGAATAACCCGCTGCCGCGCAGCGGGCCCAGGGCTTACTCGAAACAGGTGTCCGGGTTTTCAGACAGGGTAATAAACTGTTTGCCGCCCTGAGTCAGCGCCATGATGGTGCCGGTTTCAATATCGTAGACCCAGCCATGCAGACGCAGCTTGCCGTTACGCAACGCCACCGATACCGAAGGATGGGTTTTCATGTTGTTAAGCTGGGCGATGACGTTCTCTTTTACCATCTCGTTCAGCTTTTTCTCTGGCGAGTCATATTCACGCTGCTCCACCACCGCTTTTGCCGCATCGGCATAGCGCAACCAGTGTTCGACCGCTGGCATGGTATCCATGCAGGCACAGGAGGCGATGGCATTCATCGCGCCACAGTTGGAGTGACCACAGATGATAATGTCAGACACGCCCAGCGCGACGACAGCGTATTCGATAGTGGCGGAAACGCCGCCTGGCTCCGGGCCAAATGAAGGCACGATGTTGCCCGCATTACGGATAACGAACAGCTCTCCTGGCTCCTGCTGCGTCACCAGTTCCGGCACCAGTCGGCTATCAGAACAGGAGATAAACAGCGCTTTAGGATTCTGATTTGACGCCAGGCTTTTGAAAAGATCCTTCCTTTCAGGAAACACATTCTGCTGGAAATTCAGAAATCCATTGATGATCTCTTTCATTATTTAGCTCTCACATTATCCACGTCGTTACCTGAAGGTCATAGCCCCTTCAGTGTTGATTTGCCCGTTTATTATTAATGAAAACAAGTGAATATCAACCAGCGATTTCCTAAGGATGCTATCTGAGCCGCTGTGTCAGCGTTTCGCTTTGGCGATTGCCTCCCGGCAAAAGCGGAATTTCTTTTTATAGCACGGTCAGTTACTGGAAAATGATCCTGCCCATCAGCCTTTTTTTTAGTCCAGCCAGCGGCAGCGTTTTTACCGGTTTTTTCACAGCTTTACACGGCGCTAAACCCTTACAGATAACGCTACATTTTTTTCAGCAACACAGGTAAAATCCCGCGCCATTGCTGTGCTGAACCGGAAACAGAGCTATGTCTACTACAACAAAAACCTTGCCGCCACGGGTCGGATTCGTCTCGCTCGGCTGCCCCAAAAACCTCGTTGATTCCGAGCGCATCCTCACCGAACTGCGCACCGAAGGCTATGATGTGGTGCCGCGCTATGACGATGCTGAAATCGTGATTGTGAACACCTGCGGATTTATCGACAGCGCCGTACAGGAGTCGCTTGAGGCGATTGGCGAGGCACTGAATGAAAATGGCAAGGTGATTGTCACCGGTTGTCTCGGCGCTAAAGTTGATCAGATTCGTGAAGTGCATCCGAAGGTGCTGGAAATTACCGGTCCGCACAGCTATGAGCAGGTGCTGTCGCACGTACATCGCTACGTTCCCAAACCTCAGCACAACCCGTTCCTCAGCCTGGTGCCGGAACAGGGCGTGAAACTGACGCCGCGTCATTACGCTTATCTGAAGATTTCCGAAGGCTGCAACCATCGCTGCACCTTCTGCATCATCCCGTCAATGCGTGGCGATCTCGACAGCCGCGCCGTCGGCGAAGTGCTGGATGAGGCCAAACGGCTGGTCGAAGCGGGCGTTAAAGAACTGCTGGTGATTTCGCAGGATACCTCAGCCTACGGCGTAGATGTGAAACATCGCACCGGTTTCTGGAACGGCTCGCCGGTGAAAACCAGCATGGTCAGCCTGTGTGAGCAACTGGCGAAGCTCGGCGTGTGGGTGCGTCTGCACTACGTCTATCCTTACCCGCACGTCGACGAGGTGATTCCGTTGATGGCGGCCGGCAAAATCCTGCCCTACCTCGACATTCCGTTGCAGCACGCCAGCCCGCGTATTCTGAAACTGATGAAGCGTCCGGGCGCAGTAGAACGCACGCTGGAGCGGATTAAGCGCTGGCGCGAAATCTGCCCGGAGCTGACGCTGCGCTCCACCTTCATCGTCGGTTTCCCCGGCGAGACCGAAGAAGATTTCCAGATGCTGCTCGACTTTATCAAAGAGGCGCGCCTCGATCGGGTGGGCTGCTTCCAGTACAGCCCGGTGGAAGGCGCGACCGCCAACCAGCTACCCGATCCGGTCGACGAGGCGGTGAAGCAGCAGCGTTACGATCGCTTTATGCAGCTGCAGCAGCAGATCTCCGCTGAGCGCCTGCAGGAGAAAGTCGGTCGTGAGATTCTGGTGATGGTTGATGAAGTGGACGAGGAAGGCGCGATTGGCCGCAGTATGGCCGATGCGCCGGAAATTGACGGCGCGGTCTACCTGAACGGCGAGCGTAACGTTAAACCGGGCGACATGCTGCGGGTCAAAGTCGAGCATGCCGATGAGTATGATCTCTGGGCGAGCCGCGTTTAATTCCGGCAGTAAATGGCGGCGCGCAGTGATGCCCGCTGCCGCATCGGGTGATATTCGCGCTTAACCATACTGCTGCTGATGCGCTTTCTTGCGTTTCAGGTAATCCTCATCGGCCCGAATCCGATCCCAGTAGCCCTTAAAAATGGCCGCCGCCGCGGCCTTTTCTTCATTCACGCCACGCGGTAGTTCTTTACCATCAGCATCATATTTTCGTCCGCCCTGATGATTGCTGTAGCGACGTGCGCGGGTGTAGCCCATCTGAATAAATTTACGCGCCATATCCATACCGACAAAATCGTCCTGCTGGCGGTACGCCTCAAACAGCGCCATGATTTTCTCAGCCGACGCTTCGGCAATCGGTACGGTACGAAAGCGCCAGTGCGGCAGGATTTCGCTCTTATAAGGCTCGACCATCAGCACCCCCTGCTCTCCGCGTCCAACCTGATAACGTTCGGGATGTTGACGGAAGTCGATGGTGCTGAAGTCCTGATCATAATCGAAAGGTTTCATGTCTTAAGTTTAGGATCCAACGCGTCGCGTAGCCCGTCGCCGAGTAAATTAAATGCCAGAACGGTGAAAAAGATCGCCAGGCTGGGGAAAATCGCCACGTGCGGCGCAATCACCATATCGGCACGCGCCTCGTTCAGCATTGCACCCCACTCTGGCGTCGGCGGCTGCGCGCCCAGCCCGAGAAACGACAGGCTGGCGGCGGTAATGATGGAAGTGCCGACGCGCATGGTGAAATAGACCACAATCGGTGAGACGGTACCCGGCAGAATATGCCGCATGATAATGGTCCAGTCAGACGCGCCAATACTGCGTGCTGACTCAATGTAGGTCTGATGCTTCAGCACCAGGGTATTGCCGCGCACCAGGCGGGCAAACGCCGGGATGCTGAAAATCGCCACCGCCACGATCACATTGCTCATTCCGCTGCCCATGATAGCCACCACCGCAATCGCCAGCAGGATGCCGGGAAAGGCAAACAGCACGTCGCAGACGCGCATAGTAATGCGGTCCCACCAGCCTTCGTAGTAGCCTGCTAACAGACCAAACAGTGTGCCAATCAGCGCGCCGATGGCCACCGAGAAGAAACCGGCAATCAGTGAAATGCGGGTTCCCACCAATACCCGGCTGAAAATATCGCGGCCGAGGGAATCGACACCAAACCAGTGCAGCAGTGATGGCCCATCATTCAGCCGGTCATAATCGAAATAATTTTCAGCATCAAACGGCGCCACGTAAGGGCCGATAAACGCCAGCACAATCAGCAGCAGCACAAACAGCCCAGCCAGCAGCGCTACCGGCTGCTGGCGGAAACGCCGCCAGAATTCGTGCCACGGCGTGCGTACCCGGTTCTCCTTGATCAGCGGCAGGGTTTTCAGTGCCGCATCGCGTCGCCAGTTTTTCATCGCGATTCCTTAAAGCGAATGGCGGGATTGATCACCGCATACAACATATCAACCATCAGATTGATCAAAATAAACTCCAGTGAAAACAGCAGCACTTCCGCCTGGATCACCGGATAGTCGCGCATTGACACCGAATCGACCAGCAGTCGTCCCAGACCAGGCCAGTTAAATACCACCTCGACCACGATCGATCCGCCCAGCAGGAAACCGAACTGCAGGCCCATCATGGTTACCACCGGGATCATCGCGTTACGCAGCCCGTGTTTCACTACCACCAGCGACTCACGCACCCCTTTCGCCCGCGCGGTACGCATATAATCTTCCTGCATCACTTCGACAAACGAGGCGCGGGTGAAACGCGCCATCACGGCCGCCACCGCCGCACCGAGAGTAATCGACGGCAGAATGTAATGTTGCCAGCTTTCTGCCCCGACCGTCGGCAGCCAGCCCAGCTCTACCGAGAAAATCTGCATCAGCAACATGCCCAGCGCAAAGGCAGGAAACGAAATGCCGGAGACCGCCAGCGTCATGCCGAGGCGATCGGGCCAGCGGTTGCGCCAGACGGCAGAGACAATGCCGATTGCCATACCAAAAATTACGGCCCAGACCATACTGGTCAGGGTCAGCCATAAGGTCGGCATGAAGCGCGAGGCGATCTCATCCGCCACCGGCCGTTTTGATACCATCGACTGACCGAAATCGCCCTGCAAGGCATTAAGAATAAAGTGCCAGAACTGCTGCGGCAGCGGCAGATCAAGTCCCAGCTCCTGACGCACCAGCGCTACCACCGAGGCGTCCGCCTCCGGTCCGGCAATCAGACGCGCCGGATCGCCCGGCAGCAGGTGAACAAACAGAAACACCAGCACCGCAACAATCAGCAAGGTCGGGATCAGCCCCAACAGCCGTTTAAGAAAATAGTTAAGCATGCAACATCCTGCAGCTGCGGCCAGCCGCGTGGGCTGGCCGGCTCCGTTACTTCAGACTGGCCTCATCAAAATTGAATGAGGTATCGGGCATCACATAAAAACCGCTGAGGTTTTTGCTGCTGGCGGACACCAGTTGCTCAACCACCAGCGGGATCCACGGATGATCCTGCCAGATGGTGTCCTGGGCATCTTTGTACAGCTGGGCCTTCTGCGCGCGATCGGTGGTTTTCAGCGCATCCGCCAGATCTTTATCGACCTTAGGATTGCTGTAAAACGCGGTGTTGAAGATCGCAGGCGGCCAGGCGGCAGTGGCAAACAGCGGCGTCAGCGCCCAGTCGGCTTCACCGGTTGACGCGGACCAGCCGGTGTAGAACATCCGCACGCCGCTCTCTTTCTGGCCTTTACCCTCAACTTCGGCCGCCCGCTGCCCGGCATCCATCGCGGTGACCTTAACCTTCACGCCGACCTGCGCCAGCTGCTGCTGCGTGAACTGCAACACTTTCTGCGCGGTGCTGTGATTGTGTGATGACCAGAGGGTGGTTTCGAAGCCGTTGGGGTAGCCCGCCTCTTTCAGCAACGCTTTGGCTTTGGCTGGATCGTAGCGAATGGCCGGATATTGCTGAGCAAAGTCGATGGACGGCGGGACGATACCGGTGGCCGGGGTGGCGTAACCGGCAAAGGCTACTTTCGCCAGCGCCTGGCGATTGATGGCATACTCCAGCGCCTCACGCACTTTCGGGTTGTCAAACGGCTTCTGGGTGACGTTGAGGCTGATATAGCGCTGCATAATCGACGGCGTGGTTACCACCTCGAGCTTGCTGTTTTTCTCCAGCAGTTTGGCCTGCTCATAAGGGATCGGGAAGGCGAAATTGGCTTCCCCGGTTTGCAGCATCGCCGCACGGGTATTGTTATCCACGATCGGCCGCCAGGTAATGCTGTCCAGCTTCGGATAGCCCGGCTTCCAGTAGCCGTCCCACTTCTTCACCTTGACGAAGTCGGTCTGATTCCAGGTTTCGAACACAAACGGACCGGTCCCGACCGGGTGGAAACCGATATCCTTGCCATATTTTTTCAGCGCGGTCGGTGAAATCATCGCCGCCGCCGGGTGCGCCAGAATGTTAATAAAGGCCGAGAACGGCTGCTTCAGGGTCACCTTCACCGTGGTCGGATCGATCACTTCGGTCGTGGCGATCTGCTTAAACAGGTTATAGCGTTTAAGGTGATTATCCGGGTTGCTGGCGCGGTCGAGATTGACCTTCACCGCTTCGGCGTTGAAGTCGCTGCCGTCCTGGAACTTAATCCCCGGTCGGAGCTTGATGGTGTAAGTCAGCCCATCCGGACTGGCCTGATAACTTTCGGCCAGCACGTTGGTCAGCTTCATCTGCTTATCAAAACCAAACAGTCCCTGATAAAACGATTTGGCGACCGCCTGTGACAGCGTGTCGTTGGCGTCATACGGATCGAGGGTGGTGAAGTTGGACGCGACGGCAATCACCGCATCCTGCGCCGCCCAGGCGGGCAATGTAAGGGCGCTGCTTAATATGCCAGCCGCCACTAACCCTTTACGCATCGTCATCTGCATCTTGTTCTCCTGTAATCCCTGTCGGGTGGGTCGCCGAAGCGATATCTTCACTATTCAGGTCGCGCTGATAACGTGGCGGGCGACAAAGTGCCCCGGTGCCACTTCCATCAACGGTGCCACTTCAGGTTCATCCCCTAACGCATGAATCGGACTGGGGATCTCATCAACCATTAACGCGCGTTCCCGGCGATGGTGCGCCGGATCGGCAACCGGGACGGCGGCCATGAGTTTTCGGGTATAAGGATGCTGCGGCTGCTCAAATACCGCCTGGCGCGGCCCCATCTCCACAATCTGGCCGAGATACATCACCGCCACGCGGTGGCTGATGCGTTCCACCACCGCCATATCATGCGAAATAAACAGAAACGCGATACCAAATTCGCGCTGTAAATCGAGCATCAGGTTGATGATCTGCGCCTGAATCGACACATCAAGCGCCGAGACCGACTCATCCGCAATCACCACTTTCGGGTTAAGCGCCAGCGCGCGGGCAATACAGATGCGCTGCCGCTGGCCGCCTGAAAATTCGTGCGGGTAGCGCTGCGCGTGTTCCGGCAACAGCCCGACCTTTTCCAGCAGGACGGAAACGCGCTGTTCCGCTTCACGACGCGACATCACCTTGTGCACCAGCAGCGGCTCCATGATCGAAAAGCCTACCGTCAGCCGCGGATCGAGCGAGGCGTAGGGGTCCTGAAAAATAAACTGAATGTCACGCCGCAGATGCGCCAGCGCCGCGCCGCTGAGGTTATCGATGCGTTGCCCGTTGAAGGTCAGCGTCCCGCCCTGGCTGGCCACCAGCTTCAGCAGTGAACGGCCGGTGGTCGATTTACCGCAACCGGACTCGCCGACCAGCGCCAGCGTTTCGCCGGCATAGAGATCGAAACTGACTTTTTCGACCGCGTGGACCCGACTTTTCACCCGGTTAAACAGCCCGCCGCGAATATCAAATCGCGTCACCAGATCGCGGACCTGCAGAATCGGTGGCCGATCGCGGCGCACGGTATCCTGCGGCGTCTGCTGCTCTTCCCCGCCGTGCAGCAGCGGGAACTTAGCGGGCAACGGCTGGCCGTGCATCGAGCCGAGCTTAGGCACCGCCGCCAGCAACGCCTGGGTGTAAGGCTGGCGAGGGGCGCTAAACAGCTCGGCCGCCGGGGCATTCTCCACCACTTCGCCGCGATACATCACCTGCACCCGGTCGGCCATTTCTGCCACCACGCCCATATCGTGGGTAATAAAAATGACGCCCATCTGCATCTCTTTTTGCAGCACGCGGATCAGCTGCAGGATCTGGGCCTGAATGGTGACGTCGAGCGCGGTGGTCGGCTCATCGGCGATCAGCAACGCCGGTTTACAGCAGAGCGCCATGGCGATCATCACCCGCTGGCGCATCCCGCCGGAAAGCTGGTGTGGAAAGCGGGACAACACATTTTGTGCATCCGGAATACGCACCAGGTCCAGCATATGGCGCGCTTCTGCCAGCGCCTGAGCGTGGCTTTTGCCCTGATGCAGGCGAATCGATTCGGCGATCTGCTCACCGACGGTAAACACCGGATTGAGCGAGGTCATCGGCTCCTGAAAAATCATCGCCATATCCGCGCCGCGTACCCGCCGCATCTGGCCGGCCGGGGTGCGCATGATATCCAGTACCTCACCGTTACGGCGGCGCAGCTGTACTTCACCGCGAACCGTTGCGCCGTTTTGCTCAATCAGCCGCATCAGCGCCAGCGAGGTGACTGACTTACCGGAACCTGACTCGCCCACCAGCGCCAGGGTTTCGCCGCGAAACAGATCAAGGGAGAGATGGCGCACCGCCTCGGTCACCGCGCCCTGATGCTGAAAATGCACACTGAGATCGCGTACCGCCAGCACCTGGTCTGGCGCCAGCGCGGGTAACGCCTGCCGATCGCTCATGCCTGCTCCTTAACTGTCACGGTAGATGGCCACCTCGGCTGCCTCGCCGACCCGTGCCACCGCCCGGTACATTCCTTCGCTATTGAACGGCAGCGCCACGTTACCTTCGCGATCGACCGCAATCAGGCCGCCGCTACCGCCCAGCTCCAGCACGCTGTCGTGAATCACATTGACGCTGGCCTGCTGAAGCGTGCGGCCGGCGTAACGCATCTGCGCTGCTACGTCGTAGGCCGCCAGGGTACGGATAAAGACTTCACCGGTGCCGGTACAGGAGACCGCCACGCTGTCGTTGCTGGCGTAGCAGCCCGCGCCCGGCAGCGGGGAATCCCCCACCCGTCCCGCCTGTTTATTGGTCATGCCGCCGGTCGAGGTCGCCGCCGCCAGATTGCCATTAAGATCGAGTGCCACGGCACCCACCGTGCCAAACTTGCGGTCCGGGTCGAGCGGATCGTCACCGCGGGCAGCGCCATCATGATCCAGCACCGCTTCATCGCTGTTTAGTGCGCGCTGCAGCTGCTCCCAGCGTTCTGGCGTCGAGAAGTAATCTGCCGCCACCGGCTGCAGGCCCTGCGCCTCGGCGAACTGCTCTGCGCCTTCGCCGATAAACAGCACGTGCGGACTCTGTTCCAGCACCGCGCGCGCCGCCAGCACCGGATTGCGAACCCGACTGACGCCCGCCACGGCACCGACGTCCAGCGTTCGGCCATCCATCACGCAGGCGTCCAGCTCATGGCTGCCCTGATGGGTAAACACCGCCCCTTTGCCAGCGTTGAACAGCGGACACTCCTCCAGCTGACGCACCGCTTCTGTTACCGCGTCGAGCGCGCTGGCACCCTGAGCCAGCATCTGCTGGCCGTGCGTCACGATATCCTGCAGGGCCTGACGATAGTGCTGCTCCTTTTCGGCGCTCATTGCTGAGCGCGTAATTGCGCCCGCTCCCCCATGAATGGCGATCACTGCTTTGACCATAACGCTCTGCCCTGTGGTTGCATCAGCACGAAAAACACTGATTTAGAATGGTTTTCATCCATTTTCGGTAATTTTTGACTATAGAAAGCCTGCTAAGTGTTGTAAAGAAGAAACTGTTCCGATGGTTATAACCTTTTCACCCGGCCATATTTCACTTTAGTGGCAGGCGCACGCCAGGCGAAAAGCAGAGAAGGATACCGATGTGACTCAGCGGACAAATCCCACCATAATAAGCAGCATCTGAGATAACCCAACTGGAATAACCATGGAAAGCTTTACTGCAGGATTGATCTCCCTTGAGGAGGCACAACAAAAAATGCTGGCGCAGCTGACGCCGATCACTGACTCGCTGAGCGTCCCGCTGACCGAAGCGGCGGGGCGGATCACCGCCAGGGCCGTTACCTCGCCAATCGCGGTACCGCCGTTTGATAATTCAGCGATGGACGGGTACGCGGTGCGGCTGGCGGACGTCAGCCGCGGTGAGCCGTTGCCGGTTGCCGGTAAAGCGTTTGCCGGTGCACCATTCAGTGGTGAATGGCCGCAGGGCAGCGTGGTGCGGATCATGACTGGCGCCCCGCTGCCGCCAGGCTGTGAAGCGGTGGTGATGCAGGAGCAGACCGAAACCCGTGGCGATGCGATTGTGATTACCGCGCCGGTGCGCGCCGGACAAAATATTCGCCTGACCGGTGACGACATCCAGCCTGGCCACGTGGTGCTGGAAGCCGGCGTGCGGCTTGGCGCGGCTGAGCTGCCGCTGCTGGCTTCGCTCGGTATCGCCCAGGTTGAAATCCTGCGCAAACTGCGGGTAGCAATCTTCTCTACCGGCGACGAGCTGCAGCCGGTCGGTCAGCCGCTGGCGGCCGGACAAATTTACGATACTAACCGCTTCGCGGTGTCGCTAATGCTGCACAAACTGGGCTGCGAAGTGATCGACCTCGGCATTATTAAGGACGATCCTGTGGCGCTGCGTGCAGCGTTTGAGGAAGCCGATCGTCAGGCTGACGTGGTTATCAGTACCGGCGGCGTGTCGGTGGGCGAAGCCGATTTTACCAAAAGCATGCTGGAGCAGCTCGGTGCCATCAGCTTCTGGAAGCTGGCAATCAAACCCGGCAAGCCGTTTGCCTTTGGACGCCTCGCCAGCAGCTGGTTCTGTGGGTTGCCGGGCAACCCGGTTTCCGCTGCGGTCACCTTTTATCAGCTGGTGCAACCGCTGCTCGCCGCGTTAACCGGGCAGAAGAAAGCCGCGCTGCCGCCCCGTCAGAAAGTGCGTAGCGCGTCGCGGCTGAAAAAAACGCCGGGCCGGCTCGATTTTCAGCGTGGGGTGCTGCAACAGAATGCTGAGGGCGAACTGGAAGTGCAGACCACCGGCATGCAGGGCTCGCACGTCTTCAGCTCCTTTGCGCAGGCCAACTGCTTTATCGTGCTGGAACGCGATCGCGGCAACGTTGAGCCGGGTGAATGGGTCGAGGTAGAGGCGTTTAATGCGCTGCTGGAGGGGTAAATGCTGCCTGAGCTAACCGATGAAGAGATGCTGCGCTACAACCGGCAGATCGTGCTGCGTGGCTTCGATTTTGACCGCCAGGAACGGCTTAAAGCCAGTCAGGCGCTGATTGTCGGGTTGGGCGGGCTGGGCTGTGCCGCCGCGCCTTATCTGGCATCGGCCGGGGTCGGCAGGCTGACGCTGCTCGATTTCGACAGCGTGTCACACTCTAATCTGCAGCGGCAGATCCTGCATCATGATGCGGATATTGGCCGTGCCAAGGTTGAATCTGCCGCCCAAAGTCTGGCCGAGATCAATCCCCACTGCCAGCTGCAGCCGATCCACGGCGAGCTGGACGATGCAGCGCTGCTGGCGCTGATCGCCCAACAGCAGGTGGTGCTGGACTGTACCGATAATGTGGCAACGCGTGAGCAGCTCAACCGACTGTGTCGTCAGCAACGGGTACCGCTGGTGTCTGGCGCAGCGATTCGGATGGAAGGCCAGATCAGCGTATTTAACTGGCTGCCGGGTACGCCCTGCTATCGCTGCATCAGCCGGCTGTTTGGCGAACAAACCCTGAGCTGTGTCGAAGCGGGCGTAATGGCGCCGCTGGTCGGCGTGATTGGGGCGATGCAGGCAATGGAGGCGATTAAGCTGTTAACGGACTACGGGACGCCCGCCACCAGCCGATTGCTGATGTACGATGCGCTGAGCGCGGAGTTCCGCAGCATGAAGGTGGCGCAGGACGCGCAGTGCGAAGTATGTGGCTCGCAGCACGGATAAAAAAACGGGGTAGCCTGCGCTACCCCGTTCGCTGTCAGACGATGCCCTGACTGCGCAGGTAATCTTCGTAGTTGCCGGTGAAGTCCACCACCCGATCCGATTTGATTTCCATCACCCGGGTCGCCAGCGAGCTGACGAATTCACGGTCGTGTGAAACGAAAATCAGCGTCCCTTCATACATCTCCAGCGCCATATTGAGTGACTCAATTGACTCCATGTCGAGGTGGTTGGTCGGTTCATCCATAATCAGGATGTTCGGTTTTTCCATCATCAGCTTACCGAACAGCATGCGACCTTTTTCACCACCGGACAGCACTTTGGCCGGTTTCTTAATATCATCCTGCGAGAATAACAGGCGGCCAAGAATACTGCGCACGCTCTGCTCATCATCGCCAGCCTGTTTCCACTGGCTCATCCAGTCAAATACCGTCAGGTCATTGGCGAAATCTTCGGCGTGATCCTGCGCGTAATAACCGATACGCGCATTTTCTGACCATTTAACGCTGCCGCTGTCGGGGCTGAGTTGGCTGACCAGCGTTTTAAGCAGGGTCGATTTACCAATACCGTTGGCGCCGATCACCGCCAGTTTTTCGCCGACTTCCAGCAGCAGGTTTAAATTCTTAAACAGCGGACCGTTATCAAAACCTTTGGTCAAGCCTTCCACTTCCAGCGCATTACGGAACAATTTCTTGTCCTGCTCAAAACGGATAAACGGGTTCTGACGACTGGAGGCTTTTACTTCATCCAGTTTAATTTTATCCATCTGTTTTGCGCGCGAGGTTGCCTGACGGGATTTAGAGGCGTTGGCGCTAAAGCGGCTGACAAAAGATTGCAGGTCGGCAATCTGCGCTTTTTTCTTGGCATTATCAGCTAACAGACGTTCACGCGCCTGAGTCGCTGCGGTCATATATTCGTCATAATTGCCGGAATAGACCCGCAGCTCGCCATAATCCAAATCAGCCATGTGAGTGCAGACCATATTAAGGAAGTGACGGTCGTGCGAAATGATAATCATGGTGCTGTCGCGTTCGTTCAGCACCTGCTCCAGCCAACGGATAGTATCGATATCCAGGTTGTTGGTCGGTTCGTCCAGCAACAAAATATCAGGATTGGAGAACAGCGCCTGCGCCAGCAGGACACGCAATTTAAAGCCCGGTGCAATTTCACTCATCGGGCCATAATGCTGCTCAACCGGAATACCGACACCGAGTAATAACTCACCGGCGCGGGATTCGGCGCTGTAGCCGTCCATTTCACCGTAAACTGCTTCAAGGTCGGCAACTTTATAGCCTTCCTCTTCGCTCATTTCCGGCAAAGAATAAATACGGTCGCGTTCCTGCTTAACTTCCCATAATTCATGGTGACCCATAATCACGGTGTCCAGCACGCTATATTGTTCAAAGGCGAACTGATCCTGACGTAACTTACCGATACGCTCATTGGGATCGTAAGAGACGTTGCCGCCTGAAGGCACCAGATCGCCACCCAGAATCTTCATGAAGGTGGATTTTCCGCTGCCGTTCGCACCGATTAAACCGTAACGATTACCGCCGCCAAATTTAACGGAGATGTTCTCGAACAGTGGCTTACTGCCAAACTGCATGGTGATATTGCTGCTAACTAACACGGCATTGACCTTTGTGAAGAGAGTGGATAGAAAAACGGCAGCTATTATGCCAGATGTGACGCAGCGCACGCCAGTCTAAGCCGCGGATTGCAGTTGGGATGATTGATATCGCGGCAGAAATAAAAAAGCCGGAGGGCCATCAAGGCTCTCCGGCTCCCACTGACAAGGATTGTGTCGATCAGTCGATCAGGAAGCTGTCCAGGCTTTTACCGGCATCCAGCGCTTTTTTAATCGCTGCCGGGGTACGGCCCTGACCAGTCCAGGATTTTTTCTCACCGTTTTCGTCGGTATAAGAATATTTAGCCGGACGCGGCGCACGCTTAGCGCGTTTTTTACCGGTTTCCAGCGCTCCTAATAATTCATTAGGATCGATGCCGTCAGCCAGCAGCATTTCGCGATATTTCGACAGTTTTTCTTCTTTTTCACGATTCTGCGTCTCTTCCGCTTCCGCTTCTTCGCGGCGCTCGGTGACCACAACGTTTAATTTTTCGAGGATCTCTTCAAGATCGCTCAGTGGCAGTTCACGGGCCTGGGCACGTAATGTGCGAATATTGTTCAGAACTTTAAATGCGTCACTCATCACAATGTCCTTGTTTAAGGGGGTTAATAAAACTGTAGCGACAAGATTACCTAATTCAAATAAAAAAATAAATTATTTTTACGCTACAGATAATTCTTAGATGTTATTTCATAAACGCCAGCTGAATTTGAACGGCTAATTCCTGACGTTTTATTAACGCTGAATTAACACTGAACGTGATGTTACTTCTGGCGCTGGAATCGATTACAGGCATCTGCTACCTGCGGAGACTGCCAGAGGAGCCGGTTAAAAATCCCCTGACACCCTGCTTTTTATTTGTGGCCAGTACAGTACAACGGCAAGATTAACCGCTCACTAAATTTAGATCTCAGTCACAATAGTTTACAGATTAAGGCTAAAAAAAAGCCACTGCCGCGCACTCAAATAGCGCAAAAGGATCACGACAATGGTGCATTTTTTATTAATATCTGCGGAGGGTTTAAAAATTTACTCAGCCAGACGCAGGTTGTCAGATAACCCTCATGCGGCCTGCAGCAGGTTAACCGACTTAATCGGCGCATCGGGCCTATTAAACCAGCGCATCAGCAGGCTGGCACCCGACGTTGATAAAGGTGACTGTGAATAAAAACAGAGAAAGTCTGCGCGACCGGCCGGCCATCGCTAACGCTATTTATTCTGTTCAGATAAATAATAGCCGACGCGCAACAGCGGCTAAGCTGAATAATAACCCTGACATTTATCCTGTTTTATTTGCACCGGTTTACGGGCAGAAAAATGGAAGTGAACAGTGACTATTCAACGGGTTATCACGCAGAGAACGGCAAAGTGTGGGGGATAATAATCGCCTGAGCCAGCGGCGTTAGTGACAATAGTGCGGCGGTGGCAGCCGATTTTCTGCCACCGCCTGCCGGTTAATTTACCTCTGTCGCCGGACCAAAGACTGAATATTGCGGCAGCTCGACGTTCTGGTAGGTTTCCCAGCCGCCGCCCAGCGCTTTGTACAACGCGACTAAATCCAGTGCGCTCTGCATCCGCGCCTGGGTAGCCTGCTCTTCGGCCTGCGCCAGCTGACGCTGCGCATCCAGCACCTCGAGGAAAGTTGAGAGTCCCTGACGGTAGCTGTCACTGGCCAGATCAAAGGCGCGCTGCAGCGAACCGGTGGTCTGGTCCAGCGCGGTGACCCGCTGCTGATCGGCGCGGTAGCTAACCAGCGCATTCTCCACGTCCTGTAAGGCAGTCAGCACCGTCTGACGATAGTCGAGTGCGGCACTGGCCTGCTGCGCCCGCGCCAGTTTGACGCTCGACACCAGTCGTCCGCCCTGGAAAATCGGAATCGATAATGACGGGCCGTAGCTGTAGAAGTGACTGCTCCAGTTATCGAGATAACTGACGTCAGTGTTGCGCACGCCCAGCTGACCGGTCAGTGACAGGCTCGGGAACAACTGCGCGACAGAAACACCAATCTCCGCCGTCTGCGCATGCAGCGTCGCTTCCGCCTGGCGGATGTCAGGACGACGTCGCGCCAGCGTAGAAGGGATTCCCACCGGGACAAACTGCGGCAGTGGCGGCAGCGCTTTCGGCGCACTCAGTTCCGCATCCAGCGAGCCGGGCGTTTTGCCCAGCAGCACCGCTAAGCCATTCATCGCCTGACGCGCCTGCGCCTGATACTGCGGCAGCTGCGCCTGCAGGCTACTGAGCTGGGCGCGGGCATTTTCCACATCGGTTAACGGTGCCAGTCCGTTACGTTGCTGGCTCTGGGTCAGTTCGGTGGTCTGCTGCGCCACATCAATCTGCTGCTGCAGCGTCTGTAGAGTACTTTGCGCGCCACGCAGTTGCAGCCAGGCACGCGCCACTTCCGCTTCCAGCGACACCAGCGCATCGTTGCGCTGCTCAATCGCCGCCTGCTGCTGGGCATTAGCAGATTCAACCTGACGGCGCACTTTGCCCCACAGGTCGAGTTCCCAGCTGGCATCGAAACTGCCCTGATAGAGGGTCACCGGCTGGGTCAGCCCATTAAGCTGGCTGGCGACGTTGCTGTCGAGCTGATCGGTGGCACCATTGGCCTTCAGCAAGCCTTCCAGCCCGAGCTGCTGGCGGTTGACTTTGGCCGAACCATTGAGGCTCGGAAACAGACCGCCTTGCGCCTGGCTCAGCTGCTCACGTGCGCCGGCAATGCGCAGCACCGCCTGTTGCAGCGTCAGGTTGCCATCAATTGCGCGGGCGATCAGGCTGTCGAGTTGCGGATCGTTGAAGCTGCGCCACCAGCGGGAGTTGATCGCTGCACTCTGCGGCTTAGACGCTTCCTGCGAGTCCAGGCTGTTGTAGCTGCCGGGCACCGCCGGTTTCGGCGCCTGATAATCTGGCCCGACGGCACAACCGGCCAGCGAAAGGGCCAGCGTTAACAGGCTCAACGGTTTCAGGCCGCGAGAATAAATAACCTTCATGTCAGTGTGCTCCTGCACTGCCTTCGCTCTTAATCGGCGACAGCAGCCAACAAAATGGAATCAAAATCAGGGCGACAATACTCAGGCCTGAGAAGACATCGATATAAGCGAGAATGCGCGACTGGGCGATCATCTCCTGATAGAGCTGACCGCTTGCCAGGGTAATCGGATCGCCTACCGCTGAGGTAAAGTCGCGAATCGCCTGCGCCCAGTGCTGCACCGTGATGTTGAACTGCTCGTTAAGCGGCGACATGTTATGCACCATATGCGCCGATCGCACCTGCTCACGTTCGGTGATGGCAGCGGTCGACAATGAAATGCCAATCGAACCCGCGACGTTGCGGAACATGGTAAACAGCGCCGAGGCGTCAGCATTGAGCCGCTGCGGAATGGTGACGAACGCGATAGTGGTGAGCGGCACGAACAGGAAACCGAGCCCGATAGACTGCGCGCTGCGCATCAGCACCAGGGTGGTGAAATCCACATCGGGTGTCAGGGTCGATGAGTAGAGGAATGCCACCGCCAGACAGCTGAAACCAAACGCGATGATGTAGCGCGTCTGCACTATCGGCATCAGTTTCAGCACCAGCGGGATGGTCAGCACGATCAACACCGCCCCGGGTGACAGCACCAGACCGGACCAGGTGGCGGTATAGCCCAGATCCTGCTGCGCCAGCTGCGGCAGAACCACCGAGCTGCCGTACAGGATCATTGCCATCCCGGCCATCAGCAGCCCGGCAACCCAGAAGTTGCGGTCTTTCATCACCAGAATATCGACCACCGGCTTGCGGGCATACATCAGCCAGTAAACCGCCCCGACAATCCCGATCACCGCCAGAATGGCGAACAGCACAATGAAGTGCGAAGCGAACCAGTCTTCGTCTTCACCGCGATCCAGCATCACCTGCAGACAGCCGAGCCCAAGGGTGATTAGGCTGATACCGATGTAATCGATCTTCAGTTTGCCCTTGGCCCATTTGCGCTCCCACGGCGGATCTTCCAGCAGCTGATAGATCGCCAGCACGGTGAGCACGCCAACCGGAATGTTAATAAAGAACACCCAGCGCCAGCTGTAATTATCAGTGATCCAGCCACCCAGCGTGGGTCCGATCACCGGCGCCACGATGATGGCGATGGAGGAGAGACCAAACGCCTTACCGCGATCTTCCGCCTTAAAATAGTCCAGCAGCACCGACTGCTGCACCGGCTGTAAGCCGCCACCAAAAAATCCCTGCAGCACGCGGAACAGAATAATTTGCCATAGCTCGGTGGCGATGCCACACAGGAAAGAGCAGATGGTGAACATCACAATACAGATCAGGAAAAACTGTTTACGGCCAAACAGTCGGCTGAAAAAGGCGGAGATCGGCAGCACAATGCCGTTTGCCACCAGATAGGAAGTCAGCACCCAGGTTGACTCGTCATAACTGGAGGAGAGCGAACCGGCGATGTGCGGCAGCGCCACGTTGACAATCGTGGTGTCGAGGATCTCCATGAACACCGCCAGGGTGACCGTGACCGCGACCAGCCACGGATTGCTGGCCGGTTTCCAGCTCTGCGGGGCACTCATTCCACCGTCACCTTCGGTTCAACCGACAGGCCGAGCGGCAGCGGATGATTTGGGTCCAGACCTTTATCAATCACGATTTTGACCGGTACGCGCTGCACAATTTTGACGTAGTTTCCGGTGGCATTTTCTGATGGGAAGGTAGAGAAGCGTGAACCGGAGCCCATCTGAATACTGTCGACGTGCCCTTCCAGCTTCATATCTGGCCAGGCATCAACGGTAATCGCCACTTTGTCGCCCGGGTTCATGCGCTCAAGCTGCGACTCTTTGAAGTTGGCGGTAATCCAGATATCCGGTGACACCAGCGAGAACAGCGCAGATCCGGCCTGGACCAGCGTGCCGGGCTGCACATTACGCTTGGTGACAAAGCCGTCGTACGGAGCGCGCACCTGGGTGTAGGAGAGATTAAGATCGGCGGTGTTGAGCTGCGCTCTGGCCTGTTCAACCTGTTGCTGACGCGCTTCAACGTTGGTTTCCTGCTGGCGAATCTGTAACTGCACCTGCGACGCTACTTCCACCTGCGCTTTCGCGCTCTGCAACTGGGCCTGAGCAGAACGTAACTGCGCCGCTGCGGTGTCAATATTGCGCTGGCTGGTGGCGCGTGGATCGACGCCGCGCTGGCGACGGTAATCGGCCTGCGCGTTAAGCAGATTTGCTTCCGCTTTGGCCTGATCGGCTAACGCCTGATCGCGCTGGGCCGGATACTGTACCCGCGACAGCGCCAGTTGCGCCTGCGCCTGGTGCAGCTGCGCGACCGCCAGGCCGAGTTGAGCTTTGGCCTGATCGCGCTGCGCCTGATTGTCGCTGGGATCGATTTCAACCAGCAGATCGCCCTTCTTCACTCGCTGGTTATCTTTAACCAGCAGCTTAACCACATAACCGGAAGCCTTCGGGGCAATCGTCACCGCATCGCCTTCGGTAAAGGCGTCATCGGTGGTCTCCTGGTTACGGGTTGAGAACCAGAACCAGAATCCGACAATCAGCATCACCACCACCACAACGGCCAGAATGATCAACGGCTTTTTACCGGGGCGTTTGCGTTCGGGCTGCTGGTCATTATCCTGATTATCATCAGGCTGACTGTTCTTATCCGGCGCATTCTCTGCGTCCTGCTGGTGTGGATCGCGTTGGTTGTTCTCGCTCATAGTTCCCATCACTGGCTAAGGCCCTAATTCCCGGGCATAAAAGGTCCCGTTAACCTTAGATCGAAAATTGACAAAATCCAGCATAACTTTACTTAAGCTGAGGAAAGGCGCACATCCTGCTACCTGGGATCGGCAGCAGGATGGAGGGGGAGTTATTTGAGCAGCTGCAGCAACAGCCAGCCGCTGGCCATTGACCAGCCGAGCAGGGGCAGAGAGAAGAGATGGAAACGCCACCAGACCGCACGATCCTGCGCCATTCGTAAAGCGATCAGGTTGGCGAGCGAGCCGGGCAACAGGCCGAAGCCACCGATATTCACCGCCCAGGCGAGCACCTCAGACGGCGGAACTTTTTGCAGCAGCAGAATCGTCGCCGGCACGTTGCTGATCACCTGTGACAGTCCAATCGCCAGCAGGTAAAGCTGTCCCTGACCGAGATGAGTGATCGCATCAAAGTGCGCCTGCATTACCGGCAGGCGCGTCAGCAGCCAGACGTCGATAAACATGGCGATAAACACCGCCAGCAAACTCCAGTCGATGCGCAGTAACACCGGGCGCGCTATCAGCAGGAAGCTGGTGATGATCAACAGCAGCACCCAGCCGGTCAGCTGCCACTCCAGCCCGGCGATAAACAGCAGATAGAGCAGCACGCTGACCACAAACAGCGGCTTCTGCCACTGCGGCTGTTGCGGATTGTCGTGCTTCTCAATGGTGCGCTTCGAAAAGCTAAACCAGGTTAACACCACCAGGCTGAGCAGCAGCCAGGCCGCGAGAGGCAGCATCTGCACGATAAAGCCCGCCACGCTGAGCGAGCCGTGACTCCATAACAGAATGTTTTGCGGATTGCCGACCGGTGTCAGCAGCGATCCGGCGTTAACCGCCAGCGCTTCAAAGATAATCAGCCGGGAGATCGGTAAGCGCGAAAACTTACGCAACGTCAGGGTCAGCGGCACCAGAATGAACAGCGCCACATCATTGGTCAGAAAAGTTGAAAGCAGCGCTGCCGCCAGCACCATAAACAGCGCCAGCGCGCGTTCATGCCGAAAGCGAGCGATGAGCCGCCCACCCAGCACATCAAAATAACCGCTGGTTTCCAGACCTTTGGTCAGGATCAGCAACCCGGTGAGAGTAATAATGGTGTGCCAGTCCACCGCACCCGGCAGATCCGGCCAGCGAAAGTCAGCCAGAAATGCCAGAACCACACCAATAACGACGAGTAAATGCAAAATCGAGTCATGCAAAAAAGATCGAAACAGCTGCGGCATGATGGCGTTGAGCCTTAAAAGTTAACGGGTTTTACAGAATTTCTGGAAGACGGCCAGGGTTTCATCACTGACGTGATGCTCAATACCTTCAGAATCACGGCGGGCGGTTTCCGGACTGATTCCCAATGCCAGCAGGAAAGTTTCAACGATGTGATGACGGGCACGGCTCTCCTCAGCCAGCTTCTCTCCTTCGCCGGTGAGAAAGACGCCGCGATAAGGCACCTGCTCAACCAGCCCGGCGCTGCCGAGACGTTTCAGCATTTTTGCCACCGTTGGCTGGGAAACGCCCAATCGCGCCGCCATATCAACCTGACGCGCTTCGCCAAATTCACCAATCAAATCAGAGATTAACTCAACGTAGTCATCAATTAATTCACGACGATGCGCTTCGCGCACCTGCCGAAAACCCTCGACATGCTCTTCAATATCTTTCAGTGGTCCTTGCGGGGCAGAAACCACGCTTTTGGCACGACGACTCATTCAGCTTCCTCTTTATTATGTCCGTACTGTCACTGCCGTACGGATGTAGCTGGGCTCATTGTAAACCAGGTGCAAAGAAGCTCAAATTTTTCGTCATTAGCCTTGGCTAAATGATATAGCCAATGCTATATTTGTTGATAATGTAAGCAGCCGGTGGTGAAGATCATGATCGATCCCTATCTGTTACTGTTGTTGTTTATGGGTTACGTCGCCGGACTCTGCTTACTTTTACATCGATACTGATTGGGAGGTGATTCTATGAGCACCCTGAAATGCTGTTTAGACTGCAGCAAATGCTTCCAGGCTGAAAAGAGAACAACCACGGAGATGAAATCCTGGCTGTGCCTGCTGACGCGTTCCCCATTCACACTGCGTCTGATGTTGATTGAAAAATTACTCGGCAAAAAGCCTGAAGATCGTCGCTGTCAGAATCTGATCTGGCGCGGATAATTCTTCACCGGCCGGTTTACAGCGCCTTTCAGTGAATCACTTGAGGGCCACTTCCCTTCCCCCTCATGGATTGCTCCACTCAGGTAATGTACCTCTCAGATAATACTCACCGCAGCTTATCTTAACCTCCGTTGTGATGCGCTTCAGCGTGCCTTCGCTTAGAAGCACCTTCTCTGCCCGTCATCGTCGCATCGTTGAGTGCTATTGAGGTGAGATAACCTGCATCCAGACCCTTTTGCTGGCTGATCTGCTGGCACATCACGTCACATCGGGCCAGATTTGCCCTGTGGCGTTGCGCCAGTGCCGCTCATCGCTCACCGCGTTAAACGGGCAGAACGCCCCTCTTAGGCGAAGAATGCTGGAAAGCGCGCAATAAAAAACGGCCCATAAAGGGCCGTTTTTTGGCAGGTCGTCTAAGCTAAACTTAGAAGCTGTAACCTACGCCAGCAATCCAGGTGCCAACGTCAACGTTACGGATGCGGCTCTGCTCGTAGCCCACGTCCAGTGCAACGTTTTCGATTGGGTTGAACTGCATACCAGCGCCGTATGAGAAGCCTACGTCGCTGCTATCAGATTTGTCACGTGAAGCGGTGTCGTTCTGCTGGAATTTACCATAGCCGATACCCACAACACCGTAGATGCTTGCCCAGTCGTTCAGACGGTAAGCAGGACCACCAGTGATGCCGTAGTATTGACCTTTGTTGTAAAAGCCATCTTCGGTACGATCTTTTTCGGTGTAGGTGAATGAGCCAATCCAACCCAGTGGGTTTGAACCGTCTTCATAGCGGTATTTCAGGTTGAAGCCGTTAGCTTTGTTAGCCACGCCCTGGTAATCGCTCTGAGCGTAACCACCAGTCACGGTGCTCTGTGCCATTGCTGAACCTGCAGATACTGCCAGTACACAGGCTAATGCTGAAAGACATGCAATTTTTTTCATAACCACCTCAAATGTGAAAATACTTCTCTCCTGACAACGCTGAAAATATAACAAAAAATAGCGAGAAACTCTGCCCGCATTTTGTTGTCTAACAGAATGTTTGGTGTAACAGAAAGTTAATGCAACATCCTATGTCATTCATTTTTCTTATAAAAACCGTCATCCTGCTGCAATAATTTTTTTTTCATCTTTTCGGTCTTTAAGTTAAATCCTAAAAAATCCTGACGTTTCTTTACCAAAATGGCCCTGAATCTGGCCAGAATTTGTGCAGTTAACGCAAATTTAAACACCACTCTGTCATTTTTTTGCTCACCATTTCCTTTACACTGACTGACTCACCGCGCTTATGACCAGGAAATGTATACAGGATGTCTGCCTCTTCAGTTCAAAAAAGCCTTGCGCCCGTCTTATTACCGATCGCCGTGCTGCTGATAGCGATGTTATCGCTGCAGGGCGGCGCCTCTCTGGCTAAAACCCTGTTCCCGAGCGTCGGCGCAACCGGCATTACTGCCCTGCGTCTCGGCTTCGGCACTCTGATTCTCTGCCTGATCTTCAAGCCATGGCGCTTACGCTTCAGCCGCGAACAGCGTATGCCGCTGTTGATGTACGGGCTGGCGCTCGGCGCGATGAATTTTATGTTCTATCTGGCTATTCGTACCGTGCCGCTCGGCGTGGCGGTAGCACTGGAGTTTACCGGTCCGCTGGCGCTGGCGCTATTCGGATCGCGCCGCCTGCTCGATTTTGTCTGGGTACTGCTGGCAGTGGTGGGATTAGCTTTTCTGCTGCCGTTCGGGGCGGGCATGGTATCTATCGACCCGCTGGGTGCCGCGCTGGCGGTGGGCGCAGGTGCCTGCTGGGCGATCTATATTCTGGCTGGCCAGCGTGCGGGAGCAGAACACGGTCCTGCCACGGTGGCGATTGGCTCGCTGATCGCATCGATTATTTTTGTTCCGCTCGGCCTGACGTTTGCCGAAAGCGGCATCTGGCACTGGAGTGTGCTGCCAGTGGCGCTGTTGGTGGCATTGCTCTCCAGCGCGATCCCCTATTCCCTTGAGATGATCGCCCTTACGCGCTTACCGGCGCGCATCTTTGGCACGCTGATGAGCCTGGAGCCGGCGATGGCGGCTTTTTCCGGCATGCTGTTTCTCGGCGAAACGCTGACGCCGCTGCAGTGGCTGGCGCTGCTGGCAATCATCATTGCTTCAGCGGGCTCCACCCTCACCATGAAGCCTAAAAAGACTCAGCTAAGCGAAGTGGAAATTAACAGCAGCGGAACTAAATAAGCGATTAACAGGATTTTTCTCATCCGCTTAAATAACAATCACAATCAACCTGATAATTATTCTTAACTAAATCAACCTACTGACTTTCGTATTTTGAAACAGTCGCTTATCTGTTATTTACATAAGAATTTAACCTATTGATTTAGAATGGTTTTAACCAGAAATTTTATTTTAACATGGCATTAACTTTTGCTTGAAAGCGCTGCCAGCGTTGAAGATATGCGCTATTTCAGCCATCGACACAGCCGTTAATGCAAAGCTGAAAACCGCTGCTATACTTATCCGGTACTTGATTAGGACAACCATCAAAGAGAGGACTGAAACGATGAGTACCGCTAAATTGGTTAAAACTAAATCTTCCGACCTGATTTACACCCGTAACGATGTGGCAGATGATGAGAAAAAAGCCACCATTGAGGTGTTGAACCGTCTGGTTGTCGAATTTATCGATCTGTCTTTGATCACCAAACAGGCCCACTGGAACATGCGTGGGGCTAATTTCATTGGTGTTCACGAAATGCTGGACGGCTTCCGTACTGCCATTACCGATCATCAGGACACCATCGCTGAGCGCGTTGTCCAGCTGGGTGGCGTTGCGCTGGGTACCGCGCAGGTAGTTAATGATAAAACCCCACTGAAAAGCTATCCGCTTAACATCCATAGCGTGCAGGACCACCTGAAAGCGCTGGCCGATCGTTACAGCGTTGTCGCTAACGACACCCGTAAAGCGATTTCAGAAGTTAAAGATGAGGATACTGCTGACATCTTTACTGCTGCTTCACGTGACCTGGATAAATTCTTGTGGTTTATCGAAGCCAACATTGAATAACAGCCATTGATTCATCAATGAGACAAAAACGGCGGGGAGACCCGCCTTTTTTACGTCTGTAATAGCGCAATTTTATGACCCTGTTAACAGTTCTTCCCTCCTTCGCTTCACAGCCTTAACAACTGAGGCACACTACCGATTGCACCAAAACAGCAACTTGCACCAATTAGGGTCACCAAAATGGTGCATAGGCAGATATTCCTGCAAAATCGTGTCAGCTGGGTTATTTAACCCACTGATTTGGTGTATTTTGCAAAGTTGGCATAATTCTTTCATATGACAAGCCGCAAACACAGGCCCTGCCGCCTGGTAGTAATAAGGAAAAATGATGAAGTCACTGTTAAAAGTTTCTGTGGCCGCGCTGGCGCTGGCCTTCTCCCTCTCTTCCACTGCAGCAGAAAAGAAACTGGTGGTTGCCACTGACACCGCCTTCGTTCCTTTTGAGTTCAAACAGGGCGACAAATATGTCGGCTTCGACGTTGATCTGTGGGACGCAATTGCTAAACAACTGAAACTCGATTACACCCTCAAGCCGATGGATTTCAGCGGCATTATCCCGGCACTGCAGACCCGCAACGTCGATCTGGCGCTGGCAGGGATTACCATTACCGAAGAGCGTAAAAAGGCTATCGAGTTTTCTGATGGCTATTACAAAAGCGGCCTGCTGGTGATGGTGCGTAACAATGAGAACGACATCAAAGGCATCAGCGATCTCAGCGGTAAAGTGGTCGCCGTGAAAAGCGGCACCGGCTCGGTTGATTACGCCAAAGCCAACATTAAAACCAAAGACCTGCGTCAGTTCCCGAACATCGACAACGCCTACATGGAACTTGGTACCAACCGCGCTGACGCGGTCCTGCACGATACGCCAAACATCCTCTACTTCATCAATACCGCCGGTAAAGGCCGCTTCAAAGCGGTAGGCGAGTCGATTGAAGCGCAGCAGTACGGCATCGCCTTCCCGAAAGGCAGCGACGATTTACGTGAAAAAGTGAACGGCGCGCTGAAAACTATCAAAGAGAACGGCACCTACAATCAGCTGTATAAAAAATGGTTCGGTACCGAACCTAAATAACAATTTGCAGCCGCGTTAACTTTCAGCAGGGAAGCTTTTTCCCTGCTTTTTTCCATCGCAACATATCTGGAGTCACACCATGGAGTTTGACTGGAGCGTCATCTGGCCCGCCATGCCAGCGCTGCTCGAAGGCGCAAAGATGACCTTAATCATCTCAATCATTGGCCTGGTTGGCGGGTTAATTATCGGCCTGGTGGCCGGTTTCGCCCGTGCTTACGGTGGCTGGATCACCAACAACATTGCGCTGGTGTTTATTGAGATCATCCGCGGCACCCCGATTGTGGTGCAGGTGATGTTTATCTATTTCGCCCTGCCGATGGCCTTCCCCGACCTGCGTATCGATCCGTTCAGCGCGGCGGTAGTGACCATTATGATTAACTCCGGCGCCTACATTGCGGAAATTACCCGCGGTGCGGTGCTGTCGATCAACAAAGGCTTCCGCGAAGCGGGCCTGGCGCTTGGCCTGTCGAGCCGCGAAACGCTGCGCTATGTGATTATGCCGCTGGCACTGCGCCGCATGTTGCCACCGCTGGGTAACCAGTGGATTGTCAGCATCAAAGATACTTCGCTGTTTATCGTTATCGGCGTCGCTGAACTGACGCGTCAGGGTCAGGAGATTATCGCCGGTAACTTCCGCGCTCTGGAGATCTGGAGCGCCGTCGCGATCATCTATCTGGTGATTACGCTGGTGCTGAGCTTTGTGCTGCGCCGTGTTGAGAAAAGGGTGAAAATCCTGTGATTGAATTTAAAGATGTCTCGAAGCATTTTGGCCAGACCCAGGTGCTGCATAATATTGACCTGAAGATCAATCAGGGCGAAGTGGTGGTGATTATCGGGCCGTCCGGCTCGGGCAAATCGACCCTGCTGCGCTGCATTAACAAGCTGGAAGAGATCACCAGCGGCGAGCTGATTGTCGACGGTCTGCGGGTCAACGATCCGAAAGTGGATGACCGCCTGATCCGTCAGGAAGCGGGCATGGTTTTCCAGCAGTTTCACCTGTTCCCACAGATGAGCGCGCTGGATAACGTGGCGTTTGGTCCGATCCGGGTGCGCGGTGCCAGCAAAGAGGCGGCGCGTCAGCTGGCGAAAGAGCTGCTGGGCAAAGTGGGGCTGGCCGAGCGCGCACATCACTTCCCGTCCGAGCTTTCCGGCGGTCAGCAGCAGCGGGTGGCGATTGCCCGGGCGCTGGCGGTGAAACCCAAAATGATGCTGTTTGATGAGCCTACCTCGGCGCTGGACCCGGAACTGCGTCACGAAGTGTTAAAAGTGATGCAGGACCTGGCCGAAGAAGGCATGACGATGGTGATCGTGACCCACGAAGTAGGCTTCGCGCAGAAGGTCGCGTCGCGTCTGATCTTCATCGACAAAGGCCGTATCGCGGAGGATGGCGATCCGGACAGCCTGATCAGCAATCCACCCAGCGATCGTCTGCGCGAATTCCTGCAGCACGTTTCCTGATCGCCAGCGGGCCGCCCTGCCGGCCCGCTTTTCCTGCCTGCTCCGCCCTGCCGCTGCGGCAGATAAATCCTCATTAATCACGTTACTATCAATCGCCTGACTATACTTTCCCTCTTGTGAAGCACGCGCGTAGCTAAGGAGAAAGCCATGTCGTCAGCCTGCCCGCCCCGCCCTGTTTTATGGCACTGGTTGCTGTTGTTAATGATGTTAATTAGCCTGGCGCCACAGGTTCAGGCGGTCAATTTACCGCAGGCGGCGGTTGCCGCGCAGCAAACCAGCAAAGGGACAGGCGATCAATCCAGCCAGCCCGATCCCGACCAGCAAAAAGCGGCATACGCCGCACTGGCCAATATTCTTGAGAATGAACAGTCACGCCAGGCGCTGATTGAGCAGTTGCGTCACGTCTCCACCTCGCCGTCTGCCAGCGCTGCGCCGGAGTTGCTGCCGCCCGCTGCGGAGCAGGAAGATAAAACGGTGTTGCAGGGGCTGACCGAGGTTACCCGCGAGTACGGCGGCGTGGTGGCCTCGCAGTTCGTGCGGCTGCATGACAATATTGTCAAAGCGCCGCATAAGACCTTTAATCCCACCACCTTTATCAACGCGCTGAATCATTTCGCCGGACTGGCGCTGGCAATGTTCGCCCTTTACTGGCTGCTGCGCCGCCTGGTCTATCCGATCTATCGCCGGCTCGGCGTCTGGGGACGGCATAAGAATCGCGATCACCGTAACTGGCTGCAGCTGCCCGCCGCCATCGGTGGCGCATTTATTATCGATCTGCTGCTGTTGACGCTGGCGCTATTTGTGGGTCAGATCATCAGCGATAACTTCCACAGCGGCAACCGCACCATCGCCTATCAACAGGGACTGTTCCTCAACGCCTTCGCTCTGATTGAATTTTTTAAAGCGCTATTGCGGCTGATTTTCTGTCCGCACTTCCCGGCGCTGCGCTTTTTCCATCTCCCCGACAGCCGCGCTGCGTACTGGAATACCCGGCTGAGCTGGCTGAGCGGTGTGATGGGCTACGGCCTGCTGGTGGTGGTGCCGATTGTCAGTAATCAGATCAACGTACAGATTGCCGCCCTGGTCAACATCATCATCATGGCGATCATGACCAGCTGGGCGCTGTATCTGATTTTCACCAACAAGCGCAGTATCCATAACGCCCTGATCGGGCTGGCCGACCGTAGCATGGCGTTCTTCGCGCTGTTTATCCGCGCCTTTGCTGTGATCTGGCACTGGCTGGCCAGCGCCTATTTTATTGCGCTGTTCCTGTTCTCGATTTTTAATCCCGGCGACAGCCTGAAATTTATGATGTCCGCCACGGTGCGCAGCCTGGCGATCATCGGTATCGCCGCCTTTGTCTCCGGAATACTGAGCCGCTGGATTGGTAAAACCATCATCCTGTCGCCCGATTTGCGACGTAACTACCCGGAACTGCAAAAGCGCGTCAACGACTGGGTTAAAGCGCTGCTCAAGCTGGCGCGCGTGCTGACGGTGTTCGCCACCCTGCTGCTGCTGCTTAACGCCTGGAACCTGTTTGATTTGTGGCACTGGCTGACGGTCGGGGCCGGAGAAAAAATGGTGGATGTGCTGATCCGCATCGTGATGATTGTGCTGCTGTCGGCCGTTGGCTGGACCGTGCTGGCCAGCCTGATTGAAAGCCGGCTGGCATCGGATTCGCATGGCCGGCCGCTGCCCAGTGCCCGTACCCGAACCCTGCTGACCCTGTTCCGCAACGCGCTGGCGGTGGTGATCAGCACCATCACCATTATGATCCTGCTGTCTGAGATTGGGGTAAACATTGCGCCGTTGCTGGCCGGAGCCGGTGCGCTGGGGCTGGCGGTCTCATTCGGTTCACAGACGCTGGTGAAAGATATTATTACCGGCATCTTTATCCAGTTCGAAAACGGCATGAACACCGGCGATCTGGTGACTATCGGCGCAATTACCGGCACGGTAGAGCGGATGTCGATTCGCTCGGTCGGGGTGCGTCAGGATACCGGTGCTTACCACATCATTCCGTGGTCCTCGATTACCACCTTTGCCAACTTTGTACGCGGTATCGGTTCGTTTGTCGCTAACTATGACGTGGATCGCAATGAGGATAGCGAACGCGCTAATCAGGCGTTGCAGGCAGCGGTGAAAGAGTTACTGGAGAATCCGGATATCCGCGGCATGGTGATTGGCGAACCGGGCTTTGCCGGTCTGGTGGGACTGACCAACCAGGCGTTTACGGTGCGCGTCTCGTTTACCACTCAGCCGCTCAAGCAGTGGACGGTGCGTTTTGCGCTGGATGATAAAGTGAAGAAACACTTTGACGCCGCCGGGATTAAAGCGCCGCACCAACGGGTGCAGGTGATGCAAACCGCCAGTGATGTCGCCGGTGCTGCCGCGTTACCGGCGCTGCCGTCACCGCCCTGAGTTCAGGGCGGGTCAGATTCCCCGCCCTGCGGGTTAGCGGCTTAACACTTTGCTGCGCTGTGCGGCAGGCATGAAACTCCACGCCAGAAAACGGCTCTGTTTCTGTCCCTGCGCCATATTCACTACCCGGACCTCCGCAACATCAAGCGCCCGCAACTGCTTTTCCAGCGTGGTCAGATTCTCTTTACGCGACACCAGCGAGGTGAACCAGACCACCTGACGGCTCAGCGCCACGCTCTCGGCGATCATCTTACCGACAAACGCCTTTTCGCCGCCGACGCACCAGAGTTCGTTATGCTGACCACCGAAGTTAAGCGGCGCACCTTTATCAAGGCCGAGATTGCGCACTTTACGCTGCGATCCGGCTGCCGCCTCCTCTGCCGAAGCGTGGAACGGCGGATTACACATCACCGCGTGGAAAAACTCGGTTTTGCTGACCACGCCAGCCAGCACCGCATCGCTGTTTTTCTGGCGACGCAGACGGATCTGGCGCGCCAGACCTGGATTAGCCGCGACAATCCGGTTAGCCGCTTTGATCGCCGCCTCATCAATTTCGGTACCGGTGAAGCGCCAGCCATACTCCGCTGCGCCGATCAGTGGATAGATGCAGTTTGCGCCACAGCCAATATCCAGCACGTCAACGGTCGGGATCGCTCCGTGGTTATCCAGCGCCAGCAGATCGGCCAGGTAGTGCAGATAATCCGCCCGTCCCGGCACCGGTGGGCAAAGCGATCCCGGTGCCAGCTGCCAGTCGATGCCGTAAAACAGCTTAATCAGCGCCTGATTGAGCAACATCACCGCGTCCGGGTCCGCAAAGTCGATCGAATCGACGCCATAACCGTTAGGCCGCACTTTGGCCGCCAGCGGCGGATGCGCAGCGGTTAACGCGGCAAAATCGTATTCGCCCTGATGGCGATTGCGGGCGTGGAAAGGCGAGGAGCTGGCTGACTTTTTCATACGTTCTCTCAATTATTCAGGCGCGCGTACAATACGCTGTGAGCGACGGAAAATAAACCCGCACAATCCGCTTACCCGATTCGGCCGTCACAGACGATGCTGTCGGGCTAAGATGGAAAAATTCCCTACCGGAGAGGTTATGACGCATAAACGCTATTCCTATCAACCGCGTGCCGGCCACGGTCTGCCGCACGATCCCCTGAACGCCATCATCGGCCCGCGACCGATCGGCTGGATCAGTTCGATCAGCGCCAGCGGCCAGCGCAATCTGGCGCCCTACAGTTTTTTTAACTGTTTCAACTACCATCCGCCGATCATTGGTTTCGCCAGCAGCGGCTGGAAGGACAGCGTGCAGAACATTGCGGATACCAAAGAGTTTGTCTGGAACCTGGCGACCCGGCCACTGGCTGAAGCGATGAATGAGAGCTCGGCGTCGCTGTCAGCCGATCAGGATGAGTTTGCCTATGCCGGACTGACGCCGTTACCGGCATCGCAGGTTAAAGCCAGCCTGGTCGGCGAAAGCCCGGTTAACTTCGAATGCCGGCTGACCCAGCTGATCCAGTTACAGGATGCGCAGGGCAAGCCGATAGACAGCTGGCTGGTGCTGGGTGAGGCGGTGGCGATCCACATCAGTGAAAACCTGCTGGAAGCGGGCATTTATCAGACCGCCAAAGCCGAGCCGATTCTGCGCGCCGGCGGACCCAGCGCCTACTACGGCATCAGTGAAGCACAGCGCTTTGATTTAGTCCGTCCGGACGCGCGGCGCGGCTGATGATCACAGCGCATCGACCGGATGCGCTTTGATTTCACTCACTGCCCGGGCGATGTCAGGTGCCAGCCAGCGGTCCTGCTGCCAGCTTGCCACACTTTGCCGCAGTCGCCGCCAGGCGCGTAAGGTGCCGCTGGCTAATCGCGCCTCGCCGTGAAATTCCAGCGCCTGCGCGGCCAGCAGATATTCGATAGCGATGATGTGATCAACATTGCTCACCAGCTTCAGCAGTTTCAATGCCGAGCCGGTGCCAAGGCTCAGATGATCTTCCTGCAATCCGGAGGTGACGTAGTTGTCCAGCACCGCCGGTTGTGCCAGCTGCCGGTTTTCAGCACAGAGTGATGCGGCGACATACTGCGCAATCATCATGCCCGAATTCACGCCCGGCTGTGCCACCAGAAACGGCGGCAGGCCACTCACCAGCGGATTCACCAGCCGATCGAGCCGCCGTTCGGCAATACTGCCCAGCTCCGCCAGCGCAATCGCCAGTACGTCACAGGCCATTGCCACCGATTCACCGTGCGGATTGGCCTGCGAAATGACCCGCCACGCCTGCGGAGTGCCGAGCACCAGCGGATTGTCGGTGCAGGCATTCAGTTCAGTCGCCACCTGACGCTGCGCGTGATCGAACTGATCGCGACAGGCACCGTGGACCTGCGGCATCGCGCGCAGGCTGAGCGCGTCCTGGGTACGAATGCCCTGACTCTCATTTAACACCGCACTATCGATTAACAACCGGCGTAAACGTTCGCCGCTGCGCTGAATACCGCGACTGGCTTTCAGCGCCAGCACCTCAGGATCAAACGCCGCCAGCTGACCGCGTAACGCCTCGAAACTCATCGCCCCGGTGATATCCGCCCAGTCCAGCAGACGTTCTGCGTCGTCGAGCGCCAGACAGGCCAGACCGGTCATGCACGGCGTGCCGTTGACCAGGCTCAGCCCCTCTTTTGCGCCCGGCCGGAAAGGAGTCAGTCCATTGCGTTCCAGCGCCCGCTGCGCCGGCATCAGGTGCCCTTCCCACTCCACCTCCCCGATGCCAATCAGCGCCAGGCTGATGTGCGCCATATGGGTCAGATAGCCCACCGAACCCTGCGACGGCACCTGAGGCGTAATCTGTAAATTGAGCAGCGCCAGCAGCCGCTCCACCAGCGCCACCGACACGCCCGATTTGCCGTGACTGTAGTTGGCGATCGCGGCGCACAGAATGGCGCGGACTTCCGGTTTACCGAGCGCTGGCCCGACACCACAGGCGTGACTGAGTAAGGTGTTGCGCGACAGCTGGCTCAGTTCATCGTCCGACAACGTGATGTTGCACAGCGCCCCGAGGCCGGTATTGATGCCGTAGGCCACCTGACCTGCCGCCACGATATTGCCGACGATTTCCCGGCCCTGCGCAATCCGTTGCCAGGCACTGTCGCTCAGCGCTAACGTGGCACCCTGCCGCGCCACCTTAACCACATCCCGCCACTGTAACGGCGTATCGCCCCAGACAAGGGTCTGACTCATAGCACCGGCTCCACCTGATGATGACTGGAAATAAACTGTTTAAATCGCGCCGAGCCTTGTTCGCCGAACATTTCCTGCGGCGTGCCCTGACAATCGATAGTGCCCTGATGCATAAACACCACCCGGTTAGAAACGTTGCGTGCAAATCCCATCTCATGGGTTACTACCAGCATGGTGCGTCCCTCCTCCGCCAGGCTGCGCATCACTTTCAGGACTTCCCCGACCAGCTCCGGATCGAGCGCCGAGGTCGGCTCATCAAACAGCATCACCTCCGGATCCATGGCCAGCGCGCGGGCAATGGCGACCCGCTGCTGCTGCCCGCCGGAGAGCTGCGCCGGATAGAAATCCTTGCGGTTCAGCAAGCCGACGCGGTCCAGTAGCTTTTCGGCTTCAGCGATGCAGGCTTTTTTGTCACGCTTCAGCACGTAATGCGGCCCTTCAATCACATTTTGCAGCACCGTAAGATGCGACCAGAGATTAAAGCTCTGAAACACCATGCCGAGCCGTGAGCGCAGTCGCTCAATCTGGCGCGGATTCGCCGCCAGCTGATGACCGCGGGCATGACGTTTCATCTCAATGGTTTCGCCGCCGACGCTGACCACACCGGCATCGGGCGTCTCTAACAGGTTAATGCAGCGCAGCAGGGTACTTTTTCCCGAGCCGCTGGCACCCAGAATCGAGATCACGTCCCCCTGATGTGCCTGCAGCGAGATGCCTTTCAGCACCTCCATTGCGCCAAAGGATTTATGGATATCGCTGGCCGACAGCGTGATGGGTGGCAGGGTTGACATTTTATTCTCCTCCGGGGATCGGCTTAGCGACCGGTAACGGCTTTTTTGCCGGTTTATGCACCGGCGTCAGACGCCGTTCCAGCAGGGCATACAGTTGAACAATAATGAAATTGAGGATCAGGTAGATCGCAGCGGCGCAGAGAAACACCTCCATGGTGCGGTAGGTGCGCTGAATGATCTGCTGCGCCACGCCGGTGACGTCCCACACCGTGACCAGGCTGGCCAGCGCGGTCGATTTGACCAGCAGAATCGCCTCGGTCGAGTAGGCTGGCAGTGCGTAACGCAGCATCACCGGCGCGATAATCCGCCGCAGCAGCAGGCCGCGCGACATGCCACAGGCCATGCCCGCTTCCACCTGACCTGGCGGCACCGCCAGCAGTGCGCCACGCAGAATCTCGGCGGTGTAGGCGGCGGTACAGAGCGACAGCGCCAGCACCGCGCAGCTAAAAGGTTCCCGCAGGAATGGCCAGACGAAACTGTGGCGGATCACGCCAAACTGCCCGAGTCCGTAATAGATCAGAAACAGCTGAATCATCAGCGGCGAGCCGCGAAACACCAGGATGTAGCCGCGAGCAAACGCGCTCAGCAGCCGCCAGCGGCTCATCCGTAACGCCAGAATACCGACCGCCAGCACCCCGCCACACAGGAAGGCGCTGATAAACAGCCCTAGCGTCACCGGCAAGGCGGCGCTCAGCCGGAGAAAGGTGTCACTGAGAAAGGCAAAATCGATCATTATCGGGCTCCTTAATGCTGGGCAGCGGTGCGGCTTTGCCAGGCGCGGCCAAGGCGGGATTCGGCCCGCAGGAAGGCGCGGTTCGACAGCAGCGTCAGCGCCAGATAACAGGCGCCGCCGACCAGATAAAAGGTGAAGTAATCGCGGGTCGAACCGGCGGCGATCTGACTGGCGCGCATCAGCTCCACAATGCCGGTCACCGACACCAGCGCCGAATCTTTCAGGCTCATCTGCCAGACGTTTGACAGCCCCGGCAGCGCATAGCGCGCCACCTGCGGCAGCAGAATGCGCTGACGAATACGCCAGCGCGGCATGCCGATGGCAACCGCAGCTTCAATCTCCCCTTTCGCCAGCGCCAGACGGGCGGCACGGTAGACTTCTGCCTGATAAGATCCGGAGATCAGCCCGATAGCCAACGCGCCGATCAGAAACGGTGGCGCTTCGATAAACCCGTCAGCGCCGAACAGCTGCCCGACCTGGGTGATCAATCCCGAACCGCCGAAATAGAACAGATAGATCACCAGCAGTTCCGGGATGCCGCGAAAGATCACCGAATAGCCTTCTCCCATCCAGCGCACGGCCCGGTGCGGCGACAGCTTCGCCGCCGCCACGCCGGAACCGACCACCGCGCCGACCAGCAGTGCGGCAAAGGAGAGCAGCACCGTGGTCAGCGTAGCGCTCAGGATTAAGCGCCCCCAGCCGTCGGCACCAAAACTCAGCAGGCTTATCATGATTTACCTCACTCAGGGTGTAACGTCAGTTTTGAACCACTTCTCGCTCAGTTTTTTTACCGTGCCGTCGGCCAGTGCCGCCTTGATCGCCTGGTCGAGTCTGGCTTTCAGATCGTTATCCGCCATCCGCACGCCCATCGCTTCCCCCTCGCCCCAGATCGGACCGCCCAGCTGCGGGCCACTAAAGCTGAGGTTGTTGTTGTCGGGACGCGCCAGCATCGACTGCGCAAACGTCACGTCGTCGAACACCGCGTCGATACGGCCCGCCTGTAAATCGAGAATCGCATCGGCGGAGCTGGTGTACTCACGGACGTCCGCGACCTCTTTGAAATATTTATCGATGAACGGCGTGTATACCGTGCCGGAGGCGATACCGATGCTTTTCCCCTTCAGCGCTGCTTTCAACGAGGCAATGGCGGTTTCAATCTGTTGCGGGTCATCATGCAGCTTGACGATCTGCGTATCAGCAGGCAGCAAACTGCCCTTAACGCTGATAAAGGTGGCGGGTGTTGAGGCGTAAGGCACGGTGAAGTTCACCACTTTCTTGCGATCGGGGGTGATGACAATCGCGTCCATGATCACATCATATTTTCCGGCGTTGAGGCCGGCGATCATCCCGTCCCAGTTCTGCACCACCAGCCTGCACTGGATCGCCATACGCTGGCACAGGTCAGCCATCAGTTCCGGTTCAAAACCGCCCAGCTTGCCGCCTGGCAGCGTGAGGTTCCAGGGTTCGTAACTGCCTTCGGTAGCAATAGTGATCGATTTCCACTCTTTCGCCTGGGCAGTAACGCCACAGAGCAACAGGCTGGAAGCAAGGGTCGCGAGTGTTAAATGACGCAGGATCGGACGGTGTGTCATGCGGTTCTCCTGAAAAGTAGCGGCCTGGTGATTGCGCTGGCAAGATTTAACATAAATTTCACCAGATGATATGTCATGTATATACAAGTTAGCGTGGCGCAGTTCATTACCGTCTTTATTATTTTGTGAGCCAGACAGGAATTATTCCGCGCGATTGTCAGCCGTTGCACTTGTACATACAACTTAGCAAAGCTTATGCCAGCTCTGAATTCGCGGTGTGACGGTGTCCACGGCGGACGACACGTCAGTCTGTGCCCGCCGTGGCACCGGATTAGTGCGCGACTGCACCCACTCAGTGCAGTCGGCTATCAGGCGCTGGCCTGAGCCAGCATGCGCTGAATCAGCGCTTTGAGAAGTTTTTGCAGCTGAGTTGCCCGTGCCTGCTGCCAGGCGTAAGGCGGCGTTTCATCCATATAGTTAAGCTGTGCAAGTTCCAGCTGTACCGCCTCAATCTGCTGCTGCGGCTGGCCGTAGGCGCGGGTGATATAACCGCCTTTGAAGCGGCCATTGATGACCCAGCTGTAGTCACTCTGTGCGGCGCACACCGACTGAATCGCCCCGGTCAGCGCGGGACTGCAGCTGGCACCGTCGTTGGTCCCGATATTAAGATCGGGCAGTCGTCCCTCAAACAAACGTGGGATATGGCTGGCAATCGAGTGCGCATCAAACAGCAGCGCGTAACCGTGCTGCGCTTTAAGGCGCGCCAGTTCCTGCTGGATCTGCTGATGATAGGGATGCCAGATCTGGTCGATATAGCCCTGACGCTGGCTCGCATCCGGCGTTTTGCCTGGCGCAAAGGTGGGCGTCCCGTCAAACAGCGTCTCCGGGAACAGGCCGGTGGTGGCGGTGGTGTAGAGCGGCTGGTTATCCGGCGGCCGGTTGAGATCGATCACGTAACGGGAATAGTGACCGATCAGCACGCTGGCCCCGAGATCCCGCACGAAATCGTACAGCAGCGGAATGTGCCAGTCGGTGTCCGGCAGGCCGCGTGCGGCCTCACTCAGCCCGGCTTCAACCTCCGGCGTCAGCTGGGTACCGGCATGCGGGATGCTGACCAGCAGCGGCAGCCTGCCCGGGGTAAAATGAAAAGCCTTCATTGACGTTCTCCACGATAGATGACGGTACAGGGCAGCTCACCACCCAGCCAGTAAACCAGTTCCGCCGGACGAGCCAGCGGCCAGTGGACGAAGTTCGCCACTTTTCCCACTTCAAGCGAGCCGTGACTGCTGGCTAATCCCAGCGCCTGGGCACCGTATAACGTGACCCCGGCCAGCGCCTCTTCCGGCGTCATGCCAAACAGCGTACAGCCCATGTTCAGCATCAGACGCAACGACAGTGCCGGCGAAGTGCCCGGATTCGCGTCACTGGCCAGCGCCATCGGCACGCCGTAGCGTCGAAACAGCGCCACCGGCGGACGCTGGGTTTCACGCAGCAGATAGAACGCGCCAGGCAGCAATACTGCGACCGTGCCGTGCTGCGCCATCGCCTGCGCATCGGCTTCGGTAGCATATTCCAGATGATCGGCCGACAGGGCACCGAAGCTCGCCGCCAGCGTGGCGCCGCCCAGCGAAGAGAGCTGCTCGGCATGCAGTTTCACCGGCAGGTCCAGCGCTTTTGCCCGTTCAAACACCCGCGTCACCTGCTGCGGTGAAAACGCCAGATGCTCGCAAAACGCATCAACCGCATCTGCCAGCCCCTGCGTTTTGACCTGTGGTAACAGGCGATCGCAGATGATATCGATCCAGCCCTCGGGATCGTGCCTGAACTCCGGCGGAAACGCATGGGCAGCCAGACAGGTCGCCAGCACATCGGCGGCGACGCTGTCACCGAGCCGGCGAATCGCGTGCAGCATGCGCAGTTCACTCTCTTCATCAAGCCCGTAGCCGGACTTGATCTCCACGGTGGTGACCCCTTCCGCCAGCAGGCGATCGAGCCGCCAGCGCGCCGACGCCACCAGCTGATCTTCGGTGGCGCTTCGGGTAGCGCGCACGGTAGAGAGGATGCCGCCGCCCTGAGCCGCAATTTCCGCATAGCTGACGCCATTCAGGCGCTGTTCGAACTCCTGGCTGCGATCGCCGCCAAACACCAGATGCGTATGACAATCCACCAGTCCCGGCGTAATAATGCCGCCGGGCAGGCGGTGATGCTGTTCAGCCTGGAACGCGGGCATCTCTGCCTGCGGCCCGACCCAAACCAGCCTGCCCGCCCTGACGACCAGCGCGCCCTGCGGGATCAGATGGTACTTACCGCCGCGCATGGTCACCAGATCGGCACCGGTCCAGACACTCTCTACCTGCATATCCTCTGCCATCGCTGCCTCTTGCCTCCGCCGTTTACACTGTGCGTTAAAGTATGTATATGTATATACAACCACATCCGTTGAGGATCAACCATGGCGACTTTTTTTGCCCCGCGCGCAATGCTGGCTGAAGGCTGGCGACAACAGGTTCGTATCTCGGTCAATCCGGCCGGTTTTATCGAGGCGATTACGCCCGACAGCGATGCCGGAGAAGCGATCCGGCTGGATGGCGAGGTGATCCCGGCGATCGCCAATCTGCATTCGCACGCTTTTCAGCGCGCCATGGCGGGCCTGGCCGAAGTCGCAGGCGATCCGCAGGACAGTTTCTGGACCTGGCGCGATTTGATGTACCGGATGGTGCAGCGCCTGACGCCGGAACAGGTGGGCGATATTGCCGCCCTGCTCTACATCGAGATGCTGAAAGGCGGCTACAGCCAGGTGGCGGAATTTCACTATCTGCATCACGATCCTGACGGCACGCCCTACCCTGACGATGCGATGCTGCAACAGCTGATCCGCGCGGCCGAAGTGGCGGGTATCGGTCAGACGCTGCTGCCGGTGCTTTACAGCTACAGCGGGTTTGGTGCTCAGCCGCCGACAACCGGACAGAAACGTTTTATTCAGCAAACCGATCGCTATCTGCAGCAGCAGTCCCGCCTGCATCAGCTGCAACGAAACCGGCCGCTACTGAATGCGGGTCTCTGTTTTCATTCGCTGCGGGCGGTGAGTGAAAGTCAGATGCAGCAGGTGCTGGCGGCCAGTGACCCGACTCTGCCGGTGCATATTCACGTCGCGGAACAGCAAAAAGAGGTCAATGACTCGCTGGCGTGGAGCGGAGAGCGGCCGGTGTCGTGGCTGCTGAATCGCTTTGCGGTCGATAGCCGCTGGTGCCTGATTCACGCCACCCATCTCGATCAGAGTGAGCTGTCGCGTCTCGCCGCCAGTGGCGCGGTGGCCGGGTTATGCCCAACCACCGAGGCCAATCTGGGCGACGGCATTTTTCCGGCGGTGGAGTATATCGCGCTGGGCGGACGCTGGGGCATTGGCTCCGACAGCCACGTTTCGCTGAGTATTAACGAAGAATTACGCTGGCTGGAGTATGCCCAGCGGCTGCGCGACCAGCGCCGCAATCGCATCACCCTGCCGGGCCAGCCTTCAGTCGGCGATCTGCTGTGGCAGCAGGCGGCGGCAGGCGGCGCTCAGGCGTGCGGCATTCAGCAGGGTTCGCTGGCGGTGGGACAGCGGGCCGACTGGCTGGTGCTGCGCGACGAGGCGTGGCTCGGCAGTGTCGATCAGCGTTCGCTGCTGAATCGCTGGCTGTTCGCCGGTCAGCGCGATCAGATCCGTGACGTCTACGTCGCCGGCAATGCGGTGATCAAAGAGGGCTATCACCCGGCGCAGGCTGCCTGTGCGGCCCGGTTCAGCCAGGCGATGGCGGCACTGCGATGATTACCCGGTTTGCTTATGCTGACTTAGCGGTCAGTCGCTGGCGTAACGGCGGCGGAGAAACCCGCGAGCTGATCGGTTATCCGCCCGGCGCGGCATCGTTTGAATGGCGCGCCAGCATTGCGACGCTGGCGCAGGATGGGCCGTTCTCCGCCTTTCCGGGGGTTGATCGCATCATCACCCTGCTGCACGGTGACGCGGTCATACTGACCGGCCCCGGCGTGCAACACCGCTTAACGCCGTTGCAGCCCTGGGCGTTTGCCGGTGAACTGGCGTTAGATGCCCGACTGGAGGGCGGGATCAGTGAGGATTTTAATATCATGACCCGACGCGGGAAGTGGCAGGCAACGGTTGAGGTGGTGACCGATGCGGTCAGCAGCCCGCATGGCGTCGCCTGGGTGCTGGCGGGGCAATGGCAACTGGCGGACGGCGAGCGGCTGGCAGCGCAGCACGGGATCGGCTGGGCAGACCAGCTTACCGGGCTGCGCCCAATCGGAGCGGATGCCCGGCTGCTGCTGACCCGGCTTAGCCGTGTCCCTTAAACCGGCCCAGCAGTTTATAGCGTGATCCGGGATAGAGCAGGCGCGCATAGGTAACGATTTTGTTGTCGCTCCAGGTCTGACGGCGGATCAGCAGACAAGGCTCATGTTCCTCCAGCGCCAGATGTTTACGCTGGCGCGCGTCGGGCAGCACCGCTTCAACAATGTGCTCGCCCGCGGTCAGCGGCGCGACCCGCATCAGATAGGTATAAGGCGTCTGGCTGTGGTAATCCTGGGTCAGGTAATCGGGCGCGACCAGTGGATTAACCAGCCGATCCTCCAGCTGCACCGGCAGCTCATTTTCATAATGCACAATCAGCGAATGGTAGAGCGTCTGCCCGGTGGAGAGTCCCAGCACCGCCGCCTGCTCAGGATCGGCTTTATTCTGGCCGATGGCGAGAATTTTGCAGCTATGCTGATGCCCGCGCTGGGCGATCTCATCGGCGATGTTATGCACCTCCAGCATCGCGGTGTAGCCTTTCATCTCGGCGACAAAAGTGCCGACGCCCTGCATCCGCACCAGAAACCCTTCGCTGGTCAGCTCACGCAGCGCCCGGTTAATCGTCATCCGGCTGACGCCCAGCTCATTCACCAGTTCACTTTCTGAGGGCACTCGCTGGTTGGCCTTCCATCGTCCTTCCCGAATCTGGCTGACAATTGCCTGCTTCACACGCTGATAAATCGGCGCGGGTTCATCGCTCATGGCCGCAGCCAGTTGTGCCAGTGCCGTATGCTCGACCATTTGCTGTTCCTTATCCTGATAATGCCTCAAGTTTACTGTCTCGCTGCGTGAATGTATATACATCCGTCACCGCCGGTTGCGCCTCATCAGTGCAGGCGACGCATCGGGCTGGTGCAGGCGCTGCGTCACAGTTTGCCGGTAACCCATGGCTGGCGGGCAATGCATTTTTGTGATCGGTCTGGCACGGCCCTTGCTACTTGTATAGACAAGAATAGACACTTATGCTTCACTCGCCTTATCCCGCTGGATCAGGGCAATGAACATCCCTTAGCCACGCCAGCACACTTGTATAGACAGGAGTAGAGTATGTCAGGATCGTCGCAGCGATTACAGCTGGTGCCAGGCGAGGTGGATCTCGCCACATTACGCGCTATCTATCAGGGTAACGTTACCCTTAGCCTCGATCAGCAGGCGCGCCAGGCCATTGCAGTCGCGCAGCAAACCGTCGAGGCGATTGTCGCCTCCGGCAAGGTGGTGTACGGCATTAACACCGGTTTCGGCAAACTGGCGCAGACGCAAATCCCGGCCGGCCGGCTGGCCGATCTGCAGCGTAATCTGGTGCTGTCGCACAGCGTCGGCCTCGGTGAACTGCTGCCGGACAACGTGACTCGTCTGGTGGTCGCCACCAAAATTATCAGCCTGGCGCGCGGCCACTCCGGCGTGCGTATCGAACTGGTCGAGGCGCTGCTGGCGCTGTTTAACGCCGGCGTTATGCCCTGCATCCCGGAAAAAGGCTCGGTGGGCGCTTCCGGCGATCTGGCACCGCTGGCCCACATGTCGCTGATGCTGCTGGGCGAAGGTCAGGTGCGGCTCAACGGCGCGCTGATCCCGGCGACGGAAGGCCTGGCAGCGGTCGGGCTGTCGCCGTTTGTGCTCGGCCCGAAAGAGGGACTGGCGCTGCTTAACGGCACCCAGGTCTCGACCGCGCTGGCGCTGCGCGGCCTGTTTGAAGCTGAAAACCTGTTTGCCGCCGGACTGATGGCCGGTGCGCTGTCGCTGGAGGCGATTAAAGGCTCGCTGAAGCCCTACGACGCCCGCATTCATCAGGCGCGCGGTCAGCAGGGGCAGATTGCCGTGGCCGCCGCGGTCAGCGCCCTGATTGAAGGCAGTGAAATCCTCACCTCCCATGCCCACTGCGGCCGGGTGCAGGACCCCTACTCGATTCGCTGCGTACCGCAGGTGATGGGCGCCTGTCTCGATAACCTGTGCCACGCGGCGCGGATATTGCAGATTGAAGCCAACGCCGCCTCCGACAACCCGCTGGTGTTCAGCGACAGCGGCGATGTGATCTCCGGCGGTAACTTCCATGCTGAGCCGGTGGCCTTTGCCGCAGATATCCTGGCGCTGGCGATTGCTGAAGTCGGGGCGATATCTGAACGTCGCCTGGCACTGCTGCTGGATACCGGCTTATCCGGTCTGCCACCGTTCCTGGTGCGTGACGGCGGGGTGAACTCCGGCTTTATGATCGCCCAGGTCACCGCGGCGGCGCTGGCCTCCGAGAACAAATCACTGGCACATCCCGGCAGCGTAGACAGCCTGCCGACCTCTGCCAATCAGGAAGATCACGTGTCGATGGCGACCTACGCTGCCCGCCGCCTCGGCAGCATGTGTTTCAACAGCGCAGCGGTCGTCGGCATCGAAGCGATGGCAGCGGCGCAGGGCATTGAATTTAACCGGCCGCTGAAAAGCTCGCCAACACTCGAGCAGGCGATTGACCTGATCCGCCAGCGGGTGGCCTTCCTTGAAGAGGATCGCCTGCTGGCACCCGATATCGACGCGATGCGTCAGTGGGCAAGTCGCGCTGACTGGCCTCAGGCTCTGACCGCGCTGCTGCCCAGCCTGCGCGCCCTCACTTCTGCTGAATAAGGAATCTGTAATGAGCGAAACCCTGTCTCAGGCCGTGGCACGCGAGATCCGTGCTCCGCATGGCACCACCCTGCACTGCGCCAACTGGCTGATTGAAGCCGCTTACCGGATGATCCAGAACAACCTCGATCCTGACGTTGCCGAGCGGCCGGAAGATCTGGTGGTTTACGGCGGCATCGGCAAAGCGGCGCGTAACTGGGAATGCTTCGAGCAGATCCTGCGCTCGCTCAAGGCGTTACAGCCTGATGAGACGCTGCTAATCCAGAGCGGCAAGCCGGTCGGGGTGTTCCGTACCCACGCCGACGCGCCCCGCGTGCTGCTGGCAAACTCCAATCTGGTGCCGCACTGGGCCACCTGGGATCACTTCCATGAGCTGGATAAGGCCGGCCTGATGATGTACGGCCAGATGACCGCCGGTTCGTGGATCTACATTGGCGCGCAGGGCATCGTGCAGGGCACCTATGAAACCTTCGTCGAAGCGGGACGCCAGCACTATAACAACGATCTGAGCGGACGCTGGATCCTGACTGCCGGTCTCGGCGGCATGGGCGGCGCGCAACCGCTGGCTGGCGTGCTGGCAGGTGCCTGCGTGCTGGCTATTGAGTGTCAGGAGTCGCGCATCGATTTTCGTCTGCGTACCCGCTACGTCGATTATAAAGCCACCTCGCTGGATGAGGCTCTGGCGCTGATTAACGAGGCAACCACGGCGAAAAAAGCCATTTCGGTCGGACTGCTGGGCAATGCCGCCGAGATCCTGCCGGAGCTGGTCAAACGTGCCAGAGCGGGCGGACCAAAACCGGACATCGTCACCGATCAGACCTCGGCCCACGATCCGATCAACGGCTATCTGCCGATTGGCTGGGATCTGGCGCGCTGGCAGCTGGAAAAGGTGTCACAGCCCAAAGCGGTAGAGAAAGCGGCGCGCGCCTCGATGGCAGTTCACGTGCAGGCGATGCTCGACTTCTGTCATATGGGCATTCCGACCGTCGACTATGGCAACAACATCCGTCAGGTGGCGCTGGATGAAGGGGTCACCAACGCATTCGACTTCCCGGGCTTTGTCCCGGCCTACATCCGTCCCCTGTTCTGTGAAGGCAAAGGACCGTTCCGCTGGGTGGCGCTGTCGGGCGATCCGGAAGATATCTACAAAACCGACGCCAAATTAAAGCAGCTGTTTCCGCAGCATAAAACCCTGCATCGCTGGCTCGACATGGCGCAGGAGCGCATCGCCTTCCAGGGACTGCCGGCCCGCATCTGCTGGCTCGGCCTCGGCGAACGTCATCTCGCGGGCCTGGCCTTCAACGAAATGGTGCGCAATGGCGAACTGAAAGCGCCGGTGGTGATTGGCCGCGATCATCTCGACTGCGGCTCCGTCGCCTCACCAAACCGTGAAACAGAAGCGATGAAAGATGGCTCGGATGCGGTGTCAGACTGGCCGTTGCTCAATGCGCTGCTCAACACCGCGGGCGGCGCGACCTGGGTCAGCCTGCATCACGGCGGCGGCGTAGGGATGGGCTTCTCACAGCACGCGGGGGTGGTGATTGTCTGCGACGGCAGCAAAGAGGCGGATGCGCGACTGGGCCGGGTTTTGTGGAACGATCCGGCGACCGGCGTAATGCGCCACGCCGATGCCGGTTATCAACAGGCGCAGGCCTGTGCAGAGCAGCACGGCCTGAATCTGCCGATGCTGCAGAAGTAACCTACCGTCGGGGTCAGCGCCAGGCTGGCCCCGCTTTTACCCGCTTCGCCCCGCCTCGTTGGCCACCGTTACTTATTAGTTATTCCATTTTGATTTAGCCTATAGCCAGATTTCGCCCTAACGGTAATAGACGCCGCGCGTCCCGACCACTAAAGTGAAATCTTCTCATTCTGTCAGGAGCACGTTTCTGCATGACCCTTTCCCCCGCCCTGCTTGAAGATGCCCTGCACTGGCGTCGCCAGCTCCATCGCCAGCCTGAATTAGGCTACCAGGAGCATCACACCAGTGATCTTATCGCCCGCGAACTTGAGCTGACCGGATTACAGGTGTTTCGTGGTCTGGCAGGTACCGCAGTGATTGGCACGCTGGAGAATGGTCCCGGCCCGGTTATCGGGCTGCGTGCCGACATGGATGCGCTGCCGATCACCGAAAAAGGTGAGGTCGAGTGGCGATCCGCGACGCCGGGCGTGATGCACGCCTGCGGTCACGATGGTCACAGTGCCATTCTGCTGGCCGCTGCCCGCCAGCTGGCGGCGACACGCCAGTTCAGCGGCACGGTGCACTTTATTTTTCAGCCCGCCGAGGAGAATCTGGGCGGTGCGCGCAAAATGGTTGAAGAGGGATTGTTCCAGCGATTCCCGATGGATGCGGTTTACGCCATGCATAACTGGCCGGGCCTGCCGCTCGGGTCGCTGGCGGTTAATCCCGGTGCGATGATGGCCTCGCTTGATTCGTTTGAAATCACCCTGCACGGCAAGAGTTGCCACGCGGCGATGCCGGAAAGCGGTGCCGATCCGATGGTGGTCGCGGCTGAGCTGATCCTGGCGCTACAGACCATTCCGTCACGCCGTCTGTCACCGCTTTCTTCTGCGGTGGTCAGCGTGACGCAGATCCACGGCGGTGAGGCGATCAACGTCATCCCGGAACAGATTGTGTTGCGCGGCACGGTACGCTGCCTGCAACCGGCAGTGCGCGACAAAGTGCGGGCGCTGATCGATGAGTTTGTGGCGACCCTGCCCCGACCGTTTGGGGTGAGCGGCGAAACCAGCTGGCTACCCGGCTATCCGGTGACGGCCAACCATGCCGCGCCGGCAGAGCAGGTTCGCGCGGTGGCGCTGGCGACGCTGGGAGAAGAGAATGTTCACTGGCAGGTCAATCCTTCGATGGCATCAGAAGATTTTGCCTGCATGATGGAAGCCTGTCCGGGAGCTTACTTCTGGCTCGGCGCCGACGGTGAAGAGCCTTCGGCGCCGCTGCACAATGCCCGCTATGATTTTAATGATGCGTTACTGCCGATCGGTATCCGCTTCTGGCAGAAGCTGGTTGAACAGGCACTGCCGATCGCCTGAATCAGTAACCGGCGGCGCGCAGCCGCTGGTCGGCGGTCGCCAGCGAGTCGCATTCACCGCTGGCACGCAGGCAGCAGGCCAGCTGCAGCCGCAGCGCCTGCGGTACCGGTCGCTGCTGGTTAATCACCTGCTCAATCCAGGCTGCGGTGACCGCCGCTGATTTATCTGCCGGCAGCTCAACCTGGACCTCGGGCTGACGCTCAACCCACACTTCCGCCTCCGATCCCGCGCCGTGGATCACGCTGATCGCCGGACAACGTTGCGGATTAGCATAGACCTCGCCCTCGGTGCCATTCAGCAGCAGCGCAGGCGCATCAATATCGCTGAAGAATTTCGCCACCCGCGGCACATATTCCGGATGCGACACGCTCGACAGCCGCAACGCCTCGCGTTCGCCAAACGGCGTCGCCAGTTTTGCCAGCGTATGCGCACTGTTCCGCACCCCCATCCGCCAGCGCAGCGACAGCTGTTTCGCCATCGGCGGGCAGAGGTGATCGACGGTAATAAACACCAGCTCACCCGCGTCCAGCCGGGCCTGAGCCTGCTCAGCGGTGGTCACCGGCTGCACGCCCAGCGCGTCAAATACCGCTTCACTGGTGATACGCGTCGCATCATCGCTGACGCCGTGCACCAGCACCGGGAAACCGAGCCGGTTCAGCAGCAGCGCCAGTAACGGCGTCAGGTTGCCCTGGCGGCGCGCGCCGTTATAGCTCGGGATTACCATCGGCATCGGCCGGTTGGCCGGGGCGTTCAGCTTCATCATCTGCGCCTGCATCGCCTGATAGAAGCCGCGCATTTCAGCTTCGCCTTCGCCCTTGATACGCAGCGCAATCAGGATGCCGCCCAGTTCCAGATCCGGCACCTGGCCAGCCAGCATCGCGCTGTAGAGGGCTTCGGCGGTGTCGAAATCGATGTCGCGGGCATGATTTTTTCCGCGGCCGATCTCTTTAATAATTTTATTCAGTTCCATCACTCGCTTCCGGTTAAGTGCGCGACGGCTTAGCGCCGCGTCGGACGTCGTTTACGCACGGTGCGTGTGGCCACCGGGGCGGCCGGTATGGCGTCCGGCTCAGGGGTATCGGGTTGCTCAATCGGGAAGATCGGCAACGCCGCCAGCAGTCGGCTACCGTACGCTTTGCTCAGCAGACGGCGATCGTATATCACGATTTCACCGTAACACTGATGGCTGCGAATCAGGCGTCCGACCTGTTGAATCAGGGTAAACGAGGCGCTGGGTAAACTCTGCACCTCAAACGGATAACGCTTCAGGCTCTTCAGCCATTCGCCTTCGGTCAAAATTACCGGACTGTCTACCGGCGGAAAAGCAATTTTATGAATATGCACCTGACTCAGCAGATCGCCTTTTAAATCCAGCCCTTCAGCGAACGATTGCAGGCCAATCAGAATGCTGGTTTCGCCTTTGCTCACCCGCTGACGATGCAGATCGACCAGTCGGCTGCGCGGCTGATCGCCCTGCACCAGCATCGACAGTCGTAAATCGGGCAGGCAGGCGACAAACTGCTGCATCGCCCGGTTACTGGCGAACAGCACCAGCACCCCTTTGTGCTGCTTCAGCTTCATCTGCTGCCGGAAGAAGCCCGCCATCTCGGCGATGTGCTCCGCTTCGTGGGTCATCAGGGGTTCATAGCGCATTTGCGGGATCACCAGCTTGCCCTGCTCAACATGGTTGAACGGGGAATCGAGCGCCACAAAGCGGTCACCGGCTTTCTCGTTGAGACCGGACATCTCCTGCAGGCGGTTAAAACTGTTAAGCGAGCGCAGCGTGGCGGAGGTGACCACCACATGCGGAATTTTACGCCACAGCATCTTTTCCAGCTGATCGCTGACGCGAATCCCGGCGCAGTGGAACAGCAGGTGCGCCTGACCTTCGCGCAGTTCGCGGGTGATCCATTTCGACACCGGCGCGCCGGAAGCTTTTTCCATCGCCGCCAGTCGCCACAGCTTACTGACCGATTCAAACCAGCCGAACTGGCGGTTCAGCTGCAGCAGATTGCGGTGCAAGCGCACCACATCAACTTTGCCGGTCTGCTCGCTCAGGGCATTGATCAGGCCTTCGCTCAGGCCACGCAGCGCGTCGCTGAGTTTGAACAGCCGGGCGCAAAGGTCCAGCAACTCCTGCGGTAACGCCCCGAGCACAAAGCGGTATTCGCCCGGCTGATTGTGCGGTGGCAACAGGGGATTGAGCGCCTGGCTGGTGATGGTCAGCAGCTCGCGCAGCTCCTCGCAGTGTGCTTTCAGCCGCTCCGGATTGGCCAGCGGCGGCGGGGATTTAGGCCGCATCTGGGTCATGATGCTGTCCACCAGCTTGATAAACAGATCCAGCTGCAGGCTGCTCCAGCCTGGGGTGATATCAGCGCTCATCTCCAGCGCATCGCGCGCCACTTCCGGCAGATGATGGCCTTCATCCAGCACCAGCATCAGATTTTTAGCCGGCGGCAACACCGACTCATTCTCCATCGCCGCCATCACCAGTGCATGGTTGGCCACCACCACATCGACCTGCTCTATTTCACGCCGCGCCACGAAAAACGGGCATTCACGATACCAGCGACAGTGGGCGCCGAGGCAGCTGGCTTTATCGGTTGAGAGCCGCTGCCACAGGCTGTCGCTGACGTTTTCCTCGCTGTGATCGCGCAGTCCGTCCCACTGATAGCGATCCAGCGCTTTCTGCAACCGGCCGCACTGCGTCTGCTCCTCTTTGGTACTGCTGATGGCGTCATCATCCAAATAGAGCAGCAGATCGCCCTGCTGATCGTCGTCAGCCGCCAGCGCCGCCAGGTTGCGAGGACAGACGTAACGCCCGCGACCAAAGGCGGCGGTAAAGGTGAGATCGGGGATGATTTTCTTCAGCAACGGCAGATCTTTGGTGAAGATTTGATCCTGCAACGCCACGTTCGCGGTGCTGATCACCAGACGTTTTTCCTGGGCGCGGCTGGTCGCGATGCCGGGGATCAGATAAGAGAGGGTTTTGCCGACCCCGGTTGGCGCTTCGACCGCCAGATGGCGCGCATCATCGCCCGCCAGGCATTTTGCCACTTCAGCAATCATCTGCCGCTGGGCGGCGCGCGGGATAAAATCGGGCACCTGCTGCTGCAGCGCTTTATACCACTGCGCTATCTGGCTTTTTACTGCTGCTGTCAGGGCCATTTTGTTTGTTACCACACCGTAAAAATTGCCTGTATTTTTACACAGTATGCTGGCGGCGTCAGCTTTCAGGACAATTTTTTCGTCTGCGGTTCCACAAGCGGTCACGGATGCCGTCCGGGACTGGCTAACCCAGCAGTTTAAACATATAGGTCGTGGCATCCAGCTCGCCGGTGGTGGATTCGGCGTAGAACGGAATTGCGCCGGCGACCTGCCAGTCGAGCGAGCGATAGAGATCGCTGGCGACATCCCCGCTGCGCGTGTCCAGCACCAGCAGCGTTTTACCCTGCAGTCGCGCCTGCTGTTCCGCCTGCCGCATCAGCTGGCGGGCAATGCCCTGCCGGCGCGCCCGCGGATGCACCAGCAGTTTGGTGACCTCCGCCCGATGGCGGCCGTTGGGCATTGAGCTGCTGTTGAGCATCACCGTCGCCACCACGCTGCCGTGCTGACGCGCCACCCACAATTCGGCATCGCCACTCGCCAGGCTGTAGATGCGATCCTGCCAGAAACGGCCAATCGCCTGATGGTCGGCGGCATCAATAAATCCGACGCTGGCCCCGTCTGCGACGCAGGCCTGCAACACCTGACACAGTTCGGGTAGCGCCTGCTGTGCCTCGCTGGCACTGAGCATCTGATAATTAATCATGGTTTTGCCACCACCAGTAAATAGTGCGCGCCGTCGGTCAGGTGCGCTTCAAAGGCCGATTTTCCCGTCAGATGAAAACGTAAACAGTCGCCGGGACGTAAGCTCCAGCGCTGAGCTGCCATGCTGACGGTCAGGCCACCTTCACGCAGCCAGATATGCTGTTCCATACCGTGAATCGGTGGTGCGTCGTAATCGATACGCGCGCCGGGGCGTAATTTGCCCTCCACCAGTTCGCATCTAAAATGAGTAACAGGCGGTGACACATTTCGGCGGTGAAAGCCACTGGCCTCATCACTCCATACCGGCTGCTGCTCATATGGGATCAGCAGCTTCGCATCTTCTTCTACTTCACTTAGCAGGCGCGACATGGTTAATCCGTACGCCACGCACAGACGATTAAGCAGTGCGGCGGTGGGGCTGGTCTCGCTGCGCTCAATGCGTGATAATGAGGCGCGGCTGATACCCGTTGCGATTGAAAGCTCATCCAGTGACCAGCCGCGTTGCAAGCGTAATTCCGCCAGCCGCGCAGCCAGGCGTTGTTCTGTATTCAGGTCCGGCATCGCATCCTCTCATAATTGGGAATTATTTCTCTTATGTGAGATATAGCTGAGAAAAGGCGCAGCGGTCAAGTTGTACACTCAAAAATGTATTGTACAACTTAGTTTGCTTCGTTATGGTAATTCCACTCAGATCAGTCTATAGAGGAATTTATGACCCTATACAGTATCGGTGACGTCGCCGAGCGCTGTGGCATAAACCCAGTGACCTTGCGCGCCTGGCAAAGACGTTATGGCTTACTGAAGCCGCAACGTACCGAAGGTGGGCATCGTCAGTTTGATGAAGAAGATGTTCAGCGCATTGAAGAGATCATGCGCTGGATCGAAAGCGGCGTGCCGGTAGGAAAAGTCAAAGCGCTGCTGGAAGGCGGTGATGTTGATGCGCACGACGGCTGGACCACCCTGCAGGATGAACTCATCAGCGTGTTACGCCACGTCAGACCCTCCAAGCTGCGTAACAAGATCGCGGCTATTGGTCGTGAACATCCGGTTGATGCGCTGATCGATCACGTCTTCATGCCGGTGCGCCAGAAGCTCAGTCTCGACCAGAATACCGCCCGCACCATGTGCAGCCTGCTGGATGGATTGTTGATTGATTATGTGGCGTTCTGCCTGACCGGCAGCCGCAAAAAAGCGGGTAAAGATGCGCTGATTATCGGCTGGGGCATTGAGGATCGTACCCGTATCTGGCTGGAAGGCTGGCGGCTGTCGCAACATGGCTGGCGCATCGATGTGCTGGCTGAGCCGCTCGACGTGCCGCGTCCGGAACTGTTTCCCGGCATGAATATGTTTGTATTTACCGGTAAAAAACTGACCCGTCGTCAGCAGGATCAACTGTCGCACTGGCAGGAACAGGGTTACGCCGTGCGGTTGCACGAAACACCCTGATGACAAAAACGCACGCTGGGCACTTTGCCTGCTGCCTTGCGCGCGCTATCATTCCCGCCTCACATTCACGCGCTCAGGTTTTCCCATGAACTGGAAAAAAACATTCTTCGCTACGCTATTTTTCATCATGGCGGCTGGCGGTACCAGCGGTCTGATGCTGGTCGGTTATTCACTCATCGTTCACTCACGCTAAGCCAGCGTTGCAGGCGCTCGAACAGGCGATCGCTGACTATCGCCAGCAGCGCCACCAGTAACGCCCCCTGAATCACATAGGCCGTATTAAACCCGCTTAAGCCGATGATCACCGGTGAACCGAGGCTTTTTGCCCCAACCGTTGAGGCGATAGCGGCGGTGCCGATGTTGATAATCACCGAGGTGCGGATCCCGGCGATAATCACCGGCGCGGCCAGCGCCAGCTCAATCTGCCACAGACGCTGCCATGCGCTCATCCCGACCCCTTCGGCAATCTCCCGGCTGCTGGCGGGTACGCTGTCGAGTCCGGCCAGCGTGCCCTGTAAGATCGGCAGCAAACCGTAGAGCAGCAGCGCTACCACCGCCGGCCAGGCACCAAATCCCATCACCGGCACCGCTATCGCTAATACCGCCACCGGCGGAATGGTTTGTCCGGCCGCCACCAGCGTTTCCATCAACGGCCGGAACGCCCGACCGGCGCGTCGGGTTACTATCACACCGCTGCCGACGCCGATAACCATCGCCAGCAGGCTGGCGGTGATCACCAGAAACAGGTGCGCCAGCGTCAGTTGCCAGAAGGTCTCCTGCTGATAAAGCGGCCGCGCCAGCTCGGGAAACCAGCGGTGGAACAGCGGCCCGCTATAGGGCATCAGCGTCAGCAGCGCAGCATACAGCAGCACCAGCCAGAGCAGCGGATCGGTCAGCCAGCGCATGCGGGGTCCTCACGCAGCGTCAGCAGATCGTGAAAATAGAGCACGCCCAGTGGCTGCTGCTGTTCATCAATCACCGGCAGTTTGTCAGTACGCCGGGTAATAAACTGCGACAGCGCTTCGCGGAGCGTCAGCCCGGCGGCGATCGGTTCGCCCGCCAGCCATTCACCGCGCCGCACGGCATTGCCGACCTGTCCAAGCGACAGCAGCCGCACGCCCATTTCGCTGCGGCCAAAGAAGTCACGTACAAACTCATTTTTCGGCTGGGTCAGCAGCTCAACCGGTTTACCCTGCTGGACAATCTCACCGTTATCCATCAGCACGATGCGGTCGGCCAGCGTCAGCGCCTCATCGATGTCATGGGTCACCAGCACAATGGTGCGTCCCGACAGCCGGTGAATACGCAGCATCTCCTGTTGCAGTGCGCCGCGGGTCACCGGGTCGAGCGCGCCAAACGGTTCATCCATCAGCAACACCTCCGGATCGGCCGCCAGCGCACGCGCCACGCCAACCCGCTGCTGCTGTCCGCCGGAAAGCTGATGCGGATAACGGTTCAGCAGCTGCGCATCGAGGTTGAGCAGCGTCAGCAATGCCTCTATCCGCTGCGTAACCTGCGGTTTTGACCAGCCGAGCAGCGCCGGCACCGTGGCGATATTTTTTTCTACCGTCCAGTGAGGAAACAGGCCAATCGACTGAATGGCATAGCCCATCCGCCGCCGCAGCGCGCGGGCATCAAGCTGACGAATCGACTCGCCGGCGAAACGGATCTCGCCGCTGTCGAACTCGACCAGCCGGTTAATCATCTTCAGGGTGGTCGATTTACCGGAACCGGAGGTGCCCAGCAGCACGCAGAACTCCCCTTCCGCCACCGTCAATGAGAGATCGCTGACCGCCGCTTTGCCGTTAAAGGCGCGCGAGACGCGGTTAAATTCAATCATCTTTTTTCTCCAGCAGTGAGATCAGCAGGCGGAACAGCGCATCTACGGTGACCGCCAGCGCGATCACCGGGATCACCCCGAGCAGCACCAGATCCAGCGCGCTGCTCAGCAGGCCCTGGAAAATAATCGCGCCAAAGCCGCCGGCACCAATCAGCGCCGCGACCACCGCCATGCCCAGAGTTTGCACCACCACCACCCGCAGTCCCGCCAGCCACACCGGCAAGGCCAGCGGTATATCAACCGCGAAAAACTGTTGCCGGCCGCTCATCCCGACGCCGCGTGCGCTTTCGCGCACCTCCTGCGGCACCTGTTGCAAACCGACCACCACGCTGCGCACCAGCGGCAGTAAAGCGTAAAGCACCAGCACAATCAGCGCCGGAGCCATACCGATGCCACTGACACCCCAGACACCCAGCCACGGAAAACGCTGGGCCAGGCCAGCCAGCGGCGCAATCAGCAGGCCAAACAGCGCCACCGAAGGCACCGTCTGAATCACATTCAGTACGCCAAATACCCCGCTCTGCCAGCGCGGCTGCCGGAACAGCAGAATGCCCAGCGGCAGCGCGATGATCAGCGCCGGCAGCACGGTGCCCGCCAGCAACGTCAGATGGCGCACCAGCGCGGCGTCAAATACCGCCTGGCGATTGGCATACTCTTTTAGCAGGGAGAGATCGTTAAGCTGGCCGCTGAACAGCAGCAACAGCGGCAGCAGCCACACCTGCAGGTTAAGCAGCAGCTGTGCCAGCCGGTGGCGGGTCAGTTGCCGCACCGTGTCGGTGATCAGCAGCAGCAGCAGCGCCCCGCTGCACCACAGGCCGCTGGCAAAGCTGGTGCGAGCCAGCCGACTGCCGTGTTGACTCAGCAGTGTCGCCTGATTGCCGCTCAGCCAGATCATCGCCGCCAGCATCAGTTCGGCCGACAACAGCGCCAGGCTGAGGCTGACGCGCGACGGCGGACACCACAGCAGCAGCCACAGCACCGCCAGCGGCGGCAGCACTACTGCCGACTGGCTGATCTGCCAGCCCATCAGCGGCGCGCCTGCCACCAGCCGGTTCGGCGCGAAGGTCAGAAACGGCAGCGCCACCAGCGTCAGGCTCAGCAGTGCCAGCAGCAGTAGCGCGACCGGCTGCTGACCGGGACGTCGTATCGCTTCCCGCGATATCTGCATCGGTTACAGCAGCTTCTGCTGTTGCAGCCACTCTTTCGCCACGCTGCTGGCGTCCTGGCCGTCGACCGCAATTCTGGCGTTCAGCTGCTGCAGCGTTTTCTCGTCCAGCGCGCTGAATACCGGCTTCAGCCAGTCGCCAATCTGCGGATAGGCTTTCAGTACCGATTCACGGATCACCGGCGTCGGCGCGTAGATCGGCTGCACGCCTTTTGGATCGGTCAGCGTCTGTAATCCCAGCGCCGCCACCGGACCGTCGGTGCCGTAGGCCATCGCCGCGTTAACGCCAGAAGTTTGCTGCGCCGCCGCGCTGATGGTAACGGCAGTATCACCGCCGGCCAGCGACAGCAGCTGATCCTGCTTAAGGTCGAAACCGTAGGCTTTTTCAAAGGCCGGCAGCGCGTCACTGCGTTCGATAAATTCTGCCGAGGCCGCCAACTTGAAGGTGCCGCCCTTTTTCAGCCAGGCACTGAGGTCGGCCAGCGAGGTCAGCTGGTTTTTCTCTGCCAGATCCTTACGCACCGCAATAGTCCAGGTGTTGTTGGCTGGCGCAGGCGTCAGCCACACCAGATGATTTTTTTCGGCATCCAGTTTTTTAACTTTCTCGTAGCCTTCACGGGCATTTTTCCAGGCACTGTCTTTTTCATCATTGAAGAAAAAGGCACCGTTGCCGGTATATTCCGGATAGATATCCAGTTCCCCGGCGGTGATAGCGCCGCGCACCACCTGAGTGGTACCCAACTGAATTTTATTGACGGTTTTAACGCCATGCTTCTCCAGCACCTGCAAAATCACGTTGCCCAGCAGTGAACCTTCAGTATCAATTTTCGAACCGACCCGCACCGGATCGGCAGCGTGTGCGATGCCCAGACTGAGCAGCAAAGCACTGATTCCTATCAAACCCCGAACGTTGATCATGACCTGTTCCTTATCGCGTGTTATCGCCTGTTGTTATTGAGTGTTGTTATCGATTTTTTCACCCTGGTGATTCAGGATTGCGCATCGCGGTACCCGACGCTGTCACGAGGATTCGGTGCAGCGGCAGCGCCGCAATGAATGCCGTCGCCTGACGCAGAGCGGTTTGGTTAGCTGCCTTAAAAGCGTAGCCTGGCTGTGCCGCCCCGTAGATGACTTTATCGCAAATTAATAACAATTTGAGACTAAAAACTTATTATTCATAACTGAAATGAATTTACGTCTGGGCGTCTAAACGGCTATCCTCGATGACCTGTTTTTATAATAAAAGACTCACAACATCATGACCGACCTGATCTCTTCAGCCCATGTGGCCACAACAGGGAGTACGCCGAGCGGCGAAACGCAGTGGATACGCAGCGCGGCGGATGTCTCCCGCCTGGTAAACAGCGGCGACAGCGCCCGCAATAACGCGCGCATTGTGGTTGCCATCGCGCTCGGTGGCGTATTTCTCGACGCCTACGATCTCGGCGCACTGGCGTTTGGTATCAAAGACGTGGCGCGCGAATTTAATCTGACCCCGACCGGCACCGGCATGATCGCCTCGTCCATCACCTTCGGGGCAATCATCGGCGCGCTGATCGGCGGCTACCTGACCGATAAAATTGGCCGTTATCGGGTATTTATGGCCGATATGTTTTTTTTCGTGGTGGCGGCGATCGCCTGTGCCTTTGCGCCAAACGAATATGTGTTAGGCGGCGCGCGTTTCGTGATGGGGCTCGGCGTCGGCATCGATCTGCCGGTGGCGATGGCCTTTCTGGCGGAGTTTTCAAAGCTGCGCGGTAAAGGCAATAAAGCGGCCAGCGTGGCGATGTGGTGCCCGACCTGGTACGCAGCGATCAGCATCTCCTATCTGCTGGTGCTGCTGCTCTACGCGGTGCTGCCGGAAAGCCATACCGACTGGCTCTGGCGATTGATCCTCGGCTTTGGCGCAGTACCGGCCATTATCATTATCGCCATTCGCAGTCGTTACATGAGCGAGTCGCCGGTGTGGGCCGCCAATCAGGGCGATCTGCAGGCGGCCGCTTCAATCTTACGCAGCGCATGGAATATTAACGCTCAGGTGGCACCGGATGCGGCGCTGACGCCCGTCCGACCGGCGCGACCAGCCAGCTGGCGTAACTACGGCGCGCTGTTGCAGGGTGTCTATCGACGCCGCACCGTGCTGGCGACCATTACCTCTATCGCCTCCTCGTTTGCCTATAACGCCGTGGCGTTTGGCCTGCCGGTCATCATCTCCAGCTTCTTTGCCCAGTCGATGCTGACCACCATTCTGGTGTCGCTGGCGCTGAATCTGCTGTTTGCGTTTGTCGGCGGCATTCTGGCGGTACGGCTGGTGCCGCGTCTCGGGGCGTGGAGGATGTCAGTGGCTGGTTATGCCTGTCAGTGCGTGGCGCTGCTCGGGCTGGCGCTGATCGGTCGCCCGGAAGGCGGTCAGGAAGCGGCGCTGGCGATTGGTATGCTGGCGCTGTTCCTGTTTGGTCAGGGCTTCGGTCCCGGCTCGCATACCATGACTTTTGCCTCACTCAGCTATCCGACCTCGCTGCGTGGCGTGGGGGTTGGCTTTAACCAGACGCTGATGCGTGGCAGTTCGACCCTGTCGCTGTTCCTGTTTCCGGTGCTGGTCGCGGCGCTGGGGACCGGAGTGTTTTGGGTCATTTTTCTCGCCCCGCTGGCGGGTCTGCTGGCGTTGCTGGCGATCCGCTGGGAACCGTCAGGTTATGATGTGGATGCCGAGGATTTTGAGCTGCCGCAATAAACAGCGGGCTGGGCGTGGTAGCGCGCTGACTACGGGAGTAAACGTCCGCCGCAAAGATGCAAAAGATGCCATCCCTGGTATGCTCAGCGCGGGCCATCCTTGACCCGCGCTTCTTTGCTATGTACGTTTGCCTCACATCGCTTTGAGTTGTGCGGCCTCACGAAAGCACCCATCAATAATTCCCTTTTAATTTCAGATAGTTAATAAATTTACTTCTGCTCTAATCAATGTATAAAGCGATAGTTCTGATAACATCCATGCCTCCATATGGCACTTCTCCATACGCCATGACTTACAGACATGTTATTTATTGAGGCTCCTGTATTCACGGAAAATGTAAAGGAACTACTCAGCGATGATGAATATCGCGAGTTTCAACAATTCATGGCTGGCAATCCAGACTGGGATGATGTTATTCAGAATACGGGAGGCGTGCGTAAAGTTCGCTGGGCGGCCAAAGGTAAGCGTGGTGGCGTTCGGGTGATTTACTATTACAAAGTCTCTGAATCACAAATCAGGCTGTTGCTGATTTATAAAAAAAGGCATCCAGGATGATTTCTCCGAGGATGAAAAACAGCTGTTAAGGGCATTGAACGAGGGCTGGTAATGGACAAAAACTGTTTGAGCTTTTGAAAGAAAGCATGACGCAGATGAATGAGATTGTCGAAGGCTCCCGCAAGGGAGTATTAGAAATTCTGTGTCATTCCAGTAATATATCATCAAAAAGGATGGACGCATGTCCCAACCCTTTGATTTCGATAAAGCCCTGAAAACATGTCAGATAGTCAGGCTTTAATGGGAAAGATGGCATTTTATCACTGTTAATCAATCAGTTGGACTAAGCTGCTTTGGCTGCTGAACCTGACTCACATCTTGCTAAAGAGGTTGAAGCTAACCGCAAAATGGTTCAGATAAAAAGACCATTAAGACCCCTACCGGCAGTTTCGAACTGGCTACACCTCGTGATCGTGACGGCACTTTTGAACCCCAGCTCGTGAAGAAGTATCAGACCACGCTTTCCGATGAGATAGAGCGCAAAATTAACTGCATGTTCGCTCTGGACATGAGTTACAAAGATATCTGCCGGGAAATCGAAGACCTGTATGCTTTCAGTGTCTCCAGCGCCACAATCAGCGAAAGTTATTCCTGAAAAACAATGGCAGCGACGCCCGCTGGAGGCGGTTTATCCCTTCGTCTGGCTGGTGCGATCTACTATACAATCCGTGAAGACGGACGTTATCAAAGCAAAGCGGTTCTCGCGCTGAATCTGGAAGGCAAGAAAAAGATCCAGGGATTGTATCTGACTGGAAATAAAGGGGCTGATTTCTGGTTGTCGGTACTGACCGATCTGCAAAACCGTGGCGTGGACAATGTTCTGATCGCCTGTGTGAATGGCCTGACCGGTTTTCCAGAAGCCATAAACAACATTTACCCGGATACCGAAGTCCAGTTCTTTGTTATCCATCAGATCCGTAACTCGATAAAATACGGCGCCTCAAAGCATCATAAGACGTTTATGGCCGACCTGAAGCCGGTTTATCGGGCGGTGGCAGAAACGGCGCTGGATGAACTGGAGAAGAAATGGGATCAGCATACCCGGTGGTGCTCCAGTCATGACGAAGAAAACGGGATAATCTGTCACATTAATTCCGGTATCCGGCGACAATCCGTAAAGTAATTTACACCACAAATATCATTGAATCAGTCCACAGACAGTTCAGGAAACTGACGAAAACCAAAGGTGCATTCCGGAATGAAAACAATCTGTTGAAGCTGATTTATCCGGGGTTAATGAATGCGCAGAAAAATGGACAATGCCAACCCAGAGCTGGAATTTGACATTGTCCCGGTTGGCGATTTATTTTGAAGGCCACCTCGATAAAGTGATTACATTGTAATGATCTTTTAATGTGACACAGAATTATGAATGATCTCATTTTCACTTTAGCCGACACATATATCTTTAATTAAAACTGCAGCATGCGACATAATTTATTGGAATAATCAACAAGCCGATTGAATTCATACACTCTACTCCCTCTTGCCTCTTTATTGATAGTGATATACCGATTAAGACGCTCAAGCAGCTACGAGAATTGATTGCGAAACCGATTATTGATAAATGTTTCGGTAATGTCGAAATCGTTAACATCTTCAAAAGTAATTGTGTCGGCTTCCAGCATATCCGGCATCTTCCTGGGGTTGTTATTGCTAACCTTGCTGATGTTTCAGTTCAGGAGACCTTTCTGTTTAGGGGCAGTGTCTGGGTGTCGGCCGTAGCTGCAGTAGGCAACTCATTTCGTTAACCAAAAATACCACTGTTTTTTTTGCGCGGAATCGGTAAGCGTAAGGAAGACATAGTATGCTAAGCCCTAACCAGAACTCAGAACTCAGAACTCAGAACTCAGAACTGAGGTGGTATGTTGTATGTAGAAAGTGTTAATTATTTTTATGTTTTCTGTCTTATGAGCACTTTCCGTTCATTTCAATCTTAAGGTTAATAATCATTTCAGAAATGATTGTCATTCTCTATACTGACAGGGTGTTTTGAACGTTTAACGGGTGAACTCTCTGGCATCGCATATGACAAGGATGAAATTATGAACAAGGCTGCTAAAGTGGGATTAGGGGTAGTTGCGCTGATAATTATCGTAATTAGTGCTTTTTATGTTCATGTTCGTATGGCTCAGATGATTGATGAGAAGGCCTGTCCAACAGTGCTACCTTCTCAGGCATCTCAGGCTGTTATTAATGATGTTATCCGTCCGTCAAATCAGCTTTTCGCAAAACATCATTTGACTGCCAATGATGTATCTGTCGATATCAAAGGAATTCAGATCGGCCCGTCATCCATACTTGTACCGTTTCATATTTCAAAAGAACCTCAAAAGCAGTATTTCGGTATGCCACGGTGCGCCGTTTTATCAAACGTGGAATATGCATCTGATTAGAATGAGGGGCCAGGGGCCCCTTATAATTATTTTCTATCACTTATGTAAATCTGGTGTTCGCCTTTGAAGTTAATGTCAAAGACCTGCCCATTTAGGGAACGCAGAACGTCTGTTAAAAGCTCACCTATTATACCGCGGCTCGCATCAGGGTTGGCATCATAGATATCTTTAGTCCCAGTAACAGCCCCCTGGAAGCTCCATTGGCCTGCCGAATCTACTTTTAGAGTGCCATTGAGTCGCAGGGAAACACGACCCAAATAACTCCATTCCCACCAACTACTCTGACGAAAATCGTACCCGATCGGAGAGTCAATTTGGAATGAACCTATTTGTTCTGAATTCAGGATGGTATTTACCGGCACCAGATTATCACGGTTAAAATTGAAACTAAGCTTGCCCAAATCAGCAGACATTGCTGAACCATTACCAAAAATATAGTGATATAGCGCTGCAATTGGAGCCATAGCTCCGTTTGTCAGTTCTGTTTGCTGGGAAGCGTTGAAAACTTTATTTCCCTGATATTCTGACCAGTAGGATAAGTGTGGATTTTTTGCTCGCAACTCCTCGACGTAAGCACCATTTCTTAATATTGTTTCAATTGATTGCGTATTGCCTTTAATTCGGGGATTAAGACATTGATCAAGTAATGTAGCAGTCAGTGTACCGTCTTCAGCGCCCGTTGCGCGTGCAATAAGAAATCGTTGAGCCGCGTCAGGGAAGCCATGATCATTATTATAAATTCCATAATTATATGAGCCTCGATATACGGGCGTTGCAGTAACGATCATATCAGACATGATTAACTCCTTTAATCAGTAGGTGATGGGCCATCAAGCAGCGGTTAAATATTGCGCAAAGCGAAGAAACATTCAACTAAATTATGAAAATAATTATCATTATCAATTTAATGTTAAGGGCAACAACCTGTAAATAAAGACAATTGCACATGCTATGCGCTAATTATTGCAGGGGCTTCCAGACCTTTTTGATAAGGAAACGGCTAACAGCAGGGCGGCATGCTAAAGGTGTTAGTTTAGGTTTAGCGGTTACTAGCAAGTTCATTAGATCCAACCAGCTGTTCACGACAATCTGGTGGTGTCATAAAAGCCAGATTCACATGATGGCTGTAAGCATGGTCTAATCGGCCCAAACCTGATTACCCGCCGGTATTCTCCGCGGGAGCGGGGATAAACCGAAAATTGGGCTGACCCATTTACCTGTTGTTATGTGTTCCCTGCGAGAGCGGGGATAAAGTTGAGTTAAATGTACAGATAGACCATGTGCATCTTTTGGTAAAGATATCGCCCAAGCTTCCAGTGTCGAACGTGATGGGTCATCTCAAGGGAAGAACAGCGATCAGGCTGTTCAATAAATTCTCTTACAGAAGTAAACATAAGCTTTGGGGAAACCATTTTTGGCCAAACCACCTTTGCGCAAAGGGGCACTCTGTAGACATCGTAGGTGTAAACACAGAAATGATCCGAAAGTACGTTAAATATCAAGATAAGCATGAACATGACGACAAACAGCTATCGTTGCATGAAGTGAGAAGAGAGGGCTCTAACAATGCGAGCTAAGTACGCCCTTATGGGACGTAACCAAAGCCGCCTTCTATGAAGGCGGCTTTTTACTTAGGGTTGAAATTAAATTTCCCGCCTTTGCGGGAGTGGGTGAAAATTGATCGACAATCAGACGCCTGAGGAGATCACCCAATTGAGGATGGCCGCTGGGCTCACTAAACACGAGGCGGGGGCGCGGTTTGGCTATTCGTATGCCGACTGGCGCAAAAAAGAAATGCGCGGGAATAGTCACCGTGTGCTGACCCCGGGCGAATTTGAGCTGTTGCAATGAGAGAATTAATAATTCTGAACATCAATATTTACTGATTGTTTGACCAGACTATCACCTACAGGCAGATTTCCGTCCAAAACGCCTATCCCGCGATGAGCAGGATAGGTTACTCACTTCAAAACGTTTTTTTATGCCGGAAACGCGTCGAGATGGGCCGGAATGCGCGGAAAAGTATGCAAAAACCACGGCGTGAACTGCTGCGGCTGCTGGCGCATCTGTCGTTCAATGGTCGCCAGCGAACGGTAATCGAACGCGTCAGCCTCCTGCGGATTGAGCTGTGGCAGGCGATCACAAACCGCAAAGAAGACGTGACCATATTCGTGTTCGGTCAGGCCATTACTCAGCGGCAGGTTGTAACTTAGCTCAAACATCGGCGTCAGGCTGACCTCCATTCCCATCTCTTCGCGCAGACGCCGTTCAGCGGCATCCTGGGTTGATTCATGGGGATAAGGATGACCGCAGCAGGTGTTACTCCACAAACCACCACAGTGATATTTATCGCTGGCGCGCCGCTGTAACAGCAGCTCCTGCCGGGAATTGAAGACGTAGACCGTCACCGCGCGGTGCAGTAATCCTTTTTCATGCACTTCCAGCTTTTCCATTTTGCCGGTGGGACGATCGAGGTGGTCAACGAGGATAACTTCAATAGCAGACATGGCGTTTCCTTGAGATTATTCCCAACTATTCTGGCACAAGATTGCCAGTTTGGGCGGTCACAACGCGGAATTTTTAACAGCAGCCAGTCTGGGATAGGCGGATGAGGCGGGAAGAAAATCAGGCCAGCAAGGCTGGCCTGAGGAGGGATTACAATCTGAAGCTCTGCACCACCCGTTCCAGCTGAGTGCTTTGTACTTCCATCGCCTGTGCCGCAGCTGATACCTGCTCCACCAGCACGGCGTTCTGCTGAGTGGTGCCGTCAAGCTGGGTGATCGCGACGTTAACCTGCTCAATCCCCATGCTCTGTTCGCGGCTGGCCGACATGATTTCGCTCATCAGTGTGGTGACGCTGCTGACGCCCTGCATCAGCTCATCCATGGTTTGTCCCGCCTGTTCCACCAGCGCGCTACCGGCATCAATGTTCGACACCGACTCTTCGATCAATTTTTTGATCTCACGCGCTGAGTTAGCCGAGCGCTGTGCCAGGTTACGCACTTCCGACGCCACCACGGCAAACCCGCGGCCTTGCTCACCGGCCCGCGCCGCTTCCACCGCGGCGTTAAGCGCCAGGATATTGGTCTGGAAGGCGATGCTGTCGATCACGCTGATGATATCGACCACTTTACGCGAGGAGTGATGGATCTCGCCCATGGTGGTCACTACCTGACGTACCACTTCCGTCCCGCGCGCCGCCACCTGTGACGCATCGCCGGCCAGCTGGTTAGCGTGCGTGGCGTTGTCAGCATTCTGGCGCACCGTGCCGGTCAGCTGCTCCATCGAGGCCGCAGTTTCGACAATCGAACTGGCCTGATCTTCAGTACGTGACGAGAGGTTGGCGTTGCCGCTGGCAATCTCACGCGAGGCGGCGGTAATCGCCAGCGCGCTGTCGCCGACCTGCTGCATCAGCCCCTGCAGATAGCTGATAAACTGGTTGAAGCTTTGCGCCACCGCGTTAAATTCCGGGCTGTTGCTGGCCGGCAGACGTTGAGTCAGATCCGCACCGCCGGTCGACAGGGCTTCGATATTGCTGTTGAGCACGCTGAGGCGTTTCATCATGGCACGCACAAAACCGAGCAGCACCAGCAGCAGGATCACCGCCAGCGGGATCTGCACCAGGCCCAGACGGGTCAGCATATTGTGAGACTGCGCTTTCAGCAGGCTGGTCGGCAGGCTACTGGCGAGATACCACGGGCTGCCCGGGATCGCCTGCACTAACAGCGTCTGCTCACCGTCGTTGCTGTCAAAGGTGGTCTCCAGCGGCTGATTACCGATGCCACTCAGCAGCGATTTCAGCGGCGCGGCCATCGGCAACGGCAGGTCGGCCAGGTTTTCCAGTTTCGGTGCCGCGTTCACCAGCGCACCGTTACCGACCACTTTGCCGTCGGCTTCTACGATCAGCACGTTACCGTGAATCGCCTCGCCCATCTGTTTTGCCAGCTGGTTAAAGAAGCCGAGCGTGACGTCAATGGTCGCAACGCCCCAGACGGTCCCGTCGCGATAGATCGCCATGGCGCAGTTGGTGCGCGGCTGCGGACTGGCTGCATCCTGGTAAGCTTTGGCCCAGGCGCACTGCCCTTTCTCTGCTGCCATGCCATCTTTGTACCAGGACTGCTCCCAGTATTTGTCAGCCGCATCGGAGTTCCAGTAGGTGTTGACCTGCAGTTCGTTGCTGGCGTTGCGGGCAAAGAAGCTGCTGTTTTTCTCTTTTGCCGGATCGCGACGATTCGGCAGTGGCCAGATGCCGCCGCCAAACACGTTACTGTCCTGATACTGGTTCACCAGCGTCGGCAGTAAGGTGTCGATGGTGGCGCTATCCATCACAGACGCGGCCTCGGTGATAGCGCGCTGCTGCGCCTGAACCCGGTTCATCTGTTCAACGATGCCGGACGCCAGGGAATCAACCTGATAGCGAACCAGACGGCTTTCGCTGTCAACCAACTGTGGCGCAACAAACTGATTGATCACCCAGACGGTGATCAGCAGGAGTGCAATGAAGAAAGCGATGAGTGTTGCAGTGAAGCGGGATTGTGTTGTTTTTAACATCTTTGTTCCCCTGGACCTGGTGTGGCGCAATTGCCTTATCCGGGTTAACGGCGCGGCCCAGCGGAACTTGAGATGAGCAGGATCACAGATTTGAAAAATGGCTGATTAGCCTGAGAATTTAGTTTTACGCCTGGCGACGTGTCGCCGCCGGGCAGCCGGAAGCGACCAGCTCGGGCACTACTCCGGCGAATCCACCACCTGCTGACGCGGCCGGAAGATATGGTTATTGCCGTCTGCCGTCAGCCGCTCGCGCAGCTGTTGTCCGCCGTGCTCATCAGCCTGGGCAAACTGGCGCTCCGCCTCGGTAATCGGGGTAGTCCACAGCAGCGTGGGTCGATCGCCGTCGCGCTTTGGCAGTTTGAACTGCGCGCTCTCGCTGGCCAGTTCACCCGCCAGTAAAAAGCTGTCAAAGCCGACCGGTGCCACTTCTGACGCCAGGGTGTGCCCTTCCCCCAGCCAGGTGAGGCGCGCCCACGGCAGATGCACAAACTCCGCCAGCGCGCTGGCCATCTGCACCGCATTGCCTTCGGTCATCACTTCACCGTCAACCGCCATGCCCAGTTCGATACGGCGATACTGCGGCGCCAGCTCATCAAACAGATAATCGACCTGCGGCATCGGCCGGATGCTCATGCCGAGCGTCAGGAAGTACCAGACGCCCTGGTGCCAGTGCTGGGAAATCGCCATCGGTGGCCAGCTGCCCTGATCGATGGCGTAATATTTCACCGACTCGCCAAAGCGGGCCTGATAGCAGGCCATTAAATCCTGCTGCACCTTATCCCACTCACTGCCGTCGTGCCATTCACGCCAGAACTGACGCTGCTGCTCGGCGCGGGCGTAATAATCATTGGTGGAAGCCGATCCGAGCGGCGCCGTCAGTCGGTTTTTTTTGATGCAGCCGGCAGAGAAGCTGACCTGCTTATCCTGATAAAGACTCCAGCCTGGGATCACCGCCAGCAACTGGCCGTAATACCACAAGGCCGCGCCATCATCACTCGGCTCCCACAGCACCTGCAGGCCTGCCGGATCGAGTTCCGGCTCGGCTTCCAGATTACGGCAATATTCGGCGCTGAGCAGCGGCGCAATGCCCTGCTCCATCGCTTCACGATCTTCCTGTGCCGGTGCCGGCAGCAGATTACGTAACCAACAGCCGCGCACCGCGTACTGGCTGCGAAACAGATCGGTCGGCCAGATGTAAAAATAGGCGGTACGCGCATCCTGCTCGACAATCGCGGTCAGGGTGCGTTGCTGATTGTGGACTTCAGCAATCAGGGATTTGTACGTCATAGTGCCTCGACAAAGCCTGGAGGAATCCATTTTCCCCGAGAATAGAGCAGGATCGTGACTGCCGCCATCTGAGACAAGGGTAATAGTCTCAAAGTGCGTCATCGAGTCGAGTATGGCGGAGTCAGATTCGGGCGGGAGGGGGTCGGCCGCAGAGGCGGATGCGCTGCGTTTAGCCGACTGAAAATGAAAGCGCACCGGCGCGGATCGGGCGGTCATCAGACCGGATGGCGGCCCATCCTGACCATCGCCCGATACCAGGCACCGCGCTGAATCGACCAGCGTAAACCGACGGCAATCGCCGCAATCTGCTGATCGATCACCGCCTGCTGCCAGCGGCCGATTTCACGGCCCGACATCGCCTGCGCCCAGTCCGGCATCAGGCCAAAGCCTGACTTCAGCATCACTTTCATTACCGGTCTGGCCTGCCAGCTTGGGGCGGGCGCGTTCATTAGCAGGCGCGTCACTTCCGCCGTGCGCTGATCAAAACGCAGTTCCGAACGCATCTGTTGCAGGTAATCCGCAACATCGACGACGCTTTTCGGTACCTTTTCCGCTCCCAGCGCTTCGGCGATCAGCGCGGCTTCCTGATAATAGCGATCCTGATCGGCGCGACTGAGGCGCGGATTTTTATAGCGCAGATGGGCAGCCAGAAAACGGCTGGTTTCCGCCACGTGTACCCAGGTCAGCAGATGAGGATCGCTGGCGGCATACGGTTTACCGGCGCTGTCGACGCCGCTGACTTTAAGGTGAATACGCTTCACCCGCTCAATCAGCGTATGTGCATCCTGGGTGTTACCAAAGGTGGTGACCGCGATGAACTGGCTGGTGCGCCGCAGGCGACCCATCATATCCTGACGAAAGTTAGAGTGATCCCAGACGCCAGCCAGCGCAGCCGGGTGCAGCATCTGTAACAGCAGCGCACTGATACCGCCGCACATCATTGAGGTAAAATCACCGTGTACCTGCCAGATGATGCTGTCCGGGCCAAACAGGCCGGGATCGCCGGGCGGCTGAGAAATGTCGAATTCATTCAGCGACAGGCCGTTAAGACGAAACACCTGTTGCTGGATGCGGTCACGCAGATTAATCATGATGGCTCTGATAACGGAAAGAATGCGGCGCGCCGTAACGTCTGGCGCGCCGCATCTCCCTCGGGAAGCAAAGAGGGACGGTTATAAATAGTCGAACTGTGCGTGCTGGGTACGAACCGAATCCAGCCCGATCATCACATTGAATTTACCCGGTTCTGCCACCTGCTGCATCTGCTGGTTCCAGAACTTCAGCGCATCGACATCAATCTTAAAGGTCACGGTCTGCGACTCGCCCGCTTTCAGCATGATGCGCTTAAAGCCGCGCAGTTCCTGAACCGGCCGACTGATCGAGGCAACTGGATCGTTCAGATACAGCTGCACCACCGTTGCACCGTCGCGCTTGCCGCTGTTGGTCACCGTGACGCTGGCGTCAATGCTGCCGTTACGCGGCATGGTCGGTGAGGACATTTTTACCGGCGACACGGTGAAAGTGGTATAGCTCAGGCCATAGCCAAACGGATAGAGTGGGCCGTTAGCCGCATCGTAATAGTGCGAGGTGTATTTGTTCGGCTTCTCCGGGTTATACGGACGGCCGGTCGGCAGATGGTTGTAATAGATCGGAATCTGACCGACTGAACGCGGGAAGGAGACCGGCAGCTTGCCCGACGGATTGTAATCTCCGAACAGCACGTCAGCGATGGCATTGCCGCCTTCGGTGCCGCTGAACCAGGTTTCCAGCATCGCATCGGCCATCCGGTCTTCATTCACCAGCGCCAGCGGACGGCCATTCATCAGCACAATCACCAGCGGTTTGCCGGTAGCCTTCAGCGCGGCTAACAGCTTCTGCTGGCTGGCCGGGATCACCAGGTCGCTGCGGCTGGAGGCTTCATGCGCCATGCCCTGCGCTTCACCGACCGCCGCAACCACCACATCTGCCTGCTTCGCTTTGGCCACCGCATCATCAATCAGCTGCTGCGGCGAACGCGGATCGACCGACACCGCCTGCTCATACAGGTTGAGGAAGTCCTGAATGCCTTTGCTATCGGTGATGTTGGCGCCTTTTTCATACAGCAGCGTCGCTTTGCCGGCCGTGGCATTGCGCATTCCCTGCAGCAGCGAAATGGACTGCTTCGCTACGCCGGCCGCCGACCAGCTGCCCATGATGTCGCGCTGACTGTCCGCCAGCGGGCCAATCAGGGCAATGGTGCCCGACTTCTTCAGCGGCAAGGTCTCCAGCCGGTTTTTCAGCAGCACCATACTTTTGCGTGCGACATCGCGCGCTTCGGCCCGATGCAGGCGACTTTCGGCGTTGGTATCCTGCGGATCGCTCTCTTTCGGCCCCAGATGGCTGTACGGATCGTTAAACAGCCCCATGTCATATTTGACGTTGAGCACGTGACGCGCCGCATCGTCGATCTCGGCCATGCTGACCGCGCCGCTCTTCACCAGATCGGGCAGATATTTGCTGTAATATTCGTCGCTCATGCTCATATCGACGCCCGACTTCAGCGCAATACGCACCGCATCCTGCGGATCGCTGGCCACGCCATGCTTAATCAGTTCTTTAATGGCACCGTGATCGCTGATGGTGATGCCTTTGAATTTCCACTTATCGCGCAGCAGATCTTTCAGCAGCCAGCTATCCGCGGTGGCCGGTACTCCATTGATTGAATTCAGCGCCACCATCACGCCGCCGCTGCCCGCATCCAGCGAGGCTTTATAGGGCGGCAGATAATCCTGGAACATCCGCTGCGGACTCATGTCGACGGTGTTGTAATCGCGTCCGCCTTCCACTGCGCCATACAGCGCGAAGTGTTTAACGCTGGTCATGATGTTATAGCGATCGGCCGCGCTTTTGCCCTGCATCGCCTGTACCATGCTGCGGCCCATTTCGCCGGTCAGGTAGGTATCTTCGCCGAAGCCTTCTGAGCCACGGCCCCAGCGCGGTTCACGGCTGACGTCCACCATCGGCGCCCAGGTCATGTTGAGTCCGTCGTCGGCGGCCTCATAGGCGGAAACCCGTCCCACCTCTTTTACTGCATCAAGATCCCAGCTGGCGGCCAGGCCGAGCGGGATCGGAAAAATAGTGCGCTGCCCGTGAACCACATCGTAGGCGAAGAACAGCGGAATTTTCAGCCGGCTGAGCTGCATCGCCTGATCCTGCATCGCGCGGATATCCTGACGGGTAACGGTATTGAAAATCGCGCCAACCTGACTTTTCTTGATCATCTCACGGATGACTTCTTTTGGATTATCAGGCCCGACGCTGATTAAACGCAGCTGGCCGATCTTCTCATCCAGCGTCATTTTGGTCAGCAGATCGTTGACGAACGCATCCCGCGCCTGTTCGGTCATCGGGTGGTTACCTGGCATTGTCTCAGCCAATGCCGGTTGCATCGCGAGGGAGACAGCGAGACTAACAGAGTAAATCCATTTCATCAGGGTGGGTTCTCTTAAGTAACTGCGCAATATCGAATAAACAGGCGGCAGTGTGCCACAAGAAGAGAATAGCAGGTAGCCTGCCGGTGTCACACTGCGTTGCAGTGAGTTGACGTGCTACAGTAATGACGCACTGATAAGACAAGGGAATTGCCCATGAAACAGACCTCTGCCCTGCTCTCTGACTTACGCCGCCTGGTCGGCCCCGCCCATCTGCTCACCGAACCTGAACAGACCGCCCGTTACCGTAAAGGCTTTCGCTCCGGCGAAGGCGACGCGCTGGCGGTGGTGTTCCCTGCCACCCTGCTGGAGCTGTGGCGGGTGCTGCAAACGCTGGTGAACGCCGATGCCATTATTCTGATGCAGGCGGCCAATACCGGCCTGACAGAAGGCTCCACCCCGCACGGCGACGATTACGATCGCCCGCTGGTGATCATCAGCACCCTGCGGCTGGATAAGCTGCAGTTAATTGATGACGGTAAGCAGGTGCTGGCGTTCCCGGGCAGCACGCTCTATCAGCTGGAAAAAGTGCTGAAGCCGCTAGGACGCGAACCGCATTCGGTGATTGGATCGTCGTGCATTGGGGCGTCGGTGCTGGGCGGGATTTGTAATAACTCTGGCGGATCGTTGATCAAACGCGGCCCGGCCTACAGCGAAATGGCGCTGTACGCGCAGATTGATGCGCAGGGAAAACTGCGGCTGGTTAACCACCTTGGCATCGATTTAGGCCAGTCACCGGAAGAGATCCTCGGCCGGCTGGATGACGATCGCTGGCAGCAAACTGATGTCCATCATGACGGTCGCCACGCCTCCGATCACGATTACGCCAGCCGGGTGCGTGAAGTCGATGCCGATACGCCAGCCCGCTATAACGCGGATGCACGCCGCCTGTTTGAGGCATCGGGCTGTGCCGGTAAACTGGCGGTGTTCGCCGTGCGTCTCGACACCTTTGCCACCGAGCCTCAGCAGCAGGTGTTTTATATCGGCACCAACGATCCGAGCGTGCTGAGCGATATCCGTCGCCACATGCTGGCGCACTTCAGTAACCTGCCGGTGGCGGGCGAATATATGCACCGCGACATCTATGACATCGCTGAAGTCTATGGCAAAGACACCTTCCTGATGATCGACAAGCTGGGCACCGACAAGATGCCGCTGTTTTTCACCCTGAAAGGCCGCGTTGACGCCTGGCTGAGCAAACTGTCGTTTATTAAACCGCACTTCAGCGACCGGCTGCTGCAGCGCCTGAGCCGGCTGTTCCCGGCCCACCTGCCGAAACGCATGAAGCAGTATCGCGACAAGTATGAACACTATCTGATGCTGAAGATGTCAGGCGAGGGCGTAGCAGAAGCCCGCAACTATTTACGCGACTACTTCCGCGAAGGCGGCGGCGAATTCTTTGAATGTGAAGGCAAAGAAGGGGCTCACGCTTTTCTGCATCGCTTTGCCGCGGCGGGCGCGGCGGTGCGTTATCACGCGGTGCACGCAGATGAGGTGGAAGATATTCTGGCGCTGGATATCGCCTTGCGCCGCAACGATCCGGACTGGTTTGAAACCCTGCCCGAGGCGATAAAAGCCTCACTCAGCCATAGCCTCTACTACGGCCACTTCTTCTGTCATGTGTTCCATCAGGACTACATCGTCAGGAAAGGGGTCGATGCGCATGCCCTGAAGGCGCAGATGCTGGAGATTTTACAGGCGCGCGGTGCGGAATATCCGGCTGAGCACAACGTCGGACACCTCTATCAGGCCAAACCCCAACTGGCGGCGTTTTACCGGCAACTCGATCCCACCAACAGCTTCAATCCGGGCATCGGCAAAACCAGTAAACTGAAAGGCTGGGCGGTCAGACAGCCTTAAGCTTTCCCCGTTAGCGCGTCTGCTGCCAAAGCCTGCCGATCTGAGCAGGCTTTTTTTACGGGTTTATCCGGTTTTATTGCATATTTTCATCGTCGCCATATTTTTTCATCCGGATTGTTTACGTCAGCCAATATTTATCATCCATAAAATCAACATTCATTATTATATTGTGATGGCTTTATTTTCGTATTATTTCTTTCTGCGTAACCTTTCACAAAATATCGTTCGACTCATTGATAATTCGCGCTGCGAAAAATAGATTGGCCCCGGTGTTCGTTTATGACACCCCGCACCCTGTCACTCTTTGCAGCAAGGAATCGCAATGCGAAAATTTAATTACGCGTTAGCTTTAATGGAATTAGTTATTTTAATAACTGCCTGTTACGCGTTATTCTTCCAGCCGGTGAAGGCGGCTGGCTTTACCGACGATTCTTCGCTGGGCGGTAATCTTTTTTACTGGCAGCGTCAGCGTGATCGAAAAGAGATCGACCCGAACAGTGAGCACAACGGTGAATATCGGGCTAACCTGCACCACACTACGCTTAACGCTAATCTCGATTTCCAGTCAGGGTACGCCGCCAACTGGCTGGGGCTCGATCTCGCCGTGTTAGGTGCAGCCGAACTGGCCCACAGCGGCCCGGCCGCGCCGAATGAAATTGGCTTTAGCCGGGCACGTAATCGCTGGGATGAAGCGTGGCAGGGCGACACCAGCGGTGCCTCGCTGTATAAAGCGGCGCTGAAAGCCCGATATCAGGACTACTGGTTACGGGCGGGTTATATTCAGCCAGCCGGACAGACATTAGTTGCGCCACACTGGAGTTTTTTACCCGGCACCTATCGCGGCGCGGAAGCCGGTGCAATGTATGATTTTGGCCAGGCGGGCGAATTATCGTTTTCATATCTGTGGAGCGATAAATATAAAGCACCCTGGTATCGTGATTTATATCATTTCCGACAGGCCGATGGCGTATCAGATATTCGTTACCTGCACGCATTCGGCATTAAATATGATTTCAAAAACAGTCTGGTGCTGGAAGGCGCTGTTGGTCAGTCAGCTGGCTATATCAATCAATATTTTGCTAAAGCGTCATGGGCCATTCCGCTTATTGGCAGCGATCTGCGAACCAGTTATCAATTTTACGGCGCGCAGGATAAACAGCACGGCGGAGCCAGCAATGTCAGTGATGTTTATGACGGCCTCGCCTGGTTACAGGCGATCACCTTCGGCTATACCGTCGGTCCGGTCGATTTGCGGCTCGAGGGCAGCTGGGTCAAAGCAGAAGGCAATCAGGGCTTCTTCTTACAGCGCATGACCCCAGGCTACGCCAGCTCCAATGGCCGCCTGGATATCTGGTGGGATGCCCGCTCTGACTGGAACGCCAACGGTGAAAAAGCAATCTTTGCCGGTGCCCTGCTCGATTTAACGCCGTGGCAGCTGGCGGGATGGAAAGTGGGCGGTTCCTGGGTCTGGGGCTGGGATGCAAAGCCTTCCAGCCAACCCGCCTTCGATCAGCGCCAGCGGCTGACTGAATCAGCCTGGAACCTCGATCTGATCTACCAGATTCAGCAGGGTCGCGCCAAAGATACGCTGTTTAAGCTGCACTACACCCGCTACGACAATCACAGCAATCTGCCCAGCTACAGCGGCGGCTACGGCAACATTTTTCAGGATGAGAAGGATATCAAGCTGATGGTAATCGCGCCTTTCACCCTATTCTGACCTTGCGGCTCTGACCCGGCTATCGCTTCTGCCGACATAAGGATATAGAAAATGGTAAACCCTCGTTTTTTCGCGCTCAGCCTGCTGAGCGTTGCTCTGGCCAGTCACGCCAGCCTGTCCGACCAGCAGATTGTTAATCAAATCAGCCAGTTCGGCGTCACTTATCAGGTGACCGATAATCTGGCTGCCCTGCACGGCACAAACTGCGCCGCACTGGGTGCCGACTGGTCTTCCTGTAACCGCGCCACCATTACCCTGACCAATCATGGCCCGGCGCTGACCAGCAAAAACTGGGCAATCACCATGAGCAACGTGCACCAGACGCTGCGGGTAGATAACGACCAGTTTAAGATGACGCACGTTGTTGGCGATCTGACACGCCTGGAGCCAACCGACAACTTCACCGGTATTGGCGCGGGTGAATCGGTGACGATCCCAATCGTTAACGAGTACTGGCAGCTGTTTATCACCGATGTGATGCCGCGCTGGTATGTGACTGCCGGGGCGGCGACGCCAAAAATTATTGCCAGCACCGACAGTGAGGATCTGAGTCAGTTTGTGCTGCCCTTCGGCGATAACTGGCGACGCAGCGCCGACGACCAGAACATCCTGATGCAGCCGGTCAGCCGTTTTGATAAAAACAGCGATATCGCCACCCTGCCGGCCTCGGCGTTACGCGGTCAGATCAGCCCGACGCCGCTTGAGGTCAAACTTCACCCGCACGATGCCACGCTCAGCCACGGCGTGAAGCTGTCGCTTAACGGACTCAACACTGCCACTCGCCAGGTGGTCAGCCAGCACTTCGAACGACTGGGGGTTAAACAGAGTGCAGTGGGCTACGCGATCGCCAGCGAAATCCGGCCCGACCATTTCAGTGGCAAACTGGCGAAGGCCGGTGCCTACCAGCTGAATATCAACAGCCGCAGCGCCCGGGTGGTGGGCTACGATGCCGCCGGCGCTTTTTATGGTCTGATGTCGATTCTGTCGCTGGTGCCTGCCGACGGCACAGCGCAGATCGCCACGCTGGAAGCGCGGGATGCGCCGCGTTTTGCCTATCGCGCCGCCTTTCTGGATGTGGCGCGTAATTTCCACAGTAAGCAGGCGGTGCTGCGGTTGCTCGATCAGATGGCGGCGTGGAAGATGAACGTTTTCCACTTTCATCTCAGCGACGATGAGGGCTGGCGCATCGAAATCCCCGGCTTAGCGGAATTAACCGGGGTGGGCAGCCAGCGCTGCCATGATGTCAGCGAGCAGCGCTGCCTGCTGCCGCAGCTCGGCTCCGGGCCGTTTAGCGACAACAACGGCAGCGGTTACTTCAGCCGCGCCGACTACATTGAGATTGTGGAGTATGCCGCGGCCCGCCATATCACCGTAATGCCGGAGATCGATATGCCGGCCCACGCCCGCGCGGCAGTAATTGCCATGGAGGCGCGCTATCAGCGGCTGATGCGCGCCGGGCAACCCGAACAGGCCAGCGCATATCGCCTGCGCGATCCGACCGACGATTCCAATACCACCTCGGTACAGTTCTACGATCGTACCAGCTACCTCAACCCGTGCATTGATAGCTCTCTGCGCTTTGTCGACAAAGTGATCGGGGAGATGCAGGCGATGCACCGTCAGGCGGGACAGCCGTTAACCCGCTGGCACTTCGGCGGTGATGAGGCGAAAAATATCCGTTTTGGTGCCGGCTATTCCGATCGCCAGCACCCTAAGCCCGGCACTGGCCTGCGTGACTGGCAACAGGAAGATCAGCCGTGGGCGAAATCGCAGGTCTGTCAGGCGCTGGTGAAAAGTGGCAAAGTCACCGACCTGACCCACCTGCCAAGCTATTTTGCGCTGGCGGTAAGCAAGACGGTTAACCGGCACGGTATTGGCAATATGCAGGCCTGGCAGGATGGTTTAAAAGACGCGCAGAACGCCCGCGCCTTCGCCACGCCGCGGGTGGCGGTCAATTTCTGGGATACCCTCTACTGGGGCGGTTTTGACAGCGCCGGCGACTGGGCGCAAAAAGGTTACGATGTGGTGATCGCCAGCCCGGATTACCTCTATCTGGATTTCCCGTACGAAGTGAATCCATTTGAGCGCGGCTATTACTGGGGCACTCGCTTCAGCGATGAACGTAAGATATTTGCCTTCGCACCGGACAACCTGCCGCAGAATGCCGAAACCTCGACCGATCGCGATGGTAAATATTTCACGGCTAAATCGGATAAGCCGTGGCGCGGTGCCTATGGCATCTCGGCTCAGCTGTGGAGTGAAACCGTGCGCACCGACCCACAGATGGAATATATGATTTATCCCCGCCTGTTCGCCGTGGCGGAACGCAGCTGGCATCGCGCCAGTTGGGAGCTGGACTATCAGGCCGGACGCGAATTTATCGGCGGTCAGACCCGTCTGGTGGATCGCCATGCGCTACAGCAGGACTGGCAACGTTTCGCCAATCTGCTGGGACAGCGTGAGCTGGCGAAGCTGGATAAATCCGGTATCGGCTACCGCCTGCCGCAGCCTGGTGCGAAAATTATCAACGGGGTGCTGACGATGAACGTGGCGCTACCGGGCGTGACGCTGGAGTACAGCCTGGATAAGGGCAGCCACTGGCTGCGATATGATACCACCCGACCGCCGGCGGTAAGTGGTGCGGTGCAGATCCGTTCAGTGAGTGCTGATGGCGAGCGTCACAGCCGGGTTGAAACGCTGTAAGGCACAGCGGCAGTTGAAGCGGTCAGCCTGCTGCCGGATCGGTAGGGACCCGGCGCAGTGCGCCACGATGAAAGGCCGCCCGGCGTGAGATAAAAAAGGCCGACATGCGTCGGCCTGATATTTATGACAGCAGCTGCTCGTCGGAGGAGGCTATTGCCGCCTGCGGGCGACGCTCGATAATCATGGTTTGCGGCGTCGAGAGCATAATGCCCTCTTTACGCAGGCGGGTCAGAATATCAAACAGCAGGTCACTCTTCGCGCTGGAGATCTGCCGCTGCCCGGCTACGTTGCCGGTCACGCTCAGCACAATCCCCTGCTGGGTCAGATCTTTAAACGACACCGACGGCTCTGGCGTATCCAGAATCCGTTCGTTTTCGTTGTAGACCTCCAGCAGGATATCGCGAACTTTAGAAGGATCGATATCCAGCGGGAAGGTGAGCAAAATCGTCACCACACCCTGCGCATTCCCCATGGTGGCGTTACGCACGTTCTGCGAGATGAACTGCGAATTCGGCACGATAACGGTAGATTTATCGCTTAACTGGATCTCGGTGGCACGCACGTTAATCCGGCGGATATCCCCTTCAATGCCGCTGATGGACACCAGATCGCCCACTTTGACCGGACGCTCGGTTAACAGGATCAGCCCCGAGATAAAGTTCTTCACAATCTCCTGCAGGCCAAAACCGATACCGACCGACAGCGCACTGACAATCCACGCCAGTTTGTTCCATTGCAGCCCCATGATCGACAGGGTCAGCAGGATAATCAATACATAGCCGATGTTGCTGAACAGCGTCACCAGCGACACCCGCATGCCGACATCCATGGTGGTTTTTGGCAGGAAGTCATTGTCCAGCCAGCGGCAAATCGACCGCAAAACATAGATGCCGACCACCAGGCAGACCAGCGCGTTGACCATATGCGCCGGCACAATATTCAGCGACTCCAGCCCTTTACCGCCCCAGAACTCAATCGCTTTTTGCAGCAGCTCAATCGGGGTTGAAGAAGCAAAGGTGCCGTTCAGCAGCGCCAGTACCACAAACAGCACCAGCACGGTTTTGCCGAGGGCCGTCAGCAGCGTAGCGGTTTGTTGCAGATGGCGCTCGTTGATATTCAGCGAGCTTTGAATACGCCGTCCGGAAGAACTACTGGTCGAAAACAGGCTTTCACAGCCATCACTTAGCAGATGGCTGAGGAAATAGAACGAACCAAACAGCAGGCCGCACCAGATCACCTCATAACTGAGGAAGCGCGCCAGCGTCACGTAGCCGATCACCAGCGACAGCAGGATCGCCAGCGCCGTCAGGGTCAGGCCCATCTGAATCAGCCCGGCCAGCGTCGATCGCGCTTCCGGCGGCGTGCCCGCCTGCGTCATGCGGCGGCGAACCCGGTTGGTGCGGATGCTGATCGCCAGCGCGGTGCTGCCAATCAGTAACGCCGTCAGGCCGTTGGCGAAGATAGTGGTGTTCAGGCTGGTGCCGACGCTGTAGTTAAACGCCTCCACCGTCTGGAAGATAAACACCAGTACGGCAGTGATCGGCGGAAAAGGCTTCAGCGCCATCGCCACTTCATCAGAAATGGCCGGCAGACGCCAGCTTGGCCGGCGGGTAGAGAGAAACGCCCGCCCCAGGCCGGCAATTAACCCGCAGAACACGCTGAGCTGCACCAGGCTGTCGACAAAATCCTGAACGTTATCAGATACTTCATCACGGCGGGTTAACGCCAGCGCGATAAAGTTGAAGGTCAGCACTACCGCCACCAGCGTGGTAATGGCAATCGCCGCCGCGAGGAAGCTGCGACGCAGTCGCCCTTCCGGCAATTTGTGAATGCTGACCCAGGCGAGAAACTCTTCACTGTAGCGACGACCGAGCGTCATCACCAGCAGCGCCGCCAGTACCCAGGCCACGCTGCCAAAGCGCCAGCCCGGCTCCCACGACAGTGCCGCGGTATCCTGCAACTCCTGCAGGAAGTCGCCGATTTTTTCACCGTCCAGATCCTGACTGTTGAGCACCGGTGCCCAGAAGCGCGGTCCGAGGATGCTGCCCGAGTTGAGTGCCAGCTGGCTCTTCAGCTGATCGCGCCGCAGGTTAACGATTTGCGATGAGAGCATCAGCGCACCGTTTTTGATGCCCTCGGCCTGTTTAATCTGATCGTCAAGTTTGCTCTTCTGATTCTCCAGCGCATTACGCTTACGCGTCACCTCCGACGTTTCTTTCATGCCGCTGTCCGGCTTCGGTGCCGGTCCCAGCACCGCCAGCTGAGCATCAAGCTGCTGGCGATCGGGCAGCAGGGCCTGGCCCAGCGTGTCGGCGTTGCCTGACAGCTCCAGCGCCATTTCATTCAGCTGCGTCAGCTTGCTTTCGCCGGTATCGCCCGAAATCTGACTTTTAATTTTATCGAGGATCTTCTGCATTTTAGGCAGTTCGACCGCGGCATTGAGCTTCGGTGGAGCATCTTGTTCTTGCGCGGCACTCGCCGCATCATCCGCTGCCTGCGACCACGCCGGGGCAAACGCCACCAGAGCCAGCATTAACAGCGCAAAAAGGGATCGTAGCTTAAACATATCAGTGAGATTCCAGCAGCATATACAGGCGATCTACCCTCGCCATTCACGCGTAGTGTAGGGTTTTGCAAGCGATGAAACTATAGGAATAGCGGGCAATTATTGTTCCCTATTCAGGCTGTTCCGGCCGCAACGGAAACCACTGGCTTGCGCCGCACCCGGCAGGCAGATCACGGCGGTTGCCGCCGTGTCGCCCTCTCCAGCCGCAGAGACTTTACCGCTGCGCCTGGAGCGTCACAGCGGTGAAAATTTACTCAGCGTCGGCACTGCTGGCACCGTTGCTGGCGACCAGACCTGATTTCTGTTTTTTGTAAGCCAGCGCGGCAGCAGGAACCGGCGCAGCCTTGCCGGTTTCAATCCAGTCGCGCAGGCGGTTGGCATCGGCGAAGTGGGTATATTTGCCAAAGGCGTCCAGTACCACCAGCGCCACCGGGCGATTGTTAATCATGGTGCGCATCACCAGGCAGTGCCCCGCCTCGTCGGTGTAACCGGTTTTGGTCAGCTGAATGCGCCAGTCATTTTTGTAAACCAGATGGTTGGTGTTACGAAATGGCAGCGCGTAGCTCGGATGGGTAAATACCGCGGTTTCTTCTTTGGTGGTGCTGAGTGCGCCAAGCAGCGGATATTCGCGCGTCGCCTTCAGCAATTTAATCAGATCTTCAGCGTTGGAGACGTTTTGCGTCGATAAGCCCGTCGGTTCAACGTAACGGGTATGTTTCATCCCCAGCGCGCGCGCTTTGGCGTTCATCGCCCGGATAAAGGCGTTATAGCCGCCAGGATAGGCATGCGCCAGGCTGGCAGCGGCACGGTTTTCAGACGACATCAGCGCCAGCAGCAGCATATTGCGGCGGCTGATCTGGCTGTTGAGTTTGACGCGTGAAAATACCCCGCGCATTTCCGGCGTCTGGCTGACATCGACCGTCAGCATTTCGTTCAGTGGCAGGTGCGCGTCCAGTACCACCATCGCAGTCATCAATTTAGTGATCGAAGCAATCGGCCTGACGCGATCCGGATGGCTGGAAAACAGCACTTTATTAGTAGTGAGATCGACAATCATCGCGCTGCCAGAGGCAATCTGCGGTTGCGCAATCGGCGCCATTTGCGACAGCGAGGTAGCCGCCTGCGCGGGGAGTGCCATCCCCTGCCCGGAAACGAGCAGCGCCAGCGAGAACAGAGTGAAACGAATTTTTGCAGGCATCACAGAAAAAAGACCCGGTTGAAATTGTGCGCTGTGTCAGACACAGGCCGCCGGCGTCAAGGCAGTCAGAGCGCGGGCTGGCAGCAGCATCATACGCTGAAGGTTAAGAAATTTCCTGGTGAGATTGTTTCCGGGCATTAAAAAGCGGGCTGCCACCACACCGGTGGCAGCCACAGATCAGAACAGGCGTGGTCCGTAACCCCACAGAATCACGGTCATCGCCAGTAACACTTCAAATACCAGCACGCCAATTGCCAGCGTTGAGCCGGAAAAACGCAGGCTCTCTTCACGGTCAATATTGAGAAACAGCGGAATGCCGATATAGAGCAGATAGCCGGTATACACCAGCGCTAACGCGCCCACCAGCACGCAGAGCCAGACCAGCGGATAGAGCGCCACCAGCCCGCTGAGAAACAGCGGCGTCGCAACGTAACCGGCAAATACGGTACAGCGCTGCACGCCGGGCCGTTGCGGATAATTACGTGCCATCCAGTGGATTACCCGGCCCATCACCGCGACGCCACCGAGAATAATCAAATAGAACAGAATACCCAGCCCGATCCCGGTCGCCAGATTGAGTTGCACAAACTGCCCCTCGCCCAGGTTCCAGCCCAGCTGGGTGGTGCCAATAAAGGCGCAGATAACCGGAATGGCCGCCATCAGCAGGACATGGTGGGTGTAATGGTGCGAGACGCTCTCATTCTCTTGCTTGATATGGCGCATTTCCTGATTCGGATGCGCCAGAAGTCCCCAGACATGATTCATACAGTCACTCCTCTGATGCGAAGGGCTGCCCGGAACGGCAAGAGGGTCTCTGAGGGCAGCGACACTTCAAGTATAAACGGCAGTACAACTTTCGTGGCGACCGGGCAAAAAAACAGCAAAAATAAGCGCGGTGGCGGTCGGCGGGCGGAAGCGAAGCGAAATCGCGTATAGACTTAAGTAAATAGCGATAAACAGGGAGTGCCATTTTGCATTTGGATATCAACGGATTAATTACCCAGTACGGCTATCTGGCGCTGCTGATTGGGTGTATCGCCGAAGGGGAAACCTTTACCCTGCTCGGCGGTGTCGCCGCACATGAAGGACTGCTGCACTATGCTGGCGTGGTGGTGGCCGCAATGGCCGGCGGCATCATCGGCGATCAGCTGCTCTACTGGGTTGGTCGCCGCTACGGTGCACGCATCCTGCGGCGGCTTAAAAAACATCAGGATAAGGTGGTCAAGGCTAACCGGCTGATCAAACGCCGACCGAGCCTGTTTGTGATTGGGGTGCGCTTTATGTATGGCTTCCGCCTGATTGGCCCGATCATCATTGGTGCCAGCCGCCTCAATCCGATGAAATTCTTCATTCTCAACGTGATTGGGGCGGCTATCTGGGCGCTGATTTTCGTCACCCTCGGCTACTTTGCTGGCGGCATCATCGCCCCGTGGCTGCACAAACTGGATCAGCACCTTAAACATCTGCTGTGGCTGGCCGGTGCCATTGTGTTTGCCTTTGCGCTGCGCTGGGTGATCCGCCGCTGGCATAACCGTCGGGCCGATCAGTAACCTTTAAACTGCGGATTCGCCAGCATGAACCCACCATCAATGATAAACGACTGGCCGGTGGTGTAGGTCGCCCACTCGGAGCAGAGCCACGCCACCATGCTGGCAATTTCGTGGGTGTCACCGGGCCGGCCAGCCGGAATTTCCGGCATCTTCACCTGGTGCGCATCCTCATCGGTCATCTTGTTCATCGGCGTGGCGATCGCGCCGGGTGCCACCGCATTGACCAGAATGTTGTGTGGCAGCAGGCTCAGCGCCATTGATTTGGTCAGGCCGCCGGCCGCATGTTTTGCCGCCGTATAGGCTACCGAACCAGGCAGCGGCGTGTGTTCGTGCACCGAAGTGATATTGATAATCCGTCCGCCTTCGCCCTGCTCAACCATTTTGCGGGCGGCAATCTGGCCACAGACAAACACGCCATCGACATCCACCGCGAAGGTTTTACGCCAGTCTTCATAGGTGACATCGAGGAAATCCGCTTTGAAATTGGCACCAGCATTGTTTACCAGCACATCAATCCGGCCAAACTTATCGATCAGCTGTTGCAGCGACTGACCGCCCTGCTCCGGGTCAGCCAAATCCAGCTGAATAATTTCGGCGCGACGGCCAATCTCCCGCACCCGCTGTGCGGTGCGCTGTGCGCCCTCTTCGTCTGAACGCCAGGTAATACCAATATCGAAGCCCTGCTCTGCCAGCATTTCGGCGCAGCGGCTGCCAATGCCTGAGTCTGATGCGGTGATAATGGCGACTTTGCTCTGGGATGTGGTCATAACGGCCTCCTTTAGGAAAGTGTCATCATCAGTATAACCATCCTGAAAAATTCGCCTGCCGTCAGCGCCCATTCGGTTAATCGGAGGCTGCCCCGACCGCTACGCTGAATTAACCCTCTGTGCCAGGCCGCTGCTGACGCTGCCGCCTCGACTATAGTTAGCAGTGACATTAACAGGGAGATCAGGATGAGTAAGGTAAAACGCAACATTGAGGACCACGGCGTGATTGGCGATTTGCGCACCTGCGCGCTGGTCGCCAATGACGGCACCATCGATTATCTCTGCTGGCCTGAACTCGACAGCCCGTCGGTCTTTTCCGCGCTGCTCGACAGTGATGACGCCGGGCTTTTCTCTCTGGCCCCGGACTGGCAGGACGTACGCCGCCAGCAGCTCTACCTGCCCGACACCAACATTTTACAGACCCGCTGGCTGGGCGATGAAGGCGTGGCCGAAATCACCGATTACATGCCGATTTGCGATGATGATGCCAAACTGCCGCGGCTGATCCGGCGGGTAAAAATGGTGCGTGGCAAGGCGCGATTTAACATGCTTTGCTCACCCCGACACGACTACGCCCGGGCGCAGACCCGCGCCGAAGTGCAGCGCGGCTGCATCGATTTTCATGCCGAAGGCCAGCCTTCGCTGCGCCTGGCCGCCACCGTGGTGATGACGCTGGAAGAGAACTGCGCCACCGCCAGTTTCACCCTGCAGGCCGGCGAGCATGCCGAATTTGAATTTGGCAGCGTCAACGATGCGCACATCGAAGCGCTCTCTACTGAACACTGCTTCGAAGAGACGCTGAATTACTGGCGTCGCTGGAGCGCCCGCAGCACCTATCAGGGCCGCTGGCGCGAGATGGTGCAGCGTTCCGCCCTGGCGCTCAAGCTGCTGACCTCGCATCGCCACGGTTCGATTGCCGCCGCCGCCACCTTTGGCCTGCCGGAAGAACTGGGTGGCGAACGCAACTGGGATTATCGCGCCTCGTGGATCCGCGACGCTTCGTTCAGCATGTACGCCCTGATGCGTCTGGGTTACGTCGATGAAGCCAAACATTTTACCCAGTGGGTTGGACGCTGCGTCGAAAACAGCCATCACGATGAGATGCGCCTGCAGGTGATGTACCGGCTGGACAGCGGCACCGAACTGCACGAAATGGAGTTGCTCAATCTGTCGGGCTACGGCGATTCACGCCCGGTGCGGATCGGCAATGATGCCTGGCAGCAGACTCAGCTGGATATTTATGGCGAGCTGATGGATGCGGTCTATCTCGCCAATAAATATGGCGAAGCCATTTCACAACGCGGCTGGCTGCACGTTACCAAAATGATCGATCGGCTGTGCGACAACTGGAATCAGCCTGATGCCGGCATCTGGGAGATGCGCGGTCAGCCGGAGCATTTTCTTCACTCACGGCTGATGTGCTGGGTGGCGATGGACCGCGCGCTGCGTCTCGGCATGAAGCGATCGTTACCGATGCCGTATGAGCGCTGGGATCGGGTGCGCCGCGAGATCCGCGAAGATATCTGGGCCAACTTCTGGAACAGCGAGCGCGGCCATTTCTCCTCGACCCGCCACGGCGAACATCTTGATGCCTCGATGCTGCTGATGCCGCTGGTGCGTTTTGTCGGCGCGACCGATCCTGACTGGATTGCCACGCTGGATGCCATCAAAACTAACCTGGTCAGCGACGGCATGGTACGGCGCTACAACATTGATGAAACCCCGGCTGACGGCCTGCAGGGATCGGAAGGCTCGTTTGGCGCCTGCTCCTTCTGGTATGTCGAATGCCTGGCGCGCGCTGGCCGGATTCAGGAAGCTCATTTCGAATTTGAAAAGCTACTGAGCTACGCCAGTCCGCTCGGGCTTTACGCCGAGGAGTTCGACAGCCGCGGTCATGCGCTGGGCAACACGCCGCAGGCGCTGACCCATCTGGCGTTAATCAGTGCCGCCTTTTTTCTGAATCGTAAACTCAGTGGTGAGGTGACATTGTGGCAGCCGTGAGACCGGCTTTTTACCGTGGTCAGCAGCGGAAAAATGCCGATATAACACGGTAAGTTACGTAAAGTATTATCGGCAGGTTAAAATCCTGATTCACATCGTCAGATTAATGAACATATAATGCGCAGCAGGTCACATTGGCCAGCATGGGTTCGACACATTGACAAGCCTGAAACATGGCGATAAAGACTTGTAAAATATGAAAATGAGCATTCGCGCGTTCGCTTCAATCGCATTGGCTTTGGCGGCGTTTAGCCAGTCAGCCTTTGCTGTGGTTTACCCGTTACCGCCGGCCAACAGCCGATTGATCGGGGAAAATATCGAGATTACTGTTCCTGAGGACAGCACGTTGCCGCTGGAAGCGTTTGCGGCGCAGTACCAGATGGGCCTCAGCAACATGCTGGAAGCCAATCCGGGGGTTGACGTTTATCTGCCAAAGGCTGGCAGTAAAATGATCATCCCACAGCAGCTGATCCTGCCTGACGCACCGCGCGAAGGCATTGTGATTAACAGCGCTGAGATGCGTCTTTACTACTACCCGAAAGGCAGCAAAACCGTGGTGGTATTGCCGATTGGTATCGGTGAACTGGGTAAAGATACCCCGATCAACTGGACCACAGCGGTAGAGCGTAAGAAAGATGGCCCGACCTGGACGCCAACCAAAGCGATGCACGCAGAATATGCGGCGCGCGGCGAGAATCTGCCTGCGGTGTTCCCGGCCGGTCCGGACAACCCGATGGGGCTGTATGCGCTCTATATCGGCCGTCTGTATGCGATTCACGGTACCAACGCCAACTTCGGTATTGGTCTGCGCGTCAGCCACGGTTGTGTGCGTCTGCGTGCTGAGGACATCAAATGGCTGTACCAGAATGTGCCGGTCGGGACACGCGTACAGTTCGTTGATCAGCCGGTAAAAGCCACCGTTGAGCCAGACGGATCGCGTTATGTCGAAGTACATAACCCGCTGTCGACCACCGAAGAGCAGTTCAACTCACGTGAACTGGTGCCGATTACGCTGACCCAGGCCGTCAGCAAAGTGCTGGTGGACGCCAGTGTCAATCAGGACCAGGTGAACGGTGCCATTCAGGGCCGTACCGGTATGCCGGTAAAAGTGAACGGTGTGGAGAACAACATCCAGACCGCGCCGGTTGACGTGCCAGAGAACCCGCAGGCTGCACCGCAGGAGCAGCCGATGACGCCGGTGACCTCACAAGGGGCTAACACCGACGCCGCGCAACCACCGCAGCCCGCCGCTGCCGCTGCGCCAGCCACGGCCAATAACCCGTCGTAATCGCCGTTACGCTCACCGAAGCCAGCGCCAGTCGCTGGCTTTTTTATTGCCTGCGTTGCCGGTTTTTTCCGTTGCCTTCCTTCCCCGCCTCCCGATTGCCCACCGCCGGCTGAGCCTGTCGCCGCGTCCGATCGCCCGCCAGTCCGTCATGTTACTGTCATACAAAGCGCGTATCACACTGCGTTGTACCGGTGCAAATCAGCAGCCGGCATCAGCAACTCGAGGTACACCATGAGCGAAAACAGTCTCTCTTCTTCCTCATCGACCCGGCGCCCTGATTTCAACGGCAAAAGCAGCCGCTTTAGCAAGCCGCTGTTTTTCATTCTGCTGGTGGCCGGACTGGCCTTTGCTGGCCTTAATCTGGTCAATGATGTTGAACAAACCAATATGCCGGTGACCAGCTATCTGCCGTTCTTTTTGCTGGGACTGGCGCTGCTGATCGCGCTGGGCTTTGAGTTCGTCAACGGCTTTCATGACACCGCCAACGCCGTCGCCACGGTGATCTATACCCATTCACTGACCCCAGGCAGCGCGGTGATCTGGTCCGGCATCTGTAATTTTCTGGGCGTGCTGCTCTCCAGCGGCGTGGTCGCTTTTGGCATCATTTCTCTGCTGCCGGTCGAGCTGATTCTGCAAGCCAGCAGCGGTAACGGCTTTGCCATGGTTTATGCTCTGCTGTTCTCGGCGATTATCTGGAACCTCGGCACCTGGTATTTCGGTCTGCCCTCCTCCTCTTCGCATACCCTGATTGGCTCGATTATCGGCGTCGGCGTGGCGAATGCGATGCTGCACGGTCGCAGCGGCCTGAGTGGGGTCGACTGGGATCAGGCGCTGAAGGTCGGCTATGCGCTGCTGCTGTCGCCGGTGGTCGGGTTTGTTTGCGCCGGGCTGCTGCTGTGGACAATGAAGCTGTTTATCCGCAATCGCCAGCTCTATAGCGCGCCACAAAACGACCAGCCACCGCCGGTCTGGATCCGCGGCCTGCTGATCCTGACCTGTACCGGGGTCTCGTTTGCGCACGGTTCAAACGACGGTCAGAAAGGGATGGGGCTGATTATGTTGATCCTGGTCGGCACCATGCCGATCGCTTACGCCCTCAACCGATCGCTGCCCGCCGATCAGATCCCGCGCGTTGCGGCATTAACCGAAGTCACCGAACATCAGCTGCTACAACTGCAGCCAGCCGCGCCTCAGCCACCGGCCGCCCGTGACGTACTGATCGGCTTTGTCGGCAGCAGCCAGTTCAACCCCAACGTGTTACCGGCGCTGGCGATGACGCTCAGCGAGATTGGCGACCAGATTCGCCGCTACGGATCGATGGAAAATATCCCGGCACAGGCGGTAGCCAACACCCGTAACCAGATGTACCTCGCGTCTGAGTCGATCAAGCACCTGCAAAGTGCCGAAGTGAAGCTGCCGGAGGAGACCGAACGTAACCTGAAAGCGGTCAAAACCGAGCTGGACAGCGCCACCCGCTTTATTCCGATGTGGGTAAAAGTGGTGGTGGCGATTGCGCTGGGGCTGGGTACCATGGTCGGCTGGCGACGGATTGTGGTGACGGTGGGCGAACGGATTGGTAAAACCCACCTCAGCTATGCTCAGGGGGCCAGCGCCGAGCTGGTGGCGATGGCGACCATTGGCGCCGCAGACGCCTTCGGCCTGCCGGTTTCTACCACCCACGTGCTGTCATCGGGCGTGGCCGGCACCATGGCGGCCAACCGTTCCGGTTTACAGCTATCAACGCTGCGTAATCTGGCTATCGCCTGGGTGCTGACGCTGCCGGTGTCGATTCTGCTCTCCGCCCTGCTCTACTGGCTGTTTATTCATCTGTAATAGCCTGACACCGGCTGGCGCCTAACCTGCCCGCCGGTTTTGCCAGTAAAGCCGCAGCGTAATCAACAGCGCGCCCAGCACCATCAGCGCCGCCGCCAGATAAACCGACTGCATTCCCCAGTGGCCAATGAACAATCCGGCGACCGGACCGGTCAGCCCGAGGCCTAAATCAAGAAAGGCGGAATAGGTGCCCAGTGCCGATCCCTGATCCTGACGCTCGACCCGTTTGACCGCCTCAACGCCGAGCGCCGGGAACACCAGCGAGAAGCCGCAGCCGGTGAGAAAGGCACCCGCCCCGACCAGCCACGCGCTGTCGGCCTGCCAGATGATGAGCAGCCCCAGACACTCCAGAAGAAAAGAGAACAGCGAAACCTGCAGCCCGCCAAACTGAGTGATAAAGCGGCCAAAACCGAGGCGCACCAGCACAAAGCCGAGACTAAACACCGACAGCGCGTAGGCCGCACCCTGCCAGTCACGGCTGGCAAAATAGAGGGTAATAAAGGTGGCGATGACGCCGAAACCGATGGTGCCACAGCCGAGCGCCAGGCCATACAGCCAGACGCGGGAGAAGACGCGGTGAAACGGAATTCGTTCGCCAACGCTGACGGTGACCGCCGGTTTGCGGCTGGCCATCAGGTAGCCGCCCAGCCCCATCAGCGCAATCAGTCCGGCAAAGCCGCTCATGCCAAATCCGCTGTTGAGCATCACCCCAAGCGGCGCGCCAATCGCCATGGCCAGATAGGTGGCGACGCCGTTCCACGAGATGACGCGAGCGGTCTGCAACGGGCCAACGATGTTCATCCCCCACAGGGTTGAGCCGGTGCTGCTGAAGCTTTCACCGACGCCGAGAAACAGCCGACCCAGCGCCAGCAGCGCCAGACTCAGCCACGGCCATTCGCTCAGCAGCGCAGCAATAATGGTCAGTACGCCGCTCATGCCGCAGCAGAGTAATCCCAGCATCACCACCCGTTTTGGACCGAGGCGATCGGCCAGCCGGCCCGACTGCGGACGACTGAGTAAGGTGGCAAAATATTGAATGCTGATGATCAGCCCGGCGACAAACGAACTGAACCCGAGGTGATTTTTGACAAAGCCAGGCAGTACCGCCAGCGGTAGTCCAACGGAGAGATAGCAGAAGAAGGTGAAAACAATGACGGAGAGGATACGTTTATTGAGCTGGCTGTTGCTCAATACGGCGACATCAGACATAGCAGGCTTGTAAGGTAGAGGAAATTTTCCCCACTATACCGTCAGGCTGCTAACCGGTCGCCTGATTTTTTATCACAAACCATGAACAACGGCGTGACAATCGATGGCGCGGGCAATCGCGTCTGACGATTTTAACGCGCGGATTTCACTGAATAAACCGTCGGCTTCGCCGTAGGCTTTGCGCAGGTAACCGAGCCACTGTTTAATGCGCGCCACGTGATACAAGCCGGTATCACCCTGCTTTTCCAGGCGGGTATATTTTTGCAGTAATTTCACTACCTCAGGCCAGGCCATCGGCGGTTCGTTATATTTCACTACCCGACTGAGATTGGGGATATTCAGGGCGCCACGGCCCAGCATCACCGCATCACAACCGGTAATACGCAGACAGTCCTGCGCGCTTTGCCAGTCAAAAATCTCGCCGTTGGCGATCACCGGAATCCGCAGCCGCTGGCGAATATCACCAATCGCCTGCCAGTTGATGGCGTCCGCACGGTAGCCGTCTTCCTTGGTCCGGCCGTGGACCACCAGTTCGCTGGCACCCGCCTGCTGAACCGCGTCGGCAATCTCCAGGCTGCGGGCGCTGGAATCCCAGCCAAGCCGCACTTTCACCGTCACCGGTAACGCTGCCGGAACCGCTGCACGCATTGCTTTAGCACCGCGATAAATCAGATCGGGATCTTTGAGCAGGGTCGCCCCGCCGCCGCTGCCGTTGACCAGCTTTGAGGGACAGCCGCAGTTGAGGTCGACACCCCACGAGCCGAGCTCCACCGCACGAGCGGCGTTCTCTGCTAACCATTCGGGATGCTGCCCCAGCAGCTGCAGACGCACCCGCGTGCCGGAAGGCGTGCGGCTGCCATGATGCAGCTCGGGGCAGAGACGGTAGAAGGATTTCACCGGCAGCAGTTGATCGACCACGCGCAAAAACTCGGTAATGCAGAGATCGTAGTCGTTCACTTCCGATAACAGCTGGCGCACCAGCGAATCAAGCACGCCCTCCATCGGCGCCAGTAAAACCCTCATACTCAGACGTTTCCGGTGCGCTTCGCTGCCGGACGACGCGGACGGGCAGCCGGCCGGTCACCCTGTGGAGCAGGCTGGCTCTGACGACGCGCCTGAGGACGCTTTTCGCCGGATGAACGCGGCGCACCGGCACCTTGTCCACCCTGACCACGACCCCGACCGCCGCCACCCGCACCGCCACGCGACTGCTGCTGACGACCGTTGATGATCGGCTCAGCTTTAATGCTGGGATCGGGCTCGTAACCGGCAATCGCCAGGCGTGGGATCTCACGCTTCAGCAGACGCTCGATGTCACGCAGCAGTTTATGCTCGTCAACGCAGACCAGCGATAACGCCACACCGGTAGCCGCGGCCCGACCGGTACGACCGATACGGTGGACGTAATCTTCGGCAACGTTAGGCAGCTCGTAGTTCACCACGTGCGGCAGCTCTTCAATATCCAGGCCACGTGCTGCGATGTCGGTGGCAACCAGCACGCGAATGCCGCCGGACTTAAAGTCGGCCAGCGCACGGGTTCGGGCACCCTGACTTTTATTGCCGTGGATAGCGGCGGCGGTGATGCCGTCTTTACCCAGCTGCTCAGCAAGGTGGTTTGCGCCGTGCTTGGTTCGGGTAAAGACCAGCACCTGCTGCCAGTTACCTTCGCCGATCAGCTGCGACAGCAGTTCCCGCTTACGCTTCTTATCCACGAAGTGAACCTGTTGCGCCACCTGCTCTGAGGCGGTGTTGCGACGTGCCACTTCCACCAGCTCCGGATTGGTCAGCAGTTTCTCGGCCAGCCCTTTGATCTCGTCAGAGAAGGTGGCGGAGAACAGCAGGTTCTGACGTTTAGCCGGCAGACGCGCCAGCACGCGACGGATATCGTGGATGAAGCCCATATCAAGCATGCGATCCGCTTCATCCAGCACCAGCACTTCGACCTGAGACAGGTCAACCGCGTTCTGTTGCGCCAGATCCAGCAGACGACCCGGGGTCGCAACCAGAATATCAACGCCGCCGCGCAGTTTAAGCATCTGCGGATTGATGCTGACGCCGCCGAACACCACCAGCGAACGCAGCGGCAGATATTTGCTGTATTCACTGACGTTTTCGCCCACCTGCGCCGCCAGTTCACGGGTCGGGGTGAGGATCAACGCCCGAACCGGACGACGACCGCGCACCGCGCCCGCGTTGGCAGAAAGTTTTTGTAGTAACGGTAAGGTAAAGCCGGCCGTTTTGCCGGTGCCGGTCTGGGCACTCGCCAGCAGATCGCGGCCTGCCAGCACCACAGGAATTGCCTGGCGCTGGATAGGTGTAGGTTCGCTGTAGCCTTGTTCGGCAACAGCGCGCAAAATATCGGCACTCAGGCCGAGAGAGTCAAAAGACATTAAGTGTTTTACTCCGGTCCGCTCTGGCCGTGATTCACGGTGTAGTTTTCAGAGGGATAGTGACGCCAGCTGGGGCTAACGCGTGAAAAGGGCACAAACTACGATGCGTAAGCGGGCGAGTGTAACAGCTTTAACCGCACTGTGCGAGATGGCTCACATTTCCTGACATAACTTATCGCGATGAGAAACAGCAGGACCGGCCTGAAAACAGAGCCATAAACAGGAAGGCCACCTTGCGGTGGCCTTCAACTTAGCTACGTTTTTTCTCGATGCGCCGCGGTGGCTCTTTCGCCAGCAGCGACACCAGCGCCGGACCCAGCAACATCACTACGCCAAGCGAGGCCAGCAGCAGGTTGTTGTGGTATATCCGCGACACCAGGAACAGTGTCATCATGGCTGCGCCAAAGTAGTAAGTGGTGGTCGCTTCTTCAAGATAATCACCGAGAGTCCGTAAACGGGCAATGCGCTGTGTCACCAGCATGGCGATAAACACCAGCGTATAGGTGGCCACCAGCGTGCTGCAGACATCGACCAGTGCTTTATGTTTCCAGCCCCAGATCAGCGCAGCAATCACCAGTAAATGCATCGCAATGTGCATATACGTCTGACCCGTGATGATTTGAATACGATTAGACCATTTCATTCAATTCTCCTGGCAGACCCAACAGGTCGCCCAAGTGCTACCGGCACAAGCCGGAAACGGTTTCCTCAATGTAAAACAATTTTCGGATAACGCCTTAATTATCGCCCTTCCTCACCACCCATTTGTGACAAAGACTACACTTTGATTCTATTGATGATGAAAAGGAGTGCGTCGCGAGTATGCCACAAAACCAGCAAGGATTTTCAATTAAAGTCCTGACGATCAACACACACAAGGGTTTCGCCCCTTTCAATCGCCGCTTCATCCTGCCGGAATTGCGTGACGCAGTACGCGCCACGTCGGCGGATGTGGTATTTCTGCAGGAGGTGATGGGCACCCACGCCATCCATCCCCTGCACCATGAAAACTGGCCTGACTCGCCACACTATGAGTTTCTCGCCGACACCATGTGGAACGATTACGCCTACGGACGCAACGCGGTCTATCCGGAGGGCCACCACGGCAATGCCGTGCTGTCGCGCTTTCCAATCAGCGAATATGAAAACCGGGATATTTCGGTCGCGGGCAGTGAAAACCGCGGCATGCTGCACTGTCAGATCGCCCTGCCCGAGCCCCATGGCACCCTGCATGTGATCTGCGTGCATCTGGGGCTGAAGGAGTCGCATCGCCATGCACAGATGAAAATGCTGTGCGATATGGTCTCTTCGCTGCCGGCCGATGCGCCGGTGGTGGTAGCTGGCGATTTCAACGACTGGCAGCGACGCGCCAACCAGATTTTAAAGCAGGGTGCAGGTTTGAAAGAGGTATTTAGTATGAAAACCGGACGCCCGGCGCGCACTTTCCCGGCGCGCTTTCCGATTCTGCGGCTCGACCGCATCTATGTCCGCAACGCCACGGTCAGTCATCCGTGGACGCTGCCGCGTAAACCCTGGTCGCATCTCTCCGATCATGCGCCGCTGGCGGTGGAGATTCACCTATGAATTTTCACTGGCAAGAAGGTAACAAGCTACGCCTGCTGGAAAATGGCGAAGAGTTTTTCCCGCGGGTCTTCGGGGCGATTCAGCGCGCTGAACGCACCGTGCTGCTGGAAACGTTCATTCTGTTTGAAGATGAGGTCGGTAACGCCCTGCATCGCGAACTGCTGGCTGCGGCGCAGCGCGGCGTGCGGGTAGAGGTGATGGTCGACGGCTACGGCTCGCCCGATCTCTCCGATAAGTTCGTCAACAGCCTGACCGGCGCCGGGGTGCGCTTCATCTATTACGATCCGCGCCCGCTGGTGATGGGAATGCGCACCAACGTGTTCCGCCGCCTGCATCGTAAAACCGTGGTGGTAGATGATGTGGTCGCCTTCGTTGGTGGGATCAACTTCTCGGCTGAACACAACAGTGACTATGGCCCGGAAGCCAAGCAGGATTATGCGGTGCAGGTTAAAGGCCCGGTGGTCGGTGATATTGCCCGCTATCTGCAACAGGCGATCGGCAGCGAACAGGCTACCCGCCGCTGGTGGGGATCGCGCTCTCATCGCCCGGCGGTTAACGCCACGCCGGGCGACGCTCAGGTGCTGTATGTCTATCGCGATAACGACGACCACCGTGACGACATCGAAATGCACTATCTGGAGATGCTGCGCGAGGCCAAACGGGATGTGATTATCGCCAACGCCTACTTCTTCCCCGGCTACCGGCTGCTGCGTGAAATGCGCAATGCGGCCCAGCGCGGGGTGCGCGTCCGGCTGATTGTGCAGGGCGAACCCGATATGCCGATTGTTAAAGTCGGGGCCGAACTGCTTTACAACTATCTGGTCGATGCCGGGGTGGAGGTCTACGAATATTGCCGTCGTCCGCTGCACGGCAAGGTGGCGGTGAAGGACGATCACTGGGCGACCGTCGGCTCCAGTAATCTCGATCCGCTTAGCCTGTCGCTTAACCTCGAAGCCAACCTGATTATTCATGATCGCCAGTTTAACCAGACCCTGCGCGACAACCTGGAAGCGTTGCTGGCCAAGGATTGCCAGCGGGTGCAGGACGACCGCCTGCCGCCGCGTAACTGGTGGCAACTGAGTAAGAGTGTGGTGGTGTTCCACTTCCTGCGCCACTTTCCGGCCATCGCGGGCTGGTTACCTGCCCACACGCCGCTGCTGGCGCAGGTCGATCCGCCGGTTCAGCCGGAAATGGAGACGCAAGATCGCGTTGAAGCCGATAACGAAGGAGCGAAACCCTGATGGCGAAAAAGCATCCACGCTGGCAACTGGCGAAAAAAATCCTCACCGTGCTGTTCTTCATTGCGGTCATTGTGCTACTGGTGGTCTATGCGCGTAAGGTGAACTGGGAAGATGTCTATGAGGTGATCGTCAACTACAACCGGTTTGTGGTGCTGACCGCCGCCGCTCTGGTGGTGATCAGTTATCTGGTGTATGGCTGTTACGATTTGATTGGCCGGGCCTACTGCGGCCACAAGCTGGCGAAACGTCAGGTGATGCTGGTGTCATTTATCTGTTACGCCTTCAACCTGACGCTGAGTACCTGGGTCGGCGGCGTGGCGATGCGTTACCGGCTCTATTCACGCTTAGGGCTCGACAGCGGCACCATCACCCGCATCTTTTCGCTGAGTATTGCCACCAACTGGCTGGGTTACATCCTGCTGGCTGGCGTGGTATTCAGCGCGGGCATGGTGTCGATCCCCAGCGGCTGGTTTATTGGTGAAACCACCCTGCGGCTGATTGGCGTGCTGTTGCTGGTGCTGGTGGCGGTCTACCTGTGGTCATGCGCCTTCTCAAAACGTCGCCGCTGGACGGTGAAAGGTCAGACGCTACAGCTGCCTTCGCTGCGCATGGCGCTGTTTCAGTTTGCCGTTTCCTGCGCCAACTGGATGGTAATGGGCGCGATTATCTGGCTGTTGCTGGGGCGCGACGTCGGCTATCCGATGGTGCTGGGGGTATTGCTGATCAGCAGTATCGCCGGGGTGATTATTCATATTCCGGCCGGGATTGGGGTGCTGGAAGCGGTGTTCCTCGCGTTGCTCAGCGGTCAGCATACGTCACATGGTGCCATTATTGCCGCCCTGCTGGCCTATCGCGTGCTCTACTTTATTTTACCGTTGCTGCTGGCGCTGGTGCTCTATCTGGTACTGGAGAGTCGGGCTAAACATCTGCGGCATAAAAACGAGCAGAAGCTTCAGAAGTCCCAGTGAAATGAAACAGGGAGAGGCGCAACCTGAGCGCCTTTCCCTGCTTTCAGAGATAATCTTAACGACGGTTGCCGAAAATCCGCAGCAGCATCAGGAACAGGTTAATGAAGTCCAGATAGAGGGTTAATGCCCCCATAATCGAATAACGACGCAGGTTCTCTGTGTCGCGCGCATCAATCTGCTCACCAATATTCTTCAGCTTCTGGGTGTCATACGCGGTTAAGCCGACAAATACCACTACACCGATATAGGTAATTGCCCACATCAGCGCCGGGCTTTTCAGCCAGAAATTGACCAGCGACGCCAGCACGATGCCGATCAGTGCCATAAACAGCAGGCTGCCAAAGCGGCTCAGGTCACGTTTGGTGGTGTAGCCATAAAAGCTCATCGCCCCAAACATACCGGCGGTGACGAAGAAGGTGCTGGCGATCGACGAATAGGTGTAGACCAGAAAAATACTCGCCATGGTGACGCCGGTCAGCGCCGAATAGAGCATAAACAACCCGGTGGCAACCGCGCCGCTCAGGCGATGTACCATGCCGGAGAGGAAGAAAACCAGCGCCAGCTGCGCGATAATCAGCCCGAAGAAGGTGATACGGTTAGCAAACACCAGCTCCATTACCGCCGGGGTCCGCGCGGCAAACCAGGAGACAAACGCTGTCAGTAACAGACCGCAGGTCATCCAGCCATACACCTGGGACATATAGGCTTGCAGCCCACGTGACGCAGGTTGAACAATTGAGTCATTTTGTGGATATCGGTCCATGATGCACCTCTTGTTGAACGGATTAGGACGCGCTCCGCGTACGGAGCCTGACTAAGTGTGGCACAGCTCGACTCAACTGCGCCACAACATCACCGCTAACGACGCGACAGACACTGCTGATAGCGGCTATCGACCCGCTGAGCGAACCAGGCGGTGGTCAGATTGCGGGTAATTTTCGGGCTTTCCAGCTTGATGCCCGGCAGCATTTCACGCGGCAGTCGGCGACCGGCCATTTTATCGGCCAGGGTAAACACCTGCCGCCACAGCGTGCTGTCGCTGAACTCCGCCTTCTCCCCTTTCTCAAGGTCGCGGCGGATCTCGCTGTCACTCATATCAATCTGCTTCGCCAGGGTGCGTACCGCCAGCTCGGTGCTGCCCGCCTTCTCGCTGCCGTACAGGATCAGATCGCCATCCAGCGTCAGCTTCATGCCGGTCGCCCGCGCCACTGCCGCCTGGAATGCGGCATTACGACTGGCATACCAGCCGGCGTTGAAGTCGGCAAAACGGTAAAGCGGCTGGCTGTAATCGGCCGGATAGCCCAGCAGATGCAGGGTACCGAAGTAGATCCCGCCGTGGCGGGTAAAGACCTCGCGACGGATCGAGCCATCAATCGGCCACGGATAGCCTTTGGCATGCGCTTCCGCAAAAGCGATGCTGACCTGCATCGGCCCGCCGGTATGGACCGGATTAAGATTGCCAAACAGCGTCTGTCCCATCGGCACCATATTGATGAAATCATCAAAAATGTCGCTCAGATCCTTCTCGCTGCGCACCTTATCCAGACGGGCGGCGTAGCTCTCGCCGTTCGATGATTTAATCAGCAGCGCGGTTCGTACCAAAAACGCCGGCACGTGAACCTTCGCTGCCCGGCGGTCGATCTCGGCCCAGGCAATTTTAGGCAGGCCCGGCACGCTGGCTTCGGCGCTAAAATTGGTCTCCTGATCCGCCACCGCAATCACCGCACACAGGTTGCTGGTGCTGGGGTCAAGCTGCTGAGTGCGAAAAGAGGTATAGATGTCGTCAGCCCAGTCGGCTTTATTGCTGACGTGGGCCGGCAACAGCCGCTGGATTTGCGCTTTAACATCGGCGGGCTGCCGGACCGGTGCCTCGGGGGTTTTCTTGCTGCTACAACCTGCCAGCACCAGCGCGGCGACCAGCGTCAGACGTTGCAGACTTGGGGTAAATGACATACCTGTCCTCGAAATCAATCAAAGCTCTACTCTACCATTGCCACCCTTTTACCGGCAGGTCTGATTTTCTGAACTAAGGTTACCTTTTTTACCGTTAAAGGAATTTACGATGTTAAAGCTCTGGCCAGTCGCGGCGCTCAGCCTGCTGTTAGCGGGATGCGGTGCCAATAACTCCCCTGCAAAAGTACAGTCGCCGGGTGCCCCTGCCTCTTCGTCACTCAAACTGCTGGAAACCGGCGCTGAGGTGATGCAGTCCCGCCCTCCGATTGACGCCATCAATACCTATCTCGATGGGTTCCATTTTTATAACGGCGATCAGAACGGTCAGATGGAGGCGCACCACTATGTGACGGTGCTGAATGAGGATGTGATGCAGGCGGTGATTTATGACGGCAATACCCGCGACGCGCGCCTGATGGGCGTGGAGTACATTATCAGCGAGCGGCTGTATAAAACCCTGCCGCCGGAAGAGAAGAAGCTGTGGCACAGCCATCAGTATGAAGTGAAATCAGGCACGCTGATCGCGCCCGGCTTACCGGAGGCCGCCGATCACGCGCTGATGAAGCGCATCGTCAATACTTACGGCAAGACCTGGCACACCTGGCATACCGATCGCGACAAGACCCTGCCAATCGGCATTCCGGCGCTGATGATGGGCTTTACCGCTGACGGGCAGATGGATTCGCGCCTGCTGGCCGATCGCGACCGGCGTTTTGATGTCGACAGCAAAAAAATTCGCGCCCAGCGGGCAGATATCGTGGCGCATCCGGCCGAACCGGGGGCCAATGCCTGGCAACAGGGCGAGGTGATTCAGCTGCAGCGCACCCACGGCGGCGGTGAACACAGCCACGGCCAGACCCATTTCGGCCCGGCCGAGCAGTTAAAACAGCCTTAATCCCAGCGTTGCGCCGCCTGGCGATCGCTGTCGCGGGCATCGACCCAGCGATCGCCGTCGGCGGTCGCTTCGCGCTTCCAGAACGGCGCGCGGGTTTTCAGGTAATCCATAATGAACTCCGCGGCAGAGAACGCGCTGCCGCGGTGTGCGCTGGTGACGCCCACCAGCACAATTTCATCACCGGGAAACAGTTCGCCGGTGCGGTGGATCACCGTGACGCGCTGCAGCGGCCAGCGCTGGCGGGCGGCATCAACAATCTCCTGCAACGCTTTTTCGGTCATGCCGGGATAGTGTTCCAGCGTCAGTGCCGCGACGTGCGCGCCGAGGTTGTGGTTGCGGACTTTGCCGGTAAAGGTGACCACCGCGCCATCTTCGTCACAGGCGGCCAGCCAGCGATACGCTTCGGCCATATCAAACGGCGCCGGACCAACACGAATCTGCGTCTCCATTTTAGCCTCCGGTCACTGGCGGGAAAAACGCCACTTCATCGCCGTCGCGCAGCGGATGACTCATCGGCACCAGCGTCTGATTGACCGCCGCCAGCAGCTTGCCGGACTCAAGCGCTAACGCCCAGCGATCGCCCTGCGCGGCCAGCGCAGCACGCAGCGCGGCCACATCCGGATAGGCGGTAGCGATCTCCAGCGAGGCGCTGCCGACCAGTTCACGCACCTGGGCAAAAAACAGCACCTTAATCATCGGACACCGCCTGGAAATCACCGCTTTTGCCACCGCTTTTGCTGATTAAGCGCAACTGGTCAATGACGATATCTTTCTGTACCGCTTTGCACATGTCGTAGATGGTCAGGGCCGCCATCGAGGCCGCCGTCAGCGCTTCCATCTCAACGCCGGTTTTGCCGGTCAGACGGCACAGCGAGGTGATGCGTACCCGATTGTGTTCCGGCTCGGCCAGCAGATTCACTTCCACTTTGCTCAGCATCAGCGGATGGCAGAGTGGGATCAGTTCCCAGGTCCGTTTGGCGGCCTGGATACCGGCGATGCGCGCCGTGGCGAACACATCGCCTTTGTGGTGACTGCCGTCGATGATCATCTGCAGCGTGTCAGGCTGCATCAGCACCAGCACTTCCGCCCGCGCTTCGCGTACGGTGTCTGCTTTGGCGGAGACATCCACCATGTGCGCTTCGCCGGCCGCATTAATGTGTGTGAGTTGCGACATACTTACCGTTTCTTCAGATGTGAGACAAAGTTGCAGGGACGGGTACGCGCATCCAGCTGATCGGCAATAATCCGCTCCCAGGCACTGCGGCAGGCATTGGTGGAGCCCGGTACCGCAAAAATTAAGGTCTGGTTCGCCATTCCGGCGATGGCGCGCGACTGCAAGGTCGAGCCGCCAATCTCCTCATAGGAGATCATCCGGAACAGTTCGCCAAAGCCGGCGATTTCACGATCAAACAGCGGCAGCAGGGCTTCCGGCGTGCTGTTTTTCAGGTTAAATCCGGTGCCGCCGTTAATGATCACCACCTGCACGTCCTCGCTGGCGATCCAGCGCGATACGGTGGCGCGAATGCGGTAGAGATTATCCGGCACGATGGCGTGATCGACCACCTCATGACCCGCCTCAAGGGCGGCACCGCGCAGATAGTCGCCGGAGCTATCCTCGCTGGCATCGCGGCGATCTGACACGGTCATTACCGCAATCTGTAACGCCTGAAATTCGCTGACTGGTTTGCCCATAACGCCTCCTGAAATTAACCGCCAATGTAAGAAAGATTTTGCGTGATACCGGTGTTGCCCTGATGCAGAAAATGGGTCTGCTTTTTCTGCCCGAGGCTACTGGCAATGCGCGCCTGCAGTTCCGCTTGCTGATCATCAGAGGCCAGCAGATCCCGCAGCGGTACGCCACCGTCGCCAAACAGGCAGAGATGCAGATTGCCCTGCGCCGAGACGCGCAGACGGTTGCAGCTGGCACAAAAATCTTTGGCATAGGGCATTATCAGGCCGATCTCACCGACATAATCGGGATGGTAAAACACCTGGGCCGGGCCGTCGCTGCGGCCGCTCTCCCGCCGCTGCCAGCCCTGCGCAATCAGCTGGTCACGGATCACCGTGCCGGAGACGTGCTGCTGGCGAAACAGCGTTCCGCCGTCACCGGTTTCCATCAGTTCGATGAAGCGCAGCTGAATCGGACGGGTACGGATCCAGTCGAGGAAGGTGGCCAGATTACGGCTATTGAGATCGCGCATCAGCACGCTATTGACTTTCACCTGCTGAAAACCGGCGTCAAAGGCGGCGTCGATGCCCGCCATCACCTGATGGAATTTATCCTGACCGGTAATGGCGTGGAACTGACGGGCATCAAGGCTGTCGACGCTGACGTTCAGTGCGGTTAATCCCGCCTCACGCCACTGCTTCACGTCGCGCGCCAGCCGGTAACCGTTGGTGGTGACGGCGATATGACGCACCGAGCGGTTCTCACGCACCGCCGCGATAATGTCGGTAAAATCGCGGCGCAGCGACGGCTCGCCGCCGGTCAGCCGCACTTTTTCCGTGCCGGCCGCGGCGAAAGCCCGCGTCACGCGGCGGATTTCATCCAGAGAGAGAAAGCTTTTGTTGCGAATGCCGTGCGGCTTGTAGCCATCGGGCAGACAGTAGGTACAGCGGAAGTTACACACATCCGTGACCGACAGGCGCAGGTAATAGAACTTACGCGCGTATGCATCAGTAAATTGTGACACCAGAACACCTTTCCAGATTGGGAGATGCAGTCATTTCTTCCTGCACCCTGGTAGCTCAATGGCTACGGCCTGACTCCCCTATCCGCAGACGTAGGCAATCAGGCTAGAGTGTACGCTGACCCGTTGATCAGCGCGGTTAATCAAGATGGTAGCGCGATTTACGCGACTCTTCCATTCGCCGTTTTCGTTATATATTCTGATACATATCGAATTTTCACCGCATTTTCGCTACAGGATACGGTAAAATGCGTTTCAGATTTTGACGCAAGTCATCCGCGCGGGTTTAGCGTTTAGAGCGACGTCACGCGAGACGATGTTAAGGAGAAGTATGAATCGCACACTGGCCGACCTCGATCGCGTGGTGGCACTGGGTGGCGGACATGGCTTAGGCCGCGTGATGTCTGCCCTGTCGCCGCTCGGCTCACGCCTCACCGGCATTGTAACCACCACCGATAATGGCGGATCAACCGGCCGTATTCGCCGCTCAGAAGGCGGCATCGCCTGGGGCGATATGCGTAACTGCCTTAACCAGCTGATCGCCGAACCGAGCGTGGCTTCAGCGATGTTTGAGTATCGCTTTGCCGGGAACGGCGAACTGGCCGGACACAACCTTGGCAACCTGATGCTGAAAGCGCTCGATCACCTGAGCGTGCGTCCACTGGAAGCGATCAATATCATTCGTAACCTGCTGAAGGTCGATGCCTTTTTGATTCCGATGTCGGAGCAACCGGTGGATCTGGTGGCGCTCGATGTGGAAGGCAACATGGTTTACGGCGAAACCGCGATTGATGAGATGAAACAGCCGCCGCAGGAGATGATGTTGCATCCCAACGTCCAGCCGACGCGGGAAGCGCTGGATGCGATTGGCGAAGCGGATTTAATCCTGATCGGGCCAGGCAGCTTTTACACCAGCCTGATGCCGATTCTGCTGATGGAAGAGATGGCGCAGGCTCTGCGCCGGACGCCCGCCACCATGGTCTTTATCGGCAATCTGGGACGCGAACTCAGCCCGGCGGCAGCCAGCCTGACGGTCGCCGACAAACTGGCGATGATGGAGCGCTACATTGGCAAACGGGTAATTGACGCGATTGTGGTCAGTCCCTCCGCCGACATCAGTCAGGTGGATAACCGGCTGATCGTCCGCGAGCCGCTGGAGGCCGCCGATATCAAATATCGTCACGACCGCCAGCTGCTGCGGGTGGCGCTGGAACACGCCATTCAGGGCTTTAGCTGAGTTATGAGGTGGCAATAAACAGCGTGCGCAGCTCATGCAGCTGATCGCGCACGCTGGCCGCCTGTTCGAACTCCAGGTTCTGCGCATGTTGCTGCATCTGCCCTTCCAGCTCGTGGATCTTTTTCTGCAGGGCCTGCGGCGACAGCGCCAGGTAATCCGCTTCGGCCTCGGCCGCACCGCGACGGGCGGGTTTGGCTTTGCCCCGGGTTTTCACCACGTTGTTGCCCAGTTCCAGAATATCGGTAATTTTCTTATTCAGGCCCTGCGGCACAATGCCGTTCTCTTCATTGTACTGCTGCTGCTTCTCGCGGCGGCGTTCGGTCTCTTCAATCGCCCGCGCCATTGACGGGGTAATTTTATCGCCGTAGAGAATCGCCTTGCCGTTGATATTACGCGCCGCACGACCGATGGTCTGAATCAGTGAGCGTTCGGAGCGCAGGAAGCCCTCTTTATCCGCGTCCAGAATCGCCACCAGCGACACTTCCGGCATATCCAGCCCCTCACGCAGTAAGTTAATGCCCACCAGCACATCAAACTCACCCAGACGTAAATCGCGGATAATTTCCATGCGTTCAACGGTATCAATATCGGAGTGCAGGTAACGCACTTTCTCACCGTGCTCTTCCAGATATTCGGTCAGATCTTCCGCCATACGCTTGGTCAGCACCGTCACCAGCACACGTTCGTTGATCGCCACCCGCTGACGGATCTCCGACAGCAGATCGTCCACCTGGGTCGCCACCGGACGCACTTCGAGAATCGGGTCGAGCAGCCCGGTAGGACGCACCACCTGGTCGATCACTTCGCTGCCCGATTTTTCCAGCTCATATTTACCCGGCGTGGCCGACACGTAGATAGTCTGGGGTGCCAGTGCTTCAAACTCTTCAAACTTCATCGGACGGTTATCCAGCGCCGACGGCAAACGGAAACCGTACTCCACCAGCGTCTCTTTACGCGCCCGGTCGCCTTTATACATGCCGCCAATCTGCGGGATGGTGACGTGCGATTCGTCGACCACCAGCAGGCCATCGGCTGGCAGATAGTCAAACAGCGTTGGTGGCGCTTCGCCTGGTCCGCGCCCGGAAAGATAGCGCGAATAGTTTTCGATGCCGGAGCAGTAGCCCAGCTCGCCCATCATCTCCAGGTCAAACTGGGTACGCTGGGTAATACGCTGCTCTTCCAGCAGTTTATTGTTCTCCAGCAGCACCCGACGGCGATCCGCCAGTTCCAGTTTGATATCTTCCATCGCCTGCAGAATGCGCTCACGCGGCGTCACGTAGTGCGTTTTCGGGTAGATGGTAAAGCGCGGCACCACCGAGTCAATCTGGCCGGTGAGTGGGTCAAACAGCGACAGGCGCTCTACTTCTTCGTCGAACAGTTCAACGCGCAGGGCGATATCGTCCGATTCGGCCGGGAAGATGTCGATCACTTCGCCGCGCACCCGGAACGTACCGCGCTGGAACGCCTGATCGTTGCGGGTGTACTGCAGCTCCGACAGTCGGCGCAGAATGCTGCGCTGGTCGATAATCATGCCGCGGGTCAGGTGCAGCATCATTTTCAGGTAGAGATCGGGATCGCCCAGACCGTAGATCGCCGAAACCGAGGCGACCACAATCACATCGCGCCGCTCCAGCAGCGCTTTGGTCGCCGACAGACGCATCTGCTCAATGTGTTCGTTAACCGAGGCATCCTTTTCGATAAAGGTGTCGGAACTCGGCACATAGGCTTCCGGCTGGTAGTAGTCGTAGTAAGAGACGAAAAATTCGACTGCGTTATCCGGGAAAAACTCCTTCATTTCACCGTACAACTGCGCCGCCAGCGTTTTGTTGGGCGCTAAAACCATGGTTGGACGGTTGAGATCGGCAATCACGTTGGCGACGGTGAAGGTTTTCCCCGAGCCGGTTACGCCTAATAAGGTCTGGTGGGCCAGTCCATCTTCCAGCCCCTCTTTCAGACGACGAATCGCCTCTGGCTGATCGCCAGAAGGTTTGAAAGCGGAATTCAATTTAAAGGCTTTACTCATGAATGCAGTTCCTGCTGAAGAAGTCGGCGGGCAGCCCACTATTTTACTCTGCTATGGTGATTTTGCCAGAAAATAATACTGGATATAAAAACAGTATTAAGGCAGAGTGATCGTCACTGTCGGGATACTTTTTCACCGTCGATTGCCGCTTGCTTCATCGCACAGGCCGTTGCGCAAGGTTATCCCCAGGCGGGGATCGGATTTAACATTTGTCAATAGACCGTCACAAAATTACAGTTCGATGAACTGACAGATAATTCGCAGGCTTGTTTTTTAATAAGCAGTTGAATTTACTGACTTATGTCTAAAAGCCCAGAATCTCGACATTATGTAACCAGGCCGCGTATTTCCTCGCTTCCAACCTGTTTTCATTACCTAATGCACAAGGTTATCCACAGGAATGGTGGATAAGTGATGGCAGCCCCGCCGCCATCGGCTGTGTATAATTTTTCCCTGCCGCTCGGGTTCGCTAAAAATAATTTTTTTTCCGCTAAATTTAGCCGCTGTCGCTGCACTATTGTTCTGCTTTTTTTACCAGTTTCTTTACTCCGCCCGCTAATCCGCTGCATTAGCTGCCCATTCTTAATCAGAATCGCTGCCTCGTCATCGTCCCTCTGCACCAGAAACACCGCCCGCTGGCACTACAAAAGTGCAGCAATGTTATCACCGGTTGAAATTGATAAGCACTGCTCATCTTTTAGCGCCGCCGCACCGCGCTACTGGCTGAAAAAAGTCTGCGGTGGGATCTGGCCTGGGAATTGCAAGAATGGGTGGCGTCATCGCGCCACAAGCGCACTGTACTGCAAGGGGAGCATGCCCTTGCTGATAACTTGTTTGCCAGACGACACAGAGCGGAAGCATTCAGGCTAATGATCGGGAAGGAGAGTGTCAGATGCTGAGTTTACGTTCGGTAAATCAATTTTACGGTCAAAATCATATTCTGTGGGATGTCGATCTCGATCTGTCGCCTGGCACCTGCACCGGCGTTCTCGGCCGGCCCGGGATGGGGAAAACCACCCTGGTGAACTGCATCATGGGCAGGCTGCCGATCAACAGTGGATCGATCTCCTGGAAAGAGGATGGCTCACCGCCCGCCGACCTGCTGCTGCAACCGGCGGAGCAGCGGGCGCAGATGGGGATTGGCTATGTGCCGCAGGGTCGCCATATTTTTACCCAGATGAGCGTGGAAGATAATTTGCTGATCGCCCTGCTGGCCGGGGCAAATCAGGCTGACCGCCATCGCGCCATCCCCGAAATGGTGTTTGACCTGTTTCCGGCGCTCTATTCGCTGCGGCAGCAGCGCAGCGGCGATCTGCCGATCGATCAACAGCAGCAGCTGGCCCTGGCGCGGGCGCTGGTGTTGCAGCCTAAGCTGCTGATTCTGGATGAGCCGACCGACGGGATGTCACCGTGGCTGGAGGAGGAGATGGGGAATCTGATTCGCCGCCTGAATCTCGACTACGGCCTGACCATCCTGCTGCTGGAGCAGCGACTGTCGCTGATACGCCGCGTGGCGGACTATTTTCTGCTGTTGCATCGCGGGCGTAACGTGGCGCAGGGCAAAATGGCGCAGCTGGATGATCACACCGTCAACAAATGGCTGACGGTGGCCTGAGACTTTAGTCAGGTAAGGTCAGATACTGGCCACAGCGGTCCAGTTGCGCTGCCCCGGTCAGATACGGAATGGTGCCGAGACAGGGCGCGGGCAGTCGCTGCTGCAGGCTGGTGAGATATTCCTGATAACGGTGACCGGGCGGCACCACGGTGTTGGCGATCCAGCCAGCCAGCCGCAACCCCCGCGCCCGCACCGCATCTGCGGTCAGCATGGCGTGATTGATGCAGCCCAGTTTAACGCCAACCACCAAAATAATCGGCAGCTGTTCAGTGCTGACCCAGTCGGCATAAGTGTGCGTGGCGGATAACGGGGTGTACCAGCCGCCCGCCCCTTCGATCAGAATCCAGTCAGCCAGCGGTTCCAGCGCCGCCAGTCCGGCCGACAGCGCCTGATGGGTGATCGGCCGGCCCTCTTCGGCACTGACGATGTGCGGTGACGTGGGTTCAAGGAACGCCAGCGGATTAACCTGCTGATAGTCTAACGGCACGCTGCTGTAACGCTGCAGCGCCAGCGCGTCACTGTTGCGCAGCCCCTGCGGCGTCATTTCACAGCCGGAGGCGACAGGCTTGTAGCCGGCGCAGCGATAACCTGCGGCCCGGGCCGCCTGTAACAGTGCGCCACTGGCGACCGTTTTACCGACTTCGGTGTCGGTGCCGGTGATAAACCAGCGCTTCATGATGAACTTACTCCATAGATTAAATGATAACTGAGGCGGAAACCGTGCCGATCGCGCGGCCAGTGCGCCTCCAGCTGTGCCAGCCGTTGTCGGGTCAGCAGCGGACCGTCACGTCCCTGATGCAGATGGGTGGCACCAATCCCCTTCAGCGAACGCATAGCGCTGAGCGCATCGGGAAAATGCAGGGTGATCAGCGCTGACTCACAGCTCAGCCGGTGGGCCGCACAGGCTGCCGCGATCTGCTGCTCGCTGAGAAACCGGTTGGCGTGAAGATGTTCATCAAGATGCGACCAGGCCTGATGCACCTCCTGCAACGATCCGGCGCTCAGGGTCGAGAACAGCAGCGCGCCGTCGGGCCGCAGCACCCGCCGGAACTGGCTCAGCGCCTGTGACAGATCGTCACTCCACTGCACCGCCAGGTTGCTCCATACCAGATCAAAACCGGCATCCGTCAGTGGCAGAGCATCGATATCCCCGGCGAGGTAGTGCTGCGCCGCATCATTGGCGCGCGCCTGTTGCAGCATCTGCGGTGAAAGATCCAGTGCCGTCACCTGCTTACCACGCGCCCGCCATTGCTTGCTGTACCAGCCGGTGCCGCAACCGGCATCGAGCAGCTGCGGACCACTGCGCGCGGGGGCGCGGGCCAGCAGCGCGTCACCGCTCAGCCGCTGCAGGGCAGCATGCGCATCGTAGTGCCCGGCCGCCCGGCCAAAGGCCCGCGCCACGGCGCGTTTATCAACCTGCAGCGTCATGCAGCGCCTCCAGCAGAATGTCGATGTCATCCGGCTGATGCGCCGCCGTCAGGGTAATACGCAGCCGGGCGGTGCCGGGCGGGACGGTTGGCGGCCGGATCGCGCTGACCCAGCAGCCCGCGTCCGCCAGCCGGGCGGAGAGCGCCATCGCTTCCGCATTGCCGCCGACGATTAATGGCTGAATCGCGCTGGCGGAATCCATCAGTTGCCACGGCAGCGAGGCCGCGCCGCGCCGGAAGCGCTGAATATTCTGCTGCAACCGCTGACGCAGCGCATCGCCCTGCTGCACCTGGCCGAGGGACGCCTGCAGCGCCGACGCCTGGGCGGCGGGCATGGCAGTTGAGTAAATCAGATGGCGACTGAACTGCAGGAAATAGTCAGCGGTTTGTGCGTCGCACAGCAGTGCGGCTCCGCTGACGCCAAAGGCTTTGCCAAAGGTGACCACCAGCAACTCAGGCCTGACTCCCTGCTGCCAGCAACTGCCGCGCCCCTGCTCGCCTACCACGCCGATACCGTGCGCATCGTCTACCAGCAGCCAGCCCCCGGCCTGCCGGGTCTGGGTCGCTATCGCCGCCAGCGGCGCACTGTCGCCATCCATGCTGAAAATGCCCTCGGTTACCACCAGCGTTTCACCGCTGCAGGGCGAGGACAGCCGCGCCGCCAGACTCGCCGGGCTGTTGTGTGTAAAACGGCGCAGCTGCGCAGGGCTGTGGCTGGCGGCATCCAGCAGCGAAGCGTGGGTTAACTTATCCGCCAGGATGCGATCGTCAGCCTCTGCCAGCAGATGGATCACTGCCTGATTGGCGGCAAAACCAGAGATAAATAGCAGCGCCCGGTCATAACCGAGCCAGTCCGCCAGCTGCGCTTCCAGCTCCGCATGCTGCCGGTGATAACCGGTGACGTGACCAGATGCACCGGCCCCGGCTCCCGCCTGCTCTGCGCCGCGCTGCCAGCCGGCAATCACCGCCGGATGCTGCGTTAAACCGAGGTAGTCGTTGCTGGAAAAGTGGCGATAAGTCCGTCCGCCACTCTGCAACGTGCGGGTGGTCTGGTGATCGATCACCGGTCGCTGCCGCCAGCCATCGGCCGCCCGCCGCTGCGCGAGCGCCTGCTGCAGTCGTTGCTGCCAGCTCATTACAGCGCCGCGTTGTAGAACTGTTCAGTGTCGGCGTGCAGCAGTTGTTCACTAAGCTGCTGCTGTTGCTGATGATCGCCGTGGTCGGTATGGCTGTGCTGCGGATTCAGGCCCAGCTTACGGAACAGCACCCGATCTTTATCCTCTTCCGGGTTTGGCGTAGTCAGCAATTTGCAACCGTAGAAAATCGAGTTAGCACCGGCCATAAAGCACATCGCCTGGGTCTGCTCGCTCATCTGCTCACGGCCCGCCGACAGCCGGACGTGCGAGGTCGGCATCATGATGCGCGCCACCGCGATGGTGCGGATAAAATCGAACGGCTCCACGTCATCGTTATCCGCCAGCGGCGTCCCTTTGACCTTTACCAGCATGTTGATCGGCACGCTTTCCGGCGGCGTCGGCAGATTGGCTAACTGCACCAGCAGTCCAGCGCGATCGTTGACCGTTTCCCCCAGCCCGACGATGCCGCCAGAGCAGACTTTAATGCCGGCATCACGCACTTTGCCGAGCGTATCAAGCCGTTCCTGATAGCTACGGGTGGTGATGATGCTGCCGTAAAATTCCGGCGAGGTATCGAGGTTATGGTTATAAAAATCGAGGCCGGCACCGGCCAGTTGCTGTGCCTGCCGATCGCTGAGCGTACCCAGCGTCATACAGGTTTCCATCCCCATCGCCTTGACCCCTTCAACCATTTTTTCCAGGTAAGGCATGTCGCGATCATGGGGGTTTTTCCAGGCGGCACCCATGCAGAAACGGGTGGAGCCTGCCGCTTTGGCCTGCCGGGCCGAGGCCAGCACCTCTTCGACCTCCATCAGACGTTCCGACTCCAGACCGGTTTTGTAGCGCGCGCTCTGCGGGCAGTATTTGCAGTCTTCCGGGCAGGCACCGGTTTTGATCGACAACAGAGTGCTGACCTGCACCTGGCGCGGATCGAAGTGCTGACGGTGCACCCGCTGCGCTTCAAACATCAGTTCAAGAAAAGGTTGATCAAACAGGGCCTGAGCCTGTGCGACTGTCCAGCGTTGTGCCATTACGTGCTCCAAAAAAAGGGTGTCATCCCGACGATTAACGTGGTTATACTTGTAAACTATATTTTTTTATTTTGGTTTACAACTCCAGTTTACGACGCTCATGTTCACTTCTGAAGACGCCCGCTTTGATCGCCAGCACCTGTGGCATCCCTACACTTCGATGCAAAATCCTCTGCCCTGTTATCCGGTGGTTGCTGCACACGGTTTCCAGCTGCAACTGGCCGATGGTCGTGAGCTGGTCGACGGCATGTCCTCGTGGTGGGCGGCGATCCACGGCTACAACCATCCGCGACTGAACCGGGCGCTGACCCGGCAGATGACGCAGATGTCGCACGTGATGTTTGGCGGCATAACCCATCCCGCTGCCGTGGCGCTCTGTCGTCAGCTACTGACCATGACGCCCACGGCGCTGGAGTGCGTCTTCCTCGCCGATTCCGGCTCGGTCGCAGTGGAAGTGTCGATGAAGATGGCGCTGCAATACTGGCTGGGACGCGGAGAAGTCCGTCAGCAGTTCCTGACGCTGAAGCGCGGCTATCACGGCGATACGTTTGCGGCGATGTCGGTGTGCGATCCGGATAATTCGATGCACAGCCTGTGGCGCGGTTACCTGCCTGAACATCACTTTGCCGAGGCGCCGGCCTGTGGTTTTGACGACCGGTGGGATGAGCGCGACTTCGACGATTTTGCCCGCCTGCTGGAGCAGCATCATCAGCAGCTGGCCGCGGTAATTCTTGAGCCGATTGTGCAGGGCGCAGGCGGGATGCGTTTCTACCATCCGCGCTATCTGCAGCGGGTGCGAGAAGCGTGCGATCGCTACGGGCTGTTGCTGATTGCCGATGAGATCGCCAGCGGCTTTGGCCGCACCGGCAAACTGTTTGCCTGTGAACATGCCGGTATTACGCCCGATATTATGTGTGTTGGCAAAGCACTGACTGGCGGGACCCTGACGCTGGCGGCCACCCTGACCACCCGTGAGGTGGCGGACACCATCAGCCGCAGTCCGGCCGGCTGTTTTATGCACGGCCCGACCTTTATGGGCAATCCGCTGGCCTGCGCGGTGGCGGTCGAAAGCCTGACGATGCTGGCCGAAGGCGAGTGGCAAAGCCAGGTGGCCGCTATCGAACAGCAGTTGCGGGCGGAACTGTTGCCGCTGCGCAGCGCGCCGCAGGTGGCGGATGTGCGGGTGCTGGGGGCGATTGGCGTGGTCGAAACCCATCGGGCGGTCAACATGGCGGCGCTGCAGCAGTTCTTCGTTGAGCAGGGCGTATGGATAAGACCGTTTGGCCGGCTGATCTATCTGATGCCGCCGTACATCATCACGCCGCAGGCGCTGAGCAAACTGGTGCAGGCGATTGCGGCAGCGCTTGAGCATTCTTCACATTTTGCCAACTGAAGCGGGCTAAGCGCTGGAACTGGCTGCGCGTTTAGTTATGATGACAGGCTATTCATCGACACGTGAGGAGAGGCAATGCGCGTTTATAGTCAGGATTTTAACGACGGCGATAAGATGCCTGAGAAGCATGTTTTCAACGGCATGGGCTATCAGGGCGAGAATATCTCTCCCCATCTGGCCTGGGAAGCGGCCCCGGAAGGCACCAAAAGTTTTGTGGTGACCTGCTACGATCCCGACGCGCCAACCGGCTCCGGCTGGTGGCACTGGCTGGTTGCCAATATTCCGGCCACCACCACCTCTCTGCCGCAGGGCGCGGGTTCCGGCAAAGCCGAACTGCCTTCAGGAGCGCTACAGACCCGCACTGATTTTGGTCAGGCTGGCTACGGTGGCGCGGCACCGCCGCAGGGGGAAACCCATCGCTACATTTTCACCGTGCATGCGCTGGATGTGGACAAGATTGAGGTGGATGAAGGCGCGAGTGGCGCAATGGTCGGCTTTAACGTCCATTTTCACGCGCTGGCGAGCGCGTCACTGACCGTGAACTATCAATAATCCCGCCACGCCTCCCCGTCCGGGGAGGCGTGCGAAGCTGCGTTATGCCTGCAGCTGATGCACTACTACCCACATTGGTCCCTGTCCGACCGCATAACGTCCCAGCGGTTGTAACAGCCCTTGCGGTTTGGTAATGCGATAGACTTCGATGTGATGAGACTTCTGCCCCGCCGCCACCAGATACTGTCCGCTGTGATCGATATTAAAGCCGCGCGGCTGAGTTTCGGTCGGCTGGAAACCTTGCAGCGTCAGCTGATCACCCTGTTCGCTGACGCTGAACACCGCCAGCGTGCTGCTGGTGCGGTCGCAGGCGTAGAGGAAGCGGCCATCGGGCGTCAGATGAATATCCGCGGCCCAGCGGGTGCCGCTGAAGTCAGGCGGCATCATATCCAGCGTCTGCACGCTTGCCACGTTGCCTTCATTTAACGCCCAGACGTCGACCGTGCTGTCGAGTTCATTCACACAGTAGGCGTAACGACCGTTCGGATGGAACTGCATGTGGCGCGGACCGGCGCCTTCGACGGTGGTGACCTGCGCCTGCGGACGCGGCGTCAGCTGGCCGTCATCACCCAATGCGAACAGGCAGATGCGATCCTGCTTCAGGGCCGGCACGTAGAGCGTCTGGTTAGCATTATCAATATTGGCTGAGTGGCACCCTTCCAGTCCGTGGATCACCTGCAGCGGTGCCTGTGGCACGCCATCTTCGCCAATCGGGCTGACGCTGACGCAGGCGTCATTGTAGGAGCCACAGAACAGGAATTTACCGCTGCGATCGGTGGAAATATGGGTCGGGCTGCCCGGCAGCGGTGCCTGGCCAGCTTCGGTCAGGGTGCCATCAGCCGCGATGCGAAACGCCAGCACGCGAAAATTGGGGCGCACGCCGACATAGAGAAAATCGCGGTTCGGACTCACCACCATTGGCTGAACCTGGCCGGCGACATCGGTCACCTGAAGCAACGTCAGCGCCCCCTCTTCATTCATTTGCCAGACGTGAATCTGCTGGCTCTCGGGACTGGCGGTGTAGACAACTTGTTTCATGCATTCTCCTTTTTGGCTGCCTGATGATGATCTGTGAGTCACTGTAGCGCGTTTTAGCCATGCTGGAATCATTTGTGCCCGGTTTTTTGTCTCACAAGGGCAGTCAGGTGTAGACTTGGGGCTTCGCTAACCTACCCCAACGGAAGGATTAATGAGCTACCGTGTCATTGCCCTCGATCTCGACGGCACGCTGTTAACACCCGCAAAAACCATTCTGCCGCAGTCAGTCGAGGCGCTAAAGAAGGCGCGTCAGGCGGGCATTCACGTCGCTATCGTGACCGGACGCCATCACTGCGCCATCCATCCTTTTTATCAGGCATTAGAACTCAATACGCCAGCCATCTGCTGTAACGGCACTTATTTGTATGATTACCAAAACAAAAAGGTGCTGGCGGCCGATCCGCTTGATACTCAGCTGGCGCTGCAGGTGATTGAGATGCTGGATCAGCAGCGGATTCATGGGTTGCTGTATGTCGATGATGCCATGCTGTATCAGACCCCGACCGGCCATGTTACCCGCACCCTCAACTGGGCCGAATCTCTGCCGCCGCACCAGCGTCCGCTGTTCAGGCAGGTGCCCGATTTAGCCGAGGCCGCACGCGAGGCGGGTGCCATCTGGAAATTCGCCCTGTCGCATCCCAACATTCCTGAGTTGCAGCAGTTTGCCAGCCGGGTCGAGGCGAAACTGGGCCTGGCCTGCGAATGGTCGTGGCACGATCAGGTCGATATCGCCAAAGGCGGCAACAGCAAAGGCAAGCGTCTGGCGCAGTGGGTCGACTCGCTGGGACTGAGCATGTCAGATGTGATCGCGTTCGGGGATAACTACAACGATCTCAGCATGCTGGAAACCGCCGGTCTGGGCGTGGCGATGGGCAATGCCGATGAGGCGATCAAAGCGCGCGCCAAAAAAGTGATCGGCACCAACCTCGAAACCGGCATTGCCGAGACGCTCTATCAGTACGTGCTGTAATCAGGGCGTGACCGAGACGCTTTTAATCTGGGCATAGAGCCACTGATCCGGCCGAATGCCCAGCTCATCACGCGCCCACGGCGTAATGCGCGCCCGGCATTGACCCAATGAAGAGGGTCTGTTTCATTTAATGCGTTGAGAAGCAAAAAGCAAATTTTAACGCAGGGATAAAACAATAGATAACGCAACATGACTCTGAGGAGGGTCTGTATACATTAAAGCCTTTTTTAATCTTTTATAAAATGAGCGCTGCACTTTATTATTCATTCTTAACTTTTCAAAACCTGGCATTGATATAAACCAATATGACATAAACAATCATTAAAGCTGACTCCAGCATTGATGACGGAAAAGATATCAAAAAAACAGTGATGCCATAAGAGTGATATAAAGCTATTTGATATCAGGCCGCCCACCATTTTCAATCAAACAACGCTAAAGCTTATCTTTCACCTGCCGATAACCCTTATTTATCTGTAGGTATGAGATATGTTTAGAAAAATATTCAACAAGGCTCTGCTTTTATTATCATTGATGCTCACGGGTTGTACATCGTTACAGGTTGGTCATTTAACCCGCTATGCCAGTGATGTGCATTATTATTCTTTCCTGGATGGCTCAATCGTTGCTCCCTACGCACCTAAAGTTTACCCCATGAAAGTTCCGGACGACCTCTCCTTTGTACAATTTGTCGTTGACCTGGGCTACGACTATGTTGCGCTTCCCTTTATCTATACAGATAGTCGAATCACGGAAAACACCGCCCCCTTTTATGAATTTCTGGAGTGGTCTAAACAACCCTTTATTCAGCGTCAGGAAACAAAGCAAAAGGTCATTGGTGGACGTTACAATGATATTCTGGAATACGGTGAAGAGAATGATCTGAAAACACAAGAGCCAGTATTTTTAGTCGTGCGTCATTTTGGATATTTCTTCCGTGATGCCGTATTTGCACTGACCGTACCTGAAGTCGAAAATCTTTTATCAGAAGTATATAGTGTTAAATACTGCAAAGAACATGGATTGAAGTTATAGCCGATTCTGGAACATATAGCGCTATTGACCACGCTGCTCTGCCACCCGAATCAAACGCTTCTTTGATTGATGCATAGTGATGTCATCCAGGCCAGCCAAACAGAAGCACGGTGAAAGCCATTTTATAGGGCGTTGCCCTGAACCACAGAAAGTGTTGCAGAATCCCTCTGGTAACGGTTCAGGGCTACCAACAGGCTTCACATTTTAATTTTGCTTAAACTTCTGGGAGATATCACCCTTCCTGACAGGGAATTGAATATCAATACTCATCAGATTATTGATGTCGGCTTTCCACTTCTTCTCTTCACGACAACCAGAGACGAAAGCAAGAACCCACGCTCTCTGTTCAGAGGTGTCAGAAGCCTACTCAATAAAACATTCGAAACAAGGCAGAAAAAAAGAGACCCATTAAATAATTTCATTAAAAAATAACGCATTATCAGGACCTTTAGTCATCAGGGCGTGACTGAGACGCTTTTAATCTGGGCATAGAGCCACTGATCCGGCCGAATGCCCAGTTCATCACGCGCCCACGGCGTAATGCGCGCCCAGAGTTCACTGATGCCGATGCGCAACTTTACTTCCACCTGCTCCCCGACCTCAACCAGCTCCACCACCTGCGCAGGCAGGATATTGCGGATAGATGTGTTGTGCGGCGGTTGCAGCGCCAGTGAGACATCGGCAGAAGCAATACGGATCCGCAGTGGTGTTTTAAGCGGCAGGTTTACCCGACTGACCCAGATGTGCTGGTCACCCAGCGACAGCGCGGTCATCGGATAGTCGGGATGCTGCTCCAGCACCTGAACCCGCAGCACGCTGCTCAGCTCACTGACCGGCAGCCATGGCCGCATTGCGCTGCTGCTCCAGACCCGCTCCAGCGGACCGAACGCTTTAACTTTGCCACCATCCAGCACCAGCACGTTATCCGCCAGATGCAGGATCTCCTCGAGGCTGTGCGAAACATAGAGCATCGGGATATCCACCTGCTTCGCCAGCTTTTGCAGATACGGCATCAGCTCGCGTTTGCGCGGTAAATCCAGCGAGGCCAGCGGCTCATCCAGTAACAGCATATCCGGCGCGGTCAGTAATGCCCGGCCAATCGCCACCCGCTGCTTTTCCCCGCCCGACAGCGACAGCGGAAAGCGCGACAACAGCGCCTCAAGGCCCAGCAGGGAGACCAGGCTATCAAACTGAGATTTCATCTCAGGTGCCATGCCATATTGCAGGTTGCCGCGCACCCGATAGTGCGGGAACAGCCGGGCATCCTGAAAGACATAGCCAATCCGGCGCTTTTCCGGTGGCAGGGAAATCTGCTGTTCCGCATCAAACAGCAGACGATCGTGCAACTGAATCCGGCCGCGCTGCGGCTGCGTCAGTCCGCTGATGGCGTTAATTAGCGAGGTTTTTCCGGCACCGGAGACGCCGAAAATAGCGGTGATCCCTTTGGCCGGTATCTGCAGGTCGATCTCCAGCTGATGATCGCCCTGCTGCTGGGCAAAATTGAGTGACAGCATCAGGCCCCCATTCGCTGACGGCCCAGACGGGCCAGCCATTCTGACGCCAGCAGCGACGCCAGCGCCAGCACAATGGCAATCACACACAGCCGGGCGGCCGCGCCTTCCGCACCGGGCGTTTCAATCAGGCTGTACATCGCCAGCGGGATGGTGCGCGTCTCGCCGGGAATATTTGAAACAAAGGTAATGGTGGCACCAAACTCCCCCAGCGAGCGGGCGAAGGCCAGCACGGTGCCGACGATCACGCCCGGCAGAGTCAGCGGCAGGGTAATGGTGAAGAACACCCGCCAGCGACCGGCCCCCAGAGTGCGGGCGGCCTGCTCCAGCCGGATATCTACCGCCTCCAGCGCCAGCCGGATGGCGCGCACCATCAGCGGAAACGCGATCACCGCCGACGCCAGCGCCGCCCCGCGCCAGCTAAAAGCGAAGCTGAAGCCGAACCAGTCGTAGAGCTTTTCACCGATGATGCCGCGTCGTCCCAGGCCGATCAGCAGCAGATAGCCCACCACCACCGGCGGCAGCACCAGCGGCAGATGAATCAGGCTGTCGAGCAGCGCTTTGCCAGGAAAGCGGCAGCGCACCAGAATCCAGGCCATCAGGATGCCGAAAGGCAGACTGCCAGCGACGGCAATGCCAGAGACTTTCAGGCTGAGCAGAACCGCCTGCCATTCGGGATCGCTGAGTATCATTTGGTTGGTGTGAATCCGTAATGTTTAAACACGACCGCTGCTTGCGGCCCTTTCAGGTAGTCATAAAAAGCGTTAACGGCGGCATTATCGCGATCTTTAACGATCGCCATCGGATATTCCACCGGTTTGTGGCTGGAGGCCGGGAACCGCCCCACCACCTGCACCCGCTCACTGGCGACCGCATCTGAACCGTAAACAATGCCATACGGCGTTTCGTTGCGCTCCACCAGCGCCAGCGCGGCCCGCACATTATTTGCCGGAGCCAGCGACGGTTCAACCGTCTGCCAGGCGCCCAGCTTCTGTAGCGCCTCTTTGGCGTAAATGCCGGCCGGGACATGATCCGGATCGCCAACCGCCAGACGTTCACCGTGCAGCAGCGTTTTCCAGTCAGTCTGCGGGTTCAGTTCGACCGGCTTTGCCGATGCGCTGCGCGGTGCAACCAGCACCAGATCGTTACCCAGCAGGGTGTAACGGCTGCGGTCGATGACGCTTTTTTTCGCCACCGCCTCATCCATCCACTGCTGATCGGCGGAGATAAACAGGTCGGCCGGTGCACCCTGCTCAATCTGCCGTGCCAGCGTCGAGGAAGACGCGAACGAAGCGACCACCGTCACCCCCTTTTCCTGCTGATAACGGTTGCCGATCTCCTGCAGGGCATTGGTCAGTGACGCCGCCGCAAAGACCGTAATTTTATCTGCGGCCACCGCCTGGCCAGCCAGTGAAACACTGACCAGCGCAGCCACTCCCCAGCGATAGTGTGTTAAAGACATAATTTGCTCCGGTTATTCGTTGTGTAGCGAATGATACAACGCTCTTTCCGGCAGTGTCAGAAAATTATCGGCAGTTTTAGCAGAAGGATGAGCGGAAGTTTGCGCAGCGGCAACAAGCACCCCGCCCGCCTGAACAGCGGACGGGGTTGGGGATTAGTTGTGCGAACGGGCTGACGATTTTTCGCGATGGCCAAATTTTGAGATGACGTTAAAGACTTCACCCAGGCCATAGATCAGACCCAGCATGATCGCCATCACGATAGGGACCATAATGATAGCCACGGCGAGGCTTTTAAGTAATTCCAGCATGGAGCGTCTCACTCTGCGAACAAAAAAGTGATTGTAACGGGTCAGCAAAAAATTGCGCAGCCCTTTTCGTGCTTTTACTTTGGCCCCGAAACGCCGCTATCATCGCGCAGAACTGCCTTAACCCTTTGCCGGAGTCGCTATGCAAGCCGAACTTTCCCTTCATATTCGTTTACAGCAAAAGCTGTTTGCCGATCCGCGTCGCATCGAGCTGCTGAAACGGGTACAGCAAACCGGCTCGATCAGTCAGGGCGCAAAGCTGGCGGGCATCAGTTATAAAAGCGCCTGGGATGCGATCAATGAGATGAACCAGCTGGCGGATGAGACGCTGGTGGCGCGCGCGACCGGCGGCAAAGGCGGCGGCGGTGCCACCCTGACGCGCTACGGCGAGCGGCTGATTCAGCTGTTTCACCTGATGGAGCAGATCCAGCAAAAAGCATTTGATGCGCTGCAGCAGGACGCTCTGCCGCTCGACAGCCTGCTGGCCGCCATTGCCCGCTTTTCCTTACAGACCAGCGCCCGCAACCAGCTGTTTGGTACGGTGATCAGCAACGATGCGCAGCCGGTGCTGCAACATCTGCAGGTGCTACTGGCTGACGGGGTGACCCGGCTTAAGGTCGCGCTGACACAGCGCAGCGCCGATCGGCTGCAGCTGGCCGCCGGTAAAGAGGTGCTGGTGTTAATCAAAGCGCCATGGATTCAGGTGCGCCGTGACGCCGCAGACCACGATAATCAGCTGGCCGCCACCGTCAGCGCGATTGAACCCGGCGAAACGTTCAGCGAACTGTTGATGCAGTTGCCCAGCGGTGAAATCCTGTGCGCCACCCTGAGCAATGACGATTTACAGCAGCAGGCGCTGCAGCCGGGTGACGCGGTGATCGCCAGTTTTAATGCTGACCAGGCGATCGTCGCGACCTTGTTGTGATTTACCCCGCCTGATTTGACTTCATCGCGTCCAGTGGTTACAACTCAGTAACACGATGCAGAAAATGGAACAGATCATGGCTTCATTGCAGATTTCGCAAGGCACGTTTCGTCTTAGCGATACCCGGGTCCTGACCCTGAATCAGGTTGAGCTTCAGCGTGGCGAGAGCTGGGCCTTTGTCGGTGCCAACGGCAGCGGCAAGTCGTCGCTGGCCCGCGCCCTCTCCGGCGAACTTGCGCCGCTTGCCGGCTCGGTCAGCAGTGATTTTCAGCGTCCGACGCGGCTGTCGCTTGAACAGTTGCAAAAGCTGGTCGCCGATGAGTGGCAGCGTAACAACACTGACCTGCTGAGCGAAGGTGAAGAGGATACCGGCCTGACCGTGGCAGAGGTGATTCAGGCGGAGGTGCAGCAGCCCGCACGCTGTGAGCAACTGGCCAGCCAGTTCGGCATCGATCACCTGCTGTCGCGCCGCTTTAAATACCTTTCTACCGGCGAAAGCCGCAAGACACTGCTCTGTCAGGCGCTGATGCAGCAGCCGGATCTGTTAATTCTGGATGAGCCGTTTGACGGGCTGGATGTGGCGTCACGCGCCAGCCTGACCGAAACCTTACGCAGCCTGCAGCAGCCCGAATTTACCCTGGTGCTGGTGCTCAACCGGTTTGATGATATCCCTGACTTTATTCAGCAGATCGGGGTGCTGGCAGAGTGTACCCTGACCCATATTGGCCCGCGCCAGACGATTTTAGCCGAAGCGCTGGTGGCGCAGCTGGCGCACAGTGAACAGCTGTTGGGCATGGCGCTGCCGGAAGCCGATGCGCCGGACCAGCTGCCGTCGCTGGCCGATGATGCACCGCGGGTGATACTGCGCAACGGCGTGGTTTCTTATCACGATCGGCCGGTGATCGACGGTCTTAGCTGGCAGGTGAATGCCGGCGAGCACTGGCAGATTATCGGTCCGAACGGGGCGGGCAAATCAACTCTGCTCAGCCTGGTTACCGGTGACCATCCGCAAGGCTACAGCAACGATCTGACGCTGTTTGGCCGCCGACGCGGCAGCGGTGAAACCATCTGGGAGATTAAGCAGCATATCGGCTATGTCAGCAGCAGCCTGCATCTCGACTATCGCGTTAGCGTCAATGTGCTCACGGTGATCCTGTCAGGCTTCTTCGATTCGATTGGTCTCTACCAGGCGGCGTCTGACCGCCAGAAGGCGCTGGCCCGGCAGTGGCTGGCGCTGCTTGGCATGACCCCTGCGCAGGCCGATGCCCCCTTCCACAGCCTTTCGTGGGGACAGCAGCGGCTGGTGTTAATTGCCCGCGCGCTGGTGAAACATCCGACGCTGCTGATCCTCGATGAGCCGCTGCAGGGACTTGATCCGATCAACCGCCAGCTGGTGCGGCGCTTTGTCGATGTGCTGATCGGCGAAGGCCGTACTCAGCTGCTGTTTGTTTCGCACCACGCCGAGGATGCACCGCAGTGCATCACGCACCGTCTGAGCTTTGTTGCCAGCGACGGAGGTTACCACTACCAGCAGCAACAGCTCGGATAATCCCGCCAGACGCCGCCCGGTCGGCGTCTGCTTTACACCCAGATGTAAGCGCTACCATTACCTTCGCCCTTTTCTGCCAGCGATGTCGACACAATGCCACTAAATGAGAATATTCAGCTTGTGTAAACGATACCATTTATCCAGACTTGATCACGCTTTCGGGCGCGCTGATGTGCTACTTTTTACCGATGCCTTTCTGGCTTTTGACGCTTACCAGGATTCCACATGGAAAAATTTAACCCGGTCGATCACCCGCATCGCCGTTACAATCCACTGATTGATCAATGGATTTTAGTTTCACCTCATCGTGCCAAACGCCCATGGCAAGGCGCGCAGGAGACGCCGGCGGTTAATACCTTGCCGGCGCACGATCCTGACTGCTTCCTGTGCGCCGGCAACACCCGCATTACCGGCGACAAAAACCCTGATTACACCGGCACCTATGTCTTTACCAATGACTTTGCTGCGCTGATGACCGACACGCCAGACGCGCCCGAGAGCGACGATCTGCTGATGCGCTGCGAAAGCGCACGCGGCACCAGCCGGGTGATCTGCTTTTCACCGGATCACAGCAAAACCCTGCCGGAGATGTCGCTCAGCGCGCTGGAAGAGGTGGTTCGCACCTGGCAGCAGCAGACCGCCGATCTCGGTCAGCACTATCCGTGGGTGCAGGTGTTTGAAAACAAAGGCGCGGCGATGGGCTGTTCTAACCCGCATCCGCACGGCCAGATTTGGGCCAACAGCTTCCTGCCCAATGAAGCACAGCGCGAAGAGGACCATCAGCGTGCTTACTTTGACCAACACGGTTCGCCGATGCTGGTCGATTATCTCGCGCGTGAGCAGCAGGATGGCAGCCGCACCGTGGTCGAAACCGATCACTGGCTGGCCGTGGTGCCGTGGTGGGCGGCGTGGCCGTTCGAAACCCTGCTGCTGCCCAAAGCGCATATTAAACGCCTGACCGATCTTAATCAGGCGCAGCGCAGCGATCTGGCCAAAGCGATCAAGCTGCTGACCAGTCGCTACGACAATCTGTTCCAGTGCTCTTTCCCCTACTCGATGGGCTGGCACGGCGCGCCGTTCAACGGCGAAGCCAACGATCACTGGCAGTTGCATGCACACTTCTATCCGCCGCTGCTGCGTTCGGCAACGGTGCGTAAATTCATGGTTGGCTATGAAATGCTGGCCGAAACCCAACGCGATTTAACGGCGGAACAGGCGGCGGAACGTCTGCGTTCTGTCAGCGACGTTCACTTCCGTGAGGCACAATAATGAGCTTAAAAACCATCACGCAGCAGGTTTTCTCTGACACCTTCGGCTATGCGCCGACCCACACCATTCAGGCACCGGGTCGCGTTAATCTGATTGGCGAACATACCGACTACAACGATGGCTTTGTGCTGCCGTGCGCCATCGACTATCAGACCGTGATCGCCTGCGCCCGTCGTGACGATCGTCAGGTTCGGGTGGTGGCGGTCGATTATGACAACGCCGAAGACAGCTTCTCGCTGGATGAAGAGATCGTCAGCCTTGAGCAGCCGATGTGGGCCAACTATGTGCGCGGCGTGGTGAAACATCTGCAACAGCGCCACGCCGATTTCGGCGGCATCGATATGGTGATCAGCGGCAATGTGCCACAGGGCGCAGGCCTGAGTTCATCTGCCTCGCTGGAAGTGGCGGTCGGCACCGTGGTGCAGCAGCTCTATCATCTGCCGCTGGACGGCGCGGCAATTGCGGTCAACGGTCAGGAAGCTGAGAACCAGTTTGTGGGCTGTAACTGCGGCATCATGGACCAGCTGATCTCGGCGCTCGGTCAGAAAGATCACGCCATGCTGCTCGATTGCCGCACGCTAAGCACCCGCCCGGTCTCGATGCCGGAAGATATCGCGGTGGTGATCATCAACTCTAACTTCCGCCGTAGCCTGGTCGGCAGCGAGTACAACACCCGCCGCCAGCAGTGTGAAACCGGCGCGCGCTTCTTCAACAAGCCGGCGCTGCGTGACGTCGAGCTGGCTGAATTTGAGGCGGCGCAGTCGCAGCTTGATCCGCAGGTGGCGAAGCGCGTTCGTCACGTGCTGACGGAAAATGCCCGCACCCTGGAAGCAGCAGATGCGCTGACCCGCGGTGACCTGACGCGGATGGGCCAGCTGATGGCGGAATCTCACGCCTCAATGCGTGATGATTTCGAGATCACCGTGCCGCCGATCGATACGCTGGTGGAGATTGTTAAAGCCCAAATCGGCGAGCGCGGCGGTGTGCGCATGACCGGCGGCGGCTTTGGCGGCTGTATCGTGGCGCTGATGCCGCTCGATCTGGTCGATCAGGTGAAAGCCGCAGTGGCGGAGCAATATGAAGCGCAGACCGGCATCAAAGAGACCTTCTACGTCTGTAAAGCCTCTGCGGGAGCCGGCCCATGCTAAGTGACGTCAATTCTCACGCGCCGGACGGCCAGCCGTGGCGCATCACCGTGTTGCGTAATGCGAACGGCATGCTGGTGACCTTTATGGACTGGGGCGCAACCTGGCTGTCGGCCCGTGTTCCGATGCAGGATGGCACGGTGCGTGAGGCGCTGCTCGGCTGCGCTACACCGTCAGATTACCTGCATCAGGATGCCTACCTGGGTGCCACGGTCGGACGCTACGCCAACCGTATCGCCGGGGCGAAGCTGAATAAAATCAACCGGCAGCTGGCGGCCAATCAGGGTCCGCATCAGCTGCACGGCGGCCCGCAAGGTTTTGATAAGCGCCGCTGGCAGATCGTCAGCCAGTCGGAAACTGAGGTGCACTATCGGCTGGATTCACCCGATGGTGATCAGGGTTATCCGGGCAATCTGATCGCCGATCTGCGCTATCAGCTGGATGACGATAACTGCCTGAGCATTCAGTATGAGGCGCGCTGCGATCGGGCCTGTCCGGTTAACCTGACCAACCATGCTTACTTTAACCTTGATGCGCATCATGGCGACGCGCGTCAGCATCGCTTACAACTGCACGCCGACAGTTATCTGCCGGTCGACAGCGAAGGTATTCCGAACGCGCCGCTGAAAGCGGTGGCGGGCACCAGTTTCGATTTTCGTCAGGCCAAACCGGTGGCGCAGGATTTCCTCGCCGACGACGATCAGCGTGCGGTGAAAGGCTATGACCACGCGTTTCTGCTGAACAGCGCCGGCGACGCCAGTCAGCCCGCGGCGGAACTCTGGTCAGAAGATGGCAAACTGCAGCTCAGTGTCACCACCTCGGCACCGGCGCTGCAGTTCTATTCGGCTAACTATCTGGCAGGGACCCGTGCTCGTGAGCAGGAGAGCTATACTGCTTTTCAGGGCATTGCGCTGGAGAGTGAGTTTTTGCCGGACTCGCCTAATCATGCGGAATGGCCGCAGGCCGATTGCTGGCTGCAGCCGGGAGATCGCTGGGAATCGGTGACGCGTTATCGCTTCACGCCGCGCTGAGTCACCGGCTGAAAAACGCGCAGTGCGTTACCGACAGGCTTACGCGCTGCCCGCTTTTCCGTTATGGTATGGCGCAATTGGCTCGTTGAACGGGCTGGCAGCAGCAGGTTTCCATTCTCACAGAAACATCACAGTATTAAGGAGTTAAGCTATGGCTGTAACTAAGCTGGTTCTGGTGCGACACGGCGAAAGCCAGTGGAACAACGAAAACCGCTTTACCGGTTGGTATGATGTTGACCTTTCTGAAAAAGGTCGTGGCGAAGCCAAATCAGCGGGTCAACTGCTGAAGAAAGAAGGCTTTGTTTTTGATTTTGCTTACACCTCAGTACTGAAGCGCGCTATCCACACCCTGTGGAACGTGCTGGATGAGCTGGATCAGGCCTGGCTGCCGGTCGAAAAAACCTGGCGTCTGAACGAGCGTCACTACGGTGCGCTGCAGGGCCTGGATAAAGCAGAAACCGCCGCTAAGTATGGTGATGAGCAGGTTAAGCAATGGCGTCGCGGCTTTGCCGTTACTCCACCAGAACTGGACCGCTCTGATGAGCGTTTCCCTGGCCACGATCCTCGCTATGCGTCACTGACGCCTGAGCAGCTGCCGACCACTGAGAGCCTGGCACTGACCATCGATCGTGTGATCCCTTACTGGAATGACACCATTCTGCCGCGCATCAAAAGCGGTGAGAAAGTGATTATCGCCGCCCACGGCAACTCACTGCGTGCGCTGGTGAAATACCTGGATAACCTGAGCGAAGATGAGATCCTCGAACTGAACATCCCAACCGGCGTGCCGCTGGTGTATGAGTTCGATGAAAACTTCAAACCGCTGAAGCGTTACTACCTGGGTGATGCCGACGAGATCGCAGCGAAAGCCGCGGCCGTCGCTAACCAGGGTAAAGCCAAATAATTTTGTGCTAAAACGCAAAAAGGCCAGACGCGAGTCTGGCCTTTTTTATGCGCGCTGCCTTCAGCCGCGACGCTGTTTTACCGCTGCCGCTAACTGGCGTAACACTTTATCGGTGTCATCCCAGCCGATGCAGGCATCAGTGATGCTCTGGCCGTAGACCAGTGGCTCACCGCTCTCCAGGCTCTGGTTGCCTTCCACCAGATGGCTTTCAATCATCACGCCGATAATCGCCCGCTCACCGTTGATCATCTGCTGCGCCACATCGTCCGCTACCTGCATCTGCTTCTGGAACTGCTTGCTGCTGTTAGCGTGGCTGAAGTCGATCATCACCTGCTGCGGCAGACCGGCTTTCGCCAAACCGGCTTTGACCTCGCTGACGTGCTGCGCACTGTAGTTTGGCTCTTTGCCACCGCGCAGAATGATGTGGCAATCGGCGTTACCGCTGGTTTCGACAATCGCCGAATGGCCATATTTGGTGACCGACAGGAAGCAGTGCGGTGAACCGGCGGCGTTGATGGCGTCGATAGCCACTTTGATGGTGCCGTCGGTGCCATTTTTGAAGCCCACCGGACAGGAGAGTCCCGACGCCAGCTCACGGTGAACCTGTGACTCGGTGGTGCGGGCACCAATCGCCCCCCAGCTCATCAGATCGGCCACGTATTGCGGAGTGATCATATCCAGAAACTCGCCCGCCGCCGGTAAGCCGCTGTCGTTGATGTCCAGCAGCAGTTTACGCGCCAGACGCAGGCCGTCGTTCAGCTGGAAGCTGCCGTCCATGTAGGGATCGTTGATCAGCCCTTTCCAGCCCACCGTGGTGCGGGGCTTTTCAAAATAGACCCGCATCACGATTTCCAGCTCGCCTTTTAGCTCATTGCGCAGCGTCAGCAGGCGGGCGGCGTACTCTTTTGCCGCTTCGGTGTCATGAATCGAGCACGGACCGATCACCACCAGCAGGCGATCGTCCTGCCCCTGCAAAATCTGGTGAATCGCCTGACGGGCCTGCGAAACGGTTTCTGCCGCCCGATCGGTTGCCGGAAATTTCTCGAATAGCGCTACCGGCGGTAACAGTTCTTTAATCTCTTTGATGCGTAAATCATCGTTCTGGTAATTCATACTGATTCCATATTATTTCTGGCCCAGCGCGCGCCGGGCACAACCCGTCCAATGTAGCCCGAAGCGCCAGGGGTGTAAATTCCCGCTGCGGGTTAAATGTGGCGGTTTAATGTGCGGGTGATATTTGCATTAATCGGGTAAGCGTCTAGACTTTTTAATGGTAAGCACTGAGGAATGGACTGCTTACATGATTAAATCACCCTGTTTAAGCCAACCGGCGAATTTTATTTCGTCAGGGACCCTTTTATCCAAAAACTGCACCTCTGGGCTTGAAGCAGCAACTTGATTAATTAACGGGAGCATAATGATGAAAAAGTTTGCCTTACTCTTTTTAACAGCAGCGATGACTCTGAGCAGCGGCGCGGCCATGGCGGCGAGCAACAACAATGGTACGGCTAACCAGGCTGCCGATGCGGGCGCAGCGGCGGGCGGTGCAAAAGAAAATCTGCCACCGAATAACGTTGATAACAGTAATATTAATAATACCGGCACCAACACCAATCCGGCGACTTCTGGCAGCAACACCAGCAGCGGCAATATGTCTGCGAATGAAATTGACCAGAATAGTCAGTGTAAAGACGGCAAATGCCCGAACATTAATAAGAAAGTACAGACTAAAGAAGGTGGCGGTGAGGTTAATACCAAGACCGACGGCACTTCGCAGTAATTCTGTTCGATCAGGAGAGCCTCTGCTCTCCTGTGTTTTTCTCCCCTCCTCTCTTCTCTTCCGCTATGCTGAGCCGGTGAAATTAACAGGGAAACGTTCATGGCCGCATTGCTTCTGATTGATGATCATCCACTGGTCGAGGTTGCCCTTGAGGCTGCACTGACCCGATCGCCGATTCCGGTTACGCTCTACTCCGCCAGCAGCGAACAGGCGGCGCGCGCCTTTCTGTCATTACCGCTGGATATTATCGTGCTGGATATTGGCCTGCCGGATGGTGACGGGCTGGAAATTCTGCGTCGCCTGAAAATTCATCTGCCGGATTGCCCGGTGCTGATCTACTCGGCCCAGCAAACCCATCACACTATGCGACGCGCGCAGGCGCTGGGTGCGGCAGGCTATGTAGTGAAAAGTCAGCGGATGGAGCAGTTACTCAGCGCCATTCTGGCGGTACTGGGTGGCCACACCGCCTTTCCCGCCATTGAAGATCGCCCTGAGCTGCCACTGACTCAGAAAGAGCGTCAGGTGCTGGCGTTACTGGCCAGCGGTTTATCCAACCTGCAAATCGCCGAGCAGCTGCACATCAGCAACAAAACCGTCAGCACCCATAAAAAGAATATTCTGGAAAAAACCGGCGCCCGTTCGGTGGTGGAACTGGCCGACCTGTGGAAGGCGCAGCAGTGAGATACTGGCTGCTGATTTTGCTGTTGTTGTGGGGCGGAGCCGGGGCGGAAGTCCGTCCGGTCAGCAGCGTTAACCTGCCGATGATGCTGCCGGTGAATCGCGCTGAAACCATGCAGGGTCGGATGCTGCGCGTCGGCCTGCTGGAAGAGAATAACGCGCCGTGGGCGATGCGCATCGGCAACGACCTCTACGGCATCAATGCCGATTATCTCTCGGCGCTGCGCCAGCTGACCGGCGCCCAGTTCAGCCTGACGCTGTATGCCGACCAGGCACACCTGCTGCAGGCGCTGAACGATGGCCAGATCGACTTCGCCCTCGGCATGCTGGCCGCACCGTTACCGGACGGCATCCTCAGCAGTGATAACTGGTTCAGCAGCCCGCTGCGCATCTACCGTAATCAGCAGAATCAGCGCGCGGTGATGTTTAACAGCCAGAATGCCCAGCTGGCGATCGGTGACACAACGCTGGCACAGCTGCCGCCGGCGCTGGCGGCGCGTCATCACTGGCGGCGATACAGCAGCGACCTGCAGGCCCTTTACACCCTGCTCAATCAGCAGAACGATTACGTGGTGGCGGATGAAACCAGCGCCGGCTTTCTGTTGAGCCAGCTGCAACAGGGTCAGATTTATCAGATCGCCTCGCGGATAGAGGCTGGACAGGTCAACCTGCGTGCGGTCAGCCGCGATCCGCAGCTGATTGGCTGGATTAATCAGAGTCTGCGCCAGCTGCCCGCCGAACTGATGAGTACCCTTCAGGCGCGCTGGAGCAGCACTCTGCCGCGCTATCAGGATACCCAGACGCTGATGCTCAGCCCGGATGAGCGGGCGTGGATTGCCGCCCATCCGCGCGTGCTCTATACCGCCGAGCCGGATAACTATCCGTGGAGCTATCGTGACAGCACCGGCACGGCGCGCGGCTATGGCGTAGAACTGCTGAAAGTGATTGCCCAGAGTACCGGGCTGCAATTTGAGCCGGTGTGGGTCAGTAATCCCCGCCAGGCCGCCACGCTGCTCGGTCAGCAACAGGCGATGCTGCAGCTGATGCAACCGCTTAACGGCGATGCCATGCAGAGCACCTCACTGCCGGTATGGCGCGCGCTATGGGGGATCTACAGCATCCAGCCTGATACCCTGACCCAGTGGCGCGACCTGCGCGGTAAACGGGTCGGGGTGCTGCAGGACGATCTGGCGCAGCGCCTGCTGCCTGACGATTTGCAGCCGCAGCGCTTTGCCGACCGCAGCAGTTTGTATGATGCGCTGGCTAAAGGACAAATCGATGCGCTGGTCGATAATGTGCTGTCGGCCCGCTGGCGCATCGCCAGCCGCAACGACGTACGTATCCATCTTGCCTTTGCCGCCAGCGATATTGCCTGGCCGATCGCGCTGGGGGTTACGCCAGACCAGCCGGTGCTGCGTGCGCTACTGGATCGGGCGCTGCAGCAGATCCCGGCAGAAACCCAGAGTCAGATGCGCGACAGCTGGTCGACGCCACCGCAGCCGGGCAGCGTGATGGTGATGCGCTCTTTACCGATGATGGTGTTGGGCGTTGCCGGAGCGGCGATCGCCTTGCTGCTGCTGTTACTGGCCCGCCGTTACTGGCAGCAGCGCCGTGAACGTCAGCGGCGCGAGCAGGCTGAGCGCGCCAATGCGATGAAAAGTCAGTTTCTGGCGACCGTCAGCCACGAGCTGCGCACCCCGATGCAGGCGATCCTCGGACTGCTGGAGCTGGAAAAACAGCAGCACAGCAGCCAGAATCTGACGCTGCTGCACAGCAGCGCGCAGTCATTGCTGACCCTGCTTAATGACCTGCAGGATCACGCGCGGATTGAGAGCAACAGTTTCACCCTGTCGCCGCGTCCGCTGGCGCTGCCGCAGTGGCTCGATCAGCAGCAGCATTTTTACCATCCGTTAATGCGCGCTGACGGACCGCGGCTGGTGGTTGACGCGCTGACGCCATTGCCTGAGGCGATCCTGATCGATGCCGATCGCCTGCAGCAGGTGGTGAATAATCTGATGACCAATGCGCTGAAGTTTACCCGCCACGGTGAGATTCGCCTGACTCTGGCAGCCCGGCAGCAGCTGGAGCTGACGGTCAGCGACAGCGGCAGCGGTATTCCAGCTGATGAGCAGCAGAAACTGTTCGATCCGTGGTACCAGGCGCCGTCCGGCCGATCGGTTTCGGTGCAGGGCAGCGGTCTTGGACTGTTTATCTGCCGTGAGATGGTGCTGCGCATGGGAGGCGATATCCGGCTCCGCTCTCAGCCCGGCCACGGCACTCAGGTGACCGTCACACTGCCGCTGCACCCCTGCGAATCGGTCAGCCACAGCAGTGAGGCCCCCCTGCCCGGTTATCCCCAGCTGCGCGTGGCGATTGTGGATGATCATCCCACCAATCTGCTGGTGATGCAGCAGCAGCTGGCGCGCTTTGCTATCCAGGCCGACATCTTCGAACAGGGACGCGATCTGTTGCGGGCCGATGCGCATCAGCCCTATGACCTGCTGTTTATCGACCAGATGATGCCGCGCCCTGACGGTACGCTGCTGCTGCGGCTGCTGCGCCGTCGTGACCGCCAGCGTGGCCGCCAGGCGATGCGGGTGCTCTGTTCAGCCGACGCCCAGCTGCTGACACAACCGCTGGCGGCGGGCGAACGGGTGCTGATCAAACCGGTGCAGTTATCCGACCTCAGCGCGCTACTGGCCGAGTGGCAGGCCGATCCGCTGGCGGCGCTGGATGACAATCTGCTGCGGCTGGCGCAGCACAACGACAGGTTTCTCGGCCGTCTGAGCCAGACGCTGCGCGACACGGTGAGCCAGGATCTGGCGCGGCTCACCACCGCGCGCGAGCAGTCGGACCCGCACGGATTAGCGGAAGCCGCTCACCGGATGAAAGGCAGCTGGTTACTGGTGGGACTGGAGGAAGGCGCGCAGCTTAGTCAGCAGCTGGCGGAACAGGCAAAACAGCATCAGGACACGTCTGAAACGTGGCGATTACTGATATTATTGACTAACAGGTTACTGAAAAAACTGGATTCTTATGGCACACACCCACACTCATAGCGGGCAGGATAGCAATCGCACCCGTCTGGCGGCCGCGTTTGGCGTCACCACTCTGTTTATGGTCGCCGAAGTGATTGGCGGCTGGCTGTCTGGTTCGCTGGCGCTGCTGGCCGATGCCGGTCATATGCTGACCGATGCCGCCGCGCTGCTGATGGCGCTACTGGCGGTGCAGTTTGCTCGCCGTAAACCCAATGCCCGACATACCTTTGGCCTGCTTCGCCTGACCACGCTGGCCGCGTTTGTCAATGCGCTGGCCCTGCTGGCGATTACCGCGTTGATCGTCTGGGAAGCGCTGCGTCGTTTTGCCGATCCGCAACCGGTGACCGGCGGACTGATGCTGGGTGTCGCAATCGCGGGCCTGCTGGCGAATATCCTGTCGTTCTGGTTGCTGCATCACGGCAGCGGAGAGAAGAATCTGAACGTGCGCGCCGCGGCGCTGCATGTGATGGGCGATCTGCTGGGGTCGGTGGGCGCTATCGTGGCGGCGGTGATTATTATGCTGACCGGCTGGACGCCGATTGACCCGATCCTGTCGCTGCTGGTGTCGCTGCTGGTGCTGCGCAGCGCCTGGGCGCTGTTGCGCGAAAGCCTGCAGGAGTTACTGGAAGGCGCGCCGCGTTCGCTGGACGTCACCCGACTGATCCGCGATCTGACGCTCAATATTGCCGAAGTGCGAAATGTGCATCATGTTCATCTGTGGCAGGTCGGTGAGAAACCGCTGCTGACGCTGCACGTGCAGGTGATCCCGCCTTACGATCATGACGCGCTGCTGCACCGTATTCATGATTATCTGCAGCAGCACTATCAGATTGCGCACGCCACCGTGCAGATGGAGTACCAGCCGTGTGCCGGTGCCGAGTGTGAACTCGGCATCAACAGTGGCTCAGCAGCCGGTCACGGCCATCATGACCACAGTCACGCGCCGGGTGAGCATCACGCTCACTAAGACGACAGCGCGCGGGAACCCTGTTGCCGCGCGCTGCGAATCCACATCCGTGAACCGTTTAGCGCAATCAGCGTCAGAATCACATATTCCAGCGACATCGCATACACGCCCTGGCGCGCAAAGATCATCACGCTAATCACGTTGATGATCACCCACAGCAGCCAGTTCTCGACATATTTACGCGTCATCAGGATCATCGCCGCAATCGACAGCACCATCATGCAGGAATCCCAGAACGGGAACGCATCCGGTTGCAGCGCTGGCATCGCCACCGCCAGTCCGAGACCGTTCAGCAACGTGACCGCCGCCCGCGTCAACAGCGCAAACACCGGATCGATGTAGCGCGTCATCAGCGCAATCGCGATGATGCAGCCGGCTGCCCAGGCCAGTGCTTTGGGTAACGGCAGCCAGCGAATCTTCAGCGCCGCCTGATGGTCATCCGTCTGCCGACTCCAGGCGTACCAGCCATAGAGATTGGCGACGAAAAAGAACAGCTGCAACAGCAGGCTGGCGTAGAGCTGGATTTGAAAGAAGATCACCGCAAACAGCGTGACGTTAATCAGGCCAAACGGATAATTGACGATCTTTTCCAGGCTGGCGAGCCAGATGCAGAGCAAACCCGCCAGCGTGCCAATCGCCTCAATCCACGAGAGGTCGTAACCGCCCGCACCAAGCGGAATATGCAGCAGGATATTGTGCGTGCTGAAGAAGTCCATGGCTGGCACCTGTCAAAGAAACGCCTCAGGCGTTTCCTTTCACGTTGAGTTTAAGATCTGCTGCAAAGGATAGCATGCGATTAAGCGGCAGCAATGCGGCCTCTCGCAGGTCATCGGCAACCTGAACCTGATGATCTGCCCCACCCGACTCCAGCGCTTCTGCAATCGCCCTGAGGCCGTTCATCGCCATCCACGGGCAATGTGCGCAGCTGCGACAGGTTGCTCCTTCTCCGGCGGTCGGCGCTTCCAGCAGCTCTTTCTCCGGAACCGCCTGCTGCATTTTATAAAAGATGCCGCGATCGGTCGCGACGATCATTTGCGGATGCGGCAGCGATTTCGCCGCCTGGATCAGCTGGCTGGTAGACCCCACCGCGTCGGCCAGATCGACAATCGCCTGCGGCGACTCGGGATGCACCAGAACCGCCGCCGCGGGATAGAGCGCTTTCATCCGCTGCAACGCCTGGGTTTTAAACTCGTCATGCACGATACAGGCGCCCTGCCAGCACAGCACATCCGCACCCGATTTTTGCGTCACGTAGCGGCCAAGATGGCGATCCGGTGCCCAGATGATCTTCTGGCCGAGGCTGTCGAGATGTTCAATCAGCTCAACCGCGATGCTGGAGGTTACCACCCAGTCGGCGCGCGCTTTCACCGCTGCGGAGGTATTGGCATAGACCACCACGGTTCGGTCGGGATGGGCATCGCAGAAGGCGTTGAACTCCTCAATCGGGCAGCCCAGATCGAGGGAACATTCCGCCTGCAGCGTCGGCATCAGCACGGTTTTCTCCGGGCTAAGAATTTTGGCGGTTTCCCCCATGAAGCGCACCCCCGCCACCAGCAGCGTAGTCGCCGGGTGGTTGCTGCCGAAGCGCGCCATCTCCAGCGAATCGGAAACGCAGCCGCCGGTCTCTTCTGCCAGCGCCTGAATTTCCGGGTCGGTGTAGTAGTGCGCCACCATCACGGCGTTGCGTGCTTTGAGTAATGCTTTGATTTTCTCACGATAGGCCGCCTTTTCATCATCAGTCAGTCGGGCAGGCTTGGGCGGAAAAGGGTAAACAGCGCTCTCGGGATCGAACATCACACTCATGACACAGCTCTCGTTTTATCTAATTAACGAAAATGGCCTGTTAAGGCGACATATGGCGTTGTTCCCGCCATCGTGTTTTATATGCTAAACACGATAGCGGAAAAGCCTGGCTGTGTCGTGCGATATTTACTCTGTCTGCATCACAGCTCCGACCCTGCCGGGCTGCGTTTCATCTGCCAGCGTCAGCGCGGCCTGAGGTGCTTCCAGCGCCAGCAGAAAGGCTTTGATATCCAGCCCGCCCGCAAAGCCGGTCAACTTGCCATTGGCGCCAATCACGCGGTGGCACGGTGCGACAATCGAGAGTGGATTGCGACCATTGGCCGCCCCGACAGCACGCACCGCCAGCGGATGGCCGATCTCCCGCGCAATCTGGCTGTAGCTGCGCGTCTCACCAAACGGGATGGCCAGCAGCGCCTGCCAGACTTTTTTCTGGAAATCAGTGCCGACAAAGTCGAGCGGCAGCTCAAAACGGCGACGAGCACCGGTGAAGAACTCGCTAAGCTGACGCTCTGTTTCGATCAGGATGGGATGAGCGTCATCGCGCGTTTGCGGCAAAAACCGGGTGCGTTTCGGATCGTCGTTTTCCCACAAAATACCCGCCAGGCCGCTATCGCTGGCGACCAGTTTCAGTTCACCCACCGGGGTGGCTATCGGTTTGAAGTAGTACATGGTGATTCTCCCGTCACGGTTCTGTCGCCTATTATCGCACTTTTCATCAGCCTGACTGGCTGTTTTCGGTCATGGCGATAAACTGTTGTGCTGTCCGAAAACAGCCAGTCTGCCGGGATTCACCGGTGTAGGCTGCGCTTATTTACCGGAGAAATGCCATGCTCGATCCTGACATTGCCTATCAGGCGCTGACCTCTCGTGATACCCGCTTTGACGGCGTTTTTTTTGTTGGCGTCACCTCAACCGGTATCTATTGTCGTCCGGTCTGCCCGGTCAAAGCACCGATGCAAAAGAACTGCCTGTTCTTCAGCAGCGCCGAAGCGGCGGAGAAAGCCCGCTTTCGGCCCTGCCTGCGCTGTCGGCCCGAACTGGCTCCCGGTAATGCGCCGGTTGACCAGCCTCACCGTGTGGCGGAGCGGCTGATTCAGCGTATCGAGGAAGGCATGCTGGAGGAACGCGAAGGGCTGGAGGCGATTGCCACTGAATTTGGTATCAGCCTGCGTCAGCTGCGCCGTATCGTGCAGCAGGAACTGGGTGTCTCGCCGCTGGAGCTGAAGCAGACGCGACGAATGCTGCTGGCTAAACAGCTGCTGACCGAAACCCGGCTGCCGATTATTGAGGTTGCCTACGCCAGCGGCTTTGGCAGCCTGCGGCGCTTCAATGATGTGTTCCAGGCGCGTTACCGCATGACGCCAGGCGCGCTGCGCAGGGACGAAACGGGCACTCAGCGTGCGCAGCCCGGCGACCGCGTGACGCTGCGGCTGGCCTATCGTCCTCCCTACGACTGGGCGGCGATGCTCTGGTTTTTGCAGACGCATTTGATGAAAGAGGTCGAGGCGGTGGAAGATGGCTGCTGGCGACGCACCGTAGTGCTGGGCCGCTGCCGGGGCTGGGTCACTGTTTCGCATCTGCCGCAAAAGAACGCGCTGCAGGTGACGCTTTCAACCTCGCTGACGCCGGTTCTGCCTTTGCTACTGCGCCGTCTGCGCGATCTGTTCGATCTCGACGCACAGCCGCAGCGTATCGCCGCCTGTCTGGCGCAGGACCCACTGCTGGCTCCGAGTCTGATCTCGCATCCCGGTCTGCGCGTGCCTGGCGCATTCGATGCCTTTGAGCTGGGGGTGCGCGCCATTATCGGCCAGCAGGTGACCGTCAAAGCGGCCACCACGGTCAGCAGCCGTTTTGCCGCTGCCTTTGGCGAACCCTGTGAGACGCCGTTCGCCGATCTGACCCGCTACACCGCACATCCTGAACGTATCGCCGGACTGACGGAAGACGATGTTGCGCCGATGGGGATTGTCAGCGCCGCGCGCTCCCGCGCTATCATCGCTTTTGCAACAGCCTGCGCCAGCGGAGATCTGCGTCTCAGTGCCGCCCAGCCACCTGACGAGGTGATAAAAAAGCTGGTCAACCTGCCGGGCATTGGTCCCTGGACCGCGCACTATATCGCGATGCGCGCCCTGCGCTGGCCTGATGCCTTTCCCAAAGAGGATATTGCTATTCGTAACAACCTGGGCGGCATGTCATCCAAAGAAGCGGAGGCGCGATCGCAGTCATGGCGTCCCTGGCGCAGCTATGCGGTGATGCATATCTGGGAGAGCCTGGCAGTGGCAAAAGCAAAGAAAAAGCCGTGACGGTTGGATGGTTGATGTCAGGCTGCAGATTGTCACCCTGACCTGCATAGTCGGTATCGCAGAAACGAAAAATGCGGCGCCTCTTCCAGACGGCTTACAAACTCGCACCCGACTGAAGCTGGCCGCAACGAAAAAGCTCATCGCGCACGGAATAGGGGCAGAAGAGGAAAGCGTTCCGCGCCAGGGACGGTGCGGGCCGAGCGGTCATGGATGACGGCTTTTGCGTCTTTCCGATCTGCCCCTGTTCTCTGCGCAGGCTCGATCGCACCGTTGACGGGCCAGGTTTACTGATAACCTCAAACGCCATTGGCGCTTTGCTTTTCACTATCGCAGAAACGAAAAAAGCGCCTTAAAGGCGCTTTCAGACGGCTGCAAACCCGAGTCAGCAAGTATCTGCCCACCATAAAGAAGCTGAGTGCGCACGGAACAGGGGCAGAAGAGGAAAGCGTTCCGCGCCAGGGACGGTGCGGGTCGAGCGGTCATGGATGACGGATTTTGCGTCTTTCCGATCTGCCCCTGTTCTCTGCGCAGGCTCGATCTCACCGCCGACCAGACCAGGTTTACCGATAACCTCAAACGCCATTGGCGCTTTGCTTTTCACTATCGCAGAAACGAAAAAAGCGCCTTATAGGCGCTTTCTTCTTAATTGGTGGGTCGTGCAGGATAAGCCGCGGCCCGTCCGGGGCCACGCCCTGCGGGTGATGCTGTCACATCAGCCTGAATCGCTCCCGGCGATTCAGTCGAACCTGCGGCAGGTTCTCATCCGGCACGTTTAACTCCGTGCCGCAGAAACGAAAAAAGCGCCCTAAAGGCGCTTTCTTCTTAATTGGTGGGTCGTGCAGGATTCGAACCTGCGACCAATTGATTAAAAGTCAACTGCTCTACCAACTGAGCTAACGACCCGCTGGGGGCTTACAACCCTTCATTGCGCCAGGCGCCCGAAGTAAGATGGTGGGTCGTGCAGGATTCGAACCTGCGACCAATTGATTAAAAGTCAACTGCTCTACCAACTGAGCTAACGACCCATCTTAGGTTGTGAAGCAATGCTGAAGGGTATCCTGAAAGGGCACGGCAACAAAACGCGCGTCTGACCGGAGATGGTGGGTCGTGCAGGATTCGAACCTGCGACCAATTGATTAAAAGTCAACTGCTCTACCAACTGAGCTAACGACCCATCTTCAGGCTTGCCAGACACGTTTGCAATGTGTCCCGGCAACGGCGGCATATATTACTGATTTACTGAGGCAGCGCAACTCTTATTTCTGCTAAAAGCTTCAATTGCTTACCTTTCATACGGCAAGACCAGAAATCACCCGATATCCGGTCTGAACCGTACAGATTACATACTTGCCAGACGTTTTTGCGCCTGTTTGGCAGAATCGGTATTGGGATAAAGTTTAATCACCTGCTGATAAACCGCTTTGGCTTTCGCCGTGTCGTTTTTCTCCTGCATGATGACGCCCACTTTCAATAACGCCTCTGCGGCTTTAGGCGACTTCGGATAGTTTTTCACCACCGTGGCATAATAATAGGCCGCGTCGTCTTTTTTGCCTTTGTTGTAGTTCAGCTGTCCCAGCCAGTAATTGGCGTTCGGCTGATAGGTCGAATCAGGGTAACGTTTTACCCACGCCTGAAGCGCAGTGATCGCCTGGTCGTACTGTTTCTTCTCCAGAATCAGCGCTACAGCCGCATTGTAGTCGCTGTTCGCATCGCCGGTCTGGGCCGGTGCGCTGCCCGTCGTCGCTGCCGCACCCGCGCCTGCTGCTGCGCCTGCATCGGCTGAAGCATCGCTGCTGGCCGCCGGCTGACCGCTGCTGCTGCTCAGGCTGTCAATCTGCTGATAGAGCTGCTTCTGCCGCTCGACCACCTGATTCAGCTGATACGTGTTTTGCTGGATTTGCCCACGCAGCGCGTCGATATCACGCTGGTTATCGCTCATCTGCTGCTGCAGTTGCTGCATCAGCTGTGCCTGGGCATTAGAGATTCGTTCAAGAGTGGTGACACGGTCTTCGACCGAGCCGGAGCCAACGCTACTGATTGACGCTTGGGCATTAGCGGCCCAGGGGGCCGCTACGCCAATCAGTAACGACAGACTCAACAGGTGATGTCTGAAGTTACTAACCATGTGATTCTCTTAGTAGACCAGTACGGCACGACGGTTTTTAGAATAGGCTGCTTCGTCATGACCCAGAACGGCTGGCTTCTCTTTACCGTAAGAAACGATAGACATCTGATCGGCAGAAACGCCTTTGCCTTGCAGATACATTTTAACCGCGCTGGCGCGACGTTCGCCCAGGGCGATGTTGTATTCCGGCGTACCGCGCTCATCCGCGTGACCTTCGATAGTCACTTTGTAAGATGGGTTGCTACGCAGGAAAGCTGCATGCTGATCCAGCATCTGAGCGTAATCAGACTGAACGTCATATTTGTCCAGACCGAAGTAGACGATGTTGTTCTGCTGCAGCTGTTGCATCTGCAGACGCGCCTGCTCGTCAGAAGACATGTTGCCGCCGTTGCCGTTCATGCCAGAATTTGCACCGTAAGCGCCATCAGCACCCATGCCAGTCTGGTCATTGTTGTTGTTTTTGTGTGAGCTACAAGCCGCTACTGCCAGAACCGGCAGAGCCAGCATCAAACCCTTCAGCACTTTGTTCAGTTGCATTTCAAAAATCCCATTATTGTTTATTGTTTGTGATGTCTGTTAAGTCAGACATTACAGATACGGCGACCAGGCAGGAAATTTTACCTGTCCATCAGTTGCCGGAAGACGCGCTTTGAAACGGCCGTCGGTTGAAACCAGTTGCAGCACGGCACCCATCCCCTGAGTAGAGCTATAGATTACCATTGTGCCGTTCGGTGCCAGGCTCGGCGTTTCATCCAGGAACGTGTCCGTTAACGTTTGAACGGCTCCCGTTTCCAGATCCTGTTTGGCGACGTGTTGAGCACCGCCACTGGTGCTAATCATCACCATTGATTTTCCATCGGTGGCAACGTCCGCATCCTGGTTCTGACCGCCTTCCCAGGTAATGCGTTGAGGCGCGCCGCCGTTGATCCCTACTTTATAAATCTGAGGCGCACCGGCCTGATCCGAGGTGTAAGCCAGCGTCTGGCTGTCCGGGAACCAGGTCGGTTCAGTGCTGTTATAACGGCCATCGGTGACCTGACGCGTCTGACCTGACGCCAGATCCATCACGTAGAGGTTCAGGCTGCCGGTTTTAGACAGGGCGAAAGCCAGCTTAGAGCCATCCGGCGAGAAGGCCGGAGCACCGTTGTGACGTGGGTAAGAAGCAACCTGACGGATAGCACCGTTAGACAGCGTCTGTACCACCAGCGCTGACTTGCCGCTTTCAAAGGTGACGTACGCCACTTTGCTGCCGTCTGGCGACCAGGCCGGTGACATCAGCGGCTGCGGTGAACGGTGAACCACAAACTGGTTGTAGCCATCGTAATCCGCGACGCGCAGTTCATACGGGAACTGACCGCCGTTGGTTTGCACCACATAGGCGATGCGGGTGCGGAACGCCCCTTTAATGCCGGTCAGTTTCTCAAAGGTTTCATCACTGGCGGTGTGCGCAGCGTAGCGCAGCCACTGTTTGGTCACCTTATAGGAATTCTGTGCCAGTACCGTACCTGGCGCAGCGCCGGTGTCGACTAACTGGTAAGAGACCTGGTAGCTGCCGTCCGGGTTGGACTGCACCTGACCCACCACCACGGCATCAATGCCGAGCGCGCTCCAGGCAGCAGGCTGAACTTCCTGCGCGCTGGTTGGCTGTTGTGGCAGACGTGAGCGATCCAGCGGGTTGAATTTACCGCTGTTGCGCAGGTCAGCCGCCACGATGCCGCCGATATCTTCTGGCGCAGCGCCAGCACCGGCCCATTTAAACGGCACCACGCCAATCGGACGTGCAGTATTCACGCCCTGGGTGATCTCAATTCGAACTTCTGCATGCAGCACGGCTGCCCACAGCAGGATAAAAAAGCCTAACGTAACGCGAAGAGCTTGCTTCATTTTATCTCCCTTATCTGAACCTCAGTCCACGATAATTGGCACTGTTCCTGGAAACCACGAGTACGACTTAAATACGGCAAGCTAACCTTAGATCAACTTGCCGTCAGTTACTGCATTATTGCGGTCTGAAACGCATTGGCGCGTTTTTAAACACTTCATACACAGCCTGTGAAGGCGGCTTCGGAATACGTGCCTGTTTGGCAGCGGCAATCGCTGCCTGACAGAGTGCGGGGTCGCCGCCTTCTGACTTAACATCAATCAACAATCCGTCAGGCGCAAGTTTAATCCGTAAATCACAACTTTTTCCGCGATACAGATCCGCATCATAGAATCGGCTTTGAATCGCACTGGTAATCTGACCAAGATAGGAGTTGATCTCCGCACCGGATGCACCGGCTTTCTTCTGATTACCCTGCCCTGCCGCGCCACCCGAGGTGCCGCTTTTCGGCGCATTTTTGCCGGAAGCCAGTCCGCCTAACAGGTCATCAACATCGCTGTCATTGGCTGCATCGGCAGCGGCTTTGGCCTTCGCATCAGCTTTAGCTTTCGCGGCGGCGTCGGCTTTCGCTTTGGCTGCCGCATCGGCTTTGGCTTTCGCAGCGGCTTCCGCTTTCTCTTTGGCCGCTTCTGCTTTGGCTTTGGCGGCGGCTTCAGCCTTCTCTTTGGCGGCTTCCGCTTTCGCTTTCGCTGCTTCTGCCGCTTTCTCTTTGGCTTCTTCAGCCGCTTTAGCTTTCGCGTCGGCCGCGGCTTTCGCCTTGGCTTCTGCTGCGGCTTTCGCCTCGGCGTCAGATTTCGCTTTGGCTTCGGCTACGGCTTTCTCTTTTGCGGCCGCGGCCGCCGCAGCTTTGGCCTGCTGATCGGCCTGTTTCTTCGCCTCAGCAGCCGCCTGCTTCGCCTGTTCGGCGGCGGCTTTGGCCTGCGCATCGGCTTCGGCTTTAGCCTCTGCTTTCGCTTTGGCGGCGGCAGCTTCGGCAGTTTTTTGCTGCTCCTGCGCTTGCTTCGCGGCCTCTTCTGCCGCTTTCTGCTGCTCAGCTTGCTGCTTCGCCTGCTGTTTAGCGGTTTCCTGCGCTTCGAGACGCTCTTTCTCCAGCGCTTTAAGTCGCTGTTGTTCAGCCGCCTGTTTTTGTTGCAGCTCTTCAGCCTGCTGCTGCGCCTGCTTTTTGCGCTGCTGCTCGGCGCGCTGGCTGTCGCTCTGCTGGTTCTGCTGACGGTTGTATTGACTCACTACCGCACCGGGATCGACCATCACAGCATCTATATCGCTGCCGCCGCCGCCGGCACTGCTGGCATCAATGTGCTCATTAAACGAGCTCCATATCAGCAGCGCGATCAGCACAATGTGCAGAATCACCGAAATGATTATCGCGCGCTTTAACTTCTCGTTTTGCTCGGTTGCCTTCGACACACTCGGTTCCCAAAAAACGGTTCGATTTTAAATCGGCTGCGTCATCAAACCGACAGATTTAACACCCGCCTGGTGCAGCAGGTTGAGCGCTTTAATAATTTCGTCGTAAGGCACTTCTTTCGCGCCCCCGATCAAAAAGACGGTCTTTGGATTGGCTTCCAGTCGACGCTGCGCTTCGCTGATTACCTGCTCAGGAGGCAGCTGATCCATACGATCGTGATCCACCACCAGACTGTACTGACCCACGCCCGCCACTTCGACAATCACCGGCGGGTTATCGTCACTGGCGACGGTTTTTGAATCGGTCGCATCAGGCAGGTCCACTTCCACACTCTGGGTAATAATGGGCGCCGTCGCCATGAAGATCAGCAACAGCACCAACAGGACGTCCAGTAGCGGAACGATGTTGATTTCCGACTTCAGGTCGCGGCGTTTGCGACCACGTACTCTGGCCATCATTAACCTCTATTTACTTAGCGCTATCGCTGGAGAAAGCCTGGCGATGCAGAATGGCGGTGAACTCTTCCATGAAGTTGTCGTAGCCCTGCTCCAGTTTATTCACGCGCTGGTTCAGACGGTTGTACGCCATCACCGCCGGGATCGCTGCAAACAGGCCGATTGCCGTAGCAATCAACGCTTCAGCAATACCCGGTGCAACCATCTGCAGGGTCGCCTGCTTCACCGCGCCCAGCGCGATAAAGGCGTGCATGATCCCCCAGACGGTACCGAACAGACCGATATACGGACTGATGGAGCCGACGGTGCCGAGGAAAGGAATGTGGTTTTCCAGCGCCTCCAGTTCACGGTTCATCGAGATACGCATCGCCCGGCTCGCGCCCTCGATCACCGCTTCCGGTGCGTGGTTATTGGCGCGGTGCAGGCGGGCAAACTCTTTGAAACCGGAGTAGAAAATCTGCTCCGACCCGGCGAGTTCGTCACGACGACCCTGGCTTTCCTGATAGAGACGTGAGAGTTCGATACCGGACCAGAATTTGTCTTCAAACGCCTCCGCTTCGCGCCCCGCCGCGTTAAGGATACGCGTACGCTGAATAATGATCGCCCAGGAGGCAATCGAAAAGCCGATCAAAATCAACATGATAAGTTTGACCAGAAGGCTCGCCTTCAGGAACAAATCAAGAATGTTCATGTCAGTCACTGCTTGAACTCCGCGACAATAGACTTGGGAAGCGCAATCGGCTTCATCAGATGTGGGTTAATGCAGGCAATCAGGACTTCTGCCTCATTGAGCACTTTGCCTTCAGCATTCACGATACGCTGGGTAAACGTCATGGTAGCCCGGGTCATTGATGTCACTTCACTCTGGATCTCCAGAAGGTCATCAAGACGCGCCGCCGCCAGATAGTCCACCGTCATACGCCGCACCACAAAAGCGACCTGCTGTTCTAACAGCGTCTGCTGATTGAAATGGTGCTGACGCAACATTTCGGTACGTGCTCGTTCATAAAAAGCGATATAGCTGGCGTGATAAACCACGCCACCGGCATCAGTGTCTTCGTAGTAGACCCGAACCGGCCAGCGAAACAGCGTTGTACTCACTCTACATCCCGGCCTCGTTTTAAACGTTGCTACTATACGCAAGACAAATCGGGTTTGGAATGGGTCGCCAGAGCCAGGCGAAAATAATTATCGCTCCGTAACAAACGGAACGATTTCAGGGAGATTTCTTGACCGGACGCTGACAAAAACTCACTCACAGCGTCGATGTGGCGGGAGATTAAGCGTAAAAGCGGTAAAGCGCGATAAACAGCACCCCGACTGCCGGTAACGGCGAAAACAGCGCCTGCCATCGGGTTTGCTGTGGCCGGAAACCCACCCCGTGGATCACCGCACTACAGATGGCCCAGATGAGCAGCAGCGCCTGCGGAGCCGGCAGCCTGCCTGCCTGATCGGCAAAGCGTGTCGGGTCCCACAGCACGCCGCCGGCCGTGACCAGCGCCAGCAGCAGTGAAAGGGCCCGTAACGGGCCCTTATCCATCAGACGATACAGCATCTGAATCGGTGCGCGCATCAGTGCGACTCATCCTGCGCATCGATGTGCTCAATCGCCAGCGCGGTGACGATACCAAAGGCACAGGCCAGCAAGGTGCCAAGAATCCAGGCAAAATACCACATGCGTCGTCTCCTTAATCAGTAGAGTGAGTGACTGTTGCTTTCGATGTGATCTTTGGTGATGCGGCCAAACATCTTCCAGTAACACCAGCTGGTGTAAGCCAGAATAATCGGCACAAAAATCACCGCAGCGACGGTCATAATTTTCAGCGTTAGCAGGCTGGAAGTGGCATCCCACATCGTCAGGCTGACACCCGGCACCGTGCTGGAAGGCATGATGAATGGGAACATCGCGATTCCCGCCGTCATGATGACGCAGGCCAGAGTCAGTGAGGAGAACAGGAACGCCCAGGCGCCCTTCTCAAGCCGGGAGCAGATCACCGTCAGCAGCGGCAGCAGCACGCCGAGCAGCGGGAACAGCCACAGCAGCGGGTGGTTCTGGAAATTCACCATCCAGGCGCCCGCTTCCCGCACCACGGTTTTACCCAGCGGATTCGAGGCGGCAAAGTGATCGAGGGTGCTGGTGACGACGTAGCCATCAATACCATATTTCACCCAGACGCCCGCCAGCACGAAGCAGACCATCATCACCAGCGCAGCAATCTGTGCCGCTGCGCGTGAACGCAGGTGCAGTTCACCGCTGGTGCGCATCTGCAGATAGGTCGCGCCCTGCGCCAGAATCATCGCCACGCTGACCACGCCCGCCAGCAGGCCAAACGGATTCAGCAGCTGGAAGAAGTTACCGGTATAGAACAGACGCAGATATTCATCAGCATGGAAGGGAACGCCTTGTAACAGGTTACCGAACGCCACGCCAATCACCAGCGGCGGCACAAAGCTACCAATGAAAATGCCCCAGTCCCAGGCACCGCGCCAGCGGTTATCTTCGATTTTGGAGCGGTAATCAAAGCCGACCGGCCGAAAGAACAGCGAGGCCAGCACCAGGATCATCGCCACATAGAAACCTGAAAAAGCCGCGGCATAGACCATCGGCCAGGCGGCAAACAGCGCGCCGCCGGCGGTGATCAGCCACACCTGATTGCCATCCCAGTGCGGGGCGATGGTGTTAATCATGATGCGGCGTTCGGTATCGTTGCGGCTCAGGATGCGCATCAGCATGCCGACGCCCATATCAAAGCCATCTGCTACGGCGAAACCGATCAGCAGTACGCCTATCAGCAACCACCAGACAAAGCGCAGAACTTCATAATCAAACATGGTCGCTCTCCTTATCCCTGCACCGGCTGAGTTATCGCCGTGATCTGTTCATGATGGTAACGCCCGGTTTTCAGGCTGCTCGGCCCAAGGCGGGCGAATTTGAACATCAGGTACATCTCAGCCACCAGGAACAGGGTGTAGAGACCGCAGATCAGGATCATGGAGAACAGCAGATCGCCTACCGTCAGCGATGAGTTAGCGACTGCGGTCGGCAGCACTTCACCGATGGCCCACGGCTGACGGCCATATTCCGCCACAAACCAGCCTGACTCGATGGCAATCCACGGCAGTGGAATACCGAACAGTGCCGCTTTCAGTAACCAGCGGTTCTTACCGATGCGGTTACGGATGACGCTCCAGAAGGCCAGCGTAATCACGCCCAGCAGCAGCACACCACACAGCACCATGATGCGGAACGCGAAATAGAGCGGCGCCACGCGCGGAATAGAATCCTGCGTCGCCTGCTGGATTTGCGCTTCGGTGGCGTCAGAGACGTTAGCGGTATAGCGTTTCAGCAGCAGACCATAGCCGAGATCCTGCTTGTGGCTGTTGAAGGCTTCGCGTACCGCCGGGTCCTGGCTGCCGCCACGCAGTTCATTCAGCAAGGCGTAGGCTTTCATGCCGTTGCGGATGCGGACTTCATGCTGCGCCATCAGATCTTTCAGCCCGGTAACCGGTGTGTCGGTGGATCGGGTAGCGATCAGGCCAAGCAGCCACGGGATCTGAATGGCATATTTGTTTTCGCGGGTCTCCTGATCCGGCAGGCCAAACAGGGTAAACGACGCCGGCGCCGGCTGGGTTTCCCATTCGGCTTCAATCGCTGCCAGCTTGGTTTTCTGCACGTCACCCATTTCGTAACCGGACTCATCACCCAGTACGATTACCGACAGCACCGCCGCCATGCCGAAGCTGGCCGCAATGGCGAAGGAGCGTTTAGCAAAGGCGATATCGCGTCCTTTCAGCAGATACCAGGCGCTGATGCCGAGAATAAACATCGCACCGGTGGTGTAGCCTGCCGCCACGGTATGGACGAATTTGACCTGGGCAACCGGGTTGAGTACCAGCTCAGAGAAGCTGACCATCTCCATGCGCATGGTTTCGAAGTTGAACTCAGAGGCGATCGGATTCTGCATCCAGCCATTCGCCACCAGGATCCACAGCGCCGACATGTTTGAGCCCAGCGCCACCAGCCAGGTGACGGCCAGATGCTGCACTTTACCCAGCCGATCCCAGCCAAAAAAGAACAGGCCGACAAAGGTGGATTCGAGGAAAAACGCCATCAGCCCTTCAATGGCGAGCGGCGCACCAAAGATATCGCCGACGTAGTGGGAGTAATATGACCAGTTGGTCCCGAACTGAAATTCCATGGTCAGGCCGGTCGCCACGCCAAGCGCGAAGTTAATACCGAATAACTTGCCCCAGAATTTGGTCATATCTTTATAAATTTGTTTGCCGCTCAGGACGTATACCGTCTCCATGATCGCCAGCAAAAACGCCATACCCAGCGTTAAAGGCACGAACAGAAAATGGTACATCGCCGTTAAGGCAAACTGTAACCGCGACAGCTCGACGATATCTAACATAATGACTCCTTGCTCCTCGTATTATCCCGTTACGCGCATCACAGAGGCGCGCGTAATCTGAGTCAGGAACGACTGTTTATTAATTCCAGTTTTTTATACCCAACAGAACAGGGTGATGAGCTGCCCGTTGCTGGTAAATAACGGATAAAGCAGCCCTGACTGTCAATGCAGCGCTAATCCCAACGTATGCAAAAACAACAGAAAAGCGGGTGTCACCCCGGGTAGAGCAAACGTGTGAAAGTTTGTGTGAAAGGCTGAATTGATGTAGCGCAATTTACGCCTTTAGCGTTACGCTTTGCCAGCGGAATAGTTGGATATAACTCGCGAATAATTGATCTGGAATAACGTAATAAATTTCCAGATAGGGTCAGGTCGGTTTCTTGTTATCAGGATGTCATCGTCGGGCTGAATAGTATTTAAAATATATTACCTTTGCTGCTTTTGATTAACGCCGGGCGTTTTTCTGGCGGTGATTCTGCAGAGCCGACGATTCAACAGCGTGAGCGGTTGCGGCAATAGAAGGCATAAAAAAAGCCACCCGCAGGTGGCTTTGATGTTCGATCTTTTGGCTTACTTCGCCGGCAGGACAGCTTTCACCGCATCACCGATGTCAGCCAGGCTGCGAACGGTTTTCACGCCGGCCGCTTCCAGTGCCGCAAACTTCTCGTCTGCCGTACCTTTACCACCAGCAATGATGGCGCCCGCATGGCCCATACGCTTGCCTTTTGGCGCCGTCACACCGGCGATGTAACCGACTACAGGCTTAGTGACGTGCTCTTTGATGAACGCCGCCGCTTCTTCTTCCGCGCTGCCACCGATCTCACCGATCATTACGATCGCTTCGGTCTGTGGATCGTCCTGGAACATTTTCAGGATGTCGATAAAGTTAGAACCTGGGATCGGGTCACCGCCGATACCGACACAGGTCGACTGGCCGTAGCCGATGTCGGTGGTCTGCTTAACGGCTTCATAGGTCAGCGTACCTGAACGTGAGACGATGCCGACGCGGCCCGGCTGGTGAATGTGACCCGGCATGATGCCGATTTTGCATTCGCCTGGGGTGATCACGCCTGGGCAGTTTGGACCAATCATCCGCACGCCTGCTTCATCCAGCTTCACTTTCACGGTCAGCATATCCAGCGTCGGGATGCCTTCGGTGATGGTGATGATCAGTTTGATGCCTGCATCGATCGCTTCAAGGATGCCATCTTTACAGAACGGAGCCGGCACGTAGATCACGGTGGCGGTTGCGCCGGTCGCTTCTACGGCTTCACGCACGGTGTTGAACACCGGCAGGCCCAGATGGGTGGTGCCGCCTTTGCCTGGCGTTACGCCGCCAACCAGTTGGGTGCCGTAGGCCAGCGCCTGCTCAGAATGGAAAGTCCCCTGGCCACCGGTGAAACCCTGGCAAATGACTTTGGTGTTTTTGTCGATCAGAATGGACATTATTTACCCTCCGCGGCAGCAACAACACGCTGTGCGGCGTCTGTCAGGCTGGTTGCTGCAATGATGTTCAGACCGCTGTCCGCCAGTTTCTGGGCGCCCAGCTCGGCGTTGTTACCTTCCAGACGTACCACCACTGGCACGTTCACACCCACTTCAGCCACTGCGCCGATGATGCCGTCAGCAATCAGGTCACAGCGTACGATACCGCCGAAGATGTTAACGAAAACGGCTTTAACCGCATCGTCAGACAGGATGATTTTGAAGGCTTCTGTGACGCGCTCTTTGGTTGCGCCGCCGCCAACATCAAGGAAGTTCGCCGGTTGACCGCCGTGGTGCTTAACGATGTCCATGGTTCCCATCGCCAGACCTGCGCCGTTCACCATACAGCCGATGTTGCCTTCCAGGGCGACATAGTTCAGTTCCCACTGTGTAGCATGAGCTTCACGTGGATCTTCCTGGCTTGGATCGCGCATTTCGCGCAGCTCTGGCTGACGGAACAGCGCATTGCCGTCGGCACCCAGTTTGCCATCCAGGCAGATCAGATCGCCCTGCTTAGTGATCACCAGCGGGTTGATCTCAACCATCGCCAGATCGCGCTCGAGGAACAGGGTCGCCAGACCCATGAAGATCTTGGTGAACTGACCGACCAGCTTACCGGACAGGCCCAGTTTGAATGCCAGCTCACGGCCCTGATAAGGCTGTGGACCGGTCAGCGGATCGAGCGCCATTTTATGGATCAGGTGCGGGGTTTCTTCCGCCACTTTTTCGATTTCCACGCCGCCTTCCGTTGATGCCATGAAGATCACGCGACGCGTTGCACGATCGACCACCGCGCCCAGGTAAAGCTCCTGGTCGATGTCGGTTGCGGCTTCAACCAGAATCTGGTTTACCGGCTGGCCGTTCGCATCTGTCTGATAGGTCACCAGGCGTTTGCCCAGCCAGTTTTCAGCAAAGGCGCGAATCTCTTCTTTGCTGTTAACCACTTTCACACCGCCCGCTTTACCGCGGCCACCGGCATGAACCTGACATTTTACTACCCACGGGCCGGCGCCAATTTTCGAGGCAGCTTCTTCCGCTTCACGTGGTGTAGTACAGGCGTAACCGGTGGGTGCCGGCATGCCATACCGTGCAAACAGCTGTTTCGCCTGGTATTCGTGTAAGTTCATGATGTTCTATCCATTCAGGTCTGAAAAGAGTAAAGAGGTTGGGCGCGCAGCGAGGCGCGCCCGATGAAAATCAGACATCCAGCAGCAGGCGCGCCGGGTCTTCCAGCATCTCTTTCACCGCAACCAGGTAGCCGACAGATTCACGGCCATCGATCAGACGGTGATCGTAGGAGAGCGCCAGATACATCATTGGCAGCACCACCACCTGACCATTGACCGCCATAGGACGATCTTTGATGGCGTGCATGCCGAGGATGGCACTCTGTGGCGGGTTGATGATCGGGGTCGACATCAGCGAACCGAAGACGCCACCGTTGGTGATGGTGAAGTTACCGCCGGTCAGATCGTCAACCGTCAGCTTGCCGTCACGGCCTTTCACCGCCAGTTCTTTAATTTTCTTCTCGATATCAGCCATGCTCAGCGCATCGACATCGCGCAGCACCGGCGTCACCAGGCCGCGTGGCGTGGAGACCGCAATGCTGACGTCAAAGTAGTTGTGGTAAACCACATCTTCGCCATCAATAGAAGCATTCACTTCCGGATAGCGTTTCAGCGCTTCAACTACCGCTTTGATGTAGAAGGACATGAAGCCCAGACGCACGCCGTGACGCTTCTCGAAAGCCTCGCCGTACTGCTTACGCAGATCCATGATCGGCTTCATGTTGATTTCGTTGAAGGTGGTCAGCATCGCGGTGCTGTTCTTCGCTTCCAGCAGACGCTCTGCCACGCGCTTACGCAGACGGGTCATCGGCACGCGTTTTTCGCTGCGGTTAGCAACCGCAGGCTGTGGCGCACTGTCAGCGGCTGGCGCAGCGGCGGCTTTCGGCGCAGCAGGCTTGTTGGCCAGATGTTTTTCAACATCTTCACGGGTCAGACGACCCCCAACACCGCTGCCTTTGATCTGCGAGGCATCAAGGTTATGTTCTGCGATCAGGCGGCGAATTGCCGGGCTGAGCGCATCGTTGCTCTCTTCTTCCAGTGAAGCGGTCTGACGCTGAGCCGGAGTCGACTCTTTGCTTTCAGACTTCGCGCTGCTCTCTTTACCGCCGCTGTTGCCTTCTTTCAGACGACCGAGGATCTGGCGTGAAGTGACGGTTGCGCCCTCTTCTTCCAGCACGGCTTCTAAGATGCCGTCAGCGGATGCAGGCACTTCCAGCACCACTTTGTCAGTTTCAATTTCGACCAGCACTTCATCGCGAGTGACTGCATCGCCTGGTTTTTTGTGCCAGGTTGCCACGGAGGCATCGGCAACCGATTCAGGCAGGTCGGGAACGAGAATATCTACGCTACTCATTATCTTTCCTTTTAATTAATCAACGTTCAGCGCGTCATTAACCAGGTCTTGCTGCTGTTTTTGGTGTACGGACATGTAACCCACGGCTGGTGAAGCGGATGCCGGGCGGCCTGCATAACGTAAGGTGGCACCAAATGGCACAACTTCACGGAAATGATGCTGGCTGCAGTACCAGGCGCCCTGATTCAGGGGTTCTTCCTGACACCAGACAAAATCCTGCACATGGGAATACGCTTTTAAAGCTTCCTGTACCGCTTGATGCGGGAACGGATAGAGCTGCTCGATACGCACGATAGCGACATCGGTCTGCTCGTTTTTACGGCGCTGTTCCAGCAGGTCGTAATAGACTTTACCGGAGCAAAGCACCACGCGTTTCACGCCCTGCGGATCGAGATCGTCAACTTCGCCAATCGCCGGTTTGAAGCTGCCGTTAGCCAGCTCATCCAGTGTGGAGATCGCCAGCGGATGACGCAGCAGCGATTTTGGCGACATCACAATCAGTGGACGACGCATTCCGCGCAGCGCCTGACGACGCAGCATGTGATAAACCTGCGCTGGCGTTGACGGCACGCAGACCTGCATGTTCTGCTCAGCGCAGAGTTGCAGATAGCGCTCAAGGCGCGCAGAGGAGTGCTCAGGACCCTGGCCTTCATAGCCGTGCGGCAGCAGCATCACCAGGCCACACATCCGGCCCCATTTCTGCTCGCCGGAGCTGATGAACTGGTCGATCACTACCTGCGCACCGTTGGCGAAGTCACCGAACTGCGCTTCCCAGATAGTCAGAATGCGTGGCTCTGCGGTGGCATAACCATATTCAAACGCCAGCACCGCTTCTTCTGACAGCACGGAATCCCAGACTTTGAACTGGCCCTGGCCGCTGTGCACGTGGTGCAGCGGAGTATAGGTCGAGCCGTTTGCCTGGTTATGGATCACCGCATGACGGTGGAAGAAGGTACCGCGACCGGTATCTTCGCCCGACAGGCGAACCGGAATGCCTTCATCCACCAGCGTGGCGTATGCCAGGTTTTCAGCACCGCCCCAGTCAAAGGCTTTCTCGCCTTCGGCCATCAGTCGACGGTCGTTGTAGATCTTAGCGACGCGTGACTGGACTTCCACCTCTTCCGGCACCTGGCTGATACGCAGCGCCAGTTCCTTCAGACGTTTCATGTCGACCTGGGCCGGGTACGGCTCGTCCCACTCATGATTGAGGTAAGGCGACCAGGTAAAGGAGTGCAGGCTCATCGGACGCCACTCTGGCACCACGCATTCGCCGGCATCCAGCGCATCGCGGTAAAGATTGACCATTTCGGTCGCATCTTCCTGGGTCGCTACCCCTTCACTTTCCAGACGGTCAGCATAGATTTTACGCGGCGTCGGGTGCTTTTTGATTTTCTGGTACATCAGCGGCTGGGTCGCACTCGGCTCATCGGCTTCGTTGTGACCATGACGGCGATAGCAGACCAGATCGATAAACACATCACGTTTGAAGGTGTTGCGATAATCGAGCGCCAGACGGGTCACAAACGCCACCGCTTCCGGGTCATCAGCGTTGACGTGGAAAATAGGGGCCAGCACCATTTTGCCGATGTCGGTGCAGTACGGCGTTGAACGCGCATCTTTCGGGTTGGAGGTGGTGAAACCAACCTGGTTGTTGATCACGATGCGAACGGTACCGCCCACTTCGTAACCGCGCGCCTGAGACATGTTCAGGGTTTCCTGCACCACGCCCTGGCCGATTACGGCGGCATCACCATGAATGGTGATAGGTAAAACTTTGTTGCTGCTTGGCTCTTCCAGACGGTCAAGACGGGCGCGTACCGATCCCATCACCACCGGGCTGACGATCTCCAGATGCGACGGGTTAAACGCCAGCGCCAGGTGCACCAGGCCACCTTCGGTTTCGACGTCAGACGAGAAGCCCATGTGGTACTTCACGTCACCGGTGCCGAGGTGTTCTTTATGCTTACCGGCGAACTCGTCGAACAGATCCTGCGGCTTTTTACCCAGCACGTTGATCAGTACGTTGAGACGGCCACGGTGCGCCATGCCAAGCACGACTTCGCGGGTGCCGCTTTTACCGGCATGACGGATCATTTCGCGCAGCATCGGAACCAGCGCATCGCCCCCTTCGAGGGAGAAACGTTTGGCGCCCGGGAATTTAGCTCCGAGATATTTTTCCAGCCCTTCTGCCGCGGTCAGCTCTTTCAGGAAACCTTTTTTCTCTTCGCGGCTGAATGACGCATGGCCCACTGCCGACTCAAGACGCTGCTGAATCCAGCGTTTCTCGTCGGTGTTGTTGATGTGCATATATTCTGCACCAATTGAGCCACAGTAAGTCTGGGTCAGCGCCTCGAACAGATCGGCCAGCTTCATGGTCTCTTTGCCGATGGCAAAAGAGCCGACGTTAAAGCTTTCCTGAAAATCGGCGTCGGTCAGATCGTGAAAAGCCGGGTCCAGATCGGCAACCCGATCCTGCTTCCACAGGCCGAGCGGATCGAGATTAGCGTGCTGATGGCCGCGGAAACGAAACGCGTTAATCAGCTGCAGCACTTTCACTTGCTTCGAGTTGGTTTCTGGATCGGAGACGGATGAGGTGTAACGAGATGCATCTTTCGCCAGGCGACGGAAGTACTCACGTGTGGTGGAGTGAAACTGCTCAGGTTTCATTCCGGTGCCCGGTAACTGTTGGAACATCGAGCGCCACACTGCATCGACAGAGTCAGGATCGGTCAGGAAATCCTCATAGAGTTGCTCTATGTAAGACTGGTTCGCGCCGGCCAGCCAGGAGGAGTCCAGCCAGGGCTTCATCGCGCTGTTCTGCATTGTGATCCCTTAAGCATTGCTATGCTTTTTTGAGGTTTCATTTGTTGCCGCTTTCGCGGTTTGCCGTAGTGAGTTCAGCGATACGAGCACTGTGCGCAGCGCGCGCGTGGCCCGTAAGGGAACCTTTGTAAACGTGGTACCAGACCGCGCTTACAGAGGCTTCCGTAAACCACCGGGAACCTGAGGTTCCCGGATGGTGTGGTGCTTATGCCCCCCGTTGCAGCAGCATCGACTTAATATGGCCGATGGCGCGCGTCGGGTTTAGCCCTTTCGGGCATACGCTCACACAGTTCATGATGCTGTGACAGCGGAATACACTGAAAGCGTCGTTCAGATTGTCGAGACGCGCATCGGTTTCGGTGTCGCGGCTGTCGATCAGGAAGCGGTACGCGGCCAGCAGGCCGGCAGGCCCGATAAACTTCTCCGGGTTCCACCAGAATGATGGGCATGAGGTTGAGCAGCAGGCACAGAGAATACATTCGTATAATCCATCCAGATGTTCGCGCTCATCCGGCGACTGCAGATGCTCACGTGCCGGCGGATTTTCCCCATTATTCAACAGGAAAGGCTTAATTTTCTCATATTGTGCATAAAACTGGCTCATGTCTACTACCAGGTCACGCACCACCGGTAAACCCGGCAGCGGACGGATAACAATTTTCTGTTTACCGTTGCCCAGCGCAGAGACCGGCGTGATGCAGGCCAGTCCGTTTTTACCGTTCATGTTGAGGCCGTCGGAGCCACAGACGCCTTCACGGCATGAGCGACGAAACGCCAGCGTCGGATCTTTCTCTTTCAGACGAATCAGCGCGTCCAGCAGCATCATGTCACGACCATCTTCCGATTCCAGGCTGTAATCCTGCATCCGCGGTTTGTCGTCGACCTCTGGATTGTAGCGATAAATTGAAAACTCGAGTCTCATGATCGTCTCCGAAATTAGTAGGTACGCACTTTCGGCGGGAAGGCCGCGCGCAGTTTCGGCTGCATGTTCACCTCACGGCGCGTCATGCTCTCGGTTTCCGGGACATAAAGACTGTGGCACAGCCAGTTCTCATCATCACGATCCGGGAAGTCGAAGCGACTGTGTGCACCGCGGCTCTCGGTGCGATAGTTAGCCGCCACCGCCGTGGCAAACGCCGTCTCCATCAGGTTGTCCAGTTCCAGACATTCAATACGCTGCGTGTTGAAGTCCGGCGAGCGGTCATCCAGACGCGCCGATTTCAGGCGTTCACGGATCACTTTCAGCTCTTCCAGGCCCTGCGCCATTGCATCGCCTTCACGGAATACCGAGAAGTTATTCTGCATGCAACGTTGCAGCGCTTTACGAATCTCAACCGGGTCTTCGCCGGTGGTGTTATTTTCCCAGCGGTTGAAGCGCGCCATCGCCGCATCAATATCATCTTCAGAGGCATCGCGCAGCTCGCCCTGCTCCTGAATGCTTTCCAGCAGATGCAGACCCGCAGCGCGGCCAAACACCACCAGGTCGAGCAGCGAGTTGCCACCCAGACGGTTGGCACCGTGCACCGATACGCAGGCGATTTCGCCCACTGCAAACAGTCCAGGAATCACCACGTCTTCACCCTGCTCATTCACCCGCAGCGCCTGACCGGTCACTTTGGTCGGGATACCGCCCATCATGTAGTGACAGGTCGGAATCACCGGAATCGGTTCTTTAATCGGGTCGGCATGGGCAAAGGTGCGTGACAGCTCAAGAATGCCAGGCAGACGTGATTCAAGCACCTCTTTACCGAGGTGATCGAGTTTCAGTTTAATGTGCGGCCCCCACGGACCGTCGCAGCCGCGACCTTCGCGAATTTCGATCATCATCGAGCGCGCAACCACGTCACGGCCCGCCAGATCTTTCGCATTCGGCGCGTAGCGTTCCATGAAGCGCTCGCCATGTTTATTCAGCAGATAACCGCCTTCACCACGGCAGCCTTCGGTCACCAGCACGCCCGCGCCAGCGATGCCGGTTGGGTGGAACTGCCACATCTCCATATCCTGCACCGGTACGCCTGCGCGCAGCGCCATACCTACGCCGTCGCCGGTGTTGATATGCGCATTGGTGGTGGACTGGTAGATACGGCCTGCCCCGCCGGTTGCCAGCACGGTGGCTTTGGCTTTGAAGTAGACGGTCTCACCGGTTTCGATACAAATCGCGGTACAGCCGACAATCGCACCGTCAGCATTTTTCACCAGATCCAGCGCGTACCACTCAGAAAAGATGGTGGTCTTATTTTTCAGGTTCTGTTGATACAGCGTGTGCAGCAGGGCGTGACCGGTACGGTCCGCTGCCGCCGCGGTACGTGCCGCCTGCTCGCCACCGAAATTCTTCGACTGGCCGCCGAACGGACGCTGGTAGACACGACCATCATCCAGACGCGAGAACGGCAGGCCCATGTGTTCCAGCTCCAGAATCGCTTCCGGGCCGGTTTTACACATATATTCAATCGCGTCCTGGTCACCGATATAGTCGGAGCCTTTGACGGTGTCGTACATGTGCCATTCCCAGTTATCTTCATGGGTATTACCCAGCGCGACGGTAATACCGCCCTGCGCAGATACGGTGTGGGAACGGGTCGGGAAAACTTTTGATAACAGAGCACAGCTCTGGCCGGCCTGGGAGATTTGCAGTGCGGCTCGCATTCCTGCGCCACCTGCGCCGATCACCACGGCATCAAACTCTCTGATTGGCAAACTCATTTACACACCCCACACCACAACAAATCCATAAATCGCATACCACAACAGCGCCACCACAATCACAAACTGCAACACCAGACGGGTTGGCAGCGATTTGACGTAGTCTGTTAACACCTGCCACATGCCAATCCAGCCGTGGATCAGAATCGAGAACAGCGTCAGCAGGGTGAACACTTTGGTGAATGCGGAAGCGAAGAAGCCACGCCACAACTCATAGGTCAGCGTGTCAGTCATCACTACAAAACCGAGGATATAGACGATGTAGAGCGTAATCAGAATTGCGGTTGCCCGCAGCAGCAGCCAGTCCTGGATACCGTTGCGACCCAACGCGGATGCATTGCTTACCATACGAGGACTCCCGCCAGAATTGCCAGCACGACAGTGATTACAAAAGTCATATAAGCTGAACGCTTACCCACCTGCAGGGTTTCAGCCAGATAACCAAAATCCATCAACATATGACGAATCCCGCTCACCGCGTGGTAGGCCAGCGCCGTTAAAATGCCCCACATGATAAACTTCGCGAAGAAGCCATCCATGATGGTAGCGGCGTGCTGGAAACCTTCCGGAGAGGAGAGTGAGAGACCGAGTAGCCACAGCAGGATGCCAACAGCAACCAGGGTGATTACGCCGGAGACGCGGTGAAGAATGGACGATATTGCAGTAACGGGAAACCGGATCGTCGAGAGATCCAAGTTGACAGGTCTTTGTTTTTTCACGGTTTTGCCCACACAGCTCTTTTTTATTTTGCTTCCTCCGGACCTGAGGCGGAGTCTAATCACAACGCGTGGCAGACTTTAACCGTCACCAAAAAAGCAACATCCAGTGTTAATTGACGCGGTAGAAACGCTGGGTGGCTCCTGGTGTCAGGGTGTTCCGGAGACCTGGCAGGAGTATAGGAGGATCACATTCTGATTACAATTCCCCTACAAACTCTTTGGTAAATTTTAGATGGAACAGTGATCCTACTCACGATTTTCACAATTGATACAATTTTAATTATCTGATTTGACAATAGTTCAACAATTCAGTTACAAACTAACGCTACAAATTCCTATGATGCACAAAAGTTATGGGGATACACTTTCCCCTAAGCGCAAGTTATGTAACATTGCGAACGTAAGCATTAAAAAGCATCAGGTTATTGGTTACCAAGAAGTTATGTCCTGACCGGATCTTTAACAACCGCGATATGCAGCATGTCATGGCTCTACGGTTCCTGCTGGGAACGCGCCTCTCACTCTGTACCCTGCACCAGCCATAAGACAGCAGAGTGATGCTGTGAAGTTTTGCCAACCGCAACATGAACGCGTTTCAGGTGTCTAAAGATCTTTACCTGCCTAAGGCGCTATGGAGACGAAAATGACAGATAAAAAAGTGACGCTAACCCTACAAGATGAAACGTCCGTTGAACTGGATGTGCTGCAAGGCACGCTAGGCCAGGATGTGGTTGATGTCCGCGCCCTCGGCTCCAGTGGACTGTTTACCTTCGATCCGGGTTTCACGTCTACCGCATCCTGCGAGTCAAAAATCACCTTTATTGATGGTGATGAAGGTATCCTGTTGCACCGCGGCTTCCCGATCGCCCAGCTGGCGACCCACTCCAACTATCTGGAAGTGTGCTACATCCTGCTGAATGGCGAAGCGCCAAATCAGAAGCAGTTTGAAGAATTCCGTACCACCGTTACCCGTCACACCATGATTCATGAGCAGATTACCCGTCTGTTCCACGGCTTCCGTCGTGATTCACACCCGATGGCGGTGATGTGTGGCGTGACCGGCGCGCTGGCGGCGTTTTACCACGACTCGCTGGACGTTAATATTGAGCGTCACCGCGAAATCGCCGCGTTCCGCCTGCTGTCCAAAATGCCGACCATGGCCGCGATGTGCTACAAATACTCCATCGGTCAGCCGTTTGTTTACCCGCGTAATGACCTCTCTTATGCCGGTAACTTCCTGCACATGATGTTTGCGACGCCGTGCGAAGAGTACAAGGTTAACCCGGTACTGGAACGCGCTATGGACCGTATCCTGATCCTGCATGCTGACCATGAGCAGAACGCCTCAACGTCAACCGTGCGTACTGCCGGTTCTTCTGGCGCTAACCCGTTTGCCTGTATCGCCGCCGGGATCGCCTCCCTGTGGGGACCGGCGCACGGCGGTGCCAACGAAGCGACACTGCGCATGCTGGAAGAGATCAGCACCGTTGAGCACATTCCTGAGTTTGTGAAACGTGCGAAAGACAAAAATGACTCCTTCCGTCTGATGGGCTTTGGTCACCGGGTTTACAAAAACTACGACCCGCGCGCCACCGTGATGCGCGATACCTGCCATGAAGTGCTGAATGAGCTGGGTATGAAGGACGATCTGCTGGAAGTGGCCATGGAACTGGAACACATTGCGCTGAACGACCCTTACTTCATCGAGCGCAAACTCTATCCAAACGTCGATTTCTACTCCGGTATTATTCTGAAAGCGATGGGAATTCCTTCCTCAATGTTCACCGTGATCTTCGCGATGGCGCGTACCGTTGGCTGGATCGCGCACTGGAAAGAGATGCACGACGAAGGGATGAAAATCGCCCGTCCACGTCAGCTCTATACCGGTTATACCGAGCGCGAATTCAACTCGCAGCTGGATAAATAAACGTTATTTTTCAACGAAAAAGCGGGGCCATCTGGCCCCGCTTTTTTTATGGCTGCCGTCAGGCACTCAATGCTGACAGCCCGGACACCAGTAAAAAGGGCGCGACGATAAGGTGCCCTTCTCAATCACCGTGCCACAACGCCGGCATTTTTTCCCCTGACGGTGAAACACCTCGAACTGAAATGCCGCTTCATGATGATATTTCTTCATCGTGCCGCGCATCCGATAAGCATGACGCGGCACCGACAGTAGCGCATCGCTGAATGCGGTCAGCTGATCCTCGGTCAGATCCTGCGCCCGGTGATGCGGCAACAGCTGCGCCAGCCAGAGGATCTCAGCCCGCAGGTAGTTGCCCAGACCGGCCAGGAAAGCCTGATCGAGCAACAGTCCGCTGAACTGACGCCGCCGGAAGCGCGGTGATAGCAGCCGCTGTCTGACCTCATCCACCGTCAGCGCGCTGCTCAGCACATCCGGGCCGATGCGGTTAAGAAACGGGTGTGCCGCCAGCGTATCGGCATTTAGCAACTCAATATCCGACGCGCTATACAGCAGAATCGCCCGATCGGCGGTCGCCAGCCGCACCCGTAACTGTCGGGTGGTCTGTAATTCCGTTTCGGGCGTGACGATGCGCCAGACGCCATACAGCTGATTGTGGCTGTAGAGCGTCAGGCCATTGCTGAAATGTGTCAGCAACGCCTTGCCGCGGGTCTCAATCGCCTGCACCTGTTCGCCAATCAGCGCCGGTTCGTAAGTTTTCAGCGCCGGAAAGGCAAACCACGCCTCGGTTAACGGCTGGCCGACAATCGCGGTCTCAAGCTGATCCGCCACCCGGCGAATCTCTGGTCCTTCAGGCATCGTGCATCCTCTTAGTGTGTGGCGCCGCCGGCTATTTTCAGATCTTCAGCGGTCTCGAGCGTCACCCGGACCGCAATTTCCAGCGCCTGAATCACACTGGCGACCGACATGCTAGGCGCACCAGGGTGCAACGCCGCCTGCTCCGGCAGATAAGGGATGTGGATAAAGCCACCGCGCACCGGCGTCTGCTGCTGGGCCAGCCAGTGCAGCAGACCATACATCACCCGGTTACAGGTAAAGGTCCCGGCGGTCTGTGACACCGAGGCGGGAATCCCCGCCTGACGCAGCGCGGCCACAATCGCCTTGATCGGCAAACGCGAGAAATAGGCCGCCGGACCGTCAGCCACAATCGGTTCATCAACCGGCTGATGGCCGGCGTTGTCGGCAATACGCGCATCATCCACGTTGATGCCGATGCGTTCAACGGTAATGTCGCTGCGTCCGCCCGCTTGTCCTACCGACAGAATCGCATCCGGTTTCACCTCATCCAGCGCCTGGTAAAGCACATCCAGCACCCCGGCAAACACCACCGGCAACTGACGGATAACGATTCGCGCGCCAGCAATCTCTTTGCCTTCCAGCGCACTGACCGCTTCCCATGACGGGTTAATGCTTTCACCGCCAAACGGTTCAAAGGCGGTCATCAGGACAGTTTTCATTCAGCCTCACAGGAACATCAGGAAATAGAGCAGGAAAATGTTAACGATTAACAGTAGCACACCGGTCGGGACCTGAGCTTTGATCACCGCGTTACGATCCGGCAGCTCCAGCAGCGCCGCCGGGACGATGTTGAAGTTAGCCGCCATCGGCGTCATTAGCGTTCCGCAGTAGCCGGAGAACATCCCGATGGCTGCCATCACCGCCGGATTGCCGCCGTGCTGCAGCACCAGAATCGGAATGCCGACGCCCGCCGTGATAATCGGAAACGCAGCAAAGGCGTTGCCCATCACCATGGTCAGCAGCGCCATGCCACCGGCATAAACCGCCACCGCGATAAAGCGACTGTCGACCGCCAGGTACGTTTCGGTCAGATGGGAGATCGCACTGCCGACGCCAGCGCTGGTAAACAGCAGCCCCAAAGTGGCGAGGATTTGCGGCAGGATAAATGCCCAGCCAATAGCATCCAGCAGCCGTCGGGTCTCCTGCATCGACTGCACCGGTTTCTCATGCGTCAGTTTCAGCGCCACCAGCCAGCCGATCAGGCAGCCGATCATCATCGAAAACAGCGTCACCAGCGTCGCGTGGTTACCAGGACCAAACACCGTATCCTGTAAGCCCGGGATATGGTTAAAGGCCAGCACGCCCGCGACCGTCACCACCGGGATCGCCAGCGCAGGCAGGAACAGTTTATTGCGCAGGCGCAGCGCACTGGCCTGCTTCTCCTCATCGCTACGCTGATGATAACGGCCAAGCTTAACCCCGCCTAAACCGGCAATCAGCGCCATCACCACCACCGCAACCCCGACGCTAATGTTCAGCATCCGGCTGCCGGCGGCTGCCGATCCCATCCACTGCGTCATCAGTTGTGTGGTCCAGTCGCCAACCAGGAAAATCAGGCCATACAGCGCCCAGAACAGGCCGGTGGTTAAACGGCGCGGGTTGGCGCGATCGCCCCAGGAGAGCACCGCCACTACCAGCAGGATCAGCCCTGCCAGCCACATCAGATATTGTTGCTGAAACATCACTGCCCTCCTTTGGCTTTCAGTGCCTGGCCGTTCAGCACCTGTAACTCACGGGCTAACCGCCGATCGAGCCGTACCAGGCGGGCCGAGTGGATCAGGAAGGCCGCTACCGCGGTCGGGATACCCCACAGAGCAATGTGCAGTGGTTCGGTCTGAATCCCGGCCGACTCCTGCATAAAGTTGTGCATAAAGATAATCGCGCCAAAGGCTACGAAAATATCCTCGCCAAAGAACAGGCCGACGTTATCAGTCGCCGCCGACATCGCGCGCAGACGATGGCGCACCTCTGGCGAAACCTCACCATAACGGTTTTCCGTCGCCCCTTCCGCCATCGGAGCCAACAGCGGGCGCACCATCTGCGGATGGCCACCGAGGCTGGTCAGGCCGAGCGCTGCAGTCAGTTCGCGCACCAGCAGATAGACGATAAGCAGTCGGCCAGCGGTAGCGGTTTTAATCTGGGCGATCCACGCCTGCGCCCGCTCCTTCAGACCGTGACGCTCCAGCAGGCCGATCACCGCCAGCGGCAGCAACAGAATCAGCGGCAGGTTACGGGTGTTGAGAAAGCCCGAACCGAGCTTTTCCAGAATGTCGGCTAACGGCATCATGGCCGCTAAGCCGGTGACGAAACCGGCGACAATAACCACCAGCACCGGATTAAACCGTAATACGAAGCCGATAATGATGGCTGCAATGCCAAGCAGCGGCCAGAGATTTACCACGCTATCCATCTTTTCCCCTTAGAGTATGAAAAAGCCCGGGCACAGCCGGGCTAAGCATTATTATTCAGGCACTGGTGACGCTGATTTGCTGGGCGGCAAAGGCATCACGCAGCCGCCGGGCAAACTGCAGGGCGTGCGCCCCGTCGCCATGTAAGCAGACGGTTTGTGCCTTAACCGCGACCCATTCCCCGCTGATACTTTTTACCTTGCCCTGCTGCACCATGTTCAGCGTCTGGTCGATCGCCTGCTGTTCATCCTCAATCAGCGCACCGGGCTGGCTGCGCGGCACCAGCGCCCCGCTGCTGAGGTAACCGCGATCGGCAAACACCTCTTCACGGGTGCGCAGGCCATAGTGAGCCGCCGCCCGAATCGATTCACTGCCCGCCAGACCGACCACTATCAGCTGGCTGTCCACCGCTTTAATCGCCCGGGCAATGGTGTCGGCCAGCACCGCATCCGCCGCCGCCTGGTTGTACAGCATGCCGTGCGGCTTAACATGAACCAGCCGCGCGCCTTCGCTTTCTGCCAGGCTCTTTAGCGCACCGATCTGGTAGATCATCTGGGCATAGACCGTTTCCGGCGGCAGCTGCATCGCGCTGCGGCCAAAGTTTTCGCGGTCAGGAAAAGCCGGGTGTGCGCCAATCGCTACCCCGGCGTCTTTCGCCCAGCGGATTGATTGCAGCATGGTCTGGGCATCGCCGGCATGAAAGCCACAGGCGATGTTGGCCGAGCTAACCAGTTGCAGCAGCGCACGGTCGCTGTCGCAGCCTTCACCGAGATCGGCGTTTAAATCAATTTTCATTAGCGAGTCCCCACACCATCTGGTCCAGCGCACGCTGCTGATGCTGACGCGCCTGCATCGCCTCCGGCAAAGTGCAATGAATAAAGTGAATCGGTTCACCCAGCCGGATTTGCGCCAGGTGATAGAGGTCAGCCTCAATAATGCAGGCGATACGCGGATAGCCACCGGTGGTCTGAGCATCGGCCATCAGCACAATCGGCTGACCGTTAGGTGGCACCTGCACCACGCCCGGAACCAGTCCGTGTGACAGCAGTTCACGCGGGGTTTCCCGGTTGAGCTGACGCCCCTCCAGTCGGTATCCCATCCGGTTACTTTGCGGACTGAGTTTCCACGCGGTACGCCAGAACGCCTGCTGCGCCTCGCGGCTGAATTCATGGTATTCCGGGCCCGGCAGCGCGCGAATGCGGTTGCCCCACAGCAGCTGCCGGACGCCCGCTTTGCGCGCAAACTGGCGGGTCGGTTTACCCAGCGGCAGGCAATCGCCATCCTGCAGCCTGCGCCCGTGGAACCCGCCAAATCCGGCTTTCAGATCGGTGCTGACAGAACCGAGCATCGCTGGCAGATCGAATCCGCCCTGCACTGCCAGATAGCTTCGCATGCCATGAACCGGCATCGCCAGCGACAGCACCTGCCCTTTTTTGACCTGCGTGCGCCAGCCGGTCCACACCGGCTGACCGTCCAGCTCCGCGTTACAGCCAGCGCCGGTCAGCGCAAACCAACCATCACGGGCAAACTCCGCTTTAAACTGGCCAAGCACCACCTCCAGCACCGCGCTGTCTGGCGCATTCCCTACCAGTAAGTTGGCGGTGGTCATCGCGGGCTGATCCAGTACCCCACCGAGGCTGATACCGTACTGTCGCCAGCCGTGACGGCCCGCATCCTGAATGGTGGCCGCCAGTCCGGCCCGCAGGATCCTCAACATACGCCCTCCTTCTGTGGCACGAAGCGCACCGTATCGCCGGGTCGCAGCAGCGTCGGCGGTTGCTGCAGCGGATCAAACAACGCAACCGGCGTCTGACCGATGAGCTGCCAGCCGCCCGGTGACGCCAGTGGATAGACACCGGTCTGGCTGCCGCCGATACCAACCGATCCGGCGGGTACGGTGACGCGCGGCTCTGCCCGACGTGGGATATGCAGACGCGGATCCAGCCCTCCCAGATAGGGAAAGCCGGGCTGAAAACCGATGAAATAGACCACGTATTCGGTACTGCTGTGCAACTCCACCACCTGACGAATGGAGAGTCCGGCATGTTCGGCCACCACCGCCAGATCGGGGCCGCTCTCGCCGCCATAAATAACCGGGATCGCCACCTGACGCGATTCCGGTATCTGCACTTCACTCTCTTCCCACCAGCGCTGCAGCCGCTCAATGGCGTCCAGCGCGCTCTGCTGTGGATCACGCAGTATCAGGGTGATGTTGTTCATGCCGGGGATCACCTCCTGCACGCTATCGACCGCCTGCAGGCGCTGGTTCAGACCCCAGATTCGTTGCTGGCTGGCCAGCGAGATGGGTGGTTCAAGTTCCAGCACCACTGCGCGTTCACCCAGTAAATAACAACGTGCTCGTTGCAACAGCGACCTCCCGTTGAGCTGAAATCTCGCGTGCCAGACCGTTTCCGGCGCACGGATCAGCCGTGTGCTTATCTACTTAAAGCAAACAGTTATGCGAAAGTGACGGAGATGTGTCAACAGATTTAGGTCCTGCGGCTGGCGCAGGACCGGAAGTGGGATCAGGCAGGATTAGGAATATCGATGAAGGTCACATCCAGACCGTGGTGTTGCGCCAGCCAGTCGCCCAGCGCTTTGACGCCACCGCGCTCGGTCGCATGGTGTCCGGCAGCGAAGAAGTGCAGCCCCTGTTCACGCGCGCTGTGAATGGTCTGCTCCGACACTTCACCGGTCAGGTAAGCATCCACGCCAAAGGCAGCCGCCTGATCGATAAAGCCCTGGCCGCCGCCGCTGCACCAGGCGATGCGGCGAATCAGTGCCGGCGCGTTGTCGCCACAGTGCAGTGGCTCACGTCCCAGCTTATCGGCAATGCGATCGGCCAGCTGCTGGCCGGTGAGCGGCTCGGCCAGTTCACCCCAGAACACCAGCGGCATCACTTCGCCGCGCACCTCAATATCCAGCAGCTTCGCCAGCTGCGCGTTGTTGCCTAACTGCGGATGGGCGTCGAGCGGCAGATGCCAGCCATAGAGGTTAATGTCATTGGCCAGCAGCGTACGCAGGCGACGACGCTTCATGCCTTTGATCGCGGCCGGTTCGTTTTTCCAGAAATAACCATGGTGCACCACTATCGCATCGGCCTGACGCGCTACGGCTTCATCCAGCAGTGCCTGACAGGCGGTGACGCCGGTGATCACCGTTTTGACTTCGCTGCGTCCTTCGACCTGCAAGCCGTTTGGGGCGTAATCACTGAAGTTGTGGCTCTCCAGCTGCTGATTGATCAGCGTCTCGAGTTGGTAATGATTCATCGTGGCTCCTTGATCGCCTCAGGCCGCACTTTTAGCGCGCTCAAAGGCGTCTAATGTCTTTTTACGTGCGCTCTTATGTTCCACGATCGGTGGCGGATAATCGAGTTTCTTGTGATTTTTCGCGGCCCACAGCAGCGGCTGATGAATATCGCTGTCCGGCACCTCTGCCAGCTCCGGCAGATAGTGGCGGATAAATGCGCCCTGTGGATCAAAGCGTTCACCCTGCGTGGTCGGGTTGAAGATGCGAAAATAGGGTGCGGCATCGGTGCCGGTCGAGGCTGCCCACTGCCAGCCGCCATTGTTCGCCGCCAGATCCCCATCTATCAGCTGCTGCATGAAGTAGCGTTCACCGTCGCGCCAGTCAATCAGCAGGTCCTTAACCAGAAAACTGGCGGTAATCATTCGTAGCCGGTTATGCATCCAGCCAAGCGCGTTGAGCTGCCGCATCGCTGCATCCACAATCGGATAGCCGGTTTTCCCGGTTTTCCAGGCGTCGAAATGGGCGGCTTCAGTCTGCCATTCTACGTTTCGCGTCCAGCCAATAAAGGGCTGGTGTTTGCACAGCGCCGGATACGCGACCAGCAGATGACGATAGAACTCGCGCCAGATCAGCTCATTCAGCCAGCTAAACGCCCGGCTGTTATCCAGCGCATCAGGATGCTCATGCAGCACGCGGTGTAAGCACTGGCGTGGCGAAAGCACGCCGGTCGCCAGATAAACCGATAACCGGCTGGTGCCATCCCGCGCCGGCAGATCGCGCTCGGCCGGATAGTCCAGCACCGGCTGGGTCGCAAACTGCCGCAGGCGCTTCAGGGCTGCCGCTTCGCCGGGCGGAAATAACGTCTGGTCAATACTGTCGGTCGGATAATCGAACGGTGGAATCTCAGCGCTTTCCAGCGGCGCGCCAGGACGCGCTTTCGGCGCGGGCACACACTCCGGCAGGCTTTGCTGCAGGCGGCGGACAAACGCTTTGCTGAACGGGGTAAAAACTTTATACATCGAGCGGTCACCGCTCTGTACGCTGCCAGGCGGCAACAGCAGGCTGTCATCAAAACCCTGACAGATCACGCCCGCCTGATCGAGACGCTTCTCGGCGTCCGCATCGCGCTGGCGTTCGTTGACTTCATACTGATAGTTGTAGAAAAGCTGGTCGACCTGCTGCTGCTGGCAAAAGCTGACCAGGTAATCGACCGCGTCGCCGAAGGTCTCACACGACTGATAATGCAGAGCGATACCCCGCTCGGCCAGCGACGCCGCCAGCAGTTGCAGACTGGCATGAATAAAGGCCGCCTGTCGCGGCGCCATGTCGTGCTGCTGCCACTGTTTCGGCGTGGCGAGATAGAGCGCAATCACCTTTGCTTCACTGTTGCGGCAGGCAGCATGCAGCGCCAGATTGTCGTTGAGGCGCAAGTCGTTTCGCAGCCAGACCAGATGGGTGGTCATAACACTCCTGAATTATTGTCCGTAACGTAAACGCAACGCTTCCGGATAGGGGTCGAAGTAGCGTTGCTCAGCCAGCCATGGATGCGGGAACTCCGCCATGTAGTGCTTCAGAATGGTAATCGGCACCAGCAACGGCTGGGTGCCCTGGCGGTAACGATCTATCAGCGTCGCCAGTTCCTGCCGCTGCGGTGAGCTGAGCTGGCGGCGGAAATAACCCTGAACGTGCATCAGAACGTTGGTGTGATTACGACGCGAGGCGGGTCGTGACATCAGCGCCATCATGCGATTACGGTACTCGAAGGCAAACGCATCCAACGATTCCCACTGGCTCATCGAGGCGACAAACGGCCCCAGCTCGCGGTATTTCTCCTGCGAATGGGCCAGCATCAGTAATTTATAGCGGCTGTGGAAGGCAATCAGGCGGTGACGGGTCAGGCCGCTTTGCCACATCTGATTGAATTCGTGCAGCGCGCAGATCCGGCCAATGAAGTTTTCACGCAGCGCGGGATCGTGCAGTCGCCCATCCTCTTCCAGCGGCAACCATGGCATTTCACGCTGCAGGAATTCGGCAAAAATGCCGGTGCCGGCTTTGCGATTGTTGTTGGTGTCCGGCTCGTAAACCCGCACCCGCTCCATGCCGCAGCTAGGGGATTTGGCGCACAGGATATAGCCTGATAGATGATGCAACGATTTCACGCGCTCGGCTGACCAGTCACGCATCCGATCGGTCACCTCTTCCCCGCCATCTTTGCTGAAGCACAGATGCAGTTCATCATCGCCGTGGTTAACCAGGCGTAAGGCTGGGCGCGGCGTTGGCAGGCCAATCGCCATTTCAGGGCAGATCGGCTCGAAACGCACAAAAGGCGTGAGATCTTCGGTAGCAAAAGTAAGGCGCTTGTGTCCACCGTCAAATCTGACGCTCTCACCAAGCAAGCAGGCACTGATTCCGACCGGGATTTTTTTGCTCATACTTGTACAACCTCCGAAATCTTGTAGAGGTTTAAGTGTAGCGTAAATCAGCCAGGAAGACAGCGTTAAGCCAGGGAAAAGCGCGGTTGTTTTAAGAAAAAACGCAAAAAAAAAAGCCTGGTCCAATGACCAGGCCGATTCAGCAGATGTCCGTCTTACCAGAAAGCGCCGCCAGCGGCTTCTGCTTGCGCCAGCCATACCGGCTTGGCGCTGGTTTTGCACCACATCCGATGCAGATAGCTATAGAAGCGGGCGCGGTCGCGACGGAACAGCATCACGGGTAACGCAACAACGCCGAGAAGGACCACCAGCGTGCGACGCAAAATGATTTTGGAACGTGGATAAGCCTGATACATGGTTATCGCCTCCCGGAGAGTTATAAGGTTCGAATGTGATCTGTGTCTAAGATTACGCCTGATTGTGTAATTTTACTACTCATCAGACCACTTATTTACCCGAAAATGTGTCGTTTAAGAATTCACCTGTAATTAAGTTACATGAATGTTATTTCAGGGTTGCGAACAGGTTTAAATCAACCCAGCGTTGCCGGCACGGACGGCAGAAAAATTTGTTGGTAAAGTAGCGCATCACTGTTTATTCAAGGCAGGTTTGCGTGACCACGGTTTTGATCGTTGAAGATGAAAAAGAGATCCGCCGTTTTGTGCGGCTGGCGCTGGAAAATGAGGCACTGAAAGTGTTTGATGCCGATACCCTGCAGCGTGGCTTGATTGAAGCCGCCACCCGTAAACCCGATCTGGTGATCCTCGATTTAGGCCTGCCAGATGGCGATGGCACCGATTTTATCCGCGACCTGCGCCAGTGGAGCGCGATGCCGGTGATTGTGCTGTCGGCACGCAGCGACGAGCAGGATAAAATCGCCGCGCTGGATGCCGGCGCAGATGACTATCTGACCAAGCCGTTTGGCATTGGGGAACTGCTGGCTCGCGTCCGGGTGGCTCTGCGGCGGCACAGCAGCCAGCAGCCCGACGCCCGCGTCACCTTTGCCGATGTGAGTGTTGATTTTGCTGCACGCCGGGTACAGCGCGGCGGCGAGGAGATTCATCTCACCCCGATTGAGTTCCGCCTGTTGAGTATTCTGCTGAATAACGCCGGCAAAGTGCTGACCCAGCGCCAGCTCCTGAGCCAGGTGTGGGGACCGAATGCGGTGGAGCACAGCCACTATCTGCGCATCTATATGGGGCATCTGCGGCAGAAGCTGGAAGCCAACCCGACCCAGCCGGTGCATCTGCTGACGGAAACCGGTATTGGCTATCGCTTTATGCCATAAAAAAAGGCGCCAGAGACGCCTTTTTCATTGCCCGATTTCTCAGGCGTTTTTCAGTACTTCGCTGACAATCTCTACCGCTTCTTTCTCAATCTGCGCGCGGTGTTCCGCACCCAGGAAGCTTTCACAGTAGATTTTGTAGGCGTCTTCGGTGCCTGACGGACGCGCGGCGAACCAGCCGTTGTCGGTCATCACTTTCAGGCCACCAATCGACGCGCCATTACCTGGCGCAGCGGTCAGACGCGCGGTAATCGGGTCGCCCGCCAGCGTATCGGCGCTCACCATCTCAGGTGACAGCTTCGACAGCGCGGCTTTCTGGGCAGACGTTGCGGACGCCTGCAGACGGTTATAGCTTGGCGCACCAAAGCGCCCGGCCAGTTCATCGTAATGCTGCTGCGGGTTTTTACCGGTGACAGCAGTGATCTCTGCCGCCAGCAGACACATGATGATGCCGTCTTTATCGGTTGACCATGGCGTGCCATCGAAACGCAGGAAAGAGGCACCGGCGCTCTCTTCGCCGCCGAAACCAAAGCTGCCGTCATACAGACCATCAACAAACCACTTAAAGCCAACCGGTACTTCCACCAGCTTACGGCCGATGTCGTTAACCACGCGGTCGATCATTGCGCTGGACACCAGCGTTTTACCGACGGCGACATCCTGGCCCCACTGTGGACGGTGCTGGAACAGGTAATTGATTGCCACGGCCAGATAGTGGTTTGGATTCATCAGGCCTGCCGGAGTGACAATACCGTGACGGTCATAATCCGGGTCGTTACCGAACGCCAGATCGAACTTGTCGCGGTAAGCCAGCAGACCGGCCATGGCGCACTCAGAGGAGCAGTCCATGCGGACCACGCCATCTTTATCCAGATGCATAAAGCGGAAAGTCTGATCGACAGCGTCATTTACCAGCGTCAGATCCAGCTTGTAGTGCTCAGCGATACGCTGCCAGTAAGCAATACCGGAACCACCCAGCGGATCAACACCAATTTTCAGACCGGCTTTCTGAATCGCCGGGAAGTCGATGACCTGCGCCAGACCTTCAACGTAAGGCTGGATCAGATCTTTCTCGACCACGTGGCCGCTGGCCAGTGCCTGATCGATTGGCAGACGTTTAACTTCTTTCAGGCCATCTTTGATCAGCTGATTCGCGCGATCTTCAACCACTTTAGTGACGTTGGTATCAGCCGGTCCGCCGTTAGGTGGATTGTACTTGATGCCGCCATCTTCCGGTGGGTTGTGTGAAGGCGTGATCACAATGCCGTCGGCCAGTGCGCCACCGGCTTTGTTGTGCTCAAGAATGGCGTTAGAGATGGCAGGGGTCGGCGTATAGCCATTATCCTGCTGCACAATCACATCCACGCCGTTCGCCGCCAGCACTTCCAGCACCGACAGGATCGCCGGCTCGGACAGCGCGTGGGTATCTTTACCCACGTAGCACGGACCGGTGATGCCGTTCTTTTTACGCTCTTCGGCAATCGCCTGCGCAATCGCCAGAATGTGCATCTCGTTGAAGCTTTGACGCCCTGCGCTTCCGCGATGGCCAGAGGTGCCAAATTTCACCGCATGTTCCGGGTTCGCCACGTCGGGCTGCAGGACATAATACTGTGAGGTTAATTGTGCAACGTTAATCAAATCGCTCTGCTGGGCGGGTTGCCCGGCACGGGGGTGATTGGCCATTGGCGCTTCTCCCTGACGCTTCAGTTTAAATGGTGCCGCAAACTTTCTCTGTCAGTTCCTGCGGGAACTGCATTGAGAGCATGATGTGTTCGATCATGCTGCATTTGCGACCGGTATTGGTATTGGTGATCACCCAGTACGGTGTGCCGGGTACATGCTTCGGCTTAGTATGGGTGCCATTTTGCAACAGCGTATGCTCATCACCCGCAAAATAGACGCGGGTACGGCCCTGCAGTGATGCAGTTGCCTCAGCAAAGGCTGCAGTATCAAGACGATAGAGCGTTGACAAGATTAGCATAAAGCGATTAACCGCCCGCTTCTGCTCCGCATATTCATCAGAAAGCATCAGTTCACGCATGGCGCGTACCCGATCCTGCGGACGTGATCCAGCCACGGCAGGCTGAGCTTCTTTCGCCGCACCGGGGGTCGCATTTTGCGCCGGCGCAGCGGGTGCTGCCTGACCGGCCGTGAACTTCAGCATACGACGCAGAATGTCGGATGCGCTTTCACCAATGTGTTGCGTGTGGCTGGCAATATAACGGTAGAGCTCTTCGTCAACTTCGATCGTTTTCATCTTATTCCGTACGGTTCTTTCTCATGACAGAACCACTTGTTTCCTGAAAAGCCCTAAGCAATGTTTGGCGATTCGAAGGGTGAGCGGGTTCTAACATGAGGATTATAAAGTTAAATTCAGGCGGGTTGTTAGCAATCAAACGGTTTACGGGCAAAAGTCAGAATATGTCCTAATGCCGCCGGAACCGGCGCGCCTGAAAAGGTGAATCCATGATAACCTAAGCTTAGGTCTCAAACTTAAGAACTTTGCCATGATTTTGAACGCCCGTCTGCAAACTGAACAATCCCCGACTGATTCCCTGCCCATCCTGCTGATCCACGGTCTGTTCGGGACGCTGGATAACCTTGGCGTGCTGGCTCGCGGGTTAAAAGATGCCGCGCCGGTGCTGCAGGTTGATGTCCGCAACCATGGATTATCACCGCGATCCGCTGAGATGAACTACGCTGTGATGGCACAGGATATGTTAGAGACGCTGGATGCACACGGCATCGATCGGGTGGCGGTAATCGGTCATTCGATGGGCGGCAAAATTGCCATGACCATGAGTGCGCTGGCGGCCGATCGTATCGAACGACTGGTGATGATCGATATCGCCCCGGTGGATTATCAGACCCGCCGCCACGATACCATTTTTGCGGCGATCCGCGCGGTGACGGAAGCGGGCGTCACTTCCCGCAGTGAAGCCGCGCAGGTGATGCGTGGTCTGCTTGATGAAGAGGGTGTGATTCAGTTCCTGCTGAAATCTTTCCAGCAGGGCGAATGGCGCTTTAACGTGCCGGTATTGTGGGATAACTACGCCACCATTTCGGGCTGGCAGCCGGTTCCCGCCTGGCCGCATCCGGCACTGTTTATTCGCGGCGGTGACTCCAGCTATCTGGATAACCAGTACCGTGACGCGTTAATTACGCAGTTCCCGGCGGCCCATGCACATGTGATCAGCGGCGCGGGACACTGGGTGCACGCCGAAAAACCTGATGCCGTATTACGCAGCGTTCGTCGCTTTTTTGCGCTTTAAAAGCAAATACCTGGCGGCAAATGTTTAGGATTGGCGTCCGGAGTTAGCGTGGAGTATGATGGCGCGCTAAAATTTTGCCGCCGGTCATTTTGCCGCGGTAACGGCCAATAATTTATAATCTGCGCGGCGAGCGTCTGGCGCCCGCACATTCAGTTTCACTAAGCCATGGCAAAAGAACACACTGACCGCACGACGCTCGATCTGTTTGCTGATGAGCGCCGCCCAGGTCGACCCAAAACCAGTCCGCTTTCGCGTGATGAACAGCTGCGCATCAATAAGCGCAATCAACTGAAACGTGACAAAGGGCGCGGGCTTCGTCGTGTCGAACTGAAAATGAACAGTGAAGCCGTCGAAGCGCTCAATACGCTGGCAGAACAGCGCAATCTCAGCCGTAGCGAATTGATTGAACAAATGCTGCTGGCGCAACTCAAACTGGATTAATGCGGGCAAAACGCACGCAGAGGCAAATGTCGAGGCTTTAACCGTTCCGCGGGTTTGTCTCGTCTGCTATTATTCGCTGAAATGTGCTGCGGCACACATCTCATCATCAGGATTTAAGAGGTTATTTTACTCATGGCACTCGTAGGCATCTTCTTTGGCAGCGATACCGGCAACACCGAAAACATTGCAAAAATGATCCAGAAACAGCTGGGTAAAGACGTTGCAGAAGTCCACGACATCGCGAAAAGCACTAAAGAAGATCTGGAAGCGTTTGACATCCTGCTGCTGGGTATCCCGACCTGGTATTACGGTGAAGCGCAGTGCGACTGGGATGACTTTTTCCCGACGCTGGAAGAGATCGATTTTAACGGCAAGCTGGTTGCCCTGTTTGGCTGTGGCGATCAGGAAGATTATGCCGAGTACTTCTGTGACGCGATGGGCACCATCCGCGACATCATTGAGCCGCACGGCGCAGTGATCGTCGGCCACTGGCCAACCGAAGGTTATCACTTCGAAGCATCAAAAGGCCTGGCTGACGATACCCACTTCCTCGGCCTGGCGATTGACGAAGATCGCCAGCCAGAACTGACTAATGCGCGCGTTGAGCAATGGGTTAAGCAGATTTTTGATGAACTGCAGCTCAAAGAGATCCTCGAAGCCTGAAGGTAGCCGACTCAATGTGAGCGCCAGCTCACATTGAGGCAACGGAAATTCCTATAGAAATAATAGCCACATTTTTTTAACTTTCTTCGTTTAATCTGTAGAATACCCGCATCGATCTTCCGCTTATTTTCTCTGGCAGCAGATAGGACTAAGCGAAATGTTAACAGACTCCTGCAGAAATCCTCCCCGGCTCGGTGACGTATCCCTTACAGCCCATGGTGATTTAGGCACTCCCCTCGGTTTTCATTTCACTGCATCAGTTCTATAATGAGACGCAAATGAGAATGGGCAAAGATCGACATTCAAGGCCAAGCGCCACAAAAGTGAATATAAGTAACAGGACAAAATCCGCATGACTGACAACAATACCGCATTAAAGAAGGCTGGCCTGAAAGTCACGCTGCCCAGACTGAAAATTCTGGAAGTGCTTCAGGAACCTGAGTGCCATCACGTCAGCGCGGAAGATCTGTACAAACGCCTGATCGACATCGGCGAAGAAATTGGTCTGGCCACGGTTTACCGCGTGCTGAACCAGTTTGATGATGCCGGTATTGTGACCCGTCACAATTTCGAAGGCGGCAAATCGGTGTTTGAGCTGACTCAGCAGCATCACCACGATCACCTGATCTGTCTGGACTGCGGTAAAGTGATTGAGTTCAGCGACGAGTCGATTGAAACCCGTCAGCGTGAAATCGCTACCCGCCACGGCATCAAGCTGACCAACCACAGCCTCTATCTGTATGGTCACTGCGCGCTGGGCGACTGCCGTGAAGATGAGACGCTGCACGATCAGTAAGTCTGACGCAGGCTGAAATAAAAAAACCGGTGAATTCACCGGTTTTTTTTTATTCTTTTTCCGCCGTCAGTCAGGCAACCAGGGTTTCCTGCAGGTAACGCCAGCGCGGAATCGAGGTGCTGTAATCCAGAATCGCCAGGGCGATGCGGCTCTGATTATTGCCGTTCAGCATCTGCATCTCACGGTACTGCACGGTGACCTCTTTCTCCTGATGGGAAATGACCATGTGCTCGCAGGTGGCGATGCGCATCCCTTCCCGCTGGCCCTGCAGCTGACGGAAAAGATCTTCGACTTCATTCAGGTTCAGTTGAGTTCCGCGCGGGGTAACCATGCGAAATTCAGGATGAAAATAGGACATCATCAGCTCAAAACTATCATCAGACCCGGCGGGTTGATTGAAAATACGTTCAATAAGCTGATGTAAAACGACGACACTGTGTTTGGCTTCCTGGGCGAGAACGGTCATTTTTTTTCCTTATATCACTCGCTGAGCTATGTCTGAGACGGCATAGCCTACCTGAAAGCGGATAATTCACATCTGGTAATTGATTAATTTTTTTAAACTCAGATTTCTCTCACAATTTCGTAACAACCACTCCAAAATGGCGACAGCACAAACCTCGGTGATGGCAAAAATCAGGACAATAAAAAAGGGCGATACCTCGCCCTTTTGCCATTTTATCAGGTCAGCACCAACGATTATTCGCCAGCTTTAGTCCAGGTATCGCGTAGGCCAACGGTGCGGTTAAACACCAGCTGTGACGGCTTCGAATAGACGCTGTCAGCGCAGAAGTAACCTTCACGCTCAAACTGGTACGGCGTGGTTGCTTCCACGTCACGCAGACCTGGCTCAACAAAGCCCTGTTTGATAGTCAGCGATTCTGGATTGATCACCGACAGGAAATCGTCGGCTGCGCCCGGATTTGGCACGCTGAACAGGCGATCATACAGGCGGAACTCGGCTGGCTGCGCGTGGTCTGCCGACACCCAATGGATCACGCCTTTGACCTTGCGGCCATCAGCAGGATCTTTACTCAGGGTATCCACATCGCTGGTGCAGTAGATGCAGGTGATGTTGCCCGCTTCATCTTTTGCCACCCGCTCAGCACGGATCACATAGGCGTTGCGCAGGCGAACTTCTTTGCCCAGTACCAGACGCTTATATTGCTTGTTGGCCTCTTCACGAAAGTCCGCCCGGTCGATCCAGATCTCACGGCTGAAAGGCACCTCACGCGTGCCCATCTCCGGTTTAGACGGATGGTTAGGCATGGTGATGGTTTCGTGGTGGCCGGCCGGCAGGTTTTCGATCACTATTTTCACGGGATCGAGCACCGCCATAGCACGCGGCGCATTCTCATTGAGATCGTCACGGATGCACGATTCCAGCGACGCCATCTCCACAATATTGTCCTGCTTGGTGACGCCAATACGGCGGCAGAACTCGCGGATTGAGGCAGCGGTGTAACCGCGACGGCGTAAGCCAGAAACGGTCAGCATGCGCGGATCGTCCCAGCCCTCAACGTGCTTCTCGGTCACCAGCTGCGTCAGTTTGCGTTTTGACATCACCGCATACTCAAGATTCAGGCGCGAGAACTCATACTGACGCGGGTGCACCGGAATAGTGATGTTATCCAGCACCCAGTCATACAGACGACGGTTGTCCTGGAACTCCAGCGTACAGAGTGAATGGGTAATCCCTTCCAGCGCATCGGAGATACAGTGGGTAAAGTCATACATCGGATAGATGCACCACTTGTTACCGGTCTGGTGGTGTTCAGCGAACTTAATCCGGTAAAGCACCGGATCGCGCATCACGATAAAGTTTGAGGCCATATCGATTTTGGCGCGCAGGCAGGCAGTGCCTTCGGCGAACTCACCGTTTCGCATTTTCTCAAACAGCGCCAGGTTCTCTTCTACGCTGCGATCGCGATACGGGCTGTTTTTGCCCGGCGCAGTCAGGGTGCCGCGGTATTCGCGGATCGCTTCCGGGCTCAGCTCATCGACATAAGCCAGCCCTTTATTGATCAGTTCGATGGCATAGTTGTAGAGCTGATCAAAATAGTTTGATGAGTAACAAACCTCACCGCTCCACTCAAAGCCCAGCCATCTGACGTCACGCTTGATAGATTCAACGAACTCCATATCCTCTTTGACCGGATTGGTATCGTCGAAACGCAGATTGCATTGCCCCTGGTAATCCTGGGCGATGCCAAAATTCAGACAGATCGATTTCGCATGACCAATGTGCAGATAGCCATTGGGCTCCGGCGGAAAACGGGTATGCACGCTGCTGTGCTTACCGCTCGCCAAATCTTCGTCGATGATCTGACGAATAAAGTTAGTTGGGCGGGCTTCAGCCTCACTCATCTCAAAAATCCTCAATACGAATAGCGGGTGATATGTACCACGAAGTAACGGAGTATGATCCACAAAGCGCCAGAGGGAAACAACCGTTTGTTCAGGCTTTAAAACAAAAAAGGCAGGAATCGCTTCCTGCCTTGTGGGTTCTGCTGCGGGGATTAGCCTTTCACTTCGTACAGTGGGGTTTCACCCGCCACCACCTTACCGCTGGCCAGTAACGTCAGGCCGGCAAAATCATCGCTGTTGCTGACCACCACCGGACTGACCATCGAGCGGGCATTGGCGTTGAGGTAATCCAGATCCATCTCCAGTACCGGCTGACCGGCTGCCACGCTGGCACCCTCTTCTACCAGACGGGTAAAGCCTTTACCCTCCAGCGCCACGGTGTCCAGCCCCATGTGGACCACAATCTCAACCCCGTTGTCGGTTTCCAGACAGAAGGCGTGATTGGTATTGAAGATTTTCACCAGCGTACCGGCAATCGGTGCCACCACCCATTTGTCGCTCGGCTTGATTGCCAGACCGTCGCCCACCGCTTTGCTGGCAAAGGCTTCGTCCGGCACCGCATCCAGCGCAACGACGTCACCGCTCACCGGTGCCAGCAACGTGGCGATAACCCGCGACTCACTGTTCAATACTGCCTGCGGCTTAACGGCTGCTGCCGGTGCTGCTGCATTGCTGCTGGCGGCGGCTACTGGCCCTTTGGTCAGCACTTTTTTCATCGCCGACGCAATGCCTTCAGCCTGAGTACCGACAATGATCTGTACGCTCTGCTTGTTGAGGCGAATCACCCCAGACGCGCCGAGACGTTTAGCCACGCTTTCATTCACCTGTGCTGAATCATTCACGTTAAGACGCAGGCGGGTAATACAGGCATCAATGCTGGTTAAGTTGTCTGAGCCGCCTACCGCGCCAATATAACGACGCGCCAGCGTTTCAGTCGCACTTTCACCGTTATCGGTTTTATCGACGTTGACGTCATAACCATCACTTTCGTCACCGGCGACCGCCAGCTCACGGCCCGGCGTCATCAGGTTGAATTTTTTGATGGTGAAACGGAACACCACATAGTAGATGACGAAGAACACCAGACCCTGCGGGATCAGCATGTACCAGTGCGTCGCCAGCGGGTTACGGGTCGACAGCACCATATCCACCAGCCCGGCGCTAAAGCCAAAGCCGGCAATCCAGTGCATGCTGGCCGCGATGAAGACAGAAATACCGGTCAGCACGGCGTGGATCAGATACAGCACCGGTGCCACGAACATGAAGGAGAACTCCAGCGGCTCAGTGATACCGGTGAAGAAAGCTGCCACCGCTGCCGCCAGCATGATGCCACCAACTTTGGCGCGGTTTTCCGGCCGTGCACACTGGTAAATTGCCAGCGCCGCACCCGGCAGACCGAACATCATGATGGGGAAGAAGCCCGCCTGATAGCGACCGGTGATGCCGACAGTTGCCGATCCATCAGCCAGTGACTGTGCGCCGCCGAGGAATTTAGGAATATCGTTAATCCCGGCCACATCAAACCAGAACACGGAGTTCAGCGCGTGATGTAAACCCACCGGAATCAGCAGACGGTTAAAGAAGGCGTAGATACCGGCGCCGGCTGAACCCAGCTTCTGAATATGTTCGCCAAAGCTGACCAGACCGTTGAAGACAACCGGCCAGATATACATCAGAATAAAGGCCACTAAGATCATCAGGAACGACACCAGAATCGGTACCAGTCGGCGTCCGCTGAAGAAAGAGAGCGCTTTAGGCAGCTCGACGTGGCTGAAGCGGTTATAGACTTCCGCCGAGAGAATACCGACCAGGATGCCGACAAACTGGTTTTCAATTTTGCCAAAGGCAGCAGGTACCTGCTCCAGCGGTATTTTCTGAATCATCGCCACCGCAGCTGGCGAACAGAGTGTGGTCACCACCAGGAACCCGACGAAGCCGGTCAGCGCCGCTGCGCCATCTTTGTCTTTGGACATCCCGTAAGCGATACCGATAGCGAACAGCACCGACATGTGTTCGATGATCGCGGCACCGGACTTGATAAACAGCGCTGCCAGCGCATTGCCTGCGCCCCAGCTGACTGGATCAATCCAGTAACCGACCCCCATTAATATCGCTGCCGCTGGCAGGGTTGCTACCGGCACCATCAGTGCACGGCCAACGCGTTGTAAGTAACCTAACATTTACCCTTTCCCCCTATGAGCCTGGCTTGTCGCTCTGCGCCGCTTAATATTGTTATGTCGGCTGCAAAGACCTTATGACACTTCATATCACGCAGCGAAGTGTAATGATAAATTAATTCGCCTCGCAAATTAAAACCACCATAACTGTGACTTTTATCACCAAAAAACATCGATTGATGCGGCAACATCTGGCTATAGCCGCAAACTTATTTTATGATCCGAAATATTAAGGCGCACTCAGACCGTGGCGGGATGTCAGAATCCGTTTAGGCTGATGAGTAACGCAATGGATTCGCGCGCCCCCCTTTCCATTTTCCTAATTGAGGTGAAACATGAGACTGATTCCTTTAGCTACACCAACCCAGGTCGGCAAATGGGCAGCACGCCATATTGTGAACCGGATTAATGCCTTTAACCCAACGGCAGACAAACCCTTTGTGCTGGGCTTACCGACCGGCGGTACGCCGCTCGAAGCTTACAAACACCTGATTGAGATGCATAAAGCGGGCCAGGTTAGTTTCAAACATGTTATCACTTTCAATATGGATGAATATGTTGGCCTGCCAAAAGAGCATCCGGAAAGCTACCACAGTTTCATGTATCGCAACTTCTTTGATCACGTTGATATTCAACCAGAAAACATCAATCTTCTGAATGGTAATGCGCCGGATATTGACGCAGAATGTCGCCAGTACGAAGAGAAAATCCGCGCGCTGGGCAAAATTCACCTGTTTATGGGCGGCGTCGGCAACGATGGACATATCGCCTTTAACGAACCGGCCTCTTCGCTGGCTTCGCGTACCCGGATTAAAACCCTGACGCATGACACCCGCGTGGCAAACTCGCGCTTCTTTAACGGCGATGTCGATCAGGTTCCAAAATATGCGCTGACGGTGGGTGTCGGCACCCTGCTGGACGCGGAAGAAGTGATGATTCTGGTAACCGGCCACGTTAAAGCTCAGGCGCTACAGGCGGCGGTCGAAGGCAACGTTAATCACATGTGGACCATCAGCTGCCTGCAGCTGCACCCGAAATCGGTGGTGGTGTGTGACGAGCCGGCCACCATGGAACTGAAAGTGAAAACCGTGAAGTATTTCCGCGAGATGGAAGCGGAAAATATGAAAGGCGTGTAACTAAAAATTTGTCGTACCTGCTGTTGCTCTGGCAGCGGCAGGTCAGGACGGGAGAGAAGAGATGTTCGTATTAGTTAATGGCCGGATTTATAGCGGCCACCAGATTCTGGACAATCACGCGGTGGTGATTGCCAACGGGCGCATCGACCGCGTGATCCCTCGCGAGTCGCTGCCTGCAGACGTGGAGCAGCGTGATGTGTCTGGCGCCATTATTGCGCCCGGCTTTATCGATCTGCAGCTCAATGGCTGTGGCGGCGTTCAGTTTAATGACGACATCGACGCGCTCAGTGTAGAGACGCTGGAAATTATGCAGCGCGCCAACGAAAAGTCAGGCTGCACCAGCTTTTTACCGACGCTGATCACCAGCAGTGACGAATTAATGCAGCGGGCGATTGAAACCATGCGCGCTTATCTGCAAAAGCATCAGCATCAGGCGCTCGGGCTGCATCTGGAAGGTCCGTGGCTGAGCAAAGCGAAGAAAGGCACCCATAATCCGGCGCTGATCCGCCTGCCCGATGCCGCCATGGTGCAATACCTGTGTGAAAACGCAGATGTGATCACAAAAGTGACGCTGGCGCCGGAAAATGCCGGCAGCGAGGTGATTCGTCAGCTGACTGAAGCGGGTATCATCGTCTCCGCCGGGCATTCAAACGCCACTTACGAAGAAGCCAAAGCGGGCTTTTCCGCGGGCGTCAGCTTCGCCACGCATCTGTATAACGCCATGCCGACCTTTGCCGGTCGTGAACCGGGTCTTATCGGTGCGCTGTTTGATTCGCCTGATGTATACTGCGGCATTATTGCGGATGGTTTACATGTCCATTACGCTAACGTTCGCAATGCGAAGCGCATTAAAGGCGACAAGCTGATCCTGGTAACGGATGCCACGGCACCGGCTGGTGCGGCGATTAGCGAGTTTATTTTTGCTGGTAAAACAATCTATTATCGTGACGGGCTGTGCGTTGACGAAAACGGAACGCTGAGCGGTTCTGCCCTCACCATGATTGAAGCAGTACAGAACAGTGTGGAACATGTTGGCATTGCACTGGATGAAGCGTTGCGCATGGCGTCACTTTACCCGGCACGGGCGATGGGCGTGGAAAAGCAGTTAGGCTCGATCGAAGCAGGAAAAATCGCGAACCTGACTGTGTTTACGCGCGACTTTAAAATCATTAAGACGTTTGTCAACGGAGACGACGTCCTGAGCGAGTAAGCACTGAATGACCACTGGCGGCCAGTCACAAATAGGAAATGTCGATCTTGTTAAGCAACTCAATAGTGCGGCCGTTTACCGGCTGATTGATCAACAGGGGCCGATATCGCGCATTCAGATTGCCGAACTCAGCCAGCTTGCGCCCGCCAGCGTCACCAAAATTACCCGTCAATTGATAGAGCGCGGATTGATCAAAGAGGTGGACCAGCAAGCCTCTACCGGCGGTCGCCGCGCTATCTCCATCATTACTGAAACCCGCAATTTCCATACCATCGGCGTCCGGCTTGGACGCAACGATGCGACCCTGACGCTGTTTGATCTGAGCGGAAAATCGCTGGCGCAGGAGGATTATGCGCTGCCGGAACGCACCCAGGAGACGCTGCAGCATGCGCTGTTCAACGCCATCAGCGCCTTCATTGAGCAGCACCAGCGCAAAATACGCGAGCTGATCGCGATTTCGGTGATCCTGCCCGGGCTGGTTGACCCGATTAACGGGGTGATCCGCTATATGCCGCACATCGCTGTCAGTCACTGGCCGCTGGTCGCCAGCCTGAAAGAGCGCTTTCGCGTGACCAGTTTTGTCGGTCACGACATCCGCAGCCTGGCGCTGGCTGAGCACTACTTTGGGGCAAGCCGTGACTGCGCCGACTCCATTCTGGTGCGCTTACATCGCGGCACCGGGGCCGGTATCATCGCCAACGGGCATATTTTTCTCGGCAGCAACGGTAACGTCGGTGAGATTGGCCATATTCAGGTCGATCCGCTGGGCGAACGCTGCCACTGTGGTAACTTTGGCTGCCTCGAAACCATCGCCGCCAACGGCGCGATTGAGAATCGGGTGCGTCATCTGCTCAATCAGGGCTATCCCAGCGTGCTGACGCTGGAGGCGTGCCAGATGCCGCAAATCTGTAAAGCGGCTAATCAGGGTGATGCGCTGGCCTGCGAAGTGATCGAATACGTCGGCCGCTACCTCGGTAAAGCTATCGCGATTGCCATCAACCTGTTTAATCCGCAAAAAGTGGTGCTGGCCGGTGAAATCACCGATGCAGAAAAAGTCCTGCTGCCGGCGATTGAAGGCTGCATTAACACACAGGCGCTCGCCGCCTTCCGCAAAAATCTGCCGGTGGTGCGTTCGACCTTAGATCATCGTTCGGCAATCGGCGCCTTTGCGCTGGCAAAACGTGCCATGCTTAACGGCATTCTGCTGCAACATCTTCTCGAAGAATAAGCTCAGCCTGCCACTCTGGCGGGCCACATCGGATCTGACTATGACCATTAAAAGCGTAATTTGTGATATTGATGGCGTGCTGATGCACGACAACACGGCAGTTCCCGGCGCACAGGAATTTTTGCAGCGCATTCTGGCGAAGGAGATGCCGCTGGTGGTGCTGACTAACTACCCTTCGCAAACCGCGCAGGATCTGGCCAACCGTTTCGCCTCGGCGGGCGTAGAGGTGCCGGACTCGGTGTTCTACACTTCGGCGATGGCCACGGCAGACTTTCTGCGCCGTCAGGAAGGCAAAAAAGCCTATGTGATAGGCGAAGGTGCGCTGATCCACGAACTCTACAAAGCCGGCTTTACCATCACCGATATCAACCCTGATTTCGTCATCGTCGGGGAAACGCGCTCGTTTAACTGGGACATGATGCACAAGGCAGCTTTTTTTGTCGCCAACGGCGCGCGGTTCATCGCCACCAACCCTGACACCCATGCGCGCGGCTTTGTGCCGGCCTGTGGCGCGCTGTGTGCCGGCATCGAGAAGATTTCCGGTCGCCGCCCGTTCTACGTCGGCAAACCGAGTCCGTACATTATGCGTGCCGCCCTGAACAAAATGCAGGCGCACTCGGAAGAGACGGTGATTGTCGGTGACAATCTGCGCACCGATATTCTGGCCGGTTTTCAGGCCGGGCTGGAGACGGTGCTGGTGCTGTCGGGCGTATCAACCTTAAGCGATATTGATGCCATGCCGTTCCGGCCTGACTGGATCTACCCTTCAGTCGCGGACATTGACCTGTTCTGATGCCTTTTTCTTATGACGCATCGGGCTAAAGCGTGATGCGTTCCCTCTTTTCGACCGATTACCCGCCCTCTCTTTCGGCTAAAATTCAGCCAGAAAATGCATTTCATTACCGATCCGACAATAAAAACGTTGTTAAATTGTGGTTTATTCAATTTTATTGCCATGACAACAATCTTTTTATCAGTAAATCGCGATTCCTCTTGCATTGAATGCACCAAATAGCGCATTTTCTTATACATCACGCAGCGTCAGGCTGCCGGACAAACGCAAAAGATAACATCGCCGTAAGGTGAGCTCAGGAGTCAGTTATGTGTTCAATTTTTGGTGTGCTGGATCTGAAAACCGATCCTGTTGAGCTGCGCAAAAAAGCGCTGGAATGTTCACGCTTAATGCGTCATCGCGGCCCGGACTGGTCTGGTGTCTATGCTGATGACCATGCAATCCTGGCGCATGAACGTCTCTCAATCGTTGACGTCAACAACGGCGCACAGCCGCTGTACAACGCCGACCACACTCATGTTCTGGCGGTTAACGGCGAAATCTATAACCATCAGGCACTGCGCGCAGAATTGAGCGATCGCTATCAGTTCCAGACCGGATCTGACTGTGAAGTCATCCTGGCGCTGTATCAGGAAAAAGGGGTCGATTTCCTCGACGATCTGGAAGGCATGTTCGCTTTTATCCTGTATGACAGTGTAAAAAACACTTACCTGATCGGCCGCGATCACATCGGTATCATCCCGCTCTATATGGGTAACGATGAGCATGGCAACCTGTATGTCGCGTCAGAGATGAAAGCGCTGGTGCCGGTCTGCCGTTCAATCAAAGAGTTCCCGCCGGGCAGCTACCTCTCCAGCACCGATGGCGAAATCCGTCGTTACTGGCAGCGTGACTGGATGGAATACAAAAACGTAGAGCACAACACCACCGACGCTGCGGGCCTGAAGCATGCGCTGGAAGAGTCAGTAAAAAGCCATCTGATGTCAGATGTTCCTTACGGTGTGCTGCTGTCGGGCGGACTCGATTCGTCAATCATTTCTGCCGTCACCAAGCGCTTTGCCGCTAAGCGGGTCGAAGATCAGGATAAAAGTGATGCCTGGTGGCCGCAGCTGCACTCGTTCGCAGTGGGCCTGGAGGGATCGCCCGATCTGAAAGCGGCTAAATCCGTGGCGGAACATCTCGGCACCGTGCACCACGAAATTCATTTCACCGTGCAGGAAGGTCTGGATGCGATTCGCGATGTGATTTATCACATTGAAACTTACGACGTCACCACCATCCGCGCCTCCACGCCGATGTACCTGATGTCACGTAAGATTAAAGCGATGGGCATTAAGATGGTGCTGTCGGGTGAAGGCGCAGATGAAGTGTTCGGCGGCTACCTCTACTTCCATAAAGCGCCGAACGCCAAAGAGTTCCACGAAGAAAACGTGCGTAAACTGCAGGCACTGCACATGTTCGACTGCGCCCGTGCCAACAAGGCGATGTCAGCCTGGGGCGTGGAAGCGCGTGTGCCCTTCCTGGATAAAAAATTCCTCGACGTAGCGATGCGCATCAACCCGGCCGACAAAATGTGTGGCAGCAACGGCAAAATGGAGAAGCACATCCTGCGTGAATGTTTCTCTTCATACCTGCCGGAAAGCGTGGCGTGGCGGCAGAAAGAGCAGTTCTCAGACGGCGTTGGTTATAGCTGGATCGACTCCCTGAAAGAGGTTGCCGCGAAGCAAATCAGCGATCAGCAACTGGCCACCGCGCACTTCCGTTTCCCGTTCAACACGCCGGGTTCGAAAGAAGCGTATCTGTATCGTGAAATTTTTGAAGAGCTGTTCCCGTTACCGAGTGCGGCAGAGTGCGTGCCAGGTGGTCCATCGGTGGCCTGCTCCTCAGCCAAAGCGATTGAATGGGACGAAGCGTTTAAAAACATGGACGATCCATCCGGTCGCGCGGTGGGTGTGCATCAGTCAGCCTATAAATAGCCGTATCAGAAGAGATGAAAAATGGGCCGTTTAAGGCCCATTTTTTTTATCATCTGCGTTGTATTCACTGAAAAATTGTTGAATAAACCGCCAGCCTGGTCATAAGCCAGTCAAACAGCGGTTATCAGCAAAAAAACGGCAAAAAACTTGTTGACGCTGTTAAGTCAACTCCGCATAATGCGCCCCGCAACGCCGATGAAGGTTACGCGAAAAAAAGATGGCTACGTAGCTCAGCTGGTTAGAGCACAGCACTCATAATGCTGGGGTCACAGGTTCGATTCCCGTCGTAGCCACCATCTTTTTTTGCGGGAGTGGCGAAATTGGTAGACGCACCAGATTTAGGTTCTGGCGCCGCAAGGTGTGCGAGTTCAAGTCTCGCCTCCCGCACCATTTCATTATTCGGCAGCATGGATGGGGTATCGCCAAGCGGTAAGGCACCGGTTTTTGATACCGGCATTCCCTGGTTCGAATCCAGGTACCCCAGCCAATTTCGATGAATCTCGTGGCTGCGAGTGGACGAATGGGATATCGCCAAGCGGTAAGGCACCGGTTTTTGATACCGGCATTCCCTGGTTCGAATCCAGGTATCCCAGCCAGCATCGAAATGCAGTACAATTTGGCTACGTAGCTCAGCTGGTTAGAGCACAGCACTCATAATGCTGGGGTCACAGGTTCGATTCCCGTCGTAGCCACCATATTATTGGGGTGTCGCCAAGCGGTAAGGCACTGGTTTCTGATACCAGCATTCCGGGGTTCGAATCCCTGCACCCCAGCCACACAAAAGACAATTTGAATTAACACCTATTGGGGTGTCGCCAAGCGGTAAGGCACTGGTTTCTGATACCAGCATTCCGGGGTTCGAATCCCTGCACCCCAGCCAAATTGCACAACAAAGCCCGCTTTTGCGGGCTTTGTTGTTTTTGTGCTTTCCGGTCAGTTGCCGGTCAGGGTAGCGGCCCGCCTTATCACGAGCCGTATTACACCATCAGGCTGATTTACAATCCCAGCGCATAGCGCAACACCTGACGCTTCAGCACGCCGGAATGTTCGGCGGCGATCAACCCAAGGTTACGCGCAAAGCGCAGCGGTGCCAGCTGATTGCTGAAGGCGAAATAGAACAGATCCATTCCGCCCTGCATCAGCATATTGTCGGTGCGACGCTGACGCTGATAGCGCTGCAATATCCGCTCAGCCGCCCAGTCTTCCGCCGCGCCGCGCGCGCTCACCAGCACCTCAATCAACGCATCAATATCGCGGTAACCGAGATTAACGCCCTGCCCCGCCAGCGGGTTGATGGTGTGTGCCGCATCGCCGACCAGCGCCAGTCCTGGCAGCACGTAACGCGCCGCATGACGCCGCACCAGCGGGAACCCGCCCGCAGCATGGGCTTTAAACCGCCCCAGACGCGCCGGGAAGTGGCTGGCAATCTCTTTTTCCAGCTGAGTCAGCGCCATCGTCTGCAGCTGGCGTATCCGTGCAGGCGCGTCGTACCACACCAGCGAGGCGCGGTTGTCATACAGCGGCAGAAAAGCGCGTGGCCCCTGCGGAGTGAAATGTTGCCAGGTAGCATCGCCGGCCGGATGTTCACAGCTAACGCTGATCAGCAGGCAAGACTGCGCATAGCTCCAGCCGTGGATGCCAATCCCCGCCATCTGCCGCACCTGAGAGTTAGCGCCATCTGCACCCACCACCAGCCGGGTATGCAGCGTCTCGCCGCCGCTCAGGTCAACGCGCCAGCCGCCATTCTCCTGCTGCAGGTTCGCCAGCGTGGCCGGACAGCAGAGCGTAACCCCCAGCGCCTGCATCTCTTCCCACAGCGCCCGTTGCAGCACGCTGTTTTCCACCATAAAGCCCAGTTCCGGCAGCCCGAGCGAGGCGGCATCGAAGCTGACCTGCGCGGTTTGCCATTCCCAGGTTTCCAGCTTGCGATACGGCGCGCATCGCATCGCCTCAACCCGCGACCAGACGTTAAGCTGCTTGAGTAACGCTACCGATGACGAGCCGATGGCCGAGATCCGCAGATCGGGATCGCTCTCTGCTGCAAAAGGGGCCGGTTCGGCGCGCTCAATCACCGCCACGCGGAACTGCTGCTGCGTCAGCCCACACGCCAGCGCAGCACCCACCATGCCACCACCGACGATCACCACATCAAACTGGTTATCCTGCATTGCTTATATCCTTCTTCTTTTCCCGCCAGCCTGCACAACACGGGTCTGATTAAAGCAAAGTGTACCGGAAAAAGAGTGGCACGATCAGAAAAGCCCTTAGGCTGGTCACAACAGCATCAAAGCATTACAATACGCGCCCTGCCTCCACTGCACTGAATCAATGGCTAGTTCGATGACAAAAAAACTGCATATCAAAACCTGGGGATGTCAGATGAATGAGTATGATTCATCTAAGATGTCTGACCTGCTGAACAGTACGCACGGCTACACGCTGACCGAGGTCGCTGAAGAGGCGGATATCCTGCTGCTCAACACCTGTTCTATTCGCGAGAAAGCGCAGGAGAAGGTTTTCCACCAGTTGGGGCGCTGGAAAAAGTTAAAAGAGCGTAACCCGGATTTGATCATCGGCGTCGGCGGGTGCGTGGCGTCGCAGGAAGGGGATCATATTCGCCAGCGTGCGCCCTGCGTCGATATCGTCTTCGGCCCGCAGACCCTGCACCGTCTGCCAGAAATGATTAACACCGTGCGCGGCAGCAAAAGCCCGGTGGTGGATATCAGCTTCCCGGAAATCGAAAAATTTGACCGTCTGCCCGAGCCGCGTGCAGAAGGTCCGACCGCCTTCGTCTCGATCATGGAAGGCTGCAACAAGTACTGTACCTTCTGCGTGGTGCCTTATACTCGCGGTGAAGAGGTCAGCCGTCCGAGCGACGACATTCTGCTGGAGATCGCCCAGCTGGCGGCCCAGGGCGTGCGTGAAGTTAACCTGCTCGGCCAGAACGTCAACGCCTATCGCGGTGCCACCTTTGATGGCGGCATCTGCACCTTTGCTGAACTGCTGCGCCTGGTGGCGGCCATCGACGGTATCGATCGTATTCGCTTTACCACCAGCCACCCGATTGAGTTCACCGATGACATTATCGAGGTTTACCGCGATACGCCGGAGCTGGTGAGCTTCCTGCACCTGCCGGTCCAGAGCGGTGCCGACCGCATCCTGACGCTGATGAAACGGGCACACACGGCGCTGGAGTATAAGGCGATTATCCGTAAACTGCGTGCGGCGCGCCCGGATATCGAAATCAGTTCTGACTTCATCATCGGTTTCCCGGGTGAAACCCAGCAGGATTTCGAGCAGACCATGAAGCTGATCGCCGATGTCAATTTCGACGTCAGCTTCAGCTTTATCTACTCTGCGCGTCCGGGCACCCCGGCGGCTGACCTGCCGGATGACGTCAGCGAAGAAGAGAAAAAGCAGCGCCTGTGGATCCTGCAGGATCGCATCAATCAGCAAGCGATGGCCATCAGCCGGCGGATGCTTGGCACGGTGCAGCGTATCCTGGTAGAAGGGATCTCCCGTAAGAACGTCATGGAAGTCTCTGGCCGCACCGAAAATAACCGGGTGGTGAACTTTGAGGGATCGCCGGAGATGATCGGCAAGTTCGTTGATGTCGAAATCGTCGACGTCTACACCAACTCGCTGCGCGGCAAACTGGTGCGTACCGAAGAAGAGATGGGACTGCGGATGGCAGAAAGCCCGGCTTCGGTTATCGCCCGTACCCGTAAAGAGAACGAGATCGGCGTAGGTCTGTTCCAGCCTTGATGCCTGCCCTACTTGCGGCAATGCGCGCAGCATTGCCGCCAATTTCACTTTGTTGCACTTGGTTTCTGAAAGTGCCGCCCAAATATCTTTTCTTAAGCTTGCGCCCAGGCGTTACGGCATAAATAATTTCGTTATGGTGCATCCGGTTAAGCCCAACGGTGCGTCAGACACACCTCATAACTGGCCCTGAGTGACCCAAAGGATTCGTTTGAATATCGAAACTCGTGAAATCGCCCTTGAACCGGCCGATAACCGTCGTCTGATGAGCCTGTGCGGTCCATTTGACGACAATGTGAAACAGCTTGAACGTCGTCTGGGTATTGAGATCAACCGTCGGGACAACGTCTTTAAGCTGGTGGGCCGCGCACTCTGCGTGAATGCGGCGGCTGATATTCTGAAAACACTGTATGTGGATACCGCCCCGGTACGCGGCGACATTCCGGATATTGAGCCGGACCAGATCCATCTGGCGATCAAAGAGAGCCGGGTACTGGAGCAGACCGCCGAAAGCGTGCCGGAATATGGCAAAGCGGTCAATATCAAGACCAAGCGCGGCGTCATCAAGCCACGCACGCCAAACCAGGCACAGTACATCGCCAACGTGCTCGACCATGACATCACCTTTGGTGTTGGCCCGGCCGGGACCGGTAAAACCTATCTGGCAGTCGCGGCGGCGGTCGATGCGCTGGAACGTCAGGAGATTCGTCGGATCCTGCTGACCCGCCCGGCAGTTGAAGCGGGCGAGAAACTCGGCTTTCTGCCCGGCGATCTGAGTCAGAAGGTGGACCCTTATCTGCGCCCGCTGTATGACGCGCTGTTCGAGATGCTCGGCTTTGAGCGGGTTGAGAAGCTGATGGAACGCAACGTGATTGAAGTGGCTCCGCTGGCCTACATGCGTGGCCGTACGCTGAATGACGCGTTTATCATTCTCGATGAGAGCCAGAACACCACCATCGAACAGATGAAGATGTTCCTGACGCGTATCGGCTTCAACTCTAAAGCGGTCATTACCGGTGACGTCACCCAGATCGACCTGCCGCGCCACGTTAAATCGGGCCTGCGTCATGCGATTGAAGTGCTGTCGGAAGTGGAAGAGATCAGCTTCAACTTCTTCCACAGTGAAGATGTGGTGCGCCACCCGGTGGTAGCGCGTATCGTCACCGCCTATGAAGCCTGGGAAGCGGCCGATCAGAAGCGCCGCGATCAGCAGGCGGAAGAGCGTAAACGCGAGGCGCTGGCCGCCCAGAGCGTGACGCAGGAGAGCAAATGAGCGAGGTGATTCTTGACCTGCAGATCGCCTGTGAAAACAGCGCCGACCTGCCCACTGAAAGCCAGTTTCACCGCTGGCTATCCGCGGCGGTCACCCCTTTCCAGCCGGAAAGCGAAGTGACGGTGCGTCTGGTCGATGAAGCGGAAAGTCATGAGCTTAATCTGACTTATCGCGGTAAAGATAAACCGACCAACGTGCTCTCTTTCCCGTTTGAAGCGCCGCCTGGCATCGAACTGCCGCTGCTCGGTGACCTGATTATTTGTCGTCAGGTGGTCGAGCAGGAGGCGGCTGAGCAGCACAAAAGCACCGAGGCCCACTGGGCACACATGGTGGTACACGGCACGCTTCATCTGCTGGGCTACGACCATATTGAAGACGACGAAGCCGAGGAGATGGAGTCACTGGAGACCGAGATAATGCTTGCTCTTGGTTATCCTGATCCGTACATTTCGGAGAAAGAAGACGCCTGACCTCCGGGTTCCGGCTATCCTGCTGCCAGCGCTACGCTGGCAGCGTTAATTCCTCACCAGAGAGATCTTTAAAAACCGCCATGAGCGACGACCATTCTCAAAACAGCGATGCACCCAGTAGTAAAAAGGGATTCTTTTCCCTGTTGATCAACCAACTTTTTCACGGTGAACCGAAAAACCGTGATGAACTACTGGAGCTGATCCGCGACTCAAATCATAAAGACCTGATTGACCAGGATACCCGCGACATGCTCGAAGGGGTGCTGGATATTGCGGAGCAGCGCGTGCGTGACATTATGATCCCGCGCTCGCAAATGATTACCCTGAAACGCAATCAGAACCTCGAAGAGTGTCTGGATGTGATTATCGAGTCGGCACATTCGCGCTTCCCGGTGATCAGCGAAGACAAAGATCACGTTGAAGGGATCCTGATGGCCAAAGATTTACTGCCGTTTATGAGCAGCGAATCTGAACCGTTCAGCATTGAGAAAGTGCTGCGCCCGGCGGTGGTGGTACCTGAAAGCAAGCGCGTAGACCGGATGCTGAAAGAGTTCCGTTCTCAGCGTTACCACATGGCGATTGTGATCGATGAGTTTGGCGGCGTCTCCGGCCTGGTCACCATCGAAGACATTCTGGAGCTGATCGTCGGTGAGATTGAGGATGAGTATGACGATGAAGAAGATCGTGACATCCGTCAGCTTAACCGCCACACCTTTACGGTGCGGGCGTTAACCGCGATTGAAGATTTTAATGACGTGTTCGGCACCCAGTTCAGCGATGACGAAGTCGACACCATTGGTGGCCTGGTGATGCAGGGCTTCGGCCATCTGCCCGCACGCGGTGAGAGCATCGACATCGACGGTTACCAGTTCAAAGTTGCGATGGCCGACAGCCGCCGTATCATCCAGGTTCATGTCACTATTCCGGATAATTCGCCACAACCTCAACTGGATGACGAATAAGTTTATGGCTTTAGCCTCACTTTACCCGCGTCAGCGGGTTCGCCTGCTGCTGGCTTTATTAACGGGTGCGTCTGGCACCCTCGCCTTCTCCCCTTATGATTTCTGGCCCGCCGCACTGCTGTCGCTGTGCGGCTTACAGCTTCTGACCCTTAATCGCACCAGCCCTCAGGCCAGTGCGATTGGCTTCGTCTGGGGGTTTGGCCTGTTCGGCAGCGGCATCAACTGGGTTTACGTCAGCATTGCGACCTTTGGTGGGATGCCCGGCCCGGTGAACGTCTTTTTGGTGGTGCTGCTGGCCGCCTATCTGGCGATCTACCCGGCGCTGTTTGCCGGGCTGCTTAATCGCCTGTGGCCGCGCACCACGTTATGGCGTCTGGCGCTGGCGGCCCCGGCGTTATGGCAGATCACCGAGTTTTTGCGCGGCTGGATCCTCACCGGGTTTCCGTGGCTGCAGTTTGGTTACAGCCAGATCAACGGCCCGCTGAAAGGCGTGGCACCGCTGGGCGGCGTGGAAACCATTACCTTTGTGCTGATGGTGGTCGCCGGCCTGATGGTGTACGCCCTGCAACAGCGCAATGTGAAAAGCCTGGCGGCGGCCCTGCTGCTGCTGGCCCTGCCCTGGCCGCTGCGCTACATCCAGTGGGTTCAGCCGTTACCGTCCCGTGCAGTCGATGTCGCGCTGGTACAGGGTAACATTCCGCAGTCGATGAAGTGGGACCCGCAACAGTTGCTGAACACGCTGCGCATTTACAGCGGACTCAGCCAGCCGTTGATCGGCAAAACCCCGATTATCATCTGGCCGGAATCAGCGATTACCGATCTGGAAAGTAATCAGCAGCCGTTCCTGCGCTCACTGGATGATGAGCTGCGCGCGCGCGGCAGTGCTCTGGTGACCGGCATCGTTGACTCGCGCCTCGAGCAGAACCGCTATCACGATTACAACACGGTGATCGTGTTAGGCGGCGATGCGCCTTATAATTACTTCAGCGGCAATCGCTACCAGAAAAATCATCTGGTGCCGTTTGGCGAGTTTGTTCCACTGGCCGATCTGCTGCGCCCACTGGCTCCGTTCTTCGATCTGCCGATGTCCGCTTTCAGCCGTGGCGCTTACCTTCAGCCGCAGCTCAGGGTGGCCGGTTACAACCTGACCAGCGCCATTTGCTATGAGATTGTGCTGGGTGAACAGGTGCGCGCCAACTTCCATCCCGACACCAATTTTCTGCTGACGGTCTCTAACGATGCCTGGTTTGGTCACTCGATTGGTCCATGGCAGCATTTCCAGATGGCACGAATGCGGGCGCTGGAGCTGGGCCGTCCGCTGTTACGCAGCACCAACAACGGCGTGACCGCGGTGGTGAACGCCAGCGGCGAGGTTGAGAAGATGCTGCCGCAGTTCAGCCGGGCGGTGTTAACCGACAAAGTGGTTCCGACCACTGGTGAAACTCCCTATGCCCATGCAGGCGTCTGGCCGGTGTGGGTTCTGACGGCGCTGGCCGCTCTGGCGGCAGTGCTGCGCCGCCGACGCTGATTCATCCTGCTCAAAGGCGAAGCGGCTGCTTCGCCTTTTTTTATCGCTTTGTCCCGCTATTTTCCCCTCCCCGCACCGCAGACTCTGCTGCGTTAGCGCGCTGAAACGCGTTTCTGGCACGATGATTGCTAATTATTTCAGTGTTTTTCGCAAACAGGCGCACTGCATACGCTGACAGCAGGTCGGTTGCACCAAATTAATCGCTTCGCCTGCACCGTTAGCGCGCAGGCAGGAAAAATTGCCTTTTTTTGGTGCGGATCACCTCGCAAAAAAGAAACTTTTTTGTTTCATCGCGTTAACAATCCGCTATGTTAGTGACTATTCTGCGCGCAGCTGCGCTACGGGATAGCCAGAAAAGCAGCAGGAAATACACACAACATCATAATCAGCACAGGTTATATCCTGTGCATTTTCCATACGAAGGAGTTGGAACATGCAACTACGCAAAGTGGCATTATCTCTTCTGCTGATCAGCGCAGCAGCGGGAGCGGCCCAGGCGGAAGATCTCAGCGGCACCCTGAAGAAGATCAATGACAACGGCGTCATTGTGGTCGGGCACCGCGAATCATCAGTTCCCTTTTCTTATTATGACAACCAGCAAAAAGTCGTCGGCTACTCACAGGCCTATTCCGCTGCCATTGTGGACGCCATTAAAGCGAAGCTGAACAAGCCTGACCTGCAGATCAAAATGATTCCGATTACCTCGCAGAACCGTATCCCGCTGCTGCAAAACGGCACCTACGATTTTGAGTGTGGATCCACCACCAACAACCTTGAGCGCCAGAAACAGGCAGCCTTCTCTGACACCATTTTCGTCATTGGTACCCGTCTGCTGGTGAAAAAAGGCGGTCCCATCAAAGATTTCACCGACCTGAAAGGCAAAACCGTGGTGGTGACCTCCGGGACCACCTCTGAAGTACTGTTACACAAACTGAACGACGAGCAGAAACTGGAGATGCGCATTATCAGCGCGAAGGATCATGGCGACTCGTTCCGTACGCTGGAAACCGGGCGTGCCGTGGCCTTTATGATGGATGATGCGCTGCTGGCCGGTGAACGCGCCAAAGCGAAAAAACCCGATAACTGGGAAATCTTAGGCACGCCGCAGTCCAAAGAGGCTTACGGTTGCATGCTGCGTAAAGACGATCCGCAGTTCAAAACTTTAGTGGATGAAACCATCGCCAAAGCCCAGACCTCAGGCCAGGCTGAAAAATGGTTCGACACCTGGTTCAAACAGCCGATCCCACCGAAGAACCTGAACATGAACTTTGAACTGTCGGATGACATGAAAGCACTGTTCAAAACGCCGAATGATAAAGCACTGAACTAACAACAAAATACCCAATGGATTTCAGGTTGCATTGAGGCGGCAAGAGAATGAATCCCGATGAGCCTGCTCAGGTAAGTGATTCGGGTGTGAACGTAGCCAACAAAAATGCAGCCTGAAAGACGGCGGGTATAACAAGGGCGGCCAGGCTGCCCTCTCGATTGTTGAAACCGCGGCGCGGACAGACAGACTGAACCGGGTCGTTCCCCTGGTGCAGGAGATAAAACGCCGTTCATCAATCTTCAGGGTAGCTTAGCTACCCTTTTTTACCGGAGCTCGTTATGGGTATCGATTGGAACTGGGGCATTTTTCTCGAACAGGCCCCGTTCGGTAACACGACCTATCTCGGCTGGCTGTGGTCCGGTTTTCAGGTGACGATTGCCGTCTCCTGCTGCGCCTGGATTATTGCCTTCTGCGTAGGTTCACTTTTCGGCATTCTGCGTACCGTGCCTAATCGCCTGCTGGCGACCATTGGCACCTGCTATGTCGAACTGTTTCGCAACATTCCACTGATTGTGCAGTTCTTCTTCTGGTATCTGGTGGCCCCGGAACTGGTGGGTGAAAAGCTGGGCATGTGGTTTAAGTCTGAGCTGGACCCCAACATTCAGTTCTTCGTCTCATCGGTGATCTGCCTGGGTCTGTTTACCGCCGCCCGCGTCTGTGAGCAGGTGCGTGCCGCGATTCAGTCACTGCCGCGCGGTCAAAAGAATGCCGGTCTGGCGATGGGCTTAACCCTGCCACAGACCTACCGCTACGTGCTGCTGCCCAACGCCTATCGGGTGATTGTGCCGCCGATGACTTCAGAGATGCTCAACCTGGTGAAGAATTCCGCCATCGCTTCGACTATCGGGCTGGTCGATATGGCGGCGCAGGCGGGTAAACTGCTGGACTACTCCGCACACGCCTATGAATCTTTCACCGCCATAACGCTGGCCTACATCGCGATTAACCTGGTGATCATGTTGTTAATGAGCCTGGTGGAACGCAAAGTGCGTCTGCCTGGCAATGGGGGAGGCAAGTAATGTACGAGTTTGACTGGAGTTCAATTACCCCCAGCCTGCCCTATCTGTTTAACGGCCTGGTGATCACTTTCAAGATCACCATTACCGCTGTGGTATTCGGCATTATCTGGGGCACGCTGCTGGCAGTGATGCGCCTGTCGACCCTCAAGCCGGTCAGCTGGTTCGCCAGACTGTACGTCAACCTGTTCCGCTCGGTGCCGCTGGTAATGGTGCTGCTGTGGTTCTATCTGGTGGTACCGAGCTTCCTGCAGCAGGTGCTGGGATTATCGCCGAAAACCGATATCCGACTGATCTCCGCCATGGTGGCCTTCTCGCTGTTTGAAGCGGCCTATTACTCTGAAATTATCCGCGCCGGCATCATCAGTATTTCGCGCGGTCAGGGGAACGCGGCTCTGGCGCTGGGCATGACCCAGTGGCAGTCGATGAAACTGATCATCCTGCCGCAGGCGTTTCGTGCCATGGTGCCACTGCTGCTGACTCAGGGGATCGTACTGTTTCAGGATACCTCGCTGGTCTATGTCTTAAGCCTGGCGGACTTCTTCCGGACAGCGTCCACCATTGGTGAACGCGACGGTACCCAGGTTGAAATGGTTCTGTTTGCCGGTCTGGTCTACTTCGTTATCAGCCTGAGCGCGTCACTGCTGGTCAGTTATCTAAAAAGAAAAAGGACGGTTTAAATGATTAGCCTGAAAAACGTTTCTAAGTGGTATGGTCACTTTCAGGTGCTGACCGACTGCTCTACCGAGGTTAAAAAAGGTGAAGTGGTGGTGGTATGCGGACCGTCCGGCTCCGGTAAATCGACCCTGATTAAAACAGTGAACGGCCTGGAGCCGATTCAGCAAGGGGTTATCACGGTGAACGGCACCGAAGTGAACAACAAAAAAACCAATCTCGCCCAGCTACGCAGCAAGGTCGGCATGGTGTTCCAGCACTTCGAACTGTTCCCGCACCTCAGCATTATCAATAATCTGGTGCTGGCGCAGGTGAAAGTGCTGAAGCGCGATAAAGCCGCGGCGCGGGATAAAGGGCTGAAGCTGCTCAATCGGGTGGGGTTATCGGCGCATGCCGATAAGTTTCCCGGTCAGCTGTCGGGCGGCCAGCAGCAGCGTGTGGCGATTGCCCGCGCGCTCTGCATGGACCCGATTGCGATCCTGTTTGATGAACCGACCTCCGCGCTTGATCCCGAGATGATTAACGAAGTGCTGGATGTGATGGTTGAACTGGCGCATGAAGGGATGACGATGATGGTGGTGACGCATGAAATGGGCTTCGCCCGTAAAGTCGCCAATCGCGTGATCTTCATGGATGAAGGCAAAATTATCGAAGACACCAACAAAGATGACTTCTTTAATAACCCGCAATCTGACCGCGCAAAAGACTTCCTCGCAAAAATTCTGCACTAATCTTCTGCACTAAAAAAGGCGGGCCCGGTTGCCCTGATGCTGGTCAGTTAAGGTTAAATTTGCAAAGGCTGCCACGGTCAAACGTGGCAGCTTTTTTTCTGCGTGAGCGGGCCGGGGTGCGGGCCTGAGCACCTCTGCTGCTGCCGGGCCGTCCTCGCGCCGCTGACGCCGTGCCTTCGGCTTTGACGTCGTGCCGACGAACCGTTCGCGGATCGGCCCTCCCTGGCAGGCCCCGAACTCTCCACGCTTCCCGGCGTGGAGTTCTGGCCCAACGCCACGCCTCAGCGCTGCGGATAGCCCTTTCAGCAGCAGAGGCGCTCAGGCCTCCACTATTGTGCCCTTTTTAACCATACACACTGAAGTTTCAGAGCAGGCTGGGGTCGATCAGGGACAGGCAATCCGCAGCGCTGCGTAGAATGAGTCTGCCAGGAGAGCCCGCAGGACGCGGGCGAAAGGCGGGGCGGCACAGGATGTGCCATCCCGGGCGGTCCGTCAGGCAGAGGAATGAAGTGAAGGAACCGCGCAGCGGCGCGAGGACCGCCAGCCCCTGGGCGGCACCAGACTGCGTTATCACCCCTCGCTTAACTGCCCAGCATCAGGCCCGGTGCCCGCCAGATTTTCAGGGTTCGAAAGGCTGACGCTGGAACTGATCGTGACCACACTCCGGGCAGCGCGACAGCGTTTCCGGCGTGTAGATCGCCCGGGTGAACTGGCATTTCTCACACACCAGATTGCCCAGCCCCACCACTTCACCGCTCTGATAGACGCCGTGGTGATGCAGATCCTGAAACACCTCACGCCACTCAAGCTGGCTTTTATCGGTGATATCCGCCAGCTCTTTCCAGACGCTTTCCCGGATGATGCGCATAAACAGCGAATCGGCCAGCGGCTCTTCAACATCGGTATAGCTGCGTGCAAACTCTTCCAAATCGCGGCGCACCGAGCTGAGCGCCTGATCGACCTCAGCGGGCGTCAGATCCGGACGTGCCAGCAGCTGGCTGCGTCGCTCGCTAATCAGACTATCAATATTGCGATCGCCCTGACGCAGACGCTCGGTCAGTACCGCTAACGACTCGCGATATTCCTGAGCCACTTTATTCATTTTGTTCTCCTTTATGTAGGTCATCGCTGGAGTAAGTTTAGTCGCTTTATGGTGTTTGCCGTGTCGTCTGTCAGTTGAATTACAAAAGGGTGAAGGCGTTGACCCTTTCGACACAAATCGCGCCAGCGAAAGTGGGAAATGTTGTTGATGCGCGGCCTTATGGGTATGCTATGCGGATCTTAACGTCAGCAAAGTGTTATTCATTAAGGACCACAGGCAGCCATGCAAGAGCAATACCGCCCGGAAGAGATTGAATCCCGCGTGCAGCAGCACTGGGATGAAAACGAAACGTTTAAAGTGACTGAGCAGGAAGGTAAAGAAAAATACTATTGCCTCTCCATGTTGCCCTATCCTTCTGGCCGCCTGCATATGGGCCACGTTCGTAACTACACCATCGGCGACGTAATCGCGCGTTATCAGCGTATGCTCGGCAAAAACGTGCTACAGCCGATTGGCTGGGATGCTTTCGGTCTGCCTGCGGAAGGCGCGGCGGTCAAAAACAATACCGCGCCGGCGCCCTGGACCTACGACAACATCGCCTACATGAAAAACCAGCTTAAGCTGCTGGGTTTTGGTTATGACTGGAGCCGCGAACTGGCGACCTGCCAACCGGAATATTATCGCTGGGAACAGTGGTTCTTCACCAAACTGTATGAAAAAGGTCTGGTGTATAAGAAAACCTCAGCGGTGAACTGGTGCCCGAACGATCAGACAGTACTGGCTAACGAGCAGGTGATTGACGGCTGCTGCTGGCGCTGTGATACCAAAGTTGAACGCAAAGAGATCCCGCAGTGGTTCATTAAAATCACCGACTACGCGGAAGAGTTACTGAACGATCTCAATACGCTGGAAGAGTGGCCTGAGCAGGTCAAGACCATGCAGCGTAACTGGATTGGCCGCTCTGAAGGGGTAGAGATCACCTTTGACGTCGCGGACAGCGAAGAGAAAGTAACCGTCTATACCACCCGTCCGGACACCTTTATCGGCGCGACCTATGTCGCAGTCGCTGCTGGTCATCCGCTGGCCACCCAGGCGTCGGTGAATAATCCGGCGCTGGCTGATTTTATCGCCGAATGCCGCAACACCAAAGTGGCTGAAGCGGAAATGGCGACCATGGAGAAGAAAGGCATGGCCACCGGCCTGTCCGCTATCCATCCACTGACCGGCGAGCCAATCCCGGTATGGGTCGCTAACTTCGTGCTGATGGAATATGGCACCGGTGCGGTGATGGCGGTTCCGGCACACGATCAGCGTGACTGGGAATTTGCCACCAAATACCATCTGCCGATTAAGCCGGTGGTGCTGAACCTTGACGGCAGCGAGCCAGACGTCAGCGCCGCGGCAATGACCGAGAAAGGCGCGCTGTTTAACTCAGGTGAGTTTAACGGTCTGGATCACGCCGCAGGCTTCAATGCGATTGCTGACGCGCTGGCCGCCAAAGGCGTGGGCGTGCGTAAAGTGAACTATCGCCTGCGCGACTGGGGTGTTTCACGTCAGCGTTACTGGGGCGCCCCCATCCCGATGGTCACGCTGGAAGATGGCACGGTTATGCCAGCGCCAGAAGATCAGCTGCCGGTGATCCTGCCGGAAGATGTGGTGATGGACGGCATTACCAGCCCGATTAAAGCCGACCCGGAGTGGGCAAAAACCACCGTCAACGGTCAGCCAGCGCTGCGTGAAACCGACACCTTCGACACCTTTATGGAGTCTTCCTGGTACTACGCGCGCTACACCTGCGCCAGCTACAACGAAGGCATGCTGGATCCGGCAGCGGCGAACTACTGGCTGCCGGTCGATCAGTATGTGGGCGGTATTGAACACGCCATCATGCACCTGATGTATTTCCGCTTCTTCCACAAGCTGCTGCGTGACGCCGGTCTGGTTAACTCCAATGAACCGGCTAAGCGCCTGCTGTGTCAGGGGATGGTACTGGCAGACGCCTTCTATTACCTCGGTGCCAACGGTGAGCGTAACTGGGTGTCGCCGGTCGATGTGAACGTGGAACGCGATGAGAAAGGCCGCATCGTCAAGGCGGTTGACACCCAGGGCCGCGAAGTGATTTACGCCGGCATGAGCAAAATGTCGAAGTCGAAGAACAACGGCATCGATCCTCAGCTGATGGTCGAGCGTTACGGCGCGGATACCGTGCGTCTGTTCATGATGTTTGCTTCCCCGGCCGATATGACGCTGGAGTGGCAGGAATCGGGCGTAGAAGGCGCTAACCGCTTCCTGAAACGCGTCTGGAAGCTGGTCTTCGACCACAGCCAGAAAGGCGCAACCGTGGCGCTCGACGTCGCCAGCCTTAATGATGAGCAGAAGTCGCTGCGTCGCGATCTGCACAAAACCATCGCCAAAGTGGCGGATGACATTGGCCGTCGTCAGACCTTCAACACCGCCATCGCCGCCATTATGGAACTGATGAACAAACTGGCACGTGCGCCGCAGGAGAGCGAGCAGGATCGCGCGCTGATGCAGGAAGCACTGCTGGCGATTGTCCGTCTGCTCTATCCGTTCACTCCGCATGCCAGCTATGTGCTGTGGCAGACGCTGGGCGGCGAAGGAACGATTGATGAAGCCAGCTGGCCGGTTGCTGATGAAGCCGCAATGGTGGAAGATTCACTGCTGGTGGTGGTGCAGGTAAACGGTAAAGTACGCGGTAAAATTACCGTACCGGCCGATGCCACTCAGGAACAGGTTCAGGCACGCGCCGCTCAGGAGCATCTGGTGGCGAAGTACCTGGACGGCGTGACGATTCGTAAAGTCATTTATGTACCGGGCAAACTGCTTAACCTGGTCGTAGGTTAAGTTCAGGAGGAACTGTGCGACATCCGATTATCAGGCTGTTTGTCATGCTGGCGGTGGTGATCACCGCTGGCTGTGGTTTTCATCCGCGCGGCACCACTCAGGTGCCAACCGAACTGAAAACCCTGATTGTTTCAACCGGCGATCCTTACGGTCCACTGGCGCGTACCGTGCGACAGCAGCTGCGTATCAACAATGTGCACATTGTTGAGGACAGCAAGCAGAACCGCACCGATATCCCGACCTTACGTCTGGGTAGCGAATTGCAGGGCCGCGACACCGCATCGGTCTTTATCAATGGCGGAACCGCTGAGTACCAGCTGGTGATGACCCTGACCGCCCAGGTGCTGCTGCCGGGCAAAGGCATCTATCCGATCAGCACCACGGTTTATCGTTCGTTCTTCGATAACCCGAATGCGGCGCTGGCGAAAGATGCTGAGCAGGACATGATTGTGCAGGAGATGCGTCAGCGTGCTGCCGAGCAGCTGGTGCGTAAACTGCTGACGGTCCATGCGGCACAGCTCAACAATAAAGATACCCTGCGCCAGTCGGCTATTCCGGTGCCGGGTCAGGACTCAGAGGAAGTCCCTTCTTCCTCTGCCACCAGTCTGCAATGATCAGGATTTATCCTGAACAACTCAGCGCGCAGCTCCGTGAGGGGCTGCGCGCCTGTTATTTGTTGGCCGGTAACGAACCCCTGCTGCTGCAGGAGAGCGCCGACGCGATCCGCGCGGCAGCGACGACTCAGGGATTCGAAGAACACTTCAGCGTCACCCTCGATGCCCAGACCGACTGGGAAAGCCTGTTTGTCAGCTGTCAGTCGCTGAGCCTGTTCGCCCAGCGTCAGACGCTCACCCTGCACTTCCCCGACAATGGTCCGAATGCCGCGATAGCTGAGCAGCTGGTTAAGCTGTCGCAACTGCTGCACGCCGATATTCTGCTGATTTGCCGGATGCCGAAGCTGACCAAAGCGCAGGAAAACAGCGCCTGGTTTAAAGCGCTTTCGGCCTCCGCCGTATTAGTGCCCTGTCAGACTCCCGAGCAGGCGCAGCTGCCGCGCTGGGTGGCGAACCGCGCCAAAGCGCTGAAGCTGGCGGTTGATGACGCTGCCATTCAGCTGTTGTGCTACTGCTATGAAGGCAACCTGCTGGCGCTGGCACAGGCGCTGGAGCGGCTGTCGCTACAGTGGCCAGACGGCAAACTGACGCTACCGCGGGTTGAAGAAGCGGTCAGCGATGCGGCGCACTTCACCCCTTTCCACTGGGTCGACGCGGTGCTGGCGGGCAAAAGCCGCCGCGCTCTGCATATCCTGCATCAGCTGGAGCGGGAAGAGAGCGAGGTAGTGATCCTGCTGCGTACCCTGCAACGCGATCTGCTGACGCTGCTGCATCTGCAACGTCACCAGGCGCAACAGCCGCTGCGTAACCTGATGGATCAACAGCGCATCTGGCAGAACCGCCGCGCCCTGTTTACCGAAGCGCTACAACGGCTGGATGCGGCGCGTTTGCAGCGGGCAATCCATCTGCTGAGCCAGATTGAGATCACCCTGAAGCAGGATTACGGCCAGCCGGTATGGCCGCAGTTGCAAACCCTGACGCTGCTGCTCAGCAGCCGCGCGTTTCCCGCGAGTTTCGCCCATGTCTGAGTTACACGCGCTGTTTGGCGGCACCTTCGATCCGATCCATTTCGGGCATCTGCGTCCGGTTGAAGCACTGGCGCAGCAGACCGGGCTGAAAAAAGTGACGCTGCTGCCGAACAATGTGCCGCCGCACCGTCCGCAGCCGGAAGCCAGCGCCACCCAGCGGGTAGAAATGCTGCGCTGCGCCATCGCCGGATTGCCGCTGTTTGAGATTGATACCCGTGAACTGGAACGCGATACGCCTTCCTGGACCGTGACCACGCTGGAAAATCTGCGCGCCGAACGCGGCGCTCAGCAGTCGCTGGGCTTCATTATCGGTCAGGATTCGCTGCTGAACCTGTCAAAGTGGCATCGCTGGCAGGATCTGCTGTCACTCTGCCACCTGCTGGTGTGTCAGCGGCCGGGCTATCCGACGCAGATGTCGTCACCCGAAATGCAGCGCTGGCTCGATCAGCATCTTGCGCACCACGTACAACAGCTTCATCATCAGCCTGCCGGCCACATCTGGCTGGCAGAAACGCCGCTGGTCGACATCTCCGCCACCGAGATCCGTCGCCGTCGCCATCACAACCAGTCCTGCGATGCTCTGCTGCCCGCTGCGGTTATCGACTATATCGACCGCGCAGGCTTATATCGCGACTGATCCGGGCATGCTATACTGCGCCGCTTAATTTTTTGGCTGGATAATCCGGGCTTACAGCCGGCTCGTCACCACCAGTTTTAGAGGGGAACCTTTTGCAAGGTAAAGCACTCCAAGAGTTCGTTATTGATAAGATTGATGATCTCAAAGGCCAGGACATTGTCACCATCGACGTTCAGGGCAAATCCAGCATCACCGATTTCATGATCATCTGCACCGGCACCTCCACGCGTCACGTCACCTCCATCGCCGAGCACGTTGAGCAGGAGTCCCGTGCGGCCGGCCTGATGCCGTTAGGCATTGAAGGCAAGAGCGCAGCAGATTGGGTGGTTGTCGATCTCGGTGATGTCATTGTGCATGTGATGCAGGAAGAGAGTCGCCAGCTGTACGAGCTGGAAAAACTCTGGGGCTAACCGGTGAAACTGCAACTTGTTGCCGTCGGCACTAAAATGCCTGACTGGGTGCAGACCGGTTTCATGGAGTATCTGCGCCGTTTCCCGAAAGATATGCCGCTGGAGCTGACCGAAGTGACCGCGGGTAAACGCGGCAAAAATGCTGATATCAAACGCATCCTTGAAAAAGAGGGTGACGCGATGTTAGCAGCGGTCGGCAAAGGCAATCGCATCGTCACGCTGGATATTCCCGGCCATCCGTGGGAAACCCCACAGCTGGCGCAGCAGCTTGAGCGCTGGAAGCTGGATGGTCGCGATGTCAGCCTGTTGATCGGCGGTCCTGAAGGACTGGCGCCGGCCTGTAAAGCGGCGGCAGAACAGAGCTGGTCACTGTCAGCATTGACGTTGCCCCATCCGCTGGTGCGCGTGCTGGTGGCCGAAAGCCTGTATCGTGCCTGGAGCATAACGACAAATCATCCTTATCATCGTGAATGACCGATCAGCCCACATCAGACATGACAAGTAGCGGATGAAATTACAAAGCAACGCCTTTCGCGATTACAGCGCCGAACAGAAACTTTTTGTCCGTCGGGCGTTTATCGCTTTCGTCGGTATCTTACTGCTCTCCTCGGTGCTGGTGGTTAATCTTTACCACCTGCAAATTTTACGCTTTGACGATTACAGCACCCGCTCAAACGAAAACCGCATTAAGCTGGTTCCGGTCGCGCCCAGCCGGGGCATCATCTATGACCGCACCGGCACGCCGCTGGCACTCAACCGCACCATCTATCAGGCCGAACTGGTGCCGGAAAAAGTCGATAATCTGCAACAGACGCTGGATAATCTGCGTCCGATTCTCGAACTGACCGACGACGACCTCGAAAACTTTCAAAAAGAGCGTAAACGCTCGCGTCGCTTTACCTCTATTCCGGTAAAAACCGGCCTGAATGAAGTTCAGGTCGCGCGCTTTGCGGTGAATCAGTACCGCTTCCCCGGCGTCGAAGTCAAAGGGTATCAGCGCCGTTACTATCCGTATGGCCAGACCCTGACGCACGTGGTCGGTTACGTATCCAAAATTAACGATCGTGACGTTGCTCGCCTCGATAAAGAGGGAAAATGGCCTAACTACGCCGCGACCCACGATATCGGCAAACTCGGCATTGAAGCCTATTACGAAGATCTGCTGCATGGCAAAACCGGCTTTGAAGAGGTTGAAGTGAACAACCGTGGCCGGGTGATCCGTCAGCTGCATGAAGAGTCACCGCAGGCCGGTCGTGATATCTATCTGACCATCGATCTTAAGCTGCAACAGTATATCGAAACGCTGCTGACCGGCAGTCGCGCCGCGGTAGTGGTCAGCGATCCGCGTACCGGCGAAATTCTGGCGATGGTTTCAACGCCGAGCTACGACCCGAATCTGTTTGTCGACGGTATCTCCAGCAAGGATTATCGCGGCCTGCTCAGCGATGAAAACCGTCCGCTGTATAACCGCGCCATCCAGGCCGCTTATCCACCGGCCTCAACGGTCAAACCGTACGTTGCGGTCTCTGCCCTGAGCGCCGGCGTGATTAACCGCAATACCAGCCTGTTCGATCCCGGCTGGTGGCAGCTGCCCGGCTCTGAGAAGCGCTTTCGCGACTGGAAAAAATGGGGCCACGGCCGCCTGAACGTTACCAAAGCGCTGGAAGAGTCCGCCGATACCTTCTTCTATCAGGTCGCCTATGACATGGGCATCGACCGGCTGTCGGAGTGGATGAACAAATTTGGTTACGGCAGCCGCACCGGCATCGATTTGCCGCAGGAGAGCGCGGGCAACATGCCGACCCGTGACTGGAAGCTCAGACGTTTCAAAAAGCCGTGGTATCAGGGCGACACCATCCCGGTGGGCATCGGTCAGGGTTACTGGACCGCGACGCCGCTGCAGATGAACAAAGCGATGATGATCCTGATTAACGATGGCGTTATCCGGGTGCCGCATATGCTGCGCGCCACCCGTGAAGGACGCACCCTGGTGCCTTATCGCCAGCCGCCTGCGGCGCCGATTGGCGACATCCATTCCGGCTACTGGGAAATTGCCAAAGACGGCATGTATGGCGTGGCGAATCGCCCTAACGGAACCGCGCACAAGAGCTTTGCTGACGCGCCGTATAAAATCGCCGCCAAATCAGGGACGGCGCAGGTGTTTGGCCTGAAAGAGAATGAAACCTATAACGCACATAAAATTGCCGAACGATTACGCGACCATAAGCTGATGACCGCGTTTGCTCCTTATGACAAACCTCGGGTCGCGGTGACCATTATCCTGGAAAACGGCGGCGCCGGACCGGCTGTCGGCACCGTGATGCGCCAGATTCTGGATCACATCATGTTAGGTGATAACAATACAGTCCTGCCGGACGCAGCCCCGGTGCCGCCCGGCTACGAAGGTGAATAAACATGTCGATGAACGATAGTCCGCAGAAACGATCGATCTGGATGCGCATCCATATCGATCCGCTGTTTATGCTGGTGATTCTCGGCCTGCTGATTTACAGCGCCGTGGTGATCTGGAGCGCCAGTGGCCAGGACCCGGGCATGATGGAGCGTAAAATCGGCCAGATCGCCATGGGGCTGGTGATCATGATTGTGCTGGCGCAGGTGCCGCCGCGCGTCTACGAAGGCTGGGCGCCCTATCTCTATATCATCTGCGTCATTCTGCTGATTGCGGTAGATGCGTTCGGGCAGATCAGTAAAGGCGCTCAGCGCTGGCTTGACCTCGGTATCGTCCGCTTTCAGCCGTCAGAGATCGCAAAAATTGCCGTGCCGCTGATGGTGGCACGATTTATCAACCGCGATGTCTGTCCACCGACGCTGAAAAATACCGGCATCGCGCTGATCCTGATTTTTGTGCCCACCCTGCTGGTGGCGGCTCAGCCCGATCTCGGTACTTCGATTCTGATTGCCGCCTCCGGACTGTTTGTGCTGTTCCTGTCCGGCATGAGCTGGAAACTGATTGGCGTCGCAGTGCTGCTGGTGGCGGCGTTTATCCCGATCCTGTGGTTCTTTCTGATGCATGACTATCAGCGTGACCGCGTGATGATGCTGCTCGATCCGGAAAGCGACCCGCTGGGTGCCGGTTACCACATCATTCAGTCGAAGATTGCGATTGGTTCTGGCGGCCTGCGGGGTAAAGGCTGGCTGCAGGGCACCCAGTCACAGCTGGAGTTTTTGCCGGAACGCCACACTGACTTTATCTTCGCGGTTCTGGCGGAGGAGTTAGGGCTGGTTGGGGTACTGGTGCTGCTGGCGCTTTATCTGCTGCTGATCATGCGGGGGTTGATTGTTGCAGCCCGCGCCCAGACCACCTTTGGCCGGGTAATGGCGGGCGGTTTAATGCTGATTTTATTCGTTTATGTTTTCGTTAACATTGGTATGGTTAGTGGTATCTTACCGGTAGTTGGCGTGCCGCTGCCGCTGGTCAGTTATGGCGGCTCCGCGCTTATCGTGCTCATGGCGGGATTTGGCATTGTGATGTCGATCCATACTCACCGAAAAATGTTATCTAAAAGTGTTTAAGAGGCTGCAGATGCGTAAGGAATGGCTTGGCGTTGCACTGGCATCACTGGTTCTGGCGGCCTGTACCACGCCCGAACCCCAAAATACCGCGCCGCCGCAACCGGCCTATAATGGCCCGGTGGTAGAAATACCCGGCGTTGAGCCACGCTATGAGCCAATCAATCCCGGCACCAGTCAGGATTACAGCGTCAACGGCAAAAATTACCGCATCATTAAAGATCCGTCGAACTACAGCGAAGTCGGCCTCGCCACCTGGTACGGCGAAGAGGCGCAGGGCAACCGCACCGCCACCGGCGAAGCTTACGATCCTGATGCCCTGACCGCCGCCCATCCGACTTTGCCGCTGCCGAGCTACGTGCGCGTCACCAATATTGCCAATGGCCGCCAGATTGTGGTGCGGGTCAACGATCGTGGCCCGTACACGCCCGGCCGTATCATCGACCTGTCGCGCGCCGCCGGCGATCGTCTGAACATCTCCAATAATTCGCGGGTCCGGGTCGATTACATTAAGGTCGCCCCGGATGGTTCGCTCTCCGGTCCCGGCACCATCGGAACGGTGGTGGCGAAACAGAGCTATTCTCTGCCGGCCCGCCCGGATCTTAGCGGCGGCTCGGTGATGAGCGGCGGCAGCGCAGCCGCTTCTCAGCCGGTACCACAACAAAATGTTGAGGCGATCAGCAACAGCACCTTGCAGAGCAGTGACAACATGGGCGCGCCGGTGCAGAGCAGTGGTTTTCTCGGCGCACCCCAGCCGTTAGCCAGCGGCGTACTGGAAAGCAATGAAGCGGCGGCCAGCGCACCCGCCGTGACGGCCGCGCCTGCCAGCACCGCCCCCGCCGCTACCAGCCCGGCGCAGACGGCCACCGGCTATGTGGTGCAGGTCGGCGCGCTGAACGATCCGGCGCGCGCGCAGCAACTGATGGAAAGCCTGAGCCAGCGTTATGGCGTGCCCGGCAAAGTGGAGACGGCGGGCAATGTGTATCGTGTCCAGCTCGGCGGTTATCCGACCCGTGCCGAAGCGGCCGCGCTGCAACAGCGCCTGAGCAGTGACGGCCAGGCTGCCTCATTTATTACCAATACAGCTCGCTGATTGAACGGTTACCGTTACGTCTGCTAACAACCCAATCATCATGCCCGATGCCGGAAAACCAGCCATTGGGTATGATGAGTGACTTTTTAAACCTCAAAACCACGGATGTTGTAGTCCTACACATGAACACGCTGAAATCATCTCGTTTGCTGAAACGCCTGACAGTGGGATCACTGATCGCCTTCTCTCTCAGCCATGCCGCTATTGCTGATGACGTCAATCTCAAAACCATGATTCCGGGCGTACCGGACATTGATGCCGAAGCGTATGTCCTTATCGACTACAACTCGGGCAAAGTGCTGGCCGAGAAAAACGCTGATGCACGCCGCGATCCCGCCAGTCTGACCAAAATGATGACCAGCTACGTGATTGGTCAGGCGGTCAAAGCCGGCAAAATCCATCAGGACGATCTGGTCACCGTCGGTCCGGATGCCTGGGCTACCGGTAACCCGGTGTTTAAAGGTTCATCGCTGATGTTCCTCAAGCCAGGCGATCGGGTGCCGGTTTCTCAGCTGACGCGTGGGATTGTGCTGCAGTCGGGTAACGACGCCTGTGTCGCCATGGCGGACTATGTCGCCGGCAGTCAGGATGCATTCGTTAACCTGATGAACAACTACGTTAAAGCGATTGGCCTGCAGAACACTCATTTCCAGACGGTACACGGCCTGGATGCTGAAGGTCAGTACAGCTCGGCGCGCGACATGGCGCTGATTGGCCAGGCGCTGATCCGCGACGTACCGGAAGAGTACGCCGTCTATAAAGAGAAAGAGTTCACCTTCAACAACATCCGTCAGATGAACCGTAACGGTCTGCTGTGGGATACCAACCTGAACGTGGATGGGATTAAAACCGGTCATACCAATGCAGCAGGTTACAACCTGGTAGCATCGGCTACCGAAGGCCAGATGCGTCTGATCTCGGCGGTAATGGGTGGTCACACCTATAAAGGCCGCGAGACCGAAAGCAAAAAACTGCTGACCTGGGGCTTCCGTTTCTTTGAAACCGTGGCACCGCTGAAAGCGGGCAAAGAGTTCGCCTCTGAGCCGGTATGGTTTGGCGACAACGATCGCGTCCAGCTTGGCGTTGAAAAAGATGCCTACCTGACCATTCCACGCGGCCGGATGAAAGATCTGAAAGCCAGCTATGTGCTGAACAACACCGAACTGCACGCGCCGCTGAAGAAAAATCAGGTGGTCGGCAGCATTAACTTCCAGCTGGATGGCAAAACCATCGAACAGCGCCCACTGGTGGTGTTGAATGAGATCCAGGAAGGCGGATTCTTCAGCCGCATCGTTGACTACATCAAACTGATGTTCCATCACTGGTTCGGCTAAGCGTGGCGGGTGATTGAAAAGTCACCCCATCGCCCCCATTACAGGTTATTATGATGCTCCCGCTCAGGCGGGAGTCTGTTTTTTATGCACCGGAGTTAATATGAAAACCAAACTGAATGAACTGCTCGAATTTCCTACCCCGTTTACCTATAAGGTAATGGGTCTGGCGCAACCGGAGCTGGTTGATCAAGTGGTTGAAGTGGTGCAACGCCATGCGCCCGGCGACTACAGTCCTGAAGTTAAGCCGAGCAGCAAGGGCAACTATCACTCCGTCAATATCACCATCACCGCCACCCATATTGAACAGGTTGAACGCCTGTATGAAGAGCTGGGTAAAATCGAAATCGTACGCATGGTGCTCTGATTTGCCGGGTCGGCGAAGCGCCCTTTCCTGACGGTTTGCCGACATTATTCTCAGCTTACTTTGTTAAAGCGAGCCATCGTTTTGTCAGTTGATACCCTTCTCGTCCGCCGGTCAGGTTTACGCGACTGGCAAACCGTCTCCGATGCCATGCATCACTACACCGATCGGCGCGACAGCCTGAGCCGTGATGAAATCTGGCTGGTTGAGCATCCTCCGGTTTTTACCCAGGGCCAGGCGGGCAAGGCGGAACATCTGCTGATGCCCGGCGATATCCCGGTGGTGCAGAGCGACCGCGGCGGTCAGGTCACCTATCATGGGCCGGGTCAGCAGGTGATGTACGTGCTGATCGATATCAAACGACGCAAAATTGGCGTTCGCCAGCTGGTGACGGCGCTGGAAGAGACGGTGATTGCTACGCTGGCCGGTTTTGGTGTCAGCGCCCGGGCACGAGCCGACGCGCCAGGCGTTTATGTCGGCGAGCAAAAAATCTGCTCACTCGGGCTGCGGATCCGCAAAGGCTGCTCGTTTCACGGCCTGGCGCTGAATGTCGCCATGGATCTGGCCCCCTTCTCGCGCATTAATCCCTGTGGCTATGCCGGTATGAGCATGACCCAATTGCAGCATTTTCAGCCGGACGTACGGCTGGAACAGGTGCAGGCCCCGCTGGTAGCGGCGTTTGCCCGCCTGACAGGGTATGAAAATGTTCAATGGACAGACCAAGATTTGCCGCTTCAGCCTTAACGCTGAATGCGAATTTACAAATATGTAACCTATCCGCGCTGACGGTGGCTGCTTCCCGGGCGATGAGATGATATAATTTTTGCACTTTTTTCAAATAAAGTTGAAAGCACCCTTCTCGGGTTGAGTGAGAACGCTTTCAAATCGCAATCCGACCGGAACCTGCTGATTTATGAGTAAACCAATTCAGATGGAACGCGGCGTCAAATATCGTGACGCAGACAAAATGGCGCTGATCCCGGTGAAAACCGTGGCCGTTGAACGGCAAGAGATGTTGCGTAAGCCGGAATGGATGAAAATCAAGCTGCCTGCTGACTCCAGTCGTATTCAGGGCATTAAAGCCGCGATGCGAAAAAATGGACTTCACTCAGTCTGTGAAGAGGCCTCCTGTCCTAACCTGGCCGAATGCTTCAACCACGGCACCGCCACCTTTATGATCCTCGGCGCTATCTGTACCCGCCGTTGCCCATTCTGCGATGTGGCGCATGGCCGCCCTAACGCACCCGATGCGAATGAGCCCGGCAAACTGGCGCAAACCATCGCCGACATGGGCCTGCGTTATGTGGTGATCACCTCGGTTGACCGGGACGACCTGCGTGATGGCGGTGCTCAGCATTTTGCCGACTGTATCAGTGCGATCCGTGAAAAGAATCCGACCATCAAAATCGAAACGCTGGTGCCTGACTTCCGCGGCCGGATGGATCGGGCGCTGGACATTCTGACCGCCACCCCGCCGGATGTGTTTAACCACAACCTGGAAAACGTGCCGCGCGTTTACCGTCAGGTTCGTCCGGGTGCTAACTATGAGTGGTCACTGAAGCTGCTGGAGCGTTTCAAAGAAGCGCACCCGCATATTCCGACCAAATCAGGTCTGATGGTGGGTCTGGGCGAAACCAATGCGGAAATCGTCGAAGTGATGCGCGATCTGCGTCGTCACGGCGTCACCATGCTGACGCTCGGCCAGTATCTGCAGCCCAGCCGTCACCATCTGCCGGTTCAGCGCTACGTCAGTCCGGCGGAATTTGACGAGATGAAAGAAGAAGCCATGGCGATGGGCTTTACCCATGCGGCGTGCGGTCCGTTTGTCCGCTCTTCTTATCATGCGGATATGCAGGCCAAAGGGCTTGAAGTTAAATAAGCCGGCTGCGCTGTTATGTACGACAGCGCCAGTGCCTGAAGACAAAAAAACCAGACTGACAACAGTCTGGTTTTTTAATGTCGCTCTGACATAAAACGTAACAATTATTTTCAGCAAATAACTGATTAGTCTTTATGGACGACGCGTTCAGCCGGGACTTCTTCAGCCGGAGTGCGGGCTGCGCTGGTGTCTTCATCTTTCATGGCTTTCTTGAAGCCCTTGATTGCGGAGCCCAGATCGCCACCCAGAGAGCGTAACTTATTGGTGCCAAAAAGCAGTACGATAAGCGCACCGATGATCAGCAGTTTGGCAATACTGATACCTTCCATATTTAACCTTTCAACTTCAGCGAATAACGGTGACTGTTATTTACGCGCAGTTTGCGTGCTGCCACAACTGCAATCTGTAACAGAGTAAGATCGGAGCGGCGATCTTATCAGATAAAACGGCTGAGGAAAGCCTGAGTACGCGGATGCTGCGGATTAGCAATCACCTCATCCGGTGTCCCCTGCTCCACCACCACGCCGCCATCCATAAACACCACCCGGTCGGCCGCCTCACGGGCGAAGCTGATCTCATGGGTTACCACAATCATTGTCAGTCCCTGATCGGCCAGCGTCCGCATGGTCGCCAGCACTTCACCCACCAGTTCCGGGTCCAGCGCCGACGTTGGTTCATCAAACAACATCAACTGCGGCTTAATGGCTAAGGCGCGCGCAATCGCCACACGCTGCTGCTGGCCGCCCGACAGATGGCGTGGCCAGGCATCCGCCTTATCGCTCAATCCCACCGTTGCCAGCAGTGACCGGGCATGCGCCAGAGCCTGCTGACGCGGAAATTTATGCACGCCGATAGGTGCCTCAATAATATTTTGCAGTACCGTCATGTGGGGATAGAGGTTGAACTGCTGAAACACCATGCCAATCTTCTGGCGCTGGCGGGCGATCTGGCGCGAGGAGAGGCGATGCAGCAGGTTGCGTTTCAGCACGTAGCCGATCTGCTGATCGCCGACCCGTATCGATCCGCCATTCATCTCTTCGAGATGGTTGATGCAGCGCAGAAAGGTCGATTTACCCGAGCCTGAAGGTCCGAGGATCACCACCACCTCACCGGGCCAGACATCAAGATCGATCCCTTTCAACACCTGATTGTCGCCATAACGCTTCTGCACGTTACGGGCGCAGACTAACGGCTCAGCCTGGCTCATTGCTCCTCCTTCTGTTGCTGTGCGGTGGCCGCCAGCGCGCCTGGGCGCTTCGCCACGCTGGCCACCCGCCGGGTGCCACGCGCGTAATAGCGCTCAATGGCGGACTGACCGAGGTTGAGGATTGAGGTAATCAGCAGGTACCAGATTACCGCGACCATCAGCATTGGAATAATTTCAAAGGTGCGGTTGTAGATCGCCTGCACCGAGTAGAGCAGATCGCCCATGGCAATCACGCTCACCAGCGAGGTCGCCTTGATCATGCTGATCAGCTGATTACCGGTGGGCGGGATAATCGAACGCATCGCCTGCGGAATAATAATCCGCCGCAGCGCCCGCGCCCGGCTCATACCAAACGCCTGGGTGGTTTCAACCTGGCCGTTATCCACTGACAGCAGGCCGGCGCGGATAATTTCAGCCATATAGGCGGCTTCGTTGAGCGCCAGCCCGGCGATGGCGGCGGTCAGCGGGGTAATCAGATCGTTGGTATTCCAGCGCGCCAGCGTAATGTCGGTCCACGGCACCGTCAGGGATAACTCAGGAAACAGAGTTGAGAGGTTGTACCAGAAGATCAGCTGCACCAGCAGCGGCGTTCCGCGAAAGAACCAGATATAAAGCCCGGCAATACCGCGCAACAGTCGGTTGTCCGACAGCCGCCAGACGCCTAACAGCAGCCCCAGCAGCGTACCCAGTACCATCGAAACCAGCGTCAGCCCCAGCGTAACCTGCAACCCTTTCAGCACCGAGCCTTCGGTGAACCACTTCAGCACCACCTGCCATTCAAAATTGGGGTTGGTCATCACCAGCCATAGCAGGTCAGAGCCGACCACCAGCACCACAATCCAGCTGATCCAGCGTCCATAGGCCGGCGCGCTGCGGGCGAAAGCCACGTCGCGCAGTTGCGCCTCATCACGCTGCGGTTCCCCGATCGGCGAATCGTGGCGGCTCAGGCTCATTTAGCCTCCTGTTTTGCCAGGTTCAGCCCCGGCGCGGCGGTCATGTTGTCCTCCAGCTGCCATTTCTTCATGATGGCGGCATAGGTTCCGTTCTGATAGAGCACCTTATAAGCATCCAGCACCACGCCGCTTAACGGCGATCCTTTTGGCACCACGGTGCCCTGGAAAATGTCACCGAAGCCATTCTTATGCCCTTTGCCCGCCAGCTCGAGCTGGCCTTTGGCCTGATTAACAAACCAGGTCAGCGGCGCCTGGGAGGAGAAAAAAGCATCTGAGCGTTTCGAGCGCACCGCGAGGATCGACGAAGGCTGATCGGTAAATGCCTGCACCGTGACTGCCGGTTTGCCGGCGGCGGTACAGCGCGCCGATTGTTGACGGATTACCTGCTCCGCAGAGCCAGCCGCCATCACCGCGATCCGTTTGCCACAGGTATCATCAAGCTGGTTGATCTGCGCCGGGTTGCCCTTCTGGACGCCGAACACCACGAATTCCTGCACAAAATCGATGAAGTCCACCTTCTGCTGACGATCCGGATAGTCGCCTATCGGGCCAATCGCCAGCTGATAGCGGCCTGCGTTAATGCCGGTCAGCACGCCGGACAGGCCACTCACCGTGGCGTGATCGATCTTCACACCCAGCAGCTGCGCCAGTGCGGTCGTGAGATCCGCCGATGCGCCCTCCATCGAGTGCGGGCCATTGACGATCTCATACGGCGGGAAAGATCCATTGTTGACCGAAATCATCCGGCCCGCTTTTTTGATCTGATCGGGCAGACGGTCATGTAAAGCCTGATCGACAGTCTGGGTCGGCAGGGTGTCGGCAGCCTGCGCCAGACTGGCAGCCAGACTCAGCGCCAGCGTTAAGGCGGTTACGCGGTTAATCATGGTTCCTCCTCCAGGGTCAGGGTGTCAGTTCAGCTCGGGACGGGCGAAACGACGATTCTCCAGCACCGGCAGCACGCGGCGGGCGTAGGCGATGCGTTCAGGATCGATATCGGCAAACATCAGCGTCGGCGACTCTGCCGCATTAGCGATCACCACGCCCAGCGGATCGACCACCAGGCTGTTGCCGATATTGCGCGGACCACATTCCCCGACGGCCACCACGTAGCAGGTATTTTCCAGCGCCCGGGCGCGGTTCAGCAGCTCCCAGTGCATCTCTTTCAGCGGTCCTTTAACCCACGCGGCAGGCAGCACCAGCAGGTCTGCGCCATCCAGCACCAGCCGGCGCGCCAGCTCCGGGAAGCGCACGTCATAACAGGTCATCAGACCAACTTTTAACCCTGCCACCTCGACCAGCGGCGGGATGAGATGGCCCGGATTGACCCGCTGCGACTCCTGCATGGCGAAGGCGTCGTAGAGATGCAGTTTTTCATAGGCCGCAATGATTTCGCCGTTGCGAATAGCGATCAGCACGTTAAGCGCCTTTTGCTCTCCGGCGGGAACGTGCACGCTCATCATGGTGGTGAGCGCGTTATGCTGGCTGGCCGCCAGCAGCTGGCTGACAAACGGACCGTCCAGCGGTTGCGCCGCCTTGAGCACTAAATCGGGATCGGTAATATCACGCGCCAGTACCCCTTCCGGCAGCACCAGCAGATCGGCACCGCCCGCAGCGGCCCGCTGCATTAACGTCAGGCAGAGGGTGGCGTTCTCCTGCCATTCACGGCTGACGGCAAATTGTCCCATCGCAACTTTCATCATTTCTCTCCTCCTGCCAGCGGAAATATCGCTTCCGGCGTCAGTAATCTGTGGGTTAATCCCTGCTGGAACAGTTCACGGCCAAAATCCGCAATCATCTTTCTATTAGCGGCAAAACCATTCTGATTCCAGCTGGCCGGTAATTCCTGCGCGGTCCGTCGCAAATCGTCCAGCAGCCACGGCGTGGTGTCGGCATATTTCTCCCTTTTCTGCATCCACAAAGCATAGGAGCGATCGATCACTTCACTGAGTGCGGCAGGCAGCCACGGATGCTGCGCCGCCAGCGCCGGTTTTATCGCCAGAATATGAATGCCGGGCACATAGCCGACGCGGTTGAAGTAGGCCCGCTCAGCCTGATAGAAGTCAGGCTGGAGCTGACGCAGACCGGACGCCGGCAGGAAAAAGCCTTCCGGCATAAACGGGGTAAACACCGCATCCAGCTCACCCGCTTTCAGCAGCTCAATCAGGGGGCGCTCGTCTGGCGCAGGCTCAATCCGGCCCGGTCGGCCAAAGCCCGCCAGCCGGTCGACAATCGGATGATCGGCTGTCAGCCGCCCGGCAAACCAGCGGACGTCATCAATCCCGACTCCCGCTTCGCGCAGCACCGTACGCGTCCAGGTATTGCCCGAATCCTGCCAGCCGGTAACCCCGATTCTTTTGCCCTTCAGCTCTGCAGGCGTGGTGATGGGACTCTCCGCCGTGGTAATGATGCAGCGCTGACGAAAACCGCGCATCAGGAAGTGCGGCAAGCCCAGCAGTGACGCATCGTCTCTGGCCCGCGCCTGGGCGTAACGGCTGAATGACACCTCACCGGCGTCATAATCGGGGCTGCTGGCGAGGTCATTAACCAGCGTTCCGACCCGATCGATCTGCAGATCAAAGTCGTCCGGTGTGATATCGCCCAGCGCCAGGGGCGTAAAGTAGTCCCAGTCGCGCACTGCCAGTCGGATACTCAGCCTTGCCATGATCTCTCCGTTTACGCCGTGCCGCGAGGCCGGGCGGGTTAATGCATCAAATAGTGCTTGAATTTGATACTAGATCCGGAATACTGACCTGAACAATCATTAATTTGTTACTGAACAAAGTATTTTCTTATGACGCAAATGGTCGACCTGAACTGGTTTTGTAATCAGATAACGACGCCTTCGGTAAAAGGGATTGCTCAGGTGGCATCAGGCCTGATTCGTGACGGGCAGATTGCCGTCGGGATGCAGATGCCGGCGGTGCGGGAAATCGCGGAGCGGCTGGGGATCAGCCCGGCAACCGTTTCTGCTGCCTGGTCGCGGCTCAGGCAGCAGAAAGTTCTGGCGGGTAAAGGACGCAGTGGTGTCTGGGTCAGCGGCAATAGCGACATGCCGCGACCGATCCGCTTTGAAAAAATCGGCAATTATGGCGAGCACATTCGCGCCGATCTGGCGATGGCCTCTCCCGATCCCGCGCTGTTACCCGACCTGCAAAACGCGCTGCAGGCGGCGTTGCGATCGCCGCAGCTGAACAGCTACACCCGCGAAGCCATTTCAGCGCCGCTGCTGCAGGCGATAACGCCGCGCTGGCCTTATCCGGCGGAAGCCTTCCTGGCGACCGATGGCGGTTTCGATGCGATGAATTTGCTGGTGCAGACGCTGGTTTCGCCTGGCGATCGGGTGATCATTGAAGATCCCACCGCCACTCGCCTGCTGGATATGCTGGATAATGTCGGCGCTGAAATTTTGCCGCTGGCCTGTGATGACGAGGGGCCATTGCCTGAAGTGTTAAGCACCCTGCTGACTCGCGCGCCGGTGATGCTGATTTATCAGCCGCGCACCCATTCGGCCACCGGGCGGACCATCAGTGTGGCGCGGCGTCTGGCGCTGGCACAGGTACTGGCAAACAGCAGCACGCTGATTGTGGAGGATGATGGCATTGGTGATCTTTCGGCTGCGCCGAGCTGGAGCCTGGGGACGCAGTTTCCCGAACGTACCCTGCATGTCCGCTCCTTTTCCAAAGCCTACGGGCCCGATTTGCGGCTGGCGGTGTTATCCGCCACGGCGGAAATGGTAAAGCGTATTCAGGCGTGGCGAAACTTTGGCGTCAGCTGGACCAGCCGTATTTTGCAGGATGCGGTGGCGTGGCTGCTGGCAGACGAGGCGACCCAACAGCAGATTGCCACGGCGCGCGAAGTCTATCATCAGCGTCGCGATCAACTGCGCCAGGCGCTGGCGCAGCGCGGGCTGGTGCTACCGCCACGGGATGGACTGAGCCTCTATATTCCGGTGGTCTCAGAGCAATTCGCCATGATTACGCTGGCCGCGCGCGGTATCGCCGTGTTACCCGGTGAGCGTTGCCGGCTGGGGCCGACCCAGTTTATCCGGGTCAGTATTGCCAGCCTGAAAGATCAGCAGCGTGAGATGATCGCCGACGCGCTGGTCATCGCGTCCGGCCGGGAGGCTAGCGTGCGGGCAGATCTTTAACGTGATAGCGCGGCGATTCAACGTAACCCTCACGGGCATAAAACTGATTCGCCTTGAGGCGGGATTGATGGCAATGCACTTCCATCCGATCGCATCCGCGCGCTGCTGCCAGCGACTCGGCGTGCTGTAACAGCTGCTGGCCAACCCCTTTACTGCGCTCACCTTCCGCAATGCAGAAATAGCTGATGCGCGCGAAGTCCCCGGCCAGCGCCAGCTGCGGTATAAAATGCATCGATAAAAAGCCGAGCACCTGATTACCGAACTCGGCTACCAGTAATGCTTCGCTGGGATCGCTGCTTAACTGCGCCAGACGCTGCTCAATAAAATTTTCCGTGCCGCCGTAGCCTAACTCGCTCAGCAGTGCACTGAGCGCAAAACTGTCTTTTAAATCCGCCTGACGTATATTCATCCTGTTTCCTCAGTCGCCCGATGCCATTATGTTGTTATATAGCGTTGGACAACAAAAAGCTGTAAGTAAGGTTGTTAGAATTATGTTACGAGGATTTATTGTGAAGCGCCGCGCAGTTTGTGCGGCCAGCGCGCCAGCGCAGGGGCGTTTGCAAGAGGGTTGAATGCAGAGGTATCACGGATGACAGCCATAAAAAAACCCGCCATCAGGCGGGTTTTTAGAATTCTGACTGTTAACTTACAGACTGATAACGTTAGCAGCAGATGGGCCTTTCGCGCCGTCGGTGATTTCAAACTCAACGCGCTGACCTTCAGCCAGAGTTTTGAAGCCGTTGCTCTGGATTGCAGAGAAATGTACGAATACATCTTTGCTGCCATCTTCAGGAGTAATGAAACCGAATCCTTTGGATTCATTAAACCACTTAACGTTACCTTTGATCTTAGACATCTATATTACCTTTACATGAAAAATGGACACTAAACTGTGTCGCCATCTAGTACAGCAATTGCGGAGGGATTTGTCCAGTGCGATTTGATGAAAAAGTGATAAATTTCGACTTTCTGCTTACCCATCACACTTTCCTACTTTTAACCTTGCCAAAAAACCCTTTTTTGTTGCAGGGCAATTATCTGCAGGATAAAGGTAACCCGCTGGAAACTGGGTGCTTTTTAGCTCAGTCAGTCAGGCTGGCTTCAGGTTAAGCGATAAAATCTGATTTGCCGATAAGCCGGCTATCCTGCGCTAAAAATCGCATTTCATCGCCATTTTAGCGGATAGCAAGCTCGCCGCTCAGGACATTTTTGTCATTTTTATCCGTCGTTCAGCCCGTTTTTGCTCCCTATTCCGCCTGCGGCATACGCTACGCATCAGGCAAGCGCCTGATGCGTCGGCGTCACTGCCGGTTAAATCTGCTTTTTACCGGCTGCGAGTCGGGCTGCTTTAGCGCTTAAGGCGCGGCAGACCGCTCGCCTGCTCATATTTAAGGCTAAAGATAAAAAACATTGATTCAAATCAAAGAAATGCCTTTTTACCGTCAGATACGCATTTGGCAACAAACAATAGCGGAGATAAGTCACTATTTTTTTGTGCGCCCGAAAAGATAATATTGGCAGGCAATAAATAAGGAATATTTACCTGTCAGATTGATCAGCGGCTAAACCCATTTTCATGACTTACAGGGAGATAGCATCAGGATGGTAATGAAAATTCGTTGTAACCAATGCGGCAGTGCCCGGTTTATTTTTACCGAACGCGATGGTGAAGCTTTCACTTTCCACGGTGCCTGTTGTGCACACTGTAAAAAACGGCTGGAGGCCAAAGATCTGCTGCCTGAAACATCAATGGACCCGATCGCACATTGCCTGATCGATCAGAATAAAAATGCGTCGGGCACCTGAATAAGGTGCCCGCTGAAGCTGAAACCGACCAGCACGATCAGAAAATCAGTTTGAAGACCCCTGTCAGGGTGAGCAGACCTACGATAAAAATAATGGCAATAATCCACAGAATAATTTTCATTTCCTTCTCCCTCACCAATAAAAAAACCTTTCCCCTAAACAGTATAGCCAAAAAAAACGCCTATGCCGCTTCCCTTGCCGGCGAGGAAATCTGACCGCTGGTTATCGCTTCGCTAATTAAAATTCTGCGAACCGGATCGCATCCCGCAATTTTCGCCGCGGCTGATTTTCGATTTGCAGAAAATTCCTGGCTAAAATTTAACCGGCAAGGCAGGCCTCTTTGGTTATGACCTGAATATGCTTAGCTAGGAGATCTTATGACCACCATTAATACCAGCATGGGCCGCTACAGCCTTAAGGCAAAAAATAGCGGCGACCACATCAAAGGCTCTTTCGCCATCAATGATGAGGGCGGTACTCAACTCACGATGCAGGAGTTTGAGGAGCATTACCTTGATGATGTAGTGAATAACGTGATTTATCCGGTTACTGGCGGCAATCGCGAAATTGCGCGTGCGCTGCGGGAACAGATGATTAAAGCCGGTTTTGAACAGCCACATTAAGCTGTTCTGCCACATTCTGTCAGCGAAATTCCGGGCCGCGCACTGCGGCCCTTTTCCTGCTTAAAAACTGACTTGCCGTGCTTCCTTTTTCGCCGCAGGATGAGCTATCCCACTGAAAAGGAGTACAACGTGAGCAGCCTACTTCACATTAATGCTACGCGTCTGCATCAGTTCACCGAAGCAATCTGGCTTGCTGCCGGCAGTCAGCCGGAAGAAGCGCGTCTGGTGGCCGATCACCTGGTGGCTGCCAACCTCGCCGGGCACGATTCGCACGGCGTTGGCATGATCCCCAGTTACATGGCGTCGCTGAAACAGGGACATCTGCAACTCAATCAGCATCCTACCCTGGATAAAGACAACGGCGCGGTGCTGACGCTGAATGCCCATCAGGGCTTCGGACAGGTTGCCGCCTGGCAAGCGATGAAGCTCGGCATTGAGCGGGCGCAGAAACTGGGCATCGCCGCGGTCGGTCTGCACCATTCGCACCACATCGGCCGTATCGGTCACTGGGCCGAGCAATGCGCGGCGGCGGGTTTCGTCTCCTTCCATTTCGTAAATGTGATGGGTGACCCGATGGTGGCGCCATTCGGCGGCAGCGATCGGCGCTTTGGCACTAATCCGTTTTGCGCCATTTTTCCGCGCCCGCATGCCCGGCCGCTGCTGCTCGATTTCGCCACCAGCGGCATCGCCTATGGCAAAACCCGGGTGGCATGGAACAAGGGTGTCGAAGTCGCACCGGGTTACCTGATCGATGCGCAGGGTCAGCCGACGACTGACCCCGGCGTGATGCACCAGTCACCGCATGGTTCACTGCTGCCCTTTGGCCTGCACAAGGGCTATGCGCTGGCGACGCTGTGTGAAATTCTCGGCGGCGCGTTGTCGGGTGGACGCACCACGCATCAGGCCACCTTGCAGAGCGGCAATGACGCCATCTTTAACTGTATGACCACCATTATCCTCAATCCACAGGCGTTTGATGCCCCCGCGATGCAGGATGAGGCAGAAGCCTTTCTTGACTGGGTTAAAGCGTCGCCACGCAGCGGTGACGCGCCGATTCAGGTACCGGGTGAATGGGAAGAGAGCAATCGTATCATCCGCAGTCGTGAGGGCATTCCGCTGGATAGCACCAGCTGGCAGCAGATCTGTCAGGCAGCCACAGAGGCAGGGATGTCGGCGGAGGAACTGGCGGCTTTCCGCGCGCTCGCAGTGTAACGCAGGCGGGAACAGTCAGCCGCTGGCAGATTGCCTGCCAGCGGCTACGGGTTAAATCACCATCGACAGCAGTAAGCAACCGATCAGGCCACAGACGGAAATGATGGTTTCCAGCGCCGACCACGAACGAATGGTTTCACCGATCGTCAGGTTGAAATACTCCTTAAACAGCCAGAAGCCAGGATCGTTGACGTGAGAGAAAATCACGCTGCCTGAACCAACCGCAATCACCATCAGTTCCGGGCTGGCACCGCTGGTGACAATCAGCGGCGCGACAATGCCACCGGCGGTGATCGCCGCAACCGTTGCCGACCCCAGCGCAATGCGCAGTACCGCCGCAATCGACCACGCCATAAAGATCGGTGACAGCTGGGTAGAGTGCATCATGTTAGCGATATATTTATCCACGCCGCTGTCGACCAGCACCTGCTTAAAGGCACCGCCACCACCGATGATTAACAGCATCATGGCGATGATTTTGATCGAATCGCTCAGGGTCTCCATCACCTGATCCATGCTGCGGCCACGGTTCAGACCGAAAGTGAAGATCGCAATCAGTACCGCAATCAGCGTAGCCATCACCGGATCGCCGAAGAACTCGGCGTAAGGCAGCAGCGCATGGCCTTTCGGCAACAGCATCTCGGCCACCGCACGCAGCGCCATCAGCACTACCGGCACCAGTGAGGTCCAGACGCTGACGCCAAAGCCTGGCATCTCTGCTTCGGTAAAGGTTTTCGGGTTATAAAGCCCCTGCGGGATCGGCTTATCAATGCCTTTCAGGAAGCGGGCATAGACCGGACCGGCCAGAATCACGGTAGGAATGCCGAGCAGCGTACCGAACAGCAGCGTTTTCCCCATATCCGCGTTGAACAGCGTGGCAATGGCGGTCGGGCCCGGATGCGGCGGTAAAAAGCCGTGCGTCACCGAGAGCGCGGCGGCCATCGGCACCCCGACATAGAGCAGCGGAACGCGCGCCGATGCGGCCACGCTGAACACCAGCGGCAGCATCAGGACAAAGCCCACTTCATAGAACAGCGCAAAGCCGACGATAAAACCGGTCAGCACCAGCGCCCACTGAATATGCTTTGTGCCGAACTTTTCGATTAAGGTGGTGGCAATCCGCTGCGCGCCCCCGCAATCGGCCAGCATCTTACCGAGCATGGCACCAAAGCCCATGATCAGCGCCAGGCTGCCGAGCGTGCCGCCCACGCCAGCTTTAATCGAGGTAATCACTTTATTGACCGGCATGCCCTGCATCACACCGACCGCCAGCGCCACCAGAATGAGCGCGATAAATCCATTAAGCTTAAAGCGAATCATCAGCAGCAGCAGTAACGCGACGCCGATCGCCACATAGAGTAATGGCATAGGTTTTCTCCACCTTACGCACTGAACGGTGTTCAGTGCCGGTTTGTTATCATCATCCCCTGGGGGCTACAAAACAGTGCGCTTGAAAGAGTTTTTAACATTCCGACAACCGCTGTTACCGATAACATGTTAAGGGTAACATCCGCAGGAAAGCACCACCCCGCCGCCAGTGAATTTCTGTTTTGCGAAGGTGATCAACTTTTTGCCACGGCGTTATCAGAAAGTTTGCCAGTGCTGGCGGCGCGCTTTTCGTTACACTCAGATTTTAGCGAAAATGTAAAAGGATGCGCTGGTGAGTGAGAATCTGAGTGAGCTGTACAGTAATCAACGAACTCTGTTCGGACGCGGCAGTCTTGATAAGCTGGTGCCGCTGCTGGCTGCGCAGTCTCAGCCTACCCTGCTGTTTTGTGGACAATCGTTTTTACAGAGCGCGGCTTATGACCGCCTGAAAGCGGATCTTAACCGTCAGATTATTGGCTATGAGATTGTCAGCCATGAAGCTTCGCCGGCTGACATTGACGGCTGGGTCGCGCGCTGGCGCGGCCATGTGGACCGGGTGGTGGCGATTGGCGGCGGCAGCGTGCTGGATGCGGCCAAAGCCTTCAGTGCCATGATGCAGCATCCTCTGCCGACCGCCCGTTATCTGGAAAAAGTCGGCGACACGCCGGTCCAGCCGGTGACGCTGCCGCTGATCGCCATCCCGACCACCGCCGGAACCGGCAGTGAAGTGACGCAAAATGCGGTGGTCACCGACCAGCACGATATTCAGGTGAAAGCCTCACTGCGCCATGCGGTGTTTGTGCCGCAGGTGGCAATTCTTGATCCGGACCTGCTGAAAGGCACGCCCGACCCGATACTGGCGACCTGTGGCATCGATGCCTTTACCCATCTGTTTGAAGCCTGGCTTTCCAGCAAAGGCAATCTGTTTACCCGCCAGCTGGCGCTGACCGGCTTGCGCCAGTTTGTTCAGGCCTGGCCCAACCTCAACCGGCAGGACGCCGACGGCGACCGGGCGCGTGAGGCGATGATGATGGCGTCATGGCTGGGCGGCGTCAGTCTCAGCAGCGCCGGGCTGGGAGTGATCCACGGTATTGCCGGCGAACTGGGGGCGATCAAACCGTTTCATCATGGTGAAGTGTGTGGACGCCTGCTGTTTCCGTTCCTTAACCAGCTGGCTGACAGTACCCATCCGCAGCAGCGTGCATTAATGGATGAGCTGCATCAGCAGCTTTTTAGCGAGCCGACCGACTCAGCGGCCAGCTTCCTGAAGCAGTGGCTGCAGCAGCAGGCGATTACCCCGTTCTGGCACGGAGGGCCCAGCCTGACCGCCGACGAGGTGGAGTGGGTACTGGCACGCGCTAACAGCAAAAATTCGCTGGTAAATTACACTCGCGAACAGATGCATGCCATGCTCGCCCAGGCGTGGACCCTGACCCACTGATCCACTGATCCACACAGCGTGGCTTGCCTTTCCCGGCCACGCCGCGCCTGACCGGCCAGCGGTGACCGCGCCCTGGCCGCGCTGTTAGCCCGCCGGGCCGGCAAACGGCCCCTCACCCGCCAGCATCTGCTCAATCACCTGCAGCACCCCCTGCTGATTATTGGTCGGGGCCAGGTAGCGGGCAGCCCTTTTCACCCGCTCCGGCGCGTTGCCCATGGCAAAGCTGAAGCCCGACTGTTTCAGCATTTCCAGATCGTTACCACCATCGCCAAACGCCAGCACCTGGTCATGATGGATGCCCCAACGCTGTGCCAGCAGCTCCAGGCCATGGGCTTTGTGATTGCCCGGCACAATCAGGTCAACCGAACCATGCCCGCTGGAAGTCGCCGCGACTTTGCCCTGGTGTAACCGTTCGATATCGGCCATCAGCGGTTCGATGTAGTCATCCGACAGATTAAGCGCGAACTTAAAGAGCCGGTCGTCTGCGGTCTCCTCCAGGCTGCGAATCGGCTTGAGCCGGTGACAGTAGTGCCGCATCTTAACCAGCCACGTCTCTTCCATACCCTCAAAGTAATAGGCGCTGTTACGCCCACACAGCAGATAACGCAGGCCGGGATAGTGACCGTTTTGCAGCGTGCCGATTACCGCATTGACATCGCTACGGTCGAAAGCGCCGCAAAACAGCTCTTCGTCACGATCGATTATCCATGCGCCATTCTCCGCCACAAAAGCAATTTCGCTGGCGATCTCCGGGAAGAAGGATTTGAGCTGGTAATACTGATTGCCGCTGGCAACGACAAATTTTATCTCGCGGGCGGTGAGCTGCTGATAGCAGTCGAGAAAGCGGGATCGATTGTACTGCTTCTGGTCATCCAGAAAGGTGCCATCCATATCTACCGCAACCATCTTAACCGTCGTCATCATGACTCCTTACACGCCAGGGTTCTGTGAGTGGACTGTCAGGATAGCCGCTGACGCGACAAAACGGAAAGTGTAAACCAGGGCCGCAGCCATCCATTACGTGCCCTTCCCTGGGCACCGTGGGTTGCAGAATGTTCGGGGGGCCGGTGTCTGCATGACGTTTATTATGAGACGGTTATTGCGTAACTTTGGTTACGGGATCAGTGGAATGCGCTGCTGAGGATCAGTGAGGTAATCACGCCCGTGGCGGCAGCAATCAGCACATAGTTGCCGTCGATGTAGGCCCAGTGTTCGCCGCGCGGCGGTTCACGTAAACCCCGGTCGTGCCAGTCGTTGATGCGGTAGCGATCGCTGCGATATTCCGCCGGAATCGGATGGCCGCGGCGGAAATCGTGACCGTTCCAGGCGAAGTGATCGCGATCGGCGCGCGGGCCGTCGTTATGCCAGCCCTTATTACCGCGATCGTCGTGTCCTTTGTCGCGGTCATGGTCGCGGTCGTGGTCGCGGTCATGGTCGCGGCCGCGCTCATCGTGTCCCTTGTCACGGTCGTGGCCGCGATTGTCAGCGTGCGATTGTTCGCCCTGCTGCCATCGCTGACCGTGGCCGTCGCCCTGGCCATCTGCCAGTGCGGTATGAGAAAAGAGCGTGCTGTATGCAAAAAGTGAAGCGATAACGGTTAAAGTTGTTTTTTTCATGGTACTGCCTCCGAAGATAACGGTAATTCAGGCACCGTTACGCATCATAGTGGCAATAATCTGGCAGACCATCATCAGTAAAAGTCTTAAAAACCGGTAACTTACACACAATTACGCTTGCTTAGCGCTTTCTTAACATCCGCCCGATTTGTCTCCATATTCTGACCATTTCCTTATTAGCCCACTATTAATCTGTTATTAACGCTCAAACAGCGGATAACCGGTCTGTGCCGGGATAACTTAAGAAAAATCTTAATTAACAGACCCAAAGAAAATCAGTAGATTATATAAAGTGCGCTATTAAGCCGAAGCGTAAATTATGCTAGGAGGATGATCCCTATATAAAAAAAACCGATCGTGAACGATCGGAAATTAACCTGCCACACCAGAAGACGAGGTGAAACCCTTAATAAATAAAGGGAAAACCAGAGCACGCAACACCACATCACCAGCGCTGCCCGACTAACATAGCATTGTCTGGCTAATATGATCGTGAAAATAAATCCTGATTTACAAAACATTGTTTAATTTCATCAGCGCTTTTTAAATTAATATTTCGACAGGTTAAAAAGTCAGGAATAAGGACAAACGTCTGGCAGAAATGAGGATGGAAATAGATCGCGATGCTGACCTGTTCAGGTCCACCAATAAGCAGGGCAGCCACTGCCGCCCTGTTGCGTGCTGTGTCAGGGGGTGCTCAGCACGATCGGCGCGTCGGGTAAGCCGGTAAAGTGGCTCACGATATGATGATAATCGGCGGTCGGATCGAGCTCGCTGAAGGTCTGCGGATAGAGATCTTTCGCCAGGATCTCCATGCCAATAATGTTATACGGATGGTTGTAGAAATGATGATAGACACCGTAGACCCGCTGTTGCTTCACCGGGGCGATCTGCGCCAGCCCGGTACGGGACAGCAACCGGCTGAAGGTGGCGTTAATTTCTGGCTGGCTGGTGCCGTAACCAAACGGCAGCACGTTACTGTTGGGGCGTTTTGAGCCGGTCATGATGTAGGCATCCGGCTTCATGGCGATGATTTTTTCCAGTGAGACGAAGCCGGAACTGCCTGGCAGCAGCGCTGAGCCGATATTTTTGCCGCCCACCGCTTCCACCAGCGCGCCCCAGCCGTTGTGACCGTGGGTGAAGCAACAGTTATCGCTGTTGCCGGCTATCGGCTCGATAAACACCGTCGGTTTGTGCTGCACCTGCGCCACGCCCTGCTGAATCCGCTGCCAGCGCTGCTGATAAAAATCGGTATAGGCTTTGGCCTCGGCTTCGCGGTTCAGTACTTTACCAAGCAGGGTGATGCCCGCCACCGTGTTCTGCTTCGGCTGCAGCTCATCGTCGAGGAACAGCACCGGAATATGCAGATTTTTTAAGGTTGCCAGCACGCCCGACTGGGTCAGCGCCGGTTTGGCTCGCAGCTGAGCGATCATCAAATCGGGCTGCTTCGCCAGCACGCTTTCCAGGTCGACCTGCCCCTGATCGTTAAAGCCCATATCAACAATGGAAGTGGCCTGCGGCCAGCGCTGCTTTAGTAGATCCCAGGTTCGGGTGTCCTGCTTTTTGGGCAGGTTATTCCACGCCACCACCCGCTGAAACGGATTTTGCCGGTCCAGCAGAGCCAGCGCCAGAATGTCGCGTCCATCCTGCAAAATCACATGCTGCGGCTCTTTTTGCAGCGTAATGGTTTGCCCATCAAGATCGGTCACCGTGACCGGATACGTAGTGGCCGCGCAGGTGGTTGACAACAAAATTGTGGTGGCAGCAAGCAGCCTGGTTTTCATTTTTTTCAGCACCCGGTTAAGGAATAATAATTATTCGCGTTAACTCTAACATGCTAATAAGTAACAAAAGTTAACCATTGCTGAATAGATACGTCAGCCCGGAGGGCGCTGAGCATGCAGAAGCGCGGTGAAAAAATATTGATTAGCGCCTGCCTGATGGGCTTTCGGGTGCGCTACAACGGCAGTGACAAAAAGCAGGTGCTGGCCGCGCTGACGCAGTGGCAGCGCGAGCAGCGGCTGGTGCTGCACTGCCCTGAGCTTGCTGCCGGTTTACCCACTCCGCGCCTGCCGGCTGAGATTGTCGGCGGCAGCGGTGCCGATGTGCTGGCGGGACGGGCCAGGGTAGTGGAATCAGACGGGCGGGATATGACGCAGACTTATCTGCTGGCCGCGTGGCTGGCACTCGAAACTGCTCAGCAGGAAGGATGCCGCTTTGCCCTGCTCAGCGATGGCAGCCCGACCTGCGGCAGTCAGGCCATATACGACGGCAGCTTCAGCGGCCAGCGCCAGCCCGGAGCGGGTGTCGCGGCCGCCCTGTTACGCCAGCACGGCATTGCGGTGTTCGCTGAACAGCAGGCGGGCGAACTGCTGGCCCACCTCCAGCGGATTGCGCCGCAGCTACCGGATTAAACCGCTCAGTGCGCCAGTGAGTAGAAGATGGCTGAGATGGCGATCAGGCCGGTCAGCATCACAAACAGATTACTGATTTTGCCACTGTACTGACGCATCGCCGGGACTTTCTGAATCGCGTACATCGGCATCAGGAACAGGATCATCGCAATCACCGGGCCGCCGAGGGTCTCAATCATCCCGAGAATGTTGGGATCGAGGGTGGCCACCAGCCAGGTGGTGAGCAACATAAACAGTGAGGTCAGGCGGTTCAGCCGGGCGGGCGCGATCCGTTTGCCGCGGCTGCGCAGCGCCTTATTCACCATGCCGTTAAAGCCTTCACGCGCGCCCAGATAGTGCCCGAGGAACGATTTGGTGATCGCCACAATCGCAATTATCGGGCCAAGCCAGGCGATCACCGGCACCTGAAAATGGTTAGCCAGATAGGAAAGAATGGTGATGTTCTGCGCCTTGGCGGCGTGCAAATCGGCGGGCGACAGGCTCAGTACGCAGCTGAAGACAAAAAACATCACCGTTACCACCATCAGCAGATGGGCGCAGGCCAGAATGCGGGAACACTTCTTCTCAGCCGCCGCGCCATACTCTTCACGCTTCGCCACGGCAAACGACGAGATGATCGGCGAATGGTTGAAGGAGAAGACCATCACCGGGATCGCCAGCCACAGCGTCATCCATAAACCGTTGCCGCCAGGCGCAGCGCTGCTCAGGGTGGTCAGCGCGGCCCCGTGCCAGTGCGGGATCAGATAGCAGGCCATCAGCATCAGAACCGCCACAAACGGATAAACCAGCACGCTCATCGCTTTGACGATCATCTGCTCACCAAAACGCACAATCATCATCAGGCCGACAATCAACAACAGCGACAGCAGGATGCGCGGTGGCGGCACCAGTCCCAGCTGATTGACCATCAGGCTCTCAACCGTGTTGGTAATGGCAACGCTGTACATCAGCAGAATCGGGTAGATAGCAAAGAAGTAGAGCAGCGTAATCAGCTTTCCGGCACCGATGCCAAAATGCTCTTCGACCACGTCGGTGATGTCACCCGCCGGATTTTTTCCGGAGAGCACAAAGCGCGTCAGGGCGCGGTGCGCAAAGAAGGTCAGCGGAAAGGCCAGGATCGCCATAATGATCAGCGGGATCAGTCCACCCACGCCGGCATTAATCGGCAGAAACAGTACGCCGGCACCAATCGCAGTGCCGTATAAGCCCAGCATCCACATGGTATCGGTTTTGCGCCATGCCGTATCGACGTCACTTTCAAGCGCGCCCAGCGTGCCTGTTTGCGTGGTTTTCATCTGCCCTTCCCGTTTAAAAGCCGCCAGTCATCTGACTGCCAGAGCAGAAAGCGTCAGCTTGCCGCGTCCGCTCCGGGCCAGACATCACTGCGTCAGCATTTTCGCCAGGATGGCTTCCTGACCCGCTGACGCACAGGTAATCGATTGCGTGCGCCTCTTTTTACACTACCTGACGATAAAAGTTCAAGTTATGCGGTTTTATACGCATAAATCGCTGAAAAAACCGTCAGGTTGCGCGCCGCGTCACTGCCCGATAATGCCACTTTTAACGATGTTTTACCGCCCTGACATCGCCTGATAGCGCGATGAATGAGCCGGACGGGCTACGCTTTGGCTATGCTTCAGGCGTGACGCTGACACACGACACAGGAGAACAGAATGAAAATTGCCTGCCTTGGCTGGGGCTCGCTGATCTGGAAATCGGGTGCGTTGCCGGTGGCCAGCCCCTGGCATCGCGATGGTCCGCGGGTGCCGATTGAGTTTGTCCGCATCAGTGAAGGAGGTGAACTGGCGACGGCCATCTGCCTCAATGCTACGCCGGTACCGGTGTTGTGGGCCTGGCTGAATACCGCCTCACTGGCGACCGCCTGCCGCGCGCTGCGTGAGCGGGAAGGCATTCCGGAGAGCCGGGAGGATGGGCTGGGCATTCTGACGGTTACCGACACCTCAGCGGGACCGCTGGCGGACTGGGCGCGAGCCAGAGGCATTGAAGGTTTGATCTGGACCGCGCTACCCGCCTGCATGGCGGGCGTCGAAGGCCGTATTCCTGCCCTTGATGAGGCGGTGGCATACCTGCAGCGGCTGGAAGGTGACACGCGTGAACATGCGCGTCGCTACATTGAACAGGTGCCGCTCCAAATCGACACCGCTTACCGACGGGCATTCGCCGCCCTGCCCGGATGGTAACGCATCATCCCGGACTGAGCGGCTATTTCGCAGCGCGATCTATAACCTTATCAAGCGGGTCGGACCGGCGCATCTGACCCTGCCGCTCTGCTTACTGGCGGGATGCTGGCTACACTTCAGGCAGGTTTCGGTTTCAGGTTTCAGGTTTCCTGAATCTCCCCGCTTAGTTGCCGCGTGCCAGCACGTGGTTACCGTCCACTAGCCCGCAGGAGCTTAACAGATGAAAGCATTAACCTATCACGGTCCGCATAAAGTCAGCGTTGATAACGTGCCCGATCCGGGACTTGAAGCCGCCGATGACATTATTTTGCGCGTCACCGCCACCGCGATTTGTGGCTCCGATCTGCACCTCTATCGCGGCAAGATCCCCGGCACCGGCCATGGTGATATTTTCGGTCATGAGTTTATGGGTGAAGTGGTGGAAACGGGCAGCGCCGTTACGGCCGTTGCTAAAGGCGATCGGGTGGTGATCCCGTTTGTTATCGCCTGCGGTGACTGTTTCTTCTGCCATCTGCATCAGTATGCCGCCTGCGAAACCACCAACAGCGGCCGGGGGGCGATCCTTAATCGTAAAAACATCACTCCACCCGCAGCGCTGTTTGGTTACAGCAAACTGTATGGCGGCGTGCCGGGCGGACAGGCGGAATATGTTCGGGTGCCGAAAGCTAATACCGGCCCGTTTAAAGTACCGTCACTGTTGTCAGATGAGAAAGTGCTGTTCCTCTCCGATATCCTGCCTACCGCGTGGCAGGCGGTTAAAAATGCCGACGTTAAACCGGGCTCCAGCGTGGCGATTTTTGGTGCCGGTCCGGTGGGATTACTCAGCGCCGCCTGTGCCAGCCTGGAGGGAGCCGAACAGATCTACATGATCGACCATAACGACTATCGCCTGAACTTTGCCCGCGATCGCTACGGGGTGATTCCGATCAACTTCGATCAGATCGACGATCCGGCCGGCTGGATCATTGAACACAGCGCGGGCCACCGTGGGGTCGATGCGGTAATCGATGCGGTCGGGTTTGAGGCCAAAGGCAGCCTGACGGAAACCGTGCTCAGCAACCTCAAGCTGGAAGGCAGCAGCGGAAAGGCACTGCGTCAGTGTATTGCGGCGGTACGGCGTGGCGGGATCGTCAGCGTGCCGGGCGTCTACGCTGGTTTTATTCACGGCTTCCTGTTCGGCGATGCGTTTGATAAAGGGTTGACCTTTAAGATGGGCCAGACCCACGTTCACGCCTACCTGCCCGACCTGCTTAAACTGATCGAACAGGGTCATCTTAAGCCGGAAGAGATTGTTACCCATCATCTGCCGCTGGAAGACGCCGCCCGGGGTTATGAGATTTTTGAGAAGCGACAGGAAGAGTGCCGCAAAGTGATTCTGGTGCCCGGCATGATGGCCACCCAGGCCACCCTGTAACCCGCACGCCTCGGCGCACCGGCTGCCTTCTCGCCGGTTGCGCCGGACGCTACATCCGCCACGGCCTGGATTGCAGGCTGACCCGCCGCTCCGGCCGCTCCTGCAGATGTTCATCCGGAGTATCGGCGGTATCCGCCAGGCTCCCCTGCTCCAGTAACCGTGCGCTGTGTGCGTGAGGATGACTCTCACTCATCACCTGCTGTGAAAACGCGCCAAACGATAACAGCAAAAACAGTAACGCACTGGCCAGCCTGCGACTCATCGGTGACTCCTGAAGGGGGATGGAGGTCGCTATGCTGCCCGAATCTGTTTGATTTTCTGTCAGTGGCAGGCAAAGTTATGTGGTAACCGGAAAGATGTCGCGACCGGTTTAACCGCCGTTCAATCACAATAGATCCAGCAAAAACGCCTCCTCAATACCTGTTTTGCTGCGGCTCAGGTCAGTGACTGTAGCCCGACAGCAGCTATATAAAGTCCCAGCCCGTAAACCAGATGAGTCACAGCGCTGTTCAGCCTGGCTTTGCCCGGCACGGGCGTCTTCGACGCGGCGATCCCCCACCCGAGGGCGGGTTGCATGATGAAAAAGGGAACCATCAGGCTAAGAAGGCCGCTTATCACTGCGCTTAATAGATCGGGATGTTCTGGCCACTGCTGGCCTTGCCAACACAGCGGAATAAAGGCAAAAGTCATTCCTGTGAGGTAGTGGACGGCCCATCCTGTAACGGTTTCGCCTTTGACTGCAGGCGTATCGTGAATGGTGTGATGAAAGTAACGTCCTTTACTCATCCACAGTATCCAGCGGCCAACGAGGGCGTAATTAAGGGAAGGTACCGCGAACAGGTAGCGTCGGGCCAGGCTCCAGCCATCCATAATAAGGGTGGCCAGCAGCCCGGTAAGCAGTATCTCAGTCACGTGAATTCTCCTGTGATAATCGTCTGATGGTATGCTGATTCAGAGGATGCAACGTGAAGTGAGGTTTAAGTCAATGATAAAAGAACTCGATATTGCTGATGTCGCCGATCGCAGCGGGCTTGCGCCTTCAGCGCTGCGTTTTTATGAAAAGAAGGGGCTGATCAAATCGATCGGCCGCAAAGGATTACGTCGGCAATACTGCGCCAGCGTGCTTGAAAAACTGGCGCTGATCACACTGGGCCGCAGCGCCGGTTTTACTCTGGATGAGATTGCCAGTCTGTTTGATGCACAGGGTAAACTCTCACTGGATCGGCTCTTGCTCATCGCTAAAGCCGACGAGATCGATAACACGATTCGTCAGTTGAAAAAGGTCCGTGATGGTTTGAGACACGTCGCGCACTGTCCTGCCAGCGATCACCTGCTATGCCCGGAATTTCAGAAAATTGTCCGGCGTATGCAATCCCGGTCAGATCGCACAACGGGTTATCACTCCAGTTCATCCGCAGCCTGACCTGACCTGACGCCCGCCGTCAGTGCAGGCGGCGGGTGTTCAGCGCGACCGACCAGCGCTGGCGCTGGCAACGCGGGCAGACCGCTTGCTGCTGACCGGCGATCTGCTGCGTCTGGCCGCAGTGAGTACAGGCATAGAGTCCGCTGTGCGGCACGGTATCGAAATCCTGGCGGTGTTCTGGCGGTAATACGCTTAACCCGGCACGCATCTCATCGTCGTTGTAAAAGTAGATGCTCAGCTGACCATCCACTTCCACCAGCGCCAGCCGGATCTGCCCCAGATGCTCTACCCCACTCTGCCGCAACTCCATGTAGAACTCATCTTCTGAAATGTTCAGATGATCGAGGCTCTCCAGCACATACAACCCCTGTTTGATCAGCGTAATCACATCGCCCTGAATCAGTCGTGAAAAGCGCGGGCTGCGCGCAGTCAGCAGGGTGGTCAGCCGGTAGAGCGTCAGCAACACCACAAACACCATGATCACCGGCAACACCGGCACATCGTCATAGAAAGTGACATCACCCGACGCGGAGCCAAGCGTCAGAATGACCACCAGTTCGAACAGCGACAGCTGTCGCACCCCGCGGCGACCCGAGACTTTCAAAAAGGTGAACACCACCAGATAAGCGATCATCACTCTTGCCACCACCTCAAACAGAAAAGTGGCGGGTTGATCGTTGAGTAAGAAACGGTGCCAGTCGAATGAAAACATAAGCAGTGAAACATCCTGTCAGTCAAAAAGAGCCACGATGCCTCGGCTGGCCGGTAAACCGCCTGCCGATCGAGGCCAGTGATAAATTAATCATGCTGCTGGAAGATGAAAAGGCAAGCGAAGCAGCAGCTTTGTCGGCCGCTGAGTCTGCCCGGTTTGCATCTCATGGAAAAGGTTCACAAAGCTTAAAATGGCCCGTTACCGGTGACGTTTCGCTTATCGTCGGGCGTGAAATTTTAAAAGTTAAATTTTCCTGATTTATAACGGCCATAATTTACCGCTGTGCTTTTTCTTTTTACATCAATGCATTGCGAAGAAGCCGACCTTACCTATACTTTCCAGTAAGGCTTCCATAACCTTCAGTAACTCAACGAGAAGCCAGCAATTTTTCCCGCCGATAGCGCCGCGTGTTGCTACCCGCTATCCCTCACTCGTCGTCAATGCGCCAGGCCCTGCTGCCTGCAACGCCGCGTCGGCTGATTCTGGCAAGGAGCGCCCGCCAGTACAGAGTGGCCAGACCAGCCAGTCTGCTTTACATATTGCCCCTGCCACCTGACCCGTTCCCCCACGGCTTGTCAGCGGGATAGGTGTTGCTGTTTACCGGGAGATGCCATGACCCCTTTTACCAGTTTCTGGCAGGCCGGCTATGAAGGTGCCGATCACATCAATCCTGCAGGCGTTGCGCTGTCGATGAACGACCTGAATCAACACCAGGCGCGTGCGGCAGAGGATTATGCTGCACTGGCGCCGTTCGCTATCCGAACCGTGCGCGAAAGCGTCGGCTGGCGACTGTGCGAACGGGATGGCCGCTACGACTTTTCGACCGTCGCCGCCCGGATGCAGGCGGCACAACAACAGGGCATCCAGCTCAGCTGGACCTTCTGCCATTACGGCTGGCCCGACGACCTGGACCTGTTTGACCGCGACTTTGTCAGCCGTTTTGCCGCCTTTTGCGGCGCGCTGGCGCGCTTTCTGGCGCCCTGGTATCACAGCGCGCCGGTCTATTCGCCGATGAATGAAATCTCTTTTCTCAGCTGGGGTATCTCGGTAGGCGTATTCGCCTGCGCCAGTTGCCCGCAGCCGGATCGCGCCGATGCCGCTAAACAGCAGCTGGTGCGGGCCACGCTGGCGGCCTGCGATGCGATCTGGCAGGCCGATCCCCGGGCGCGTCTGCTGCACTGCGATCCGCTGATCCACATCGTTCCCGATCCGGCCGATCCCGGCAGCGTTCAGACCGCCGCGCTGATGCGTGAAACCCAGTATCAGGCGTGGGACATGCTGAGCGGCAGGCTGCATCCTGAACTCGGAGGAGCAGAACGCTATCTCGACCTGATTGGCGTGAATTACTACCACGATAATCAGTGGCAGCAGGGATCGAATCAGCGCCTCTATTGGCACCTTGGCGACCCCCGTCGTGCGCCGTTACATCAGCTGCTCCGGCAGGTCTATCAGCGCTATCAGCGCCCGCTGCTGCTGGCGGAGACCAGTCACGTCGGCAGCGGACGCGGTGCCTGGATCGGCCAGATTGGCGCCCAGGTCGCGCAGGCGCTGCTGGCTGGCGTCGACCTGCTCGGCATCTGCCTCTATCCCATCCTTGATCGTCCTTTATGGGAGCAACCCACCTTCTGGACCCGCAGCGGCCTGTGGGATCTCGATCGGCTGGGACCCGATCCTTACGCCCGCCAGTTACAGCACCCTTACGCTGACGCTTTGCGCCAGGCGCAGCAATCGTTGCAACACATCCAACAATCACAACGGCATTGTCAGGAGTCCGCTATGAATAACCCGCCTGTACTCATTGTTTTCAGTCATCTACGTTGGGGATTTGTCTTTCAGCGTCCGCAGCAGTTGCTGACGCGCCTGGCGCAGCACTATCGGGTGCTGTTTGTTGAAGAGCCGGTCTGGCAGGCCGGGCCGCCAGGGCTGCATCAGAGTCAGCCAGCCGCCAATATTACGGTGATCCAGCCGCATACCGATATTCAGGCTGCCGGATTTCACGACAGCCAGATCGCCCCGCTGCAACTGCTGCTGGCCCCCCTGATGGACGAAGATGAACAGCCGCTGGTGTGGTTTTATACGCCGATGGCGCTGCCGTTGCTGACGCCGTTTAATCCGGCGCTGGTAATTTACGACTGCATGGATGAGCTTTCTGCTTTTCACAATGCCCCGCGCCAGCTTCAGCAGCGCGAGTCAGCGCTGATGACCCGTGCCGATCTGGTGTTTACCGGCGGCTCCAGCCTGTATGAAGCCAAACGCGATAAACATCCGCAGGTGTACTGCTTCCCGAGCAGCGTCGATGCGGTTCATTTTGAGCAGGCGCGCGATCGCAGCAACCGCCATCCGTTGCAGGATTCGATTCCCGCCCGGCGTCTTGGCTACTATGGCGTGCTGGATGAGCGCATCGATCTGCCGCTGATCGCCGCGCTGGCTGACAGTCATCCCGACTGGCAGATTATTATGGTCGGCCCGGTGGTGAAAATCGATCCGGCCAGCCTGCCGCAGCGCGACAACATTCACTGGCTCGGCCAGCAGCCTTATCAGGCGCTGCCGCAGTTCCTCGCCGGCTGGGATGTCTGCCTGATGCCATTCGCGCTCAACGCTTCGACCCGCTACATTTCGCCGACCAAAGTGCTGGAGTATATGGCGGCGCAACTGCCGATTGTCAGTACCGCCATCACCGATGTCGCCCGCCATTATGCCGATGAGGTCGCCGTCGCCGGTGATCATCAGCAGTTTATCGCCGCCTGTGAACGGGCAATCGCCCTTAGCGCTGCCGACCGGCTGGCGCTGGCGGGGAAAATGCAGGCAAAAGTCGCTGCCACCTCCTGGGACCGTACGGTGGAACAGGTATACGAGTTGATCCAGCAGGCGCTGACCCGCAAACAACCATACACCGCGGCCAGCCTGCCGCTGACCGAACCGCAGCGAACCAACGTCAGCGCCCTAACCCCGGCGATGCTGGAGAGTGCCGCGGTGGAGTGCCTGATTATCGGTGCCGGGCCGACCGGCCTGAGCGCCGGTTATCACTACGGTGAAAGCGCGGTGCTGCTGGAAAAAAATGCCACACCTGGCGGCTGGTGCCGGTCGGTTGAGGATCAGGGCTTCACCTTCGATTACGCCGGCCACATTATGTTTTCGCAGGACCCTTACGTGCTGCAGCTGTATCAGATGCTGCTGGGCGACAACCTGCACTGGCAGGCGCGTGAAGCCTGGGTCTACACCGACGGCGTCTTTACCCGCTATCCGTTCCAGTCAGCGCTGCATGGTTTGCCGGTTGAGGTGGTGAAGGAGTGCGTGCTGGGGGCGATTGAAGCGCGTTATGGCGAAAGTGCGCCGGTCGCCGTGCCGCTGGAGCGGGCGCGTCAGCGGCGTGACTGCTGCGCCGACGGGGCGCTGCCTGATGAGGGCAACGACGTCGGCGAGGTGCAGGATCAGGAAGATTTCCATCACTTTATCCTGCGTACCTGGGGTAAAGGCATCGCACGACACTTCGCCCTGCCCTACAACCAGAAGCTGTGGAAAGTGCCGCTGACCGAAATGGAAACCTCGTGGCTGGGCGGACGGGTGCCGTTGCCGGATCTGGCGCAGATTATTGATGGCGCGCTGCAACCGCTGGCGAAACCGGTCGGTCCGAATGCCCGCTTTGGCTATCCGCTGCGGGGCGGCTTCCAGGCTTTAATGTCCGGCTTTCTGCCGCATCTGAAGTGCCAGCTTGAGACCGGGGCGCGCTTGATCCGGCTGCATCCGCAGGCGCACGTTGCGCTGCTGGCCGACGGACGCCACTATCGCTATCACCAGCTGATCAGCACCATGCCGCTGCCGGAGCTGATTAAACTGATGGGCGATGAGGTGCCGGACACGGTGCAGCAGGCGGCGCAGCAGCTGCAGTTTGTTTCGGTCCGCTGCGTCAATCTGGGGATCGGTCGCACCGGGCTGACCGATAAACACTGGATTTACTATCCCGGCGATACCCTGTTTCATCGCATCTTCGTGCAGGGCAATGCCAGTCCGCACTGTAACCCGCCCGGCGGTTTCGGCTTAACCTGCGAGATCACCTACAATGCCGCCAACCCACTGCCGCTGGAGGGCGAAGCGCTGATTGAGCGCTGCCGTCAGGACTGCATCCGGGTCGGAATGATCCGCGAAGACGATCGGCTGCTGTGCGCGTCGCAGGTTGATATGCCCTACGCCTATGTGGTGTATGACCATGCGCGCAGCCGCAATGTGGCGCTGATCCGGCAGTGGCTGCTGACCCAGGATATTCACTTATCCGGCCGTTACAGCGAGTGGGAGTATTACAATTCGGATCACGCCTTCCTCGCCGGTAAACGCGCGGCGGAAAATGTCAGGATGCAGCACCTCAGCCAGCGCACGCGCGGCTAATCTCTCAGGCAGCCAGTGGCTCAGGCCACGCGCTGGCTGCATTTTGCGGCTTTCAGCGACTGCAACTGCTGCAGTCGCGTATCCGCTCTATGGCTGGCGTTGTGCTTCGCAATGCCGTTACCGATACCAAAATCCCCGATAAAGCCCATCACGGTCAGCGCATCGAAGCGGCCGGTTTGATCAATCTCACTCTGCACGTGGTGGGCTTTAACGATCGCCTGATCCAGCAGTTTACAATCCAGCACCGCCGTCTCTTCAGGCGTTACCGCAGACGCCTGCGGATACTGTTTGGTGGCGCAGCCGCTTAACAGCATCAGCAGCACGCCTGACATCACTATTCTGTTCATTATTCACCGTCATCGTTTCATTGCGCTTTGAGGATTATCGGCAGCGCCGCCCGCGAGCGTGAATCTGTTTGCTACCAATAATCGGTGAAACCGCTACGCTAGTGTAGGATTTAGCGCGTCGGCAAAGCGCTAAGCCCTGCGCGCAGCTCAGGTCAGGCTGCGGGCGGCATCGGCTGGCTGATAAGCTGCGCCTTATTTTTCAATTTGTTAGCCAAAAATCGTGCGGGTACTGGCACTTTTAACAGCGTAAAACCTGACGCAAAAGCTGACCGCTCGCGCTCGTGTGAACGAGACTACGCGCAGAACACGCGGCAATCAGGATTATCAGGGGACGTTTACCATGAGGTTTTTCCATGCGTTTTAAAGGATTGAATATCGGTTTTTTCATTCTGATTCTGGCGATTGCCACCCTCGCCTTTTTTGAGGTGCTTTCACCCTATTTCTCGCCAATTTTATGGGCGGCGATTCTGGCGGTGATTTTCCATCCGCTCAAAACCTACCTGCGGACCCGACTGGGCGAACGTAATGGCCTGGCGGCGTTGCTGACCCTGCTCTGTATCTGCCTGATTGTGTTCACGCCGCTGGCAATTATCGCCTCCTCGCTGGTGGTCGAAACCAACGCGGTTTATCACAAGCTCCAGACTAACTCGGCGCAGTTCCCGGTGGTGTTTGCTGACCTGTTACAGCATTTGCCGCGCTGGGCGAAACATTTCCTCGCCGAAAATAATCTGGATAACGCCACGCAGATTCAGGAGAAGCTCTCGTCATTCGCCCTGAAGGGCGGCCAGTACGTAGCAGGCAGCGCCTTCATCATCGGTAAAGGCACCTTTAGCTTCACCGTGGGCTTTGGCGTAATGCTCTATCTGCTGTTTTTCCTGCTGAAAGATGGCTCATACCTGGTGCATCTGATCCTGGAAGCGCTGCCACTGTCGACCTACGTTAAGCACCACCTGCTGGTGAAATTTGCTGCGGTCGCACGTGCCACGGTGAAAGGCACGGTGGTAGTCGGGGTGGTTCAGGGGATACTCGGCGGTCTGGCGTTCTGGTTTACCGGCATCGACGGCAGCCTGCTGTGGGGTGCGCTGATGGCGTTCCTGTCACTGATTCCGGCGGTCGGTTCCGCCATCATCTGGGTACCGGCGGCGGTGTTCTTCTTTGCCACCGGCGCGCTGTGGAAAGGCCTGTTCCTGGTCGGCTTCTTTGTGGTGATTGTTGGCCTGGTGGATAACATTCTCCGTCCGCTGCTGGTCGGCAAAGATACCAAAATGCCTGACTACCTGATTCTGATCGCCACGCTGGGCGGCATGGAAATCTACGGCATTAATGGCTTTGTCATCGGCCCGGTGATCGCCGCGCTGTTTATCGCCTGCTGGAATCTGCTGTCAGGCCGCGATAACCGCGAAAACATCGAAGAGATTGATGAAGAGGTGATCGAGGAAGGCAAGAAACAGTCAGATACCGCGGCCGAAGCGGCGGCTGAAGCCGCCGCCGCTGCAGCGGATGCAGCAGCTGAAGCCGAAATCAAAGTCTCGGCATTAGCCGCCGCCGAGGCGGAGAAAGCCGCCAGCACCAGCAAAAAGTAAATAAAAAACCCACCTGACGGTGGGTTTCTTTTTCAATCTGTTCTATCCGGCAAACAGGGCGGCTTAGTTAGTCGCTTTGTTTTTCAGATCTTCAGCACCCTGCTTGGTTTTATCCCAGCCTTTCTCGGTGCCTTCTTTGGTCTTGTTCCAGCCTTTCTGCGCGCCTTCCGTCACTTTGCTGCTGGTGGCATCGCTTTTGCCTTCAGCCGCATGCTCGGACTTGAGTTTTAACTCTTCGCCCTGATGCTGGGTCTGATGCAGCTTTTCTTTCGCGGTATCCGCGCCTTTATGCGCTTCTGCAACGGTGTTGTCTGTGGTGGTCGCGGCAAAAACTGGCGAAGCCAGTAAAATAGCAGACAGTGCAATAATTGTTTTCTTCATAATTCCCTCTGTTTTGAATAGTTGCCGTGTCAGGTTTTAATCCTGGCATAGCGCGGCCAGGAAAGATTTAAGAATAAACCAGGAATGAAAAAGGGCCAGTTTCCGCCAGAAAAATCGCTATCCGCCCGATATTCACGCCCTCACCATAATGCCAGTTGCGGATCGTCATCCGGTTTTGCCTTCGCTTTCTGCGGTCGGGCAGGCGGTGCCGGTCGTTGCATCTGCTGGTCAATCCACTGCAATAACACCGCCACCAGATACGCCTGCTGCCCGGCGCTCAGCGGCTGGCCCGGCGCAATGTGGTGCCATTTACTCAGGCAGCCGCGGCAACAGATGGCGGTGGCATGCTGGGCGATAAACACCGGATGGCCGCGCATCGGTGTCTGTTTGCCGTCATTGGCCGGCCGGGCCGGGGCCAGCCGCTGGGCGATAAACTCCGCCGCATGCTGGCGCAGCACCGCCTCGCCTTTGCTGCTGGCGTAGTCATATTCTGCCCGTCCCAGCCGGAAACGCTGGCGAAACGGCGACTGTGCCAGACGGGTAAAAAGATCGTCAGAAGAGGTCATAAAGTTTCAGATTGGGCCTTAATCGTATTTGCGCCCCGCCAGATAACGCACGCCCTGCGGACCGAACGCCTCACGGTGCAGTTCGTTGGGCTGAAGATGGAACGTCTCTCCGGGGTGATAGGTGATGTCACTCTGCTCGGTGCTGATGGTGATGTCGCCACTGAGAATCAGGGCCAGCGCCTCAAAGGGATGGACATGATTATCGAGCTGGGTGGCGGCGGCGCGCTCAACCAGTACCGGCTCATCAAAACCCTGTTCGGCTAACAACGTTCTGAATTCGTGTTCCGTCATTGTTCCTCCTGCGTATGGACCTGAACATTAGCAGTGTAGACGATCTTTATTATCTGTCGGTACGCCTGTCGCGCTGCGTAAAGTAGCGCAAGGCCGGTTGTGAGTCGGCAGTGCCAGTGCTGTACTTGCCGGCTCGTTACCACCAGGAGAGACCACAGGTATGTCTGCACCGTTTAACACCGCCCTGCTACTGATCAATCAGCGCTCGCGTAAAGGGCGAACCGACGCCAGCCGGGCAAGATCGCTGCTTGCCGATGCCGGTATCACCCTGCTGCAGCCGCCCGCCGAGGATACGCGCAGCTACCCTGAGCTGATTAGCGCTTACGCCGATCGCGTTGATGCGGTGATTGTTGGCGGCGGCGACGGTACGCTCAATGCTGCCGCGCCCGGCCTGATGCAGACCGGCCTGCCACTGGGAATTTTACCGCTTGGCACCGCCAACGATTTCGCCCGCACCCTCGGTATCGGTGCCGGCCTGGAGCAGGCGGTGAAGATTATTGCTGACGGTCAGCTGCGCCCGGTCGATCTCGGTGAAGTGAATCAGCACCTGTTTCTTAACGTCTGCAGCATCGGCTTTTCAGCGGAACTGGCGCGCAATCTGACGGCGGAATCGAAAAAACGCTGGGGCATCGGCGGCTATGCGCTGGCTGCCCTGCGGCTGTTGCGCCAGAGTCGCCCGTTCAGCGCCACGCTGATCCATCAGGGCGAGCGAACGCCGATCAAAACCGTGCAGGTGTCGGTCGGCAATGGCCGATTTTATGGCGGTGGCATGACGGTGGAACAGCGCGCGACCCCGGATGACGGCCTGCTGGATGTTTACAGTCTGGAGTTGCAGCGAAGCTGGCAGCTGATCGCCCTGCTGCCCGCGCTGCGGCGCGGCACCCACGGGCGCTGGCGTAACGTGCGGGCGTTCAGTACTACCGAACTGACCATTGAGACGCGTCGTCCTCATTACATCAATGCGGACGGCGAGATTATCGGGCAGACGCCGGCGCATTTTCGCCTGATTGCGCAGGCCCTGCGGGTTTATGCACCGTCCGCTGGAGCGGTAAAATAGCGGCTCATGCTTAACCGCCAGCCCCCTCGTCCGGTTCAGGACTCTGTTGCGTGTTGTTCAGCATAATCAATGTGTTCCGACAGATTAACCACCAGCTTTTTCGCCATCTCCAGGGTCATGCCGAAGTAGAGAGATTCCTGCTGACGTTTGGTGAACGGGGCTTTGGGATCGTGGTAGCCAAACTGCAGCACCAGCGCCTGATGACCGGTAAGCGGCCCGATGTGCCAGCCAGTGACCGGATAGAAGGTAAAACTGTTAAATTTATTCACTTTGAACCTGACCGTGAAAGCATAACGCTGATTGGGAGTCAGGCCAGCTCTGGTTATAAAAACGTGAGTGGAGAGCTGAGTCTGAACTAAATCCGCAAAATCACAAGGGGAACGGCAGAATAAGCGAAGCGTGACGCTCGCCGGGCAGGTATACGCTAACGCGCTGACCGGACAGGAAAAATCACCTGCAGACGCCGGACCGCAACGCCTGCAGGGCCTGACAGCGCGCTGCCAATTATTTTTGCGGCAGCGGAATAATTGAAATGTGGCCGTTTACCTCCAGCACCGCATATTTAATCTGGTCAAAGCGTTCCAGTCCCTGACTCGATCGTGCCGCTTCCAGCACATCATCGGGGCTGATGCCGGTCATTTTCATCCGTTCGGTCAGTAAATTGCCATTCTCCACCAGAATCACCGGCCCGCCATCAATTGCCTGTTCGACCACCGGAAAACGGTTTTTCAGTTTCCCCAGTAAAATATCGATGGTTACCAGCGTGATAATGGTCAGGGCGGCACCGGTCACTGAAAAATCGTCACCCAGCAGCGCCTGCTGGGTTGCTTCACTGATGATCAGCAGCAGGATTAAGTCGAACGAGGTCATCTGCAACAGCGTGCGTCTGCCGGCGATTTTAATCACCACCATCAGCACCAGATAAATACCCGCCGCACGTAAAACCGTTTCCATAAAGCACTCCTGTCAGGGATAAATCCATTGGGTGAAACGGGCCGGCGGATGATCGCCGCTGCTGACGCTGACGGCAATACGGCCGGGACTGCGCGGCTGCAGGCCAAGCCAGATGGCGTGATCCGGACCGGAATCGCGCGACGAGAAGGTCAGCCGCAGGTCGCTGCCGAGGGTAATCGCCTCCAGCGGCTGCGGCTGTAGCGTCTGAATTTGCAAATTATCCAGCGCCCCCTGACCGAGGGTGACGCTGAACCGCTCCGCCGTCGGTGATTTGATGCGGATTGTCATGTCCATATTGCTCTGAACCCGGCCAAAACGTTCATATTCCACCTGAATCGCGCCATCCGGCGACACGGCGCTGCCGTTACTCAGCACCCCTTTGGAAAACAGTCCGCACGCGCCGAGAATCACCAGCAGGATCAGGAGATACTCGCCGACGCGCTGAATCAGCCATTCACGGCGTATCCAGCGGACATTTTCTTTTATCGGGTAATCCCGACTGCTGATTTGTTCTTTTTTCACCGTTGCCTCGCCTCCTGTCAGCCACACCCACCGAACGGCACCCTGCCTAAAGCATAGCGGGCGTCGGTTTATTTACCGCGTCGTTCAATCCAGAACGACCAGCTGTGGTAAAGCAGCGTCAGCGGCATGGCAATGGCCGCGCCCACCAGCACAAATCCCTGGGTAACCGGTGATGACGCGCTCTCACTGAGGGTGAAATGGTGCGGCACTAACCACGGATAAAGGCCGCACAGCAATCCGATAAACACTGCGCCAATCAGCGTCAGCGTCACCAGAAGCTGCATCAGCGGCCGGGCGCGCCACAGCGCCAGCGGCAAGGCGATCCACAGGATGACGATCGCCACGCCAGCCACTTTACCCAGCGGGCGCTGCCAGCTTTGCTGCCAGAGGTCGGCGTTAAGATAGAGTTCGACCAGAAACACCAGCAGCGCCAGCAGCCACCACAGCCAGCTTTGCGCTTCGGCCAGCGGCTGCACCTTGTCGCCAATCCGCCAGCCGATCCAGCAGCAGGCCAGCAGTGAATAGATTGCCATTAAGCCCACGCCGCTGATCAGCGGCACCAGGCTCAGCCCATCGGGCAGGCCGCTCGGCTGCGCGCTGATGATCATTCCGCCGCACCAGCCCTGAATAAAGGTCGCCAGCGCTGAACTGCTGGCCATAATGCGGTCCAGCCAGTGACGTAAGCGGGTGCTGCTCTGGGCGCGATACTCCAGCGCCATCGCCCGCACCACCAGCGCCAGCAACATGGCGAACAGCGGCGCGCTCAGCTCACTGAGCAGCAGGCTGTAGACCGGCGGAAACAGCGCCAGCAAGCCGCCCGCGGCCAGCACCAGCCAGGTTTCATTGGCATCCCAGACCGGCAGAATGCTGTGGGTCATCAGTTCACGCTGCGGGTCGTCGTGAAACCAGAAAAACAGCATCCCCACGCCGAGGTCGGTGCCATCCAGCAGCAGATAGAGCAGCAGCGAGAGACAGATGATCAGCGCAGAAAGATCGGCCATGGCGGACTCCTAATTGGGCGTTTTCAGCTGAATAACCACCGGTTTTCCCGACGGCAGTTCACCCTTAATCCGGCGCAGCAGATAGTGTAAGCCGAGGGCGAATACCAGCCCGTAGATCAGCAGCACCGCCAGGAAAATGCCGAGAGTGGTGCTGAGCGCCAGCGGCGACACGCTCTGTGCGGTGCGCACCATGCCATAGACCGTCCACGGCTGCCGCCCGACTTCGGTCACCACCCAGCCTGACAGCAGCGCGACAAAGCCGGCTGGCGAGAGCCACGTCAGCCAGCGCAGCAAGCGCCCTGAGACCGGTAACCGGCCGCGCCAGCGCTGCACATTGGCCACCAGCGTGGTCAGCAGGATCACCCCGCCTAAGCCGACCATCAGTCGAAAAGCGAAAAACACCGGCAGCACCGGCGGGATCGCATCGGCGGGAAATTCGCTCAGACTTTTGATGTGGCCGGTAAGGTTATGCCGCAGATAGAGCGAGCCGAGATTGGGCAGGCTAATCTCCAGATGATTGCGCTGCGCCTGCTGATCCGGCAGCGCAAACAGCCGCAGCGGTTCGCCCTCGCCGGGTGCCGGCGGATGCCAGCCGCCTTCGATAGCCGCCAGTTTGGCCGGCTGATAGTCACGGGTATTTTCACCATGCAGATCGCCCAGAACCATCTGCAGCGGCACGGCAAACAGCAGAAAGGTCAGCGCACTGTTGAGCATCAGGCGCGAAGCAGCCTCAGCTTTAAAATGGCGCAGCCGCCAGGCCGCCACGCCCATCACCAGTACCGCCACGGCAATCAGTGATGCCATCACCATATGGCTGAAGCGCCACGGGAAAGAGGGGGATAGTAAGATCGAACGCCAGCTTTCGGCCAGAAACACGCCGTTCTCATCACGGCTGAAACCGACCGGCGTATGCATCCACGAATTAGCCGCCAGAATCCAGAAGGCGCTAAGAAACGCCCCGGCCGCCACCAGACAGGTCACCGCGAAATGCACTGCCGGACGAATTTTATTGAAGCCAAACAGCATTACGCCGGTCAGCGCCGATTCGAGAAAAAAGGCGATCAGTACCTCATAAAACATCAACGGCCCGATAACGCCGCCGACCTGATGTGAAAAGCGCGCCCAGTGAGTGCCGAACTGAAACTCCATTACCACGCCAGAGACCGCGCCAATGGCCACCGTCAGGGAAAAGATGGTCAGCCAGAAGTGCAGCGCATCGCGGGCGGCCTGCTGTTTGCCCCACAGCCAGCGCGCTTCAAACCACACCAGAAAAGGTGCCAGCCCCAGCGTCAGCGCCGCGAGGGTAATGTGCATGCCCATGGTCAGCGCAAACTGCGTGCGGGCAATGATTAAAACCCAGTCGCTGTCAGTCACAATCGGGCTTACCCCTGCTGCCTCGCACAGGGCGCGGTAGACGAGCGTCAGACGTTAAAAAGCGCGGAGGATTAGTCCGTTCTGTCATCGGTATTTCTCCGGATATAAATGCGTCGCCGCATATCAGCGCTGCAAATCAGCCGTGCAAATTCTATTTCGCCAGGGCGGCGGTGTTATACGATTGTATTATCAGCGTAGCGAACAAATAAAAAAGCGGCCAGTTAAGCCGCGCACCGGTTAGAGAAACAGCACCAGGCCACTCTTATTTCCACTGCAGAATAATCTGGCCTTGATGAAAGAAATGCTTATTATTCGCCTTTATTCTCGCTGCGCTTAAATAAGCCTAAGCGCAGCGCGTAAATAAGCCACTGGATAATTATCCGCAGCGTTACAGCCAGCCTGAACGGCGTAATTTCGCCCACAGCCCGCCGCAGGCCAGCAGGGTGATGCCGACCGCCAGCGGATAGCCATACAGCGACTTAAGCTCGGGCATATGTTCGAAGTTCATGCCGTACATGCTGAATATCACGGTCGGGATCACCAGTATCGCCCCCCAGCCCGCCAGCTTTTTCACCACCTCATTCTGCTGTACCGTCACCAGCGCCAGGTTGACCTGCATGGCGCTGGTCAGCATCTCGCGCATATCCTCGGCGTCGGTCACCACATGACGGGCGTGATCCTGCACGTCACGGATATAGGCCCGCAGCGGGCGCGGGATCAGATCTTCATGCAGGTGAATCAGCTGATTACAGATCTCCTCCAGCGGCAGCGCGGCATTGCGCAGCGTCAGCAGATGACGGCGCAGGGTGTAGACCGCCTGCACCGACTGACGATCAAATTCGCTTTTGAACAGATCGTTCTCCATCTGGCCGACCCGTTCATTCAGTGAGGTCGAGAGTTCCGCATAGCGATCGACAATAAAGTCGAGCAGGCAATAGAGCGGGTAACCCGGTCCGAGCTTAAGCAGCGCCGGGTTTTCTGCTGCCCGCTCACGCACCGGTGAATAGCTTTCTGACGCGCCGTGACGGATGCTGATCAGGAAATTTTTCCCGACAAAGAAATGGGTTTCGCCGAGTTCGCAGCTGTCATCTTTTGCCCGCACCGTCTTAACCACAATAAACAGCGATTCGCCGTAATGCTCAATCTTGGGCCGCTGATGGGCATAGAGAGCATCCTCGACTGCCAGTTCGTGCAGCCCGAACTCCTCTTTGATTTTCTCCATGAACGCCGGATCGGGCTGCCACAGGCCAAGCCAGATAAACGCATCCGGCTGCTTAATCACCTCACTGATTTTCTCGACATCCACCTCTTCGCCCGCACATCCCGGACGATAGACCCTGCTGCTTACGATCATCTTCTGCACTCTCCCTTTGTCGGTATCAGCAGCTTAGTCAAAGCCGTGCCGGGATCGTAAGAAAAACGGTAAAACTTTGCTGCAATCTCCCCTGCCCGATGCCTTACCACTTCACGCCCAGGCCGGTTGAGAAAGTCCCTTCGTTGAGGGTATCCGGCGTGCCGTTCACCAGGTTGCGGTGATAGCCGAGATGCAGGGTTGACCACGAGGTCAGGGTGTAACGCAGGCCGACTTCGGCATCCAGGGTAAAGACGCCATCGTCATCCAGCGAATGGCCAACGTCACCGTTGCTGTAGAGCGTGACCGATTTGCCCAACAGATAACGCTGATAGCTCCAGCGTACCGAGGCACCAAAGTGTTTCTCTTCCCGCCCGTCGCTGTAGCCATAACCAAACGCCCCGCCCAGTATCGATACCGAGAAGGAACTGAGTTCGGTATCCCACAGCTGGTAGCCCGGTCCGGTGCCTATCAGCGCCTGACGCGACAGATCTTCGACCCAGTCGCGTTTGTAGGTAGCGCGGGTTTGCCAGAAAAATTGCTCCCGGAACAGGTAATCAAAAGCATAACGCAGGCTGTAGTTGTCGGTATTGACGTCTTCATTCTCCTGCTCGCGGTTATAGGTCGCGCCGATATCGTGACGCCATTTGCCCTGCGCCAGTTTGGTATTGAGGGAGAAATTGTAATCGTCGGTTTTGGTCGAGGCTTTTTTGACCTTCATGCCGGCGTCGATGTTGCCGGTCCACGACAGCTGATCGGTGCGGACTTTGGCTTTCATAAACTCGTCGATACGCTTTACCGAGATCTTCTCTTCACGCTCATTGCGCTCCACCCAGATATAGCCGGGATCGGAGGCGGAGAGCCGGACCTGATAGCGCTCGCCGGTTTTCTTGTTTTCGACATTGACCGGATTTTCGCTCGCCAGGGTACTGACCACGTTCCAGTCGAGGGTGACCGTTCCGGCATAGGCAGTTTCTATCGCCAGTTTGCCATCGCTCAGGTAGCGCACCGTGCCGGTCAGCCGGTCGCCATTGTTCAGCCAGACGGTATCAGCAGCGGCCTGGTCTGCCCATCCGAGCGCGAGGCCGACCGTCAGTAGCGGACTGATCAGGTGTCGTATCGGGCCGATGGTGCGATGCATAGCGTTCCCTGTTAAGGCGTCGGTCGTCTTCCACGGGCAATAAGGCACCGCTGATTGAGGCTTAATAATTAAGACTATAACGGGCAGATATGCAATGCCGGTCAGCGCACACCGGCTCAGAATGCTGCCCGCGCGCTGGAATAAGCGAAGTGCGGAAAAGATGATTAACTTATTCGCTGTTTGCATAATCAGGGTTCTTTTCCAGGCTTAAACAGGCAAACCCACATAAGGAGGCAACATGAACGACGAATTTAAAAAGTGCATTGAGGCCTGTTATCTGTGTGCCGCAGCCTGCGATCACTGTGCGGCATCCTGCCTGCAGGAAGAGAACCTGGAGATGATGCGCAACTGTATCCGGCTGGACATGCAGTGTGCCAGTCTCTGTCGGCTGGCGGCGCAGTTTATGGCGCTGCAGAGCGAATCGGCCCGCCCGCTTTGCCAGCTGTGCGCCGACCTGTGTCAGCAGTGCGGCGACGAGTGCGGCCAGCACCAGCACGATCACTGCCAGCAGTGTGCCAAAGCCTGCCATCACTGTGCTGAAGCGTGCCGCCGCATGGCCGCCTGACAGCCCCGACATCGCTCCCGCTGCCCGCCTGTCGGGGGTGATGTCGGCTCGTCCCGATCCCGCAAAGGCGAAACCGCACAAATTACCTGCTGTCAGCGCTTTAAACGTGGCATCTATTACTCTACACTTTTATCTGTTGCACTAGATAATCAAACACAAGGTAAATCATGAGTCGCGAGTCACCTGCCGACATCGGCAAACAACTGTCGTTCGCCCTGTATGGCGCCGCCAGCCGGATGAACCGGATGCACAAACCTTTCCTGGATCCGCTGGGCCTGACCTTCCCGCAATATCTGGTGATGCTGGAGATGTTCAGCGAGACGCCACGCAGCGTCGGCGATCTCGGCAACCGGCTGGGCATGGATACCGGCACCATTACGCCGGTACTCAAACGGCTGGAAGCGGCCGGCCGGATTGTCCGCACCCGCGACCGTAATGATGAACGACGGGTGTTGATCACCCTGACCGCCCAGGGTGCCGCCCTGCAGCAAACCTTGTGGACGATTACCGACAGCATTAAATCTGCCTGCAACCTGTCGGATCAGGAGCTGGCCGCGCTGCGCGACACCCTGCTCGACTTCGCCCATCCGGCGCAACAATAACGCCCATCGACAAAGAGGTAACAGATGAACATCAGCATCATTGGCGCAGGTAATATCGGCGCAATTCTGGCACGCAAACTGGCCGCCGCCGGTCACACCATCCGACTGGCAAACTCACGTGGTCCTGACTCGATTCAGACGCTGGCCAGAGAAGTGGGTGCCACGGCGGTAACCCGCGAAGACGCCGTTCAGGACGCCGAAGTGATCATTTTGGCGATACCTTTCGATAAGCACCCGACGCTGGCCAGCCTGTTAAACGCTGCACCTGCGGAGGCCATCATCATTGATACCAGCAACTACTATCCGTTCCGCGACGGCGATATTGCGGCACTGCAGCAGGGGCAGACAGAAAGCCAGTGGGCCAGCGAACAGCTGCGCCGTCCGGTGATTAAAGCGTGGAATGCGGTACTGGCGGCGACGCTGGCCGAAAAAGGCCAGCCGGCAGGTCAGCCCGATCGTCTGGCGATACCGGTTGCCGGTGACGATGCGCAGGCGAAAGCCGTAGCAATGACGCTGGTCGACGTGACCGGTTTTGATGCGGTTGACGCAGGTTCGCTGAGCGACTCATGGCGTCAGCAGCCGGGTACGCCCGCCTACTGCACTGAACTGTCCCGGCCCGCGCTGATAAGCGCGCTGCAGGCGGCCGACCGCGACCGCGCGCCGCACAACCGCGATGCGCTGATCAACGAGTTCATGTCAGCCGGAGAGCTGACGCATACGGCAATCGTGGCGCGCAATCGTGCCGTCACCGCCTGAAAAAACGCTAAGCAGCAGACTCCTGCACACCGTCCGACACCGGTGAGCTAAGTTTCAGGCAGACGGGGCGGCAAAGTCGCTGTTACCGTCGATCCCTGCCGACGCCGGTGCCTCAGCAGATACTGCGATCGGTGCGGGAGGATGCCCGGGGCGCGCCGTCGGACGGCAATACTCAGCCGTGGGAGGTGATCTCAGCCACCCGGTCACCTTTCACGGCTAAGCGCCGTTTATGACATGTTTATGATAGATCGTGCAGCGCTTTGCCGAGTGGCGGGCTGAGCGTGAAGTGTGCGATGCGAATCGCCAGCCCGGCGCGTTCGGGTGAGCAGCCCATCACCCCGACAAAGCGCCGCCCACGGCCGGGCCACGGACAGAGGCGTAGCAGCGGCCAGTGCTCTCCATCGGTTGAGTACTGAATGCGCAGCGCCTCATTAACCAGCGTAGCCCGCAGCCAGAAGCTGCGCGGATCGCCGGGGAACAGGCCGGTTGACCAGTCGGATCTCTCGCGCGTCACCACACAGCCTATCGCCGGCTGGTCATCATTAAATTCAATGCCCGCCTTGACCCAGTGGGTCTCGTCATCCTGAATAAACAGTCCGGCCTGATCGTACAGCTGGCTAAACTCTGCCCTGACCTGCACCTGTACCGTGAAGTCCTCATCGATCCAGAAGCCATAAGCGTGCCCGCTGTGACGCTCAAAACCGTACCAGGTGCGCTGCCAGAAATCGCTGTTAAGCGCCGTCTCAAAGCGCAACTCATCCTGCTCAAGATGATGGACCGGCGGCGGATTAATCCAGACGCCGCCGTCGGTGGAAACTGAATCGATCGCTGTCATAGCTTCTCCTGTGAAGGTTGCACCTGTTGCCGGCTGATGCGGCCTGATTTGACCAGCATAGCGCGCTTCCCGGGGACGCGGCGACGACAGGAAGCGTATTTAATAGCGAAACGCCTTCTGGCAATAATTTAAACCCGTGCCGATACACAGCTATTCAGGCCGGGAAACAGGCGGCGCGCCCGGCAATATAATCGGTTTATTAACGCTATTTTTGGATAACAAGACATCCAGACTTTAATAAAAACCATACCGTCATAAGTCATAATCACGGTAAACGAGGCCGTGCCCCACAACGGATTAAATAAGGCGGTCACAGCCCGCAGGTTATTTTTACTCAACTTAAGCTGAAGCGGCAGCGCTCTATCATTGCGTCCTTACCTGGCAGTTCTGGCATTATGTTCCGCCCGCCATCAATATCGACCAGCAGGCGAGCCGAAAAGCGCTGATTTCGGCCTGGCTATCAGGCCTGACTATTACGCTGGGTAATCCCAAAACCTTTGCCTTTTATCTGGCTATTCTGCCACTGGTCATCTCCGTGGACAGGGTTTTACTGCACAGCTGGGCGATGATGCGGGTGCCGTTGACCATTCTGGTGCTGCTGGTGGGCACGGTTTTTATACTGGCTGCACTGCGGATTCGGCACTTTTTAACCCGCCCAGGCACCCAGCGCGTTTTGTTTCGTTCTGCGGGTATCATTATGTTACTGGCGGCCACCGGCATGGTAGCAAAATCCGTCTGAACGCCGACCGCATCTGCCTTTCAGCGCGCCGCGAGCCTGGGTTACGCCACTGGCTAGCGACAAAACCAAAAAAAACTTTGGCGCTACGCCAATCCGGACCCTGATTACCCCGCTGATTCAGTCAGCTGACAACGCCACTAATTTAACTGGCAGCAGAGTAAAATATTTCATTTTGTTAATATGCTGGCGTAATTCACCGTTAGCAACCAGGCTTAATTCGTCTGAGGCAATGACCTCACAAACGAATAAGGAGAAAATCACCATGGTAGATAAATCACAAATTTTAGACCACGCTCAGGTCGTTGATGTAAATGGTGAGCACGTAGGGATTGTTGATCACTTTGAAGGCGACGATAAAATCAAGCTGGCAAAAAGCGATCCTGAAGCGGGCGGAAAACACCACATTATTCCTTTCAGCTGGGTTAAAGAGGTGGATGATAATAAAGTCATTCTCTCTAAAGCGAAGGCAGATGTCGAAAGTGAGTGGCAGTCTGCATAGTTTTATGGCCGTGGCGCACGCCACGGCTCTGTTTTACCCGTTCACTTTCAGGCAATTAATTTCCAGGCTATTAATTTTCAGGCAATGTATCTTCAGACCGTTTTCGTTCAGTCAATCAACCTTTCAGTCAATCAGCACAAACACTCAACGTCCAGGCTAGGTTTTTCACCTCCCGCCGCCCTGAATAATTGCACTGAAAAAAATAATCCCCTCCGGCATTATTCACGCTAATTAGTCAGGCTGAGAACACACTTACTCCAGCGGCATTGTTACTGCAAGCTGACAGGTAAAATATAACTCTGCGGTGTAGATTGTTATCACCTGCGCCGCGCCGAAGCGTTGATCTGACAGGGTACAATCGTCCGGCAAAACGCCGTTATGACCGGTTCCTTATCGACTGTTCCTTATCGACTGTTCCTTATCGACGGTTTGCTTCATCCGGCGTCAGCGAAAAAGTCAGGGTGTCATAACGTTCACCGTGGCAGACAGGCAGCGATCGCGGTTCCGCGGGATGTTCAGCCGCAACAATATCGTGATGGCTGCTCCACATGCCGCCGCGACGCGACAAAATGCCGTCAATAGATGGCGGCCAGCGTGGAATGGCTGAAACGATTATGTGAAACCCGTATTAAACCTGAAACGGCATCCCCCTAACCTTCCCCGACCTCAGCCGGTCTGCACCCTGACTGAATCGTGAAGGAACTGAGCAGAGAGTTAACCGGATGGCAGATAAAAAAGGCGTAACGAGAGCGAAGCGGAATATAAAAATGCAGTAAATATCGGGAGATCGATTAGCAATGTGATCGGGCGGGAACGTTATCCATCGGAAAGCAGGCCACACCGCTCAGGCTGCGCGTCAGCGATTCGGACGGTTAAGAAAAGAGAAGATGAATGCAGCGGCCAGCCTGAAGATAAACGCGCGCCAGCCGCCGCATCTGCCGAAAAGCAGACGCCGCGCGGTGGTCGGCAAAACCCCCACCTGCCCGGCTAACTCGCCACAGCGTAACCGCTGCTTTCACTGGCGCGGCGCTGGCTGAGGCTCACATCTGAGCGGCGTTAATAGCGGATGCCCGCCGGGCAGCGCCACACTGGCGGCTTCTCAACCGGACGCAGAACCGGCTTACCCGCGCTCCATCACTTTAATCCCTTCTGCCGGCTCCCATACCACCCAGATTTGCCAGAATAAATCGTTCACCGTTTCTTTCAGCGTTTCCGGGTGAAAGCGGGTGCTGTGATAAACCGAACCGAACCTGGCATCAACGTGCGCGTCACCGTTAGCGGTACCAATATTCATCGCAAAGGAATCGCAGTTCATCGAGAGCCAGATGATGCGGGCACAGGTACAGGAGGGAGGATTGTGCAGCGTAATATGGCTCACCACTGCGTCTTCAGAACTCTTCATAACAGGACCTATTTTGTATGTTAAATGACGGCCAGAAGCCGGCAGGATCGCCTGTGACATCCGCTGCATCGCAGGTAGCGTGCAGCGGATGGCAGCAGATGAATCGTGCCGGCGTTACCGCCAGGGTTAAGTGGCTGCAGGCACGTTCAACGTCTTCAGCAGGCTGAACGCCATCTTCATCTGATCTTCACTGACCACAAAGGCGCGCAGAACCCCATCCGGGTCATACCCTTTTGCCACCAGGCCAGCTGCAGAGAACGCCATCTGCCAGTGGTACGCCGGATTCGCCGGATCGCCCGCCAGCTGCAGCGGCATATCCGGGGTTTTGACCTTGATCAGCATCGGAGGCAGCGTCAGACTGGCTGCCTGTCCGGTCAGATTTTTGGCCAGGGTCATCGCTGCCAGCGTGGCTGGCTGCAGGTAAGGCATCAGTTTTCCGTCTATCTCCGCGCAGTCGCCCAGCGCATAAATATCGGCAACCGAGGTGGCGAGCGTGCGATCAACGACAATACCCTGACGCACCTCGATACCCGCGCTTTTTGCCAGCCCTGAATCGGGACGTAAACCAATGGCGCAGACCACCGCGTCAAAACGCTTTTTCTCTCCGTTGCTGAAGGTGGCCTCAACAGAATCTGCCTGGCGGGCAAGTTCAGTCACTTCAGTCTGGAACAGCATCTGCACGCCGTTGCGGGTTAATCGCTGTTGCAGACGACCACTGATTTCCGCCGGTAGCAGCGCGGCGAGCAGGCCCGCACTGCGATCAATAATCGTCACCTGTTTACCGGCACGATTCAGATCCATCGCCAGTTCGGTGCCGATCAGCCCGGCCCCGATAATCAGCACCCGTGCCGCGTTCATCAGCTCGCTGGCGCACTGGCGATATTCCTGCTGGCTATTGAGCGTGTAGATCAATTCGCTGCCCGGCAGCGCCGGAATAATCGGCCGGGCGCCGGTGGCCAGCACCAGCTTCGCGTAAGCAAAATCGCCTGCGCTGCTCTTCACCCGGTGCGCCACCGTGTCAATCTCGCTAACCCGGGAGCAAGGATGCAGCATGATGTTCTGGCTTTCTGCCCAGTCGGCTGCCGTCTGGCGGGTTAAGTCATCGGCCGCACAGCGCATGCTGACCACATGGCTCAGTTCAGGCTTGTTGTACTCATCGCAGCTGTCGGCCGCGATTACCCGAATCGGTCGCGTCTTATCCTGCTGACGAAGGTGCTTAACCAGCTGCCGGGCGGCGAACCCGGAGCCGATAATCACAATATCTTCAGACATTGGCTTAGCCCTCGAAAGGATCAAACACTGATTTACCTAATGCGCATCCCGGGCATAAGAAATCGTCGGGTACATTTTCCCATGCGGTGCCTGGCTCGACGCCCTGATTCGGTTCACCCTCTGCCGGGTCGTAGACCCACTGGCAGACGGTACAGATCATTTTCTGATCGCTGCCTTCGCCCGCTTCAGCCATCGCCACGCCATCACGGTTTACCGCTGCGGCGGCCGCGATAGCGGCAGGCACCTGTTCATTCGCAGGTTTAGGGGCTGAGTCAGGCAGCGGAGAGAGCGCCCATTCACGGGCGATTTTGCGGCCGTGTTCGCGACACGCTTCCAGCGCGGAGAGATCGGGACGCCATTTCGCTTTAAGCGCGATGGTCATATCGAAGCCGGCATCCTGCAGTCGGGTAGCAACCCGGTCCACTGCGCCGCCGGTCCAGCCATAAGAACCGAACGCTGAGGCACGTTTATTGCGGAATTTTAAGCCGGTCATCTCCTCCAGCATGCCGGCGATTTTCGGCATCATCACGTTATTCATGGTGGAAGAACCGACCAGAATGCCTTTTGAGCGGAAGCAGGAGGTGATGATTTCATTTTTATCGTGGGTCGAGACGTTATAAACCTTCACCGCCACCCGCGGATCGGTTTCGCGGATGCCTTCGGCAATCGCGTCAGCCATCATGCGGGTATTATTGGACATCGCGTCGTAGAACAGCGTGATGCGATCTTCCTGATAATCGGCCGCCCACTTCAGATACAGCTCCACAATCTGTACCGGGTTGTCGCGCCACACCACGCCGTGCGAGGTCGCAATCATGCTGACCGGCAGGCCGAAGCCGAGAATCTCGGTGATTTTCGCGGTCACCAGGCGGGCGAACGGGGTCAGGATGTTAGAGAAGTAGCGCTGGCACTGGTCGAATAATTCGTTCTGATCAACTTCATCGTTGAACAGGTGTTCATCGCAGTAATGCTGGCCAAAGGCATCGTTACTGAATAACACCGCATCTTCCGTCATGTAGGTCATCATGCTGTCTGGCCAGTGCAGCATTGGGGTTTCAATGAAGATCAGCTTTTTGCCGTTGCCGATATCCAGTGAGTCACCGGTTTTAACAATGTTAAAATTCCATTCAGGATGGTGATGATGCCCGTTGATCGAGTCGACGCCGTTTGCCGTACAGTAGATCGGGGTACCGGGGATCAGCGCCAGCAATTCGGCCAGCGCGCCACAGTGATCTTCTTCGGCGTGGTTAATAACGATGGCATCGATTTTTTTCAGATCGATCTCTTCTGCCAGGTTTTTGACAAAATCGGAGCGGAACCGGAGATCAACCGTATCGATCAGCACCGTCTTTTCTTCACGAATCAGGTAGCTGTTATAACTGGTGCCACGCTGCATTTTGTACTCTTTACCGTGAAAATGTTCGACTTCCCAGTCACGTTTGCCAACCCAGGAAATGTTATTTTTAACATGGATGTTCATCAGAAATTCTCGCAGTGTAAGTGATAGTCCCGTATCCCTTTGCATCTGCCGTGCCAACTTTTAACGTATTGTTTTTAATAGAATTAAATAAGCATCATTGTTTTAAAGACATGCACTGAAATTGTTTAACGTACAATTAATTGTTTTAATGACAATGCCGCAGGCAATAAAAAACCCGCCGTAGCGGGTCGGGTGATGATTAATTTTTTGACCGGGGCGGGATATGCACCTCGCGCTCAAATCCGTTGCCGGTTAAGGCGACATCCGGATCGGCAAAAAAATCAATATTGAAGCGGGTATCGTCGGTTAAAAGCTCAATCCGATGCCAGTATTGCGGCGGGCTGATACCAAACTGCCCGGCGTTAATCGTGACTTCCATTTCGTGAGTTGTCTCATTTTCACTGGCAAAGCCAAAATATTTTACCGCACCGCACATTACCGAGAGACGGCCATAGACGCCTGCGCGGGTGTTGTGATGAGTTAACAGTGCTTTTGGCACGTTTTCCCGATTCCAGAACGGCGTGGAGCGGGTATGAACAAAATGTTGTGGGATGGTCTGGGTCATAACAAATCTCCGGTTAGCCAATGATTCCGCCGCGAGTAAGCCAGATACGGCGCTGTTCAGCGAGTTCCTGTTTTTCGGTGCTGTGTTTAAACACCGCCATCCGCAGGCGCTGTTGCTGGCTATAGCGCTCTTCCCGGCTCAGTTCGGGATCTTCACTCAGCGCACACAGCAGCGTATTCATCTCGCGAATGACGTTGTTGGCTAAGGCAGCCTCAACCGCCCTGTTCACCTCTTCTCTATGGTTCATGGCATTACCCCATATAAGTATTAAGCTGTTGGAGCAGCAGTGCGCCTGCAACGATAAGCGACACCGGCGTGTAGGGAATATCTAAATCCACCCAGGCTTTGCGTCCGTTATACACCGTTTCGAAATGTAGCCGGTCCGGGGCACTCTGGCGGTAGGTAAATACCGGTCCCCGCGGACCGCCGAAGGCCGCCCAGCGCAATGAGTTGGCGGCGGTTTCGAGCTGTTCTGCGGTAAGCAGGTGCGTTGTTTTCAGGTCGGACATGATTTTGCTCCAAAAAAAAGTCTCTGTGTGAGATAGAGCAAACTTTGTGCCATTTTTTAAGTGCTTGATATTACTGGTCAGGGCAACGTGTTATTGTTTTTGAAACAACGCAAAACCTTGTTATTAAGACAACCCGTGTTCAGGTGACTATATGGCTTTATCTGTTGAAACGCTGGCTGGGCTGGCGGTGGATATTCAAAAAGGCGTAAGCGGCCGCGACCGTTTTAGCCAGATGATTAAGAGTATCCACACCGCGCTGCGCTGCGACGCTACCGCGCTGTTACGCTATGAAAAACAGCAGTTCAGACCGCTGGCCACCGCCGGCCTGGCACCTGACGTGATGGGACGACGGTTTAAACTTGATGCCCATCCCCGGCTTGAGGCGATCGCCCGCGCCGGTGATGTGGTGCGTTTCCCGGCCGACAGCACGCTGCCCGATCCCTATGACGGCCTGATCCCTGAACAGAGTGAATTACATGTGCATGCCTGCGTCGGGATGCCGCTCTTTTCAGGACAGCGGCTGATCGGGGCGCTGACCCTCGACGGCATCAACGCCACCCAGTTTGATAATTTTAGCGATGAAGAGCTGCGCGTGCTGGCAAGCCTGACCGCCGGTGCGTTAAATAATGCCCTGCTGATGGAGCAGTTAGAAAAGCCGGCTTCCTCTTTTACCCCGCTGCCCTTCCGGCCTGAAGAGGATCGGGAGATGCAGATCATCGGTGAATCTGCCTCGCTGCTGCACCTGAAAAAAGAGATTGGCGTGGTCGCACCCTCTGACCTCAGCGTGCTGATCATGGGCGAAACCGGCACCGGCAAGGAGCTGATCGCACAGGCGATTCACCGCCATTCTCATCGCGCGGCCCGGCCGCTGATCTATCTCAATTGCGCTGCGCTGCCGGAAACCGTGGCGGAAAGTGAGCTTTTTGGTCACGTAAAAGGGGCCTTTACCGGCGCGATTCACGATCGTCCGGGTAAGTTTGAGCTGGCGGACAAAGGGACTTTATTTCTGGATGAGATTGGCGAACTGTCGCTTTCGCTGCAGGCCAAACTGCTACGCGTGCTTCAGTACGGCGACCTGCAACGGGTCGGCGAGGATAAAGCGCTGACCGTTGATGTACGCATTATTGCTGCTACCAACATGGATATGCGTAAAGCGGTGACCGAGGGCCGATTCCGGGCGGACCTGTTCCACCGCTTAAGCGTGTTCCCGCTGTTTGTGCCGTCGCTGAATGAGCGCCGCGACGACATCGTGCTGCTGGCCGGTTACTTCTGTGAGCAGTGCCGGATGAAGTTCGGACTGATGAGCGTGGCCCTGAGTCCGGCGGCCAGCAGCCTGCTTGAAGCGGCGGACTGGCCAGGCAACGTTCGCGAGCTGGAGCATGCGATCTATCGGGCGGTGGTTATCGCTCAGGCCGAATCGCCGACCGGTGAAGTGATCCTGTTTCCCCAGCATTTCAGCTTCGAGAATCAGGCGCCGCCTGAGTTACGATTGAGCGAATCGGTTAATAGCCTGCCAATGATGAGCCTCAACGACGCCACCCGTAAATTCCAGCATGACTACATCCGTCACGTCTATGAAAGTAATGGCAAAGTCTGGGCCAGAGTGGCGCGCCAGCTGGAGCTTGATCCCGGTAACCTGCATCGTCTGGCCCGCAAGCTGGGCCTGAAATAGCGATAACGGCGGCTGAGGGAGTGCGGTTTTCCTACTCCGGTGCCTGCCAGCGCGCCTTGCCGGGACGGCGCGCTGTCACAGCCATAGCCGCTGCTGCTGCTGTTGTCGTTGCCACTTTTGCCGCGGTTGCAACACAGCCCCCCGCCTCGCCCTGAAAGATTTGCTCCGCATGCAACACGTTATCGCTGTTGCTGTTAAAGCAAAACGCGTCATCCGCCTTTGGCCGCAACCGTACAGATGATTTATCGCTGAATATCGCACCGATCAGACTGCCGGCTTTGTCGTAGCCGGCTTTATCTCTCCCGCTGAAGCGGCCTCTTTTTACAACCGCTCGGCCGGCTGACTCAGTGGTTATCCGCCGCTTCAGGTACCCGTGCAATCACTTTGATTTCAAAATCAAAGCCCGCCAGCCAGTTGACGCCGACCGCCGTCCAGTTCGGGTAAGGCGCCTGCCGCCATATTTCATTTTTAATCGCCAGCACCGTGGCGAACTGGTTTTCCGGATCGGTATGAAAGGTGGTGACGTCTATCAGATCATCCAGCGTACAGCCCGCTGCGGCCAGCGTGGCTTGCAGGTTACGAAACGCCAGTCGGACCTGCTCAGCCAGTTCAGGTTCAACCGAACCGTCGGCGCGACTGCCAACCTGTCCGGAAACAAACAGCAAATCACCGGATTTAATCGCCGCAGAATAGCCATGCTTTTCGTATAGCGCATGACGCCCTGCCGGGAAAATCACTTCACGCTGCATCATAAAATCGCCTTATTGTGGATTGACGTGACGGCGCATGAAAACCACGCCCCCGATTCAGATACGAACCGTATATGAATAAATCATGCATACGCCCCGTATGTCAATTAATATACGCAGCGTATCAACGAGGGAGGAAATATGGCTGCAGGTCGTCGTGCTGAAACCATGAAACAGAATCGCAGTAAACTGATCTTTGCTGGCCGCAAGGCCTTTGCCGAGCGGGGATTCGCCGAGGCATCAATGGATGACCTGACGGCCAGCGTCGGGCTTACCCGGGGCGCGCTGTACCACAATTTTGGCGATAAAAAAGGCTTACTGGCTGCGGTAGTGGCGCAGGTGGACAGCGAGATAGCGCTGCGTGCCAGAGACGTTGCCGCCGCCGCTGATACCGCATGGGAAAAGCTGATGCTGGAGGGGGCCGCGTACATTGAAATGGCGCTCGACCCGGAAGTGCAGCGTATCGTATTGCTTGATGGGCCGGCCTTTCTTGGCGATCCCACCCGCTGGCCCAGCCAGAATGCCTGCCTGGAAGCCACCCGCAGCGCCTTAGCGCAAATGGCGGCGAGCGGCACGCTCAGGCCGGTCGATGTGGAAGCTGCGGCACGCCTGCTCAACGGCAGCGCATTTAATGCTGCGCTCTGGGTGGCAGCCAGCGATAACCCCAGACAAACGCTGCCCAAAGCAATTGAGGCGTTCAGGCTGCTGGCAGGTGGATTGCTGTCGGCAGGTTAAGGCCGGTTCCGCAATAGACCGGCGACCTGAGCCGCCGGGTTTAACTGTTTTCCCGATGATCCGGCGGAGTGGATAGCGCCTCGCCAGCGTAACCGATCGATCCTTGCCGTTACACCACGGGCAAACCCAGGTTCTCGCGTAGCGTGGCAAACGGGTAATCGTCACGGAACAGCCCACGGCGGCGCAGTTCCGGGATCACCCGTTCGACAAACAGGTCGAGCTGTTCCGGCATGATGGCGGGCATGATGTTAAAGCCATCCGCGCCGCCCTGTTCCAGCCACAGCTGGAAATCATCAGCAATATCCTGCGCGGTACCGACAATCACCCGGTGCCCGCGTGAACCCGCCGCAATGGCTGCCAGCTCACGCAGCGTCAGGTTTTCACGTTTTGCCATTTCGGTCATCAGCTTAACGCGACTCTGATTCCCTTCACCCGGCGGCACCTCCGGCACCGGACCATCCAGCGGATACTGGCTGAGATCCATGCTGAATCGCAGCGAAAGCTGACGCAGCCCATTATCAATATCCACCAGCGTATTCAGCTCCTTCCACAGCGCCTGCGCCTCTTCGCGCGTGCGGCCGACAATCGGCATCACGCCAGGCATGATCACCACATGATCCGGATTACGTCCGGCAGCAACCACCTGCTCTTTCTGGCTGCGGTAGAAGGTTTGCGCTTCCTCAAGGCTGGCGGCGGCGGTGAAGATCACCTCTGCGGTCTCAGCCGCCAGCTTCTGACCATCGGCAGAGGAACCGGCCTCAATAATCACCGGACGCCCCTGCGGAGAACGGGTGATGTTAAGCGGGCCCTGTACCTGGAAATGCTCGCCCTGATGGTTGATCGGCTTGATTTTGTCATCGACAAAATATTCACCGGTCTGCTTGTTGGGCTGAACCGCGCCCTCTTCCCATCCTTGCCATAACTTGTTGGTGACCTCGAGGAACTCGCGCGCCCGGGCATAGCGTGCGGCGTGGTCGGGCATATCGCTGCGGCTGAAGTTACGGGCAACATCGTCTGAAAACGAGGTCACGACGTTCCAGGCTGCGCGCCCCCGGCTGATGTGATCCAGCGATGAGAAGCTGCGCGCCAGGGTAAAGGGATCGCTAAAGGTGGTAGAGGCGGTCGCCGCCAGGCCAATGCGACGGGTATTGACCGCCAGCGCGGAGAGCATCGTCAGCGGTTCCAGTCGGGCCATGGTCGACGGCAGTCGGTACATGCTGGTTGCCAGCGCATCGCCGACAAAAAACAGGTCGAACTTACCCGCTTCCGCTTTTTTGGCGAGGGTGATCAGCCAGTCGATGTCCGTGGGATCGCCGAGCTGCTGGGTCAGACGCCAGCCGCTGACGTGTTGTCCCACCGGCTGAACGAAAAGACCGAGTCGCAGGCGACGTGATGATGTTGGCTGTTGCATAAAAGATTCCTGGTCGGTAAAGGTGAAAAGTCGGGCCGCAGCCCGGCTTAAACAAGGTGGTCAGTCGCCAGCAGTGCCTGCTCCAGCGTCGCCGCGGTCAGGGTAAACGGCAGGCGTTCTGCACTGGCTTGGGGAAACTTAATCTGCTGCGCGAGAGTGTGCAGACGTGCAGCGCGATCGCCACTCAGGGCCGGCAGCGTTAGCGGCATCGCATATTGACGTAACAGTGCCAGCAGCCCGGCATCAGGCTCACCGTGATGTTCAATCAGCGACTGCACCAGCAGGCTGTACCCGACTTTCTCGCCGTGCAGCCAGTGGTGCAGCTCCGGCTGGTGGGTCAGTTGATTATGAATGGCATGGGCAACGCCCGGCGTAGGCAGCACGTCACGCACGCTGTTCGCCAGTCCGGCCAGCACGATACTGGCATCAATCACCCTGACCAGTGCCGGCGTGACCTGCTGCTGCTGGTTGGCTGCCACCGCCGCGTCACCCCACTGCTGAAAGGTCTCCAGCGCCCGCCGTGCGGTCATCACTTTAAGCTCCAGCGCCAGGTCGTCCGGGTTGTGACGCTGATACGGCTGGAATTCGTAATATTTTGCCAGCGCATCAACAATGCCCGCTTTCAGGTAACGCACGTCGCTGCGCGCGATCACTTCGCTGTCTACCAGCACCAGCTCGGGCATTTTCCCCAGCGGCTGACTGCGCAGATGCTCTCCCCGATCGCTGTAGATGATGGCAAGCGGCGACCAGGCGGCGCAGGTGGCGGCCAGGGTGGCGAAGTTAACCAGCGTGACGGCCGGGAGCTGGCTGGCTGCGGCTTTGGCGGCATCCAGTACCCGTCCACCGCCAATCGCCAGCAGCAGCTCAGCCCCCTGCTGTTCGGTATTGTGTTTTAAGTGGGCGATCGCCTGTTCAGTACATTCACCGGGTAAATACTCCAGCTGCCAGCTAATTCCGCTAGCCTCAAGACTCTGGCTTAATTCCGGATTAACCGCATGCCAGGCGTGCGGCGAGGTAAATATACGAATATGCGTGGCGTAAGGTTTAATAAATTCACCGGCACGGGCGCGTAGGCCAGCCTCATGCGCGTAGGCGCGCGGAGATTTAATCGCTAACACGTTTCTATCCTGTTTATAGGTAAGGCCGGTTACAGGTAACGCCGGTTTATAAGGGAGGCTATAACCGATAAAGTTAATTTATTACATGGAGTTAATGGCGTTTTGTTATAGCGGCATTTGTTTTTTTCATACTACGGCAACCACCGATTTAAGCAATCAAAAACCGGCCAATTCAATTTCACAAATAGGCATTAGGATAGTTATTTTTCAGATATAGCCACCGGGTTTTAACTGTTAATCTCATTTACCTTAAACGCTGACTTAATTATCCGCCCGCCGGGTGGCTATTCCGGGAAATATTATGCAACTCGACTTTCGTCAGGTGAGGGCAGATGAAATCACTCTCTATCTGGCGCTGATGCACGCCGCTTATGCGCCGGTAAAAGCACTCGGCATCCATTTCGATGCCGCCACGGCCGATCGGGATAAGGCGCTGCGCCATCTGCAAAGTCACGGAGTTTATGCGCTGTATGCCGACGGTGTAATGGTCTCCTCAGTGACCCTGCGTTATCCCTGGGGGCCGCTGCCCGGTCCGTTTGGCCTGCCGCACATCGGCTGGTTTGGCGCGCATCCGGACTATGCTGGCCAGCATTTCGGCCGGCAGATTCTCCATCGGCTGGAGCAGGAGATCCTGATTGGTCAGCTGCGCGCACCGGCCGTCTCTCTCGGTACCGCCCTCAGCCATCCGTGGCTGCAACAGCTCTACCTCAAGCGTGGCTTCCAGCCGATGCATACCACTGACCTCGGTAAAGGCCACATCACCCTCTATATGAAGAAAGTGCTGGATGAAGCGGCACACCATGCCTGGCTGAGCCGTCAGGTACCACCACAAGGGAACATCGCATGAGCACCTTAGATCAGGCGGCGCTGGGCGAACGGTTGATCGCGTTGCGCCATGAACTGCATCGTTTTCCGGAACTGTCGAACCAGGAATTTGAAACCACCGCCCGCTTGCGGCAGCAGCTGGAGCAGCATCAGATCCGCATCCTCGATCTACCGCTGAAAACCGGCCTGGTGGCGGAGATAGGATCGTCATCGGGACCGCTGGTGGTGCTGCGATCTGATATTGATGCGTTGCCGATTGAGGAGCAGTCCGGCGTCAGCTTTCGATCGGAACGTGCTGGAGTCATGCACGCCTGCGGCCATGATTTCCACTGCACCGCGGCGCTCGGTGCGGCAATCCTGTTAAAGCAGCAGGAAGCCAGCCTGTCCGGCCGGGTGCGCATTTTTTTCCAGCCGGCGGAAGAGACGGGCCAGGGCGCGCCAGCGGTGATCGCTACCGGTGCCCTCGCCGATGCGCGGGTGATTTTTGGTCTCCATAACGATCCCTCGCTGCCGGCGGGAGTGATCGGCAGTAAAGCGGGTCCGCTTACCGCCGCAGTAGATCGCTTTGATATCAGCATTACCGGCATCGGCAGTCATGCGGCCAAACCCCATCAGGGTAACGATCCGATTGTTATTGCGGCGCAGATTGTCGCCGCTGCCCAGACGCTGATCAGCCGTAACGCCCCGTCCGCCGATAACGCGGTGGTCTCGATTACGCAGATTCACAGTGGCAGCACCTGGAACGTCATTCCGGAAGGTGCCTGGCTGGAGGGGACGGTGCGATCGTTTTCGCAGCCTACCCGCGAACGGCTTGAGCAGCGCTTCCGTACCCTGGTGGCGGGCATCGGCGCGGCGTTTGATGCGCAAATCAGCTTTAACTGGCAGGCCGGACCGCCGTCCGTGGTGAATGATGCCTACTGGACAGAGGTTGCACTGCAGCAGGCCAGCGCCAGCGGATTTGAAGCCCGGGTGGTGGAAGCCAGCCCGATTGGCGAAGACTTTGCCTTTTACCAGCAACAGCTGCCCGGCGCTTTTATGATGATCGGTACCGGTGAACCCTATGCGCTGCATCATCCGGCATTTCGTATTAATGATGCCGTGCTGCTGCCCACCGCACGCTATCTGGCCGATCTGGCGCGGACAGCTCTCACACTGCCGGAGCCGTCCTGATGAGCGGGACCGCCGCGCTGGCTGAGCGCATCGTCCACAGTCAACCGGATGCGCGGGCACGCGACCACGCGCGACAAGGGATAGCCGATTTTCTGGCGGTGAGCTGGCCGGTGTTACAGGGTCAGGTGCCTGATAGCGGCTTACCGGCGCTGCGTACCGTCTACGGTGATGGCGGCATCCGTTCGCAGGCATTGCTGCTCGGCTACGCCGGTCATGCGCTCGATTATGATGATTTCCATGCCGATTTCCGCGGTCACCCCAGCGTGGTGATCCTGCCGGCGCTGTTTGCCTGGCTGTCAGGCCAGCCCGCCGCCAGCGTGGAACAGTTCTGTGATGCCTATGTGGTGGGGGTGGAAACGGCCGGCCGGCTGGGACTGGCGGCCAGCCAGCAGCACTATGCGCTGGGCTATCACAACACCGCGACGCTGGGCACCCTTGCCGCCGCCGCGGCGCTGGCTCGTTTCCTCGGCCTGTCCGCTGCCGCCACCGCCAGCCTGCTGGGGATCGCGGCTACCCAGGCCAGCGGTTTACGCGCTCAGTTTGGCTCGGCGGTAAAACCGCTGCATGCCGGCCTGGCGGCGGAACGTGCGGTGACCTCGGCCCAGCTGACGCTGGCTGGCATGACGGGCCGACCAGAAAATGTGATTGAGTCCTTTCTGGCCGCCAGCAGTGATGGCCAGGCGCAGCCGGAAAAGTTGACGCAGAACTGGGGTCAGCCCTGGCGTATCAGCGCCCCCGGGCTGGAGTTTAAGCCGTTCCCGACCTGCGCCGGTACCCACAGCGCGGCGGAAGCGGCGGGTCTGCTACGCCAGCAGTGGCTGTCCAGCGGCCAGCCGCTTGATGCACTGCTGCGCCAGATCGTGGCTATCACCGTCGCCTTTCCGCCCGGCGGTGACATTGCCGCCCCGGTCACGGTACCAGTCAACGGTATCGAAGCGCGCTTTAGCCTCGAATATGTGATTGCCGCGATGTTGATTTACGGCGATCTGCGGTTGTCAGATTTTGCCGAAGGCGATGTTAATCCGGAGATTATGCCGCTGGCCGCCCGCGTTCGCCGTATGCCGGATCCTTCTGCGCCGCCGGATGCCCTCAATCCGGCACAGCGCTTTCACCGCGTGACGCTGTCGCTGGCGGATGGCAGCACACGGCATCAGCAGCGCACGCGGCAGGAATCGCTGGCGGAGGGCGTTGATGTCGGGCGTAAACTGCGACTGGCACTGGGTGACAGCTCACCGGAACTGCTGGCGCACAGCGCGCTGCGCTCAACCGCCGATTTGCAGGCAGTGACAGACGCACTGCTGCAAAGTCTGCGGCCATAGCGGCTTAGTGTGGCGGAATAAAAGCCCGCACCGGCGGCCGTTCGCCCCTGAATTTCCGCACCTGCACCACCGTAATCTGTCCGCTGCAGCCCTGGGTCAGGGAGGAGGTGCCGATGTCCAGCGTCAACACGTTCGGATTACCGTGACGGCATAACGGGCGGGCGGCGGCAGGATCGACCGGATCGTACCAGGCACCGGTAGGCAACTGCAGCACGCCAGCCATGATGCTGTCGGTGACGCGGGCACTGGCAAGCACGTGGCCGCGATCGTTGTACAGCTCAATCAGATCGCCCTCGGCGATAGCCAGCCGGGCCGCATCCTGCGGATTGAGGCTGCACACTTCCCGTCCGTCGCGCTTACCGCTCAGGCTAAAGTCGCCAAAATCGAGCTGGCTATGCAGGCGCGTCGCTGGCTGGTTGGCAATCAACCAGAAGGGATGATCAGCCGTCGGCTTTTGCTGCGGCTCACGCCACACCGGATGACCCGGACAGTTTTGATAGTTAAAGCTGGCGATGGTGGCGGAGAAGATCTCAATTTTTCCGCTTGGTGTCGGCAGCGGTGCGGCATCAGGATCGGCACGAAACGCGTTGATCATCCGGCCACCATCCTTTAACTGCGGCAACGTCAGCACGCCCTGCTGCCAGAACGTGTCGAAATCCGGAATCGATACCTGATGGGCCGCCAGTTTTTGCTGTAGCTGATGGTAATGATGTTGCAGCCAGCCACGCGCATCACGCCCTTCGGTAAATGCCTCTTCCCTGCCGAGCCGCCGCGCCAGTTCACTGAAAATCGTGTAGTCATCGCGCGCTTCAGCATAGGGCGCAGCCACCGGCTGCATCGCGATTAAATGCCGATCGGTTGGCGCACCGCCGATATCTTCCCGCTCCAGCGTCATGGTGGCGGGCAACACAATATCGGCGTGGCGAGCGGTGGCGGTCCAGGCGCTCTCATGCACGATAAAAGTATCAAGCTGACAAAAAGCCTGACGCAGGCGCGCCAGATCCTGATGATGATGAAAAGGATTGCCGCCCGCCCAGTAAGCCAGACGGATATGGGGATAGCGCAGCTGACGGCCGTTGTAATCAAATCGGGTGCCCGGATTCAGCAGCATATCGGCAATCCGCGCCACCGGAATAAAGCGGTCGATGCCATTTTTACCCTGCGGTAAGGCCGGAAAGCTGACCAGATTATGGTGTTTGCCATAATGGCCCAGCGCGCCAAGCGCATAGGTGTAGCCGCCGCCGGGCAGGCCGGGTTGGCCGAGTGCCGCCGCCAGCACCAGGCCGAGCCACACCGGTTGTTCGCCGTGCTCGGCGCGCTGTAACGCATGCGCCACCGTCACCAGCACCCGTTTGCCGTGCAGCTGACGGGCGAACTGTCTGATAACGTCGTGGCTGACGCCACAGATGCTGGCCGCCCAGTGCGCATCGCGCACTACGCCATCCTCTTCACCGCGCAGATAAGCCACCATCTCTGGCCAGCCGACGCAATAACGGGCCAGAAACGCCTCATCGGTTAACGCCTCTTCGATCAGCACTGCCAGCAGACCGAGCATAAACGCCGCATCGGTGCCGGGTCGCAGTGCCAGCCACTCGCCCCGCGCGTCGTCCGGCAGATCGCTTTTCAGCGGACTGACCGAGATAAAGCGGGTTCCGCGCCGCGCCGCCTGCTGCATAAAATCACGTTCGGTATGCTCACTCAAACCGCCACTGGCGACCTGGGAATTTTTCAGCGCCAGTCCGCCAAAGGCCAGCACGATCTCGCTGTGGCTGGCGATCTCTTCCCAGCTCACGCCACGGCGGGCAATTTCGTTCATCTCACCGACGATGTGCGGCAGCAGCACCGAGGCCGCGCCGGAACTGTAACTGTTGACTGACCGGACATAACCGCCGAGCGTGGTGTTAAGAAAGCGATGCACCTGACTTTGTGCATGATGGAAGCGACCGGCGCTGGACCAGCCATATGAGCCGCCAAAAATTCCGGCCGGCCCCCAGGTCTGCCCGACCCGCGAGAGTTCCTGCGCCACCCGTTGCAGGGCGTCTTCCCAGTCGATGGCGATATAGTCATCGACCCCGCGACGCGAGTCGGGACCCGGCCCATTCTCCAGCCAGCCACGCCGCACCATCGGACGGGCAACCCGCGCCGGATGATTGAGTGCCTGCTGAAAGTTTTGCAATAAAGGACTGGGATGGGGATCGCCCTCGAACGGATCGATAATCAGGCGATCGCCTTCGCGCCGGGCATGAAAAGCCCCCCAATGCGCGCTGTGCATTACCGGTTTCTGCGTCATCACGTTTCCTGGCTTACGGGCAACAAAAAACGCTGCTTACAGCACCGTTGCAATAAAGTTTCTGACCCGTCCGTTGGCCGGATCGTCGAGCACCTGTTGTGTCGGACCCGCGGCGATAATTTTGCCGCTTTCCATAAACACAATGTTGTCCGCCACTTCGCGAGCAAAGCCAATTTCGTGGGTCACCACCACCATGGTGATCCCGGAGTGCGCCAGCTGCTTTATCACCTGGAGCACTTCGCCGACCAGCTCAGGATCGAGCGCGGACGTCGGCTCATCAAACAGCAGCACGCCGGGGTCCATCGCCAGCGCACGGGCAATCGCCACACGCTGCTGCTGACCGCCGGAAAGATTTTGCGGCCACTCCTGCTCGCGTCCGCCCAGACCCACCTGTTTCAGCAACGCCAGCGCTTTGCTGGTCGCCTGCTGGCGGTTCTGTTTTTTCACCCGCATCGGTGCATCAATGATGTTCTGCAAGACGGTGCGGTGCGGGAACAGATTGAACTGCTGGAACACCATGCCGATTTCAGCGCGCTGGCGGGCAATCGCCCGGCTGCTGAGTTCATGCAGCGCCTGGCCCTTTTGCTGATATCCCACCCTCTCTCCGCCAATGCGGATGGTGCCGCCATCGAGCTTTTCGAGGTGGTTGATACAGCGCAGCAGAGTCGATTTACCCGAACCGGACGGACCGAGGATAACGGTCACCGAGCCGGCGGGAATATCGAGGTTAACTTCATCGAGGATGGTCACGCCGGAGAAGCGCTTGGTGACCTTGCGCAGTGCGATCGCTTCAGCCATTACTGGTGCTCCTTGCGGTTTTCAAGCCAGAAAAGCGCGCCAGTGACGGCCATAAACGGCGCGTTTCACGGCGGGTGACGCCGCGGCCAAAATAACGTTCGACGTAATATTGTCCCACCGACAACACCGAGGTCATCAGCAGATACCACAGCGTCGCGACCAGCAGCAGCGGGATCACTTCATAGGTGCGCTGATAAATAATCTGCGCCGAGAACAGCACGTCCTGCAGTGAGATCACCGATACCACCGCGGTGGTTTTTAACTGGCCGATAATTTCATTACCGGCGGGCGGCAGAATGGCACGCATTGCCTGCGGTAACACGGTATAGCGGAAAATCTGCGCCGGGCGATAACCGAGGGCGCGTGCGGCTTCAACCTGCCCATTACCCACGCTCTGGATGCCGGCACGCACAATCTCTGCGGCATAAGCAGACTGATGCATCACCAGCGCGATCACCGCGGCGCTGAACGGGCTGACCAGCGCATTGGACTGGGCGCTCCAGATCTCGCCATAGCCGGGGATCGACAGCGCGATTTTGGGATAAAGGGCCGCGATGTTGTACCAGAGAAACAGCTGCACCAGCATCGGCACGCCGCGGAAAAACCAGGTATAGGCCCAGCTTACCGCGACCAGCACCGGGTTGGCGGAGAGGCGCATCAGCGCCAGCACCGTGCCGAAAGCAAACCCCAGCACCACCGAAATCGCCGTCAGTTGCAGCGTCATTAACACACCCTGCAGAATGGAGGGCGCGGTAAAGTTCGCCGCAATCACGTCCCACTCAAAGCGTGGATTGTTAATCATCGAGTTCGCCATCGCCACCACGCACAACAGCACGACCAGCGCACTCAGCCAGCGTCCATAGTAGCGTTTACCGACAATTCTCAGATCCTCGGTGTGGTCATCAGGCGCACTCATTTGAAAATGTCCTGATTACGTCTGGCTTCGGTCACCGCACCAAAGCCAATTCCCCAGTTATCGAGGATTTTCTGGTAGCTGCCATCTTTGATCAGTGAATTCAGCGCCGCCTGAACTGCCGGCTCCAGCGCAGAGTCTTTCGGGAAAGCCACCGAGACCGGCGCATCATTAACGCTGATCTCACCGCTCATGGTCAGCGGTTTAATCACCTTCACCTGCCACAGCAGCCCTTCATACGGCCCGAGGAACATTGGCACCCGACCGCTGACCACCGCCTGCACGCCGGACGGACGATCCGGGAAGACAGAAACCTTGATCGGCTGTTTGCCCGCCGCCTCACAGGCTTTGCTGGCCTCCTCCAGCCGGGTCACCTGAGTAGTGCCCGAACCGGCCCCCACCTCTTTGCCACACACGTCGCTGAGTGAGGTGAACGGGGCGATCGCCGCGTCTTTCTTTGAAATGATGCCGAGCCGGCTGGCATTGTAATAGCCGACAAAATCGATCTGTTTCAGGCGGGTTGGCGTGGCGTTGATATTTGACAGCGCCACGTCGTAACGGCCAGTTTTCAGGCCCGGAATGATATTGTCGAAGCCGCCGGTGTCGCGCCACTGTACTGCAATCCCCAGACGTTCACCGACGGCATTCATGATGTCGATTTCACGGCCAGCCAGCGTTTTATTATCGTCTTTATAGAAGGTGGTTGGCGGCGTGTTGGGATTGGTTCCGGCCACAATAAAGCCTCGCTGCGCAATATCGGCCGGTATCAGACTTTTCAACGCCGGATCGGCTTTCACATGCACTGAGCTGTCAGTCGGCACCGATTGTTCGGCAGCGACCGCGCTGTGCGCACTCAGCGCAAGGGCAATAAAGGTCATTCCGGTTATAAATTTCACTGGCATCTTTCTCCTGATATTTAAAAACTTTCCCGGAGGAAAAAAGTATTGAGGTGGCGATGTTTTGTTAACCTCAGAAAGCCAGATAAATCACGCGCTTTAAGGGTGTTATCATCCTCGTGATGGTGTGAACTCATTCTCAGTGAATATATGTAGCGATCACAAATGCTTAAAACAGGAATATTTTGCCGGAATATGGCAATAGTCATTTCGGTGGGCGTGAAACAAAGTATTCGTCCGCAAAGCTCGGACAGTGCTACAGCGGATTAAAAGCCAAAGGCGGCTTTTCCCGTTATGGCACGCCTTTTTCTTAACGCAGATTGAGCAACAGTTAATCAGATTTTGTCTCACCAGGCGGGCGTGAGCGCCTGTCGGTTAGTGAGGCGGATCGGCTGGACGTAGTTGCAGAAAAGGTACGGCCTGGGTTCACTTTATGGCCAGCGCGCAGGCAAGGTATGCCGTTAGCTGCCGCTGTCGATCCGGTGGTTAATGGTGTCGCTGCGGAAAGCGTAGCGTAAATCGGGTGATGCCGTGCGCGCTGCTCACCTCACAGCTCCCGTGGTGTAAGCGCATAATGCTGCGCACAATAGACAGCCCTAACCCGCTGCTGCCCTGATGCCGTGACGCCTCAGCACGCCAGAAACGATCAAAAACGCGCGTCTGCTGTTCGGCGCTCAGCGTCGGGCCGTGATTTTCCACCACCAGTTCGATAGCCGTCGGCTGGACCCTGCTGCAGACGCTCACCGGCGTGCCCGCATCGCCGTAGCGCAGCGCGTTGGCCATCAGGTTGGCCAGCGCGCGTTGCACTAACGGCGGATCGGCCCGCAGTTCGCCCTGCAGTTGCATCTCCAGCCGCATCGCCTTTTCCTCTGCCATATCGTCAAAATAGCTCTGCAGTTTGCCGCCAAGCTGCGCCAGATCGAGAAGTTGTTCATTCAGTGCCTGACTGGCATCTTCGGCTTTGGCAAGAAACAGCATGTTGTCGATCATCTTCGCCAGCCGTTCCAGCTCTTCATAATTAGATCCGAGCAACGTTTGGTAATCGCTCTGACTGCGCGTCTGGCTCAGCGCGACTTCGGTCTGGCCTAACAGCGTGCCGATCGGCGTGCGCAGTTCGTGCGCCATATCGGCAGAAACCTGACTCAACTGCTGATAACCGCTTTCGAGGCGGCTCAGCATCTGATTAAAGGCGGCCACCAGCGGCTGCAATTCAGCCTGAGACTGTTCGGGCATGCGGCGGGATAAATGACGCACATCGATCGCTTCTGCTTCTGCTGCAAGGCGGCGCAGCGGTGACAAACCGCGTCGCACCAGCCAGATGCTGATCGCCGCCACCAGCAACGCCGCCAGCGCAGTTGCCAGCAGGATCTGCTGACGATAATGGTTCAGGGTGTGTGTCCGGTCACGCATCAGGCGGCCGGTGACGATTTCTATCTGCCCGCTGCCATCCCGGGTTGGCGTCAGTGCCGCCGCCGAGATAAACGGCGTACCGTTGGCGCTGACCAGATGATGCACCGACGACAGCGTCAGCGGCTGGTCAGCGGCAACCGGCGTAATTGCCGGCAGAGGACGCTGGCCGGGATTCACTACAATCAGCGGCGGCTGGCCGGGGAAACGCAGCACCAGCAACGACTCGGTATTGCCGAGCATGTTGGCGAACAGGCGCGGTTTCTGCTGAATCAGCGTAATCGCATCTTCATCGCGCAGCAGGGTGCGGATCTGCTCGATACGCGTCAGCAGTGCGGCATCATCCCGCACGCCAATCTGCTGAGCCAGTGAGTGATAAAGCGCAAAACCACAGAGTGAAAAAATGGCGATCACCGTGACGCTGAGCATCAGCGACAGACGCAGCGCCAGGGAACGTCGCTTCATGTTTCTGCTTCGCAGCGGTAACCCACACCGTGGACCGTGTGGATCAGCGGCTGGGCAAACGGGCCATCAATTTTCTGCCGCAGACGTTTAACCGCCACATCGACCACGTTGGTGTCGCTATCAAAATTCATGTCCCAGACGCGTGAAGCGATTACGGTGCGGGTCAGCACTTCGCCAGGATGCAGCAGGAACAGATGCAGCAGATTGAACTCTTTGTTGGTGAGATCGATGCGCTGCCCGCCACGCTCGACGCGCCGTTTAAAAACGTCGAGCTGCAAATCAGCCAGCCTCAGAATATCCGGCAGCTTCTGCTGGCTGCCGCGCCGCAGTTGCGTACGGACGCGCGCCAGCAGTTCGGCAAACGAGAACGGTTTGACCAGGTAATCATCCGCGCCCAGCTCCAGCCCTTTGATGCGGTCTTCCAGCGTGCCTTTGGCGGTCAGGAAGATGACCGGTGTGTGGATCTGCTTATCCATCGCCGCCATCACCTGCCAGCCATCAAGGCCGGGCATCATCACGTCGAGTAAGATCAGATCATAATGATGCTCGCGGGCATAGAACAGGCCATCAACGCCATTTTCCGCCACGTCGACGATAAAGCCCGCTTCGGTCAATCCTTTGCGCATGTAATCACGAGCTTTGGCCTCATCTTCAATCACCAGAATTTTCATGCGCCTCTTCCTGCCGGTTGTTTTCAGGGCTGCGCCTGGTGCGCGGCTTGCTCGATCAATTTTACGACATCATCAGGATGGGACTGATACACCGAATGGCTGGCACCGGCAATTTCTACCGTATGGCTGTGGGCGCGTCGGGCATACATCCGCTCCAGATCGGGACTGATAATTTTGTCAGCTTTCGCCACCATGTACCAGCTGGGTCGGGTTTTCCACGCCGGATCGGCAATGTTAGCGGTGAACACCGCGGCGTTGGTTGGCATCTGCGCATGCGCTTCAAAGTCGGCCTGCGCGGCGGGCAGGTCGGCAGCGAAATCGCTGTGATAATACTGTGGCGCAATGGTCAGATAGCCATCGGCCGAGCGGGCAAACGGATGTGCGCTGTTGGGAAATTTTTTACCGTTGCTGGCCTCGGTTTCACCGTTATCCGGCGCATGGGCGGCAATGTAGACCAGCCCCGCCACTTTACTGTCGTTACCGGCTTCACTGATGATCGCCCCGCCGTAGCTGTGACCGACCAGGATCACCGGGCCATTCTGCTGATCGATAATCCGTCGCGTCGCCGTTACATCTTCTGCAAAGCTGGTCAGCGGCTGTTGTACCAGCGTCACCTGATATCCATCATGGGTCAGCCGGTCATAGACCGGACGCCAGCCCGCGCCGCCAACAAAAGCGCCGTGTACCAGCACAATATTTTTTACCGGCTGCGCCTGCGCCTCACCACCGACGATAGCCAGCAACATGCCCACGGCCAGAGTAATGCTGTTCAGTTTCATCTTCGTGCTCCTGATTAGAAAGGTTCGCCTACAGGATAGGAAACCCACTCTGACATCAGGGTGAGCGAGTTATGACAAAACAATGACAGCGGCTGGCGCGGGGCTTATTCGGGCCGCTTTCTGCAATAGTCTTTATGATCAATCCTGCTGCTTCAATACCCCGTGACCTTTGAACAACATCATTATATTCACAGGAAATTTGATGCTGAAACGTTATTGCAAAATTCATCTGCTATTCATTTCGTTCATAATGCAAAAATATAGCTTTAGCTGTCGTCAGATAAATTCTTTCATCGCACCATCGGAATTACGCCGCTGTTCTGCCTGAAACCGGCGTAATTGTGCCGTCGCTGAAATAACAGGATGGCATAGCGGAAATTTATGCGCGCCAGCTATTTCTGAATGCGTCAGGTCCACTTATTTCTGTGTTTTTTAATAATGAGTCCTGAACAATAGCGACACGAGCAAAATGAGGAAATTCTCAAAAAGATAAGATGACGCCTAAACGCGGGTGAAAAATGGAAAGAGTGCCGATTCGCTTACCCTTTAAATTAACCATTAAAATCAACAACATAAAAAACAATCCAGGCGGCATGAATTTCTCATTATTTGACACTCCTCAAAATTACCGAACAAAACCTTCAATTTCACTTAACTTAAACTTGTGAATTATCAAGAAATTGCTAACGTTAAAACAAATGTTAGCAATTATTGCTATTCCTTAACGCCCGATGCCTGCACCTGATGCCGGGCGCTGTAAGCACGTTATTAGTTTCGCTGTAGCGAATGCAGTTTTCATTCGTCTGATAATCCCGAGGAATCCATGAAATTAACACCTCTAGCCCGCAGTCTGGCCCTGGCCGGTTTACTCTCTACCGCTTCGCTTAGCGTATTTGCTGATGAGGCACAGAAGGACGCCGCACCTGCTACCAAACAGGCCAATGATGCCCTATATCAGCAACTCCCCTTCGATAATAAAAGTGATTTTGCCGATGCCCATAAAGGATTTATTGCCGCCCTGCCTGATGCCGTCATAAAAGGTGAGTCAGGTAATGTTATCTGGGACCCCAAACAGTACGCCTTTATCAAAGAGGGTGAAAAAGCACCGGATACGGTCAACCCGAGCCTGTGGCGTCAGTCTCAGTTGATTAACATCAGTGGTTTGTTTGAGGTTACCGACGGGATTTACCAGATACGCAACCTCGACCTCTCCAATATGACCATTATTGAGGGCAAAGAAGGCGTCACCGTGGTTGATCCGCTGGTTTCAGCTGAAACCGCCAAAGTTGGCATGGATCTTTATTTCAAAAATCGCGGTAAGAAACCGGTGGTGGCAGTGATCTATACCCACAGTCACGTTGACCACTATGGCGGCGTGCGTGGCGTTGTCGATGAAGCTGACGTCAAATCGGGCAAGGTGAAAATCTATGCACCGGCCGGCTTTATGGAATCTGCCGTTTCTGAAAATATCATGGCAGGCAACGTCATGAGCCGTCGCGCCAGCTACATGTACGGTAACCTGCTGAAAGCCGATGCGAAAGGCCAGGTCGGGGCAGGTCTCGGCACCACCACCTCAGCCGGTACGGTGACGCTGATCGCCCCGACCGATTACGTCACCAAAACCGGTGAGAAACGCGTCATCGATGGTCTGACCTACGATTTTATGATGGCCCCTGGTTCTGAAGCCCCGGCTGAGATGCTGTGGTTTATCGAAGAGAAAAAGGTCATCCAGACAGCCGAAGACGTCACCCATACCCTGCATAACACCTATTCGCTGCGCGGTGCCAAAATTCGTGAGCCGCTTCCCTGGTCCAAGTACATCAATGATGCGATTAACCGCTGGGGCGACAAGGCAGACATCCTGATGGCGCAGCACCACTGGCCAACCTGGGGCAATGACAATGTTAACAAGCTGCTAAAAAGTCAGCGCGATCTGTATCGTTACATTAACGACCAGACGCTGCGGATGGCCAACGAAGGCCTGACGCGTGATGAGATTGCCGCACAGTTCAAGCTTCCGCCGTCACTGGCCACCATGTGGGCTAACCGCGGTTACTACGGCTCGGTCAGCCACGACGTAAAAGCAACCTACGTGCTGTACCTCGGCTGGTTTGACGGCAACCCGGCAACGCTTGACGAACTGCCGCCGGAAGATGCCGCGAAGAAATACGTTGAGTACATGGGCGGTGCCGACAGCATTCTGCAGAAGGCCAAATCGGATTACGACAAAGGGGATTACCGCTGGGTCGCCCAGGTGGTCAGTAAGGTGGTATTTGCCGATCCGGATAATAAAGCCGCGCGTAACCTGGAAGCCGATGCGCTGGAGCAGTTGGGCTATCAGGCTGAATCTGGCCCGTGGCGTAACTTCTACCTGACCGGCGCGCAGGAACTGCGTAACGGCGTGAAACAGCTGCCGACGCCGAATACCGCCAGTCCGGACACGGTCCGTGCCATGACGCCGGAAATGTTCTTCGATTACCTGGCGCTGCACATTAACGGTGAAAAAGCCGCCAATGCCAAAGCGGTGCTGAATGTGGACTTTGGCGGCGACGGCGGCAAGTACAAGCTGGAGCTGGAAAATGGCGTGCTTAACCACACGGCAAATTCGTCAGCACAGAATGCGGATGCAACCCTGACGCTTTCCCGCGAAACCCTGAATAAAGTGATCCTGAAAGAGGAGACGCTGAAACAGGCACAGGATAAAGGCGAAGTGAAAATCACCGGCAACGCCGACAAGGTTAACGAGCTGCTGGGCTACATGGATAAGTTCGACTTCTGGTTCAACATGGTCACGCCGTAAAAACTCAGCCGGTAGCGTAATGCTACCGGCTTTGTATTTAGCGAGTGACGTTCCGGGATGATTTTCAATGAAAACTGCAAAGATGAGCGCCGCGTGCCTGCTTTTTTCTTCGCTTGCTGGCAACGCGTACTCAGCCGATCCGCCGGCAGACGCCGCCCAGGCTAATAACCCGCTGGCAAACATGACTGCATTTAACATGCAGAATTATTACATCGGTGACGTCAGCGAAAGTGACAAAGACGCCAACCAGTTCTGGTTCCGCTACGCACAGCCTTTCTCGCTGGGCGAAAGCAAGTGGCTGCTGCGCGCCTCGCTGCCGATCAATACCTACCCTTCTCCGCCCACCGGCGGACATCAGACCGGGCTGGGCGACCTGAACCTGTTTACCGCTTATCTGATCGATACCGGCAATCCGGCCGTCAGCTTTGGTTTTGGCCCGCAGATCACCGCGCCCACCGCGACCGAAAATTCACTCGGCAGCGAGAAATGGTCCGCCGGGCTGGTCAACGTGCTGTTTGATGCCAGCTCACCGAAAATTCAGTATGGCTATCTGGCCTCCTGGCAGCACAGCTTTGCCGGTGAGAGTGACCGCAGCGACGTTAACCTCGGCGCTTTCCAGCCGTTCGTTTTTTATCAGCTGGGCGGCGGCACCTATCTGCGTGCCGCGCCTATCTGGAATTATAACTTCCAGAACGACAGCTATGGCGTGCCGCTGGGACTGGGGGTCGGACAGGTCATCAAACAGGGTAAAACGGTTTATAACTTTTTTGTTGAGCCGCAGGCATCGGTCGCCGACGACGGGCCGGGACAGCCTCGCTGGCAGATTTTTGCCGGCCTTAACCTGCAGTTCCTTAACTGATAGCCGGGGAAACCCCGGCATTTTTACCGGCGCAGAAAGCAGAATATTTCGCGCCAGCGGCCGGATGCTTTCAGCAAATCTGGCAAATTTTACCGTTTAGCGGAGCCCGAAAATGAACCTTGCCACAGCCGCTATTGGCTCACTGTTACTGTTATCAGCGCTGCCGGCGGCATCATCGCCGTATCAGAATCTGGAATACGCGCTAAAGGAACAGAAGATTATTGCTGACCTGCGGACACACTGCGCCCTGGGGAAAAATATCCCGGATGAAAAAATCCGCTCAGCATTTCTCAGTAATGAAAACAGCCATCAGCTGATCCTTACTGCAGCCGACGCGCTCTCTGCGGGTAACCAGCAGGTTTACGCAGAATCTGTAGAACAGATCAGGTGTCCTGACATCAGATAAGCCGGCCACAGTCATCATCTTCCGGAGACGCTATGCGGCGAATCACAGGATTGTTTGCACTGCTTTTAGTTTCCGCTTCATCACAGGCCAGCGGGCTGTACCTTTATGAAATTGCCACGGAAGACACCGGTCTGGCCGGAGCTGGCCAGGCCGCCCGGGCACAGGATGCCTCCACGCTGGTCACTAACCCGGCGGGCCTGACACGTCTGCCGGATCAGATGCTGACGGGTGGTCTGCAGGCACTCTACGGTGACACGCCTTACACCCTTGATGACAATTCTGCGCTCAGTGGAGAGAGTCCCGGCAATACTATCGGCTGGTTTCCTGGCGCCAGCGTCTTCTATCATCAACGCCTGAATGAAGCTGTTTCGGCTGGCATCGGCCTGTACGGCAATTACGGGCTGGGGCTGGACTTTGGCGACTGGGCGGGCGAGCGCTTAATCAAAAAGAGTACGCTGGTTGGCCTGACGCTGAGCCCGGCCGTGGCCTGGCAGATAAACGACCGTCTTTCATGGGGGGCGGGCGTCGGGATTAACTATGGTTTTTTATCACTTACCCGGAATGTGGACGGGCAGGATGAAAAAGCGAGCGATCATGACTGGGCACTGAACTTCCGCACCGGATTGCTGTTTGACCTGACCGAGGCAACCCGCATCGGCCTTGCTTATACCAGCAAGACCGAATACCACTTCAATATTGATGCCACGGCACGGTTCCCTCAGCTCGGTAACACCGAATTTACTCTCCCTCTCTCATCACAGATTAATACACCCGCGCAGCTGATGCTGAGCGTGGTGCACGACCTGAATAACCGCTGGTCGGTCATGGGCGATCTGGGCTGGCAGGACTGGAGTGTGTACGGCGGTAATCAGATTTATGTTGCCGGACAGCAGGTTGAGCGCACCAGCCGGCTGCGGGACACCTGGCACACGGCTCTGGGGCTGCAGTTCCGGCCGGATGAACGCTGGCGTCTGAATGCCGGTATCGCCTATGACAGCAGCTTTTATAAAAACCAGGATGACACTGCCATGACGATGCCTTCCGGCGACGCATGGCGGTTTGGCACCGGAGCACAGTACCAGCTGACGCCTTCCAGCAGCGTCGGCGCAGCGTTTGAGTATCTGAACATGTCTTCGTCCGCCGTTTCCTCGCCGCTGCTGCGGGGAGAATACCGCGATCCGGATCTGTACTTCTTTAGCATGAATTACAGTCACACCTTCTGATAACGCCTTCCCGGGAGGGCAGATGAAAAGAATGGGATGCAGAACTGCCGTCGTGATGCTTTTTGCTCTGACTGGCAACGCCTGCGCAGCGTCTGTGAGCGAGTCGCGCGACAAGCTGGATGACGATCCAACAAAGGTAACAACCAAGGCAGGGGTTTCATGGTCAGATACCTACGACATGGACGACAGCAATCTCTCGTTTTCCGGCTCGGTGGCGCTGGATAAGGCGAAGAAGCTGAATGCGCGGGTCAACAGCGATGCCAGTGAATGGCGGATTGGCGGTTCCTGGCTGTTTCCGGTGGGGATTATCAACTTTAACTTTGGCAAAAACGAGTACACCAACGGTGCAACCCAGACCAACTATTCTGTCGGCACCTTCGTTCCTCTCAGCTATTTCGGCATAGAACCGGCAGGCTTCCAGATCTTCCCGATGGCTGGCTATACCTATAACACCGGGGAGATAACCGGCTGCAGTACCGGTAATCCGGCTGACTGCAAAGCGCCTCAGTTCGCCGACGCGATTCCCTCAGAGTATGGTTTCAGCACCATCACCACCTCCGGCAGCAGCGGCTATCTGGGCGCGTTCACGCTGCGGCCCCTGACGCCGGACATCACGATACTCGGCTTTGCGGCAGGATCGTATGGCTCGAAAAATGATGAGGGTGAGAATTACCGTGGGTACTTCGGTGGGCTGGGGATGGGATACCGGTTTGACGCCCACAGTTCCGTTAATCTGCTGACTTTTGTTATGGACAACAATACCTATCTGGACGATCCGGACTCGCGCTTTCTGGTCTCTTATACCTGGCAGTTTGAGTAGCTGATGAAGAGTGGCTGCCAGGCTGAAGCTCAGCCCGGCCGGCAATGAAACCGTTGCGGAGGCGAAATGTTCAAACCTTTGGTGTATTTAGCCTGCTGGCTGATATTTTTCACCTCGCAGGGGGCAACCGGCGCGGAACCGCGGCAGGCGCCATCGCCGCAGGAGCAGGCACGCACCCTGTACCTGCTCAATCAGCCGGTGGTGATGTTACAGGCAACATTTGGCCTCACCACTCCCGAAGAGCGGGTACAGCGGATCGTGACGCTGCTGCGAACGCTCAATGATGATGACCTGACGCAGCCGGTAGAAACGCATAACGTGACGCGCTACCGGCAGCCGGCTGTGCTTTTTTCAATTAACGGCAAACCCTTTATGCTGCTGGCGCAGGGCGATCTGGATGAAGGCGATGACCTGTCACTCGCGCAGGCGGCGGAACGCATCCGGCTGCGGCTGGATGCCCTGCGCCTCTCACTGGGAGAACAGTACTCTTCCGGTTATCTTCTGCTTTCTGCGGTGAAGAGCCTGGCGGGCGCGATGCTGCTGGCGTTGTTTATGCTGTTTGCCATCCGCTCCTATGGCTGGCTGAAGCGGCGCTATGCCGCCCGACGCACCCAGCGGAAAAGCATTATCCCCGGCGCACTGCGCGCCTTCCTCGGTCCGATTGAGGTACGGCTGTATGCCACGCTGCTGACCGCGGCTTTCTTCGTGGCCTTTTACCTTTGGGTGAGCTGGGTATTGCGGCTGTTTCCCTGGACAAGGATCTGGGGCATGGAGCTGGGCGGGTATGCAACAGGCCTGCTGCAGCGTCTGGGGCTGGCAATATTTTCTGCGCTGCCAGGCCTGCTGATTGTCGTCATCATCGTCCTGATTACGGCGCTGGTGACGCGCTTAATCAGGCTGGTACTAAGGCGGGTTGAGACCGGACAGTTACGTCTGCCGGGCCTGCATCCGGACACGGTGGGGGTGACACGTAAACTGATCGGCGTGGTCATCTGGTTATTCGCGCTGTCAGCGGCGTATCCCTTCCTGCCGGGCGCCAATTCGCTGGCCTTCAAAGGGATCAGCGTGTTCTTCGGCCTGATGCTGACGCTGGGCTCGGCTGGCGTGATGAACCATGCCATGAGCGGGCTGGTGCTGACCTACTCGCGGGCACTGCGCAAAGGGGAAGTGATCAGGATTGCCGATCATGAGGGCGTGGTCAGTGAAGTGGGCATGCTGGCCACCAAAATTCTGACCCGCGAGAATTATGAAGTCACGGTGCCCAATGCGGTGGTGGTCAGCGGCAGGATAGTCAATCTGAGCGCCACGCTAAAAGGCGAAGGGGTCAATATGACCACCAGCGTCACCATTGGCTACGACACGCCGTGGCGACAGGTTGAGGCGATGCTGGAACTGGCTGCCAGCCGCACCGCCGGTATTAATCACGACATCGCGCCGCTGGTGCGCCAGCTGGCACTTCAGGACTGGTATGTGGCGTATGAGCTTCAGGTCCGGCTCCGACCGGGAGAGTCGCTGGCCGGCGTCAGGAGTCTGCTCCACGGCCATATACAGGATGTGTTCAGTGAATTTGGCGTACAGATTATGTCACCGAATTTTATCAGCCAGCCTGAGCAACCGGTTACCGTGACAACCTCGGACTGGTTTGCGCCGCCGGCGCATAAAGATATCACGAACCCTTCACCACCAGGTTAAGTCGGGTTTACGTTAGCCACCGGTTACGGCCCTGCTGTTTTGCCCGATAAAGCGCCTCATCCGCTCTGGCAATCACACTGGCTACGCTATCCCGACTGGCTGACAGCGCGATGCCCATGCTGACGGTAACCGTTTCGCTCACTGCTGAGGCAGTATGTGGCAGTGCCGCTTCACCCAGGCCTGCCTGAATACGATCAGCAACCCGCGCAGCTTCATCCACAGAGGCTGCGGGCAGCACAACCACAAACTCTTCGCCCCCGTAACGCGCCACCAGATCCGCTGGCGTCCGAACGGATGATTTCAAAACATCGGCCACTTGCGCCAGGCATGCATCTCCCGCCTGATGACCGTAGTGATCGTTATAACGTTTGAAATAGTCCACATCGAGCATGATCAGCGCAAACGGCACGGCCTGGCGCAGAGCATCATCAAGAAAGCGTTCCATCAGCCGTCGGTTCGCGGTGCCGGTCAGTGCATCCTGATGCGCCATAACATCGAGCCGGGCAATCAGCATCCGGTTCTCCTGATAACGTAACCAGGCTTCATCAAACCAGCGCTGCAGGATAACGCGACCATAAATAAGAATGGCGGTGAGCGTTAGCCAGACCAGTAAAAAGCGGATATTCAGCCGCTGGTTAAGCAGCACGCTGGCTAACAGCGCGGTCAGCCATACAGGGACGATAAAAAGTAATAAGGCGGGAGGATGATAATACAGCGCGGCCAGCGCGGTGAGCATGAGAATGACGCTGAGCGGCCAGGCAAAAGGCAGCTGCCACCAGACAATAAAGCAGTAGCTACAATAACTCCACATCGCACCGAGAATCAGCAATAACACCGCGCTTAACGCTATTAAGCGCGCAGGTCGACGGTAAACGATAAGAAGTAACAGCAGCGACAGCGCGATAATCGCACCCGCAGTGAGATCTATTAACGGCAATATGTCAGCGTGCGCGCCGATCGACCGGTCAAAGTCACGAATAAGAACATGGCGAAACAAAATGATCAGAGCAAAGCTGACATTCACAAAGGCAAACCACGGAATGCTCACCGATAGCGCCTGTCTGACCATATCCTGATGGTCCTGCCACACTCTGGCTGTATTTACGCTGCGGCGCCTGTTACCCGAATTCTGCACCATCCCTGATAGCCTCAAAAATAATGAATTATTACTTTCCAGTGTAATTCACAGCTGGCCCGGCGGCGGAAAATGTCCGGGCTGGCGGGCTACGCCTTATCAAGGGAGGGAGGATGTCGGATACCGACAGCACTCAGCGGAGGTTCAGCATGCGTTTTTCCACAGTGACGGGTAATACCGGGTTAAGCATCGGTAAGCAGGCTGTTAGTTCTCCTGCCCTGGCCGCGCCTCACTTTATCGGCAATGCATAACGGTTATGCCTTCATCATTGCCTGAGGCCATCCCGTGGTTTTAGAGCCTGGTCAGCCAGCGACTGAAGTCTGACTGGAATCAGTCGCGGCTGACCAGGGTTAATTCAAACAGCCCGGTGATAGCGGTTGAAGGATGTTATTTCTGGCTTTGTTGCTGATTATCTGCTTCTTTTTGTTTTTTCTTAGCCATGTGATGGCCGACAGCGCAGCCGGCAGCAGCACCTGCAACACCGTGATGCGCAACATGGCCAGCGACACCTCCAACAGCAGCGCCTTTCAGGCATCCCTTCGCCTCAGCCTGCATGCTCATGCTGAAAAGCAGGCCAGCGGCCATGATGCCAAACGTTAACTTCTTCATATTTTTTTCTCCATGTAATGACTGGCGTGTTCCAGCTACTTACCAGCATAGCCAGTTAAAACCAGACGCCTTGCCAGAATGGATAAAACTAAAACCTGGTTACCCATCGTTACATTTAACCCTGACCCACCGGGATAATCAGGCGCTTTGCGGGTGATCACATCAGGCAGTTTCCCTGCCCGGTAAACACGTCACGTGGCTGAAGGCACCGCGCCCTCCCCTGCCGGCTTTTCTGAGGATCGCACCTCAGTCCAGGACGCTCTGATCATTCAGCGTTGCCCCCATAACGTGACTAATAATGATCTGCAATTTTGTTTTTAAATCGCATGCCCGTTCTTCAGGTCTTAGTGCCCCTGAACGGTCAATCCTACCAGCCGGATAGAACTCGCCTCGCAGGCTGCGGCCAATGAAACCAAACCGCAGGGACCACGGTGTATTGCTACCACAGCCGCGTTTGGTCGGTATGTTCTGGCCACCCTTATGCCCGCTATCAAAGCATCCTTCCCCGATATAGATATCGAACTGAGCGCTACCGATCGCAACGTCGATCATCGGCTGGAAGGCGTCGACGTCAGTATCCGCATTGAGGCGCAGCTGAATGATCAACTGATCGCCAGGAAAATCGCGTCATTGCCGTTTATATTCTGCGCAGCTCCCGCTTACCTTGACCGTGCGGGCACGCCTCAGACACCCGCAGAACTTAGCCAGCACGCCTGCCTGGTTTTCCGCTATCCAACCGACAGACGGTTTCTGCCATGGACTTTTATGGTCAACGGGCAACCTGTCAATGCGAAACCCAACCCCAGCTTCATCAGGGATGATCTTGATATTATTGAAAAAATAGCAGTGAACGGCGGAGGCATTGCTCGTCTGGCAAGCTTCGTTGCTCAGCCGTTGATAGACAGCGGCCAGCTAAGACCGTGGTACCGGGCAGGGCACAATGGCGAGAGCAGCGTTGAGTCGCTGCCGATGAATATCTATGCCTGCGTTACTGAACGTTCGGCACTTAATGCGAAAGTTCGGGCATTTATTGAGTTTTTAGAAGGTACAATTTGAGACAAGGCCGCTTTAACGGGCAAAAGGTAGCGTAAAAATTGCCTGGTGATGGCTTTTCTACCGGTCTCACCCTGCGCATTGCGGCTCTTACCGACTGCCAGATTGCCAGAGACTTATCACTCAGGTCTGGCACGGCAATTATGTCCGGATCACACTCATCAGCCGCACGGCCTGCGAACGGATCTCTTCCCTTTTCATCCGTGAATAGATTTACCGGCTGCAGGTCATGCGCACGGCACTTTGGCTCCCCGCTATCATTCATCCGGGTACTGGTGAAAAGACGATTTGATCGCCCTCACGCTTCACCTTAAGTTCTGCGCCCAGCGCTGCCCGGAATTAGCGTGAACATTAATCTCCTTAAGCCTCGTTTTTTCCTGAATGGTGAGCCACCAGCTGCCTGCACAGCTGGCGCTTTTTGTTTGTTACTGTTTCCCCTGTCCGCTATGAGCGAAATAGGAATTTTCGAAGGCATACTTATATTGAGATGTATTAAGTGATGCAGATCAGTTCTGCACAATAAATTTCTCCCTGACAATGAATAACATCATTCAAGGTTTATTCTTACCACGACTTTACCCGGATAATCATGCTCACCAGCGGCTACTCTCATCACAAGATCAGCGAAATCATCAAACTCAATAACAGTGGAAACCAGACTCTCTAATGGAAATTGCTGTGGATAGGTGGCATGAAGGCGAAAACTTTCTTCATAATCTTCCTTGTAACAACCATATGCGCCGCAAATCCGTAAAGCTTGCCCCTGATATTCGGTTTCCCGAATGAGCTCTTTTCTGCGGATAACATCTATATCAACCCCGGTGGTCAGGAATTTATCACCTTCACGTGTTCCTCCGTAGATCAACACAGTACCATTACTGGCAGTCAGATCAGCGGCCATTTCCAGTATATCTTGTGAGACAATAGTCGATACAACCATGACAATATCAAATTCGCCTGCATGATCCTTTGCGTTATCTAGTGCAAAAATTTCATCTTCACACAGCAGTTGTTTTTCATGCGCGAAATCACGTCTCATTTTACCCCGGTTAAAAATGGCAACTGACGCACCTAAATGTTTCGCATACATTGCAAACATGGTCCCGGAACAACCGGCCCCTATTATACCGACCTTTTTCCCCTGCAGATCTGTGGCTTCAGTGAGCGTTAACAATTTCTGAGTTGCATGAACGATGCATGCCATGGGCTCTGGCATCCAGATGTGATGGATAATATCTTGCTGAGGAACTCTGATGACGGCCTGGTCCAGTTGCTCTGCAGAGCCATTAATAAACACGTATTCCGCAAAACCTGTGGTTCGGTCTGGTGTAATGTTGGGATTGAAAGTCACCAATTCACCTTCCTGAAATCCGCTACTCGTGCCGCCAAATACTACTGTTCCTACCAACTCATGACCAAAAAGAGGCCCCCTGTCTGAGGGAACGTCCCGTGAACCTATGATTTCTTTGACGTCTGCACGGCAAATACCCATATAGTCCGGCCGTATAACGACACTATTTTCATTGAGGGTATGTCGTGGAAATTTTTTAGTGGCGTTTCTGACAATGCCATTCGCGAGTTCAGCTGTTTTATACGTCGTAGGTAAATAAGACATGTTCATTCCTGAAAGCAAAATTCAATAAGATTGTTGCCTCTCTAACGTTAACCACGGGTAGAAAGGCAAACATTATTTTTATTTACCGGTTACGATTCAAGCGCCGGCGTAAGAGATTGACGACTGAGACGCCATGCAAACAAAGTGATAACCAGACTAATTGCCGCAAGCAGGGCTGCGGCCAGGGGGACTGCGCGAATACCGAAACCAAAATCAAGTACAGTGCCACCCATCCAGGCACCTAATCCGTTACCAAGATTAAAGGCTGAGACATTTACTGACAGCGCGAGCGTCGGAGCTGCAACTGCCAGTGACTGAATGCGCGCCTGCAGGGAAGGAATAATTGAAAATCCAATTGCGCCGAACAGGAAAAGAGTGATCGCTGAAAGCACCGGCACCACGCTGGTCATCCAGAAAATAACCAGCACAATGACCAGGCTGCTCAGTACTGTCGTCACACCGCGCATCACGTGTTTATCCGCCAGTCTGCCGCCCGCGAAGTTACCCATGATCGCACCGATACCGAAGACGACTAAAAGCGCGGACACGGCAGAAGGTGAGAAATGGCTGATGTCCATTAACAGTGGCACAACGTAGGTCGAAGCTGTAAATACGGCCCCTTGTGCCAGCACCGTTGTAATCACCGCAAAGATAAACGTCGGATTGCCCAGCGAGCTCAATTCACGACGCATTGCCCCGGGTTTAGACTGTTCAGCCTGCGGTAATTTTGCTGGCATAAATACTGCAATCAATGCCATTGAAATCATGGCAACAATCACGATAGCCACAAAAGTCGCACGCCAGCCAAGGTTTTGGCCAATGAACGTACCCAATGGCCCGCCTAACGCGTTTGCAAGATTAAAGCCAAGCGCAATTTTTGCCATGGCTGAGCCCTGTTTACCGGGGGGAGATAGCGTAGCGGCGAGGCTGAAGGCAACAGCCACAAATGTCCCGTGGCTTACTGACGTGAGAATGCGCGCCGCCATCAGCATTTCATAATCAGATGCCAGTACCGCCCATACATTGCCAATGATAAATGGCACCATTAAGCCCACAACCAGTGTCTTACGAGGAACACGGGAAGTGAGGAGTGTAACAAACGGGCCAATTATCGTTACGCCTAATGCGTATCCCGTTACCAGCAGGCCGGCATCTGGGAGAGTAACCGCCAGATCTGATGACACCACAGGTAACAGCCCTGAAATAATAATTTCCGCTGTTCCCAGACAAAAGACTCCTAACATCAGCGCAAATAGCGTGATAGGCATAAATAAACTCCTCGAAAATTTTTATGTCGAAACCCAATTATTAACCTGACAGTAACGACATTATTAAAATGCAGAAAAAAAACCTCATTTAAATGAGAATCAGCCAAATAACATTTACAATTAAGAAAATTCGCTGACGTTCAATCTCTCAACGGAATCACCCATCATACTTCTGCATCAACTCAGAACTCCCGCACCTGTTTTGGGTAACCGAGGGTCTTATCGCGTATTTTTTCAACCAACAGATATCACTTTTAAGACGTGAAATAACGCCATCCCGATAGTCATTTTCCAGGACTAACGTACTGACGAAACTTTCTTTGTTATTGAGCGAGTTAATAACGTCAAGAATAATCTGGTCGCTGCACGTTAGTGGCGAATTTTCATCCATAACTTTAATGTGTATTTGCGGAGCAATTAAATTTGCAGCCACTTTTACTACACCCAGAGGAGATTGCCCTACTTTTAAAGGGTTACCTGTATCAAGAACCACGCGAAAGTTGGCTGAATTAACCATTCGGATAAGTTTCAGCAAATTGTCAGGGTTAAGCACATTTTCTGTTGCCAGTAAAAGTCCTCGTTGCAGTGCCTGGCTACACGCCCAGTGTAATACCTCTGCCGTTCTGACTAATTCAGTCTGATTAGTGATCTCACTGCGGCGAAAACTGGGAAAAAACACCAGCCCTGCTCCCAACGTATCAGCGGTATCAATAGCTCTGGAGATAATATTTCTTACCTCCCGCGACGCAGAACTGGCTGGCTCAGCACACAGACCAATATCATTAAGTACATTTGCCGACACAGCCAGTAAATGAACCTGGGTTTCAGTAAGTGCTTCACTTATGGCTTTCAATGTTTGCGGATTGTCCAGCCATGGCGACCTGCCCGGTCCGCCCAGGTCCAGCTGAATCCCTTCAACGCCAACCTCAGCAGCGAGGTAAATGGCATCCCGGCCACTCACAGGCAGTCGCCAGTCTGCTAAACCAATGTTCATCGGCGTCACAGCCTGCTCCGATCGCTCTGTGATGCTGGTTTCGTTTCCTGGACAGGCTGCCAGTGGCCATTGGCCTGAACCATTAAGCTTGCACCATTGATGAACTGATTCTGATTTGTGATCAGCTCCACCGCGATTCGGTCAAAACTCTCCGGTCGCATGTAACCTGAGTAATCGAAATCAGATGGACGGCGACGGCGAATGCCCGCAGAATCAACCATTCCTGCTGGAAGCGCAGAAATAAAGCGGACCTTTGCTGGATCTTCTTCCTGGCTCAGCGAGTCAATCAGTGAAGCGCAAGCCGCTTTCGTTGCGGCGTAACCTGAACGCCCGGGCCCACCGTTATATACCACCTCAGAAGAGACATTCAGAAACAGACCCGGCAACGATTGACGTAGCGAAGGTAACGTTGCCTGCAGCGTCAACCATAGCCCGTTTAAATTGACCTCAAGTTGCTGGCGCCATTCGGTTAACGCGGTCTCTGAAAATAAAGAGCAACGATCACCATAGTACACAGCCGCATAACACACGGCCTGCAAAGGACCGGTGGCAGCCTCGGCCAGCGCTGCTTGTACAGCCTGATGGTCCATAAGATCTACTGACATCCAGCGAATTTTCCCCTGGTTTGATGGCGGATTCCGACTGAGAACTGTGACTTCCAGACCGGCCCTGGACCAGGCTTCTGCTATCGCTCTGCCAATCCCGGTTGAACCTCCAACCACTAGCGCCTGACGACCCGTTATAGACATAATTTAATTGCTCCTTCTTATTAAGTTTCCGTGCTGAATTGCACCGCAAGTTTTATTAACCTGCGACCATCGAATTGTCGCTCCGTTGATGATGCAAGGTGCGTCATCACATCAGCGGCCTTTTCCAGAGAAAGAGTATGCGTAATGAGAGAACTGTAGCGTTCAGGCTGTTTCATTAGTTCCTCTGCAGCGCTTCTCAAATGACGGTTAGCTACGCCACGCTGACCAACTAGCTGGACGGTTTTGGCATGATTGGTTTGATGTGTCTGAACCACACCGGGCATGGGCTTACCGCCACAATTCGCTGCTCTGATTTGACTTAAGAGGACACCAGGTAACAAAGGCGTAGCAGCATCTGCTGGTAACCCCCCCAGTAAATTTATCCTGACTTCTCCACGAATGTAGCGGAGTGCAGTTTCGAGACACGCCAGAGTCGCATTACGTGGCGTAGCGATCAGCACCGCAACACGTGCACCTTCCGAAAGTGAAGAGAGTAATGCCGTACCTGCTGCATTATTCAAAACGCATTGTGCAGCACCCGCTTCATAACGCCTGCTCCATGCCATGCCTTGTTCAGTATGGTGCAGATGCTGGATGCGAATTCCAGCCACCAGTTTGTCAGGCGCAGCCCGAACTGCCAGATGGCCTATTACACCATCACCAAATACCACCAGCGTGTCTGGGTTGTGGTCTGACAATAATTCAAAGGCATAATGTACCGCCGCAAGCGGTTCCAGCAGGGTCGCCGTCGCGGAATGGTGAACGGTGCTCAGCGGCATAACCAAGCCATCGCGTACTGCGATCGCAGGAATCAGTACATTTTCCTGGAGCAGGCCTTCGACATTGTGACCCAACAGAAATGCAGGATCGCTGCGATGCGTTGGATTGATGCAAACCAGCGTTCCAGGTGCCAGATTGGCCGGGACATCTTTGCCTACCTCAGTCACACGTGCGATACCTTCATGCCCGAGGATCAGGCTAGGATCATCACGAAGTCCGCGTAACATCTGGATATCTGTTCCGCATAAACCTGCGTATATAGGGCTGACTGTAAGTTCATAACCCTCTGGTTTGCGGGTTGACCTGTCCATCACCACGACTTTACCGTCATGGCGAACTAACGCTCTGTGCCACTGACTCATTGCCAGGCTCCAAAGGTAGCGGCAACCCCCGCGCCAGCAAGACAGTCTGCTGGCGCTACCACAATACGTGTTGCTATCCAGTCAAAATCCAGATGGCTGGTCAGGTACAAACCCGCAGTGCGCAAATGTTCTAGAATCGCAGATCTGTAGTGTTCACCCAGCGAAACTGCAACGCCTCCGGTGATGACAATTTTATCTAAATCCGGGTCAAGACAGAGTGCAGTGCGAAGAACATCAGCAACAGGTAATGTCACCGCCCTGAGCAGCGCTTTCGCTACCGGGTCATTTGTATGCAGTGCCTTGATGAAGGCCTGTTCAAAATTGTTACCTTCTTCAATTGTTCGCCCAAGCATCGAACCAGCCCATTGCTGCGGTTGCCGAACTTTAAAGAGATCCGCCATTCTTGCTATACCGCGCCCCGACGAAAACGAAGAGAGGTGATTTAATTCACCGCAGTCGCACAGCAAATGCACCGCCTCGCCATCCAGGTTCGTGGTTGCCGGAAGATGACCGATTTCTCCTTGCAGGCCACAGGAGTCAAAAGGAATATGCCTTGTCGTTCTGTCTATAGTGCGCGCAGCAATCCCGGTGCTAATTGTCACCAACATGACTTTGCGGTCCTGAGCACACAGTGGCGTGGTAATAACGTGCAGCAAGGCGGCTGTGACATCATTAACGACATGCCATTTGACATCAGGCCGCAGGCGAATCAACTCGCTTTGAAGATCAAAGGGTACGTTGTGCGCTCCCCAAAGCGGCGCTGAGGCATAAACCGTTGCATTTCGATGATTCATCGCCGCCCCAAAAGAAATGCCCACTGTTTTATCCTGATCGCAGGCAGGAATTTCAGTTATTGTTTTCACCAGCCGCTGTTGCAATTGTTGAACTGACATATCAGGGTGCTGATGAAAGCTCGGTGTGGTTATGGATTTGCGAGTACCCACACCTTTATCCGCTGACCACTTAGCCCATCGCATGTGAGTCCCGCCAATATCGATCACAGTGGCTGTTTGGGTCATGCTGCTACTTCCCCGCTTAATAACTTTTCGCGACTTTCGAGGAACGCCAGCGCAACAGCAAGCTCATCGCGTGTGATGTCATTGACAAAAGCGACGTTGCCGATACCGTCAGAAAGCGGAATACGCTGTAATCCATCACGATGTTTGATCGTGTCAACGAGGGCTTCTTCCAACAGGGCGAGATTAAAAACAGGATTTGAAATTGGCAGCCCGCTTTTTTGTATCAGCGATATGGCACGTTCTGTCTCTTCTGCCGTCAGCAGTCCGCGCCCATGAGCAAGCGCAACGCACAGCGCCATATCAACGGCAACCGCTTCGCCGTGCAGCAGCACCGGATTAGCGAGAAGTTCCAGCGACGGGCTGAAGGTATGCCCGAAATCTACGCAACGGGCTAATTCTGCTTCCCAGAGATTTGGTTCAAGTTCTGCCAGCATGCCAGCAATTGAGCGCGTGATAATTTCCTTCATTGCGCAATCTTCTGAGGAAAAAGCTTCCGGAGTCAGATGCAGTGACATCATTTCAAGCAATTCAAACAGAGGCTTATCTTTAATAAGCGCCATTTTAATAATTTCCGCAACACCATTAGAAATATGACGTTGGTTGAGACTTTTAAGAAACGACGGATCGATTAAAGCTGACGTCGGGGCAAAATAGGTTCCCAGACGATTTTTATGATCTCCATGATTGATACCAGTTTTAATGCCTATACCTGCATCAATCTGACCCATTAACGTGGTTGGAATGCGAAGGTAGGGTATACCGCGACGATAAAGACTAGAGGCAAATCCCACGACATCAAGTAAGACACCCCCACCGATACCGATGACAACCTCACCGCGACGCAATAAACCGGCGTCTGCCATCGCCTCAGCTACCAGAATAGTTGATTCGACATTTTTGTTAATCTCATCTCCTGAGATAACTTTCCAACGGATGTCAAAATTCCAATGTGAGAAGTAAGCTTTGAATTTTTCGCCATAGATTTCATCAACTTTTTTATCTATAATAACCAGACGTTTGATGCTTGCCTTTAAGTTTTTATCGACATGCTTTGCACAGGCCCGCGCTAAAGATGGATTTTTAAGATTTAATATATCTCTGACAATTGAAACCTGATACTCCACTTCCTGTGTCGCATGCATATGCCATGTTAAATCAGTACTTTTGGCTAGCGGTGCGCGCCGAAAACTTAAAGTATTAGATAGCTGTTGATTTTCGTTCATATTATTCCTTTTGATTTTAGCCAACTATTATTTGCACAACGAGCGATAACATCACTTCGCATTATTAGATTGCTGTCCTACACTTTTCGCTTCCGTGTATAGGCTATTTTTTAACTCGGGGTGTGATATCAATTAACACCACAATGACTTTACATTAACTTACGTTCTGGAATAACCTACCTGCAGTTCCGGACTATGCTGCCAGATTTGGCCGCAATCCAACTTGAGGTACAAAAAATGATCGATTCACTTTCCGCGATTTCGGTGTTCGTGAAGGTGGCGCAAGTGGGGAGCTTTGTATCAGCGGGCCGTGCGCTGGGATTGAGCGCTTCAGCTGTAGGCAAACGGGTGACCAGCCTGGAGAGCAGCGTGGGAGCACAGCTCCTTCAACGCAATACCCGTAGAATTTCTTTGACCTATGAAGGTGAGTGTTTTTTGAACCATGCATTGCGCATTCTTGAGGAAGTCGATCAGATACAAAATGCCATGCTGGTTTCAACCGAGAGCGCCGTCGGAAGATTAAAAATCAGCGTAGCCCCCATCCCGAATCTGTTTAGTGAAAGATTTAATGCTTTTCTTGAAGAACACAGAGAGATAGACGTCGAGTTTGATTTCTCCGACAGGTTTGTCGATCTGGTCGGTGAAAATTTCGACGCAGCCTTACGTGTCGGAAATGATCCTGATGGAAATTTACGCTCTTACTACATTGGTGATATTCAAAGCGTCCTTGTTGCCTCTCCGGATTATCTTTCCATGCATGGTCAGCCAGAAAGTGCAGAAGAACTCATCACTCATACTTTAATTCACTATCGGTCAAGAAATACTGGCATGATTCAAACATGGCCATTACCTGGAATAAAATCTTTACATCTTCCTCAATCGATTATTTGTAACGATATTGAGACTCGCATTAAGCTGGCGCTTAATGGTAATGGCATAGCATATTTACCTTACGTTTCAATAAAAGAACATCTGGAGTCAGGCTCCCTTTGTACGCTGCTGGAGGATAAAATCAGTGATACCAGCACACCGATTTATGTTGTCTGGCCATATGCCCACAGGTATTCGTTACGGCAAAGGTTATTAATTGACTATCTTAAACGATTCAAAATTTGAGCAGGACAAATCTCAAGGGGTTTAACAGACATCTTATTATGATAGTTCAATATCGCAATGCATATCTGGCACCCTTCTGGATAATTAACACACCATTATCATAATGCATAGTAATAATATATTTTTTATTTCCTGTTTTGCGAGGTAATTTTATTTGTTTTTCTTCTTAGAGAAAATCCATATAAATATTTTCACATATTTGATGCATTACTGTTTATGGCGTAAACCAATTTAGATCTCCATGCAAACGCCCTGAATGAAACCGGATGACCTGCCCCTCGTTGATTAATACGGTCTGATATTAAAAAGGTCCGCTACTGGCACAGAGCGGACTGCCCGGGCGCAAGGTCCACTATGAGCAAAAAATGGACCTGAAGGCGCATTAGTACACAAAAGACGGTTACAGCGAAGCTGGAGATAATGGGTTTTTACGAACAGAAAATTTTAGTCAGGTCGAAAAGAGACTGTCGTGAAAACCTTATACCCCCTTTTTATCCTGCATCTTCTTCAACATTGTATTTTCGTTGCTCAATATCCCACGGAAGCGCAGGTTGTTTGCGAACAAGTTTTGTTTTTCCTTTTGAGAAGAAATAAGTTCTGAGTTCTAAAAAATGGCGGCTTTTTTTCGGTTGAGGTTCATAAGTGATAAGAAAAAAAATTAAAGGCCTGCTAGCTTCACTCCATATTCTGGTTGCTTTTTCAATAACAATATTGATGTTTTCATGCTGACAATACGAGATGAACGTGGCGAAATAGCACTTGTCGTTTTTTTCAAGCAGTTTGTCTAATTCGTTAACACTGTCTCTATCTGCCTGATTATACTCCCACTCAACATAGGTTAAAATTTGATTATCTGGGTATCGTAAAACCGCATCGGTACGCCCGCACTGTTCAAAAAACGTTCTCGCGCCCATCAACTTTGCACACTCTCGCATGACCAGGCCAACATGAATGGTCCAGTTAGATCGGTTGATATATTCACCTTTGAACACAGGAAAATCTTGATACCACACACAATTAAACAGACAGATGAAATCGCGCTCTACTCGCTTCAACGCAAGCCTCTTTTTCAATAAATGATTTGTAAACTGATAAGTAATATCTGATATCGGCTATTCATAACTACACTTTAGGATTTTAATGTCCGGGTCCTGATTTATGTGCTCTTTAGCTGTCAAATCGAATTTATTTCACTCTTATTACTTATTCAGAGTTGATCAACCTGCCACGAAGTGAATCAAGTCCGCTTATGGCACAGAGCGGATGTCCGGCATGAGCTTTCCAGACTAGCAGATAACATCAGCCTAAGAATCAAGCACAATACTGGCAGTATCCTGTCCTTGTTGCACCACCCTTTTTCGGCAACTGATCATTGTTATGTCTTAATTGTTGATTGATACCAATCGGTGGCTTACAAGCCTGACCAGTCAGCGACGACAGTTTTTGCTGACAGCTATGCTGTATGGCCTTCATATCACCCTATAGCAATGTTTCGTTAAGTGTTTTGTTTTAAGGGATTTAGTGGACTTCAGAAGAGGATAACAGGAGAGAAAATCGGCCCCTACAGGATTGAATAGTAAATCATATGTGCATGTTATTTAGTTATTTTTCCTTGTTATGTAATTACACATACCCCCAAATGTTTTTGTGACCTCAAAGTCATTAGCTCTTCCAGTGGCGATAAAATCGCATGGCTTGTCGATGCCATCCGACACAAACTGAACCGTCCAGAGAATAACCCTAATGCTCGCTTAATGTCATTGGTGGAGCGGATGGAAGTAGCTGCCGCTGCTCTTATCGTCGGTAAGCAGGGTGTACCGGGTTCGCCATATGACGAACAGGAGGTGATCCGCATCATTGCTGAGACTATCAATCAGGGCTTTGACAATGCTCGCATCATCGCAGAGCGGCTTAACGATGCAGGCTATCAGACGAAAGCTGGTAAGGCGTGGACTAAAGATATATAGCGCATGGAAACGTCAGGCAGACCATAAAGCTAAAGTCGATGCGGCCATGCCCGGAAATGAGTAACCTGAACGGGTAGGCTTGTTGATGTTGCATGGATGAAAAATGAAAAGACGCTTTTGGCTAGTTCCAGGTATTGTGTTTGTTACTGTGTTTTTTGGAATGAAAGCTTTATTGGGAGGTGGGTGTTCAGATGGCTGGCAGTCACCTTCAATTGGTATACAGGGAGCTTGCTCACACCATGGCGGCGTAGGAAGCGGAGGGGGAATATCGCTTATTTGTGCCTTAGCCTTGGCTGGCTATAGCTTTTACAGATTAGACAAAGAGGAAGCCGAGAAAAACCGCAGGAACTATCAATTATCAAAGCAGAATGAATGGCTTAGGCTTGATCTAACCTCAGCACCATTCAATCCACAGGAACACTATTCAATTACGGGAAATGCCCTTTCATATACCTACATAAGGCGCATTGGTTCTGAGCCTGAATCTTTAACGGTTACCATTAGCGATGCGGATTCAAGCAAAATAGAGAAGTTAGCCCTCACTTTAGCTTCACAGAGCCATGCCACGTCTATGCTGGTTCTCGATGGTCTTGATGTTTCCCTAACCATGAATATCGGTAAGTTAACAACCTTCCAGGTACACCAGATTTCAGATATTGGTTCTTTGGGGAACGCAGCTGTCTTTCTGATTGAGACGCTCGATAAGCATTTACACTCTAACGCTTAATATTTCTTCTTTCAGCTGGCTTATGCAATTTGAACCCAGACCCGGTAACTCTTTTACGGTGTCTGTAGTGGCACACTGAACATGCTGCTGGGATCGGCCCAGGCCGCGACCTCATTGGGCGTGAAAATTTATGAATCTTCGCCCGTAGTGGAGGTGGAGTACGGCAAACAGGTACGTGTCCGCACGGCGATGGGTAGCGTACGCGCCGCTAAACTGCTCTGGGCGTGCGATAGCTTCCTCAATAATCTTGAATTGGAAATTCATAACAAAACGCTGGTGACGTACTCTGATCAGATTGCTACCGAGCAGCTTTCAGATGAGCTGGTGGAACGCCTTAGCCCTATCCGCGACGCATTCAGCGATATTCGTCACGTAATCAATTATTACCGTCTGACCCGCGAAAACCGCCTGCTGTTTGGCAGTGCCACACGCTTCGTTGAGTACACGCCGCGCGATTTTTCAGCCTGGAATAGCACGTTAATGGTGGAGATTTTCCCTTATCTTCGCGACGTAAAGATCGATTTCGCCTGGGGCGGTCCGATGGCGTGCAGCGCCAACCTGTTCCCACAAATCGGCACCCTGAATCAGCATAACAATGTGTTCTATGTGCAGGGCTACTCCGGTTTTGGTGTTACGCCGTCGCATATCGTTTGCAAAGTGCTTGCGGAGGGCATTAACGGTGGTTCTGCACGCTATGACCTGATGAGCAAAATTCCGCACGCCCGTATTCACGGCCGCGACAGCATGCGTCTGATGCTGGTGACGCCCGACAAGTTATTACATCAAACCGCTGGCTACTGGAAAGGCCGTAGCTAACCGACTGGAGAAAAAATGAAATCGATAAAGTTAAGCGATCCCATTCCTGACCTGTATCCGATTGGCAGCGTCACCCTGCCTGGTGCCACACCGATAGAGGGCGATCCGCAGGTGGCGGGCCTGATGATTTATGGCGAACCGCAGGATGCCTTCTCCTGTGGCCTGTTCTCGTCAACGCAAGGCAGTTTCAGCATGACCTATCCATTCACTGAACAGCCACTGTGCTTGAGGGAGAAGTAGAGCTAACGGTCGAAGCCACCAGAGAAAGCACGCGCTACCAGAAAGGCGATATCTGCGCTGCAAGAAATGGGCGGCTGGGAAAGCATTGAAATGGTACAGCGATATGCGCACCTTGCACCTAATCACTTAACGGAGCATGCACGGCAAATTGATGCCATTTTTGGCAGTCGTGTCCCAAATCTGTCCCATGTGGAAAATCTGGTAGTCGGAGGGAAGGGGTAAGTCGATGATTTTATTTGGCACGCCCTACAGGATTCGAACCTGTGACCTACGGCTTAGAAGGCCGGTGCTCTATCCAGCTGAGCTAAGGGCGCATGGAGATGGCACGGATTATACGTCGGGAAGCGGGTACGTCAACGTTTTTGCCGTTCCTCCGCAGCGAAGTGCTGCGGTAATGACCAATTGGCGTCAGTGACGCCTGCGCCATTCGCTGAGCGACACGAGTTTACTGTTGTCGGTAAATTCTCCTTCCAGCTCAATCGCTTGTGATGTGAAACGCGCATTGTATTGCTCACGAAGTGCATGTAGCGCCGGGATGTCCGGCTCCAGCTGGCGCAGAAAGCCCAGCGCGAGCAGCAGCTGCTGGCGGCTAATAAGCGGTGGAAAACCGGCACGACTGAGAATCGCATGCCAGCGCTGGCTGTTCTCCTCGCTGCCGTCAACAATCATCACCTGCCAGATCAGCAGTACCGCTGCGCCATTATGCAGATGCGTTTCATTATCGTTGCTGAGATAGTCGGTAAACTCTTTCGCCGCCTCTTTCCCCATCATAGAGAGCATTGATTCCACCTGTACCGGTGGCAGCTGCAGCCGTTTGCTGAGCCGCTGAGCGGCGTGACGTGAGCCAGCGGTGAGCAGCTGAAATCCAGCGACAAACACCACCGCCAGAGTAACAAGCATTATCCAAATCATTACATCGTCCCCTGATTGTCCTGCAGATATCATACGCATGCAGGCCGGCACTCGTCGCGACGAAAAAGCCGGAAAGCGCGTACGCGTCTGAAACTGTAACTGACAGCGCGCCACGCTTCTGACAAAATAGCCCCCTTCCCCCGATTCAACACAACACAGTGGATTTCCTCTCTGATGGCAGCAAAAATTATTGACGGTAAAACGATTGCGCAGCAGGTGCGCCTTGAGGTTGCGGAAAAAGTGAAGCAGCGTCTGGCAGCCGGCAAACGTGCGCCAGGTCTGGCCGTGGTTCTGGTAGGTGAAAACCCGGCATCGCAGATTTATGTGACCAGCAAACGCCGCGCCTGTGAAGAGGTCGGTTTCCTCTCCCGCTCCTACGATCTGCCCGCCACCACGCGCGAAGCTGAGCTGCTGGAGCTGATCGACCAGCTCAATCAGGATAACGACATTGATGGCATTCTGGTGCAGTTACCGCTGCCAGCTGGCATCGACAACGTCAAAGTGCTGGAGCGCATCACGCCGGATAAAGATGTCGATGGCTTCCACCCGTATAACGTCGGTCGCCTGTGCCAGCGTGCGCCTAAACTGCGCCCCTGCACCCCGCGCGGCATCGTGACGCTGCTGGAGCGCTACAATATCGATACCTACGGCCTGAATGCGGTGGTGGTTGGCGCGTCCAACATCGTCGGTCGTCCAATGAGTATGGAACTGCTGCTGGCGGGCTGCACCACCACTGTCACCCACCGTTTCACCAAAGATCTGCGCCATCACGTTGAACATGCCGATCTGCTGGTGGTGGCGGTCGGTAAACCGGGCTTTATTCCGGGCGACTGGATTAAACCAGGCGCTATCGTGATTGATGTGGGCATTAACCGGCTGGAAAGCGGCAAAGTGGTTGGCGACGTTGACTTTGATTCCGCATCACAGCGCGCGGCCTATATCACGCCGGTGCCGGGCGGTGTCGGACCGATGACGGTCGCAACCCTGATTCAAAACACGCTGCAGGCGTGTGAAGAGTTTCACGATGGAGAGGTAGAATAAATGGCAACTTTTTCGCTGGGAAAATTCCCGCACGTCGATCTGTGCGATCTGCTGAAACTGGAAGGCTGGGTTCAGAGTGGCGCACAGGCTAAAGTCGTGATTGCCGAGGGTGAAGTGAAGGTCGATGGCGCGGTTGAGACCCGTAAACGCTGCAAAATTGTTGCCGGTCAGACGGTGGAATTTTCCGGCTTCCGCATTACTGTGGTCGCGTAAACCTCCGGCGTCCCTGCGGGGACGCTGTTACTCCGTTACCTCCCCCACCACCCGCGTCTCTCCTTCCCGCTGTTCAAGCGCAATATGATTCACCGCCGTATGCTGCGCGATCAGTGCTGCAAGCCGGGGCGAATGGCTGGTGATCCAGAGCTGGCTGAACTGGCTGGCTTCTGCGATTAAGCGTGCCAGCGCCGGCAGCAGATCTTCATGCAGGCTGTTCTCCGGTTCATTTAGCGCCATAAAAGCCGGTGGACGTGGACTGAGCAGCGCCACCACCAGACAGAGAAACCGCAGCGTACCATCAGAAAACTCAGCGCTTTCCAGCGGGCGCAGAATGCCACGTCGCGACATCAGCATCTGAAAGCGGCCATTCTGCACCTCTACCTCAAACTGACTGTCGGGAAAAGCCTGCGCCATCACCTCATACAGTAGTTCCGTCTGGCCGCGTTCAACGATCGTCGCCCACGCCGCCGCCAGATTACTGCCGTCATGTGCCAGCACCGGGGCGCGGACCCCAATCTGCGGTGCACGAATCGGCGAGCCCGGCCAGACGGCGAACTCATGGTAGAAGCGCCACTGGCGCAGCCGTTCACGCAACTGGGAAAGTTCAGGATAACGATGGGGTTCGCCGAGCTGACCAAACAGCGACTCTTCCGGATGCAGCACCGCCGGATAGGCGACGCGTTCGCCCTCAACGTTGTGCAGAAAGGCGGTCTGATTTTCACGCTGCAGGATGCACGAGGAAGGGCGGCGCTGTTGTCCGCTCAGCCACAGCCGCTCCTGCTTGACCAGCGGATCGAGATTAAACAAGCTGGTGACCAGCGGTTCGGGAAAACCGATCTCCAGTTGATAATCGATATCCTCCATCACCACCGCCAGCATCAGTCGCTTCGGATCATGACGGCGATCGCCACGCCGTAAGCCACCCGCCCACATCGCTTTCTGGATGCCGCCTTCTTCGGCCAGCGCCAGCGCCAGACGACCGCTGGCTGCCTCATGCAGCAGCCGGACCGCTTTATACAGGTTGGATTTGCCGCAGCCATTAGGGCCGCTTACCACATTGAGCTGCTGCAGCGGCAATGTCAGATCACGAATCGATCGAAAGCCGCGTATCTGAATCTGTTCAATCGCCATAATAAAAAAGGGCGATTGCTCGCCCTCCCCGGTTTATTTGCGGCGCCAGCTGGACCCCTGCGGCCCATCTTCAACAATCACGCCCAGCGCGTTCAGCTTGTCGCGGGCGATATCCGCCTGCGCCCAGTCTTTGGCGGCACGCGCATCGGCACGTGCTTTCACCCAGTGTTCAATCTCAGCGACTTCTTCATCATTCACCTGAGCGCCGCTTTGCAGGAACTGCTCAGGATCCTGCTGCAGGATGCCCAGTACGTTGGCGATCTCGCGCAGCTTCGATGCCAGACCGTTCGCTGAATCACGGTCTTCGCTTTTCAGGCGATTAACTTCGCGCGCCATATCGAACAGCACCGAATAGGCTTCCGGGGTATTGAAATCATCATCCATTGCGGTGCGGAAACGGGCTTCAAACGCTTCGCCGCCGCGGGCAGGCACGCTGCTGTCAGTGTGACGCAGCGCGGTATACAGTCGCTCCAGCGCCGCACGCGCCTGATTCAGGTTATCTTCGCCATAGTTCAGCTGGCTGCGATAGTGACCGGACATCAGGAAGTAACGCACGGTCTCAGCGTCATAATGTTGCAGCACGTCACGCACGGTGAAAAAGTTGCCCAGCGATTTTGACATCTTCTCGCGGTCGACCATCACCATGCCGGAGTGCATCCAGTAGTTAACGTATGGACCGTCATGCGCACAGGTCGACTGGGCGATCTCGTTTTCATGGTGCGGGAACATCAGGTCTGAGCCACCGCCGTGAATATCAAAATGAGTACCCAACTGCCGGCAGTTCATCGCCGAACACTCAATGTGCCAGCCAGGACGTCCATTGCCCCACGGTGATGACCAGGCTGGCTCGTCCGCTTTGGACATCTTCCACAGCACGAAATCCATCGGGTTACGCTTCACGTCGGCCACTTCAACCCGCGCGCCCGCCTGCAGCTGCTCCAGGTCCTGACGTGACAACGCGCCATAATCGGCATCGCTCATCACATCAAACATTACGTCGCTATTGTCCGCCACATAAGCGTGACCGCGAGCGATCAGGGTTTCCACCAGCTCGATGATCTCGGCGATGTGGCGCGTGGCGCGCGGCTCCTGATCGGGCGGCAGAATGCCCAGCGCAGCGAAATCGTTGTGCATTTCACCAATCATCCGGTTGGTCAGGGTTTCGATGCTCTCGCCGTTTTCATTGGCACGCTTGATAATTTTATCGTCGATGTCGGTGATGTTACGCACGTAGTCCAGCTGGTAGCCAAGGTAACGCAGGTAGCGTGCCACCACGTCAAACGCCACGAACGTCCGCCCATGACCAATGTGACAGAGGTCATACACCGTGATGCCGCAAACATACATCCCGATTTTACCGGCATGAATGGGTTTGAATTCCTCTTTCTGTCGACTCAGGGTGTTATAAATCTTAAGCATTGAACGGTTCCGTATTGGCGTGTGGTTGACACTTTTAAGTATCCAGACATTGTGCCGTATTTTTATCGCTCGCGCGACGCAAAGCAAGCCAACTGCGCCGCGCTGCTGACGCGTCATCAGAAATTATGATATAAGAACGGTCGACAAAAAGAGGCACGCCGACCGATGACGCGGCCTCAGCAACTGACGACAACCTTTACAGGACGACAAAAATGGTAACTTTCCAGACGAACCATGGCGATATCGTAATCAAAACCTTCGATGATAAAGCGCCGGCAACCGTAAAGAACTTCCTGGATTACTGCCGTGAAGGTTTCTACGACAACACCATTTTCCACCGGGTGATCAACGGCTTTATGATTCAGGGCGGCGGCTTTGAGCCGGGCATGAAGCAGAAAGCCACCAAAGATGAAATCCAGAACGAAGCCAACAATGGTCTGAAAAACACCAAAGGTACGCTGGCAATGGCACGTACCTCTGCACCGCACTCTGCGACCGCACAGTTTTTCATCAACGTGGCTGACAACGACTTCCTGAACTTCCGTGACGAAAGCGTACAAGGCTGGGGTTACTGTGTGTTCGCTGAAGTGGTTGAAGGCATGGACGTGGTCGAGAAGATCAAAGGCGTTTCAACTGGCCGCAGTGGTATGCACCAGGATGTGCCAAAAGATGACGTTATCATCCAGAAAGTCACTGTCAGCGAGTAATGTCGCGCACCCTGTTTATCGCAGATCTCCATCTGTGTCAGGAAGAACCGGCGATCACCGCCGGTTTTCTGCATTTTTTACAGCGCGAAGCGCCACACTGCGACGCGCTCTATATTCTGGGCGATCTGTTTGAAGCCTGGATTGGCGACGACGATCCCAATCCGCTGCATCAGCAGGTCGCCAGCGCCCTGCGCGCCCTCTCCGTTCCGGTCTACTTTATTCACGGCAACCGCGATTTCCTGATTGGCCAGCGCTTCGCCCGCGCCAGCGGCATGACGCTGCTGCCTGAAGAACAGGTGCTGACGCTCTACGGCCACCGTCTGCTGATTATGCACGGCGATACGCTCTGCACCGACGACGCCGGCTATCTGCGCTTTCGTGCCAAAGTCCATAACCCGTGGATCCAGCGACTGTTTCTGGCGTTACCGCTGCGGCTGCGCAAACGCATCGCCGCACGGATGCGCGCCGACAGCAAACAAGCCAATCAGCATAAGTCCCTGACCATCATGGATGTGAACAGCGACGCGGTGACCGCTACAATGCTGCGCCAGCAGGTGCGCTTGCTGATCCACGGTCATACTCACCGTCCGGCCATTCATCAGCTGACGCTGCAGGGTGAAACTGCGCAACGGGCGGTGCTCGGGGCCTGGCACAGTCGGGGATCGATGATTCAGCTCGACGCCAGCGGGATTCAGCTGATCGATTTTGACTTTTAATCGTCGGGTAAATCGACGCGTTTAGCCCGACGCAACCGTTTTCCTTACTCTCTTCTCATGCTATTCTCTGTGCCCTTCAAAACCTGTCCGCCCGGCCAGGTCTGTTTGTTCATTCACAGGAGTTGACCGCATGTCATCCAACGCCGCCCCGGCCTGCATCGCGATTGTTATGGGTTCCAAAAGTGACTGGTCCACCATGCAGTTCACTGCTGAAATCCTTACCAGCCTCGACCTGCCCTTCCATGTTGAAGTGGTCTCTGCACACCGTACGCCGGATAAACTGTTCAGCTTCGCCGAAACCGCCGCTGACCAGGGTTTTCAGGTGATTATTGCTGGCGCGGGTGGCGCAGCACATCTGCCAGGTATGCTGGCGGCTAAAACCCTGCTGCCGGTACTGGGCGTGCCGGTTCAGAGCGCGGCGCTGAGCGGCGTCGATAGCCTCTATTCGATTGTGCAGATGCCGCGCGGCATTCCGGTCGGTACGCTGGCGATTGGTAAAGCCGGTGCCGCCAATGCCGGGCTGCTGGCTGCGCAGATTCTGGCGATTCATGACGACGCGCTGCGTTCACGACTGGCGAACTGGCGTCAGAGCCAGACCGATGAGGTACTGAATCATCCTGATCCACGGGAGGAAGCATGAAGCCGGTTTGCGTCCTCGGTAACGGTCAGTTAGGCCGTATGCTGCGCCAGGCGGGTGAACCGCTGGGGATCGCGGTTTATCCGGTAGGTCTGGATGCCGATCCGGCTGCCCTGCCAATGGCCGACAGCGTGATCACCGCCGAAATTGAGCGCTGGCCGGAAACCGCGCTGACCCGCGAACTGGCGAGTCATCCGGCGTTTGTGAACCGCGATATATTTCCACGGCTGGCCGATCGCCTGACCCAGAAAAAACTGCTGGATCAGCTCCATCTCGCCACTGCGCCGTGGCAGTTGCTGGCCGACAAAGGCGAATGGCCGTCGGTGTTTGCCTCGCTCGGCGAACTGGCGATTGTGAAGCGCCGCACCGGCGGTTATGACGGTCGTGGCCAGTGGCGTCTGCGCGCGAATGAAACCGATGCGCTGCCGCAAGAATGCTATGGCGAATGCATCGTTGAACAGGGCATTAATTTTTCCGGCGAAGTGTCGCTGGTCGGCGCGCGCGGCCATGATGGCAGCACGGTGTTCTATCCGCTGACGCACAATCTGCATCAGGACGGCATTCTGCGCACCAGCGTGGCGCTGCCCCAGGCAGATCAGGCGCAGCAGCAGCAGGCGGAAGCGATGCTGAGCGCCATCATGCAGGAACTGAACTACGTCGGCGTGATGGCGATGGAGTGTTTTGTCACGCCGGACGGATTGTTGATCAACGAGCTGGCCCCGCGGGTGCACAACAGCGGCCACTGGACGCAGAATGGTGCTTCCATCAGCCAGTTCGAACTGCATCTGCGGGCGATTCTGGCGCTGCCCCTGCCGCAGCCGGTGGTGTTTGCCCCGTCGGCGATGGTCAATCTGATTGGCACCGCCGTCAACGTTGACTGGTTGCAGCAGCCGCTGGTGCACCTGCACTGGTATGACAAAGAGGTGCGCCCGGGCCGCAAGGTCGGGCATCTTAATCTGACCGACAGTGATACACAGCGGCTCAGGACTGCCCTTAACGCGCTGGTGCCTCAGCTGCCGGAAGAGTACGCCAGCGGCATCGCCTGGGCAGTTGAAAAACTGTAATCCTCCGTACCAAAACCTGCTGATGGCATTGTCAGGCGGCTGAGAAGCTCAACGCGAGGGGAGCATACGCCGGGAGCACAGCATAGCGGGCCAGGGACAAAATGCCGGGAGCGTTTTTGAACAACGCAAAGCGTTGGCCCGGCTACGGGCGCACCTCAGGGATGAGGTGCATAATCGCCCGCGCTGAGCCTGCCAGGAATGGCGTCTTTGCGGAGGGCGTATGCTCCCCGAGCTAACACCTTATCGTCGCGCGCCGTGAGCGCTAATGCTGACCTGGTGTGCGTTCTGGATGATGAGCGGATGCAGGCTGAATAGCGCCCTGCACCCAACCCTCCCCTTATGCCGCATCAAACTTCCTGAACAGCGCTTTGCCCTTCAGTAACCGCACCCCGAGCCAGCCACCGCACAGCGACAACAACAGCGCGCCGGATAACGGCAGCGCCAGCCATAAGGTCCAGTCAGGCTGCCACGGAAAATCAAAAATTTTACGCTGCAATCCCCACAGTGCGGCTTCCGCGCCCATCGCGGCGGCCACCCCGGAAACCACGCCGAGCAGGGCAAACTCGCACCATAAGGTGGTGCGCAGCAGCCGTTTACTGGCACCCAGCGTCCGGTAAACCACCAGCTCCTGACGACGCTGACGCATGCCCACCTGAATCTGCGCCAGCAACAGCAGCACACCGCAGGCGGTGACCAGGATCACCATTACCTCCAGCGCCTGGCTGACCTGCGTCAGCACCTGGCCGATTTGCCGCATGATGCTGCCGATATCCAGTAAACTCAGCGTCGGAAAACTGCGGTTCAGCGCCGCCAGCAGCGCCGGATCGGCCTCCATTCGGAAGCTGGTGAGCCAGGTCTGCGGCTGACTATCCAGCGCGCCCGGCGGGAAGATGAAGAAAAAGTTCGGCTTCAGGCTCTCCCAGTCCACTTTACGCAGGCTGGTGATTCTGGCGCTGAACTTTTGCGTATCGCCATCAAAGGTCAGGGTGTCACCGAGCTTCACCCCTAAGCGGGTAGCCAGCTCCGCCTCCATCGAGACTTCGCCCGCTTTGGGCGGCCAGCTTCCGGCGACCAGCGGATTGTGGTCCGGCCGCTCCGCCAGCGCGGTCAGGTTAAGTTCACGGTTCAGGGCGTTATCCAGCGTCGGATCGGCCGGTTTACCGTTGAGTTCGCTGAGCCGCACCCGCGCAATCGGGTAGAAAGTTTCGGGCTTGATTTGATGAGACTGCAGGAAGTTGCGCACCTGCGGCACCTGATCGGCGGTCATATTCAGCAGGAAAAAGTTCGGGCTGTCGGCCGGTAACTGCTGCTGCCAGCGATCGAGCAGATCGCCGCGCATCACCAGCAGCAGAGCCAGCAGCATAAACGACAGCGAAAAAGCAGAGAGCTGACTCAGCGTGATGCCCGGCTGGCGCAGCAGACGGTTGATCGCCAGCCGGAATGCCAGGTTGCGCACCACCAGCCGACGCAGCAGCAGTAGCGTGCCCCAGCCCAGCAGCGCCAGCAATCCGGCCAGCACCACCACGCCCGCCAGCAGCGCCCACAGCATTTTACTGCCGCCCACCAGCAGCGCTAACAGCCCTACCACCACGGCCGCCATCAGCGGAATATAGAATTTCAGCGGCCAGAGGTTAGCCACCGCATCACGCCGCAGCACGCGCAACGGCTGAGTCGCCAGCAGCAGACGATAAGGCCGCAGTCCCACCAGCAGCGAGATAATAAACAGCGATCCGACCGCCCAGACCCACGGCCAGAAACTGGCAGCTGGCAGGCTGGCTGGTAGCACCGGTTTGAGCATTGCCATCAGCGCTGCTTCCACCCCCTGCCCGACCAGGCTGCCGGCAATCGCCGCCAGCAGCAGCACCGCCAGCCACTGGCCGATGATCAACTTCTGCAACGCACCGTGGGTCGCTCCCAGCGTCTTCAGCACCGCCACCAGATCGTAACGGCTGCGGCAGTAGTGGCTCATGGCAACGGCCACCGCGGCAATCGCCAGCATCAGCGTCAGCAGCGCGGAGAGCAGCAGGAACTGCTGTGCGCGCTGCATCGAACGTCCCAGCGCATCCTCTGAGTTTTCAATGCTGATCCAGCGCTGGTCAGCCTTGAGCTGCGGTTCGATCCAGCGGTCATAGCGTGCCAGCTGCTCCGGATTACCGGAAAACTTATAGCGCCAGCTGATGCGGCTACCAGGCTGAATCGCACCGGTGCTGGCCGCATCAGCCAGGTTGATCAGCAGTCGCGGCGCCATTTCAAACGGATTAAAACCGCCATCCGGCTCCTGAATCACTTCGCCAGTAATCCGCAGCCGGGTATCACCGACCTCAAGCAGATCGCCGACCTTAAGATTGAGCAGCGCCATCAGCCGCGGTGCCGCCAGTGCGGTGCCTGCCTGCGGCTTCAGGCCTGCCGGCTCGGTCTGCAGGTTGCCAAACATTGGATAGCGGTCGTCTACTGCTTTCACCGACGCCAGCTGCGGCGACTGTTCGGCAAAGGTCATGGTCATGAAGGACAGCTGGCGGCTGACGGTGAGTCCGGTTGCCCGTGCCTTATCCAGCCACGCCGCCGGAACGGCATCACTGCTGCGCAGCGTCCGGTCGCCCGCCATGAAATCACGGCTCTGCTGGCTGAGGCCTTTCTCCATCCGATCGCTGATCGACCCCAGCGCCAGCACGCAGGCCACCGCCAGCGTCAACGCCAGCCAGACAATTAACAGCGAGGGCGAGCGCCACTCGCGCCAGAACCAGCGCCAGATCATTGCTCCTCCCACAATTTACCGTCACGCAGCCGCAGGCGACGATCGCAGCGCGCGGCCAGCTGCTCATCGTGGGTGACCAGAATCAGGGTGGTGGCAAAATCGCGGTTCAGCGAGAACAACAGGTCGGCAATCCGATCGCCGGTTTTGCGGTCAAGATTACCGGTCGGCTCATCGGCAAACAGCAGGCCTGGACGGCCACTGAAGGCGCGCGCCAGCGCCACCCGCTGCTGTTCGCCGCCGGAAAGCTGCGCCGGCAGATGATGCAGGCGTTCACCCAGTCCCAGCAGGGTCAGCAGCTCCCGCGCCTGCTCACGGCTCTGGCGATCGCTGTCGCCACGCAGCAGAGACGGCAGCTGTACGTTCTCCAGCGCATTCAGGGTCGGCACCAGCATAAACGACTGAAACACAAAGCCCACCTGACGGGCGCGTAACGCCGCACGCTGCTCCTCATTCATCTGGTGCAGCGGCTGGCCCAGCAGATGGACTTCACCGCTGCTGCCATCATCCAGCCCGGCCAGAATCCCCAACAGGGTTGACTTACCGGAGCCCGATTCGCCAATCAGCGCCAGCGTCTCGGCTGGTTTGACAACTAGCTCAACTCCGGTAAGGATGGTTAACTGATGCTCTCCCTGACCGACGGACTTAGTAAGATGATGAACTTCAACAATGTTTTCCGCTGGCATTATCCCTTCCTGTTATTGATTCTTTTGCTGGTGTCGCGTTTTTCCGCCGCGGATACCCTGATGGTGCTGGGTGACAGCCTCAGCGCGGGATACCGCATGTCCGCCACCGCGGCCTGGCCGAGCCTGCTGAATAAGCAGTGGCAGCAGCAGCCCAGAGTGATCAACGCCAGCATCAGCGGTGATACCGCCGCCCAAGGCCTGGCGCGTTTGCCCGCGCTATTAAAGCAGCATCAGCCGCAATGGGTGTTAATCGAATTGGGCGGTAACGACGGTCTGCGTGGTTTCCCGCCCGCCGATATCGCACAAAATCTGCGTAAAGTGATCGATGATGTTAAAGCCGCCAATGCGAAACCGCTGCTGATGCAGATTCGGCTGCCGGCCAATTACGGACGCCGCTACACCGAAGCGTTCAGCGGTATCTATCCCGACTTAGCGCAACAGTACAACATCCCACTGGTGCCCTTTTTTATGGAGCAGGTCTACCTGAAACCGGAGTGGATGCAGCAGGACGGCATTCATCCTAATCCTGATGCCCAACCCTTTATCGCCGGATTGATGGCAAAAGAACTGGCTCCCTTAGTTAAGCAGCAGTAACGCGAACAGGCGCGCAAATAGGGTAAAGAAATGCAAAAAACCATCCTGATTACAGGTTGTTCCAGCGGTATCGGCCTGGTGGCGGCGCACGATCTTCAGGCGCGCGGCTACCGGGTGATCGCCGCCTGCCGCAAAGCGGATGATGTGGCGCGCATGGAGACGCTGGGTTTTATCGGACTTCAGCTGGATCTCGACGATCCGCAGAGCGTCGATAACGCGGCCGATAAGGTCATCGCGCTCAGCGATAACTGTCTGGCAGGCCTGTTTAACAATGCCGGTTTTGGTCTTTATGGACCGTTACGCACCCTCTCCCGCCAGCAGCTGGAGCAGCAGTTTTCCAGTAACTTTTTCGGCGTTCATCAGCTGACGCTGCGGCTGATCCCCGCGCTGGCGGCCAGTGGTGATGGTCGTATTATTAATACCAGTTCGGTACTCGGGCTGATCTCTACCCCTGGCCGGGGCGCTTACGCCGCCAGTAAATATGCGCTGGAAGCCTGGAGCGATGCGCTGCGGCTGGAGCTGCGCGCCAGTAACATCCGCGTCAGCCTGATCGAACCGGGACCGATTCACACCCGTTTCACCGATAATGTGACGCAGGGTGAGCAGGATAAGCCGGTGCGTAATCCGGGCATTGCCGCACGCTTTACGCTGCCGCCAGAGGCTATTCTGCCTAAACTTCGTCATGCACTCGAGAGCAAACATCCGCGTTTACGCTATCCGGTGACGCTGGTCGCACATGCCATGAGCCTGTTGAAACGCCTGCTGCCGGGCTGGATGCTGGATCGCATTTTGCGCAGCCATTGAGCGTGCGGCCTGATTAGAACTTGAAGCGCGGCCAGTTGGCCCCATATTCTTTAAACACTTTTTGCAAAGAGACTTATCCATGTCACCACATGCTTCGATAATCGACATCAACGAATCTAACCTGCAGCAGACGCTTGAGCAGTCGATGCAGCTGCCGGTGCTGTTTTACTTCTGGTCTGAGCGCAGCCAGCATTGTCAGGAGCTGACACCGGTGCTGGAGCGGCTGGCGCAGGAGTATGCCGGTCAGTTTATTCTCGCAAAACTGGATTGCGATAAAGAGCAAATGGTGGCATCACAGTTTGGTCTGCGTTCTATTCCTACGGTCTATCTGTTCCAGAACGGTCAGCCGGTCGATGGCTTCCAGGGACCGCAACCGGAAGAGGCGATCCGCGCCCTGCTGGAAAAAGTTCTGCCGCGTGAAGAAGAGCTGAAAGCGCAGCAGGCGATGGCGCTGATGGAAGAAGGCAAACCGCTGGATGCGCTGCCGCTGTTAAAAGAGGCCTGGCAGCTGAGCAATCAATCGAGTGAGATTGGTTTTCTGCTGGCTGAAGTGCTGATCACCCTGAGCCGCAGCGATGAAGCAGAAGCAGTGCTCAAAGCGGTGCCGTTACAGGATCAGGATACCCGTTATCAGAGCCTGATGGCGCAAATCGATCTGCTGAAACAGGCGGCCGATACCCCGGAGATCCAGCAGCTGCAATCCCAGCTGGAGGCCGATCCATCGAACGCCGGGCTGGCTGCTAAACTGTCGTTACAGCTGCATCAGGTCGGCCGTAACGAAGAGGCGCTGGAACTGCTGTTCAGCTTCCTCAAAACCGATCTTAACGCCGCCGATGGTCAGGCACGTAAAATGCTGCAGGAGATTCTGGCGGCGCTGGGCACCGGCGATGCACTCGCTGCACGTTATCGTCGCCAGCTCTACTCGCTGCTCTACTAACGGCGGGACCACGGGCCGAAGCGACTCGGCCCGTTCATCTGACAACGCGGAGGTTGTATGATAACTGTAATTCCTGCCCTGATCGTGCTGGCGCTGGTGGCTGTCTGGGCCACCGTCAAGATTGTGCCCCAGGGTTTTCAATGGACGGTTGAACGTTTTGGCCGTTATACCCGCACGCTGCAACCCGGGTTAAGCCTGGTAGTGCCGTTCATGGATCGTATCGGTCGTAAGATCAACATGATGGAACAGGTACTGGATATTCCCTCGCAGGAGATCATCTCCAAAGATAACGCCAACGTTACCATTGATGCGGTCTGCTTTATTCAGGTCGTTGACCCGGCGCGCGCCGCCTATGAAGTCAGCAATCTTGAGCAGGCTATTCTGAACCTCACCATGACCAATATGCGCACCGTGCTCGGCAGCATGGAGCTGGACGAAATGTTGTCGCAGCGCGACAGCATTAATACCCGGCTGCTGCATATCGTCGATGAAGCCACCAATCCGTGGGGCGTGAAAATCACCCGTATCGAGATCCGCGATGTGCGTCCGCCGCAGGAGCTGGTCGGCGCGATGAATGCGCAGATGAAAGCGGAACGTACCAAGCGCGCCGACATTCTGACGGCGGAAGGGGTACGACAGGCGGCGATCCTGCGCGCCGAAGGGGATAAACAGTCGCAGATCCTTAAAGCCGAAGGGGAACGGACCTCGGCCTTTTTGCAGGCCGAAGCGCGGGAACGTCAGGCGGAAGCGGAAGCCAATGCCACCAAAATGGTGTCTGAAGCGATTGCCGCCGGTGATATCAATGCCATCAACTACTTTGTGGCGCAGAAATATACCGACGCACTGCAAAAAATTGGCGAAGCCAATAACAGCAAAGTAGTGATGATGCCGCTGGAGGCGAGCAGCTTACTCGGCTCGATTGCCGGCATCGGTGAACTGCTGAAAGAATCCCGCACCGAGTCGAAACGCTGATGCTGGTCGATATCATTGCCCATCCGCACTGGTTCTGGCTGACGCTCGGCGGCCTGCTGCTGGCGGCGGAAATGCTGGGCACCAGCGGTTATCTGCTGTGGAGCGGCCTGGCTGCGGTGATGGTGGGCATTATCGAATGGTTTATCCCGTTCAGCTGGACCGCTCAGGGCACAATGTTTGCCATTCTGACGCTGGTCTGCGTCTTTTTCTGGTATCGCTGGATGCGCTACCGTGAAGCGCGCCAGCTTCCGAACTCGCTCAATCAGCGCGGCAGCCAGATGATTGGCCTGCAGTTAACCCTGGATAGCGCGCTGCAGAACCGCACCGGGCACGTGCGAATTGGTGACAGCAGCTGGCGGGTTCAGGCTGAACAGGATCTGCCAGCGGGAACGCCGGTCGAAGTGGTGGCGGTCGAAGGCATCACCCTGCGTATTCAGCCGCGCTTACCGCCCGGCTGAGAACAGCATCCCGCCAGATTGTTGATGATTGGGCATTCTGCGCTGTCGTCGCCCGGACAGGCTTCGGCCAGCGCCAGTAAACGTGCGCGCATCGCGTGCAGCTCCTCAATATGCGCCGCAATCTCGTCGGCTTTCTGCAGGGTACGCGCCTTAACGTCGGCACTGTGACGCGCCGGATTATTAAACAGCGCCACCAGTTCACGACACTCATCCAGCGTAAAACCAACCTGACGCGCCTGGCGTAACAGATTGAGTTCGTCCAGATGACGCACGCTGTAGCTGCGATAGCCATTTTCACTGCGCAGCGGAGGCGTCACCACCCCCTTCTCTTCATAAAAACGAATTGCCTTGCTGGTGAGACCGGTCTTTTTCGCCACATCGCTGATGTTCATTTTGCTCCCCTTGACCTTCCCCTTGATGGAAGGTTTATGCTTAATCATGAATCGAAACTGACCACCCGGTCAAATCTGATCACCCAAGGAGTTCATCATGTCACATACCATTTCTCTGGCCCTGGACGGTCTGTCCTGCGGCCATTGCGTCAAACGGGTAAAAGAAGCGCTGGAACAGCGGGACGATGTTGAGCAGGCCGAAGTCACGCAGCAGGAAGCGCGGGTTTCCGGTGCGGCCGATGCGGCCGACCTGATCGCGACCGTCGAACAGGCTGGTTATCACGCCACGCTGAAAACGGCTGACAGCTTCCCAAAGCCTGAGCCGTTGACAGCATCGGAGCCGCCGCCGGAGGCGCTGACAACGGAATCGCTTTCCCGTCCGGCAGAAAAAACCGTTCCTGCTCACATGCTGCTGATTGAGGGCATGACCTGTGCCAGCTGCGTAAGCCGGGTAGAAAAAGCGTTGCAGCAGGTGGCTGGCGTCAGTCAGGCCCGGGTTAACCTGGGCGAACGCAGCGCGCTGGTGCTGGGCGAAGCCGATCCGCAGCAGCTGATCGCGGCGGTGGATGCCGCCGGTTATGGCGCGCAGGTGGTCGATGATGAGCAGGAGCGGCGTGAAAAACAGCAGCAGAGCGCCCGCAGCGCAATGCGCCGTTTTAGCTGGCAGGCAGCAGTGGCCTTAGCCTTTGGCGTGCCGCTGATGATCTGGGGCATGCTGGGCGACAACATGATGCTGACCGCCAGCAACCACAGCCTGTGGCTGACGCTGGGGGCCATTACACTGCTGGTGATGGTGCTTACCGGCGGACATTTTTATCGCAGCGCCTGGCGCAGTGCGCGCAACGGCAGTGCCACCATGGATACGCTGGTGGCGCTGGGTACCGCCGCGGCCTGGATCTACTCGTTCAGCGTGGTGCTGTGGCCCGACTTTTTCCCGTCGCAGGCGCGGCATCTCTATTTTGAAGCCAGCGTGATGATCCTCGGGTTGATCAACCTCGGACATGCGCTGGAGCAGCGGGCGCGTCAGCGATCGTCAAAAGCGCTGGAACGCCTGCTCGATCTGACTCCGGCGCAGGCGCGACTGGCCGATGAACAGGGCGATAGCTTAATTCCCCTTAGCGCGGTGCAGCCGGGCATGATGCTGCGTCTGGTGACCGGCGATCGGGTGCCGGTCGATGGGGAGATTACCGCTGGTGAGGCGTGGTTTGATGAGGCGATGCTGACCGGTGAAGCGGTGCCGCAAAGCAAAGGCCCGGGTGAGGCGGTGTTTGCCGGTACGCTGGTGCAGGATGGCTCGGTGCAGTTTGAAGCCCGTGCAACCGGCAGCCACACTACCCTGTCACGCATAATCCGGCTGGTACGCCAGGCCCAGAGCAGCAAACCTGACGTCGGCCGCTTAGCCGATCGCATTTCAGCGGTGTTCGTGCCGGTGGTGGTGGCGATTGCGCTGATCAGCGGCGGCATCTGGTACCTGTTCGGGCCACAACCGCAAATCGCCTATATGCTGGTGATCGCCACCACCGTGCTGATTATTGCCTGTCCCTGCGCATTAGGACTGGCGACCCCGATGTCGATTATCGCTGGCGTGGGTCGGGCCGCCGAACTCGGCGTGCTGGTTCGCGACGCCGATGCGTTGCAGCGTGCCAGCCAGATCGACACGCTGGTGTTCGATAAAACCGGCACCCTGACGGCCGGTACACCGCAGGTCAGCGAGGTGCGGGTCTGGGGCGATGCCAGCCGTGAGTCGGTACTGCAGACCGCTGCCGCGCTGGAATATTCCTCCGGCCATCCGCTGGCTAAAGCGATTGTTGCCGCGGCTGACCTCGCCGGTGCGCCGTCACTGGCACAATTTCGTACAATACGCGGCAAAGGGGTCAGCGGCATACTGGATGGCAGAGCGTTACTGCTGGGTAATGCCGCCCTGCTCGAGGAGAACGGGGTCGATTATCAGCCCGCGATGGCGGATATCGACCGCCTGACGCAACAGGGTGCGACACCGGTGTTACTGGCTGAACAGGGCCAGCTGATCGGCCTGATCGCCCTGCGCGATGCGCTGCGGCCGGAAAGCGCCACTGCTCTGAAACGGCTGCATCAGTCGGGTTACCGTCTGATTATGCTCACCGGTGACCACCAGAATACCGCGCAGGCGATTGCGGCTGAGGTGGGAATTGATGAGGTGATCGCTGGCGTGCTGCCGGAAGGCAAGGCAGCGGCGATTGCGCAGTTACAGCAGCAGGGCCGGCGCGTCGCCATGGTCGGTGACGGTATTAACGACGCGCCCGCACTGGCCCAGGCTGAGGTCGGGATTGCGATGGGCGGCGGCAGCGACGTGGCGGTTGAAACCGCCGGTATTACGCTGATGCGCGCCGACCTCAACAGCGTCGCCGATGCATTAGCTATCTCGTCAGCCACGCTGCGTAATATCCGCCAGAACCTGTTCGGGGCCTTTATTTATAACAGTATTGGTATTCCGGTGGCGGCTGGCGTGCTCTACCCGCTGACCGGCACCCTGCTCAGCCCGATTGTGGCGGGCGCTGCGATGGCGCTCTCCTCAATTACGGTGGTTGCCAACGCCAATCGCCTGCTGCGCTATCAGCCGCCGCGCCAGCAATAGCCGTTTCGGCGCTGTTTTTCGCCGCCTGAAGCCGCTAGCATGGGGTTTTAAATAGCGAAGGACCGGGAATGACAGGCAACGTTTGGCGCTCACTGCGCGGCTTCATCAGCCAACTTTTTCCCGCCAGCTACCGCTGGCCCGCGATGGATGTCCGGCTTGGCGCATGTCATCTGCACCTGGTAGGCAGTATTCACATGGGAACGCGGGATATGCAGCCGCTGCCGTCGCGGCTGCTGCGTCAGCTGCAAAAGGCCGACGCGCTGATTGTCGAAGCGGATATTACCCAGGGCGGTTCGCCGTTTGATGGCAGCGCGGAGCGTCCCCCGCTGGCAACCCGGCTTGAAGATGATGCCCTGCAAACGCTCACCGGGCTGTGTCACGAGCTGAACCTGTCGATCGGTTCATTTGATACCCTGCCCGCCTGGCAGATTGCGCTGATGTTGCAGGCGCAGCAGGCGCAACGGCTGGGATTGCGGCCCGACTACGGCATTGATTATCAGCTTTTGCAGGCGGCAAAGCGCTGGAACAAGCCGGTGATTGAGCTGGAGGGGGCGGAAGCGCAGATTGCGCTGCTGAATACGTTGCCGGATGACGGCATGGCGCTGCTGCAGGATACGCTGACCCACTGGCATACCAATGCGCGGCTGCTGCAAATGATGGTGAGCTGGTGGCTGGACACCCCGCCGCGCCAGCCGCAGATTGCTCTGCCGGCCACGTTTAGTCAGGCGCTCAACGATACGTTGATCGGTCAGCGTAATGCGCAGTGGCGGGATAAACTGCAGGCCTTAGCGGCGGGAGACTACGTGGTGGCGGTCGGTGCGCTGCATCTTTACGGTGAGGATAACTTGCCCGGGATGCTGAAGACGCGCTGAAAAAAAAAGAGAGCCGATAATGCTACCGGCCCGTCAAAGAGAAATTTGTTTATGATTTTGGTTATCGCTCAGCAATCAGATTGCTGGCGCGCGGCCAATTCTCGCGCAAAGCACAAAATTTCGCCACCTTTATTCGACGATCGGGTGCAATAAGATTTTTCTTAGGAAGGGACCGATATGACACCTGCAGTAAAACTACTGGAAAAACAAAAAGTCAGCTTCACTCTGCACCCCTATGAACACGACAGCAGCGAAACCCATTTTGGTGATGAGGCGGTGCGTAAACTGAATCTGGATGCGCGTCAGGTCTATAAAACGCTGCTGGTGGCGCTGAATGGCGAGGCAAAACAGCTGGCGGTGGCGGTCACGCCGGTATCAACCCAGCTCGATCTGAAAAAAGTCGCCAAAGCGCTGGGGGCTAAAAAAGTGGATATGGCCGATCCACAGCAGGCGCAGCGGGTGACCGGCTACCTGATCGGCGGCATCAGTCCGCTCGGCCAGAAGAAACGGCTGCCGACGGTGATTGATATTTCTGCTGCCGACTTTGCCACCATCTTTATTTCCGGCGGCAAGCGCGGGCTGGACATTGAACTGGCACCGCAGGAACTTGCCCGCCTGCTGGCTGCCCCGCTGGCGGATATCGCCCGCCACGATTAAACCCGCGGCTGGGCGCACAGCTGATCGATCATCCAGCGTCCCGCCGGACCCGGCGGATTGCGGCGCGACCAGATTACCTCAACCGCGATATGCTGCGGCCAGCCCGGCAGCGGCAGCTCCTGCAACACGCCATGGCCAAACTGCCTGACCAGCCAGCGTGGCAGAATGGTCCAGCCAAAGCCCTGCTCCGCCATTTCCAGCAGCAATAAATAGGTCGGTGCTGACCAGATGCGCCCCATTGAGGTCGGTTCGCGCTGCTCGACCCAGGTATTCAGTCGCAGATGGCGCACCGCTTCAAGCTGACTCTCACTGAGGGTTTTAAGCGTCGCCAGCGGATGCTGATGGTGCAGATAAACCGCCATCTGAGCCTCCACCTGCAGGCGTGCCACCGCGATATCCGCCGGCAGCGCGGGTTGCGCCCGCACCACCCCGAGATGGACCCGCCCGGCCTGCAACAGATCCAGCACATCGCCATCTTCCGCAATCATGCACTCCAGTTCAATTTCCGGAAAGCGTGCGTCAAACTGCTTAAGCAGATGTTCGTGATGATCGGTTTGCCAGAAATCAGAGACGGCAAAGCTTAACCGCGGCTCCACGCCCTGCGATAAGCGGATCGCCAGCGCATCCAGTCGCTCACTGGCGGCGAGAATTTGCTGCACCTGCGGCAGCGCGCGTCGTCCCTGCTCGGTTAATACCGGCTGGCGTCCGCCCCTATCGAACAGCACAAAACCGAGGTCGTCTTCTAAGTTCGCCACCGCTGCACTAATAGTGGACTGGCTTTTCCCCAGCGCCCGCGCGGCAGCAGAAAACGAGCCGCTGGTCACGGTCTGGACAAAGGCCTCAAGGGATTCCGGGGAGTAACGCATCTTATCCATCGCTTTTTTCGATAGGTGTTCATTTCATTTTAGCATTCCGCAGTGAGAGAATGCCTGGCATAACCCGAGGAGAGTTAAGTCATGCGTACCCGCTCACTAAAAGAACGTATTTTACATGCCGTCTGTTTTGAAACGCTGGCGATTCTGACCGTCTCGCCGCTGGCCGCATGGGCGATGAATAAACCGCTGTTCCAGATGGGATCGCTGGCGATTATGTTGTCTACCGTCGCGATGCTGTGGAACATGATCTACAACAGCGGATTTGATCGGCTGCACCCGCCTGGCCAGAAGCGCAGTGCTGGCGTGCGCGTGATGCACGCGCTGGGTTTTGAAGGGGGATTTATCCTGATTGGCCTGCCGATTGCGGCCTGGATGCTGGATATTTCGCTGTGGCAGGCGTTTCTGGTGGAGGTCGCCTTCTTCCTGTTCTTCCTGCCCTACACCATGGCGTATAACTGGGTGTGGGACAAACTGCGCGAGCGCTGGATCAGCCGCAAATCCTGTCAGGCATAACGACAATCGGGAGGCGCAAGCGCCTCCCGAAACGTTCAATGCGCCCGGGCTGTTTCATTCCCCCACGGCCAGATCCACGCCAGAATCATTTTAGGATAGTTGCGTTTACGCGCTTTCTCCGCCGCCTCATCACGCTGCCTGATCTGCTCGTCGGTGAGATGCACTATCTGTCCCTGCGGCTGGTAGTCACTGGCCTTGATCGGCGCATGCGCCTTGATCCAGTCGCGCAGCACCTGGGCATCCACCGCGCCGCTGTTCACGAAACCGGCATGATTATCCAGCCGCGGATAGCCGTCGCCCCCGGCAGCATTAAAGCTGTTGGTCGCCATCCGATAGTGCTGCGTCTCTTCGAGCGGCTTACCGTTGATGCGGATGTCGCTGACCTGTTTGCCGTCGGCCGTCAGGCTGATGCCAGCAAACTGGGCGTAGCCACCTGAGTCAGGCTGAATATTGGCCACCACCGCCAGATATTTTTTAATCTCGGCACCGGTCAGGCTCACCGACACGACCTGATTGCCGAACGGCTGAACCTGCAGCAGATCGCGCCAGCTCAGTTTGCCGCTTTTCAGGGAAGTGCGGATACCGCCGCCGCTCATCACCGCAAAGTCAGCCTGGGTATGCGCCATCTGCGCCCGTAAAATCAGCTGGCCGAGATTGGTCTGCTCAAAGCGCACCTGCTCTTTTTCGCCATTGAAATCCCCCTCCGCGCTGCCGACGTTAACGGTCAGTTTTGCCTCAGCCCGTTTCTGAAACGGCATCAGCAGCTTCATCATCGCGCTGTTTTTCGGGATCTCCTGCTGCCAGGTGAGCCAGGTTTCGCTGCCGTCAGCGTTCTTCACCAGGTGCTTCAGGTTGACCGGCAGCAGCTGGTACGCCTCCAGCGTGACCTGACCATTACGGAAGGTGAAATCGCCGCGTCCGACATATTTGCCCCATTTATCCGCCTGCATGATCCAGATGCCGTTCTGTTTATCGGGCTGACACGGCTGGCCAGGCTGATAATTTTTTACGCTGACGTTCTCTTTTTCCATGCAGACCGCATCGTGCGAGTGACCGCCGACGATCAGGTCGAGGGTGCCGGCGGGCAGACTGCGCGCCAGCGTAACATCACCGATTCCGTTGCTGCCGTGCTTGCCGTCGTCGTAGTGGCCGAGGTGCGTCAGGGCGACAATCACGTCCGGTTTCTCGCTGGCGCGTAACTCTGCTACCGCTTTGATGGTTTCGGCGATCGGATCGCGGAATTCGACGTCGGTTAAACCCGCCGGGTTGGCCAGCCGGGCAGTGTCAGGCGTAATCAGTCCCAGCACCGCAATTTTAAGGCCGAGACGATTGAACACCGCCCACGGTTTAAACATCCGCTCGCCGCTGCTCTTCTGATAGACATTGGCTGCCAGCAGTGGGAATCGCGCCCACTTTTCCTGCTTACGCAGCACCGCAATTGGCTTGTCGAACTCATGGTTGCCGAGCGCCATGGCATCGTAGCCAATCAGGTTCATGGCGCGAAAATCGGGTTCGGCATCCAGTTCATCCGATTCCGGTACCCCGGTGTTGACGTCGCCCGCCGAGAGGATTAATGCGCCGCCGCCTTTCGCCTGCACGTCGTAGCGCAGCGTATCCATCAGCGTTTTCTGTGCTGCCAGACCATATTCACCCTGCGGATTGAACCAGAAGTGGCCATGTTCATCATTGGTGTGCAGCAGGCTAAAGCGGTACGTGCGGTCAGACTCTGCAGCCTGAGAAAACAGCGGCATTAGCGCCAGTACTAGCGCAACGCTCGATCCTGCCCATCGTGATAACAACACCGTTAATCTCCTTATTTCTGTCTGGCCCGTTTATCTCTGCGGGTTCGCTCACCGGGCTGCCCCACTGTTTCGCACATTATTATGATGAACTCAAGGCTAAAGCACGCGGCAGGCATCACTGATGGCAGATTACGCTCCGGCTGACAGGGCATTAAATAGCCGATAAAGCGGATTCCATTCTCCTGAGGGCTGACAGCCTGACAAATCCGGGCCAGACGAGGGTTTCGCCGGCGAAGATGGCGATTAGCCATTGATACGCGTCACGCTTAGGTCATTTAACCGAAGTAATCTTTATTTATCCGGCCCTTAATAAAGCATCACAGCAGCCGATATTAACGATAAGCAATCAAAACAGACTTTCGGCTACGTTTTTCTCTCATTTAACTGATTTATTCTGCTCTTTCCGCAAAATGGTCAGCGAAAGCGCCTGATTTGCATTAAACTTATTTGTTACAAGCGGATACATTTGCATACAAGGAGACAGGCATGCATCACACCACACCGTTGATCACCACCATTGTCGGGGCACTGGTTCTGGCATTTCTCCTTGGGATGCTGGCGAACCGCCTGCGCATTTCACCGCTGGTCGGTTACCTGCTGGCCGGCGTACTGGCGGGTCCCTTTACGCCAGGTTTTGTCGCCGATACTAACCTCGCACCGGAACTGGCGGAGCTGGGGGTGATTCTGCTGATGTTTGGCGTTGGCCTGCACTTCTCGTTAAAGGACCTGATGTCGGTAAAGTCGATCGCCATTCCCGGTGCGGTCGCACAGATAGCGGTTGCGACGTTACTGGGAATGGGTCTGTCATGGACGCTGGGATGGTCGTGGATGACCGGCCTGGTGTTTGGCCTCTGTCTCTCCACCGCCAGTACCGTGGTGTTACTGCGGGCGTTAGAAGAGCGTCAGTTAATTGATAGCCAGCGCGGCCAGATCGCTATTGGCTGGCTGATTGTTGAAGATCTGGTGATGGTGCTGACGCTGGTATTGCTGCCGGCGATTGCTGGCATGATGGAACAGGGTAACGCCAGCGCCGGACTGCTGGCGTGGGACCTGCTGTGGACCATCGGTAAAGTGGCCGCCTTTATGGTGCTGATGATGGTGGTCGGACGGCGTGCCGTTCCGTGGATCCTCGCCCGCAGCGCCGCCACCGGCTCACGCGAACTGTTTACGCTGGCGGTGTTAGCGCTGGCGCTGGGGATTGCGTTTGGCGCGGTTGAATTCTTCGATGTCTCATTCGCGCTCGGCGCCTTCTTTGCCGGGATGGTGCTGAACGAATCTGAACTGAGCCACCGCGCTGCCCGCGATACCCTGCCGCTGCGCGATGCTTTCGCCGTGCTGTTCTTCGTCTCGGTCGGCATGCTGTTTGACCCGGCGATTCTGGTGACGCAGCCGCTGGCGGTGCTGGGTGCGCTGGTGATTATCGTGGTGGGTAAATCCGTTGCTGCCTGGCTGCTGGTGACGCTGCTGGGCCACTCCCGCCGCACCGCCTTAACCATTTCGGTCAGCCTGGCGCAGATTGGCGAGTTCGCCTTTATTCTGGCCGGACTTGGCATTTCGCTCGGCCTGCTGAGCAATGAAGGCCGCAATCTGGTGCTGGCGGCGGCTATCCTGTCGATCATGATCAACCCGATCCTGTTTACCCTGCTGGAGCGTTTTCTGGCGAAAACCGAAACCATGGAAGAGCAGACGCTGGAAGAGGCGATCGAGGAAGAGAAGCAGATCCCGGTGGAGTTCTGCAATCACGCGGTCATCGTCGGCTATGGCCGGGTCGGCAGCCTGATTGGCCAGAAGCTGATTGAGGCTAACGTGCCGCTGGTGGTGGTGGAGAATTCCCGTCCACGCGTCGAAGCGCTACGTGAACAAGGCATTAAAGCGGTGCTGGGCAATGCAGCCCGGACTGAAACCATGGAGCTGGCGCGGCTGGATTGCGCCCGCTGGCTGTTGCTGACCATCCCGAATGGCTATGAAGCGGGTGAAGTCGTGACCGCCGCGCGTGAGAAGCACCAGAATATTGAGATCATCGCCCGGGCGCATTACGACGATGAAGTGGAATATATCATGGAGCGCGGTGCAACCCGGGTGGTGATGGGCGAGCGTGAAATTGCCAGCAGCATGCTGCAGATTTTGCAGGATGAGATGACTCAGGGCGAAGATTTACAGGCCTGCGACGTGGTGCGTTGATTCAGTCAGGCCCGGAGAGCGGTGAGAGCGTGCCAGCACAGGGAACGCGGTCAGATCGGAAAGACGTAAAAGCCAATTCCTGACTCGCCCGGCCTTTTTATCCGGGCGGCGGGCGGCTTTCCTCTTCTGACCCTGTACCCTGCGCGTTGAGCTAATCCATTGCTGCCAGATTCAGCCTTATTTGAGTTTCAGCTGTCTTCACATCCTGTGGCGGGCTGCTTAACGATCCCAGTAAGACTCTTCCAGACTGTCTTCCCGCTCCGGCAACCCGCGGGTTAAACGCGGCGAATGCTGATTCAGAACCTGATAACTGACGCGGTTGGCATATTTACACACCTGTGCCAGCGATGAATAGGTCAGATAAGGGCGGGCGTGCTTGCTGGAATTGGGCACGTTGAGGCGATGGTAATTGTTGGCGGTAATATCATGCAGCAACGCCGCCAGCGCGCCATCCCCGGCACCGTTGGTGTTCATGATCTTCTCCGGTCCGCCCATGTAAGGCGCAATGTGCGAGAAAATCCGCAGCGGCTGCTGGCAATCCTGCTGGCGCATGACCCGGCTGAACTCATACTGGTTAAACTCGGCGATGGCACCCGGCAGCAGCGGATGGTTGGTTTTACGTTTGAACTCTTCTTCGGTATAGCCAGCCATGTAAAGGCCGGTCGGCCCGGCGGTGCACAACACCAGATCCACCCACTCCAGCGCCATATCCGAGGCCAGCAGCGGATCGGCTTCGCCAGTCAGCGCCAGAGCTTCCTCTTCATTCATTGCCACGATAGTGACGTGTTCGCGCAGGAAGTCGCGCCAGAACTGGGGATTATCGCCAATCACGTGTTTGGTGCCGAGCGTCAGCACCACCGGCACATTATGACGTTTGGCGTATTCGATCGCCCGTAAGGTGGCCTGCGGCATCGGTTCACCCTCAGCGCAGCGCACCAGGTAAGAAGTCAGCACCAGCGCTGAAGCACCGGCAATCACCGACTCCGGCACGTTATCGGGCTGCAGCTGATTCATCTGGCCCGGGCTGATGGCAAACGTCCGCTCGCCATTCTCACCAATCAGCGTAAAGCAGCGGCCAATCGCACCATCAACCCCCTGCAGATAGTTGAGATCCATCCGGCTGGAGGTATTGCACAGATAGCGATAGGCATAGCCGCCGATCTGGATATTGTTGCACATCACGCCCAGCAGCACTGAACGATCATCGGCCAGCACCGAGAAGTTATGCAGCGTGTTGCCAATGGTGCCACCGGCAAACTGGTGGGTGATCAGCGCATCGCGCATCAGTTCGTTGTAGAGCGCTTCCGCGACGGCATCGTCGATCACCAGGGAATGACCGGCACTCAGGCCATAACGGGTCAGGAAAGCCTCATCGACTTTCGCTTCGATATCGACCAGCGTCTGATCGATGCCGACTACCCAGCTTCCCGCGTCAACATCGTGTTGAGCAGGCTGTTGTAACAGGGGATCGCGTGCGCTGACCGGGAAGTAGTGTTTGGATTTGCGTTTGCCGGGAAATTTCATCGGGAGTGCCGTCTGGAAAAACAGGCAGAGAATGATATCACACTCTCTGCCTTCGATTTAACGGCGTGCGTTGACCAGCTGCACCATCATGTCGATGTGGGCTTCGTCGGCGTTGAGCGCCGGAATGTACTCAAACTTTTCGCCACCGGCGTGCATGAAGATTTCACAGTTTTCACCGCTGATCTCCTCCAGCGTCTCCAGACAGTCTGAAGAGAAGCCGGGGCTCATGACCTGCACATGCCTGATGCCTTTGGCCGGCAGGCTTTTCATGGTTTCGTCAGTGTAAGGCATCAGCCAGGGTTCACGGCCGAAACGCGACTGGAAGGTCAGCATAAACTGGTCGTCACGCAGACCCAGCGCTTTGGTCAGTGCCGCAGTGGTATCGGCACAGCGCTGAGGATAGTCATCGCCTTCATTAGCGAAACGCTGCGGGATGCCGTGGAACGACATTACCAGCAGATCGGGCTGACCATGCTGCGCGAAAGAGCGCTCTACTGACGCTTTCAGCGCGGCGATATAGGCCGGATGTTCGGCGTAATCGCGGATGAACTGCACCTCAGGCAACGAACGGTAATCTTTGAATACCGCGGTTAAACCATCCCACACCGCCGCCACGGTCGAGCAGGAGAACTGCGGGTAGAGCGGCAGCACGATCAGGCGCGTTACGCCCTGCGCCATCAGCTTATCTACCGCACTTTTCATGCTGGGATTTCCGTAGCTCATGCCAAGCTCAACCGGCATATCGACGCGCGCCGCCAGCGCATCACGCTGACGCTGGCTGTAAACCAGCAGCGGCGAACCACCTTCCATCCAGACCGAGGCGTAGAGCTTAGAGACGCGCGGCGAGCGAAACGGCAGCACCACGCCATTGAGGATCGGCCACCAGAGCCAGCGCGGCGTATCGACCACGCGAGGATCGCTTAAAAACTGTTTCAGGTAGCGTTTAACAGCAGGTGTGGTTGGGGCGTCTGGCGTACCTAAATTAACCAGTAACACGCCGGGCTTATCTTGCCTCATTGTGATTCCTTGATGACGACGGGGATGCGTGAAAACGAGGAAATTGTAGCGGAATTAGTGGGAGGTAAAAGCAATTACTGCAAAAGGGGCCAGTAATACCGGCCCCAGGGTGCTTAGCCGAGGATCTTCGCCAGCTCGGCACTCACTTCGGTCACTTTACGGGTGCCGTCGATTTTGTGATAGGCGGTGTGACCGGCTTCCGCTTCTTTGCTGTAATAGGCAATTAGCGGTGCGGTCATCTGATGGTATTCCACCAGGCGCTTACGCACGGTCTCTTCCTGATCGTCTTTACGGGTGGTCAGCTCTTCACCGGTAACGTCATCTTTACCTTCCACTTTCGGTGGATTGAAGGTGACATGGTAAACCCGGCCAGATGGGGTATGAACGCGACGGCCGACGATACGCTCAACGATCAGTTCGTCCGGTACGGCGAACTCCAGCACGTGATCAACGGTGATCCCGGCTTCTTTCATCGCATCCGCCTGAGGAATGGTGCGTGGGAAACCGTCCAGCAGGAAACCATTTTTGCAGTCTTCCTGAGTGATACGCTCTTTAACCAGCGCAATCACCAGCTCATCGGTTACCAGTTTGCCGGCATCCATAATGGCTTTCGCCTGGTTGCCCAGCTCGCTGCCTGCTTTTACCGCTGCACGCAACATGTCGCCGGTGGAGATTTGCGGAATGCCATATTTCTCCATGATGAATTGGGCCTGAGTCCCCTTACCTGCGCCCGGAGCTCCGAGCAGAATAATACGCATTGCGTAAATCCCCTTGCGAATCGCATTGATCTATCTGAGAAGGCGAAGAACATACCATTATGACCCGCTCATCACAAGGAAGGGCGCGGATCGCACCCGTCTACTCTACTGCCTTTCCGGCCCGATAGCAGCGCCTGTCGAGCGGCCCGCGCCTTTTTCAGATTTACCGCCGCACCCCAATAAGGTCTGCAATCGCTTGCCCAGCTGGTGGGTCATATTGATGCTCTTTTTGCCGCTGCCGCGCACGTTGGCGTTAAGCTGCAGCCGCGCCTGCTGTGGCCATTTCACCACATCATCCGCGTCACACAGGGTGGTGATGATCGCCGGCGGCAGGTTAAAGCTGGCAAAAGGCAAGCCGGGCTGATGGCTGGAGTGCAGTGACAGCGGGCCGGGAAGCGACAGTGCATCCACGGTCGCGGCGTTATACGGCCGCCACTGTGGATCGTCAAAACGGCGCAGCGCCGCGTCGACAGCCGTCAGACTCAGCCCCTGTTCAAACAGGCGCAGTTCGCTCCGCACCAGCGTACTGAAATCACAGGTTCGCAGCGCCACCAGCACCAGATCGCCACAGATCTCGGCGTGACGATCCAGCCGGGTGACAAACAGATGCGCATCATCGATCAGATTATGGTGCAGCACGCTGGCAAAGCTTTCGCTCGCCTCAGTGACGCCCTGATTCTGGCAATCGCGCAGCGGGCGAACCCGCGCGTTGGGCAAATCGACGTGCGGCACCAGCATGATGTTGCCGGCCATCAGCGGGATCGCCGGCAGAACGTTGAGTTCGGTCACCGGATAGTGTGAGGCGTAGCGTGTCTGATTGCGCGCCTGCTCCTGGCGAAGAAACAGCTGTGACAGCAGCACCCGCGCCACATGCAGCGAAGGGGCGAAGAAGAGATCAAACTGCTCCAGCTTGTAAAAACGGGACAGTGCCAGGCGCAAACGGTCGCGCGTTTCTGACGGCGTGGCAGAGGGAGATGGAGCGTATGCCATGAGCGTCTCGTTTTGGTTGTAGTGCGGCATAAGAGAAGGTGACGTGCGGCGGAATATCAGGGGAACACACAGATAGTATGCTGAGTCAACCCGCCAGAATCTGCCCTGTAGAGTAGGTCAATGCGGCTGGACTTTAAAATGATATAAATGAACAATCCTTGTTAGATTTTTAAACAGGGGATGAGGATGACCGGACTGCCACCGCTGAGGGCGCTGCACTATTTTCACCAGGCGGCATTACACAGCAGCTTTAGCGTGGCGGCGGAGCGCCTGCACGTCACGCACAGTGCGATCAGCCATCAGATACGGCAGCTGGAGAGCTGGATGGGCAAACCGCTGTTTGTCCGCAGCAACGGCCGCGTGAAGTTAACCTCACACGGTGAACGTCTGCTGCTGAGCTGTCAGCAGGCGTTCAGTGAACTGCGCAGCAGCTGTGAAACCATCCGCACCGGCCTGCGCCAGTATATCAGCGTCTCCTGCGCCCCGAGCTTTTTGTCACAGTGGCTGATTCCACGCATCGCCAGCTTTTACCAGCGCTATCCCGAGATTGAGATCCGTTTCCAGCCGCTGACGGATCTGGCGCAGCTGCGCAGTGAACATGTCGATGTGCTGATTCTGAGCCACAGCGCGCGCCCCGAGAGCGACATTGACGCCATGCTGATCAGCCAGGATGAGATTGGTCCGCTGTGCGCGCCGCAGTTTGCCCACCAGTTGCAGAGCGGCAACGATTTGCGCGCCCTGCCGCTGCTGCACGCCGATACGCGGCTGCACGCCTGGTCAGAATGGGCGGAAAAAACCGGTATCAGCGGCAACTTTAGCGGCGGTAAGCATTTCGATAGTCTGACTCTGGGTATCCAGGCGGCGCGCAGTGGGCTGGGCGTGTTAATGGCGCCCCATCTGCTGGTGCGGCAGGAGCTGGAGGATGGCACGCTGATCGCGCCGCTGGGGTTTGTTCGCGTCGAACGTGCGACCTGGATGTTGACCCGACACAGCCGCCATCCTGAGCCGGAAATCTGTCTGTTTCGGGACTGGCTGCGTGAGGCCGCGCAGCCATAAAAAAAGCCGGTGATGATCACCGGCTTTTTCGTTATGCCGTCAGCAGCTGATTCATGCGACGGATAAACTGGTTTGGATCGTCGAGCGTGCCGCGTTCTGCCAGCAGCGCCTGATCGAGTAACAGTTCGATCCACTCGCCGAAGCGCGCTTCATCCTGAGTGTCCGCCACGCGTTTCACCAGCGAATGATCCGGGTTGATCTCAAAGATATACTTCACTTCCGGCACTTCCTGACCGGCCGCGGCAAACAGCTTCGCCATCTGGGTGGTCATTTCGTTGGCATCGGTGGTGACGATCGCTGGCGTGTCGGTCAGACGATGCGTCAGACGCACCTCTTTCACCCGCTCGCCCAGCAGGGTTTTCACCCGCTCAACAAACGGCTCCAGCGCTTTTTCCGCCTCTTTCTGCTCTTCGGTCTCTTCATCGGCCAGTTTGCTCAGCGAATCATCCGCTTTGCTCACCGACTGGAAGGTTTTACCGTCGAACTCAGTCAGGTAGCTCATCATCCACTCATCGATGCGATCGGAGAGCAGCAGCACTTCAATGCCTTTCTTACGGAACAGCTCCAGGTGCGGGCTGCTCTTCGCGGCGGCATAGCTGTCTGCGGTGATGTAGTAAATCTTCTCCTGACCTTCCACCATCCGGCTGACGTAATCCTCCAGCGAAACGGTTTGCGCCGCGCCTTCGCTCTGAGTGGTGGCAAAACGCAGCAGTTTCGCAATCGCTTCCTGGTTAGCGTGATCTTCTGCCGGGCCCTCTTTCAGCACCAGACCGAACTCTTTCCAGAATGTCTGGTATTTTTCGCTGTCGTCCTTCGCCAGTTTTTCCAGCATCTGCAGGGTGCGTTTGGTCAGTGCGCCGCGCAGGCTCTGGGTGACCCGGCTATCCTGCAGGATCTCACGGGAGACGTTAAGCGGCAGGTCATTCGAGTCGATCAAACCGCGGACGAAGCGCAGATAGTTCGGCATAAACTGTTCGGCGTCGTCCATAATGAAGACGCGCTGCACGTAAAGTTTCAGGCCGTGCTTGTGATCGCGGTTCCACATGTCGAACGGTGCGCGCGCCGGGATGTAGAGCAGGCTGGTGTATTCCTGCTTGCCTTCCACCCGGTTGTGGCTCCAGGCGACCGGATCGCTGAAGTCATGGGCAATGTGCTTGTAAAACTCGTTGTACTCTTCGTCGCTGATCTCAGACTTGTTGCGGGTCCACAGCGCCTGGGCTTTGTTAATTTTTTCCCAGTGGGTGCTGTCGCTCTCTTCATCTTTGCTTTCGATTTCAACCGGCAGCGCAATGTGATCGGAATATTTGCTGATGATGTTGCGAACGCGCCACGCGTCGAGGAATTCATCTTCGCCTTCGCGCAGATGCAGGGTGATTTCGGTACCGCGGTCGGCTTTCTCAATCTCCGCTAAGGTATATTCACCCTCGCCCGCTGATTCCCAGAATACGCCTTCGTCAGCCGAGGCACCGGCCGCACGGGTCCGCACCGTGACCTTATCCGCCACGATGAAGGCAGAGTAGAAGCCCACCCCGAACTGTCCAATCAGCTGGCTGTCTTTCGCCTGATCGGAGCCCAGCGATTCAAGAAACGCTTTAGTACCCGATTTTGCGATGGTACCGAGGTTCTCAATCACCTCATCACGGCGCATACCGATACCGTTGTCGCTCAGGGTCAGGGTGCGGTTGTCCTTGTCAACAGAGAGACGGACGCGCAGTTCACCGTCGCCTTCATACAGGCTGGCATCCGACAGCGCGCGGAAACGCAGTTTGTCTGCCGCATCCGAGGCGTTGGAAATCAGCTCACGCAGGAAAATCTCTTTGTTTGAATAGAGAGAATGGATCATCAGGTGCAGAAGTTGTTTTACTTCCGACTGAAAGCCACGGGTCTCTTGTCCTTTCATGGTCATTGCTACCTCAACAAAACAGGTTGAACAAACGTTGAGGTTGATGTGGGGATGACGGCGAGGTTTTCAAGCCGGTGTCTGTCACAACACCGGCAAGTGGTTAAAATTTAATCTTGTGGCGGCCCGCCAGCGAATGGGAGAGCGTGGTGCCATCGACCATTTCCAGCTCACCGCCAACCGGCACTCCGTGCGCGATGCGGCTGGCGTCTACGCCATACTGACCGCACAGCTCGGCGATATAGTTCGCAGTCGCTTCCCCTTCCACCGTCGGGTTGGTGGCGAGGATGACTTCCTGGATGGTTTCGCTTTCCAGTCGCTGCTCAAGGCGATCCAGACCGATATCGGCCGGGCCAATGCCGTCAAGCGGCGACAGGTGCCCCATCAGCACGAAGTAACGGCCGGCAAACTGGCCCGTTTGCTCAATGGCGTGGATATCCGCCGGGCTCTCTACTACGCAGATCAGACCATTCTGCTGACGCCGTGGATTGGCGCAGATGGTGCAAATCTCCTGCTCGGTAAAGGTACGGCAATCGGCACAGTGGCCGATTTCCGACATCGCCCGGGTCAGTGCCTGCGCCAGGCGCATCCCGCCGCTGCGATCGCGTTGCAGCAGCTGAAAAGCCATGCGCTGCGCCGATTTCGGCCCAACGCCGGGCAGACAGCGCAGCGACTCCATCAATGATTCAAGCAGTGGGCTGGTTTGCATCAGAACGGCATCTTGAAGCCTGGTGGCAGCTGCATGCCGGAGGAGACAGACGCCATCTTCTCTTTCTGGGTTTCATCGATGCGGCGTGCGGCATCGTTGAACGCCGCAGCGATCAGATCTTCCAGCATATCCTTGTCATCCGCAAGCAGGCTGGGATCGACCTCGATGCGGCGGCAGTTGTGGGCACCGTTAATGGTGACCTTCACCAGACCTGCACCTGATTCACCGGTCACTTCCAGCGCGGCGATCTCTTCCTGAACCTTGGCCATTTTGTCCTGCATCTGCTGGGCCTGTTTCATCAGGTTGCCCAATCCGCCTTTACCAAACATAGTTTTCTCTCTCAGCTGAGGCCACAACGCTATCGTTGAGATAGCGGCAGCGTGTTCAAACAGGTCGGATACTCTCTTCATCCAGATCGGCATCGAAAAACCGCTGTAACGTCTGAATGTGGGTATCGCCAGTGATCGACTGACGCGCCTGCGCCAGTTTCTCTTCGTAAATGGCCTGACGCCACTCAAGTGGGGTCAACACCGATGAATTATCGTCTTCAACCACCGAGAGTTCAACTGCCTGCCCGGCAGCCTCACTCAGGGCGGCGCTTAACACCTGCTGAGCAGATGCCGAATTAAGGTGGCGCTGGCTGGAACGCAGATGCAGACAGACACCGGTTTCGGTGGTCTCTTTCCAGGCGTTCAGTGCCAGCTGCTGCACCAGTTTAGGCAGCGGCAGCGAAGCAATTTCAGCCGCCCACGGATCGCGCTGCTGCGCTTCTTCCGCCAGACGCGCCGCCAGCTCAGGGGTTTTCTCATGCTCCAGCGCAGAACGCAAGGCCTTTGGCGTGGCAACCGGTTCCGCCACCACCACCGGCTGGGTTTGCGCCTTCCAGCGATACGCCTCTTCTTTTACCGGCGCAGCAGGCTCACGCTCGCGGATACGCTGCTGGCTGCGCTCGGTAACCGAGGCCAGCCGCTCCAGCGCGGAGTTGGCCGGCCGCGCACCTGGCGCCGCCGGCTCACTCTTTTTTGGCTTGTTCGCTCCCTGACGCAACAGCTGGGTGCGCGCCTGCAGGAGCTGACTGGTGGAACTGGAAAGGGCATTATCCGCGGCAGGCTGTGGCGTCGCAGCCTGCGGCGCAGCATCGGGCGCGGCCATCTGCGGCTGCGCAGCAACCTGCTGCTGGCTGGGCGACGCGGCGACCGGCGACGGCGCGGAGGCGGCTGGCCGGGCTGGCGGCTGAGCCTGCGCGGAAGACGACGGCGCGGTTACTGGCCGGCCAGCCGGCGGAGCCGAGGGTGCCATTCCCTGCGACGACGCGTGTTCCACCGGCGCGGCCGGGGCCGACTGTTGCGTTAACGTCGGCCGGGCAATCGGTTCCGCCACTGCGGCTTTAGGGTGGAAGGCCAGCGCCCGCAGCAGCGTCATCTCAACGCCCATCCGGCGATCTGGCGCAATCGGCAGATCTTTACGGCCCATCAGCAAGGTCTGATAGTAGAGCTGCAGATCGGCTGGCGGCACCACGCGTGCCAGTTCACGCAGCCTGAGCGCGTTACTTTCGTCGTCGTCATTCAGCGAGGCTGGCAACAGCTGCACCATGGCAATCTGGTGCAGTAAGCGCAGCATTTCAACCAGCAGCGCTTCCCACTCCACACCGCGCGATGCGGCCTGACTCAGCAGCGACATCACCTGCTGACCATCGCCGTCAACCAGCGCTTCCAGCAGGCCGAGCGGCTGTTCGTCATCCAGCGTGCCGAGCATGGCGCTGACCGTGGTGCTGGTCACTGCGCCCTGCCCCATCGCAATCGCCTGGTCGGTCAGACTCAGCGCATCACGCATGCTGCCGTCAGCCGCGCGCGCCAGCAATTGCAGCGCCCGCGTTTCGCTGTCGATCTGCTCCTGCTGCAGAACATGCTCAAGCTGCTGGCGGATCTGATCGACATCCAGCGCTTTGAGATGAAACTGCAGGCAGCGAGACAGGATAGTCACCGGCAGCTTCTGCGGATCGGTGGTCGCCAGCAGGAATTTAACGTGTGATGGTGGTTCTTCCAGCGTCTTCAACAGCGCATTGAAGCTGTGACGCGACAGCATGTGCACTTCATCAATCAGATAGACTTTGAAGCGGCCGCGCGCCGGTGCGTACTGCACGTTATCGAGCAGATCGCGGGTGTCTTCGACTTTTGTACGCGACGCGGCATCGATCTCAATCAGATCGACAAAACGGCCCTGCTCAATCTCCCGGCAATTATCACACTGACCACATGGCGTGGCGGTGATACCGGTTTCGCAGTTAAGGCCTTTGGCCAGCAGACGCGCAATGGTGGTTTTCCCTACGCCGCGTGTGCCGGAGAAGAGATAAGCATGGTGGATACGTCCCAGAGACAATCCATTCGCCAGCGCCGTCAGAACGTGTTCCTGACCGACAACATCAGCAAAAGCCTGGGGACGCCATTTTCGCGCAAGTACCTGATAGCTCATGTGGATTCGACGAAGTTGGATGGAAAAGATGAGCGCAGACGCTCTGCAACCCCTGTACAGGATTGCAGTAGTCTACCAGCTACGCTTTTGCCTGGCACTCGTTATCTTGAACGAGCAGGCGTGACGACCCTGCCGCCTGGCAAGGCCGAAAAAAGGGCTTAATGGCCGGGGAAATTGACCAGGCAGTAGCTCTCAACGCCAAGGGCTTTCAGGCGCGTTTCACCGGTCAGATCGAACAGGTTGATAATGAAAGCGGCATCCCGGACCTCACCGCCTGCGCGACGAATCAGCTTAACGGTCGCTTCAATGGTGCCGCCGGTTGCCAGCAGATCGTCCACCACCAGCACCACGTCACCAGGCTGAATCGCATCTTTATGCAGTTCCAGCCGATCGGTGCCGTACTCCAGCTCGTAAGACTCGCTGTAGGTTTCACGCGGCAGCTTGCCTGGCTTACGCACCGGAACAAAGCCCACGCCCAGACCTAACGCCACCGGCGCGCCGAACAGGAAACCGCGTGCTTCGGTGCCCACCACTTTGGTGATGCCTTTGTCACGGTAGCGCTCCACCAGCAGCGCGATAGAGGCGGCATAGGCTTTAGGATCTTCCAGCAGGCTGGTGACATCACGGAACAGGATGCCCGGCTTGGGATAATCAGGAATGCTTTTGATGCTGTTTTTAATCAATTCAAGCTGCTGCGCAGTGTCGGTCATAATGATACGCCTGGTAAAAAATTCTGTTTCGCGCAGCTTCAATAGCGCCAATACCTGGTAAAAGGCTCAGCGGAAGTCAATTCACAAAGGGAAGCCACGCACGAAGACGCCCAAATCTAAGCAAATGACCGGATAAATGCAACTTTATCGCGGCGGCGGCGGCGCGTCCGCTGTTTCTGCCACCACCGGTATTCGCCACATAAACAGCAGCAGTGCCGCCAGCATCATCAACAGCATAATCCGCACCCACCAGAGTGAGACCAGCGCGATAGAAATCGCAAAGGTCACCACAATCATGCAGATAGCCCGCCCTTTGGCCCCCGGCGGCATGGCGCGATGCTGCTGCCAGTGGCGCAGATAACGGCCAAACGGCGAGCGCCACAGCAGCCAGTGATGAAAGCGCGGCGAGGAGCGGGCAAAGCACCACGCGGCCAATAGCATAAATGGCGTGGTAGGTAATAATGGTAATACAATGCCCAGGGTTCCCAGCACAATCGCCAGCCAGCCGAGGGTTAATAACACAATGCGTTGCATGAATGCCGCCCAACTCTTTCCTGATCCCCTTACGTTAGCACAACTGAGCCTGACGCCATGAGCCCGATCTCCGCCCAGCAGCGTCTGCAGCACCTCCTTATTACGCTGCGTCAGGATATTGCGGCACACCCCGACGGACAGTGCCGGCTGCCCCGCTTCGACAGCCAGCTGTTTCGCAGCAAAGGCACCCGCCTCGCCGATTATCTGGCGGAGGTGGAACAGAACTTCACCCGGCTGTGCGACAGCAACAGCGATCCGGACCGCAGCGCCTGGCTGGCTGAGCGGCTGGTCGATCAAATTGCCGCGCTGCAACGTGAAGCGAGCACGCAACAGCTGCGCACCCGCCGGGAAAAGCCGCTGAGCAACCCACGCGCCGCGAAATATCAGGAGTATCGTGAATATGAGCGACGCCTGCTGGCGATGATCGATCAGCGTGAACAGCGGCTGGCGCTGGCAGAAACCCTGGCGGTGCAGCGCCAGCTGAAACACGATCTGGAGACGTTAGAAGGCCGTCTGGCACGCTGCCGACAGGCGATTCGTTCGGTAGAGTGGGGATTATCGCTGCGCGGCGGCCAGCAAGAGGAATAAAGCGCAGCGGTAAAAAAGCGCTTCTATACTCGATAGGGTTCGGTACGGAGGAGAATAATGGGTTTATTCATCTGGCTACTCAGTGGATTGCTGTTAGGGTTGCTTAAGCGCATCGTGATGCCGGGCCGACCCGGCGGTCTGTTCGCGACCCTGACGCTGTCGATGATTGGCGCACTGATTGGCGGCTATATTGCCAGCTATTTTGAACTGGGTAGCCTGGCGACGCTGCATATCGGCGCGTTAGGCATGGCGATTGCCGGTTCTCTGTTAATGCTGCTGGTGGCAGCAAAACTGCGTATATAGGAGGCGAGATGTCGCTGGAGAATGCCCCGGATGACGTTAAACTGGCGGTCGATTTAATTCAGTTGCTGGAAGAGCATCAGCTGCCGGTGGAGACAGTATTATCTGCGCTGGCGATGGTGCAGCGCGATTTCGAAAATAAACGCGATCGCCTGCCGCCAGCTTAGCTGCGGGCAGTCAGGGTCGGGCTGAGACGCAGCATATCGATAAAAGCGTCGACCAGCGCCGGCGCATCGCTGGCTAAATCAAAGCTTTCCGGCGTAAATAACCAGCTTTCCATCATGCCGTTAACGTAACCGCGCATAATCAGCGCGGCCTGACGGGTGTTAAGGCTGCCTGGAAGCTGTTCCGCTTCGATACACTGACGGAGAACATCTTCTATTTTGTCGTAGCATTCGAGCAGTAAACTTTGCTGGATATTCTTTAGCGCCGCCATTTCGCCAACAAATTCGCATTTATGGAAAATGATCTCCATTAAAGCGCGGCGTTGTGGATCGTTTGCTGTTGCGTCAAAGATATAGACCAACATGGCGCGTAAAACAGATAGTGGATCGCCCGGGTATTTTGTCTGATACTCAAGTTCCACGTCATCCAGCCCGGCATCACAACGAAGCCAGATTTCATGCAGAACATCGGCTTTATTTTTGAAATGCCAGTAGATGGCCCCCCGCGTGACGCTGGCCGCCGCAGCAATATCCGCCAGTGAAGTGGCAGAAACGCCCTGTTGCGAGAACAGGACGATGGCGGCATCAAGAATTTGGTGCCGCGTTTCAAGTGCTTGTGCTTTGGTTTTTCGTGCCATAAGGGACTTTTTTTACAGACGGGTAAGTTTACATACATTTATGAATGTATGTACCATAGCATGACCCGCGATTTGACGCAGCAATGGGTTCTTCGGATTGTGATCCATTGATCAATTGATATCGGACACTAGAGGTTTATTTATGAATAAAATCAGAGGATTATCGCCTCTGGCGGCCGTCCTGATGCTATCAGGCAGCTTTTTGTTAACAGGATGTGATAACAATAAATCCGAACAAGCCGCCCAACAACAGGCGCCAGAAGTGGGCGTAGTCACGTTAAAAACCGAGCCATTGAAAATTTCCACCGAATTACCTGGCCGTACCTCTGCATTTCGTGTGGCCGAAGTGCGCCCTCAGGTTTCCGGTATCATTCTGAAGCGTAATTTTATTGAAGGCAGTGATGTCAAAGCGGGTCAGTCGCTTTATCAGATCGATCCAGCCACCTATCAGGCCGCCTATGACAGTGCAAAAGGCGATCTGGTGCAGGCAGAAGCTAATGCCCGCATTGCGCAGCTGACCGTAAAACGTTACAAGCCGCTGCTTGGCACCAAATATATCAGTCAGCAGGACTATGACACCGCCGTCGCTACGGCCGCGCAGAACGCAGCCGCAGTTCAGGTAGCTAAGGCTAATGTCGAAACCGCACGTATCAATCTGGCTTATACCAAAGTCACCTCGCCGATCAGCGGCCGCATCGGCAAATCATCGGTCACCGAAGGTGCGCTGGTGCAGAGCGCGCAAACCACCGCGCTGGCCACCGTGCAGCAACTTGACCCGATGTACGTTGACGTTACCCAGTCGAGCGAAGATTTCATGCGCTTACGTTCCGAACTGGAATCCGGTCAGCTGAAGCAGAACGACGGTAAAGCCAACGTGACGCTGCTGATGCAGAACGGCAGCACTTACTCTCAGCCAGGTACGCTGGAATTCTCTGACGTCACCGTCGATGAAACCACCGGCTCTATCACCCTGCGCGCGATCTTCCCGAACCCGAACCATGCGCTGTTACCGGGCATGTTCGTGCGTGCGCGTCTGGATGAAGGCACCAACCCTAATGCGCTGCTGGTTCCGCAACAGGCGGTAACCCGTACCCCAACCGGTCAGGCAACCGTGATGGTGGTCGGTGCAGACAATAAAGTGGAAGCGCGTACCGTTACGGCCGCACAAGCGATTGGCGATAAGTGGTTAGTGACCGACGGCGTGAAAGCGGGTGAACGTGTGATCAGTACTGGTCTGCAACGTGCTAAACCTGGCGCGCAGGTCACCCCACAAGAAGTCTCAGACGATGCTAAAGCTGCACCCGATTCAAAGTCGCCATCTGATAAGTCATCGTCATAACAGGAGCCGTTGATTCATGGCTAAGTTCTTTATCGATCGCCCCATCTTTGCGTGGGTGCTCGCCATCATCATCATGTTGGCTGGTGCGCTATCGATTCTCAAACTTCCGATCGAGCAATATCCTAATGTTGCGCCGCCGGCGATTGAGATTCAGGCCACCTACCCAGGTGCGGATGCGAAAACACTGCAGGATTCGGTGACCCAGGTCATCGAACAAAACATGAACGGTATCGATGGACTGATGTATATGTCCTCGAGCAGTGACTCATCCGGTACGCTGACGCTGACCATTTCGTTTGAGTCAGGTACCGATGCGGATATCGCGCAGGTTCAGGTGCAGAACAAACTGCAACTGGCGATGCCGCTGCTGCCGCAGGAAGTGCAACAGCAGGGGATTCAGGTTAAAAAATCCTCCAGCAGCTTCCTGATGGTCGCTGGCTTCATCAGTGACGATGACAACATGACTCAGAATGATATTTCTGACTTTGTTTCATCTAACATCAAAGACCCGCTGAGCCGTACGCCTGGCGTCGGTGACACTCAGGTGTTTGGTGCGCAGTATGCGATGCGTATCTGGATGGATCCGCACAAGCTGAATAACTACAACCTGACGCCGGTTGACGTCATCAGCGCGCTGAATACTCAGAACGCCCAGGTTGCTGCCGGTCAGTTAGGCGGTACGCCGCCGGTGCCGGGACAGCAGCTGAACGCCTCTATCATTGCGCAGACCCGTCTGACCTCTACCGATGAGTTCGGCAAAATCCTGCTCAAAGTGAATGAGGATGGCTCGCAGGTGCGTCTGCGTGACGTGGCGAAAATTGAACTCGGCGCTGAAAACTACGAGATCATCGCCCGTTATAACGGCAAACCGGCCTCCGGTATCGGTATTAAACTGGCGACCGGCGCCAATGCGCTGGATACCGCAAATGCGGTGAAAGCGGAGCTGGGAAAACTGCAGTCCTCTTTCCCTGCCGGTCTGAAAGTGGTTTATCCGTACGACACCACGCCATTCGTTAAGATCTCTATCTTCGAAGTGGTGAAAACGCTGTTAGAAGCGATCGTGCTGGTGTTCCTGGTGATGTATCTGTTCCTGCAGAACTTCCGCGCCACGCTGATCCCAACGATTGCCGTGCCGGTGGTGCTGTTAGGGACCTTTGCGGTTATCAGCGCCTTTGGTTATTCGATCAACACCCTGACGATGTTCGGGATGGTGCTGGCCATCGGTCTGTTGGTGGATGACGCCATCGTGGTGGTCGAGAACGTTGAGCGTGTGATGGCGGAAGAGGGACTGCCGCCAAAAGAAGCGACCCGACGTTCGATGGAGCAGATTCAGGGTGCGCTGGTCGGTATCGCCCTGGTGCTGTCGGCGGTATTTATCCCGATGGCATTCTTTGGCGGATCGACCGGGGTAATCTACCGTCAGTTCTCCATTACTATCGTTTCGGCGATGGCGCTGTCCGTGCTGGTGGCGTTGATCCTGACGCCAGCCCTCTGTGCCACCTTGCTGAAGCCGGTGAAAAAAGGCGATCACGGTAAAACCACCGGTTTCTTCGGCTGGTTCAACCGTCTGTTCGACAAGAGCACCAACCATTACGTCGACAGCGTTGGCCACATCATTCGCAGCACTGGCCGTTATCTGGTGATCTATCTGGTCATCGTGGTCGGCATGGCGTTTCTGTTCCTGCGTTTACCTTCTTCATTCTTACCTGAAGAGGACCAGGGTCTGCTGCTGGCACAGGCGCAGTTGCCTGCTGGCGCAACCCAGGAACGTACCCAGAAAGTGCTGGACCAGGTGACCGACTACTTCCTGACCAAAGAGAAAGACTCGGTTAAGTCGGTATTTACCGTTAACGGCTTTGGCTTTGCCGGTCGTGGACAGAATACCGGTATCGCCTTCGTCAGCCTCAAGCCGTGGGATGAACGTAGCAGCAGCGATCTGAAGGTGCCGGCGATTGCGGGCCGTGCCATGCAGGCGCTGGGCGCGATCAAAGATGCGATGGTGATTCCATTTAACCTGCCAGCGATTATCGAACTGGGTAATGCCACCGGCTTCGACTTTGAACTGATCGATCAGGCTAACCTGGGTCACGAAAAATTAACCCAGGCGCGTAACCAGCTGTTCGGCATGATCGCTCAGCATCCCGATACGCTGGTGGGCGTCCGTCCGAACGGACTGGAAGATACGCCGCAGTACAAGCTGATCGTCGACCAGGAGAAAGCACAGGCGCTGGGGGTATCGTTAAGCGATATCAATACCACGCTGGCGGCCTCGTGGGGTGGCTCATACGTCAACGACTTCATCGACCGCGGTCGTGTGAAGAAGGTGTACGTTATGGGTCAGGCAGACTCGCGTATGCTGCCGGACGACATTGGTAAGTGGTATGTCCGCAACGGCAGCGGAACCATGGTGCCCTTCTCGGCCTTCTCATCGGCGAAATGGCAGTACGGTTCACCGCGTCTTGAGCGTTACAACGGTCTGCCTGCGATGGAGATCCTCGGACAGGCTGCGCCGGGTAAAAGCTCCGGTGCGGCAATGGACCTGATGGAAGAGCTGGCAGCAAAACTGCCTGCCGGTATCGGTTATGACTGGACCGGGATGTCTTATCAGGAACGTCTGTCAGGCAACCAGGCGCCGGCGCTGTATGCAATCTCGCTGATTGTGGTCTTCCTCTGTCTCGCCGCGTTGTATGAGAGCTGGTCGATTCCGTTCTCCGTGATGCTGGTGGTACCGCTCGGGGTGGTGGGTGCGCTGATCTTCACCACGCTGCGTGGTTTAAGTAACGACGTCTACTTCGTGGTGGGGTTACTGACAACCATTGGCCTCTCGGCGAAGAACGCCATTCTGATCGTCGAATTTGCCAAAGATTTGATGGAGAAAGAGGGCAAAGGGCTGGTTGAAGCGACGCTGGAAGCCTGTCGTATGCGTCTGCGTCCTATCCTGATGACGTCACTGGCGTTTATTCTCGGGGTACTGCCGCTGGCGATCAGTACCGGAGCCGGTTCTGGTGCGCAGAACGCCGTTGGTACCGGCGTAATGGGCGGTATGGTTACCGCAACCGCGCTGGCTATCTTCTTCGTTCCGGTGTTCTTCGTGGTGGTGCGTCGCCGCTTCGGTAAGAACAAAGCGGAGATCGAAAAAGGTCATCCGGTTGAACACAACCAGACGCACTAACATCTGACTGACAATATAAAAGGCCGCGCAAGCGGCCTTTTTTTATGGCGGCTGCTGGTTGGCGGGCGCGATGATGCTGCTGTTCTTTACTGACAGGCCGCGCTGGTCATTCTGCTGCCTGCTGTCGTTCCCTCACTGACGGGCCGCGCTGGTCTTTCTGCTGCCTGCTGTCGTTCCCTCACTGACGGGTCGTGCTGGCGGGTTGCGCTGGCCTTTCTGCTGCCTGTTACCTGCTGCTGCTTACTGTCTGACGGGTCGCGCTGACTCTGCCAGGAGTATGACTGCCGGCTCTGCGCTTCCCTGCCCTCACTTTTAGCTCCGCTCTTCCCGGTGGTTGCAATCTCAACAGAGCCGGCGCATAATATTGTTACATTATAACATTACAAAAGAGGCAGTATTATGAAAACCGCTATTCATCCTGAGTATCGCCACGTGGTGTTTCACGACACTTCGGCTGACGTCTGGTTCAAAATCGGTTCGACTATCCGCACCGACCGTACCGTGGAATTCGAAGGCGAAACCCTGCCTTACGTGACGCTTGATGTCTCTTCAGCCTCGCACGTGTTTTATACCGGTAAACAGAAAGATTTCGCCAAAGAGGGCAGCACCGCACGCTTCAACCAGCGTTTTGGTCGCTTCCTGGGTCATAAGTAAGGGAGAGGACGATGCAGGTATTAAGCTCGCTGCGTTCAGCAAAAAAGCGCCACCGGGATTGCAAAGTGGTGCGTCGCAAAGGCCGTATTTACGTGATTTGCAAAACCAATCCGCGCTTCAAAGCGGTCCAGGGAAGAAAGAAAAAACGCTAGTTTGTGTCGTGATGACTGGCCGGGCATGCCCGGCCTTTTTTATGTTTATTGCATGCTTTTCAGCATCGCGTTGACGTTATGTTTGAATGCCGCTTCATAGGTAGGTGCCGGACCCGCCGCCGTTGACAGCGCTTCAGGATAAAGCTCACCGCCGGGCTGTGCGCCGGTCGCGCTGGCAATCTGCTTCACCAGCCGCGGATCGGTCTGATTCTCAATGAAGTAACGCTGGATATGCTGCTGCTTCAGTTGGGTGATCAGACGCCCGACTTCACTGGCGCTGGCCTCTGCTTCGGTGGAAAAACCGACCGGTGCAAGAAACGTGATGCCGTATCGCTGACCAAAATATCCAAACGCATCGTGGCTGGTCAGCACCTTGCGTCGTTTGGCGGGCACGCTGTCAAAAGCCGTTTTTGCCCAGCGGTCCAGCGCCTGCAATTGCTGAATATAGTTTTCACCGCGCTGGCGGATCTGCGCAGCATCCTCCGGATCAGCCTTTACCAGCGCATTCATCACGTTAGTCGCATAAATCACGCCGTTCTGCATGCTGTTCCAGGCATGGGGATCAGTGATGGTTTTTCCCTCTTCCTCCATGCTCCGGGTGATAATGCCGGTTGAGGCGACCACCGGCTGGCCGCGATAACCCGACGCGCTGACCAGCCGATCCATCCACCCTTCCAGGCCTAAACCACTGACAAACACCAGATCGGCTTTTGCCAGCGCCTGGCTGTCCTGCGGCGTCGGTTCAAAGGTGTGCGGATCGCCATCCGGCCCGACCAGGCTTTTAACCTTCACATGGTCACCGCCGACCTGTTTAACAATGTCCGCCAGCACGGTAAAACTGGCGACCACATCGACCGTTTTTGCCATCGACAACGGCGCGACAAATAGCGCAGCCAGCGCCAGACTAACCGGTAATTTCTTCATCAATACCCCTTAAGATTAATGGCGGCGCAAAATGCCACCGCACGGCCCTGTCAGAATCGAAACAAAAAACAGCATCGCGGCGCTCAGCACCACGGCAGGCCCGGCCGGCAGTGAAAAGTGCCAGGAGAGCATCAGACCAGCCAGAGCTGAGATCACGGCCATCAGGATGGCAATCGCCAGCATGGCGGCGAGATGGCGACTCCAGAAGCGGGCGCTGGCGGCGGGCAGCATCATTAATCCGACCGACATCAGCGTGCCGAGTACCTGGAAACCCGCCACCAGATTGAGCACCACCAGCATCAGAAACAGGCCATGTACCAGCGGCGCACTCCACCTGCCCTGCGCCCGCAGAAAGTCACCGTCAAAAGCATCAATCACCAGCGGCCGGTAGAGTATCGCCAGCAGGATCAGGGTGAAGGCGGCAATGCCGCCGACCAGCAGCAGCGCGCCGTTATCAACCGCCAGCAGCGATCCGAACAATACGTGCAGCAGATCCACGCTTGAACCGCGCAGTGAGACCAGCGTCACGCCAAGCGCCAGCGAGCCCAGATAAAAACCGGCGAAGCTGGCATCTTCTTTCAGCGGGGTATAGCGACTGACCGCGCCGGAGAGCAGCGCCACCGCCAGCCCGGCAATTAACCCGCCAATGCCCATCGCCACCAGCGACAGTCCGGAAATCAGGTAACCAATAGCAGCACCGGGTAATACGGCATGCGAAAGTGCATCACCAATCAGGCTCATGCGACGTAGCGAGAGAAATACCCCCAGCGGGGTAGCGCTGACCGCCAGCGCGATACAGGCCACCAGCGCACGCCGCATGAAACCAAACTCAAAGAAAGGCTGAATCAGCGACACGGCGCAGCCTCCTGTAACGGAAAGCGCCTGACGGGGCGATGCGTGAAGGTGCCATCATCCAGCGACAGCAGATCGCTGAAGTAACGCGCGACCAGAGGACGATCGTGCAGGACCACCAGCAAGGTGGTACCCGCCCGCTGCTGCTGCTCGAGAATCGACATCAGTAAGCTGACGGTCTGGCTGTCAATGCCGTTAAAGGGTTCATCCAGCAACCATAACCGACTGCGCTGTAGCATCAGCCGGGCAAACAACACCCGCTGTAGCTGGCCGCCAGATAAGGTGACCGGTTGCGCATCGGCATAATCTCGCATCTGCACCGCGTCCAGCGCCTGCCAGATCTCCTGACGCAGCGCCCGGTTGATGCCACCAAACCAGCCGCAGCGCGGCCAGCAGCCAATCGACACCAGTTCATACACCGTCAGCGGAAAACGGGTTTCCAGTTCGCTGCGCTGGGGCAGCCAGCCGGTATCACGGCGGCTCACCTGCAACCGGCACTCGCCTTTCACCGGCGGTAATAAGCCGGCGATGGTTTTCAGCAACGTCGATTTGCCGCTGCCGTTTGCGCCCACCAGCGCGGTCATGCTGCCGGGCATTAGCCGGCCGGTTATCGCTGGCGTTACTCCTTGCCCCTGGTACCCCACCTGCAGTGCATTAAACGCAATCATTCACTGACACCCCACCACATTGCCATCGTCAGTAACGCAATCAGGATCATCGCCACCGCCAGTCGTCCTGCCAGTGACATCAAAAGTCCACTCTGCTGCATCGCCATACCCATAATGTTATAACATTACATTTATTCTACCGAATGCTACTGCGGTGAACAGCAGTCAATGTGTATCAAAAAATAACGGTTATTCGGGTAATGGATGAGGCAAATCCTGCCAGCAGGCAGTTTTGCGGCGTCGGGGATCGGTAAATGACAGAAATAGACAATTTCATCCACGGCTGGCTTGCAAAGCGGTTGCAGAAAACCAATGATAGGTTTATCAACTGTTATTAGTGGATCAGGTATGCTGTCACGTATTGAATGTGATATTGAGCAGGACGAAACGGACTGCGAAAAAATAGCAGCGATTATTCAGCGGAATATTCTCAAAATATCAGCCGGACTGGTAGGCGATTTACAGTGGTATTCTCAAAACGCCCGGTTAGTTCCAGGCAGTCTGAAAATTATTTCTGTCGAAAAACAGGGCCCGAATAGTTTTAAGTTACTTTATGATTTTGACTGGAACGTATTTAGTCCCTGCCAGGATCTAAATGAAACCGTGAGCCATTCTGACCGGGTCAGCTTTCATATTGAGCCCGGTGCGCTTGAGTTTGATGTGATCGCCAATCAGCGCCCCTCTCCCAGCGATGAATTGTAATATTTAGTAATGGAGGTGAGCAGAACTAATGGTTTTACACTATATTTTACGCATCCCGTTTAATAACTGCCTGATAAATCGCTTCCTGGCCGCTTAACCCTATATCGCCGCCCTGCGGCAACTGTGCTAGTTATGGAGGGGAAAAAGATGGACGAATACTCACCGAAACGGCATGATATTGCCCAGCTTAAATACCTGTGTGAGAGTCTGTTTGACGAGAGCATGGCAACATTAACCGATAGCCATCACGGCTGGGTTAATGATCCCACTTCTGAAAGCAATTTACAGCTCAATGATTTGATCGAGCATATCGCCTCTTTCACCATGAATTACAAAATTAAGCACGTTGAAGATGAAGCGCTGATTTCGCAAATCGATGAATATCTTGATGATACCTTTATGTTGTTCAGCAACTACGGTGTCAACACTCAGGATCTGCAACGATGGCAACGTTCAGCAAAACGCTTATTTAACCTGTTCACTGAAGAGTGCGCTTTTCTCCAGCAACCGAGCCATTCATTATAAGTACTGACGTGAGAACGGTTTATTTATGAACAAAAACCTGACTAAAACGGATTATTTGATGCGACTGCGCCGCTGTCGCTCAATCGATACCCTTGAAAGGGTCATTGAAAAAAATAAGTATGAATTACCTGAAGATGAGTTAGCGGTATTTTACTCTGCAGCCGATCATCGCCTGGCTGAACTGACGATGAACAAGCTCTACGATAAAGTCCCGGGTTCGGTGTGGAAATTTGTGCGTTAATTCGCGCAGCCCTTTCGTTCGACTGTCTCAACCTTCGCTTTTCATCATCTCGCCTGCCGGCAAAGGATCGGCCTCAGGCGAGTTTCGCCTGTCTGCAATCTGATGGGGGGATTTTTTATGCGGGGGAAATGGGTGGGGGCCCTGCCAGCTACATCCCGGCACACGCGTCACCTGCTGCGGCTGCTTCCTTCCGGACCTGACCGAGTTCACAAGCTAGCATTGCGGGAGAACCAACAGGGCCCCCATTGAAAAGCCCTCATTACGAGAGCGCAGGCATTATCGGGGAAGGCCCTGGCAATTGCAAGCGCAGTCGGGACGACCGTTGGTTTCTTGAACAACCGCTGCTTTGCCCGCTGTCGGCCGACGCCACGCGTGCTAAAGTTGAAGCCTTTTTCCTGACCGGATAAGCAGATGGATCAACCTGACAGCTTTCAGCAACGCATCTGGCAGATCGTTGCTGCCATTCCAGCGGGTCGCGTAGCCACCTATGGCGACGTCGCTCAGCTGGCCGGTTCACCGCGCGCCGCACGTCAGGTTGGCGGCGTGCTGAGTCGGTTACCGCAAGGCAGCACCCTGCCCTGGCATCGGGTGGTTAACCGTCATGGGGCGATCTCATTGCAGGGGGACGGACTGTTTCGTCAGCGTGATGCACTGGAGGCAGAAGGCATAGAGGTGAGTGATGAGGGTCACATTGATCTGGAGGCTTACCGCTGGCGCTTTTAAACGCAGCGAAAAAGGGGCGACAGCGTCGCCCCACAAGGCATTACATGCTGGTAGGCGCTGGAACCGCAGCCGACGGCGTCACCTGAGTCGGTGAGGTCGAGGGTACGCTGGTGGCTGCACCCGGCTGGGTTGGCATCGCCATAGACGGTACCGGTACCAGCAGCAGTTCAGCTTTGGTGCCGCCCTGGTTGATCACCGGCTTCACGCCTTCAGTAATAAAGGCCAGTTTGCCGTCGATAGAGATAGCGGCGCTCAGCAGAATACGCGCATTCGGCTGAATGTCGGCTGGGTTAAACGGCAGCACGAACTGGAACGGTGCCTGTTTACCTTCAGTACGCACTACGCGCTGCGACAGCACTTTCGATGGCGCATCCGCCACGGAGGCGTCAGACAGCGTAACGGTTAATACCGCATCCGGCGGCAGCGCAATACGCTGACGAATATAGACCGAACCGCTGACGTTAGGCTGCGCAATCGCCGCCTGCTGTCCTGCCACTGCCGATCCTAACGTTGGCGTTGGCACCGGTTTACCTTTGTCGGCGCATCCTGCAACAGCAACCGCCATAACTACCCCACTGAACACATGCCAGAGTTTCATTGATGTCGTCTCCTTTTGATCAAAATGATTTCGGCAGCGAATCCTGCGTACAGCGCTTCACTCGCCGTATGTGCTTAATACTGGCACAAAATCGGGATTTTGCCTGGCCGCAGCAAAGAGGAAAGTCTGATTGACGTAAACTGGTCGGATCTTTCACACTGAGCCGGTCACTATATTGAGGAATGCGCCATGAGCCAGGCACTGCAAAATCTGCTGAATTTATTAAATCTGGAAAAACTGGAAGAAGGGTTATACCGCGGCCAGAGTGAAGATCTTGGGCTGCGCCAGGTGTTTGGCGGTCAGGTAGTGGGTCAGGCGCTGTATGCGGCCAAGCAGACGGTGCCGGAAGATCGCATTATCCACTCGTTTCACAGCTACTTCCTGCGCCCCGGCGATAGCCAGAAGGCGATTATTTATGATGTCGAAACCCTGCGTGACGGCAAAAGCTTCAGCGCCCGTCGGGTCAGCGCCATTCAGAACGGTCAGCCAATTTTTTATATGACCGCCTCATTCCAGGCACCGGAAAGCGGCTTTGAACATCAGAATGCCATGCCGGAGGTTGCCGGTCCTGACAATCTGCTGTCTGAGCAGGTGATGGCGCAGAAAATGGCGCATCTGCTGCCGGAAAAACTGCGCGAGAAGTTTATCGCTGAACGGCCGCTGGAGATTCGCCCGGTGCAGCTGCACAATCCGCTCAAGGGCCACGTCGATAAACCTGAGCGTCAGGTATGGATCCGCGCCAACGGCACGCTGCCGGACGATCTGCGCATCCATCAGTATCTGCTGGGCTATGCCTCCGATCTTAACTTCCTGCCGGTGGCGCTGCAGCCGCACGGTAAAGGCTTCCTCGAGGCGGATATGCAAGTCGCCACCATCGATCACTCGATGTGGTTCCACCGCCCGTTCGACTTCAGCGAATGGCTGCTGTACAGCGTGGTCAGCACCTCCGCTTCTGGCGCGCGCGGTTTTGTCCGTGGCGAATTCTATAATCAGCAAGGCGTGCTGGTGGCGTCGACGGTGCAGGAAGGGGTAATGCGGCAGCGCAGCGAATAAAAAAAGGGGCGATCGCTCGCCCCCGATTTCACACTGTCGATGCAAACTTACTGGTTATAGGCGTTCTCGCCGTGGCTGTTAACGTCCAGTCCTTCACGCTCATGCTCTTCCGGCACGCGCAGTCCGACAATCATGTCCGCCAGTTTGAAGCCGATGAAGGCGACTACGCCAGACCAGACGATGGTCAGGCCGACGCTGAACAGCTGCACCCACACCTGATGGCCCATGGTTACGCCCTCTGCGTAGCCGACACCGCCCAGTGAAGAAGAGGCGAAGACGCCGGTCAGGATACAGCCCACGATGCCGCAGACGCCGTGCACGCCAAACACATCGCAGGGATCGTCCACCCGCAGCCATTTCTTCAGAGTGGTGACGCCCCACAGTCCGGCCAGTCCACCCACCAGACCAATAATCAACGCCCCGCCGACGCCGACGTAACCACAGGCTGGGGTGATAGCCACCAGGCCGGCAATAAAGCCAGAACAGGCGCCCAGCAGTGAAGGTTTACCGCGTACCGCCCACTCACCAAAGGTCCATGACAGCACCGCGCCTGCAGTGGCGACAACGGTATTCAGGAACGCCAGCGCCGCAATTTCGTTAGCCGCCGAGGCAGAACCGGCGTTGAAACCGAACCAGCCGACATAGAGGATGGCGGTACCGGTGAAGACCATAGGCAGATTATGCGGTTTGAACGCCTCTTTGCCGAAGCCAGCACGTTTGCCAACCAGATAAGCACCAACCAGTCCGGCAACGGCGGCATTGATGTGCACCACGGTGCCGCCAGCGAAGTCCAGCGCGCCATCCTGAGCCAGGAAGCCGCCCGCCCACACCATGTGTGCGATAGGCAGATAGGCCAGAGTCAGCCAAACGCCGACAAAAATCAGCACGGCAGAGAAGCGGATACGTTCAGCGATGGCACCGACAATCAGGCCGACGGTGATACAGGCAAACGACGCCTGGAAGGCAACGTGGATATACTGGTAGAAGCTGCCCATTACTGCGGTCAGCTGGATGTTTTTCAGCATCGCCCAGCCGAAGCCACCAAAGAAGGCGTTACCTTCACTGAAGGCCAGTGAATAGCCGTAAACCATCCACAATACGCAGACCAGTGAGAAGGTGACCGCCACCTGCGTCAGCATCGAGAGAACGTTCTTGCCGCGAATCAATCCGCCGTAAAACAGCGCAATACCTGGAATTGACATAAACAGCACCAGCGCGGTGCAAATCATCATAAATGCGTTATCAGCCTTGTCCGCAACGGCAGGTGCAGCCATCGCGAGCGATGGTAACAGTGCCAGGCTGGTGAGGCCCAACTTAGCGAAAACTTTATTCATTTTTTCCATCCCATCACAGTACTGAGTCTTAATTACAGAGCGGCTTCGTCGGTCTCGCCGGTACGAATACGAATGACGCGCTGCAGTTCAGCCACGAAAATTTTACCGTCGCCAATTTTGCCGGTGTAAGCCGCTTTGCTGATGACATCCACCACTTCGTCTAACTGATCGTCAGCGATGGCGATGTCAATTTTGACTTTAGGCAGGAAGTTCACGCTGTATTCTGCGCCACGGTACAGCTCCGCATGGCCTTTCTGACGACCAAAACCTTTTACTTCGGAGACGGTCAGCCCCTGAATGCCGATAGAAGATAACGCTTCACGCACATCCTCCAGCTTGAATGGCTTAATTACGACGGTAACCAGCTTCATTGGATCCCCTCCAGCGATTAAATGAGTGAGTCTCACGGACACGCAGGGATCTAAGCAAAGCCTGTGCCATAAATAAAAAAACCGTGGAATCAATCAACGAGGCGAGACGGGGCAAGGCGTGTTTTGTCGGGGATCAGTCAGCAGCGCAGAGAATGGCGCACCGCCAGAAAAGCGAATGCACTCCTTTGGTGCGCCAGGCATCAAAGGCGTGCATTTATACAGATTATTCTGATAAAACCGCGCAAAAAAGGTGCAACTCAGCCTGCGGTTGTTAAGGGGATGCCCGTCGCCAGATCATCGCCTACCTGCTGCAGCTGATACATCTGCCAGTAACGGCCCTGCGGCGCCAGTAATTGCGCGTGATTCCCCTGCTCGACCACCCTGCCACGATGCAGCACCAGGATGTTATCGGCTTCGGTAATGGTTGAGAGTCGGTGCGCAATCACCACCAGCGTACTGTGCTGGCGAAGGGTTCGCAGCGTTTGCTGAATCGCCTGCTCGGTGCCCGAGTCGATATTGGCTGTCGCCTCGTCGAGGATCATCACCTGCGGCAGATCGACCAGAACCCGCGCCAGCGCCAGCAGCTGCTTTTGACCCACTGACAGATTGTTGCCCTGCTCGCCGAGCCGGGTGTGAATGCCGTCAGGCAATGCGCGCGCCAGAGGGGCCAGCTGCACCTGCTCCAGCACCGTCCAGACCGCCTGTTCGCTGATGTCGCGGCCGAGCCGGACGTTAGCCAGTAGCGTATCCGCCAGCACCACCGGATCCTGCTGCACCATGGCGATCCCCCGCCGCAGCACCGCATGGCTGAGTTCACCAATCGGACGGTCATCAATGCGAATCTCACCGCGGGTAATCGGGTAGTAACCCATTAACAGATTCGCCAGGGTGCTTTTACCGCTGCCGGTATGCCCGACCAGCGCCACAAAACTGCGTGACGGCACCTCAAGATTGATCTCGCTGAGCACGTCACGATCTTCGCGATAGGCAAAACTGAGGTTTTTCAGGGTCAGACGACCGGAGGCCAGCGGCCGTGCGTCGGGTCCATACTGCTGTTGCGCCGCATCCATCAGCTCGAAGATCCGCTCGCCCGAGACCACCGCCTGCTGCAACATCGATTGCTGGGTGGTGAGCTCAATCAGCGGCTCATTCAGCCGTCCCAGATAGGTAATAAAGGCGTACAGTACCCCGACTTCAAACACGCCGGGCACCGAGAAACTGAACAGCATCAGCAATCCGCACAGCACCATGGCTGAAAACAGGCTTAACAACGGCCGCAGCAGAAAACCGTCAAGCCGCAGCGTTTCCATCCGCGCCAGATAGTGCGAACGACTCGCCTCCCCCATCCGCTCGCCAAAACGCGCCTGCTGACGAAACTGCTGGATCACGCTCATGCCGCTGATTACTTCGTTGAAGCCGTTATTGATGTCGGCCAGATAGCTGCGAACCCGGCGGGCAATGGGCGTGCTGTAACGCTGGTAAATCAGCATCACCACCAGCACCAGCGGGAAGATCATCATCGCCACCAGCGCCATACGCCAGTCGAGGCTGAACATCGCTACCATCATGGCACCTACCAGCGCCGCGCTGCGCAGTACCGTCGCCACCACCGTAACGTAGAGATCGCGGATCACTTCGGTGTCATTGGTGACGCGCGAAATAATCTGTCCGACCGGCTGGGTGTCGAAGGCGCTGAGCGGCTGGCACAGCGCGGCATTCATCACGTCGCTGCGCAAGCGCTGCACTACGCCAATGGCGGCGCGGTTAAACAGCAGTGCCTGCCAGTAGTGCAGCGCGGCCGCCAGCAGCTGCAGCAGGATAAAACTCACCACCAGCCCGGCAACCAGCCCCCACGGCATCTGATGTTTCGCCACCAGATTATCGATGAAGTAACTGACCAGCACCGGCCCGGTCACTTCGGCGGCGGCGGCAATCCATAACATGCCCACCGCCAGCGACAGGGATTTCCGCCACGGCTTGCCGTAACTTAACAGGCGCTTCAGGGTGGGCCACAAGCGGGCAGACTTAGCCATGCGGCACTCCTTTCTCATTCTCATCGTCATCCAGCGCGGCTTCCAGCTGCTGATAACGGTACATGTCGCGATACCAGCCCGGGCGATCCGCCAGCGTATCATGATCGCCACGCTGCGCGATGGTGCCATGCTGCAGCACCAGAATTTCACTGGCTTCCGTCAGCGCCGATAAACGGTGGGCGCTGATGATCAGGGTCCGGCCCCGTCCCCACTGGCGCAAATTGTGCAGTATTTCATGCTCGGTACGGCCATCTACCGCCGACAGCGCATCATCAAGCACCAGGATTTCCGCGTTCAGCAGCAGCGCGCGCGCAATCGAGATACGCTGCTTCTGCCCGCCCGACAGCATCACGCCACGCTCCCCGACCTCGGTTTCATAGCCCTGCGGCAGCCGCAGAATATCTTCGTGAACGCAGGCCAGCGTGGCGGCCTGCTCAATTTCCTGCTGGGTCGCCCCCGGTTTTCCCAGCGCGATGTTACTGGCGACGCTGTCGGAAAACAGAAACGGGGTCTGACTGACCACCGCCAGCCGGCTGCGCCAGCTGTCCAGCCGCAGCTGTGGCAGCGGAATCTGGTGATAGCGGATATCGCCCTGCTGGATATCAAAATGGCGCTGGATCAGGCTGAGCAGCGTACTTTTGCCGCTGCCGGTCGGGCCGCACAGCCCCAGCATTTCGCCAGGTTTCAGTTCGAAACTGACCTGACTCAGCACCGGACCGGCACTGGCCGGATAGTGAAATTCACGGATCGCTACCTGCAGGTTGCCCGGTTCCGGCGGCAGGGTTTTATCGCCATCTTCGACCGCTGGTGCTTCCGCCAGCAGCGCGCGGATACGGCTCCAGGCGGCGCTGCCGCGCTCGACGATGTTAAACATCCACGCCAGCGCCAGCATCGGCCAGATCATCAGGCCAAGATACATCACAAAACTGGTGAGCTGACCCAGCGTCATCTGATCGTGCCAGACCAGCCAGCTGCCGCCGCCGATTGCCAGCAGATTTGAAAAACCGATGGCGATATAGATAGTGGGATCGAAACGGGCATCCACCCGCGCCACCCGCAGGTTCTTTTCACCGGTATCGCGGGCGATGTCAGAGAACTGCTGCGACTGATGCTGTTCCAGCCCAAAGGATTTGATCATCCGGATGCTGGTCAGGCTCTCCTGCGTCTGATCGTTGAGGCTGGAGAAAGCGGCCTGCGCCACCTTAAAGCGATGGTGCAGCTGATTGCCGTAGCGATGAATGACGATCGCCATGATCGGCATCGGTACCAGTGAAAGCAGCGTCAGCTGCCAGCTGATTTGGGTGCTCATCACCAGCAGCACAACGCAGCCCATCACCAGTGAGTCGACCAGCGTCAGCACCCCTTCACCGGCGGCAAACACCACCCGATCGACATCATTAGTGGCGCGCGCAATCAGGTCACCGGTACGGTGGCGCAGGTAAAATGCGGGTTGCTGACGGCTCAGCTGGCGATAGAAATCTTCACGCAACTCGACCGCCAGCTGGTAAGAGGCACCAAACAGCAACACGCGCCAGACGTAGCGCAGCAGATAAACCACCACCGCGGTCGCCAGCATTACGCCGATCCACAGCATGATGCGGCTCATGCTCATGCTGTTTTGCGTCACGCCATCGACAATGACCCCGACCACATGCGGCGGCAACAGTTGCAGAATGGCAATAATGATCAGAAGGGTGACCGCGCCCAGATAGCGCCGCCACTCACGCAGAAAATACCAACTTAATTGACTGAATAATCGCACAACGCTGTTCTCACTCTCATGCCTTTATGGGGCGACAGGTAAGGCCGTGGTGTATTTAATCTCTTCCATGGCGAAGCTGGAGGTTACATCAATCAGGCCTGGGACGCCGTTGACTAACCGCTTGTAGAAAGCATCATAACTTTTCATGTCGGCCACCTGGATGCGCAGCAGATAATCATACTCACCGGCCATCCGGTAAAAGGCCATCACTTCCGGCATGCTATTGACCACCGAGACAAACGCCTGATACCAGTCGCGACTGTGCTGCTGGGTTTTCACAAACATAAACGCCGTCAGTGACAATCCGATTTTTTCGCCATCCAGCAACGCCACCCGAGCGCGAATAATGCCATCATCTTCAAGCTTTTTCAGACGCTTCCAGCAGGGCGTGGTAGTGAGGTTGACCGCCTCGGCTAATGCCTGCAGCGACAGGGTACAATCGCGTTGCAGCAACGCCAGCAGTTTCAGGTCAGTTTTATCTAACATTCGCCACTCCGAGAGAATGATTTTCTCCATTAGCGCTATTTTAGCGTCAATATTGCAATCTCTTTTTCCTGCTCGTGCCTTAAAATAGCCGCCACTCTCTCTGCCGGACGCCTAAGATGCACAGTTGCTGGATTCGCCACGCTATCAACGAAATTAACGCCGATTTTCAACGATCGGCTGAAACCCACCTGATCCGTTTCGATCTGGCGGATTATCCCGGCATCTGGTTTTACCTGAAAGATGAGAGCACCCATCCGAGCGGCAGCCTCAAGCACCGACTGGCGCGGTCACTGTTTCTGTATGGCCTGGCGAACGGCTGGATTAAGCAGGATACGCCAATCATTGAAGCCTCGTCAGGCAGCACTGCGGTTTCTGAGGCGTACTTCGCACGGCTGCTCGGCCTGCCGTTTATCGCGGTAATGCCCGCCAGCACGGCGAAACGGAAAATTGAGCAGATTACCTTTTATGGCGGACAGTGCCATTTCGTTGACGATCCCTGCCAGCTCTACGTTGAATCTGAACGGCTGGCGCGCGAGCTGAACGGCCACTTTATGGATCAGTTTACCTATGCCGAGCGGGCAACCGACTGGCGCGGTAACAACAACATTGCCGAAAGCATTTTTCGCCAAATGCAGCATGAGCCCTATCCGGTTCCCCATACGCTGATCATGAGCGCCGGTACCGGCGGCACGTCCGCTACGCTGGGACGTTATATCCGCTATCAGGGTTTCTCCACGAAGTTACTGGTGGTCGATCCGCAGCACTCGGTATTTTTTGATTACTGGCATCAGCGCGATGCCAGCCTGACCAGCACGCGCGGCAGCCTGATTGAAGGCATTGGCCGTCCGCGGGTAGAGCCTTCGTTTATGCCAGACGTGATTGACGAAATGATCAAAGTCCCCGATGGCGCGACGCTGGCCGCCATGCTGAAGCTGGAAAAAATTCTTGGACGCAAACCCGGTGCCTCTACCGGCACCAATTTCTGGGGCATGATGCAGGTCGCGAAACGTTTACGGGCGGCTAACCAGCAGGGCGCGCTGGTGACGCTGCTGTGTGACAGCGGCGAGCGTTATCCGGATAGCTATTATCAGCCGGAGTGGGTAGCAAAACACATCGGTGATATCACGCCGTGGCAGCGCGAACTGGAATAAAAAACCGGACGTCCTGTCCGGTACACGGCAATCCTCAGCATTCGGGGGAATACGCGAGGTGGGGTGTCGCCAGCCAGTGATTTAAATAGTGAGACACCGCCTGTGTCTCGCAATGCCCTAGTACCGGCAGATGCGGTAACGCCGCCTTTAACTGCGCCATCGCATTGCCCATGATGAAACCGTGCCCCGCCTGCGCCAGCATCTCCCGATCGTTCATCGCATCACCAAACGCCATGCAGTCTGCCAGGGTCAATGAAAGACCCGCGCAGAGCCGTGCCAGGGCGCTGCCTTTGTTGCAGTTTTTCGGCAACACCTCAAGGCAATCAGCGGCAGAGAAACAGATATTGGCCTGCTCGCCCAGCGCGGCATCCAGCTGCGTTTTTAACTGGCAGAGCGACAGATGATCATCGACAAAACAGATTTTTGTGACCTGATGTGCCGGCATAGTTTTTAAATCGCGCAGCTGATAGTGGAATCCGCTCATCTGATGAGCCGCCAGCAGGTCCGGCTGCGGACGATCGGTGAACCAGCCCCGATCGTTGAAAATATGGATGCTGGCGCGGGTCTGCCAGTGGCTGTGGATCACCTCTTCCGCCACCTGAGGCGGCAGATCCTGGGCAAACAGCAGATTACCCAGTTGATCGTGTATCCGGGTGCCGTTTCCGGTGATCAGCCACGCTGGCAGGATCATCTGTTGCCGCAGGATCTGCATCTCCAGCAGGTGACGACCGGTGGCCAGCGCCAGGTGAATGCCGCGCTGATGCAGGGCATGCAGGCTTGCCAGCGTTTGCTGGCCCAACTGATGATCGGGCAGTAACAGGGTGCCATCCATATCGAAAGCGGCTAAGCGCACCATAATCATTCCTCTGCTGTAAAGATGAGCCCTACTATTGCCTGTTAATTACGGAACTAATAGTGAATACTTTGAAAAAACTGTTCCGGGTTTACTATGCGTCAGCTTAACCGTCTTAATCAGTTTCAGCGCCTGTGGCAGCAAAGTCAGGGGGCTGCCCAGCAAACCTGCGTTGCCGAGATGGCGCGTCACTGCATCTGTAGTGAGCGCCATCTGCGTACCCTGCTGTCGCAATGGCAGCATGCTGGCTGGTTGCAATGGCACGGCGAGCCGGGTCGCGGCAAGCAGGGCCAGCTGCAGTTTCTGTGCTCGCCTGAGCAGCTGCGTCAGCAGTTACTGCAACGCCAGCTGGATGCCGGTGATACCGCCGACGCGCTGCAATTGCTGGATCTCCCGCCGGAACGGCTGATTAATATGCTGCGGCCGCTAATGGGCGGGCAGTGGCAGAACGATTCCCCGGTCCTGCGCATTCCATACTATCGTCCGCTGGAGAGCACCGAGCCGCGACAGATCACCGGCCGGGCCGAACAGCATCTGGTGCGTCAGCTCTATTCCGGGCTGACCCGTTTTGAGCAGGATGAGCCGGTCGGGGATCTGGCCCACCACTGGCAACATGATGCGTCCGCCTGCCGCTGGCTGTTCTGGTTACGCCCGCAACTGGTGTGGCATAACGACGAGCCGATTCGGGCCAATCAGCTGGTCACGCAGTTACAACAGCTGTTACAGGACCCGCGGGTCAGCACGCTGCTGGCTGAGGTGGTCGACATCGATGCGCCGCATCCGCTCGCGGTGCGGTTTACCCTGCGGCGCAGCGATTTCTGGCTGCCCCATCGTCTCGCCCACCTGCTGTGTCTGCTGCCACATCCCGACGAGGCCAGCATCGGCAGTGGTCCATGGAAACTCATGCATTTCACCCCGGAACTGGTGAGAATCGAAAGCCATCCCCGCTGGCATCTGCGTCTGCCGTTGCTGCAGGCGGTGGAGTACTGGATTACCCCACAGCTGTTTGATCCGATGCTCGGCAGCAGTTGCCGTCATCCGGTGCAGATTGCGATTGGCGACGCCAGCGATCTGAAGTCCCTGCAACCGGTTAGCAGCAGTATCAGCCTCGGCTTTTGCTATCTGCTCTGTCGGCCACGCGCCGGTTTTACGCCTGCTCAGGCACGACGGCTGTTCCAGCTGATCCAGCAAAGCGGCATTATTGCGCGCTTGCCGCTTGATGAAGGGCTGATTACCCCCAGTCAGGAGTTACTGCCAGGCTGGCCGGTGCCGCTAATTGATGCCGAATCACTGTCGCTGCCTGCCAGCCTGACGCTGTATTATCAGCTACCGGTGGAACTGCACCAGACCGCTGAGGCGCTGCGCCAGCTATTGCAGCAGCACGGCTGCACGCTGCGGGTGGTGTTTCATGAAGTTAAAAGCTGGCACAGCGTGCCGCAACTTGATGAAGCGGATATCGTGATGGGAGATCGGCTGATCGGGGATGCGCCGGTGTTTACCCTGGCTGGCTGGTTACAGCTCGACAGAGTGTGGCATCCTTTCATGTCTACCGCCCAGGGTGAAGCAGTACAAGCGCAACTGCTGACCCTGCAGCAACTGGCCGACGGTGAAGCGCGTGGCCAGGCCCTGCATCAGCTCTATCATCAGATGATGCGCGCCGGAATCCTGCTGCCGCTGTTCAATTACCGCTATCAGATTTACGCCCCACCCGGCGTTGAAGGCATTCAGCTGAACACCCTGGGCTGGTTCGATTTCAGTCGCGCCTGGATCCCGCCGCCGATTGATCGCCCGCGCAGCTGTTCAGCGGCGGAGTGAGGCATTACCATAAGCCTATAACTCACCATCGGGAAAATAGCATGAAACGCGCCGTTGTCGTTTTTAGCGGTGGACAAGATTCCACCACCTGCCTTGTTCAGGCGTTACAGCAATACGATGAAGTTCACTGTGTCACGTTCGATTATGGTCAGCGTCATCGCGAAGAGATCGAGGTAGCTCGCGAGCTGGCCATCAGGCTGGGCGCACGCGGCCATAAAGTGCTGGATGTGACAATGCTGAACGATCTGGCCGTCAGCAGCCTGACGCGGGATAACATTCCGGTTCCGACCTACGATCCCAACGCCAGCGGCTTGCCGAGCACCTTCGTACCGGGCCGCAATATCCTGTTCCTGACTCTGGCGTCGGTTTATGCCTATCAGGTTGAAGCGGAAGCGGTGATTACCGGGGTATGTGAAACCGACTTTTCCGGCTATCCCGACTGTCGCGATGAGTTTGTCAAAGCACTGAATCATGCGGTCAGCCTGGGTATGGCGCGTGAAGTCCGTTTTGAAACCCCACTGATGTGGCTGAATAAAGCTGAAACCTGGGCGCTGGCGGACTACTGGCAGCAGTTGCCGCTGGTGCGCGAGCAGACCCTGACCTGCTACAACGGCGTGAAAGGCGATGGCTGCGGTGACTGTGCCGCCTGTCATTTACGCGCCAATGGCCTGCAGGGCTACCTTAACGATCGTGCCGGCGTCATGGCCGCCATGAAGGACAAAACCGGCCTGAAGTAATCACATCAGGGCGGCAATCATGCACCGTTGCCGCCTCTGCTTCATCATGCTAAACCACGATCATGATGCGCCACGCTGCACTCAGGCACTCAGGCCATCAGGCACTCAGGCACTCAGGCACTCAGGCCATCAGGCGCATCAGTCGTTCACGCAATTCACCCTCCAGCGCGACCGCCTTCTGGGTTCGCAGATCGATGCACACAAAGGTCAGCGCGGCATCAGCAACCACTGTCTCTTCTCCCGCCAGCAACACCCGCTGGGCAATAATTCCGCTTTTACCGTTTAGCTGAGTAATCTGGCTGTCGATTGCCAGTACGTCGCCCAGCACCGCCGGACGACGATAGTTGATATTGATATTCACCACCACAAACGCCAGTTTCTGTTCCAGCAACCAGTGAAACGCCTCAACTTCTTCCAGCCATTGCCAGCGCGCCTCCTCGAGGAATTCGAGATAGCGCGCGTTGTTAACGTGCTGATAGACATCAAGATGGTAGCCGCGCACTTTGATTGTGGTCTGCATGTTTATGCTCTCCTGCTGCTGCGAGTGAACTGGTTGGACCTGTTCACTGTAGCAGAGTCGTTCTGCTACAGCAGATAAAGCATCAGAGATGCGTGGCGCTTCACAATTTCAGGCGAGCTGCATTGCGCTCCAGTAGCGAATTGCCGATACCCGGTACCTCGTTTAACTGCTGAATAGCGCTGAACGGCCCGTACTGCTCACGGTAGCTGACGATTGATTGCGCCTTCTTTAGCCCGACACCGTTCATGGCCGCAGAGAGTTGCTCGGCTGTTGCCTGATTAATACTGACCTGTTCCTGCCCGGGGACCCCTGCCGATGGCGTGGCTGGCAAAGCATTTTCCGCGACAGCGCTGCTGTCCGAAACGGGCGCAGGTGCGGCTGAAAGTGAGGTCTGGTACAACGCGCCGCCCAGCGCGAGTGAAAAATAGAGGGCACATAAAGTGGATTTAGCCATGCTGTGTTTCTCCTTGTGGTTAACAGCCGCCACAGGATGGCATCCCCGCCGTTCGGCTTCAAAAGCCAGATGACAGATATGGAAAAGGCCGCGAATGCGGCCTTTAATTATTTCAGTTGTTGCGCAGGTTCTGCGAGGCTTACTGCATTTGTGCGGCTGCGCCGTACTTAATTTTGGCCTCTTTACGCAGATTTTGCAGCAGGGCTTCAAACGTCAGCTGGGCATTATTCTGCGTTACGCCTTTGACCATTTCATCGATCTGCGCCTGCGGCATGCTGCCGGTAGTGACTTTATCTACCGCCACCAGCACCACATTGCCCTGCATATCTTCGCTCACGCCCCACGACGGTTTATTCTCCGTCGGCTGTGGCAGATTGAAAGCCGCCTGTGCAACCGGATCCTGGGCATTACGATCGACCGTTTTAGCGGCGCTCAGGGTCAGACCTGCGGCAGTTAACGCATCCTGTTTACCGGCTTTCAGATCGGCCAGCAGCTTATCAGCCTGCGATTTCGCCTGCTGGGTAGCTTTATCGTGTTTCAGGGTGTCAGCAATCTGCGTTTTAACCTGATCCAGCGGCTTCACTGCTTCCGGCTTATGCTCGCTGACGCGCAGCACAAAAGCGCGGTCACCATCGACGCTGATGATGTCAGAGTTGTTGCCCGGCGCACCATTCTGCCCTACCAGCCCACCGTTAAAGATCGCCTGTTTCACCGCGTCGAAGTCGAGTTCCTTCGGCAGCGCATCCTGGCTGAACCAGCCGGTTTCTTTGGCTTTCAGGCCAGAAACCTGCTCGGCACCCGCCAGCGATTCGTTATCGTTGCTGGCCGCTTCGCTGACTTTCTGCTGCAGTTTATAGAAGGCATCGACGCCCTTCTCCTGCTTCACTTTCGCCGCAATGGTATCACGGACTTCATCCAGCGGTTTAACCTGCTCTGGCTGGATATCGTCGAGACGCACAATCAGGAAACCGACAGAGGATTTAATCACCCCGGACATCTGGCCTTTTTCGGTCAGACCGGCATTCTTCAGCTCATCTGGCGTGGTCGCAGGTTCCAGCCAGCCCATATCCCCGCCTTTACGCGCCGAGATCGGGTCGATGGATTTACTTTTCGCCAGTTCAGTGAAGCTGGCGCCGCCTTTCAGCTGGGTCAGCAACGCATTGGCGTCCGCTTCCGTTTTGGTCTGAATCACACTGTAGCGATTACGTTGCGGCTGGGTATAATCAGCTTTGTGCTGGTCGTACCAGGCCTGAATATCGGCCTCGCTGGCATCCTGTTGCATGCTGGCTGCATCCATCAGGATGTAGCTGACACGGAACTGCTCCGGCGCCATGAAGCTGGTTTTATGCTGCTGGTAATACTGATTTATCTCGTCATCAGTCACGGTCTGCTTAGCCGCCAGAGCATTGACGTCGAGGGTCGCCTGACGAATAACACGCTGTTGTGAAACCAGCTCCACCAGTTTGCTGGTTTCGCCCTTAAGCATGAAGTCGGTGTTTGCCACCGCATTGATCAGTTGCTGATTAGAGAGCTGCTTACGCAGCGCTTCAGCATACTGGTCGGCAGAAAAGCCCATGTTGCCGATCAGACCAAGATATTTGGCATTATCAAATTTGCCGTTGGTCTGGAAAGCCTGCTGATTAAAAATCGCCTGCTTCACCTGATCGTCACTGATGCTGAGATGCAAATCTCTGATGTAGCTGTCGAGCAGGGCCTGATCGACTAACTGCGACAGCGCCTGCTGGCGGATCTGCTGCATGTAGCCATCGTTACTGGCCAGCTGAGAAAATTGATCGCCCAGCATCTGCTGCTGACGACTGCGCTCGCTGTTGAACGCCTGTTCCAGCTGTGCCCGGCTGATTTCCTGACCGTTAACTTTGGCCGCATAATCGTTGTTGCCGCCAATCAGATAGTTGCCAACGCCGGTCAGCACAAAGGAGAGGATAATCAACCCCAAAATAATCTTGAGCACGACATGGTTCGACGCCGCGCGTAAATTGTCCATCATGGTATGACAACACTCCGCTGTAGTGTGAATGTAAAGCTCGGGCGCAATACGCCGTATCCTGACGCATCACGCAGCTGCAGACTTCGCTGTCAGCCTCAATCCGGCTCCGGTCCATATTATGGCCTGATTATCGCCGGTTAAAACAAAAAAGGCACATCTGATTGATGTGCCCGTATGTTACATGAGAACGCGTTAACCGTCCTCTGATCCACTGAAGAAAATACGTCAATGAACGTTTTCGTTGTTATTAATTGACTGCGTCTTTCAAGGCTTTACCAGCACGGAAGCCCGGGACTTTACCGGCCGGAATGGTAATCTCTTTGCCGGTTTGTGGGTTGCGGCCAGTGCGTGCAGCACGCTCGCGCACGGAGAAAGTGCCGAAACCGACCAGCGCTACTTCGTCGCCGCCTTTCAGCGCGTCAGAAACAGAACCCATGAATGCATCTAAAACACGTCCCGCTGCTGCTTTAGAAATATCAGCATCCGCAGCAATTTTGTCGATCAACTGTGACTTATTCACTCTCTTCATCCCCTCTTTTATTATTTCACATCGTACCCGCGCTTCCCGCCGGTTACGCACGCGCAGCAAGTTATATCAAGCCTGTGGAGTCGAAACAACGGAATTCCTCTGAGAACACCGCGTCGGCAGCCACCTAAATTAGCGGCACAAAAAAAAGCTGGCAAGCGCCAATTGCCTTGCCAGCTTCGCTTTTTAACGGTTTATGCCGTTAATCACTATTTTGCGGTCGCAACCTGCATACCGTACGGCGCATTTTCCAGTGCCAGATTCAGCACTTCTTCGATGCGTTTTACCGGATGGATGTCGAGATCGGCAATCACATTCTGTGGAATCTCTTCCAGATCGCGTTTGTTGTCGTCCGGGATCAGGACCGTTTTAATGCCACCGCGGTGGGCTGCCAGCAGCTTCTCTTTCAGTCCGCCAATCGGCAGTACCTGTCCGCGCAGGGTGATTTCACCGGTCATGGCGACATCAGCACGCACCGGGTTACCGGTCAGACAGGAGACCAGCGCGGTACACATTGCAATACCAGCGCTTGGACCATCTTTCGGCGTTGCCCCTTCCGGAACGTGAACGTGGATATCACGTTTTTCGTAGAAGTCGCCGTTGATGCCCAGCTTCTCGGCACGCGCACGCACCACGGTCAAGGCAGCCTGGATCGACTCCTGCATTACCTCCCCCAGTGAACCGGTATAGGTCAGCTTACCTTTACCCGGTACGCAGGCGGTTTCAATCGTCAGCAGATCGCCACCCACTTCGGTCCACGCCAGACCGGTTACCTGGCCCACGCGGTTTTCACTGTCGGCACGACCGTAGTCGAAACGCTGCACCCCAAGGAAATCCTTCAGGTTTTCACCATTGATGGTGATGTGCTTTTTCGTCTTGTCCATCAGCAGCGACTTGACCGCTTTACGGCACAGTTTCGACAGCTCACGCTCAAGGCTACGCACCCCGGCTTCGCGGGTGTAGTAACGAATAATACCGACAATCGCACTGTCTTCGACCGTGATCTCATGGGCTTTCAGCGCGTTACGCTCAATCTGTTTCGGCAGCAGATGCTGTTTGGCGATGTTCAGTTTTTCATCTTCGGTATAACCCGACAGACGAATGACTTCCATACGGTCCAGCAGCGGTGCCGGAATGTTCATGGAGTTCGACGTCGCCACGAACATCACATCTGACAGGTCATAATCGACTTCCAGATAGTGATCGTTGAACGCAATGTTCTGTTCTGGATCAAGAACTTCCAGCAATGCTGAAGCCGGATCGCCACGCATGTCGGATGACATTTTGTCAATCTCATCCAGCAGGAACAGCGGGTTTTTAACCCCAACTTTGGCCATTTTCTGGATCAGCTTGCCCGGCATCGAACCGATATAGGTTCGACGGTGACCGCGGATCTCGGCTTCGTCACGCACGCCGCCCAGCGCCATACGCACATATTTACGTCCGGTCGCTTTGGCGATCGACTGACCGAGGGAGGTTTTACCTACCCCTGGCGGTCCGACCAGGCAGAGGATCGGACCTTTAATTTTGCTGACGCGACTCTGCACCGCAAGATACTCAAGGATACGATCCTTCACGCGCTCAAGGCCGTAATGGTCGATATCCAGCGTCTCCTGGGCTTTACGCAGATCTTTTTTGACTTTGCTGCGCGCATTCCACGGAACCTGCACCATCCAGTCGATATAGCCACGCACTACGGTCGCTTCCGCTGACATCGGAGACATCATCTTCAACTTCTGCAGCTCAGCTTCAGCTTTTTCACGCGCCTCTTCCGGCATTTTCGCCGCGTCGATTTTGCGTTTTAACGCTTCGTACTCGTCAGGCGCATCGTCCATCTCGCCCAGCTCTTTCTGAATCGCCTTCATCTGCTCATTCAGATAGTACTCACGCTGGCTCTTTTCCATCTGCTTTTTGACGCGGTTGCGAATGCGCTTCTCAACCTGCAGCAGATCGATTTCAGACTCCATCATCGCCATCAGATATTCCAGACGTTCGTTAACGTCGGACATCTCCAGCACAGACTGTTTGTCTGCCAGTTTTAACGGCATATGTGCAGCGACGGTGTCAGCCAGACGGGCCGCATCGTCAATGTTGTTCAGCGAGGTTAAAACCTCAGGCGGGATCTTTTTATTAAGTTTGATGTAGCCTTCAAACTGATTGATTGCGGTGCGCACCAGCACTTCCTGCTCGCGCTCTTCAATCTCTGGCGACACCAGATATTCAGCCTCGGCCACAAAATGATCACCATTATCCGCCAGCGTGGTGATGTGGGCGCGCTGCAAACCTTCGACCAGCACTTTAACCGTACCGTCCGGCAGTTTCAGCATTTGCAATACAGACGCAACGGTCCCTACCGAGAAGAGATCGTTAATGCCAGGTTCATCCGTTGAAGCCTCTTTCTGTGCGACCAGCATGATTTTTTTATCATGATCCATTGCGGCTTCGAGGCACCGAATTGATTTTTCCCGGCCAACAAACAACGGAATTACCATGTGCGGATAAACCACCACGTCGCGCAGCGGCAACACGGGGATTTCAATGCGTTCAGAACGCTCAGGATTCATAGAGCTCTCTCTTAGTTTAATGTCCGCCAGGTGATGGGAACCGCATCAGGCAGGTATGCAGTTAAACCCACAGGTATCTGAGTATATGGGGATGATCGTCCGACATTCAACGTCACAGAGGCGAGAAAAGCAAAAGGGGAAACATTTTCCCCTTTTTTAAGATGACAACCTGGATGATTTGTTTATTTATTCGCCAGAAGCCTGCGCTTCGTGCTTACCGTAAATCAGCATCGGCTCAGACTGGCCTTCAATAACTGATTCATCAATCACCACTTTTTCGACATCATCCATCGACGGCAGGTCGTACATCGTTTCCAGCAACGCCCCTTCGACGATTGAACGTAAACCACGTGCGCCGGTTTTACGTGACATCGCTTTTTTAGCGATAGCGGTTAACGCCTCGTCACGGAACTCCAGCTCAACGCCTTCCAGGTTAAACAGCGCCTGGTACTGTTTGGTCAGAGCGTTTTTCGGTTCACGCAGAATCTGAATCAGCGCTTCTTCACTCAGTTCGCTCAGGGTAGCAACTACCGGCAGACGACCGATGAATTCGGGGATCAGACCAAACTTGATCAAATCTTCCGGTTCACACTGTGAAAGCAGTTCACCTTCGGTGGCTTTCTGCGATTTGCCTTTTACGGTGGCGCCGAAACCGATACCCGATCCGGTCTCCACACGCTGGGCAATCACTTTATCCAGTCCGGCGAATGCGCCGCCGCAGATAAACAGAATCTTAGAGGTATCAACCTGCAAGAATTCCTGCTGCGGATGCTTACGTCCACCCTGCGGTGGAACGGCAGCCACGGTGCCTTCAATCAGCTTCAGTAATGCCTGCTGCACGCCTTCACCTGAAACGTCACGGGTAATCGACGGGTTATCAGACTTACGTGAGATCTTGTCGATTTCATCGATATAAACGATGCCGCGCTGCGCTTTCTGCACGTCATAATCGCACTTCTGCAGCAGTTTCTGGATGATGTTTTCCACATCTTCACCCACGTAACCGGCTTCGGTCAGCGTGGTGGCGTCAGCCATGGTGAACGGCACATCCAGCAAGCGTGCCAGCGTTTCTGCCAGCAGCGTTTTACCGCTACCGGTCGGGCCAATCAGCAGAATGTTACTTTTGCCCAGTTCGATGCCATTGCTGGTATCGCCGTTGCGCAGGCGTTTGTAGTGGTTATACACCGCCACAGCCAGCACTTTCTTCGCCTTTTCCTGGCCGATTACATAATCATCGAGGTGATGGCGAATTTCATGCGGTGTAGGCAGCGCGCTACGTTCGCGATGCGGGGCAACTTCTTTAATCTCTTCGCGAATGATGTCGTTACACAGATCAACACACTCATCGCAGATATACACTGACGGCCCGGCAATCAGCTTTCGCACTTCATGCTGGCTTTTGCCGCAAAAAGAGCAGTACAGCAACTTTCCTGAACCGTCTTTGCGCTTATCTGTCATCAGTTAACCTCTTCTTGTTCTCAGGCCATACCGGCGTACGGCGCTGGCCGTGCGGAGACGGCCGAAATTCATTCAACCCAAACTGGTACCCTTATCCCGTTAACTATAGCGTAAGGACAAGGGTAAGTCGGGTCTTATTCTCGATGCGTCAGAATTGAATCGACTAATCCATACTCTACCGCTTCACTCGCCGAGAGGAAACGGTCACGCTCGGTATCACGCTCAATTTCTTCCAGCGTTTTACCGGTATGCTCAGCCATCAGTTCGTTCATACGCTGCTTAACTTTCAGGATTTCACGCGCATGGATTTCAATGTCTGACGCCTGACCCTGATAGCCACCCAGTGGCTGGTGGATCATCACGCGGGAATTTGGCAGGCAGAAACGCTTACCTTTGGTGCCCGCAGTCAGCAGGAAGGCGCCCATAGAGCAGGCCTGTCCCATACAGATGGTGCTGACATCTGGTTTGATAAATTTCATGGTGTCGTAGATCGACATCCCGGCGGTAATCACCCCGCCTGGCGAGTTGATGTAGAGATAGATATCTTTTTCCGGGTTCTCTGCTTCCAGAAACAGCATCTGCGCCACGATCAGATTGGCCATGTGATCTTCAACCTGGCCGGTCAGAAAGATGACGCGCTCTTTGAGCAGACGGGAGTAAATGTCGTAAGAACGCTCACCGCGCGAAGTTTGTTCGACCACCATTGGCACCAGCGCATTGTGCGGTGCAGTATATTCACGATCGCCACTGTATGACATTACCGTCTCCTGGATAAATTTCATTGGCAACATTCTGTACCGATTCTACGTAAGACGAGCGGAAAAAACCACGCTCAGCCTGTTTCCGACACCTCAGGACGGCTAATCAGTCAGCATAACTGTTTTCTTGCATACTCCCTGTATCTGGGGATGCTGCCCAGTTGTTTCAAGCATAACAACCTTTTCTTCAATCGCTAACCCGGAAAAAGCGATGCGTGAATAATTTGCCGAATAATTAGGCAAATAGCGACAAAGAGTGTGCGCTCAAACGCGAAACACAAAAAAGCCCGCGACTTTTCAGTCACGGGCTTAGCACAGACGGTTAAATCGGTGATCAGGCCTGAGCGGTCTGATTCATCAGATCCTGGAAGTTGGTCTCTTTCTCGGTTACTTTGGCTTTCGCCAGCACCGCTTCAACCGCTTGCTCTTCCAGTGCGACGTTGCGCATGTTGTTCATCAGCTCGTTATTTTTGCTGTAGAACTCGATCACTTCCTGCGGATCTTCATACGCAGACGCCATCTCTTCGATCAGCGCGTTAACGCGGGCTTCGTCAGCTTTCAGCTCGTGGGTACGAATCACTTCGCCCAGCAGCAGGCCAACAACGACACGGCGTTTCGCCTGCTCTTCAAACAGTTCGCGTGGCAGTTCCAGCGCTTGCTGCTCGTTGCCGCCGAAACGCTGCGCAGCCTGGCGACGCAGTACGTCGATTTCGCTGTCGATCAGGGCTGCGGGCACGTCGATGTCGTTCGCCGCGACCAGACCGTCAATCGCCTGAGTTTTCACGCGGTTGCGGATTGCGCCTTTCAGCTCACGATCCATGTTCTTACGCACTTCAGTACGCAGACCGGCAACAGAACCATCTTCAACGCCGAAACGCTTGATGAACTCTTCGGTCAGTTCTGGCAGTTCACGCGTCTCAACTTTCTTCAGCACGATCTCGAACTTCGCGTCTTTGCCTTTCAGGTTTTCCGCGTGGTAGTCGTCCGGGAATTTCACGTCGATAGTGAAAGTCTCGCCCGCTTTGTGACCCACAACGCCTTCTTCAAAGCCTGGGATCATGCGGCCCTGGCCCATTGCCAGTACGAAATCAGAGGCTTTTCCGCCTTCGAATTCTTCACCGTCAACGGAACCGTTGAAATCGATAGTGGCACGATCTTCCGGACCGGCTGCTGCATCGCTTTCGATCCAGTTAGCCTGCTGCTTGCGCAGGGTGTCCAGCATGGTGTCAACATCAGCATCAGTCACTTCAACCACTGGTTTTTCGACTTCGATGTTTTCCAGGCCTTTCAGCTCAACTTCTGGGTAAACTTCGAATTCAACCGCGTAGGTGAAATCCTGACCTTCTTTGTATTCGCCCGGCACATAGTTTGGTGCGCCAGCCGGATTGATCTTCTCTTTGATGATGGCGTCAACGAAGTTACGCGTCATCAGATCGCCCAGCACGTCCTGGCGGACAGAAGCGCCGTAACGCTGCGCAACGATGTTCATCGGCACTTTGCCTTTACGGAAACCATCGATGCGGACTTTCCTGGCAACGTCAACCAGTTCTTTTTTTACAGCGCTTTCGATGCTGTCAGCAGCGACAGTAATCGTAATGCGACGGCCCAGGCCCTGAGTGGTTTCTACAGAAACTTGCATCTTGTTACCTCAAAAAATCACGTGCTCGGTCAACTTCAGACACCACACATAGTGAAATGCGCCGTATCCAACAACCGGGACGGCTTCCGTGAAGAGAACCTGATCCCTGTTACCAGAAGCGTCCCGAAGACATTCCGGAAAAATAGACGCAGCATTATAGCGACATCGCCGGAATGAGTCGAGGACGCTAACTCACCACTTTTCAGCAGCTTTGCTGCTTTTTTGAGCCGGGGATCGCGTTTCTGGCTAAATAAGCCAAAAAAAACGGCCCGCAGGCCGTTTTTGTGAAGTGTAATCAGGCGAGCGTTCCGGCACCGCGACAGTTAGGCGAGGCCAGTACTGTATCCTGCAGTCCTTCCCACTCCTTCAGGGTATAAGTATGAAGCGCCAGGGCGTGCACGCTGCCGGCTAATTCGGCCGCGAGTTCACCGTAGATGGAGCGATGCCGCGCCAGGAAACGTTGACCCACAAAGCAATCACTGACGATGACCACTTTAAAATGGCTCTCAGACCCGGCAGGAACATTGTGTCGATAACTTTCGTCATGCACTTCCAGATGAGCCGGCTCAAAAGCCAGGCGCAGCTTTTCTTCTATTTGTTCGCGAATCATGGGTATTACTCCTCAATGGCGAGCGCTGTGCCCCATCTCTTTCAATATTAGTCGCTTTTATCGCGCTTTCCCGTAGCCGGACGGTAAATATTCGATTTGCGGCCCGCGCTTCGTCGGCGCGCATGATAACGCAGAGGAAAGCGTCAGCAAACCCGGCGCTTAACGATCCACTCTAAAATCCGCCTGATACGCATTTTCCACTTTGACGGGGCTTTTTTCACTGCCGGGCAATGCTATGATGACGGCAGTTTTTGCAAACCAACCCCCGACACCAACGAGAAAAAGTATGTTGAAAAAACTGTTATTCCCGCTGCTGGCTGCGTTTATTTTGGCCGGCTGTGCAAGCAGCAATAATACCCTTACTATCCAGCCAAAAATTCAGTTGCCGCAGCAGGATCCTGGCCTGATGGGCGTCACCGTCAGCATCAACGGTGCCGATCAGCGTAGCGATCAGGCGCTGGCGAAAGTGAACCGTGATGGTCAGTTAGTGACCCTGACGCCATCGCGCGATCTGCGTTTCCTGCTGCAGGAAGTGCTGGAGAAGCAAATGACCGCACGCGGTTATATGGTCGGTCCGAATGGTGCGGTTGATTTGCAGATTGTGGTCAACAATCTGTATGCCGACGTAACGCAGGGTAATGTGCGCTACAGCATCACCACCAAAGCGGATATTTCGATCATCGCCACCGCCAAAAACGGCAACAAGCAGGTTAAAAACTACCGCCAGACCTACAGCGTAGAAGGTGCGTTCAGCGCCAGTAACCAGAAGATTACTAACGCAGTGAACTCCACCATGAGCGATGTGATCGCTGATATGGCGCAGGACACCAGCGTCAATGACTTCATCAAGCAAAACGCCCGTTAATTCCGCTTCATCCCTGCCCGGCTATGTGCCGGGCACATCGTCACCTTCAGGGTCAGCATGAACCACTATCTTCGTCTTTTCAGTCAAAAAAACGCCGTTGTATTACTGTTACTCGGTTTTGCTTCCGGGCTGCCCCTCGCCCTGACTGCCGGGACGCTGCAGGCGTGGATGACGGTAGAAAATGTTGACCTGAAAACCATCGGCTTCTTTTCGCTGGTGGGTCAGGCTTACGTGTTTAAGTTTCTCTGGTCGCCCATGATGGACCGCTATACCCCGCCGTTTCTCGGGCGGCGTCGCGGCTGGTTACTGCTCAGCCAGCTGGCGCTGATTGGCGGCATTGTGGCGATGGGCTTTCTGCAACCCAGCCGGGATTTGACCCTGATGGCCGCACTGGCGGTGCTGATCGCCTTCTGTTCGGCTTCACAGGATATCGTTTTTGACGCCTGGAAAACCGACATCCTGCCGCCGGAAGAGCGCGGCAGCGGTGCGGCAATTACCGTACTGGGATACCGGCTGGCGATGTTGATTTCGGGCGGACTCGCGCTGTGGCTGGCCGACCGTTATCTGGGCTGGCAGGCGACCTACTGGCTGATGGCGCTGATGCTGGTGCCCGGCATTATCGCCACCCTGCTGGCCCGCGAACCGGATACCCACATCGCTACGCCACATACGCTGCGCCAGGCGGTGGTCGATCCGTTAAAAGATTTTTTCCAGCGCAACAATGCCTGGCTGCTGATCACCCTGATCATCCTTTATAAGCTGGGCGATGCCTTTGCCGCCTCGCTGACGACCACCTTCCTGATTCGTGGCGTGGGCTTCAATGCCGGTGACGTCGGACTGGTCAACAAAACGCTTGGCCTGCTGGCGACGATTATCGGGGCGTTATACGGTGGAGTGCTGATGCAGCGCCTGAGCCTGTTCCGGGCGTTGATGATTTTTGGACTGCTGCAGGCGATATCGAATTTTGGCTACTGGCTGCTGGCGGTAACCGACAAGCAGTTGTGGAGCATGGCGAGCGCGGTATTTGTTGAAAATCTGTGCGGCGGCATGGGGACAGCGGCGTTTGTGGCGCTGCTGATGACGCTGTGTAACAAATCCTTTTCCGCCACCCAGTTTGCGCTGCTGTCGGCGCTCTCCGCCGTTGGCCGGGTCTATGTCGGTCCGGCAGCCGGCTGGCTGGTTGAGCTGTGGGGATGGCCGACGTTCTATGCCTTTACCGTCGTCGCCGGCCTGCCGGGCTTGCTGCTGCTGGCATTCTGCCGCCAGACGCTGGATCAGGTACAGCAAAGCGGCACCTTCCTGGTCCGCTGCTGCTACCCGCAGGGTTATCGCTGGACCCATCGTCTGTTCGCCGCCGGATGCAGCATCCTGGCACTGTGGCTGCTGGCGCTGGCGATCGACGCGCTCGGGGTGCTGACACTCTCTTCGTGGCTGCCAGCGCTGTTTGAAATCGGCATGGCGCTGACCTTGCTGGCGGTGTTGTCTGGCGTGGTGCTGGACTATCGGGCGCTGAAGAACAGCCGCGCGTCGCCGGCCACCAGTCATTAGCAGAATCAATGTTTCACCGGCGATCGCTTATTGTTTTACCGAAGCGCGGTGGTCGCCTGGTTTTATCATCGCGTGTTATTTTAAAAAAAAACATTCTTGCGAAAATAGGATCCTCTGAAATACTAAAAACCGGTGAGCAATTAGTTTGGTTAAATTTCATCGATCAAATGATGCGAATTTGTTAAATAATCTGGAGATAAAAGTAAGGGTTATTCCTTTCCCTGATTTTTTAGCGGTTACTTCCATTGGTTTTTGTTATATTAGCCCCAACTGCTTGTCTGCGTTAATAATTTGTCACCTGAAGCAACATCTGTGACACCCTTAGCAAAAGGTGTCAACACGCCTCTGACACATCCTTAAGCTGGTTTACACTGCATAAACCTTCCCGTAAAATGCGCGCACACTTAAACGACAATAGAGCCCTTTGTCATTGAGGTCGTTAAATGAGACTCAGTAAATACAATAAAAGTTTGGGGATTTTGTCATTAATTGCAGGCACTTTATTAATGAGTGGCTGCGATAGTGCATTGTTAAATCCCAAAGGACAGATTGCACTGGAGCAACGTTCGCTGATACTGACTGCCTTTGGCCTGATGTTGATCGTCGTGATTCCCGCAGTCTTGATGGCCGTGGTGTTTGCCTGGAAATATCGGGCGTCCAACACGAATGCGAAGTACAGCCCGAACTGGTCACACTCTAATAAAGTGGAAGCCGTGGTCTGGACCATTCCGATCCTGATCATTCTCTTCCTCAGCGTGCTGACCTGGAAATCAACCCACGCACTGGAGCCCAGCAAGCCGCTGCAATCCGATGTGAAACCGGTTGAAATCGATGTGGTTGCACTGGACTGGAAATGGTTGTTCATTTACCCGGAACAGGGTATTGCGACCGTGAACCAGATTGCCTTCCCGGCAAATACGCCAGTGAACTTCAAAATCACGTCCAACTCCGTCATGAACTCTTTCTTCATCCCGACACTCGGCAGCCAGATTTATGCAATGGCTGGTATGCAGACCAAGCTGCATCTGATTGCGAATGAGCCAGGGACTTTCGACGGTATCTCTGCGAACTTCAGTGGTCGCGGTTTCTCTGGCATGAAGTTCAAAGCCATTGCAACCAAAGACGATGCGGAATTCCAGCAGTGGGTGGCAAAAGTTAAAGCAGCCCCTAACACGCTGAACACTATGGAAGATTTCGAGAAAGTGGCGGTGCCAAGCGAAAATCATCCGGTGGAATATTTCTCTTCAGCTGATCCGAAACTGTTCTTGCAAGTCATTAACAAGTTCAAGATGAGCCACGGGAAAATGGACATGCCTGAGCACGAAGGTATGGACATGAGTCACGCCGCTTCCGCGGGAGCCGAGGAATAATACGATGTTCGGAAAATTAACACTGGATGCAGTGCCGTACCATGAGCCGATTATCATGGTTACGGTCGCCGGTATCATCTTAGGTGGTCTGGCGCTGGTTGCTGCCATCACCTATTTTGGTAAATGGCAATATCTGTGGTCAGAATGGCTAACGTCTGTTGACCACAAAAAACTGGGTATCATGTATATCATCATGGCATTCGTCATGCTGCTGCGTGGCTTTGCTGATGCAATCATGATGCGTACCCAACAGGTAATGGCTTCGGCCGGGGAAGCGGGCATACTACCACCGCACCACTACGACCAGATCTTTACCGCGCACGGCGTGATTATGATCTTCTTCGTAGCGATGCCGTTCGTGGTTGGCCTGATGAACATCGCCGTACCGCTGCAGATTGGCGCACGCGACGTGGCGTTCCCGTTCCTGAACAACCTGAGCTTCTGGTTTACCGCGGTCGGTGTGATCCTGGTTAACCTGTCGCTGGGTGTGGGCGAGTTCGCACAGACCGGCTGGCTGGCCTATCCGCCGCTCTCCGGCGCGGAGTACAGTCCCGGCGTCGGGGTCGATTACTGGATCTGGAGTCTCCAGCTTTCCGGTATTGGTACGACCTTAACCGGTATTAACTTCTTCGTGACCATTCTGAAGATGCGCGCACCGGGCATGAGCCTGTTCAAAATGCCGGTATTTACCTGGACCGCGCTATGCACCAACGTCCTGATCATCGCTGCGTTCCCGGTTCTTACCGTTACGCTGGCACTGTTGACCCTTGATCGTTATCTCGGCTTCCATTTCTTCACCAATGAAATGGGCGGGAACATGATGATGTACGTCAACCTGATCTGGGTCTGGGGTCATCCGGAAGTTTACATTCTGGTTCTGCCGGTGTTTGGTGTGTTCGCTGAAATTACCGCGACCTTCTCCAAAAAACGCCTGTTTGGTTACACCTCACTGGTGTGGGCGACCATCGCCATTACCGTACTGTCGTTCATCGTCTGGCTGCACCACTTCTTCACCATGGGTGCGGGTGCCAACGTTAACGCCTTCTTCGGTATCATGACGATGATCATCGCGATTCCGACCGGGGTTAAAATCTTTAACTGGCTGTTCACCATGTATCAGGGCCGCATTCAGATGCACTCTGCCATGCTGTGGACCGTTGGCTTCCTGGTAACCTTCTCCGTAGGGGGTATGACCGGCGTACTGCTGGCCGTTCCGGGCGCTGACTTCATTCTGCACAACAGCCTGTTCCTGATTGCACACTTCCATAACGTAATTATCGGTGGTGTGGTGTTCGGTTGTATGGCGGGCGTGACCTACTGGTTCCCGAAAGCCTTTGGCTTCACCCTGAACGAAACCTGGGGTAAGCGCGCATTCTGGTTCTGGATCATTGGCTTCTTTGTTGCCTTTATGCCGCTGTACGCACTGGGCTTCATGGGTATGACCCGTCGTCTGAGCCAGGATATCGATCCACAGTTCCACTCCTTACTGGTGGTTGCTGCGGTCGGTGCTGGTCTGATTGCAATGGGTATCCTGTGTCAGCTGACCATGTTCTACGTTTCGGTCCGTGACCGTGACCAGAATCGCGATGTGACCGGTGACCCGTGGGGCGGCCGTACGCTGGAGTGGGCAACCTCTTCACCACCACCGTTCTACAACTTTGCTGTCATCCCGCATGTCCATGAGCGTGACGCTTTCTGGGAAATGAAAGAGAAAGGCGAAGCGTACAAACAGCCGGAAAAATATGAAGAAATTCATATGCCGAAAAACAGCGGCGCTGCACTGGTTATCTGTGCATTCGCTACAGTTATGGGCTTCGCGCTGATCTGGCATATCTGGTGGCTGGCTGGCCTCTCATTCCTCGGCATGATCGTTACCTGGATCGTGAAGAGCTTCGACGAAGACGTGGATTACTACGTTCCGGTTGCCGAAGTTGAGCAGATTGAGAAGCAGCACTTTGACGAAATCAGCAAAGCAGGTCTGAAATAATGTCAACTGAAACTCTGATTAAGCATCACCACGACGCCCATGCGGAGCATGGGCATCACGATGCAGGAGCCAATAAAGTCTTTGGTTTCTGGATCTACCTGATGAGTGACTGCATTATCTTCGCAACCCTGTTTGCGACCTATGCAGTTATGGTCAACAACACTGCCGGTGGCCCGGCAGGTAAAGATATCTTTGAACTGCCGTTTGTTCTGGTAGAAACCGCCCTGCTGCTGTTGAGTTCGATCACTTACGGCATGGCTGTTATCTCGATGAACAAGGAGCAAAAAGGTGCCGTTATCGGCTGGCTGGCGCTGACCTTCCTGTTTGGTCTGGGCTTCATCGGCATGGAAATCTATGAATTCCATCACCTGATTGCTGAAGGCTTCGGTCCGGATCGCAGTGGCTTCCTGTCTGGCTTCTTTACGCTGGTCGGTACCCACGGTCTGCACGTGACCTCCGGTCTGATTTGGATGCTGGTACTGATGTTCCAGATTTCCAAACGCGGCCTGAATGCCACTAACCGTACCCGTATCATGTGTCTGAGCCTGTTCTGGCACTTCCTGGACGTGGTCTGGATTTGCGTCTTCACCGTTGTTTACCTGATGGGAGCCATGTAATGAGTCATTCTGTTAACGAACATGGCGCTTCTCACGGTAGCGTGAAGTCTTACATGATCGGCTTCATCCTCTCTATCATCCTGACGGCGATCCCGTTCTGGATGGTAATGGATGGCAGTGCATCTCACGGTACCATTCTCGGTGTTGTGCTGGTCTGTGCAGTGATTCAGGTGCTGGTGCACCTGGTCTACTTCCTGCATTTAGACAGCAAATCTGAGGGTGGCTGGAACATGGTGGCCATTGTCTTCTCGGCAATTATCATCCTGATTGTCGTAGTAGGCTCACTGTGGATCATGTGGAACCTTAACTACAACATGATGCCTCACTAAAGAGTCGCGCGTAATGTTTAAGCAATACCTGCAAGTTACAAAACCAGGAATTATTTTCGGGAATTTAATTTCTGTGATCGGCGGATTTCTGCTGGCTTCTAAAGGCAGCATTGATTACGCCCTGTTTCTCACCGCACTGGTTGGCGTGTCACTGGTGGTCGCATCAGGTTGTGTTTTCAACAACGTGATTGACCGCGACATCGACATCAAAATGGAGAGAACCAGGAATCGGGTGCTGGTAAAAGGCCTCATCTCCGCGAAAGTAAGCCTGGTTTATGCCACTGTTTTGGGTATTGCTGGCTTTGCGTTGCTCTATTTCGGCGCTAACCCGCTGGCCATGTGGCTGGCGGTGATGGGCTTCGTGGTGTACGTTGGCGTTTACAGCCTCTATATGAAGCGTAATTCAGTCTACGGAACGCTGATCGGCAGCCTGTCTGGCGCCGCGCCGCCGGTGATCGGTTACTGTGCGGTCTCCAACGAGTTTGATGCAGGCGCGTTAATCCTGCTGGCGATCTTTAGCCTGTGGCAGATGCCGCATTCGTACGCGATTGCCATCTTCCGCTTTAAAGATTACCAGGCAGCGAACATCCCGGTTCTGCCGGTGGTGAAAGGCATCTCAGTCGCGAAGAATCATATTACGCTCTACATCCTGGCGTTTATGATTGCTACGCTGATGCTGACGCTGGGCGGATACGCCGGCTACAAATATCTGGTGGTGGCTGCTGCCGTTAGCGTCTGGTGGCTGGGCATGGCGTTATCGGGCTATAAGACCGCTAACGATCGGGTCTGGGCACGTAAGCTGTTCGTCTTCTCCATCGTCGCCATCACCGCACTCAGCGTGATGATGTCGGTAGATTCGATGGCTCCGGCCTCGAAAGACCTGCTGACCTACGTCTGGTAACTGATACCGCAACAGCATGATAAGGGCGCGATTTTCGCGCCCTTTCTTTTTGTTACCACTGCTTAAAAACTATTATTTTACCCGCCCTGCCCCGCCCCCTAGAATAAACGCAGCACATTAACAGAGGTTGGAATGAACGATAATAAAATGACTCCGGTGGAGCTGCGCGCCACATGGGGCCTCGGTACGGTCTTTTCCCTGCGCATGTTGGGAATGTTCATGGTCCTGCCGGTATTAACCACATATGGCATGGCGTTACAGGGCGCGAGTGAAACCTTAATCGGCCTGGCGATTGGTATTTACGGCCTTGCTCAGGCGATATTTCAGATTCCTTTTGGCCTGCTATCCGATCGTATCGGTCGTAAACCGCTGATCGTCGGCGGACTGCTGCTGTTTGTGCTGGGCAGCATCATTGCGGCCTGCACCGAATCGATCTGGGGAATTATTCTGGGCCGCGCGCTGCAGGGGTCCGGAGCCATTGCCGCCGCAGTGATGGCGCTGCTGTCCGATCTGACGCGCGAACAGAACCGCACCAAAGCGATGGCCTTTATCGGCATTAGTTTCGGTATTACCTTTGCGATTGCGATGGTGGTCGGCCCCATCGTCACCCACGCGCTGGGCCTGCATGCGCTGTTCTGGATGATTGCGATTTTGGCGTCGCTCGGCATCGTGATTACCCTGCTGGTGGTGCCGTCCGCCTCCCATCACGTGCTGAATCGCGAATCCGGGATGGTGAAAGGCAGTTTCCGCAAAGTGCTGGCCAACTCCCGGCTGGTTAAGCTCAATATCGGTATTTTCTGCCTCCACGTGCTGTTGATGTCGAGCTTTGTCGCCCTGCCCGGGCAGTTTGAGCAGGCAGGCTTCCCGGCACCTGAGCACTGGAAAGTCTATCTCGCCACCATGCTGATCGCCTTTGCTGGCGTGGTACCGTTTATCATCTACGCCGAAGTGAAGCGTCGTATGAAGCGGGTGTTTGTCGGCTGCGTCGGGATGATCGTGGTAGCGGAAATTGTACTGTGGGGCGCGGCGGGCCACTTCTGGACGCTGGTGGTCGGGGTGCAGCTATTCTTCTTCGCCTTCAACCTGATGGAAGCGATCCTGCCGTCGCTGGTGAGTAAAGAGTCCCCTGCCGGTTATAAAGGCACGGCGATGGGCCTCTACTCCACCAGCCAGTTCCTCGGCGTGGCGGTGGGCGGCAGCATGGGTGGCTGGGTATTTGGCCACTTCGATGCGCAAACGGTATTCCTGGTCGGTGCTATAGTCGCCGCCGCGTGGCTGTTTGTCAGTATGACGATGCAGGAGCCGCCGTATGTCAGCAGCCTGCGGCTGGTGCTGAGCGATGCGGCACTGGCAGCGCCGAATCTGGAGCAGCGTCTGAAAGCCCAGCCGGGCGTTAACTCTGTGTTTATCGTGCCCGAAGAGAAAAGCGCCTACATCAAAATTGATAGCAAGGTTACCAGCCGCCCTGAGCTGGAAGCTCTGTTAGGCAGTTGCTAGTTTAAAATGGGTTCTGCCGGTTAAATCTGGCCGATTAGCCCGTTTCGCTGTGGGATCGAACTGGCTCAGGGAACACGGTCAGATCGGAAAGACGCAAAAGCCGCCATCCATGGCACGCTCGGCCCGCGCCGTCCCTGGCGCGGGACGCTTTCCTCTTCTGCCCGTGTTCCCTGCGCCCCTGAGCTTTTGAATTGCTGCCAGGAGCAACCGCATTTAAATTTGTGAGTAGCCTCAACCCCAGTTTAATCCTGGCTCCAGAAAGTTCATAACTTAAGCAATATTGGTCAACCCCCACTCAACAGCTTCAAACCCGGCACAAGCCTTACTTACAGACGACTCATAAATGGAAAGCGATGGGAGCCTGTGCCTGTAGCAAAGCATCGCGGGCCAGGGACAAAAACGCCGGGAGCGTTTTTGAACAACGCAACGTGTTGGCCCGGCTACGGGCGCACCTCAGGGATGAGGTGCGTAATCGCCCGCGCTGAGCCGCCATGGATGGCGCTTTTGCGTCTTTGCGAAAGGCACAGGCTCCCTGAGCCAGCGCGCGATCGCACAGACGACCTCTCGCTCAACAACAAAAAACCGGCCTTAGCCGGTTTTTTTCACTACCTTCAGGCTGAGGAAACGCAGCCTGCCCCGCTTAGTCGCGGAAGTTTTTAAACTGGAACGGCTGCCCCAGATTGCTGCCGCGCACGATCGCCATCGCACCCTGCAAATCATCACGGGCTTTGCCGGTAACACGCAACGCTTCGCCCTGAATCTGAGTCTGCACTTTCAGCTTGCTGTCTTTAATCAGCTTCACCAGCTTCTTCGCCACGTCGCTTTCAATGCCTTTTTTCAGTTTGGCATCGACCGCCCAGCTTTTACCGCTGTGCTCAATCTCTTCCGGCACCTCTAAGGCACCGCCTTCAATTCCGCGCTTCAGCAGCTTCTCACGCAAAATATCGACCAGCTGTTTGACCTGGAAGTCAGACTCGCTGGTGATTTTGATGGTTTCATTCTTTTCGTTGAGCTCAAATTCGGCGCTCACGTTGCGGAAATCAAAGCGGGTAGACACTTCACGGTTGGCATTTTCCACCGCATTGCGAATTTCCTGCAGATCGACTTCTGAAACGATATCGAAAGATGGCATCTCTTCTTCTCCTGACGCTAAAGTGACATGCATAATACGCGTCTTACGGTGCTAAATAAAATCAGGCTGCACACAACGCTATACTTGTTTTGTGACAGTGAAAAATAAATAGATAGCCCGCCAGCGGGAGGCAGTATGAAAATTACCGTGTTAGGTTGCGGCGCTCTGGGTCAGGTGTGGCTCACGGCGCTGGCCCGCCAGGGACACGAGGTTCAGGGGTGGCTGCGGGTGCCACAGCCCTATTGCTCAGCCAACGTCGTCGATCCGCAAGGCAACATTTCAAACCGCACCTTTATTGCTAACGATCCGCTGTTTCTGGCCGAGAGCCAGTTGCTGCTGGTGACACTGAAAGCGCCGCAGGTGTCGCCTGCGGTTAAAAACCTCGAAAGCGTGCTGGCGGAAAACTGCCCGGTACTGCTGCTGCATAACGGTATGGGCACGCTGGAGGAGCTAAAAGGGCTAACCCAACCGCTGCTGCGCGGTGTCACTACTCATGCAGCGATGCGCGACGGGACGGTAATCAAACACATCGCCAGCGGCATTACCCACATCGGGCCGGGCAACCGTAAAAGCGCCGCTTACAGCGATATCGCCGACATCCTGCATCACGCCCTGCCCGACGTCGCCTGGCACGACAATATCCGCGCCGCCTGCTGGCGTAAGCTGGCGGTCAACTGCGTCATCAACCCGATGACGGTGGAATATGATTGTCAGAACGGTGCCTTACGCGCTTACGCCGATCAGATCGCGCGGCTGTGTGATGAAATCAGTTGGGTGATGGAGCGTGAAGGTCAGAACGTCGCCAGCGAAAGCCTGCAGGATATTATCTTTGATGTGATTGAAAGCACCGCGGCCAATACCTCGTCGATGCTGCAGGACGTTCGCGCCCAGCGGATGACCGAAATTGATTATATCAGCGGCTTTCTGCTGCGCCGCGCCCGAACCCACGGTCTGGTGCTGACGGAAAACAGCCGGCTGTACGACATTGTTAAACGTAAGGAGTCCTATTATGTCCGCGAACGCATCGGTACTGGTTTGCCTGGCACATGGCAGTGAAGAGACCGAAGCCGTCACCACCATCGATCTGCTGGTGCGGGGTGGACTAAAGGTGGTCACCGCCAGCGTTGAGAGTGATGGCAACCTTGAAATTCGCTGCTCGCGCGGCGTGCGTCTGCTGGCTGATGCCCCGCTGGTTGAAGTAGCCGACAACGATTATGCCGCGATTGTGCTGCCCGGCGGGCTGAAAGGCGCCGAGACGTTTCGCGACAGTCCGTTGCTGGTTGAAACGGTGCGCCAGTATCATCTCAACGACAAAATCGTGGCGGCCATCTGTGCCGCAGCCGGCACGGTGCTGGTGCCACACGACCTGTTTCCGATTGGCAACATGACGGGCTTCCCCGGATTGAAACAGACAATACCTGAAGAAAAATGGATGGAACGGCGGGTCGTCTGGGATCCACGGGTGAAGCTGCTGACCAGTCAGGGTCCCGGTACGGCAATGGATTTCGCCCTGAAGCTGATCGATCTGCTGGTGGGAAAAGAGAAAGCGCGCGAGGTGGCCGCACAGCTGGTGCTGGCACCGGGCATTTACGATTATCAGGCCTGATAATACTGAAGGCGACCCGTCAGGAGCGTGCTGGTCCTGACGGATCGTGTTACCGGCGCCGAAGGACTACGGACGGTAAACTTTGACGTTCTTATAGCCCTGCTCGTGCAGGTAGAGCGCCTGCAAACGACTCATCACGCCGCGATCGCAGTAAAGCAACCAGGTACGGTTCTGGTCGAGATCGCCAAACTGGCTGCTGAGCTTATAAAACGGCAGCGATTTGACTTCGGTGGCACTGAGCTTTAACGGGTTCTCTTCCTGCTCATCGATCGCCCGAATATCCAGCACGATGTCGTTATCGCCCAGCGAGGCCACGGTTTCGACTTCCACTACCTCTTCTTCAGTCTGTTCGGCGATGGTACGAATATCGACATTGGTTGCTTCTTCCACCACCCGATTAAGAATATCGAAATCGAAATTCTGCTCTTCGGCCTCAATTTTCGCCTTAACTGCTTTCACCGTCGGGCTTTTTGAGATCACGCCGCAATATTCCGGCATGGTGCTGGCAAAATCTTCGGTGCCGATCTCACGCGCCACCTTGATGATGTGTTCTTTATCATGCGAGATCAGCGGACGCAGAATCAGGGTATCCGAGGCGTTATCGATCAGGCGCAGGTTGGTCAGCGTCTGGCTGGAGACCTGGCCAACCGCTTCACCGGTCACCAGCGCCTGTACGCCGTAGCGCTCAGCAATCATTGAGGCAGCACGCACCATCATGCGTTTCAGCACCACGCCCATCTGGCCGTCATCGACTTTTTCGAGGATTTCACCTACTACCGGCTCGAAGTTAATCGCCACGAAGCGAACGCGGTGCGAACGGCCGAAGCGATTCCACAGATAATGTGCGACCTGACGGACGCCAATTTCATGCGCTGCGCCACCCAGATTAAAGAAGCAGTAGTGCACGCGGCTGCCGCGACGCAGCAGCATGTAGCTGGAGACGCCGGAGTCGAAGCCGCCGGAAATTAGCGACAGCACATCTTCCTGGGTGCCGATTGGGAATCCGCCCAGCCCTTCGTAACGCGCCGTCACCAGCGTCAGACGGTTCTCTTCCACTTCAAGATTCACCGTCACGTCCGGATTCTTAAGCTGTACCCGGGCGCTCTCGATGTGCTGGTTCAGCCCGCCACCGACGTACCGTTCCACATCCTGCGAACTGAAGCTATGCTTACCGCGACGTTTAACGCGGACGCAGAAGCTCTTTCCTTCCAGGCTGTCGCGATACTGGGCTAAAGTCTGTTCAAAGATGTGATGAATATCGGTGTACTCACGATCTTCAACGGCTAAAACGTGATGGATCCCCGGAATGCGCGTCAGCTCATCAGGAATAATCTCCCCGAGCGCCGGATTTTTCGAACGCACTTCAATGTGATCCCAGTAACGCACTACCGCGATCTCATCACTGACCGTCTTCAGGACGTTGCGGATATTGCTGGCAAGAATCTTAATAAAGCGCAAACGCACCGACGGACTCTTGATGGTGATTTCAGGAAATAACTTGATGATAAACTTCATGGCGACACAGCTTCGTTGGGCAAATAAGTGCTAAAACAGGCTGCACTTAGCTGGTAAAATCACAAAATTGCGGGCTGCATGGCGCAACCGCATCCGAGGCGCAGGAGTATATCACCTTTGTCAGGTGACTGCTTCTTCAACAGCCGCCGCATTGATTATTTTGCTAATCATTTGGTCTCAGCTACCATGACCGATTGCAGGATAATGTCCCAACCGTGAGTCGATCCGAAATATGCCGAAAAAAGCCGAACAGCCAGCCAGCTTTGAAACGTCATTGCAGCAGCTGGAACAGATAGTCAGCCGTCTGGAAAGTGGTGAACTGCCGTTGGAAGAGGCGTTAAATGAGTTTGAACGGGGCGTGCAGCTGGCGCGTACCGGTCAGCAAACGTTGCAACAGGCTGAACAGCGTGTGCGCATTTTGCTGAGCGATGATAAAGATGCCGACCTCACCTCTTTTACCCCGGAAAACGACTAATGGATTTTGCCCAGATGCTCAACGGGTATCACCAGCAGGTGAATGCCGCGTTGACGCGCTTTATAGAGCCACTCCCTTTTCAGAGTTCTCCTCTGGTTAATGCCATGCATTATGGGGCATTATTAGGCGGTAAACGTCTGCGCCCTTTTCTGGTTTATGCCACCGGCGAAATGCTCCATGCCGACCCGGCGAGTCTGGATGCGCCCGCTGCGGCGGTTGAATGCATCCACGCGTACTCCCTGATTCATGACGATCTCCCTGCAATGGACGACGACGCACTGCGTCGCGGTCAGCCGACCTGCCACATTAAATATGGCGAAGATACCGCGATACTGGCTGGCGATGCACTACAGACGCTGGCCTTCTCGATTCTGACCGATGAGCCGATGCCCGGCGTCAGCGCGGAATATCGGCTGATGATGCTGTCGGAACTGGCGCGGGCCAGCGGCGTGGCGGGTATGTGTGGCGGCCAGGCGCTGGATCTGGCGGCAGAAGGTCAGTCGGTCGATCTGCTGCAGCTGGAGCAGATTCATCGCCATAAAACCGGCGCACTGATTCGGGCCGCGGTGCGGCTGGGTGCGCTGGCGGCGGGTGAAGCAGGTCGTGCAGCATTACCGGCACTTGACCGCTATGCTGATGCTATCGGGCTCGCCTTTCAGGTGCAGGACGATATTCTGGATGTGGTGGGCGATACCGCGATTATCGGAAAACGTCAGGGTGCCGACCAGCATCTCGGCAAAAGCACCTATCCTTCACTGTTAGGATTAGAACAGGCCCGTGCCAAAGCGCGGGATTTGTATCAGGAAGCCCTTGATGCATTAGAAATTCTCGCAGCGCAATCTTATAACACCACAGCATTGCAGGCGCTGGCGAGCTTCATAATTGAACGCGACAAATAACTTCCATAATGAGTCTCTGATGAGTTTTGATATTGCGAAATACCCGACACTGGCGCTGGCAAATACGGTTCAGGAGCTGCGCGCCCTGCCGAAAGAGAAGCTGCCGGCGCTCTGTGATGAACTGCGTCAGTACCTGTTAGACAGTGTGAGTCGCTCCAGTGGCCACTTTGCATCGGGTTTGGGCGTGGTCGAACTGACGGTTGCGCTTCATTATGTCTATAACACCCCGTTCGATCATCTGGTGTGGGATGTCGGCCATCAGGCTTATCCGCATAAAATTCTGACCGGTCGTCGCGATCGCATCGGCACCATTCGCCAGAAAAATGGCGTGCATCCTTTTCCGTGGCGCGGCGAAAGCGAATATGACGTGCTGAGCGTCGGCCACTCATCGACCTCGATCAGCGCCGGTCTCGGCATGGCGGCGGCGGCAGAGCGTGAAGGCCTCGGTCGTCGCACCGCCTGTATTATCGGCGATGGCGCGATCACCGCCGGTATGGCGTTTGAAGCGATGAACCACGCGGGCGATATCAAACCTGACATGCTGGTGATCCTGAATGATAACGAGATGTCGATTTCAGAGAACGTCGGCGCGTTAAACAACCGGCTGGCGCAGATCCTGTCGGGCAAAACCTATGCGCGCCTGCGCGAAGGCGGTAAGCGGGTGCTGACCGGCCTGCCGCCGATTAAAGAGCTGGTGCGCCGCACCGAAGAGCATCTGAAAGGCATGGTGGTGCCGGGTACGCTGTTTGAAGAGCTGGGCTTCAATTACATTGGTCCGGTCGACGGCCATGACGTGCTGACGCTGGTCAATACCCTGAGCAACATGCGTAGCCTGAAAGGGCCGCAGTTCCTGCACATCATGACCAAAAAAGGCAAAGGCTACGCCCCGGCGGAAGAAGATCCGATCGCCTGGCATGCGGTGCCAAAATTCGATCCCGCCAGCGGTGAACTGCCTAAAAGCGCAGAAGGCCTGCCGAGCTACTCAAAAATCTTCGGCAACTGGCTGTGCGAGATGGCAGCTGACGATCCGAAACTGATGGCGATTACCCCGGCGATGCGTGAAGGTTCCGGCATGGTCGGCTTCTCACGCGAATATCCCAACCAGTATTTTGACGTGGCGATCGCCGAGCAGCATGCGGTGACCTTTGCGGCCGGGATGGCGATTGGCGGTTACAAACCGATCGTCGCCATCTACTCTACTTTCCTGCAGCGCGCCTACGATCAGCTGATTCACGACGTGGCTATCCAGAAACTGCCGGTGCTGTTTGCTATCGATCGCGGCGGCATTGTTGGCGCGGACGGCCAGACCCATCAGGGCGCGTTTGATCTGGCGTATCTGCGCTGTGTGCCGGATATGGTGATCATGACGCCAAGTGATGAGAACGAATGCCGACAGATGCTCTACACCGGCTACCACTATCAGGATGGCCCGAGCGCGGTACGCTATCCGCGTGGCACCGGCATCGGCACGCCGCTGGCACCGCTGCAAAGTCTGCCGCTGGGCAAAGGCGTGGTGAAGCGTCAGGGCGAAAAACTGGCGATCCTTAACTTCGGTACGCTGTTACCCGAGGCCGCGGCGGCGGCGGAAGCGCTCAATGCCACGCTGGTGGATATGCGCTTCGTTAAGCCGCTGGATGAGGCGCTGATTGCTGAGCTTTCGACCCGTCACGAGGCGTTAATCACGCTGGAAGAAGGGGCGATCAAAGGCGGCGCGGGCAGCGGCGTCAACGAACTGGTGATGGCGAAACGTCTGCGCATTCCGGTACTGAATATCGGCCTGCCCGACGAGTTTATCCCGCAGGGTACGCAGGACGAAATCCGTCATGACTATCTGCTGGACGCCGAAGGCATTCAGCAACAGATCGCCAGCTGGCTGGTACAGTAACCTCCCTTCCCTGCGCTCCTCTCGGGGAGCGCAGCCCCTGCTATGCTTATTCTCTGCTAAAAATCATGCGCTATGCCGCGGGAGTCATTATGAAAACCATTCAACTGGGTAATACCGATCTGCAGGTTTCACGTCTCTGTCTCGGCTGTATGACCTATGGTGAGCCGACGCGCGGAAATCACGCCTGGACGCTGCCGGAAGCCAGCAGCCGCCCGCTGATTCAGCAGGCGCTGAATGCCGGCATCAACTTTTTTGACACCGCCAACAGCTATTCCGATGGCAGCAGTGAAGAGATCCTCGGTCGGGCGCTGAAAGATTTTGCCCGTCGCGACGAGGTGGTAGTTGCCACCAAAGTTTACTTCCCGCTGAGTAACCTGTCGCAGGGCCTGTCGCGCCAGAATATCCTGCAATCAATTGATGACAGCCTGCAACGCCTTGGCATGGAGTATGTCGACCTGCTGCAGATCCACCGCTGGGATTACGACACGCCGCTGGAAGAGACGCTGGAAGCGCTGCACGACGTGGTGCAGGCCGGTAAAGCGCGCTATATCGGTGCCTCATCGATGCATGCCAGCCAGTTTGCCCAGGCATTAACCCTGCAGAAGCAACAGGGCTGGCATCGCTTCGTCAGCATGCAGGATCAGTACAACCTGATCCAGCGTGAAGAGGAACGTGAAATGCATCCACTCTGCCTGCAGGAACAGATTGCGGTACTGCCGTGGAGCCCGCTGGCGCGCGGTAAGCTAACCCGTCCGTGGGGCGAAACCACGGCACGATCGACCTCGGATAAGGTGATGGCGTCGCTGTATGCCAATACCGAAGAGAACGATGCGGCGATTGCGCAACGTCTGGCGCAGGTGGCTGAGGATAAAGGCGTCACCCGGGCGCAGGTCGCCCTGGCCTGGCTGCTGAGTAAACCCGCCGTGACCGCCCCGATTATTGGTGCCTCACGGGCTGAGCAGTTCGATGATTTGGTCAGGGCGGTAGATGTGACGCTGAGTGAGGCTGAGATTGCTACGCTGGAAGAGGTCTATCAACCGCATCAGGCGGTCGGATTCGAATAAACGCTGACGCCCGCACCTTAACCGAGGAGTTAAGGTGCGCGCCGCTAACGGCATCCGATGCCGGATGCCGGCAGTATTAGCTGGCCAGCCAGCTACCGATGCCGTACAGCATCGCGGCGGCAATCACGCCGGCAATAATATCGTCGACCATGATGCCCATGCCGCCATGCACGTTGCGATCGAACCAGCGTATCGGCCAGGGTTTCCACATATCCAGAATGCGGAACAGCACAAAGCCGCCCAGCACCCACTGCCAGCTGTTGACCGGGATCGCCATCAGGGTGATCCACATGCCAATAAACTCATCCCAGACAATACTGCCGTGATCGTGAACGCCCATATCTTTGGCGGTACGGTGACAGAGATAGACGCCGACGCAGATCCCCACCAGCACCACCAGCGAATAGAGATCCTGGGGCAGATGCGTCATCAGCCACCAGAAGGGGATCGCCGCCAGCGAGCCCATGGTACCCGGAACCACCGGGCTGAGTCCGCTGCCGAAACCGGTTGCCAGCAGATGCCAGGGATTGCTCATCCGCAGGCGGCCTTTTGCCACGTCGTTATTTAATATCAAAGTGATCAAACCCTTTATGGCGGAACGTCGCTGGCTTGCCGTTTTCCAGCAGCATCAGCCCTTCTGACTCCGGTGCCATCTGACCAATGCAGGTATAAGGCACACCAAGGTGGCCGAGCGCCACGTCCAGCGCGCCGCGGTTTACCTCGGGTACGGTGAAGCAGAGTTCATAATCTTCACCGCCGCTCAGCGCCCAGCGTAAAACCTGCTCGGGTTCGAAGTGATCGCGTAGCGCGGCGGAAAGCGGTAACGCGTCGAGGTTAAGGCGCGCACCACAGCCGCTGGCTTTCAGCACATGGCCGAGATCAGAGATCAAACCGTCTGAGAGGTCGACCGCCGAGGTGGCCAGAGAACGCAACGCCTGTCCCTGCAGAATGCGCGGCATCGGCCGCAGATGGCGCTTAATCAGCGCTTCATGCACCGCCGGATCGCTGATGCGGCAGTGATGTTGCAGCAGCGCCAGACCGGCCGCACTGTCACCCAGCGTGCCGGTAACGTAGATCCAGTCACCCGGTTTTGCTCCTGAACGTTTCAGGGCGCGGCCCTGCGGCACCAGGCCGTGGATCGCCAGCGTCAGGCTCAGCGGACCACGGGTGGTATCGCCGCCCACCAGCTGCATATCGTAATATTCCAGCAGCTCGAACAGGCTGGTGCTAAAGGCAGCGAGCCAGCTCTCATCGACCTGTGGCAGGGTTAAGGCCAGCGTCAGCCACGCCGGATCGGCGCCCATGGCAGCAAGATCGCTGAGGTTAACCGCCAGCGCTTTGTAGCCTAAATCGGCAGGATGGATATCCCGTAAGAAATGCACACCCGCGACCAGGGTATCGGTACTGATCGCCAGCGTCTGTTTTTCCGGCACGCTAAGTAACGCACAATCATCGCCGATGCCAAGTTCAACATCACGACGGCTGCGCGTTCTGCGGTTGAAGTAGCGTGCGATGAGTTCGAATTCACCACAAGACATAATTACGTTCCGCTTAACCCTTAATGAAAAAAGGCCGGCAAGCCGGCCTTTTTATTTATTTGCGATGGGGTCGAATCTGTGGACCGGCTTTATCCAGCACGCCGTTAACAAATTTATGACTGTCTTCAGCGCCGAACACTTTCGCCAGCTCAATCCCTTCGTTGATGGCCACTTTATACGGCACATCATCGCGTTTGCTCAGCTCATACAGCGAGATACGCAGGATAGCTTTCTCGACCTGGCCCAGCTCTTCGAGCTGACGCGACAGGTAAGGCTTCATCAGTCCATCCAGATACGCACTGTTGGTCGCCACACCGGACAGCAGTTCGCGGAAATAGCTAATGTCGACGTCTTTGACGTCTTGTTCCGCCAGAAACTGGTATTCCACATCGGCAATGTCGTTGTTGGACAACTGCCAGGAGTAAAGCGCCTGAACAGCGCACTCACGGGCGCGACGACGAGCAGCAGGTTTCACAAAATTCCCCTTACAAAAATCAGGCTTTGATGGCTTTCAATACGTTGATCATTTCGAGCGCGGTCAGGGCCGCTTCGGCACCTTTATTACCGGCTTTGGTGCCAGCACGCTCAATGGCCTGCTCGATATTTTCGGTGGTCAGCACGCCGAACGCGACAGGAATCTCGCTGTTCATGGCAACGCTGGCGATACCGGAGCTGGCTTCACCGGCCACATATTCGAAGTGAGCAGTGCCACCACGAATTACCGTGCCCAGTGCAATAACGGCGTCATATTTGCTGGTGTTTGCCAGTGCGCGCGCTGCCAGCGGCAGTTCATACGCACCCGGAACCCAGACTACGGTGATATTGTCATCTTTGACCTGGCCAATACGTTTCAGGGCATCAACTGCACCATCCAGCAGGCTGTCATTAATGAAGTTGTTAAAACGCGCAATAACGATGGCGACATTGGCCTCAGGCGTTGCAACAGCAGCTTCGATAACTTTCATACTTATCCTTTCAGGGGGTTTGTTTGGCCCCGCGCAGGGGGGCGGATTCTATCATACTCTTCGGCGGCGTGCTCTCGCTTTTCCGTCCGTGTTATTGCGGCGTCAGGGTCAGGCGTAAATCCTCGCCGACCTGGCGAACGTCGCGGAAAATCAGGCCCGGCGCATCAGCCAGACGATCAAGGCCCGGTAGCTGGCACAGGCCACGTCCCTGGTCGCCAAGTAATTTCGGTGCCAGATAGACAATCAGTTCATCGACCAGTCCGGCCTGCAACAGCGCGCCCGCCAGGCTGGCTCCCGCTTCGACCCAGACGCTGTTTACCTGACGCTGGCCCAGCAGCATCATCATCGCTACCAGATCCAGCTGCTGCTCGCGCAGCGGCACGGCGATCTGACTGACGCGCTCTGGCCAGTGCTGCTGATCGGGTTGATGACGCATCAGCCAGGTTTCACCCGGCTGGTCAATGATGCGATGCTGCGGCGTCACGCGGTTCTGGCTGTCAATAATCACCCGCAGCGGCTGCCGCAGTTGCTGTTGATCGAGTAACGCCTGAGTCTCCGGGTTGAGTTCGGACCAGCGCACCGTCAGCGACGGATCGTCAGCCAGCACCGTGGCGCTGCTGCTGAGGATTGCGGCACTTTGCGCCCGCAACCGCTGCACATCGCGACGGGCGGCCGCCGAGGTGATCCACTGGCTTTCGCCATTCGCCATCGCGGTGCGGCCATCGAGGGAGGCACCCAGCTTAAGCTTGATCCACGGAAAACCGGTGCGCATCCGTTTCAGGAAACCGCGGTTCAGGGCTTCCGCTTCTTCCATCATCAGACCGTGGCTGACCGCAATCCCGGCCTGATGCAGCCGGTGTAAGCCGCGACCGGCAACCTGCGGATTGGGGTCCTGCATTGCGGCGACCACCCGGCTCACGCCCGCGGCTATCAGCGCGTCGCTGCAGGGCGGCGTACGTCCATGATGGCTGCACGGCTCCAGCGTGACATAGGCGGTGGCGCCACGCGCTTTGTCACCGGCCATTCGCAGCGCATGCACTTCCGCGTGCGGTTCGCCGGCGCGCTGATGCCAGCCCTCACCCACTACCTGATCGTCACGGACAATCACACAGCCGACGTTCGGATTGGGCATGGTGGTAAAACGGCCGCGGCGCGCCAGTTCCAGCGCGCGCGCCATATAGACTTCATCGCTCATGGCTTAATCCTGTAACCGGGCGATCTCTTCGCCAAAATCACGAATATCTTCGAAGCTGCGATAAACCGAGGCGAACCGGATATAGGCGACTTTATCGAGCTTTTTCAGCTCGTCCATCACCAGATTACCAATCAGTTTACTGGGAATTTCGCGTTCACCCGTGGCGCGCAACTGGGTTTTAATGTGGTTCACCGCACTCTCGACCGCGTCAGCACTCACCGGACGCTTCTCAAGCGCTTTCATCATCCCGCTGGCCATTTTGTCTTCATTGAAAGGTTCACGCACGTCATTACTTTTTACCACGCGCGGCATCACCAGCTCCGCTACTTCGAAGGTGGTAAAGCGTTCATGACACATCAGACACTGGCGCCGGCGTCGCACCGACGATCCTTCACTAACCAGACGAGAATCAATCACTTTGGTGTCCACAGCGGAGCAGAATGGGCAATGCATGACGTTTCCTGACGCGAGATAGATGGGCCTGACAGTGTAGCGCGAACTGCCGGTCAACAAAATCTCTTCCGTGCGGTTGCCTGGTTCGCTTCTCAGCATAATCAGTGGTAAATTTGACCTGCAGCAAAAGGGACTACGCTTAATAAGCTGCACGTTAAATATTTTACCTAACACATCGGAGGTTTTATGGGCTTGTTTAATTTCGTCAAAGAAGCGGGTGAGAAGTTGTGGGATGCCGTGAACGGCGGCGACGACCCAAGTAAAAAATTGCAGGAGCACATTAATAAGCTGGGATTGCCTGACAGTAACAAAGTCGACGTCAAAGTGAACGGCGATACCGTCACAGTAAGCGGTGATGGCCTGTCACAGGAACTGAAAGAGAAGATTCTGATCGCCGCCGGTAACGTTGCCGGTATCACCAAAGTCGAAGACAAGGTGACAACCAGCGACAGCGCCACCGAGTCTGAACTTTACACCGTCAAAAAAGGCGACACTCTCAGCGCTATCTCGAAGCAGGTTTACGGAAATCCTAACGAATACAACAAGATTTTCGAAGCCAACAAACCTATGCTGTCGCATCCTGATAAGATCTATCCTGGCCAGGTTTTACGCATTCCAAAATAACCGACAAGGATAAACTTATGATCAGGACGGTTTGGGCGCCAGCAGCAGTTTCGCTGGCGTTACTGAGCGGTTGTAGTACTTCCGCGACCAACCCACAGGTTAAGCAGCTGCATCAGGAAGTGAGCCAGCTCAATCAGCAGATGCAACACTTAACCACCCAGGCCAGCGCGCTGGAGATACAGGGGCAGCTGAACAGCCATTCCGCCAACGGCGCATGGCTGGTGCCGCAGGCGAATACCCCGGTTGCCTTGCAGACCCAGCTCGGTACGCTGCGACTGACGTTGTCGCCGGTGATCGCCGAAGCCAGTGGATCGCGGACCACGCTGTCAATCCGCGCGATGGGCGATCAGCCGTTGCCTGCCCTGCATGCGACGGTGATCTGGGGCGAACTCGACCCGGCGACCGGCAAACCGCTCAACAGTGATAGCCTGAGTCAGACCATCGCCGTGCCCGCCTCGCTGTTAGCGCAACATACGGTCGAGGTTCCACTGCGGCTAAGTGGCCTGACGCCGGATCAGCTCGGGTTTATCCGGGTGCACGATGTCACCGCTGACGCACCGGCGCAAACCGTTCCTGCCGCGCCTTAACCGGCGCATAAAAAAACGGGCTGCCATCACTGGCAGCCCGTTTTATCATTCCGCCGCGCTTACGGCAGGATAGAAGGCTGATCGGCGCCCTCTTTCTCAACTTTCTGCACCAGCATATGTTCACGCTTCATGCCCAGCTTCAGCGCCAGCGCCGAAGAGACATAAATTGATGAAATCGTACCGATGGTCACACCGATCAACATGGTCAGTGAGAAGCCTTTCAGCAACGCGCCACCAAAGATGAACAGGATCAGGATCATCGCCAGCGTGGTCAGTGAGGTAATCAGGGTACGGCTTAACGTCTGGGTCAGCGACACGTTGGTAATGTCGTAAGAGCTGCCGCGGCGAATCTTGCGGAAGTTCTCACGAATACGGTCGGAAACCACGATTTTATCGTTAAGCGAGTAGCCAATCACCGACATCAGCGAGGCGACAATCGTCAGGTCGATCTCAATCCGGAACAGCGCCAGCAGTCCGCAGGTAATGATGACGTCATGCGCCAGCGCCAGCACGGTGCCCAGCGCCAGACGCCACTCAAAGCGGAAACCGATATAGATCAGAATCGCAATCAGCGCCGACAACAGTGCCATCGCCCCCGCCTGCGCCAGATCGCTGCCGACGCTCGGGCCGACAAACTCAATGCGCTTAACGGTCGCGTTCTGCTGGGTGGTCTGGTTGATCACCGACACCACTTTGTTACCTAACTCGGTGCCTGCCGGGCCGCTGACCGGTGCCATGCGCACCATCACGTCACGGCTGCTGCCGAAGTTTTGTACCAGCGGCTCGTCGAAGCCCGCTTTTACCAGATCGCCACGCAGCGTATCGAGGTCGGCCGGTTTTTCCAGCGCGATCTCAATCACCGTACCGCCGGTGAAATCGAGACCCCAGTTGAAGCCACGAATGCCGACAATCGCAATCGCGGCTACGATCAGCAGCCCCGAAATGATGAAGGCCAGCTTATCCCAGCGCATAAAGTCGACGACTTTACGCCCGTGGTTCAACTGCTCAATGTTATATTCCTGTGCCACAACGCACTCCTCAGATAGACAGCTTGTTGATGCGTTTGCCACCGTAAACCAGGTTAACAATGGCACGGGTACCGACGATCGCGGTGAACATTGAGGTCGCGATACCAATTGCGGTAGTAATCGCAAAGCCTTTGATCGAACCGGTGCCGACCGCATAAAGAATGATGACTTTGATCAGGGTGGTCACGTTCGCATCGACAATACTGGAGAAGGCACCTTTATAGCCTTCATGAATTGCCTGCTGAACCGAGCGCCCGTTACGCAACTCTTCTTTAATACGTTCGTTAATCAGTACGTTAGCATCGACTGCTACCGCCAGCGTTAACACAATACCGGCAATACCCGGCATGGTCAGGGTCGCACCAGGCAGCAGTGACATGACGCCGACGATCAGCACCAGGTTCACCAGCAGCGCACTGGTCGCAATCAGACCAAACTTCTTGTAGAACACCACCATAAACAGGATCGACGCAAGCAGGCCCCACAGGCAGGCTTCCAGACCCTGGGTAATGTTCTGCTGTCCCATGGTCGGACCGATAGTGCGCTCTTCCACAATCTGGATAGGCGCAATCAACGCACCGGCACGCAGCAGCAGCGACAGCTGACGCGCTTCGTTCGGGTTGTTGATACCGGTGATGCGGAAGCTGTTCCCCAGACGAGACTGGATGTTGGCGACGTTAATCACCTCTTCCTGTTTCACCAGAATTGAACGGCCATTGGCATCTTTCTTACCGCTGTCTTTGTACTCCACAAACAGGGTCGCCATCGGCTTGCCGATGTTGTCCTTGGTGAAGTTCGACATGATGTTACCGCCCGCGCCATCCAGTGAAATGTTCACCTGTGGCTGGTTGTACTCATCCATGCTGGAGGTCGAGTCGGTGATGTGGTCACCGGTCAGGATCACCCGCTTGTAGAGCACCACCGGCTGGCCGTCACGCATATCTTTGACTTCAGAGTCACCCGGCACCCGACCACTGGCCGCCGCGGTAGGATCAACGCTGGTATTCACCAGACGGAATTCCAGCGTCGCGGTCGCACCCAGAATCTCTTTGGCGCGTGCAGTGTCCTGAATCCCTGGCAGCTCAACCACAATGCGATCGGAACCCTGACGCTGTACCAGTGGTTCGGCCACGCCCAGCTGGTTCACACGGTTACGCAGAATCGTGATGTTCTGCTGAACCGCATATTCACGCGCTTCGCTCAGGCGCGCATCGCTCATGGTGGCGCGCAGCGCATCGCTGCCGCTGCTGTTGATCACCAGATCCTGATGACGGGAGGTCAGCCAGGAGACGGCAGCATCGCGGCTGGCGGCGTCACGGAAACGAATTTCCACCCCGTAGTTCGCGATTTTGTTGACGTTGGTATAAGGAATATTTTTGGTGCGCAGGTCGCTACGCAGCGTATCGGCATTCTGCTCCTGCAGCTTGCCTAAGGCGGTATCCATGTCCACTTCCATCAGGAAGTGCACGCCGCCACGCAGATCGAGACCGAGTTTCATCGGTTCCGCTGACAGCATCGTCAGCCAGCGTGGCGTGGCCGGTGCCAGGTTCAGCGCCACAACGTAGTCTTCGCCCAGCGCTTTCATGATCGCTTCTCGGGCGCGTAACTGCACATCGGTGTTAGCGAAACGCGCGGTAATGGCGCCATTTTCCAGCGCAACGGATTTGCTCTGGATATTGTCTTGTTTTAATGCGGACTGAATGTGATCCAACGTCTGCTCACTGGCGGCGCTTCCGCGCGCGCCAGTGATTTGAACGGCCGGATCCTCACCATACAGGTTGGGAAGCGCATACAGCAGGCCGACGAGAATCACGACGACCAGCATCACATACTTCCACAAAGGATAACGATTTAACACGGCAGTTCCCTTAGGGAAGATAGAATTACAGCGCCTTCATAGTACCTTTCGGCAGGACGGCAGCGACGAAATCACGTTTAATGACCACTTCATTGGTCTCATTCAGCGCGATAGAAACGTAGCCAGTGTCAGACACTTTTGTTACGCGACCTACCAGGCCACCGCTGGTCAGCACTTCATCGCCCTTTGAGATGGAATCCATCAGCTTCTTGTGCTCTTTCGCACGTTTCTGCTGCGGACGCAGGATCATGAAATAGAAAATCAGACCAAACACCACCAGCATGATCACCAGAGAATACGGACTTCCCTGCGACGGTGCGCCTGCTGCGGCCACGGCGTCAGAAATGAAAAAGCTCATTAAATTTCCCTCATAGATGAATTATCAGACGTTAAAGGCGGAACTTCTTTGCCCGTCCGTTGGTAGAACTCGTTTACAAAGCGCTCTAATTTACCCTCTTCGATGGCCTGGCGTAAACCTGCCATCAGGCGCTGGTAATAGCGCAGATTGTGAATCGTGTTCAGACGCGCGCCCAGTATTTCGTTACAGCGGTCCAGATGATACAGGTAGGCGCGGCTGTAGTTGCGACAGGTGTAGCAATCACATTCGGCATCCAGTGGCGCGGTGTCATCTTTATATTTGGCGTTGCGGATTTTAACCACCCCGTCAGTCACAAACAGATGACCGTTACGCGCGTTACGGGTTGGCATCACGCAATCGAACATATCGACGCCGCGACGGACCCCTTCCACCAGATCTTCAGGTTTGCCGACGCCCATCAGATAGCGCGGTTTATCCTGCGGCAGCTGCGGGCAGACGTGCTCAAGAATACGGTGCATGTCCTGTTTAGGCTCACCCACCGCCAGGCCGCCCACAGCGTACCCATCAAAGCCAATCTCTACCAGACCTTTCACCGACACATCTCGTAAATCTTCGTAAACCGAGCCCTGGATGATGCCGAACAGCGCATTTTTGTTACCGAGGCTGTCAAAACGGTCACGGCTGCGTTTCGCCCAGCGCAGCGACATCTCCATCGAGCGTTTGGCATAGTCCCAGTCCGCCGGGTACGGCGTACATTCGTCGAAGATCATTACGATGTCGGAGCCGAGGTCATACTGAATCTCCATCGACTTTTCAGGATCGAGGAAAATCGCGTCGCCATTGATGGGGTTACGGAAGTGCACCCCGGCTTCGGTAATTTTGCGGATGTCGCCCAGGCTGAAGACCTGGAAACCACCGGAATCGGTGAGGATCGGCCCTTTCCACTGCATAAAATCATGCAGGTCGCCGTGCAGTTTCATGATCTCCTGGCCCGGACGCAGCCAGAGGTGGAAGGTGTTGCCCAGAATAATCTGCGCCCCGGTCTCCTGCACTTCTTCCGGCGTCATGCCTTTTACCGTGCCGTAGGTACCGACTGGCATAAACGCCGGGGTTTCGACCACGCCGCGATCAAAAATCAGACGGCCACGGCGCGCGCGCCCGTCTGTGGTATCAAGTTCAAATTTCACAAAGCCTCCACCGGAGAAACAGTCCGATGTCTACAACCCTGCGCCAGAAGGCGCGTCAGGTCGTGGGTTAATAAATCAGTCGCCAATCTTTTCCATCGGCGCCTGCGGATTTTTGCTGATAAACATCGCGTCACCATAACTGAAGAAACGATATTGCTCAGCCACGGCAGCGCGGTAGGCCGCCATGGTGTGCTGGTAACCGGCAAACGCCGAGACCAGCATAATCAGGGTAGATTCGGGCAGGTGGAAATTGGTGATCAGCGCATCGATCACCTGGTAGTGGTAGCCCGGATAGATAAAAATCTGGGTATCGTCGAAGAACGGCGCAATCAGCGCATCCTGACTCGCTTTGGCCGCGCTCTCCAGCGAGCGTACCGAGGTGGTACCGACCGCGACCACCTTGTTGCCGCGCGCTTTACAGGCCAGCACCGCATCCACGACCTCCTGCGGCACTTCGGCATATTCGGCGTGCATGTGGTGTTCTTCGATGTTGTCGACGCGCACCGGCTGGAAAGTGCCCGCCCCGACATGCAGCGTGACGAAGGCCATTTCAACGCCCTTCTCTTTCAGCGCCTGCAACAGCGGCTCATCGAAGTGCAAGCCGGCAGTCGGTGCTGCTACGGCCCCCGGACGGGCGCTGTAAACGGTCTGATAGAGTTCGCGGTCGGCTTCTTCATCAGGGCGATCGATGTACGGTGGCAGCGGCATATGGCCGACGCTGTTCAGGATGTCGAGTACTGCCCGATCATCGTCAAAGGCGATCTCGAACAGGGCGTCGTGACGCGCCACCATCGTCGCTTTAACGCTCTCATCTTCACCCAGCAACAGGGCTGCACCCGGCTTGGGTGCTTTTGAGGCGCGCACATGGGCCAGCACGCGCTTGTCGTCGAGCATCCGCTCCACCAGCATTTCGATTTTGCCGCCGCTGGCTTTACGTCCATAGACGCGCGCCGGGATCACGCGGGTGTTGTTGAACACCAGCAGATCGCCTGGATTGAGCTTATCCAGCACGTCGGTGAACACACCGTGCGTCAGTGCGCCGCTGGGACCGTCGAGCGACAGCAGACGACAGCCGCTGCGCTGCGCCTGGGGATAGTGGGCAATCAGGGATTCGGGCAATTCAAAAGCAAAATCGGCGACACGCATGAAAGAGTTCTTTCTCAGGCAAAAACAGGCGGCACAGTTTAGCGGAAAAACGACCAATTCTGAACAACTGGCTGCGCAAAGGCAGTTCAGCCTATAATGCACCATGAACTTTCTTGCTCATCTCCATCTGGCCCAACTGGCTGACAGCTCGCTACTCGGCAATTTAATGGCTGATTTTGTGCGCGGTAACCCGCACCAGCACTGGCCGACGCCGGTGGCTGACGGCATTCTGATGCATCGCCGGCTCGACGTCATGACCGATGCGTTGCCGGAAGTCCGTCGCGCCCGTCAGCTGTTCCGTCCGGAAACCTACCGCGTGGCCCCGATTACCCTTGATGTCATATGGGACCATTTTCTCGCCCGTCACTGGTCACACTTCACAGCTGATCTGACCCTGACGCAGTTTTCTGCCGCCGCCGAGCGCGAAATCGTGCCGCAGCTGGCGACGACGCCGGAGGAATTTCAGCGGCTGAACGCGGTGATGTGGCGCGAACGCTGGTTTGAGCACTACGCCCAGCCCGCCCGGCTGGAGCGGGTGTTGCACGGCATGGCCGCCCGCCGCCCGCGCCTGGCGGCACTGCGCGACTCTTACCACGACTTCACTGAACATTATGAACAGCTTGAAGCCCTGTTTTTCATTTTTTATCCGCGTTTAATGGCGCAGGCGACGGCCAGAACGCTGTAAAACCCGATCCTCTTCTGTTGGCTGGCAAATGCCAGCCAATTCCGCACAAAAAAGCCGCCTGCCCGCCCCTTGCCCATCTTGCCATCGGGTCTTATCTGCGGCTTAATGAAGCCTTTCTTAACAATAGTTAAGCAAAACACACAGCCAGACCGCCTGTTCAGGCGTGCCTTCCGTTCGCTATGGCAAAAAATCATAAGAGGGAAAGATGTCATCCGCTTCGCATTCTGAAATTGACGCGCGCTACCGTTACGCCTGCGACATCGCCCGTGCGGCGGCCAGCCGGGCTTATTCGTGGTATCAGCAGCGTCAAAACCTGGTGGTGGAACACAAGAGGGATCTGCAGGACGTGGTCAGCGAAGCCGATCGCAACGTCGAAGCTTTAATCAAAACGCTGATTGAGGAGCGCTTCCCGGACGATGCCGTCTACGGTGAAGAGAGCGGCGGCGAAATGGGCAACGCCAGCTTTATCTGGGTCGTCGATCCGATCGATGGCACCGCCTGCTTCGTCAACGGCCTGCCTAACTGGTGCGTCTCGCTGGCGGTGGTGTGCGACGGTGAACCGGTGATTGGCGTGGTATGCGATCCCAATCATCAGGAGCTGTTCCACGCCCGACAGGGCCAGGGGGCGTGGGTCAACGAGACCCGATTGCAGGTGCATGCTGCGCAACGTCTCAACGAAGGCCTGCTCGGTATCAGTCACTCCAGCCGCACCCCGGCCGAGAGCGTTACCCGCCTGATCGCCGGACTGACTCAACAGGGCGGCATGTTTATCCGCATTGGTTCTGGCGCGCTAACCAGCGCCTGGGCAGCCGCAGGCCGGTTAATCGGCTACTACGAAGCGCATATGCATCCGTGGGATAGCCTGCCAGGTATCGTGCTGATGCGCGAAGCCGGCGGCGTTACCAACGATTACCTCAGTAACGACGGCCTGAAAAAGGGTAATCCGGTGCTGCTGGCGAACGCCACGCTCTACCCACAGATAAAAGCGCTGACCGGCAATCGCGCGCTGGACGAATAAATGCGCGCTACCCGGTGGTACCAATGCGCGTTAACCCTGAGTGCGCTCTGGCTGCTGAGCCTGCCGTCGCAGGCGGCCCCGCCGCCTCACTATCAGCTGGAAAAGGTGGTCGAACTCAGCCGGCACGGCGTGCGGCCACCGACGCCTGCTAACCGTAAAGAGATCGAAGCCGCCAGCCAGCAACCGTGGACGGTGTGGACCACTGCGGATGGTGAGCTGACCGGTCACGGCTACAGTGCAGTGGTCAACACCGGACGCTGGCAGGGCGACCACTATCGTCAGCTCGGTTTACTGCCCGCTGGCTGCCCGACGGCAGACGACGTCTATCTGCGCGCCAGTCCGCTCCAGCGCACCCGAGCCACCGCCCAGGCGATCGCTGACGGTGCGTTTCCGGGCTGTGGCGTGCCGATCCATCAGGTGACCGGTGAGGTTGATCCGCTGTTTCAGAGCGATAAGCTGGCGTTTGCGCAAACCGATCCGCAGCAAGAGCTGGCGGCCAAGCAGCAGAAAGCGGGCGATCTGGCGCAGTTACAGCAGCAACTGCAACCGGCGATTCAGCTGCTTAAAGCCGCGGTTTGCCCGCCCACTGCGAAATGTGATTTCTTTGATCGCCCATGGCAATTCAAACAGACCCGCAGCGGCCACACCTACGTCGAAGGACTGAGCGTGATGGCCAGTATGGTTGAGACCCTGCGGCTGGGTTACAGCGAAAACCTGCCCGTCGATCAGCTGGCGTGGGGGCATATCACCACCGCGGCGCAAATTACCCGCCTGCTGCCGTTGCTGACCGCTAATTACGATTTGAGTAATGATCTGCTGTATCAGGCGCAGCGACGGGGATCGATCTTACTGCAGGCGATGCTGACCGAAATCGCCAGCAACACCTCCACTGCCCGCTGGCTAATCCTGGTGGCGCATGACACCAATATTGCGATGGTGCGCACCCTGATGGGCTTTGACTGGCAGCTGCCGGGCTACGCGCGCGGCAATATTCCGCCCGGCGGCAGTCTGGTGCTGGAGCGCTGGCGTGACAGCCAGAGCGGCGAGCGTTTTCTGCGGCTCTACTTCCAGGCACAGAGTCTTGATGGCCTGCGCCAGTTACAGCCAATTGATGACGCGCAGGATTTATTGCGTCAGGAGTGGCATCAGCCAGACTGCAGGATGACCGACGTCGGGCTGCTGTGTCCTTATCAATCGACCCTGACCGGCTGGCAAAAACGGCTGGACACCACCGCCACGCCGCCGGTTTCCATCCGGCTGCCCTGAATCGCCGCTAATCAGATTTATGCCGCGCTCGCTGCGCGGCATAAATATGCTTTATCAGTCTTAATTAGTTTTATTGATGCCGCCTGGTACTTTTCTTATTTAAATAACCCGGCTATCAGCGGCGCTAATTTTGTTTTACGATTATCGGGTCAATCATCCCTTTTTATTACTCTGATTCTCTTGAATATTTCGGCGACTGGTTTCGCCGTTTTTTTATTTATTTATCATTCTCTCTGCCCAGCCACAGCCATCCTGACGCGCTTAACGCCAATGTTTATCTGACAATCCGCTTCCACACGGATTATTAACCGCGCGCGCAGGCGTGTTATTCCACCGTCTGCAGGCGGTATCCGCAAAGATTATTTCAGAACGGGGTTATGGCTGAGATGAATAGCCGGAGCAGCGTCAGGAAAGTCAGGCGGGGAAAGAGAAGGGCCAGGTGATGGCAAATAGCAACTGCTCCCCCCGCCAGAGGGGGAGCAGTCGTGGATCAGTGCGCTTTACGTACCAGCTTATAGCCCAGCAGCAGCACTACTATCCACACCACGCCGACATAGAGCGACACCCGGGTATCCGGGAAATAGCCGATCAGCGCAATGATGAAGCAGAGGAATGCGACACCGACACCTGCGGTCCAGCTGCCGCCTGGCAGCGCAAACTTCAGCTCACTGGCAGCCTGCTTGCCGATTTTGCGACGGAAGGCGATCTGTGACAACAGGATCATGATCCACACCCAGACCGTCGCAAAGGTCGCCAGCGAAGCGATCACCAGGAACACCTTCTCTGGCATCAGGTAGTTGAGGTAGACCGCAATCAGCATGGCGAACATCATCACCACCACCGTCACCCACGGAATACCGCGTGAAGAGACCTTCATAAACATCTTCGGCGCATGTCCCTGCTGGGCCATGCCGTGCAGCATGCGGCCCACGCCAAACACGTCGCTGTTGATCGCTGACAGTGAGGCGGTCAGCACCACAAAATTAAGAATCGAGGCGGCCGCCGCGATGCCCAGATGCTGGAAGGTCAGTACAAACGGACTGCCCGAGGTGCCCACCTGATTCCACGGATAGATCGACATAATCACAAACAGTGTGCCGACATAAAACACCAGAATACGCCACGGGACCGAGTTAATGGCGCGCGGAATCGACTTCTCCGGCTCCTTCGCTTCACCGGCGGTGATACCGATAATTTCGATACCGCCGTAGGCGAACATCACCATCTGCAGCGACAGCAGCATTCCGACCACGCCGTGGGCAAAGAAGCCGCCGTTGGTCCACAGGTTATGGATGCCGGTCGGCTGGCCGCCGTTGCCGATGCCCCAGATAATCATGCCGAAACCAGCCAGAATCATCACAATGATGGTGGCGACTTTGAAGAAAGAAAACCAGAACTCCACTTCGCCGAACACCTTCACGCTCATCAGGTTGACCGCGCCGATGATCAGCACCACGCTCAGTACCCAAATCCAGTGCGGCACCTCCGGAAACCAGACGCCCATATAGATGCCGAACGCCGTGACATCGGCGATCGCCACGATCAGGATTTCGAAGCAGTAGGTCCAGCCGGTAATGTAGCCCGCCATCGGACCGAGATAATCCTGGGCATAGCGGGAGAAGGAGCTGGCCTGGGGATTGTTGACTGACATCTCGCCCAGTGCGCGCATAATGATGTAGGCCACCGCCCCGCCGATAATATAGGCGAGCAGCACGCTGGGTCCGGCCATTTTGATCGCATCGGCGGAACCATAAAACAGCCCGGTGCCAATCGCCGATCCCAGCGCCATAAAGCGGATGTGGCGCGTGCTCAGTCCGCGTTTGAGCTTATTGGTTTCTTGCATAACAACCTGTACCTGTGAAATGAAAAAACCACGGGCAAGCCCGTGGTTAAAGAAAAATCAGTGCCATCTGCTACGAGTGAACGGAAACCTGTTCGCGTCCTTTTACCCGATCCACCACGGCGGCAATCAGCAGCATCACCAGCGATGGCGGTAACCAGGCAAGTCCCTGATCGGCCAGCGGCAGGTGCTGACTGAATGCAGGCAGCAACACTTTAAACCCGGTCGTTTTAATCGCATCAACAATGCCGAACAGCAGGCTAATCAGCATCACTGGCGCAATAATCCGGCTGCTCTTGTTCCACCAGTTCAGGGTGAAGCTCAGTACCACCAGCACGATACAAGGCGGATAAATTGCCGTCAGGACCGGGATGGAGATCTGAATCAGGTGGCTCAGGCCGAGGTTTGACACCACCATCGAGAACAGACCGAGGATAAACACCAGCGTTTTATACGACAAAGGCAGGTATTGCGCAAAAAATTCCGCACAGGCGCAGGTCAGACCGACCGCCGTTACCATGCAGGCAACGAAGATCAGCGCCGCCAGGAAGAAGCTGCCCATGCTGCCAAAGGTCTGCTGGACGTAAGCGTGCAGAATCGCTGCGCCGTTCGCATTCTGATCGACCAGCGCGCCGCTGCCGGAGCCCAGTTTAAACAGGCACAGGTAGACCAGCGTCAGGCCCACGCCGGCAATCAGGCCGGCCAGAACGGTGTAGCGCGTCAGCAGCGCGGCATTATCGACGCCGCGTGAACGGGCGGCGTTGACGATCACGATGCCAAACACCAGTGCGCCCAGCGTATCCATGGTCAGATAGCCATTCACAAAACCGCTGGAGAATGCCGCGCGCTGATACTCTTCCGTCGCCGGAATAGTGCCGCCCGCTGGCCACACCAGTGCAGCAATGCCCAGTACGGTCAGCGCCACAATTTTTAACGGCGCAAGGAAATGGCCGACGGTATCGAGCAGTTTACCCGGATAGAGCGATACGCCAATCACCAGCGCAAAGTAGACCAGACTGTAAATAAACAGCGGCATCGCGCCATCACCGGTCAGCGGGGCGATACCCATCTCAAAGGAGACGGTGGCGGTGCGCGGCGTCGCGAAGAGTGGCCCGACCGCCAGGTAGCAGACGGTGGCCAGCACCAGACCGGCAACCTTGCCGATTGGGGTACTGAGCGCATCCACGCCGCCGCCGACGCGCGCCAGCGCTACCACGGTCATCACCGGCAGACCCACGGCAGTGATCAGAAAGCCAATCGCGGCGGTCCAGACGTGTTCGCCAGACTGAATACCGACCATCGGCGGGAAAATAATGTTGCCCGCGCCAACGAACAGGGCAAATGTCATGAAGCCCAGCGCGAGAATGTCTTTCGAGGTTAAACGATGTGTCATACGGCCTGTCACTGATGTTGCGGTGGAAGTTGGGTTTGTGTTGTCCCCTCGCTGCGTTAAAACCACGACCAGCCAGCCAATGTCAGCGCATTATGCTCATCGTGAGGTGAAGCGCAGGTGATTTAAGCTGCTTTTTTTCTGTTCACGGAGGGATGGATCGACAACGGGGCTAAGTAAAACGTTTATAGCGGGGAAAGGCAATACGGGATCGGAAAACCAGAAGGTTATCTCGTTATTTAAGCCACAGCCAGTGGATAGCGTTAATTTTTAACCCAGGCACACAAGATGATGTGCCTAAATAATAAACAGGCCGCGAGAATTCCCCGCATAACGCCGCTGACAAATGCACAAAAGGCGCGTTTTACGCGCCTGTTTGCACAAGTTTACAGCATTACCACACCTGTTTTGCGATATCGACCACCAGGCGGATCTTCTGCCACTGCTGCTCTTCGCTCAGGCTGTTGCCCTCTTCGGTAGAAGCAAAGCCACACTGCGGGCTGAGACAGATCTGGTCGAGGCTGACATACTGCGCCGCTTCCTGCAGACGGGCTTTCACCTGCGCCGGATCTTCCAGCTCGCCGGATTTGGTGGTGATCAGGCCCAGCACCACCTGCTGATGGCCTGGCTTGATGAAGCGCAGCGGCTCAAAACCGCCTGAACGGGCATTGTCATATTCGAGGAAGAAGGCATCGACATTGACGCTGCCGAACAGGATTTCCGCCACCGGCTCGTAGCCGCCTTCTGAAATCCAGGTTGAGCGGAAGTTACCACGGCAGACATGCAGGCCAACGGTCAGATCGGCTGGCTTATCTTCCAGCGCCTTGTTCAGCACCTGAGCATAGGTCCGCGCCAGCGCTTCCGGATCGTCGCCGCGTGCCCGGATTTCGCGTTTCTGATCTTCAGAGCAGAGATACGCCCAGACGGTGTCATCCAGTTGCAGATAGCGGCAGCCAGCGGCGTAAAACGCTTTAATAGCGTCTTTATAAGTCTGTGCCAGGTCGTCAAAGTAATCAGCCAGGTCCGGATAGACCTCTGCATCGATCACTTTGCGCCCGCCACGGAAGTGCAGCACGCTGGGGCTGGGAATGGTCATTTTTGGCATTGCATCACCGGCGACGCTTTGCAAAAAGCGGAAATGCTCCAGCATCGGATGGCTGGAAAAACCGAGCTTACTTACCACTTTCACGCCATGCGCTTTGGTCTGCACGCCGTTGAACTGGATACCCTGCTCCGCTTCATACGCTTCCACGCCATCCAGGCCGTAGAAAAAGTCGAAGTGCCACCAGCCGCGACGAAATTCGCCATCGGTCACCACCTGCAGGCCATTTTCGCGCTGTTTTGCCACCACATCGCGGATGGCGTCATCTTCAACCTGCCGCAGGGCTGCCGCATCAATTTCACCGGCGGCGAACTGCTCACGCGCTTGCTTAATCGCGGCGGGACGCAGAAAACTGCCGACGGTATCAGCACGGAACGGGGCGGTATTTCTTTGCATGATCACTCCTGTCTCGCCTGCCGGTGGTTTCAGCAGGAAATAATTGCGCTCTGTTATTTATAGCCATCTGGATGGCTATACGTCTGAACGCAGGATGACACGTGCCGCCGTCCGCTGCAATAGAAGAAAATTCACCGCTCATGAAGAAAATTCATGTTGGTTGATAAGATGAGGTGCTGCCCAGCTTTGCAGCGGCTAAGGAGAGCCGTCTGTTACGCCGGTGACGATGATATTTACAGCAGCTAAGAAGAGCAGAAGGTGCGACCAGAGGTGAATCGTCCAGCGCCGGTTAAGCAAAGTGTTACGCGCCTGAAGACGACCGATACAGCGCCGCGTGCCGGTCGCGGATAAGCAAAGCCATACGCGCCTGAAGACGATCGGTTAAACGCCGCGCGCCGGTCAAGCACATGCAGAACGCGCGCCTGAAGATGATCGATTAAGCGTGATGCCTGCCTGAAAAGGGTTAATTAAGCGCCGCGCGCGCCTGCGCCATCTGGCTATCAGAGAGCGGCAGATATCCCGCCTCGCTGACCCGTCGCTGTCCCTGCACCGAGAGCACCTGCTGCAGGAACGCTGCCACCAGCGGCGGCAATGGCTGACCCGGCGCCTTGTTGACGTACAGATAGAGCGGACGGGCCCACGGATAACGACCACTGCGGATCGCCTCTGCGTCGGGTGCTACAGCCTCACCCCGAGGGTTCACCACCGCCAGCATTTTTACGCCGCTGAGATGGAAGCCAAAACTGGCGTAACCGATGCTGCGTGGATTGCCGGCCACCGCCTGTACCACCGCTGCCGAACCGGGAAATTCGGCTACGTCATTGCGAAAATCGCCCTGACAGAGCGCCTGCTGCTTGAAGAATCCCCAGGTGCCGGACGCCGAGTTGCGTCCGTAGCGCTGGATCGGTCGGCGGACCCACTCAGATGCCTGCGTGCCGAGATCGCCCCAGCGTTGCGGCACCGATGTCGCGCCACACAGGCGGGTAATCGAGAAAATGGCGTCGAGCTGACGCGGCGTAATCTGCTGCAGCGGATTGCGTTGATTAACCACCACCACCAGCGCATCCATCGCTACCGGTACCGCCAGCGGAGGATAACCATAGCGCGCTTCAAACGCCTGCCGTTCATCCGCCTGCATCGGGCGGCTCATTGGTCCAAGCTGCGCCGCACCGGCAGCCAGCGCAGTCGGCGCGGTCGACGAACCGGAAGCCTGCACCTGCACATTGACGCCCGGAGCCTGCCGGCTGAAATCCTCGCCCCACAGCGTCATCAGGTAGCCCAGCGTATCGGACCCGACGCTGCTGAGGTTGCCCGACAGCGTGCCGGACTGGGCCAGCGCCATGCCTGGCAATAAAATGACCATCAACAAAACAAGTGCGCGCATCAAGCAGATCCGTCAGCCATTAATGGAAGCATTCTCCTGCATCCCACTGCTGACAATCAACCTTGCCGGCAGGGTAAAGGTAAAACAGGTCTCCTGATGCGGCACGCTGGTGATATCCAGCCGCGCATTATGGTGGCTCAGGGCATGTTTCACGATCGCCAGCCCCAGCCCGCTGCCGCCGGTCGCCCGCGATCGCGCCTTATCGACCCGGTAGAAACGCTCGGTGAGACGGGGAATATGTTCAGCCGCGATGCCCGGCCCGTTATCGCACACCCGAAACGTTGCGCCCTGCTTGCTGCGCAGCCAGCTGATATCAATGCGCGTGCCCTCCGGCGTATGATTTACCGCGTTGTAGACCAGGTTGGAGATGGCGCTGCGCAGCTGTTCATCGTTGCCGAACACTTTCAGATGCGGATCGGTATGGAAATGGATGTCGTGACGTCCGCCGCTCAGGGTGGCGGCCTCATGCTGCAGCAGCCGGAGCATCACCGGCACATCAACCTTCTCTTTCAGATCGATCGCCGGCGCAGCTTCAATCCGCGACAGCGTCAGCAGCTGTTTAACCAGGCTATCCATGCGGCGCGTCTGCTCTGACATGGTATGCAGCGCCTTACCGCGTGAACGCTCGTTCATCACCGAGTCATTCATCATCTCCAGATAGCCCTGCAGCACCGTCAGCGGGGTGCGCAGTTCATGGCTGACGTTGGCAAAGAAGTTACGCCGCGCCCCCTCCAGCTGATGCATCTGAGTGACGTCACGCGCCACCAGCAGCCACTGGCCTTCACTGTAGGGCATAACGCGAAATTCCATGTGGTACTGGTTATTCAGCACCAGCGTCAGCGGTTTGTCGAAGTCACGCTGGCGGATATAGCGCGAGAATTCCGGATAGCGCAGCAGGTTAAGGATGTTCTGGCCATTATCTTCTGGCCAGCGTAGCCCGAGATGCTGTTGTGCCAGCCCGTTGCACCAGAAAATGGTGCCCTCTTCGGTGGTGAGGATCACCGCATCCGGCAGCGACTCGGCGCCGCTGCGAAAGCGTTTAATCAGGTTGCCGAGTTCGCGCCGCCGCCGCCGGTTGCGTAACTGCATCTGGTAGAGCCCGTAAAACAGCGGTTCCCAGCTGGCCCGCCCGGCTGGCGGCGTCATGGTACGATCGAGCCACAACCAGTGCGACAGGCGCATCAGGTTGTGGAAATGCCACAGCAGCACCGCCAGCACGCTCAGCAACAGCAGCCACGGCAGATAACCGAACAGCAGGCCAAGCAGCAGCGCAGGCAGACACGCCAGCAGCAGTTCTGACAGTAATCTCTTCCAGGAGAGGCGTTCCAGCACGGTGAAAACTCCGTTTAGTAGCGGGCAGAGAAACGATACCCTGTTCCACGGACGGTTTGTACCATGCGATCGTGGCCGGAGACTTCCAGCGCTTTACGTAAACGGCGAATGTGAACATCGACGGTGCGATCTTCGACATACACGTTGGTGCCCCAGACGTGGTTCAGCAGCTGTTCGCGGCTATAAACCCGCTCCGGGTGGGTCATAAAGAAGTGCAGCAGTTTATATTCGGTAGGGCCCATTTCCAGCGGCGTGGTTTCCGACATCACCCGGTGCGAGGAGGGATCCAGGCTCAGTCCCTGCATCTCAATCACCTCTTCCACCGCCATCGGTGAAATACGGCGCATGACGGCTTTGATGCGCGCCATCAGCTCTTTTGGCGAGAACGGCTTGGTGATGTAATCGTCAGCGCCGACTTCCAGCCCGCGCACCCGGTCCTCTTCTTCACCGCGGGCGGTGAGCATCATCACCGGAATATCGCGGGTCATCGCTTCGCGTTTCAGATGCTTAATAAACTGAATGCCGCTGCCGCCGGGTAACATCCAGTCCAGCAGAATCAGATCGGGCCAGGGTTCAATCAGCTTACCCACTGCGCTGTCATAATCTTCCGCCTCAATTGGCTGATAGTCGTTCTGCTCCAGAACAAAGCACAACATTTCACGGATTGGGGCTTCATCTTCCACAACCAAAATGCGCTTAGCCATTATTACTCCTGCTGATATGACGGCTGTCACTGAGATTCGCGGCGCCATTATGCGTCAGATTTGTGACACTTTTATGAAAAACATACCCGCTCATTCAGGCCAGTGGTAATCAATTATGACCGCGCAGCGACAATTTTTCGCTTTGGCCACAGAGCCAGTATAATCGCCGGGCGAATTACAACGGCAGGGAGTTTTATGCGCATCATTCATACTGCGGACTGGCATCTGGGGCAGTTCTTTTACAACAAGAGTCGGGCAGCGGAACATCAGGCGTTTCTCGACTGGTTGTTGATCCAGATCGAACAGCATCAGGTGGATGCGTTAATCGTGGCGGGCGATCTGTTCGATACCGGCACCCCGCCCAGCTACGCGCGCGAAATGTTCAACCGCTTTGTGGTGGCGCTGCAGCCCAGCGGCTGTCAGCTGATTGTGCTGGCGGGCAATCACGACTCGGTGGCGACGCTCAATGAGTCATGCGAACTGCTCGCCTGCCTGAATACCCGGGTGATCGCCACGCCCGAGGCCAACAGCGATGTGCTGCTGCTCACCACCCGTCAGGGCGCGCCGGGCGTGCTGCTGTGCGCCATTCCATATCTGCGGCCGCGCGACATCCTGCGCAGCCGCGCCGGCCAGTCCGGACGCGACAAGCAGACCTCGCTGCTGGAGGCGATTGCTCATCATTATCAGCAGCGCGTGGCTGCCGCGCGGGCGCTGGACCCGGCTCTGCCAATCGTGGCCACCGGCCATCTCACCACCGTCGGCGTCAGCCAGAGCGACTCGGTACGTGACATCTATATCGGCACGCTGGACGCCTTTCCGGCCGCCGCCTTTCCTGAGGTCGATTACATCGCGCTCGGCCACATTCATCGCGCTCAGCGGGTAGCGGGCACCGAGCACATCCGTTACAGCGGCTCGCCGATTGCACTCAGTTTTGATGAACTGGGCAGTGAAAAAAGCGTCTTCCTGCTGGACTTCACCCCGCGCGGTTTGCAAACGGTGACGCCGCTGGTGGTGCCGCAGGTGCAGCCGATGCAGGTACTGAAAGGCTCACTGGCACAGATTGCGCAGCAGCTCAGCGATTTCAGCGGCGTGCAGCAGGAAAAACCGACCTGGCTGGATATCGAAGTCACTACTCAGGAGTACCTCAGCGACCTGCAGCGCCAGGTGGAAACCCTGACCGCAGAACTGCCGGTGGAAGTGTTGCTGTTGCGCCGCAGCCGCGAGCAGCGTCAGCACAGTCTGGCGCGACTCGACAACGAAACCCTGAGCGAACTGAAAGTGGAAGAGGTGTTTGCCCGTCGCATGGCGCTGGATAGTGAACTGCAACCGCAGCAGATCGATCAGATGACCACCCTGTTCCGCCAGACGCTGGCCGACATTGAGGAGCCACAGTGAAGATCCTCACGCTACGGTTTAAAAACCTTAACGCACTGCGCGGTGAATGGTTTATCGATTTCCGCGCCGAACCCTTCGCCAGCAACGGGCTGTTCGCGATTACCGGTGCCACCGGCGCAGGCAAAACCACGCTGCTGGATGCCATCTGTCTGGCACTCTATCACCAGACGCCGCGTCTCGGCGCCATCTCCCAGAGCCAGAATGCGCTGATGACCCGCGACTGCGCCGAGTGTCTGGCCGAAGTGGAATTTGAGATTAAAGGCGAAGCCTGGCGCGCCTTCTGGAGCCAGAACCGCGCACGCGGCACCGCCGACGGCAAACTGCAGGCGCCGCGGGTGGAGCTGGCGCGCTGTGCCGACGATACCATCGTCGCCGACAAGGTCGGTGACAAACTGAGGCTGATTGAGACCCTTTCCGGCCTCGACTTTGAGCGTTTTACCCGCTCGATGATGCTCTCCCAGGGACAGTTCGCCGCCTTCCTCAACGCCAAAGCCAGCGAACGGGCCGAACTGCTGGAAGAGCTGACCGGCACCGAAATTTACGGCCAGATTTCCGCCGCGATATATGAACGCCATAAAGAGGCAAAAACCGCGCTCGACCTGCTGCGCAGCCGGGCGGGCGCCATGGCGCTGCTGGATGACGACACCCGCACCGCGCTGCAACAGCAGATGCTGCAACTGAGCGCGGCGGAACAGACGCTGAGTCGTGACTATCAGCACGCCCAGCAGCAGCAGCAGTGGCAGCAACAGGCGCAGCAGCTCCAGCAGGATATCGCGCAGACCCGCCAGGCGCTGCAACAGGCGGAGGCGGCGGCGCAGGCCGCTGAAGCGGACCGGCAGCGGCTGGCGCGCAGCGAACCGGCTGAAAAGCTGCGGGCTACCCTGCAGCAGCGCGACGAACGGGCGAACGCGCTGCGTGAGGTACGCAGTCAGCAGCAGCAGCTGTCCGACGCGCACCAGCAGGCGCTGGCTGAACAGCAACGCCAGCAGCAGCACTATGCCGCCGCCCAGGCCGCGGCGGAACAGGCACGCCAGCAACAGCAGCAACAGGAGAGCCTGCTGACCGAACAGGTGATGCCCCTGGATCAGTCACTACAGGCACTGCAACAGCAGCTGACGCAGCAGCAGCAGGAAAAAGATCGCCAGCAGCAGCAGTGCGATCGGACTCAAGGTACGCTGACCGATCAGACTCACCAGCTTAGCGCCTTACAACAGGCGATCGCGGAGCAGCAAACCCTGCGTCAGCAGTTAGCCGATATGGCGCAATGGGGCGCATCGCTGCCGCTGTGGCAGGAACGGTTTGCCCAGCTGGCGCAGCGCGAGGCGACCCTCGCCGGACTGGTGCAACAGCAGCAGCAACAGCAGCAGAAAATCGCGGCGCAGCAAGCAGAACGGGAACAGCAGGCGAAGCAGGCCTTACCCCGCCAGCAGGCTGAGCAGGCCGCCGCTCAGGCGCTGCTGCAAGCAGAGCAAGTACTAACTTCGCTGCAGGAGCAGCATCCGCCAGCCGCGCTACGCGAGGCGCTAAGCCAGCTGCACAGCAGCCGCGCGGCGCGGCAGCAGCTGTTACTGCTTTCCACTCAATGGCACCCGCTGCATCAGCAGCTTGGTCAGCGCCAGCAGCAGCTGGCCGGGCTGGAAAAAGCTCACCAGCAGGCGGAGGCGGAATTACACAGCCTGCGCGAAACATGGAAACGCGAGAAACAGCAGCTGGATGATGTCGATAAAATCTGCGCGCTGGAGCAGCAGATTGCCGATCTTTCGCAGTATCGCGCCCGGCTCACACCAGACCAGCCCTGTCCGCTGTGTGGCTCCTGCACGCATCCGGCAGTCGCCAGCTACAGCACGCTGGAAATCAGCGCCAATCAACAGCGACGCGCTGCCCTGCAACAGCAGGTCGATGCACTGCGCGAAGCGGGTACCGCCAAAAAAGAACAGTTAAAGCAGTCGGCGACCCAGCAGCAGACGCTGCGCGACGACATTGCCGAAACCCAGCGGCAGCTTGCTGGTCTGGAGCAGCAATGGCAGGCGCTCAGCGGTGAGCTGGCACTTACCTTCACCCTGTCAGATCGCGACGCACTGACCCAGTGGCAGCAGCAGCAAAATCAACGCGAACAGCAGCTTGAGCAGCAGCGACAGGCGCTGGAGGCGGCTGAGCAGGCGCGCCAGGCGGCAAAAGATCACCATCTTCAGCAGTCGCAGGCCTGGCAGCAGCATCTGCAGGCCGAACAGCTGGCACAGCAGTCGCTGGATAACCTGCAGCAGGCGCTCAGCGCGCTGCAACAGCGCCAGCAGCAGGAACAGGCGAGCTGGCAGCAGTTGCAGGACGCGGTACAGCAGCAGTTCAGCCAGCATGGCCTGAGCCTGCCTGCCGCCGCTGAACGTGAATCCTGGCTGGCTGCTCAGCAATCCCGCTGGCAGCGCTGGCAGGAAAGTGAGCAACTACTCGCTAACCTGCAGCCGCAGCTGCTGCGCGGCGAAACTCAGCTGACTGCGCTGCAACAACAGGCTGAACGTGAACAGCAGCAGCTGACCACTCAGCAGCAGCAACTGCACCACCATCAGACCCGGCTCGACGAGATGCGCCAGCAGCGTCAGGCGCTGTTTGGCGATCGCGAGGTCGCCGTGGCCCGCCAGCAGATGCAGGCCAGCCTCCGCCAGCATGAGGCGCAGCTCGCGCAGCAGCTGGAGGGGTTACAGCGGGCGCAAAGCGGAGTCAGCAGCCTGCAGGGCCAGCTGGCGGTGCTGGAGAGCCAGCGGCAACAGCTGGTCACCCGTCTGGCTGAGGCGGAACAGACCCTGCTGCAGGCGCTGACCGCCGCCGGGTTCCGTGATGAAGCCACGCTGCGCGCCGCGCTGCTGGACGAGCAAACCGCGCAGCAGCTGCGTCAACAGCTGCAGCAGATCGATCAGCACCATCAGCAGCAACAGACGCGGCTGGCGGATCTGCATCAGCGGCAGGCGGCGCACCAGCAGGCGCAGCCCGCTGCGATGCCAGCCTCGGCTGAGGCGCTGGCGCAGCAGCTGGAACAGCTGCGGCTGGCGCTACGTGACAATGCCAGCCAGCAGGGCCAGATACAGCAACAGCTACAGAGCGATGCCAGCCTGCGCCAGCAGCAGCAGAGCCTGATGACGCAGATTGCAGAGGACGAAACGGTGCTGGCGCAGTGGGGATTGCTCAACGATCTGATTGGCTCCGCCAGCGGCGACAAGTTCCGGCGCTTTGCCCAGGGCTTAACGCTGGATCACCTGGTGGCGCTCGCCAACCGTCAGCTCGACCGGCTGCACGGCCGTTATCTGCTGCAGCGTCGGGCGCAGGATCTGCTGGAGCTGGACGTGGTGGATACCTGGCAGGCTGACACGGCGCGCGATACCCGCACCCTGTCCGGCGGCGAGAGCTTTCTCGTTAGCCTGGCGCTGGCACTGGCGTTATCCGATCTGGTCAGCCACAAAACCCGTATCGAATCGCTGTTTCTCGACGAAGGCTTCGGCACGCTGGATGCGCAAACGCTCGATACCGCGCTGGACGCGCTGGATGCGCTCAACGCCAGCGGCAAAACCATCGGCGTGATCAGTCACGTTGAAGCGATGAAAGAGCGGATTCCGGTGCAGATCAAGGTGAGAAAAATGAATGGGCTGGGCTACAGCCAGCTGGAGTTGCCGCAGGGATAACGGGCGCCGCAGCGCCCGCTTTGTTGCCGATCAGCGGGCGCTAATCAGCCTGTAGCGCGGTCCGGTCAGCAAACCACCCTGCTCATTCTGTGCCAGCAGGCGATTGCTGGTCAGGCCGGCAATCGAGTGGGCTTTATCGCTGACGTTGTTGGCGATCTGTTTGATCGCCGCACTGACCAGCATGCCAACCAGTCCGCCATTGTTGTTGTTGCCCTGCTCACTGTCACTGGCGGTGGCATAGCCCTGCCAGAGCTCTTTACCGCTGCGCAGATCCACCAGCCGCGCGGTGGCTGACACGGTGGTCACGCTGTCGATCACCCGATAGCTGCTGCCATAATCGGTGATCGAGATATAGAGCGCGCTGTCGGCGTGAAAGATCTTATTCAGGCGAGCCGGGCTGACGGCCTGGATTTCACTGCCGCTGGTCAGGCCATTCTGCTGGAAAGTCTCTTCCACCACCGCCACCGGAAACACGTAGTAACCCGCTTCGGCCAGCGGCTGGGTCACCAGCGAGGTCAGACTGTGAGCGGCATTAATGTCCGGAGCTTTGTTTTCGGCCGGTAATACCAGAATAGACGCCGGCTTGCTGGCGCGAAACGCGCTGTAGTCATACGGTTTTTTGTGCTGCGCACAGCCGGTCAGCAGCAGCACGGCCAGTGCGCCGCCCAGGGCAATCAGTTTTTTCACCGGGTCACTCCTTGTTTGTTACTCATCAGAAAATCCATGTAAGGGCCAGCTTCCGGAAACAGCTGCTTTTCCGTGGCAAACTGGCCAAAGGCTTTATTGGTATCACCGGTTTTGGCGTACAGCAGGCCGAGCTGAGCGTGCAGCCCTGGCGCGACCGGCTGGTTTACCGCACGGGCTTTTTCAATATCAAGATTCAGCGCGTCGATTTGCTTCTGCGGATCGCTATCTTTCTGGTAATAGCTGTAAATCTGCTGCTGATAGTCGCCCCAGTAGTAGATCGTTTTCGGCGCTTTCGGCGCACAGCCCGCCAGCAGCGCAGCCGTCATCAGCAGGCCGCCCAGTGTGATTATTTTCATTTACTGCTTCCTTATTTAGCCGGACGCCAGGCGCCGTTGTTGATTCCATCCACTAAATGATCGACCGCTTCACGAATCGCCAGATCCATCACTTTGCCGTTCAGCGTTGAGTCGTAGCTGCTGGTGCCGCCAAAACCGATGATTTCCCGGGCGGAAAGCTGATATTCGCCCGCGCCCTGCGCGCTGAACACCACTTCGGAGGTAGTGACGTCCACCACGTTGAGATTAACTTTGGCGTAGGCGATCTGGCTCTTACCCCGGCCGAGAATGCCCCACAGCTGCTGATCGCCCACTTCTTTACGGCCAAACTCGGTGATATCACCGGTGATGATGTAGTTCGCGCCTTTGATATTTTGCTGGCTGCGCTTGAAGTCCGCTTCCTGCTCTAACTCTTTCAGGTTGCTGCGGTCGAGCACGCTGAAGCGGTTAGTCTGCTGCAGGTGGGTGATCAGAATGGTTTTTGACTGATTGCCCAGCCGGTCAACGCCATCGGAGAAGATGCCGTTCATATACGAAGAGCGGTTATCAAACTGACCGACGGCAATCGGACTGCGCACCCCCTGGTAAGCGGGCTGGCTGGCCGCGCGGACCTGGGGTGCCTCGATGGCTCGGGATGATTCGGTGGCGCACCCGCTGATCAGCGAAGCACTTAATAAGGTGAGTGCCGCAACGGCATATTTTCTCTGCATTTCTAATCCATGAATAAATAATAAGAAACCGCAATGGGGGCGGTAAATTCTGGTTCTGCCGACAGTCGGAGTAATGCCATAGCATTCACCAGTCCGGTCTGTAGACTGTCGGCAGCAGATGAGCAGAACTTTAATCAGAATTGGTCAGTTCAATGAATTTAATTAATGTAATAGTGAAAATATTACCGGGCGTCATTATTGCCGCCCTGCTCAGTGGCTGTCAGCATTCTGAACCACAGCAACGGGATAGCGTGGCCAACCTGTGTCAGCCAGCGAAGGATCCTGACAGTGCATCCTGTCAGTGGACTAACCAAATGCAGCATCGCCTGAATCAGCAATTCAGCGATGCGGCGCGCTATGCGGGTCAGCAATGTCTGGTCCGGCTGGAGTGGCAACAGAGTGGACGCTATGCGGTGACGCAGACTCAGGGAGACGAGGCGTTGTGCTTACGCGCCTGGCAGCTGGCTGCGCAGACCCAGGGATTGCCGCCGCCGCCGGTGCGCAGCCAACCGGCGTGGTTTGGCTTTGCGCCGCGCCAGGCTAGCTTGCCAGCCCATGCTGCCGCCACTGACGCGGGCTGATGCCAAACCAGCGACGAAAGGCCCGCGAAAAGGCGCTGACTTCTGAATAACCCAGCAGCAGCGCCATTTCAGAGATCGGCAGCTGCTTCTGCTGCAGATAGTGAGTGGCCATTTCGCAGCGAACCTGATCCACCAGCGCAGTAAAGCTGCAGCCCTCTTCACGCAGCCGCCGCTGCAGCGACCAGCTCGATAGCCCCAGTTTATCGGCCACCTCCTCCAGCACCGGTTCGCCCTGCATCAGCGACAGATTCACCTGTGAGCGCGCCTGCTCTGCCAGGCTCTGCTGCGAGGCGGCCCGGTTAAGCCGGCGGATCGCATCCTGCATTACCAGCAGCAACATCGGATCGCTGTCCGGCATGCTGCGCAGCAGATCGCGCTTCGGGATCACCAGCGAGTTAAACGGTTGATCGAACCAGATCGGGGCATCGAACACTTTACCGTGATCGTGCCACTGTTCCGGGCGCGGATGTTCAAAATGCACTTCACGCGGCGCCCAGTTTTTGCCTGCCGCATGACGAATCAGATTCATGAACATGCCCAGCGTCAGCTCCGCATCCTGACGGCGCGACAAAATAGCGCCGTGACGAACCTGATAGTCGAGCCGCCAGCACTCACCTTTGTCCACCAGCCGGGTCAGCGTGTCGTGCTGATGCCAGGGAAAAGCATTAACCACGTTGTGCAGCGCCTGCTCCAGCGTGGCCGAGCAGAGTCCGATATAGCCAATCAGGCCTAATGACTGCGGTTTAAACTGCCTGCCGTAGTGCAAACCGAAGTTATCAAAACCGGAGTGCCGTGCCGCCTCTTCCAGCACCCGGCAGTAGTTGACCAGCCCGAGGCTGAGCGTCGGGCTGGTCAGCCGCTCCGCATCGATGCCGCTGATGCCAAAGATGCGGTCAACGTCGCCGCCGCGGATATGAATAAAATCGCTCAGGCCGGTGGCCGCAGCGGCCAGCACGCCGTGATTGCCTGCACCCGCCGCAGCGGAGCAGGCAGCAAACGCATCGGGCTGTTTCATCATCATCGGATTCATGGTCGCCTCAGTCAGAATTCAGGGGGATCACCCACTGTCAGACCGAGCAAATTCCGTACCAGCTTAATTCTTCCGGGTTTCAGTCGGTTAGCCAGCCGGTATCCGGCGGGCAGCACTGCGGCAGCGCACTGACGCCCGCCGCTGGTGCATCAGGCGCCCACCGGCAACTGTTCGCTTTCCAGGTAACGACGGCAGAGTCGCACCGAGTGGCTGGCCCATTCGCTGCCCAGGCTCTGCGCCATTTCGGTTTCAGCGTGCGATCCTACCCAGGCGGTGAGCTGGATCCGGCGCTGGATCAGCAGCGTCGGCAGCAGCGCCATCTCCCGATCGCTGATGTGCGAGACCCGCTCGTAACCGCGGATCCAGTGATCGATCCACTCTGCCGCGCGCGGATGATGCTCAACAAAACTGATCGCCGCCGCCAGATCGTGCAGATACCAGCCCATCCCGCAGTCATCAAAGTCGATCACCCGGGTTTCGCCGTTGTGCAGCAGCAGATTGGTCAGCCGCAGATCGGCGTGGATCAGGCCGTAACGATCCGATCCTTTGCCGAACTGCGCCAGCGCCTCGCCCGCCTGGGCGATCGCCTGCTCGACGATAGCGTGATCGGCAGGATGCAGATGCGGCGCATCCTGCCAGCGTCCCCAGTGACTCTGCGCGCTGGTCATGGTGTGGTGATCCCAGATGATGCGCTGGAAGCCCGCCGGCGGCTGCCACTGTTTGCTGTGCTGATGCAGCCGGGCCGTAATCTGTCCCAGCTGCTGAAAGGCGCGCGGGTCGACCTCGGTAGTCGGCATCTCGCCGTCAATCCAGTGAAACAGCACCACATAGCGCTCGCCGCCATCGGGCAAACGCAGCGTCAGCACGCGCTCGCCCTGGCGGTCGGCTATCGCCTGCGGCACCACAATGCCGGTTTCACGTAGCGCATCCAGCCACAGCAGTTCGCTAAGAATATCCGCTTTTTGATGGTAGTCGCCGCGATGCAACCGCAGCGCATAGCGTCTGCCGCCCGCCTGAAGCAGGAAGGTGGCATTTTCCGAGCGACAGAGCAGGCGCAGCGTGCCCTGCAGCGCCGCGGGATAACGGCCCAGCGCCTGCTGCGCCAGTGCGGTGAGTTGGGAATCAGTCAGGTTGTCATATTGTTTAGCGCTCATCAGTCCGGCTCCTGGTCACTTGCGTCACCTCAGCATGCGTTGCCAGAACCTGTGCTGCTTGACCGCAGAGCAGTCAAAGTTGACCGCAGCGTGCATCTGGCCCGGTTGTTGCCTGTGAGTTGACCGTGGAGGACAGCATTGACCGCGCCGACGTCAAGTCGCGGCCCGCAAGGCAACGGCATTATCCCTTCACTGTAGCGTAAACCATGATGTGCGGTATCACTGCCGCGCTGCACCAACAACGACGGGGATAACAGTATGACAAACAGACTCAAGCCCACTCTGGGCACCCTGCATCTGTGGGGGATCGCGGTAGGCCTGGTTATCTCAGGTGAATACTTTGGCTGGAGTTACGGCTGGGCGGTGGCGGGCACGCTGGGCTTTCTGGTCACTACCGCGTTGATTGCCACGCTCTACACCTGCTTTATTTTCAGCTTCACCGAGCTGACCACCGCGATTCCGCATGCCGGCGGGCCGTTTGCCTACAGCCGCCGCGCTTTTGGTGAAACCGGCGGGCTGATTGCCGGTCTGGCCACGCTGATTGAGTTCGTCTTTGCGCCGCCAGCGATTGCGATGGCAATTGGGGCCTACCTCAACGTGCAGTATCCGGCACTTAACCCGAAAACCGCCGCGGTCGGTGCTTACCTGCTGTTTATGACGCTCAACATTGTTGGCGTGAAACTGGCGGCGATGTTCGAACTGGTGGTCACGGTTCTGGCGGTGATTGAGCTGCTGGTGTTTATGGGCGTGGTGTCACCGGGTTTCAGCCTGGCCAACTTTGCCGCGCACGGCTGGGCCGGCAGCGACAGCTTCGGTATGCCGGCGTTTTCCGGTATTTTTGCCGCTATTCCGTTCGCCATCTGGTTTTTCCTTGCCATTGAGGGGGCTGCAATGGCGGCGGAAGAGGCAAAAGATCCGACCCGCACCATTCCTCGCGCCTATATCAGCGGCATTCTGACGCTGGTGGTGCTGGCGATCGGCGTGATGCTGATGGCAGGCGGCGCGGGCGACTGGCGCAAACTGTCAGACATTAACGATCCGCTGCCGCAGGCGATGAAAATGATTGTCGGCGAACACTCTAACTGGATGCACATGCTGGTGTGGATCGGCCTGTTTGGCCTGGTGGCCAGCTTCCACGGCATCATTCTCGGCTATTCACGTCAGTTCTTTGCGCTGGCACGCGCGGGCTATCTGCCGCCCGGGCTGGCGAAACTGTCACGCTTCCGGACCCCGCACCGCGCCATCATTACCGGCGGCGTACTGGGGATCGCGGCGATCTACAGCGACGGCATTATTAATTTGCAGGGAATGACGCTAACGGCAGCGATGATCACCATGGCGGTGTTTGGGGCAATTGTGATGTATATCATGAGTATGCTGAGCCTGTTCCGGCTGCGCCGCAGTGCGCCAGAGCTGGCTCGCAGTTTCCGTGCGCCCGGCTACCCGATTGTGCCGGGCATCGCCCTGCTGTTGTCGGTGGTCTGTCTGCTGGCGATGCTGTGGTTTAACCCGATCATTGGCGCGCTGTTCGTCGCCTTTATGCTGGTCGGCTATCTCTACTTCCTTGCGACCAAAGCCCAGCGCGATCGGGCACCACAGGACAGCATGCTGGTGGGTGAATAGCAGGGCGCGCCCCGCTATTCGGTGCTGATCAGTCGTTGAGCGGCCAGAGCCAGGCCGCTCCACGCACGCCGCTGGAATCGCCGTGATGAGCCTTAAGCACCGGGGTTTCGCATTCGCCGCCAAATACCCATTTTTTCATCAGCGTCGGCACGGTCTGATAGAGACGATCAACATTGCTCATCCCGCCGCCCAGCACGATCACGTCCGGATCGATCAGATTCACCACCTGCGCCAGCGATTTTGCCAGCCGCAGTTCGTAACGGCTCATCGCCAGTTCGGCGATCGGATCCTGCTGCGCCAGCAGCGATACGATCTCCGCACCTTTACGTGACACCCCGCTCAGCCGCTGATAATCGATGGCGAAACCAGTGCCCGAGACGAAGGTTTCAATACAGCCCTGCTGCCCACAATAACAGGGCACTTCCTGCCGATATCGCAGCTCATCCTCATCCATCCACGGCAGCGGATTGTGGCCCCATTCGCCGGCATTGCCGTTACCGCCGATGCGTGACTGACCGTTGATCGCCACCCCGGCACCCGATCCGGTGCCAATGATCACCGCAAACACCAGCGGCTGCCCCGCACCCGCCCCGTCGACCGCCTCAGAAACGGCGAGACAATTCGCGTCATTGGCGATGCGCACGTCACGATTCAGCGCCTGCGCCAGATCTTTATCCAGCGGCTGGCCGTTGAGCCAGGTGGAGTTGGCGTTTTTTACCCGCTTGCTGTAGGGCGAAATCGTGCCGGGAATGCCGAGGCCGACGGTGCCGGTCTGCCCGGTTTTCTGCTCCGCCAGGCGGACCAGATCGACAATCGCCTGAACCGTTGCCTGATAGTCATCGCGCGGAGTGTTGACCCGGTGACGAAACAGCTCCTGTCCGGCGTTCGATAACGCAATTACTTCTGTCTTGGTGCCACCCAAATCAATGCCTATGCGCACGGTTTATTCCTCATTATTCGTTCAGGTGGAACATACAGTAGAAGGCGCCAGCCGGAAAGGCAATGAAACCACTCCGATGTTTCGCTATCATGCGCGCTGACTCTGTTAGACTTGTGCGCCCGATCGCGCCACGGTAAGGAATCCCGATGTTGTGGTTTAAAAATATGATGGTTTATCGTCTGAATCGTGACATTCCGTTGTCCGCAGACGAGATGGAAAAACAGCTCGACGCCTTCACTTTTTCACCGTGTGGCAGTCAGGATATGAGCAAAACCGGCTGGGTGCCGCCGATGGGCAACCGCAGCGATGCACTGACGCATGAAAACAACGGCCAGATCGTCATCTGCGCCCGTAAAGAAGAGAAAATCCTGCCGTCTCCGGTAGTAAAACAGGCGCTGGAAGCGAAAATCGACAAGCTGGAAGCGGAGCAGAGCCGCAAGCTGAAGAAGACCGAAAAAGATTCGCTGAAAGATGAAGTGCTGCACAGCCTGCTGCCGCGTGCCTTCAGCCGCTTCAGCCAGACCTACCTGTGGATCGACACGGTGAACAACCTGATTATGGTTGACTGCGCCAGTGCCAAAAAAGCGGAAGATACTCTGGCGCTGCTGCGCAAAAGCCTCGGCTCACTGCCGGTGGTGCCGCTGACGCTGGAAAGCCCGATTGAGCTGACCCTGACCGAATGGGTGCGCTCTGGCGAGGTGCCAGCCGGTTTCGCCCTGATGGATGAAGCGGAGCTGAAAGCAATTCTGGAAGATGGCGGCGTGATCCGCTGCAAGAAGCAGGATCTGGTGTGCGATGAGATCGCTAATCACATCGAAGCGGGCAAGCTGGTGACCAAACTGGCGCTGGACTGGCAGGAGCGCATTCAGTTTATGCTGGCCGACGACGGTTCAGTCAAACGCCTGAAGTTCAGCGACACGCTGCGCGACCAGAACGACGATATTGATCGTGAAGATTTTGCTCAGCGTTTTGACGCCGACTTTATTCTGATGACCAGCGAACTGGCTGCGCTGACCAGCAACCTGGTGGAAGCGTTAGGCGGCGAAGCCCAGCGTTAAACTGGCGAAGCCCTGAAAAAAAATGGCCGCATTGCGGCCATTTTTTTATCCTTTCAGGTAGCGACAGAGATAAGAACTGGGTTCGCCAACCTGTAAATGAAATTCGCTGTGGCCCGGCACGTTGAACACCGAACCCGCTTCAAACCATTGCCACTCGGTTTCACCCGGCAGCAGCACCTTCAGCGACCCGCTTACCACGGTCATCTCTTCCGGCTGAGCAGTACCAAAGGTATATTCGCCTTCAGCCATCACGCCCACGCTGGCACGGCCGGTGCTCGCACTGTCAAAACCAATGGATTTAACTTTTCCGTCAAAATACTCACTAATGTTGAGCATAATACTTCCTCACAGCACATTAAGGTGTCTGGCAGTGTAGAAGGGAACTCGCTGATCTGTCACGCGAAATGATGGTCGTTTGTGATCTCTCACGTCAGCCCAGCAGTTCCGCCGCCAGTCTGGCCACCAGCTGGTTAGAGAGCAGTACCGGTACGCCAAGCTGCGCCTGCAACGCGGCCCGATGCTGCTGGTGATAGCCAATACAGTCCAGCACCACCAGCCCGACATCAGCAGCCTGCAAGGTGCGGGCCGCCGCTGCGAACACCTGGTCATCAGCCAGATAGGGGCTGGCGACGGCGAAACAGGGCGGCGTCGGTAACGGCTGCCATTTACCGGCCTGTTCAACGATCTGCTCCTCTACCGGCACCACAATGCCCACCCGTTGCTGCTGCACCAGCGCGCCGATCAGCGGCGGGATAATACGATCTGGCTCCAGCAGCAGTGCGCGCCGGGTGCGTAAGGCACCGAACTCGCCGGTACACAGCAGCAGAATGGTGTCGTAACCGGCCTGCTCCAGCGCACTGATTTTGCGCTGTAATCCCTGCTCCACCTTTGGTGCCGCCAGCCGCACCTGCTCACCGCTCTGCAGCCGGGAAACCAGGATCGCCTCGCCCGCCGCCGGAGCATACTGCGCCGCAATGTCGGCCGCGCTCAATCCATCCAGCAAGCCAGCATGGTCGGTAACGTCGTCCGGCAGATGCTGGCGCAGCAGCGGCAGAATGTCGCTGCGCGGTGACTGACCAATAGTCAGGGTGACCAGAGATTTGGCCATATCAGTGATTCCGCTGGCGCAGATGTCCCAGGCTGCCATACAGCGCGAGCAGCCGCGCATATTCTTCAGCGTCATAAAAGTGGCAGGTCTGGCGACCAAATTCTTTCGCCACTTCAACCGCAAATTTCGCCGCAGCGGCGATATCCACCTCATGACTGGCACCGGTACCGCAGCCCGGCACCACCGTTTCGGCAGTGATCGCCACCCCGACCACCGGTACATCAGTGGCGGTCGACGGTTGCAGAATGCTGTTCAGATGATAGATGCCGTTGCCGTAGGGGGTGATGTCCTGAGTGGTAATCGGAAAGGTGACGGCCGGACGACCGGTAGTCATCTCCATAATGCGCAGCAGATCCTCCGACACCCGCAGGATGTAACCCTCTTTCACCGTAGGCGACAGCGCAAAGCCCTTGTGGTTGATGATGCGGTTACCTTTGGTAGTGTCGATTGACAGGATCGCATCCACCCCCGCCATCACCTCATTATCGTTCATGGTGACATCGTCAATTGGCGAATCCATAAAATCGACCGGCTGATGCGGCCGGGTCGGCGCATCCGGGCAGATGTGGGTGGTGATAATCACATCACCGCTCAGGCGATCGCCATTGCTTTGCATCCGGGCCAGCTTCAGCGCACTGGCGATCGCCGCCACGGCCCCGTCCGCATCGGACACCATGCCGATACGGCCTGGACGCGCACCGATACCGCCAAGACGCCCGATAATGCCCAGCGTAGGGGCGTTGCCGCCACTGGCTTTGCCCTGGGTGCCAGGAATATCGATGCGGATAAAATCGGTACGGCCTTTGGGGCCGGTAACCCGGCTAAAACTGGCTTCCACCTGCGGATACGCGGCGAACAGGTCTACCACCTGCTGTCCATCAATCAGGGCGCTATCCAGTAACTCAAAAACCTGTAAGGTCTGCTGTAAACTCATGGTTAATCCTTAGCTATTTCTTACTGCTGCTGGCAAACAGCGAATTAAAGAAGCTGTACAGGGCATCGCCGGCAATAAAGCCCGCCGCCATCACTTCCATCGGCGATCGGCCGCGCTCGCCCCAGACGCGAATGATCACGATACGCAGCGCGATACCCACCACCACCGCCCAGCCGGCCATGGCGTTGTTAATCAATAAACCGGTGGCTAACAGCACGCCCAGCTGGCGTTTTGGTCCGCCGATCAGCTGAATAATTGCGCCTGGAATGGCCCAGATCAGCAGGTTGCCGGCGATGCCGGGCTCTGCGCCAGCCTGAATAGTTTTGGCATAGACCCGCGCGACCGGTGGCAGCAGATTGTCGGTGAAGAACAGCGTGTGGGCATACCAGACCAGCGGAATTGAGACCACGAAGGCGATCATCGCGGCGATCAGCTGAATACGACGGCCCCACAGCTCCTGCTGCATATCCGCGCCGTTGCCGCGCAGGATAAAGCCCGCCTTGAGGTCGTACCCCATATCGGCAAAGGCTGGCCCGGTCGCGGCGGTAAAGCCGCACAGCAGGCAGAGCGCCAGCGGTGGGAAGCCGATCAAAATACCGATAATCAGGGTGATCAGCGCCACCGCAAAGGCTGGAAACCAGCCGGAGTGCATGGCAGCAATGCCGACAATCAGTTCGTGAACGAAGGCGGCAAAGGCGGCGTAGAGAATAAACAGCAGCAGCATGGCCAGCCCCATCTCACTCCACAAGCCGCCAGCCAGCGCCAGCAGCGCCGAAATAATGATATAGCCCGCACTGCCCAGTCCCAGCGCCCGCTGCACTTCATTGCCGTTACGGCTGACCACCAGCGCGTCATTTTTGCGGCTGCGGATCACCATTACCACCTGAATCAGCGCCACCAGTCCGGCCCCGACCATAACGCCATGAGGAATATAGAGCGCGTTAATATCAATGCCGGCCACCGGCTGGGCATAGGCGCGCAGCAGGAAGCCAATGCCCAGCATCGACAGCGCCCAGATGTTGCCGATAAACGCGGTGCCAAAGGCGGACATCGGAATCTTCAGCATCGCGCCGACGATGCCGCCCACAATGCCCATCACCAGCAGCCAGGCCTGACGTCCGCCTTTATCGCCCGCCTTAATCGCTTCTGCAGCCGCGACGCCCGGCGGCCAGGCATTGCTGGCCGGGAAGACGCGGGTATCAAACAGCCGATAGAGCAGCCAGGCATCCAGCAGCATGGCGGCACTGACGCCACAGAACAGCGGCAGCACCAGCTGTGGCTCGCCCAGCGCCCATGGGACAGCAATTGGCATCAGTAAGCTGTTAGCAGCACCGAAGGTAGCCGAGGAGATGGCGGTCTGCGCCAGGTTCTGAATCTCTATTGAGCGATAGCGGCGAAATGCCTGCAGTGGAATGCGCGCCAGTAACATCGCAAACAGCGCACCGATAATTGAGGTATTGGGCGTCACCCCAATGGTGGTGATCAACTGAATGCCAATAATGGCACCCGCAATTGACAGAAAAATTAAAACCAGCGCAACGCCAGCGTGCTTAATCGGATTGACCCGTTCCATCTATTCCCCTCTCCCTTCCCAGACGAAATGAAATAACGTTTTGCCAGCCCGCAGGCTTACGTCGTTGTTATATTTCACTGATCTGACACGCTGAATCGTTGCGGCAGCAGCCAGCGTGTGCGTACCGTCCCGGCAACGCCCCTGAGACGTGGGGAGGCCCGCACAGACAACCGAAGCGCTGCGTAAAGAGTGACGGTCAGATTAAAAGAAAAAGGCCCGAAGGCCTTTGTTTTTCCCTGGTGTGGCGAAATATTACGCCGATAAAATCGTTGTGACGTTACGCGCCGAATTTCCCAGCCATCTCTGCGGCGGTAGCGCGTAAGGCATCAAGCAGTGCTGGCGGGTAGCCCGGCTCAGTCTCCTGCGACAGAAACGACAGGCAGAGCGCCACCGTTTCGCCATGATGTTTGTTGTGCACGATGACTGACAGCGAACTGATGCCAGGCAAGGTTTCATTGCGAGCCAGCGACCAGCCGTGCTGACGCACTTCAGCCAGTCTGGCACACAGTGCGTCGGGCGTTTGCGGCGAATTAGCTGAAACGACCTGCCAGTCATCACGGTAGCGCGCCTGCACCTCTTCATCGCTCAACCGGGCTAACAGCGCCCGGCCGGTAGAGGTTGCGGCAGCGGGCATCCGGCTGCCTGGCGGTGTCACCATCTGGGTGAAATGGCGACCGTGATACATGCGCATGACTAATATTTCGCGCCCGGCCAGCTTAGAGACATATCCCATGCAGCCGGTGCTTTCAGCCAGCCTGATCATCGCGGCAGAAACGCTATCGACCAGCGGTGCCGAGAGATAATGCCCGGCGGCGGCCAGCAGTACGCGCCCAATATGATAGCCGCGCGTTTCGGCATCCCGCTCCAGCAACCCCTGACTTTCCATCGTCGCCAGCAGACGCGAAACGGTGCTCTTTGGCAGCGTTAATGCCTCAACCACCTCACTAAACGTCAGGCCGACATGGCCCTGCGTCACGCCTTTTTGCTGGAACAGTCTGAGTACTGCGGCGGCGTTTTCGAGTGTGGTCATGCTGCGAGTTTCACTATATGGAACTGAGTTCCTGAATCGGATAAGTCGAAAATAAAGCGTTGCGCTGAATCGGTCAAGTCACAATTTTTAGCCCGGGTAATTGGCAAGCGGACAAAATACGGGCAGTGAAATGATTAGCGGGCCTTTATCTGGCGATGAGGCGATCGGGCAGGACAGAAATCAATGCAAAACCGGGTTCAGCAGGAAATTTGCACAGAATTGAAGGTCGGGTCGGCGGGCTTACAGGCTGGCGTCCCTGCCAGCGGCAACGTTTTACTCTTTTTCGACGTCTTCATAACGCAGTTTGGCGTCACGCGCTTCCTCTTCCGTTTCATGCTCACTGATTAACGAATTCGGTTTAGGATGGTCAGCACGCAGTTCGTACGACGTCACTTTGTTGGCTTCGGTGCCCTTTTCAACCGGCACAATGCGCGCTTCACGTGGATAGGGTGGTCTGGTCGGCATACGGTATCCCTCCTGGCTGAATAACTCTCTGTGAGACAGGCTAATGCCTGCCAGACAGTAAGTATAGACAACGGCGCCCGAAGCGGGATCAAAGCGGGAAAAATCTGAGGGTTAGCTGGCGCGCGCCAGTGACAGAGAGTGCAGGATTTCATCAACCACGCCGTCGGGCGACTGCATGGCATTAACCTGATGATGGGCCGCCGCGCGGTATAAATGCGCGCGCTCACGCAGCACTTCTTCCATCTCGTCAGCGATAGGGCGTCCGGTTAAGGTCGGTCGCTGTGCGGTTTCCGGCTGACTCTCCAGCCGCTCTGCCAGCACATCAGGTGAGGCGCTGAGCCAGATAACGCGGCCCTGCTCCTGCATAAAGCGGCAGTTGTGTTCTGCCAGTACCATGCCGCCGCCGGTGGCAATCACCGTCAACGGCGCGGTAACCGCCTGCAGCGATTCGGTTTCACGGGCGCGGAAGCCTTCCCAGCCTTCAGCCGCAACAATTTCCGCCACGCTGCGTTGCGTCGTCAGTTGCAGGTGATGATCGGTATCGCAGAAGGCGTAGCCCAGCGCCTGCGACAACGCTTTGCCGACAGTGGTTTTGCCGCAACCGCGTGCGCCAATCAAAAAGATGGGTAGAGACATCAGGGCCGTTCCTCCGCCTGGCCGCGTGCTGCGGCTGCATGTTTAGCTCAATAATGCGACGCATGATAACTGGAAATCTTTTTTGCCTCTACCCATCAAGCATGATTTGCGCACCATCCCCGACAAACTTCGGATAATTCCTTTATTTTCAATGTGAAAACCATGCACGTTTTGTGCATCAGCGGCATCCGGTTACCTCCGCAACATTTGCTTACCGCCTCAATTTTACTTTGCAGCTTGCCGCCCCCATATACTGATCACAGTCGCAACAGGAGAGTCACCATGCAACGCGAAGAACAACAACTGATTGAAGGGCTATTCAGCCGTCTGAAACAGGCAGAAAGCCAGACTGCGGCACGCGATGCCGCCGCCGAACAACTGATTAACCAGCACCTGCAGGCACAGCCGGGCGCGCCCTACTACATGGCGCAGGCGATTTTGATTCAGGAAGCGGCGCTGAAGAAACTGAATGAGCGGGTGAGCGAGCTGGAGAGCCGCCTGGCACAACAGCAGCAGCAGCAGCCAGCGCAGAGCAGCGGTGGATTTCTGTCGGGCTTATTTGGCAGCGGATCGCGCCAGCAGCCGCCTGCTCAGCAGCAGCCGGCGTGGAACAGTGCGCCTCAGCAGCCTGCCCAGCCACCGCAGTATGCTAATGCCCCGGCCCCACGCGGCACGGGCTTCCTTGGCGGTGCGCTGCAAACCGCAGTGGGCGTCGCGGGCGGTGTGGTGATGGCGGATATGCTGACCAGCATGTTCCATCATTCCCAGCCGGAAGAGATTGTGAACATCATTAATGAGCCACCGCTACCGGAGGTGAATGACAACCTCAACACCTTTAACGGCGGTGATGACAACAGCTTCCTCGATCAGAACGCCGGCTGGGATAACGGCTTCGCCGACAACGGCGATCTCAACGATTTTGGCGGCAACGATTATGACGACGACAGCTTCGTCTGATTTTAGCGTTTCTGCTGCCTGAGCCAGCTGTCCAGCTCATTAGCAAATTGCTGGCGGTCACGCGGATTCATCGCCGCGGGGCCGCCGGTCTGCACCCCACTAGCCCGCAGGGTATCCATAAAATCGCGCATCGTCAGCCGTTCACGAATGGTGGCCGGTGAGTAGCGTTCGCCGCGTGGATTAAGCGCCGCCGCCCCCTTTTCAATCACTTCCGCCGCCAGCGGGATATCCGCCGTGATCACCAGATCGCCCGGCTGTGCCCGTCGGACAATTTCATTATCCGCCACGTCAAACCCCGCCGGCACCTGCAGCGTGCGCAGATAGGGCGAAGACGGCACGCGCAGAAACTGGTTCGCGACAAAGGTCACGGTGGTCGCCGTGCGGTCCGCAGCGCGGTACAGCACCTCTTTGATCACATTCGGACAGGCGTCAGCATCGACCCAGATAGCCATCATGATTCCTTCTTATCGGAGATAAGCCCCGATCTTGCCGCACTCCTGCGCAATGGCAAATTTTATTTGCAGCTCGCTGACCGGCCTGAACGCGGCTGACTTGTTATTCAGGCTGGCTGAAGTAAGCTAACCCGCACAGAACAGCGAACAATGACTAAGGAGACGGCGATGCTGGCAAAGAAAATTGGATTTATCGGCGGTGGCAACATGGCAAAGGCCATTATTGGCGGACTGGTCAACAGTGGCAAAATCGCGCCGTCTGATATCTCGGTTTTCGATCGTAAACCCGAGACTAACCAGGCGCTGGCTGAGCAGTACGGCATTAACGCCGCCGAGAGCGCAGAGGCGATGGCACGCGAGGTCGATATCCTGTTTGGCGCGGTGAAACCCAACGTCATCCTCAAAATTCTCAAGGATCTGACCGGCAGCCTGAAAAAAGAGGCGCTGGTGGTTTCCATTGCCGCCGGAGTGACGCTGGATTCACTCTCGTCGGTGCTGGGTTACGATCGTAAAATTATCCGGGCGATGCCGAATACTCCGTCGCTGGTGAGTGAAGGCATGACCTCTGTCACCCCTAACGCGCTGGTTGAACAGAGTGAAACCGATGAGGTGGTGGCGATTTTTGAAAGCTTCGGCAAAGCCGCCGTGGTGGAAGAATACCTGATCCATTCGGTGGTCGGCGTCAGCGGTTCTGCCCCCGCCTACGTGTTTATGTTTATTGAAGCGATGGCCGATGCCGCAGTGGCCGGCGGGATGCCGCGTGCCCAGGCGTACCAGTTTGCGGCTCAGGCAGTGAAAGGTGCCGCGCAGATGGTGCTGACTACAGGTAAACATCCAGCTGAGCTGAAAGATATGGTCTGCTCGCCTGGCGGGACCACGATTGAAGCGGTAAAGGTGCTGGAAGAGAAAGGACTGCGCTCGGCGGTTATCGAAGCGATGCAGCAGTGCATGGCGAAATCAGAAAAGCTCAGCCGCAGTTAAGGCCGTAAGTTAACGCCATACCAACAGAGCAGGCCAGCGCCTGCTCTGCTCTTTTCGCACCTCAGATCACTTCTGCTGCGCCTGATAAAGCGCCACCGCCTGCGCCACCGTCATCGGCTGCTGCATACGTTCGATCAGTTCCGCGGTCAGGGTGTAGAGACCGCATGAGCAGACCGCGGCCAGTTGCCCCTGCTGCCCATAAAACGCGATAAACGTTTTATCCGCCGGCGAGCCAAGCAGTTGGTACTCATCCCATTCGGCGGCATGGCCCAGATATTCATAGCGCGTGCCATATTGGGTGGTCCAGAAGAACGGCACACGGTCATAGTGCACCGCCTGATCCAGCATATTGCGCGCCGCCGTCTGTCCCTGCTGGTGCGCCACACGGTAGTGCTCAATGCGTAACGGTCCCTGCGCGGCGGGCCAGGTGGCGATATCACCGGCAACCCAGATGTTTTCTGCCACCCGCAGCTGAGTATCCGCCTGCAGGCTGCCATCCTCAGCGAGCGGTAAGTCATGGATAAACGGCGTAGCCGGTTTTACGCCGGTGGCAAACAACACCACATCAGCCGCCAGCTGTTGCCCCCCTTTCAGCCGCACCGCGGTGACATGTTTGTCGCCCTGCAACGCCTCGATCTCGCCGTGAACCCATTTGACGCCATTTTCCTGATGTAGCTGTAAAAAATAGCGGCCAATCTGTTCACCGAACTGTTTCACAAACGGCAGCGGCTGGCGGGCAATCACCGTGACGTCGATATTTCGATTACGCAGCGCCGAAGCCATTTCGGTGCCGATGAAGCTGTTGCCGACGATCACGATTTGCTGGCTGGCATCCACCGCTTTCAATAGTGCGTCGGTCTGATCTTTACTGCGCAGCAAATATACGCCAGCCAGATCGCTGCCTGGCAGGTCAGGAAGCACCGGCGTCGCCCCGCTGGCGATCAATAATTTGTCGAACGACAGTGACTCGCCATTGTCGAAAATCAGCCGCTGCTGCTGGCTGTCGAGCCGGGTGACGGTGGCGGTGATGCGCTCAACGTGATCCATCACATCCTCTTTCAGCAGCTGCGGCACCTCGCTGATATCCATCTTGCCGGAGGGCACAAATTTGGTCAGCGCCGTCCGGTCGTATGGGGCATCCTGCTCGCGTTCGACCAGAACCAGCCGGCCCTTAAAGCCCTCATGACGCAGCCGCCACAGCGCGGCACTGCCGGCCGCCCCGCCGCCCAGCACCACGAAAACCGGCGCGCTTGCCCCGCTGCCAATCGGCGCAGCAGGCGACATCGCTTTAGGGTTCACCAGCACGTTGCCGTTTTCAATCCGCAGCGGATACTGCTTCAGATCGGCCAGCGCCAGCGGTTCACACATTCTGCCATCCGCCAGATCGAACGCCGCTTTATGCCACGGGCAGACCAGCCGATCGCCGCAGATAGCGCCCTGCTCAAGCGGTGCGCCAGCATGGGGACATTTCGCCTGGTAAGCACGCACACTCTCTCCGTCCCGGATCAGCAATATCTCCACCTCACCCAGTTTTTTTTTAACCGGCTGACGCTGTGGCAACTCGTTCAGGGCAACGGTAAATTGATAGTTCACGACATGGCTCCTTTTGCGTTCTGGTTATCGGATGCGCAGCAAAATATCCGCTGCTGCACAAACCCCTACAAACAGTAAGTGTGGCAAAGGAATCGCACGGCTCATGTCGGAATGTTAACGAGGCGGTTATCGAACTGATTTATCAGGAAATTTAATCACCGAAGGCGGCAAGCAAAAGGCGGCCACCCGGGTGGCCGGCAGGCGTCAGCTTTTTTTCAGGCACTGACTCATAAAGGTCTTTCGGGCATCGCCCGCAAGCTGTTTATTTCCGGCTTCGCTGTTGCAGGTTTTCATTTTCATCTGCTGAGGCGACATGCCCGACAGCTTGCTGTCTTTCTTCAGACAGTCACTCATAAAGCTTTTACGGGCATCGCCTTTGAGGTTTTGTGAGCTGGCATGCTGATTACACATCGACATCTTCTCCTGCTGCGGCGTTTTATCCGCCGCGCTGGCAACACCGCTGACCAGCAGGCCCGCCATCACCATCGCCGTTAAACCGATTTTCATCGCTTCTTCTCCATTGTGAGTTCGCCATTCTGATTCTGGCAGTGATTAAGCAAAGCGGGGGAATTTCAGGCGGAACTGCTGCCAGGATCGCAAATCAGGCCAGCGCACACGCAATCAGACGCGCGGGTGCCTGAGCAGCCTGTCAATGTGATTACGCAGCAGCACGGCGTTTTCATCACTGGCGTCGGCAGCATTGTCCATTGCCGTTTCAATGCTGGAGGTAATAGCCTGATGCTGCTGCGGATCCAGCTTGCGCACCAGCGCGGTGACCACGATTTCCAGCGCCTCAATCTGAGCGACCTGTTCTTTTGACGCCTCTTCTTTTTCAGCCAGTTTAACCAGTAGTTCAGCAATCAGGTTTTTCATGCTGCGATCTCAGCAGAGAAGAAAAGCAGAAATTAGCATTGGTGAAATAAAAAAAACAGAGGGTAATCCCTCTTTTGTCAGGCAGTTAACCTATGGCACGTGGCGTGCGCATTTCCCGTTGCGGGCTGTTGATGCAGGCGAAACGTTTTGCCAGCGAAAAGTGCCGTCGCGTAACGTTTCGCCCGCCTGAAACTGCCCGTTATGGGTTAACGCGGATCGACAAAACCGCGGCCTGGTCCACCGCCGTGTCCACCCCAGCCACCACCCCCACCGCCGCCCGGAGGAGGGAAAATACATCCGCTCAGCGCGGTAACCAATGCCACAACGGCAGTCAGCTTAATCAGTCGTACCATATCAACCTCAGGATGAAGAAACCGGGCTGAGTGTAGGGAGACGCCAACAGGCCGACAAGTGAGAATCCTCCGTATCGGGCGGCTATTCATCTTTGCTGACCAGGCTTAACGCTTTACAGCCAGTACGACGTCACAATCTCAACATCTGCCGGCCTTTCGGGCGCAGGGCGATCGGCTTATTTTGTTCAAAACGTTAAGGCGGACGCTTTACAGTCTGAAGATTTTTGCGCATTGTGAGCGCATTACAATTTAAGGAACTCATCATGTCCCAGGCTGCTTTTAATGACATTCTTTCCCGACGTGACTGGGAAAATCCGGTGATCACCGCGCTGCACCGGCTGGATGCGCATCCGCCGTTCGCCAGCTGGCGCGACGAGACCGCCGCGCGCGACGATTGCCCCTCGCCCTCACTAAAAAGCCTCAACGGGCAGTGGAATTTTAGCTATTTCACCCAGCCTGAAGCGGTTCCGGCCAGCTGGCTGCTGTCGGATCTGCCAGATGCCGCCACTCTTCCGGTACCGGCCAACTGGCAGATGCACGGCTACGACGCGCCGGTCTATACCAACGTGCAATACCCGATTCCGGTCAATCCACCCTATGTTCCGCAGGAAAATCCGACCGGCTGTTACTCGCTCACATTCATTACCGACGCGCAGTGGCAGGCAAGCGGCCAGACTCGCATTATCTTCGATGGGGTCAACTCGGCCTTTCATCTTTGGTGTAACGGCCAGTGGGTCGGCTACTCGCAGGATAGCCGTCTGCCGGCCGAATTCGATTTAACCGCCTGCCTGCGGCCCGGCAATAACCGGCTGGCGGTAATGGTGCTGCGCTGGAGTGATGGCAGCTATCTGGAAGATCAGGATATGTGGCGGATGAGCGGCATCTTCCGCGATGTCACCCTGCTGCATAAACCGACGGTCCAGCTGGCCGACGTTCAGCTGGAAACCCGGCTCAGCCCGGAATTTTCCAGCGCTGAGCTGCGGGCAGAGGTGAAGATAGCCTGGCCCGCCGCTGCCTGCGCCGATGTTCAGCTGCGCCTGACGCTGTGGCAGGGAGAGCAGCAGATAGCGCAGTGCCTGCAGGCCCCCGGCAGCGAGATTATTGACGAGCGCGGCCACTATCCGGAACGCGCCCTGCTGCGTTTGCGGGTGGAACAGCCCCAATTGTGGAGCGCCGAAACGCCGCATCTGTATCGCGCCACGCTGGCGCTGCTGGATAAGAATCAGCAGGTCATCGAAGTGGAAGCCTATGACGTTGGCTTCCGTCAGGTCACGATTGATAATGGCCTGCTGTGCCTGAACGGCAAACCGCTGTTAATCCGCGGCACCAACCGTCATGAGCACCATCCTGAGCGCGGTCAGGTGATGGATGAGGAGACGATGCGTCGCGATATTACGCTGATGAAACAGCACAATTTCAACGCCGTGCGCTGCTCGCACTACCCGAATCATCCGTTGTGGTACCGGCTGTGCGATCGCTACGGTCTGTATGTGGTGGATGAAGCCAATATTGAAACCCACGGCATGCAGCCGATGAACCGGCTTTCAGACGATCCGCGCTGGTTTGCTGCTTACAGCGAACGCGTCACCCGCATGGTGCAGCGCGATCGTAACCACTGCAGCATCATCATCTGGTCGCTGGGCAACGAGTCGGGACACGGCAGCACCCATGACGCGCTCTATCGCTGGGTAAAAAGCGCCGATCCGAGCCGCCCGGTCCAGTATGAAGGCGGCGGTGCCGACACCGCGGCCACCGACATTATTTGTCCGATGTACGCCCGGGTCGATCAGGATCAACCCTTCCCCGCCGTGCCGAAATGGTCGCTGAAGCAGTGGATTAGCCTGCCGGGTGAAACCCGTCCGCTGATCCTGTGTGAATACGCGCATGCGATGGGCAACAGCTTTGGTGGTTTCGCTAAATACTGGCAGGCCTTTCGTCAGTTTCCCCGCTTACAGGGCGGCTTTGTCTGGGACTGGGTCGATCAAAGCCTGACCCGCTATGACCAGCAGGGCCAGCCGTGGCAGGCTTACGGCGGCGATTTTGGTGATAAGCCTAACGACCGCCAGTTCTGTATGAACGGACTGGTGTTTGCCGATCGCACTCCGCACCCGGCACTGTTTGAAGCGCAGCGCGCTCAGCAGTTTTATCAGTTCGGGGCCGATGCGGCCGATCCGTTCAGCGTGACCGTCAGCAGTGAATACCTGTTCCGGCACAGCGACAATGAAGTGCTGCGCTGGTGCATTGAGCAGGCAGGCGAGCGGGTGGCGGAAGGTGAAGTGCGGCTGGACCTGGCGGCGCAGGGACGGCAACGCATTACGCTGCCGTCGCCCGCCGGGTTGCAGGGAGAATGCTGGCTCAATCTGGCGGTCCATCAGATTGAAGCCACTGACTGGAGCCCGGCAGACTGGTGCGTCGCCTGGCATCAATGGCCGCTGCCGTCGACGCTGGAGCTGCCATCACCGCCTGAAGTGGGTAATGCGCCGCGACTGCATGAGGAGGATGGCGACATTCACGTCACCCATCAGCAGCAGCGCTGGTGCTTTTCACGCCACAGCGGTGAACTGACGCAGTGGTACGTTAATCAGCAACCGTCGCTGCTGTCACCGCTGCGTGACTGCTTTATTCGGGCGCCGCTGGATAATGACATCGGCACCAGCGAAGCTGAGCGGGTCGATCCCAATGCCTGGGCAGAGCGCTGGAAAGCCGCCGGTTATGACCAGATGACCTGCAGCCTGGTGTCCATCGAAGCCAGCAGCCTGCCGCAGTCGGTGCAAATCGACACGCTGCACGGCTGGTACGCCAACGGCCAGCTGGCCTTTATCAGCCGCAAACGCTACCAGATTAGCGCCGGGGGCGAGATGCAGATCAGCCTGTCCGTTGAGCAGTCACGTGGCCTGCCGCCGCCCGCGCGTATCGGCCTGCGCTGTCAGCTGGTTACGATACCGCAGCAGGTCAGCTGGCTCGGACTGGGCCCACATGAAAACTACCCCGATCGCCAACTGGCTGCCCGGTTCTCACGCTGGCAACAGCCGTTGCAGCAGTTGACGACACCCTATGTTTTTCCGAGTGAAAACGGGTTGCGAGGCGGCACCCGCCAGCTCGACAGCGGCAGCTGGCAGGTCAGCGGAGATTTTGCCTTTTCGCTCAGCCGTTTCAGTCTGGAGCAGTTACGCGACACCTCACATCGCCATCTGTTGCAGCCCGAAGCGGGCTGCTGGCTGCATCTGGATCTGCATCATATGGGCGTGGGCGGCGATGATTCCTGGAGTCCGAGCGTCAGTCCTGAGTTTTTGCTGACTCAGCAGCGCTGGCAGGCGACGCTGACGATTTGCCAGCCGACGCCGGCAGAGACGTTTTCGGACGCCGATAAAAGCGCTTCAGAAACACCACGTTAATCAGCACCACCACGGCGGTGGCGAAGAAGACCCAGCGGAAGCCCGCCACCGCCGACACCGCTGCGCCGAGCAGCGGACCGGCGACGTTGCCCAGATACATGAACGACTGGTTATAGCCAAAGATACGGCCGGTGATGTTGTCGCGTGAATGGCGCACCAGCAGCGTCTGCACCGCCGGCATCATAGCGCCATCGGCAAATCCCAGCAGGAAACGCAGCACTCCAAGCTGAGTTGCGCTGGTGACAAATGACATGGCGACAAACAGCAGCAGCGAGATCACCATAGTGGCCAGCAGAATTCGCTGGGTACCGATGCGATCGCCTAACCGCCCCAGCCGGGGCGCGGCGAGCAGGGCTGACACGCCCGGCAACGCCGCGATTACGCCGCTGAGAAAGGCGATATTCTCTGCGGTGGGTGCCAGTTCACGCACAAACAGCGTCAGGATCGGGTTCACCGATCCGTTGCACATCTGAATCACCATGGTGGTGAAAAACAGACAGATCATCAGCTTCGGGTTATCCAGCGAACGGAACACCTCGCGCCCGCTGAGCTTATCTTTTTTGCTGACCGGGATGTAACCGGTCTCTTTAATCAGGAACAGCGTGACCAGGAAGCTGACCATCAGCAGCACCGCGGTGACGATAAACACGGTGCGTAATCCGACCCAGTCCGCCAGCAGGCCGCCCAGCATCGGGCCGAGGATCACCCCGCCAATCTGACCGGTGGAGACGCAGCTCAGCGCCCAGCCGCTGCGTTCACGCGGCACCTGCGCCGCCACCAGCGCCATGGCATTGGGAATATAGCCGGAGGTCAGCCCCATCAGCGCACGCAGCAACAGCAGTTGCCACGCCTCGGTGACAAACGCCTGCAGCAGGATCACCACCCCCATGCCAAAGGCGGCACGCAGCAGCATCAGTTTGCGGCCTTTTCGATCCGCCAGGCTGCCCCACAGCGGCGCGACGGCCGCCGAAATGACAAAGGTGATGCTGAAGGTCAGCCCCGACCACAGGCTGAGCGACTCGCCGCCGCTGACGCCAAGCTGTTCCAGGTAGAGCGGCAGAAACGGAATGATCTGGCTGATCGCCAGGCCGGTGAAAAAGCAGCCAAACCAGACCGAAATCAGGTTAATTTTCCAGGGTTCAATTACGCGTGGCATCAGCAGAAGGTTTGCAGCAAAGGGAAGCTTAAGTTTACCGCGCGCCTGACTTTGCCAACTGACAAAACATGGCACAGACGGTAAAACGCTGTTTTCCGCTTTGATTCAGCATACTGCCTGGCACAAATTTTCCTTCTGCCAGGATTTACAGCAGCTTCCGGTGGCAAAACCGGCCTGTAGCGCATCGGGCAATAATCAGTATGAAAAAATATTTCAGCCTGTTACTGACAATTATCCCCCCCGGTTCTATGTTTAAAAAACCGCCAGTCTGGTGCGGTGCGTCGATCATTCTGACTGACGCAGTAGCCTCACAATGATGGTGCCCGCCGTCAGTAAGATCTGAGGTGACCTGATTCAATGGAGAGAAACCCAGCCCTTGTGCCACGGCGTAAGGGGCGTTGTTGTTTTAGCGGAGGTAGGGAATGAGAGTGCAACCTAACAGCGCCAGCCGAGCTATCACCGACTATTTCAATAGCCCGGACTGGCGGATACCGCCTGAGTCTGACCTGCTGGCGGTCATACTGCGTGAACTGATGGAGGCGGGACAGCCCGCCACCAATAAGACCATCGTCGCGCGGGTGATCGACAAACTCGAGGTCGAAGGCGATGAGACGCGGCTACAGAATTACCGCACCCTGCTGGCGCAGCTGATGGAAACGCGGCCGGAAGAGTAGTCGTTTATTTCACCCAACGCAGCCGATCGGCTTCACTGACGCTGGCGCGCCCGCTGCTGCGCTGGAACAGACAAAGCTCCCGCCCACGCTTATTCCGCAGCTGTGGCTGCGGATAGCGGCCTTCCAGCAGCAGTACGCTGTATCCCACGCTATCGTCATAATCGATAATTTCGCCGAGGACTCTGGCCTTGCTCAGCGTGCTGGCGTTGATACAGGCCTGCGTCATCACCTGATGACTCTGCTGCCAGGCAGTGTCGGTTGAGGCGTAAGCCAGTGACGAACCGAGGAGTAACACGGGCAGGAACGCCCCGATGATCCGCTGCATTTTTGCTCCTTTATCGCACCGATGGCGATAAAAAAATTCCCGCCGGAGCGGTAATAAACAAGACGAGCATTGTCTATGGAGAGTGACGAGGAAGTCTCTTAAACGCCTCTCTATCTTCGCCTGCCGTTATGACAAGGCTATGACAAAACGCCCGATTCAGGCTTAACCGCAATAAACCTGGCTGATATTGCCGCTCTTATCGGCCAGGAAGTTCAGCCGGCTGAGGTTGAAATCCATGGTGACGGCAGAATTATACGGGATAGCCCGCACCTTCTGGTCAAAATGCTGCCCCTGCAGTGAGGTTAACGGTTTTCCGACATAATGCTGATACTGCGAGGCACCGCAGCGGTCCGCTTCCGGATCCTGCGGCGCGCTGGTGGTGTCGGGTTTGCTGGCAGATTGACAGGCCGCTAATGTAAACAAACCCACTACCAGCAGCGCTTTTCCATAATGTTTCACGTGTGATCTCCTGTTGGACGTGTAAAACCCTGCCCCAAGAGTAGCAAAGCGCGCCCGCTGAGCTGAACCCTAAAAAAGTAAAGTTATCCCCGCTGACGCCTCTTTCGCCAGGCTATCAGCGTTAATTTTTAAGATTAATCGCACTAACTGTGCAAAAAGACGGCAGTCAGCGGCTAAAATACTTAAGAATATTCTGAGGTCCAGAGAGGTGAAATCATGGAACTTATCATTTTTATCGTCTGTGCCATGCTGATGACCGCCGTGGCCGTTAAAGTCCGCTAAGTCTGCTCTGGCGGGCTTTGCGTGGTTCTTTCCAGAAGCGTGCTGAATGCGGCCAGCGGCATCGGTCGACCGAGGAAGTAGCCTTGCCCCTCTTCGCACGACAGCAGCTTAAGCTGATTCAGTTGCGCTTCTGTCTCAATTCCTTCTGCGGTAATGGTTAACGCAAAGGCGCGCGCCAGCGCAATAATCCCTGCCACCACCGACTGCGCCTGTTGCGACTCCGGAAAATCTTTCATCCATGAACGATCGATCTTCAGACCGTTGAACGGGAAGGTTTTCAGGTAACCCAGCGCAGCATAGCCAGTGCCAAAATCGTCAACCGTCAGCCGCACGCCCAGCGAACGCAAGCCCTGCATCACTTCCAGCGCGTGCTGGGGATGTTCAAAGGTGACATTTTCGGTAATTTCCAGCTCCAGCCGCGTCGCGGGCAGACCGGTTAGCGCCAGCGTATTCGCCACCCGCTGAACCAGGTCGCTGGTACGAAACTCCATCGGGGAAATATTGACCGACACGTAGCGATCGCCTCCCCACCCCAGCGCATCTTCACAGGCGCGCATCAGGACCCAGTCGCTGATGGTGGCTATCAGCCCACTCTCTTCCGCCAGCGGAATAAAACGATCCGGCGTGATCCATTGATCAGGGGCGATTTGCCAGCGGATCAACGCTTCTGCGCCGGCCAGTTGTCCGCTCAGCAGCTGATAGCGCGGCTGATAGTGCAGCCGGAATTCGTTGTTCTTTAGCGCTTTCTCAATACGCTGTGCCATGTCGCGCTTACTGTTGCGCTGGCTGGCCATCTCGTTGGCGTACCAGACCCACTGATTGCGTCCGGCTTCGCGCGCCTCATTCAGCGCAATGTCGGCCATCCGCAGCAGCGCTTCCGGGTGACTGGCATCCTGCGGGGCACAGGCGATACCGAGGCTGGCGGTGAGGTAGTGAACATGCTGGCCGGTGGTGATCGGCTGCTGAACGTCGTGTACCAGCTGGGCGCAGCGTTCATCAACCTTGTCACGACTGCCTTCACGCAGCACCAGCACAAACTCATCGCCGCCCAGCCGCGCCGCCAGCTCATGCGGCCCGATACAACTTTTCAGGCGCTGTGCCATCTGATTCAGCACGCCATCGCCCGCCGCATGGCCCCAGGTTTCGTTGATTGGCCGGAATTGATCGAGATCGAGGCTGATAATCATCAGCGGACTGGTTTCGTCGGCCAGTTCAAGATGGTGCGTCAGGAACTCCTGCAGCTGCACGCGGTTGGGCAAGCCGGTTAATACATCATGACGCGACAGGAACTGAATACGCGCTTCGGCCTCCATGCCCTGGGTAATGTCTGACACCGTACCGCGAAAACCGATGCAGCGCCGATCGTGCCAGACGGTTTTCGCCACCAGCTGACCAATTCGCCGCTCACCGTGCGCCGACATAAACTGGCAGCGCAGCGGCATCGGTTGCGGCTCCTGCTCCTGGCGCAGTAGCCAGGTGACCAGCGAATGGCTGGGGTGGGTCAGTAAGTGATCGATATGACGTCCCAGCCAGTGCGAGATTTCATGGCCGGTTACGGTGTGGAAACGCGCCGACAGGTAGATCAGGCGGCCCTGTTCATCGGTCTCCCAGATCCAGTCCGATGCGGCTTCAGCCAGATCGCGGAAGCGGGCCTCGCTGTTTGCCAGTTCCTGCTGACTGATGGCCAGCATAGCAAAGCGTCGATCGGAGAGTATGGCGTTGTACAGCGCGTGTCGGCTGACGCGACGGGTAATCATTCCGATAATAATCGCCATCATCACCAGCAGCGGCAGCAGGAACCAGATCAGCCCCATGCCCGGCATTTTCGGCGTCCAGCGCAGCACCATCGGCGGGCTGCCTGCAATCGGCTGCAGCATCCTCGGTTCGCGTTCAGCATCCATCGCGCTGCTGGCCAGCCGCGGTCCGCGCACGTCCAGCGCCGCACCCAGTTCGTTCAGCTTGGCGGGGGTAAACAGATTCACGAACACCATGACCGACGGCGGTCCCGATTTCAGCGGCAGCGCAACGACTTTACCGCGGCTGATCGGCGCGGCGACCACGATGGCTGCCTGGCGGTTAATGATGGCATTACGCACCAGAGCAGCGTTATTGAGCTGACGTGCCGCCGCAATCATCGCGCGGCTCTGACTGCCGAGCCAGGCCTCCAGCGGCGTATCAGAGAGCTGGCCATTAATCACGGCGTAGCGGGTGCGTCCGTCACCGTCGACCACGAACACGCCCTCGTAGTGATACTCCTCATACAGGCCCGGTCCAAAGTTCTCTTCGTCGTAGGCCCAGACGGTATTCACCGTCAGGTGCAGATTACGCCAGGCTTCGCTCCAGAACGCATAGTCGCGGATATCAGTGATCATCGCGTCCTGACGACTTTTCCACGCCTGCTGCATCAGCAACTGGTCGCGCGCCATCGACGCGCTATTCTGCCGCTGGGCGATGGTCAGCACCATCAGCATCGACAGTATCAGCACACCGAACAGCAGCAGCGAAAGCGTGCGCAGGCTGCGCCGCGTAAAGCGGACAGTGCGATCTTCCGATGCGTGCGCAAAGGAGGGTGACGGCGGTGCCGGAGGGTCAAAAGTCATTAAAAGTACTCACTACACGACATAAAGTCCGTTGGGGATATCAGGCCCGCCCGGTGAAGCGCCGAGCTGACACGATTTGTTTCCTCAGTTATCGGCCCATGCCGTCGGGTGTTTAGTCTGCGATTAAAATTTAGCGCTTAAATATTGTGTCATTGGCTGACTCGACAGCGATCAGGCGCATTGCTACTATGCGCTAACCTTCGCTGGCTGGGTCGCCTATGAATACCAATTCCGACAGAGTGACACTGACGCTGTTCTACGTCGGCAGCTTTGTGGTCTATTACCTTGTCACCATGCTGATCACGCTGTTCCCTAATTACGGCGTGCTGCGTAATGACGGTCTGCTGGTGCCGGTGCTCTGTTTGTTTGAATTTGCGGTGATCTATCCGCTCTACCGCTTTTACTGTCAGCGCCGCACCGATTTGCCGCTGGGTGAACTGCGTGCGCTGCAGACGCTGCTGTTTACCGGCGCGCTGTTTGTGCTGATGGCGGCACAGATGCAGTTTATGCAGCCGGAAGGCTGGCTGGTGATGCAGGCGCAGCAGGGACGTAACTCGTTGCTGATTCTGCTGCTGACGGCGGTGCTGCTGGCCCCGGTATTTGAAGAGGTGCTGTTTCGCGGTTTTCTGTTGCAGGCTTTCCTGCTGTGGGCACCCCGCAGTCGCTTCGCCTGTATGTTGCTCACCTCGCTGCTGTTCGCGGTGATGCATACCCAATACGTTCACTGGCAGACGATTATCGCACTGACGCTGTTTTCGCTGCTGCTGTGCTACGCGCGCTTACGCAGTAATAGCCTGGCGCTGCCGATTTTCCTCCACACCCTCAACAACCTGATCGCCCTGCTGCCTGCCTGGTATTTCGCGGGCTGAGGGTGCCCGGTTCTTTCGCCTGCCGTCCTGTATCGCTGTCAGCCTTCCGGCCTGCGGCTGGCTATAGCTCGGGCGGGTAATGCTGCCCCCGACGCGTTTGACTATACTGGATCAAAAAAAGGGATAAAAAGCACCACAGTCCGGACCACCAGACCGTGCAAAGGAGTCGATCTATGTTAATTGGATTTGTGTTATTAGTGAGCGCGTGCGGCTACGATGCCTGTGAGGCTTTGCCGGTTTCGGAGCACATCTTTCCGACCAAAAGCGCCTGTGAAACCATGGCGAACCGTATTCATAAAGTCAGGCCCAACGTGGTCCTGCTGTGCGGTGAAGTGCATCGTTAAAACAGGACCAACTGCAATAAACCGGCCTGTAACGTTGCAAGCTGACGCTTTAGCGTACAAAATATGAGCTGTTGTTGACTATTACCGTAGTGAATCCCATGAAAACATCACGTCCCCGTCGTCCAAACGGACGCTGGGTTTATTACATTTTGTATGATGGCATTCTGTGGCCCTGCCCGGTTCGCTGGGAATGGGAGAGCGGCTTCGGCGGCTGGTTGCCGTTTTACTATACGCCAACCTTTGAGTTTGTGGTCGGCGACCCACGCAAGGCGTATCGCATTGCGCGCAGCGACGTGCGTGCCCGGCGGCGGGAAGACGCCTGCGTTTAATCGGAATAGTTAGCGGTGTGGAAAAGCCTATCTTCAGGCGACAACATTGCCACCGCAGCGTGAAAAGGCTTACGCTCCTGCCAGGCTATTGCCACGGCAGCCAGGAGGCGGTCAGCAGGAAGTGAATCGCTTCAAGTACCAGTATCACCATCAATAATATGCCCAGCTTATGGCGGCAGATCCTGTTCATCCGGTCAGGCCCAAATCATCGCAGCCCAGCGTATCAGCAATAGCGCGCCACAGATGCAAAACAGAACCAGCACCATTTTCCAGTGCTTTTTTGCCGCCCGATACTTCGTCACATCGGTTTCCTCCCTGTCAGAAAGCGAAGATGCGCCACAAGGCGCATCTGATTCGGTCAGCTGCAGGACCGGTACTGCGTAGCATAACGCCCCGGCCGCAAAAAGGCGACCGGTGGACAGCATCAGTTATTCAGGGTGTAATCCAGCGTGATTTCCGCATTCAGCACCTGAGAAACCGGGCAACCCGCTTTGGCTTTATTGATGATTTCATCGAAAGTCGATTCATCAATGCCTGGCAGCGAAATAGTGCTGGTCAGCGCTATTTTGGTAATGGCGAAGCCGTCACCTTTCTTATCCAGCGAGACGTCCGCAGTGGTGTCGATACTTTCTGGCGGATGACCCGCCTGGCCCAGCATCAGCGATAACGCCATGGAGAAACAGGCCGCATGCGCCGCACCAATCAGCTCTTCCGGGTTGGTGCCCTTCTCGCCTTCAAAGCGGGTGTTGAAACCATAAGGTTGCTGGCTCAGCACGCCACTTTCGGTGCTGACGGTACCTTTGCCCTTGATATCGCCTTCCCAGTGCGCCGAACCTTTCTTATGAATGGTCATGTTATTCCTCCTGTTGGTAAAGAAGCTAAGTATAGACAACGCCTGCGTTTTCGCCGGTTAACTTACTGCGCGCGGCCGTGGCGGGGTGCTCTGCGGGTTCAGCACCGCCTCGGCCTGCACCAGCGACTCACGGGTGATCTCGCTGATTGACTTCGCCCCGGTCAGGGTCATCGCGACCCGCATCTCTTTCTCAATCAGATTGAGCAGGTTTTCCACGCCACGCTGGCCGTGGGTCGCCAGCGCATAGATAAAGGCCCGTCCCAGCAGGACGCTGTCTGCACCGAGCGCAATCATCCGCACCACATCCAGACCGTTGCGGATACCGCTGTCGGCCAGAATGGTGATATCGCCTTTCACCGCATCAGCAATGGCCGGCAGCGCACGTGCGGACGACAGCACGCCATCCAGCTGGCGTCCGCCATGATTGGAGACCACGATACCGTCAGCGCCAAAACGCACCGCATCACGCGCATCCTCCGGATCGAGGATCCCTTTGATCACCATCGGGCCATCCCAGAATTCACGGATCCACTCCAGGTCTTTCCAGCTGATCGAAGGATCGAAGTTGTTCGCCAGCCAGCCGATGTAATCTTCCAGCCCGGTCGGTTTACCCAGATAGGTTGAAATATTGCCCAGATCGTGTGGCCGTCCCTGCAATCCGACATCCAGCGCCCACTGCGGATGGGTGACCGCCTGCCAGTAGCGGCGCAGCGCCGCATGGTTACCGCTCATGCCAGAGTGCGCGTCACGGTAACGCGCCCCTGGCGTCGGCATATCAACGGTAAACACCAGCGTCGAGCAGCCGGCGGCTTTGGCGCGCTCCAGCGCATTACGCATAAACCCGCGGTCGCGCAGCACGTAGAGCTGGAACCACATCGGCCGGTTAATCTGCGGTGCGACCTCTTCAATCGGGCAGACGGATACCGTCGAGAGAGTAAACGGAATCCCTTTCAGCGCCGCCGCTCGCGCCGCCTGCACTTCACCCCGACGGGCATACATACCGCACAGGCCGACCGGTGCCAGCGCCACCGGCATTGACAGCGTCTCATTGAATAATTTCGTTTCCAGGCTCAGCTCTGACATGTTCTTCAGAATGCGCTGGCGCAGCGCCACGTCAGAGAGATCCTCGACATTCCGGCGCAGGGTGTGCTCGGCATATGCGCCGCCATCAAGATAGTGGAACAGGAAAGGCGGCAGGATGCGTTGCGCGGCGGCGCGATAGTCACTGGCAGCAGAGATAATCATCAATCAGATTCCTTACGGTTACGTAATTCAGTGTCCGGTAAGCGGGTGATGCGCGCCTGGCGCGCTTCATCCTCATGCAGATTTTTCATCGTGGTGTGTACAAACCCGAGGTGCTGCATCGCCGCCTGGCGTGCGCCCTCGGCATCCCCGGCGAGAATGGCGTCGAGCAGCGCCTGATGTTGCTCCGTCAGCCGGGCGAATATCGCCGGCTGGGTGTACATCCGCTGGCGGCTTTGCATCACCGAGGATTGCAGCAGTTCGAAGAAACCGCGCATGGTTTGCAGCAGCACCAGATTATGAGAGGCCTCGGCAATCGCCAGGTGAAAGCGTACGTCAGCCTGGGCGGCAAGGTCAGGATCGTCACTCTCTTTCAGCTTCAGCGTAGCGTCGAAGGCGTACTGCAGCCGCTCGCGATCCGCTTCGGTGGCGCGCAGCGCTGCGTGCCAGGCGGTGCTGGCTTCAATCGCATGTCGTGCCTCGAGAATGTCGTAACGATAGTCAGGATCGTCGCGTAACAACTGGCGAATCGGTTCAACGATGCGCTGTTCCGACCAGGGTTCCAGCTGTTGCCGCACCCAGGTGCCGCCGCCGCGCCGGCTGATCAGCATCCCGCTGCTGATCAGCTGCTGTAACGCTTCACGCAGCGATGAGCGCGACACCCCGAGTTCGGCCGAGAGTTGTCGCTCAGCAGGCAGACGCATGCCTGGTGTCAGTTGATGTTCAGTGATGTACGCCCGGAGGCGCGTCACCAGCGGCTCGGAAACATTATTCATGGAATCATCCACGGGAAGACGTAGGCCTGCAGCGTGGTAATCACGCCGACCATGCAGGTAAAAATCAGGCTGTGTTTAACAGTAAAGCGGAACAGGTCAGACTCTTTGCCAACCAGTCCGACCGCCGCACAGGCGATGGCGATCGACTGCGGCGAGATCATCTTGCCGGTGACGCCGCCGGTGGTGTTGGCCGCCACCAGCAGCACGTCCGACACGCCAATCTGCTGCGCGGTGGTGGCCTGCAGCGCGGCGAACAGCGCATTTGACGAGGTATCTGAGCCGGTCAGAAACACCCCGAGCCAGCCGAGGAACGGCGAGAAAAAGGTAAAAGCGTGACCGGTATGCGCCAGCGCTAACGCCAGCGTGGCTGACAGGCCGGAGTAGTTAGAGATAAAAGCAAAGGCCAGCACCATGCCAATCGAGTAGATCGGCAGCGCCAGCTCTTTCAGGGTTTCACCAAAGGTCTGCAGCGCAGCCCTGGGCTTCATCTTCAGGTAGAACACCGCGACGACCGCCGCAATTAAAATCGCGGTGCCGGTGGCGGAAAAGAGATCGAACTTAAAGATGGCCGGATAAGGGGTGGCGCTGCTTACCACCGGCGGCATGCGCGCGACGCCCTGGTGCAGCAACGGCACCGGCAGGTTCAGCACCCAGTCAGCCAGCGCGCCGCCTTTGGCGAACAGCGCTTTAAACGGTGGAATGCTCCACAGCGTGACGGTGGCGGTCAGAAACAGGAACGGCATCCAGGCGCGCACCACCTGCCCGAGCCGGTATTTTTGCTGCGGAACGGATGAGTCAACCGGTGATGCATCGCCATTCTCAAAGCGGAAAATACGCACCGGCTTCCAGACGCGCAGAAACAGCGTCAGCGAAATCAGCGAGGCCAGAGACGAGATGATATCCGGCAGTTCCGGCCCGAGGAAGTTGGAGCTGAGAAACTGGGCGATAGCAAACGAGCCGCCGGCCACCAGCACCGCCGGCCAGGTCTCTTTAACGCCGCGCCAGCCATCCATGATCGCCATTATCCAGAACAGCACGATCAGCGTCAGCAGCGGCAACTGCCGCCCGGCCATCTGCCCGATGGCGAAGCTGTCGAGTCCGGTCACCTGCCCGGCCACAATAATCGGAATGCCCATCGCGCCAAAGGCGACCGGCGCGGTATTCACAATCAGGCACAGCCCGGCAGCGTACAGCGGATTAAAACCCAGCCCGACCAGCAGCGCGGCGGTGATCGCCACCGGCGCACCAAAGCCGGCGGCTCCTTCAAGGAATGCGCCAAACGAGAAACCAACGATCAGCATCTGCAGACGTTGGTCAGGGGTAATCGACAGGATTGAGGCGCGGATAATATCGAACTGGCCGGTTTTGACCGAAATTTTGTAGACGAACACCGCCGCCACAATGATCCAGGCGATTGGCCACAGGCCATAGAGAAAGCCGTAAACCACCGACGCCAGCGCCTGCGCCACCGGCATCTGATAGAGAAACAGCGCCACCAGCAGCGCCAGCCCCACGGTGATGCTGGCGGCGAGGTAGCCTTTCAGCCTGAGCTTGATCAGCGCGAAGAAGAAAAACAGAATCGGAATCAGCGCCACCAGGCTTGAAAGCCAGATATTGCCCAACGGATCGTAGTTTTGTTGCCACAGCTGCATGCCGCTATCTCCAGAGGAAGAGGAAACGTGGTACGCGTACAGCAGCCTGCCGCGCACCATCAGCCCGATGCGATATTTGGTCTGACCAAAAATCACATCCTCAGGCCTTATGGCAACAGATAGTTAATGCATTGTTAATTCAAGGCAACAAAAGCGGCGTAAATTTTCCCGATGTGTGAAGCACAGAAAAATTTTGCCGCAATTGGTAGGACCAAAATCAGTGATGCTGCTCGGGAAAGGCCTGCGGATAGCTGCGCGGATGAAACCGCAGGTTAAGCACGATCAGCACCAGCGTGACTGTCGCCTGTAACAGCCAGACGCTGCTGAAATCATCGGTCAGCGTCCGCAGCTGGCCAGCGATAAACGGCATGCTGCCGGCAATCATAAAACCGATGCCCTGCATAAACGCCACCAGCCGCGCACCCGCCTGTGGCTGTGCCAGATGATCCAGCGCCAGAACCAGCGCCAGCGGGAACGCGCCGCCGAGCCCGACACCCGCGATCCCGGCCCAGAGCCACGGTGCCGCCTGCGGTGCCAGCAGAAAACCGAGCATGCCGCAAAGCTGCAGCGTCAGGGTCAGCAGCAGCAGCGGCCGGCGATCGTTACCGCGTGCCAGCAGCGGCAGCAGCAGTGCGCCTGTTACCTGACAACCAATCATCATGCCCAGCAGCGAGCCACCGGCCTGTGCGCTCCAGCCCAGCTGATGATAGAAGTCCGGCAGCCAGGCGACGCAGATAGCATAACCGCCGTTTACCAGCCCGAAGCTCAACGCCAGCGTCCAGGCACGGGTTTTTCGCCACAGTGCGGGCAGCGCGACCGTCGCCGCTTTTGCTGGCGCTGCGGTCGGAATAAACAGCCACAGCAGTAGCGCCAGCACCACCGGCAGCGTCCAGCTGCTCAGCGCGCCCGGCCAGCCGAAATGCGCATTCAGCCACGGTGTTAGCGCCGCGCCTATTCCGCCGCCCCCCATCAGCGCGCCTGCCCACAGGCCGGTCACCGGCGCGCTGCGACGGCTAAAGCGCTGACGAATCAGCCCAGGCATCGCCATCTGCACCACACCAATTCCCGCGCCGCCCGGTATCGTGCTCAGCACCAGCCAGCGTCCGTCGCTGATAAACAGCCGGCTCACCAGCGTCAGTAGTAACAGAAACAAGCCGCCCAGCAGCAGCTTACGTACTGAAAAGCGCTGCATCAGTCGGGCGCTGGTCAGGGCGATCGCTCCCATCATCATCATCGGCACGGCGGGCAGCAGCGACGCCGCCAGTGGCGTCAGGCCAATACTCTGTCGCAACTGTTCCAGCAGCGGACTGACCGAAGTCATCAGGGGGCGCATATTCAGCCCGGCCAGCACCAGTGCCGCCAGCAGCAGCTTATTTTCTCTGTTCATCGTAGGTCCGCAGATTTAAAAGTTGTCAGCCTGACAGCAGCCGGTACTATTTGGAAATAAAATATTACTCTGCCAGGTAGTGGAAAAATGAATCGTCAGCCGATGTTTACGCCACAGCAACTACTTAGCTTTGTGGCGGTGTGTGAAACGGCCAGCTTTACCCGCGCCGCTGACCGGGTGCACCTGTCGCAGTCAACCGTCAGTCAGCAGGTACGGCGGCTGGAGGAGATGGTGGGTAAAGATCTGCTGGTGCGCTCGTCGCATCAGGTTCAGATCACCGAAGAGGGCGAAAAATTGCTGGGCTACGCACGCCGGATTATCGCCCTCAACGGCGAAGCGCACGACGTGCTGAGCGATCAATGGCGCGATGGCGTGCTGCGTCTCGGCGTACCGGAAGATTTCGCCGCACCCACAGCGGGCCTGCTGGCCGATTTTAGTCGCGATCATCCACAGCTGCGACTGGATGTGATGAGCGGTATGCAGGTCGAGCTACGCCGGGCATGGCAGCGTGAAGAACTCGATATCATGCTGATCAAGCAGACCTATGGCGAGCGTCCGCTGGCGTCGCGGCCGGAACCGCTGCTGTGGCTCGACAGCGCGGCGTCGCCCTGTTTTGAACAGACGCCGGTGCCGCTGGTGCTGTTTCCGCAGCTGGGATTGTATCGTGATGAGGTCTGCCAGACGCTTGATACGCTGGGCCGCAGCTGGCGTATCAGCTACAGCAGCGCCAGTCTGGTGGCGCTTGCTGCCGCCAGTGCCGAGGGGCTGGGTTTGACCTTGCTGCCCGCCAGTTGCCGACTGCCGCAGCATCGGGTACTCGGCCGCGAACAGGGACTGCCGGTAATTGATAGCTTCGAGCTGGCGCTGTTCTGCCGTCAGCCACAGGAGCCGTTGCAGCGTGAGCTGGCTGAGGCGCTGGTGGCATTTGGTCAGTTACGCTGGCAGTGAAATTTCCACTAGCCAGCAGTGGAAAATAACGCAGCAAAGCAGCTGGCCATTTGTCAGATTAACCGCTTGCCCACTTTGCAGGAGTCTCTGATGCCTACTTCCCCTTCGCCAGGCCGGCGTGACTTTCTCAGCCAGAGCGTGCGCTGGACCGCGGCAGGCGGTCTGCTGGCCGCCGGCTTTAGCCAGGCCAGCGTTGCAGCCAGCGCCCCTTCAACAGCCACCGGGCAGCCGACCGCCCTGCCGCATCAGGATCGCTATCTGCTGCGCAACGTGCGGCTGGAAGAGGAATTTGAGCGCGAGGGCGACGAGATTATTGCCACCCGCACCGCGCTTTACGACCTCAGCGTGCGTGACGGAAAAATTGATCGACTGCAACCGGCAGGCCAGGGCGACCCTTCGCTGCCGGCATGGGATGCTCAGGGAGCGCTGCTGCTGCCCTCGACCCAGGATATGCATATCCACCTGGATAAGACCTTTTATGGTGGCCCGTGGCAGGCACCGCGCCCGCGTCAGGGCAAAACCATTATGGATATGATCGCCCGGGAACAGGTACTGATCCCGCAGCTGCTGCCGCATTCTCAGGCGCGGGCCGAAGGATTGATCGCGCTGCTGAACGCCAAAGGCACCACCCGCGCCCGCAGCCATTGCAATATCGATCCGGTCAGCGGCCTGCAAAGCCTCGATCACCTGCAGGCGGCACTGGCCAATCATCCCGCGTTCCCCTGTGAAATCGTAGCCTTTCCGCAGCACGGCCTGCTGCATTCTCAGGTTGATGGCCTGATGCGCGAGGCGATGCAGCGCGGCGTCCAGTACGTTGGCGGGCTCGATCCGACCAACGTGGATGGCGCGATGGAAAAATCACTGGATGCGATGTTCCGGATTGCGCTCGACTATCAGCGCGGGGTTGATATTCATCTGCATGAAACCTCAGCGGCTGGCGTGGCGGCGATTCAGTACATGATCGATACCGTGGCCAGCAACCCCGCCCTGAAAGGCAAAGTCACCCTGAGCCACGGCTTTGCGCTGGCGACGCTGGAGGGCAGCGCGCTGGAGAGGATGATTGAGGGGCTGGCGGAGCAGCAGTTCAGCGTCGCCTCTACTCTGCCGATCGGTAAACTCACCATGCCGATTCCGCAGTTACAGGCGGCCGGCATTAACGTAATGACCGGTACCGACAGCGTTATCGATCACTGGTCGCCGTTTGGCACCGGCAGCATGCTGGAAAAAGCCAATCTGTATGCGCAGCTTTATCGGGGATCGGATGAGTTTTCGCTGTCGCGGGCGCTGGCGATTGCTACCGGTAATCAGCTACCGCTGTCGGCCGAAGGCGAGCGTCAGTGGCCGAAATCGGGCGATGAAGCCAGTATGATGTTGGTGGCGGCGAGCTGTTCTGCAGAAGCGGTGGCGCGTATTTCACCGGTGGTGGCGACCTTTTCGCGCGGTAAAGCGGTATTTGCGCTGGCCTCCGCCTGAAATAACAGAGCCTCCGGTTCGGAGGCTCTGCATTTACCTGAATGGACTCACCTGTCAGGCGGTTTTAGCCCATTTATCATTCGACATCAATTCCATTGCCAGCGCATATAAGCGACGATCTTCCTGATCACAGGGCTCATCTTCCGCATAACAGCCGATCATTGAAGCGATCTTATCGGCTGATAAGCTCTCTCCATGAACGTGCAGTGTCAGTACGGCGCGGCCTACTATTTTAAGCACATTCTCATGTGGTCCCTGGATGCTATTACTCAATGAAAATACCCTCTACCGGTCGTTGTACCAGGAATATGGCGCGCTAAATATAAAGCAATTAGCGCCCGATTTTTATCGGCATTAAGGGTGATATTTTTTAATGATTAATTCTTTTACTGGAGTTATTTTTAAGGATTTATCTGATTAACAATCAAATAATTTTTTAAAAACGGCAGGTTATAAACTAATGACTGGTCTTGATGAATAAACGTAGCGGCAGTATTTTCTTTAACCACCGCTGAAGGATTAAAAAAAAACACCAATTCTGACTCTTCTTCGGTTAATTCTTATCCGATCTGCACCGAATTGTTTCATACTGCTAACCTCAAGGTTCCCGTTGCCGTCAGGCCGGCTTTCTGCCAGACTTGCGCGCGCAATAATGCCCTCCACTTTCAGCCTCAGAGGCCGCGCCCGTGACCGCTTTTTCAACCCTCAATACGCTTCCCGACAGCCAGCTCGATAACCTGCGCGAGATGGGCTATACCAGCATGACGCCGGTTCAGGCCGCCACGCTGCCCGCCATTCTGCAGGGTCGTGACGTGCGCGCGCAGGCGAAAACCGGCAGCGGCAAAACCGCCGCGTTTGGTATTGGCTTACTGCAACATATCGACAGTGCCCGGTTTCAGACCCAGGCGCTGATTCTCTGCCCGACCCGCGAACTGGCCGATCAGGTCGGTAACGTGCTGCGTCAGCTGGCACGCTTCACCCGCAATATTAAAGTTCTGACCCTGTGTGGCGGACAGCCGATGAGCGCCCAGCGTGATTCGCTGGTGCATCCACCGCATATCGTGGTCGGTACCCCGGGTCGTATTCTGGATCACATCAAACGCGAAAACCTGAAGCTGGAAAACCTGCGTACGCTGGTGCTGGATGAAGCTGACCGGATGCTGGAAATGGGCTTCCGGGACGATATGGAAACCATCATTGAGGCCACCCCCGCTTCACGCCAGACGCTGCTGTTCTCCGCCACCTGGCCAGAAGGCATTGCCGCCATCAGCAGCCGCTTTCAGCGTGATGCGCTGAGCGTGGTGACGGAAGAGGTCAGCGAACTGCCGTCGATTGAGCAGCAGTTTATTGAAGCCGGCCACGGTGAAAAGCTGTCACTGCTGATAGCCCTGCTGAGCGAACGCCAGCCTGCGTCATGCGTCGTGTTCTGTAACACCCGTCGTGAATGCGATGAGATTGCCGCGGCGCTGAACGCGCGTGATATCAGCGCACTGCCGCTGCATGGCGACCTTGAGCAGCGCGATCGTGAGCGGGTACTGATCCGCTTTGCCAACGGCAGTGGCCGGGTGCTGGTTGCCACCGATGTGGCGGCCCGTGGACTCGACATCAAATCGCTGGCAATGGTGGTGAACTATCAGCTGGCATGGGACCCGGAAGTGCATCTGCACCGTATTGGCCGCACCGCACGCGCCGGTGAGCACGGCGTCGCAGTCAGCCTGGTGGCGGCCGATGAAATGGCGCGCGCCCATGCGCTGGAAGATTTTCTGCAGCAGAAGCTGCCGTGGATTTCCGCCAGCACGCTGAAAAAAGGCAGCAGTAAACCGTTGCCAGCCGCGATGATGACCTTGTGCATTGATGGTGGCCGCAAAGCCAAAATCCGTCCGGGCGATATTCTCGGCGCACTGACCGGGGAAGCGGGTTATCGCGCCGACCAGATTGGCAAGATTGTGCTGACACCGACCCACGCTTACGTCGCGATTGACGCCGCCCAGGCGAAAGGGGCGCTGGTGAAACTGAAGCAGGGAAAAATCAAAGGCAAAGCGTGCCGGGCGATTTTGCTGAAGGATTAAATCACCACGGGCGAGGCTGAAGCCTCGCCCTGCTTATTACGGTTCGTCAATCTGGGTGACATGCAGCGTGGTTTGTTGCCCTTTGCCATGTACCTTGCCGCTGACGCGCACTTTGTCCTCAGCCGAGTAGGTTTTACCATCAAAGGTTTTCTGCGGCGCAATGATCGGTAAGGTGCCGGTATTATCGCGGAACTGGTAGGTATCGCCCTGCTCTTTCTTCACGATATAGCCTTCAAGCGTCACGTATCCGCCCTGACGGAAATCGCGAATCTGGTCGATGTGAGTCTGACCGGTATCTTCCGATCCTTTATAGCCTGCATCCTGCTTGTGCTGCGGCGGCGGCGCTTCACCGCCCTTGTATCCTCCCTCATCGGCATACACGCCAGCACTCATTACCACCAACAGCGACGCTAAAATTACTTTTTTCATTTCACACTCCTGTATTGGAAAGGTGTCCATGTCGAACCTTCACCGATAAGCCTGGCACAATAATTGGCGTCTGTTTTATTTCACCCTTCTGTTCTCACCTTTTTCCTTTTGCTGCCGATAACCTGTTCACACCCTATTTCACCAGCTGCGTTAATGCAGAGGCAACGATGGATAATTTTCAAAAAGAGATTGATGAGAGAGCGAATCTCGCGTTATCGAATAAATTCGAACTGCTGCTGTTTCGCTTAGGTTCCGATCAGCTGAAAGGCAAGTCAGAACTGTTTGGCATTAACGTGTTCAAGCTGCGTGAAATCGTACCGATGCCAGCCATTACCAAAGCTGCGGGCATGCGCTCACCGCTGCTGGGTATGGCAAGTATTCGCGGCCAGTTCATCCCGGTTATCGACCTGCCGGCGGTAGCAGGTTGCGTGCCGGAAACCGGCCTGAATCTGCTGCTGGTAACCGAATATGCGCGCAACACCCAGGCGTTCGCCGTCGAATCGGTGGAAAACATTGTGCGTCTCGACTGGAGCCAGGTGCACACCGCAGAAGCCGGTATCGGTGGCCGCAACATTACCAGCATCGCCTGTCTGGACAGTGACAAACAGAGCAACGAACTGGCGATGGTGCTGGACGTTGAGCAAATTCTGTATGACATCATTCCTTCAGTTCGCGGTGTGGAGCCTGAAGCCACCAAAGCGCGTGAATTCAACTATCGTCCTGGAGCCGTCGCCATTGTGGCGGAAGACTCCAAAGTAGCGCGCCAGCTGCTGGAACAGGGTCTGAAGAGCATGGGGATTCCATCGCTGATGTTTAATACCGGCCTGGAAGCGTGGGAAAAACTTAAGCTGATGAGCCAGCAGGCGCAGGCGGCAGGCGAGTCGATTCACGACAAAATCGCCTTTGTCCTCACTGACCTGGAAATGCCGGAGATGGATGGTTTTACCCTGACCCGCAACATCAAGCGTGACGAAATACTGAAACGTCTGCCGGTGGTGATCCACTCTTCACTGTCAGGCAGCGCCAATGAAGATCACGTCCGCAAAGTGGGTGCCGACGGTTATGTCGCCAAGTTCGAGTTAAACGAACTCTCCGACGTGATTTTTAACGTTCTCGAAGCAGCCCGCTAAGCGAATGCAGGCCGGCGCGCTGCCGTTCGGTCTGCCGCTCTGGCCTGTTTCGCACTGCGTCTTTACTCTTTAGCCAGGAATTTTACCCATGCACAGCGAAACCTTACCTGTTACTTCCCGTCAAAACGTGCTGCGTGGCCGTTTACGTCAGCTTGCCTGGATTAGCGCCCTGACCCTTAGCATCCTGTTCTGGGTGGGCCTCTACTTCCTGGTTTTCTGATCCCTTTCATTTCTGACGATTCAGGCTGCCAGCTTTGTGGCTGCCAGCCCAACCGATCTCCTTCGGCCTTGCTCTTTTATCCAGGCAGTTTTGTTAAACACGATTAATCCATGCGGTTAATGGTGCGCTTTCCCCTGCCTGTTACTTCAAAAATATTAAAGGTAAAGCTTAACGCTCCGATAACAGTGTGCGCGAGATCACCCTTTTTCGGCGGCACGACGCCGGGCACAGCAGGTGAATCGCGCACAGCAGCAAGGAACCTGATTGCTGATAACACAGTGATAAATAATAAAACGGGGAAAAAAGCATGGTCAGTATCAAGAATATGAAGGTGGGTATGCGGCTCGCCGCAGCCTTCGGTATTGTTGTGGCGTTACTGATTGTCATTGGTGTGACATCCATAACGAAAATTAACAGCATCAACAGCGCGATCGCCTCGATCGTGGACGATCGTTACGTAAAAGTGCGACTGGCATTTGATGTGCGCGATGGTGTCAACGATCAGATCAAATACCTGCGCGGCATCGTGATCGACACTAACCGGCCTGAAATGAACGTGAAACGTTACGGTCAGCTGGACGAAGCGACCCAGCGTACTAACGCCGCCATGAAAAAGATCGCCGACATTCAGGTTACGGCAGTCGGTAAGAAAAAAATTGCCGGTCTGCTGGCATCGGCCGAAGCCTTTGAGAAGGTGAAAACGGAGTTGGTTACGCTGGTGAAAAGCGGCAATTTCGATGCTGCCAGCACCTATGTGCTGAAGTCGATGACCGCCACCCAGAACAAGTTCCTTGATGATGCTGTCGCATTTGCTAACTCTCAGGATTCGCAACTGCGCGGCGAAGGACAGAGTATCGTGGCCAATGGTCAGTCAGCAATTAACATCACGTTGATTTTCTCTGCGCTGGCGATTCTGGCCTCAATTATGCTGGGCCTTTTCCTGACGCGTTCGATCGTGCGCCCGCTGGTGGCCGCGGTTGATGTTGCCGAGCGCGTTGCCGCCGGCGATCTGAGCTCAAAAATTCAGGTGACGTCACGCGATGAGACCGGCGTACTGATGCAGGCGCTGCAACGGATGAACGATAATCTGCTCTCCATCGTCACCGAGGTGCGTACCGGTTCCGATACCATTGCGGTGGCTTCAAACCAGATCTCCAGCGGCAACCTTGATCTCTCTACCCGTACCGAGCAGCAGGCCAGCTCGCTGGAAGAGACCGCCTCTGCGATGGAGCAGATGACCTCTACGGTTAAACACAACGCGGACAACGCCCGCGAAGCCAACCAGCTGGTCGCCAGCACCTCCAGCGTGGCACGCGAAGGCGGTGTGGTAATGGAGCAGGTGATTGAGAAGATGGAGGCGATCGCCCTGTCGTCGAAGAAGATTGTCGACATTATCAGCGTTATTGATTCCATTGCGTTTCAGACCAACATTCTGTCGCTGAACGCAGCCGTTGAAGCCGCACGTGCCGGTGAACAGGGACGCGGCTTTGCGGTGGTCGCTTCTGAAGTGCGTAATCTGGCCCAGCGCTCAGCGTCGGCTGCCAAAGAGATCAAAGTGCTGATTGAAGATTCGGTCGCGAAGGTGGACGAAGGCAGTAAGCTGGTTACCCATGCCGGTTCTACCATTGGCGAAGTGGTCAACAGCGTACAGAGCGTGGCAAACATCATGAGTGAAATCACCATCGCCAGCAGCGAGCAAAGCAGCGGCATCAGTGAGATCAACATGGCGATTACCCAGATGGAAGCGGTGACGCAGCAGAACGCCGCACTGGTGCAGGAAGCGTCCGCAGCTTCACAAGCCCTGCAGGATCAGGCTGAACGGATGGCGCAGGCGATGAGCGTGTTTAAGGTTGGGCAGCTCTCACTGAATGCAGCGCACAGTGCCTGATATCGTGGCTGATAAGTAGCGAAGTTTGTTTGTTCCAGCGGCCTGCTCCGGCGGGCCGTAACGTCGTTGTTCCAACAGTGTATGGCCGGATCAGCGCCTGAACCTGGCGTTAATTTCTGTTGAACAGGGAAGCGATGACGTCAGGCCGTGCGCCAGCAACAGGCGGAGCCAGGGATAAGCAACAGAATAGCGGAAACATCAGCGCAAGCTGAGACTCAGACAGAAGCAGAAGCAGAAGCAGAAGCAGAAGCAGAAGCAGAAGCAGAATGACAGAAACAAAAAAGGCTGCCAGTGGCAGCCTTTAATTACAGTAAATGCAACAACGCTATAAAGCTCAGTTAGCCTTTAATCAGAGAGCGCGAGGCTGGCTCTGAAGTGCAATCCTCGCCGCGTTCACCTGAACAACGACAGATTTGCAGAAAATGCATTTCGCTCCATGCGGATTGGCTCTTGTAACATCAAAGTGTGATGTACGAAACTGTGAGCCATTACAGTGAGGACATTTAAATGTAATTTTCAGTCCTTAGAGACCAACAACGTTCGCAGCAGCTGGGCCTTTGGCGCCATTTTCTACTGTAAACTCAACTTGTTGACCTTCATCTAATGAACGGAAATCAGTGCCCTGGATTGCAGAGAAGTGTACGAATACATCTTTGCTGCCGTCCTGAGGAGAGATGAAACCGAAGCCTTTCTCTGCGTTAAACCACTTAACGGTACCGCGAATTTTGTTAGACATGCTTAAATCCTTAATATATCGAGCCTTCCGGCATAATGGCCTGAGAACAGATTTTAATCAGAACGTAAGAGAAGACTCAAAAAGAAGGGATGTCTCGCGACAAACTTAGAGATGAGAACTGCTTTGGATACTTACTTTGATAGTGTCTGTTAATCAAACCGACGATTCATTAAGCCACACTTCTTTAAGTGATGCAAGCGGCAATTGAAATTAATCGTCACAAGCTGGTTTGCGTGGGTCGCGCGCCTCCTCTACTGAACTGGAAAGAGATTGGCACCACGCGCGTTAGCGATGTCGCCCTGAACTGTTATCGGTGAGCGCGGCAAAGGTGAACCAGCCAAACAGACGTAATAGAAGAAGAGAATCTGATAAAGAGAAAAACTGGTGCCGGTAAGAGGAGTCGAACCTCCGACCTTCGCATTACGAATGCGCTGCTCTGCCAACTGAGCTATACCGGCAAACGGGTAGGATTAGCGGGGAAATACGTTAGGAAAAAAGCGGAAATACGTCAAGAGAGGCGGTGCTTAACTGCGGATTTTCGCAGCAGATCATCTGACACCCCTGCCCGCGGCGCAGACGTAAGACAAAAAAAAGCGAGGCCGCAGCCTCGCCCAAAAGTGGTGATCATCAATCGTAGTAAGGGACCTTACGGTCAACGCCGTTGATATTGATCAGCACAAAACCGGTCGGCGCGGTTTTATTGGCCGGGGTTCCCGCCGCCGTTGCGAGTGTCACCACCCCTTTTTCATTGGCACCAATGCCGGCCAGTCCGTTATGCATGCCGAAGCGTGCGGCCGGTTTCAGCGTCCCTACTTTGGTAATGTCAGTCACCACCGACATATCAGACTGGAACAGCGAGCAGGAACCGGTATCGAAACGGGTCGGACCGGTGGTCTTCAGGTTGAACATGGTTTCGCCGCTGTTGGCCCGCAACTTGACCCAGACCACCGCATAGGTGGTCCCTACCCGGTTATAACGGATATCGAGCACTGAGGATTGACCCATGTGATGCGCATCCGCCCACACCGTCTCCAGGCGCTGCAGATTAATCAGCGTTCTGCCGGTCCCCGGCAGGTTGACCGGCGACCCCGCCGTGCCGGAGGGCGTAGTGGCATCCGCTTTCCCGATCAGTTCCATCACCCACGCCTGGTTAGGCGCCGGGAAGTAGAGCTGACCCAGTCGGTACCAGTTGTCGGTATCGGTGTTGTTCACCACCTTATATCCGCTGAAATAGCCAACGCGCATCGAACCGGTTGAATAGCTGCCGTGGTTTTCATCACGACGGTAACCATATTCAAAGGTCGATAACCACTTCCCGGCGGCCAGATCGTTAGTAATTTTCGCCCCAGCCTGCAGGTTAATCTGACGCATGATGACGCGGGCATTGTTGAGGTTGAGCGGCGTCCCGCAGTCTTCAATGTTCAGCGTATCAATGGTCCAGCCACCGTCCGACAGATCGCCCGGATTGCGGGTATGCTCAATCCAGACGTTACGCAGGATCCCCTGAGTCATACGCGGCATATAGAGCGTGGCGTCACCATAACCGGACTGGAAGTTGGCATTGCTTAACTCAATGGCAGTCGAGTGGTCCCAGACGCCATTGGGTGAGTTCGACCAGCCGACGTCAAACACCCGTGAAAAGGTGCTGGTGGTGTAGATCTGGTCGAACTTACTGTCGAGCGTATCCTGCAGCTTAAACACCGTGCCGCCAGTGCTTTGCGCCCGGAAGCAGCTGATATTGACGGTTTGCCCTTCGATACAGGTGTTTTCGAAGAACGGCTGATTGTTGCTGCACTGTTCGGGTAAAATAGTGACTTTGGCGCTGGTATCGGCGCTGGCCTGCCCGTTCCAGACGATGCCTTTGATGGCAGTACGGCGCGCCTTTACTTTAAACACCGTATTGGCGCTTTTATCGGAAATAATCGTGGTGCGCGGCAGTGAGCCGAGTTCCAGATCGTCCCCTAACAGGCCGAAGAACGGGATTTCGGTATCGCTGAGATCGATAGGCGAAATCAGGAAGCGGCCACCGGGAAAACGAACCGGCAGCGCTTTCACGTAGGTGTTATAGGTCTGCGTCCACGCCAGCATCCGCTTAAACGCGTCGGTATCATCAGTTACGCCATCCCCTTTCGCGCCAAAGTGCAGGATATTCACTTCAGTGGGATCGTTAATGGTGCGTTTCCAGTAAAAACCGTTGCCGATCGCAACCGTCCCGCCATCGTCTTTCAGTGGAGTCGTACTGAGGAAACCAACAAAGTCTGCGCCGCCACGGAAGCTCGAGTCTTTGTCGTAATAGCGTTTCAGGATCGCAACTTCACCTGATTTTGATGGGGGAGTCGTACGCAGCTCAGCAAAAGAGTTAACTTCGATCATAGTATCCTCCTCAGGATCACTTAGATAAATCGCTGATTATCAGCAGGTTACTTAGCAGAGGCCGGGTGGCCGCAGAGGGTGTCCCACATGTCGTTGTGGGTGTTAATAGCGCGCACGGTGCGAACGTCCATCTTTTGTGCGTCATCGCCGTAGGAATAAAGAGGGGAAAACAGAACGCAGGCTGAATCGGTTATCGCGACCGGCTCAGGGTTGGTGGTATTTCGACTGCTGCAGCTTGTCGCGAGCAGCAGCGTCATCAAGGTTGTGATTGTCAGTCGCCACACGGTTGGCCTCCTCACGGTTATGTTGTTGCTGCTGCGCGACCGCTTCGACGCGGGACGCCTGTTGTTGTGCGTTTTCGACGTCAGAGCGCGCTTTTTGCTGCACTTTGCCGATTTTTTTCCCGCCGAAATAGCTGGCCCCCAGCGCGGCAATGATGCCGGCCAGCGCCGCGATCCAGTGCCAGCCGCCGCCGAGTAACGTGGTTAACAGCGTCATGATTTGGTTACCTCCGCCCGCTGCTTCTCATTCAGCAGGTTTTTCTGACGAACAAATTGGGCAATCACCCCCATCGCCACCATGAAAGCGCCGACCAGCCCGAGGTAGTTGTGCGGCAGAATCGCTTTGACGTCTTCCGGCAGTACGCTCCAGGCATCGACGGCGGCGGAGGGAAAGGATTGCGCCCAGGCGCTGAGCATCGATCCCAGCGAGGCGAGCCAGACCGACCAGGTTTTGAATAACAGACGGGCGTGGGAGACAAATTGCAGGGTGGTAAAGCGCTGCAGCAGCAGCAGAATGATGATCGCCGTCAGCACGGCAATCAGGAACATCAGCCATCTCATAGCAGCCCCCTGTACACCGCATAGGTGCCGCTACGCATCACTTCAGCATGACGCCGGGCGCGGCCTGGCGTTTGCCGCGCCCACAGACTGTTCATCATCGCGTCCGCGGCTTCGTTGAAGTTCTCACTGACAATGGCGCTGAGCATGTTTTTAAACTGCATCACACCATCAACCCCCAGCTGATAGGCCATGCTCAGCAGTACGTCGGTGCGGGCGTCGTTGCACTTCGCCAGCGCATTACGCAGCAGCTCCCGACTCTGCATGTCCTGCACCTTGCCTTCCAGAATGCATTGCTTCCATACATCCCCGACGCGTCGCGGAACACGGAACGCATAGTTACTCAGCGATGCGCCTTTCGGACCGATACGGATCCCTCCCGCGACCGTCGGAAAGCCGAGCGTGTCGAGATAAGGCACGTCGGCATAGCCTTCTTCAAAATTCAGCATTGCAATTATCTGGCTCATAACGATTCCTCAATGACGGGTCAGAGCAACTCACCCTGTGAAAAAATACATAACGTTCGCTGATCAATACTCCTCACGCCGCCAGCCGCAGGCAGGGGTGAACCTCCAGTTAAACTGAACAGTAAATAACCGGATTGCGGCCAGTGAAAAATGGAGGTGACTGGAATTGAACAGGGAGTAAGAACGGGAGATTTCTGACGCTAATCAGCGCACTGCATAGAGATGCACGTGCGGCAGACAGCAATTGTCGAAGCTGGGCGTTTCCTGATTTTTGGCGCGTGGCGCGGTTATCGCACGATCAACACGCGGGGTGACCTGACGCTGGCAGATTTGCTCTGCACGTCGCAGGGTGGGTGTTTCGGGTGGGAAGTTCAGTGCCTGGTCGATGCTCTGTTTCAGGCTGCTGAGAGGTTGGCGCCGCCGATGGCGACGAGTACGTGCGTTGCCCATAAAAACGCTTTTGCCATAGTGAATTATCGCCATAACTCCTCCTGTGAATGAGTCTTTGGCGATGGGGTGGCAGGCGCGAGCTTTCGGCGAACCGAACGGGCCCGAATGTCGCGATTCACGCTCGCACACTCACCGCCCGGCTGCGTGAGCAGCCAGGTGGAAAGTAGGCGAAGGGGAATAAACGGCATCTGACGACGCTGCATTTTGCGCATCCACCCCATCCCAAAGTTCACTGACTTTTGGGTGGTTTGATTCGCGCTTGTGCAGCGCCTCAATTGTTTAAGAGCGGGTCATCCCTGAAAGAACTGCTTCGTTCATCCATGTTCAAATTATTAACAGGTTCTTATGCTTTATCAAACACTGTTGGTTAATTTTTTATTTACCGCTGGTTAAATTTTTGAATTTATGTCGATTATTTTTTTGCAGGCTGACGGTCTCGCCCGCTGACAGCGCGCTTAACCGAGGATCTGATAGTGTCGTGCCTGGCTCATGATGACTTTCGCCAGCACCTTCAGGCTGGCCACATCATCGTGGTTGAGATACCAGGTTTCATAGCGTTTATTGTCTGATATTACAGCGATTTTCTTGTGCTGTAGCTGCAGGCGCTTCAGGTAGAGCTGCTCATCGAGGGTGAAAATGTAGATGCCGTCACCGTCAAACATCCGCACGCTGATGTCGACAAACAGCTGGTCGCGCGGCGCAAAGGTGTCGGCCATCGAATCGCTGTTGATGGCGATCAGGCGGATATTTTCTGCCGGACGGCCGTTGAAAAGCACCCGCGCCTCATCCTGACCGTACTCGATGGCCTGGATGGTTTCGACAAACTCATCGCGCGCAGGCAGACCCGCCGCACTTTTCTGGCCTATATCGAGGCTATCAACGCGAAAAGCGTTTTTATGGCTGGTCAGTGCGCTTAACGTCACCGGTTCAGCAGGATGCTCCATTCCGTACTGCAGCCACTCTACCCTGACGCCAAGCAGCTGACTGAGGGCCAGCAGATTGCCGCCATCGGGCACTGACTGGGCGTTGAACCACTTCCACACTCCCGGCGTTGAAATCTTACAGCCCTGCTGTTGCAGGGCCTTAGCAACCTGTTTGTTTCGTCCATGTCCGACAATGCCGGCACTCTCACAGGCCGCAATCAGCCTGGCGGTGAAAGCTTGTCTTGTACTTTCTTTTTTAACCATTAGTTAATAATCAGCCATAGAGGAGGTACTGGATGTTATTTTCATTATTGCTACCAGTTCATTTTATATTACCGTCCGTTTACTACCTAACCGCTTTATCAAGCATTTCTAATTATCATTATCCCTTGCCGTTTGCAGCTGAACAAAAAATATTGCCTCAGGCCGCGCACAGCCCCGGCTTTCAGGAATCTTCCGTAACGAATTGCGTGAAATTCAGCCAGCTTTTTTAGCTGAAACGACCCGGCAGTGACGAAAAATTAACTTACAGGCGAGAAACTCCAGATTTAACTGGACCGAAACAGGTGGCTAAAAAAAAACGGGAGTCTGTAAAAGACTCCCGTTTTGTTAAAAAAAGGGGGGATTATGGCCGCAGCGTGTCGTCGCCCCAGGCAATCCATTTGTAGGTGGTTAGCGCCTCTAATCCCATCGGCCCGCGAGCGTGCAGCTTCTGGGTACTGACGGCGACTTCCGCCCCCAGACCGAACTGTCCGCCGTCGGTAAAACGGGTGCTGGCGTTAACGTAGACCGCAGACGAGTCAACCTGACGAACAAAGCGCGTGGCATTGCGGGTGCTGCGGGTCAGAATGGCATCGGAATGCTGGGTGCCGTGCGTCCGGATATGATCAATCGCCTGATCCATATCCGCCACTAGCTTCACGTTAAGATCGAGCGACAGCCATTCATCATCGTACTGCGGCAGACTGACTGGCATCACCTGCGCCGGACCCGCCTGCAGCTGCGCCAGCACGTTGCTGTCAGCATGCAGCACAATATTTTCCTGCGCCATTCGGGCGCTGAAGGCTGGCAGGAAGCGGTCGGCAATCGCCTGATCTACCAGCAGCGTCTCCAGCGAATTACAAGCGCTGGGGCGCTGCTTCTTGGCATTGACGATCACCTCAAGCGCCGGTTCAATCTCCATGGTTTCATCGATATAGATGTGGCATACGCCGATTCCGCCGGTGATCACCGGAATGGTGGAGTTTTCGCGGCACAGCTTATGCAGCGCCGCGCCGCCGCGCGGAATCAGCATATCGACATAGCGATCCAGCTTCAGCAGCTGATTCACCAGTTCACGATCGGGATTCTCGATCGCCTGGATGATAGCCGTCGGCAGGCCGTGCTGCTGTAAGGCGTTCTGGATGACCCGCACCGTGGCGGCATTGGTGCGCCACGTCTCTTTACCGCCGCGCAGAATCGCCGCATTACCGGTTTTCAGACACAGGCTGGCGACATCTACCGTCACATTGGGACGCGCTTCATAAATCACCGCCACCACCCCGAGCGGCACACGGCGGCGTTCGATACGCAGCCCGCTGTCGAGCTGGCCGCCATCAATCAACTGCCCGACCGGATCGGCCAGCTGACAAACCTGACGAACGTCACTGGCGATGCCGCTCAGCCGCTGTGGATTCAGCGTCAGCCGATCTAACAGCGCCGCGCTCATGCCGTTCTGACGCGCCTCGGCCAGGTCCTGTTCATTGGCGGCCAGAATGTCGGCGCTTTCGGCTTCCAGACGATCGGCAATGGTCATCAGGACCTGATTTTTCTCTGCGGTCGACAGATCGGCCACGCGATAGGCTGCCGCGCGGGCCGCTTTTCCCATCTCTTCAAGCATTGTCTGCTCCTTAACTGACGATCATGTCGTCGCGGTGAACCGCCACCGGGCCATATTCATAGCCGAGGATTTCACTGATCTGCTGGCTGTGGTGGCCGGCAATCATTCGCATCGCATCGCTGTTGTAACGCGACACGCCGTGAGCGATATCGCGCCCCTGCAGGCTGCGAATACGGATCACTTCTCCGCGGGAGAAGTTGCCCTGAATCGCGCGGATCCCTTTCGGCAGCAATGAACTGCCACGTTCAATAATCGCAGCCAGCGCGCCATCATCCACGGTGAGTTCACCGGCTGGCGGCGCGCCGAAAATCCAGCGCTTACGGTTTTCCAGCGGCGACTGCTGAGCATGAAACAGCGTGCCGACCGGCTTGCCGTCGATCACATCGCCGATCACCCCGCTGCGGCTGCCTGAAGCGATGATCACCTCAATGCCGGCACGGCAGGCGACATCGGCCGCCTGAAGCTTGGTTGACATGCCGCCGGTGCCTAGCCCGGAAACGCTGCCGCCGGCTAATGAGCGTAACGCATCATCAATCACATGCACGTCGCTGATCAGCTCAGCGTCGGGATTATTACGCGGATCGGCGGTAAACAGCCCCGGTTGATCGGTCAGCAGCAGCAGCTTGTCGGCCCCGCCGAGCATCGCGGCCAGCGCCGATAGGTTGTCATTGTCGCCCACTTTAATCTCGGCGGTCGCCACCGCGTCGTTCTCATTGATCACCGGTACGATGTGGTTATCCAGCAGCGCGCGCAGCGTGTCGCGGGCATTCAGAAAACGCTCGCGATCTTCCATATCGGCGCGGGTCAGCAACATCTGACCGATGTGGATGCCGTAGATAGAGAATAACTGTTCCCACAGCTGGATCAGACGGCTTTGCCCCACCGCAGCCAGCAGCTGCTTTGAGGCGATGGTCGGCGGCAGTTCGGGGTAGCCCAGATGTTCGCGTCCGGCCGCCATCGCGCCAGAGGTCACAATCACAATGCGGTGGCCTGCAGCATGTTGCTGCGCACACTGGCGAACCAGCTCCACCATATGCGCCCGATTCAGCCGGCGTGAACCGCCGGTGAGAACGCTGGTACCCAATTTGACCACTAAGGTCTGACTGCCACTCATATTTCCTGCCGTAGTGAAAAATTTTTACGAAAGGACGTTTTAACAGGAGTCGATAAGGAAGCCAACAGCCAGCGGGGGAAAAGCACGATTTTACGCGGACAAGGGCGTAGACCAAAAGTTCACGATTAACAAGAAATCACGAAAAGCGTCATAAAAAGTTCATCACCGCCCGGTAAAAAGTCGGTGCTTTACAAAAACTTTCACAACTTTTTGACGTACACATTGGGATTGATAGCAAATGAAGAAAAGCACACTGGCAATGATCATCTCTGCTCTGGCGCTGGCGTCGACCGCACAGGCCGCCGAAGTCTATAACAAAGATGGCAACAAACTGGACTTTTACGGCAAAGTTAAAGCTGAGCACTACTTCAGCGATAATGCCGGCTCAGATGGCGACAAATCCTACGTGCGTATCGGCTTCAAAGGCCAGACGCAGATTAACGATCTGATGTCCGGTTACGGTCAGTGGGAATATCAGTACAACGTCAACAACTCCGAAGGCAGCGATGCCAACAACGGCAACAAAACCCGTCTCGGTTTTGCCGGCCTGAAATTCTCACAGTATGGCTCGGTCGATTACGGTCGTAACTACGGCGTGCTGTATGACGTGGAGTCATGGACCGACGTGTTCCCGGAATTTGGGGGTGACGGCACCGCGCGTTCTGATAACTTTATGACCCAGCGCGCCACCGGCGTCGCAACCTACCGCAACAATAACTTCTTCGGCCTGGTGGATGGTCTGAAATTTGCGCTGCAGTATCAGGGCAAAAATGACGCCAGCAGCACCAATAGCCGTACCGATATCAACCGCCAGAACGGCGATGGCTACGGTGCATCACTCGGTTATACGCTGGGCGACACCGGCGTGAGCCTGATGAGTGCCATCACCTCATCTGACCGCACCAACCAGCAGCAGGCCCGCGCTTACGGCGGCGGCGATCGCGCGGATTCCTGGGGCGCAGGCGTCAAATATGATGCGAACAGCGTTTACCTGGCGGCGATTTATACCGACACCCGTAACATGACGCCAATCAGCGGTACCAACCGCAACACCGGTGCCGCAGTGGCCGGTGCTGCCAACAAAGCGCAGAACATCGAGCTGGTGGCGCAGTATCAGTTTGATTTCGGCCTGCGTCCTTCTATCGGCTATGTGCAGACCAAAGGCAAAGATATTGAAAACGGGATCGGCGATGCGGATCTGGTGAAATATATCGATGTGGGTGCCACCTACTACTTCAACAAAAATATGTCCGCCTTTGTGGATTACAAAATTAACCAGCTGGATGACGACAACGCGCTGTCAATCAACAATGATGACGTGGTTGCCGTGGGCATGACCTACCAGTTCTGATATCTGTCGGGCCGGCGCCGTCCCTGTTGATTGCTGTGGCGGCGGCGGGTCCGCAGTGCGTTACCCTCAATGTGAATGTGTCTGATAAAAAAAGGGCGAGTTTTTCAACTCGCCCTTTCTTATTGCTGAACGCTGTAATCAGGCACTCAGTTTCACCGGTTTCTCATCGAAGTCGCTGGCCGGAATCAGATCAAGCTCAAATTCGTGCAGCATCGCTTTCAGACGGGTATGAAAGTTACGTAAGGTCTCTTCGACTCGCGCCGTATTCTCTTTGCCTTTAACCGTCGCCACAGACCAGTCGCCCTCTTTATCGAACAGACCGATATGGTAGACATAGGTAAAGTGATCGGCCTGCGCTTCCAGCTCCATCCACCAGCCCCAGAATTCACGCAGTTCCGGTGCCGGTTTCACATTGACGCAGGCAGCCAGGCAGTCGAAAAAGAAACGGGTTTCACCACATTTCCCATCGCGGATATACGGTCCCAGCTCAGTGAAGCGCTTAAGCAGGCGACTGCGGGGGTGACCACTCGGTAACGTCATGCTAATTCTCCATAGGTTTTGACCGATATCGATCCTCAATCATCCGGACTGTTGCCGCCCGCTTCACGCCACATCACCGGCATAACCGCCCGGAGTCAGCGAAGCGCGCTGCAACAGCCCGCAATAATTCAGGTAGTAGTTGTAGCAAATACTGTAAATTTTGCCAGTTACCTTTTTAAACGCTTCTCCAGCCAGTCGCAAATTTCATTTAGCGCCCGATCAAAACTGACCATCATCGGTTTCACCGGAATCAGCAGCGCTTTGCCCTCCGCCGAGGAGTTAGCGATCAGTTTGCTCTCCTCTTCCGGGCTGAACAAATCGTTCTGCCAGTAGCCTGACAGCATCGGCGTCGGGGTACGCCGGCCCAGCAGCCCCTGGGTCTTCAGCGAATAGCGGTTAAGCTCGGTACGCAGCGCGCTGTCAGACGAGGAGGCCATGCCGAGCCGGCTTGCCAGCATATCCATGTACATATCCGGGATCTCATCCTGCAGCGCAGTCTGGGTCAGTAGCGCATGCACAATCGGGCCGAGACAGGCGACCGCCCGCAGCCGTGGCGACTCAAGGTAAGCCAGCCGCACCGCCACGTTGGCACCAAAGCGATAGCCAAACGCCGCCACGCGGGTGTGATCGACCCACGGCACCGTTTCCAGCTGACGCAGTACCTGCTGATGCAAAAAGCTGGTGTCCTGATTCAGCGTCCACTTCACCGAGTTGCCGACCGACGGCACATCAATGGTCAGCATCGCGATGCCGCGCGGCGCAAGATAGTCATGAAACAGGCGGTAATGGTCGCTTTGCAGCGAGTCGAGTGCGCCACAGAACAGGACGGTCGGATAAGGAGCGTCGACGCCTGCCGGCATATGCAGGAAACCGCTGACCGGACTGCCGCCGCTGATAGCGAAAGTCAGCGGCTTCAGCTCACCCGGCAGACGCTGCGTCGCCTCTTCATAGGCGCGGTTAGCCAGCGTCTGGGCCTGGTCGGCCAGCTCATCGCCTTTGATGTAGGGATAGGCGGCTACGCTGTAAAGATGGGCAGCATGCAGCCAGTATTCGCCCGCTTCGCTGTCATCGCTGCACTCCAGCGCTTTCTGCTGCCAGAAGCCCGCCTGGCGGCACCATTCGAAATTCCAGTTGCCGCCGCGAAAACCGATCACGGTGTCCAGCAGCGTCTCATCGGTATGCTCAACGTCGCTGATGGCGATGCGCGCCAGCACTTCGCTAATCTCCTGCGGCGTCAGGCCGCGCCAGGTCCACATCAGCTTATTCAGCATGCGATACCAGCCGCGCTGGCTGTCGCCATCAAGGGCGGAGTGCACGTCCGGGGTCGCGTGATGCTGGCGACGCACTAAAGAAGAGGTTTCAGGATGTTTAAAGCGTGGTTTGAACAACTCTTCGCTGAGATTTTTGCTCGACATACTCACTTCTCCTGCGGCATAAAACGGCGATGGCTTAGTGTACTGTACGCCAAATCAGGGTGCGAGGTGCAGAAAGCACAACGCCCGGAAAACCGGGCGTTGTTGAGGCAGGATTAATCAGTTTTTTACAATCGGCGGAATGTAGACCACGCCCATATCCCACGGCTGTTCAATCCAGGTGTTCTGTGGAATGTCGACGATGTAATCATCGACCAGCTGGCGGCCAGCAGGCTTGGCAAAAATGGTGCAGAAGCGGGCTTTCGGGTACATCTCGCGGATCGCCTGCGCTGTTCCGCCGGTATCCACCAGGTCGTCAATCACGATGAAGCCTTCGCCATCGCCTTCGGCGCGCTTCAGCACTTTCATTTCGCGCTGATGATCGTGATCGTAGCTGGAGATGCAAACGGTATCGACATAGCGAATCCCCAGTTCACGCGCCAGCAGCGAAGCCGGTACCAGACCGCCGCGGCTGACCGCGATAATGCCTGTCCACTGTTCAACAGGAAGCAGGCGCTGAGCCAGTTTACGGGCATGAATCTGTAGCATGTCCCAGGTAACGACGTATTTTTCGCTCATAGAATAGGAATCCCAGCCAACCGGAGTGGCTTAAAAATGTGCAACGGGGAAAAGGTTGCGCGAGATTATAAGGAGTTGACGCGCTAAAAACCAGCGCCCGTGCGTCGGTTGCGGCTTTTTAGCGCGTCTGAGTGCGCACCCGGGGAAAAACAGTGATATTCTCAGGCCATCTCGCCAGATTCGCTGGCGGCGATCTTTCACTGGAAACTCGCGATGTCCGGCTGGTCCGGCGCACTGACACAGGAGACTTGTCGTGTCTGAATTGTCTCAACTCTCTCCACAGCCACTGTGGGATATTTTCGCTAAGATTTGCTCTATTCCTCATCCCTCTTTTCATGAAGAAGCGCTGGCCAGTTACATCGTCGGCTGGGCCAAAGAGCAAGGCTTCTGGTGTGAGCGCGATCAGGTCGGCAATATCCTGATTCGTAAACCCGCCACCGCCGGGATGGAAAACCGCAAGCCGGTCGCGCTGCAGGCGCACCTCGATATGGTGCCGCAGAAGAATAACGATACCGTACACGACTTCACCAAAGATCCGATTCAGCCGTGGATTGACGGCGAATGGGTCAAAGCGCGCGGCACCACCCTGGGCGCGGACAACGGCATCGGTATGGCATCAGCGCTGGCGGTACTGGCTGACAGCAGCCTGACCCACGGTCCGCTGGAAGTGCTGCTGACCATGACCGAAGAAACCGGCATGGATGGCGCTTTTGGTCTGCAACCCAACTGGCTGCAGGCTGAAATCCTGATCAACACCGACTCGGAAGAAGAAGGTGAGATCTACATGGGATGCGCGGGCGGTATCGACTTCGTTACCACCCTGCCACTGACCCGTGAAGCGGTGCCTGCCAGCTTTGAAACCCTGAAGCTGACGCTGAAAGGGCTGCGCGGCGGCCACTCCGGTGCCGACATTCATATGGGCCTCGGCAACGCCAACAAGCTGCTGGCGCGTTTCCTGGCGGCGCACGCTGCCGAACTGGATCTGCGTCTGCTGGCGTTCAGCGGCGGTACGCTGCGTAACGCCATTCCGCGTGAAGCCTTTGCAACCGTTGCAGTCGACAGCCACCAGGCCGATGCGCTGAAATCGGCTGCGGCGCATTTCCTGACCGCCATCCAGAACGAGCACGGCATTAAAGAGCCGAACATCGCGCTGGTCACCGAACCGCTGGCGCATCAGGGTGAAGCATTAACCGCCGACAGCCGCGATCGCTTCCTTAATCTGTTGAACAGCACGCCGAACGGCGTAATCCGTAACTCAGACGTCGCCAAAGGCGTGGTCGAAACCTCGCTGAATATCGGCGTGGTGACGATGGAAGCGGATAAAGCAGAAATTAACTGCCTGATCCGTTCACTGATCGACACCGGACGCGATTATGTGGTGCAGATGCTGACCTCGCTGGGCCAGCTGGCAGGCGCGCAGACCAAAGCGAAAGGCGGCTACCCAGGCTGGCAGCCAGACGCGGACTCGCCGATCATGGCGCTGACCCGTCAGACCTATATCGCGCTGTTCGACAAAACGCCAAACATTCAGGTGATTCACGCCGGTCTGGAGTGCGGTCTGTTCAAAAAACCGTATCCGCAGATGGATATGGTGTCGATCGGTCCGACCATTACCGGCCCGCACTCACCGGATGAGCAGGTACATATTGAAAGCGTCGGCCTTTACTGGAAATTGCTGACCACCTTGCTGAATGTGGTGCCAGAAAAGTAATCTCACCGCAAAAAGTTTAACCAGGCTTCGGCCTGGTTTTTTTATGCCCGCCGCGCCGTAACAGCATAATTCACCACCCCGAACGCCCTTCCCCACCTGAATACGCCACGCTTTCACGCTTCGCTGGTTTTAGCCGCCGTTATGTCCAGATGTCTGGATGGCTAATACCGTTTCGTGCTAGCTTATGCGCTTTCGGTCGTTGCCGCGCCTGAAGCTTCAGGAAAAAATGCGGCCAGTGATTCTTCAGGAGAATGGTGACATGGCTGCGTTAAACCGCCTCGAGATGCGTAACATCTCCATCGCTTTTGGCGGATTTGCCGCACTCTCATCGGTAGATTTCGTCAGTGAAGGCCACTCTGTTCACGCGCTGACCGGCGCGAATGGCGCAGGAAAATCGACCCTGATGGCGGTGCTGTCCGGCGCTCACAGTCACTACAGCGGCGAGATCCTGCTGGATGGCGTTCCGGTCACCCTCCGCAGCCCGCGCGATGCGAAGCAGCTGGGGATTCATCTGGTGCAGCAGGAGGTTGATGTGGCGCTGGTGCAACAGCTTAGCGTGGCGGAAAACATTCTGCTGGATCGGCTGGCGGAACCGGGTCACCGCTACCGCTGGGGTGAGATACGTCGTCAGGCGCGAACCTTACTGGCGCAGCTGGAGGTGACGCTGGACGTCAATCGGCTGGTCGAGCGCTGCACCCTGGCTGAAAAGCAACAGATCCTGCTGGCGCGTGCGCTGTCGCATCATTGCCGCTTTCTGATTCTGGATGAACCCACCGCCCCGCTCGACCAGCATGAGAGCGAGCGGCTGTTCACCGTGGTGCGTCGCCTGCAGGCCAGCGGTATCGGGGTGATATTTATCTCTCACCGGATTCACGAACTGAAAGCGATTTGCGATCGCCTGACGGTGCTGCGCGACGGCCGGCTGATTGAGAGTGGCCCGATGGCAGCGCTAAGCGGCGAGCAGATTGTGGAAAAAATGCTTGGGCATCAGCTCACCGACATCTATCCCGCCCGGCGTGAACCACAGCCACAGCCGCTGCTGCTGGCGGTCGACGGACTGCATGATGAACACCTGTTGCAGGATATCTCGCTGCGGCTGCATCAGGGCGAAATTCTCGGCATCGCCGGACTGGCCGGTGCCGGCAAGACTGAACTGTGCAAAGCGCTGTTTGGTGCCAGTAAAAGCCGCGTCAGTCGGGGAGAGCTGCACGGCCAGCCGTGGCAGCCACGCTCCCCGCACGATTCGGTCAGCCGGCGCATGGCGCTTGTGCCGGAAGAGCGGCGTAAAGAGGGCATCTTTATTGATGAGTCGGTGGCGATGAATCTGAGCGTCAGCGCGGACGACAGTTTCTCGCGCTGGAGCCTGTTCGGCCATCGCCAGGCGTGGCGCTGGGCAGAGGACATCATTCAGCGACTTCAGGTGCGGACCACCGGTCCGGCCCAACCACTGCGCCGCCTCTCCGGGGGGAATCAGCAAAAAGTGGCGATTGGCAAATGGCTGCGTAACAACGCCGACGTGCTGATTTTCGATGAGCCGACCAAAGGCGTCGATATCAAAGCCAAAACCGAACTGTTCACTCTGATCGACGGTCTGGCGCGCGAAGGCAAAGGCATTATCTACGCGTCAGGTGAATTTTCTGAACTGGTCGGCTTATGCGACCGGATTTGTGTGCTCTGGGATGGACGCATTGTGGCTGAACTGGCCGCGCGCGATGTCACTGAAGAGACGCTTTTGCTTTATTCCACCGGAGGAACCCCTGCGTGAGCAGCAAAGAAACCAGCCTGAATCTGCCGTCATCTTCATGGCGTCATCAACTGTTCGACTTCCTCTATAAATGGGGCATGTTACTGACGGTGGTGATCCTGATCGCCGCCTTTGGCATGGCCTCAGACAGTTTTCTCGAACCCAACAACATCATCAATATTCTGCGATCGATTGCGATTGTTACGGTCATCGCGGTCGGCGTATCGATCTCACTGACCGTCGGCGGCTTCGATCTGTCGGTCGGCTCGACCGCTTCGCTGGCCAACGCGCTGGTGATTTCGCTGTTTGTCTGGTACGGCCTCGACACCACCGAAGCGATCGTGATTACCCTGGCGCTCTGCAGCCTGGTCGGGCTGTTTAACGCCTTTCTGATTGTCATCCTGCGGATCCCCGACATGCTGGCCACGCTGGCGACGCTGTTTGTGATTCAGGGCGTGGCGATGACCTACAGCTTTGGCGGCTCGATCACGGAAAACATGGTGTTGCCGAGCGGCGATATGGCGGAAGGCACAATCCCGGCGGCGTTTGGCCTGCTGGGTCAGGTGCCAACCATCGTCATCATTATGCTGGTGGTAACGGTCGTGGCTCAGCTGGCGCTGTCGCTGACCAAACATGGCCGCCGGATGTATGCCCTCGGCGGCAATCCCGAAGCGGCGCGCCTCTCCGGTATCCGCACTACCCGCTATCGCGTGCTGGCCTATGTGATCGCCTCGCTGCTGGCCGGGCTGGGCGGCATTCTGCTGGCCTCGCGTATTGGTTCATCACAGGTTAACGCCGGTAGCGGCTACCTGATGGATGCGGTGGCGGCGGCTTGGATTGGCTTCTCGCTGGCGGGATCGGGCAAACCGAATGCGCTCGGCACGCTGGTCGGCGCGGTGATCCTCGGGGTATTGCAGAACGGCCTGGTGATGCTCTCCGTCCCCTATTACGCCATGGACATTATTAAAGGGCTGGTGCTGGCTTTGGCACTGGCAATCACCTATATCCAGCGCCGCTGAGGCGCACTGACCGGAGTTGCTACTAATGCAAAAAATAACGCTCTCGCTGCTGGCCCTGAGCCTGCTGAACGCCAGCGCCGCTTTCGCGGAGACCGTCACCCCGGTGCCCGCGGCGATCGCCAGCCACGACGGCCCGATCCGCATCGCGGTGATCCGTAACCTCGGTTCTGACGACAACACCACCCAGTTTGTCGCCGGTGCGATTCAGCAGGGCCGTCAGCTCGGCTTTAAGGTCAGCACTTTCCTCAGCAACGGCGACGACGCGCGTTTTCAGGATTTCGTTAACCAGGCGATCAGCCAGAAGTATGACGGCATCGTGCTATCACACGGTAAAGCGCCCTACGCCAGCGGTCTGGTCAAACGCATCGCCGAGGCCGGCATTAAGCTGTCGGTGTTTGATACCCCGGTTGATAGCCCGATTGAAGGCGTGACCGTGACGGCGCAGGATGACGCCTCGCTGGCGCAGCTGTCGCTGGGTCAGTTAATCAGCGATTTCAACGGCAAAGCCAACATCGTCAAACTGTGGGTAGCCGGCTTCCCGCCAATGGAACGCCGTCAGGTGGTGTACGAGAAACTGCTGAAGGAGAATCCTGGCATCCATCAGCTGGAGTCGATTGGCGCGGTTTCTACCGATGTACAGGGCGATACTGCGAACAAGATTGGCGCGATTCTGGCGAAATACCCGAAAGGCAAGATTGACGCCATCTGGGGCGCGTGGGACGCCTTCAGCCAGGGCGCCTATAAAGCGCTGCAGGAGAATGGCCGAACCGAAATCAAGCTCTACAGCATCGATGTCTCAAACCAGGATTTGCAGCTGATGCGTGAGAAGAACAGCCCGTGGGTGCAAACCGTGGCGGTGGATCCGAAAACCATTGGCGCGGTGAACATGCGTCTGGTAGCGAAAAAGATTGCCGGTGAAGCGACGCCAGCCACCTATCAGTTTAAGGCTGCCTCGATCTCTCAGCAGCAGCTCAACAGCCAGTCCGGCGCGGTGAACGTTGCCTCGCTGAATAAAATCGTCCCCGGCTGGGGCGGTAATGACGATTTCGTCGCGCCGTGGTTCGCCACCCTGGCAGCCAAAAATCACAAGTAAGTGACGGCGCGTCAGCGCTGGCAGGCTGACGCGCACTTATCACCAGACCGCGCTACAACCCCAGCAACAGCTGTCGTTCCAGCTGCGGATCGAGCAGGGTGACGTGCAGCCCCACCAGCCTGACGCCCCGCCCGACCCGACGCTCATCCCAGGTTTTTTTGGCAATCGCGATCATGTCCTCTTTATTCAGCACCGGCCAGATGTGCTCCTGCGTAGTCTGCTGAAAGTCGCTGAACTTCAGTTTCACGCCCTGCCGCGCCACCTGCTTATCGGGACGGATCTGGCTCAGCCGGCGATCCAGTTCGGCATAGAGAAAATCGATGATCTCCAGGCAGGCGTCCCAGTCGTGAATGTCCTCGGCCAGCGTACGCTCAACCCCAAGTGATTTACGTTCCCGCTCAACCACCACGCCGCGCTCGTCAATGCCGTTGCTGCGCTCCCACAACACCCGGCCAAACTTACCAAAGCGCTTCAGCAGCTGGGCTAAATCCGCCTTCTGCACATCCCCGCAGGTCACCAGGCCCATCTCCTCCAGCTTTTTTGCCGACACCTTGCCCACGCCCGGAATTTTCGCCAGCGGCAGCGTCAGTAAAAAACCGGACATCTCCGCCGGCGTGATAACAAACTGTCCATCCGGCTTATTCATGTCGGAGGCGATTTTCGCCAGAAACTTAATCGGTGCGATGCCGGCCGAGGCGGTCAGCTGCGTTTCACGCAGGATAGTCGCGCGAATGTGCTGGGCGATCAGGGTGGCGGAACCGTGGCAATGCGGACTGTCGGTCACGTCCAGATAGGCTTCATCCAGCGACAGCGGTTCAATCAGCGGAGTGTAGCGGGAGAAGATCTCGCGGATCTGCGCCGAGGCCTCTTTATAGGCGTCAAAGCGGCCTGGCAGCAGCCGCAAATGGGGACATAGCTTGAGCGCCATCCCGGTCGGCATGGCGCTGCGCACGCCATATTTGCGCGCCGGGTAGTTAGCGGTACTGATGACACCGCGACGTTCGCGGCTGCCGCCGATGGCAATCGGGATGTCACGCAACAGGGGATTATCGCGCATCTCCACCGCAGCATAGAAGCAGTCCATATCGACATGAATGATTTTACGCATACCCCCTCCAGCACTGGATAAGTATACAGTTGGCGAAGGTAACTGCAATATTTGTCGCGGCCGGCATTAAAGTTTACAAATTTCTGGCCGTATTCTGTTCAGGAAATCGCGAATTTCTGGCGTGCTGTCTTGCTAAAAAAACAGACAATGTTTAATGTTGCGCTGCGGTAGCGGATAGTTCCGATAATGCAAGCAGAGACGCACGATTCGCGTTATTGTTCTCTTCACCTCAAGGTACACACAGCATGGGCAAAATCGCACTCCTGTTTGCGATGATTTTACTGCCAGCCCTCAGCATGGCAATGACCCCAGAACCCGCTCAGCAAGCGGCACCGGTCAGTAAAGAATTAAAGAAACAGTTACTCGGCACGCCGGTTTATATTCAGATTTTCAAGGAAGAGCGTACCCTCGAACTGTACGGCAAAATTGGTAACGAATACCGCCTGCTGGATACCTACCGCATCTGTAATTTTTCTGGCGGCCTCGGCCCGAAACGTCGTGAAGGCGATTTCAAAAGCCCGGAAGGATTTTATAACGTCAGGCTGAACCAGCTGAAACCGGATAGCCGGTTTTATCGCGCGATCAATATTGGCTTTCCGAATCAGTACGATCGCAATCAGGGCTACAGCGGTAACTACCTGATGATTCATGGCGACTGTAAGTCGATTGGCTGCTATGCCATGACGAACGCCTATATGGATGAGATCTTTACTTATGTGAATGCGGCGCTGCGTAACGGCCAGCAGGATATCAGCATCAGTATCTATCCGTTCCGCATGACCGACAGCAATATGCAGCGTCACCGTTACTCCACCTACGCCAGTTTCTGGCAGCAGTTGCAGCCGGGTTACGCTTATTTTGCGAAGTATCACCAGCCACCGACGGTTAACGTCGCCAGCGGAAAATATGTGATGAACAGCAGCCCGGTAGTGACCAATCCCGAAGCTGCTTCACGCTCATTCCTGGCGCTCTCCAAGGCAGAATAACGCCCACTCACCTGGCACAATCCGCTGCCAGGTTTCATTGGCCGTCAGCGGCTGCGTCGCAATCACCGTCACCACGTCATGCGGCGTGGTGTGCTGCTGAAAATCAACCTCTACATCCTGATCGAGCAGCTGCGCGCGGCCAAACGGCGCGCGCCGGGTGATCCAGAATAGGTTGGTGGAGCAGAAGGCCATCAGATAACGCCCGTCCGACAGTAGCATGTTAAACACCCCTTTCTGCCGCAGGCTGCCCGCCAGCTCGCCGATAAAGCGAAACACCGCTGGCCAGTTACCCGGCGTGCGGGGATAACGCGTCGCCAGCTGATGCAAAATCCAGCAGAACGCCTTTTCGCTGTCGGTCTCCCCGACCGGACGAAAGGTCCCGGTCTCCAGCTGCCGGTAGCCCTTTAGCTGCCCGTTATGGGCGTAGGTCCAGTTACGGCCCCACAGTTCGCGGGTAAACGGATGGGTGTTTTCCAGCGACACCTGACCGCGATTCGCCTGGCGGATGTGCGCCACCACCGAATGCGATTTGATCGGGTACTCCTGCACCAGCCGCGCTATTGGCGAATTGAAGCTCGGCAGGGGATCCTTAAAGGTGCGACAGCCTTTATCTTCGTAAAAGGTAATGCCCCAGCCATCTTTATGTGGGCCGGTTCCGCCACCACGCTGCACCAGGCCGGTAAAGCTGAAACAGATATCCGTGGGAACATTGGCGCTCATCCCGAGCAATTCGCACATAGTCACCACCTTAGCGTCAGACGCCTCCCGCCAGGCGAGAGGCCAGAGTGTTACTTCACCATCTCTTTTTCGATCAGCAACATCAGAATATGGATCACTTTAATGTGGATCTCCTGAATGCGATCGGCATAACCAAAGTGCGGCACCCGGATTTCAATGTCAGCACTGCCCGCCATCTTACCGCCATCTTTACCGGTCAGGGTGATCACTTTCATCCCCTGCGCCCGCGCCGCCTCAATCGCCTTAATGATGTTGGCCGAGTTGCCGGAGGTCGATAGCCCCAGCAGCACATCGCCCGGACGGCCTACCGCTTCAACATAACGCGAAAAGACGTAATCGTAGCCAAAGTCGTTACTGACGCAGGAGAGATGGCTGACGTCTGAAATGGCGATCGCCGGATAGCCAGGACGATTTTCACGATAGCGGCCGGTCAGCTCTTCGGCGAAATGCATCGCGTCGCAGTGTGACCCACCGTTGCCGCAGGAGAGCACCTTGCCGCCTGCCTTGAAACTGTCAGCCAGCAGCACCGCAGCCCGCTGGATCGCATGGATATTCGCGTCATCGCTGAGGAATTTATTCAGCGTATCGGCGGCTTCGTTGAGCTCAGAGCGGATGATGTCCTGGTACATAGGGAGGTCCTTTTTTAGCAGAGGTTAATCTGCAGCAAGTTTAACGGAATGCCTGAGCGGCGCAAAGCATCACGCCATTGCGGCCCGATCGCCGCTGGCATTATCTCTGCACAGCCGCCAGCGAAACGGGTCGGAAAATTGATTTTGTGAGTCAGGTTGTAATTGCGATGTAAACGAATTGATAAATAGAGCCAACTGCTCTAAACCTCTACTCAACAGGTCAGACCTCTTACTACTTACGGAGCGGTTCATTATGATGGTTGTTTCGATACTTGCCACGGTGGTGCTGATTGGCGCCCTGTTCTATCACCGCCTGTCGTTGCGGCTGAGCAGCCTGATTCTGCTGCTGTGGACCGCGGCGATGGCGGCCGCACACCTCTGGACGCCGTGGCTGCTGCTGCCACTGGCTATTATTCTGTTGCCGTTTAACCTGCCGTCGCTGCGCCGTAATCTGTTTTCAAAACCGATGCTGCAGCGTTTTCAGCAGGTGATGCCGCCCATGTCACGCACCGAGAAAGAAGCGATCGATGCCGGAACCACCTGGTGGGAGGGCGATCTGTTTCAGGGCAAACCGGACTGGCAGAAGCTGCATAACTATCCTCAGCCGCACCTGACGCCGGATGAGCAGGCCTTCCTGGAGGGGCCGGTTGAGGAAGCGTGCCGGCTGGCGAATGATTTCCAGATTACCCATGAAATGGCCGATCTGCCGCCGGAACTGTGGGCCTATCTGAAACAGCATCGCTTCTTCGCGATGATCATTAAAAAAGAGTATGGCGGGCTGGAGTTTTCCGCTTATGCCCAGGCGCGCGTGTTGCAGAAACTGGCTGGCGTATCGGGCATCCTGGCGATTACCGTCGGTGTACCGAACTCGCTCGGTCCGGGCGAACTGCTGCAGCATTACGGCACTGATGAACAGAAAAATCACTATTTACCGCGTCTGGCGCGTGGCGATGAGATCCCCTGCTTCGCCCTGACCAGCCCGGAAGCCGGCTCAGATGCCGGTGCGATTCCCGATACCGGCGTGGTGTGTATGGGTGAATGGCAGGGTCAGCAGGTGCTGGGTATGCGCCTGACCTGGAACAAACGCTACATCACGCTGGCGCCTATCGCGACCGTGCTGGGGCTGGCGTTTAAACTGTCCGATCCCGATCATCTGCTCAGCGATAACACCCATCCGGGCATTACCTGCGCGCTGATCCCGACCAACACCCCCGGCGTGGAAATCGGTCACCGTCACTTCCCACTTAACGTGCCGTTCCAGAACGGTCCGACCCGCGGTAAGGATATTTTCGTGCCGATCGATTACATCATCGGCGGACCGGAAATGGCCGGACAGGGCTGGCGTATGCTGGTCGAATGTCTGTCAGTGGGTCGCGGCATTACCCTGCCGTCCAATTCGACCGGCAGCCTGAAAAGCGTGGCGCTGGCAATTGGTGCCTATGCCCATATCCGCCGTCAGTTCAGGCTGTCGATCGGTAAAATGGAAGGGATTGAAGAGCCACTGGCACGCATTGCCGGTAACGCTTACGTGATGGATGCGGCAGCAACGCTAATCACCGCCGGTATTATGCAGGGTGAAAAACCGGCGGTGCTGTCGGCGATAGTGAAATATCACTGCACCCATCGCGGTCAGCGGGCGATCATTGACGCGATGGACATTGCCGGCGGTAAAGGCATTATGCTCGGTAACAGCAACTTCCTGGCGCGCGCCTATCAGGGAGCGCCGATCGCTATTACCGTTGAAGGGGCGAACATCTTAACCCGCAGCATGATCATCTTCGGCCAGGGGGCGATTCGTTGTCATCCTTATGTTCTGCAGGAGATGGCGGCCGCGGCCAGTAACGACGTTGACGCTTTTGATCGGGCGCTGTTCAGCCATATCGGCCACGTCGGCAGTAATCAGGTGCGCAGTCTGTGGCTCGGCCTGACCGGCGGACGCACCAGCGCCACCCCGACCCGTGATGCGACGCGTCGCTATTATCAGCATCTCAACCGCATCAGCGCCAACCTCGCGTTGCTGTCAGATGTCTCAATGGCGGTGCTGGGCGGCAGCCTGAAACGTCGTGAACGCATCTCGGCGCGACTGGGCGATGTCCTGAGCCAGCTTTATCTGGCCTCTGCTACGCTGAAGCGCTACGACGATGAAGGCCGTAACGAAGCCGATCTGCCACTGGTGCATTGGGGCGTTCAGGATGCGCTGCATCAGGCGGAAGTGGCTATCGATGAGCTGCTACGCAACTTCCCTAACCGGCTGGTGGCGGGCGCGTTACGGCTGGTGATTTTTGCCGGTGGCCATCACTGCCCGGCACCGTCCGATCGTCTTGATCATCAGCTGGCAAAAATGCTGCAACTGCCGTCGGCCACCCGCACACGTCTGGGACGCGGACAGTATCTGGCACCGGTTGATAACAATCCGGCCGGTCAGCTGGAACAGGCGTTGCAGGATGTAATGGCTGCGGAAGTGATTCACGACAGACTGAGCAAACAGAGCAAGCAGCACCTCTCCTTTACCCGGCTGGATGAGCTGGCAAAACGGGCGCTGGAGCAGGGCTGGATTGACGATAAAGAAGCCGAGGTATTGCGCCGCGCTGAAGCCAGTCGCCTGCGTTCTATCAATGTGGATGAGTTTGAAGCGGATGCACTGGCGGTACCGGTGCCAGAGAAAAAATCGCAATCCGCTTCGGCCCGCGCCAGCGAGGCGGCATAAGGCGGCGGGCCGATGTGATGTCGGCCCGTTAATTCAGCGCAGGTTCAGGGAACGTATGCCCTCCGTAAAGACACAACAACGCCATACATGGCTTTAGCATTTAATCTGACCGTGCTTCCTGCGCTGGCATCCCCCTCATCGCCAGCAAGATTTTTGTTTTATCCAGAGGCCGACATCACGTCGGCCTTTTTTTATCCGGCCTGTCGGATGCGGGCAATCAGCGCATCGACATCTTCAACGTGATCGGCTGCCAGTATCAGCGTGCGTCCGAGGTTTATCGCGTTACGGATGCAGTCGGTACGCATCGCCGGATCGGCAATCAGCTTCATATCCGCCACATGCGACATCCCTACCGTGCGCCGGATCAGTTCGGTTCCGCAGTAGCCGATGGTATCCGCCCATACTTTGCGCAGGAAGGCATCGACATAGCCGGGATAAGCCAGCGCCACGTCAGCGGTTTTCTCCGCCGCCAGCGCCTGGAAACGGCTGGAGAAGGTTGTCCAGACGCTATGCACATCGCTCAGGCGTTGCTCACGGGCATCGGCGGCTTCACGCGGCGGCAGCAGGCCGGGCAGGCCGCAATAGTTGATCAGCAGATTGCCGAGCGCAGTGCCGATATCAAAGCCCATCGGCCCGAAATAGCCAAATTCAGCATCAATCGCTTTCAGGCTACCGTCCGCGACAAAAATCGATCCGCTGTGGATATCGCCATGCAGCAAGGCTTCGGCGTGGGCAAAGAAGCGGTGCTTGAGACCAGCTACCGCAATACGCAGCGCATCATCGTGACGCAGGCTGGCCACTAACGGCTCCAGCGCCGCCGGATAGCTATTACGCGGATGATCGGTGTAGGGATCGTTAAAGAACAGATCTTCGGTGATCTCGCACATTTCCGGATTAATGAAGCGCGCCACTTCCGCTTTCTTCTGATGCGGATGCAGCACGAAATCGGAGGTGTTAAACAACGTCTGTGCCAGATACTCGCCCAGCTGCCGTGGTGCCTCAGGATAGTAAACGCCCTTCACCAGCTCGCTACGCCAGATACGGTGGCTGGAGAGATCTTCCATCACCATCACCGCCAGATCCGCGTCGTAATGGGTAATCTGCACCGTGTGCTGCGGACAATATTTGTAGTGCTCGACCAGCGTCTGCGCTTCAAGCCGCGCCCGATCCAGCGTCAGAGGCCATGACTCGCCGACGCAGCGCACATAAGGCAGCGCCTGCTTGACCACCACCCGGCTGTTGCCCTGATCGTCATAAATTTTAAACACCAGGTTAAGATTGCCGTCACCGATTTCTTCGGCACGGCTCAGGGCGGAAGGATTATCCAGACCGCCGAATTGTCGGGCATAGTCCACCGCATCAGCAGCGGTGAAGGTACGGTATTGCGACATTGCCTGTTCCTCATCATTCGAAGGCTGAATAAACCCGGTGCAAAAGCCGTTCAGACGTCTATACATCCGTCGAGCATGTTGGCACAATATCTGACATTAACGCAACAGGGATTTCACCCACCATGCAGACTCTCCAAACCACCAGCTTACAGGTTCGTGACAATCAGCTCTGGATCCTCGATCAGCAGGCGCTGCCGCAGCAAAAAAACTGGCTAGCGGCGCACAGCGTGGCGCAGCTGGTTGAACACATTCACGCGCTGCGGGTGCGCGGTGCGCCGCTGATTGGCCTTTCCGCCTCGTTATTGCTGGCGTTGCTGGCAGAACAGGGCCAGACGCAGAGGCAGCTGGCAGAGTCGCTGGCGATCCTGCGTGCCGCCCGCCCTACCGCAGTCAACCTGATGAATAACCTTGATCGGATGAAACAGGCGCTGGCGCAACCGGCGTTCGCTACCGCGCTGGCCGAGGAAGCCTGGCGACTGGTCGAAGAAGATAAACAGCTGTGTGAGGCAATTGCCAGCGCAGGCAGCGCGCTGGTAAAACCTGGCAGCCAGCTGCTGACCCACTGCAACACCGGCGGGCTGGCAACGGCGGGCGTCGGCACCGCGCTGGGGGTAATCATCCACGCTCATCAGCAGGGCCGGGTGAACAATGTCTGGGTCGATGAAACCCGTCCGCTGTTGCAGGGCGGCCGCTTAACGGCCTGGGAGCTGGGCGAACGGGCGGTTCCTTATACCCTGATTACCGACAGCATGGCCGCCAGCCTGATGGCCAGCAAACAGGTGGACGCGGTGTGGGTCGGCGCTGACCGGATTGCCGCCAACGGCGACGTCGCCAATAAGATTGGTACCTACAGCCTGGCGGTACTGGCACACTATCATCAGATCCCGTTTTATGTGGCCGCGCCGCACACCACGCTGGATCGCAGCTGCCCGAACGGTGCGGCGATTCCGATCGAGCAGCGCGCCGCCAGCGAAGTGACCGGCGTGGCCGGCAGTTTTGGCAGCGTGCAGTGGGCACCTGAAGCGGCGAACGTCTACAACCCGGCATTTGATGTGACGCCAGCCGACCTGATTAGCGGTTGGGTTCTGGATACCGGCGTGGTAACACCGGAGCAGGTCGCAGCGGGAATTTTCCAGCCGCAGTGAGTCAGACGGCCACCGCGTAATGTTCTGCGCGGTGGCCGAAGCGGCTCAGCCGATTACGCCAGTCGTGGATAAGCGTCGGCAATCCTGTCGCCGGTAAAGTTAGCGATCCATCCTTCCTGATTATCAAAAATCCGAATCGCGGTGAAATGCGGCGACGATCCCATATCAAACCAGTGTGGCGTACCGGCCGGCACCGAGATCAGATCGTTCTTTTCGCACAGGATCTGCAGGATCTCGCCATCCAGATGCAGGCAGAACAAACCCGCGCCCTCAACAAAGAAACGCACTTCATCTTCGCCGTGGGTGTGTTCGGAAAGAAACTTTTCGCGCAGCACCGTTTTCTGCGGATTGTCCGCCCGCATGCTGATCACGTCCCAGCTCTGATAGCCCTTCTCCGCCACCAGCCGGTCAATCGCATGCTGATAGGCGGTGATAACCGCTGCTGCGTCCGGGTTTTCCCCCAAATCGCGATCGGCTTCCCAGCGTTCAAAGCGGACGCCTTTAGTATTCAGCCGCTCAGCGATCGCCTGCGGGTCGGTGCTGTGCCATATCGGCTGGCTGGCTTCGCTGTCGGTAAAAATAGTCAGTGCACTCATTCTAAATCGACTCCAGGTTAATCTCAGAAAAATCAGTGACCTGACGGTGGCGGCTTGCGCCATCCGCCTCACCACGTATCAGCTGCAGGGTATGCCAGCCAGCCTGGGCAGCCGCATCCAGCTCCTGATGAATATCCGACAGGAACAGCAGTTGCTCCGCTGGCAGGCCAATCTGTGCGGCAATGGTGTGATACGCCGCGACTTCACGTTTAGCGCCGACGTGCGTATCGAAGTAGCCGCTGAATAAGCCAGTAATATCACCTTCGTCGCTGTAGCCAAATAACAATTTCTGCGCCGCAACCGAGCCTGAGGAATATATATAGAGTTTACGGCCCTGCGCCTGCCAGGCGGTCAGGGCCGGGAGCACATCGGGATAAAGATGGCCGGTGAAACTGCCGTTGAGATAGCCATCACGCCAGATCATCCCCTGCAGCGCTTTCAGTCCGGTAGATTTACGATCCTGATCCATAAAGCTGAACAGGATCTGCGTCAGGGTCGGCAGATCGGCCTGCGGCTGATCGACCTCAGCCCGCACCGCCTCAAGCGCAGCCTGCACCTCTGGCTGATGCCGCTGGTCACGCAGGAACGTCGCCAGATGCTGGCGCGCGTAAGGAAACAGGATGTTATGGACAAAGCGGATATCGCTGGTAGTGCCTTCAATATCGGTAACAATGGCGCGGATCATGCGTTCTCCAGCAGGCGACGTTGACGTTCACATTCAAATAAAAATTCCAGTCCTTCCAGCTGGCGACGCGCTTCGCTGACATCGCGACCCCAGCAGGTTAAGCCGTGACCGCGCAGCAGGAAGCCATAGCGCAGCGGAAACCGGGCGGCGTAATCTTCAATTTCCGATGCCAGCGCCGCAATGTCCTGGCTGTTATCGAACAGCGGTATGGCGACGGTATCCAGATGATTATGCTGACCGGTGAGCGTTTTCTGCATCTCATAACCGTGCAGCAGCAGCGCCGCGCCCTGCTCGACCCGCGATAACACCGTCGCATTCACGGTATGGGTGTGCAGCACCGCACCCGCCTCAGGAAAGAGCCGATAGATCAGCGTGTGCAGGCCGGTTTCCGCCGACGGCTTGCGGCCGGAGAGCGCCTGGCTGGTAGCAATATCGACCTGGATAAAGTCATCACGCGTCAGCGTGCCTTTATCTTTACCAGATTCGCTCAGCAGACAGATCTGCGCATCCTGACGCACAGACATATTACCGCCGGTCGCGGGTGCCCAGCCCTTCGCACCAATCCAGTGACAGGCGGCGACCAGCTGATCTAACGGGTGAATATCCGACATAGGGTTTCCTTGCAGTGGAATGGGATGGCTGGTAACTCAGATAACGGTAACGGCCCTAAAAATACAACAGGTTAAGTTTGCTACTTTGCCGGCAAAGCTCACGATGTCTTTTCAATGATTCCTGTATCAGCAAAGCTCACGCCCCCTGCCAAATGATCCGTGTGTCAGCAAAGCTCATAACCCCTGCCAAATGATCCGTGTGTCAGCAAGGCGGTAAGCGCGCTTATCCCCGTGAGCTGACATCAGTCAGTGACCGGGGTAAGCAAACGCAACCAACGCCGCTGCCGCGCGGAGCATGAAGGCAGGCAAGGCGGCAAGTGCGCGCATCCCCGGGAGCTGACATCAGTCAGTGACCGGGGTAAGCAAACGCAACCAACGCCGCTGCCGCGCGGAGCATGAAGGCAGGCAAGGCGGCAAGTGCGCGCATCCCCGTGAGCTGACATCAGTCAGTGACCGGGGTAAGCAAACGCAACCAACGCCGCTGAGATGCGGAGCATGACGCATTGTAAATGCTAAATGATCCGCATTTCAGCAAGGCGGCAAGTGCGCGCATCCCCGGGAGCTTACAAGAGTAAGTGACCGGGGTAAGCAATCGTAGCCAACGCCGCTGAGGTGCGGAGCATGACGCATTTAGCCGTCTAAGCGTCTCGATTGCCAAATACTATCATCCTGTTTATAGTGGCACAAACACCGGGTGACTCCGCATCGACATTCGCGCTTAAGGCCAGAAAACCATGACGCAGCACAACCTGATTCCTGACAGCAAACTTCCGGCGCTTGGGACGACCATTTTTAGCCAGATGAGTGCGCTGGCACAGCAGCACAACGCTATTAACCTTTCTCAGGGCTTTCCCGATTTTAACGGGCCGGACTATTTGCAGCAGCGGCTGGCGTATCACGTTAGTCAGGGTGCGAATCAGTATGCCCCGATGACCGGCGCTTTGCCGTTACGCGAGGCGATTGCGGAGAAAACCGCTGAGCTTTATGACTATCGTCCGGACGTCGAGCGCGAGATTACGGTTACTGCCGGGGCGACTGAGGCACTGTACGCGGCAATTACCGCGCTGGTCAGGCCGGGCGATGAGGTGATCTGTTTTGATCCCAGCTACGACAGCTATGCGCCGGCAGTTGAACTGTCGGGTGGGGTGCTGAAGCGCATCGCCCTGCAGCCACCGGCCTTTCACGTTGACTGGTCGGCCTTTGGCGCGCTGCTGAGTGAGAAAACCCGGCTGGTGATCCTGAATACTCCGCACAATCCGTCGGCCACCGTCTGGCGGCGCGAGGATTATGCCGCGCTGTGGCAGGCGATTGCCGGGCTACCGGTGTATGTGCTGAGCGACGAAGTGTATGAACACATCTGCTTTGATCCGGCGGGTCATGCCAGCGTACTGGCCCATCCGGAACTGCGTCAACGCGCCATTGCCGTCTCTTCGTTTGGCAAAACCTTCCACATGACCGGCTGGAAAGTGGGCTACTGCATTGCACCGGCGGCGATCAGCGCTGAAGTACGCAAGGTACATCAGTATCTGACCTTTTCGGTCAATACCCCGGCGCAGCTGGCGATTGCCGATATGCTGCGTTACCAGCCGGAACATTATCGCGAGCTGCCGGCGTTTTATCAGGCGCGTCGCGACCAGCTGATTGCGGCCTTGCAGCATAGCCGCTTCAGGGTTCTGCCGTGCGAAGGCACCTATTTTTTACTGGTGGACTACAGCGCAATCTCCGATCTGGACGATGTCAGTTTCTGCCAGTGGCTGACCAAAGAAGCAGGCGTGGCGGCGATACCGCTGTCGGTGTTCTGCGCCGATCCCTTCCCTCATAAACTGATTCGCCTCTGTTTTGCTAAACAGCAAGCGACGTTAGATGCCGCCGCGGAGCGCTTATGTCAGCTTTAAACCTCACCGTATTGCAGGAGACCCTGAGCTGGATGGATGGCGAGGCGAATCTGCGCCATTTCGATCAGCAACTGGCTGGCATTACCGGACGCGATTTAATTCTGCTGCCGGAAATGTTTACCACCGGCTTTGCGATGGAGGCGGCAAAAAGCTCGTTGCCTCAGACGCAGGTGGTGGAATGGCTGCAACATCATGCCCGGCAGACTGACGCCCTGATCGGCGGCAGTGCGGCGATCCAGACCGAAAACGGCGCGGTAAACCGCTTTTTACTGGTCGAGCCGGACGGAACGCTGCATCAGTACGACAAGCGGCATCTGTTTCGTATGGCGGATGAGCATCATCACTATCTGCCCGGCGAGCAGCGTCAGATAGTTGAATGGCGCGGCTGGCGCATTCTGCCGCAAATCTGTTATGACCTGCGTTTCCCGGTTTTTTCACGTAACCGCAATGATTACGATCTGGCGCTGTACGTCGCCAACTGGCCTGCGCCGCGTGCGTTGCACTGGCAGGCGCTGCTGTTAGCGCGCGCGATTGAGAATCAGGCTTACGTGGCGGGCTGTAACCGGGTCGGCAGTGATGGCAACCAGCATCAGTACCGTGGCGACAGCCAGATTATTTCGCCGCAGGGTGAGATCCTGCAGGCGGCCGAGCCGTTCCAGCGCGCCCGGCTGGATGCCGCGCTGTCGCTGGAGGCGCTCAATGCTTATCGTGAACGCTTCCCGGCCTGGCAGGATGCGGATCGGTTTACGCTGTAGTCTGTCGCGCAAGCCTGGCCGACAGCAATCAGCTGCCGCGATAGGTTGACCACGACCACGGCGAGATCAGGAACGGCAGATGAAAATGGCTGCCCGCTTCGGCAATGACAAAATCGATCTGGGCGCTGACATAAAGCGCATCCCGACCGGCGGCGGCAAAATAGTCGCCAATCTCCGCAGTTAAGCGGTAGTGACCCGGCGTCAGCGGCTCCGGGGTCAGGGTTTTCAGTCGGCCATCGCTGTCGGTTTCGCCCTGAGACAGCGGGAACCACCCTTCCGGGCTGTTCTGCTCCAGCGAAATCGCCACGCCGCTGGCCGGTTTGCCGATTGCGGTATCAAGAATATGGGTCGTGACAGTACTCATTCTATGCTCTCCTCCAGCCGTAACAGGGTAATTTCACGCAGCTGATCCAGCGCTTCCTGCTGCTCAGCCTGCTGATCATTCTGGAGCCGACGCTGCAATTCCGCCAGCATCTGCTCTGCGCTGCGTCCTTTGGCTCGGATTAAAAATACCCGGCCAAAGCGCGCCTCATAAGTCTGATTGCCCTGTTGCATCGCCTGTTGTAGCGACCGATCGGCCTGCTGCATAGCAGACTGTTCGCCGCGCGACAGCGTCGCCTGTTTGTCGCTTCCGCTGGCCCGTTCGCCGATACGTGGATGGGCAGCCAGCGCCGCCTGTAAAGCATCGCCCTGCCACTGTCGCGCCAGTGCATCGCCGGTGGCGAGCAGTGCCGCCAACGATGCATAGGGACGCGCCGCCACCAGCGCCTGCTGCCAGTGCGGGATCGCCACACAGTGGGCAATCGCCGCCAGTGCCTGCTCTTCCGGCAACTGATTAAAGGTGGTTAATTGCATGCTCAGCTCCGTTCAGCAATCAGACAAACCGCCTGCAGGTAGGCCTGCAGTGCCGGGGCAACATCATTCACCGCTACCGACTCCGCCGGATGGTGGCTGATACCGCGATGATTACGCACAAACAGCATGCCGACCGGCCAGCGTTCGGCAATCGCAATCGCATCATGGCCCGCACCGCTCGGCAGCGACAGGCTGCGCCCCTGCACCGTTTCCACCGCATGACTCAACGCCTGTTGCAGCGCGGAATCACAGGCGGTGGCCCCGATGCGGTAATATTCGTTCGCCTCAAAGCGCAATCCGCGACGCAGCGCGATCGCCTCCGCCTGAGTTAACAGGCTGGAGAGCAGCGCCTCCAGCGGATTGTCCAGCGGGCCGCGCACGTCCAGCGACAGTGCGATCTCGCCAGGGATCACATTCACCGCGCCGGGCGCGCAGCTCAGAGTGCCGACCGTCGCCACCAGCTGTGGATCCTGCTCGCGGGTGGTCTGCTCGATAAACACCATCCATTCGGCAGCGGCAGCCAGCGCATCTTTACGGTGGGTCATTGGTACCGTACCGGCATGTCCGGCTTCGCCGGTGAAGCGGCAGTTCAGCCGGCGCGCACCGTTGATCGCCGTCACCACGCCCAGGGGCAGATCTGCCTGTTCAAGACACGGCCCCTGCTCAATGTGCAACTCAAGGTAACCGACAATATCTTCTACCCGGCGCGCGGCGGTGGCGATTTGGCTGCTGTCGAGCCCGACATCTGCCATCGCCTGCGCCACGGTAATGCCGTTGCCGTCAGGATGGGTTACCCAGCTCTGCGGCCAGCTGCCGGTAATCCCGCGGCTGCCGAGCAGCGTAATGCCAAAACGGGTGCCCTCTTCGTCGCCGAAACCGATCACCTCAATTGCCAGCGGCAAACGTTGCTGGTGCTGATGCAGCCACTGCACGGTTTCGATAGCGCTTAGCACGCCCAGCATGCCGTCATAGCGACCGGCGTTACGTACCGTGTCGAGATGCGAACCGAGCAGTAAGGCGGGCGCCCCCGGTTCGGCTGCTTCGTAGCGGCCACAAATGTTGCCGACCGCATCCTGCCACACCTGCATTCCGGCGGCCTGCATCCACTCTCCGACACAGGCGTTGGCGCGCAGGTGCTCCGGCGACAGGTAGACGCGCGTCAGTCCCTGCGCCGTTTCGCTGATCGCTGCCAGCGCATCACAGCGCGCCATGACGCGCTGTGATGCGGCGTGGGCTTCGCTGGCGTTCATCATCATGCCTGGCTCCCGTAGTAGTCCCAGGCCGCCTGCGCAGCCGCGCCCTGCGGCGTGCGATAGCCCAGATAGGTCAGCACCGTTTCCAGCGCCGCCAGCGTCTGCATGACACAATCCTTGCGGGCATTGAAGCCCATGGTGCCGATGCGCCACACCTTGCCGTGCAGCGGACCAAACGAGGTGCCAATTTCAATGCCGAAATCATTCAGCATCAGTTGCCGCACCAGATCGCCATTGATGCCCGGCGGGATCACCACGCCCAGCACGTTATTCATTTTGTGTTGCAGGTCGCCAAAGGTCTCCAGTCCCATGCCCTGAATGCCTTTCAGCAGCGCTTCACCGTGCAGTTTGTGGCGGGCAATGCCGTTATCCAGACCTTCCTGCAGGATCAGACGGGCGCATTCGCGGGCGCCAAACAGCGCGCTGGTCGCTTCAGTGTGGTGATTCAGACGCTCCGGTCCCCAGTAATCCATGATCATGCCGAGATCAAAATAGTTGGAGTAGATCATCTCCTCTTCCCCATCCTGATGCGCGGCGGTTCGGATCCCCTGTTCGACGCACTTACGCTTGCGGATCACCGCTTCCATCTGTTCGCTCAGGGTGATCGGCGAGGTGCCGGACGGACCGCCGAGGCATTTCTGCATCCCGGCAGAGACCGCATCCAGCCCCCAGGCATCGGTTTCCAGCGCATTACCGGCCAGCGACGCGGTGGCATCGGTGTAGAACAGCACGCCATACTGTTTGCAGATTGCCCCCAGCTGCGCCAGCGGTTGCAGCATGGTGGTGGAGGTGTCGCCCTGTACCGTCAGCAGCAGCCGTGGCCGCACTTTTTTGATCGCATCTTCGATCTGATCGGGAGTAAAGACTTCGCCCCACGGCACCTCTATGGTATGAACCTCAGCGCGGCAGCGACGGGCGATTTCACACAGCAGATGCCCAAAGCGGCCAAACACCGGCACCAGCACTTTGTCGCCGGGCCGGATGGCAGAGAGCAGGATTGCTTCAATCCCGGCGCGCGAGGTGCCATCAATCAGCAGGGTCCAGCGGTTTTCGGTACGAAATACGCCGCGATAGAGCGCCATCACCTCGTTCATGTAGTGGGTCATGGCGGGATCGTACTGGCCAAGCAGCTGGCTCGACATGGCGCGCAGGACGCGCGGATCGGCGTTGATCGGCCCAGGCCCCATCAGCAGACGTTGCGGTGGATTGAGTTGTGGGTAGCGAGTGATATCCATGATGAATTCCTTGTTGAAGACTTACAGGCGGACCGAAGAGATAAACTGTTTCAGTTCAGGCGATTGCGGCTGCGCAAATAACGTTTTGCTGTCGCCCTGCTCCCAGACGCGCCCCTGATGCATAAAGACCACGCGATCGCCCACGTCGCGGGCGAAGCTCATTTCATGAGTGACGAGGATCAGCGTCATTCCTTCGGCCGCCAGCTGCTCCAGCACTTTGAGCACTTCGCCGACCAGCTCAGGATCGAGCGCCGAGGTGATCTCGTCACAGAGTAAAACTTTCGGCGTCATCGCCAGCGCACGGGCGATTGCAACCCGCTGCTGCTGACCGCCGGAGAGGCTGGCTGGATAGTAATCGAGCCGTTCGCCCAGCCCGACTTTCTCCAGCATCTGCGTCGCCAGCGCCCGGCACTCCGCCTCGCCCTTTTTCAATACCCGACGCGGTGCCAGCATGACATTTTCCAGCGCAGTCATGTGCGGGAACAGGTTGAAGCTCTGAAACACCATGCCGATTGAACGGCTGATCTCGCGGGCCTGTGAATCGCGGTCGGTAATGGTCATGCCGCCAAGCTTGATGCTGCCTTCCTGATAGCCTTCCAGCCCGTTAATGCAGCGCAGCAGCGTGCTTTTACCCGATCCACTGCGACCGATAATCGAGATCACCTCGCCCATGTCGATATCCAGATCCACGCCTTTCAACACATGGTTGTCGCCGTAATATTTTTGCACCTGATTAATGGTGATGAGCGGCATTGAATTTTTTCTCCAGATACTGGCTGTAGCGAGACAGCGGATAACACATCAGGAAGTAACCGAGCGCCACCAGCCCAAAGACTTTGAACGGCTGGTAGGTCACGTTGTTCAGAATGGTGCCGGCTTTGGTCAGCTCGATAAAACCGATAATCGACGCCAGCGCAGTGCCTTTGATCACCTGTACCGCAAAGCCGACCGTCGGGGCGATGGCGATGCGAATCGCCTGCGGCGCAACCACCCGCGCCAGGGTCTGGCTGAAACTCAGGCCGAGACAGCGTGACGCTTCCCACTGCCCTTTCGGCAACGCGCGAATACTGCCGTACCAGATATCGACCAGAAAGGCGCTGGTGTAGAATGTCAGCGCCAGCGAGGCCGCCGTCCAGGGCGCGACGTCAATTCCGAACAGCCCGACGCCAAAGAAGGCGAGAAACAGCTGCATCAGCAGCGGCGTACCCTGGAACAGCGCGGTATAGCCGCGAACCCAGCGCGTCAGCCATTTACGCTGCAACAGTCGCATAAACAGCAGCGGCAGCGTCACCAGCGTGCCGCCGACAAACGCCACCAGAGAGAGCAGCAGGGTCCAGCGCGCCGCCAGCAGCAGGTTGCGCACGATGTCCCAGTCGGTGAAGGTTGTCATCATGCCTGCACTCCAAACCATTTACGGCCAATCGCCAGCAGCAGCTGACGTATCGCAATCGACAACGCCAGGTAGATCAACGTGGTCACCAGATAGACCTCAAAGCTTAAAAAGGTGCGCGACTGAATCAGGTTAGCGGAGAAAGTCAGCTCCTCGTAGGAGACCTGCGACACCACCGACGAGCCGAGCATCACGATAATGCACTGACTCACCAGCGCCGGATAAATACGCTGCAGCGCGGGCGGCAGCACCACCCGCAGAAACGTCTGGCTGCGGGTCAGGCCCAGCACCCGGCCCGCTTCCCACTGCCCTTTTGGCGTCACCTGAATACCGGCGCGGATGATCTCAGTGCTGTAGGCACCAAGGTTGATCAGCATCGCCAGCAGCGCTGCTTCACCGGCGGTGAGTTTCAGCCCCAGGTTAGGCAGGCCAAACACGATAAAGAACAGTTGCACCACGAACGGCGTATTGCGGATCAGCTCGACGTAGACGCCCCACAGACGGCTCATCCAGCCCGGTTTACCGCTGCGCAGCGCGGCGCCGACGATGCCGAGGCTGACGCCGCCGACGGTGGCCAGCAGCGTTAACTGGATGGTGACCCACAGGCCGGAGAGCAGCTCCGGCCAGTAGGGCCACAGGGCGGGAAAGTTAAGTTGCCCGATCATTATCCGTTCCTCAGGCGCCGAGGCTGGCGGGCAGCGGGGCTTTCAGCCACTGTTCTGACAGGCTGTTCAGGGTGCCATCTTTGATGCCCTGCTCAATCAGCGCATTGATCTTCTGTTTCAGTGCCGGCTGGTCTTTCTTCAGGCCAATGAAGCAGGGTGAATCTTTCAGCATAAACTGGGCAACCGGTGCTTTAGCCGGATTCTGACGGGCGATAGCCGCCACCACCAGGTTGCCGGTCGCGACATATTCCACCTGACCGGAGAGGTAGGCTGACAGCGTGGTGTTGTTATCTTCGTAACGTTTCACCTGAGCGTCCTTCGGCGCGACCTCACTCAGCACCATGTCCTCTACTGCGCCACGGGTGACGCCAATCGACTTGCCGCTCAGTGCCGCCGCCGATTTGATCTCTTCGCCTTTCGGCCCAAAGACGCCGAGGAAGAACGGCGCATAGGCGCGGGTGAAATCGATCACTTTTTCACGCTCCGCGTTTTTGCCCATGCTGGAGATCACCAGATCGACTTTGTCGGTTTGCAGATAAGGCACCCGGTTGGCGCTGCTGACCGGCACCAGCTGTAACTTAAGTTTCATCTGCTTCGCCAGGTACTTCGCCATGTCGATGTCGTAACCCTGGGGTTGCAGATCGGTGCCGACTGAACCAAACGGCGGGAAATCCTGCGGCACCGCCACCCGGATCACGCCACGCTGCTGGATATCCTGCAACTGATCGGCCAGCGCGCTGCCCGCCTGAGTCATCAGTAATGCCGCTGCCGCAACCGCCATCAAAACTTTTTTCATTATGCACCCCGGTGAGATTGTGTGAAACAAAAGATTCTTTAGCATGCATTCTGCAACTAATGTGCCAATCAGCGCAGCGGCAAAAAAAGAGTTAACTGGCAATGAGATTGGGAAAAGAGCGGCCTGATAAGCCGCGAAAGGCTGGTGGAACAGGCTGTACTAAAATAGGGCAAGGCACCAAAACGGTGCCTGTTAGCGGTGCTCCAGTTCGTCAAACTGCTGGTAAAGATCGGCGATCTGATGAATACGCTGACGGCCCTGCGCCAGCATTTCATGCAGCAGCGCGTTGGCGATCAGGTTGATCAGGCTCATTGCCGAGGCGTAGCTGTCGAAAGCCGAGACGCTGTCGAGCGGCGCGCAGAGCTGCCAGCGTGCCAGCGCAATCACTGTTTGCGCCTGCGGCTCACACAGCGCCAGCAGCGGGATGCCGGCGGTTTGTAGCTGTTGCATCAGCGGACGAATCATCCGGGTACGGCGGCGGAACGCCATTACCACGACCATGTCGTCCGGCGTGATATCCACCAGCTCTTCGGCCAGCGTCTGGCCTGGCTGCGGCAGAATATGCACCTGTGGCCGCGCCTGCATCAGCTGCTGACGCAGGTGCAGTGCCACCGGATAGGCATTACGCATGCCGATAATAAAAACACGTTTCGCCTGCGCCAGCTGCTGGATTACCTCACCGAAATGCTGCGCATCCAGACTATTAACCCACTGCGTCAGGTTAGCCATCTCCTGCTTGTAGTGCCGTGACAGTAAGGTGTTGCCCTGCACCGCATCGCGGTTATCGGTTAGCGGCATGCCGCTCTGACGCAGGGTGCGCAGCTCATCACGCATCTCTTTGTACTTCTCATAGCCCAGACGTTTGAACAACCGGCTGACGGTGGCTTTCGAAACGCCGCTGAGCCGCGCCAGCTCGGCGCTGTTGTAGCTGATCAGGTCGTCAAAATGGTCAAAAACAAAGTCGGCAATCCGTTGCTCCTGCGGTGAGAGCTGGGAATAGTGGCTTCTGAGTCGTTCATCAAGCTGTTGCATAACAGGTCCTGTAACTTTTGTTTCAGCTGAAGCTAGCATAATTTGCGCCAGGTTAACGCGGCTGCAACCGCGGCCGGAATGAAAACTGGAACAGCTCTTGCTTTGTATACCGTTCTGTCACCCGATAACAGAATGAGAAAAGCATGATTCAAAGCAATATGGCCCCACAGGGGATGGCGGTGACGCCGCACCATCTGGCCAGCGAAAGTGCGCTGGCGGTGCTGCGTGACGGCGGCAACGCCATTGAAGCGATGGTGGCGGCGGCATCAACTATCGCCGTGGTCTATCCACACATGAATGGCCTCGGTGGCGATGGCTTCTGGCTGATTATGCCGCCAGGCGGCGATCCTGTCGCGATTGATGCCAGCGGTGCAGCCGGATCGCTGGCCCACTTCGATTTCTACGGCGATCATCAACAGATCCCGCACCGCGGCCCGAAAGCGGCGTTAACCGTCGCCGGTACGGTCAGCGGCTGGCAGGAGGCGTTGCAGCTGGGCGCGGAACTGGGAACTGCCCCGCTGCCGCTGGCACGTCTGCTGCGCGATGCCATTCGCTATGCGGCCGATGGCATTCCGGTGACCGCTTCACAGGCGGCCGCCACGGCGACCTTCCGCAACGAGTTACAGCATCAGCCCGGCTTTGCCGCCACCTTTATGCCTGATGGCGATGTGCCGCAGCCGGGCAGCCGCTTTACCCAGCCGGCGCTGGCGCAAACGCTGTGTCAGCTGACGGAGCAGGGGCTTGACAGCTTTTATCGCGGCCCGCTGGCGCGCCATCTGGCCAGCGAGATGTCAGCGCTGGGCATGCCGATCACCCTGGAGGATCTGCAACAGCAGCGCGCCCGCCGCTGTACTCCGCTGCATCTTTCACACAGCGAAGGCGATATCTGGAATATGACGCCGCCGACTCAGGGCATGGTGTCGCTGGCGATCCTTGGCATCACCGACGCGCTGGATATGGCTGACGCCAGTGAAGCGCAGACCGTACACCGTATCGTGGAAGCCACCAAAAAAGCCTTCGCGCTGCGCGACAAACACATCACCGATCCGCGCCACGTTACCGAAGATTTACAGGCGCTGCTCGACAGCGATCATCTCGCCACGCTCGCCAGTCAGATCGACGATCGCCAGGCGGCCCCCTGGGGAAACGGGCGGGGTCCGGGCGATACCGTCTGGATGGGCGTGATGGACAGCAGCGGCCTGGCCGTGTCGTTTATCCAGAGTATTTATCACGAATTTGGCAGCGGCGTGGTGCTGCCGGGCACCGGCATTACCTGGCAGAACCGCGGTGCGGCATTCAGTCTCGATCCCGATCACCTGCTGGCGCTGGCCCCCGGCAAGCAGCCGTTTCATACCCTTAATCCCGCTGCCGCGCGCCTGAAAGATGGCCGTACCCTGGTCTATGGATCGATGGGCGGCGATGGCCAGCCGCAAACCCAGGCGGCGATTTTTACCCGTCATGTGATTCAGGGCCTGCCGCTGCAACAGGCGGTCAGCGCACCGCGCTGGCTGCTGGGCCGCACCTGGGGTCAGTCTTCTGACTCGCTCAAACTGGAGAGCCGTCTCGCACCGGAAACGGTGGAGCAGCTGCGGCAGTGGGGACATCAGGTCGAGCTGCTGCCGGCCTTCAGTGAATTTGTCGGCCATGCGGGCGCGATCGTGCGCCACAGCAATGGCATGTTTGAAGGTGCCAGCGATCCGCGCAGCAACGGCAGCGCCGCCGGTTTTTAACAGGAGCCAACCATGAATCAAGCTGACTGGACCCCCTATGTTGCTCACATGGAGCAGATGCTACAACTGGAGCTGGACGAAGCCCGACGCGCAGAGCTGTTAATCCAGCTGACGCGTATCGCGCAGATGGCCGCGCCGCTGATGGCCTTTCCGCTGGACGATCGACTGGAAGTTGCAGGAGTGTATCAGGCATGAAACTGAGCGACGTTTCGATTCAGACGCTGCGTCTGGCGATCCACAATGGCGAGATCAGCGCCAGAGAGGTGGCTGAAACCACCCTGCAGGCGATTGAGCAGCACAATCCGCAGCTCAATGCATGGACGGAAGTCACCGGGCAGCGGATGCTGAAAGAGGCAGAGAGTATCGATACCAAGCGGCAGCGCGGTGAAGATCTGCCGCCGCTGGCGGGCATTCCTTACGCGGTAAAAAATCTGTTTGACGTTGCCGGCTACAGCACGCTGGCCGGAGCCAGCCTGTTCAGCCAGCGGCCCGCCGCGCGTGCGGATGCATTTGCCATCGATCGGCTACGACAGGCGGGCGCAACGCTGTCGGGCATGCTGAATATGGATGCCTACGCCTACGGCTTTACTACCGAAAACAGCCACTACGGCGCGACCCATAATCCGCGCGACCTGAGCCGCGTGGCCGGTGGCTCCTCGGGCGGCTCAGCCGCGGCGGTGGCGGCCGGTCTGGTTCATTTTTCACTTGGCACGGACACCAACGGCTCGATTCGGGTTCCCGCCTCGCTGTGCGGTACGTTTGGCCTGAAGCCGACCTTTGGCCGCCTGTCGCGTAGCGGCAGCCATCCGTTTGTCGCCAGCCTCGACCACATTGGCCCTTTCGCCCGCCGGGTCGACGATCTGGCGCTGGTCTATGACCAGCTACAGGGCGCAGACAGCAGCGATGCGTTTCAGTCCAGCCGTCCCGCGGCTGCGACGCTGCCGACCTTGTCCCGCGGTGTGGAAGGGTTACGCTGCGGCGTGCTGGGCGGTTTTTTTAATGACTGGTGTGACGAAGAGGCACGGGCTGCGGTGGCGGTTGTCGCCGCCGCGCTCGACGCGCAGCAGCAGGTGGTGATGCCGGAAGCCGAGCTGGCGCGCTCTGCTGCCTTTATCATGACGGCGGCGGAAGGCGGTAACCATTATCTGCCTGCGTTACGTCAGGTGCCGGAGCAGTTTGAACCCAACTCCCGCGAGCGTTTACTGGCGGGTGCGATGATGCCCGCCGCCTGGTATCTGCAGGCGCAGCGTTTCCGTCGCCATTTCCAGCAGCAGGTGCTGCCGCTGTTCAGCCAGTTTGACCTGCTGATTGCACCGGCGACGCCGTGCAGCGCGATTACCATTGGCCAGCAAACTATCACGATTAATGGGGAAGAACTGCCCGCCAAAGCCAGCATGGGTATGCTGACGCAGCCGATCTCTTTCCTCGGATTGCCGGTCTGCACCGTGCCGCTGGCGACCCGCAGCGGTTTGCCGATTGGCCTGCAGTTAATCGCCCGTCCCTTTAATGAAGCGGCCGTGTTGCGTGCCGCCTGGGCACTGGAACAACAAGGTATCACACTGGCACAAATCAACATGGCAGGAGCCTGATGGACATTCAACAGATCAATTTACCGCAGATAGTCAGTGAAGTGACGACCCAGTTTTACCGCTACGAGCAGGCGCTGGTCGGCAATGATATTGCCGAGCTGGATGCGCTGTTCTGGCATGATGCCCGCACCGTGCGGCTGGGGGCCGGTGAGAACTTATACGGCATTGATGAGATACGCGCGTTCCGTGCTGCCCGCCCTTCTGCCGGGCTGGAGCGAACGCTACTGAACACCGTGATCACCACTTTTGGCGAAGACCTTGCGGTGTGCAGCACCGAATTCACCCGCGCCGGCAGCGATAAAATCGGCCGGCAACAGCAAACCTGGGTGCGGTTGCCGCACGGCTGGTGCATTGTTGCGGCCCAGGTGAGCCTGATGAGTTAAGCGCCTGAACAGCAGGCGTTTCGTCCGGCCCGGTGGCTGAATGAAACGCCTTGCGCTGACCTCAGGGTGCGTCCGGAGCCGGATGCGTTTTGATCCAGTGTTCGGCAATCTGCTGACGGCTGCAAATCCAGACGTCATCATGCTGCTGGATATGATCGAGGAAGTTCTGCAACGCACGGAATTTTCCGGGACGCCCCAGCAGGCGGCAATGCATGCCGACCGACATCATCTTCGGCGCCGTTTCGCCCTCTTCATACAGCACATCAAAGGTATCGCGCAGATAGGTGAAGAACTGTTCGGCGGTATTGAAGCCCTGTGGCGAGGCAAAACGCATGTCGTTGCACTCCAGAGTGTAAGGGATAATCAGGTGCGGTCTGACCGTGCCATCCTGACAGGTGACCTGGGTCCAGAACGGCAGATCGTCGCCATAATAATCGCTGTCGTAGCTGAAACCGCCCTGCTCCACCACCAGACGGCGGGTGTTCGGGCTGTCACGGCCGGTGTACCAGCCGGTCGGCGCTTTACCAAACAGGTCGAGCAGCACATCCACCGCCTGCTGCATATGCTGGCGTTCGGTTTTGGCGTCCATCCCCTGATAGTGGATCCAGCGCCAGCCGTGGCTCACTACGTCGTAGTCCGCCTGTTTAATCGCCTCAACAATCTCCGGATGACGAGCCAGCGCCATCGCTACACCAAACACGGTGAGCGGCAGACCGCGTTTCTGGAATTCATTATGGATGCGCCAGAAGCCAGCGCGTGAGCCGTACTCATACAGCGACTCCATCGACATATGGCGATCGGGATAACTGGCCGCGCCAATGATGTCGGAGAGAAATTGCTCCGAGCCGGCGTCGCCGTGCAGCACGCTATTTTCCGCTCCTTCTTCGTAATTAAGGACAAACTGCACCGCCACGCGGGCGTTGTTGGGCCAGGCGGCGTGCGGCGGATTGGCGCCATAACCGATTAAATCGCGCGGATAGTTTTTGTTAAAGCTGTACTCTTTCTTCTCTGCAGCGTCAGTCATTACTCGCTTCCTGTCATCAATCGGGAGAGTTCCGTTAGTTTAGATGCTGAAACGCACCTGAGAGAGGTTTCTGCAAAGGCCAGGCCAGATCGCCATGTTTGCTGGTGCCAAAGCCAAGCGCCACCAGCGACTCGACCATTTTTACCGCTGCGCCGACGCCATCAATCACCGGCAGGCCGAGTTCCTGCGTCAGGGAAGCGGCCAGTGTCGCCATCCCGCCGCAGCCCAGCACAATCGCTCCGCTGCCATCTTCACGCTTCGCCTGGATGCAGCGCTGGCGGACTTTCTCCTGCGCCAGTCCGCTGCCATCTTCCAGTGCCAGTACCGGCAGATCGATGGCGTGTAGCGCCGCGCAGTGATGACTGAAGCCATACTGCTGCAGCAGATGGCGCGCAATCACCAGCGTGCGCGGCAGCGTGGTGACAATTGAGAAACGCGTCGCCAGCAGCGTCGCGGTGTGCATCGCCGCTTCCGCGATTCCCACCACCGGACCGCTGGCCAGCTCCCGCGCCGCCAGCAGACCCGGATCGCCAAAGCAGGCAATCACATGGCCGCTGACGCCCTGCGCTTTACCCAGCTTGATCTGCTCCAGCACACCGATAGCGGCTATCGCTTCGTCGAAATGGCCTTCAATCGACGGCACGCCGTGCGCCGGGCAAACGGCCAGAATTTCGGTGCCCGGAGCCGCCACGGCGCGGGCTGCCTGACCGATGGTTTCGGTCATGGCCAGGCTGGTATTCGGGTTGATGACCTGAATCAGGCTCATGATGCGCTTCCTTTATCCGTGCCAAACAGCCGGGCGAAATCGGGCAGGGTTTCACCGCTGCGTTCAAAGTGCAGGCCGGAGACAATGTGTTCGAAGTGGTGCTGCAGCGCCTGCGTCAGCGGTGTCAGCGCACGCTCGCGCAGCAGGCTGAGCAGCGTAGTGTGATCGTCACAGCGACAGCCGTGCTGCCAGGGTGCGCCATAGGCGGCAATCACCAGCGAGGAGCGCTGCGTCAGGCGGGTCACCATCCCGGTCAGCACCTGGTTACCGGAGATCGCCTGCAGCTGAATATGAAACGCAGCCGACAGCCGAATCGCGGCCGCACCATCATGGTCGGCGTGCGCCTGATTCTCCTGCGCGATCAACTGCGCCAGCGCCGCCAGATGCGGTGGCTGCAGATGCGCCAGCACCGCGGGCAGGTTGGCGCACTCAATTAAGCTGCGGGTACGAAAGATATCGCGCGCTTCGTCAACGCCCGGGGTGGCAACCTGTGCACCGCGTTTGGGCGTCAGCGTCACCATTTGCACTGCCGCGAGGCGTTGCAGCACTTTACGGATCCCGGTGCGACTGACGCCAAATACCGCAGAAAGGGCCTCTTCCGGTAATTTACTGCCGGGTGGCAGCTGATGTTCAACGATCGCGTTCATCAACGCCTGATAGATAGCCTCATCTTTATCATGCCGTTCGGCGGCCGTGATCTGGCCTGTTTCACTCTTCATTACCCGCTCCGGTAGGTGATTGTGCGCAGCATATCGTATACGTGAAGATTAATTTTTGTATACAAGAAAACAAATCTGGCCTGAATCCTGCAATACGCTTTCACGCAATTATTCATTCCACTCTCGGGTAGAGGAGCAGGTTTCATGCCAAATCATTCAACGGTGGCCAGCAAGGCCTCTGAAGCCAACGCCAGCTACAGCCCACGGCTGTGTAACGACGACCTGGCACCGACCCGCAACCAGAACTGGTCGTGGTACAACATTTTTTCATTCTGGATGTCGGATGTGCACAGCATGGGCGGCTACGTGGTGGCCGCCAGCTTCTTTACGCTGGGATTAGCCAGCTGGCAGGTGCTGCTGTGTCTGCTGGTGGGCATCTGTATCGTGCAGATCTGCGCCAACCTGGTGGCGAAACCAAGCCAGATGGCGGGCGTGCCTTATGCGGTAATCTGCCGTCAGGCGTTTGGGGTGTTTGGCGCTAACATACCAGCGGTGATCCGCGGACTGATCGCCTTTGCGTGGTATGGCATTCAGACCTATCTGGCCGCCAACGCGCTGATGCTGGTGCTGCTGAAGTTTGCGCCGTCGCTGTCGTCGCTGACCGAAACCAGCTGGCTGGGTCTGTCGCTGCTGGGCTGGTGCTGCTTTGGTACCATGTGGCTGCTGCAGGCGATGGTGTTCTGGCACGGCATGAGCGCCATCAAGCGTTTTATTGATGTCGCCGGGCCGGCAGTCTATGTGGTGATGGTGGCGCTGGCCGGCTGGATTGTATACAAGACCGGTTTTGATGGTATCTCTTTCACTCTCGCCAGCAAGTCGCTGTCAGCCGGGGAGCAGACATGGCAGATGATTACCGCCACCGCGTTAGTGGTTTCCTACTTCTCCGGCCCGCTGCTGAACTTTGGTGATTTCTCACGTTACGGCAAAAGCATGGCGGAGATCCGTCGCGGTAACCGTTGGGGCCTGCCGTTCAACTTTCTGCTGTTTTCGATTGTGACGGTGGTGATTGTCTCTGGCACCCAGTCGCTGTTCGGTAAAATGATCACCGACCCCATTGAAACCGTGAGCCGGGTCGGTAATGACCTCGCGGTAGCGATTGGCCTGCTGACCATGATTATCGCCACCATCGGCATCAACATCGTGGCTAACTTTGTCTCACCGGCGTTCGACTTCTCTAACTGCTCGCCGCAGAAAATCAGCTTCCGGACAGGCGGAATGATCGCCGCCGTGGGTTCGGTGCTGTTAACGCCGTGGAATCTGTTCCAGTCACCGGAGCTGATTCACTATACCCTTGACGTGCTGGGTTCCTTTATCGGCCCGCTGTTCGGCATTCTGCTGACGGATTTTTATCTGATTAAGCGTGGCCGTATTGATGTGAACGACCTGTTCAATGACACCCCGGCGGGCCGTTACTGGTATCGCGGCGGCTTTAATCCGAAAGCGATTGGCGCACTGCTGCCTTCGGTCGCGATCTGCCTGGTGATCAGCTTTATTCCGTCACTGCATGAGGTCGCGAACTTTAGCTGGTTTATCGGTGCGGGTCTGGCGGCAGGCTGTTATCGCTTTATCGCCCGCGAGGATCGTGAAACCGAAGAGGTGAACAGCTGGCGCAGTAACGTCGCGGTGCAGAAGGATTAAACACGCTGGCAGTGAGTGACGCGCAGACAGCAAAAAGCCGATTCATTACTGAATCGGCTTCTTTAAAGAGATTGGCGGAACGGACGGGGCTCGAACCCGCGACCCCCTGCGTGACAGGCAGGTATTCTAACCAACTGAACTACCGCTCCGCGCTTTGTTCCCCGTCGAGAACGAGGCGAATATTAATGGCAGGCTCCCACCACGTCAACGCTTTTTCCGGAGGAAAAAACCGTTTGCTGGTTTTTTCACCTTCACGCTGATTTTTCCCGCAAAATCACTGACTTCAGCCGCGCCACAGGCAGCTGCCGCCCTTCTTCATCACCAGATCGAGACGTGATTCATGCGCGACGATCTCCTCATCGCTGGCGGTCACCACCCGTAAAGCGGATGCCGGACGCACAATGCGCTGAATGCTCTCCCCCTGCGCCTGACGGGCGCTTTCACTCTCCGATAAAAATGAGAGTGAGGTCTGTCCGCCGGTCATGGTCAGGAATACGTCAGCGAGGATCTCGGCATCGAGCAGTGCGCCGTGCAGAGTTCGTTTGCTGTTGTCGATCTCATAGCGTGAGCAGAGCGCATCAAGGCTGTTGCGCTTGCCGGGGAACATCCGGCGCGCCAGGGCCAGACTGTCGGTAATCTTGCAGAAGGTTTCCGTTTTTTCGATGCCGCGCTGCAGTTTGGCGAATTCGTAGTCCATAAAGCCGATATCAAACGGCGCGTTATGGATGACCAGCTCAGCGCCGCGAATATAGTCGAGAAACTCATCGGCAATTTCGCTGAACGTAGGCTTGTCGGCGAGGAACTCATCTGCAATGCCGTGCACGCCAAACGCCTCCGGATCCACCAGCCGATCGGGCTTCAGATACATATGAAAATTGTTACCGGTCAGGCGACGGTTAATCACTTCGACCGCACCAATCTCAATGATGCGGTGACCCTCATAATGTACCCCGATCATGTTCATGCCGGTGGTTTCAGTATCGAGTACGATCTGGCGGTTATTTGCAGTGCTCATAAGACCCGTTTTATGTCAGACTTGGCGTTTTTGAGAGGAAGTCTACCAGAGATGCGCAAACAGGTAGAAATATTCACCGATGGATCCTGTCTTGGAAATCCCGGCCCCGGCGGTTACGGTGCCATTTTACGTTACGGCCAGCATGAGAAAACCTTCAGCGCTGGCTATCACCTCACCACCAATAACCGGATGGAGCTGATGGCGGCGATTGTCTCGCTTGAAGCGCTGAAACAGCCGTGCGATGTGGTGCTCAGCACCGACAGTCAGTATGTCCGTCAGGGAATTACCAGCTGGATCCACAACTGGAAGAAACGCGGCTGGAAAACGGCCGATAAAAAACCGGTAAAGAATGTCGATCTCTGGCAGCGTCTCGATCTCGCGCTCAGCACCCACCAGATTCAGTGGGAGTGGGTAAAAGGCCACGCCGGACATCCGGAAAATGAGCGCTGTGATGAACTGGCGCGCAGCGCTGCTGAGAATCCCGCCTTCGATGACATCGGTTATAAAACCGAATCCTGATCCTCTTTCTGCCGGAACTGGCGCGTGGCGTTGACCGTCTGACGAATCTTACTGGTACTCAGGCTTTTCTTCGCCCGGGTCGGAATCAGCGGGAAGGTCCGCTTGCGCGCCACCACAATATTCAGACAGCCCAGCGCCGGCAGGTGGGCACTGATCACTTTCCCGCCCTGCCGATGCCACGGCAGCACCTGAAAGCGGGTACGGAACACCACTTCATAATTGAGCAGCCCCAGCCAGTCGAGTAATCGCATCTGGCTGAACATCCTGCCGCTCCACGGCGCCTTACGCGGTAAGCCCGGCACGATTTTACTGACGCCGAGCAGGCTGAAAGGATTAAAGCCACTGATGATCATCCAGCCGTCGTCAATTAAGACCCGATCGACTTCGCGTAATACCCGATGCGGATCCTGGCTCCACGCCAGGGTATGCGCCAGTAGACAGGCATCAATTGATTTCGATTCAAACGGCAGCTGCATCGGATTTGCCAGCACCTGTAACAGCTCGCCTTCACTGCCGACATTGACCTGATGTGAAATAGCACAGTTTTCCGTGTTGATTTCTGCGCTCAGGTTGCCAAGCTTAAGCATATGAAAGCCATAAAGCTTTCCAAGGTAAGGCTGCAACTGCTGCGTCAGCGCGTCACGAAAATAGTCTCCCCATGGCATATCGCGCCATGAGAGCGGCGCATTCAGAATCTGGCGTGTTTTAGCGGGCTTCATGCTTTACCATCTTCCTTTTTCTACGACCTGCGAGAGGTGATGATGAATCTTACCAGTATTCCTGCGTTGCAGGATAACTACATCTGGACACTGACAAATGATGAAGGGAAATGCCTGATTGTCGATCCGGGGGAAGCGCAACCGGTGCTGGAAAAAGTGGCCGCCAACGGCTGGCAACCGGTCGCCATCCTGTTAACCCATCACCATAACGATCACACCGGTGGGGTAAAAGCGCTGTGTGAGCAGTTCCCGCAGCTTGAGGTTTTCGGTCCACAGGAAACCGCCAGTAAAGGGGCGAAGACCCTGGTACATGAAGGCGATCGGGTCGAGGTGATGGGTTTGACTTTCAAAGTGATCGCGACACCCGGACACACTTTAGGACATATCTCATATTACAGCTCACCTTATCTTTTCTGTGGCGATACGCTTTTTTCAGGCGGCTGCGGACGTCTTTTTGAAGGGACCGCGGAGCAAATGTATGATTCTTTTCAAAAGCTTAATCAGCTACCAGGCGATACACTGGTCTGCTGCGCACATGAATATACTTTATCCAATTTGAAGTTTGCTGCGGCTATTCTGCCTCATGACCCACAAATAACGGCCGAATATCAGAAAATTAAGGACTTACGTGCCGAAAATGGCATTAGTTTGCCAACAAAACTGGCGCACGAACGGACAATAAATTTATTTCTTCGTACCCAAGATGCTGATTTACAAAGGGCTTTAAGGGTTAACACGGCTACAGGACCGGTATGGCAAACATTTGCCGTTCTACGCGAGAAGAAAGACGCTTTTTGATTTTTCGGGTTGTGTTGTGAAAACGCGTCACGTATAGTTGCTCGTCTTTTAAGCGAACTATTGACACACACATGAAGGCTAAAGCGATATTACTCGCCTCGGTCTTGCTGGTGGGATGTCAGGCATCAAGGAATGACGCCAATATCCCCGAACAGCATGCCCAGAGTCTGTCTTCAGCTGGTCAAGGTGAAAATGGAAAGTACGGAGACGAGTTTTTGTCGCCGCGTTGGCAGGAAGATGGAACTGGCCTCGCAGCAGACGCAGATCTCTGGAGTTTCATTAGTGACGAGTTGAAGATGGGGATTCCGGAAAACCCGCGAATCCGCGAACAAAAAAGTAAATTTTTAAAAAATAAGAGCTATCTCCACGATGTAACATTACGGGCAGAGCCGTACATGTACTGGATAGTCGAGCAGATACAGAAACGTAAAATGCCGATGGAACTGGTACTGCTACCCATAGTGGAGAGCGCTTTTGACCCCCGCGCAACCTCATCCGCCAATGCCGCTGGTATCTGGCAGATTGTTGCGGCAACGGGTCGAAACTATGGTTTGAAACAGAACCAATATTACGATGGGCGACGTGATGTCGTTGCATCCACCAAAGTTGCGCTGGATATGATGCAGCGTCTCAACACCATGTTCGACGGTGACTGGTTACTGACCATTGCCGCCTACAACAGTGGTGAAGGACGGGTGCTAAAAGCGATTAAGCAGAATAAGGCGCGCGGTAAGCCGACTGACTTCTGGCACTTATCGCTGCCACGCGAAACCACGGTGTATGTGCCGAAAATGTTAGCCCTGAGTGAGTTGCTCAAAAATAACAAGCGTTACGGTATCAAACTGCCGACGCCTAACGAAAGCCGTGCTCTGGCACGTGTGGAAGTGGGTCAGCAGATAAAACTGACGCAGGCCGCAGAAATGGCGGGTATGTCGCTCACTAAGTTGAAGAGCTTCAATACCGGCTACAAAGGCGGTGCGACAGCGCCAAACGGACCGCACTACATTATGGTGCCTAAGTCCAACGTCGCTAAGTTGCGTAACTCACTGGCTTCCGGTGACATCGCAGCGGTACAACCGACCCAGCTCGCGAAAGCCAGCGCCAGTGGCGGTTATAAAGTGCGACGGGGTGATACTCTGTCAGGTATTGCCTCAAAACTTGGCGTTAGCGTGAGTACACTGAAGCAGGATAACAACCTGCGCGGTGCGGATATCCGACCGGGTCAGACGCTGACTATCGGTTCGAATGGCACCCGCCTGGCTGATAACGGCAACAGCATCACCTATCGTGTTCGTAAGGGTGATTCTCTTGCCAGTATTGCACGGCATCACGGCGTCAATATTAAAGACGTGATGCGCTGGAACAGTGTGCTGGACAATGCGAAAGATATTCAGCCCGGCGATAATTTAACGCTGTTCGTGAATAATAACGCCAATCCTGATACCTGATACGTTGAAAAGGCTGACAATTGTCAGCCTTTTTCTTTGATCTACCCAGCTTCTCCCCTGCCCTTTACCGCCAGCCGGGTCAACTCACCCAACCGCATCGATTAGCCTCTCGGATTAAACTCCACCAGTAACGGATTGTGGTCAGACGCGCGCGTGACCAGCACCGAGGCTTCACTGACGGCCAGATCGCGATAAAATACGAAGTCCAGCGGGCGGCCAAACGCTTTACGACGATGATCGGCGGTAAACATCACTTCCTCCAGTTTCATCCGGTGGGCAAAGCGATAGAGCGCATTAATACGCTGGCGGCTCCAGGCATTGAAATCTCCTGCCATGATCACCGGACCGCGATGGTGCATGATCTGCTCGCCAATCGGCCCCAACTGCTTGCTGTAAACGTCTATGCCTAAACTGAAGTTCACCGCATGGATGTTGACTACCATCAGCATATCGCCGGTCGGTAATGGGTAGGCGGTAACCAGTGCCGATTTTGCCAGCCTGAGAAGCGGCTCACGCTCGCGCAACGGACAACAATAGACTGGGTGAGCTGAAGCCAGCGTCATCACGCCTGAGGGGTGCTGAGGCAGCACAAAGGCGGGCACCTGATCGGCGGCCAGATAATTACTGGTGGCGAACTCAACCAGTTCCGGTGTGGTCTGCGCCTCCTGCAACAGCACCAGGTGCGCATCTTTACCGAAACCTTCCAGCACAGACATCCAGTCGGCACGTTGCTGCTTAAAGATATTCCATACCAGTACTTTGAGGTTAGGATGAGCGGGCAATGGCACGCCGGGCGGCAGTCCCTGACCGAGATGTAGCATCGCGCCCGGCGGAAAAATCTGTTCCGCTGGTTGTCCCGCAACATATCGCATTGCATAAGTTTTTTTGCGCACTTTCCCGCCTGACTGATGGTTCAAAAAACAGATAACACAGATCTGTTATAGGGATTTTAGTCCGGGGTTTCAATGGATGCAGATCAATGTCGGAATCCAGCCCCCTTTTCAGCGAAAAATCTGCTGCTTTGTCGGCTTGAAGAAACTGGTCGGGAAACAGACATCGCATTGATCAAGCTAAGGCTGATCTCCCCCTATAATGATGATAAAAATTGCACCCTGGCACAATATACCAGCCGGGTGCCGCATTCCGGGTCAGGTAACAATACGGAGAGCAGTAATGAAGGCGTCTTCCGACGAGCTTAAAGTGTTTGTCAGTGTAGTAGAAAGTGGAAGCTTCAGTCGCGCAGCTGAACAGATGCGGATGGCGAACTCTGCCGTCAGCCGGACGATTAAAAAACTGGAGGGCAAGCTGGGCGTCGCGCTGCTGACCCGCACCACACGTCAGCTGGCGCTGACCCAGGAGGGCGAGCGCTATTTCCGCCACGTACAACGTTTCCTGCAGCAGATGACGACAGCTGAAAGCGAGTTGATCGAAACCCTGCAGGCCCCGAAGGGGTTGCTACGGGTTGATGCCGCCACACCGGTGATCCTGCATTTATTGATGCCGATGATCAAACCGTTTCGGGAGCGTTATCCCGACATCACGCTCTCATTGATCTCGTCGGAGAGTTTTATCAATCTTATTGAGCGTAAAGTCGACGTAGCGATACGTGCCGGCAACCTGACAGACTCGACGTTGCGCGCACGGCTGTTGTTTAACAGTTTCCGCAAGCTGGTTGCGTCGCCAGCCTATCTGGCAGAGTACGGCACGCCGAAAACGGTAGCGGATCTGGCACAGCATCAGTGTCTCGGCTTCGTCGATCCGTCACGTCTTAACCGCTGGCCGGTCGCCCTGGATAATGGTGAACTTTATGACATTACCTGGGAAATTTCGTCTAATAGCGGTGAAACAATCAAACAACTGAGCCTGACTGGTAACGGTATTGCCTGCCTGTCTGACTATATGATCGATCGTGAAATTGCCGAGGGGAAACTGATAGAGGTGCTGGCGGAACAGCGTTTGCCGGTTGAGATGCCCTTTAACGCGGTCTACTACAGTGACATTGGCCTGAGCCAGCGGGTGCGTGCCTTTATCGATTTTCTCAGTGAGTGGACTGCCGATCAACCCTGGCAGATCGAGGATCGTTCGTCGACAGAGTTACCTTAACCGATCCCGCTCTGCTCGCGCTGGCGGGTTACCGCTGCGCTGACGTCATCTACGCTGGCTTAATTCGATGCAATGGAAAAAGCCCTGACCGTTAAGTCAGGGCTTACCCATTAAGTGGCGGAACGGACGGGGCTCGAACCCGCGACCCCCTGCGTGACAGGCAGGTATTCTAACCAACTGAACTACCGCTCCACCGATTCTTTCACAGCTATCAGCTACTGGCTGATACCCGTCTGTTCCTGCTGCTTTCCTTGTCAGGGGAAAAGGAACAAATTTGATGCCTGGCAGTTCCCTACTCTCGCATGGGGAGACCCCACACTACCATCGGCGCTACGGCGTTTCACTTCTGAGTTCGGCATGGGGTCAGGTGGGACCACCGCGCTACAGCCGCCAGGCAAATCTTGGTGCACGGAACGAATCTTTTGCGTCATGACCGTGCGCCATGCCGCAGAATCCTTCGTTCCCGCTAATTTTTATCCGTCACAAGCTGAAAATCTGTCCCTCAAAAACGCCTCTGGCGTTGTAAGGTTAAGCCTCACGGGTCATTAGTACCGGTTAGCTCAACGCATCGCTGCGCTTACACATCCGGCCTATCAACGTCGTCGTCTTCAACGTCCCTTCAGGACCCTTAAAGGGTCAGGGAGAACTCATCTCGGGGCAAGTTTCGTGCTTAGATGCTTTCAGCACTTATCTTTTCCGCACTTAGCTACCGGGCAATGCCATTGGCATGACAACCCGAACACCAGTGGTGCGTTCACTCCGGTCCTCTCGTACTAGGAGCAACCCCCCTCAATTCTCCAGCGCCCACGGCAGATAGGGACCGAACTGTCTCACGACGTTCTAAACCCAGCTCGCGTACCACTTTAAACGGCGAACAGCCGTACCCTTGGGACCTACTTCAGCCCCAGGATGTGATGAGCCGACATCGAGGTGCCAAACACCGCCGTCGATATGAACTCTTGGGCGGTATCAGCCTGTTATCCCCGGAGTACCTTTTATCCGTTGAGCGATGGCCCTTCCATTCAGAACCACCGGATCACTATGACCTGCTTTCGCACCTGCTCGAGCCGTCACTCTCGCAGTCAAGCCAGCTTATGCCATTGCACTAACCTCACGATGTCCGACCGTGATTAGCTGACCTTCGTGCTCCTCCGTTACGCTTTAGGAGGAGACCGCCCCAGTCAAACTACCCACCAGACACTGTCCGCACCCCGGATCACGGGGCCACGTTAGAACATCAAACATTAAAGGGTGGTATTTCAAGGTTGGCTCCACGCGGACTGGCGTCCGCGCTTCAAAGCCTCCCACCTATCCTACACATCAAGGCTCAATGTTCAGTGTCAAGCTGTAGTAAAGGTTCACGGGGTCTTTCCGTCTTGCCGCGGGTACACTGCATCTTCACAGCGAGTTCAATTTCACTGAGTCTCGGGTGGAGACAGCCTGGCCATCATTACGCCATTCGTGCAGGTCGGAACTTACCCGACAAGGAATTTCGCTACCTTAGGACCGTTATAGTTACGGCCGCCGTTTACCGGGGCTTCGATCAAGAGCTTCTCCTTGCGGATAACCCCATCAATTAACCTTCCGGCACCGGGCAGGCGTCACACCGTATACGTCCACTTTCGTGTTTGCACAGTGCTGTGTTTTTAATAAACAGTTGCAGCCAGCTGGTATCTTCGACTGGCTTCGGCTCGGGGAGCAAGTCCCTCCACCTACGCGCCAGCGTGCCTTCTCCCGAAGTTACGGCACCATTTTGCCTAGTTCCTTCACCCGAGTTCTCTCAAGCGCCTTGGTATTCTCTACCTGACCACCTGTGTCGGTTTGGGGTACGATTTTGTGTTACCTGATGCTTAGAGGCTTTTCCTGGAAGCAGGGCATTTATCACTTCAGCACCGTAGTGCCTCGTCGTCACGCCTCAGTGTAAAGTGAACCGGATTTGCCTGGAACACACACCTACACGCTTAAACCGGGACAACCGTCGCCCGGCTGATATAGCCTTCTCCGTCCCCCCTTCGCAGTAACACCAAGTACAGGAATATTAACCTGTTTCCCATCGACTACGCCTTTCGGCCTCGCCTTAGGGGTCGACTCACCCTGCTCCGATTAACGTTGAACAGGAACCCTTGGTCTTCCGGCGAGCGGGCTTTTCACCCGCTTTATCGTTACTTATGTCAGCATTCGCACTTCTGATACCTCCAGCATGCCTCACAGCACACCTTCGACGGCTTACAGAACGCTCCCCTACCCAACAACACATAGTGTCGCTGCCGCAGCTTCGGTGCATGGTTTAGCCCCGTTACATCTTCCGCGCAGGCCGACTCGACCAGTGAGCTATTACGCTTTCTTTAAATGATGGCTGCTTCTAAGCCAACATCCTGGCTGTCTGTGCCTTCCCACATCGTTTCCCACTTAACCATGACTTTGGGACCTTAGCTGGCGGTCTGGGTTGTTTCCCTCTTCACGACGGACGTTAGCACCCGCCGTGTGTCTCCCGTGATAACATTCTTCGGTATTCGCAGTTTGCATCGGGTTGGTAAGCCGGGATGGCCCCCTAGCCGAAACAGTGCTCTACCCCCGAAGATGAGTTCACGAGGCGCTACCTAAATAGCTTTCGGGGAGAACCAGCTATCTCCCGGTTTGATTGGCCTTTCACCCCCAGCCACAGGTCATCCGCTAATTTTTCAACATTAGTCGGTTCGGTCCTCCAGTTAGTGTTACCCAACCTTCAACCTGCCCATGGCTAGATCACCGGGTTTCGGGTCTATACCCTGCAACTTAACGCCCAGTTAAGACTCGGTTTCCCTGCGGCTCCCCTATACGGTTAACCTTGCTACAGAATATAAGTCGCTGACCCATTATACAAAAGGTACGCAGTCACCCCCATAAAGAAGGCTCCCACTGCTTGTACGTACACGGTTTCAGGTTCTGTTTCACTCCCCTCGCCGGGGTTCTTTTCGCCTTTCCCTCACGGTACTGGTTCACTATCGGTCAGTCAGGAGTATTTAGCCTTGGAGGATGGTCCCCCCATATTCAGACAGGATACCACGTGTCCCGCCTTACTCATCGAGCTCACAGCCTGTGTGTTTTTGTGTACGGGAGTATCACCCTGTACCCTGCGACTTTCCAGACGCTTCCACTAACACACAAGCTGATTCAGGCTCTGGGCTGCTCCCCGTTCGCTCGCCGCTACTGGGGGAATCTCGGTTGATTTCTTTTCCTCGGGGTACTTAGATGTTTCAGTTCCCCCGGTTCGCCTTGCAGCACTATGTATTCATGCTGCAATGATGCACTGAGTGCACCGGGTTTCCCCATTCGGACATCGACGGCTGTAGCGGTTCATATCACCTTACCGTCGCTTTACGCAGATTAGCACGTCCTTCATCGCCTCTGACTGCCAGGGCATCCACCGTGTACGCTTAGTCGCTTAACCTCACAACCCACAGGCGTTTTTCAACGCTGCGTGCTGCAAGCATTTGAGAGACTCGAACATGTCGTGGCTTTCATTCTTATTACGGAGAATGAAAACGACATGTCGTTTCAATTTTCAGCTTGTTCCGGATTGTTAAAGAGCAAATATCTCAAACGCGGCTCGGCTGCTCACGCAACTGAATCGGTTTTGAGATACTTCGTGGAGACACCTTTCACCTGTCACCAAGCAAGTGGCGTCCCCTAGGGGATTCGAACCCCTGTTGCCGCCGTGAAAGGGCGGAGTCCTAACCGCTAGACGAAGGGGACACAAAGGTGTCACGACTTCGCAGCCGTCTTGCTCATTACTTTTTATCAGACAATCTGTGTGGACACTGCGCGGGAAGGTATCTTCAGGTAAGGAGGTGATCCAACCGCAGGTTCCCCTACGGTTACCTTGTTACGACTTCACCCCAGTCATGAATCACAAAGTGGTAAGCGCCCTCCCGAAGGTTAAGCTACCTACTTCTTTTGCAACCCACTCCCATGGTGTGACGGGCGGTGTGTACAAGGCCCGGGAACGTATTCACCGTGGCATTCTGATCCACGATTACTAGCGATTCCGACTTCACGGAGTCGAGTTGCAGACTCCGATCCGGACTACGACGCACTTTGTGAGGTCCGCTTGCTCTCGCGAGGTCGCTTCTCTTTGTATGCGCCATTGTAGCACGTGTGTAGCCCTACTCGTAAGGGCCATGATGACTTGACGTCATCCCCACCTTCCTCCGGTTTATCACCGGCAGTCTCCTTTGAGTTCCCGACCGAATCGCTGGCAACAAAGGATAAGGGTTGCGCTCGTTGCGGGACTTAACCCAACATTTCACAACACGAGCTGACGACAGCCATGCAGCACCTGTCTCAGCGTTCCCGAAGGCACCAATCCATCTCTGGAAAGTTCGCTGGATGTCAAGAGTAGGTAAGGTTCTTCGCGTTGCATCGAATTAAACCACATGCTCCACCGCTTGTGCGGGCCCCCGTCAATTCATTTGAGTTTTAACCTTGCGGCCGTACTCCCCAGGCGGTCGACTTAACGCGTTAGCTCCGGAAGCCACTCCTCAAGGGAACAACCTCCAAGTCGACATCGTTTACGGCGTGGACTACCAGGGTATCTAATCCTGTTTGCTCCCCACGCTTTCGCACCTGAGCGTCAGTCTTCGTCCAGGGGGCCGCCTTCGCCACCGGTATTCCTCCAGATCTCTACGCATTTCACCGCTACACCTGGAATTCTACCCCCCTCTACGAGACTCAAGCCTGCCAGTTTCAAATGCAGTTCCCAGGTTAAGCCCGGGGATTTCACATCTGACTTAACAGACCGCCTGCGTGCGCTTTACGCCCAGTAATTCCGATTAACGCTTGCACCCTCCGTATTACCGCGGCTGCTGGCACGGAGTTAGCCGGTGCTTCTTCTGCGGGTAACGTCAATCGACGCGGTTATTAACCACATCGCCTTCCTCCCCGCTGAAAGTACTTTACAACCCGAAGGCCTTCTTCATACACGCGGCATGGCTGCATCAGGCTTGCGCCCATTGTGCAATATTCCCCACTGCTGCCTCCCGTAGGAGTCTGGACCGTGTCTCAGTTCCAGTGTGGCTGGTCATCCTCTCAGACCAGCTAGGGATCGTCGCCTAGGTGGGCCATTACCCCGCCTACTAGCTAATCCCATCTGGGTTCATCCGATAGTGAGAGGCCCGAAGGTCCCCCTCTTTGGTCTTGCGACGTTATGCGGTATTAGCCACCGTTTCCAGTGGTTATCCCCCTCTATCGGGCAGATCCCCAGACATTACTCACCCGTCCGCCACTCGTCACCCAAGGAGCAAGCTCCTCTGTGCTACCGTCCGACTTGCATGTGTTAGGCCTGCCGCCAGCGTTCAATCTGAGCCATGATCAAACTCTTCAATTTAAGTTTGATTTGCTTAAACAAGTTAAGCGGTGCTCATCTGTAAAACGTCATAATGAATTTCATTATGTGTTCACTCGTGAGACTTGATATTTTTTACGTCCGGAGACGCTGATATCAATCCTGCGAGTGCCCACACAGATTGTCTGATAAATTGTTAAAGAGCAGTGCGAGCAGCGGGTTAACCGTCTGTCGCGAGGTGGCGTATATTACGCTTTCCTCCTTCAGAGTCAACTTCTTTTTCAGAAGCTTTTCTCCGGCGGCGCAGTCTCCTGTGCCTGCTGACCCGTCTCTCCGTAAGCCGGTGTTCCGTGTCAGTGGAGGCGCATTATAGGGAACGCTTCAGATAGCGCAAGTGCAAATTTAAACTTTTTTGCTGTTCGTCTGAAATTTGCACAAAAGCGCCATTTTAGCCCTGTTTGATACGCGCCGGCAGCGCGGCAAGGTTATCAATTACCCAGTCTGCTGCGGCTTCGCCTTCGGCGGTGACCGGCTTACCGCTCCGCACCAGCACTTTCTTACCGACGCCCGCAGCCTGCCCCGCCAGCATATCCTCCAGCTTATCGCCCACCATATAAGACGCTGCCATATCAATATGCAGCTCCTGCTGGGCAGTTAATAGCATGCCCGGCTGCGGTTTGCGGCAATCACACTCCTGGCGGAACTCTTCGACTACGGCCTCTGGATGATGCGGACAGAAATAGATGCCATCCAGATCCACATCGCGATCGGCTAATGACCAGTCCATCCATTCGGTCAGGCGCATAAAGGTATCTTCAGTAAACATGCCGCGCGCAATGCCAGACTGATTGGTCACCACCACCAGCGCAAAACCCATCTTCTTCAGTTGCTGCAGCGCCTCAATAGTGCCGTCAATGAACTGGAAATCATCAATTTCATGGACATAGCCATGGTCGACGTTAAGGGTGCCATCGCGATCAAGAAAAATGGCTGGGACTTTATTCGCCACGTAGAAACTCCTGCTGTAAAAATTGCCGATCAGTATCGCATGATTGCTATAAAAGGGAGAATGCCAGATTGAATCACTTTCATTGATTTAGACGTCTGGATGCCTTACCATCCATCCAGCTTTGACAGCATATCAGGCTTGACCGCCTGCCACACCACGGACAACGCAACACGATAATAAATAACGTAATGATTAAATTAGAAAATATCACCAAGGTGTTTCAGCAAGGCAACCGTACCATTCAGGCGTTATCTGACGTCAGTCTGCACGTGCCTGCCGGACAAATTTATGGCGTCATCGGGGCTTCCGGTGCCGGCAAAAGTACATTGATTCGTTGCGTTAACCTGCTTGAACGCCCTACTTCGGGCCGGGTACTGGTGGATGGCGCTGACCTGACCGCGCTTAACGAACGCCAGTTAACCCAGGCGCGTCGTCAGATTGGCATGATCTTTCAGCACTTTAACCTGATGAATTCCCGCACCGTCGCCGGCAACGTTTCGCTGCCGCTCGAGCTGGGTAACCTGTCACGCGAGCAGATTAAGGCGCGGGTCGCTGAACTGCTGGAGCTGGTCGGCCTGTCCGATAAGCATGATGCCTGGCCCGCCAACCTTTCCGGCGGCCAGAAGCAACGCGTCGCGATTGCCCGCGCCTTGGCCAGTAATCCTAAGGTGCTGCTGTGTGATGAAGCCACCAGCGCCCTCGATCCGGCCACTACCCGCTCGATTCTGGAGCTGCTGAAAGATATTAACCGTCGGCTCGGCCTGACCATTCTGTTGATCACCCATGAGATGGATGTGGTGAAACGCATCTGTGACCAGGTCGCCGTCATCAGTCAGGGTGAACTGATTGAGAAAGACAGCGTCAGCGAAGTCTTCTCACATCCGAAAACGCCGCTGGCGCAGCAGTTCATTCAGTCGACGCTGCATCTGGATATCCCGGATGACTATCAACAACGCCTATCAGCCGCTGCCAGCCACGATAATGTGCCGCTGCTGCGTCTGGAGTTCACCGGTAAGTCGGTCGATGCGCCGCTGCTGTCGGAAGCGGCCCGCCGTTACAACGTTAATAACAACATTATCAGTGCCCAAATGGATTATGCCGGCGGTGTGAAATTCGGCATTATGCTGGCCGAAATGCACGGCACAGAAAGCGATACCCGTCAGGCCATCGCCTGGCTGCAGGAGAATCACGTGAAAGTAGAGGTGTTAGGTTATGTCTGAGGCGATGATGTGGTTGCTGGGGCGCGGCGTATGGGAAACGCTGATGATGACCTTTGTCTCGGGCTTCTTTGGCTTTGTGCTGGGTCTGCCGGTCGGCGTGTTGCTGTATGTCACCCGTCCGGGACAGATTCTGCAGAATCAGGGGCTCTACCGCGTGCTCTCGGCGCTGGTGAATATCTTCCGTTCGATTCCTTTTATTATCCTGCTGGTCTGGATGATTCCATTCACCCGCGTCATCGTCGGTACGTCGATTGGCTTACAGGCCGCGATTGTGCCGTTAACCGTCGGCGCCGCACCTTTTATTGCACGTATGGTGGAGAATGCTCTGCTGGAACTGCCCACCGGACTGATTGAAGCGTCACGCGCGATGGGCGCCACGCCAATGCAGATTATCCGCAAGGTACTGTTACCTGAAGCGATGCCAGGCCTGGTCAACGCGGCGACCATCACCCTGATTACGCTGGTCGGTTACTCCGCCATGGGCGGCGCAGTCGGCGCAGGCGGTCTGGGTCAGATCGGTTATCAGTACGGTTATATCGGCTACAACGCCACGGTGATGAATACGGTGTTGGTGTTGTTAGTGGTTTTGGTGTATCTCATTCAATTCTGTGGTGACCGCATCGTACGTGCGGTGTCCCATAAGTAAGCCAGCAATATCACTATTAAGGAAAGGATATGTCTTTCAGATTTAAAAAAATTGCCGCTGTGGGTGCACTGATTGGCGCAATTGCGCTGGCAGGATGCGATCAAAAAGAGAAAGATCCCAACCATATTAAAGTGGGCGTGATTGTCGGTGCTGAGCAGCAGGTTGCTGAAGCAGCGCAGAAAGTCGCGAAAGAGAAGTATGGCCTCGACGTTGAACTGGTAACGTTTAACGATTACGTGCTGCCTAACGAAGCGCTGAGCAAAGGCGACATCGACGCCAATGCTTTCCAGCACAAGCCGTATCTGGATCAGCAGATCAAGGATCGTGGCTACAAGCTGGTATCAGTCGGTAACTCCTTCGTCTACCCTATCGCCGGCTACTCGAAAAAGATTAAGTCGCTGGATGAGTTGCAGGATGGCGCTCAGGTCGCGATTCCTAACGATCCGACCAACCTGGGCCGTACCCTGCTGCTGCTGCAGAAAGTGGGTCTGATCAAGCTGAAAGATGGCGTGGGTCTGCTGCCGACCTCACTGGATATCACCGAGAACCCAAAACATCTGAAAATTGTTGAGCTGGAAGCGCCACAGCTGCCGCGCTCACTCGACGATCAGCAGATTGCGCTGGCGGTAATCAACACCACCTACGCCAGCCAGATTGGCCTGACGCCGGCTAAAGATGGCATCTTTGTCGAAGATAAAGATTCTCCTTACGTGAACCTGATTGTGGCGCGTGAAGATAATAAAGATGCGGAAAACGTGAAGAAATTCGTTCAGGCCTACCAGTCTGACGAAGTCAACGAAGCCGCAAACAAAGTCTTCAACGGCGGTGCCGTTAAAGGCTGGTAATTCGGTTACTCTTCTTTTAAAGGGCGGCGCTATGCCGCCCTTTCTGTTTTTGGGTGCCCTGCCCGACTTGTTATTTATTCTGGTCCTTGTTTCAATAACGCCACTTTTTGAAACTTGAGGATGTTGCCATGCGTTTTTTACCGCTCTGCTTGTTAGCATTGATGCTGACCGGGTGTGTTCACGAATATCACCCGATAAGCAGCGCACCTTCTCGTCCGCAGCAATCCAGCGAACCGTCCCGTAAGCCGACGCCACGTCCTGCACCGGTTAAGCTCTATACCGATGCGGCTGATCTGGTCAGCAAACCGTTCCGCGATCTCGGTGAAGTCTCTGCTGAAGATTGTCAGATCAGTAATCAGAACTCACCCGCTAACATCGCCACTGCCCGTAAACGCCTGCAGATCCGCGCCTCACAGATGAAAGCCAATGCGGTACTGCTGCATAAATGTGAAATCGTAACCGGTACGCCAGGCTGCTATCGCCAGGCGGTGTGCCAGGGTTCGGCGCTGAAAGTCAGTAATCAATGAGTGAATTCACCTTTGCGCAAATTGGGGTAATCCGCTCACCGTGGAAAGAGAAGTTTGCCGTACCGCGCCAGCCTGGTCTGGTGCAGGATGGCGGCGGCGAGCTGCACCTGCTGGCACCTTATAACCAGCCGGAAGCGGTGCGCGGGCTGGAGGCCTTCAGTCATCTGTGGCTGCTGTTCGTGTTCCATCAGACCATGGCGGGTGGCTGGCGACCAACGGTACGTCCGCCCCGTCTCGGCGGCAATGCGCGCATCGGGGTTTTCGCGACCCGCTCAACCTTCCGGCCTAATCCGATTGGTATGTCACTGGTTGAGCTTAAGGGCATCCATATCGATAAACAGCAGGTCATCCTGCAGCTCGGCAGTCTGGATCTGGTCGACGGGACGCCGGTGGTTGATATCAAACCTTACCTGCCGTTTGCAGAAGCCTTACCGCACGCCGGGGCCGGTTTTGCCCAGGCAGCCCCGGCCGCTGATATGCCGGTCCGCTTCTCGGATCAGGCGCAACAGCAATTGCAGCAGCTGCAGGCGCGCTACCCGCATTTGGCGCGCTTTATCACTGAAGTCCTGGCGCAGGATCCCCGTCCGGCTTACCGTAAAGGCGAAGTGGAGCAGCGGGAATATGCCGCCTGGCTGATCGATTTTAATGTGCGCTGGCGGATCGACGCGGCCGGAACGGAAGTGATCGCCATCGACCCGCGTTAAAACCCGCTTTTGAGCCGGTGATCTCACTGGTACACTAGCCGCCAGCAAAATTCTGTCTGTGACTTTCCGATCAACTGGAATCGTAATCAATGCGTACTACTCAATATCTGCTCTCTACTCAGAAAGAGACGCCTTCCGACGCTGAAGTGATCAGCCACCAGCTGATGCTGCGCGCCGGTATGATCCGCAAACTGGCTTCTGGCTTGTATACCTGGTTACCGACCGGGGTGCGCGTGCTGAAAAAAGTCGAAAACATCGTGCGTGAAGAGATGAACAACGCCGGCGCGATTGAGATTTCAATGCCGGTCGTGCAGCCTGCCGATTTATGGCAAGAGAGCGGTCGCTGGGAAGAGTATGGCCCGGAACTGTTACGTATTGCGGATCGCCACGATCGTCCGTTCGTGCTTGGCCCGACGCACGAGGAAGTGGTCACTGACCTGATCCGTAACGAGCTGAGCTCATACAAGCAGCTGCCGCTGAATCTGTATCAGATTCAGACCAAATTCCGCGATGAAGTGCGCCCGCGTTTTGGCGTGATGCGTTCCCGTGAATTCATCATGAAGGATGCTTACTCATTCCACGTTTCCCAGCAGTCGCTGCAGGAGACGTACGAGGCGATGTACCGCGCTTACAGTCAGAGCTTCACCCGGATGGGGCTGGATTTTCGTGCGGTGCAGGCGGATACCGGTTCGATCGGCGGCAGCGCATCCCATGAGTTCCAGGTGCTGGCGCAGAGCGGTGAAGATGACGTGATCTTCTCTACTGAATCGGATTATGCGGCAAATATCGAGCTGGCCGAAGCGGTTGCGCCGGCCGGGGAACGCGCTCAGCCGACGCAGGAAATGCGCCTGGTTGATACGCCAGATGCCAAAACCATCGCCGAACTGGTAGAGCAATTCCAGCTGCCGATTGAGCAGACGGTGAAGACGCTGATCGTGAAAGGTGCTGAAGAGAGCGGCCATGCGCTGGTTGCCCTGCTGGTGCGCGGCGATCACCAGCTGAACGAGATCAAAGCGGAAAAAGCGGACATCGTGGCTGCACCACTGGTGTTCGCTACCGAAGAAGAGATCCGGGCTGCCGTAGGTGCTGGTCCAGGTTCTATCGGTCCGGTCGGCCTGAAGATGCCGATTATCGCCGATCGTACCGTGGCGAAGATGAGTGATTTCAGCGCTGGCGCAAACGTCGACGGTAAACATTACTTTGGCATCAACTGGGAGCGCGATCTGCCGCTGGCCAGCGTAGCGGATATCCGTAACGTGGTCGAAGGCGATCTCAGTCCGGATGGCAAAGGTACCTTGCAGATTAAACGCGGTATCGAAGTGGGTCACATCTTCCAGCTCGGCACCAAATATTCCGATGCGATGAAAGCCTCGGTGCAGGGTGAAGATGGCCGCAACCAGGTGATGAGCATGGGCTGCTACGGCATCGGTATCACCCGCGTAGTCGCGGCGGCGATTGAACAGAACCATGACGATCGCGGCATTATCTGGCCTGCGGCGCTGGCACCGTTCGAAGTCGCGATTCTGCCAATGAACATGCAGAAATCGTTCCGGGTGAAAGAGCTGGCGGAAGAGCTGTACGCGACGCTGCGTGCCAAAGGCGTGGATGTGATTCTGGATGACCGTAAAGAGCGCCCGGGCGTAATGTTCGCCGACATGGAACTGATTGGCGTGCCGCACACCATCGTGATTGGCGATCGCAATCTCGACAATCAGGAGATTGAATATAAAGCGCGCCGTGCCGGTGAGAAGCAGATGATCAAGCAGGATGAGATCGTCGACTTCCTGCTGAAAGCATTAAATAAGTAATCGTTTCAGACGCCCCGCTTGCGGGGCGTTTTTTATTGCACCTTACCGCGCATCGACTTGGTGGTACTGCGTCGGGCTTTCCCCTCCAGCCGTCGCTCTTTAGAGGCGCGGGTCGGCCGTGTGGCACGCCGGGCCTTTTCTACCGTACTCAGTTCCCGAATCAGATTAACCAGACGCTGCAGCGCCGCTTCGCGGTTCATCTCCTGACTGCGGTGTTCCTGCGACTTAATCACCACAATCCCTTCGCGCGTAATCAGATGGTGACTGGCAGCCAGCAGTCGCTGTTTATAAAAGAGTGGCAACGAGGATGCGGCAATATCAAACCGCAAATGTATCGCCGTACTGGCTTTATTGACATGTTGTCCCCCGTTGCCCTGCGCCCGAATCGCGGTCAGCTCAATTTCACTCTCCGGGATTTCAACACTGCGTGACAGCATAATCATCTGCCACCTTCCCGTACGCTTAGGGCGTTTACTGCCGATAACCTGTTCATCAACTTAACCTTTTGTGCTTTGACTCTTTCCGCGTCAGACAGCGGAATCTGTCACTTTAGCAGTGTTTTGCGTGCTGTTCCTGCTTTAAGCGGGCTGATTTCCTGCAAATGGCTGTGATATAGTCGCCAGTTAACCAGAGTATTGACGCTCTGCTGAGGAGGGCCACGTGCAAAATTATTGTGAGTTAGTTCGCCGAAAATATGCCGAAATCGGCAGCGGGGATTTAGGTTACATACCCGATGCGATTGGCTGCGCATTGAAGGCGCTTAATGATATTGCTGCAGATACTGCGCTAAACTCTTCTGTCAGGGAACAGGCGGCCTACGCCGCTGCTAACTTATTGGTGAGCGACTATGTTGATAAATGAAGCGTACCAACCCATCAATTGCGATGATTACGACAACCTGGAACTCGCCTGCCAAAATAACTGGATGCTGTCGCTGGAAATGAAAAATGGCGAGCAGCTCAGCGCAAAGGCCAGCGAGATTTTTTCACGCAAGAATGTGGAATATCTGGCCATCGATCTTGCCGGTGAAACCCGCGAGTTACGCCTCGACCATATCGCCAGCTTCAGTCATCCGGAGCTGGGAACGGTGGTTGTCAGCGCAGAATAATCCACGTTTTCCGGGCGGGACTTTCCCGCCCTTTCCCCTTCAGGGCTGTAGAGAACCGTAGTACGCCGCTAAATCTGCCATATCTGCATCACTTAATCCCGCGACGAACGCTTTCATCACCTCGGCCTGTCCCCCGCTGCGTTCACCTTTTTTATACGCCTGCAGGGCATGCTCAAGATAGGCCGGCTGTTGACCGGCCAGGTTAGGATAAAGCGGCACCGTGGCTTTTCCTTCTGCACCGTGACAGGCCATGCAGCTGGCTGCTTTCTGCGCCCCGCTCTGCGCATCACCCGCCGCCCAGGCCGGTAGCGCGGCGACCAGTAAACACGCCGCGATCCACGTTTTCATCATTGCTCTCCTGCGTTTTTATAGTGAATGCCAGACAGCCTGCCAGCCATGCTGGTCAATGGCCGCGCCCTCACGGGTAATGAAAAGATCCGGCGCGCAGACCAGCGTCTGATTGTAAAAAATTAATGGAATACGTTCGCGTTGCCACGGCGGAATGTGCAGCGCCTGCCATAGCTTCTTCATTTCCCGTCCGCCGCTGCGCCCCACCAGATGAACCTGACCGTGGGCATGAAACCGCACGCTGACCTGCTCATTCAGTCGGGGAAAACGTAACAGGTGTTGAGACTGGCTGGCCTGCAACGTGCCCAGATCGTCAGGCAACGCCAGCGGCTGGTGAAGATCGGGCCACGTCAGCTGGACATCACGTAACGAGCTGAGCCGCGGCAGCCAGTAGAGTTGCTGGCGATAGCGTCGCAGTTCAGCCTGACCAAACTGCAGCCGCGGCTGGGCATCTTCACGGCTCGCCATCACTTCATTACGGATGCGGTTCAGGGCATCCCGTGACGGCATCGCCCCGCCCTGACCGGCAATCCAGCGACGCAGTAGCGCATTGGCACGCACCTCACTCATCGTCAGTAAGGGCGAAAAGTGTAAGCTGCCGTCAGGCTGAATCAGCGCGCTGAGCTGTTCAGCCAGTAACTCATCCAGTAACTGTTCCTGCTCACTGCAGAGTGCCGCGCTACGGGCCGTCGCCTCGGCAAAATGGGGCCAGCGCTGACTGAGTTCAGGCAGCAGACGCTGGCGCAGAAAGTTACGGTCGTAGCGCAGATCCTGATTGCTCTCATCCTCAACCCACACCAGCTGATGCGTCCGGGCATACTGCTCCAGCGCCTGGCGGGAATGATTGAGCAACGGCCGTAACAGACGATGCGCGCCGAGTGAGCGCGATTGCGGCATCGCAGCTAAGCCGGCCGGGCCACTGCCACGCTTCAGCGCCAGTAATAAGGTTTCACATTGATCGTCGAGATGCTGGGCAGTCAGTAAGGTTTCGCCCGGCTGAAGCGCCGCGCTCAGCGCCTGATAGCGGGCGGTGCGGGCGGCGGCTTCAATGCCGCTGTCACGCCCATCGACCCTGACCCGCAACACCTCACACGCTAACTGCCATTGCTGACAGAGCGCCAGACAGTGCGCAGCCCAGCGATCGGCATTCGGGCTGAGTCCGTGATGAACGTGCAGTGCCCGCAGGCGGGATTGAGGAGAGTGCAGCTGCTGCCAGCGCCATGCCTGATGCAGCAGCACGGTTGAATCGAGTCCGCCGCTGAATGCCACCACCAGCGCGGCATCCGGTTGCAGCAGAGAATCAAGAGCAGACAAAGACATGGTGCAATCCAGACAATCGGGCCACCGGATGTGGCCCACCGAGCGCGCTATTTTACGCCTGATAAAGCTCCAGCGGCAAACCATCTGGATCGGCAAAGAAAGTGCACTGTTTGCCGGTCAGTTCATCGATGCGGATCGGCTCGCACACTACCCCTTTCTGCGCCAGGGTTGCGACCGCCGCTGCAACATCCGGCACGGTGAACGCCAGATGACGCAGGCCGCAGGCTTCAGGATGGCTGACCCGCGCCGGCGGCTGAGGGAAAGAGAACAGTTCGATAGTGTACTGACCCTGAAGCGCCAGATCCCCTTTCCATGAGTCGCGGGCTTCGCGGTAATATTCGCCCATCAGGCTGAAGCCGAGCACGTCACAGTAGAACGCTTTGCTGCGCTGATAATCTGACGCGATGATCGCAATGTGGTGGATAGCCGTTAACTGCAGCATTTCAATTCCTTAAGTTCAGACGAGTGCCTACCTTACGCAGGCACCCGCTGGCTGACAATCTACAAAGTTCTTAACCGGCGTCGTTTTTCAGCACCCGAACCCGATATTCACCCTCTTCTGTCAGCGTGGCACCATGAATATCGGTTTCAAAGCCCGGATAGTGACGGCCAATGCTGCACAGCATCAGCAGGAAATCGAGCACCGCACGGCTCTGTTCGGTGATCATCTCTCCCGGCATTACCAGCGGCACGCCCGGCGGATAGGGCAAAATCATGTTGGCTGAGATCCGCCCGACCAGCTGACTGATATCGACCGTTTCGATATTGCCTTTCACCTGCTGCTGGAATGCCTGATGCGGCGTCATCTTCATCTCCGGCAGCACATCAAACGCCTGCAGCATCAGCCGCGGCAGATCGTGATGGCGGATCAACTGATGGATGCCCTGCGCCAGCGTCTGGATCCGCATGTTGCGGTAGAAGTCGGGATCTTCCGCGTAGAGATCCGGCAACATATTTTTCACCCGCAGATTAAGATCGTAAGCGCGTTTGAACTCGGTCAGCCCGCGCAGCACGCTCATCGCCTTGGTTTTGTCGATGCCAATACTGAACAGGAACAGCAGGTTATAGGGACCGGTTTTCTCTACCACGATGCCGCGCTCATCGAGGAATTTAGCCACCAGCGCGGCCGGGATCCCCTCTTCAGCCATCTCACCCAGTTCGCTCATGCCCGGCGTCAGGATAGTGACCTTGATCGGATCGAGATACATATGATCGCGATCGGCCTGGGTAAAGCCGTGCCACGCCTCGTCGCCTGGCTGGATCGGCCAGCATTGCGCCTCATCAATCTGTTCCGGCTGCCAGATATCAAAGAACCAGCTGTCAGACTCTTCGCGCAGGCGCTGGATCTCGCGACGGAAATGCAGGGCGCGTTCCACCGAACGATTGATCAGTCGTTTGCCCGGATTACCGCGCAGCATCGCCGCCGCGGTTTCAATCGACGAGACAATGGCGTAGTTCGGCGAGGTCGTGGTATGCATCATGTAGGCTTCGTTAAAGGTCTGCTCATCATAGTCGCCTTTAATGTGAATCATCGATGCCTGTGAAAACGCCGCCAGCAGCTTGTGGGTTGACTGGGTTTCATACACCACTTTGCCCGGAATACGTTCGCCACTCATGCCGCTTTTGCCGGCATAAATCGGGTGGAAGTTGGTATAGGGAACCCAGGCGGAATCAAAGTGAATCGACGGCACATCCAGCGTCTCTTTGATGTACTGGGTGTTATACAGCAGGCCGTCATAGGTCGAGTTAGTGATCACCGCATGGACCGGCCAGCTGGCACGCTCGGTGGTCGCCACTTTTTGCGTGATGCTGGCGCGAGTGAATTCCTGTTTTGGAATACCACCAAGGATACCCAGCGCATTGCGGGTTGGCTTCAGCCAGATCGGGATCAGATCGCTCATCATCAGCAGATGGGTCAGCGACTTGTGGCAGTTACGGTCAATAAGCACCGTGCTGCCGGCGGACGCCGCGTACATCCCGACAATTTTATTGGAGGTCGAGGTGCCGTTGGTCACCATGTAACTCTGTTCAGCGCCAAAGGTGCGCGCCACATACTCTTCCGCTTCAAGATGCGGGCCGGTGTGATCGAGCAGCGAGCCGAGTTCCGTCACCGAAATTGAGATATCGGACTTCAGGGTGTTCGCGCCGAAGAAATCATAGAACAGGCAGCCGACCGGGCTTTTCTGAAAGGCGGTGCCCGCCATGTGACCGGGCGTACAGAAAGTGTACTTACCCTCTTTGACGTAGGTGAACAGCGCTTTGGTCAGCGGTGGCGTGATGTGGTCAATATAGTCATCGGTGTACTGACGGATATGCAGTGCAATATCGTCGGCTGCGTTGAGCGCATATTCAAAGAAGTGCAGCGGCATCCGCATCTCATTGACGCTGATATCCATCTGCGAGTGGGTGTTGATGAACGCATAGAGCGGCAGGTATTCATTAAGCTGATTGATCTCACCGCACAGTTCCGGGCTGTTATGCGCGTCCCAGTCAAAGATCACCCCGCTGATACGCGGATTGTGTTCAATCAGCTTGAGCAGATCGTCGCTGTTTCTTGGATAAAGTAGCTGAAAACCTTGCAGATTTAATGCCGCGTCGAGTTCACGCAACGGCTCATCTTTATAAAACACGCCGTGCGCGCCCATGATCGCCAGAATATTCAATGCTCACCTCCCTTGGTCGTGGCATCGGGTAAGCATATACGCTAACCGATTGAAGGTGTAGCCAGCAGGTCAGGCAGCCGCGAGCCGCGCAGGCGGCGAGGCAACCGGGATAACGGGCAGAGTCCGGCTGGCGGCATAAAAAAAGCGGACCGGAGTCCGCTTTGTTTTGACCATCAGCCCAATCAGGCGTAGCCGTAGCTCATCAGACGCTGATAACGACGATCCAACAGCTCTTCCGTGCTCAGACCGTCGAGATCGGCCAGGTCGGCCAGCAGTTGCTGTTTCAGCGACTGCGCCATATCGACCGGATGACGATGCGCCCCGCCTAACGGCTCAGGAATCACCGAGTCGATCAGCTTCAGCTCTTTCAGACGGTGAGCGGTGATACCCATCGCTTCGGCAGCCAGAGGCGCTTTATCGGCGCTCTTCCACAGAATCGAGGCACAGCCTTCCGGAGAAATCACCGAATAGGTGCTGTACTGCAGCATGTTAACTTTATCGCCCACGCCAATCGCCAGCGCACCACCGGAACCGCCTTCGCCGATCACCGTACAGATGACTGGCACTTTCAGTCCCGACATCTCACGCAGGTTGCGCGCAATGGCTTCTGACTGACCACGCTCTTCGGCGCCCACGCCCGGATAGGCGCCTGGGGTGTCGATGAAGGTGATGACCGGCATTTTAAACCGCTCAGCCATTTCCATCAGGCGCAGCGCTTTACGATATCCTTCTGGCGCTGGCATGCCAAAGTTACGGCGAATTTTCTCTTTGGTTTCACGGCCTTTCTGGTGGCCGATGATCATCACCGGACGGCCATCAAGACGCGCAATACCGCCGACAATGGCTTTGTCATCCGCATAAGCACGGTCACCCGCCAGCTCATCGAAATCGTCGAACGCGTTACGGACGTAGTCAAAGGTATAAGGACGCAAAGGATGGCGCGCCAGTTGAGCGATTTGCCATGCGCCTAAATCTGCAAAGATTTTACGGGTCAGCTCAACGCTTTTTTCGCGCAGGCGCTGAACTTCTTCATCCAGATTAACGTGTTTATCATCCTGACGACCAATCGACGTCAGCGAATCAATCTTCGCTTCCAGTTCGGCGATCGGCTGTTCAAAATCCAGGTAATTAAGACTCATAATGTTCCTGTTTTAGTCAAACTCCAGTTCCACCTGCTCCGATCCAATCAACGAGCGCAGATCGTTAAGTAAACGATCGCTGGGCGAAATTCGCCACGCTGCACCAAAGCGCAGCTTCGCTCGCGCGTCGGCTCTCTGATAGTAGAGATGCACCGGAATAGTCCCTGAGCGATGGGGTTCCAGGGACTGACGGAGTCGGTTTAATAGCTGGTCATCAATTTGCCTGTCCGTCAGCGATATAGCAAGTCCGCGCGCGTATTTTTCGCGCGCTTCGTCGATGTCCATGACTTCACGGGCGGTCATTTTAAGGCCGCCGCTGAAGTCATCAAAGCTGACCTGTCCGCTGACGATCAGGATACGGTCTTTCTCCAGCAACTGCTGGTATTTGTCTAACGCATCGGTAAATAACATCACCTCAAGACGGCCGGAACGGTCGTCCAGAGTACAGATACCAATTCGGTTGCCGCGTTTGGTCACCATTACGCGTGCAGCGATCACCAGACCGGCCGCGACGGTAATTTTACCGCGATCGGTCGGATGCATATCTTTCAGCCGCACCCCGCCGACGTAACGCTCAATTTCTTTCAGATACTGATTAATCGGGTGGCCGGTAAGGTATAACCCCAGCGTTTCCCGTTCGCCATCCAGCTGAACCTGCTCTGGCCACGGCGTGACGCTGGCGTAGGATTTTTCTACCTGCTCCGGCTCATCGGCCAGCACGCCAAACATGTCTGCCTGTCCAATCGCTTCCGCTTTAGCATGCTGATCGGCTGCTTTCAGCGCATCGCTGAGTGAACTCATCAGCGCGGCGCGGTGCGGTCCGAGGCGATCAAAGGCGCCGGACATGATCAATTTTTCCATTACCCGGCGGTTAATCTTTTTGGTATCGGTCCGGGCGCAGAGATCAAACAGTTCGCGGAAGTAGCCGCCTTCGTTACGGGCGTCGATGATCGCTTCGATCGGCCCTTCACCGACACCTTTGATGGCACCGATACCGTAGACGATCTCACCTGCCTCATTGACGTGGAACTGATACAGGCCGGAGTTGATGTCCGGCGGCAGGACCTTCAGCCCCATACGCCAGCATTCATCAACCAGGCCCACCACCTTCTCGGTGTTGTCCATATCAGCCGTCATTACCGCAGCCATAAACTCGGCCGGATAGTGGGCTTTCAGCCACAGCGTCTGATAAGAGACCAGCGCATACGCGGCGGAGTGGGACTTGTTAAAGCCGTAGCCAGCAAATTTTTCAACCAGATCGAAGATCTTCATCGACAGTTCGCCGTCGATGCCCATTCTTTCTGCACCGTCACGGAATACCGACCGCTGCTTGGCCATCTCTTCCGGTTTCTTTTTACCCATTGCACGGCGCAGCATGTCCGCCCCGCCGAGGGTATAGCCGGAGAGCACCTGGGCGATCTGCATCACCTGTTCCTGATAGAGAATAATGCCGTAGGTCGGTTCAAGCACCGGCTTCAGGCTCTCATGCTGCCACTGAATATCAGGATAAGAGATCGCTTCACGACCATGTTTACGGTCGATGAAGTTATCCACCATGCCGGACTGCAACGGGCCCGGACGGAACAGCGCCACCAGCGCGATCATATCTTCAAAGCAGTCGGGCTTCAGACGCTTGATCAGATCTTTCATGCCGCGCGATTCAAGCTGGAACACCGCCGTGGTTTCCGAGCGCTGCAGCATGTCGAAACTTTTTTTATCATCCAGCGGAATGGCGGCGATATCGATCGGCTCCAGTCCCTGCTTTTCCCGGCGCGGGTTGATCATCTTCAGCGCCCAGTCGATGATGGTCAGAGTACGCAGGCCGAGGAAGTCAAACTTCACCAGCCCGGCATATTCCACATCATTCTTGTCGAACTGCGTCACCGGGAACTGGCCGTTTTCGTCGCAGTAAAGCGGGGCAAAATCGGTAATTTTGGTCGGCGCGATCACCACGCCACCGGCATGTTTACCGGCGTTACGCGTGACGCCTTCCAGCTTACGCGCCATATCGATCAGCGCTTTAACCTCTTCGTCCGCGTCATACATGGCCGGCAGCTGCGGCTCAGCAATAAAGGCTTTTTCCAGCGTCATGCCGGGATCGGGCGGGATCAGCTTTGAAATACGATCGACGAAACCGTAAGGATGCCCCAGCACGCGGCCGACATCGCGGATGACAGCTTTCGCCGCCATGGTACCAAAGGTAATGATCTGCGAAACTGCTTCACGCCCGTACATATCCGCGACATGTTCAATCACCTGATCGCGCTTTTCCATACAGAAATCGACGTCGAAGTCGGGCATCGAAACACGTTCCGGGTTAAGAAAACGTTCGAACAGCAGATCAAATTCCAGCGGGTCGATATCGGTGATTTTCAGCGCATAGGCCACCAGCGAGCCTGCACCGGATCCACGGCCCGGCCCGACCGGCACGCCGTTATCCTTCGACCACTGGATAAACTCCATCACGATCAGGAAGTAGCCGGGGAAGCCCATCTGGTTGATAACGTTGAGCTCAATCTCAAGGCGTTCATCATATTCCGGGCGTTTTTCGGCGCGTTCGGCTTCGTCAGGGAACAGGAAAGCCAGACGCTCTTCCAGCCCTTCGCGCGATTTCACCACCAGATAATCTTCGGTGGTCATGTCACCGGTCGGGAATTGCGGCAGGAAGTACTCACCCAGCCGGACCGTGACGTTACAACGCTTAGCAATCTCTACGCTGTTTTCCAGCGCTTCCGGGATGTCCGAAAACAGCTCGCACATCTCCGCTTCGCTGCGCATATATTGCTGAGGACTGTAGTTGCGCGGACGTTTTGGATCGTCCAGCGTGTAGCCATCGTGAATCGCAACGCGAATTTCGTGAGCGTCGAAATCCTCTTCATTGATGAAGCAGACTTCGTTGGTGGCGACGACCGGCACACCTTCAGCGATCGCCAGTTCAACTGCCGCGTGCAGATAGCTCTCTTCATCCTGACGACCGGTGCGCACCAGTTCCAGGTAATACCGATCGGCAAAATGCTGCTGATAAAACGCCAGACACTGCGAAACCAATGCCGTATTGCCACGCAACAGGCTGCGACCGACATCGCCCCGACGTCCGCCCGATAGCAGAATGAGTCCCTCATTGAGTTCCAGCAGCCAGTCGCGATCGATGATCGGACCGGCCACGCCGTAGCCTCGCTGATAGGCGCGCGAAATCAACAGCGTCAGGTTCTGATAACCGGTGTTGTTGGCGGCCAGTACCGTCAGCTGGGTTAACTCATCCCCCATCAGCTCACTGGCCACGTTGAAGTCAGCACCAATGATCGGCTTGATCCCAGCGCTGTGCGCACCACCGTAAAACTTCACCAAACCACACAGGTTGGTGAAATCGGTAATCGCAATCGCGGGCATGCCAAGTGCAGCCGCCTTCTTGATCAGCGGCCCGGTTTTCGCCAGGCCATCAACCATCGAATAGTCGCTATGGACACGCAGATGTATAAAACGGGGTTCAGCCATATCAGTTTCCGGTTAAAACAGTGTCAGGCTATTAAAGCGTATGGGGCTGGCGGGCAGCCAGTACGTCAGCATCGATCAGCGCGTTGCGTACCGGAGCAAAACTGCGACGGTGGTGCGGCGTGGCACCATACTGCGTCAATTTTTCCATGTGCAGCGCCGTAGGATAGCCTTTATGTTGCGCAAAGCCATACTGCGGGAACAGCAGATCGAGTTCCGCCATTTCGCGGTCACGCGTCACTTTGGCAATGATGGAAGCCGCGCTTATTTCTGCCACCAGACTGTCCCCTTTAACCACCGCCTGCGACGGCATCGGCAGCGCCGGACAGCGGTTGCCATCAATCAGCACGTAGTCAGGCAGGATTTGCAAACCGGCGACCGCGCGCTGCATCGCCAGCATGGTGGCGTGCAGAATATTCAGCTGGTCAATCTCTTCCGGCTCGGCGCGGCCCAGGCTCCAGGCCAGTGCTTTCTCTTTGATTTCGTCATACAGCGCCAGGCGGCGTTTTTCTGACAATTTTTTCGAATCTGCCAGGCCGATAATCGGCTTTGCCGGATCGAGGATCACCGCGGCAGTGACAACCGCGCCGACCAGTGGCCCTCGCCCTACTTCGTCTACGCCGGCAATCAGCCCGACGGCAGGATAGATAAAATCAGGCATTCACCAGCTCCAGTACCGCATCCGCCGCTTGTTCGTCGGCGTTCCAGCGGATCTGTTGATGTAATTCATGAAACGTCTGTAGCAGAGTATCGCGCTCAGGTCCGGCGTGCAGCAGCGGATCTAACGCCGCCGCCAGCGCGTCTGGCTGGCATTCATCCTGCAGCAACTCGGTAACCAGCTCACGCCCGGCCAGCAGGTTCGGCAGCGAAACGTAGGGCGTTTTCACCAGCCGCTTCGCCAGCCAGAAAGTGGCGGGCTTCATCCGGTAACCCACTACCATCGGGCATTTTGCCAGCATGCATTCGAGTGCGGCAGTGCCTGACGCCAGTAATGCGGCGTCGCTCGCAATCATCGCCTCACGCCCATGGCCATCTAACAGATGCATCGGCAGTTCCGGTGCCACCTCGGCTTTAATTTTCTCGAACTGTTCGCGGCGGCGGGCGTTAACCAGCGGCACCACGATCTCCAGCGCCGGATAGTGACGACGCAGCAGGCGGGCCGTTTTGAGAAAATCACCGCTCAGCATTTCGACTTCCGCTCCGCGACTCCCCGGCAGCAGCGCCAGACAGAGCGCATCATCGGCAATCGCCAGATGGCGGCGCGCAGCCAGCTTATCGGGATGCAGCGGCATCGCATCTGCCATGGTATGGCCGATAAAGCGACAGGGAACGTTATAACGATCGTAAAAGGCTTTTTCAAACGGCAGAAACGCCAGCACCAGATCGGTGTTGCGGCCAATCTTGAACACGCGTTTTTGCCGCCATGCCCAGACTGACGGGCTGACGTAATGAATAGTGCGAATCCCCGCGCGCTTGAGGTTGCCTTCCAGCGTGATATTAAAATCGGGCGCATCGATACCGACGAACACATCGGGCCGCAGTTCGCTGAAGCGCTGAGTGAGATCGCGGCGAATCATCAGCAGACGTCGCAGTCGGCCCAGCACTTCGACGATGCCCATCACCGCCAGCTCTTCCATTTCGTACCAGGCTTCACACCCTTCCGCCTGCATCAACGGACCGGCTACGCCAACAAAGCGAGCCTCAGGATGGCGCGCTTTTAACGCACGGATCAGACCTGCACCAAGAATATCGCCGGAGGTTTCTCCGGCGACCAGGGCAATCGTTAAAGGACGCGCTGACATGGATTAACGAATTAATCCACGGGTTGAGCGGGCAAAGAAATCGTAGAAAGGCTGCACTTCGCTGTGCTGCTTCGCGATCGCTTCAATTTCAGGCTTCACTTCATCCAGCGTTCTGCCGCTGCGATAAAGTAATTTGTAAGCGTTGCGGATCGCGTGCAATGACTCTTTACTGAAGCCACGGCGTTTCAGACCTTCAATGTTGATCCCGAACGGCGTGGCGTGGTTGCCCTGGGCAATCACATAAGGTGGTACATCCTGCGCGACGCCAGAACAGCCGCCAACCATCACATGCGCGCCAATCGTGCACCACTGGTGCACCGCCGTCATGCCGCCAATAATGGCGAAATCATCGACCGTAACGTGACCACCCAGAGTGGCGTTGTTGGCGAAGATGCAGCGGTTGCCGATTACGCAGTCATGCGCAATGTGCGCATTCACCATCAGCAGATTATCGCTGCCGACCTGGGTGACATGGCCGCCCTGGATGGTGCCGCGATGAATCGTCACGCTTTCACGAATGCGGTTGCGATCGCCGATTTCAACACGCGTTGGTTCACCGGCATATTTCAAATCCTGATTCACTTCACCAATTGAGGCGAACTGATAGATCTGGTTATCTTTGCCGATACGCGTATGGCCATTAATCACGACGTGTGATTTCAGGACCGTTCCTTCACCGATCTCAACGTTGGCCCCAATAAAGCAGAACGGACCAATGTGAACGTTAGCGCCAATGATGGCACCTTCTTCGATGACAGAGCTGGCATGGATAGTGGCGGTTGGATCAATCACGAATTATGCCTCCCGGCTACGGGCACACATCATGGTCGCTTCACAAACGATTTTGCCATCGACGGTCGCCACGCCTTTAAAGCGGGTCAGACCACGGCGGGTTTTCTCGAAAGTGACTTCCATGATCATTTGATCGCCCGGCACAACCGGACGCTTGAAGCGAGCATCGTCGATGCCAGCAAAGTAGTAGAGTTCACCCGGCTCCAGTTTACCCACGCTTTTAAACGCCAGAATACCGGTGGCCTGCGCCATCGCTTCCAGGATCAGAACGCCAGGAAAAATCGGTTTACCAGGGAAGTGCCCCTGGAAAAACGGTTCATTAACAGAAACGTTCTTCACTGCGCGCAGGTATTTGTGCTCTTCAAATTCCAGCACGCGATCTACCAGCAGAAACGGATAGCGGTGCGGCAGCAGCTCTAAAATCTCTTCAATTTTCAGAGTATGAGTTTCAGTAGTCAAAATACTCTTCCTGTCCTAAAAATCTGATGACATCAATAACACGGCCTGCACAGATCAACATGATCTTCCGCAGGCCGCAAATAGGTTCTGTGGCGCCTGGCTTCCCTGCTTAACACTTTTATTATGAAAGCCGGTCAGTTTTGGGATGGCGGTCAGTCGTCTTTACCGACCTTGCGCTCGATGGCTTTTAAGCGTTTGCTCATGTCATCGATGTTCATCACCAGCGCTGCAGTTTTGCGCCAGGTTTTGTTGGGTTGTAGCGGAATGCCTGACGAGTATACACCAGGCTCTGTGATCGGACGCATGACCATGCCCATACCGGTCACGGTGACTTTGTCACAGATTTCCATATGTCCGTTAATGACGCTGGCACCGCCAATCATACAATAACGACCAATTTTTAAACTACCCGCCATGATCACACCGCCTGCAACCGCAGTATTGTCACCAATAACCACGTTGTGGGCGATCTGACACTGGTTGTCTATGATAACACCATTGCCGATCAGAGTGTTATCCAGCGCACCGCGATCGATGGTGGTACAGGCACCTATTTCCACGCGATCGCCGATAATCACTGCGCCTAACTGGGGGATTTTCACCCAGTTGCCGCGATCGTTGGCGTAACCAAAGCCATCAGAACCGATAACGGTGCCGGACTGAATCAGACAATCCTGGCCGATCTGAATCTCGTGATACACAGAGACATTGGCCCACAGACGCGTGCCGCTGCCGATGCGGGTCTTTTTGCCGACAAAACAGCCGGCGCCAATCACTACGTTGTCACCCAGTTCGACCTCTGCCTCAATCACCGCATTCGCGCCAATGGCCACGTTTGCGCCAAGGCGGGCGCTGGGATCAATGACGGCGCTGGGCGCAATGTTTTGTGCCGGTTGAGGCGTGGTATCGAGTATTTGCGCCATACGCGCATACGTCAGGTAAGGATTTTTCACCACCAACGCTGCGGTGTGGCACCACTCCAGATCCGCTTCCGTCAGCACCACGGCTGAGGCCTTAATCAGGGCGAGTTGCTCGCGGTAACGGCTGTTTGCAAGAAAAGTGATTTGGCCAGTTGTGGCGGATTGCATAGAAGCAATGCCGGAGATGACGATATCGCCATCTCCGTGCAATTCTGCATCCAACTGCTGGGCTAAATCAGCCAGTCGAATAGATGACATCAATTATTTAACCTGTTTCAGCACGTCAGCAGTGATGTCTTTTGCGTTTGACGCATAAGCCACCGCATTCGCGTCGATTACGACGTCGTAACCATCGCTGTCAGCGACTTTCTTCACGGCATCCTGAATACGGCTCAGCAGCTTGTTACGCTCTTCCATCTGACGACGACGGTTGTCCTGCTCGAAAGCCTGCGCTTTAGAGGAGAAAGCTTCACGCTGTGACATCACGTCTTTTTCCATGCGGCTGCGTTCGCTGGCCTTCATGGTAGAACCGTCACGCTGCAGACGCTGCATTTTGGTTTGCAGATCGCGTTCCTGGCTCTGCAGCTCAGTCGCACGGCCTTTGAACTCATTTTCCAGCTGTTTAGCAACAGTCGCACGTTGCGGTAACTGTTGGAAAATGCTGGACACGTTTACCACTGCAATTTTGTCAGCAGCCTGAACACCAGCGGAAACCGCTAAAGCAAGACCCAGACCTGCGGCACACAACAACTTTTTCACTATAAACTCCTTACCATCAACGTTTGTGTCAGCGACACAGTGTTTGCCCCGAACAGCCACTTGAGCTGCCCGGTGGCAATACTTCAGCTATGCATCCATGCGCAGAACATTACCAGGTTTTACCAATGTTAAACTGGAATTGCTCTGACTTGTCTCCCTCGATTTTCTTGATCGGCTGGGCGTAAGAGAACACCAGTGGGCCGAGCGGCGACATCCACTGCAGCGCAATACCGCTTGATACACGGATATTGTTTGGATCGCTGTAGTCAGGAATGCCGGCAGCACGCGTCTCCGCGGTATTTTCCCACTTGGTATCCCACACTGTACCGGCATCGACAAACACCGAGGTACGAACCGAGTTAGCATACTTCTCGCTCAGGAACGGCGTTGGCGTAATCAGCTCCAGGCTGGCAATCGCCATGGCGTTACCGCCCACCGCATCATCCGACTTACAGATACCGTTTGGATCGGCGATCCGGCAGTTGGACGAGTTGTTATTGTAGTACGCAGCCTTCGGACCAATGGTATTGGACTGGAAGCCACGCACGGTGCTGGAACCACCGGCATAGAAGTTCTCGTAGAACGGCATCTCTTTGCCGTCGAGACCATCGCCATAACCGACACGTCCACGGCCCAACAGCACCCAGGTACGATCCTGGTTAATCGGCACATATTGCTGTGTGTCCAGCGTGGCCTTATAGAAGCTGTTATCTGAGCCCGGAATCGTCACCTTACCGTTCAGGTTGGTGCGGTTACCGGAGGTCGGGAAGAATCCGCGGTCAAGGGTGTTGTAAGTCCAGCCGTAGTTAAAGGTGAAGTCATCTGCTGAGAAATCGCCTTCATCATTGAGCTGTTGTGGCTTGCCGACCGAATTAAGATAACGCCACATCGCAACCTGCGGCTGCATGTTTGACAGGTCATTATGGACATAGCCCAGACCGACACGCAGGGTGTTATTCTCGTTAATCGGGAAGCCAAGCGTACCGTCCAGACCATAACTTTTGTTGGTATAGTCAGAAAGATCGGCGTTATCCGCTTTAAAGTCGTTATAGAACAGGCGACCGCCCAGACTCACGCCGTCAACGGTGAAGTACGGGTCAGTCAGCGAGAACTCGGCATAGGTCTGGTAATCGTTTTTGGTGCCGCTGATACCAACGGTATTACCGGTTCCCAGCCAGTTATCCTGCGTTACGCCGACCTGGAAGCTGACGCCACTTTCGGTGCCGTAGCCGACGCCGAAGTTAAAGGTACCGGTGTTACGCTCTTTAACTTTATAGACCACGTCAACCTGGTCAGGTGAGCCTGGCACACGCTGCGTATCGACATCGACCGTTTCGAAGTAGCCGGTACGGTTCAGACGTTCTTTGCCCTGCTCTACCAGATCGCTGCCCAGCCATGCCCCTTCCATCTGACGCATTTCGCGACGCAGCACCGAATCTTTTGAGGTGTCGTTGCCTTCGAAACGGACATTACGGACGTAGTAGCGGTTGCCGGCATCGACGTTGATATGCAGTTTTACGGTTTTATCAGCATCGTTGATTTCCGGCTGGGTGACCACGCGCGGATAGGCATAACCATAGCGCCCCAGCAGCTTCTTGATCTCATCTTCCATCTTGGTGACTTTCGCGCCGTTATACAGCTCGCCGGCCGGAATCTTGGTCAGATGTTCAATTTCTGCTGAATGACCTGCCATGCTGCCGTTGACGATCACGCCAGCGATTTTGTACTGATCGCCTTCGGTGATGTTAACGGTAATGTAGATGCCCTTCTTATCCGGCGTCAGGCTGACCTGCGTGGAATCGATGTTGAAGCGGGCATAACCACGATCGAGATAGAAGCTGCGCAGGGTTTCAAGGTCACCCGCCAGTTTCTGTTTCTGGTATTTACGATCGCCGACCACGTTCCACCACGGCACTTCATCGCGCAGCTGGAAACGGGAAATCAATTCGTCAGAGCTAAAGGCTTTGTTACCGACGATGTTGATCTGCTGAATTTTGGCAGAGACACCTTCGGTGAACACCAGCTTCAGATCGACACGGTTACGCGGCAGCGGCGTAACCACAGCTTTCACGCTGGCAGTATATTTACCGACGCTGTAGTAGAAGTCCTCCAGTCCCTTCTCAATCGAAGAGATCATGGTACGGTCCAGCGCTTCGCCGACCCGTACGCCTGAGGCTTCCAGATTTTGTTTGAGCTGATCCTCTTTCACCGCTTTGTTACCGGTGAAGGTAATGCTGGCAATGGTAGGACGTTCTTTGACCTGGACAATCAGCGTTGTACCGTCTCGCAGGACCTGAACATCCTCAAAGTTGCCAGTAGCGAACAGCGAGCGAATGGTATTTCTGACATCATCGTCATTCACCGTATCGCCAACCCGTACTGGCATGCTCAGCAGAGCCGCGCCGACGGCGACTCGCTGCAGCCCTTCGAAATGAATATCCTTCACCACGAAATCGTCTGCACCGTAAACGGTGGCGCTGCTAAACAGCAGCGACGCTATGAGCAACTTTTTCATCGCCATCGTTATTATGCGTTTTCCTAACACATCCCTCGAATGTTCGCGTTCCCGCGATTACAGACGTGAGAAATCATTGAAAAGTGCAAGCCCCATTAACAGCACCAGTAAAATCGAACCGATGCGATAACTAAAGTCCTGAACTCGCTCGGACACCGGTCCCCCCTTGATCTTTTCGATCGCCAGGAAGAGCAAGTGCCCACCATCTAAAACCGGCAGAGGGAACAGATTGATGATGCCCAGGTTGACGCTAATCAACGCCAGAAACATCAGGTAGTAAATCAATCCATACTCTGCTGACAATCCTGCACCCTGCGCAATCGATATTGGCCCGCTCAGGTTGTTCAGCTTTACATCACCGGTTATTAACTTGCCCAGCATAGAGACGGTGAGCTTCATCAGTTGCCAGGTTTTTACACTGGCCTCGCCGATAGCCGCAAACGCGCCATACTGTCTTACCGTTTTATACTCTTCTGGCAGAGGAACAATTCGTGGGATAACTCCCGCAAATCCTTCCGCTTTATTGCCAGGTTTCGCTTCCGGCGTCATCGTCAGCGCGATTGAGTCACCGCCACGATCCACCTCAAGCGCCATGCTTTTGCCCGGGTTGTCCCGGACCTGGGCGACAAACGCCTGCCACTGCGATAATGGCTGACCATCGACTTTAACGATCCTGTCGCCTGCTTGCAAACCGGCTTCACTGGCGGGTGAATTCGCCTGAACTTCGGCCAGCGTGGTTTCTATCTGCGGACCGCGCGGACGAATTCCCAGTGCCACCACCGGATCCTGCTTATCAGGCTCAAACTGCCACTGACGCAAATCCAGCTGCTTCTGCTGCGTGGCATCTTCGCCGAAACGCGCCACGGTTAAGGTGGCATTGCTGTCGCCGATTTTGCCGACCAGCGCCATTCGCACAGCATCCCAGTCAGGCGTTTCGATACCATCGACCGCCTTAAGTTCCATGCCGGGCGTAATTTGCGCTTCCGCAGCTACCGAACCGTTTAAAATTTCGCCAATTACCGGACGTACGCCAGGTACGCCGTGAACGAACACAACCCAGTAGGCAAAGATGGCGAAAAGGAAGTTGGCGACAGGCCCGGCCGCAATAATCGCGGCGCGCTGCCAGATAGCTTTGTTGTTGAACGCCTGATGACGCAACTCGGCCGGTACGCTCTCAACCCGTTCGTCGAGCATTTTGACGTAGCCGCCGAGCGGGATCAGCGCGATAACAAATTCGGTACCGTGACGGTCGCGGCGTTGCCAGAGTGACTTACCGAAACCGATGGAGAAGCGCTCGACTTTGACGCCGCAGCGACGAGCGACCCAGAAGTGGCCAAACTCATGTACGGTAATCAGCACGCCCAGCGCGACGATAAAGGCGACAAAACTCCAGAGAATACTCAACATCGTTGCCTGTCCTTAAAGGGTGCGGAACACCAGCAGCAATAAACAGGCAAACACCGGCACCGCCGCAGTCAGACTATCGATGCGATCCAGAATGCCGCCGTGACCGGGGATCAGATGACCGCTGTCTTTAATGCCCGCTTCACGTTTGAACATGCTCTCGGTCAGGTCGCCCAGCACCGAGGCCAGGGTGGCGATAATGGCGCAGATCACCAGCGTGCCTGTTGAGACTGTCAGCGGGGCCAGCGAAGCGAACAGCAGCGCAATCAGCGCCGACGAGACCAGACCGCCGAGGAAACCTTCCCAGGTCTTGCCCGGTGAAACGCGCGGTGCCAGCTTGTGCTTGCCAAACATTTTGCCAAACATATATGCACCGGAATCCGCGCCCCACACCAGCAGCATCACGAACAGTAACCACCAGGCGCCGGCAAAATGATCGGTGTCGTAATGATACTGACGCAGCGCCATCATGCCCCAGAAGAAAGGCACCAGCGTTAACACGCCAAACAGTAATCGGAGCGGACGCGAATGGCGCCAGAACGAGGCTGACGCCGGATAAGAGAGCACCAACAGCAGCGCAACGACCCACCACACCAGCGACGCCCAAAGCGATGTCGCGACCTGCGGCAGATGCACATCATGTTGATAGGGTGGCAGGGTGAACAACATCAGCGCCAGCAGCAGCCCACAGAGCACGGCCAGCCAGATGCGTTGTTGACGGGACGCCATACCGGCCAGTTGCCCCCATTCCCAGGCAGCCAGCATGCAGATGACGATAGTTGTAATTGCAAAACCAACCGGCGGTAACCAGAACAGAGCAGCAATTACCAGCGGAATTAATATCAACGCGGTAATCAGACGAGACTTCAGCAAAGGTTACCCCCAGATTGCTCAGGCGCCGCCTGGTGCAGCGCCGCCAAAACGACGCTCCCGCAGAGAGAATGCATTCAGTGCACCTTCAAAAACGTGTTCATCGAAATCCGGCCAGAGCACATCGGTAAAATAGAATTCAGCATAGGCAATTTGCCACAGCAGGAAGTTGCTAATCCGATGCTCTCCCCCGGTCCTTATCACTAAATCCACTGGCGCCAGCTCCTGCATGCAGAGCTGCGACGTCAGGCTCTCTTCGGTAATCTGGTCAGGACGCAGTAAACCTTCCTGCACCTGTTCTGCCAGTTTTTTCACGCCTTCGATGATATCCCAACGGCCGCCATAATTAGCAGCGATGTTGAGCGTCAGGCCATCATTATTTTCAGTCAGCGCCTCAGAACGGCGAATCCGCTCCTGAATACGCGGACTGAACCGGCTGGTATCGCCGATGATGCGTAAACGAACATTGTGCTTGTGCAGACTCTTCACTTCACTGTCGAGTGCCCAGACAAACAGCTCCATTAATGCGGTCACTTCCTGCGCCGGACGGCTCCAGTTTTCGCTACTGAAGGCGTACAGCGTCAGGGCCTCAAGATTGTTACTGACGGCAAAGCTGACAGCGCGGCGTACCGATTTCACGCCCGCTTTATGGCCGGAAATACGCAGTTTTCCCTGATTTTTGGCCCAGCGACCGTTGCCATCCATGATGATAGCGACATGGCGCGGACCGGTTCCCTGCTGGTCATCAGTGTTGTTGTGATTGTTAGACGACATAACGCGTACTCTATTCCTTTCATCAGAAATGCTGTGGTTTCTGAATACATTGCGCCCGATCTAAATCCCGGCATCTTGTGCCAGGCTACACCGAATCCGGTGACAGACCGTGAAACGCGAGCCAGCGACTATACCATTTTCACCTGAAGCGAACAAATGGCCTCATAATGATCGGCTTCACGACGTGAAGCGCGACAACATTTCTGTCGCCAGCGCGCGTGCAGTGCGATCGATTTCAAGGACAGCGTCCACCGAATCCGGTTCCGGACACGCCTGCGCCGCCAGCACAGCGCTGTTTAGCGCGGCGATGTCGGTAAAGCGAATCTGGTGATTCAGGAAAGCCGCAACGGCAACCTCGTTGGCAGCATTGAGCGTGGTGGTCGCCGCCTGCCCTGCTTCGCAAGCGTCAATCGCCAGCTTCAGACAGGGATAGCGACCAAAATCAGGTTCTGCAAACGTCAGCGCCGACATGCGGGTGAAATCCAGCGGCGTTACGCCAGCGTGAATACGCGCCGGCCAGGCCATGCTGTGGGCAATCGGCGTACGCATATCAGGAGAACCCAACTGAGCCAGCACGCTGCCATCGCAGTATCGCACCATGGAGTGAATCACCGATTGTGGGTGCAGTATCACTTCCATCTGCGCTGCGCTGGCATTAAACAGCCAACGGGCTTCAATGTACTCAAGACCTTTATTCATCATGGTGGCCGAATCAACGGAGATTTTTCGTCCCATTGACCAGTTCGGATGTGCACAGGCCTGATCCGGCGACATGGCGCTGAGATCCGCTAAATCTGTGTCACGAAAAGGACCACCTGATCCCGTAAGGATAATCGACTCAATGCCGTTATCCCGCAGGTCAGCGTAACCTAACTGATGCTGGATGGTAGCCGGTAAACTCTGAAAAATGGCGTTATGCTCACTGTCGACCGGCAGTAAACGGGCATTATGATGACGCACCGCCTCCATAAACAAACGGCCGCAGGTGACAAGCGATTCTTTATTCGCCAGCAGCACGGTTTTGCCGGCGCGGATCGCCGCCAGCGTCGGCAGCAAACCTGACGCCCCGACAATCGCCGCCATCACCTGATCAACCTCATCCAGCGCCGCCAGCTCGCAGGCTGCCTGAACGCCGGACAGCACTTCAGTGTTTACCTTGAGTGCTCTCAGTCGCTCACGCAGGGCCGTGGCAGAGGCATCGTCGGCCATTGCGGCATAGCGCGGCTGGAAAGTGGCACACTGTTCGGCCATCAGCGCCACGTTGTGACCGGCAACCAGCGCGGTAACCTGGTAAAGCTCGGGATTGGCGCGAACCACCGCCAGGGTACTGGTGCCGATTGACCCGGTTGAGCCCAGCAGAGTTAATCGCTTCATGATGCTATCCATGTGAAGTCAACAGACGTGCCCGCAGACACAATGTAAAACGCCGCCAGATGTCGCATTCATACGAATACCTCTCTGTACGGCGTTTTTTCCGGCAGTGATGGGATTAGAAATCCATCAGCTCCGTCTCTTTTTCTGACAGTGCAGCATCAACTTTCTTGATGTGTGCATCGGTCATTTTCTGAATTTCATCCTGCGCACGACGCTCGTCGTCTTCGCTGATCTCTTTATCTTTCAGCAGCGCTTTGATTTTATCGTTGGCATCGCGACGGACGTTACGTACCGACACGCGGCCCTGCTCGGCTTCGCCGCGCACGATTTTGATCAGATCTTTACGACGCTCTTCCGTCAGCGCAGGCAGCGGAACACGAATATCCGTACCGGCTGAACTTGGGTTCAGGCCCAGATCGGACGTCATGATCGCCTTTTCGACTGCCGGACCGAGTGAGCGATCAAACACGTTGATTTTCAACGTGCGTGAATCTTCCACGGTCACGGAAGCAAGCTGACGCAGTGGCGTTGGCGTGCCGTAATATTCGACGACGATGCCGTCGAGCAGCGAAGGTGAAGCACGACCGGTGCGCACTTTGCTGATGGTGGTTTTGAATGCTTCGACGCATTTATCCATGCGCGTATCAGCATCTTTTTTGATGTCGTTAATCACGTTGAAACCCTTGGATTCGGTTTGACCTGGCCAGTTCCGGCATAACCGGAAGCGGGATCGATAATCATCGATAATCCTGACTGGTGCGCGATGCGTTATCATCGCGCTGACAGAATATACCTTATTTTATCTCGCCTCGGGTATTAATGCGTAATCAGAGTGCCTTCTTTTTCACCCATCACTACACGACGCAGTGCGCCAGGCTTATTCATGTTGAACACGCGGATCGGCAGTTTGTGGTCACGCGCCAGGGTAAAGGCCGCGAGATCCATCACTTTCAGCTCCTGATCCAGCACTTCGGCGTAGGTCAGTTGTTCATACAGCGTCGCGTCCGGGGTTTTCACCGGATCGGCAGAGTACACGCCATCAACCTTGGTCGCTTTCAGCACCACGTCGGCTTCAATCTCAATGCCGCGCAGACAGGCAGCAGAGTCAGTGGTGAAGAACGGGTTACCGGTACCGGCGGAGAAAATCACCACGCGGTTATTGCGCAGCAGGCTAATCGCTTCCGCCCAGCTGTAGTTGTCACAGACGCCATTCAATGGAATCGCCGACATCAGGCGCGCGTTCACATAGGCGCGGTGCAGTGCATCACGCATCGCCAGACCGTTCATCACGGTGGCCAGCATACCCATGTGGTCACCCACTACGCGGTTCATTCCCGCCTGCGCCAGGCCTGCGCCACGGAACAGGTTCCCCCCGCCAATCACAACGCCAACCTGGATGCCCAATTCAACCAGCTCTTTTACCTCTTGTGCCATACGGTCAAGCACACTCGCGTCGATACCAAAACCTTCAGCGCCTTGCAGTGCTTCGCCGCTCAGTTTTAGCAGGATACGTTGATAAACAGGTTTTGCGTTGGTCGCCATGGTCAGTTCTTCCTGGAAGATAGGGTGATAAGGAGAAGTAAAATCTGATCGATCATCCGCTTACCGCAATGAAATTGCTATTGGGATGAAACTGAAAACGTGTCTGTTGCGGTTCACAGACAAAAAAGAACCGCCTTCTGGCGGTTCTTTCAGAGCATTAAGACTGTTTGGACATGGCTGCAACTTCTGCAGCAAAGTCAGACTCAACTTTCTCGATGCCTTCACCCACTTCGAAGCGGATAAAGTTGATGACGTCAGCGCCCTGCTCTTTCAGAGCCTGGCCAACGGTTTTGCTTGGGTCGATAACGAAAGCCTGACCGGTCAGAGAGACTTCGCCGGTGAATTTCTTCATACGGCCTTCAACCATCTTCTCTGCAATCTCTTTCGGCTTGCCAGACTGCATCGCGATGTCCAGCTGAACCTGGTACTCTTTCTCTACCACGTCTGCAGACACGTCTTCTGGCTTAACGAATTCAGGCTTGCTCGCCGCAACGTGCATCGCGATCTGTTTGATCAGATCTTCGCTTGCGCCGGTGGTTGAAACCAGCACGCCGATACGTGCGCCGTGCAGGTAGCTGCCCAGCTCTGCGCCTTCCAGGATAGCAACGCGGCGGATGTTGATGTTCTCACCGATTTTAGCCACCAGCGCAACGCGCTCTTCTTCGAACTGCGCTTTCAGCACTTCAACGTCAGTGATGCGATCCGCTGCTGCTGCATCCAGAACTTTGTCTGCGAATGCCTGGAAACCACCATCTTTTGCGACGAAGTCAGTCTGGCAGTTCACTTCCAGAATCACACCGTAGTCACCAACGATTTTGGTTTTGATTACGCCATCAGCAGCAACGTTGCCTGCTTTTTTCGCTGCTTTGATTGCGCCAGACTTACGCATGTTCTCAATCGCCAGCTCAATGTCGCCGTTCGCTTCAGTCAGCGCTTTTTTGCAGTCCATCATGCCCGCGCCAGTACGTTCGCGCAGTTCTTTTACCAATGCAGCGGTAATGTCAGCCATTCCAGAATCCTCGGTTCGTGCCTGTGTACGTTTGCACCAGCAGACACTTATTTGCGGAAAATTTACTCTGTCCCGCCGTCCCGAAGGGAGCGTGACAGACTTAGATAAAATAAAGGGGCCAGTATAGGCCCCTTACAGATCACATCTGAATGCTAAGGGCTCTTATGCAGAGCAAACCTTATTAAGCGTTTTCTAAAGACGCTTCTTCAGCTTGCTCAGCCAGGTCCTGAGAGCGGCCTTCGCGAACGGTGGTCGCAACGGCGGTCAGGTACAGGTTTACAGCACGGATCGCATCGTCGTTACCTGGGATAACGAAATCAACGCCATCTGGATCAGAGTTGGTATCAACGATAGCAAATACCGGGATACCCAGGTTGTTTGCTTCTTTGATTGCGATGTGTTCGTGGTCAGCATCGACAACAAACAGTGCGTCTGGCAGACCGCCCATATCTTTGATACCGCCCAGGCTGTTTTCCAGCTTGGCCAGCTCACGCGCACGCATCAGCGCTTCTTTTTTGGTCAGTTTGTCGAAAGTACCATCCTGAGACTGAGTCTCCAGATCTTTCAGACGTTTGATTGACTGACGCACGGTTTTCCAGTTAGTCAGCATGCCACCCAACCAGCGGTGGTTTACGAAGAACTGGTCGCAGCTCAGTGCAGACTCTTTTACCGCTTCAGCAGCAGCGCGCTTAGTACCTACGATCAGGATCTTACCTTTACGGGAAGCGATCTTGTTCAGTTCAGCCAGAGCTTCGTTGAACATAGGAACAGTTTTTTCCAGGTTGATGATGTGAACCTTGTTACGAGCACCAAAGATGAATGGCTTCATTTTTGGGTTCCAGTAACGGGTCTGGTGACCGAAGTGAACACCAGCCTGGAGCATGTCGCGCATGGAAACAGTTGCCATGATAACCTCTAAAGTTTGATTGGGGTTGGGCCTCCATGTATCCCATACGACCGACCTTTTTCAAGGCACCCCGGCGTATGTGTCGATACATGTGTGTTTTAGTACACATAATGAGAGTTATGCGTTTCCTGCTGACCGAAACGGCCATACAGAGAATCGTCGGCGCGCTTTATACCACAATCAGCCCAGGGACGCCAATAAATGATCGCTGACCGCGGCCAGCGTGTTCTCGATTTGGCAGCCCATTTGCTGACTGCTAACATGACAGCACAAAGTTCATTATTGTCGAAAATTTCGACAAATGCGGATTAATTTAATGGCAATTTCAATTAAAACCCCTGAAGAAATCGAAAAAATGCGCGTCGCTGGTCGTCTGGCGGCCGAAGTACTGGAGATGATCGAGCCTCACGTTCAGCCGGGCGTCACCACCGGTGAGCTGGATCGCATCTGCCATGACTACATCACACAGCATCAACAGGCGATTTCGGCCTGTCTGGGCTATCACGGCTTTCCGAAATCGGTCTGCATTTCGGTCAATGAAGTGGTGTGCCACGGCATTCCCAGCGATGACCGCCAGTTAAAAGACGGCGACATTATCAATATTGATGTCACCGTGATTAAAGACGACTACCACGGCGACACCTCTAAGATGTTTATCGTTGGCAAGCCGACCATTCAGGGCGAACGCCTGTGCCGCGTCACCCAGGAGAGTCTCTATCTCTCATTGCGTCTGATTAAGCCCGGCATCCGCCTGCGTGAGCTGGGCCGCGCGATTCAGAAATATGTCGAAGCGAATGACTTCTCGGTGGTGCGTGAGTATTGCGGTCACGGCATCGGCAAGGGCTTCCACGAAGAGCCACAGGTGCTGCATTATGATGCGGATGATGGCGGCGTGGTGCTGCAGGCAGGCATGACGTTTACGGTGGAACCGATGGTGAATGCGGGCGATTACCGCATCCGCACTATGAAAGATGGCTGGACGGTAAAAACCAAAGATCGCAGCTTGTCCGCGCAGTATGAGCATACTATTGTGGTGACGGAAAACGGCTGTGAGATCTTAACCCTGCGCAAAGATGACACTCTGCCTGCGGTGCTGGTTGCTGAAGGGTAATCCCCCCACTACAGAATCAAGCCGGCGCTAAGCCGGCTTTTTTTTGGCTGAAGAAGAGAAAAGCTGCATGAGCGTGAGCCTGTCGGAAGAGGTACAAAACGGTCTGATCGATTCCCCGGCCGAATGGGATGACGATCAGCTCACCCGCGATATTCTGAAACAGCGACTGGAGCAGTTTCAGCACTATCTGTCTGCTGCTTTCGACGCCGGTGAAGCCGTCGAGCCGCTGATTGATGCCCGCACGCTGTTTATCGATCGCCTGCTGCGCCGCCTGTGGCGCTTTTTCGGCTTTGATCAGCTGAGCGCCATCGCGCTGGTGGCGGTTGGCGGCTATGGCCGTGCCGAGCTGCATCCGCTTTCAGACATAGACGTGCTGATCCTCAGCCGTCAGCCGCTGGATGAACAGACCGCACAGCGCACCAGCGAACTGCTGACCCTGATGTGGGACCTGAAGCTGGAAGTCGGCCACAGCGTGCGCACGCTGGAGGAGTGTCTGCTGGAGGGCTTATCGGATCTGACGGTAGCCACCAATCTGATTGAGTCGCGGATGCTGACCGGTGACGTGGCGCTGTTCCTTGAACTGCAGAAAAACGTTTTCAGCGACGGATTCTGGCCTTCGTCGTGCTTTTTCGCCGCCAAAATCGAAGAGCAGCAGGAGCGCCATAAGCGCTATCACGGCACCAGCTACAACCTTGAGCCAGACATTAAAAGCAGCCCCGGCGGCCTGCGCGATATTCATACCCTGCAATGGGTGGCGCGTCGTCATTTTGGCGCCACCACCCTCGATGAGATGGTCGGCTTCGGTTTCCTCACCGACGTGGAGCGCAGCGAGCTGAACGAGTGCCAGGAATTTCTCTGGCGGATTCGTTTTGCATTGCACCTTTCGCTGCCACGCTACGACAACCGGCTGCTGTTTGATCGCCAGCTCAGCGTGGCACAACGTCTTAATTATCAGGGCGAAGGCAACGAGCCGGTCGAGCGGATGATGAAAGACTTTTACCGGGTGACGCGCCGGATTGGCGAGTTGAACCAGATGCTGCTCCAGCTGTTCGATGAAGCGATCCTGGCGCTGCCTACCAGCGAGAAGCCCTGCCCGATCGACGATCATTTCCAGCTGCGTGGCGATCTGATTGACCTGCGCGATGAAACGCTGTTTGAGCGCGAGCCGCAGGCAATCCTGCGCATGTTCTACGTCATGGTGCGCAACGACAGCATTAAAGGTATCTACTCCACCACCCTGCGCCATCTGCGCCATGCGCGCCGCCATCTGAAACAGCCGCTGTGTCAGATACCGGAAGCGCGCCGCACCTTTATGTCTATTCTGCGTCATCCTGGCGCCGTCAGCCGGGCGCTGGTGCCGATGCACCGCCACAGCGTGCTGTGGGCTTACACCCCGCTGTGGGGCCATATTGTCGGCCAGATGCAGTTTGACCTGTTCCACGCCTACACCGTTGATGAGCACACCATTCGTGTGCTGCAGAAGCTGGAAAGCTTCTCCAGCGAATCCACCCGCTCGCAGCATCCGCTGTGCGTTGAACTCTGGCCGCGCCTGCCGCAGCAGGAGCTGTTGCTGATGGCCGCGCTGCTGCACGATATCGCTAAAGGGCGCGGTGGCGATCACTCGATTCTTGGTGCCCAGGACGCGCTCGACTTTGCTGAAATGCACGGCCTGAACTCGCGTGAAACGCAGCTGGTCGCCTGGCTGGTGCGCCATCATCTGCTGATGTCGGTCACCGCGCAGCGCCGCGATATTCAGGACCCGACGGTGATCCAGCAGTTCGCTGAGGTGATGCAGAATGAAAATCGCCTGCGCTATCTGGTCTGCCTCACGGTGGCGGATATCTGCGCCACCAACGAAAGCCTGTGGAACAGCTGGAAGCAGAGCCTGTTGCGCGAACTGTTTTTCGCCACCGAGAAACAGCTGCGACGCGGCATGGAGAACAGCCCGGACCTGCGCGAGCGGGTGCGTCACCATCGTCTGCAGGCGCTGGCGCTGCTGCGGATGGACAATATTGATGAAGAGCGGCTGCATCAGATCTGGAACCGCTGCCGCGCCGATTATTTCCTGCGGCATACGCCGAATCAGATCGCCTGGCATGCCCGTCATCTGATGGGGCACGATCTGAAAAAACCGCTGGTGCTGGTCAGCCCGCAGGCCACGCGCGGCGGAACTGAAATCTTTATCTGGAGCCCGGATCGACCGCACCTGTTTGCCGCCGTAGCGGGCGAGCTGGATCGGCGTAATCTCAGCGTGCACGATGCGCAAATTTTTACCAGCCGCGACGGCATGGCGATGGATACGTTTATCGTGCTGGAGCCCGATGGCAGCCCGCTGGCACCGGACCGCCATCCAATGATTATTCAGGCGCTGGAGCAGGCGATTACCCAGTCAGACTGGGTGCCGCCGCGAACCCGTCGTCCGTCGGCCAGGCTGAAGCACTTCAGCGTCGATACCGAAGTCAATTTTCTGCCAACCCATACCGACCGCCGCAGCTACCTCGAGCTGGTGGCCCTTGATCAGCCCGGCCTGCTGGCGCGGGTAGGCGAAGTGTTTGCCGATCTCGGCGTCTCGCTGCACGGCGCGCGCATCAGCACCATCGGCGAGCGGGTCGAGGATTTGTTTATTCTCGCCAACAGTGAACGTCAGGCGCTGGATGAAGAAATGCGTAAAGCGTTGCAACAACGGTTGACAGAAGCCCTTAATCCAAACGATAAAGTGTGACCAAAGTCGATTTGTGAACCTTAAACTTTTTACGTGTGTCGGGTGATTGCCCGGCACTGCACATGACAGATCAGGAAAAAAATATGCAACAGTTACAGAGCGTTATTGAATCTGCCTTCGAACGTCGTGCTGACATCACCCCAGCCAGCGTTGACAGTGAAACCCGCGATGCCATCAACCAGGTTATCTCTCTGCTGGACAGCGGTGCTCTGCGCGTTTCCGAAAAGATCGACGGCGAGTGGGTAACGCATCAGTGGCTGAAGAAAGCGGTACTGCTCTCTTTCCGCATCAACGACAACCAGGTGATGGAAGGTGCTGAAACCCGTTTTTATGACAAAGTGCCGATGAAATTTGCTGGCTGGGATGAAGCGCGTTTCAAAGAGGCCGGTTTCCGCGTGGTGCCGCCAGCGGCTGTGCGTCAGGGTGCCTATATCGCCCGTAACACGGTGTTGATGCCGTCTTACGTTAACATTGGCGCTTTCGTAGATGAAGGCACCATGGTGGATACCTGGGCAACAGTTGGCTCCTGTGCGCAGATTGGTAAAAACGTTCACCTCTCCGGCGGCGTAGGCATCGGCGGCGTGCTGGAACCGCTGCAGGCCAACCCGACCATCATCGAAGATAACTGCTTCATTGGCGCACGCTCTGAAATCGTCGAAGGCGTGATTGTTGAAGAAGGCTCAGTGATCTCAATGGGCGTTTACATCGGTCAGAGCACCAAAATCTATGACCGTGAGACCGGCGAAGTGCATTACGGCCGCGTGCCAGCCGGTTCGGTAGTGGTCTCAGGTAACCTGCCGTCTAAAGATGGCAGCTACAGCCTCTACTGTGCGGTGATCGTGAAGAAAGTCGATGCGAAAACGCTCGGTAAAACAGGTATCAACGAACTGCTGCGCACCATCGACTGATTTAAGTGACGGGCTGGAAACCGGCCCGTCATCTTTTCTTTACACTTCCCCGCCAGTATCCTGTTTTGCACCGCGAATTAACGGGTGCGTTTATTTTTTATTCAGGTCATAATCCGCGCCAGTTAAATCCCGTCGCGCAATGTTCATCCTGCTTATTTATGTCTACAGTTGTCAGACGTCATGAACAAGACTGCGCGCTTCTCACCTTTTGATGGAAACAACGCTATGTATGACAATCTGAAAAGCTTAGGTATCAGTAATCCGGATGATATTGATCGTTACAGCCTGCGTCAGGAAGCCAATAACGATATTCTGAAGATCTACTTCCGCAAAGATAAAGGCGAGTTTTTCGCGAAAAGCGTGAAATTCAAATACCCGCGTCAGCGTAAAACAGTGGTGGCCGATCACGCTACCCAGGGCTACAAAGAAGTACAGGAAATCAGCCCGAATCTGCGTTACGTGATTGACGAGCTGGACCAGATTTGCCAGCGCGACCAGGTTGAAGTGGATCTGAAACGTAAAATTCTTGATGATCTGCGCCATCTGGAAAGCGTCGTGTCACACAAGATTACCGAAATCGAATCTGACCTCGAAAAACTGACCCGCAACGGTCGTTAATCTGCTGTCAGTGTCGAAAAGGCCAGCGCTGCTGGCCTTTTTTATGCCGCCAGTATGGCCCCGATCATCCCTGCTCATCCAGCTGCAGCGCCACATAAAGCAGCAGCCGATCGTCAAAGTGACCGAGGTTCAGCCCGGTTAGCTCCGAAATCCGGTTCAGCCGATACTCCAGCGTATTACGATGAATAAACAGCGCACGTGCGGTCGCGCTCGGCTGCACATTATGGGTGAACCAGGCGATCAGCGTTCGCCGCAGCAAGCCGTTATTATCCATGCTCTTGAGTTTCGCCAGTGGCCGCGCCAGTTCATTGGCCTGCCAGCCGCCCCGCAGACTGTCGAGCAGCACCGGCAGCACCAGATCCTGATAAAAATAGCTGCGCACCTCAGGCATGCGCTGTTTGCCCACCATCATGGTGGTGCGGGCGGTACGATAGGAACGCGCAATACTGCCGGGGCCGGTGAAAAAGTTTCCCAGCGCAATCCGCATCCGTAAATGGCCGCTCTCCTTCATGCGTTGTAACAGCTGCTCGACCCGACGACGATGATCCTCCTGATCGTAACGGCCGTGTCCATTCAGCGCCGGCTTCAGCACCACCATTTCGGTTAGCGAAACAATGGCGATCAGGTTGTCCCGTTCCGGCGTAACCAACAACGTTTGCAGCTGCTGCAGCTCTGACATTGCACTATCGACCCCCAGCTGGCCGCTATCAACCTCCACTACGGCTACTACCCGTGGCTGATTAAGATCGATGCCGAGCCGCTGCGCCCATTCGGTCAGCTGCGGCGACAGGGTATCGCTGCGAATCAGGTTCAGCACCAGCTCTTCACGCAGTCGGCTGTCCTGCGCCAGCATATGCAGCAGTCGCGCCTGCTCCAGCATCATCTCGGCGGTCATACAGACCAGCTCCCCATAATGCCGCAGCGCCAGCGGCTCACCGGTCAGGCCGATTACCCCGACGATATCGCCGTCTATCCGCAGCGGCAGATTAATGCCGGGTCGTACCCCGTGCAGATGTTTCGCCACCGCTTCATCAATGTCCACCACCCGACCCTGAGAGAGCACCAGCAGTGCGCCTTCGTGCAATTCCCCAATGCGCTCGCGGTCGCCGCTGCCAATAATCCGGCCGCGCGCATCCATCACGTTGACATTGCTGTCAATAATTTTCATGGTGCGCGCCACGATATCCTGCGCCAGCCGGGCATCAAGATGATAGGTAGCCATCCATTACTCCTGAAAAAGAGGGGAAGAGATAGAATACGCATGCAGAGCGAGCAGAACATTGTGCAATTGCACAGAGCCAGGTGGGCATTTAGTAAATTTGCGGCCAGCATCACACTCTTACCGACGCGGATTGAAGCAATAAAAAAGGCGGACCGAAGTCCGCCTGATAGCCATAGCTTGCCGCTTACTGCATCAGCAGGTAGATGCTGCTGTCGCCGCGCTTGACGTTGAGCGCCAGCACCGACGGTTTGGCATCAAGGATCTTACGCAGTTCGCCGAGGTTGGTCACCGGCTGCTGGTTCACGCCCTGAATCACGTCGCCTTTTTTCAGGCCGATACGGGCGGCAGCGCTGCCCGCTTTGACGTTATCCACCCGAACCCCTTTATCACCGGTGTCGCTATTGCTGAGATCGGCCCCTTCAATGCCGGTGTAGATGGTGGCCGACTGGACTTTCGCCTGGCTGCTCTGCTGCAGCTGAACCGACACATCCAGCGGTTTGCCATCACGCAGCAGACCCAGTTTCAGGGTGGTGCCAATCGGCAGTGAACCGACTTCAGCACGCAGCGCAGCAAAACTGTTCAGTGGCTTGCCGTTCATCGAGACCACCACATCGCCGGCTTTGATACCGGCTTTCGCCGCCGCCGAACCAGGCAGTACCTGGCTGACAAAGGCCCCGCGCTGCGCATCAACCTTCATCGCTTTCGCCAGCTCAGAGTTAAGCTCGGTGCCTATCACACCCAGTTCACCGCGTTTAACCTGACCAAACTCCACCATCTGCGCCGTCAGGTTTTTCACCATGTTGCTCGGAATAGCAAAGCCGATACCGATGTTGCCGCCATCCGGTGCCAGAATCGCGGTGTTAATGCCGATCAGTTCGCCGTTAAGGTTAACCAGCGCGCCGCCGGAGTTACCCCGGTTAATCGCCGCATCGGTCTGGATAAAGTTCTCGTAGTTTTCCACATTCAGACCGCTACGGCCCAGCGCGGAAACGATACCTGAGGTCACCGTTTCACCCAGGCCATACGGGTTACCGATCGCCACGGTGTAGTCACCGACCCGCAGATTGTCAGAGTCGGCCAGTTTCACCGCCGTGAGGTTTTTTGCGTCCTGCAGCTGAATCAACGCAATGTCGGAGCTGGGATCTTTACCGATCACTTTGGCGTCATAGCGGCGGCCATCGCTCAGCTGGACCTGAATTTTGGTGGCGTTATTCACTACGTGGTTGTTGGTTACCACATAGCCTTTTTCAGCATTGATCACCACGCCAGATCCCAATGCGCGGAATTTTTCCTGTTGGGTATTCGGCACCGGGGCACCGCCATCAGAGCCGTCGCCGCTCTGGCACATCGGTGAACTCTGGAACGGTGAGCCGTCCTGACAGAAAGGCGAGTTATCGCCAAAGAACTGCTGGAACTGCTGTGGCATGCGCGGCGTTTTCACCGTGGTGGTGCCTTCAACGCTGATACTCACCACTGACGGCATCACCTTCTCCAGCATCGGTGCCAGGCTCGGCAGTTGCTGACTATCAGAAGAGGCGGTTTGCGCAGCGGAAACCGTGACGGGCGCCAGGGCCATACTCAGGCTCAGGGCCAGCGCACTTAGCATTAAACTCTTTTTTTTCATTTTTGGTTTCTCTTGAGGATAACTGTTCAGACCATTGCTGTGGTCGGTGTTGAGATAAATGTTTTAGCGCGAAGTTCCTTTTAAAGTTTCAAGCAAAGGTAAAAATTTATTCGCGCTCTTTACAATTGATGATTATTCGACAGCCATCAGCCGCCGGTACTCATCCCAGGCATAGAGATCGGTCATCCCGCTAATATAATCCTGAATCAGACGAAAACGATAATATCGCTCCCACAGCAGGCGCTCATATTTATGCTCCACTACCAGGGTGCGCATTTTATGCAGATAAGCTTTACGATGCTTGCCGGAAAGTTTATGAAAAAGCCGGGTTTCAATCGGATGGTGCCGCAGAAAGTCTTCATTTATCAGCGTAGTAAACGATTCATAATTGAGCAGCATTAGCGGCTGATAAATTTCCAGTAATCCCTTAATAACCCGATATCCCTGTAATTCCAGCTGTTCCACTTCGGAATGATTAAATACCTGCTGGCGCGCCACCGTTTTGAACAACTGCAATAAACGTCCCTCTTCGCCGTCATCTTCCAGTAAGGCATGATTGAAATTACCGGCAAAGATGGCGGGCAGATTATCAACAAAACGCTTCACTGCATAGGTCACCAGCACGCTCTGAACATTTACGCGTAATGACATAAAGAATTGATCGCTGCGGCTGCGGCGCTTTTTACTGCAGGCTTCACGCCAGGCTTCGCCGATGGTGCGGCTGAAGGCGTCATTATTTTTTACCGGCCCCCAGGCTTTATTGAGAAACTCATACAAACTCTCAACATTAAATATATCTTTTTCTACAGCGTCGTCCAAATCGGCAATGCAATAGGAGATATCGTCGGCGGCTTCCATTATATAAGTCAGCGGAAAGCGATGGTGCTCTGCCATATTGGTTGCGGCGCGCAGGTCACTAATATAGTCCTGCTCGGAGAGATAAAAGCCGGGCTTTTTCATTAACACGCTGAATTCGGCGGGCTTCTCGCCTTGCCACCAGGCGGGGGCGGTATATTTGAGAATGCAGGCAACCTGCGAGTAGCTGAGGTTGAGTTGCAGCAGCGTATGGACCATGCGAATCGCCTGCGCATTGCCTTCAAAATGGCACAAATCCTGTCGAATCATCGCGTTTAGCTGGTCGAAGGCGCGGCGTTGCGTCTCGCCTTCTACCCCGGCCACCAGCGGATCAACCAGTTCAGCCGGCAGATTATCTTCAAACCAGTCGTTGATCGCCGCCTCACCAAAATGCCCGAACGGGGGATTGCCGACGTCGTGCATCAGACAGGCCATCTCAATCAGGCTCTCAAACGCGCCTTCCAGTTCGTCCAGTCCATATTGCGCCAGCCCGCCCTGCATTTTCAGGGTCTGCAGGATCTCCTTGGTGATATAGCGTCCGGTCTGCTGCACCTCCAGCGAATGCGTCAGCCTTGAACGCACCGCGGCATTGCGCTCCAGCGGAAACACCTGGGTTTTTTGCTGCAATCGGCGAATCGCTGCGGAGTTAATAATCCGTCCGCGATCGCTCTCGAAGTGGCGGGTAATGTAATATTCCCCTTCCGGATCTTTTCGGCTGGTATAAGGGCGCGAGAAGCTGATCTTCTTCCTGAAATTGATCGCTGACATTCATTACCCCTTATTTTTTGGTGAATTAATCCCCTGTTAGCCATGGTAGACTATGCCTTAAATTATGACTTTTTACATTAGCGGGACTCACTATGAAAGCAGGCATTATTGGTGCGATGGAGCAGGAAGTTACCCTGCTGCGCGACAAAATCGAAAACCGTCAAACTTTATCGCTGGCTGGCTGTGAAATTTATACCGGTACCCTGAACGGCGTTGAGGTCGCCCTGTTGAAATCGGGCATTGGCAAAACCTCCGCCGCGCTGGGTACTACCCTGCTGCTGCAGCTGTGTAAGCCCGACGTGGTGATCAACACCGGTTCGGCTGGCGGCTTAGCGGCTTCGCTGAGCGTGGGCGATATCGTGGTATCGGAAGAAGTGCGCTATCACGATGCCGACGTCACGGCTTTTGGCTACCAGCCGGGTCAGATGGCAGGCTGCCCGCCAGCCTTTGTCGCCGACAGTGGTTTGATTGCAGCAGCCGAAGCCTGCATTAAGCAGCTCGATCTGAATGCGGTGCGCGGACTGGTGGTGAGCGGCGACGCCTTTATCAACGGCGCTGAGCCGCTGGCGCGTATTCGTCAGCAGTTTCCACAGGCTATCGCCGTGGAAATGGAGGCCGCAGCTATCGGTCACGTCTGCCACCAGTTCCAGGTGCCTTTCGTGGTGGTTCGTGCCATTTCTGACGTCGCTGATCAGGCCTCGCACCTGAGCTTTGATGAGTTCCTCAGCGTCGCGGCTAAGCAGTCGTCGCTGATGGTGGAGAACCTGCTGGCGCGTCTGGCGCGTGGCTAAAACTCTGCTGTTCTGCTGGCTGCTGCTGATCAGCGGCAGCCTGCTGGCTTCCCCTCCGCGCGTTATCACCCTCGCGCCCCATCTGACTGAACTCGCCTTCGCCGCCGGCATTACGCCGATTGCGGTCAGCGCCTGGTCCGACTATCCACCGCAGGCGAAAACGATTGAACAGGTGGCCAACTGGCAGGGGATTAACCTCGAGCGTATTCTGCAACTGAAGCCGGATCGGGTGTTAGCCTGGCGTGGCGGCAATCCGCAGCGACAGATCGACCAGCTGCAGCAGCTCGGCATAAAAATCGAATGGGTCGATCCGGTCTCGCTGGATCAGATGATTGCCACGCTGGATAAACTGGCGCAGTGGAGCCCGCATCCTGAACAGGCGGTTGAGGCTGCAGAGCAGTTACGTCAACAGCAGGCCGCGCTGCGTCAGCGCTACGCTCATCTGCCGGTGGTGCCGCTGTTTTTACAGTTTGGTCAGCAGCCGCTGTTTACCGCCGCAAAATCGACCTTACAGAATGAGATCATTGAACTGTGTGGCGGCAGGAATATCTTTGCCGACAGTCGGGTCAGCTGGCCACAGGTCAGCCGTGAACAGGTACTGATGCGACGCCCGCAGGCGATTGTGATCGGCGGCAGTGACCACCAGGCTGACAACATCCGGGCCTTCTGGCAGCCGCAGCTCAGCGTGCCGGTGATTGCGATAAATGATGACTGGATCAGCCGCCCTGGCCCACGCCTGTTACTGGCGGCAAAACAGCTGTGTGCTGCGCTGCATCCCGCACAAAAATCCAACTAATCGATTAAAGAAACAGCCTTTTTTGCCGTTAATCAAGGTATGAGACGCGCACGCCACGTATGCTCGCCGTCCTTTTTAGCGCTTAGCGCTTTTTAAACAACACCAGGAACCTTACATGACCAGAGCACTGCTACTGGCGATGGGGCTGCTGATCCCGGCGTACACGCTGGCAGGATCGGTCACCGGCTCTATTGGCGTCAGGCTTGTCATCTTTTCACGTTGTGAAATTCACCGCCCTGAGACGCCGGCTGTGCCGCAGATCGATTGCGGCAGACAGGCGAGCGCGCAGCCGCGGGTAACGCGTAGTGTTATTCCATCACAGGGGAATCAGAGACGAAACCATCAGCTGGTAACGATAGAGTGGTAAACGAGGCCGTCAGGGAGACGGCCTGCGTTATCAGAGATTGTCAGATACTGAAAGAAGAGCCACAGCCGCAGGTGGTTTTCGCGTTCGGGTTAGTAACGATAAAACGCGATCCTTCCAGCCCTTCGGTGTAGTCCACCGAGCCGCCCACCAGATACTGCAGGCTCATCGGATCGACCACCAGCGAGACGCCCTGCTTCTCAATGGTCATATCGCCGTCATTCATCTGGTCATCAAAAGTAAAACCGTACTGGAAGCCGCTGCAACCTCCGCCGGTGATATAAACGCGTAATTTCAGCGCCGGGTTCTCTTCGTCGGCAATCAGGTTCTTCACCTTGGTGGCTGCTGCGTCGGTAAACTGCAACGGCAGTGCTGCTACATCATCACTCATGTTTTACTCCGCTAAACGTCCAGGTCAGAAAACGACCTTAATACCGCTATTATCTGCCAGCACCTCAGCGCAATCAAGCTCTGCCCTTCGCACTCTGTGCCGCTTTCACTAAGGTTAAGTATAGCGGCTGGTGAAACCGGCTTTCGTCTGCTGCGCCTCTTCCGTAGAATGGCGCGATATTTTTATGAACCGCTGGAGCCGAAAATGAGTAAGTCCGAACAACTGTTTGCCGAGGCACAACGCCTGATTCCGGGTGGCGTAAACTCGCCGGTACGCGCATTTACCGGTGTGGGCGGCGTTCCGCTGTTTATCGAACACGCCAACGGTGCCTACCTGTATGACGCCGATGGCAAAGCCTACATTGATTATGTCGGATCGTGGGGCCCGATGGTGCTGGGGCACAATAACGCCGGGATTCGCAACGCGGTGATTGAGGCCGCTGAGCGCGGTCTGAGCTTTGGCGCGCCCACCGAGATGGAAGTCACCATGGCGCAGCTGGTGTGCGAACTGGTGCCGAGCATGGAGATGGTGCGGATGGTCAACTCCGGTACCGAAGCCACCATGAGCGCCATTCGTCTGGCGCGTGGCTTTACCGGCCGTGATAAAATCATCAAATTCGAAGGCTGCTATCACGGGCACGCCGATCATCTGCTGGTCAAAGCGGGCTCGGGCGCATTAACTCTCGGTCAGCCCAATTCGCCAGGCGTCCCGGCCGATTTCGCTAAGCATACCCTGACCTGCACCTACAACGATCTCGATTCGGTTCGCGCCGCCTTTGAACAGTATCCGGAGGCTATCGCCGCGATCATCGTTGAACCGGTAGCCGGCAACATGAACTGCATTCCACCGCAGCCAGAGTTCCTGCCGGGCCTGCGGGCGCTGTGTGATGAGTTTGGCGCGCTGTTGATTATTGATGAAGTGATGACCGGCTTCCGCGTGGCGCTGGGCGGCGCGCAGGAGTATTACAACGTCCGCCCTGACCTGACCTGCCTTGGTAAGATCATCGGTGGCGGTATGCCGGTTGGCGCGTTTGGCGGTCGTCGTGAGGTGATGGCGGCGCTGGCTCCGACCGGTCCGGTCTATCAGGCTGGCACGCTGTCGGGCAACCCGATCGCCATGGCGGCCGGTTATGCCTGTCTGACCCAGATCGCCCAGCCTGGCACCCATCAGACGCTGGATGCTCTGACCCGCAAACTGGCGACCGGCCTGCGTGAAGCGGCGCAGCAGCAAAACATTCCGCTGGTGGTCAACCACGTCGGCGGGATGTTTGGCCTGTTCTTCACCGATGCTGACAGCGTGACCTGTTACGCCGACGTGACCCGCTGTGATGTTGAGCGTTTCAAAACCTTCTTCCACCTGATGCTGGAAGAAGGTGTCTACTTTGCTCCGTCGGCCTTTGAAGCTGGTTTTATGTCGCTGGCCCACAGCGAAGAAGATATTCAGCGTACCATTGACGCCGCGCGTCGTTGCTTCGCGAAGCTGTAAAATGGGTATAAGACCGGCTGAGGCCGGTCTTTTCTAGCCTGAACGCCGCAGCAGCCAGATGAAGTAAGGCGCGCCGAGAAAGGTCGCCATCAGCCCGGCCGGAATCTGATCCGGAAACGCCAGCATCCGCCCGCACCAGTCCGCCAGCACCATCAATCCCGCCCCCAGCAAGCCTGACAGCAATAACTGCGGTAATGCCCGACGGAAGCCCAGCATCCGTGCCATATGCGGTGCCATCAATCCGACAAAACTCAGTGGCCCGATGGTCAGCGTGGCGCTGGCCGTCAGCGCGGCCGCCAGCAGTAGCAGGCTGAGCCGGGCCGGGGTTAACGCCATGCCCGCCGATCGTGCCGTGGCACTGCCGAGCGGCAGCAGCGTCAGCCAGCGGCTGGCCAGCGGAGCCAGCGCCACCAGCAGCAGCGCGCAGCCAGCGCTCTGTATCGCCTGGCTGCCACTGATGTTGTAGGTTGAGCCGGAGATCCAGCTCAGCAGGCCGCCCATGCGCGGATCGCCACTGGCCAGCAGCAGCATCAGCAGCGTGACAAAGGCGCTGTTCAGCGCCATCCCCGCCAGCAGCATCCGCTCCGGTGAAAAACCGCCACGGCTGGCCACCAGCATAATCACCATCAGAGTGAGCGCCGCGCCGATTGCGCCAGCAGGCAGCAGCCACATCAGCGCATCGCCGGGCACCAGAAACATCATCACCACCACACCACAGGCGGCACCGGAACTGATGCCAAGCACTTCCGGACTGGCCATCGGGTTGCCGGTCAGGCGCTGGATCAGGCTGCCCGCCACGCCCAGCATCAGGCCGGTCACCAGTGCAGCCAGTACCCGCGGCGCACGCCACGGCAGCAGCTGATGGAGCATATCGCCCGCAGACCAGATCCAGCCCTGGGCATTGCGGCCAAACGCCAGGCCGCCCCACGCCAGCAGCGCCAGCGCCAGCAGGCCGACCAGCACCCAGCGCAGCAGATGCTGGCGCTCGGCCGGAACGTTATCCCCCTGATCCAGCGCTGGCGGCACCGAACCGGTTCGCAGCCGCGGCAGCAGCCACAGCAGAATCGGCACACCCAGCAGCGCGGTAGCGGTGCCGGTCGGAATCTCGCGCCAGTGAACGCTTAACCACTGCACGCAGCCATCCGCCAGCCACAGCAGTAGCGCGCCGATCAGCGGTGCCAGCAGCATGCGGCTGAGTAACCGCCGGCCGCCCAGCAGCTTCGCCAGTAGCGGCGCAAACAGCCCGATAAAGCCGATAATACCGGCGGCATTAACCAGCTGTGCGCTGAGCAGAATCGCCAGAGCCAGGCCGCCGATTCGCGCCAGCGACAGCGCCAGTCCCAGATTTTTGGCTACGCCATCATCCAGTCCCATCAGCGTCAGCGGACGCAGCAGCGCCAGCGCCAGCAGCAGCGCCAGCAGCAGACGCGGCCAGAGTTGCAGCACGTTTTCCCAGCTCATCTGGTTCAGCGCGCCGGTGCTCCACAGAAACATGTTCTGCAACTGGTCATGATTAAAGATGGCGAAAATCTGGTTTACCGCGCCGCTGTAGAGACTCAGTACCAGACCGGCCAGAATCAGGGTGACCGGCGACAGACGTTTGCGCCACGCCACGCCAAATACCAGCACGCCAACCACTACCGCCCCGATCAGGGCAGCAAACTGCTGGGTCACGGCGCCGCCGGGCAACTGCCACAAGGTCGCCACGGTGATGCCGAGCTGTGCGCCAGAGGAGACGCCCAGCGTGGTTGGTTCGGCCAGCGGATTACGCAGCACCTGCTGAAACAGCAAGCCGGCTAATCCCAGCCCGGCACCCACCAGCAGTGCCAGCACCAGCCTTGGCAGCAGGCTGTAGTGAAATACCATCTGCGAGACGTTATCGCTGGCGGGCGACCACAACGCCTGTGACCACTGTGCCAGCGGTAACGCCTGCTGCAGGTTAACCAGCGTCAGGCCAAGCGCCAGCAGAAACAGCAGGCTGAGCAGCGCCGCCGGGAACAGAGCATGGCGCATCAGTGCGTCTCCAGCGCGCGTTCCAGCACGCGAACAAAGTGCAGCGCCGACAGCGTCGCGCCGTAATACCAGACCGCCGGAACGCGCTGAAAGCGTCCGGCACGCACAAACGGCAGCGACTGCCACAGCGGGCTGCGCATCAGCTGCTGCATATCCGCCTCGTTATCGTGATCAAAGCAGATGACATCCACATCGCCCAGCGGGGCCAGCTGTTCGATACCGACCACCGCACTGCCCCAGAAATTGGTTTCGCCCTGCCAGGCATTTTTCAAACCCAGCAGGGTCATGATTTCAAGAAACAGGCTGTTTTTACCGAAGGTAATGGCGTGGCGGCTGTCGAGCAGCGACATCAGCAGCAGCGTTCGCCCGGCGTAAGGTGCCAGACGCTGACGCGCTGCGGCCAGCTCGCTATCGACCGTGCGCAGATGCTGCTCTGCCCTGCTGCTCAGTCCCAGCTGCGCCGCCAGCTGACGTAACGAGGCGCGCGCGGTGCTGAAGGGTTTGCCGTCACCGCTGTTGAGGTCGAAGCCCATAATCGGCGCGATGCGCATCAGTTTCTCTTTTGACGGGCCGTAGCCATTGGAGCAGAGGATCAGCGACGGCTGCATCTGCGCCATCAGCTCAAGGTTCGGTTCGGTGCGCAGGCCAACGTCAACCACACCGGCGGGCAGTGACGGCTCACCGACCCAGATGTTGTAATTGTGGAGATCCGCGACCCCATAGGGCGTAACGCCAAGCGCCAGCAGCAGTTCGGTGGGTAACCACTCAAGGGCAATAATGCGCGACAGGTCGGGCGTGGCGGCCTGCAGCGGCAGGCTGCGGAACAACGGAGCCGCCGCCAGTGCCAGCATCAGCCGACGGCGTAACAGATCGGGCATGAAGCCATCCTTAGTAGACAAAACTGACCGGGGCACCGCCCTGCGGGTGCGGTAAAATGCCCATCGGGATACCATAAATCGTCCCGAGCACCTCAGCCTGCATCATCGCCTCTGGCCCGCCTTCGGCGATCAGCGCGCCCTGACGCAGCGCCACCAGATGATCGCAGTAGCGCGCCGCCATGTTGATATCGTGCAGCACCGCAATAACGGTCAGCCCGCGCTCACGGCTCAGCGTCTGAATCAGCGCCAGCACCTCGACCTGATGGGCGATATCCAGCGCGGAGGTCGGCTCATCCAGCAACAGACAGCGGCTGTTCTGCGCCACCATCATCGCCAGCCAGGCGCGCTGACGCTCGCCGCCCGACAGGCTGTCGACCAGGCGCCCGGCAAACGCGTTCAGTCCGACCCGTGCGATGGCGTCATCCACCCGATCGCGATCTTCCTGACCAAAGCGCCCCAGCGCACCGTGCCACGGATAACGACCAATCGCCACCAGCTCGCGAACCGTCATCCCTTCCGCGGCGGGCAGCTGCTGCGGCAGATAGGCGACCTGACGGGCAAAGGCCTTGCTGTTCCAGCGATCAACCGGCTGCTGGTTGAGCAGCACCTGTCCGGCGCTGGCGCGATGATGGCGACCCAGCATTTTCAGCAGCGTCGATTTGCCTGAGCCGTTATGGCCGATCAGCGCGGTGACCTTGCCTGGCGGAAAGGTCAGCGACAGCGGTTGAAGGAGGGAACGTCCCGGCAGCTGGAAGCTGGCGTTATCCAGGGTAAAGGTCACCTCTTCTGCGTGCGGATACGACATGGTAATCCCTGTGAACGGGCGCCGCAGCGCCCGGCTAAATCAAAATCTAAAGGTGGCGGTGCCGACAATCTGGCGTTCCGCGCCCCAGTAACAGGCGTAGTCACGATAGCAGCTGGCAACATAGTCGCGGTCAAACAGGTTGTTGACGTTGACGCCGACTGTCGAACCGGGCAAACCGAAGCGAGCGAGATCATATTTCAGCGCAGCGTCGACCGTGGTGTAACCGGCAACCTTAAAGTTCTGGTTCGAGAGTCCAGCCGCGGTATTATCTGGGGTCTCAGCATACAGTCCCTGGCTTTCACCGACGTAACGAACCCCGGCGCCGATTGTCACCCCTGACAGGGCGGTTTCGTGGAAGGTGTAATCACTCCACAAGGAGGCCATATGCTTCGGTACCTGTACCGGCGTTTTGCCTTTCAGCAGCGTGTCTTCGGTATATTCCGCATCGGTGTAGGTGTATGCCGCGGTCAGGTTGACGTTAGCACTGAGCGCCGCTTTGGCTTCCAGTTCGACACCGCGCGAGCGGATTTCCCCCCCCTGTACGCTGAAGGTGACATTACCGGGTTCAGCAGTCAGGTTTTTTGTCTTGGTTAACTGGTAAACCGCCGCCGTAACCACCAGAGGCCGATCTTTAGGAACATATTTCACGCCAGCTTCATACTGCTTTGCCCGTGAGGGATCAAACGGCTTTCCGCCGGAAGTGGTGCCGGTATTAGGAATGAATGATTCGCTATAGCTAAAGTAGGGAGCCACGCCGTTATCAAACACATAGTTCAGGCCACCGCGCCAGGTGAAGGCCTGATCGTGGTTTTTCACTTCGGTATTGCCGCTGCGGTTAAGCGCAGAGGTCATCGCGTAATCGTAACGGCTACCTAACGTCAGTACCCAGCGATCCCATTCCATCTGATCTTGTGCATAAAGGCCGGTTTGTTCTTGCTTGTTGAGATAGTGATAAGGGAATGGCGTACCGATTGCAGCATCATTACCATATTGCGGATTGATCGCATTAAGTGGCGCAGCACTGCCGAAAGCGGCATCAATATCGTTACGGGTCCGTTGATAATCCACTCCCAGCAACAGGGTGTGATCGAGCTGGCCGGTGGCGAATTTCGCCTGTGCCTGGGTATCGACCGCAAACTGGTTGAGCTTCTCTTCAGAGATAGCAGAACCGCGATTAATCTCCTGCGTTTCCGAATTGAAACTGCTGCCATAAATACTGCGGTAATCGGTACGCAGGTCGGCATAGCGCAGGTTCTGCCGCACCGTCCAGGTGTCGTTAAAGCTGTGCTCGGCGTTATAGCCGACCATTTTGGTGTTCCGCGAAATCTTATTGCTCTGTTCGCCTTCATCAAAATTGGTCGGCAGCTTGTACTCGCTGCCGTCGGCACGGGTAATCGGCACCACCGTGCCCTGACGCGGCAGCCAGCCGTAATAGCCGGTCTCAGGCTCGTTCTGGAAATAGGTCAGCAGATCGACGCGGGTGCGATCATCCGGACGCCAGCTGAATGCCGGGGCGAGGGTGTAACGTTTCTCTTTGTTCATCGCCTGCTGCGCATCCTGACTGCGCGCCTGGCCGGTCAGGCGGTAGCTGTAGACGCCGTCATCATCCAGCGCGCCACCAAAGTCAAAGCCGGTCGAGAACAGGTTATCGTTGCCCATCTGGAACTGCACTTCACGCAGCGTTTCCTGCACCGGCCGCTTGCTGACCAGCGCGACGACACCGCCGGGGTTGCTTTTGCCGTACAGCACCGAGACCGGCCCGCGCAGCAGCTCCGCGCGTTCCAGGAAGTAAGGATCGATAGCGAACTCAGAGTAGTTATCACCCTGCAGTTTCAGGCCATCCAGATACTGGTTGGTATTGGTTTCGCTAAAGCCGCGAATTGACAGCGCATCAATCACGTCTGAGCTGCCGCGGTTACCGGTCAGCACGCCAGGCGTATAGTTAAACGCCCCTTTGACGCTGGTGACGTTGCGCATCTCCATCTCTTCACGCGTCACTACCGAAACCGACTGCGGATTTTTTTCAATCGGCGTATCGGTTTTGGTGCCGGTGGCACTCTGTTTTGCCGCAATGGTCGGCGCAGGTCCCCATGCGCTCTCGCCCGCCACGCCAGCGCCGCCGTCTGCTGACACCACGAGGGTCTCTTCCGCGAACAGGTTGCTGCTCAGGCTGGCCAACGCCAGCGCAATCATGATCCCCAAAGGCTGGCGGTAAAAATGTTTCTTAGTACAACAAGCGGAAGTCGTTCGCGCATTCATAAAGGTGTCTCTTAGCTATGAAGGAGGTGCAGGCGAATCGAAACGATAATGATTATTATAACGGTCGAATAATATGCGAAACGACGTCGCGACTGCAAGGATAAATCCCAGGCGTGACGCCGTTTGCAGCGCGATTAACCGGTATTGATCAGGCACAAAAAAAGGGCGCCGAAGCGCCCTTTTTAACCAGTCTGGTGGAATTATTTACCAAACATATCTTTTATCCATCCCGCTACGCCGTCGCTCTCTTTCTGCTCCTGCGGTTGCTGGGAAGGTTGCTGCTGCTGTTGTTGTTGCTGCTGTTGCTGTTGATCAAACAGCTGTTGCTGCTGCTGAACCTGTTGTTGCTGTTGCTGACACAGCGCATTCGGGTCCAGCGCCCACACCGGCAGCGAACGCCAGGTGCTGCTGCCGGTGCCGCAGACAAAGTTACCGGCCGAGTCGATATTCATCAGCGACACATCTTCCGGTGGCGTCAGCTGCAGCGGCATAGGCGCCTGGTTGTCAAGGTAGCGACGATAGAGCTGCATCGCCCCGCTGGCACCGTACAGTTTGGTCGGCTGGTTGTTATCCCGTCCGACCCAGGTGATCGCCACTTCTTTACCATCGATACCGGCAAACCAGCTGTCGACCAGATCGTTGGTGGTACCGGTTTTGCCCGCCAGATGCGCATTCGGGAATCGCGCGCCCAGCGCACGGGCGGTACCGTGATCGGCCACCTGCTGCATGGTGTAGAGCGTCAGGTAAGCGGCCTGAGCCGGCTCAACGCGCTGCGCCTGCGGATAGCTCTGATACAGTACGCTGCCATCTTCAGCAATCACCGAGCGCACCGCCGACAGCGAGGCGCGGTTGCCGCCGCTGGCGATCGACTGGAACGCCTGTGCCACTTCAACCGGCGTCAGATTTAACGCCCCCAGCAGCATCGCGGGCACCGGGTGCAGCTGCTCTTTAGGCACGCCCAGCTTGTTCCAGGTATCGACAACCGCATCCAGACCCAGCGTCATCCCAAGGTTAACCGTAGGCACGTTCATCGAGTTGGTCAGCGCATCCACCAGCATCACTTTTCCGCTGAAGCGACGATCGTCGTTCATCGGTTTCCAGACGCTGCCGTTCGGCTGTTTCAGCGCGATGGGCTCATCGGCAATCCAGCTGTTAAGACGATAGCTGTTCGGCTGGCTCAGCGCGGTCAGATAGGTGGCCGGTTTTGCCAGCGAACCGATAGAACGACGCGCCTGCAGCGCACGGTTATAACCGGCATACTGCGGATCGGCACCGCCGACCATAGCGCGCACTTCGCCGCTGAAGCGGTCAACCACCACCATCGCGGTTTCCAGATCCTTCAGGCCGCGCTGTTTTTTCAGCGTCGGAATGCCGTCGATTACCGCTTTTTCTGCCGCATCCTGCGAGACCGGATCGAGGGTGGTGAAAATCTTCACGCCGGAGAGATCTTTCACCTTGTCACCGAGCTTCGCCTGCAGCTCATTACGCACCATCTGCATAAAGGCGGGCTGCGGGGTAATGACCCCACCTTTCGGCTGCACGCCCAGCGGACGCGCCGACAGCATGTCATACAGTTCCTGGTCGATCACTTTCTGCTGCTGTAACAGGCGCAGCACCAGATTGCGGCGTTCCAGCGCCAGTTTCGGGTTACGCCACGGGTTATAGAGCGAGGCGCCTTTCACCATGCCGACCAGCATCGCCTGCTGATCGAGGCTCAGCTCATCAACCGGGCGACCAAAGTAGTAGAGGCTGGCCAGCGGGAAACCGCGGATCTGATCGCTGCCGGCCTGACCGAGATAAACCTCGTTCAGATAGAGTTCCAGAATGCGATCTTTGCTGTAGCGCGCATCCATGATCACCGCCATATAGGCTTCACGCGCTTTACGCCACAGCGAACGCTCGTTAGTGAGGAACAGGTTTTTTACCAGCTGCTGGGTCAGCGTACTGCCGCCCTGCACCGCTTTACCGGCGGTAATGTTGGCAAGGAAGGCGCGACCAATCGAATAGGGGCTGATGCCGTCATGTTCGTAGAAGTGGCGATCTTCGGTGGCAATCAGCGTATCGACCAGCAGATCCGGGAAGCCGGCGCGCGGGACGAACAGACGCTGTTCGCCATTCGGCGACTGCAGCATGGTAATCAACCGCGGATCGAGGCGGAAGAAGCCAAAATCACGGCCGGTTTCGAGGTTTTTAATCTCGCTCAGCTCATCCTTGCTGAAACTCATGCGCGCGTGGATCTGCCCCTCTTTACTGTCGGGGAAATCGAACGGACGACGCAGCAAATCAATGGTGTTGCCTTTGACTGAAAACTCGCCAGGGCGGGTGATACGTGACACCTCGCGATACTGAGTACCTTCCAGCAGCGCCACCATTTCACTTTTGTTGTAGGCCATGCCCGGTTCCAGGCTGACCATACGGCCATAGACGGTGGCGGGCAGTTGCCACACTTTTCCGTCAATCCGGCTGCGAATTTCCGAGTCGAGGTAGACGCCCCATGCGGCCATCACCACCACAAACACCAGGAACAGTTTGATTAACCATCCCAGCCAACGGCGTTTGCCGCGCGGCGGTTTTCCACCTTTACCTTTACGTGGCACCGGCGCTTCCTCCTCGTCATCATTAAAATCATCCTGATCGATATCCTGTTCGATATCCCTGCGGCGTCCCCGGCGCGCACTGCTGCGCGGCGGCAACGGTTTACCTTTGCGCCCAATAGGTTCGCGATCGTTGCCAGACATTACTTTTATTCTCCAGGCATAGCTTACGGCTGCGCCGCTACTCTAACTGCTTTCTCGCGTTCCGCATGGCAGAACCCTCTGAATTCGATCCAGCGGTCTCAACCTTGCGGAGACATTTTTTTGGTGCGCCTTGTCGGCAAGGCGGTGGCCGGATCGTCTGGCCAGGGATGTTTAGGATAGCGCCCTTTCATCTCTTTGCGGACCTCCGGATACGCGCCGCGCCAGAAAGCCGCCAAATCGCGGGTAATCTGTAACGGGCGCTGCGCCGGCGATAACAGCTCCAGCACCAGCGGTACCCGGCCTTCCGCGACGGCGGGATTGGTGGCTTCGCCAAACATCTCCTGAATCCGCACCGCCAGTGCCGGGGGCTTGTCCGCGTGGTAGCGGATCGGCAGCCGGCTTCCGGTCGGCACAGTGTAATGAGTTGGCAGCGCACTATCCAGCCGCTGGCGTTGTGACCATGTGAGTAAATGTAATAGCGCGTTGACGAGGTCCACTGATTGCAGCGTTTTCAGATCGCGGACGGCGGACATCTGCGGCAGCAACCACTGTGGCAGGCTGTCGAGCAGCGCGGCATCATCGACCGCTGGCCACGGCTCTTCCGGCAACCACTGTGCGGCACACTGGATGCGCAGGCGCAGCTGCTCCGCCTGAGGCGTCCAGCCCAACACCGACAGCCCCTTTTCCGCCACCCAGCGCAGAATAGCCGCCTGCAGCACCGCCGGTTCCGGACGGGCCAGCGGCTGAGTTTTCAGCACCAGCGCGCCAATCTGCTCACGTCGCAGGGTGCGCAGAGTGCCCTTCTCCTCATCCCATTCGACTTCCGTCCGCCGCTCAATCAGCGCAGGCTGCTGCTGACACAGCGCCTCAATGTCGACCGGCAGCGCCAGCAACATCCGCGCATCCGGCGTGGCGCTGCCCTGTAACAACGCCGGGGCGATCAGCCACGCGTTGCGCGTCAGACCATCCTGCTGATCCAGCATCGCGCCCAGTCCATTGGCCAGCTGATAGCGGCCGCTCTCGTCACGCCGGCGCGCCAGCCGGTCACCGAAGCCCACCGCCAGCAAGGCGGCAAAACGGTCATCATCCACCCGGCCACCGCTGACCTTAAGCCGTCGCTGCCACTGCTGCGCCCGACGCAGCCACTGCGGTTGTGGCCGGTGCAGCGCATCGCGCAGATCGGCGCTGCCGCTGCGCGGGGGATCTTCCAGAATCGCCACCAGCAGCGCGGCAGTGGCGACCGCATCGGCATCCTGACCGGCGGCGCACAGCATGGCGGCCAGCCGGGGATCGCAGCCCAGCGCCGCCATCCGTCGTCCCAGCGTGTTGAGCAGTCCATGGCTATCCAGCGCGCCGAGACGGGTCAACTGCTGCTGCGCCGCCGCCAGATGTCTGGCCGGCGGCAGATCAAGCCACTGCAGCTGTTGCGGCTGGGTACAGCCCCATTGCAACAAATCGAGCCACAGCGATGACAAATCACTGTGCAGGATCTCCGCCTCGCTCTGTGCCGCCGCGCGTGACGCCTGCTCCTGTGGCAGCAGATGCAAACAGATGCCCGGCATTAAACGCCCGGCACGTCCGGCGCGCTGGGTCATCGAGGCCTGGCTGATGCGCTGGGTCTGCAGACGGGTCACGCCGCTGCGGGCATCAAACAGCGCACTGCGTTCCAGCGCGCTGTCGACCACCAGCCGGATCCCTTCTATCGTCAGGCTGGTCTCGGCAATATTGGTGGCCAGCACCACTTTCCGGCGTCCTTGCGACGCGGGAAGAATCGCCCGACGCTGCGCCGCCAGCGGCAGTGCGCCATACAGCGGCGTCAGGTCAACGTCATCGCTAATACGCGATTCCAGCTCGCGCCTGACCCGCTCGATTTCCGCTACGCCGGGCAAAAACAGCAGTAACGATCCCTGCTCATCGCGCAGCAGTTGCGCCACTTCACGCGCCACCGCCTCCTCGAAGCGCACGTTGGCGTTCAGCGACGCGTAGCGCCGTTCAACCGGATAGCTGCGCCCTTCCGACACGATCAGCGGCGCGTCTGGCAACAGCGCCGCCAGCCGCGCATTGTCCAGCGTGGCTGACATCAGCATGATCTTCAGATCGTCGCGCAGCCCCTGCTGGACATCCAGCAGCAGTGCCAGCGCCAGATCGGCCTGCAGGCTGCGCTCGTGGAACTCATCAAGGATCACCAGCGACACTCCGTCCAGCATCGGATCGTGCTGCAGCATCCGGGTCAGCATCCCCTCGGTGACCACTTCCAGCCGGGTCTGTGGCCCGACGCAGCTTTCGCCGCGCATCCGGAAACCGACTGTGGCCCCCGGCTGCTCACCCAGTTGCTCCGCCAGCCGTTGCGCCACGTTGCGCGCCGCCAGTCGACGCGGCTCCAGCATAATGATCCGGCCTGGCAGGTCCGCCTGCTGCAACAGCTGCAGCGGCAGCCAGGTGGATTTGCCCGCGCCGGTCGGCGCCGCCAGCAGGATTTGTGAGGCGCGGCTCAGTGCCGCCAGGATGTCAGGCAGCACCGCGCTGACCGGTAAATCGCTCACAGCAAACTCCGCTTCTGCCTGTGCTAAGATGGCGCGCATTGTAGCATCCATCCGTGAAATTTGCCGGAGAGCGCCATGTCGACCCAACGCTTATTTTTTGCCATCAGCCTGCCTGACGCGATGCAGCAACAGCTGGTGCGCTGGCGGGCCGATACCTTTCCCGCCGAGGCGGGCCGTCCGGTGGCCGCCGCCAATCTGCACCTGACGCTGGCGTTTCTTGGCGAGGTGACGCCAGAGACCGCACAGCGGCTGCAAACCCTGGCGTCGCGCATTGTGCAGCCAGCGTTTGATCTGGATCTGGATGACGCCGGTCACTGGCCGCGTCCCGGCGTGGTGTGGCTCGGTTGCCAGCGGGCGCCGCGCGGTCTGTTGCAACTGGCCAGCCTGCTACGGGCGCAGGCCGCCCGCCACGGCTGTCATCAAAGTCCGCAGCCGTTTCATCCGCACATCACCCTGCTGCGACAGGCGACACAGCCGGTTGCCCTGCCGCCGCGCGGCTTTCACTGGCGCTTTCGCGTCACGCAGTTTTCCCTGTTCGCCTCTGACTTTGCTCAGGGCCGGACCCGCTATCGTGCGCTGGCCAGCTGGCCGTTACAGCCTTAATCAGGACGCTTATGCATTTCTCTCCGCCGCTAAAACCCGCTCGCTTGATCGCCCGTTACAAGCGCTTTCTGGCCGATGTCGAAACCCCCTCCGGCGAGATCCTGACAATTCACTGCGCCAATACCGGTGCCATGACCGGCTGCGCCACGCCAGGCGACCGGGTCTGGTACTCCACCTCGGACAGCCTGACGCGAAAATACCCGCACAGCTGGGAGCTGACCGAGACACAACAGGGCCACTGGATCTGCGTCAATACTCTGCGCGCCAATCAGCTGGTGGCTGAAGCGCTCGATCAGCAACACCTGCCGGAACTGGCCGGTTATCAGCAGCGACAGGCAGAAGTGAGATATGGCAGTGAAAAAAGCAGAATTGATTTTCTGCTCAAGGCGCAGGACCGACGCAACTGCTATATTGAGGTGAAATCCGTAACCCTTTTACATGAAGGAAAAGGTTATTTTCCGGATGCGGTGACGGTTCGGGGACAGAAACATCTGCGCGAGCTGGCTATGGTCGCGGCAGAAGGTCATCGGGCCGTTTTGTTGTTTGCCGTTCTGCACTCGGGGATTGAGGACGTTTCCCCGGCGCGTCACATTGACGTGGCTTACGCAGAGCAACTGGTCCAGGCGCAGCGGGAAGGCGTGGAGGTTTTAGCGTATCAGGCGGACTTATCCGCGGCGGGCATGTTTCTTAAAACGCCGCTTATCGTAAGCTTGTAATATCTTTTGCAATTTTATGTGATAAGAATGCTCTGTGCTGAGGCCCAATTACGCTGTTCCTCACAGGCTTGTCAAGGTGCGTTCACGAATAATTGCCAACCCTGACTGCTTCTGTTATTTATAGCGGCCTGTTTTTTTCCCCAATGGGGGATCGATGTACCCCGTAGATGTCAAACAGCAGGCTAGCAGCAACGCACCTGCAAGACGAAAGTCGAAGGGTATAGTGCGTGTTATCCAGGAGAAACAACATGCAAGAAGGGCAAAACCGTAAAACATCGTCCCTGAGTATTCTCGCCATCGCTGGGGTGGAGCCTTATCAGGAGAAGCCGGGCGAAGAGTATATGAACGACGCGCAGCTGACCCATTTTCGCAAGATTCTGGAAGCCTGGCGTAATCAATTGCGGGACGAGGTCGATCGTACCGTATCGCACATGCAGGATGAAGCTGCTAACTTCCCGGACCCGGTTGACCGTGCCGCGCAGGAAGAGGAGTTCAGCCTGGAGCTGCGTAACCGCGATCGCGAACGTAAACTGATCAAAAAGATCGAGAAGACGCTGAAGAAAGTTGAAGATGACGACTTTGGCTATTGCGATTCCTGTGGCGTTGAGATCGGTATTCGCCGTCTCGAAGCGCGTCCAACGGCCGATCTCTGCATCGACTGTAAGACGTTAGCAGAAATTCGTGAGAAACAAATGGCCGGCTAATGCCGCGTCCAGCACGTTGCCACGCAGTGGAACACCTACCGGTTATTCCGCTGCGTGGTCACGTTTAACGCCTATGACCGCCTCCTGCATTGGCCGCTTCGCCCCCTCCCCGTCTGGTGAACTTCATTTCGGCTCGTTGATTGCTGCGTTAGGCAGCTACCTGAGCGCGCGTGCGCAGCAGGGTATCTGGCGGGTGCGGATTGAAGATATCGATCCGCCGCGTGAGGTGCCTGGCGCAGCCTCGCGCATTTTGCATCAGCTGGAACATTACGGCCTGACCTGGGATGGCGAGGTACTGTGGCAGTCACAGCGCCATCAGGCCTACCGCGACGCGCTGGCCTGGCTTCAGCAGCATCGTCAGAGTTATTTCTGTACCTGTTCCCGTCGTCGCATTCAGCAGATCGGGGGGTTCTATGATGGCTACTGCCGCGATCGGCAGCGCGGGCCGGAGAATGCCGCCCTGCGTTTGCGGCAGCATAATCCGGTGCTGGCGTTTGACGATCGGTTGCGCGGCAAGGTGCAGGCGGACCCGCGACTGGCGCAGGAAGATTTTATTATTCACCGCCGCGATGGCCTGTTTGCCTATAACCTGGCGGTGGTGGTCGACGATCATTTTCAGGGCGTCACCGAGGTGGTGCGCGGAGCGGATTTGATTGAGCCGACGGTGCGGCAGATTGCACTTTATCAGCAGTTTGGCTGGCCGCTGCCCGACTATCTGCATTTGCCACTGGCGCTGAATCACGACGGCAATAAGTTGTCGAAGCAGAATCATGCGCCGTCACTGCCGGATGGCGATGCCCGGCCGCTGTTAGTCGCGGCGTTACGCTTTCTCGGACAGCCGGTTTGCAGCGGCTGGCAGGACTTAACGCAGGACAAACTACTGTCTGACGCGGTGTCGCAGTGGAATATCGCTTTGATGCCCCAGGACAACGCCCTGAAACCGGATGCAGAGACAACAGCATTCTCAAATGGTTCTCAACAGGCTATGATTAGCCGCTGATTTTACCTACACCCTTTTACGCCACTGTCGAGGTGTCCCATTTTTACCCGAGTAGCTAATTTTTGCCGGAAAGTCCTGAAGCGTGATGAAGAGGAAGCCCCTGCAGAGGTTGAACCAGAGAGTCATATGACCATCATTCCTCGTGAAAGCCACACCATCTCACGCAAAGACATCAGCGAAAATGCCCTCAAAGTGCTCTATCGCCTGAATAAAGCCGGTTATGAAGCCTATCTGGTAGGCGGTGGCGTGCGCGATTTGCTGCTGGGGCAAAAACCCAAGGATTTCGATGTCACCACCAATGCCACGCCAGAGCAGATGCGCAAGCTGTTCCGCAACTGTCGCCTGGTTGGCCGTCGTTTTCGTCTGGCGCACGTGATGTTTGGTCCGGAAGTGATTGAGGTTGCTACCTTCCGTGGTCACCACCAGATGGAAGAGAGCGAAGACGATCGCAACAGTTCGCAGCGCGCCCAGAGCGGCATGCTGCTGCGCGACAACATTTTCGGCACCATCGAAGATGATGCCCAGCGCCGCGATCTCACCATCAACAGCCTTTACTACAGCGTCGCCGATTTCAGCGTCCGTGACTATGTTGGCGGTCTGCAGGATCTGCAACAGGGCATCATTCGTCTGATTGGCGATCCGGAAACCCGCTACCGCGAAGATCCGGTGCGGATGCTGCGCGTCGCGCGCTTTGCCGCCAAGCTCAACATGAGCATTGCGCCGGAAACGGCTGAGCCGATCCCGCGTCTGGCCTCGCTGCTGCGAGATATTCCGCCCGCGCGCCTGTTCGAAGAGTCGCTTAAGCTGCTGCAGGCAGGTTACGGCTATAGCACCTACCTCAAGCTGTGTGAATACCAGCTGTTCCAGCCGCTGTTCCCGACGCTGGCGCGCAACTTCACCGAACAGAGCGACAGCCTGATGGAGAAGATGCTGGCTCAGGTGCTGAAAAACACCGATAACCGCATCCACAACGACATGCGCGTCAATCCGGCCTTCCTGTTTGCGGCGATGTTCTGGTATCCACAGCTTGAAGCGGCCGAACGCATTGCGCAGGAAAGCGGCCTGACCTATTTCGAAGCCTTTGCGATGGCAATGAACGATACGCTGGATGAAGCCTGCCGCGCGCTGGCGATCCCGAAACGTATCACGTCGCTAATCCGTGATATCTGGCAGCTTCAGTTACGCATGTCGCGTCGCCACGGTAAACGCGCCTGGAAACTGATGGAGCATCCTAAGTTCCGCGCCGCGTATGACCTGCTGGCGTTGCGCGCTGAAGTGGAAAACAACCCGGAACTGCTGCGCCTGAGCCAGTGGTGGGGTGAATTCCAGGTGGCGGCACCGCCACACCAGAAAACCATGCTCAATAACCTGGGTGACGATCCGGCACCGCGGCATAAATCACGCCGTCCTCGCCGTCGTCCTTCGGCACCGCGTCGCGATAATCAAAACGCGTCATGACCCGGGTTTACCTCGCGTTAGGCAGTAATCTGGCTGATCCGCTGCATCAGGTTGATGCAGCGCTAAGCGCACTGGATGCGTTGCCGCAGACGCAACGCATCGCCACCTCGCCGTTCTATCGCACGCCGCCCTACGGCCCACCCGATCAGCCTGACTTTCTCAACGCCGCCGTGGCGCTGGAGACCGGACTGAGTGCCGAGGCGTTGCTGGATCATACCCAGCGGATTGAGCGAGAGCATGGCCGGGTGCGTAAAGCGGAGCGCTGGGGTCCACGCACGCTGGATATCGATGTGATGCTGTTTGGCGACGCGGTGATTAACAGCGATCGCCTGATCGTGCCACACTATGACTTGCTGAACCGCGCCTTTATGCTGGTGCCGCTGCTGGCCATCGCACCTGACGCCACGCTGCCGGATGGCCGGGCGCTCAGCGCCGTGCTTGCCACCCTCGACAGCGGCGCTATCCAACTCTGGCACGCCTGAGCACACAATCACACATCTTCGATTCCGCTCTTTCACGCTATCCAGTAAACTGCGCCCATCAGAATTTCTGAGTTGAGAGCGCCATGAAACCCACCACAATGTCACATCTGCGTCAGTGGAAAACCGACGGCAAAAAATTCGCCACGCTGACTGCCTACGATTTCAGTTTTGCCCGCCTGTTTGCCGACGAAGGTATCCAGGTGATGCTGGTTGGTGATTCCCTCGGCATGACGGTGCAGGGTCATGATTCCACCCTGCCGGTCACGGTCAGCGATATCGCCTACCACACTGCCGCCGTCCGGCGCGGTGCGCCACAGGCGCTGTTGCTCGCCGACCTGCCGTTCATGAGCTATGCCACACCACAACAAACCTTCGACAACGCCGCTCAGCTGATGCGTGCCGGTGCCAATATGGTGAAGCTGGAAGGCGGCAGCTGGCTGGCAGAGTCGGTACGGATGCTGACCGAGCGTGCGGTACCGGTCTGCGGGCACCTTGGTCTGACGCCACAGTCGGTCAATATCTTTGGCGGCTACAAGGTTCAGGGCCGGGATGAAGCAGGCGCAGAGCAGCTGATGACGGATGCGCTGGCGCTGGAAGCAGCAGGTGCACAGCTGATGGTGCTGGAGTGCGTACCGGTTGCGCTGGCTCAGCGCGTGACCGCTGCCCTCTCCATTCCGGTGATCGGCATTGGGGCCGGAAACGTAACTGATGGACAGATCCTGGTAATGCACGATGCGCTGGGCGTGACCGGCGGTCACATTCCCAAATTTGCTAAAAACTTCCTCGCCGCGACCGGCGATATCCGCGCCGCGATTCGCCACTATATCGCCGAAGTCGAAGCCGGCACCTACCCGGCGGCAGAGCACAGCTTCCAGTAACTCAGGAGAGTAACCGTGTTGATCATTGAAACGCTGCCGATGCTGCGCCGTGAAGTGCGCCGCTGGCGGCAACAAGGTAAGCGCATCGCGCTGGTGCCCACCATGGGCAATCTGCACGAAGGACATTTAACGCTGGTTGATGAAGCGCGATCGCGCGGCGACATCGTGATTGTCTCCGTCTTCGTCAACCCGATGCAGTTTGATCGCGCTGACGATCTGGCGCGCTATCCGCGTACCCTGCAGCAGGATTGCGAGAAGCTGAACCGCTATCAGGTTGATGTGGTGTTCGCCCCGTCATCGGCTGAAGTCTACCCGCATGGCCTGAAGAATCAGACCTTTGTTGAAGTGCCGGTGCTCTCTTCGCTGCTGGAAGGGGAAACCCGTCCCGGCCATTTTCGCGGCGTGGCGACCATTGTCAGCAAGCTGTTTAACCTGGTTCAGCCGGACATTGCCTGTTTCGGTGAAAAGGATTTTCAGCAGCTGGCGATCATTCGCAAGATGGTGGCTGACATGGGCTTCGACATTGAGATTGTCGGCGTGCCGACGGTGCGCGCCAAAGATGGCCTGGCGCTGAGTTCACGCAATGGCTACCTGACCGCTGATGAGCGTAAGCTGGCACCTGCGCTGAGTCAGGTCATGAATCAGATGGCGGCGCGGCTGGCCAACGGCGAGCGCCACATTGAAGAGATCATCGAGGCGGCCAGTCAGACGCTGCTGGAGCGGGGCTTACGTCCGGATGGCCTGGCCATTTGCGATGCGGAAACCCTGCAACCGCTGACGGTTGACAGCCAGCGCGCCGTGGTACTGATGGCGGCCTGGCTGGGTAATGCCCGCTTAATCGATAATCAAACTGTCGACCTGACGCAGTAAGCTGCATCCGCTGAAGGTCATTTTATTCCTCGTCTGACAAGGTTTCTGGCTATGATTCGCACTGTATTACAAGGCAAATTGCACCGCGTGAAGGTTACGCAGGCGGACCTCAACTATGAAGGCTCCTGTGCTATTGATCAGGACTTCCTTGATGCGTCCGGCATTCTGCAATATGAAGCGATTGATATTTACAACGTCACCAACGGCCAGCGCTTTTCGACCTACGCCATCGCCGCTGAACGTGGCTCCAAAATCATTTCCGTCAACGGGGCGGCGGCACGCTGCGCCTGTGAAGGCGACATTCTGATCATCTGTTCTTACGTGCAGGTTGAGGATGCGGAAGCACGCCAGTGGCAGCCTAAAGTGGCTTACTTTGAGGGCGACAACCAGATGAAGCGGCTGGCGAAAGCGGTCCCGGTGCAGGTTGCCTGATCGAAAAAGGGCCACCGATCGGCGATCGGCGGCCCTTTTTTTGCTGACCTGACCGCGCTTACACCGGTTTAGTCGCGAGCGATTTAGACGGTTTTTTCATGGTAAACAGGAAGTTGAACCAGCCACGCTTCCTCAGCAGACACAGCGTCCACGGCAGCGCCAGCGCCACCAGAAAAGCGGAGATAAACTTCAGATCGTTAACCCAGGCTGACGGACTTTCAAACTTCACCATCTTGCTGAAGAACTGAATCGCCAGATAATGCGATAGGTAAAAAACGATTGAGTTGACCCCGATATAGTAAACCAGATTCGACTTCAGCTTCAGCGCAATCCAGACAAAGAACGGCACCGACAACAGCGCCAGCGGCGACAGTAAAGCCGGCGAGTTGTTCTCCAGCACCAGGATATTTAAGCAGGAGAGCAGCACAAAGCTTAACAGTGAAATGATTAACGTCGGGCCATGCTGCACTTTATCCGCGATATCGACCTGTTTTCTTACCACGTAGTCACCGAGGTAGAAGAAAACGAACAGGTAAAACGACTTATTGACGTGGGTGTTATCGAAGCTGGCAAATACGCTGTCAGGATCGATCGCCGGAAGCCCCCAACTCAGTCCCATACAGACCGCGAACACCAGCAGGAATGGCAGGTGACGGGCAAAGATAATCACCACAAAGAAAATAAACAGCGACTGCAGGAACCATGTCATATCGCCCCCGCCCGTCAGGTGGGAGAGAATAATGTTCAACGGAGACTGCGGCGTATTGGCCATTGAGCTAAAGGCAATCTTTAACCCGCCATAAATAATCACCCAAACCACGAAAGGATAAAGGATGCTGCGGACCTTATTATTAAAAAAAGGACCCAGGCCTTTTCTTAATCCCGCATCGACAAATAAACCTGAAACGAAAAACATCAGTCCTAATCGAACTGGTGCAAGCATTTCATTTAACAGGCTACTGAAGGCGGTAAAGTGTCCGGCATTATTATGCACGGCGATGGTACTATGCAAAAAAATGATTGCGAGAATACTCAATCCCCGCAGATTATCGATCCACGTAATACGATTCATTTTTTCCTGCCTTTTAATTAAGATCGGCCCTGATTTACCGGGTACCTTTCTTATTGAACACTCAACATACCCCCTTTTTCGTCCATGTTCAGAGGAATAACCTTAATCTGGCGCTATTTTGATAACTCCGCTGCAATTAAACAACAGCCAGCCATTAATACAATTCCTAAAAATTTTTTAGCTGTGTCAAATCAGAACGATATAAAGGCAGAACGGGTTATTATCAGATAATGCTTAAGGTTATTTTATTGCCACTAGCGGTCAGGCGGGTATTAATGTCCGCGACTGAGGAAGAATAATGCGCCGCGGCTGGCTGATGATGTTATTAAAAGGTTAAATTTGACACCGGCCGCCAGCTTAAATCGGACAACCGTTATACGGACAAAAAAAAGCCACGCCGTAATAGCCGCGTGGCTTTTTTAGTGAGGGCAGCAATCAGGTCCGCAATCCACGTCCGCGCTGAATCAGGGTATACACCAGACCATAGAACACCACGATAAAGGCGATCAGCACCGACAGGGTAAATACCAGTGGCACGTCGTTAATACCGAGGAAGCCGAAACGGAAACCGCTGATCATATAAACGATCGGATTAAGTTTCGAGACCGCCTGCCAGAAAGGCGGCAGCAGCGTCAGGGAATAGAATACCCCGCCGAGATAGGTTAACGGCGTCAGCACAAAGGTCGGGATCAGGCTGATGTCATCAAAAGTCCGGGCAAACACCGCATTCAGCAGGCCGGCCAGCGAAAACAGCACCGCGGTCAGCAGCAGCGTCACCGCCACCATGCTCCAGGAGTGGACATGGAACGGCACAAAGAACAGCGAAATGGCGGTGACCAGAATGCCGACGCAGACGCCACGCGCTACCCCGCCGCCGACGTAACCGGCGATGATAATGTGGGTCGGCACCGGGGCGACCAGCAGCTCTTCAATGTTGCGCTGGAACTTGGCGCTGAAGAACGACGAGGCGACGTTGGCATAGGCGTTAGTGATTACCGCCATCATGATCAGACCCGGCACGATGAACTGCATATAGCTGAACCCGTGCATTTCACCAATCCGCGAGCCAATCAGGTTACCGAAGATGATGAAGTAGAGCGTCATGGTGATCACCGGCGGCACCAGCGTCTGGATCCAGATGCGGGCGAAACGGTTAATCTCTTTGGCCCAGATGCTCTTCAGCGCCACCCAGTACAAATGTGTCATGCTTTTGCTCCTGTTTTTCCCTGCGTCAGGCCGACGAACAGCTCTTCCAGACGGTTGGCTTTGTTACGCATGCTCAGCACCTGCACGCCCTGCGCGCTGAGCTGGCTGAACACGCTGTTCAGACCCTGCTCCCGCAACACTTCTACTTCCAGCGTCGAGGTATCCACCAGACGATACTGGAAGCCTTCCAGCGTTGGTAACGGACTGCGCGGCGCCAGATCGAGGATGAAGGTTTCCGATTTAAGCTTAGAGAGCAGCTCTTTCATTGAGGTGTTCTCGACCAGTTCCCCGCTCTGAATAATGCCGATATTGCGGCACAGCATTTCTGCCTCTTCCAGGTAGTGGGTGGTGAGAATAATGGTGGTGCCTTTGGCGTTGAGATCTTTCAGGAACACCCACATTGAGCGTCGCAGTTCGATATCAACCCCGGCGGTTGGCTCATCAAGGATCAGCAGCTTGGGTTCATGCATTAACGCCCGGGCGATCATCAGACGGCGCTTCATGCCGCCGGAGAGCATCCGCGCCCGTTCGCTGCGTTTTCCCCACAGATCGAGCTGCTTCAGGTACTTTTCCGCCCGCTCATTGGCTTCGCGACGTTCGACGCCATAGTAACCCGCTTGGTTAACCACGATTTGCATCACCGTCTCAAACGGGTTGAAGTTAAATTCCTGCGGCACCAGACCCAGCTGGCGTTTGGCATTGACCACATCTTTTTCCAGATCGTAGCCAAACACCCGGACGCTGCCGTCAGATTTGTTGACCAGCGAACTGATAATGCCAATGGTGGTTGATTTACCGGCGCCATTCGGTCCCAGCAGTGCATAAAAATCACCGGCTTCAACGTTAAGATCGATACCCTTCAGCGCCTGCACGCCGCCGGGATAGGTCTTGGTCAGCCGGGAAAGTTCCAGTGCATAAGTCATTCCGAATCCATACCCTGTTTTGATGGCAATGTAATGCCGTTTAAATTTGTGAAGCCTTCGCCTATAGTACGCGCACGCACTCTGCGCAGTAACCGGTCGCTCAACGCCATGACAGATATCGATACCCTGATCAGTAATAACCGCGAATGGTCCAAATTACTGGTCGAAGAAGATCCCGGCTTTTTTGAGCGGCTCGCCCAGGCCCAAAAACCGCGCTTCCTGTGGATTGGCTGCTCTGACAGCCGCGTCCCCGCCGAACGTCTGACCGGACTGGAACCGGGTGAACTGTTTGTCCACCGCAACGTCGCCAATCTGGTGATTCATACCGATCTCAACTGTCTTTCAGTGGTGCAGTACGCCATCGAAGTGCTGGAAGTTGAACACGTCATTGTCTGTGGTCATTACGGCTGCGGCGGCGTGCAGGCGGCGATGGATAACCCGGAACTGGGGTTGATCGACAACTGGCTGCTGCACATCCGTGACCTCTGGTACAAGCATAGCGTGTTGCTGGGGGAACTCCCGCCGGATAAACGCCTGGATAAACTGTGCGAAATCAACGTCGTTGAACAAGTTTATAACCTGGGACACTCAACCGTGCTGCAATCTGCCTGGAAACGCGGGCAGAATGTCTCACTGCATGGCTGGGTTTACGGCATTCAGGACGGCTGCCTGCGTAACCTTGATGTTACGGCAAACAGCCGCGAAATCCTTGAACAACGCTACCGTCACGGCATCGCTAATCTGTTGAATAGCGATAAATAAGCGGAGTCAGGCGCGACACAGCCTACACGAAGCAGGCGGTGCTGGCCTTGGAAGAATGTGCGGTGCGCTGCACTCAGGATTCGATCGGCACCACTTTGCCGATATACGGCAGATGGCGATAGTGCTGCGCATAGTCGATACCAAATCCAACCACGAACTCATCCGGGATGGCAAAGCCGACATACTCCACGTTGACCTCCACTTCACGGCGCTCCGGCTTATCCAGCAGGGTACAGATCGCCAGTGATTTTGGCTGACGCAGCTGCAGGATTTCGCGCACCTTACTCAGGGTGTTGCCGGAGTCGATAATATCTTCGACGATCAGCACATCTTTACCCCGGATATCTTCATCCAGATCCTTCAGGATTTTCACATCGCGGCTGCTGGACATACCGCTGCCGTAACTCGACGCGGTCATAAAGTCGACCTCATGCGGGACGTCAATCGCGCGGCACAGGTCGGCCATAAACATAAAAGAGCCACGCAGCAGCCCCACCAGCACCATATCGCTGCCGCTGTCACGGTAATGGTCGTTAATCTCTTTGCCCAGTTCAGCGATGCGCGCGGCGATTGCCTGTTCAGGGATCATCACTTCAACAGTGTGTTTCATTGCTTTCAGCCCGGTTACGTCAGAAAAGCCACGAAGTCTATCATAGAGAGGCGCACGTCGGCTGCGACAGGCGTAAAGCAAACGATACCGTGGTGAAAATTATTGCGTCCCGGCGAGCGGTGGTGCAAATGCGCATTACCTTAGAACTTTCTGGCATTTACCAGCATGATTCGCTGCGTGGTAGCCTTTATCCAACATATCGTTACTCCACTCGCGCCGCTGGCCGGAGATCTCAATGACTTCATCATCAAGCAAAAAAACCCACATCGGCGATCGCCCGCTGCATCCTGAAACCCAGATGCTGAATTACGGCTACGACCCTCGCCTCTCTGAAGGCGCGGTCAAGCCGCCGGTGTTTCTGACCTCAACCTTTGTGTTTGACAGCGCAGAAGAGGGACGGGATTTCTTTGATTATGTGTCAGGCCGGCGTGAGCCGCCAGCAGGCAAATCGGGTGGACTGGTCTATTCGCGGTTTAACCATCCCAACAGTGAAATCGTTGAGGATCGGCTGGCGGTCTATGAGCAGGCAGAAAGCTGTTCGCTGTTCTCGTCCGGTATGTCGGCGATCGCCACGACCCTGCTGACCTTTGCCCGGCCGGGCGAGGTGATTCTGCATTCCCAGCCGCTGTATGGCGGCACCGAAACGCTGCTAAGCAAGACGCTGCACAATCTGGAGATTAAGGCGGTCGGCTTTAGCGACGGCAATGATGAAACCAAAGTGCGGGAGGCGGCGCAGCAGGCGATGGCGCTGGGTCGGGTAGCGATTATCCTGATCGAGACGCCGGCCAACCCGACCAATAGCCTGGTGAACATCCGTCTGATGGCGCGGATCGCCGATGAGATCGACCAGCAGCAGGGTTCACGTCCGATTATCGCCTGCGACAACACCCTGCTCGGCCCGCTGTTTCAGCAGCCGCTGACGCTGGGCGCAGATCTCTCGCTCTACTCGCTGACCAAATACGTTGGCGGCCATTCCGACCTGATTGCCGGTGCCGCAATGGGCAGTAAAAAGCTGATGGGGCAGATTCGGGCGCTGCGCAGTGCGATCGGCACTCAGCTCGATCCGCACTCCAGCTGGATGATCAGCCGATCGCTGGAAACCCTGTCGCTACGAATGGAGAAAGCGTTTCACAATGCCGAAGCGGTGGCCGCCTTCCTGCGCGATCACCCTAAAGTGGCGAAGCTGCACTGGCTGCCTTATCTGGATGAAGCGAGTGCCGAAGGCAAAACCTACCGTGAGCAGTGCAGCGGAGCCGGGTCGACCTTCTCATTTGATATTGCGGGTGGCCAGCAGGCAGCCTTCCGTTTTCTTAACGCCCTGTCGCTGTTCAAGCAGGCGGTCAGCCTTGGCGGCACCGAGTCGCTCGCCAGCCATCCCGGCAGCACCACCCACTCCGGTGTGCCACAGGCGGTGCGTCAGCGTATCGGCATCACTGACGCCACGGTGCGGCTGTCGATTGGTATCGAGAACGCGGGTGACCTGATTGAAGATATCAGGCTGGCGCTGGATCAGGCCTGATTTAGCTGACGGTGAACCCGAGCATCATGCCGGTATCTTCATGCTCCAGCAGATGACAGTGGGCCATATAGGCATGTTCGGCGGCGGCGACGTAACTGAAGCGCACCAGCACTTCACTGCGCCAGCCGTCGACATTCACCATGTCTTTCCAGCCCTGACGATGCGGCGCCGGGGGTTTGCCGTTTTCTGACAGGATACGGAACTGGGTGCCGTGAATATGGAACGGATGCAGCATCGCGTCGCCCTCGCCGGAAATGGTCCACTTTTCCGTTTCATCCAGTTTTACCGCGAATGACGGCTGGGTCATATTGAACGCCTGGCCGTTAATCTTATTGCCATTACGGAAATCGTAACCGGCCGGTTGCGCCATGCCGTGCATGCTGTGATCCATCGACTGCTCGTGACTGGCCGCCGGTTTATCATGCGCCATCGGCATCGTATGGTGGCCACCTTTGCCCATCGCCTTGTCACCGTAGCGCTGCATCAGCGCCTGCATCCCCTGCTGATCCAGCTGAGGGTCCATCATCAGTTGCAGCCAGCGGCTGGTCAGCCCTTCGGTTTTCGGCAGCGGCGGCAGCGTTGCCAGCCGATCCGGCAGCGTGCCGCTGGCCATCACCCGCAGCGGTAAAATCTGCACCAGCGGCAGTGGTTGATCGAACGGTGCCAGCGTCATGCCCATCTGCCCGACCGGCAGAGTCACCAGATCAAAAGCCTTACCATCCCCGGTATCGATCATCACTTCAAAGCGCTCGCCCGGCAGCATCGGCAGGGATTCCAGCTTCACCGGCTCGGCCAGCAGTCCGCCATCACTGGCGATGACATAGAGTGGACGCCGATCGCTGGCGGCGATATCCAGCGAGCGGGCATTGCAGCCGTTGAGTAAGCGCAACCGCAGCCAGCCGCGCGGTACCGCTTGCTGGGGATACTGCACGCCATTGGTCAGCATCATGTCGCCAAACCAGCCGACCGCAGCGCGCATCACGTCCAGCTGGTAATCGATGCGGCTGCCATCCTGAGTCAGCTGTTTATCCTGGAAGATCAGCGGCACATCATCCGCGCCCCACTGGGTCGGCAGCCGCAGTTTGCCGATCTCGTTATCTTCCAGCAGGATCAGCCCCGCCAGCCCCTGCGCCACCTGATGGCCGGTTTTCCCGTGCAGATGCGGATGATACCAGCAGGTTGCTGCCGGTTGATCGGGGGTGAAAGAGACCTGACGGGAGTCGCCGGCGGCGATGCTGGCCTGCGGTCCGCCGTCAACCGCGCCAGGGATCTCCAGGCCGTGCCAGTGCAGCGTAGTTGCTTCGTTCAGCCGGTTATGGATGTTCACCGTGGCCGGCTTGCCGCTTTGCAGCCGGATCGCCGGTCCGAGCAAGTTGCCGTTATAGCCCCAGGTCGGCACCGCTTTGCCATTCCATTGACTGGTGCCCTGCATCGCGGTCAGCGTGTACTGGCCGTTAGCATCCGGCGTCAGCAGCGAGGGAACAGGCAACAGCGGGCGACTGGCGGCCATCAGCGAGCGGCTCCAGAGCGGCAGCGCCCCGGCGGCACTCAGGGCGGCGGTGAGTTTCAGAAAGTGGCGACGTTGCATGGTGATCATCCTTGTGGCATGAGAGCAGACAGCCTAAACCCTGACCTTATGGGAAGGTCAAGTGTTACCCGCCAGAATCAGCCGAAAAAAGCTGGCGAGCCGCACGGCGCGGCAAATTAATCGAAAACCTGATAGCAACTGTGCTAACGTCATTAACAATATCCATTGAAGAGAACGATTATGAAGCAAAGCATTAAGATCCTGCTGCTGACGGGACTCCTTGGCTTCTCCTCCACCAGTTTTGCCCTGAGCGAATCCGAAGCGGAAGATCTGGCCGATCTGACGGCGGTGTTCGTCTATCTGAAGAATGATTGCGGCTACCAGGATCTGCCGGATGCGCAGATTCGTAAAGCGCTGGTGTTTTTTGCTCAGCAGAACCGCTGGGATTTAAGCAACTACAGCAATTACAATATGAAGGCGCTGGGTGAAGAGAGCTATCGTGACCTGAGCGGCATCGCCATCACTAACGATAAAAAATGCAAGTCACTGGCGCGTGATTCACTGAGTCTGCTGGCCTACGTCAGGTAATCCTCTCCCCGCTCTGCTGCTGGACATTTGACCGTGCAACCACGGTCAGAGTTAGCTATGATGTGCCGCCCATTTTCATGGCGATGTCATCAGAGGAGAGCCCCACCATGGCCCAAAATGAAATGTGGTATGAAACCCTTCATGCCGGTTTTGGCCAGTATTTCACGATTGATAAACAACTCTATCGTGAGAAAACTGCGCATCAGGATTTAATCATTTTCGAAAATGCCGCGATGGGTCGCGTGATGGCGCTCGACGGTGTGGTACAGACCACCGAGCGCGACGAATTTATCTATCATGAAATGATGACCCACGTTCCTCTGCTGGCGCACGGTGCGGCGAAAAGCGTGCTGATTATCGGCGGCGGCGATGGCGCGATGCTGCGCGAAGTGTCACGTCATCCGCAGATCGAAAAGATCACCATGGTGGAGATTGACGCGGGCGTGGTGACGTTCTGTCGTCAGTATCTGCCGAATCACAGCGCCGGTGCCTATGACGATCCGCGCTTTACTCTGGTGATCGACGACGGGGTTAACTTTGTTAACCAGACCCGCGAAAAATTTGATGTCATCATCTCGGACTGCACCGATCCGATCGGTCCCGGCGAAAGTCTGTTTACCTCAGAATTTTATGCCGGCTGCAAAGCGGCCCTTAATGAAAATGGCATCTTTGTGGCACAGAATGGCGTCTGCTTCCTGCAGCAGGACGAAGCGGTCAACAGCCATCGTAAACTGGGTCACTATTTTGCCGATGTCAGTTTCTATCAGGCGGCGATTCCGACCTATTATGGCGGCATCATGACTTTCGCCTGGGCCAGTGACAATCCGGCGCTGCGCCAGCTCGATAGCGCGACGTTACAGGCGCGTTTCGAAGCCGCTGGCCTGACCTGCCGTTACTACACACCGGCAATCCATACCGGCAGTTTTGCCCTGCCGCAATATCTATTGAATGCGTTATCTGCCGCGCGCTGATGGCACATTTCTAAGGGGGTGAGTAAAATTGCAAAAGCTAAAACTACATGGCTTCAACAACCTGACTAAGAGCCTGAGTTTTTGTATTTACGATATTTGCTATGCGAATACTGAAGCTGAACGCGATGGTTATATTGCCTATATTGATGAGCAATATAACGCCAACCGTCTGACCGAAATTCTGACCGAGACCTGCTCGATCATTGGTGCCAACGTGCTGAACATTGCGCGCCAGGATTATGAGCCGCAGGGCGCAAGCGTCACCATTCTGGTCAGCGAAGAACCGATCGATCCGAAAGATATCGATAACTCGGAACACCCTGGCCCGTTGCCGAATTCGGTGGTGGCCCATCTGGATAAGAGTCACATCTGCGTACACACCTATCCGGAAAGTCATCCGGAAGGCGGACTGTGTACCTTCCGCGCCGATATTGAAGTCTCTACCTGCGGCGTGATTTCACCGCTCAAAGCGCTGAACTACCTGATTCACCAGCTGGAATCTGACATTGTCACGGTCGATTACCGGGTGCGTGGGTTTACCCGTGATGTGAAGGGAATGAAGCACTTTATCGATCACGAAATTAATTCGATCCAGAACTTCATGTCGGACGATATGAAAGCAATGTATGACATGGTGGACGTGAACGTTTATCAGGAAAATATCTTTCATACCAAAATGTTGCTGAAAGAGTTCGATCTGAAGCACTACCTGTTCAACACCAAACCCGAAGATCTTAGCCCGCAGGAGCATAAACGGATTACCGACCTGCTGTGGAAAGAGATGCGTGAAATTTATTACGGCAGAAATATCCCGTCGGTGGGTCTGAAAACGCTGTAATCCTTCCCGGCGGCGCGCTGTGTCTGGCAGCCGCCGCTGACTGTTCTTACCGCCGTTGCTCAGGCGGTCAGCAACAAGCCAATCCCACGCTCTCGCAGCCCATGCCGGGCAGCCTCTTCCAGCCGTTCATCGGTCACAATGTCGGTCAGGCTCTCCAGCGGTGCGGCGCAAAACAGTGACCAGGAACCATATTTGCTGCTGTCAGCCAGCAACACCCGTCGGCCGGCATTGGCCAGCAGATCGTGCTTCAGCCCGGCTTTCTCCTCGGTCGGAGTAGTAATGCCGCGCTCAAGGCTCCACGAATTACAACTGACAAAGGCGATATCCGGATTGATGCTGCGCAACAGTCGACGGCCATGTTCGCCAATACAGGACTGGCTGGAGTCGTCGATGCGGCCACCGATAATCGTTACCTCTATCTGCCTGAACTCCGATAAAAACAGCGCAATGTGCAGATCGGCGGTAATCACCCGCAGCGGCAGATGAGTAAGCTGCCGCGCCAGCTCCAGCATGGTGGTACCGGCATCCAGCACCACCGCATCGCCCGCCTGAACAAAGCTGGCGGCACAGGCGGCTATCGCCTGCTTTTCTGCCAGATTACGCTGCATCTTTTCCAGCGTGGTCGGCTGCGCAGGTATGAACCGGTTAAGGGTGACGCCGCCATGACTGCGGCTGATCACCCCTTCTTTATCCAGCTTAATCAAATCACGTCGAATCGTGGCCGGCGAGGCGGATATCGCACTGACCAGTTGCTCAACAGTCACCAGATTATGGCTTTTCAGGTAATCCATAATCTGGTCAAGACGGCTCTGTCCCTTCATATTTCCCTATGCGAGCTGCATCGCGAGTTTGATAGAGATCGCCATGCTCTCAGACTTCGCTTTACCTGTCCAGGCGATATCAAACGCCGTGCCGTGGTCCGCCGAGGTGCGGATAAACGGCAGGCCCGCAGTGATGTTCACTCCGTCGTAGAATCCCAGCAGCTTCAGCGGAATGTGTCCCTGATCGTGGTACATCGCCACCACCATATCGTACTGCCCTTCCTGACATTGCAGGAATACCGTATCCGGTGGACAGGGGCCCGACACCGTGATGCCCAGTGCTTTCATCGCCGCAATCGCCGGCGCAACCGTAGTGATCTCCTCATCGCCAAACAGGCCGTTTTCCCCAGCGTGCGGATTAACGCCCGCCACGGCGATGCGCGGCTGGGTGAAGCCGACCCGACGCAGGAAGGTATCCGCCATGCCGATCACCGTCTCTATGCGAGCACGGCTCAGGGTATCGAGGAATTTACGCAGCGCAATATGAGTGGTGACGTGGATCACCTTCAGCTTATCGGTATAGAGCACCATGGCGTAATCCTGGGTGCCGGTCAGGTGCGCCAGCAGTTCGGTGTGACCCGGATAGAGATGACCCGCCGCGTGCAGCGCCTCTTTATTCAATGGTGCAGTGGCGATAGCCTGCACCTCGCCCGCCAGCGCCAGTTCAGTGGCGCGTTTCACGCAGCGCCATGCCAGATCGCCCGCCTGTTTCTGCACCACGCCGGGCTTCAGCGCCTCAGGATCGGCTAACGGTTCATCAATCACGTTAATGATGCCGGGCGCAAAGTGGGCCGATGCCACCCGATCCACGATCCGCAGTTCCGCCTGTGGCGTAATGTTCATCGCCATAATCCGCCGCAGCGTTGCGGCACAGCCGACCACCACCGCCGGCACGCCATTTAATTCGCCTTCCGACAGCGACTTGATAATGATTTCCGGGCTGATGCCCGCCGGATCGCCCATGGTGACCGCAATAATTTTACTCACTCGACTTCTCCTCAATAAAACCAATGGCTGCTACCAGGGTGTTTTCATCACCAAAGCCACCGGCTTTGGTCATCACCGGCAGGGTAAATTCACTGTTAAGCAGAACCCCGTGCGGCACACAGCCCGCCACCAGGCCCTGAATCTGAAATCCGCTGGCACCTAACGCCTGAGCGACGGCAATCGCCACGTCGCCGCCAGACAGATAGAGCGCATGCGGCAGCTGGCTGTTACACAGCGTGCGGGTTATCTCGCCCAACAGCTGACAGATCGCCTCGCCCAACTGCTGGCGCGTCAGCTGAAACTGCTGGCAGAGCGTCTCAACCTCATGCCGCTGTGAGGCATGCTGACAGGTGCGGATCACCGTATGTCGTCCCTGACGCAGCGCCGTCGTGGCTTGTCCCAGCCAGTCCGCCGCATCGGGCCAGGTGGGCTGGCAGAACAGCTGACGGATATCAACATCCACCACCGTCACCTGCCGCTGGGTCGCCAGCGTGGCGATCTGCTGCTGTGCGCGGCTGCTCATCGAGCCGATAACCGCCAGTACCGGTCGTGCTGCGTGGACACCTGCGTCAGCCGCCGTACCGCTAACTCTCTTTTCCGCCGATGACGACGGCACAGGCCGGGCGGCGAGATGGCGGCCCAGGGCCTCGCTTAAGCCTGCCGCCCCCACCAGCAGCGGCTTTTCACTCAGCCGTGCCGCTGCTGCCATCAGGCGGGCCAGATCAGCGTCATTTTCAGCATCGACCACCAGCACGCCGCGGGCCGCCGTTAAGCGCTGATCGAGCCGATCGCTGCGCAGGGTGGCGAGATCGATCCGATCTCCCTCAATATGCAGCTGCTGCAGCACGCTGGCGCTGACAATCGGGGTTTTGGGATCGCTGGCAAATTCGGTATCCGTCAGCAAACGATCGCCAAGCCAGACCTGACCGGCACGCGTGGTGCGACCGAGGTGCGGAACGGCCGGCGCCACCAGCGCCAGACGTTTACCGCTGGCTGCCAGCGCCGCCCGCAGTTCGGCTGCGACGTTGCCCCGCAGCGTGGAGTCGATCTTTTTAAACAGCCAGCCCTGCGCAATCTGTGGGCCGTAGTGGCCCACCGCCTGAGTGACCCGCTCTGCCGCCAGTGCCGGCGTGACTGCCCGGCTGTCGGTGCTGATTACCCAGACATCCGCCACCTCACTGCCCGCCGGCGTCGTCGGGCTGAACAGCACCTGCACCCGGGCACCAGCCTGCGCCAGCCCACTGCCTGCATCATTGGCCCCGGTAAAGTCATCGGCGATGACCACTACCGGGGTTTTCCACCATGACGAATTCATCGTCTCTCCTGTCAGGCTATTGCCGCTGCAATTGATTATATTCAATCATGATTGATTATATGTGAGCAAGATCAAATTAATCGAAATCGATATGCCCTATAAAATGAGCCACAGGAAGGGGATTACGTCAGCATTACTCTGAGCGATATCAATCATTGCTTCAGACATTACCAACAAGGGTGTGAAATGAATATCAACAGCACGGTGATCAGCGGCTACCAGGCGTTGAACGACATGCGCTATCTGCTGGACGGCATCACGACAGCGTTAGTGGTAACCGATAACAACATTGAGGCCATTCCCGCCGTGCAGGCGCTGGTGGGGCAGCTCCGGCAGCAGTTCCCCGGCCTCAGCGTGGTGAACAGCGTTCCGCCAGAGCCGAGCCAGCATGATGTGGCGGCGATTGTCAGCGCGCTGCCGCCGCAACAGGTTGAACTGGTGATTGGCATCGGCGGCGGCAGCGTGCTGGATGTCGCGAAGCTGCTATCAGTGCTGTGCGCTGGCGATGCACCGTCACTGGATGCGCTGCTGGCAGGCGAGAAACCGCAGCGCCGCGTCCGCTCGCTGTTGATTCCGACCACCGCCGGCACCGGCTCGGAAGCTACGCCGAATGCGATTCTGGCGATTCCAGAGAAACAGACCAAAATCGGCATTATTTCACCGGTGATGCTGCCCGACTGGGTCGCGCTGGTGCCGGAACTCACCACCAGCATGCCGCCGCATATTGCTTCATCCACCGGGATTGATGCGCTGTGCCATCTGATTGAGTGTTTCACCGCCACGGTCGCCAATCCGGTAAGCGATAACTATGCGCTGATCGGCTTGAAGAAGCTGTTTGCCAGCCTCGAAACCACGCTACGTGAACCGCACAATTTAGCGGCGCGACTGGAGATGCTGTGGGCCTCTTATTACGGCGGAGCGTCGATTGCTCACGCCGGGACGCACCTGGTCCACGCCATGTCCTACCCGCTCGGCGGCAAATATCATCTGCCGCACGGCGTCGCCAATGCCATTCTGCTGGCCCCCTGCATGCGCTTTGTCCGGCCCGCGGCGGTGAGCAAATTTGCTCAGGCTTACGATCTGCTGCCCGAGGCTGATACCGGATTAAGCGAGGAGCAGAAATCTCATGCGCTGGTCGATTATTTCAGCGCGCTGGTTCAGCGCCTGCAGCTGCCGGCCAGCCTGGAAGCGCTGGGCATCAGCCCGGATCACCTGCCCTATTTAGTCGATGCGGCGCTCGACGTGCAGCGCCTGATGAAAAACGTGCCGATGGCCGTGACGGCGGACGATGTCCGTGCGGTCTACCTGACGCTGTTTCCTTCTCACCCGGCGCAATGAGGATTGTCATGAACAAAAAAATAACCGGCGTCCTGACCGCCATCGTTACCACTTTTGATCGCGACGGTGAGTTTAATCCGGCTGCCCAGCGTGAGCAGGTGCGACGCCAGCTCGACGCCGGTAACGGCATTTTCTGCGGCGGCACCAACGGAGAGTTCTTTGTGCTGAACCAGCAGGAAAAAATCGCGGTCACTGAAACCTGCGTCGATGAAGTCAACGGCCGCGCGCCGGTGGTGGCGCACATTGGCGAGATATCAACCCGTGAAACCATCCGCCTGGGTAAGCAGATCGCCAGGCTGGGCATCGATGCCGTCTCGGTGATTACCCCCTGGTTCGTACCGTTAAAGCAGCAGGAGCTGATCGCGCATTATCACGCCGTTGCGGACGCGCTTGAGGTGCCGCTGTTCCTTTACAACATCCCGGCGCGTACCGGCAATACTCTGCAGCCTGACACCGTCAGGACGCTGGCAGCACATCCGAACATCATCGGTATCAAAGATTCAGCCGGCAGCTACCAGAGCCTGAGCGGCTTCCTGCAGGCTGCCGACGGCATCGATCATTTCGATGTGCTGAATGGTCCCGACTCGCTGATTCATCAGGGTTTCGTCGATGGCTGCTCCGCCTGCATTTCCGGGCTGGCAAACGTGGCACCTCAGGCGATCAACGCCATCTGGGCGCAGTTTAACGCTGGCGATATTGCCGGTTCGTATCAGGCACAGGAGCGCGTCACCGGTTTACGCACCGATCTCTATAGCATTGGCTTCTCCCCTGCCGCGGTGAAAAAGGCGGTCAGCCTGCTGGGCTTTGACGTCGGTGACAGCCGCTATGCGGTGCAGTTCAGCGCCGATGAGCAGCAGCAGATCCGCCAGATCGTCAATCAGTACCTGCAGTAATCGCCAGCAGGGCGGATGCCCTGCGTCTTCGGCAGGACCGGGGTGAGGTCCTGAAACGACACCGCGAACCGCTTGCGGCTGGCACCAATGACCGATCACCTTTTGGCGTGTCGTCAGCCTGCCCTGCCGGGGAACGACCATCATCTTTGTATCCTACCGGTCAGATGAGAACGAACCTGATGGTCGCCATCTGCCAGAACAATCGAGGTCATGATGAAAGCATTTTCAACTGAGAGCACCCTGCTGATCGTCGGCATGGTGCTCGCCTATATCCTGTTTACCACCTGGCTGACCTGGCGGCTGCGCAGCAAAAGCAGCGGTGACTTTATGGAAGGGTCACGCGCGATGCCGGCGTTTATCGTCGGCGTGATGCTGATGTCTGAATATATCGGCGCGAAGTCGACCATTGGCACCGCCCAGGCAGCCTTTGAGGATGGCTTTGCCGCCTCGTGGTCAGTGATTGGCGCGGCGATCGGCTTCCCGCTGTTTGGCCTTATCCTGGTGAAACGCATCTATAACACCGGTAAAATCACCATTTCGGGCGCGATTGCCGAGAAATATGGCACCTCGACCAAAAATATCATCTCTCTGATCATGATCTATGCGCTGCTGCTGGTGAACGTCGGCAACTACATCAGCGGCGCAGCGGCCATTTCAACCGTGCTGAAAATCGACCTGACGCAGGCGGCCTTTATTACTGCGGTGGTCAGCACCTTCTATTTTGCCTTCGGCGGAATGAAAGGGGTCGCCTGGGTCACCCTGCTGCACAGCGCGCTCAAGTATGCCGGGATCCTGATAATCCTGTTCGTGGCGCTGAAGATGACCGGCGGTGTAGCACCCATGATTGAAAAAATGCCGGCGTTCTACTGGACGTGGGATGGTCACGTCGGGGCCAGCACCATTGTGGCGTGGCTGATCGGGACGGTCGGTTCGATCTTCTGTACCCAGTTTGTGATCCAGGCGATATCTTCAACCAAAGATGTGAAGTCCGCGAAGCGTGCCACCTGGGTCGCCTTCTTCTTCTGCCTGCCGATTGGTCTGGCGATGGCGCTGATTGGCGTGGCGGCGAAATTTGCCCATCCGGATATCAACAGCTTGTATGCGCTGCCGGTGTTTCTGCAGGATATGTCACCGTGGCTGGCGGGCATTGTCACCACCTCACTGGTGGCGTCGATCTTCGTCAGCGTTGGCACCGTGGCGCTGGCGATCGCCTCGCTGGTGGTGAAAGACTTTTACGTGCCCTACCGCAATCCGACCCCGGAGCGTGAATTTAAGATGACACGCTGGATCTCGATCGCCATCGGCTTCTTCCCGCTGCTGTTCGTGCTGTTCTTCCCGGAAGTGCTGAAGCTGTCATTCTTTACCCGCGCCATTCGTCTGTCGATTACCGTGGTGGCGATCATGGCGTTTTACCTGCCGTGGTTTAAAAGCACCCGCGGCGCCAATGCCGGTTTGATCGGCGCCTGTCTGGCGACCTCAGTGTGGTTTATCCTCGGTAACCCCTTCGGCATCGATAATATGTACGTGGCGCTGGCGACGCCGGCGATCATCATGGTGATTGACCGCTGCATTCCGTCACGCCAGCCTCAGCCCAATACGCAACGCAATGCACAAAACAGTGGAGCCTAATATGACTCAGGAAACCGTCACCGTCGAACGCACCGGCCAGCTGGCGCCGCATCCGCAGGATAGCGCGCAACAGGTGGCGATGCTGCCATCGCCCTGCCCGCAAAATCATGCTGCCAATCTGCTGCCGCTGCCCAATGGCGACCTGCTCTGCGTCTGGTTTGGCGGCACCCAGGAAGGTATCGCCGATATCTCGATCTGGTGTTCGCGGCTGGCAGAAGGTAGCTCTCGCTGGAGCGAGGCGCAGAAACTGTCAGACGATCCGGGCCGTTCAGAACAAAACCCGGTGCTGTTCCTCGATCCGGATCAGGTGCTGTGGCTACTGTGGACCGCGCAAAAATCGGGTAATCAGGACACCGCGATTGTGCGCTATCGCCAGTCGCACGATCTGGGCCGCAGCTGGGGCGCTATCGGCACGCTGCTGGATAAGCCAGGCACCTTTATCCGCCAGCCGGTGGTGGTGCTGCCCAACGGTAACTGGCTGCTGCCGGTGTTTTACTGCCTGACCCGGCCGGGTGAAAAGTGGGTCGGCAGTTATGATATCAGTGCGGTAAAAATCTCTGAGGACAAGGGGCAGAGCTGGCGTGATGTTGCGGTCCCGGACAGCACCGGCTGCGTTCACATGAACGTTACGCTGCTGGATGACGGCACGCTGCTGGCGCTCTATCGCAGCCGCTGGGCCGATCATATTTACCAGAGCCGCTCCGTCGATCAGGGCGAAAGCTGGAGTGCCCCGCAGCCGCTGTCGCTGCCTAACAATAACTCGTCGATTCAGGTCACCACGCTGCGCAATGGTCATCTGGCGCTGGTGTTTAATGCGATGAGCGCGGAAGGCGCGAGCGAGCGGCGGCTGTCGCTGTATGACGAAATTGAAGATGAGGATGATGAGGTGGCTGTCGCCGCCCAGCCAGTGGCACACGGCGCGCGAACGGCCTTCTGGGGTGCTCCGCGCGCGCCCATGACGCTGGCGATTTCGCCTGACGGCGGCAAAAGCTGGCCGCTGCAGCGTAATCTGGATGAAGGCGATGGCTACTGCATGACCAACAATTCACAGCAGAAGCTGAACCGTGAATTCTCTTATCCGAGCATTAAACAGGGGGCCGGTGGCGAACTGCATATTGCCTACACCTTTTACCGTCAGGCGATCAAGTATGTACGCGTTGAAGAGTCGTGGGTGGCGGGAGGTCGCGCGTGATAGACAATATGGCGCTGATCACCGGTGCCAGTTCAGGCATCGGTCAGGCGATTGTCGACCGCTTGCTGGTGGAGGGCTGGCAGGTAATCGGCCTGAGTCGCTCGGCGCTGACGCGGCAGCATCCGGCCCTGCAGAGCTATCAGGTGGATATCAGCGATGCCGCCGCCCTGCAAGAGGTGTTAGCTCAGCTGCCGGTGCCCCAGGCGCTGGTGCATGCGGCGGGCATGATGCAGGCTGCGCCGCTGGGTGAACTCGATCTCAACGCCAGCGCACGCTTATGGCAGCTGCATGTCGCAGCGGCGGAGCAGCTGGCTAATCACTGCGCGCCACGGATGACCAGTGGCGGCAGAATTGTGCTGCTGGGCAGCCGCACCTCAGGCGGAGCGGCAGGACGCAGTCAGTATGTGGCGACTAAAGCCGCGATGATCGGGATGGTGCGCAGCTGGGCGGCAGAACTGGCACCGCGCGGCATTACCGCCAATATTGTGGCGCCTGGCGCAACCGACACGCCGATGCTGCAACAGCCGGGTCGGGCCAGCTCACCGCCGAGGCTGCCGCCAATTGGCCGTTTTATTCAGCCGCAGGAAGTGGCCGGGCTGGTGCATTTTCTGCTCACCCCTGCCGCGGCGGCGATGACCGGACAGCAGCTGGTGCTGTGTGGCGGGGCATCTCTCAGTTAACCGGCCGGGCGGCTCAGGTCGCCCGGCTTTTATTGCCGTACTGATTCACAAACTGGCGATAAGCCGCGATCACCAGCAGAAAATCTTCAATGCCGCAGAATGAGAGGCTCTCTTCGTCGTAGTAGTTCATCCCCTCCTCCATGCCGTCATCTTCCAGCGCCAGCAGGTTAGCGCGGATCATCACCTCTTCCTCGTCCAGCAGGATAGTGTATTCGCTGCCGACGCGCTGCCATTGCCGCACGCTGCCTTTCACATCTTCAATCGCCGCTTCGACTTCATCCAGCAGGCCGGGATCGTCCCTGACTTCTTCATTGAACCAGTGGCCGACCGCTTCATGATCCATCGACATGCGCACCTTAATCTGGCCGGTCACATCGCGTAAAAATTCATATTCCATCGCCCGTTCCTCTCAACATCATCGCGTCACCTTGTCAGTGTCAGCGCTGCCTTAACGGCAAAGTGTGACAAGTGGCGCATTATTGCAGGCTGTCCGGCGAAATCCAGCTTTTCATCGCACCGGTTACCGTCGTACAGACGAAAAAAAGGGGCGAATCATCGCCCCTTTTTGCTGCTGGTCAGTGCATCAGACCGCAGTCTGGAAAATCACGCCGTCAGCTTTATCGGTGTACTGGGTCAGCTGGTCGAAGTTGAGATAGCGATAAGTGTCGCTGGCGGTTTTATCCACCTGCGCCATAAATTGCTGATACTCATCCGGCGTTGGCAGACGACCTAACAGTGAGGCCACCGCCGCCAGCTCGGCTGACGCCAGGTAGACGTTAGCGCCGGTACCCAGACGGTTCGGGAAGTTACGGGTTGAGGTGGAGACCACCGTCGCACCGTCCGCCACACGCGCCTGGTTACCCATGCAGAGTGAACAGCCTGGGATCTCGATACGCGCGCCGCTCTTACCAAATACGCTGTAGTAACCTTCTTCGGTCAGCTGCGCCGCATCCATCTTGGTTGGCGGAGCCACCCACAGACGGGTCGGTAACTGGCCTTTATGGCTATCCAGCAGCTTACCGGCGGCACGGAAGTGACCGATGTTGGTCATGCACGATCCGATAAAGACTTCATCAATCTTCTCGCCCTGCACATCAGACAGCAGACGAGCATCGTCTGGATCGTTTGGTGCGCAAAGGATCGGCTCTTTAATATCCGCCAGATCGATCTCAATCACGGCGGCATATTCCGCATCCGCATCCGCTTCCAGCAGTTGTGGATCCGCCAGCCATTTCTCCATGCCTTCAACACGACGCTCCAGGGTACGGCGATCGCCATAGCCTTCAGCAATCATCCACTTCAGCAGAACGATGTTGGAGTTGAGGTATTCAATGATCGGGTCTTTATCCAGCTTGATGGTACAGCCGGCCGCGGAACGTTCAGCTGACGCATCTGACAGCTCAAACGCCTGCTCGACTTTCAGATCCGGCAGACCTTCAATCTCAAGAATGCGGCCAGAGAAGATGTTTTTCTTCCCTTTCTTCTCAACGGTCAGTAGACCCTGTTTGATGGCATACAGCGGAATGGCATGAACCAGATCGCGCAGCGTAATGCCCGGCTCCATTTTACCTTTGAAGCGCACCAGCACAGATTCCGGCATGTCGAGCGGCATAACACCGGTCGCTGCGGCAAACGCCACCAGGCCAGAACCCGCCGGGAAGGAGATGCCGATCGGGAAACGGGTATGTGAATCGCCGCCGGTGCCGACGGTATCCGGCAGCAGCATACGGTTCAGCCAGCTGTGGATAATGCCGTCACCCGGACGCAGCGACACACCGCCACGGTTCATGATGAAGTCAGGCAGCGTATGGTGCGTATTCACATCCACCGGCTTAGGATAAGCCGCGGTGTGACAGAACGACTGCATCACCAGATCGGTTGAGAAGCCGAGGCAGGCCAGATCTTTCAGTTCATCACGGGTCATCGGACCGGTAGTATCCTGCGATCCCACCGAGGTCATTTTCGGTTCGCAATAGGCGCCCGGACGAACACCCTCAACGCCACAGGCGCGGCCGACCATTTTCTGTGCCAGCGAGAAACCACGGGTGCTCTCCGCCACATCTTTCGCCTGACGGAATACGGTGCTGTGCGGCAGACCCAGCGACTCACGCGCTTTGGTGGTCAGTCCACGGCCGATGATCAGAGGAATACGGCCACCAGCGCGCACTTCGTCAATCAGCACTTCGGTTTTCAGTTCGAAGCTGGCCAGCAATTCGTTGGTCTGGTGGTTACGCACTTCGCCTTTGAATGGATAGATGTCGATGACATCGCCCATGTTCAGGTTGTTCACGTCGACTTCGATCGGCAGTGCACCGGCATCTTCCATGGTGTTGAAGAAGATCGGCGCAATTTTGCTGCCCAGCACCACACCGCCGCCTTTTTTATTCGGCACGTTCGGGATGTCGTCTCCCATAAACCACAGCACCGAGTTGGTGGCGGATTTGCGTGAGGAACCGGTACCGACCACGTCACCGACGTAAGCCAGCGGGAAGCCTTTTTCCTGCAGCGCTTTGATCTGTTTGATCGGGCCGACGTTACCTGGCTCATCCGGCTCAATGCCTTCACGGGCATTTTTCAGCATCGCTAAAGCGTGCAGTGGGATGTCAGGACGTGACCAGGCATCCGGTGCCGGAGAGAGGTCGTCGGTGTTGGTTTCGCCGGTGACTTTGAACACGGTGACGGTAATCTTTTCCGCCAGTTCTGGTCGTGACAGATACCATTCCGCATCTGCCCACGACTGCATCACCTGCTTCGCGTAGTCGTTGCCCGCTTTGGCTTTCTCTTCTACATCGTAGAAGCTGTCGAACATCAGCAGAGTGTGTGACAGGGCTTTGGCCGCGATTGGGGCCAGTTTTTGGTCGTCCAGCGCCTCGATCAGCGGATGAATATTGTAACCGCCCTGCATGGTGCCGAGCAGTTCAACCGCTTTTTCAGGAGAGATCAGAGGAGAGGTGGCTTCGCCTTTGGCGACAGCGGCCAGGAAACCCGCTTTAACGTACGCCGCTTCATCGACGCCGGGTGGAACACGGTTGACCAACAGATCGGTCAGAAATTCTTCTTCACCCGCAGGTGGATTTTTTAGCAGTTCAACCAGCGCGGCCATTTGGGAAGCATCTAAAGGCTTAGGTACGATCCCTTCGGCGGCACGCTCGGCAACGTGCTTACGGTATTCTTCTAGCACGACGTTATCCTCGCTCTCATTATGTAGGGCTTTCCGACCACCTTGCTCACTTATGGAGAACAACCTTGCCTTATGATGTCCAGGTTGAGGTGCCCGGTTTCGCGGAGGGCAGAATAGCAGGATTTCGGGTGTTTGTTAATCTGTTTACAAAAATACAACATTAAATGCATAACCGATCGCGCCGGTTTCATGTCGCCAGCCATCGCCCCTGCGGACAGCAAACCAGCCCGCAAAGCGCGCCATCGCGCCGCTGAAATACATTAGCCAGATCTGACCTGCTGGTCAGGATTTACTCTGCAATGATTTATCTGAAATGTATAACGGCGAGGAATAGAACGCCGGCCTGAAGATAATTTTTGGCGAGTTGCTGGCAATTTCAGCTGCTGTTTCGCAGCAGACGGCAGAAGGTGTTCGTGGGTCAGAGAAGCAGAAGAGCCCGGCATGGGCTCTTCTGAACGAGGTTAGTTTTTCAGGTTGGCAGGAAAATCGGCGGGCAGTTCGCTGGCCGGACAGTCAATCACGCTGTCGTTGTTTTCGCCGGCATCGCGGATAAAGGTCAGCGTAGCGAACTCATCAATCACTTCAGTCGGATAAGCCGGACCTGTCTCGCGATATTGCGCCATCTCTTCCAGATGTTCGTTCTGGAAGCAGACAGTTTTTTCCGGATTGTTCATCACCCAGCGTGGGAAGAAGATGGTGCCGTGGAAAATTTTATCGGTCAGGTTAACTGCCAGGCTGACATCGGTGCCGGTTGGTTCGGTCCATGAGATTTTATAGACATCCTGTGCCAGACGGACGATATAAGCGTGCTGATTTTTCACCCAGCGGTTCCCCACCATCCCGCTGTGAATACGGTAATCAACGGTGTTGGCGTTTTTTATATAGAGCTCGTAGTTCCAGCCGTTGTCATAGGTATAAACCAGGTGTTTGCCGACCAGACCAGACAGGTTGTTTTTATCGAATGTGCTCATGATGTTTTCCTCATTTATTTGCCTTGAGGAGATTATTGCGCGTTACAAAACCGATTAATAACGCTATTTTTAGCACCTATCCATTCAAATTTTAGATAGATTGCCATGCATAAAACGACGCTCGAACAGTGGTTTCTTCTCGACTCGGTGGTTAAACAGGGAAGCTTTGCGCTGGCGGCAGAGAAAAATAACCGCAGCCAGTCCTCGGTCAGTTATCAAATTGGTCTGCTGCAGCAGCGGCTGGGCGTAGCGCTACTGCAACAGGAAGGACGCCGGGCGGTTCTGACGGCGGAGGGCCAGCAGCTACTGGCGCAGGCGCGGCCGCTGCTGACCGGTTTTAGCGAGCTGGAAGCGCAGGCGGCGGCATTGCAGCGCGGCGAGCCGTCTCGTGTTGACCTGATGGTCGACGCCATCGCGCCCAAACCGCTGCTGTTTAAGGTGTTACACCAGTTTCAGCAGCGTTATCCGCACGTCCGCGTCTGGTTCAGTGAAATCGTCCGCAGCGAAACGCCGCTCAGGCTGGCGGAACAGCAGGCCGATCTCTGGCTGGTGGCACACAGCGACGACCAGCCATTGGCAGGTGAGAGTCTGATGAGCGTCGATTTTATTGCCGTCGCCCATCGCGATCATCCCCTGCACAGCGAACCGGCTCCGCTCAGTGCGACGACGCTGGCGCGCTGGCCCTGCATTACCATCCTCGATCGGCAGCAACAGCAGCAGTCAGAAGTCAGTGGCGAGCAGGCAGAGAACTGGTCATTCACTACCCTGTCGGCGGCTATTGAGGCGGTGCAGCATCAGCTGGGCTATGGCTGGTTGCCGGAGAAGAACATTGCCGCCTTGCTGGAGAGCGGCGAGCTGCGCCCGCTTCCGCTGCTGCAGGGACGTCGACGTTCAACCTCGCTGAAGCTGCGCATTAATGAAGAGAGATTACCGGGCAATGCGGCGATTGCGGTACTGGCGCAGATGTTTATCGACCAGGTGGCGGTTGATCGGCGGGTGTGATGGTACGTGTTTCGTTCGTGGGAGAGGATGAGTGCGGGTTGCATGCAGAGGCGGTTTATCCTCTGACGCAAGCAATACAGTCCACTATCCAGCGAAGCCATTGCTCCTGCCGGCTTGTTCCCGCTAAGGTGAGGAATACTTCCGGGTTGGAGCTTTTACTCTACGACATCCGGCGTTATGGCCGTTCAATAAGTAGAGTGTCACATCAGTGACACAACTATACCCATCAGGCAACACGGTATAATTACGCACTAACTGCCCTCAGGCATGGGTATAAGCAGGAATATTAGCAATCTCAATTTTGATGATACGTTGCCTGGGGAGATCTTTACGCTCCAGAGCTGTCGTCACTGAAGTTTGCCAGCCCCTGGCGAATAGCTTCTTCAACCAGTGCATAAAATTCCATTTGTTTAGACATTTTCCAGTTCCCGAGTATCAATTAAATGTGTATTTCGGCCTACCCGACGAAGATCACGCAGTGCAGTCTCTTTTTTTGCGGATTTAATAGGTGATTTTGTTTCTACCGTACTGCTGAGGATATCGCTTACGGGTCGTTGTGTATGGGTTAATTCAATAACTCCCCAGGGCGTTTTGAATTCCCCTCCTCTGCCGGTGGTCATCACCTTTAATCTGTCTATTGGGATCTGCGATATCACGCCATACTGTGAGAGTGCTGATTCAAGGCTGACATAGTTATATTCACCCCGACGGACCGTTTTAACGATATGTTCAAGAATAAAACTGTCTTTTGGCGCTCGATTGTAGACGTAGACACCCTGAACTGCGCGGGTCAGGATGTCCGTATCCACCAGCCGCTTGAGAGATGCCTTCAGGGCTCGCTCTGATTCACCGAAAAACATGTTTTTCAGATCGTTTAGATGAAATACATAGCGTCCCTGAAGACTGAACTTATCAAGGGTATTTATCGCGGCCAGTTTATCCATGGTGTTATCTCTACCGAAAAGACACTTATAAGTGGTCTTAGTGTGCACATAAAGAGTTGATTTTGCTCATATCAATAATAGAGAGTTTTTAAATTAGCTTTTCTGTAGGGATGTAATTTTTTAGTCGTTCCAGCTTTTAATGCGTACTTATTGATCGCATCTCTATGATATGCCACGGGCATCAGTCACTTCCCAGACGGCACGCGAATCTTTGCAACAACGATTTATCCCCGCTCACGCGGGGAACAGAGCAACAAGCAACCACATTCGCTGGCGGTTGCCGGTTTCCCCGCTCGCGCGGGGAACACGCAGCAATAAAACGCTGGCAAAGCTGGTCCCTCGGTTTATCCCCGCTCGCGCGGGGAACACCCTAAAATTATCTGATTGATTACTAAATTCTTTTTCAAGCCTGATAATTCTACCGAATTCTACACCCAGGCTTAAGCCAGATGCACACTTAATCACCAGCACAAAATTCAGGCAAAAAAAAGCCCCCTTATCGGGAGCTTTTCTATCAGTCAGAGCGACTTATTTCTTTTTCGCTTTCGCGTTAGGCAGATCGGTGATGCTGCCTTCAAAGATTTCCGCCGCCAGACCCACTGACTCATGCAGGGTCGGGTGAGCATGGATGGTCAGCGCGATATCTTCCGCATCACAACCCATCTCGATCGCCAGACCGATTTCACCCAGCAGCTCGCCGCCGTTGGTGCCGACAATCGCGCCACCGATAACCCGGTGCGTTTCTTTGTCGAAAATCAGTTTGGTAATGCCGTCTGCACAGTCAGAAGCGATAGCACGGCCAGAGGCTGCCCACGGGAAGGTGGCGGTCTCGTAGCTGATGCCTTTCTCTTTCGCTTCTTTCTCGGTCAGGCCGACCCAGGCAACTTCTGGCTCGGTATAAGCGATGGATGGGATCACTTTAGGATCGAAGTAGTGCTTCAGACCCGAGATCACTTCCGCCGCAACGTGGCCTTCGTGCACACCTTTGTGCGCCAGCATTGGCTGACCGACGATGTCGCCGATAGCGTAGATGTGCGGCACGTTAGTGCGCATCTGCTTATCGACACGAATGAAGCCGCGATCGTCCACTTCCACGCCCGCTTTGCCCGCATCCAGACCTTTACCATTCGGCACACGACCGATAGCAACCAGCACTGCATCGTAACGCTGTGCTTCGCCTGGCGCTTTTTTACCTTCCATCGAAACGTAAATGCCATCGTCTTTTGCTTCAACGGCGGTCACTTTGGTTTCCAGCATCAGGTTAAATTTCTTGCTGATTTTCTTGGTGAAGACTTTCACCACGTCTTTATCCGCAGCCGGGATGACCTGATCGAACATCTCGACCACATCAATCTCTGAACCCAGCGCATGATAAACCGTCGCCATTTCCAGACCGATGATACCGCCACCCATAACCAGCAGACGCTTCGGTACTTCTTTCAGTTCCAGTGCATCGGTTGAGTCCCAGACGCGTGGATCTTCATGTGGAATAAACGGCAGTTCGATTGGGCGTGAACCCGCAGCGATGATAGCGTTATCGAAGTTGATGGTGGTCGCGCCGCCTTCTCCTTCAACCACCAGGGTGTTAGCACCGGTGAATTTGCCCAGGCCATTAACCACTTTGACTTTACGGCCTTTTGCCATACCTGACAGGCCGCCAGTCAACTGGTTGATCACCTTCTCTTTCCAGCTGCGAATCTTGTTGATATCAGTCGATGGCTGACCAAACACAATGCCGTGCTCTTCAAGGGCTTTCGCCTCTTCAATCACTTTAGCAACGTGCAGCAGCGCTTTAGATGGGATACAACCGACGTTCAGACAAACACCACCAAGGGTGCTGTAACGCTCTACCAGTACGGTTTCCAGACCTAAATCCGCGCAACGGAAGGCTGCAGAGTATCCTGCAGGACCCGCCCCAAGTACGACGACCTGGGTTTTAATCTCTGTACTCATCATGACCTCTTATTTGATATCCGGCGGGTCAGACGTTCTTATGATGCCCTTGTTCCACCGGGACTTTCACCGCAAGAGTTTACAGAATTGTTAACAAACTGCCAACCGCGGTGCGACGAATCGTTACAGGAAGGCCGGCTTTCGCCGGCCTTCTTCACATTTACATAACTAAACGACGAATGTCGGACAGCATATTGCCGATCAAAGTGATGAAACGCGCACCATCAGCACCGTCGATAACCCGGTGATCGAAGGAAAGAGAAATTGGCATCATCAGACGCGGCGTAAACTCTTTACCGTTCCATACCGGCTCCATCGCCGATTTGGAGACGCCAAGGATTGCCACTTCCGGCGCGTTAACGATCGGCGCGAAGTGGGTGGTTCCCAGGCCGCCAAGGCTGGAGATGGTAAAGCATCCGCCCTGCATGTCCCCTGCCGTCAGCTTACCGTCACGCGCTTTCTTCGAAATCGCCATCAGTTCACGCGACAGCTCGGTGATGCCTTTTTTGTTCACGTCCTTGAAGACCGGAACCACCAGGCCATTCGGCGTATCAACCGCCACACCGATGTTGATGTATTTCTTCAGCGTCAGCTTCTGCGCATCTTCTGACAACGAGCTATTGAAGCGTGGCATCTGCTCAAGCGCCGCAGCAACCGCTTTCATGATGAACACCACCGGGGTGTACTTCACGTCCATCTTACGCTTCTCGGCTTCCGCGTTCTGCTGCTTACGGAATGCTTCCAGGTCGGTGATGTCGGTTTTGTCGAAATGCGTAACGTGCGGGATCATCACCCAGTTACGGCTCAGGTTAGCACCGGAAATTTTCTGGATGCGTCCCAGTTCGACTTCTTCGATTTCACCAAACTTACTGAAGTCCACTTTCGGCCATGGCAGCATGCCTGGCAGACCACCGCCGCTGGCAGCAGCAGGTGCCGCTTCAGCGCGTTTGACCGCCTCTTTCACGTAGCTCTGCACGTCTTCTTTCAGGATGCGACCTTTGCGGCCGGTGCCTTTGACTTTCGCCAGGTTGACACCGAACTCACGCGCCAGACGACGGATCACCGGGGTAGCGTGAACGTACGCATCGTTCTCGGCAAACTCACCTTTGCTCTCCGCTTTGGCTGCTGCCGGTGCTGCGGCAGGTTTCGCTTCGGCTTTTTCTGCCGGTGCGGCTGCATCCTGCTTCGCGGCTGCAGGTGCTGCGGCTGGCGCGGCACCTTCCACTTCAAACACCATGATCAGCGAGCCGGTGCTGACTTTGTCGCCGGTGGTCACTTTCAGCTCTTTCACGGTGCCCGCGAATGGCGCAGGCACTTCCATTGACGCTTTGTCGCCTTCCACTACGATCAGGGACTGCTCAGCCTCAACTTTGTCGCCGACTTTAACCAGCACTTCAGTGACTTCTACTTCGTCACCACCGATGTCCGGTACGTTAACCTCTTTTGCGCCCGCAGCCGCAGCCGGAGCCGTTGCCGCTTCTTCTTTCACTTCAGGTTTCGCGTCAGCGGCTGGCGCTGCGCCTTCCGCTTCAAACACCATGATGTGCGAACCGGTGCTCACTTTGTCGCCGGTGGCAATCTTGATCTCTTTCACGGTGCCGGCGAACGGAGCCGGGACTTCCATCGAGGCTTTGTCGCCTTCCACCACGATCAGCGACTGTTCTGCTTCAACTTTGTCGCCAACCTTCACCAGAATCTCAGTGACTTCAACTTCGTCACCGCCGATATCCGGCACATTGACATCTTTGCTGGCGGTAGCAGAGGCAGCCGCTGGCGCCGGGGCCGCGTCGGCTTTTTTCTCTGCGGCCGGTGCCGGGGCAGCTTCTGCCGCACCTTCTGCCTCAAACATCATGATCAGCGAGCCGGTTTCCACTTTGTCACCGGTGGCGATTTTGATCTCTTTGATCACGCCAGCCTGCGGCGAAGGCACTTCCATTGAGGCTTTGTCGCCTTCCACGGTGATCAGCGACTGTTCGGCTTCCACCTTGTCGCCAACTTTCACCAGAATCTCGGTGACTTCTACTTCGTCAGACCCGATATCCGGTACCTTAATTTCGATAGCCATTACTCTATTACCTCTTAAGCCAGACGCGGGTTAACTTTATCGGCATCGATATTGAATTTGGTGATCGCGTCAGCCACCACTTTCTTCTCAATCTCGCCACGTTTAGCCAGCTCACCCAGCGCGGCAACCACGACATAAGATGCATCCACTTCGAAGTGATGACGCAGATTTTCGCGGCTGTCAGAGCGACCAAAGCCATCGGTACCCAGCACGCGATAGTCGCTGGCTGGCACATAGCTACGAACCTGCTCAGCGAACAGCTTCATGTAGTCGGTTGAGGCGACGGCCGGTGCATCGTTCATCACCTGAGCAATGTAAGGCACGCGCGGTGCTTCTGTCGGATGCAGCATGTTCCAGCGCTCACAATCCTGTCCGTCACGCGCCAGTTCGGTGAACGAGGTCACGCTGTAGACGTCAGAGCCGATACCGTAGTCTTTCGCCAGGATCTGCGCGGCTTCACGTACGTGACGCAGGATAGAACCTGAACCCAGCAGCTGGACTTTACCTTTGCTGCCGTCGACCGTTTCCAGCTTGTAGATACCCTTACGGATACCCTCTTCCGCACCCTGCGGCATCGCCGGCATGTGGTAGTTTTCGTTCAGCGTGGTGATGTAGTAGTAGACGTTCTCTTGCGCTTCGCCATACATCCGCACCAGACCATCATGCATGATCACCGCGACTTCATACGCATATGAAGGATCGTAGGAGATACAGTTGGGAATGGTCAGCGACTGAATGTGGCTGTGACCATCTTCATGCTGCAAACCTTCGCCGTTCAGCGTGGTACGACCGGAGGTGCCGCCGACCAGGAAGCCGCGCGCCTGTTGGTCGCCCGCCAGCCACATCAGATCGCCGATGCGCTGGAAGCCGAACATCGAATAGTAGATGTAGAACGGGATCATCGGCAGGTTATTGGTGCTGTAAGAGGTCGCCGCCGCCAGCCAGGATGACCCTGCGCCCAGCTCGTTGATCCCTTCCTGCAGAATTTGACCTTTCTCGTCTTCTTTGTAGTAGGCAACCTGCTCACGGTCCTGCGGCGTGTACTGCTGGCCGTTCGGGCTGTAGATACCGATCTGACGGAACAGACCTTCCATACCAAAGGTACGCGCTTCGTCCGCCAGGATTGGAACCAGACGATCTTTGATCGACTTGTTCTTCAGCATCACGTTCAGGGCACGCACAAAGGCGATGGTGGTAGAGATCTCTTTGTTCTGCTCTTCCAGCAGCGCACCGAACTCTTCCAGCGCTGGCATTTCCAGCTTCTCGGTGAACTTCGGCTGACGCGTCGGCAGGTAGCCGCCCAACTTCTCACGCTGACCGTGCAGATAGTTGTACTCTTCAGAGCCTTTGTCGAAGGTCACGTACGGCAGTGATTCAATCTTGTCATCCGCTACCGGCACGTTGAAGCGATCACGGATATAGCGCACGCCATCCATGTTCATCTTCTTCACCTGGTGAGCAATGTTTTTGCCTTCCGCGGTGTCGCCCATACCATAACCTTTAATGGTATGCGCCAGGATCAGCACCGGCTTGCCTTTGGTGTCCTGTGCTTTTTTCAGTGCCGCGTAGATTTTCTTCGGATCGTGGCCGCCACGGTTCAGTGCCCAGATTTCATCATCGGACATATCTTTAACCAGCGCGGCGGTTTCCGGATATTTACCAAAGAAGTGCTCACGCACATAGGCGCCATCACGGGATTTAAAGGTCTGGTAGTCGCCGTCAACGGTTTCGTTCATCAGCTGAATCAGCTTGCCGCTGGTATCTTTGCGCAGCAGCTCATCCCAGCGACCGCCCCAGATGACTTTGATCACTTCCCAGCCAGCACCGGCAAAGATGCCTTCCAGCTCGTTGATGATCTTACCGTTACCGGTGACCGGGCCATCCAGACGCTGCAGGTTGCAGTTGATGATGAAGACCAGGTTATCCAGTTTTTCACGGGTGGCGATGGTGATTGCGCCTTTTGATTCCGGCTCATCCATCTCGCCATCGCCGAGGAAGGCGTACACGGTCTGCGCCGAGGTATCTTTCAGGCCACGGTGTTCCAGATATTTCAGGAACTTCGCCTGGTAGATAGCCGACAGCGGACCCAGACCCATAGAAACGGTCGGGAACTGCCAGAATTCCGGCATCAGTTTCGGGTGCGGATAAGAAGATAGGCCTTTACCGGCCACTTCCTGACGGAAGTTGTTCATCTGCTCTTCAGTCAGACGACCTTCAAGGAACGCACGGGCATAAATACCAGGGGAAATGTGGCCCTGGAAGTAAACCAGGTCGCCGCCATCCTTCTCACTGCGCGCGCGGAAGAAGTGGTTAAAGCACACTTCATAAATGGTGGCAGAAGACTGGAAGGAGGACATGTGGCCACCGAGTTCCAGGTCTTTCTTCGATGCGCGCAGCACCGACATGATGGCGTTCCAGCGGATCGCGGAACGGATACGACGTTCAAGAGAGGTGTTGCCCGGATAATCCGGTTCATCTTCAACGGCAATAGAGTTGATATAGTTGCTGATTGCAGAAGATCCTGCAGCAACGTTCACGCCGCCTTTGCGGGCTGCACCCAGTACCTGATCAATCAGATACTGCGCACGTTCAACACCTTCTTCACGGATGACCGATTCGATCGCCTGTAGCCAGTCACGAGTTTCAATCGGATCCACGTCATTGTGTAAACGTTCTGACATGGGTGTGTTCCTTATCTGTGTCTAATACGTTGAATAATCGGGAGCCTGTTTCAGCACATGCAGGCAGGCTCGTCGCACATGTCCGTACGATCTTTGTCGCACGTTATTCCTTACGTTGCTGTAAACGACGCAGGGAGCGTTCTCGACGGCTCTGCTCCCGACTTCTGTCCAGCAAGATTTCCTCAATGAACGCCAGGTGACGGTGTGAAGCCTCGCGCGCTTTTTCCGGCTCACGAGCCACAATCGCCTCAAAGATTCTGGCGCGGTGACCGCTCACTTTCGCCAGCATTTCCCGGCGCGAGTAGAGCAATTCAAAATTCTGACGGACGTTTCGTTCCAGCATAGGGCCCATAGAGCGTAGCAAATGCAAAAGCACAACATTGTGGGCTGCTTCTGTGACAGCGATCTGATACTGCATCACTGCGTCCGCTTCGGCGTCTAAGTCGCCGCTGTCCTGTGCCTGCTGGATCTGCAGATGGCAATCGCGAATCCGCAGCAGATCCTCTTCGGTGCCGCGCAGCGCCGCATAATAGGCGGCAATGCCTTCTAGGGCGTGGCGCGTTTCCAGCAGGTCAAATTGTGATTCCGGATGGTCGGCGAGAAGCTCTACGAGTGGATCGCTCATGCTTTGCCAGAGATGCTCCTGTACGAACGTTCCGCCACCCTGACGGCGTAGCAGTAATCCTTTGGCTTCTAAGCGCTGGATCGCTTCGCGGAGAGACGGACGTGAGACATCGAATTGTTTGGCGAGTTCGCGCTCGGGGAGCAGCTTCTCTCCCGGACGCAGCGTCCCTTCCATGATCAGGGATTCGAGCTGTTGCTCGATAGCGTCGGAGAGCTTGGGTTGGCGAATCTTACTGTAAGCCATCGTCCCTTCTTATTAAGCCAATCGTCCGGAGTAAATTGGTAATACCAATTGTCAAAAGGAGCCGGTAAAGTAACAAAGTATTCACCTTGTGTCTATACGGTGCAGATGACATTCCACCACGGCTAAAGCCAGTGCTGACGCTAACTTACGGTTAAAAAAATGAAAAATTACCGTGGAAGTAAATGTTAAATATTTTCACTTTTACCAAACCTTACACCCGCTTAGCCGTTAAACGCAGCGGCAGCCATAAGCGAAAGCTATTCGTCATCAGTAACATTTCATGGCAGAAATTCGGAAGACAGCGACGTGAGCCAGGCGCTGTTTTTTCAGTCAATGCCCAGCACAAAAAGCGAAAGCAGGTGCAAAGCGATTCGCTTATCACTATTCTTGTCGCCAGGGTAGCGCATGGCAGCAGACGGCAGGCCAGATACCGTAAAAAAATCAATACATTAATGTAACCACTTCATTACAGCGGTTTGCGCTGCGAACGAAGAATAAAAACATCACGAGGTTTGTATGGAACAACAGCAAGGCGAAGCGCTGAAACGTGGCCTGAAGAACCGCCATATTCAGCTCATCGCGCTGGGTGGTGCGGTGGGGACCGGCCTGTTTCTCGGCAGTGCATCGGTCATTGAGTCCGCCGGGCCGGCCGTTATTCTGGGGTATGCCATTGCCGGTTTTATTGCCTTTTTGATCATGCGCCAGTTAGGCGAGATGGTGGTGGAAGAGCCGGTTGCCGGCAGCTTTAGCCACTTCGCTTATAAGTACTGGGGCAACTTTGCTGGCTTCGCATCGGGCTGGAACTACTGGGTACTCTATGTACTGGTGGCGATGGCGGAGCTGACCGCAGTCGGCAAATATATCCAGTTCTGGTGGCCTGACTTTCCGACCTGGGCCTCAGCCGCCATCTTCTTTGTGATGATTAACGCCATCAACCTGACCAACGTGAAAGTGTTTGGCGAAATGGAATTCTGGTTCGCCATCATCAAAGTGGTCGCGGTGATTGGCATGATCCTGTTCGGCGGCTGGTTGCTGTTCAGCGGCAGCGGCGGCCCGCAGGCAACGGTGCGCAATCTGTGGGAACAGGGCGGATTTTTCCCTCACGGCCTCGGTGGGCTGGTGATGGTAATGGCGATCATTATGTTCTCGTTTGGCGGTCTGGAACTGGTGGGGATTACCGCCGCAGAAGCCGATAATCCGGAAACCAGCATTCCCAAAGCCACCAACCAGGTGCTGTGGCGCATCCTGATTTTCTATATCGGTTCGCTGGCGGTGCTGCTGTCACTGATGCCGTGGACCCGGGTTACCGCCGAAGTCAGCCCGTTCGTTTTCATCTTCCATGAGCTGGGTGATGCGATGGTGGCCAATGCGCTGAATGTGGTGATCCTGACTGCGGCGCTGTCGGTCTATAACAGCTGCGTTTACTGCAACAGTCGCATGCTGTTTGGCCTGGCGCAGCAAGGCAACGCGCCAAAAGCGCTGCTGAAAGTGGATCGCCGCGGCGTGCCGGTGCTGACCATTCTGGTCTCCGCCGTCGCGACTGCGCTGTGCGTATTGATTAACTACCTGATGCCGGGCGAGGCTTTCGGCCTGCTGATGTCTCTGGTGGTTTCTGCGCTGGTGATCAACTGGGCGATGATCAGCCTGGCCCACCTGAAATTCCGTCGTAAGAAAGATCAGCAAGGGGTCACCACCCGCTTTAAAGCGCTGCTCTATCCGGTGGGTAACTGGATTTGCCTGATCTTCCTGGCGGCGATTCTGGTCCTGATGGCAAACACGCCGGGCATGGCGATTTCCGTCTGGTTGATCCCGGTCTGGCTGGTCATCCTGGGCATCGGTTACTTCATTAAGAATCAGACGCAGAAAGCCTGATAAGCACTTTCCTGCTGCGACACCGAGAGCTGTCGCAGCAGGCTACTTTCCCCCGCCAGCTTAGGCTGCCAAAGACCGATCCAGCTCACACTTCTCCCCGCGCACCTGATTTGTCCATCTTCACGGCGATTTATTCCCAGTCATCTCTCTGATTTAGCGACAATAATTCCTGTTCACACCGGATGCGCAGGAGAGAACCATGAAAGGTGCAGCCCTCTCGTTTCGAGAAAAACTGGGTTATGGCATGGGCGATGCCGGATGCAACATGATTGGCGGTGCCATCATGCTGTTCCTTAACTACTTCTATACCGATGTTTTCGGTTTAGCCCCGGCGCTGGTCGGCACGCTGCTGCTGTCGGTGCGGGTACTGGATGCGGTAACCGATCCGATTATGGGCGCGATTGCCGATCGCACCCAGAGTCGCTGGGGTCGTTTCCGCCCGTGGCTGCTGTGGGTTTCCGTCCCGTATGTGCTGTTCAGCGTGCTGATGTTTACCACGCCGGACTGGACCTACCATAACAAGGTGATCTGGGCCTTCGTCACCTACTTCCTGATGTCGCTGACCTACACTGCCATCAACATTCCCTACTGCTCGCTGGGCGGCGTAATTACCAACGATCCCGGTGAGCGCGTCTCCTGTCAGTCTTACCGTTTCGTGATGGTCGGCATCGCAACGCTGATCCTGTCGATGTCGCTGCTGCCGATGGCGGAATGGTTTGGCGGCGAAGACAAGGCGCGGGGCTATCAGATGGCGATGACCGTGCTGGCAACCATCGGCCTGGCGATGTTCCTGTTCTGCTTTGCCACGGTGCGTGAGCGTATTCATCCTGCCGTCCCCAGCAATGACGATCTGAAGAAAGATCTGCGCGACGTCTGGAAAAACGACCAGTGGGTGCGCATTCTGCTGCTAACCTTCTGCAACGTTTGTCCCGGTTTTATCCGCATGGCCGCCACCATGTATTACGTGACCTGGGTAATGGGACAATCGACCCACTTCGCCACGCTGTTTATCAGCCTCGGCGTGATTGGCATGATGTTCGGCAGTACGCTGGCAAAAGTGCTGACCGACCGCTGGTGTAAGCTCAAGGTCTTCTTCTGGACCAACATTGCACTGGCGCTGTTCTCCAGCGCATTTTACTGGATCGATCCGCACGCCACGCTGATGGTGGTGATCGCCTACTTTGTGCTGAACATCCTGCATCAGATTCCGTCGCCGCTGCACTGGTCGCTGATGGCCGATGTAGATGACTATGGCGAATGGAAAACCGGCAAACGCATCACCGGTATCAGCTTCTCTGGTAACCTGTTCTTTCTCAAAGTGGGACTGGCGGTCGCCGGGGCGATGGTTGGCTTCCTGTTGTCGATCTACGGCTACAATGCCGGGGCGAAACAGCAGTCGCCGGAAGCGATCAACGGCATCATGCTGCTGTTTACTGTGATCCCTGGCGTTGGCTATCTGATTACTGCGGGTGTAGTGCGCCTGATGAAGGTCGACCGTAAAATGATGATCATTATCCAGCAGGATCTCGCGCTGCGCCGCGAAAATTTCCGAGACTTACAGACTACTCGCCCACGCGACGGCGTTGTCCCGCAAACCGGAGAAGTAAAATGACCACTACCTGGCCTAATCCCTTTATTGAACAGCGCGCCGACCCGTTTATCCTGCGTCATGATCAGCACTACTATTTTATCGCCTCGGTGCCGGAATATGACCGGCTGGAGATCCGGCGGGCCGATACGCTGGATGGCCTGCGCAGCGCCGAACCGGTGGTGGTCTGGCGCAAACCGGACAGCGGCCCCTGCAGCGAGCTGATCTGGGCGCCGGAACTGCACGTTATTGATGGCCAGTGGGTGATCTACTTCGCCGCGGCTCCGACGCGCGACATCAAAGATGGTCTGTTTCAGCATCGGATGTACGCGCTGGTGTGTGATGCAGCCGATCCGCTGCAGGGCGAATGGCTGCCCTGCCGCCGGGTATTCAGCCAGTTCGACAGCTTCTCACTTGATGCCACCCACTTCGTGCACCAGGGTAAGAACTGGTATCTGTGGGCGCAAAAAGATCCGGCTATTCCGGGTAACTCCAACCTCTATCTGGCAGAGTTGCTTAACCCCTGGACGCTGAAAGGCACGCCGGTGATGCTGAGCCGGCCGGAATATGAATGGGAATGTGCCGGGTTTAGCGTTAACGAAGGCGCGGCGGTGATCAGCCATGGCGATCGGCTGTTCGTAACCTACTCTGCCAGCGCCACCGATGAGAATTACTGTCTGGGTTTACTGTCGATTGCGATCGATGCCGATCCGCTCGACGTCACCGCCTGGCAGAAATCTGCGCGGCCGGTGTTTGTATCGAGCTGGGATAATCATCAGTATGGACCGGGTCACAACAGCTTTACCCAGGATGAGGCGGGACGCGACGTGCTGGTTTACCACGCGCGTAACTACACCGAAATTGAAGGCGATCCGTTATGGGATCCGAATCGCCATACCCGGCTGAAGTACTTTGACTGGCGGGCAGATGGCACACCTGACTTTGGCGTGCCGCCCGCCGATCACACCAGCGTGCCGTAGATCGTCAGCAACGCAACGGCCACCACCAGCACCAGCGACGTTCGTTTCGCTAACGCCACGGCAACCCGTGGCGTTTCCACTTTATCAGTGTGCGGATCGCGCGACAGCGAGAACTGGGCCAGGCTGGTCAGCACCTGATACTGCGAACGATGACGGTCGGTCAGCGAGGCAAACCATGCCGGCAACGCTTTCTCGCCGTGTCCCAGCAAGGCGTAGGCCACACCTGCCAGCCGCACCGGGATCCAGTCGAGCACATGCAGTATGCTATCCACGCCCGACTGCGCACGCGCCATCGGCGTGCCCTGTTTTGCCAGCCAGCCCTGCCAGGCGCGCAGGAATGCGTAACCCACCAGCAGCACCGGTCCCCATGCGCCGCCTGCCACCAGCCAGAACATCGGCGCGAGGTAGAAGCGGAAGTTAATCCAGATTAGCGCATTCTGCAGTTCGCGCAGGAATTCACGCTCGCTGCACTCAACCGGCACACCGTGGATCAGAGTCAGCTCTGCCGCCATCGCCTGATGGGCAGCGGCATCATCGTGGCTGGCCGCTTTCAGATAGGTGTGATAGTGCAGACGAACCGATCCCGCCCCGATACATAACAGCCCGATGACGATCCAGAACAGCAGTTGCAGCACGCCAAACAGCAACCCCTTCAGGCTCCAGACTACCAGTGCCGTCACGGCCATCACCAGCACCGTCATCAGCAGGGTGCGCATCATCGAGAAATGCTGGCGACGACGAAAAAACGGCTCCAGCCGATGTTCGAGCTGCCAGTGCTCGCCCAGCTTAAACAGGCGCTCCCAGCCTAAAACCAATAACAAGGTAAACAACGTCATACTGACTCCGCAAAAATCACGATTTTTGCTGCGTTAACAGCTGCTTATAGTAGTCCCAGTCAAATGCAGGTCCGGGATCGGTTTTGCGCACCGGCGCGATATCACTGTGTCCGGTAATGCGCGCAGGCGTGATGGGATAGTGCTGCAACAACACCTGTGTAACCTGTTGCAGCGCCCGGTATTGCGCCTCGGTATAGGGTTGGTTATCCGTCCCTTCCAGTTCAATGCCAATCGAGAAGTCGTTGCAGTTTTCCCGGCCGTCGAACTGTGACACGCCCGCATGCCAGGCGCGTTTATCAAACGGCACATACTGTACAATCTCACCTTGCCGGCGAATCAGGCAGTGCGCCGCCACGCGCAGGCTGGCGATATCCGCAAAATAGGGATGAGCATCCGGCGGCAGCGTACCGGTGAACAGTTTGTCGATCCACGGACCGCCAAATTCGCCCGGCGGCAGGCTGATATTGTGGATCACCAGCAGCGAAGGTGCCTCGTCGTCGGGTCGATCATTGCAATGCGGCGAGGGGACCTGACGCACCCCGGTCAGCCAGCCATCTTCAAGTTTCATGCTGCATTTCCTTGTTCAATCAGGCTGAGAATAGCATGAATAGTAAGGGTTTCTTGCGTCTTAATGCGTCATCAAACTGCGACCCGAACAGCTGTTGTTAAGGATACTAAACAAAATTCTGTTCATCTCTGGTACGCTGCGGCGGTTCAGGCTATTGTGAACGCCTCACTCATCATCCCTTTTTTGGAGTTGATCGCATATGTCTTCGCGTGGTTATGATCCGGACAGTCGCCGCCAGGCGCTGATTAGACGCATTGAAGGTGACATCCCTGAGGCTGTCGCGCGTGCTTTACAGGAAGATCTTGGCGGCGAAATTGACGCCGATCGTGATATCACTGCTCAGCTGTTACCTGCCGAAACGCAGGCCCACGCGCAGGTGATTACCCGTGAGGCGGGTGTTTTCTGTGGTAAACGCTGGGTCGAAGAGGTGTTTATTCAGCTTGGCTCGCACGCGACCCTGACCTGGCATGTGAAAGATGGCGACCGCATCGAGCCTGATCAGCCGCTGTTCGACATCGATGGCCCGGCGCGACTGCTGCTGACCGCTGAACGTACCGCGCTCAATTTTGTCCAGACGCTTTCTGGCGTTGCCACCGAGGTCAGCCGCTATGTAGCGCTGCTGGCGAATAGCCAGACGCAGCTGCTGGACACGCGAAAAACCCTGCCCGGGCTGCGTACCGCGCTGAAATATGCCGTACTGTGCGGTGGCGGCAGTAACCATCGCCTCGGCCTGTCCGATGCCTATCTGATTAAAGAGAACCACATTATTGCCAGCGGATCGATCCGTCAGGCAGTAGAAAAGGCGCAGTGGCTGCAGCCGGATGTGCCGGTAGAAGTTGAAGTCGAATCTCTGGAGGAGCTGGACCAGGCGCTGGACGCAGCGGCGGATATCGTCATGCTGGATAACTTCAGCCTGGATCAGATGCGGACCGCGGTGGAGCGTAATCAGGGGCGGGCGCTGCTGGAAGTCTCTGGCAACGTTACGGAAGCCACCTTGCCTCAGATTGCGCAGACCGGCGTCGATTATGTCTCCGTGGGCGCGCTGACCAAACATGTGCGGGCACTCGATTTATCGATGCGTTTTCAGCAACAGTAAGAGACCGCGCCGTGTTCCCGCACGGCGTTTTTTGCGATCCCCCTTCCATGACCTTTTCGGCTGCACTGCAAGCCATAAATATGTTCTCGCCCCCTTTTCCATTGTTTCACTCTGCGACTGTGATTCTGCTGCCCGCCTTTTTAGTCTGACGTTTTCTTAATCAGGAGGCGATGTGATGAATTATCAACGCGGATTTACGCTGGTTGAACTGATGATTGTGGTGGGTATCGTGGCGATCTTAAGCGCCATTGGCCTGCCCGCTTATCAAAACTATCTGCAGCGCGCGGCACTTACCGACATGCTGCAAACCATGGTGCCGTACAAAACTGCAGTTGAACTCTGCGCCATGGAGCGCGGCGATCCGGCGCAGTGTCAGGCTGGCGAGCACGGCATTCCTGCCGTCAGAAGCTCACGCTACGTTTCAGCGCTCAGCGTGACCAAAGGCATCATCACCCTGACCGGTCAGGAGAATCTGAAGGGCTTAAGCGTTGAGATGCTGCCGGTATGGGACAGCACGGAAGGCAGCATCAGCTGGCAACGGAGCTGTACCAGCAGCAACATCAGCCTGCGCGACAACTGCCTTGCCCAGTTCCGCTTTGCCGACAAAGGGGCAAATGATGAACAAGCCTGATGCGGCGATAGCGGCATTATGCCAGCGCTACCGCGCTCTGGTGCTGCAGCATGATGCCAGTCAGCTGCGGGTCGCCGTGGCGGAAAGCGTGCCGCACGGGCTGGCTGAAGCGCTTAATTTCGCCAGCCAGTGTCAGATTGAGATTGAGTGCTGGCCGCAGGCGCGTCTCGATCAGCTGCAGCACGCCGCAACGCCGCTGTCAGCCCGCGAAGATGCACCGGCAGAGTCAGCCGTTGAGGCAACACAGCAGATACTGCAACAGGCACTGGAACGTCGCGCGTCAGATATTCACATTGAGCCCTGGCGGGAGGGTCTGCGGGTCAGGCTGCGGATTGACGGCGTCCTGCATCCGCTCTCCTCGCTGCCCGCCACCCAGCCCGCGGCACTGCTGGCGCGCCTGAAAATCCTCGGCGGACTGGATATTGCCGAGCGTCGGTTACCGCAGGATGGTCAGTTCAGCCTGGAGATTGCGGGCAAACCGGCCTCGTTTCGCCTCGCTACCCTGCCGATCCATGGCGGTGAAAAGGCGGTGGTGCGGCTGCTGCAGAGCGAAAGCGCGGCGTTGTCGCTGGATAAGCTGGGGCTTCCCGCCGCACAGTTACGCCTGATGTGCTCGGCGCTGGCCCAGCCGCAGGGACTGATCCTGGTGACCGGGCCAACCGGCAGCGGCAAAACCTTCACGCTCTACAGCGCGCTGAGTGCGCTGAATACACCAGATAAAAATCTGTGCAGCGTCGAAGACCCGATTGAAATCCCGCTGCCCGGCATTAACCAGACCCAGATTCACGGTAAAACCGGGCTCGACTTCCATCGCGTACTGCGTGCGCTGTTGCGCCAGGACCCGGACGTGATTATGGTCGGCGAAATCCGCGATGCAGAAACCGCCGAGATTGCGGTTAAGGCCGCGCAGACCGGGCATCTGGTGCTCTCCACGCTACATACCAATTCAACTGCCGAGACCCTGACCCGCTTACGCCAGATGGGCATTGCTGGCTATCTGCTGGGATCGGCGCTACGGCTGATCGTCGCGCAGCGTCTGGTGCGAAGGCTCTGCCCGCATTGCCGTCAGCCGGCGCAGGCGGTGGCGCACTATCCTTCCGAACTCTGGCCCGGCACGCTGCAGACCTGGCGCGCGCCCGGCTGCGATCACTGTTTCTCGGGTTATTTTGGCCGGCTGGCGCTGTTTGAGCTGCTGCCGATGAACGCCAGACTGCAAAACGCCATTGCGGCAGAGATGCCGCTTGAGAATCTGCTCAGCCTGGCAAAGCAGCAGGGACTGCGTACTCTGCTTGCCTCCGGTCTCGAAGCTGTGAGCCGCGGCGATACCTCGCTGGAAGAGATGCAACGGGTTATCGGGCTGGAAGATGGCTAATCCGGCGCTGTTTCGCTGGCAGGCAGTTGACAGTCAGGGCGCGTTGCAAAGCGGCCAGCTGCTGGCTATCGACAGTGAGAATCTGCTGCTGATGCTGGCACAGCGCGATCTCCTGCCGGTCAGCTGGAAATGCGAAAAGGTCTGGCGACGTTCTGCCTGGACGTGGCAGCATAAAACCGATCTGATACGCCAGCTGGCAACCCTGCTTAAAGCGGGCTTACCGCTGGCGGAGGGGCTGGTTCTGCTGGCGGAGGGGCATCCGCACGCCGGCTGGCGGGCACTGATGCTGGCGCTGCATCATCGGGTATTGAGCGGTCAGCCTTTTTCACAGGCGCTGCGTGAGTGGCCGCAAATCTTTCCGCCGCTCTATCCGGCCCTGATGGAGGTCGGCGAGCTGACCGGCCAGCTGGATGTCTGCTGCAGCGAACTGGCACAACAGCAGACCCGGCAGCAACAGCTGTGGCAACAGGTGGTGAAGGCGCTGCGCTATCCGCTGTTCATTCTGCTGGTGGCCATAGCTGTCAGCTGTGGCATGCTGCTGTTTGTGCTGCCGGAATTCGTCACAGTGTATGCCTCGTTTGACGCACCGCTACCGGCGTTTACCGCCGCGGTGATGCAGCTCTCCGCTGTGTTGCAGCAGTGGGGACTGTGGTTAGCCAGCGTGCTGTTGCTGGTACTGGTGGGCTGGCAACAGCTGCGGCGACGTTCAGCCAGCTGGCAGCGGCGGGAGCAGCGTTTTTTTCTCCGCATCCCGCTGCTTGCCGGACTGTGGCGCGGTTCGCAGCTAACGCAGATTTATACCATCCTGCAGCTGACACAGCACGCCGGACTCACCCTGTTGCAGGGTCTTGCCGCTGTTGAGGTTACCCTCTCCTCCCTGCTGTGGCGGGAAGCGATTGCTGCGCTGCAACAGCATATCGCCGCAGGCAAACCGCTGCATCAGGCGCTGGCGCAGCATCCGCTGTTTACTGCACTTTGTGGCCAGCTGATTCGCGTCGGTGAAGAAGCAGGGGCGTTAGATCTGATGCTGGCCAGACTGGCTGAGTGGCATGAAGGAGAGACCCGGCAACGTGCTGACGCGCTGGCTGCCTCACTGGAGCCAATGATGATGGTAGTGATAGGCGGCATTGTCGGTACGCTGGTGATTGCGATGTACCTGCCGGTGTTCGGGCTGGGTGATGCGATGCATTAAAGGGCGCGTTATGCGCCCTTTACTGTGAAATCAGCTGAGTCACCGATGAAGTCTGTTGAACGACAGCAGGTTAATGGCTGTCGATGCGTGAACATCGATGGACTACTGCTGGTGCGCCAGTATCGGAAACCAGGATCGGTGCCTGACTGTATTAACCAACCATCAGCCACTGTCGATCACTCTCCGACGCTTAATCGCTGACAACCGAACAGACTATCGGTTAAACACCCGGTTTTCCTGCTCAGTCACCCGGATAAAAGTGGTGCGCTTGGTCAGTTCCTTCAGACGCTCTGCCCCGACGTAGGTACAGGCTGAACGCAGGCCACCCAGAATGTCGCGTGCCGTATCGGCTACTGGTCCGCGCAAAGGCAGCTTCACGGTTTTTCCTTCCGCCGCACGATACTCCGCAACGCCACCCACGTGACGCTTCATTGCCGACTCTGAACTCATGCCATAAAACAGCATGAAGCTTTCGCCATTCTCTTCGATGACCTTGCCTTCACATTCATCGTGTGCTGCCAGCATACCGCCCAGCATTACAAAGTCGGCACCGCCGCCAAAGGCTTTAGCAATATCACCCGGCACCGCACAGCCACCGTCACTGACAATCTGTCCACCCAGTCCGTGCGCCGCATCAGCGCACTCAATCACCGCCGAGAGCTGTGGGTAGCCCACGCCGGTCTTCACCCGCGTGGTGCAGACTGAGCCAGGGCCAATGCCCACTTTGACAATATCGGCACCAGACAGAATCAGCTCTTCCACCATTTCCCCGGTGACTACATTACCGGCACAGATGGTTTTGCCAGGAAACGCTTCGCGGGCACGCTGCAGAAAATCGACAAAATGCTGCGAGTAGCCGTTAGCCACATCAATGCAGATAAACTGCAATTTCTCTGACAAGGCCATAATGGCGTTCAGCTTAGTAAAGTCCGCTTCAGAGGTGCCGGTAGAGACCATTACCGCGTTCAGTACCGACGCGGGCACGCGCTGAATAAACGCTCGCCAGTCATCTACGCTGTAATGCTTATGCACCGCCGTCAGGATATTAAAGCTGGCCAGCGCTTCTGCCATCAGAAAGGTACCGACGGTATCCATATTGGCGGCGATGATCGGGACACCGCTCCAGCTCAGGCCGGAGTGCTTAAAGGTAAAACTGCGCTCCAGCTCAACCTGCGAGCGGCTTTTCAGCGTGGAACGTTTTGGGCGAATCAGAACGTCTTTAAAGCCCAGTTTCAAATCTTCTTCAATACGCATGTGTCATGTCCTGGTGAGTGGCAACGAACCGCAGTTCGCGAAGCCAGCACGGCTCCAGTGACCTTATGATACGCGCCTGCCGTCCGGCGACAAGACTGCGAATTTCACTTTATTTACGCTACAATCCGTAAAATTTAGCTGAGCATTATCGTTGTGATCTGGCCCGCATTTTTGCGTTACTGATCCAGACCATTAACATGAACCTGTGTCCAAAAGAGAAGTCAGATGGGAAATAGGCCCTACACCATAGCGCTGACAGGGGGAATCGGCAGCGGTAAAAGCTCGATTGCCAGACAGTTCGCTGCGCTCGGGGTCGACATTATCGATGCTGACCTGATTGCGCGCGAAGTGGTTGAGCCTGGGACGCCGGCTTTACAGGCGATAGAGGCACGATACGGTGCTGTGATCCTGACCGAACAGGGCACCCTGGATCGTGCACGGTTACGCGATATTATTTTTCAGACGCCGGAAGAGAAAAGCTGGTTAAACGCGCTGCTGCACCCGCTGATTAATGCCCGCACCCAACAGCTGATCGCCGCAGCCTCTTCACCTTACGTGCTGTGGGTGGTGCCGTTGCTGGTGGAAAATCAGTTACAGCACCAGGCTGACCGGGTACTGGTGATTGATGTCGACGAAGCGACACAAATAGCCCGCACTCAGCAACGCGACCAGCTTTCACTCGCTCAGGTGCAACGTATTCTTGCGGCACAGGCCACGCGGCAGCAACGCCTCGCCTGTGCCGATGACATTATTGATAACAGTGGCGAGCCTGAAGATGCATTGCCACAGGTTGCCGGACTCCATCAGCGCTACCTCAGGCTGGCGGCAACGAAACAGGATTAACACCATGAGCACACCCGTTCTGTTTGAACATCCTTTGAATGAAAAAATGCGAACCTGGTTACGGGTTGAGTTTCTGATTAACCAGCTGGATGAGACTACCCCGCTGGATAAAACTGTTAATGCCCTGACCTTTTTTCGTCTGATCGGCGAACTGCTCGATATTTTCGAGCGGGGCGATATGCGTACCGAGTTGTTGAAAGAGCTGGAGCGCCAGCAGCAGAAATTACGTGCCTGGGCTGATGTGCCCGGCGTGGATATGACGCTGGTGGATGCCCTGCGTGAAAAGTTAAAAATGCAGTCAACCCAGCTGATGAATGCGCCGCGGATGGGCCAACAACTGCGGGAAGATCGTCTGATTGCGCTGGTGCGTCAACGCCTGAGCATTCCTGGCGGCTGCTGCAGTTTTGATTTACCCGGCCTGCATATCTGGCTGCATTTACCCCAGGAGGCGCGTGATGCCCAGGTAGAAGCCTGGATGCAGACGCTGGTACCGCTGCATCACGCGCTGGCGATGATCCTCGACCTGATCCGTCAGTCCGGGGCATTTCGCAACCAGACCAGCCTGAATGGCTTTTATCAGGACAATGCTGAAGGCGCCGACCTGCTCCGCCTGCAGCTGTCGCTGGAGGATGCGCTCTATCCGCAGGTCTCCGGCCATAAAAGCCGTTATGCCATTCGTTTTATGCCGCTTGATAGTGAGCGTGGTGAAGTGCCGGCCCGACTCAACTTTCAACTGGCCTGTTGTTAGAGGTGAAGATGCAGCAAGAAGTTATGACCGTCGCCTGTCCTCAGTGCGGCAAAGATGTTATCTGGGATGAACTCAGCCCGTGGCGGCCGTTTTGCAGCAAGCGCTGCCAGCTGATTGATTTAGGTGAATGGGCCGCTGAAGAAAAACGTATTCCCAGCAGCGGCGATCTGAATGACAGCGATAACTGGAGCGAAGAAGACCATTAATTGCCGGATGGGGTGAGTTGCCCCATCCTGTCAGAACTCGCCAGCAATCAGGCGGGCAATCAGCTGATGATTCGCCGGAGGAAACTCTTCGGCGACCAGCGCCTGCTGATCAACCCAACGCTGCGGCTGTCCCTCTTTGCCCCACGGCTCACCCTTCCAGCCTTCGACCAGAAAGAAATGCAGCGTTACCCGCAGATCCTCATAACTATGGTCAGCCTGACCAATCGGACGCGCTTCGGTGACTTCAATGCCGGTCTCTTCCTGCAATTCGCGAATCAGACCCTGCTCGGCGCTCTCACCCGCTTCAATCTTGCCGCCGGGAAACTCCCATTTATTGGCCATATAGGACGTTGCCGCGCGCTGGGCAAGGAAAATCTGTTTATCGGCATTGCGGATAATACCAACCGCGACCTGCAGGTGCTTCATGAAGAATATCCCGGAATTGTTGGTGAATGAGCGGTGAGTTTAAAACAGGGTGTGGCGGAAGTTAACCGCTTTAACCTGCCGCAACCGCGAAACTCAGCTTCTGTCGCGGGCGTGCGGCAGCCAAAAAAAAGGAGCCAGAGGCCCCTTTTTCATCAGCGGTTAGTCTCAGGCCAGGCGGCCGTGACACTGTTTATATTTTTTACCTGAACCGCATGGGCAGGGATCGTTGCGTCCGACTTTGCGTTCGCCACTCTGCTGCGCCAGTGCTTCGGCCGCCAGCGTCTCTTCTTCAACGTGGCTCAGCTGCTGCTGCTGGGCCAGACGTTCAGCCTCTTCTCGACGCTGCTGCTCCATCGCTTCAACTTCTTCCGGCATCCGCACCTGGACCTTGCTCAGCGTACTGATCACTTCATATTTCAGTGATTCCAGCATGGCGGCAAACATGGCGAACGATTCCCGTTTGTACTCCTGCTTCGGATCCTTCTGCGCGTAGCCACGCAGATGGATGCCCTGACGCAGATAATCCATCGCCGCCAGATGCTCTTTCCACAGCGAATCCAGCGTCTGCAACATCACGCCTTTTTCGAAGTTACGCATCATCTCAGCACCCACCACCTCTTCTTTGGCGGCATAGTTTTCCATCGCATGGGTCATGATGCGCTCACGCAGCACCTCTTCATGCAGATCGGGCTCTTTGTCCAGCCATTCCGCAATCGGCAGGTTGAGATCGAAGTCAGTACGCAGGCGCTCTTCCAGCCCTGGCACATCCCACATCTCTTCCAGTGACTGCGGCGGAATGTAGGTATCGATGGTCGCTTTGTAGACGTCATGACGGATGCTGTTGATGGTTTCGCTCACGTCTGACACATCCAGCAGTTCGTTACGCTGACTGTAGATGGCACGGCGCTGATCGTTGGCCACATCGTCATATTCCAGCAGCTGCTTACGAATATCGAAGTTACGGCTCTCAACTTTGCGCTGTGCATTGGCAATCGCTTTGGTCACCCACGGGTGCTCAATCGCTTCACCCGGCTTCATCCCCAGTTTACGCATCATGTTAGAGACGCGATCCGAGGCGAAAATACGCATCAGCGCATCTTCCATCGACAGGTAGAAACGGGAAGAACCGGCGTCGCCCTGACGGCCTGCACGACCACGCAGCTGGTTATCGATACGACGCGACTCGTGGCGCTCAGTACCGACGATGTGTAAACCGCCGGACGCCAGTACCGCGTCATGGCGAATCTGCCATGCGGCTTTAATCTCTTCGATCTGTGCTTCGGTCGGGTTTTCCAGCTCGGCCACTTCGGCGTGCCAGCTGCCACCCAGCATGATGTCAGTACCACGACCGGCCATGTTGGTGGCGATGGTAACCGCGCCCGGCTGACCCGCCTGTGCCACGATTTCCGCTTCGCGGGCGTGGAATTTGGCGTTCAGGACGTTGTGTTTAATACCGGCACGTGTCAGTTCGTTAGAGACCACTTCCGATTTCTCAATCGAGATGGTCCCGACCAGCACCGGCTGGCCGTTGGCGGTACGTTCACGAATATCTTCGATGATCGCGTCGATCTTCTCTTTCTCGGTCATGTAGACCAGATCGGCCAGATCTTTACGCACCATTGGACGGTTAGTCGGTACCACAATGGTATCGAGCTTGTAGATAGAGCTGAATTCGAACGCTTCGGTATCCGCGGTCCCGGTCATACCGGCCAGCTTTTCGTAGATACGGAAGTAGTTCTGGAAAGTGATAGAGGCCAGCGTCTGGTTCTCGTTCTGGATCTCTACCCCTTCTTTGGCTTCAATCGCCTGATGCAGTCCGTCTGACCAGCGACGACCCTGCATGGTACGACCGGTGTGCTCATCAACAATCACCACTTCGCCATCTTTCACGATGTAATCCACATCGCGGGTAAACAGCGCATGGGCGCGCAGCGCCGCGGTAACGTGGTGCATCAGCATAATGTTGGTCGGTGAATAGAGTGATTCGCCGGCTTCCATAATGCCCTGGCTGACCAGCAGCTCTTCCACCTTAACCAGTCCGCGTTCAGACATGTGCGCCTGACGGGCTTTTTCATCCACCCAGAAGTCGCCTTCACCCTGATGGGTTTCAGTGTCTTCTTTATCCTGGCGAATCAGGTGCGGAATGATTTTGTTTACTTTGGTATAGAGCTCAGAGCTGTCTTCCGCTGGCCCCGAAATGATCAGCGGGGTACGCGCTTCATCGATCAGGATGGAGTCAACTTCATCCACCAGTGCGTAGTGCAGTTTACGCTGCACGCGCTCTTCCGGGCTGAAAGCCATATTGTCGCGCAGGTAATCGAAGCCATATTCGTTGTTGGTGCCGTAAGTAATATCAGCGGCGTAAGCTTCACGCTTCGCTACTGCTGGCAGACCCGACATATTGATGCCGACGGTCAGGCCGAGGAACTCAAACAACGGACGGTTATTCTCAGCATCACGCTGTGCCAGATAGTCGTTGACGGTAACCACGTGCACCCCTTTGCCGGAGAGCGCATTCAGATAAGCTGGCAGCGTGGCGGTCAGGGTTTTACCTTCACCGGTACGCATCTCGGCGATGCAGCGGTCATTCAGCACCATACCGCCGATCAGCTGGACGTCGAAGTGACGCATGCCGAACACGCGCTTACTCGCTTCACGCACGGTAGCAAAAGCTTCCGGGATCAGACTTTCCAGCGTCTCGCCTTTTTTCAGGCGCTCACGGAACAGTTCGGTTTTGCCTTTCAGTTCATCATCAGAGAGCTTTTCAAAGTCCGGCTCCATCTTGTTGATGACATCCACCACTTTACGCATGCGACGCAGAGTACGATCGTTACTGCTACCAAAAACCTTGGTTAACATTTTGATTAACATAATAAATATATTCTCAATTCAGCCGGATCATTCCGGTCTGCAAAATCTAAACAGAGTGAATAAAACCAAAAATATTAGCAGGACAATCGGGTGGGTCCGGCGCGGATGCCATGAACGCGGGCATGCCATTCAACCCATGAGCGGGTGACAGCCGTAAACAGCGGTGGAGTCGGGGTTGTCTGCGGCACAGCGCGCAACGCAGAGTGTGACGTCAGTAAGTCATGCAGCGAATCGATCAGCGCCAGCTTTTGTGCCGCCAGCGGCAGAGTTTGTTGTTCCGCCTGCGCCTGGGGGGTTAGCGTGAAAGAGAGATGACGAATAACGGTGCGGATGGCGTGCTGGTGCCAGTAATCCACATTGAAACTGGGGCGGCGTGCCGTTTCCTGCAGGCGAATCAGATGATCAAACCGCGCGGCGTTGCCCATGAACAGGCTACTGGCCGGCGATTCAGATGAAGCATTGAGTTCAGAACTTTGCGCACAGGCAGGTAAGCCGAGACTGGCCGCGACCATCCCTAACAGGAGATGAGGCCAGAAATAGCGTCTACCTAATTGTCGCCAGCGCAGAAGAATTCCGATCACAACCTTTCCATCGCGCATGCTCTGTTGCGCTTCCGTTTTCGTTCGCCCGCCGCGAGCGGCAGCGGTATTCAGCCTGTAAAAGCGCCAGAGATAGTATCACTAATGTGGGGCATCCACACCTGGGATTAAAGTGGCGGTGCGAGAAATTGCGCGCGATTGTTCAGCAATTCAGCAAAACAGGCGGCGCGGTACGAGCAGGCTCGACAGCAGCAGCAGGGGCGGGAACCATAAAAAAACGGCTGGCGCCGCTGACCGGAGAGGGTGTCAGCATAACCAGCCGTTTCACGTTCTGAGGTAATTAAGCCAGAACCAGATTCGGTGCTTTGAATGCCAGCGGCAGTTCAGCTTCGTCTTCGAAGGTTGCCCATTCCCAGGCTTCCTGCTTAGCCAGAACCGCTTGCAGCAGCTTGTTGTTCAGCGCATGGCCCGATTTGAACGCGGTGAAGGCGCCAATAATGTTATGACCACACATAAACAGGTCGCCGATAGCGTCCAGCATTTTGTGGCGGACAAACTCGTCCTCAAAACGCAGGCCTTCTTCATTCAGTACGCGGAAATCATCCAGACCTATCGCACAATCTAAGCTACCGCCCAGGCACAGGCCTTTAGACTGCAGATATTCGATTTCACGCATAAAGCCAAATGTACGCGCCCGGCTGATTTGACGAACAAAGGCGTCAGCAGAGAAGTTCATCGCATAACGCTGCGAGCTGGAATCGATCGCCGGGTGTTTGAAGTCAATGGTGAAGTCGAGCGAGAAACCGTTGTACGGTTTGATCTCAGCCCATTTGTCACCCTCTTCCACACGCACGGTCTGCTTAACGCGCACAAATTTCTTCGCGCTGTTGAGCTGCTCGATACCCGCATCCATCAGCAGATAGATAAACGGTGCTGCGCTGCCATCCATAATCGGGATTTCTGGTGCATCGACTTCAACAATAATGTTATCGATCCCCAGACCCGCTAGGGCGGCATTAAGGTGTTCGACCGTTGAAATACGCACGCCTTCATCATTCACCAGGCAGGTACTCAGCATGGTGTCGCGCACGTATTTTGCATCAGCCGGAAAATCTACCGGTGGATTCAAGTCGGTGCGACGATAGATGACCCCGGTATTAGCCGACGCAGGGCGTAATGTCAGTGTGACTTTCTTGCCGGTATGTAAACCGACACCAGTCGCCTGAACAATACGTTTTAGTGTCCTTTGTTTGATCATCGTATTATCTCGCAATATTACCTTTCCGACCGCTAGTATACTTTACCAGCGGGCAGACACTTTAGCACAAAGAGCGGGAGAACCCAATTATAGGGTTAATCCTAGTCGGCTTGCTTACGCAAAAACGCCGGAATATCAAGGTAGTCTGGCTCTTTGTTTGATTGCGCAGCCTGGTCGTTAACCACTTTAGCCGCCGGTTTCTGCTCCTGCGGCAGCGGTGACATACCGTGCTGCTGATAGCGATGATCCATAACCGGCTGGCTGGCTGGCTTATTGGTCACCAGGGTGATTTCCGGACGTTTGTCCATGCCGATACCGGTTGCCACCACGGTGACGCGCAGTTCGTCATTCATTTCTGGATCCAGTGAGGTACCGATCACCACTGTCGCGTTGTCAGAGGCGAAGGCGCGGATAGTGTTACCCACGGTTTCGAACTCATCCAGACGCAGGTCGAAGCCAGCCGTGATGTTGACCAGCACGCCGCGCGCGCCAGACAGGTCGATATCTTCCAGCAGTGGGCTGGAGATCGCCATTTCAGCCGCTTCTTCAGCGCGGTCTTCGCCACAGGCAACGCCTGAACCCATCATGGCGTAACCCATTTCAGACATCACGGTACGCACGTCAGCAAAGTCGACGTTCATCAGACCCGGACGGGTAATCAGTTCGGCGATACCCTGAACCGCGCCTTTCAGCACGTCGTTGGCTGCGCCAAAGGCGTCCAGCAGGGAGATGCCGCGACCCAGAACTTTCAGTAGCTTGTCGTTTGGAATAGTAATCAGTGAATCGACATGCTTAGAGAGTTCCGCGATCCCCTGCTCAGCAAACGCCATGCGTTTCTTGCCTTCGAAGTTGAACGGCTTGGTGACAACGGCTACGGTCAGGATACCCAGATCCTTCGCCACTTCCGCTACCACAGGCGCTGCACCGGTACCGGTACCGCCGCCCATGCCGGCTGCGATGAAGACCATGTCTGCCCCTTCCAGCGCAGAACGCAGTGCTTCGCGATCTTCTTCTGCAGAGTTACGGCCGACTTCCGGGTTCGCACCCGCACCCAGACCTTTGGTAATGTTATTACCGATCTGAATCGTCTGGCCGACAGCTGTTTTACGCAGCGCTTGCGCGTCGGTATTCACAGCAAAGAATTCCACACCTTCGATACGCTCGCGTACCATGTGCTCTACGGCGTTGCCACCGCCACCGCCGACGCCGATGACTTTAATCACCGCGTCATTGGTTAATTCCATAGGTTCAAACATGATTTCTCTCCGTTATGTGCCTGTCGCCTGGAGATCACTAAACAAAACAGCATGATCCCCTTTCACAAAAATTAAAACTCTTTTTTCAACCAACTATTGATGCGCTTGAACCAGTTGCCTACGGAAACCCGTTTTTCGGTCTCTGCATCGCCGTTCATGTGCGACTCTTTGCCGTAATGCAACAGTCCCACCGCGGTGGAGTAGTACGACTCCTGCGCATAGTCAGTTAAGCCGGTAATATTCAGCGGTTGTCCGATACGCACCTGCGTATGGAATACGCGTTGCGCACAGGCCGCCAGTCCTTCAATTTGCGCGGCACCCCCGGTCAGGACAATGCCTGCCGCAAGATGATGCTTCACGCCCTGCTGACGCAGTTGTTCCTGTAACTGCAGAATCTCGTCATTGACCAGATTCAAAAGCTCGGTGTAACGCGGCTCAATCACTTCGGCCAGCGTCTGACGCTGCAGGCTGCGCGGTGGACGTCCGCCCACGCTCGGCACTTCAACGTTCTCATCTTTGCCAACAATCGATCCCAGCGCGCAACCGTGACGTACTTTGATCGCTTCCGCATCGGTTGGCGGTGTGCCAAACGCATAGGCGATGTCGCTGGTGACCACGTTGCCTGCATAAGGAATAACCTTAGTGTGCCGTAAAGCACCGCCGGTATATACGGCAATGTCCATTGTACCGCCACCAATGTCGACAACACAGACGCCCAGCTCACGTTCGTCTTCGGTCAGGACGGCAAAACTGGATGCCAGGCCGGCAAAAATCAGTTGGTCAACTTTCAGGCCACATCGTTCAACGGCTTTGACAATATTTTTCGCCATATCGTTGTGGCAGGTGATCAGATGCACTTTTGCCTGCATCCGCACCCCGGAAAGACCAACCGGATTTTTGATGCCTTCCTGATAATCGATGGCGTATTCCTGAGGAATAACATGCAGGATGCGATGCTCGTCACGCACACGCACCGACTTAGCGGTATGTACGACGTTCTCTACATCATCCTGAGTCACTTCCTCTTCGGAAATCGGAACCATCCCGATTTCGTTCTGACAACTAATATGTTTGCCCGATAACGCAAGGTAGACGGAGGAAATCTGGCAATCTGCCATCAGCTCAGCCTGATCGATGGCGCGCTGTACGCATTTCACCACCGACTCAAGGTCATTCACGCCACCTTTATCCATACCGCGGGACGGGCAGCTGCCCACCCCAATAATATTGACCATACCATCGGGCAGAATTTCCCCAACCAGGGCGGCAACCTTCGCGGTGCCAATTTCGAGTCCAACTACCAATTTTCTGTCCGTTGCCTTGATCATTGTTGTTTAGCCTGTGCCTGGTTCTGTTGCTGATTACTGTCCTGTGGCTCCATCACGACCGGCGTCCAGCCAACAGAGGCGCCCGAGTCGTATCGTAAATCCACGTAGCTGATACGTTTGCTCTCGTTCTGACCTTGCTGTTGCAGTACCGGGTAGAGCTCAATAAAGCGGTTCAGACGCTTCATGGTGTCGCTGCGCCCCAGTTCGATGCGCACATCGTCACTGGTGACCAGCTGCCATGAACGCCGGGCCGTCATCGACGCGACCTTCAGGGTAAACTTTCTGGCCTTCAGTACATCGTCCATGCTGTGATAACCCGCCAGCACCTCTTTCTCACTGCCTTCCGGTCCATACAGCATCGGCAGGGTTTCTTTGCCGATATGGTTAGCCGGAACGCTGAAGGAGACGCCATCCGCGTCCACCATATGCAGATCGTTCCAGCGCGCCACCGGTGTATATTCCACCAGATGAATCTTTAGTTCGTCCGGCCACTGTTTACGCACGCTGACCTGCTTAATCCACGGCAGCCGCTCAATCTGCTGCTGCAGAATATCCACGTCCTGCGACATAAACGTGCCCGGCGCGCCAAGTGACAGAATCGCCTGGCGAATGTCATCGTGGGTGGTGTAATGGGTTTGCCCGGTCACCACCAGTTTCGATAACGGCAGGCGTGATGCATCGTTCATCCACTTCAGCACCACCAGCCCACCAGAAATCATAATGCCTATCACGATCAGCAAAAAAACGATGCCGAACAGTCGGGCTCCGTTACTGCGCCCGGTGCGTATACGCTCCTGCGGTTCACGGTTTCGAACTCTCATCGCCGCCTGTGACATATCAGTCGGCCAACTCCAGAATATGCGCAACCAGCTGCGCGAAACTCATGCCGGCCTGTTTCGCCGCCATCGGCACCAGGCTGTGGCTGGTCATGCCCGGTGAAGTATTGGCTTCAAGCAGCTGGAAATTGCCCGCACCATCGGCCATCACATCCACCCTGCCCCAGCCGCGACAGCCAAGCGCACGCCAGGCCGCCAGCACCAGTTGCTGCAACTCAGCTTCACGCGCCGGGCTCAGATCGGCCGGACAGATGTACTGAGTATCGTCAGAAATATATTTTGCTTCATAGTCATAGAACTCGCTGGCGCTCTTTATTTCGATAGAGGGCAGGATGCGATCGCCCACAATCGCCACCGTGTACTCCGCGCCACTGAGAAACGCCTCGACCAGTACGTTATCGTCGTGCTCAAAAGCGGTCGCCAGCGCGTCAGGTAAGGCGCTCAGCGCATTGACCCGGCTGATCCCCACGCTGGAACCTTCACAGGCGGGTTTGACGAATAACGGCAGCCCGAGCGCAGCAATGGCCGCTTCCGTCTCTGCATCCAGTCCGGCATCGAACTGCTGGCGCGTCAGCCAGACAAACTGCCCGGAAGGCAAACCGCGCCCCTGCCACAGCAGCTTGGTGCGTAGCTTGTCCATGGTGACCGCTGACGCCATCACGCCGCTGCCGGTGTAAGGCAACTGCAGGAATTCCAGCACCGCCTGTAGCGTGCCATCTTCGCCGCCACGGCCATGCAGAGCGATAAACGCTTTGGTAAAGCCCTGCTCTTTGAGCGTCAGTACCGAGACATCGCGGGTGTCGACAGCGTGCGCGTCGATACCGCTTTCACGCAGCCCGGCCAGCACCGCCTGACCAGACATCAGCGACACTTCGCGCTCGGCGGACGTCCCGCCCATCAATACGGCAACTTTGTCAGCCATGACGATCCTCCGCTTTACGTTCCGGCTGGAGCTTGCAATCCGCCAGCTTGCGGGCAACCTTGCCGACGTTGCCGGCCCCCTGCACCAGAATCAGATCGTTGCCAGACAGCAGCGGTGCCAGCATTTCTGGCAATGCGTCATGCTCAGGCACCAGAATCGGATCAACCTTGCCGCGATTGCGAATCGCACGGCACAGCGAGCGACTGTCAGCACCAGGAATCGCCGTCTCGCCGGCAGAGTAGACGTCCAGCATCAGCAGGACATCAACCTGTGACAGCACGTTAGCGAAGTCATCAAACAGGTCGCGGGTACGGGTGTAGCGATGCGGCTGAAACACCATCACCAGCTTTTTATCCGGCCAGCCGGCACGTGCCGCTTTAATTGTCGCATCCACTTCGGTCGGATGATGGCCATAATCGTCCACCAGCATCGCACTGCCCGCCTGACCGTTAACCGGTTCGGTCGGGAACTCACCCAACAGATCGAAACGGCGGCCGGTGCCCTGGAAACTCTCCAGCGCGGCCAGAATCGCATTGTCATCAATGCCCTCTTCGCTGGCCACCGCCACTGCTGCTGCCGCGTTAAGTGCGTTATGACGACCCGGCGCATTCAGGGTAATCTGCAGCAGCGGTTTGTCCTGACGGACCAGCGTAAAGTGGCCCTGTGAACCGCGCTGATGGTAATTTTCAATGCGGAAATCCGCATCATCACTGAAGCCATAAGTGGTGATTTGACGTCCCACCCGCGGGATCAGATCACGGATCACCACATCATCCACGCACATCACGGCACGGCCATAAAACGGCAGGTTGTGCAGGAAGTTAATAAAAGTCTGCTTCAGGTTCTCGAAGTCGCCCTGGTAGGTATCCATATGGTCGGCTTCGATGTTGGTGACAATTGCCACCATCGGCTGCAGATGCAGGAACGATGCATCGCTCTCATCGGCTTCCGCAATCAGGTAACGGCTGCTGCCCAGGCGCGCATGAGTGCCTGCCGCTTTCACCAGGCCGCCATTAACAAAGGTCGGATCAAGACCGCCCTCGGCATAAATACTCGACACCATCGCCGTGGTGGTGGTTTTGCCATGGGTACCCGCAACGGCGATGCCATGACGGAAACGCATCAGCTCAGCCAACATTTCGGCCCGACGGATCACCGGGATGCGCTGCTCGCGCGCAGCCACCAGCTCTGGGTTGTCCTGCGCAACGGCGCTGGAGACCACCACCACACTGGCGTCGGTCACATTCTCAGGGCGATGGTTGAAATAAATGGTGGCACCCAGCGCAATCAGGTTCTGGGTCACCGGGTTAGGGGCCAGATCTGAACCGCTGATATGGTAGCCTTCATTTGCTAACACTTCGGCAATACCGCCCATGCCAGCACCGCCGATGCCGACAAAGTGGATGTGCCGGACGCGTCGCATCTCGGGCACAATAGTTCGCAGTTTTGCCAATTGTTGTGTATTCATCGCTCTCAATTACCTGCTCTATCAGTTTGTGCTCAACCCGAGCACGGGTCAGACGCGCTGACCGGAATGATTACTTTGCGGCGCGAGCCACTTCCTGCGCGACCCGCTCGGTCGCATCGGGGATCGCAACCTGACGGGCCTGTTCGGCCATCGTCAGTAATGTCGGGCGATCCCAGTGGCGCAGCAGATCCGCTACCGCCTCCGCCGTAAACTGCGGCTGCTCAAAAATTCGGGCCGCGCCCGCTTTCTCCAGCGGCAGCGCGTTCCAGTACTGCTGGCGATCTTTGTGCTGAAACGGCACAAAAATCGCCGGTAAACCGGCAGCAGCCACTTCGCTCACCGTTAAGGCGCCGGAGCGACAAACCACCACATCAGCCCATGCATAGGCTGCGGCCATATCATCAATAAACTCGGTCACCTTGTGCTGGGTCTGGCCGACTTGCTGATAGGCTTTTTCAACTACCGGCAAACCGCCTTTCCCGGTCTGGTGCCACAGCGTGATCTGATCACCCAGTTCAGCGGCAACCTGCGGCAGCGTCTGGTTCAGCACCCGCGCGCCCTGACTGCCACCAACCACCAGCACCCGAATCGGGCCGCTGCGCTGGGCCAGCCGTTCAGCCGGCAGTGGCAGCGCCAGCACGTCGGTACGCACCGGATTGCCGACCACATCCGCCCGGGGGAACGCGCCGGGAAATGCCTGCAACACTTTGGTGGCGATCTTCGCCAGCCATTTGTTGGTCAGGCCGGCAATGCCATTCTGCTCATGCAGCACCACCGGGATACCGCAACTCCAGGCCGCTAAGCCGCCCGGTCCGGAGACATAACCGCCCATCCCCAGTACTACATCCGGTTGCCAGGCTTTCATGATGCGACGCGCCTGACGCCATGCGTTGAAGATGCGCAGCGGAGCCAGCAGTAACGCCTTAACGCCTTTGCCGCGCAGTCCGCTGATGCGAATGAAATCGATGTCGATACCGTGCTTCGGCACTAAATCCGCTTCCATACGGTCGGCAGTGCCTAACCAGCGGACCTGCCAGCCCTGCTCCATCAGATGATGGGCAACAGCCAGACCGGGAAAGACATGCCCACCGGTTCCGCCTGCCATCACCATCAATCGCTTACTGCTCATCGACCACCTCGGGTAAACGCCTGCGCTTTTGCCAGACGCGTTTCATAATCTATGCGTAACAAAAAGACGATGGCGGTCGACATAATAATCAGACTCGACCCACCGTAACTGATCAGCGGCAGGGTCAGACCTTTAGTCGGCAGCATACCGGCTGCCGCGCCGACGTTAACCAGGGCCTGAAAGCTAAACCAGACGCCAATTGAACAGGCCAGAAAGCCAGAAAAACGCTGATCCAGCTCCAGTGCACGGCGGCCAATCGACATCGCACGAAAAGCGACGAAGAATACCATTAACAGCGCCATAACCACACCGATGTAGCCGAGTTCTTCACCGATAATCGAGAAAATAAAGTCGGTGTGCGCTTCGGGCAGATATTCCAGTTTTTGCACCGAGTTACCCAGCCCCTGGCCCCAGAATTCACCGCGGCCAAATGCCATCAGCGACTGGGTCAGCTGGTAGCCGCTGCCGAACGGATCTTCCCACGGGTTCCAGAACGATGTGACGCGGCGCATACGGTACGGCTCGGCGATAATCAGCAGCACCACGGCAAAAATGCCGGAGCCGATGATGGCCAGGAACTGCCACAGTTTGGCACCGGCCAGGAAGAGCATGGCCAGCGTGGTGACGAACAGCACCACCACGGTACCGAGGTCCGGTTGCGCCAGCAGCAGCACCGCCAGCACCACCATCACGCCCATCGGCTTACAGAAGCCCCAGAAGTTGTTACGCACCTCTTCCACTTTGCGCACCAGATAGCTGGCGAGATAGCAGAACAGGGTCAGTTTGGATAATTCGGCGGGCTGAATACGCAGCGGGCCGAGGGCGATCCAGCGCGAGGCCCCGTTAACCGAACTGCCGACCACCAGCACAATCAGCAGCATGGCGACAGAGGCCATCAACATCACGTTGCTGTAGCGCTGCCAGAAATCCATCGGCACCCGCAGCGTGACCAGCGCCATGCCGACCGCCAGCGCGATATAAAACGCATCACGCTTGGCAAAATAGAACGGATCATCGTTGAGACGCTGACCGACCGGCATTGAGGCAGAAGTCACCATCACAAAACCAATCACTGCCAGACCTAAGGTCAGCCACAGTAGCGTGCGGTCATACAGCACCAGCGAGGTGTCATCACTCTCGCGCGACCCCATGACCCAATCTTTCAGGCGACCAGAGAAGAAACGCGCCAGACCCGCGCCAGGAATATGCATCAGCTCAGCTCCTTCGCCAGTTGCGCGAACTGTTCGCCACGCTGTTCAAAGTTGCGGAACTGATCAAGGCTGGCGCAGGCCGGTGACAGCAGCACCATATCGCCTGACTGCAGCTGCGGGACAATCTGTTCCAGCGCCTGACGCAGGGTTTCGGTGCGCACAGCTATTTCCGGACGCAGCGACGCCAGCGCATCGCCATCGCGGCCAAAGCAGTAGGTCCGCACCTTGTCGCCCTGCAGATAAGGCGTCAGCGGCGAGAAATCGGCAGATTTGCCGTCGCCGCCCAGCAGCAGCCACAGGGTGCCGCTGACCTGCAGGCCATTCAGCGCCGCTTCGGTGCTGCCGACGTTGGTGGCTTTAGAATCGTTGATCCAGCGCACGCCCTGATGCTCATGCACCAGCTGGAAGCGATGCGCCAGGCCATTAAACTGGGTTAATGCAGCCAGGCTGGAAGCGCGCGGCAGTCCTACCGCATCGGCCAGCGCCAGCGCCGCCAGCGCGTTGGTGTAGTTGTGTTGTCCCACCAGCTTCATTTCAGCGGTGTTCAGCACCTTCTCGCCTTTCACCCGCAGCCAGACATTGCCCTGCTGCTTATTGAGATGATAGTCACCGAAGTCAATGCCAAAGCTGACGCAACGCGCATCTGCGCCGCGTACCGGCATGGTCAGCGCATCATCGGCATTGACGACGCAGACCTTCGCATTTTCATAAATGCGCAGTTTGGCGGCACGATACTGCTGCATGCCCAGCGGATAGCGGTCCATATGATCTTCACTGACGTTAAGTACCGTCGCTGCCGCCGCTTTCAGACTGTGGGTGGTTTCCAGCTGGAAGCTGGAGAGTTCCAGCACATAAAGCTGTGCCGGTGACTGCAACAGGCTGAGCGCCGGTAAGCCGATATTGCCGCCCACGCCGACCTGCCAGCCGGCCGCTTTCGCCATCTCACCCACCAGCGTGGTCACGGTGCTTTTGCCGTTGGAGCCGGTAATCGCCACGATCGGTGCCTGGGCTTCACGGCAGAACAGCTCAATGTCACCGACGATTTCAATGCCGGCTTCTACCGCTTCGCTCAGAATCGGATGGGCCAGCGCGACGCCCGGGCTGGCGACAATCAGGTCGGCATCCAGCAGCCAGTCGCCGTTAATGCCACCCAGATGGCGTTCCACCTGCGCCGGCAATTTATCCAGCCCCGGCGGCGACACACGGGTGTCCATCACGCGAGGCGTTACGCCCTGCGCTAAAAAGAAATCAACACAGGAGAGACCGGTCAGGCCTAACCCGATGATGACCACTTTTCTTCCCCGATAGTCAGCCATGATTAACGCACCTTCAGCGTGGCCAGGCCAATCAGCACCAGCATTAACGAAATAATCCAGAAGCGCACAATGACGCGCGGTTCCGGCCAGCCCTTCAGTTCATAGTGGTGATGGATCGGCGCCATGCGGAAAATACGCTGGCCGCGCAACTTAAACGATCCCACCTGCAGGATCACCGACAGCGTTTCAACCACGAATACGCCCCCCATGATCACCAGTAAAAACTCCTGACGCAGCAGCACTGCAATGGTGCCCAGTGCGCCGCCTAACGCCAGCGAACCCACATCGCCCATAAAGACCTGAGCCGGATAGGTGTTGAACCACAGGAACCCCAGCCCTGCCCCGACGATGGCGGTACAGACAATCACCAGCTCACCGGCATGACGCAAATAAGGAATGTGCAGATACTCGGCAAACTTCACGTTCCCGGTTGCCCAGGCCACCAGCGCAAAGCCCGCCGCAACAAATACCGTTGGCATAATTGCCAGCCCATCAAGGCCATCGGTCAGGTTGACGGCGTTGCCGGTGCCGACAATCACAAAGTAGGCCAGCAGCACATAAAACAGCCCCAGCTGCGGCATGATGTCTTTGAAAAACGGCACCACCAGCTGCGTCGCGGGGGTATCTTTGCCGGCCACGTACAGGGCAAACGCCACGCCGAGCGAAATCACCGACATCCAGAAATATTTCCAGCGGGCGATCAGGCCTTTAGTATCTTTGCGCACCACTTTGCGGTAGTCGTCGACAAAACCGATGATGCCAAAGCCGATCAGCACCACCAGCACGCACCAGACATACGGATTTGACGGATAAGCCCACATCAGCACCGAAATGGTAATTGAGGTGAGGATCATGATGCCGCCCATGGTCGGGGTCCCGCGCTTGCTGAAGTGCGATTCCGGGCCATCGTTACGGACTACCTGTCCAATCTGCAATTTCTGCAGCCAGGCAATCAGGCGCGGTCCCATCCACAAAGAGATAAATAACGCGGTCAGCAGGCTGACAATGGCGCGAAACGTCAGATACGAAAAGACGTTAAAGCCCGAATAAAAAGCGACCAGATGCTCGGCCAGCCAAACTAACATGTTCCTTTCTCCTGTAAGCTCTGTACTACCTGCTCCATGGCGGCACTACGCGAGCCTTTAATCAATACAGTGATTTCTTTGTGTTCGGACAACAGCTGACGTAAACGTTCAGTCAGCGCGGTTTTATCGCTGAAATGTTCGCCAACGCCGCTGCTTTCGCTGATCAACTGGCTGACGCTTCCCACGCTCAGGACCTTATCGATACCGGCAGCACGCGCCGCCAGCCCGACTTCACGGTGACACTGTTCGGTCTCTTCACCCAGCTCCGCCATATCGCCGGTGACCATCACCCGATAACCCGGCATTTCTGACAGCACCTGCGCCGCAGCGGTCATCGATCCGACGTTGGCGTTATAGCTATCATCCAGCAGCAGCTGGTGGGCAGATAAACGTATCGGGAACAGGCGGCCCGGCACCGACTGCAGCGTTTTCAGCCCTTGCTGTATCGCACTCAGCGGAGCATCAACCGACAACGCCAGGGCCGCCGCCGCCAGCGCGTTGGCGACGTTATGCCGTCCCGGCAGCGGCAGCGTAATCGCCACCTCACCGCGCGGCGTCACCATCACAAAGTGGGTGCCATCATGCGCAATGCTGATATCACGGGCAGAGAAATCACATCCGGCCGCCTGCGGCGAAAAGCGCCACACCGTCTGGCCCTGCAGGTGCGCCTGCCAGTTCGGCCAGTCATTGCTATCCGCATTGAGGATCGCCGTGCCGTTGGCCGGCAATCCCATAAATATTTCGCCCTTGGCTTTAGCGACGCCTGCCAGCGAGCCAAACCCTTCCAGATGCGCCGCCGCCAGGTTGTTGACCAGCGCGCTCTCCGGCCGCACCAGTTCGGTGGTGTAAGCGATCTCGCCCTGATGATTAGCACCCAGCTCAATCACCGCGTACTGATGATCTTTGGTCAGACGCAGCAGCGTCATCGGGACGCCAAAATCGTTGTTGAGGTTACCGGCGGTATACAGGGTTTCACCGCACTGGCGCAGGATCGCTGCGGTCATTTCTTTGACCGAGGTTTTCCCGGATGAGCCGGTCAGTGCCACGACCCGGGCTGTCGCCTGCTGGCGTACCCATGCCGCCAGCTTGCCAAAGCCGAGTCGGGTATCCTCAACCACCACCTGCGGAACGGCGACAGGTAAATGCTGACTCACCAGCAGCGCCTGCGCGCCGTTAGCAATCGCATCACCCACAAAGTCATGGGCATCAAAACGTTCGCCGACCAGCGCGATAAACAGGCTGCCTGCCGTCACTTTACGGGTGTCGGTGGTGACGTCAGCAACGGTTAAATCACTGCCATACAGCGTGCCGCCGGTGATTTCAGCGAGCGTACGTAAGGAAACCGGGATCATGCCGCGCCTCCCAGCAGCGCCGCTACCGTGGCGCGATCGGAGTAATCCAGCCGGCGATTGCCGATGATCTGGTAGTCTTCGTGGCCTTTACCCGCCACCAGCACGATATCGTCCGGCTGCGCCTGCATGATGGTGTTGGTCACCGCCTGTGCGCGGCCTGAGACCACGCGGGCGCGACCCGGGTCCAGCAGGCCGGACAGAATATCTTTCACAATCGCCTGCGGATCTTCACTGCGCGGATTGTCATCGGTGATCACCACCACATCAGCGAATTGCTCAGCGATGGCGCCCATTAACGGACGTTTGCCTTTATCACGATCGCCGCCGCAGCCAAACAGGCACCACAGTTTTCCTGTGCAATGCAGGCGTGCGGCTTCCAGCGCTTTTTCCAGCGCATCCGGGGTGTGGGCATAATCAACCACTACCGTCGGTTTGCCGGCAGCACTAAATACTTCCATCCGGCCGTTGACCGGCTGCAATTTCGCTGCTGCGTTGATCAGGGCGTCAAGCGGATAGTCAAGCGCCAGCAGCGTCGCCAACGCCAGCAGTAAGTTGCTGACGTTGAATGCTCCCATCAGACGACTGTCGATCTCGCCTTCGCCCCAGCTGGAACTGAAGCGGATATGCGCGCCATTATCGTGATACTGCACCGCATCGGCTTTCAGCCAGCGCCCGCGGCAGCCAGGCTGTAAATTATTTTCCATCGTCACGGCAACCGCATCAGGCAGGCTGGCCAGCCAGCGACGACCGACTTCATCATCGGCGTTCAAAATCGCCTGACCAACCTGATGCTCAGAGAACAGCAGCCATTTGGCGGACTCATAGCGCTGCATATCGCCGTGATAATCGAGATGATCGCGGCTGAGATTGGTGAACACGGCGGCCGCAAACGGCAATGCCGCAACACGGTGCTGAACCAGCCCGTGGGAAGAAACCTCCATCGCGGTCAGCGTGGCACCTTGTTCCGCCAGATCGTACAGCAGATGCTGAACATCGACCGCCGAGCCGGTGGTGTTTTCCGCCGGCGTAAGCTGGCCGATCAATCCGTTACCCACCGTTCCCATCACTGCACTGGTTTCGCCCAGCAGGCTGGCCCACTGCGCCAGCAGCTGGGTGGTGGTGGTTTTTCCGTTGGTGCCGGTGACGCCGATCAGCGTCTGTTTTTCGCCCGGCTGCTGGTAGAAACGTCCGGCTAATGCCGAAAGACGCTGATGCAACTGCGTCAGATAGATAACCGGTACGCCGTGCATTTCGCGGATTTCACCGTCGGCCGCTTCTCCTTCGGCTTCGGCCACAACGGCGGCAACGCCTTGTGCAATCGCCTGCGGAATAAAACGGCGTCCATCAGCCTGATGGCCTGCAACAGCGACAAACAGATCGCCGGATGCCGCAGTACGGCTATCCAGTGTCATGTCACGCAGTGGACGCGCCGGCGCGCCTGGCACCCATGGGCCGAGTAAGTCGCGCAGGTTACGATCTGTCACTTGATTCCTCACTTCTGTTAGTCACCATCTCGTTCTTGTCATTGGTCGGTAAGGCATCCGGCTCGATGTTCATGGTGCGCAGTACGCCGCCCATGATGGCACCAAATACCGGCGCAGAAACCGCACCACCGTAGTACTTGCCGGCCTGGGGATCGTTGATCACCACCACCAGCGCGAATCGAGGATGACTGGCAGGCGCAACACCTGCGGTATAAGCAATGTATTTGTTGACGTAACGTCCATCCGGCCCGACCTTTTTGGCGGTACCGGTTTTGATGGCGATGCGATAGCCTTTAATCGCCGCTTTCACCCCACCGCCACCGGGCAGCGCCACGCTTTCCATCATGTGCATCACGGTTTTAACCAGTGACTCATCGAAAACGCGTTGTCCCGCGACAGGGGGATCGACCTTCGTGATCGACAGCGGACGGTTAATACCGTAGCTGCCAATGGTTGCGTAGACTCGCGCTAACTGTAACGGCGTTACCATTAGCCCGTAGCCGAAAGAGAAGGTGGCCCTCTCTATGTCAGACCACCGTTGTTTTTGAGGGTATAAGCCACTGCTTTCCCCGACCAGCCCCAAATTGGTCGGTTTGCCCAGCCCAAAGCGCGCGTAAGTATCTACCAGCGCTGAGGAAGGCATCGCTAACGCCAGACGTGAAACCCCGACGTTACTCGATTTCTGTAAGACCCCGGTCAGGGTCAGTTCGCTGTAGCGCGCCACGTCTTTGATCTCATGACCATTGACGCGGTACGGCACGGTATTCAGTACGCTGTTCTCTTTGACCACGCCGCGCTGCAGCGCGGTCATCACCACCATCGGCTTGACGGTAGAGCCCGGCTCGAAGATGTCGGTAATGGCGCGGTTACGCATCAGATCTTTCGGCGTGTTGCTGAGGTTATTCGGGTTGTAAGCCGGGCTGTTGGCCATTGCCAGCACTTCGCCGGTATTCACGTCCACCAGCACCGCAGTGCCCGATTCAGCTTTGTTAAAGGCGACGGCGTTATTCAGTTCGCGATAGACCAGCGCCTGTAAGCGCTCATCAATGCTCAGGGTCAGGTTATGCGCGGCGCGGCTATCAACCGAGGAGATATCTTCGATGACGCGACCAAAACGGTCTTTACGCACCGTTCGTTCGCCCGGCGCACCGGTCAGCCATTTATCAAAACTTTTCTCAATCCCTTCAATGCCCTGACCGTCGATATTGGTAAAACCAATCAGATGAGACGTGACCTGCCCCGCCGGGTAGTAACGGCGTGACTCTTCACGCAGATGGATACCGGGCAGTTTCAGTTTTTTGACGTACTCGCCGATGGCCGGATTAACCTGGCGCGCCAGATAGACAAAGCGGCCTTTGGGATTGGCATTAACCCGCGCGGCCAGCTGGTCGAGCGGAATCGAAAGCGCATCCGACAGCGCCTTCCAGCGGCTGTCCAGCGTGACGCCGCCGCCGGCATGCAGCTCTTTGGGATCGGCCCAGATAGCGTTAACCGGCACGCTCACCGCCAGCGGTCGTCCGGCGCGGTCGCTAATCATGCCGCGTGACGTCGGCACCGCCTGAACGCGCAGCGAGCGTAGATCGCCCTCTTTCACCAGCTTGTCAGGATTAATCACCTGCAGCCAGGCAACACGCGACAGTAATCCTCCCAGCGCCAGCAAAATACAGCCGCACAGCAACGCAAAACGCCAGCTTACAAAGCTGGCCTTATCTTCCGGTTTCTTCAACTTCAGCGTTCTGCCTGCGCCGCTCATTCGCTATCTGAGGTCCTTATTTCTGCACCACAATATTTTCTTGTGAAGGATCAACGTGCTGCAATTGCAGCTTCTCGGTTGCGATTCGTTCAACACGACTGTGATCGCCCAGGGCGTTTTCTTCGAGGATCAGGTTGCGCCATTCGATATCCAGCGCATCCCGCTCCAGTACCAGCTGTTCACGCTGCGCCGTCAGCAAGCGAGTTTTGTGCGTGGTGGTGACCACCAGTACCGCAGAAACCAGCACGGCGATCAGCAGCAACACTGGAATCTTGCCTTTTCGCAGCAGATCGCCGCCAATCACGCCAGGCAGGCTGTGGCGCTCATTGCCGATCATGCGTCGGTCTTCTCCGCGATACGTAACACCGAGCTACGGGCACGTGGGTTCTCAGCCACTTCAGCCTCGCCCGGCGACAGTTTGCCCAGCAGCTTCAGTTCTCGTCCGCCCAGCGCACGTAACTGCTGTTCCGTCATCGGCAAGCCGGCGGGGACCTGCGGCCCGCGACTCTGATCGCGCATAAAGCGCTTCACCAGCCGATCTTCCAGTGAGTGGAAGCTGATTACCGACAGACGTCCCTGCGGCGCCAGCACCTCAACCGCGCCTTTCAGCGCAATGTCGATCTCTTCCAGCTCACTGTTGATCCAGATACGAATCGCCTGGAAGCTGCGCGTCGCCGGATGCTTAAATTTATCTTTCACCGGCGTGGCGATGGCGATCACCTCAGCCAGCTCTTTGGTGCGGGTCATCGGCTGCTCGCGGTTGCGCTCAACAATGGCGCGGGCGATACGTTTAGCGAAACGCTCTTCACCATAGGTCTTCAGCACGAAGGCGATATCGGCCTCTTCGGCATGGAGCAACCACTCAGCGGCAGAATGGCCGCGCGACGGGTCCATTCGCATATCCAGTGGTCCGTCGCGCATAAAGGAGAAGCCGCGTTCAGCATCATCCAGCTGCGGCGACGACACGCCTAAATCCAGTAAAATGCCATCAATTTTGCCGACTAATCCCAGCTCAGAAACGTACTCCGCCAGCGCGGAAAAAGGACCATGAATAATCGAGAAACGCGGATCGGTGATCTCAGCGGCCGCGGCAATAGCTTGCGGGTCACGATCGATAGCGATGAGCTTTCCCTTCGCGCCAAGCTGCGAAAGAATTAAGCGCGAATGACCGCCACGACCGAATGTGCCGTCGATGTAAATCCCGTCTTCCCTGATATTGAGGCCGTTAACCGCCTCATCCAACAGCACGGTGGTATGTTTAAAATTTTCCTGCATAGCTATAGCGACAAGTCCTGCAACCGCTCAGACAAAGGTTCCTGAGCCGACTGTTCTGCGTCAATATCGTCCCTGACTTGTTGATACCAGGTCTGTTCATCCCACAGTTCAAACTTGTTGAACTGTCCAACCAGCATCACTTCTTTAGTTAATTTCGCGTGCTGGCGAAGCGTATTCGCCAGCAACAAGCGGCCTGCATTATCCATCTGACACTCACTGGCATGGCCCAGCAACAGGCGCTGCACGCGGCGCTCAAGCGGGTTCATACTGGATAAGCGGGCCAGCTTTTTTTCAATGATTTCCCATTCGGGCAGGGTATAAAGCAACAGGCATGGCTGGTGGAGGTCGATGGTACAGACCATCTGCCCCTGAGACTCACTGTTCAGTAAATCGCGATATCGCGTTGGTACTGCGAGCCGCCCTTTACTGTCGAGATTGACTAACGTTGCTCCGCGGAACATGCCAGCCTTACCCCCTGGTCACCCATTTACGCCACTTTATCCCACTTTTTACCACGAAACGAGTTTAAGGACCCGATGAAATCCTTGTCAAGCCGGAGCGGCAGCTCAATATCACTATTTGCAGGCCGCTGAATTAGCCTCTGGCGAGGATATATTCAAATAAAAGACAAAAATAAAAATTAAGCTGATGAATACCTGAATAAAAATAGCGGCACGGGGAAAAACGGCTAAAAATGAAACAATGTAAAGCGCAAAATATTTATCGCAGTTTCTGAGACAGCGGCGGCATTTTAGGGGATTTCCGAAAGGAAGCCCAGCGGCTTGAGGCGGGACGGGAAAAGAGGGTTTGCTGAAGTTGTAAACAATTAATAAAAAATAAAGCTTTTTGATTTGTTAGTTTCGGTGAGCAGAATTTACGCTTTTTTACCTCTAAGCGCTTTTATAATCGGCCAGAGGCGGCAATTTAAAACAGACGGGCAGCTTAATACTGCCCGTCACTCATTTAACTTTGCGGCTTAATTGGCCGCGACGGTATAAATTACGCCGGATGCGGGTTAAGCCCGGTTTTGGTTTTCTCGGTTCGTCTAAAGAGGCTAGAACTAATTCCAGCACCCGCTCGGCGACGTCACGATGGCGCTGCCCCACCGCCAGCACCGGACACTCAAGAAAGTCCAGTAATTCGTGGTCGCCAAAGGTGGCGATAGCCAGCTCGGTCGGGAGCCGCCCGTCACGTTTCAGCGTCACATCCATCACGCCCTGCAGCAGGCCAAATGAGGTGGTAAACAGCGCCTCCGGCATCGGGTGATCTTCAAGGTACTTTTCAAATTGCGCCGCCGCAGCGGTACGCTCAAAACTGTTGCAGTAGATGTAGTCAATCGGACGGTTGTCCTCTTTCCACGCATCGCGGAAGCCCATTTCACGCAGAAAACTGACTGAAAGCTCGGGCAGCGCGCCGAGAAACAGCACATTTTTAACCTCAAGCTGACGTAATTCCGCAGCCAGCATATAGGCATCATCCTGATCGGCACCCACCACGCTGGTGAAATGCTCACGATCGAGGGCGCGGTCTAAGGCGATGATCGGCAGGGGATCGTTGATCCAGCGCTGATAAAACGGGTGTTCTGGCGGTAATGAGGTAGAAACGATGATTGCATCGACCTGCCGTTGCAGCAGATGCTCAATGCAGCGCATCTCGTTATCCGGTTGATCTTCCGAACAGGCGATCAGCAACTGATAACCCCGCTGTCGTGCCTGACGCTCAAGATAATTCGCGATGCGGGTATAGCTGGTATTTTCCAGATCGGGAATCACTAAGCCAATGGAGCGCGTGCGCCCGGCACGCAGCCCCGCCGCCACCGCGTTAGGGTGGTAATTGTGCTCACGCACCACCGCCATTACTTTCTCAACGGTTTTGTCGCTGACACGATACTGCCGCGCTTTGCCGTTAATGACATAACTGGCCGTGGTACGCGACACGCCTGCCAGACGCGCAATTTCATCCAGTTTCACGATAACCCTCAATCGAAGCCGTTCATACGACAAAAAATAGCCGCAGTTAAGCTATGGACAACTCATGGTTATCATCTAACAGCAGAAAAGTGCGCGGAGCAAATGCTTTTCTGAATGTAGCTGGTCTGGCGCATAAAAAATAAAAAAAACCCGGCATTTCGCCGGGTTAGAGTCATCCTGAGTGATTACGCTGCGTGATTAACGCATGATGCGATCGCCGCGTGACACGCCGACGATTCCCGAGCGCGCCACTTCGACAATCTCCGCCACATCGCGCACGGTATTCAGGAATGCGTCCAGTTTGTCGCTGGTGCCGGCCAGCTGAACCGTATACAGCGTTGGGGTCACGTCGATAATCTGGCCACGGAAGATCTCCGCGTTGCGCTTCACCTCTTCCCGACCGTAGCCATTGGCCTGAATTTTCACCAGCATGATTTCACGCTCAACGTAGGCGCCCTGCCCCAGTTCGGTTACGCGCAGCACATCAACCAGCTTGTGCAGCTGCTTTTCGATCTGCTCCAGTACCTTCTGATCGCCGACGGTCTGAATCGTCATGCGCGACAGCGTCGGATCGTCCGTTGGCGCCACGGTCAGGCTTTCGATGTTATAGCCGCGCTGTGAGAACAGGCCGACCACGCGGGATAATGCGCCGGATTCGTTCTCCAGCAGAACCGATAAAATGCGACGCATAGTTATGTCCTCTCCGTTTTGCTTAACCACATCTCATCCATGCTGCCACCACGAATCTGCATCGGGTAAACGTGCTCGCTGCCATCGACGGTAACATCCACAAACACCAGCCGTCCCTGCGCCAGCGTTTCCAGCGCCAGCGTCAGCTTCTCTTCCAGCTCCGCCGGATGCTCAATGGCGATGCCGACATGCCCATAGGCTTCAGCCAGACGAACAAAATCAGGCAGCGATTCCATATAAGACTGGGAGTGACGGCCGGAGTAGATCATGTCCTGCCACTGCTTCACCATGCCAAGAACACGGTTATTCAGGCTCAGCACCAGCACCGGCAGATTGTACTGCAGCGCGGTCGACAACTCCTGAATGTTCATCTGGATACTGCCGTCGCCGGTGACGCAAATAACCGTCTCATCCGGCAGCGCCATTTTCACGCCGAGCGCAGCAGGCAGACCAAAGCCCATGGTGCCGAGACCGCCAGAGTTGATCCAGCGACGCGGCTTATCGAACGGGTAGTACAGCGCCGCGAACATCTGATGCTGGCCGACGTCAGAGGTAACATAGGCATCGCCTTTGGTCAGGCGGTAGATGGTTTCAATAACCGCCTGCGGCTTGATTTTCGCACTGCTGCGATCAAATTCCAGGCACTGACGGCTGCGCCAGCTTTCAATTGATTGCCACCAGTCTCGCAGGCTGTCGAGCGGCTGCTTGCTGTCAGTCTGGGCCAGCAACTCCAGCATCTGCTGCAGCACCTGGCGGGCATCGCCCACGATCGGAATATCGGCCGCCACCGTTTTCGAGATGGAGGTAGGATCGATATCGATGTGCATTACCGTGGCATCCGGGCAATATTTTGCCAGGTTGTTAGTGGTACGGTCATCAAAGCGAACCCCGACGCCAAAAATCAGGTCGGCATTGTGCATCGTCATGTTGGCTTCGTAGGTGCCGTGCATCCCCAGCATGCCGACGCATTGACGGTGAGTGCCAGGAAACGCGCCCAGCCCCATCAGCGAGGTAGTGACCGGGATATTCAGGCTCTCCGCCAGCTGCAGCAGTTCCGCCTCACAGCCTGCGGTAATCGCGCCGCCACCGACGTAGATCACCGGCTTATGAGCCGCCAGCAGCGTATTCAGGGCGCGTTTAATCTGCCCTTTATGCCCCTGAATCGTTGGATTATAAGAGCGCATGCTCACTTCATCCGGCCAGTGATAAGGCAGCTTATTTGCCGGATTAAGAATATCTTTTGGCAGATCGATCACCACCGGGCCCGGACGTCCGCTCGACGCCAGCCAGAACGCCTTTTTCAGCACGGTCGGGATCTCTTCGGTGTTTTTCACCAGGAAACTGTGTTTCACCACCGGACGCGAAATGCCGACCATGTCGCACTCCTGAAAGGCGTCATAGCCAATCAGCGACGAAGGCACCTGTCCCGACAGGATCACCAGCGGGATTGAGTCCATATATGCGGTGGCGATACCGGTAATCGCATTGGTGGCACCGGGCCCTGACGTCACCAGCACCACGCCGACTTCGCCGGTCGCGCGCGCCAGGCCATCAGCCATATGCACCGCGCCCTGTTCATGACGCACCAGTACGTGGTCGATTCCCCCGACCGTTTGCAGCGCGTCGTAAATATCCAACACCGCGCCACCCGGATAACCGAATACCTGCTTAACGCCCTGATCGATTAACGAACGGACGACCATTTCGGCTCCTGACAACATCTCCATCTTCTGCCTCCAGGCGTGAGGGCCAGGCTGCGTTAACGCGCGGGGTGCGTTACGTCATCCAGGCACCTGCTTTGCCAATGTAAGATCAAAACCTTATGTTTATGCCAGCAGGACGGAACGCGTTCCGCCCTGCAGATACAGAGAAATCTGTTGAGTTCATTGTTTTGAGAGTAGGACGTTTACCATAACCGCAGTTAACCTGGCAGGCAAACCGCAAACTCGCGCAAATTAAACGGCACCAACGTAAAGGCTCTGCGCGATAAGAAAGGGCTGCGCGGAATACACTAATTACGTCGCACAACCGCAGAGGAAAATGCTGGCGATGAAATTATTTTCAGCGTGATCTAAGAAATAGCGAAAAGTTATTGCCGCTTACCGCAGCCCACAATTTGCTGTGGCATTTCTTTTCTGGCGTAATTAACCTTAAAATCATTAAAGTTCACACGATTATGCTAAAGCAGCGAAAATAAATCCGGTCATTCAGACTGAGGGATTAATTTTAAAATACTTAAATATCAAATAATTAATCAAACATCAGTAGAGTCCCTTTCGTTACCAATCGCCCGTTTTAACCCGCGCTGCGTGCGCAGTTGTTCAATACGCTGGCTGACCGATATCTGACAGAATATTTTCCTTATTTACCCGCTGAAATAGCCCTTCATTGAAGGTTGACATCCCACAGGGATTCCAGTACCAATATGGGCAGCACAAAATTTTATGAGGTTTGAATCCATGTTTCGTTCTTCCCGCCTACTCGGTCTACTACTAAACGCATTCAGTTTGCGCGGTAGACTTGTGGGCGGAATCAAACACTGATTCAAACCTGCTGAAAGTTAAAAACCCGCGCCTGTCGCGGGTTTTTTTATGCTCGTTGCAAGGCAAGAAATGCATAAGGATGAATACGATGAGCCAGCAAGTCATTATTTTCGATACCACTCTGCGCGACGGTGAGCAGGCATTACAGGCCAGCCTGAGTGTGAAAGAAAAATTGCAGATTGCGTTAGCGCTGGAGCGCATGGGCGTGGACGTAATGGAAGTCGGTTTTCCGGTTTCCTCACCCGGTGATTTTGAATCTGTACAGACCATTGCGCGCACCATCAAAAACAGCCGGGTTTGCGGTCTGGCACGCTGTGTAGAAAAAGATATCGACGCCGCCTACGAATCACTGCGGGTTGCCGACGCCTTCCGTATTCATACCTTTATCGCCACTTCACCGATGCACATCGCCACCAAACTGCGCAGCACGCTGCCCGAGGTCATTGAGCGTGCAGTGAAGATGGTGAAACGCGCCCGTAACTACACCGACGACGTTGAGTTTTCCTGTGAAGACGGTGGCCGTACCCCAATTGACGACCTGTGCCGGATGGTCGAAGCGGCCATTAATGCCGGTGCCCGCACCATCAACATCCCGGACACGGTCGGCTATACCCTGCCGGGTGAATATGCCCACATCATCAGCCAGTTGATTCAGCGCGTGCCGAACATCGATAAAGCGATTCTGTCAGTGCATACCCATGATGACCTGGGCATGGCGACCGGTAATGCGCTGGCTGCGGTGCAGGCGGGCGCCCGCCAGGTTGAAGGCACGCTGAATGGATTGGGTGAACGTGCCGGTAACTGTGCGCTGGAAGAGGTGATCATGGCGATCAAAACCCGCCAGCAGATCATGAACGTCCACACCAATATCAATCATCAGGAAATCTACCGCACCAGCCAGATGGTCAGCCAGATCTGCAATATGCCGATCCCGGCCAACAAAGCGGTGGTTGGCTCCAACGCCTTTGCCCACTCCTCTGGTATTCACCAGGATGGCGTGCTGAAGAACCGCGAGAACTATGAAATTCTGACCCCTGAATCGATTGGCCTGCACAAAATCCAGCTCAACCTGACCTCACGTTCTGGCCGTGCGGCGGTTAAACACCGTATGGAAGAGATGGGCTATGCCGAGCACGATTACAATCTGGATACCCTGTACGACGCCTTCCTGAAGCTGGCTGATAAAAAAGGTCAGGTATTTGATTACGACCTGGAAGCGCTGGCCTTCATCAATAAACAGAATGAAGAGCCGGAATATTTCCAGCTGAACGAATTTAACGTCCAGACCGGTTCGAGCATCACCGCCACGGCCTCGGTCAATCTGGGCTGCGGCGAGAGTATCAAATCAGATGCCGCCACCGGCAATGGTCCGGTTGACGCGGTTTATCAGGCGATCAATCGCATCACCCAGCTGGATGCAGAACTGGTTAACTACAAACTGACCGCCAAGGGCCACGGCGAAAATGCGCTGGGTCAGGTAGATATCGTGGTGAGCTACAACAACCGTAAGTTCCACGGTGTCGGTCTGGCGACTGATATCGTCGAATCGTCCGCCAAAGCGATGGTTAACGCCCTGAATAACATCTGGCGTGCCAGACAGGTTGAACAAGAATTGCAGCGCAAATTTAAAGATCAGAAGGAAACGGTATAACTATGTCCAGCTCTTCCCATATTGCAGTTTTACCGGGTGACGGTATCGGCCCGGAAGTGATGGCGCAGGCAATGAAGGTGTTAGACGCGATTCGTCAACGCTTCGACATGCGCATCACTACCAGCGAATACGCGGTGGGTGGCATCGCCATCGATCAATACGGTGAGCCGTTACCGCCCGCCACCGTCGCAGGCTGTGAGCAGGCCGATGCTATTCTGTTCGGTTCGGTTGGCGGGCCAAAGTGGGAACACTTACCGCCGGCGTCTCAGCCTGAGCGCGGCGCGCTGTTGCCATTGCGTAAACACTTCCGTCTGTTCAGCAACCTGCGTCCGGCGGCACTCTACAGCGGACTGGAAGCTTTTTGCCCGCTGCGTAGCGACATCGCCGCCCGGGGCTTCGACATTCTGTGCGTACGTGAACTGACTGGCGGCATCTACTTCGGCCAGCCGAAGGGCCGTGAAGGCAGCGGTCCGCACGAGCGGGCATTCGATACCGAGGTTTACCACCGTTTCGAAATCGAACGCATCGCCCGCATCGCGTTTGAGTCGGCGCGCAAACGTCGTCATAAAGTGACCTCAATCGATAAAGCCAACGTGTTGCAGACCTCGGTAATGTGGCGCGAGATCGTCAACGAGGTGGCTAAAGATTATCCGGATGTCCAGCTGAGCCACATGTATATCGACAATGCCACCATGCAGCTGATCAAAGATCCGTCGCAGTTTGACGTGCTGCTCTGCTCTAACCTGTTCGGTGACATTCTCTCTGATGAGTGCGCGATGATCACCGGCTCAATGGGCATGCTGCCTTCCGCCAGCCTGAATGAAGAGGGTTTTGGTCTGTTTGAACCGGCCGGTGGCTCTGCACCAGACATTGCGGGTCAGAACATCGCCAACCCGGTGGCGCAGATCCTGTCACTGGCGTTGCTGTTACGTTACAGCCTGAATGCCGATGACGCCGCCGATAGCATTGAGCGCGCCATCAGCCGGGCGCTGGAAGAGGGCTACCGCACCAAAGATTTAGCCGGCGACGGCCCTGCGGTCAGCACCGATGAGATGGGCAGCATCATTGCCCGCTTTATCGCCGAGGAAAAATAAAATAATGAAAACCTTATACCAGAAGTTATTTGATGCACATGTCGTCCACGAAGCGCCAGATGAAACGCCATTACTCTATATCGATCGTCATCTGATCCATGAAGTGACCTCGCCACAGGCGTTTGATGGGCTGCGCGCACACGGACGTAAAGTCCGTCAGCCTGAAAAAACCTTCGCCACCATGGATCACAACGTTTCAACCCAGACCAAAGACATCAATGCGTCGGGTGAGATGGCGCGTATTCAGATGCAGGAGCTGATGAAAAACTGCGCTGAATTTGGCGTGCAGCTGTATGACCTGAATCACCCGTTCCAGGGCATCGTTCATGTTATCGGCCCTGAGCAGGGTATGACCCTGCCGGGCATGACCATCGTCTGCGGCGACTCACACACCGCCACGCACGGCGCGTTTGGCTCGCTGGCCTTTGGTATCGGCACCTCAGAAGTCGAGCATGTGTTTGCCACCCAGACGCTGAAACAGGGTCGGGCGAAAACCATGAAGATTGAAGTGCTGGGCGAAGCCGCGACCGGCATCACCGCCAAAGATATCGTGCTGGCAATCATCGGCAAAACCGGCAGCGCGGGCGGCACCGGTCACGTGGTTGAGTTCTGCGGTCCGGCGATTGAAGCGCTGAGCATGGAAGGCCGCATGACCCTGTGTAATATGGCGATTGAGATGGGTGCCAAAGCGGGCCTGGTTGCGCCGGATGAGACTACATTTAACTACCTGAAAGGCCGTCAGTTCTCGCCGAAGGGTGAGAAATGGGAACAGGCTGTAGCCTACTGGCGTACCCTGAAGTCCGATGAAGGGGCGAAATATGACGCGGTCGTCACGCTGCATGCCGAACAGATTGCACCGCAGGTCACCTGGGGCACCAACCCAGGCCAGGTGATCGCCGTTGATCAGGTCATTCCCAATCCGGCCTCGTTTGCCGATCCGGTCGAGCGCGCCTCGGCGGAGAAAGCCCTGGCCTACATGAACCTGCAGCCAGGCATTAAACTGACCGATGTGGCGATTGATAAGGTGTTTATCGGCTCGTGCACCAACTCACGCATTGAGGATCTGCGCGCTGCCGCCGCCATCGCCAAAGGCCGCAAAGTCGCGCCTGGCGTGATTGCCATGGTGGTGCCAGGTTCCGGTCCGGTCAAAGCTCAGGCTGAAGCCGAAGGTCTGGATAAAATCTTCCTCGACGCTGGTTTTGAATGGCGTCTGCCAGGCTGTTCAATGTGTCTGGCGATGAATAATGACCGTCTGAATCCAGGCGAGCGTTGCGCCTCAACCAGCAACCGTAATTTTGAAGGTCGTCAGGGCCGCGGTGGCCGGACCCATCTGGTCAGCCCGGCGATGGCAGCCGCTGCCGCCGTTTCCGGCCATTTTGCCGATATCCGTCAACTGACGACAGGAGCTTAACCGATGGCGAATAAATTTACCCAGCACACCGGTATCGTTGCGCCGCTGGATGCGGCTAACGTCGATACTGATGCCATTATCCCTAAGCAGTTTTTGCAGAAAGTAACCCGCACCGGTTTCGGCCAGCACCTGTTTCACGACTGGCGCTTTGAAGATGATGCCGGCACCGTGCCGACGCCCGGTTTTGTGCTCAACAAGCCGGAGTTCAAAGGCACCAGCATTCTGCTGGCGCGTGAAAACTTTGGCTGCGGCTCATCACGTGAGCATGCGCCCTGGGCGCTGACCGATTTCGGTTTTCACGTGGTGATTGCGCCGAGCTTCGCGGATATTTTTTACGGTAACAGCTTCAATAACCAGCTGTTGCCGGTGAAGTTAAGCGAACAGGAAGTGGATGAGATGTTTAAACTGGTGGCGGCGCAACCGGGCATTCGCTTTACGGTCGATCTGGAAGCGCAGACGGTGACTGCAGGGGATAAAGTCTATCCGTTCGAACTCGACAGCTTCCGCCGTCACTGCATGATTAACGGCCTTGACAGTATCGGCCTGACGCTGCAACACGAAGCGTCGATCTCGCAATATGAGCAGAACCAGCCCGCCTTCCTGCGCTGATAGAGTCAAAGCAGGGCGGCATCCCGTCGCCCTGCTGCTTTAAACGTCGCGTACCCGCGCTGACATAATAAAAGCCGCTATCGCCAGCACAAATGCCAGCCAGTAGACCGCTTCATGTCCCAGCCGCTCACTTAAGGTTCCCTGAATAACCCCGGCCAGAATCATGCCGGTCGAGATCGAATTGGTGAACATCGTTGTCGCAGCGCCGGGTCGCCCCGGCATTAAATCCTGAAACCACAACATCCCGATACCGGCGATAATCCCGACAAACACCGCATTAAACAGCTGTAAAACCATCAGTGAGGTGCGCGAGTTGAACAGCACCAGCCCAAGGTAAAACAGCACCCCTGCCGCCACCGCCAGCAGCATCAGCCGCCGCTTGCCGATACGCCGTGCGTAATGCCCGGCCAGCAGCATCACCGGAATCTCCAGCCCGGCCGCGGTCCCCATCAGCAAACCGGCCAGCTTTTCCGGCAATCCCAGCGTGGTACTGATATAGAGCGGCATGTCGATGATATACATGGTGTTGCAGGTCCACATGGTCACCGAGGCCAGAAACAGCAGCCGCACATCCCGGTCACGCCAGCCGCTTAACGGCAGGCCGCCGCTTTGCAGCAGTGGCTCAGCGCGCGGCACCGACGGCAGGGTAAACCACACCAGCACGATGCAGATAAGGAACAGCGCCGCCGCCACCATAAACAGCGTCACGAAACCGTAATTCAGCGCCAGAGCGAACGACAGTGGCGGTCCGATCACCCACGCCAGCGACAGCTGTGCCCGCATCACCGAACTGAACATCACCGCTTCCCGCGCTGACTGGTCGGCATATTCACGTGCCAGCGCGAACAGCTGCGGCATCGACACGCTGGCTAACGCCGAGAGCAGCACCCCAAGGGTAATCAGCGTCAGATAGTGGCGGGTAAAGGCAAACAGCAGCGCATTAACCAGCGCCATCAGGCAGCAGAACAGAATGATGTTGCGGCGATCGCCGACGCTGTCCGATCGCTTTGCCACCAGCATACTCACCACGATACCGGCCACCGCATTGATAGTGAAAAACAGCCCGACCCAGAATGGGCGGGCCTGCACCTCACGGGTTAAAAACAGGCTGAGGGTCGGTGCCTGCAATGCGCCCGCCACGCCCAGCATGAACGAGGCGACCATAAAAGCGAGGTAGACCGGATTGATGCGGCGCTGCCGCGTTAACAGCGATTTCATACCGAAATCCCTTACAGGATGAACAGGGGAAGAGAAGAAGGGTAGACGATACCGTGCAGCATGAAAAAAGCCAGCAGAGATCATCTGCTGGCGGTGTAATTGCACCCTACTCAGAAAAGCATCCCGCTGAACAGCGGCATGAGGGTCGAACGCCATTCATAGCTGAATGCCTCCCGCTCTTCCCATAGAGCAAAGTTTGCCCTTAAAATGCGGCAAGAAAAACAGAGCGCTTTTCACCGGGAGTTCCTCTTTTATGTCCTCATCTCGCCTGAAGCAGCAGTTCATACGCCTGTGGCAAAGCTGCCAGGGGCAGACGCAGGAGATCACCCTGAGCGAACTGGCTGACCTGCTGCACTGTTCACGCCGGCATATGCGCAACCTACTCAACCGGATGCAGGCGGCCGGCTGGTTAATCTGGCAGGCCGAAGCCGGACGCGGTAAGCGCTCACAACTAACCTTCTGCTACACCGGACTGGCGCTACAGCAGCAGCGCGCTGAGGATCTGCTGGATCAGGATCGCATCGATCAGCTGGTGCAGCTGGTCGGCGATAAGAATCAGGTCAGGCAGATGATTGGCGCTCACCTTGGCCGCAGTTTCCGTCAGGGAAAACACATTCTGCGGGTGCTTTACTACCGCCCGCTGCTGAATTTGCTGCCGGGCTCCGCCCTGCGCCGCTCCGAAACCCATATTGCCCGCCAGATTTTTAATGGCCTGACGCGCATAAATGAGGAAAATGGGGAAATAGAGGCCGATATTGCCCATCACTGGCAGCAGACTTCCCCGCTCCACTGGCGCTTTTTTCTGCGACCGGCGATTCGCTTTCATCATGGTCGCGAACTGGAGATGGCCGATGTTATCGCCACGCTGGAACGTCAGCGTCAGCAGCCGCTGTTTTCCCATATTCAACAGCTCGACTCGCCCGCTCCGTGGACGCTGGATATCACCTTAAGCCAGCCCGACGACTGGTTACCCTGGTTACTGGCCAGCGTCAGTGCGATGATCCTGCCGCGCGAGTGGCCCACGCAGCGCGACTTTGCCCGCCAGCCGATCGGCACCGGCCCTTACAGCGTGATCCGCAATCAGGAAAGTCAGCTGAAGATAGAAGCCTTTGATGATTATTTTGGCTTTCGCGCGCTGATTGATGACGTCTCTATCTGGGTACTGCCGGATATCAGCGATGAGCTGGTCTACGCAGGTGTGCGCCTGCAGGGCGACGGCGCGGATGAGATCCAGGAAGAGAGCCGGCTGGAAGAAGGCTGCTACTATTTGCTGTTTGATCAGCGTTCGGAAAAAGGCCGTGACGAGACGATACGGCGCTGGGTCAGCTATCTGTTCAATCCCATCGCCCTGCTCAACCACGCCGGCGTCGGCTATCAGCGTTACTGGTTTCCGGCCTATGGCCTGCTGCCGCGCTGGCATCACCGCCGCGATCTTACCCCGGTCGAAAAGCCGCCCGGCCTGACTCACCTGACGCTCACCTGGTACAGTCAGCACGTTGAGCACGAAGGCATTGCCAATGCGTTGCGTCCGCTGCTGGCGCAGCACGGCGTTACGCTGGAGACGCGTGAAGTCAGTTACGAATGCTGGCATCAGGGCGAGGCCGACAGCGATATCTGGCTCGGCAGCGTGAACTTCACGCTGCCACTGGCCTTTTCACTGTTTGCCCAGCTGTATGAGATCCCGCTGCTGCATCACTGTTTGCCGATCGACTGGCACGCTGATGCCGCCCGCTGGCGTGAAAAAGCGCTGCCGCTGGCCGAATGGAGCAAGCGGTTAGTGGAAGAGGCCGGTCTGCATCCGCTGTTCCACCACTGGCTGCTGCTTGAAGGTCAGCGCAGCATGCGCGGCGTGCGGATGAATACCCTCGGCTGGTTCGATTTTAAATCTGCCTGGTTTGCGCCGCCCGCGCTGTAACGCTTTCGCGCTGACGCTGAAATGACTAGAATGTGACGTTCTCAACGGGGTGCCGCCTGCTGACCGCAAACGGCTGAGAGAGACCCGTCGAACCTGATTCGGTTAATACCGACGTAGGGATTTGAGAGGCCTGCTGCTCAGATCCTTTGCGACTCATCCCCTATTCTCCTGAAGGAGCGCAAAGTGTTTAACAAAGTTCTGCCACTGCTGCTGTTACTTTCCACCCCGGTACTGGCTGCCAAACCGGTTCTGACGGTTTACACCTACGACTCCTTCTCCGCTGACTGGGGCCCCGGTCCGGCGGTCAAAAAAGCCTTTGAAGCGCAGTGCGATTGCGAACTGAAATTTGTCACGCTGGAAGATGGCGTGTCGCTGCTGAATCGCGTGCGAATGGAAGGCAAAAACAGCAAAGCGGATGTGGTGCTGGGACTGGATAACAACCTGCTGCAGGCGGCGCAAAAAACCGGTCTGTTTGCCGCCAGCAAGGTCGATACCGCGCAGCTGACGCTGCCGGGTGGCTGGCACGACAGCACCTTTGTTCCGTTTGATTATGGCTATTTCGCCTTCGTCTATGACAAAACCCGCCTGAAAAATCCGCCGAAAAGCCTGAAAGAGCTGGTAGAGAGCCCGGAAAAATGGCGGGTCATCTATGAAGATCCGCGTACCAGTACCCCGGGATTAGGTCTGCTGCTGTGGATGCAGAAAGTCTATGGCGATCAGGCCCCGCAGGCATGGCAAAAGCTGGCGCAGAAAACCGTGACGGTCACCAAGGGCTGGAGTGAAGCCTACGGTCTGTTCCTGAAAGGCGAAGGCGATCTGGTGCTGAGCTATACCACCTCGCCGGCCTATCACATCATCGAAGAGAAAAAAGAGAACTACGCCGCCGCACCGTTTGCCGAAGGCCACTATCTGCAGGTCGAGGTTGCTGCGCAGTTAGCCAGCAGTAAACAGCCGAAACTGGCGCAGCAGTTCATGCAGTTTATGGTCTCGCCGGCGTTCCAGAACACCATCCCGACCGGCAACTGGATGTATCCGGCGATCAAAACCACCCTGCCTGCTGGCTTCGCCACGCTGCAGGTGCCCGCCACCGCGCTGCACTATTCGCCGGAAGAGGTAGCCAGCCAGCGCTCTGGCTGGATTAGCCAGTGGCAACGCGCCGTCAGCCGCTAATGCCGCGCTGGCTGATCCCCGGGTCGCTCGCCACGCTGCTGTTAATCAGCGTGGCGCTGTTCGCCTTTATCTCGCTGTGGAATGCCGCGCCGGTCACCGACTGGCGTAGCGTGCTGCTGGATGAGTACCTGCAGCACGTTGTGGCGTTCTCCTTTGGTCAGGCGCTGCTCTCCGCCCTGCTGTCGTTGCTGCCTGCAGTGCCGCTGGCGCGCGCCCTCTATCGCCGCCGCTTTCCCGGTCGTCAGCTGTTGCTGCGTCTGTGTGCCATGACGCTGGTGCTGCCGGTGCTGGTGGCGGTGTTTGGCCTACTGACGGTCTATGGCCGCGTCGGCTGGCTGGCGCAGATGTGTCAGCTGCTGGGCATTGACTATCACTTCTCACCCTATGGGTTACAGGGCATTTTGCTGGCGCATGTTTTTTTTAACCTGCCGCTGGCGACGCGTCTGATGCTGCAGGCGCTGGAGAGTATTCCGGCCGAGCAGCGTCAACTGGCCGCACAGCTTGATCTGCGCGGCTGGCACCACTTTTGCCTGCTGGAGTGGCCATGGCTGCGTCGTCAGCTGCTGCCGACCGGCGCGCTCATCTTTATGCTCTGCTTCGCCAGCTTCGCCACCGTGCTGTCGCTGGGCGGTGGCCCCCAGGCCACCACCATTGAACTGGCGATCTTTCAGGCGCTCAGTTACGACTACGATCCCGGTCGAGCCGCCTTGCTGGCGCTGATTCAGCTCAGCTGCTGTCTGACGCTGGTGCTGCTCAGCCAGCGGTTCAGTAAAGCGCTCCCTGCCGGTACCAGCCAGCTGCACGGCTGGCGCGATCCACAGGATTCTCGTCTGGCTCAACTAACGGATGGGTTGCTGATTATGCTGGCGTTACTGCTGCTGCTGCCGCCGCTGGCGGCGGTAGTGGTGGATGGCTTGCACGGCGGGCTGCGCGGCGCGCTGGCCCAGCCAGCGCTGTGGCAGGCGACCCTGACCTCATTGCGCATCGCGGTCGGTGCCGGCCTGCTGTGCGTAATACTGACGCTGATGCTGCTGTGGAGCAGTCGCGAATTGCGTCTGCGTCAGCGCCCGCTCGCCGCACAGCTGATCGACACCAGCGGCATGCTGATTCTGGCAATGCCCGGCATTGTGCTGGCGACCGGCTTCTTTCTGCTGTTTAACGCCACCGTTGGCCTGCCGGCGTCGGCGGACGGGCTGGTGATCTTTACCAATGCGCTGATCGCCATTCCCTATGCGCTGAAAGTACTGGAAAACCCGATGCGTGATCTCGCCGAGCGCTACGGCAGGCTATGCGATTCACTGGATATCCACGGCTGGAACCGACTGCGGTTGATTGAACTGCGGGCGCTGAAACGTCCGCTGGCACAGGCGCTGGCGTTTGCCTGCGTGCTGTCGATCGGTGATTTTGGCGTGGTGGCGCTGTTTGGCAACGCCGACTTCCGCACCCTGCCGTTCTACCTTTATCAACAGATTGGTGCCTATCGTGGTGCCGACGGCGCAGTCACCGCTCTGCTGCTGCTGCTGCTCTGTTTGCTGCTGTTCACCCTGATGGAAAAATTACCGGGCCGCCATGCTGACACTGAATAATCTCACTTACCTTTATCAGCATCTGCCGATGCGCTTCAGCCTGCATGCCGAACGTGGCGAGCGGCTGGCGATCCTCGGGCCAAGCGGTGCCGGAAAAAGTACCTTACTCAGCCTGATCGCCGGTTTTCTGCCGATCCGCCAGGGCACGCTGATGATTGATGGCCAGGATCATAGCCACAGCGTGCCCGCCAGGCGGCCGGTATCGATGCTGTTTCAGGAGAACAACCTGTTTCCGCACCTCAGCGTGCAGCAGAACATGGCGCTGGGCCTGCACCCGGGACTGAAGCTCAACACAGAGCAGCGCCAGCAGCTGGCTGCGCTGGCCGATCAGGTGGGATTGGGCGGTCTGCTGGCGCGACTGCCGGGCGAGCTATCGGGGGGCCAGCGTCAGCGGGTGGCGCTGGCGCGTTGTCTGCTGCGCGATCGCCCGGTGCTGCTGCTGGATGAGCCCTTTTCGGCGCTGGATCCGGCGCTGCGCAGCGAAATGCTGCAGCTGGTGCGCTCGGTGTGCGAAGCCCGCAACATCACGCTGCTGATGGTGTCGCACAGTCTGGAAGATGCGCAACAGATCGCATCGCGCAGCGTGGTGATTGTTGATGGACGGGTTTACTGGGACGGCGCGACCCAACAGTTGCTGTCGGGCGAGACGCGGGAGGCTGATGTACTGGGCATCCCGCGCCGCTAACCGATGATTATTCGAAAAAGACCTGCCACAGCAGATGACGGAAAATCGGCATCATCGGATGGAACTGAATGCCGACAAAGGCGGCAGTGGCGATCACCAGCCCCAGCGGTCCCAGCCAGCGCAGTCGTTCCGGCGGCAGCCAGGCGGTCGCCCAATCCTGACTCTTGCCGCTACGCCACCAGCGCCAGCCTAACCAGCCGCCCAGCCACACCACTATCGCTGCCGTCAGCAGCAGCCACTTGAAGTTACCGCCCTGCGCCGCCTCAGGCACATCGACTGCCACGCCAGCCAGAATGCCGGGCAGCAGATAGAGCGGTGGCCACAGCAGGCAGCCAATCAGATTCGGCGGCAGGAATTTACGTACCGGCAATTCCAGCATACCGGCCGCCAGTGGGATCAGCGGGCGCGTCGGGCCGACAAAGCGTCCGACAAGAATGGTAAACATGCTGTGCTGATGCAGCGCGTGTTCGGTTTTATCCAGCAGCCCTTTGTACTTTTGCAGATACTTCCAGCGATGCAGCGGTCCCTGAAATTTCCAGCCGATGCCGTAAGAGACCCAGTCGCCAATCAGGCAACCGGCAAAACCAGCCGCCCAGGCCGGATAGAGGCCAATTTGTCCGCTGCCAACCAGCGCGCCCAGACTCGCCATCAGCACGGTTCCCGGCAGCAACAGCCCGACCAGCGCCAGAGATTCCAGAAAGGTCACCAGCGCAACCGCAAACAGCGCCCACTCCAGCGACTGCGTAAACAGGTGTTGAACCCAGGCTTCCATAAACTTCCTTAGAAAAAGCAGAAGGCTGGATTGTCCTGAGCCAGCCGCACAGCGTCAAGGCAAGAATTGTAGGACAATATTGACAAAACCCCGGCGCGGGAACTGTATAAATATCCATGTTATACTGAGCGGGTTTTATCACCGTTCAAAAATCCTGAGTCTGGAGACGATGTGAATAGGCCCCGCGCAGGTTTTCTGCTTACCCGCCACTGGCGCGACACGCCGCAAGGCAGTGAAATTGTGCTCTGGCTCGCCACCGATCAGGGCGCCCAGCGCGTGGTGCTGCCGGCTCAGGAGTCGGTCGCGTTTATTCCGCGTGAGTTTCAGTCTCAGGTCAGTGAGCTGCTGAAAGATGAGCGTCAGCTGCGTATCCAGCCGCTTGAACTGAAAGATTTCCGCCAGCGCCCGGTGGCCGGCATCTACTGCCGGCAGAATCGCCAGCTGCAACGCATCGAAAAGCTGCTGCGTGAACAGGGCATTCCGATCTATGAAGCGGATATCCGCCCGCCCGAGCGCTACCTGATGGAGCGCTTTATTACCGCGCCGGTCTGGTTTGACGGCGAGCCGCAGGGCGACAGCGTGGTAAATGCCCGGCTGAAACCGCATCCCGATTATCGGCCGCCACTGAAATGGGTTTCGCTGGACATTGAAACCACCCAGCACGGCGAGCTTTACTGCATCGGGCTGGAGGGTTGCGGCCAGCGCCAGGTCTATATGCTGGGCCCGCCCAACGGCGATGCCAGCGCGCTCGATTTTGAGCTGATCTATCTGGAGACGCGGCCGCAGCTGCTTGAGGCGCTGAACCAGTGGTTCGCGCAGCACGACCCCGATGTGATCATTGGCTGGAACGTGGTGCAGTTTGACCTGCGGGTATTGCAGAAACATGCCGATCGCTACGCTATTCCGCTGCGTCTGGGCCGTCAGCAGACGACGCTGGAGTGGCGTGAGCACGGCTTCAAGCCCGGCGTTTTTTTCGCCCAGCTCAGTGGCCGGTTGATCATTGACGGCATCGATGCGCTGAAATCCGCCTTCTGGGATTTCCCGTCATTCAGTCTGGAATCGGTGTCGCAGCAACTGTTGGGAGAAGGCAAGGCGATCGATAACCCGTGGCAGCGCATGGAGGAGATCAACTGGCGCTTCGCCAATGATAAACCGGCTCTGGCGCGCTATAACCTGAAAGACTGCGAGCTGGTCACCCGGATTTTCCACAAAACGGCGATTATGCCGTTTCTGCTGGAGCGTGCGGCGGTGAATGGCCTGGCGGTCGATCGTCACGGCGGCTCCGTCGCGGCATTCAGCCATCTCTATATTCCGCGGATGCACCGCAGCGGATTTGTCGCGCCGAACCTCGGCGATGTGGCCCCGGAAGCCAGTCCCGGCGGTTACGTGATGGATTCGCGTCCGGGACTCTACGACTCGGTGCTGGTGCTGGATTACAAAAGCCTCTATCCGTCGATTATCCGTACTTTTCTGATCGATCCGGTTGGCCTGGTGGAAGGGCTGGCGCATCCTGACGATGCTGATTCGGTGGCCGGCTTTCGCGAAGCGCGCTTTTCCCGTCATACCCACTGCCTGCCCGCCATCGTTGAGCAGATCTGGCTGGGCCGCGAAGCCGCCAAACAGCAGGGCAACCAGCCGCTGTCGCAGGCGTTAAAGATTATCATGAACGCCTTTTATGGCGTGCTCGGCACCAGCGCCTGCCGCTTTTTCGATCCACGACTCGCCTCTTCGATTACCCTGCGTGGCCATGCCATTATGCAGCAGACCCGCACGCTGATTGAGGAAGAAGGCTATGATGTGATTTACGGCGATACTGACTCGACCTTCGTCTGGCTGAAATCCGCCCACAGCGAGCAGGACGCCGCGGCGATTGGTCAGCAGCTAACGCAAAAAGTAAATGCCTGGTGGCGTGACCATCTGCAGCAGACTCAGGGGCTGACCAGCGCGCTGGAGCTGGAGTATGAAAACCACTTCTGCCGTTTTCTGATGCCCACCATCCGTGGCGCCGAACAGGGCAGTAAAAAACGCTATGCCGGACTGATCCGCGAAGCGGCGGGCGAACGCATGGTGTTTAAGGGACTGGAGTCGGTGCGCACCGACTGGACGCCGCTGGCGCAGCAGTTTCAGCAGCAGCTCTACAGCCGTATTTTTCGCCGTGAGCCGTGGCAGGACTATATTCGCACCACCGTGGCGCAGCTGCTGGCCGGTGAGCTCGACGATCGGCTGATTTACAAGAAACGTCTGCGCCGACCGCTGAAAGAGTATGAACGAAATGTGCCGCCGCACGTGCGCGCCGCCCGGCTGGCGGATGAGCAGAATCGCAAATTAAACCGGCCGTTGCAGTACCAGAACGGTGGCCGGATTCGCTACGTGATGGCGACGGCAGGCCCGGAGCCGCTGGAGGCTCGCACCACGCCACTGGATTACGATCATTACGTCAGTAAGCAGCTACAACCGGTTGCCGACGGCATTTTACCCTTCGTCGGAGGGGATTTTGCTACACTGATTACCGGGCAGTTGGGTCTTTTTTGACAGGTGACGAATGCCCTGCCATCCAGTACCATAGCGCCCTTCCTGAAACTCACCGCGCTAAGAGAGACTCTCCAGACCTTTTCGTTTGGATGAAATGCTATTGCCTGAGTATCCGGGAACCCCTTCAAAAACGTTAAAAATTCGAGCTAAAAATATATGGTTTTTACATTAGGTCAGCGCTGGATTAGTGATACGGAAAGTGAACTGGGACTGGGCACGGTGGTGGCGGTCGATACCCGCATGATCACCCTGCTGTTCCCGGCCACCGGGGAAAACCGCCTCTACGCCCGCAACGATTCGCCGGTTACCCGCGTCATCTTCAATCCGGGTGACACCATCACCAGTCATGAAGGCTGGCAGATGCGCGTCGATGAAGTACGCAACGAAAATGACCTGATGACCTATATCGGCACGCGTCTTGATACCGATGAAAGCGACGTGATGCTGCGCGAAGTGATGCTCGACAGCAAGCTGGTGTTCAGCAAGCCGCAGGATCGCCTGTTTGCCGGCCAGCTCGACCGGATGGATCGTTTCGCCCTGCGTTTCCGCGCCCGCAAATACCAGAGTGAGCAATATCGTCTGCCGATCAGCGGCTTGCGCGGTATGCGCACCAACCTGATCCCGCATCAGCTGCATATCGCCCATGATGTGGGCCGTCGCCACGCGCCACGCGTGCTGCTGGCGGATGAAGTCGGTCTCGGGAAAACCATTGAAGCCGGGATGATCATTCAGCAACAGCTGCTGGCTGGACGTGCCGACCGCGTGTTAATCGTGGTGCCGGAGACCCTGCAGCATCAGTGGCTGGTCGAGATGCTGCGCCGTTTCAACCTGCGTTTCGCGCTGTTTGATGACGATCGCTATACCGAAGCCCAGCACGACAGCGATAACCCGTTTGAAACCGAACAGTTAATTATCTGTTCACTCGACTTTGTGCGCCGTAACAAGCAGCGTCTTGAGCTGCTGGCCGATGCCGAGTGGGATCTGCTGGTGGTGGATGAAGCGCATCATCTGGCGTGGTCAGAAGGCCAGCCGAGCCGTGAATATCAGGTGATTGAACAGCTGGCGGAAAAAACCGCCGGGGTACTGCTGCTGACCGCGACCCCGGAACAGCTGGGCATGGAGAGTCACTTCGCCCGCCTGCGCCTGCTCGATCCTAACCGCTTCCACGACTTTGCCGCTTTTGTTGAAGAACAGCAGCATTTCCGCCCCATCGCCGATGCGGTGAGCTCGCTGCTGGCTGACCAGCCCATCTCACAGGATGAGATGAACCGGATTAACGATCTGGTCGGCGAACAGGACATTGAGCCGCTGCTGCAGGTTGCCAACAGCGATCGCGACGGCAAGCTGGACGCGCGCCAGGAGCTGATCTCAATGCTGATGGATCGCCACGGCACCAGCCGCGTGCTGTTCCGTAACACCCGTAACGGCGTCAAAGGCTTCCCGAAACGCGAACTGCACCAGATTCGTCTGCCGCTGCCGGCGCAGTATCAGACTGCGATTAAAGTCTCCGGCATTATGGGCGCCCGCAAAAGCGCAGAAGAACGTGCGCGTGACCTGCTCTACCCGGAACAGATTTATCAGGAATTTGAAGGCGACAGCGGCACCTGGTGGAACTTCGATCCGCGGGTCGAGTGGCTGATGGGTTACCTCACCAGCAACCGCAAAGAGAAAGTGCTGGTGATCTGCGCCAAAGCCGCCACCGCACTCCAGCTGGAGCAGGTGCTGCGTGAGCGCGAAGGTATCCGGGCGGCGGTATTCCATGAAGGTCTATCGATCATTGAACGTGACCGTGCCGCCGCGTGGTTCGCCTCAGAAGAGAACGGCGCTCAGGTGCTGCTGTGCTCGGAAATTGGTTCAGAAGGCCGTAACTTCCAGTTTGCCAGCCGTCTGGTGATGTTTGATCTGCCGTTCAATCCGGATCTGCTGGAGCAGCGTATCGGTCGTCTCGATCGTATCGGCCAGGCGCACGATATTCAGATTCTGGTGCCGTGGCTGGAGAAAACTGCGCAGGCGGTATTACTGCGCTGGTATCACGAAGGGCTGGACGCGTTTGAACACACCTGTCCGACCGGCCGCACCATTTATGACAGCGTGCATCCGCAGCTGATCGACTATCTGGCCGCGCCAGAAAACAGTGACGGCTTCGACGCCTTTATCACCGACTGCCGTAAGCAACATGATGCCCTGAAACTGCAGCTGGAACAGGGGCGCGATCGCCTGCTGGAGCTGAACTCCAACGGTGGTGACGCTGCCCAGGCGCTGGCTAACGCCATCGGCGAGCAGGACAACGATACCGGTCTGGTGAACTTCGCGCTCAACCTGTTTGATATCGTCGGTATCAATCAGGAAGATCGCAGCGATAACCTGATCGTGCTGACACCGTCCGATCACATGCTGGTGCCCGATTTCCCTGGCCTGCCGGAAGATGGCTGTACCATCACCTTTAACCGCGATCAGGCGCTGTCACGCGAAGATACCCAGTTCATTACCTGGGAACATCCGCTGATTCGTAACGGCCTCGACCTGATCCTGTCGGGCGACACCGGCAGCAGCGCTATCTCGCTGCTGAAGAACAAGGCGTTGCCGGTCGGCACGCTGCTGGTTGAACTGATCTACGTGGTCGAAGCGCAGGCGCCGAAGCATCTGCAGCTGACCCGCTTCCTGCCGCCGACGCCAATCCGTCTGCTGCTGGATCGTAACGGCACTAACCTGGCGGGCAAGGTGGAGTTCGAAAGCTTTAACCGTCAGCTGAATGCCGTCAATCGCCACACCGGCAGCAAGCTGGTTAACGCGGTACAGCAGGATGTGCATGCCATTCTGACCCAGGGTGAAGAGAAAGTGGTCAGCGAAGCACGCGCGGTGATTGATGCCGCCCGCGTCGAAGCGAACGAGAAGCTGGGAGCGGAACTGGCCCGTCTTGACGCGCTGAAAGCGGTCAATCCGAACATCCGTGAGGATGAAATTGAGGCGCTGGAAAGTAACCGTCAGCAGGTGCTGGAAAGTCTCGATCAGGCTAACTGGCGTCTCGACGCGCTGCGCCTGATTGTGGTGACTCACCAGTAAGCTCAGGGGCCGGGATGAATCTGGCCGCAACTGAGAAACTCAGGATGCAGAGAAGGAAAGCGTCCCGCGCCATCGACGGTGCGGGCCGGGCTGGTCAGGGATGACAGCTTTTGTCTCTTTCCGATCTGCCCGTGTTTCCTGCGCTGGCAGGCTATCACAGCTAATCGGGCCAGACTTTGTAAACAATCTCAGCCGCAGGGCCCCTTATTTTTGGAAAGAACCATGGAACCCTACAATCCACCGCGTGAACCCTGGCTGCACATCCTCTATCAGGATGCGCACATCATGGTGGTTAACAAGCCCAGCGGGCTGCTTTCGGTGCCCGGCCGGCTGGACGAACATAAAGATAGCGTGATGACGCGCATCCAGCGTGATTACCCGCAGGCGGAATCGGTGCATCGGCTGGACATGGCCACCAGCGGCGTGATTGTGGTGGCGTTGAACAAAGCCGCAGAACGCGAGCTGAAACGGCAGTTTCGTGAGCGTGAACCCGCAAAGGCCTATGTGGCCTGCGTCTGGGGCCATCCGGCCGCGGAGAAAGGGGTAGTTGATTTGCCGCTGATTTGTGACTGGCCAAACCGTCCTAAGCAAAAAGTCTGCTTCGAGACCGGCAAAGCCGCGCAGACCGAATATCAGGTGCTGGAGTACCGGGCTGATAACAGCGCACGCGTCTTGCTCAAACCGATCACCGGCCGTTCACACCAGCTGCGGGTACACATGCTGGCGCTGGGCCATCCGATTCTGGGCGACAATTTTTATGCTCATCCAGAGGCTAAAGCGATGGCGCCGCGCTTGTTGCTGCACGCCGGGTCACTGACAATTACCCATCCCGCATTTGGTAACGCCATGACCTTCCGTCAGCCCGCTGACTTTTAATCTCCGTCTGCCCTTGCGACCGTGACGTCTGCCTCCGGGGCAAGACGTCACGCTAAGCGGCAACTATTTAAAGCCTTTTTCTTTGCGGATCAGGTCGTAAGCGGCCTGAATTTCCTGCGCTTTCTGCTTGGCCATCTCCATCATTTCCGGCGGCAGGCCTTTCGCTACCAGCTTATCGGGATGGTGTTCACTCATCAGTTTACGGTAGGCGCGTTTGATGGTGGTGGCATCATCGCTGCTCTTTACGCCCAGCACGCTACAGGCATCTTCCAGCGTCGGTCCGCGTTGCGCCTGCTGAAAACCGCCCGCAGAACGCTGGCCGCCGCCAAATTGCTGACCGCCTTCCATCATCCGCAGGAACTGATCGAACTGACCGCGTGAAATCCCCAGCTCTTCCGCAATCACATACAGCACCTGGCGCTCATTAGGATGCAGCGAACCGTCCGCGAAGGCGGCCTGAATTTGAATCTCAAGGAACATCCGAATCAGATCAAAGCGGCCAAAACAGGCGCTGCGCAATTCACGCAGTTTGCTGCGCAGCGGATAATCGGCCTGTTTGCCCTCGCGGAACGCGCGCTGGGCAGCGGTTCGTGACTCACCGTGCAGCTGCATCCGCTCCATTAACAGCGAGGCAATCTGGATATCCGCTTCGGTGACGCGCCCTTTTGACTTGGTCAGATGGCCCATCACCTGAAAGGTGGTGCTGAAAAACAGCGTCTGTCGGGTTTGATTATTCGAGAAGTAAGCCTTGCCTTGTGCGCCGCGAACTTTGTCAATCATATGGCCAATGATCAAACCGATCACAATACCCCAAAAGCCTGCGCCGGAAAGTAATCCCAGCGCCAGACCCACAACTTTTCCCCAGTAGCGCATAAACTCCTCAATTCGCCATGCTTGCGGCTGAAAATTGCATTATCATACCTGTCATTTATCTCAGCGCCTAACGGCAACGCGGACAGAAAAGGATTAACACTGGCACAACGCCGGGCAGTAAGTTAGTCTCTGACCCGATTGTCGGCATGATGCCAGTTTTCATGGAATTCTCGATACCGCGTATGAAAAAACATATACCTACCCTGCTGGCCACTCTGATCGGCTCAGCCATTAGCCAGCAAGCCTTTGCCGACGATTTAATGTCGCAGTGTATGTTAGGCGTGCCGAGTTATAACCGCCCGCTGGTGAGTGGTGACACTAACCAGCTGCCGGTGACCATTCACTCCGACGCCGCAAAGGGAAATTACCCCAACGATGCGGTCTTCACCGGCAATGTGAACATTGAACAGGGCAACAGCCGGATGCAGGCTGATGAAGTGCAGCTTCATCAGCGTCAGCAGGAGGGCCAGACCACGCCGCTACGCACCGTCGATGCCCTCGGTAATGTGCACTACGACGACAATCAGGTCATCCTGAAAGGTCCGAAAGCCTGGTCAAACCTCAACAGCAAAGATACCAACGTCTGGAATGGCGACTACCAGATGGTGGATCGTCAGGGACGCGGCACCGCCGACCAGATGAAGCTGCGCGGTAACAACCGCTACACCATTCTGGAAAACGGCAGCTTCACCTCCTGCCTGCCAGGCTCGAACAGCTGGAGCGTGGTGGGATCGGAAGTGATCCAGGACCGGGAAGAAGAAGTGGCGGAAATCTGGAATGCCCGCTTCAAACTCGGTTCGGTACCGGTGTTCTATAGCCCTTATCTGCAGTTACCGATCGGCGATCGTCGTCGCTCCGGTTTCCTGATTCCGAATGCAAAATATGGCAGCAACAACGGCTTTGAGTTCATGTTGCCCTATTACTGGAACATTGCGCCACAGGCCGATGCCACCATTACGCCGCACTACATGAGCAAGCGCGGCATGCAGTTCGAAAACGAATTCCGTTACCTGACGGTGGCAGGCGCGGGCCTGGTTGAATTCGATTACCTCGGTTCGGACAAACAGTACGATAAAGACAAAGCGGTGCGTGGCATTGCCGACGACGACAGTTCTGACCGCTGGTTATTCTACTGGCGTCACGCCGGTGTGTATGACAAAAACTGGCGCTTCAGCGCGGATTACACCAAGGTCAGCGATAAGTACTACTTCAACGATCTCGACTCAAAGTATTACAGTTCGACCAACAACTACGCCACGCAGAAATTCAGCATCGGCTACGCGGAGTCCAACTGGGACGCCAAGCTCTCGACCAAAGATTTCCAGGTGTTTGGCGACACCACCAGCAACGTCTACCGTGCAATGCCGCAGCTGGACCTGAACTTCTATCAGAACGATATCGGTCCGTTTGACGGCCGCATCTATGCCCAGGCAGTGAAATTCACTAACGTCAGCGATCGCTATCCTGAAGCGACCCGTTTGCATGTTGAACCGACGCTCAACCTGCCGCTCTCCAACGGCTGGGCCAGCCTGGATACCGAAGCGAAGCTGCTGGCGACCCATTATCAGCAGACTAATGTCGATTTTTATAACAACCCCGCTAACAGATTACGCGGCAACAAAAGTGGCGCGCTCGATGAGTCAGTAAACCGTACCCTGCCGCAGTTTAAAGTCGACGGCCGGATGGTGTTTGACCGCAACATGAGTTCGGCAGCGGGCTATACCCAGACGCTGGAACCACGGGTGCAGTACCTCTATATTCCGTATCGCGACCAGAGCAATATCTATCCGTACGACTCAACCCAGCTGCAAACCGACTACACCGGTCTGTTCCGTGACCGTACTTATAGCGGCCTGGATCGCATCGCCTCGGCCAATGAAGTGGCCACCGGTGTGACCTCACGTATTTATGATAACGATCTGGTTGAACGTTTTAACGTTTCCGTGGGTCAAATCTACTCGTTTACCCCTTCACGCACTGGCGTCAATCAGACCAGTGAAGAAGATGATACCGGCAGCCTGATCTGGGCTGGCGATACATACTGGAAAGTCAGCGATCGTTGGGGCGTTCGGGGTGGTGTGCAGTACGACACCAAACTCGATAACGTCTCCCAGGGAAATGCCGTGCTGGAATACCGTCGTGACGCCGATCGTATGGTGCAGCTGAGCTATCGCTACAGCAGCCCGGAATACGTGGCGACCGCGCTGAATAATAGCGGATTGGTGGATAACCCCATCTATAAAAACGGGATTTCTCAGGTCGGCACTACCGCCAGCTGGCCAATCGCCGATGCATGGTCTGTGGTAGGCGCTTACTATTACGATACCCGCAACACGCGTCCGGCATCGCAACTGGTTGGCCTGCAATACAGTTCATGCTGTTACGCGATTCGCCTGGGCTACGAGCGCAAAATTAACGGTTGGGAAAATAACGACAGTAAGTACGACAACCAAATCTCATTCAACATTGAGCTGCGTGGTCTGAGTTCCAACTATGGCTTAGGCACCAATCAAATGCTGCGTCAGGGCATCATTCCTTACCAGCGCGCTTTCTGATGTTGTGATGTTTGACAGGCAATCCCGCAGTGCGGAACCAACAATGGATAAAGTATGAAGAACTGGAGAATGCTGATTCTTGGTGTGGCGATGAGTGCCAACACCGCGTTCGCAGCACCACAAGTGGTTGATAAAGTTGCAGCCGTGGTCAATAACGGCGTGGTTCTTGAGAGCGACGTGGACGGTATGATGAGCACCGTCAAATCTCAGGCCCAGCAGGCAGGTCAGCAGTTGCCAGATGACAAAACGTTGCGCCACCAGATTCTGGAACGTCAGATCATGGACAACATCATTCTGCAGATGGGCGAAAAAGCGGGTGTTGAGATCAGCGATCAGCAGCTGGATCAGGCTATTCAGAACATCGCTGCGCAGAACCGCATGAGCCTCGATCAGCTGCGTAGCCGTCTGGCGTACGACGGCATGAACTACAGCACCTACCGCTCGCAGATCCGCAAAGAGATGCTGATTGCGGAAGTGCGTAACAACGAAGTGCGCCGTCGCGTCACCATCCTGCCGCAGGAAGTGGATACGCTGTCAACGCAGATTGCCTCGCAGAACAGCCAGGGCACCGAGCTGAACGTCAGCCATATCCTGTTGCCACTGCCCGAAAACCCGACGCAACAGCAGGTCGATGAGCAGGAAACCCTGGCCAAACAGCTGGTGGGTGAACTGAAAAACGGCGCTGACTTCGGCAAAATGGCGGTCACCTACTCGGCTGACTCGCAGGCGCTGAAAGGCGGCAACATGGGCTGGGGCAAAATCGAAGAGTTACCGACCCTGTTTGCGCAGGCGCTGGCAACCGCGAAAAAAGGCGACATCGTCGGTCCGGTTCGTTCCGGTGTCGGTTTCCACATTCTGAAGGTGAACGATCTGCGCGGTGAGAGCAAAAACGTCTCGGTCACCGAAGTGCATGCCCGTCACATCCTGCTGAAGCCGTCGCCAATTATGACTGACAACCAGGCGCGCGCGCAGCTAGAGCAGATTGCTGCTGATATCCGCAGCGGGAAAACCACCTTCGCCGCCGCCGCCAAACAGTACTCTGACGATCCCGGCTCAGCCAACCAGGGCGGCGATCTCGGCTGGACCTCACCGGAAGCCTTTGATCCGGCATTCCGCGATGCGCTACTGCGCCTGCAAAAAGGCCAGACCAGCCAGCCGGTCCACTCCTCTTTCGGCTGGCATCTGATTCAGCTGATGGATACCCGTCAGGTGGATAAAACTGATGCGGCCCAGAAAGAGCGTGCCTATCGCATGTTGTTCAACCGCAAGTTTGCTGAAGAAGCGCAGACCTGGATGCAGGAACAACGCGCCAGCGCCTACGTGAAGATTCTGGATAACAATGCAAAGTAACACCCGCGTGGTGATCACGCCCGGCGAACCCGCCGGGATTGGTCCCGATCTGACGGTGCAACTGGCCCAGCAGGACTGGCCAGTTGAACTGGTGGTTTGCGCCTCACCGGCGTTACTGCAGCAGCGTGCAGCGCAGCTTGGCCTGCCGCTGTCGCTGCGGGCTTACCAGCCTGGTGTGGCGGCACAGCCGCAGCAGGCTGGTACGCTGACCATCCTGCCGGTCGATACCGCACAGCCGGTTACGCCAGGCGAACTCTGCGTGGCCAACAGCGACTATGTGCTGACCACGCTGGCGCGTGCCTGTGACGGCTGTCTGAGCGGTGAATTTTCCGCCCTGATTACCGGCCCGGTACACAAAGGCGTGATCAATGACGCCGGTATCGCCTTCACCGGCCATACTGAGTTCTTTGCCGATCGCGCCGGTGGTCATCGGGTGGTGATGATGCTGGCAACCGAAGCGCTGCGGGTGGCGCTGGCTACCACCCATCTGCCGCTGAAAGCCGTCTCTGAGGCGGTAACGCGCGAGTGCCTGCATGAAGTCATCACCATTCTGCACCACGATCTTCAGCATAAATTCGCTATCGCCGAGCCGCATATTTACGTCTGCGGGCTAAATCCCCACGCGGGCGAAAGCGGCCACATGGGTCGGGAAGAGATCGACGTTATCATCCCGGCGCTGAATGAACTGCGTCAGCAGGGTATTCAGTTAACCGGCCCGCTACCGGCGGATACGCTGTTCCAGCCCAAATATCTGCAACATGCCGATGCGGTGCTGGCGATGTATCACGATCAGGGCCTGCCGGTGCTAAAATTTCAGGGGTTTGGCCGGGCGGTAAATATCACCCTTGGCCTGCCCTTTATCCGGACTTCAGTTGACCACGGTACCGCGCTTGAACTCGCCGGACTGGGTCAGGCTGAGCCGGGCAGCTTCATCACGGCGCTTAACCTCGCCATCACTATGATCAAGAGCAGTAATGAATAATCGCGTCCATCAGGGGCACTACGCCCGTAAACGTTTCGGGCAGAACTTCCTGAACGATCAGTACATTATCGACAGCATTGTCTCCGCAATCCACCCGCAGCGCGATGAAGCGCTGGTGGAGATCGGTCCTGGCCTGGGTGCCTTAACCGAGCCGGTGGGCGAACGCCTCGACAGCTTAACGGTGGTGGAACTGGACCGCGATCTCGCTGCGCGCCTGCAAACCCACCCGTTCCTTGGACCCAAGCTGACCATTTTCCAGCAGGATGCCATGACCTTCGACTTCGCCGCGCTGGCGCAGGAAAGAGGCCAGCCGCTGCGCGTATTTGGCAACCTGCCGTACAACATTTCGACCCCGCTGATGTTTCATCTTTTCAGCTATACTGGTTCGATCAAAGACATGCACTTCATGCTGCAAAAAGAAGTGGTCAACCGTCTGGTCGCCGGTCCGGGTAGCAAAGCCTACGGCCGTTTGACGGTGATGGCGCAATATTACTGTCAGGTGATCCCGGTGCTGGAAGTTCCTCCGCACTCGTTCACGCCGCCGCCGAAAGTTGATTCTGCCGTGGTACGCCTGGTGCCGTTTGCCGAGCCGCCACATCCGGTCAGCGACGTGCGTATCCTGAGCCGCGTGACCACTGAAGCGTTTGGCCAGCGTCGTAAAACGCTGCGCAATAGCCTGAGTCACATGGTGACCGCCGGTGCGCTGGAAGAGTTGTCGATTGATCCAACCCTGCGGGCTGAAAATGTTTCGGTCGCGCAATATTGTCAGCTGGCAAACTGGCTGGCGAACCATCTGGGAAAATCGCAGGAGTAAGTGATGAGTGAAACGGCCCGCGTCTCGGTTCATGTGCAAAGCCAGTACGTCGCCTCGCAATCCTCACCGGATGACGAGCGTTACGTCTTCGCCTATACCATTACCATTCGCAACCTCGGCCGTTCACCGGTGCAACTGCTGGGACGCTACTGGCTGATTACCAATGGTAACGGCCGGGAAACCGAAGTTCAGGGCGAAGGCGTGGTCGGCGAACAGCCGCATATCGCCGCCGGCAATGAATTTCAGTACACCAGCGGGGCAGTGATTGAAACCCCGATGGGCACCATGCAGGGTCACTACGTGATGATCGACGAACAGGGTGAAACCTTTCACGTCGAGATCCCGGTTTTCCGCCTCGCAATTCAAACTCACATTCATTGATTTGCACGCCTGTTGCCCGCCTCGTCGGGCAAATTTTCATACTGGATAAGAGTCTATGAGCACATACCTGATTGGCGACGTTCACGGGTGCTACGACGAATTACGTGCGCTGCTGCAGCAGGTCGATTTCGATCCTCAGCAGGACACCCTGTGGCTGACCGGCGATCTGGTGGCGCGCGGCCCAGGTTCGCTTGAGGTGCTGCGTTACGTGAAATCACTGGGCGATGCGGTGCGGCTGGTGCTGGGCAATCACGATCTGCACCTGCTGGCGGTCTACGCGGGCATCAGCCGTAACAAGCCGAAAGATCGCCTGACGCCGCTGCTGGAAGCGGACGATGCGGATGAGCTGATCAACTGGCTGCGGCGTCAGCCGCTGTTACAGGTTGATGAAGAACACAAGCTGGTGATGGGCCATGCCGGTATTACGCCGCAATGGGATATCGAAACCGCGAAAAAGTGTGCGCGTGAAGTCGAATCGGTGCTCGCCAGTGACAGCTATCCGCTGTTCCTGGACGCGATGTATGGCGATATGCCGAACAACTGGAGCGAAGACCTTACCGGGCTGGCCCGCCTGCGCTTCAGCACCAACGCCCTCACCCGGATGCGCTACTGCTTCCCGAATGGTCAGCTGGATATGATCTGCAAAGATGCGCCGGAGTCGGCGCTGCCGCCGTTAAAGCCGTGGTTCAACATTGAGGGGCCGGTGGCGCGCGACTACACCATTGTGTTTGGTCACTGGGCCTCGCTGGAAGGCAAAGGAACGCCAGAAGGGATTATTGGTCTGGATACCGGCTGCTGCTGGGGCGGCACGCTGACCCTGCTGCATTGGGAAAGCCAGCGCTACTATGTGCAGCCTTCAAATCGTCAGCAACCGTTGCCGGATGAGGTTATCACCCAGCAATCCGCCAGCTAACCAGACAAACAAAAACGCCCTGCAATATGCAGGGCGTTTTTTATTGCGCGCCGGCTTAACGACGGCGATCGAGGATCTCAAAACAGTAGCTGTGCGAGTTCTGAGCATCAGCGTCATGGAATTCGCTAAAGGTCGACTGCCACTCATCCGGCTCGTAGTCCGGGAACTGAGTGTCACCTTCCACTTCTGCATCAATGTGGGTCAGATAGAGACGGTCGGCACGCGGCAGCATCTGCTCATAAATCCGGCCACCGCCTATCACCATCACCTCTTCAGCATCACCAGCGGCCTGCAATGCGGCATCCAGCGAAGTGACCCAGGTGACGCCTTCGGCGTTGCCCGGCTTGCTGCTGACCACGATGTTCAGCCGGCCCGGCAGCGGACGGCCAATAGATTCAAAGGTCAGCCGGCCCATAATCACCGGCTTTTTCAGCGTATTGCGCTTAAACCACGCCAAATCTGCAGGCAGGTCCCACGGCATGGCGTTCTCCATACCAATAATGCGATCTGCTGCTAATGCCGCGATAAGACTAATCATGTTAACCACTCACTGGAAAAAATTGGCGCCATCATACGTAAAGGCGAAACTTTCGTCGATAGCGAGAAAGGTCTATTTGAGTAAAGCTTTTTTGCCACCGCTTTTTCGCGCTGATGCAGAGTTTTTCACCGTGCAATGACGATGGCTGGCCGCAGCACGCCAGAGATCCGGCTTATGCTGGTAGAAAAGGAAGAGAGACAAATAAAAACGGCTCCCGCAGGAGCCGTCAGCATAATCAGAAGTCGTAGCGCAGACGCACCAGATTCATATCACCGAGGTTATCGGTGCTGGAGGTGAAGACGTGTTCGTAATCGACGCGGAAACCGTAGTCGAGGAACAGCGTCACGCCCAGTCCGTTATCGATGCGCTGGTAGTTACGGCCGTTAGCATATTCGATACGGTCACCCATCACGTAAGGCTGCACCGCTTTCAGACCATATTGCGCCACCGGGACTTTATAACCGGCAAAGTACTCAATGCCCCACGCGTCGCCAGCAAAGTAGTCATGCACATCTTTGCGCTTGGTGGTCATGAAGTTCTGATACCAGCCACCGCCTGCTGACAGGGTCCAGTTGCCTGGTGTCCAGCTCATTGCGGTACCCAGAATGTTCTGGTCATAGTCTTTGCTGTCGCCGTTGTCCGGGTTACGCATCGCCGCATGCGTATAGTTCCACGCCGTGCCCCAGCTCAGATCGTCGGTAATGTGATAATCCAGCCCCAGCGAGCCGCCGCCTTTGCGCTTGTAGCGCAGGCCGTTACCCGGCAGATATTCGTTATCCTCGAACAGATAAGAAGCGTAGAGATCGACATCGCCGAAGGTGTTTTTATACTTCAGCTGCTTACGCGAACGGTAAGATCCGTCATAGTCACCGTTGATTCCGTTGCCCGGTGCCTGGCCAATCATGTCGTAATCCCAGATATCGGTTTTCGCGCCGACCGTATCGTAATAAACGCTGTTCTGCTGGCCAAAGGTCAGCTGGCCCCAGGTCTTGCTTTTCAGGCCGGTGTAAAGCTGGCGACGGGTGGTGTTATTCGCGCCATCTGCGTAGTGGCGATCCCAGTCGAACACGGCGGGTACGTTGACGCCCAGCTCGTAGTAGCTGATCCAGCTGACATCATCAAACAGATAATAGTCAGCGCCAAAACGGAAACGGGTACCGCCGTCAAAGCCGTCGCGCTTGTAAGATTTGTCGTTCACGCCAGTCTGGTGATTAACCTGGGCACGAATACTGCCGCCCACGGTAAAGTTCAGCCGGCTAAGCGGATCGCCCGCCTGCGGGTCCTGTTTTAACAGGGTGATTTCCGCCTGGCTGGCGAAAGGAAGCATTGCCATCAGTGCAGCCACTGCACTCAGAGAAAAAGTACGCATTTTCATTTTATTTATGTCCTGAATCCGCTCTGGTAATGAGCGGCAGGCATAGTACTGATGAAAAATCTGAACAGGAAGGATTTCATTTATAAAAATGTGCGAAACGGTAATATTCGCACCGAAAGCTAAAATAATAAGTCAAATCAGTGACTTTAATTCAAATGCGTCTGTTTATGATAGGCATTTCAGGGCCAGCCTAAGCTAAAAAAACGGCTCCCGAAGGAGCCGTTACGACGATTATTTCGCTTTGATTTGCGCGTGCATTTCCTGCACCGAGATAACCTGCTCGGTCGGATCGGCATTCAGCGCCATCGCCGTGGCGAAACCGCCGTTCAGCGTGGTGTCATAGTGCACTTTATACTGCAGTGCGCTGCGGCGAATCAGCTTCGAATCTTCAATCGCCTGCCGTCCCGCGGTGGTGTTGACGATGTAGGTATATTCGCCATTCTTCAGGCGATCCTGAATGTGCGGACGCCCTTCATGCACCTTGTTGACCAGGCGCGGATTGATGCCCGCTTCACCCAGCACCACCGCCGTACCGTGGGTCGCATCCAGTTCGAAACCAAACTTCTGCAGCTTGGCCGCCAGGTCGACGATACGTTTCTTATCACCTTCACGCACCGACAGCAGCGCACGGCCTGACTTCTTCATGTTGCTCTGCGCCCCGAGCATCGCTTTGGCAAAGGCTTCAGCGAAGGTCCGGCCAACCCCCATCACTTCACCGGTGGAGCGCATTTCCGGACCAAGAATCGGGTCGACACCCTGGAACTTGTTGAACGGCAACACCACTTCTTTCACCGAGTAGTAAGGTGGGATCACCTCTTCGGTCACGCCCTGCTCGGCCAGCGTTTTGCCGGCCATCACGCGCGCCGCCACTTTTGCCAGTGGCACACCGGTCGCTTTGGAGACGAACGGCACGGTACGGGCCGCACGTGGGTTGACTTCAATCAGGTAAACTTCGTTGTCTTTGACCGCGAACTGCACGTTCATCAGACCGCGCACGTTGAGTTCAAACGCCAGTTTCTCAACCTGCTGACGCATCACGTTCTGAATCTCCTGATTCAGGGTGTAGGCGGGCAGCGAACAGGCGGAGTCGCCGGAATGCACGCCAGCCTGCTCAATGTGTTCCATGATGCCGCCAATCAGCACTCGCTCACCGTCGCAAATCGCATCGACATCTACTTCTACCGCGTCATCAAGGAAGCGATCCAGCAGGACCGGCGCATCGTTAGAGACCGAGACCGCCGTCTGGAAGTAGCGCTTGAGGTCGATTTCGTCGTAGACAATCTCCATCGCGCGACCGCCGAGCACATACGAAGGACGCACCACCAGCGGATAACCCAGACCGGCCGCTTTCTCAACCGCCTGCTCCAGCGTCGCTACCGTGGCGTTAGCTGGCTGCTTAAGGTTCAGGCGATCGACTGCCTGCTGGAAACGTTCACGGTCTTCAGCACGGTCAATCGAGTCCGGGCTGGTGCCGATAACCGGCACGCCGGCCGCTTCCAGTGCGCGTGCCAGTTTCAGCGGCGTCTGGCCGCCATACTGGACGATGACACCTTTCGGCTGCTCAATGCGCACAATCTCCAGCACATCTTCCAGCGTGACCGGTTCGAAGTAGAGGCGATCAGAGGTGTCGTAGTCGGTCGATACGGTTTCCGGGTTACAGTTGACCATAATGGTCTCGTAACCGTCTTCACGCAGCGCCAGCGCCGCGTGAACGCAGCAGTAGTCGAACTCGATGCCCTGGCCGATACGGTTAGGCCCGCCACCCAGCACCATGATTTTTTCACGGTCGCGGTTCGGATTCGCTTCGCACTCTTCTTCATAAGTGGAGTACATGTAGGCGGTATCAGTGGCGAATTCTGCGGCGCAGGTATCGACGCGCTTGTAAACCGGATGCAGGTTGAACTGCTGACGCAGCTTACGAATCTCACTTTCGGCCACACCGGCCAGCGTTGCCAGGCGTGCATCGGCAAAGCCTTTACGCTTCAGGGCGCGCAGGAAGGTATAGTCGAGGCTGTTCACCCCTTCACGTGCGACCTGCTCTTCCAGCCGCACCAGCTCTTCAATCTGCACCAGGAACCAGCGGTCGATGTTGGTCAGGTTGAACACGCCGTCGACGGACATGCCAGCACGGAATGCGTCAGCGATGTACCAGATGCGGTCGGAACCGGCATCTTTCAGTTCGCGACGGATGCGGGTCAGCGCTTCCGGATCGTCGAGATGAACTTTCGGGTCGAAGCCGTTGGCACCGACTTCCAGACCGCGCAGCGCTTTCTGCATCGACTCCTGGAAAGTGCGGCCAATCGCCATCACTTCACCCACCGATTTCATCTGGGTGGTCAGGCGATCGTTAGCGCCGGCAAATTTTTCGAAGTTGAAGCGTGGGATCTTGGTGACGACGTAGTCAATCGACGGCTCAAACGACGCCGGCGTTAAGCCACCGGTGATGTCGTTCATCAGCTCGTCGAGGGTAAAGCCGACCGCCAGTTTGGCCGCCACTTTGGCAATCGGGAAGCCGGTGGCTTTCGAAGCCAGCGCCGAAGAACGCGAGACGCGCGGGTTCATCTCGATCACAATCAGTCGGCCGTTTTTCGGGTTGACCGAGAACTGCACGTTGGAGCCACCGGTTTCGACGCCGATTTCACGCAACACCGCCAGCGAGGCGTTACGCATGATCTGGTACTCTTTATCGGTCAGCGTCTGGGCAGGTGCTACGGTGATCGAGTCACCGGTGTGGATGCCCATCGCATCAAAGTTTTCAATCGAGCAGACGATGATGCAGTTGTCATTCTTATCGCGCACCACTTCCATCTCATACTCTTTCCAGCCAATCAGCGACTCATCGATCAACAGCTCATTGGTTGGAGAGAGGTCGAGACCGCGTTCGCAAATCTCTTCAAACTCTTCGCGGTTATACGCGATACCGCCACCGGTGCCGCCCATGGTGAACGAAGGACGGATAATGCACGGGAAGCCGACATCTTCAGCCACTGCCAGCGCTTCTTCCATGGTGTGCGCGATGCCTGAACGGGCCGTATCCAGCCCGATGCTTTTCATCGCGACGTCAAAACGGCGACGGTCTTCGGCCTTATCAATCGCATCGGCAGTGGCACCAATCATGGTGACGCCAAACTCTGCCAGCACGCCCTGACGTTCCAGTTCCAGCGCACAGTTCAGCGCCGTCTGGCCGCCCATAGTCGGCAGTACCGCATCCGGACGCTCTTTTTCGATGATTTTACGCACCACTTCCCAGTGAATCGGCTCGATGTAGGTCGCATCGGCCATTTCCGGGTCAGTCATAATGGTCGCCGGGTTAGAGTTGACCAGAATGACGCGGTAACCCTCTTCACGCAGCGCTTTACACGCCTGCGCACCGGAATAGTCAAATTCGCAGGCCTGGCCGATCACAATCGGACCGGCGCCAAGAATCAGGATGGATTTTATGTCTGTACGTTTTGGCATGATTAGCTCCTGATTACTTCGCTTTCGAACGGAATGCGTCAATCAATTCAATAAAGTGGTCAAACAACGGCGCGGCATCGCCCGGTCCAGGACTGGCTTCAGGGTGGCCCTGGAAGCTGAAAGCCGGCTTGTCAGTGCGGTGAATGCCCTGCACGGTCTTGTCAAACAGCGAAATGTGGGTCACACGCAGGGTAGCGGGCAGATCGGTTTCATCAACTGCGAATCCGTGGTTCTGCGCAGTAATCATCACGCGGTTGTTATCGAGATCTTTCACCGGATGGTTACCGCCGTGGTGGCCCAGCTTCATCTTGACGGTCCTGGCACCGCTGGCCAGCGCCAGCAACTGGTGGCCGAGGCAGATACCAAACAGCGGGATATCGGTGTTCAGGAAGGCCTGAATGGCGGTGATCGCATAGTCACACGGCTCCGGGTCACCGGGACCGTTGGAGAGGAAAATGCCATCCGGATTCAGCTTCAGCACTTCTTCCGCAGGCGTCTGGGCCGGCACCACCGTCAGGCGACAGCCGCGATCCACCAGCATCCGCAGAATGTTGCGTTTGGCGCCGTAGTCGTAGGCGACCACGTGGTAAGGCAGCGCATCGGCTGATGACTGTTCTGGCAGTCCTCCTTCCAGCTGCCAGCTGCCCTGTTGCCAGCTGTAAGTTTCGGCCGTGCTGACTTCTTTCGCCAGATCCATGCCTTTCAGGCCAGGGAACGCCTGGGCTTTTTGCAGCGCCAGCGCCGCATCCGGGTTGTCACCGGCGATGATGCAGCCGTTTTGCGCCCCTTTCTCGCGCAGTAAGCGAGTCAGCTTACGGGTATCAATATCGGCAATCGCCACAATGTTATTGCGCTGCAGGTAGGCGGATAAGCCCTCTTCACTGCGGAAATTGCTGGCAATCAGCGGCAGGTCGCGAATAACCAGGCCCTGAGCGTGAATCTGACTGGATTCTTCGTCGGCGGCATTGGCACCGACATTGCCGATATGAGGATAAGTGAGAGTGACGATTTGGCGGGAATAGGAGGGATCAGTGAGGATTTCTTGATAACCGGTCATTGAGGTATTGAAAACGACTTCCCCCACTGCCGACCCTGTTGCCCCGATGGCCCGACCGTGGAATTGGGTTCCGTCTTCCAGAACCAAGAGCGCTGACTTAATCAAAACATCCTCCAGGGAATAAACAGTCACAATATCTGCATATTAATTCAAAATAGTGGCCTGAATCAATGCAAAAACCGCCTGAATTGTCGATTTTTGGCAAATTGCGCGCATTCTAATGATCGACCTGGTACTTGTCTACCCTGAGTCGGAATTTTTTCGCTATTATCTGCCTTCTGAACGTGAAACCGCGCATAAGCGGCAAAAAGAGAGGAAAACTCGGCGGAATAATCGTTTGCCAGACGGCAAAAAAGCGAAACAGCCAGCAGAAGACGGTTATTTTTGACCAAATGGTCAAAAATAGCGAAAGCGGCAGGAAAAGATCACAGAAAATAACAACAAATAACGATTACGGAAGGTATTTTATCACAGAGGCTTATTTTTGATAAAATTAAGGGCAATGAAAACATTGCCCCTTTTCAATCAAGTGATTACCGATTGAAATAACCACATCACGATGGTTCACAACACTCACAACATCGATAAATCCAGCACATCACGCATATCAAACAGGCCAGATTTCTTATCTTTCAACCAAAATGCCGACTTAACCGCGCCATTTGCAAAGGTCATCCGGCTTGAAGCCTTGTGCGTTATCTCTACCCGCTCGCCGATATCTGCAAACATTGCCGTATGCTCGCCGACGATATCCCCTGCCCGCACCGTGGCAAAGCCGATGGTCTGCGGCTGGCGTTCGCCGGTGTAGCCTTCACGGCTGTAAACCGCATGCTCATCCAGTTTCCACTGCATGGCATCGGCAATGGCTTCCCCCATCGCCAGCGCGGTGCCAGAGGGCGCGTCCACTTTATGACGATGGTGAGCTTCAATAATTTCGATATCCGCGTAGTCGCCCATCACTTTGGCGGCCTTTTCCAGCAGCTTCAGCACCAGGTTAACGCCAACGCTGAAGTTAGCGGCAAACACGATCGCAATCTCTTCTGCGGCCGCCCGGATCGCCGCTTTACCGGCTTCATCAAACCCGGTGGTGCCAATCACCATCGCTTTACCGTGCTCACGGCAGACAGCCAGATAATCCAGCGTACCTTCAGGACGGGTAAAGTCGATCAGCACATCGAAGTCATCGATCACCGTGCGTAAGTCGTCAGCGATGATGATGCCATTTTTACCAGTACCGGCTAATTCACCGGCATCGCTGCCGATCAGAGAGGAGCCAGGACGCGCCAGTGCCGCACCCAGTTCCACTGCTTCCGTCTGCTGCGTTGCCTGGATCAGATGACGGCCCATTCGCCCCGGTGCGCCGACAATGGCAATACGGATATTGTTCATATTTATTCATTCCTAAAACAAAACTATGCATCCAAAGCGTCATCAGGTTAACCACGAGTTAACAGGCACGCCACTATTAATCAGGGATAATAAGAATTTTATGCCAGCCGCGCGCGATTATCAGTAAAAGCAATCGCGACGGCGTAGAGTGCCGTGTTGTCCGCCGCCAAAAACAAAAAAGGCCGAACAGAGTCGGCCTTTATTTTTGAATCACATCAGCAGGTTACTGCACTTCACGCACATCGACCCGCAGCTCTTTCGGCACTTCGAAGACGATATTTTCTTCCCGGCCAATCAGCTCAATCGCCGCTTCGCCGCCCAGCTCACGCAAACGCTGGATCACCTGCTGCACCAGAATATCCGGCGCAGAGGCACCCGCAGTGACGCCGATGCACTCAACGCCTTTGACCCACTCTTCCTGAATATCATCTGCCGAGTCAATTAGCTTCGCCAGCTTACCGGCACGCTGTGCCAGTTCCGCCAGACGATTAGAGTTGGACGAGTTCTTCGAGCCGACCACCAGCACCACCTCTGCGTCACGCGCCAGAGTACGTACTGCTTCCTGGCGGTTGGTGGTGGCGTAGCAGATATCATCTTTGCGCGGCCCGATAATCGCCGGAAAGCGCTGACGCAGCGCGTCAATGATGTCAGAGGTATCATCCACCGACAGCGTGGTCTGGGTCATAAAGCTGAGATTGCTCTCGTCTTTAACCTTCAGCCTGAACACATCTTCCGGCGACTCGACCAGGTACATTCCACCGTTGGGGTTGTTGTACTGCCCCATGGTGCCTTCCACTTCCGGATGACCAGCGTGACCAATCAGAATCGCTTCCACACCCTTACGGCTGGCGCGGGCCACTTCCATATGCACTTTGGTCACCAGTGGACAGGTGGCGTCAAACAGCATGGTGAGGTTGCGCGCTTTGGCTTCTGCGCGCACCGCCTGAGAAACGCCATGTGCAGAGAAAATCAGAATCGCGTCATCCGGCACTTCGCTGATCTCTTCAATAAAGATCGCCCCGCGTTCACGCAGACTGTTAACCACGTAGCGATTGTGCACCACTTCATGACGCACGTAGATCGGCGCACCGTACATTTCCAGTGCGCGCTCGACAATACTGATTGCCCGATCAACGCCAGCGCAGAAACCGCGCGGATTAGCCAACAGGATTTGCATCGTTCGCCTCCAGCGCCGGATCAATGTCCAGCACCTCAATATCAAACTGCACGCGATGACCCGCCAGCGGATGGTTGAAATCGACGGTAATGGAATCGCCCGAGACTTCACGGATCACGCCTGGCATTTCGCTGCCGCCCATGCCGGTAAACAGCATAATGGCACCCACTTCCGGTTCGCCCGCATCGATAAAATCACGCCGGGAGAAGTACTGGATCAGATCAGGACTGACGCTACCGAACGCCTCTTCCGGCGCCAGGGTAAACTGTTTAGTTTCACCGGCTGTCAGCCCAAGCAACGCCTGTTCCAGCGCGGCCGACAGGCTGCCATCACCCAGACGAAACAGCGCCGGCTTACCGTTGGCACGGGTCGATTCCGCCGTCGAGCCATCTTCCAGCTTCAGCGTAAAATGCACCAACACCGCGCTGTCGCGCTGTACAGACTCACTCATCACTTACCCTTTCTGTTTTGCCTGTTTGCTGGCAGGGCTGAGAAAGCCCTCCAGCACCACCAACGCCGCACCAATACAGATGCCGCAGTCAGCGATATTAAATGTAGCGAAGTGCCAGTTACCGACGTAGAAATCGATAAAGTCGACCACAAAGCCGTGATATGAGCGATCGAACAGGTTGCCTATCGCCCCGCCGATGATCAACGCATAAGCGATGTTGGCGATCTTCTGACTGGCGCGGTTGCGATACATCATCACCACTAGCGAAACCACAATTGCCAGCGCGATGCCGGCAAAGAACCAGCGCTGCCAGCCACCTTTGTCCGCCAGGAAACTGAACGCCGCACCGTAGTTATGCGCGTAGAACAGGTTCAGGAACGGTATCAGCGGCCGCGTTTCGTGCAGCATCATGTTGTTCATCACCCACTGCTTACTGGCGAAGTCGACAACAATTACCACCAGCACCAGCCACAGCCAGCGCAATCCGGTTGAGAAAATAGGTTTACGCATCAGGCAAATTTACGCTCTTCACCGTCACCGGCTACGTTGGTGTAACAACGACCGCAGACCTCAGCATGCTCCGGGTTCTGACCGACGTCGGTAGTGTAATGCCAGCAGCGCTGACATTTCTCGCCTTCCGCTTTATGCAGGCCGATTTTCAGACCTTTCAGCAATTCGCTCTGCTGCGCTTCGTCGTTCGCCAGGGCGTAATCCGCCACCTGTGCGCCTGAGGTCAGCAGCACAAAGCGTAGCTCATTGCCCAGCGCCTGCAGTTTGGCTGCCAGCTCCGGCTCGGCATACAGCGTCACCGTTGCTTCCAGTGCACCACCGATGCGTTTGTCGGCACGCGCCTGCTCAATCACCTTGTTCACTTCGCCGCGCACTTGCAGCAGCTCAGCCCAGTAGGCGTCGTTCAGCGCTTCATTGTCCGCCAGGCCAAACAGGCCCTGGTACCACTCTTCGGTGAAGACGTACTGCGCGCGTTCGCCCGGCAGGTAGCCCCAGATCTCATCCGCAGTAAACGACATGATCGGTGCCATCCAGCGCACCAGCGCTTCAACGATGTGCCACAGCGCGGTCTGACAGCTGCGACGCGCAAGGCTGTCGCCTTTGGCGGTGTACTGACGGTCTTTGATGATGTCGAGATAGAAGCTGCCCATCTCCACCGAACAAAACTGCATCAGTCGCTGAATCACTTCATGGAAATCGTAGTTTTCGTAGGAGGCGGTGATATCGGCCTGCGCCGCCTGTGCACGACCGACTGCCCAGCGATCCACTATCACCATCTCTTCCGGCTGCACCAGATCGGTGGCCGGATTGAAACCGCTGAGGTTAGCCAGCAGGAAACGTGCGGTGTTGCGGATACGACGATAGGCATCGGCAGAGCGTTTCAGGATCTCATCCGAAACCGCCATTTCACCAGAGTAATCGGTAGAGGCGACCCACAGACGCAGAATGTCAGCGCCCAGTTTGTTCATCACATCCTGCGGCGACACGGTGTTGCCGATCGATTTCGACATCTTACGGCCCTGACCATCCACGGTGAAACCGTGCGTCAGTACCTGACGATAAGGCGCTTTGCCTTTCATCGCCGTCGAGATCATCAGTGAAGACATAAACCAGCCGCGATGCTGATCCGAGCCTTCCAGATACATATCCGGGGTGTGACCGCCAAATTCAGGACGCGCATCGACCACCGAATAGCTGGTTGAACCGGAGTCAAACCAGACGTCCAGCGTGTCAGGCACCTTAACGTAGTGATCGGCATCGTCGCCCATCAGGTCGCGCGGATCGAGATCCCACCACGCCTGAATGCCATCCTGCTCAACGCGCTGCGCCACTTTCTCCATCAGTGACAGGGTGTCCGGATGCAGCTGCTCGGTCTCTTTATGGACGAACAGCGCCATCGGCACGCCCCAGGTACGCTGACGCGAGATGCACCAGTCAGGACGGTTAGCCACCATCGATTCAATACGCGCCTGGCCCCAGTCCGGGATCCACTGCACGCCTTTGATCTCCTGCAGCGACTGCGCACGCAGGCCTTTCTGATCCATGCTGATGAACCATTGCGGCGTGGCACGGAAGATGATCGGTGTTTTGTGACGCCAGCAGTGCGGATAGCTGTGCAGCAGTTTCTCAACGTGCAGCAGCGCGCCTTTCTCTTTCAGCAGCTCAACGATCATGTCGTTGGCTTTAAATACGTTGACCCCATCCAGCGTCGGATAGGTGCCTGGCAGATAGCTGCCATCCGGACCGACCGGATTGGCGGTTTCGATGCCATATTTCTGGCCGATGACATAGTCATCCGGGCCGTGGCCAGGCGCGGTGTGTACCGCACCGGTACCGGCTTCCAGCGTCACGTGATCGCCCAGCACTACCAGCGACTGAATCGCCAGGAACGGATGCTGGAACTTCTGCAGCTCCAGCGCCGCGCCTTTGCATTCGCCCAGCACGCGCCATTCGCTGACGCCCGCGCGCTTCATCACGCTCTCGACCAGATCTTTCGCCAGGATCAGCGCGCGACCGTCGATCTGCAGCAACTGATAGTCAAATTCCGCGTTCAGCGAGATAGCGCGGTTAGCCGGCAGCGTCCACGGCGTAGTGGTCCAGATCACCAGTGAAATCGGGCCTTCAACCTGCGCAGCGCCAAAGGCCTGACGCACCGCGTCGGCATCAATGGCGTTGAACATCACGTCAATCGAAGGGGAAGTCTTGTCGTAGTATTCTACTTCCGCTTCTGCCAGCGCAGAACGGCAATCAAGGCACCAGTGCACCGGCTTGGCGCCTTTGTGCAGGTGGCCGTTGTCGATGATTTTACCCAGCGCGCGAATGATGTTGGCTTCGGTCGCAAAGTCCATCGTCAGGTAAGGACGATCCCAGTCGCCCAGCACGCCCAGCCGGATAAAGTCCGCTTTCTGACCTTCAACCTGTTCGGCGGCATATTTACGGCACGCTGCGCGGAACTCGGCGGCGCTGACCTTCTCGCCTGGCTTGCCGATCATCTGCTCAACTTTGTGTTCGATAGGCAGACCGTGGCAGTCCCAGCCCGGCACGTACGGCGAGTCATAGCCCGCCATGCCTTTCGACTTGACGATAATGTCTTTCAGAATCTTGTTTACAGAGTGACCAATATGAATGCTGCCGTTCGCATACGGAGGGCCATCATGCAGGATAAAGGTTTTTTTCCCTTTTTTGGCTTCGCGGATAATGCCGTACAGGTTGTCAGCATTCCAGCGTTGCAACATTCCCGGTTCGCGTTTGGCCAGATCGCCACGCATCGGGAATCCCGTTTCCGGCAAATTCAGGGTAGATTTATAGTCACTCATCAGATTCTCGATTCCGTTTTTCGCTCAGGTTAACGCCCGAAGAACTGCCGGGCCGTTACCACATCTTTCGCAATTTGTTCTTTCAACGCCTCCAGTGAGGCAAAGCGCTGCTCGTTTCGTAATTTCTGCTTCAGCACCACGTCAATGTGCCGGCCATATAGATTCATATTGATGTCAAGCAGGTGAACTTCAAGCTGCTGGCGTAAACCTTTTACCGTCGGACGGGTGCCAATGTTGGCCACGCCGGGGATCGGCTCAGGCGTCAGGCCATGAACCTCAACCGCATAAACGCCTTTCACCGGCGAAACGCTGCGGCGCAGAGGAAGGTTAGCGGTCGGAAAACCCAGCGTGCGTCCCAGTGCATCACCGTGCACCACACGACCTGAAATACTAAAAGGGTGGCCTAACAGTGATTGCGCCAGCGCTAAGTCATCCGCGGCCAGCGCCTGACGCACGGCGGTGCTGCTGATACGTTTGCCGCCGTCACAAAAGGTTTCGGTGCTGACGACATCAAAGCCATACTCCACACCGGCTTTCTGTAATAACAGGAAATCGCCCTGGCGACCAGCGCCGAAGCGGAAGTCATCACCCACCGCGAGATACTTCACGTCGAGTTTTTCGACTAATAATTCGCTGATAAAACTCTGCGCCGACAGCGCCGCAAAACGGCGATCAAAGCGAACGCACAGCACTTTATCAACACCGGCCTCAGCCAGATAGCGCAGTTTTTCACGCAGACGCGTCAGACGCGCCGGGGCTTTGTCGCCAGCAAACAGTTCCAGCGGTTGCGGTTCAAAAACCATCACCACCACCGGTAAATTACGCTTCCGTCCCTCTTCACACAGGCGGGACATCAGCGCCTGATGACCGCGGTGCACGCCATCGAAATTACCAATGGTCAGAACGCAGCCGCGATGCTGCTCGTTAAGATTATGAATACCGCGGATAAACTTCATGGCTGACTCAAACCGGTGGAAATCGGCGGATTATACCCTTGAAACCGGTTAAGGTTAACCCGTCAGCACGCCTTTCATGCTTAACGGTGCGCATTTACTGGCGTGGAGGCCGTGGATAAGAATTTTGTCGCGAAATACTGTATTCAGCGAGGCGAAGCTGGTAGAATCTTGCGCCATCAAATACGTAACCGAGTGCTGCTCATAGAGCGACGCTTATTTGCACAAATCCATTGACAAAATCAGGTTGGAAGGGCATAGTCCTCGGCCTTTGATTTGTCTCTATAGAACACATTTGGGAGTTGGACCTTGGCTAATATCAAATCAGCTAAGAAACGCGCCGTAACATCTGAGAAACGCCGTAAGCATAACGCTAGCCGCCGCTCTATGATGCGTACCTTCGTTAAGAAAGTATACGCGGCGATCGCTTCAGGCGACAAAGCTGCTGCGCAGAACGCATTCAATGAAATGCAACCAATCGTGGACCGTCAGGCTGCTAAAGGTCTGATCCACAAAAACAAAGCTGCACGTTATAAAGCAAACCTGACTGCACAGATCAACAAACTGGCTTAATCGCCGCTTGTTCATCGCTTTGTTGAAAGAACCGGCTTCTACGCCGGTTTTTTTTCGTCTGTAATTGGGCGAGGAAACAGCGCGCTAAAGTCGGCATGACAGATGCGCTGTACCGCCGGATGCTGAATCATTCGCTCAGCAAAGATGATGTGATACTCCTCTAATACCGTCTCCAGCCGCCCGACCTCTGCGATCACCTCACGCTGCCAGACATCCTGCCGGTCCAGCACCGGAGCGACAAAAATGGCGTTCTGCCCGGCCCCGAAGGCTTTCATTAATGCCGCGTCATCAAACTCGCCCAGAATCTCGACCTGCAATCCCTGACTGTTAATCCAGTTAAGAATTTTACGTCCCAGCATCGAACGGCGTCCTGGAATCAACAGCCGGCGCGTCTCCAGACAGGCGGGAAAAAGCGGCTCGGGCAGCGGCAGCGTTGACCAGAAACTGACCGGACACTCGCCAAGCTTGAGCGAAAACAGCCCCTCCTGCTGGGTCGAATCGATCGAACAGTCAGAGATAATCATATCCAGCTTGTGCTGGCTGAGCTGCTCCAGCAGCATTTCATGGGTCGACTCAAAGCAGCGCAGATGGATCTTCTCTTCGGCCACCACCGCCGTCTCCAGCACCTTGCTCACCAGTTGCTTAGACAGCGCGTCCGCCACGCCAACATCAAACAGCAGATGCGACTCTTTGCGATAGTTGACGATATCCAGCATCTCCTGGCCGAGCATGAACATCCGGTCCGCATAGCGGAACACCAGCTGCCCCAGCTCGGTCGGCACCAGCCCGCGTCCCTGCCGGCGGAACAGCTTGCCCTGCAGGCGCTCCTCGAGCGCCTTGATCTGTCCGGTGATGGTTTGCGGCGTCAGAGAGAGCGCCTCAGCGGCACCAACAATCGATCCGGTCCGGCAGACGTGCCAGAAGTAGTAGAGATGATTGTAGTTAATGTGCGACATCATTCCTCGCTACCCTCTGCTCAGCCAGCACGCTGTGCCAGACGCCGCCACAGAATCAGGTAGCCCAGCAGCGCCGAGAGAATCGATCCGATCAGAATACCCAGCTTCGCCAGGGTGATCAGTTCGGCGTTGGTGTCGCCATAAGCCAGCGAGCCGATGAAGATCGACATGGTAAAGCCGATGCCACACAACACCCCGACCGCTGCGATATCCTTGATGTGGGTATTTTCAGGCAGCCGGGCGAGGCCCATTTTTACCGCCAGCCAGCAGAACAGCGTGATACCCAGCGGCTTACCAATCAGCAGACCAGCAATGATGCCGAGCGGCAGCAGCGAGAACAGGCTGTCGAAGGAGACGCCGTCCAGCGAGACGCCGGCATTAGCGAAGGCAAACAGCGGCAGGATCAGCCAGCGCACCCACGGATGCAGCGCATGCTCCAGGTGGATTGCCGGTGAATGTCCCTCTTTCTTCGCCAGCGGGATCAGGAAGCCCACCACCACACCGGCCAGCGTGGCGTGTACGCCCGACTTAAGCACCGCGGTCCACAGCACCATGCCCACCAGCAGATAGAGGCCGGTATTACGCACGTTGAGCAGGTTCATCAGCGCCAGCACCCCAATCGCGGCGGCCGCGACACCCAGTGACGCGACTGAGAGATCGTGGGTATAGAAAAGCGCGATAATCACAATCGCCCCGAGATCGTCAATGATCGCCAGCGCCATCAGGAAGATCTTTAAGGCCGGTGGGACCCGGCTGCCTAACAGCGCCAGAATACCCAGCGCAAATGCGATATCGGTGGCGGTCGGGATCGCCCACCCGCTGCGCGTCTCAACATCAGCGCCGTTAAACAGCAGGAACAGTATTGCCGGGGCCACCATGCCGCCCAGCGCGGCAATTAAGGGGAAGACCGCCTGGTCACGTTTCGCCAGCGCACCCATCACCAGTTCGCGTTTAACCTCCAGTCCGACCATCAGGAAAAACAGCGCCATCAGCGCGTCATTAATCCACAGCAGCAGGTTTTTGCTGATATCGAGTTCGCCAAAGCGGAACTGCACCGGAATTGCCAGCAGATCGCGATAACCCTGCTGCGTTGCGCCATTATTGGCGAGGATCATCGCCAGCGCGGCGGCCAGGATCAGCACCACGCCTCCGGTAGCGTCACTATTCAGGATTTTTTTTAGTCTGATATTCACACGCAAAGTCCTTATCCAGAGATCAATCAAAGCGCTAAGAATACCGACAATGATAGCTCGAAAAAAACAGATTATTTAGCGGATATCACTCGGAAAAGACGAGTTATGGCAACAGGCAAAAAAAAGCCAGCGACGCAGCGCTGGCTTCATAGGGGGGATAAGCTTAACGGGTTAAGTCATCAAAGAATTTTTTCACGCCGTCGAAGAAGCTTTTGGAGCGCGGGCTGTTGTGTTCACCGCTCGGTCCGCCAAAGCTCTCTTCCAGTTCACGCAACAGCGCTTTCTGTTTCTCATTGAGGCTGACAGGGGTTTCCACCACCACCCGGCACAGCAGATCGCCGACCGCGCCGCCGCGTACCGACTTCACGCCGCGTCCGCGCATGCGGAACAGTTTGCCGGTCTGGGTTTCAGACGGCACTTTCAGCTTCACGCGACCATCCAGCGTTGGCACTTCAATCTCACCGCCCAGTGCCGCCATCGCAAAGTTGATCGGCACCTCACAGTAAAGGTTGTTATCTTCGCGTTCGAAGATCGGGTGTTTCTTCACCGATACCTGAACGTAGAGATCGCCGGCCGGTGCGCCCTGCTCACCCGCTTCACCTTCGCCACTCAGGCGAATGCGGTCACCGGTGTCGACCCCGGCAGGGATTTTCACTGACAGCGTTTTCGACTTCTCTACCCGGCCATGACCATGACAGGCATTGCACGGATCTTTAATCACCGAGCCGCGACCATGACAGGTCGGACAGGCTTGCTGTACGGTAAAGAAGCCCTGGCGCATCTGCACCTGGCCAGCACCGTGACAGGTCGAACAGGTCTGAGGCTGCGTGCCCGCTTTCGCGCCGCTGCCGTGGCAGACGTCACACTCTTCCAGCGTTGGAATGCGGATCTCTTTGGTCACGCCGCGTACCGCTTCTTCCAGCGACAGCTCCATGTTGTAGCGTAAATCGGCGCCACGGGCTGCGCGCTGACGGCGGCCACCACCAAAGATGTCACCGAAAACGTCGCCAAAGATATCGCTGAAATCTGCGCCGCCGCCACCAAAGCCGCCGCCGCCGAATCCACCGCCGCCCATGCCGCCCTGTTCAAAGGCTGCGTGGCCATATTGATCGTAAGCCGCCCGCTTCTGCGCGTCGGTCAGGATTTCGTAGGCTTCCTTAACCTCTTTGAATTTGGCTTCGGCCTCTTTGTCACCGGGATTACGGTCCGGGTGAAACTTCATTGCCAGGCGTTTGTAAGCCTTTTTGATTTCACGCTCGTCTGCGGATTTGGCGACGCCTAAAATCTCGTAGTAATCACTCTTCGCCATATTTATTTAGCCCTTAACATGATCGCACGGGCGTGGAGTGAACTCCTACGCCCGTGCTGGTTTCAACGGCTGTCAGGCCAACCGTCGCGCCCGGTCAGGGGCAATTATTTCTTGTTGTCTTTCACTTCTTCGAACTCAGCGTCGACAACGTCGTCATCTTTCTTCGCTGACGCATCGCCGGCATCCGCCGCACCCGCCTGAGACTGCTGTGCAGCTTCCATCAGTTTGCCGGACACTTCCATCAGCGCCTGCATTTTGGCGTCGATTTCCGCTTTATCTTCGCCTTTCAGCGCGGTTTCCAGTGCGGCCAGCGCAGCTTCGATAGGCGCTTTATCGTCCGCGGTCAGTTTGTCGCCCGCTTCATCCAGCTGCTTACGCGTGCTGTGGGCAATCTGGTCACCCTGGTTACGCGTCTGTACCAGCTCTTCGAACTTACGGTCAGATTCGGCGTTCGCTTCCGCGTCGCGCACCATTTTTTCGATCTCTTCATCGTTCAGACCAGAAGAGGCTTTAATGGTGATTTTCTGCTCTTTACCGCTGTTCTTATCTTTCGCTGACACGTGCAGGATACCGTCGGCATCGATGTCGAAGGTGACTTCGATCTGCGGCATACCGCGCGGTGCAGCCTGGATACCGTCGAGGTTGAACTGGCCCAGTGACTTGTTGTCATTGGCGCGCTTACGCTCACCCTGCAGCACGTGAATGGTCACGGCTGACTGGTTATCTTCAGCAGTTGAGAACACCTGGCTGTGCTTGGTCGGGATAGTGGTGTTCTTGCTGATCAGCGAGGTCATCACGCCACCCATGGTTTCGATACCCAGTGACAGTGGGGTAACGTCCAGCAGCAGCACGTCTTTCACGTCGCCGCCCAGAACACCACCCTGAACCGCTGCACCTACTGCAACCGCTTCATCCGGGTTGACGTCTTTACGTGGCTCTTTACCAAAGAACTCCGTTACTTTGGCCTGAACCAGTGGCATACGTGTCTGACCACCGACCAGGATAACGTCGTTGATATCAGAAACGGACAGACCCGCATCCTGCAGCGCAACTTTCAGCGGCGCGATAGAACGAGCAACCAGATCTTCTACCAGTGATTCCAGCTTCGCACGCGTCACTTTGATGTTCAGGTGCTTAGGACCGGTCGCATCAGCCGTGATGTACGGCAGGTTCACGTCGGTCTGCTGAGCAGAAGAAAGCTCGATTTTCGCTTTTTCTGCCGCTTCTTTCAGACGCTGCATCGCCAGCGGATCGTTGTGCAGATCGATACCCTGATCTTTCTTAAATTCAGCCACCAGGTAGTTGATCAGGCGGCTATCGAAGTCTTCACCACCGAGGTGAGTATCACCGTTGGTTGCCAGTACTTCGAAGGTTTTTTCGCCGTCAACTTCGTCGATCTCAATGATTGAGATATCGAAGGTACCGCCACCCAGGTCATAAACTGCGATGGTGCGGTTGCCCTGGCCTTTATCCAGACCATACGCCAGCGCCGCTGCCGTTGGTTCGTTGATGATACGCTTAACTTCCAGACCTGCGATACGGCCGGCATCTTTGGTCGCCTGACGCTGCGCATCGTTAAAGTAGGCCGGAACGGTAATCACCGCTTCAGTCACTGGCTCACCGAGGTAATCTTCGGCGGTTTTCTTCATTTTTTTCAGCACTTCAGCAGAGATCTGCGGCGGTGCCATTTTCTGACCTTTCACTTCCAGCCAGGCATCACCGTTGTCTGCATTGGTGATTTTGTACGGCATGATTTTAATGTCACGCTGCACTTCTTCGTCCTGGAAACGACGACCGATCAGACGCTTAATCGCGAACAGGGTGTTCTGCGGGTTGGTCACTGCCTGACGTTTAGCCGGTTGACCGACCAGAGTTTCGCCGTCCTGCGTGTAAGCAATAATTGAAGGCGTGGTGCGATCGCCCTCGGCATTCTCCAGCACGCGTGCTTTAGTGCCATCCATGATCGCAACACAAGAGTTGGTTGTACCCAGGTCAATACCAATAATCTTACCCATCTAAACATCTCCCACTTAAATTCGTTGCCAATTTGGGTTGTGAACCTTTTATGTGGGCGAGTTGTTTGCATTCAACCTGCCAGCACATGCTTTTTTTCCAACGTTCACAACGCTCGATGACAAGTAAATGGGGCCGCTTCGATGCGCATCAAGGGTTAAACCAAAAAAAATTTTTCAACATTGGCCCGGCTGGGATCAAAGACCGCAGGCTGGACACTGAATATGATGCGGCGCTCTGCTCACCTCCCGCAGCGGGAGTGAGACCTTTTTTATCATCAACGATCATTTTACCGCCGAGGAACTATGGCAAATTCAACACTGGCTAACCCTGCCCCACTGGGCTTAATGGGGTTTGGCATGACAACGATCCTGCTGAACCTGCACAACTCGGGCTTATTCGCCATGGATGTGGCAATTTTAGCCACCGGCATTTTTTTTGGTGGGATTGCCCAGGTGCTGGCCGGAATGCTTGAGTTCAAAAAGAACAATACCTTTGGCATGACCGCTTTTATCTCTTACGGCATGTTCTGGCTAAGCTTTGTGGCGATTCTGCTATTGCCGATCATGGGCCTGACAAAAGCCACCGACTCACGCTTCCTCGGTGCCTGGCTGGCTTTGTGGGGCTTCTTCACGCTCTTCATGTTCGTCGGGACGCTGAAGAGTGCGCGGATGCTGCAGTTTGTCTTTGCCTCGCTTACGGTGCTGTTTGCGCTGCTGGCGGTAGCGCATCTGATGCAGCTGCCGGCACTGGTGCCGTACGCTGGCTGGGTCGGTATCATCTGTGGTGCCAGTGCCTGTTATCTGGCGATGGGTGAAGTGCTGAACGAAACCTTTGCCCGTACCATTCTGCCGATTGGCGCAAAACCAGCCTGATCACTTAACACGCGGAGCCCGGCTCCGCGTGTTACCACTACGCGTGTTTCACCGCTTCATGCAGGCCAGTCTCATGGCTGATATCACGCCGCAGCCAGATCCCGGTAACCAGCCCTACCAGCGCCAGCGCCATCACATACCAGCAAGGTGCCATCGCTGAGACGTTCATCAGTAACGAAACACAAATCGGCGTCAGCCCGCCAAAGATCGCATAGGATAGATTGTAGGAAAAAGAGAGTCCGGTAAACCGCACTTCGGGCGGAAAAGCCCGCACCATCACGAACGGCACCACCCCGACTACCCCGACGCTCAGCCCGGCCAGCCCATACAGCAGGAACAGCTGCTGTGGATAGAGTGCGGTCAGGTGATAAAACTGCCAGCTGCAGAGCGCCAGCAGCAGACTGCCCACACACAGCGTACGGCTGGCACCAAAGCGGTCCGCCGCCATTCCGGCAATAATACAGCCGAAGCAGAGCATAATAGTGGCGATGCTGTTGGCCTGCAGGGTCAGCGCCGGCGCAATGCCCTGCTGCTTCTGCAGCCAGACCGGCGACATCAGGATTACCACCACAATGCAGGCCGAGAGCAGCCAGGTCAGCAGCATTGAGATCACAATCGATTTTTTATGATTCGCCAGCACGGTTTTCAGCGGCAGGGTTTCGGCCAGCGCTTTACGCTGTTGCATCTCAGTAAACACCGGCGTTTCATGCAGCCAGCGACGCAGGTACATTGCAGCCAGCCCAAACACGCCGCCGAGGAAGAACGGGATACGCCAGCCGCCATCATGAATCGCCTGCGGTGACATTGCGGTATTGATCAGCGTCGCCACTACCGAGCCCAGCAGAATACCGACCGTCAGTCCGGCCGTCAGCGTGCCGCAGGCGATGCCGATACGTTTATAGGGCACATGCTCAGCGACGAACACCCAGGCACCCGGCACTTCGCCGCCAATCGCGGCCCCCTGCAACATGCGCATCAGCAGCATCAGCAACGGCGCGGCGATACCAATTGTCTGATAAGTCGGTAATGCGCCCATCATCAGCGTCGGTAACGCCATCAGCAAAATGCTCAGGCTGAACATCTTCTTACGCCCGACCTTATCGCCAAAGTGCGCCATGATAATGCCGCCCAGCGGACGCGCCAGATAGCCTGCCGCAAAGATGCCAAAGGTCTGCAGCTGACGCAGCCATTCCGGTAGATCGGCCGGGAAAAACAGCTCGCCGATCACCGTGGCGAAGAAGACAAAAATAATGAAGTCGTAGAACTCCAGCGCGCCGCCCAGAGCGGCCAGCGCCAGCGTTTTGTAATCTTTGCCAGTCAGGCGCTGAACCGATGTCTTATTCATAATATTCCACAGGCAAAAGAAAAAGGTTGTAAAGCTGGGCTTACTATACCGTCAATCTTTTGCCACACCAGTCAGGCTGTAGCTTATGCCTGAAATGCGGAATATTTAGTTATTTATCTCACGTATCGCGCTTTTAGGCCGAAAAGCTGCTACCACGTCGGCGTGCGTTTCAACATATGGCCCTTCCAGTAACTGTAAACAATAAGGTACGGAGGCGAAGATGCCGTGCACCTTCACCTTGCCCTGTTCATCCTTTAATCCTTCCAGCGTCTCTTTGATCGACTTTGGCTGGCCAGGCAGATTAAGGATCAGTGACTGTTTACGAATTACCCCGACCTGACGCGACAGAATCGCGGTTGGCACAAACTGCAGGCTGATCTGGCGCATCTGCTCACCAAAACCGGGCATTTCACGGTCGGCGACGGCTAAGGTGGCGTCCGGCGTGACGTCACGTCGTGCCGGCCCGGTACCGCCGGTGGTCAGCACCAGATGGCAAAAACGTTCATCAACCAGTTCACAGATGGCCTGCTCAATCATCGGCTGCTCATCCGGCACCAGCCGTGATTCAATCTCAAACGGCGTACTGATGGCGCTGCTCAGCCAGCTTTCCAGCGCCGGAATACCCTGATCCTGATAAATGCCGTTGGCGGCGCGATCGGACACCGAGATCAGGCCTATGCGTAGTGTGTTCATGATTATGTTCGCTGTGATGTACCGCAGTGCGGCAGAAAAAAAGGGGAAGAACAGAAAGGATAATACAAAGCGAAAGTGACGGAAAAGGGAAACCGTGACGGACGGTGCCGTCACGGTGAGTCATTACAGCAGTTCTGCCAGCATTTTCTCAAGTTTGCCCTGATCAACGGCAAAATTGCGGATACCTTCGGCCAGTTTCGCCACCGCCATTGGGTCCTGGTTGTGCTGCCACAGGAACTCAGATTCGGTCATTTTGGCCGGACGCGCTTTCACTTCGCCGCTGTAGCTCAGTTTACGCTCCAGCGTGCCTTCGCTCTCTGCCAGCTCTTTCAGCAGCGCAGGGGAAATGGTCAGACGGTCACAGCCAGCCAGCTCGATGATCTCGCCGACGTTACGGAAGCTGGCGCCCATCACCACGGTTTCATAGCCGTGCTGCTTGTAGTAGTTGTAGATTTCAGAGACGGAAACCACGCCTGGATCTTCGTGTGCCGCGTACTCTTTCTTATCGGTGTTGGCTTTGTACCAGTCGAGGATACGGCCAACAAACGGTGAAATCAGGAACACGCCCGCTTCGGCACAGGCACGCGCCTGAGCGAAGGAGAACAGCAGCGTCAGGTTACAGTTGATGCCTTCTTTTTCCAGCTGTTCCGCCGCGCGGATACCCTGCCAGGTCGAAGCCAGTTTGATCAGGATGCGGTCGTTGCTGATGCCGGCATCGTTATACAGTTTGATCAGGCTGCGGGCTTTAGCGATGCTGCCTTCAGTGTCGTAAGAGAGACGGGCATCAACTTCAGTCGAGATGCGGCCCGGGATCAGCTTAAGAATTTCCAGACCAATGTTAACCGCCAGCTTGTCAGAAACCAGCTGCAACTGCTCTTCTTTGTTGCTGCTCTGCTCACGCGCCCAGCCGATCGCTTCATCGATCAGTTTGCGGTATTCAGGGATTTGTGCGGCGTTGAGAATCAGAGAAGGGTTGGTGGTAGCGTCTTGCGGCTGGTACAGCTTCATGGCTGCAATATCACCGGTGTCGGCTACCACGGTGGTGAGCTGACGCAGGGAAGTAAGTTTGTCCGTCATGTTCTTTTCTCTTAGTTAACTGTCAGGGTGAAAAAAGGCTGTTGCGATAATATCACGCGGCACCGGTGGCGCAAGGTCAGGGAATGCCGTTTACCCTTGCCTGCACAAATCGGTGTGATTCGTCATTCTTTACGCCTTTTTTGTTACACTGCGCGGCTATACCCACAGCCAATGTCCTGTAAAACCAGGTGTTAACCGAGGAAGCAACTATGTTGATGGTGATCTCGCCCGCCAAGACGCTGGATTATGAAAGTCCGCTGGCGACCCCACGCTTTACCCAGCCGGCCCTGTTAGAAAAGTCACAACAGCTGATTGAGATTGCGCGCGATCTGTCACCCGCCAACATCGCCTCGTTAATGGGGATCAGCGACAAACTGGCCCACCTCAACGCCGAGCGTTTCAACAGCTGGCAGCCTGATTTCACCCCGGACAACGCCCGTCAGGCAATTCTGGCCTTCAAAGGCGATGTGTATACCGGTTTACAGGCAGAGACCTTCAGCGATCAGGATTTCGACTTTGCTCAGCAGCATTTACGTATGCTGTCAGGCCTGTATGGCGTCCTGCGTCCACTCGATCTGATGCAGCCCTATCGGCTGGAGATGGGCATCCGGCTGGCCAATCCGGCGGGCAAAGATCTCTACAGCTTCTGGGGCGATTTACTGACTGAAGCGCTGAACGCGGCGCTGGCGGAACAGGGTGACGGGGTGCTGATTAACCTCGCGTCAGACGAGTACTTCAAAGCAGTTAAAGCGAAAAAGCTGCAGGCTCAGGTGATCAAGCCGGTGTTCCTCGATCAGAAGAACGGCAGTTATAAAGTGATTAGCTTCTACGCCAAGAAAGCGCGGGGATTGATGAGTCGCTATGTGATTCAGCAGCGCCTGACCCGACCGGAGCAGCTAAAGCAGTTTGATCTGGAGGGTTACCGTTTTGATGCCGCCAGCAGCAGCGAGACTGAGCTGGTATTTAAACGCGCAGAACAGTAAGCATCCGTAGCGCCTGTGGGTGCCAGCAACGGCAGCCACAGGCGGAAACGGGTTCGCACTTATTTCAGTAAAAACGCCCGCAGCGCGGCAAAATCGGCCTGCATCTGGTGTGACAGCAACGGCAATTCTGCCCGCTCGGCTAACTCTGGCGGCAGCGTCAGCGTCTGCTGCAGAATCTCTTCCACGCTCTCTCTGAATTTCGCCGGATGCGCGGTGCCAAGGAACAGGCCATACTCCCCTTCCTGCAGCTGATCGCGCAGCAGACGCCAGGCAATTGCAGCATGCGGTTCAGAGATATAGCCCATTTCGGCCAGTTCACGCATCGCGGCACGGGTGGTTTCATCTGAAACCGCTCCGTAGGCCAGATCGGTTAAGCGCCAGGTCTTACGGCGGAACAGCTCTTCGACTCGTGGCCAGTTGTTTGGCTGGCTGACATCCATCGCATTCGACAAGGTGGAGACCGTCAGATTAGGCTGCCATTCGCCGTTGCCGAGGAAGCGCGGCACCGTATCGTTGGCGTTAGTGGCGGCAATAAAGCGCTTGATCGGCAGTCCCAGCGATTTTGCCAGCAGGCCGGCGGTCAAATCACCAAAGTTGCCGCTCGGCACCGACACCACCAGCTGATTGCGCTTCTCTTGTGGCAGCTGAGCGACTGCTTCAAAGTAGTAACAGATCTGCGCCAGCAGACGGCTGATGTTGATCGAGTTTGCGGAGTTCAGGCCAATCGCCTGCTTCAGTTCGCTGTCGTCAAACGCCTGCTTCACCAGCGACTGGCAGGCATCAAAGTCGCCGTCAATGGCGATGGTTTCGATGTTGCCACCCAGGGTACAGAACAGTTTTTCCTGCAGCGGACTGATTTTGCCCTGCGGATAAAGGATCACTACCCGCACGTTTTTCATGCCATAAAAGGCGTGAGCCACCGCCGCGCCGGTATCACCGGAGGTGGCGGTTAAGATGGTGATTTGCTCATCTGAGCCGCTGACGTAAGCCAGCATCTGGGCCATAAAACGGCCACCGAAATCTTTGAACGCCAGCGTCGGACCGTGGAACAGCTCAAGGCAGGCGATATCTTCACTGACCGCTTTAACCGGTGCCGGGAAAGCAAAGGCGGCCTGGACGCGCTCGGCCAGCTGGTGAGGTGGAATTTCGTCACCAATATAGGCCGAGAGAATTTTGCTGCTGCGGCTGACAAAATCCATCTCCAGCATCGCGTCGATGTCGGTCAGTTCAAACTCTGGCAGCTCGAGCGGAAAAAACAGTCCCTGCTGCGAACCCAGACCCTGTTTCACCGCCTGGGCGAAGCTGACCTGCTCGTTGTGATCCTTAAGATTGTAGAGTTTCATGCGTTATCCCAATTGTCGTGCGCCAGCCGTGTCAAGACGGCAGATATGGACGAAGCCTTCATCATTCTGCAGATAGTGCTGGCTCAGCCAGTCAGCCATCCGCTGTGCCGTTTCCATCTGATTGCAAACGGCGAAAAGGGTCGGACCGGAGCCGGAAATACCGCAGGCCAGTGCGCCAATGTCCTGCGCAGCCTGGCGCGCTTCGGCAAAGCCGGGCAGCAGGCGGGTGCGATAAGGTTCGGCAATCACATCCTGCATAAGTTTAGCTGCCAGCTGCGGCTGGCGGGTATGGCAGGCATGAATGAAGCCCGCCAGCAGGCGACCGTGCTTGATGCAGTCCTCTTTGCGGTACTGCGCCGGCAGAATCGCTCGCGCTTCGGCAGTAGAGACTTTAATGCCAGGATAGGCCATCACCCACAGCCAGTCATCAAAGCCCGGCACCGGCTGGCTGATAATGCCATTCTCTTCCAGCATCAGCTGAATGCCGCCGAGGAAGCACGGCGCCACATTATCATAATGGACGCTGCCGGAAATCCGCCCTTCCAGCTCCCCCATCAGGCTCAGCAGCTGGCTGTCGCTGAGCGGTTTGCCGCAGAATTCATTCATCGCCATTAAGCCAGCAACCACCGAACAGGCGCTCGACCCCAGCCCGGAGCCGATCGGCATATTCTTCTCCAGCGTCATCGCCACCGGAATCTCTTTACCTACCGCCTCGCAGAACCGCTGCCAGCACTGATAAACAATATTCTCTTTGGGATCGGCCGGCAGCTTGCTGACAAAGCGGCCCGCGTTGGTCAGGGTGAAACGATCGGCCGCCTCGACCGAAACGCAGTCGCCCAGCAGTGAACCATCCACCGGCGAAACCGCCGCGCCCAGCACGTCAAAGCCGACGCTGACGTTGCCAATCGAGGCCGGTGCATAAATTTTTACCATTATTAAACTCCCAACTTCCACGACAGCGTACGCAGCAGATCAGCAAAAACACCGGCTGCCGTCACATCATTTCCTGCACCGTATCCGCGCAGTACCAGCGGAATCGGCTGATAGTAGCGGCTGTAAAATGCTAGGGCATTCTCACCGTTTTTCACTTTATACAGCGGATCGTTGCCGTCGACTGCGTCGATCTTCACTTTACAGACGCCGCCCTCTTCAATCACACCGACGTAGCGCAGCACTTTACCCTCATCGCGTGCCTGTGCCACTCGCGCGGCAAACGCATTATCCAGCTCGGGCAGGCGCTGCATAAACTGTTCGACATCCTGAATGGCGGTCAGACTGTCCGGCAGCAACGGCTCAATCTCAATGTCGCTCAGCTCCAGCTGATGACCCGCTTCACGCGCCAGAATCAGCAGCTTGCGCGCCACGTCGGTACCAGAGAGATCGTCACGCGGATCGGGCTCGGTGAAACCCATCTCCCGCGCCATGTTGGTCGCCTGCGACAGCGACACGCCCTCATCCAGCTTACCGAAGATAAACGACAGCGAGCCGGAGAGGATACCGGAGAAGCGCAGCAGCTCATCACCGGCATTCATCAGGTTCTGCAGGTTTTCGATCACCGGCAAACCCGCGCCGACGTTAGTGTCGTAGAGGAATTTACGCCGTGACTTCGCGGCCGCCGCGCGCATCTGCTGGTAGTAATTCCACGACGAGGTATTGGCCTTTTTGTTCGGCGTCACCACGTGGAAGCCCTCGCTGAGGAAATCCGCATACTGATCGGCCACCGCCTGGCTGGAGGTACAGTCGACGATCACCGGATTGAGCAGATGGTACTCTTTCACCAGTCGGGTCAGACGGCCGAGGTTGAACGGCTCTTTGGCTTCGCTCAGCGCCGCTTTCCAGTTGCTGAGATCGATGCCGTGTACGTGGGTCAACAGCGCGCGCGAGTTGGCAATGCCGCAGACCCGCAGATCGATATGTTTCTGCTTCAGCCACGTCTGCTGACGATGTAACTGATCCAGCAGCGCGCCGCCAACCCCGCCGACGCCGACGACAAACACCTCGATCACCTGATCGGTGGCGAACAGCATCTGGTGTACGACGCGTACCCCGGTGATCACCTCGTCATTGTTAACCACCACTGAGATTGAGCGCTCGGAAGAGCCCTGAGCAATCGCCACGATGTTGATGTTGGCGCGCGCCAGCGCCGAGAAGAATTTTGCCGAGATGCCGCGCAGGGTGCGCATGCCATCGCCGACCACCGAAATCACCGCCAGGTTTTCAATGATATCCAGCGGATCAAGCAGGCCATCTTTCAGTTCAAGATAGAACTCCTCTTCCAGCACCTGACGCGCCCGCGCCAGCTCATTTTGCGGCACGCAGAAGCTGATGCTGTATTCGGAAGAGGATTGGGTGATCAATACCACTGAGATGCCGGTGCGTGACATCGCGGCAAACACCCGGGCCGCCATGCCCACCATGCCTTTCATGCCAGGGCCGGAGACGTTCACCATCGCCATATTATTCAGGTTAGTGATGCCTTTGACCGGATTCTCATCCAGCTCGCCGTGGCCGCCGATCAGCGTACCGGGTGCCTGCGGATTGGCGGTATTTTTAATCAGGCAGGGGATCTGGAACTGGGCGATGGGGGCGATGGTACGCGGGTGCAGGACTTTGGCACCAAAATAAGAGAGCTCCATCGCCTCCTGGTAAGACATCGACTTCAGCAGACGCGCATCCGGCACCTGACGCGGATCGCAGGTATAGACGCCATCCACATCGGTCCAGATTTCACAGCAGTCGGCGCGCAGACAGGCTGCCAGCACCGCCGCTGAATAGTCTGAGCCGTTGCGCCCCAGCACTACCAGTTCACCACGCTCGTTACCGGCGGTGAAGCCGGCCATCAGGATCATGTTGTGCGCCGGAATCTGGCTGGCGGCGATGCGACGGGTCGATTCGGCGATATCCACGGTCGATTCGAGGTAGTGACCGACCGCCAGCAGTTTTTCTACCGGATCGATCACGCTGACGTCGTGACCCCGCGCCTGCAGCAGCGCTTCCATGATCGCAATCGAGAGTTTTTCACCACGGCAGATGATCGCCGCATTGACGCTGTCGGGACACTGCCCTAACAGGCTGATGCCATGCAGCACCTGTTTCAGTTGCGCAAACTCAAGATCAACGCGGGTTTTCAGGCGATCGTAGTCAAAGCCGGGCTGGGCGGCAGCCAGACCCGTCAGCAGCTCGCTGAAGATGCGTTCGGCATCGCTGATATTCGGCAAAGCATCCTGACCGCTGATGGTTTTTTCAATCATTGCCACCAGATGGTTAGTAATCTTTGCTGGCGCAGAGAGCACGGTTGCAACCTGTCCTTGTTGCGCATTATTTTCCAGAATGTCGGCGACGCGAAGAAACCGTTCCGCATTCGCCACCGAGGTCCCGCCGAATTTCAGCACTCGCATGTTATAAACTCTCCTGAATTTAAGCCGAAAAAAAAGCCCGCACTGTTTAGGTGCGGGCTTTTTTCTGTTTTTTCCTGTATGCGTCAGCCCGCACCGTTACCTGTGGTAATGGTGGTGGTAATAATTGTGGTGTTCAGGCTGATTTTACGCATTAGGATTTATTTTCTGTCTGTTTTTGTCTGTCCGTCTGGCTTTCAGAAGTAAAGCAAAGCGCACGTTAAGTCAACGAATTTGTCCGAAGCGCATATTTCCATCACTGCGCACAGCTGCCTGTGAAAGCGCAAAATGCTGTGCGATCGTTTGCCTTGCTAAAATTCTCTACGATCTGTTGCTATGGAATCAGCTTTTTGCCGAGGATTTATCTATAAGTTTTTTTTCTATGTCGTGCAGCAGGCGATGCAGCATCGCGCTGTCGCGCTGTTCCAGCAGGCCAATACGCTGATCGATCCAGTCGGCCATTTTCTCGTCATCACTGACTTCCAGCGTCTGCAGCAACTGGTGAAAACGCTGACGCAGCGCCTGCAGCTGTTGCCCATCGGCCACCGGTACCGCCGGTGCCGCAACCTGATTCAGCTTCGCCAGCTGGTAGCAGTAGACCATTACCGCCTGACCCAGATTCAGCGACGGATAGTCATTTGCCATCGGGATACCGGTCAGCAGATCAACCTGCTCCAGCTCCTCGTTAGTCAGCCCGCTGTCTTCGCGGCCAAACACCAGCGCCATGCTGTTTACCCACTGCCGTTTTTCCAGTAGCTGGGTTTCAACCTGTTCAGGCGTGGCGTAGTAGCGGAACTTTGCCCGGCTGCGTGCGGTGGTCGCCACGGAGAAATCAATGTCAGCTAACGCCTCGGCCAGCGTCGCGAAGGTCTGAAGGTTATCGAGAATATCACCGGCACCGTGAGCGACCCGGCGAGCAGCCGGATCCTGCCAGGCATCACTGGCGACAATCCGCAGCTGGCTAAAGCCCATGGTTTTCATGGCACGCGCCGCAGCGCCAATATTTTCAGCCCGGGCAGGCGAGACGAGAATCAGGGGGAAAAGCATGTTTATTCCATTGGTTTGCTGACATAACGCCATATTAACACGGCTGTTAATGATTAAGACGCCCACTGATAACAAGAAAACAGGATGTTAAAACTGGTTAAAATCATTGATCGGTGGCCGTTTCTGTCTCAAACATCCATTATTGACAAAGCTCGCATAAACTCTACTTAATTCAATAAGATAAAATATGATTTCCAGCCGGTTTTAGTTGGCGAATTGTCCGCCGTAAATGTAGCGAAAATGCTGCTTTTTGTGAGCTAAGCAGGCAATCTACGAGAAGTTTTTCACAAAAGTGTTAACGTGCTACAATTGCATTTGATATAAGTCAACGAAGCGTTGTTTTTATGCTTATCGGTTGTAGTTGGTGCTGTTAGGTTGCTGTTAATGCAGTTAGGATATGCGCCATTATTATTCTCTCACGGGGCATGCAATTTTCATCCTGACTGGCTGAGCTAATCCTGTTGTTGACGTTGATAGATGGCTTATCAAAATAGTATTCCATACAACGGTTCAGCACGGTCCGCCGCTCTCGATGATGAAGAACGCCATACCGCTGTACGCCCTGTTTTCAATTTGTTGGCAAATTTTAGGTAGCTAAACATGCAGACCCCGCACATTCTCATCGTTGAAGACGAACTGGTCACGCGTAATACCCTCAAAAGCATTTTTGAGGCAGAAGGTTATGTGGTGTATGAGGCGACTGATGGTGCAGAAATGCATCAGGTGCTGACCGACAATGACGTCAATCTGGTGATCATGGACATCAACCTGCCCGGTAAAAACGGCCTGTTACTGGCCCGTGAACTGCGCGAACAGGCTAACGTCGCCCTGATGTTCCTGACCGGCCGTGATAACGAAGTTGATAAAATTCTCGGTCTGGAAATTGGCGCTGATGACTACATCACTAAACCGTTTAACCCGCGTGAACTGACGATTCGTGCCCGTAACCTGCTGTCACGCACCATGAATCTGGCGCTGCCAAGCGAAGAGCGTCGTCAGGTTGAAAGCTATAAGTTCAACGGCTGGGAGCTGGATATCAACAGCCGCTCACTGATCAACCCGAACGGTGAGCACTACAAGCTGCCGCGCAGTGAATTCCGCGCCATGCTGCACTTCTGCGAGAATCCAGGCAAGATCCAGACCCGTGCAGACCTGCTGAAAAAAATGACCGGTCGCGACCTCAAGCCGCATGACCGTACCGTTGACGTCACCATCCGCCGGATCCGTAAGCATTTCGAATCGACGCCGGACACGCCAGAGATTATCGCCACCATTCATGGTGAAGGTTATCGCTTCTGCGGTGATCTGCAGGACTAACTGCTACGCCAAGAAAAAACGCCCTGACGGGCGTTTTTTTTTGCCTTAGTGCCAGGGCATAATCGGTACCGCGCTCAGCGCATTTTTAGGCGAGCCTTCCACCACTTTATCGGAGTAGGTCAGATAGACTAAGGCGTTGCGCTTTTTATCGAAGAAGCGTACAACCTGCAGCTTCTTAAAGATCAGCGAGGTGCGCTGGCGAAACACCACGTCGCCCTGCGCTTTGCCCTGCGCAATCTTGTCGCTCAACTCGACCGGACCGATCTGCTGGCAGGAGATTGCTGCATCAGAGGTATCTTCCGCCAGACCCAATCCGCCTTTAATACCGCCGGTTTTCGCCCGACTGATATAACAGGTTACATTTTTAACATCGGGGTCATCAAAGGCCTCAACGACAATCTTGTGGTCGGGCCCAAATATCTTGAACACCGTATCTACCGAGCCTATCTCCTCGGCGAGCAGCGGGCTTGAAAAGGTTAAGGCGGCAAATGCGGCGATCATAAGGCGAGATATTGTCATGGAGTTACCATTGCAAATTGAATAGATGAGACTGTAATGTACTGTCAATCGAGTTAATGACCAAACCAAAACGGGTTTAAGCCCGCACTTGATGTAGCACAATCTTCCCGAGAAAGCTGCCCACGCCTTTTGAGCATTTAGTGCTATTATTCGACGACTGCGTTTAGCTGCACCACCAGAGTATGAGGATGTTTTATGGACCAAGCCGGTATCATTCGCGATTTGCTTGTCTGGCTGGAGAGCCATCTGGATCAACCCCTTTCACTGGATAACGTTGCCCTGAAAGCCGGTTACTCTAAATGGCATTTACAAAGAATGTTCAAGGACGTCACCGGCCACGCGATAGGCGCTTATATTCGTGCGCGGCGTCTGTCAAAAGCCGCGGTCGCGCTTCGCCTGACCAGCCGTCCGATTCTGGACATCGCCCTGCAGTATCGTTTCGACTCGCAGCAGACCTTTACCCGTGCGTTTAAAAAGCAGTTTAACCAGACGCCGGCCTGGTATCGCCGCTCTTCGGAGTGGAACTCATTCGGTATTCGTCCGCCGATTCGCCTCAGCGATGAGAAGCAGCCTGAACCAACCTTCGTCACCTTGCCAGAAACGGTGCTGGTGGGGCAAACCCAGAACTATACCTGTACGCTGGAGCAGATCTCGAGTTACCGCGACGAAATGCGCATCCACTTCTGGAAGCAGTTCCTGCTGGAAACCGACACGGTGCCGCCGGTGCTGTATGGCCTGCATCAGGTGCGTGCCAGCCAGGACAAAGATGACGAGCAGGAAATTCTTTACACCACGGCGGTGCCGGCCGACAGCGCAATGAACCTGCACTCCGGTCAGAGCGTGATCCTCGAAGCGGGCGACTATGTGCAGTTCACCTACACCGGGCCACGCGTCGAGCTGCAGGAGTTTATCCTGCTGCTGTACGGCACCTGTATGCCAACGCTGGGACTGACCCGCCGTCAGGGACAGGATATTGAACGTTTCTACACCCACGGGGGCAAGAAACTCAGCGAGCCGCCAACCGAAATCCGGTGTGAATACCTGATTCCGATTCGTCGCCAGCCCGCCGGCAACTAAACGCTTCTGCCGTCATCACGACGGCAGAAGCGCTTCACCGTGGTTAGCGTTGCAGCTCATCAAGCGCAGGCGCATCCAGATGGGAAATATCCCCGGCGGTTTCCACCACCCAACCCTCTGCCAGCCAGGCGCTCTGCTGATGATCGACGCGTGAGATCGAGCAGTTGCGCAGCCGCAGGCGACGTTCCGCATGCGCTGGCAGGCCGAGGATGGTGCTGACCAGCACGCCCAGCGCCATGCCGTGGCTGACAATCAAAGGCCGGCTGCCGGCCGGCAGTTCGAGACAGGCGTTCAGCGCCTGATGCATCCGCGTCGCCATCTCAGTCATCGACTCCCCTTCCGGGATGCGTCCCCCTTCCGTGCCGTTAACCAGCGTAGCGCGCCACTGCTCTTCTTCGGCGGTTAACTCATCCAGCGGGCGCTTCTCCAGCACCCCCATGTTGAGTTCGCGCAGTCGGGGATCGAGCGTCACCACGCAATTACAGGCATCAGCGATGATCTCAGCAGTGCGGCGCGTACGCCCGAGATCGCTGGCGATGACGTGCGTAATGCCCAGATTTTTGACGCGTTCTCCCACCTGATGGGCTTGTTGCTCACCTTTTTCCGTCAGCGGACTGTCGGACTGACCCTGAATGCGGCGTTCCGCATTCCATACCGTTTCACCGTGACGAACAAGATAGACCTGTAGCATGCTTAGTTTCCGTTATACTGCGACAAAAATCGCCTTAGAGTCTCTCCCCATCAGGCGTCATTATTGCAGCCAGTCTGGACACCGACAGCGCGAAACAACCGGCGCGTACCCGCAGTACGTGAGGATTGTGAGCACTGCCCTGGGTCAGACTGACAAATAAAATAGCCCGATGGGATCGGCTCTTAATCACCTAAGGGTTCAATCAATTATGTACCATGTTGTCGCAGCCACCACCAACCCAGCGAAGATTCGCGCGATTGCGCAGGCATTCAACGACGTTTTCGGCGAGGGATCCTGCCATATTGAAGGGGTCGAGGTCGAGAGTGGCGTTGCAGCACAGCCGTTAACCCACCTTGAAACGCGAACTGGCGCACGCCAGCGCGTGATGAATGCACGACAGGTCCGACCTGAAGCGGCGTTCTGGGTGGCCATCGAGGCCGGCATTGAAGATGACTGCGCCTTCGCCTGGATGGTGGTGGAAAATCAGAAACAGCGGGGAGAATCCCGTTCGGCCAGCTTCACCCTACCGCCGGTGGTGCTGGCTGGGTTACGTGAAGGCCGCGAACTGGGCGAAGAGATGGCACGGTTAACCGGCATTGAGAATATTAAACAGCAAGGCGGCGCGATTGGTGCCTTTACTCAGGGTCTGCTCAGCCGCTCCAGCGTCTATCATCAGGCACTGATTCTGGCGCTCTGCCCGTTTGTTCATCCGCTTTATCAGCAGTAATCAGCCGCGACCCAGATGCGCCTCCAGCCAGCGTTTCAGCTCCGGCGGCGCCTCTTTCAAGCTGTTTGAGCCACGTGTAATGGTTGCGATGCCGACGCCAAGCTCGTTTTTCAGCTCGCGCTGGCTCATCTCGCCGTTCATCAGCTCTTCAATAATCCGCAGACGGGTGCCAAAGGCTTCGCGCTCATCAGGCGTCATCATCAGCTGCATCAGCGGCAGTGCATGGCCGTCTGCAAAGGCCTGCTGCATCAGCCCGACAAAGCGATGCCAGCTATCCTCGGTGGAGGGAGAATCAGGTTGGGTCATGAAGAGGCTTCCGTACTCGCTAAAGAGTACGGAAGCTTAGCACAGCTAGTAACGGCGATTCCACTCGCCATCTGACAGGATCTTGTCAGGCTGGCCCATGAAGTGACGATAGTAGGCGTCATACGCCAGCACGTTCTTCACGTAGCCGCGGGTTTCTGAGAACGGAATGGTCTCAATAAACGCCACTGCATCGAGATTACCGCCACTGGTTTTTTGCCAGCTACGCACCCGGCCAGGGCCGGCATTGTAAGCCGCCGAGGCGAAGATGCGGTTCTGACCAAACTGCTGGTAGACATATTCCAGATACTGGGTGCCGATCTGGATATTGGTCTCAGGGTCCAGCAGCTGACTGACGCTGGAATAGCCCGGCATGTTGTACATCTTGACGGTATGCGCCGCGGTGGCCGGCATAATCTGCATCAGGCCGCTGGCCCCGACCGGTGAACGCGCTTTCGGGTTCCACGCGCTCTCCTGACGTGAAATGGCCATCGCGTAGCTCGGCGGGATCTGCTTATCCTGAGTATTACGCTGATAAACGCTCTGCCACGCCAGCGGGAAGCGCTCTTTCAGGCTGTCCCACATTTTGGCGGTAATGGTGGCCTGCACGCTGAGATCCCACCAGTCCTGCTCGTTAGCATAACGCGCCAGCATCTGCTGCTGACTGTGCGGGCGGCTGGCAATCAGGTTGGCCCATTCGCTGCGCGCCAGGTTATCCAGTCCCCAGTACATCAGTTCACGCACCCGGGCCAGCTCTGCGCCCTGCACCGTTGCGCTATCGGGCTTCGGCGCTTCATCAATCTGCAACCGATAATCGACGCCTAACCGCTGCGCCGCCACCATCGGATAGAAACCGCGAGCCTGCATCAGCTTGCGCAGGATCTCTTCCGCTTCCTCTTTGCGATCTTTCTCAAACAGCAGATCGGCCTGCCAGTACTGCCATTCATCTTTCTGTTTGGCTTCCAGCGGCAGACGGGCGATCCAGGTATTCAGGCCGCGTCGATCGTGCTGGCTCAGGGCCAGCCGAACCCGACGTTCCACCAGCGCGGTCGATTCACTGCTCATTACCACCGCATCACGCCAGCGCGCCTGTTCCGACGTCAGATCGCTGCCCATCATGCGCCACACCACAATCTCTTTCAGCGCCTGCTCATCTTCCGGCCCCATCTTCTGCGCCCGCACCAGAATCGGGATCAGGCTGCGGGCATTTTCCATATCCTGACGGGCGACCCGTGTGAAGGCGTAGATCGTTGCCTGGCGGGTAAAGTCTGTTGGTCCGACGGCGCTGGCAAAGGTGCTGACCGTCAGCGGGTCCTGCTGCAGCGCCTGGATCGCGTCAGACATGGTCTGGTAATCAGCCGGCAGCGTTTTCGCCAGATAACTCACCAGACTGTCGTTACCGGCTTTCATTGCCAGCCGGATACGTTCCAGAATGGTGATCGGTGAGAGCTGGCCAGAGGATTGCCATACCGAGAAGAGTTTATCGCAGTCATTCGGCAGCGCCGTACCGCGCAGCCAGATCTGTTTGGCGCCGTCAAAGGCCGCCTGCTGCTGGCCGGTGGCCCATTTGGCGTAGTACCAGTTACAGCGCGCCTGCACCGGTTTCGGCTCGGTCGGGCTGAAATTAAGCACGCCCTGCCAGTCCTGACGATGCGCCAGCACGTTGATAAAACGGGTGCTGAGCGAGCGCGCCGGCGGCAACGTTGGATACTGGCGGATAAAGTTTTGTACTGCCAGGCTGGTCTCCTGATCGAGATCCTGCGCCAGCAGCCGATATTGCAAATAAGGATAGAGCGGATAATCCTGTAGCGTTGGCAACAGTTGATCCACCGTGGCCATCTGGTTGCTGTCCCAGGCCTGTTTAATTTGTTGATAACGCTGTCGTTGTTGATCAAGCGAATCGGCCCATGCGCTGCTGGCCGTGCCGACCAGGCAGATCCCTACCATCCAGTTACGCCACTTCACCACGTAAATCTCCTCTGTTGCTGGGCGCCGGCGAGTTGCCAGACTCCCTTCATGCTAACCAGGCCATCCGGCTCTTGCCATGTTCTTCACAAAATTTACGCACGGCAGGATTAAACGCACCGCTATCGCCCGCCCCTTGCGCCGCAATTGTGCAAATAATCATCACAAATTCTTATGACCAACCCTGATAACCCATTGAATCAGAGCGTTAAAAAATGGCACAGCCTTTGCTCTGTTGAACTCCATCTTGTATACCAGCTGGAATTCATCGTATGGCTTCGACCTTTGGCTTGACCCTTCACGACTGGCAGCAACGGCTGCAACTGGCCCCACAGCAGATCATTCCACTGCTAGAGGCCCATCTGGCGGCGCTGGATCCGCAGGATAACGCCTGGCTCTATCTTGCCACACCGGCGCAGCTGATGGCGCAGCTGGAACCGCTGCTGGCACAGTTTCAACGCGATCCGGCGTCGCTGCCGCTGTTTGGCGTCCCGTTCGCCGTCAAGGACAACACCGATGTCGCCGGCTGGCCGACCACCGCCGCCTGTCCGGCCTTCACCTACATCGCTGACAATGACGCGACGGTGGTCGCCCGGCTGAAAGCCGCCGGTGCGGTGGTGATCGGCAAAACCAACCTTGACCAGTTCGCCACCGGCCTGGTCGGCACCCGCTCGCCGTACGGCGCGGTCACTAACACCTTTGATGCCGACTACGTCAGTGGCGGCTCCAGCTCCGGTTCGGCTTCAGTACTGGCGCGCGGGCTGGTCGGCTTCTCTCTTGGTACCGACACCGCCGGATCGGGTCGGGTCCCGGCCGGGTTTAACAATATTGTCGGTCTGAAACCGACCAAAGGCTGGTTCTCAGCGCGCGGCGTGGTGCCGGCCTGCCGGCTGAATGACACCCTGTCGGTGTTCGCGCTGACGGTGGAAGACGCCTTTACCGTCGCCAGCCTCGCCGGGGGTTACGACGCCGGTGACGCCTATTCGCGCGTCAATCCGCATACGGCCCCGGCCAGCCTGCCCGCTCATCCACATTTTGCCGTACCGGCCAATCCCGAATTCTTTGATGATGCGGCGGCCGAAGCGGCCTGGGATCGGGCGCTGGAAGCGCTGCTGGTGGCGGGCGTGACGCTGCATCCGATTGATTTCACTCCGTTCCGCCAGCTGGCTGAGCAGCTCTATTCCGGTCCCTGGGTAGCCGAGCGCACCGCCGCAGTCAGCGAGATGCTGCAACGTCCGGCTGAGATGGACCCGGTGGTGCACGGCATCGTCGCCAGCGGCCTGAAATACAGCGCCGTTGAGGCTTATCAGGCGGAGTACCTGCGGGCCGAGCTGACGCGACAAATTCAGCAGACCCTGGCGCAGTTTGACGCGCTGGTGGTGCCGACCTCCCCCACCATCCACACGCTGGCGGAGATGGCTCAGGAGCCGGTGCACTACAACTCGCAGTTCGGCACCTATACCAACTTCACCAATCTGGCCGACCTCGCCGCGCTGGCGCTGCCCGGCCCGTTCCGCAATGACGATTTACCGGCGGGCATCACGCTGATCGCACCCGCCTGGCACGATCGCGCACTGGCTGAGTTCGGACTGCGCTGGCAGCAGCAACTGGCGCTGCCGCTTGGTGCCACCGGCCAGCCGCAGCCAACCCGATCGCGCGCGCTGCCGCCTTCACCCGATCACGTGCGCGTTGCGGTGGTCGGTGCCCACCTCACCGGTATGCCGCTCAACTTCCAGCTGACCAGCCGGGATGCGGTGTGGGTCGAGGAGACGCAAACCGCTGCTCACTATCGGCTGTTCGCCCTGCTGGACGGCGCGATCAAAAAACCGGGCCTGATGCGCGACGAACGGGGAGCCGCCATCACCGTCGAGCTATGGGATATTCCGCTGGCGCGCTTTGGCGAGTTCGTGGCAGAAATCCCGCCGCCGCTGGGTATCGGCAGCCTGACGCTGGCAGACGGTCGGGTAGTGAAAGGCTTTATCTGTGAAGGGTCGGCGCTGAACAAGGCGCTGGAAATTACCGAAACTGGCGGCTGGCGCAACTGGCTGGCGACACAAGGGAGTCTCTGACCATGTTCAGCACCGTATTAATTGCCAACCGCGGCGAAATTGCCTGTCGCGCCATCCGTACCCTGAAGCGCCTCGGCGTGAAAAGCGTGGCGGTTTACTCCGATGCCGACCGTAATGCGCAGCACGTTAAGCAGGCCGATGTGGCGATTGCGCTGGGCGGTGACAAAGCCAGCGACAGCTATCTGCGCATCGACAAAATTCTGGCAGCGGCACAGCAGAGCGGTGCTGACGCTATCTGGCCGGGCTACGGCTTTCTGTCCGAGAGCCTGCCGTTCGCCGAAGCCTGTGAGCAGGCGGGGATCGCCTTTGTCGGCCCGACGGCACAGCAGATCGGTGAGTTTGGCCTGAAGCACCGCGCCCGTGAACTGGCCGCGCGAGCCGGTGTACCAGTGACGCCCGGCACGCCGCTGCTGGATTCACTGGAGGCGGCGTTACAGGCCGCCGAACAGATCGGCTATCCGGTGATGCTGAAGAGTACCGCCGGCGGCGGTGGGATTGGTCTGACGCGCTGCGCCGATGCCGCCGCGTTAGCCAGCGCCTGGGAGAGCGTACGCCGTCTCGGCGAACAGTTTTTCAGTGACGCGGGCGTCTTTCTGGAGCGCTGCATCGATCGCGCGCGTCATGTTGAAGTGCAGATTTTCGGCGACGGCCGCGGCACCGTGGTGGCGCTGGGTGAGCGCGACTGCTCGCTGCAACGACGTAATCAAAAGGTGGTGGAAGAGACCCCGGCGCCGGGCCTGTCATCGGCCACGCGTGACGCGCTACTGGCCTCGGCGGTCCGGCTGGGCCAGCTGGTCAATTACCGCAGCGCCGGCACGGTGGAGTACATCTACGACGTCACTCAGGAAGCGTTTTACTTTCTCGAAGTGAATACCCGTCTGCAGGTTGAGCATCCGGTTACCGAATGCGTGACCGGGCTGGATCTGGTCGAGTGCATGCTAAAAGTGGCGGCGGGCGATGAGATTGACTGGCCGCGCCTGCAGCAGGCTCCCGAGGGTGCCGCCATTGAAGTGCGACTCTACGCGGAAGATCCGCTGAAAAACTTCCAGCCCAGCCCCGGCCGGTTAACCGGCGTCAGCTTTCCTGCTGGCGTACGCATCGACAGCGGCATTGAAACCGGCAGCGAAGTCTCCAGCTTCTACGATCCGATGGTGGCGAAGCTGATTGTACACGCCGACAGCCGCGAGGCGGCGCTGGCAAAGATGCAGCAGGCGCTGGATGCCACCCAGCTGCACGGCATCGCCACTAACCTCGACTACCTGCGCCAGATCGTGGCGACTGAGGCCTTTCACAGCGGCACGGTCTGGACACGCTTTCTCGACAGTTTCACCCCGGCCGCCCCGGTGATTGAAGTGCTGCAGCCGGGTACCTTCAGTTCGATTCAGGATTATCCGGGCCGCCTCGGCTACTGGGATATCGGCGTTCCGCCGTCCGGTCCGATGGATGATTTCGCCTTCCGTCTGGCGAACCGGATTGTCGGCAACGACGAATCGGCGGCTGGCCTCGAGTTTACCTTACAGGGCCCGACGCTGCGCTTCCACGCAGATGCGACGGTGGCGCTGACCGGTGCTGACTGCGCCGCCACGCTGGATGGCGAATCGGTCAGCAACTGGCAGCCGCTGACGGTGAAAGCGGGACAAACCCTGGCGCTGGGCCGCGCGCAGCAGGGTTGCCGCGGCTACCTCGCGGTACGCAACGGTTTCGACGTACCGGAATATCTCGGCAGCCGCAGCACCTTCTCGCTGGGTCAGTTTGGCGGCCATGCCGGACGGACGCTGCGGGTCGCGGATATGCTGCCGATCTCGCGGCCTGCGCTGGCAGCCTGCACCACTCCGCCGCCGGTCAGCGCCCCTCAGGCGCTCGATGCCGCATTGATTCCGCACTACGGCACCGAATGGCGCATCGGCGTGCTCTACGGGCCGCACGGCGCACCAGACTTCTTCACTCAGGCCGCCATCGACGAATTCTTTGCCAGCGACTGGCAGGTACATTACAACTCCAACCGTCTCGGCGTGCGGTTAGTCGGTCCGAAACCGAGCTGGACCCGCGCCAACGGCGGCGAGGCGGGCCTGCACCCTTCTAACGTTCACGACTGTGAATATGCCATTGGCGCCATCAATTTTACCGGTGACTTTCCGGTGATCCTGACGCACGACGGCCCGAGCCTCGGCGGATTCGTTTGCCCGGTGACCATCGCCAAAGCCGAACTGTGGAAAGTCGGTCAGGTTAAACCAGGCGATCGCATTCGTTTCCATCCGATCAGTGCCGATGACGCGCTGGCACGGGAAAAGGCGCAGCAGCAGATGATCGCCACCCTGCGTCCGCACCATGCGCCGACGTTTGCCGTGCCGTCGCTGGCTGAAACCGCCAGCGGCTCCGCGACCATCCTGGCAGCGATTGACGCCACCGCAACCACGCCGCAAGCGGTCTACCGTCAGGCCGGTGACAAATATGTGCTGATTGAATATGGCGACAACGTGCTGGATCTGGCGCTGCGACTGCGCGTTCACCTGCTGATGACGGCGCTGAGCGAACGGGCGGTGCCCGGCGTAGAAGAGCTGTCGCCCGGCGTGCGTTCACTGCAGGTGCGCTACGACAACTGCATCATCAGCCAGTCTGACCTGATGTCGCTGTTGCTGGGGCTGGAGGCGACGCTGGGCGATGTCAGCACGCTGAAAGTGCCGTCGCGGGTGGTGTGGATGCCAATGGCGTTTGAAGACAGCGCCACCCTCGGCGCGGTAGCACGCTACCAGGAAACAGTTCGCGACAGTGCTCCCTGGCTGCCGAACAACGTTGACTTTATTCAGCGCATCAACGGCTTAACCCAGCGTGAACAGGTGCGCGACACCCTGTTCAACGCCAGCTATCTGGTGCTCGGACTGGGCGACGTTTATCTTGGCGCGCCCTGTGCAGTGCCGATCGATCCGCGCCATCGTCTGCTGAGTTCCAAATACAGCCCGGCCCGCACCTTCACCGCCGAAGGCACGGTCGGCATCGGCGGCATGTACATGTGCATCTATGGCATGGACTCACCCGGCGGCTATCAGCTGGTCGGCCGGACGTTACCGATCTGGAACAGCTTCCTGAAAAATCCCCAGTTTGCCGCCGAACAGCCGTGGCTGCTGCGCTTCTTCGATCAGGTGCGTTTCTATCCGGTGAGTGAAGCCGAGCTGACGCAGCTGCGGGAAGATTTCCGCGAAGGCCGTGCCAGCCTGCGGATCGAAGAGACGCTGTTTGATTTTGCTGCCCACCAGCAGTTTCTGGCGGACAACGCTGATGATATCGCCGCATTCCGCCAGCGTCAGGCCGCCGCGTTTGAGCAGGAGGTGACGCTATGGGCGCAGGAAGAGCAGAGCGCGCCGCTGACGCTGGACCCGCCGGCCCCGGTCGCTGAGCAGGATGACAGCGCACTGGCGGTGCAGGCCGATATGAACGGCAACATCTGGAAAGTATTGGTGCAGCCAGGTGAAACGGTCAGCGCCGGTCAGACGCTGGTTATCGTCGAAGCGATGAAGATGGAGCTGGCGATTGTCGCTCCCCAGAGTGGTCAGGTGAAACGCATTGCCTGCCAGGCGGGCCGTCCGGTCAGTCCGGGCGAAACCCTGCTGTGGCTGGAGTAAGGAGTCAGCATGACGATGCAATCCCCCTCGCCGAAAGCCCGCCCGGAAGCGCTGGCAGAAAGGGTTTATCAGGCGCTGAAAGAGGAGATTTTCGCCTTTCGCCTGATGCCCGGCGATCGCTTCAGTGAAAGTGAAATTGCCGGGCGGATGGCGGTCAGCCGCACCCCGGTACGTCAGGCGCTGTTCCGGCTGGAACGCGAAGGCTTTGTTGAAGTCTGGTTCCGCAGCGGCTGGCAGATCAGAAACTTCGATTTTGCCTGGTTTGAAGCGCTGTATGACCTGCGAACCGTGCTGGAGTGTGAGGCGGTAAAGCGGCTGTGCGCCCTGCCGCCCGCCCAGTGCAGCGCCCTGTTAACCGGGCTGACGCGCTTCTGGTGCCAGGCGGAGCGGCTGACCGCCGGCCTGACGGTATCGCAGCACGATGAGGCGTTTCACATGACGCTGGTGGCCGCCGCGGGTAATCCGGAAATGGCGCGTATTCACGCCGAACTGACGGAGAAAATCCGCATTATCCGCCGTCTCGACTTCACCTCTGACGATCGGATAACCGCCACCTATCAGGAGCATGAACAGATTTTACAGGCAATTTTTCAGCAACAGACTGAGGAGGCACAACGCATCCTGACCGACCATATCGCCGTCAGCAAGGCGGAAGTCAGGAAAATCACCTTGCACCGACTCCAGCAGGCCCGGCTTCAACCCATTGAATAACAAACACAACATTGAGGGGTTTTAACACGATGAAAAGACGTTCATTGCTCAAGGCTTTTGCTCTCTCCGCTACCGTTGCCAGCATCGGTCTCGCCTGGGGCGCGCAGGCGGCTGACACCATTAAGGTCGGCATCATGCACTCCCTGTCCGGGACCATGGCGATTTCGGAAACGCCGCTCAAAGATGTGGCGCTGATGACCATTGATGAGATCAACGCCAAAGGCGGCGTGCTGGGGAAAAAGCTGGAGCCGGTGGTGGTCGATCCCGCCTCTAACTGGCCGCTGTTTGCCGAGAAGGCACGACAGCTGCTGACCCAGGATAAGGCAGCGGTGGTGTTTGGCTGCTGGACCTCGGTATCGCGCAAATCGGTGCTGCCGGTGTTTGAGGAGCTGAATGGACTGCTGTTCTACCCGGTGCAGTATGAGGGCGAAGAGATGTCGCCTAACGTGTTCTATACCGGCGCAGCGCCCAACCAGCAGGCGATCCCGGCGGTTGAATACCTGATGAGCGAGGATGGCGGCAGCGCTAAACGCTTCTTCCTGCTCGGCACCGATTATGTCTATCCCCGCACGACCAACAAGATCCTGCGTGCCTTCCTGCACAGTAAGGGCGTCCAGGATAAAGATATCGAAGAGGTCTACACCCCGTTTGGTTACAGCGATTACCAGACCATCGTCTCAAACATCAAAAAGTTTGCTGCCGGCGGCAAAACAGCGGTGGTCTCCACCATTAACGGCGACTCTAACGTTCCCTTCTATAAAGAGCTGGCTAATCAGGGCATTAAAGCCACCGATATTCCGGTCGTGGCCTTCTCGGTCGGGGAAGAAGAGCTGCGCGGTATCGATACCAAACCGCTGGTCGGTCAGTTAGCGGCGTGGAACTATTTTGAGTCAATCGATAACCCGACCAACGCTAAATTTGTCGCTGACTACCGTGCTTATGCCAAAGCCCACAATCTGCCGAACGCCGCCAGCGTGGTCACCAACGATCCGATGGAAGCGACCTATGTCGGCATTCATATGTGGGCGCAGGCGGTAGAAAAAGCCGGCACCACCGACGTGGATAAAATCCGGGCGGCGATGGCCGGTCAGACCTTCAAAGCACCAGACGGCTTTACCCTGACCATGGATCAGACCAACCACCATCTGCATAAGCCGGTAATGATCGGTGAAGTGGAAGAGAACGGTCAGTTCAACGTGGTGTGGCAGACCGATCAGCCGGTGCGCGCTCAGCCATGGAGCCCGTACATCGCCGGTAATGATAAGAAGCCCGACCACCCGGTGAAAGCCGCGCAGTAAGCGCGTGACGCGCCGGTCTGCGGCTCTGCCGGCCGGCGCCTGCTACGCACCTGCCCGTTGCGCTGATGGCGTACGGCAAATCAGGTCGTCCGCTGCCATCCATTTAACGAGGTCCTCTCTATGAACCTTTGCCGCTGCCTTTTCAGCCTGCTGCTGCTGTTGCCGCTGTTTGCCAGCGCCGGACCGGCGGCAGACTTCGCCGCTGCCAGCCGTAGCCAGCAGGCGACGCTGTTGCAACAGTGGGCCGCTGCGCCAGACAGCAGCCGGTTACCGCTGCTGGAAGCGCTGAACGCCGAAAGTGTGGTCATCGACCAGAATAAACAGCCGTTCAGCCAGCAGGGCAGCAGGCTGCTGCCGTTGGATGCCCAGCCACAGCCGAACGGCAAGCTGAAAAAACTGTTTATGAACAACCGTCTGCGGGTGCTGGTCAACGGCGCGCTGGCGGCGCATCAGCTGGTGAGCGACGATGCCGGACTGCGGCTGCACGCCGCCCGGCAGCTGCAAAATGACGGCGCGGCCGATCAGCTGTCGCTGATTGAGCAGCGGCTGGCCGCCGAAAAAGATAGCCGGGTGCATGCCGCACTGGCGATGGCGCTGGCCAACCTGCAGCTGGCAGATGGCCAGCCGATGGTGCGGCTGAAGGCAGTTAAGCTGCTGGGCGAATCCAGCGATCCGAATACGCAGGCCAGCCTGCAACGCTTAACCCAGCCGGCGAACGAACCGGATGCCACGGTGCGTGCCGCCGCCGCCGACAGCCTGCAACAGATTCAGAAACGCCTGATGTGGGGCGATCTGCTGGGTCAGGCGTTCAGCGGCCTGTCGCTGGGCTCGGTGTTGCTGCTGGCGGCGCTGGGACTGGCGATCACTTACGGCCTGCTGGGCGTAATCAATATGGCGCACGGTGAAATGCTGATGCTCGGTGCTTATGCCACCTGGTGGGTACAGAGCCTGTTCCAACAGTTTGCGCCGCACTACCTGGCCTGGTATCCGCTGCTGGCGCTGCCGGTGGCGTTTATGGTGACGGCCGCCATCGGAATGGCGCTGGAACGCACGGTGATCCGCCATCTTTACGGTCGTCCGCTGGAAACGCTGCTGGCGACCTGGGGAATCAGCCTGATGCTGATTCAGGCGGTGCGGATGCTGTTCGGGGCGCAAAACCTCGAAGTGGCAAATCCGCAGTGGCTGTCGGGCGGACTGCAGGTACTGCCTAACCTGGTGCTGCCGTGGAACCGCATCGCCGTGATTCTGTTTGTGATGTTTGTGCTGGCACTCACCTGGCTGCTGCTGAATCGCACCCGTCTTGGCATGAACGTGCGCGCCGTGACGCAGAATCGCGCCATGGCGGACTGCTGTGGCGTGCCGACCGGCCGGGTCGATATGCTGGCGTTTGGTCTGGGGTCTGGTATTGCCGGACTGGGCGGTGTGGCGCTGTCGCAACTCGGCAACGTCGGGCCAGAACTGGGACAGGGCTACATTATCGACTCGTTTCTGGTGGTGGTGCTGGGCGGCGTCGGTCAACTAGCGGGCACCGTGGTCGCCGCCTTCAGCCTCGGCATTCTTAATAAAGTGCTGGAACCGCAGATCGGCGCGGTGCTCGGCAAGATTCTGATTCTGGTGATTATCGTACTGTTTATCCAGAAACGTCCGCAGGGACTGTTTGCGGTAAAAGGAAGGGTGACTGACTGATGACGCAACCGATTACGCTCCGCGCCGCGCGCAAAGCGCCGCGCCTGACCCTCAGCATCGGCCTGCTGGTCACCCTGGCGCTGCTGGTGATGCCGTTTCTGGCGCTGCTGCCCGCCAGCCATCCGCTGGCGATCTCCACCTATACCCTGACGCTGATTGGCAAAATCCTCTGCTACGCGGTGGTGGCAGTGGCCCTCGACCTGGTGTGGGGTTACGCCGGATTACTGTCGCTGGGCCACGGCCTGTTTTTTGCTCTCGGTGGTTATGCGATGGGCATGTATCTGATGCGCCAGGCGGCAGGTGAAGGCTTACCGGCGTTTATGTCCTTTCTGTCGTGGCGTGAGCTGCCGTGGTTCTGGAGCGGAACCGGGCACTTCGCCTGGGCGCTGTGCCTCAGCGTAATGGCACCGGGATTGCTGGCGCTGGTATTTGGCTTTTTTGCCTTCCGTTCCCGCATCAAAGGCGTTTACTTCTCGATCATCACCCAGGCGCTGACCTACGCCGGTATGCTGCTGTTTTTCCGTAATGAAACCGGCTTTGGCGGCAACAACGGTTTCACCGGCTTTACCACCCTGCTCGGCTTTTCAGTGAGCGCGACCGGCACCCGCATCGGCCTGTTTATCGCCACGGTAGGATTGCTGTTGCTGAGCCTGGCGATCGGTTTCGCACTGGCACGCAGCAAGTTTGGCCGGGTGCTGACTGCGGTGCGCGACGCCGAAAACCGCCTGATGTTCTGCGGCTACGATCCGCGCGGCTTTAAGCTGTTTGTCTGGACCCTGTCGGCGATGCTGTGCGGACTGGCCGGGGCGCTTTACGTGCCGCAGGTCGGGATCATTAATCCCGGCGAGATGTCGCCAGCCAACTCGATTGAAGCCGCCATCTGGGTGGCGCTGGGGGGGCGTGGTACGCTGATCGGCCCACTGCTGGGTGCGGCGATTGTTAACGGCGCGCGCAGCTTTTTCACCGTCGCTTTCCCGGAATACTGGCTGTTTTTCCTCGGCCTGATGTTCATCCTGGTGACGCTGTTTCTGCCGCACGGCGTGATTGGTTTGCTGCGCCGGAGGAAACATGACTGACACACTGTTTACTCAACCTCATCCGGCGGATCGTCATCGGGCGCAGCGCGATCCGCTGCTGCAGCTGGAGAAGATCAGCGTCTCGTTCGATGGCTTCCGCGCCCTGACCGATCTCTCGTTACAGATCGGCGTCGGCGAACTGCGCTGCGTGATCGGCCCCAACGGCGCGGGCAAAACCACGCTGATGGATGTGATCACCGGCAAGACGCGGCCCGATTCCGGTCGGGTGATCTACGATCAGGACAGCGATCTTACCCGCCTGTCGCCGGTTGAGATCGCCCGTGCCGGCATCGGCCGTAAGTTCCAGAAACCGACGGTGTTTGAAGCGTTAACCGTGTTCGAGAATCTTGAGATCGCCCTGAAAGCCGAAAAAACGGTGTGGGCCAGTCTGCGCGCGCGCCTCAATGGCGAGCAGCAGGATCGGATCGATGAGGTGCTGAAGCTGCTGCGGCTCGGCGCAGAACGACAGCGTAGCGCGGGCCTGCTGTCGCACGGCCAGAAGCAGTTTCTGGAGATTGGCATGCTGCTGGTGCAGGAGCCGCACCTGCTGCTGCTGGATGAGCCAGCGGCGGGCATGACCGACGCTGAAACGGACTACACCGCCGAGCTGTTCCGCAACCTGGCGGGTAAACATTCGCTGATGGTGGTGGAGCACGATATGGGCTTTGTCGAAACCATTGCCGACCACGTGACGGTGCTGCATCAGGGTCAGGTACTGGCCGAAGGATCATTGCGTGAGGTGCAGGCCAATGAGCAGGTTATCGACGTTTATCTGGGGCGCTGAGATGTTACAGGTTACTGAACTGAATCAATATTATGGCGGCAGTCATATTCTGCGTGGCCTGTCGTTTGAGGTAAAAGTGGGTGAGATCACCTGCCTGCTGGGCCGCAACGGCGTGGGTAAAACCACGTTACTGAAATGCCTGATGGGGTTAATCCCGGCTAAATCCGGTGAGATCCACTGGCAGCAGCAGAAACTCAACGGCCGTAAACCGCACCAGCGGGTGCAGTCCGGCATTGCTTACGTGCCGCAGGGGCGGGAGATTTTTCCGCGGCTGACGGTGGAAGAGAACCTGCTGCTCGGCTTGTCCCGCTTTCCGGCTGCGCAGGCCCGCCAAGTGCCGGATGAGATCTACCAGCTGTTTCCGGTGCTGTTTGCCATGAAGTCGCGGCGCGGCGGCGATCTGTCCGGCGGCCAGCAACAGCAGCTGGCGATCGGCCGGGCGCTGGCCTGCCGGCCGCAGCTGTTGATCCTGGATGAGCCAACCGAAGGGATCCAGCCGTCGGTGATCAAAGAGATCGGCGCGGTGATCCGTCAGCTGGCGCAGCGCGGGGATATGGCGATCCTGCTGGTCGAGCAGTTTTATGACTTTGCGGCTGAACTGGCGGACAGCTATCTGGTGATGTCGCGCGGTGAAATCGTGCAGCGTGGCCGCGGCGACAGCATGGAAGCCGATGGCGTACGCGGCCTGGTGGCGATTTAGGCCGCGCATCGGGCTTACAGCAATCCGGTCTCGACGGAAAAGTGGCGTTGTTCGCCGCTGGCGAGGGTGATTAAGCTGCCCGCCTGCTGCGCCGCCAGAAACCCTTCCGGCCGACAGGTGGCCGGCAGGATATAGGCCGCGACCTGTTGGTCGGCATTGTGCAGCAGCCAGCGGGTGGCGTGCGGAAACTGGGCGGTAGAGAAGCGCGTCATCATGGCGTATCCCGCTGGCGCGTGCAGCTCAAACTGCACCTCATCGCCATACTGCGGCAGATCGTCGGCGAAAAAGACAATCTCCGGATCGCACAACTGCGGCAGATCGAGCTGCTGCAACGCCTGCGGATCCTGCGCCAGCCGGGCGGTGTAGTCGCGCCATGCCGGTGTTGGCCGCAGATGGGCCGGTATTGAGGTGCGCAGCCGGAAGGCCCGATCCGGGATCGACTGCCGGAAACGTCCCTGTGCAATCCAGCCGCTGTTGAGATGACACATATACTGCAACGGCATCGGCGCGCCGGCCAGATTGGTCACCGTCATCTCAATCTGTAGCCGCGGCCGATCGGCGTGAAGGCGTACCGCCGGTGCGGCCAGATAGTGATGGCCGAAGCCTTTGACATATTCACACTCCCCCTCCAGCGACAGCGTATCCGCGTCCAGCACCAGCCACGCGCTGTCCATCCGGGCGCAGGGCATTTCACCATGCAGCGGATGGTCGTCCTCGGGCGACGGACAGCCGTTAGCCAGCAGCCCCGAGTGGAAAGCGAAACAGCCGTAGGTGTCGATGATTGAATGACCGGGCAGCGGCTGCTTAAAGCTGTTGCCCATGGTCAGCGGATGCCCGTCAAACTGCGCATCCCAGATCATCTGACCAAAGAACGGCAGCACCGTTACCGATCCGCGCCGGTTATGGATCCGCACCGCTTCAATCCCCGCCGGATAACGGAACAGTTCCACCCGAAAGTCATCGCTCTGCAGCAGAACCTCAGGGGTAAAATGAAACTGCTCACGGCGCAACGGTAAACGGGTTTTCATGATGCATCCTCCACCAGACGACCGCCGGACACGGTCTGTTTCTTGTGGCGCAGCTCGCCATAGAAGTAACAGCCTACCCAGGCGAAGCAGAGCAGCGAGACGCCAAACGCCAGCTGCATTGAGCCAACCGCGTCAGAGACCAGCCCCTGCAGCGCGGGCACGAATGCTGCGCCGACAATCGCCATCACGATAAACGCCCCCGCCACTTCGGTATATTTATTATCGACCGTCGCCAGCGTTCCGGCATAAATGGTCGCCCAGCAGGGACCAAACAGCACGCTGACGAACACCGCGGCGTAAACGGCGGTAAAGTCAGGTACCAGCATCACATAAGCCAGCGTCAGCACCCCCAGCACCGAATAGGCGATCAGCACTTTTTCGGCGCGGAAACGGGTCATCAGGAAGTTCGCCACGAACTTGCCGATAAAGAAGCAGATAAAGCTGTAGATCATGAAGTTTGAGGCGTGACGTTCATTGGCTGCGCCCAGCGTCAGCGCCAGACGAATGGTGAACGACCAGACCGCTACCTGCATCCCGACATAGAGAAACTGCGTCACGATGCCGCGTTTAAAGTGACGGTTGGTCGCCAGATAGCGAAAGGTCTCCGCCAGTGAAGGCAGCGATGATTGGTTACTTTGCGGTTTGCAGCGCGGATAGCGGGTAAACATAAACAGCAGCATCACCACTATTAATACCATCACCAGATATTTGTAGGGTTCCAGCGTATGCTCCAGCATCGTCAGGCGAAACGCATGCGCCTGTTCGGCGGTCATGGTCGCCATCTGGCTCTGCAGGCTGTCTCCTTCCTGGAACACCAGATACTTACCCAGCACGATGCCCATCAGCGCGCCAATCGGATAGAACGTCTGGCTGATGTTGAGCCGCAGAGTGGCGTGGTCGCGGTGACCGATCATTGAGCTGTAGGTATTGGCCGCGGTCTCCAGAAAGCTCAGGCCGATGGCGATAGCAAAGATCGCCGCGAGAAACATGGTATAGGTCGCCATGTGCGAGGCGGGATAAAACGCCACGCAGCCGAGAATGTAGAGCGCCAGCCCGGTGAGGATCGCCAGCTTGTAGCTGGTTTTACGGATCACCAGCGACGCCGGGATCGCAATCAGAAAATAGCCGCCATAAAAGGCACTCTGTACCAGCGCGCTGGCAAAATCGCTTAATGCGAAGACGCTTTTGAACTGGGTAATCAGGATATCGTTAAGGCTGGCAGCGCAGCCCCACAGCGGAAACAGGCACGACAGCAGAATGAACTGAAAGCGCGGCGTTTTATTCAGGTAGCCATCGGATTGCTGAACTATTTTCTGTTGCATAGCATCACCTCACTGAAGATTAAGAAAGCGCTGAAAACTCTCTGCGTCGGGATAGGCGCGCTGCGTGCCGCGTCCGGTCACGCTGCAGGCGGCATAGGCCGAAGCCTGGGCCATGGCAGCCGCGATATCGCCGGTTTTAATCAGCAGCTGAGCAAAACAGCCGATAAAGGCATCGCCGGCACCGCTGGTGTCGACCGCCCGGACCGGCGTTGCCGCCACCCGGTGCACCGTATCGCCGCTCATCCATACCGAGCCGCGACTGCCCAGCGTGATAATCAGGTTTTTCAGACCGCGCTTCAGCAGCGATCGCCCGGCGGCGATTACGTCCTCATCGCTGGCAACCGGCAGTCCGGTGAGGATCTCCAGTTCGGTTTCGTTAGGCATAAAGAAGTCACACTTGCAGGCGTATTGGATGTCGAGATCGGCCACCGCCGGCGCGGGGTTCAGGATCACTTTGATCTGATGCTGACGGGCAAAATCGATGGCGTAATAGACCGTTTCCAGCGGGATCTCCAGCTGCAGGATGATCAGCTGGCAGCCTTTCAGCGCCTCAGCGGCGTCGTCAATATCGGCCGGCTTCAGCTGCTGGTTGGCACCTTTAATAATCAGGATGCGGTTCTGCGACCGATCGTCGACAAAGATCGGCGCCACGCCGCTTGAAGTACCCGCTGCCGTGGTGACGAAGCGGGTATCGACGCCCTGCTGTTGCAGATTCGCCACGGTATTGGGCGCAAACAGATCGTCGCCCACTTTGCTGACCATCATCACTTTCGCACCCATTCGGGCGGCAGCCACCGCCTGATTAGCCCCCTTGCCGCCACAGCCAAGGGCAAAATCGGGTGCTTCAAGGGTTTCGCCCGCTTTCGGCAGGCTGTTGGTATAGGTAATCAGGTCGACCATGTTTGAGCCGATGACCGCGATATCCATGACTGTTTTCTCCCGGATGTTTTTTAACCATCAAATGTTATTAAATTAACAATAACAATTATGAAAAGTTAAATATGTGATAAAAACCACATCCTGAAGGGATGAATTTCACCATATACGGCGAATAAAGGCCGATCGCCGTGTTACGATTGTAACAATCAGACATGGCACAGATTGGTGTAGCGGACGCCGCCTGGCCGGGGAGAAACCATCGCCGGACGGTAACGCGTGAGGTTTGCGGGGTTTAGCCGTTGCAGGTAAGATTGAAAACCAGCCTGCCGAAGAGGACGCAACGCCTTAAAATCTGTCAGGTTTGTCGCGATGATTACGCCGGTTTCCGGCCCCCTCAATCAGCCCAGCAGGAAACTGAACAGACAGAGATGACCATGGAAACCCGGCGCGACGAACGTATCCACAAGCTGGCTCAGGCGCTTAAACGCACCGATAAGCTGCATCTGAAAGACGCAGCCCAGCTGCTTGGCGTGTCAGAAATGACCATCCGCCGCGATCTGAGCGAGCCAGCCTCCAGCGTGGTGCTGCTGGGCGGCTACATCGTCAGCGACCCGAAGAGCCACGCCAGCCACTATTTTGTCACCGATCAGCACGGTCAGAATGCCGCCCGAAAACAGCGGCTGGCCCAGGCTGCGGCCAACCTGATCGGTGAAAATGACACGGTATTTTTCGACTGCGGCACTACCCTGCCTTATATCGTCGATGCGATCCCTGACAGCCTGCCGTTTACCGCAATCTGCTGCGCCATGAACACCTTCCTGGCGTTAAAGGAGAAACCGGCCTGCAATGTGATCCTCAGCGGCGGCGAGTTCCACGCGGATAATGCGCTGTTCACACCGATCGGCGGGCATTCGATCCTCGACGATCTCTGTCCGACACTGGCGTTTATCTCGGCGGCCGGGATCGACAAAGATCAGGGAGCGACCTGCTACAACACCAATGAGCTGGCGATGAAGCACCACGCGATGCTGCGGGCGCGCCAGTGCATTTTAGTGGCTGACAGCAGTAAATATGGCAAGGTGCTGCCGGCCCGCATTGCCGAACTGCGCCGCTTTGATCTGCTGGTCAGTGACGCAGCGCCCGATCAGGCGCTGCAGGACTGGCTGGCACAACAGGCGATTCCGCTGCGCCTGCCGTAAGTTCACGCCCAGCGGTTTACTACCGTTTCGCCGTCACGCAGGCGGCGCAGGTTGTCACACACTCCGGTCAGGTTGCCCGCCAGTGAGATATCGGTGACGCCGCCAATGTGTGGCGTGGCGATGACGTTATAGCGAAACAGCTCATCCTGCGGATCGGGCGGCTCCTGCCAGAATACATCCAGCCCGGCCCCGGCCAGCGACCGGTTTTTCAGCGCATTAAGAAAGGCCGCTTTGTCGATTAATCCACCCCGGCCAAGGTTGATCAGAAAGCTCTGCGGTTTCATCTGCTCCAGCGCCGTGGCGTCAATAATCTGGTGGGTCTGCGGATTATCCGGCAGGCTGAGCACCACAAAATCGGCCTGCTGCAACAGCTGCGGCAGCTGTGTCATCTCACCCAGCCACGCCAGGCCGTGCTGGTGAGCGAAAGCCGGATCGGCTTCACGCCTGACGCCGATCATCCGCATGCCAAACGGCCTGAGCCGCGCTGCCAGTGCTTTGCCGATGCCACCTAAACCGACCAGTCCGACCGTTTTGCCCTTCAATCCCAGGCCGACCGGCTGGCCCAGCTGCTGCTGCGCCAGGCAATCGGCGATTTCGTGATAGCGACGCGCCAGGCCAATCATCATCCAGATACCCAGTTCCGCCACCGAATCGGCATTGCCTGAGCTGTCGGACGGCACATTGGCGACCATGATGCCGCGCTGTTTCGCCGCCGCGATGTCGATCCCCTCCAGCCCGGTGCCCGCCTGCTGGATTAGCGCTAAGCGATCGGCGGTCGCCAGCAGCGCCGCGTCCACTTTGCACATGCCAGGGATCAGCGCATCAAAGCCGGCAAGGCTTTCGGCGGCGTGGCCTGCCGAGGCGACAAACTCCACGTCCGGCAGCCGCTGGCGAATAGCCGGAATCAATCCGCCCCAGGCGTGTTCATCCGCTGCGATCAATACTCTCATCGTCACTCTCCCGGTTTTTAAGGCAAAAAAGCAGCATAGTGCCGGGGTTGCGCGGAAATCAAACAGTTATCCCGAACTGCGGCACGCATCGGAATATTCGCCGCGCCCCGGCTGTGATTAGACGGTGAAAAAGGCTAAACTTCGACATCATCCAAATGACCAACAGACCCAGAGGCTCAATACAACGTGGCTCAATTCGTCTATAGCATGCACCGCGTCGGCAAAGTTGTTCCGCCGAAGCGACACATCCTGAAGAACATCTCCCTTAGCTTCTTCCCGGGCGCCAAAATCGGTGTACTCGGCCTGAACGGCGCGGGTAAATCCACCCTGCTGCGCATCATGGCCGGCATCGATAAAGATATCGAAGGGGAAGCGCGTCCGCAGCCAGGCATCAAGATTGGCTACCTGCCGCAGGAGCCGCAGCTTAACCTCGAACATACCGTGCGCGAGTCCGTTGAAGAGGCGCTGTCTGAAGTGGTTGGCGCGTTAAAACGCCTCGACGAAGTCTATGCGCTGTATGCCGAAGAGGGCGCGGACTTTGACAAACTGGCCGCTGAGCAGGGCCGTCTGGAAGAAATCATCCAGGCACATGATGGCCACAACCTGAATACCCAACTGGAGCGTGCGGCAGATGCGCTGCGCCTGCCAGACTGGGAGGCGAAAATCGCCACTCTCTCCGGCGGTGAACGTCGCCGCGTCGCACTGTGCCGCCTGCTGCTGGAAAAACCAGACATGCTGCTGCTCGACGAACCAACCAACCACCTGGACGCTGAATCTGTCGCCTGGCTGGAACGCTTCCTGCACGACTTCGAAGGCACCGTAGTGGCGATTACCCACGACCGTTACTTCCTTGATAACGTTGCCGGCTGGATTCTGGAACTGGACCGTGGCGAAGGCATCCCGTGGGAAGGTAACTACTCTTCCTGGCTGGAGCAGAAAGATGCGCGTCTGGCACAGGAAGCCTCTTCTGAAGCGGCCCGCCGCAAGTCAATTGAGAAAGAGCTGGAGTGGGTTCGTCAGGGCACTAAAGGCCGTCAGTCCAAGGGCAAAGCCCGTCTGGCGCGCTTCGAAGAGCTGAACAACACCGAATACCAGAAGCGTAACGAAACCAACGAACTGTTTATTCCGCCTGGCCCACGCCTGGGTGACAAAGTGCTGGAAGTCAGCAACCTGCGTAAATCCTACGGTGACCGCGTGCTGATCGACGACTTGTCGTTCTCGGTACCGAAAGGGGCAATTGTCGGCATCATCGGTCCGAACGGCGCCGGTAAATCGACGCTGTTCCGCATGATGTCCGGTCAGGAACAGCCTGATTCCGGCAGCATCGTGCTGGGCGATACCGTCAAACTGGCGTCAGTGGATCAGTTCCGTGACAGCATGGATAACTCCAAAACCGTGTGGGAAGAAGTTTCCGGCGGTCAGGACATCATGCGTATCGGCAATACCGAAATGCCAAGCCGCGCCTACGTCGGCCGCTTTAACTTCAAAGGCGTCGATCAGGGTAAACGCGTCGGTGAGCTGTCGGGCGGTGAGCGCGGTCGTCTGCACCTCGCCAAGCTGCTGCAGGTTGGTGGCAACATGTTGCTGCTCGATGAACCGACCAACGACCTGGACATCGAAACCCTGCGCGCGCTGGAAAACGCCCTGCTGGAGTTCCCAGGCTGCGCGATGGTGATCTCGCATGACCGCTGGTTCCTTGACCGCATCGCGACCCACATTCTGGACTACCAGGATGAAGGCAACATCGAATTCTTCGAAGGTAACTTCACCGAATACGAAGAGTACAAGAAGCGCACCCTCGGCGCCGAAGCGCTGGAGCCGAAGCGTATCAAGTACAAGCGTATAATTAAGTAACAGAACAGTGTTAAGGGCGGCAGCAATGCCGCCTTTTTTATTGCTCGATTAACGATAAAACTCCCTGAACACCGGCGAGTGCAGCGCGAACTCCACGAAGCGCGCCAGCGCCGGGGAATTGAGTTTACGTCCCGGATAGACCAGCCACAGCTCATTTCCTTCCATCTGCCAATCCGGCAACACCGGCACCAGCTGCGGGTCCGCCATAATGCCATCAGTGAGAAAACGCGGCAGCAGCGTGATACCGGCATCGCCGAGCGCCGACTCACGGGCATAGATCAGATTATCGGTCAGATGCGCGGGCGGCAGCAGCCAGCGATAAAATTCCTCATCCCGCTGTAATACCCATTCATTCCAGGCACGATGGGCGATGCAGCGATGGGCAGAAAGCTGTTGCGGATGAATAATGGGTGGATGCTGATCAAGATAGTGCTGCGAGGCCACCAGCAGCCGCTGGCAGTAACCGACCCGACGGCCAATCAGCGATGACTCCTGCGGCTGACCGGTGCGCAGCGCCACATCAAAGCCCTCCTGCACCAGATCGCGAATATCATCTGAGATCGAAATATCCAGCGTCACATCGGGATAGAGCCGTAAAAACTCCGCATTGCAGCGCGCCAGCAGGGTTGCGCCGATGCCCGCCGGGCTGGTGATGCGCAGCCGGCCGCTGGGGTTTTCACGCAGGCTGGCGATCGCCTGATCGGCACGTTCGCTGGCCTGCATCATCTCCTGGCAGTGCAGCAGATAGCGCTCACCGGCAAAGGTCAGGTTGAGCTGGCGGGTGGTGCGATTCAGCAGCCGGATGCCGAGTCGCTGCTCCAGCTGGCTGATGCGCTGGCTGACGCTCGATTTTGGCAAACCGGCGCGTTCCGCCGCGCCGGTAAAACTGCCGCACTCCGCCACCAGCGCGAAAAGCGCCATGTCCTGCCACTGACGAAACGCCATTGTTCACCTCAGACGAACACTCTATGAAAGATTGTCCATCTTATCACCGCTAAATCCAGGTTCTACACTTAGCGTAACAACACAGGAGATCCACTATGTCTATTCGCGCTATTGCTGTTAATCCAGAGAGTCCTGAGAACTTCATTGAAATCTTCCCCGAAACCCCGACGCCAGGCGAGTACGACCTGCGGGTTGAGGTCAAAGCCGCCTCGGTCAACCCGGTCGATACCAAAGTTCACAAAGGCGCAATCAAAAACGGGCTGCAGGCACCGCGTATTCTCGGCTGGGACGCCAGCGGCGTAGTGCTGGAAGTTGGCAGCAAGGTCAGCAACTTCAAGCCGGGCGATGAAGTCTACTATGCCGGCGATCTGACTCGTGCCGGCAGTAACAGCACCGGGCAGCTGGTCGATTCACGTATCACCGGCCACAAGCCGAAGAGCCTCGACTGGGCGCAATCGGCGGCGATCCCACTAACGGCACTGACGGCGTGGGAAGGATTGTTTGAGCGGCTGAATCTGAACGCCGCGACTGCGGATCAAACGCTGTTGATCGTCGGCGGCGCTGGCGGTGTCGGATCGCTGGCGATCCCTCTGGCGAAGCTGCACAGCAAGGTAAAAGTCATTGCCACAGCCTCCCGCGAAGATTCGGTGCAGTGGTGCCGCGATCGCGGTGCCGATCTGGTGATTAACTACAAAGATATGCCGGGTGAACTGGAGAAACAGGGGATTAAGCAGGTCGATTATATCTTCTGCCTCAACGATACCGACGGTCACTGGGAAACCATGGCGAAGCTGATTGCGCCGCAGGGCCACATCTGCACCATCGTTGAGAACGAGCATCCGCTGTCGATGGATCAGCTCAAGCTGAAAAGCGCTGCGCTGCACTTTGAGCTGATGTACACCCGCAGTATGTTTAACACGCCGGACATGGCGCGCCAGGGTGAAATTCTGGATGCCGTGGCCGCCTTGCTGGATGAAGGTAAGCTGCAAACCACGCTGAGTGAGACGCTGCAGGGCTTAAGCGTTGAAACGCTGCAAGCGGCCCATCAGCGGGTGCTGGAAGGCCATATGCGGGGCAAAGTCGTGATGGTCTATTAATCTGTCCGCCAGGGGGAACGCGCCGGTCCCCCTGGTTCGATCACGGCTGGGCGTTCTTCTCGCCCAGCATCGCTCTCACCAGTTCAATGCAGCGCAGGAAACGTGTGTCGTAATCATCTTCACGCACATGAACAAAATCGATATTGTTTTCACGCAGCATCGTCACCAGCATCGACTGGAATTCGCGACGATCGACTGAACTGCCCAGGCTGCGCAATCCATCCGCCACCCACGGCACATTGTTCTCAAGCAAAATGACTAAATCGAAGCGATATTCGTCGATCAGCGCCTGAACAAAGGGATGTTCGCGTCCTTCGTACTTCAGGCAGAACGCCTGAGTGGTCACGAAATCAGTGTCGATAAACGCCACCTTGTTGGCATATTTCACCGCGAAATCGATGTACTGCGCCTGACCGAGCGCGATTTTGTCGTAGTCCGAATATTGCAGCGCCATTTCATCGCCACCGAGGTGCGAAAAGACATAGTCGCGGCCATATTCCCAGGCACTGGTGGTGTTGAAAATATTGGCGAGCTTATTCACCAGCGTTGATTTGCCGCTCGATTCCCCACCCAGTATCGCCACGGTGCGAACAAAGAACGGCTTCACTTCGGTCGGGATATATTCCCAGAAGCGGAACGGATCCTGACGGATCTGCGCGCCGCTGATGCTCATGAAAGAGCGATCCGGATCGACCAGCACCGTGCGAACCCCCAGATGCTGCTGATACATCTCCGCATCGGGCGCTTCACTGGTGTAGATGCAATCCGGCGCAATGCCGTGCTCGCCGAGAAACGCGCTGACCCCTTGACTCCAGACGTCCCAGCCGTGCGGATACGGCTCAATCCCCTCCTCGTTAAAGGCATGGATACGGATGTTTTTCTGGTATTTAAAGGTCTGCAGCAACCAGCGCAGCCGGTCGCTGACCGTTGGCTGCTGCGACATGGCGCTGTTATCAAACAGTTCACGATCGCGCGGCTCGTCATAGCCCATGATGATGTGCAGTTCATCGACCTGGCTACAGGCGCGCTGAATCAGATAGATATGGCCGGTGTGCAACGGGTAAAACTTGCCGAACACCACGCCGACCGTTTTATCACGGCGCGGAAACTCCAGCCCGAGAAAGCGGTGCAGTGCTTCCAGTTTCTGCGCGCTGGGGCTTTTGATTTTGGCGTTGAGCAACTGGCTCAGGTAGCCTTTGGTCATGCCGCTGGCATCAGCAACCTGTTGCAGCGTGTGGCCCTGCTGGCGAATGGCCGTTTTCAGATAATCAAACGACGACATGTCGTGCCTCCTGCGTGAATGCGTATAAGGTTGAACCCGCCGCCCTCGCCCGCTGACGGCACGCCATCAGCGGACGCCAGCCGCATTACAGATCGTCGAGGATCGCCAGCGCGTCGGCCAGCTTCTTCGCGCTGAAAACCTGCATTCCATCGATCGGTTTTTTCGGCGCATTGCCAGCCGGCACAATGGCGCGTTTAAAGCCATGTTTTGCCGCTTCCGAAATCCGTTCCTGACCGCTGGGCACCGGACGAATTTCGCCTGCCAGCCCCACTTCCCCGAAGATCACCAGATCCTGCGGCAACGGGCGATCGCGCAGACTTGAGACCATCGACAGCATCAGCGCCAGATCGGCACTGGTTTCAGTCACCTTGACCCCGCCAACCACGTTGACAAACACATCCTGGTCCGCCATCTGCAGGCCGCCATGACGATGCAGCACCGCCAGCAGAATCGCCAGACGGTTCTGTTCCAGCCCGACCGCAACGCGACGCGGATTGCCCATCATCGAATGGTCCACCAGCGCCTGAATCTCTACCAGCAGCGGACGCGTCCCTTCCCACAGCACCATCACTGAGCTGCCGGACGTCACCTCTTCGCCGCGCGACAGGAAGATGGCCGACGGGTTGCTGACTTCACGCATTCCCTGCTCGGTCATGGCGAAAACGCCTAACTCGTTGACCGCGCCGAAGCGGTTTTTATGGCTGCGCAGGGTGCGGAAGCGGGAATCGGCATCGCCATCCAGCAGTACCGAACAGTCGATGCAGTGCTCCAGCACTTTCGGACCGGCCAGCGAGCCATCTTTAGTGACGTGACCGACCATAATGATCGCCACGCCGCGCGTTTTGGCGAAGCGCGTCAGGTAGGCGGCGGTTTCACGCACCTGCGCCACGCTGCCCGGCGAAGACTGGATCTCCGCCATGTGCATTACCTGGATCGAGTCGATTACCATCAGCTGCGGCTGCTCCTGCTCGGCGATCAGGCAGATCTGCTCGATGCTGGTTTCCGACAGCATATTGACATTTTCGGTAGGTAATCCCAGACGATGGGCGCGCATCGCAACCTGCTGCAGCGACTCTTCGCCGGTGACGTAGAGGGTTTTCATCCCTTCCGACAGGCGGCACATCACCTGCAATAGCAGAGTTGATTTACCGGCCCCTGGACTGCCGCCGATTAAAATGGCGCTGCCCGGCACCACGCCGCCGCCGAGCACCCGGTCAAACTCTTTAAAGCTGGTCGAGAAGCGCGGTAACGCCTCCAGACTGATTTCGGACAGCTTCTGTACCCGACTGGTACCGGCACTGCCCGCATAGCCGCTCAGACGCTCATTACGCGCCGCAGCAGGCGAGGCGGCAATCCGCACCTCGGTGATGGTGTTCCAGGCGTGACAGGCACTGCACTGCCCCTGCCAGCGTGGATAGTCTGCGCCGCATTCGTTACACACAAATGCGCGTTTTGCCGCTTTGGCCAAATCAATACCTCAGTTAACGCTCTTCATGGATCAGGCTACCGGTGAGGATGCAAAACACCCCCATCAAATCGGCATGGCGAATGGTGACCGCAGTCTGCTCATTCACCTTAGGTTTAGCATGGTAGGCAATGCCCAGCGCTGAGGCTTTAATCATCAGCAGGTCATTGGCCCCGTCGCCGACCGCGACGGTCTGTTCCGGCGCAATGTCAAAACGCTGCGCCAGCTTCTTCAGCGTATCGGCTTTATATTGTGCATCGACAATCGGACCCAGCAGGTTGCCGGTCAGTTTGCCGTCGCGAATTTCCAGTTCATTGGCTACTACCGCCGACAGATGCAACTTATCGCGCAGGTATTCGGCGTAATAGGTAAAGCCGCCCGAGGCAATCGCCACCTGCCAGCCCAGCGCCTGTAATTTTTGCGTCAGGGTAGTCAGGCCCGGCATCAGCGGTAGCGCATCGCGCACCTGCTTCAGAATATTAGCATCGGCCCCCTGCAGGGTCGCCACGCGCTGACGCAGGCTGGCAGTGAAGTCGAGTTCGCCGCGCATCGCGCGTTCGGTCACTTCTGCCACCAGCTCGCCACTGCCGGCCAGTTTAGCGATCTCGTCAATGCACTCGATCTGAATGGCGGTCGAGTCCATATCCATTACCAGCAGGCCCGGCGTTTTCAGGTGCGGGATTTTGCCAAGCGGCGCCACGTCCAGGCCGGCGTCGTGCGCCAGTCTGCTGGCGAACGGTGTCAGCGAGCCAGCCAGGCGAATCACCTGATATTCATCCACGTTCCAGGCACTGACGATCACCATGGCGGCACCCAGCCGGTGCTGGTAATCGGTCAGCCGTTGCTTATCCAGCCCGCGGCCATACAGCAGCCAGCCAGTCCGGCCAGCGCGATAATCCAGCGGCATCACTTCATCACCGCTAAGGGAAAGGGGCAAACCCGGCCAGAGGGAAACATCGGCGGGCAGATCGCACCAGGTTAAACGATTTGGCATCACAGCTCCTGTAGGGACAACAAAACCACGCAAGAGGCTACCTTGTCTGCGCCGCTTCTGGCAACATAATCTCCAGGCTTTCTGTTGTGACGTGACACGGATTATTGATGGCTAAAACCGCACTAAAATTTCGCTTACATCGCACGGTGATCGTTCTGATCTCAATGGCGCTGCTGGTGGCCCTGATGCAGGGTGCCTCCTGGTTCAGCCTCGGCCATCAAATGGCGCGTTCTGAACAGGTCGAAGAGCTGGCGCATACCCTGACCAGTCAGGTGGCGTTCAGCCTGAAACCGCTGATGGACAACAGCGAAAATAACCGCAACCAGATTGAAGCCATTCTCAATCAGATGACCGCTAACAGCCGCATCCTTGACGCCTCGGTGTATGACGGCGACGGCAGCTTAGTGGCGCACAGCGGTGAAAATATCAACGTGCGCGACCGGCTGGCGCTGGACGGCAAACGTGCCGGCAGCTACTTCAATCATCAGATTGTGCAGCCGCTGGCGGGCAACGATGGCCCGCTTGGCTTTTTGCGCGTTACGCTCGATACCCACGTGCTGGTCACCGAATCACGTCAGGTGGATAACACCACCAACATTCTGCGCCTGATGATGCTGCTGGCGCTGGCAATCGGCATTATTCTCTCCCGGACCCTGCTGCGCCATCGCCGTACCCGCTGGCAGCAATCGCCGTTTCTGCTCACCGCCAGTACGCCGGTGAAAGAAGATCGCGATGAGGATGAAGAGAAAAAAGAGTAGCACGCCATTTATCGCCTGGCAGCGCGATTATACAACTGAAAAGGCCCGTCAGACGGGCCTTTTTGCTGCTCAGCGTACGGATTTGCGAGGCGTGCCGGGTTAACCGGCCAGCAGCGTTTCCAGCTCGCTCAGCGATTTGACCTGCCAGGTCGGATGGATATGTGCCGGCAGCGGTCGGGTGCCGTGATCGATCCAGCAGGTTTTCAGGCCGGCATTGATCCCGCCGAGAATATCTGACTCCGGGGTATCCCCCACCATCAGTACCCGCTGACGATCCGGGTTGCCCATCTGCTTCAGCGCATAATCAAAAATCTTTGCGTCCGGTTTCGGCACACCGACCTGTTCTGAGATCACCAGCGCGGAAAAATAGTCACGAAAACCGGTACGTTCCAGCCGTATCTGCTGCAGCGCGGTAAAACCGTTGGTGATGATGCCCATCTTCACCCGGCCATGCAGCCGGTTCATCAGGCTGACCGCGCCCGGCAGCGGGGTACAGATCTCACCCATCGCGCTGAGAAAGCCGCTGTTGAGGATCTCCGGCGCTACGCTGAGCTTTTCGCTCCAGTGATTAAAACGCTGAGTCTGCAGCTGCAGCGCCGAAATGGTGCCGTTTTGATAATCAACCCACAGCGGTTTGTTAACCGCCTGGTAGTCGGCGTAATCCTGGTCGGTAAACTGCACGTCGTAGCCGGCGAACAGACGCTGTAAACCGGCATAGGCGTCGAAGTGAAAAAGGGTATCGTCGGCATCAAACAGGATGCAGTCCCAGTTATCTAACATCAAAGCTCCTTAACACTGCTACAGCGTCAGCGCCATGATGATGGCATCTTCGCGACCGCTGGCAGTGGGATAATAGTTGGGGCGACGACTGACCTGGTTGAATTCCAGCTGCTGGTAGAGCGCAATGGCAGGCAGATTCGAGGCCCGCACTTCCAGCCACAGCGTCAGCACGTCGCGTTTAATCAGTTCATCAATCAGATGCTGTAACAGCTGGCGGCCAAATCCCCGGCGCTGCCAGGCGGGATCGACCGCGATGTTGAACAGCGAGGCTTCATCCAGCACCACCTGGGTGATGGCGAAGGCGGCCATCTGACCGTCAACGTCGAGCCGCAAATTGAGAAAGCGTTCGCCCTGGTTTCTGGCAAAGGTCTGTTCACTCCACGGAAAGGCGTGACTACGACACTCAATAGCAAAGGCCTGCGCCCGATCGTCAAGGGTGAGAAAAGAGATGGCTGTCATGGTTACACATCTGTTGCCAGAGGGCGCGTTTGGCGGCGCCGCTGCTGATCAGTTCATTGAAGGAGGCGCTGGTTAAGGCCACGCCGTTAAAGGTTTGTTCGCTCTCAACGCCGAGCAGCCATCCTGCGCAATGCAGCGTCTCCGGCAGCATTTGCAGCTGGTCCGGCGTCACGCTCATCACCTGAGCAGGTTGCAGATTAAGCGTATGCAGCACGTCGCGCATCAGCGGTTCGTGCAGGCCGGGCGGCGTCTCAGCCACGATAATCAGCTGCGTCTCCGGTGCCAGCGTGACGGCGATTTCGCCCTGAAGCACGCGCGGGCGGCGCAGCTGATACTGCGTAATTCCCATTTGCTGTAAAAGCCAGTCGCGCCTGGACGTCATGGTGTTACCTGTTCTGCTGCCTGAATGCGACGCTATGCTAGCAAACCCATCGAACATGCGCCAACAAACCACTATAATCCCCGCTCAGATCTTACAGGAGCCCCACATGTCTGCTTTTACCCCGGCCAGCGAAGTCATTCTGCGCCACAGTGATGAATTTACCGCCCGCCATGTTTTATTTGCTGGCGATCTGCAGGATGACCTGCCCGCTCAGCTGGAAACCGCCTCTTCGCGGGTGCATACCCAGCAATATCATCACTGGCAAAACCTGAGCCACCGTATGGGCGAACAGGCGCGTTATGGACTGGTTGCGCAGGCAGAGGATGTGCAGGGCTGCGATACGCTGGTCTATTTCTGGACCAAGAACAAACCGGAAGTGCAGTTCCAGCTGCAAAACCTGCTGTCGCTGCTGCCGGTGGGCTGCGATGTGTTTGTGGTGGGTGAAAACCGCAGCGGCGTACGCAGCGCCGAAGCGATGCTGGAAGAGTGGGTCACGCTGGAGAAGATCGACAGCGCACGCCGCTGTGGCCTCTATCACGGCCGTCTTGATCGCCAGCCGGCCTTCGACGCCAGCGCTTTTGGTCATACCTATCAGCTGAACGATCTGACCGTGCATACCCTGCCGGGCGTGTTCAGCCGCGACGGCCTGGACAGCGGCAGCGCACTGTTGCTGTCGACCTTCACCGCACATACCAAAGGCAAGGTGCTGGATATCGGCTGTGGTGCGGGTGTGCTTGCCGCGTCGTTGCCGGCGCGTTCGCCAAAAGTCCGTCTGTGGCTGTGCGACGTACACGCTGCGGCGATTGAGGCGAGTAAAGCCACGCTGGCCGCTAACGGTCTGGAAGGCGACGTGTTCGCCAGTAACATCTTCTCTGACGTGACTGGTCGTTTCGACATGATTATCTCGAACCCGCCGTTCCATGAAGGCACCCAGACCAGTCTGGATGCGGCACAGACGCTGATCCGCGGCGCGGTGAAGCATCTCAACACCGGTGGCGAACTGCGCATCGTGGCTAACGCCTTCCTGCCCTATCCGCAGGTGCTGGATGAAACCTTTGGCAGTCACGAAGTGCTGGCGCAAACCGGCCGCTTCAAAGTTTATCGCGCCGTTTACGGCCGCGGTGCCAAAACGCGCTAAAGACTTTTCCCGCCGTTAACCGCTTTGCCGGGCTGAAAACGTTGCTTTTTACAGCGATCGTTTCAGCCCGACAAAATAGTTGTTGACGCATTGAGTAAAATCTCTAGAATGCGCCTCCGTGGTTGTAACATTCTCAAGGTGTTACGGGTATGCGAAGGTGGCGGAATTGGTAGACGCGCTAGCTTCAGGTGTTAGTGTCTTAACGGACGTGAGGGTTCAAGTCCCTCTCTTCGCACCAAAATCACAAGTTTCATATCGCGAGCACTGCGCGAAGGTGGCGGAATTGGTAGACGCGCTAGCTTCAGGTGTTAGTGTCTTAACGGACGTGAGGGTTCAAGTCCCTCTCTTCGCACCATTGCGGTGATATGAACAGACAACTCGATGCGAAGGTGGCGGAATTGGTAGACGCGCTAGCTTCAGGTGTTAGTGTCTTAACGGACGTGAGGGTTCAAGTCCCTCTCTTCGCACCAACGTTGTCATCTCCCTGCTTTACGCTTGCTTCCTCACCGTTTCGGTTATCGCCCCGCTTCTGAACGCTATTTCCTCTTGTTGTACGTCATATTTAATTCAGATGAAAATTCACCGACACCGCCGCCAGTCCACCTGCTAATGCCAGGCACGATGGCAGCAGCATATAGTGACGTAAGTGCTGATTAAACAGCATCACAAGGGTCAGCAGCAGCGCCACGATCATCACTCCGCGCCACTGGCTGAAGCTCGGTCCCCATAAGGCGAACAATGGCAGCGCGGCGCACGGCAGCAGAACGCCCCAGGCACTATCCAGTTTCTTCCCCATCATCCAGCTAAATCCCCACAGGCCGCAGGCGGCAAGAATGGCCATCCCCATGATTTAAACCTCAAATGATAAGCATTCCCATTATCATATGACAGTTTTGTGCCTTATGCAGCCTGTTTTTAACTGGCCCGGCCAGGAAGATGACAGACCAGTTGGAAAATGCTAGATTGCGGCCGATAACACTATTAATAACAGCAATAATTTGCTCACTGTCCGGTAAAGCGCTTTGCCGGTTTGCGCGCTGATATTTCAGGGCCGTAACGAGTATTTACAATGAAATTACAATCATATGAAGAACTGAAACACAGCAAATATCGGCTTTCGCTCATGCTTTTGTTGTTTCTTAACGTGGTTATTTCGCTATTTTGTCTGACTCCGATAAAAAAGAGCGAAATGACGTTACCGGTAATTATCGTTGCCATTTTTAGTAGCGCTATATTATGTCTTTGTTTAGTCCGCACTAAACTAAAATTACCGCTATTAAATCCGGTCGCTTTTATACTGGGTGCGCTGTGGGCCTGGCACATTAACTACCGGTTTCATCAGGTATTTTATTTTGATGGCGGCTTTCTGATTATCAGTTTACTGAGCGTCTTTTTTATCAGCGCCATCGCCCTGAGCGATCATCTGCTGGCCTTCTGCCTGCATATCACCCCGCCGGTGGTCACCGTGTTGCTGCTGGATAACGGTGAACACCTGCCGCTGATCCTGCTGAATATCGCCCTGCCGCTGATTGGCTTCTCGCTACAGCATCTGATGCGCCGTCGCGCCGATCACTTTACCCAGCGCCTGATGCGCCAGCTGTATCAGGAGAAAGAAGCCTTTAGCGACCTCAGCATGCTCGATCCGCTCACCGGCCTGTATAATCGCCGCGGACTGAAAAACCGGCTCGACAATATTCTGGAAAACCACGCCGGCAGCCACTATGTCCTGCTGCTGGATATCGATCATTTCAAAGCCTATAACGACAATTATGGTCATGCGATGGGTGATCAGGCGCTGGCGCGGGTTTCGGTGGCCATTCGCGATGCGGTCCGTTCACGGGATGTGGTGACCCGTTATGGCGGCGAAGAATTTCTGGTGCTGATGACCAACGTCAACAGTTCCATTGCAATGAAACTGGCGGAGCGCATTCGTCAGTATGTGGTCGATTTAGAAATTCCCCACCGCTTTAATGAAAAAGTTTCAACTCATGTAACGATTAGCGCCGGCATTGCGCCTATTTACGATAATGAATTTGATCAGGCGGTGGCGAACGCTGACCGCGCATTATATGTCGCTAAAAATCAGGGCAGAAATACCATTCTCGCCTGGGAAGATTTACCTAAAGCGCATCACCCGCCGTCCGGCGAACACGCGTAATTCCGGTTCCTGACCGACTATTATCATGCCGTGACGGCGTTATAGCGGTTTTTCATTCTATTAGTTCCTGTTCCTGACTTAATTCCTTTCTGCGGCCCGCGCCTGAACCTGCTGATGTTTTGTACGGCTTGAAGAGTGAATCAATAACGATTATCATTTGCTTTCTTATCTACTCTCTCGCGAGTCGACATGGCACCCGTAACCGCTCAGGAAAATCGCTTTAGCTCCCAGTCGATGATCTTCCGGCAAAACGACCGTCCGCTGGCGGAAAGTTTGCAGCAACGGCTATTGCAGCAGCCCGACTATCTGCAGCAGTCGATTAAGCTCGATCAGCCGGCCGCGCACGATTGCCTGACGCTCGCCGACTGGTCACAGCCCGCCGTGTTTACGCCGCTGATTCAGCGTTACAGCGACTATCTCTATCGCGATCATCCTGATGCCGTACGGGAAGCAAAACCGGTGCTGTCACTGTGGGCGCAGTGGTATTTTGGTCTGCTGCTGCCGCCGCTGATGATCGCCCTGCTGCAGGAGCCACGCGTGCTCGACTGCTCGCCAGAGCATATCCGGGTGGAGTTTCAGCACGGTCATCCCGCCGCGTTCTGGATTGCGGTGCAGGAGGATGAGGACGCGCACTATCTGAATGCGCAGCAGCGCCTCGATCGGCTGATACAGCAGCATCTGATCCCGGTGGTGAACAGCATTACCCGCCACGGCGATATCAATGCCCGACTGATCTGGAACAACATGGGCTTCTCATTTCAATGGTTCCTCGGCGAGTTAAAAAACGCGCTCGGGGACCTGCAGGTCGCTCAACTGGAGCAGGCGCTGTTCTTTAACCAGCAACTGCTGGATGGCAGCGATAATCCGCTCTACCGCACCATGATCCCCCGCAACGGTGAACTGGTTCGTCGCAGCTGCTGCCAGCGTTACCGCATCCCCGATGTAGCACAATGCGGCAACTGCACCTTAAGCAGCAGCTGATCGCGACGCCTTCTGCCACTAAATCTCCTTTTATCTCGTTTACAGGCTTCGAGGCTTGTGGCAATTTTTACGCCTTCGATCAGCCTGGAGAAAAAGATGAGCCTGGAGTCAGTACGCCAGTTCTTTGCCGAACACGCCCCTGAAATTGAGATTATTGAGTTGGCCGAAAGCACCGCAACGGTTGATATGGCCGCCCGCGCCCACGGCGTGATGCCGGGCCAGATCGCCAAAACCCTGTCGTTGAAAGTTAAAGATGAAGTGGTGCTGATCGTCACGCGTGGCGATGCCCGGCTGGATAATCGCAAGCTGAAAGCGGCGCTGGGGGCCAAAGCGCGAATGCTCAGCGTGGATGAAGTGATTAACTGGACCGGCCATCCGGTCGGCGGCGTCTGCCCTTTCGGGCTGGAAAATCCGCTGACCGTTTATTGCGACGTTTCGCTGCGCAGTTTCGACGAGGTGTTACCCGCGGCGGGCGCCATCCATAGCGCCGTGCGTATCAGCCCGCAACAGATGGCTGAGCTGACCGCTGCCCGCTGGGTCGACGTCTGCGAGGCGCGTTAATCAGTCTGCCTGGCCACCGCGCCGGAAATTTCGATGCCGCGCGTCTCGCGACCAAACGCCACCAACAGAGAGATCAGCACGGCGACCGTGCCCGCCACTATCGCCATGCCCAGTCCGTAATTGCCGCCGTGGGCTTCTGCAATACGTGATTGCAGCGTGGCGTTGACCGAAGCGATCAGATTCCCCAGCTGGTAGACAAAGCCCGGCAACACGGCGCGTGCGTTGGCCGGAACCAGCTCGGTCAGATAGGTTGGAACAACGCCCCACGCGCCCTGCACCATAAACTGCATCAGGAATGCGCCGATGCCGATCGCCCATGAGCCGCTGGAAAAAGCCCACAACGGCAAAATCGGCAGCGTCAGCAGGGACGCCAGAATAATCGCTTTTTTACGGCCGATACGCTCAGACAGCGAGCCAAAGCAGATGCCGCCCAGCATCGCCGCAATGTTGTAGCCGATGGCGATCAGGCTGACGGTATGGGCATCAAACTGGTGCTGCACTTTCAGGAAGGTGGGATAGAGATCCTGAGTACCGTGACTGAAGAAGTTAAAGCAGGCCATCAGCAGCACCATATAGAGACAGATTTTCCAGTGCTGACGAACGATCGGCATCAGCGCCGAGCTGGTTTTATGCTGGCGTGCCGCCAGCCAGACCGGGGATTCCGGGACCTTAAAATAGATAAACGGCAGCAGCAGAATCGGTACGGCGCCAATCAGGAACATGCCCCGCCAGCCAACCGTGGCAAACAACAGGCCAAAGACAATCGACGCCAGCAGATAACCGCACGGATAGCCCGCCTGGAAAATACCGGACATCAGCCCGCGTGAACGATCAGGAATGGTTTCCATCGCCAGCGACGAGGCCACGCCCCAGATGCCGCCCATCGCTACGCCGTAGATCACCCGGAACGCCAGAAACGCGCCAAAGGTTGGTGACCAGGCGGAGAGCAGTTCAAACAGCGAAAACAACACGATATTCAGCATCAGAATCGGTTTGCGGCCGTAGCGCTCCGCCAGACGACCAAACAGCAGCGCCCCGATCGGCCGCACCGCCAGCGTCAGCATAATCGCCAGCGAGACCTGCGAAACCGAAGAGTGAAAATAGTGCGCCAGATCGCTGAGCACAAAAACCAGAATGAAGAAGTCGAAAGCATCCAGCGTCCAGCTGGCAAAACTGGCAAACGCCACGTTTCGCTGGGTCGGAGTCCAGTTAAGCATGTCACTATCCTGTCTGAGCGGCTTCGGCACGGCGGCCGGAAAGAGGTTGGCGCAACCGGCAGAACGGTTGCAACTTTGTTAACCATTTGTATATATCATGTCGGAAAGGTTAGCGTGCTACGTAATTGTCAGCCGCTGCTTCAGGCTGTAAATAAGCGTGTCAGAGAGGAGTTTCAGGGAGGATACGGGGCGGGTTGCGCCCCGGTTTTCAGGCTTCAGGCTTCAGGCTTCAGGCTTCGTGCTTCAGGCTTCAGGCGACGGAAAGCCTGTTCGATGATCGACAACAGCCGGGCATTATCAACGCGATGCAATACGTGCACTAACGCGCCACACTCCTGCGCAATGCCGGTGGTAACGCGCAGCGGCTGACGATAACGCCAGCTTTTACCGCGCGTCGGCCCGGCCCGCAGTTCGATATCTACCCGGTAATCGATGCCGGATGCCACCCGCTGATTCAGCAGCCAGGCGATCACCAGCGCATCGTGGATCCAGCAGCCAGCCAGCTGGCGGGTCTGCATCGAATAGTCGATCCACGGCCGCAGGGTTTCGCGCACAAACTGCGTCAGCGGATGATCAACCGCGGTCAGTCGCGTTAGATCCTGCTGGGTCAGCAAGGTCTGGGTGGTGACATCCATCGGCACCAGCGTCAGCGTGGCACCACTGTGCAATACCTGATGCGCCGCTTCCGGATCGAGACCAAAATTGGTGTCTTTGATGTAATCATCCAGCGCGAATACGCCGCCCATGATCACAATCTCCGCCACCGCTTCCGCCATCGCCGGATAGCGCTGCATCGCCAGCGCCACATTGGTCAGCGGGCCAATCGCTACCAGCGTAATCTCACCCGGATTGTCGCAAATCAGCTTGCCGATGGCGTCTGCCGCCTCACCCGCATCCGCCGGTAAATCCGCGGGCTGGCGCACATCCTGCCATAGCGTGCTGAGTCCTGTCTGGTTCACCCGGTTATCCAGCGCCTCACGCCAGGGGATCGGATCTTCCTGAAGCGCCTGCTGCGCGCCCTGCACCACCGGAATGGCTAAGCCCAGCCGGGTCACCAGATCTTTGGCGACACGCGTTCCCAGCTCACAGGGTGTGTTGCCCGCCACGGTGGTAATTAACTCCAGCGACAATGCCGGAGACGCCAGGGCCAGCGCAATCGCCAGCCCGTCATCGGTGTTAGCACCGGCGATTCCGTTGCCCGGATCGCAATCAATAATTATTCTTTTCATGGTCTTATAAGATTAACTCTGCCGTTGCGGTTTACAGCCGCAGGATTCGCCGATTTCAAGATAGTGGGGAAACTCTTTCAACTGTGCTTCGTTCTGCCCCGCTTTCAGCATCTGAATAGCGCACCGCGCCATCTCACGCAGCGGCTGTCGCACGGTGGTTAAGGTCGGGACGTGAAAGGCGGCGTGTTCAGTGCCGTTAAAACAGACCAGCGCCACATCCTGCGGCACGCGAATCTGCTGTTCGGAGAAGGCGCGCAGCGCGCCAAGCGCCTGGCCTTCGTTACTGGCAAACAGCGCACGCGGCACACGACGCTGTGCCATCATGGTGCGGGCCGCCGTATAACCGCCTTCCCGGCTGTAACTGGCTGGAAAGATCAGCGACTCATCAACCGGCAGGCCATGCTCCTGCATCGCGTCACGCCAGCCCTGAATACGATCCTGGGCGTTGAGCATCTCTGTCGGACCGCTGATCATCCCAACCTGCTGATAACCGTGGCTCAGCAGGTGCGACGTTACCTGCCAGGCCGCCTGGCGCTCATTGACCCGCAGCATACTGACGCCCGGCTGCGGCTCGACCCGTTCCAGCATCACCAGCGGCGTCCCACTGGCTTTAATCATTTCGATGTAGGGATGGCGATCGACGCTGTTATAAAACAGTCCATCCACCTGCCGGTTCAGCAGCCCCTGAATCAACTCCAGCTCGCGCTTGCGATCGTCGCCAGCATCGCCCAGCAGCATCACGTGACCGTGATTCAGCGACTCCTGCAGCAGCACATGCGCCATTGAGGCGACAAACGGGTTGCTGATATTGGGCACCACCAGCCCAAAGGTTTTGGTATTACCGGAGGCCAGGGCGCGCGCCGCAGCGTTTGGCCGGTAACCGGTCGCCTGAATCGCTGCCAGCACCCGCTGACGTGTCGCATCGGCAACCGGACGTGGCCCGTTATTAATCACATAACTGACCACCGCCACCGAGGTGCCCGCCGCTTTCGCGACCTCACTGCGGGTGACTTTTCCTGTTAACGACTTAGCCACATCACTTTCCTCCATAAACAAAGCAGGCCGCATTACACGGCCTGCTGTACTTTTTTGCTTGTCCGGCTAGATGGCGTCATCCGGCAGGTTGAGATCCCGCCCTCGCGTCTCGGGGGCGACAAAGGTTGTCAGGAATCCGACGGTAGCCATTGCCGAGAAATAGACCGCAATCGGCCACCAGTGACCGCTGTAAGAGAGCATCGCCGCGGCGATCAGCGGCGCGGTGCCGCCAGAGAGAATGGATCCCAGCTCTTTGGCCACCGCCATTTTGGTGTAGCGGTGATGAACGCCGAACATCTCCACGCCCCACGCCGCCTGAACGCCAAAAATACCCAGCGATGCCAGCGCCATCCCCACGACAATCACCGGAATGACCAGCACCGGCTCACGGCTATCCAGCAGCGTAAAGGCCGGCCAGGCGTAGAACATCAGCAGCAGGCAGAACACGCGATAAACTATCTGGCGGCCAAAGCGGTCCGACAGCCAGCCCGCGCAAGGGATAATGACAAAGCCTAGCAGCGACGCCAGAAAAACGGCGGTGGTCGGCACCGATTTATCCACCATCAACACCTTAGCGACGTAACCGACAATAAATCCCTGCGCCAGATAAGAGGGGCCGTTCTCGCCGATACGCAAACCCACCATGGTCCAGAAGGCGCGGGTACGCTGAAAGAAAGGACGCGAATCGACCGCGGGCTGCGCCGCCAGTACGCCCGCACGTTCCGCTGCCATCTGCGCTTTTTTACGTTCAAATACCGGCGTTTCACGCAGGTGACGTCGAATCAATAAGGCGACCAGCGCAATCAGCGCACTGCTGAGGAACGGAATGCGCCAGCCCCATTCGAGCAGGCTCTGCTGATCCATCTGCACCACGATCAGCCAGACCAGCGAGGCCAGCAGCGTACCGCTGTTGGAACCAAGCGCGATCACCGAAGAGACCAAACCGCGTCGTTCCACCGGCGCATATTCGCCCAGCATCACCGTACCGCCCGACAGTTCAGCGCCGGCACCAAAGCCCTGGGTAAAGCGCAGCAGCACCAGACAAGCCGGTGCCCAGACGCCAATTGAGGCATAGCTGGGGATTAAACCGATAAAGGTGGTGGAGGCGCCCATCAGGATGATGGTGGCGATCATCACCACTTTTCGCCCTTTGCGGTCGCCGAGCCAGCCGAAGAACAGTGCGCCAATCGGGCGGGCAACAAAGCCGACCGACCAGGTCGCGAAGCTGGAGAGCAGTGCCATCGCCGGGGTCGATTCCGGGAAGAAAACGTCACCAAAAATAATGCCGGCGGCAAGGCCATAGAGCGCGAAATCCGCGTACTCCATAGCGGTACCTAACCAGCATGAGAAAGTGGCGCGCCAGAAATCTTTGCGGCCAGATGTGGTATTAAACCGCTCGTCGGCGGCTGAGGAGGAAGGCAGTGATGCCTGCTGCTTAACGGTGCTGTGTGCCGTCATAACCCTGTCCCTGAATGAGTATGCAGATCGATAAACGCCCGTCCATGGGTCGGTTCCCTGCGTGTAAGCGGAACATCCCGGTGGCAACGTTCAGTTGACTAACCATGATGAAAGGTTAATGGATTCCCTGGTGTTGGAATCTGACCCTTCGCTCGCTTTCGCCGATCTTTTTTGACCGGTCGCTTTAACGAAGCGAATGTAACTTCACAATCAATGGCGCCTGCTGTGCATCGTGCACCGTGAGCAATCACTGGAGACACAGTGTATCTACGCGCGTAGATAAATCAATAGATCTTCTGATGATTTGTTAGATAAACTTCATTATCACGTCAGGTCACCACAGCTTTTTATCGCAAATTCAGCGAGTTAACCGTGAATAATCGCGCATAAAAAATACACCACAGCGGGCAAAATAGCATTTTCTCTTAACATTAAGCTAAATCAAAATGCCGGCCCCTTTCATCGCGCCCCGTTATCGCACTGCACGGTTACCGTGGCATGACAGCCTGGTGATTCTCCGAAAAAAGAACCGGGGATTGGCAAATGCAGACAATGCTTTACCCTGAAGGGAAAGCGAGACAGGAGAGTTATGACGATTATTCTCATGCGGCACGGTAAGCCCAATCACCAGCCTGGCGGACGGCACAACGTGCAGGCGCTGGCGGACTGGTGCGAAGCTTACGATTTGTCACAGGTCAGCGACGGACCGCCGCCGCGTAGCCTGTCTATTGCGCGTCAGGCGACGGTGGTGGTGTGCAGCCCGCTGCCACGCGCGCGTTCTTCCTTGCACCAGCTCGGTTTACAGCCGCATGAGGTCGACGCGCTATTCAGCGAGGTGGCCGTGCCGCTGCTACCGGGCAGCCAGCTCCAGCTTCCCACGCTGATCTGGCTGGCGCTGCTGCGGCTGCTGTGGCTGTGCGGTTATGCCGGCCAGTCAGAGTCATTGCAGCATGCCCGCCATCGTGCTTCGCGGGCGGCCGATCGGTTAATTGAACATGCCCGCCACGGCACGGTGCTGCTGCTGGGACACGGCATCATGAACAAGATGATTGCCCGCGAGCTGCGCAAACGTGGCTGGCAGGCGGAAAAGCACGCCAGCAGCCGCCACTGGAGCTCGGCGATTTATCATCGTCCGTTTATCTGATCGCGCGCATAGTAGCTCAGTACTTCGCAACCGGTGCCGACTCGCGGCGTAGCAATCACTTTCCGCTGGGCCAGATCGATCACGCTCAGGGTGCCATCGCCCTGATTAGCGATCAGCAGCAACTGCTTGTCAGGGCTGAAGCAGCCATCCATCGGCAGGTTGCCGACCGCGATATCACCCAGCGGATTCAGCAGATCGTCAAACAGGGTCACAAGCGGCTCACCGTCCCCAATCGCCACCAGCTGTTCCCCATCCGCGCTAAAACGCACCACCTGACAAGGCTGCTGATGACCCGGCAGTGCCAGACGCTGGCGAATCCGATGGCTTTGCCGATCGATAACATACAGCAGCGGCGCGTCGGCGGCGCTGGCAACCAGGTACGGATGTTTTGGTGAGGCGGCGATGCCGGCAATCGGCCCCGGCAGCAGAATGGTATCGATGATCCGCCCTTCCGCTTCGCACAGATCGACGACCGTAATGGTGGCGTCCTCTTCGTTGTCGGTAAACAGCTTGCGGCCGCTGGGTGACAACGTCAGGCGATGTGCATTATGGGAAGGGATCGGAATCACTTTTTCTACCCGATCGGTGAGCGGGTCGATCACCGCCACCGCGGCACTCTGCTCACAGCAGAGATAGACTTTGCCATCGCGACCCAGCTGACCACTGTGCGGCGCCCGCAGGGGCGACAGATCGATAAAGCCGCTGATCTGCCGATGCTGTAAATCAATTATCGCCACTTTATGGCCCGGATGTGGATTGTCGCCGTGAACGCCATCGCCATAAATCGGCACATAGGCTTTGCCCCACGCCGTCAGCATCAGCAGTTCATGCGGTCGCGGTGGAAAGGCGTTCAATTCCCGCTCGACCGCAAAGGTCTCCGGGTTAAGAAACAGGACGCGATTGCCGCGTTTATCTACCGCCAGTAAACCGTGAGAATCATTCTGCATGCGCGCTCCTTTCTCAGTAAGATCCTCTTAAGCGTAGACAATCGTCAACGCGCGGCACGCTGTCAGCGATTGATGAGCCGGGCTAACGCGACAGTTTAAGCCCAATCCGCTGCCGAACATGCCATCAGGCCGCAGCAGCGGCGATGACTCCGATAGGTGATTCAGACTTTCCTTATACCGGCGAAAAAGAGTGATTAAATAAATAATACAGTCCGCTTAATCTATTATTTTCATCGGCTGCCCGAATTATTTCCGTATTATCCGAAAGTCAAAAAAAGAAATAGCTTATAAGTAAAGAATGTTTTATTAAAAAGGTGCAGTGCAATTTAAACAGCCGTGAGGAAACTATCGCGCGCTTTTTCACTGCGCCACCATCAGGGAAACCCTTTAATAATTCCCGCACTGATTGAGATTGCCGCCAGACTGCATCGCCCCGCCATCGCGTTAATTATGGGGCGCGCAGGGGCGGCAATATGACGGGAAAATAAAAACAACAGGTGCACCATGACTTTACATCGCCAACGACCTGCGCATAAGATCTGGCGTAACTGGAAAAGAATATCTTTCAGTAGCCAGATGTTATGGAATAAAAAACGACACAGCGTCTTTAGCGCACCGGAATATGATCCGGGGCAGGAAGAGAATGTGGTGTTGATATCGCAGCAGAAAAGCTTGCCGGAAATTCCGAAGATTGTCTGGATGTACTGGCATAACGATCAGCTGCCCACCTCAATGGTGCTGAATATCAGTAAAATCCGGCGGGATAATCCCGATCACCAGGTTTATCTGATTACTCAGCACACCCTGTCGCAGTGGCTGCCCGATCTTGACTTTATCTCTTCCGATCTGACGCTGGCGCATAAAAGTGAAATCATTCGTCTCGAACTGATTCACCGTTACGGCGGCATCGGCATAGATTGCAGTACCCTGTTATTTGAAGATCTCGCCTGGGTCCATCGCGTGCATCAGGAGCGGTCGATGGATCTAATCGGCTACTACCGCGAACAATCGACCCTGAATTTCCTCGCGCCGGTGATCGAAAGCTGGTTTGTCGCCGCTGCGCCGCAAAATCCGTTTATCCGCGAGTGGCTGAAACAGCTGGCGCCGGTGAAAAACGTCGGCGTTCAGAACTATTTTCAGGAGCTGAAAAAGCGCGATGATTTCCCGATGATCGTGCAGAACATTGACAATCCGTCACGCCAGCTGCTGTCACTGGCCCAACAGGTGGCGATGCGCGAATACCGGCGGGCCAATCTCTTCCTGCGTAAAGGGGAGGCTAACGCCTACTTCTATCAGCGCCTGCACGCCGACAGCAGCAGCGCCTTCGCCCATTCGGTGCTGTTTCAGCAACGGCCGCAAACGCCGCCGCCGATCATCAAGTTAACCGGAAACGAACGGCTGCATCTCGACTTTAACCTGCGGCTCGGTTTGTACAATCGCCGCAGCCTGATGGGTGAGATGATGCAGCAGACTGCACCAACGCTGGCACTGCCGCTAACCGTCAAAGCGCGCGCGTAGCCAGTGGGCGAAGGTGGTGACCGCGCGCGGCACCTGCGCCGCCCAGGGACGGACAATCCACAGGTGGGCGGCGAACGCGTCGACCGCCTGCCATTCAGACAGCACCTGTTGCAGTGAACCAGACTTCAGCGCCGCTCTGGCGCTGAAGTCCGGCAGCATCGCAATACCTAATCCCTGCAGCGCCGCATCGCGGATCGACTCACTGTTATTCGTGGCAAAACAGCCCTGAATCCGCACCTGGATGCGCTCATTATCGCCGGCGATCACAAAGCTCCAGCGCGGTGATTCCGCCCCGCGTGGATAGTAAAGGCAGTTATGCCGGGCCAGATCCTGCGGCATCAGCGGCGTACCCTGCGCCGCCAGATAGTCCGGTGACGCCACCAGCAGGGTGCGCGTCTCACACAGCGGCAACGCCACATGGGTTTCCGGCAGCGTGTCACTGTGGCGTATCGCCAGATCAAACCCTTCACTGCTGAGCGACACGATGCGGTCCGTTACGTCGAGCTGCAGGCGAACCTGCGGATAGTCACGCAGAAACTCACCAATGATTGGCACCAGCTGCTGACGGGCAAACGCCACCGGCGCGGTAATGCGCACCCGTCCCCGGACCGGACCGGCTGTATCACGCACGCTGAAAAAGCTCTGTTCGATGCGGGCAAACGGCTCGCGCAACTCCTCCACCAGCTTTTCACCCGCCGGGGTCAGACGCACGCTGCGGGTGGTGCGCTGTACCAGCAGCACGCCCGCCATCTGCTCCAGCTCTTTGATTTTCTGACTCATCGCCGCTTTGCTGACGTCAAGCCGCTCTGCGGCCCGGGTAAAACTGCCCTGCTCAGCCAGCACCGTCAGCCAGTGCAGGTGATCCCACAGCGCGTCGGTCTTCATCTCTTTCATCATAATTGTTCAATATAGTGAATAATCAGTTCAGGCTACGCGCTTTTTCGCGGCGGATAAAGCAGTCACTATGGACACAACAGATGATCACACTCACCGCGAGGACAAGCCGATGCCACTGCTGCAATTTGATGTTATTCAGGGTCGTTCAGAATCCGAACTGCGTACGCTGCTGGATGCAGCACACCGGGCCGTGCTCACCGCATTTCAGGTGCCGGAACGCGATCGTTACCAGATTGTTCAGGAAAACAAGCGCTACCAGATGGTGTTTCAGGATACCGGGCTGGGATTCAGCCGCAGCGATAATCTGGTGATGGTGCGGGTCTACACCAGCCCGCGCAGCAGCGAACAGAAACAGCGCTTCATGGCGGAGCTGGCGCGTGAGCTGCGCGAAAGCTGTGGCGTGCAGGGCAACGATTTAATGATCAGCTTTATCACCAATGACAAAGGCGACTGGAGCTTTGCTGATGGTGAGGCGCAATACCTGACCGGCAAACTCTGAAATTACAGTCTGCTCTGCTGTGCTGACGGTGTGCGCCAGCCGCCGTCAGGCCTGATAAACTCCCCTCTGATGCTCTCTGTCACCAATATGATCCTCACCGCACAAATCTGGCTGGATGTGTTGCAGCCGGGTTACAGCCAATATAGATTGTCGAAAAACCCTCCCCCCGCAGGTGGCCGGCAGTCTGAAGCGCCGCGTACTCATATCAACAGAGGATTTGCCGTTGTCCGAATTAGCGTCACTTGGGCTGTTTCTGGCCGCTATTGCTATCTATTCCTGTAAAGCCGGGCGCAACAAATTTTGGTTCTTTGTGGTGTTAATCCTGCTGGTGTTGTTTGTGGTGCTGAATGCAACGCTCTACGCCAGCAACTACTTCACCGGCGACGGCATCAACGATGCGGTGCTCTATACCCTGACCAACAGCCTGACCGGTGCCGGTATCAGTAAATATGTGGTGCCGGGCATAGGGCTGATCATCGTGCTGTTTCTGCTGTTCTGCCTGCTGTCGTGGATACTGCGGCGGCGTGAGCGGCCACATCATATCGGCTGGTCGCTGCTGGCGGCGGCCTGCGCGCTGGGTTCAGTGCAGACCACACCTGCGTTTCGTCAGGTGGCGTCCCTGATTGTGTCGCACACCCAGTTGGCCGATTCCGACTTCGATGCGTTCTACAAAGTGCCACGTAACCGCATTGCGCAGCCGCACCTCAACGTGGTCTATATCTACGGCGAAAGCCTGGAGCGCACCTATTTTGATCAGCACGCTTTTCCCGGCCTGGCACCGGAGCTCAGCCGCCTGAAAGAGCAAAGCATCGACTTCAGCCAGACTGAGCAGCTGCCGGGCACCGATTACACTATCGCTGGCATGGTCGCCTCAATGTGCGGCATTCCGCTGTTTGCGCCGTTTGACGGCAATGCCTCAGCCTCGCTCTCCAGCTTCTATCCGCAAAACGTCTGTCTGGGCGACATCCTGAAAAACTCCGGCTACGACAACTGGTTTATTCAGGGCGCTGATCTGCGCTTCGCCGGCAAAGATGTGTTCCTGAAATCACACGGCTTTGATCCGGCCAACCTTTACGGCGCGCAGGAGCTGAAAAGCCGCGTTGCCGATCCGACCTATCGCAACAACTGGGGTTATTACGACGATACGGTGATGGATGAGGTGTTTGAAAAATATCAGGAACTGTCAAAAGCCAACAAACCGTTTGCGCTGTTCACCCTGACGGTCGATACCCATCATCCCGATGGCTTTATCTCCCGCAGCTGTGAACGCAAGAGCTACAGCTTTGATGGCAAACCAAACCAGTCATTTAGCGCGGTGGCCTGTTCGCAGGAGCACGTCGCGCGCCTGATTGACCGGATTAAAGCCTCACCGTGGTTTAAACAGACGGTGATTGTGGTGACCTCCGATCATCTGGCGATGAATAACACCGCCCACCAGTACCTGATTAAGCAGCCACGCCACGATCTTTTTATGGTGATCCGCGGCGATAAACCGCAGGCAGAAGTGATTGATGCGCGCCGCAGCACACTGGATAACGGCGCGACGCTGCTGGATATTCTCGGCGGTGACAACGCGATTGGTCTGGGCCGCAGCAGCCTGAGCAGCGTTTCGCTATCGACGCAGTTTGAAGATATGAAAAGTAAGGTGATGAGCTGGAAGCCGGATATTATCCAGCTGTGGAATTTCCCGAAGATGATGGACAGCTTTACCGTCGATCAGGTGAAAAATACCTTTAGCTTCTCGGGTACCACCTTCCGGTTACCGATTCTGTTCCGCATCAGTGATAAGCATGTTGAGCCGATGCCGGAAGGGGAATATTCGGCACCGCTGCGCTATCAGCTGGCCGATTTCACCTCGACCGATAAGTTTCTGTGGGTCGATCGCTGTTTTAAAATGGCGCGACTCTGGCAGCCGTCGCTGGCGCTGTCCGGCGATCTCTGTGTGGCAATGGGCCAGCTCGGCGCAACGCCTGCGGTAACGCATATCGATCAGCCACAGTGGAAAGGTAAAGTGAAATTCCCGACCACACCGACCAGCGATGCGGCTTATCAGCGCAATCTGGCGCAGATCCGCATCGAAGATAACGACATTCGCTACAGCGCCGACAGCTTCCGGCTCGACGTGCCTGGCGCACCGCAGAGCATCAAGCGTTTTAGCGGCATTTCCCGACCGGAAAGCTGGGGTCGCTGGTCTAACGCTAATCTCGCGCCGGAAGTGAAGATAGAGTACGTCGATCCGCTACCGCCGAAGTTTGACCTGGTGATTACCGCTCGCGCTTATGGAGCTAACGTCCACCGCCAGATCCCGGTGCGGGTTGGCGATCAGCAGCAACTGCTGTCGCTGGGTGAAACCTTCTCTACCCATACGCTGCATTTTGACAACCCGACCGCCACGCACCAACTGACCATTGCGCCGCCGGAACCGCAGCTGAGTAATATCGGCAATATCACCGGTCAGGATCCACGTAAACTGGGCATCGGCATGGTGGAAATCAAGATCGTACCTCAGCCGTAACGCCTGCTTTTCTCTTCTCCTCTGCGGATTCACGCAGAGGAGATCTTCCCGCATCAGACGCCGAAGGCTGCGAGACCGCTCGCAATCTACTGCGCGTTACTTGTTGAACTAATTGATATTTTTCTGAAAGGCGCGCAAAGTACAACCGGCTTAGTGGTCCCCTTTGTGTGATCTGTCATCCTCTCGCTATCGCCGTATTGCCGGGAGAGAGGCAGACATGACAAGCACCATGATGAAGACCCACCAGGCCTTTAAAGCCCTGCAGCGGGCAGGGATCGATGAGCAGCAAGCGGAGGCGATGGTGGAGATCTTTACGGATATGCAGCAGGGAAAACCGGACCAGCCAGACGATAAGCAACTCAGCCGGGTTGAACAAAAAGTCGACCGGGTCGATGAGCGCGTCGGCCACGTTGAGCAAAAAGTCGATCAGGTCGAACAAAAAGTTGAACTGATCGATGAGCACGTTGGCAATGTTGAACGCAAAGTCGATCAGGTCGACCGAAAAGTTGAACAGACAGATGAGCGCGTTAGCAATGTTGAACGCAAAGTTGATCAGGTCGACCGAAAAGTTGAACAGATAGATGAGCGCGTTGGCAATGTTGAACGCAAAGTCGATCAGGTTGACCGAAAAGTCGAACAAATCGATGAGCGGGTTGGCAATGTTGAACGCAAAGTCGATCAGGTTGACCGAAAAGTTGAACAGATAGATGAGCGACTCGGCAATGTTGAACGCAAAGTCGATCAGGTTGACCGAAAAGTTGACCTGATGGATGAGCGACTTGGCAATGTGGAACGCAAAGTTGACCAGATCGATGAGCGACTCGGCAATGTGGAACGCAAAGTTGACCAGATCGATGAGCGTCTGGGGCACGTTGAAAGAAAAGTCGATAAGCTGGGTATCCGGCTTAACCAGGTTGAAATCAAAGTCGATAAGCTCGAGGCTGGCCTGATCAGCTTAACCCGAACGGTCGAGAATCTCAGAGATGAAGTGATGACAGTGAAAAACGACATGCGCTGGATTAAGCGACTGTTAATGGTGATGACCACCACCCTACTGGTGGCGGCCGTGAAAACCCTGTTTATCTGAATAAGCAGCGACCGGTCAGGGCAGCTCGCGCAATGTTTCCAGCTTTTCGCGCTGCTGGCCATCGGCAGTAAAGTTGTCGCTGGCCAGCCAGCGCTGCAGGCCCTTTTTCACCTGCGGCCATTCGCCATCAATGATCGACAGCCAGCTGGTATCGCGACTGCGGCCTTTGTAAACAATCGCCTGTCGGAAATCGCCTTCGTAGCGGAAACCAAGACGCTCTGCCGCCCGGCGTGATGGCGCGTTGCAGCTATCACACTTCCACTCATAGCGGCGATAACCCAGCGTCTCAAAGGCGTAACGCATCAGCAGGAAATGGGCTTCCGTCGCCATGCGGGTCCGCTTCAGATGAGGTGAAAACGCCACATGTCCAACTTCGATCACGCCATGTTCCGGCTGAATTCGCATCAACGCCAGGCTGCCTGCCGCCTGCCCGCTGGCAAGATCGATGACCGCAAAGTGCAGCGGGTCACGACTGGACTCCAGCTGCACCGCATGATCCTGCCACACCTGCCGGTTATCAAACGGCCCGACAAACATATAGGTCCAGTCGCGCCCATCTTGCGCCGCTGCGTAGGCATCGAACAGCGCCTCGCCATGGCGCGCCATGCTGAACGGCTCAAGCCGGCAAACTTCGCCAGTGAAAACCTGCGGCTGCGGAAAAGGACGGGGTTGCCAGTCCGGTAAATCGACCCCGACCGGCTGACCATACTGATTAGTGTGTTGTGACATATCGCCTCCAGGCTTCAGATGATGCCTGCAGATTGCCACTATCATGGTGGGTTAAAAAGTACCACAATGTTTGAAAATGATAGATCCACGGGAGCGCGCTATGAAGCCGGAGAGCCATCCTTTACTGCTGGCACCGTTAACGCCAGCCGCCGGAACCACGCTGCAGCAGCAGCTTTACCAGCGGATTAAACAGGGCATTTTGCAGGGCCAGCTGGCTGCCGGCGCGATGTTACCTGCCACCCGGCAACTGGCCGCTGAGCTACAGGTTTCACGTAATACGGTGCTTAACGTCTGGACTCAACTGCAGGCGGAGGGCTATCTGATGAGCGATCGACAGGGTAGCCGCGTCAGCCTGCTGGCGCTACCGACAGCCCGGCCAGATGACAACGGGTTGGCTCACTGGCCGCTGGCAAAACGGCTTGATGCCCTTCAGCTCAGCCAGCGTTTCGATACCGGAACGCTGCCGCTGCGCCCCGGCATTCCGGCGCTGAACCATTTTCCGTTAGCAGCCTGGCGTCGGGCGCTTAATCATGTGCTGAACCACACGCCACCGCGCCAGTTGGGTTATGGCGACCCGCTGGGGGATCCTGAACTGCGTGCCGCACTGGCGCAGCAGTTGCGTATCACGCGCGGTGTTCGGTGTGACGCCGGACAGATTGTGATTACCGAAGGAGCGCAGCAGGCGCTGATGCTGTGCGTCACTTTGCTGAGCGATCCGGGTGACCACGGCTGGATTGAAGATCCGGGCTATCGTGGGGCCAAAGCGGCCATGCAAGCCGGCGATCTGCGCGTGGTTCCGATTCCCATCGATCAGCAGGGCCTGGCTCCGCAGCCGCAACACTGGCAACAGTCCCCACCGCGCCTGATCTACACCACGCCAACCCATCAGTATCCGACTGGCGCGGTGATGAGCGCAGCCCGGCGGCTGGCGCTGATTTCGGCGGCGCAGCAGCAGCAGGCGTGGATCATCGAAGATGATTATGATGGCGACTTCCGGCACCACGGCGAGCCGATTGCCGCCATGCAGGGAATGACCGATAACGCGCCGGTGATCTATCTCGGCTCCTTCAGCAAGACGCTGTTCCCTGCCTTGCGTATCGGCTTTATGGTGCTGCCCGCGCCGCTGGTCAGCAATCTGCGACCGGCGCTGCATCAGCTGCTACGCGGCGGTAATCCGCTGGAGCAGCAGGCGCTGGCACGCTTTATTCTCTGCGGCGATTACAGCCGGCATTTGAGTAAAATGCGCCGTCTCTATCGTCAGCGTCAGGCCCTGCTGCGCAGTGAACTGCAGCAGGCCGCGGGCCAGCCGCTGCCCTTACTGGGCGGCGACAGCGGAATGCATCTGGTGCTGCCGATTGAGGCGCTTCAGGACGACGTGGCGATAGCCAACAGGCTGATTCAGGCTGGCTACGCGCCTGCGGCACTCTCGACCTTTTATCTGACTGAACCGGCACAGCGCGGCCTGGTGATTGGCTATGGCAACAGCAGCAGCACGCAGATCACCGCGGCGGTGCGACAGTTGCGCCGGGTGGTGGGCTGGCCGGATTAGCGTCTGGCGCGTGGCTTACTGTCGCTGGCTGGCGCAGCAATCGATTCCCGCAGCACCAGCCGGGCATCAAAGCGCGGCATCGGACCGGCCGCTTCGCCACGAATTTCGGCAATCAGTCGGCGTGCCGCTTCACGCCCCATCTGGTACACCGGTTGCGCCACTACCGTCAGCGGCGGCGTCACAATCTCGCTCCACGGAAAGTTGTCATACATCACAAAGGAGAGATCCGCCGGGATGCGCAGCCCGCGCTGCGTCACTTCACGCAGCAGCCACATCGCTACTACACTGTCAGAGGCCACCAGCGCACTGGGTGGCTGCGGGCGCTGCCACAGCTCAGCCACGATGCGGGCGATCTGCGCTTCATCCAGCGCATTCACTTTTACCAGCGCCGGATCAAATTCCACTCCCGCCGCGGCAAACGCCTGCATCATGCCACCAACGCGCTGGGCAACCGGCGTCAGGCCAAAATCAGCTGGCGCACGGTAGTCGCCGGCCAGCGCCATGCTGGTAACATAGGCGATATGACGGTGGCCAGCCTGCAGTAACCGGCTGGTGGCATCAGCCGCCACAGCGGTAAATTCACAGCAGATCGCTTCGACATCCAGGCCAGTAACTGCACGATCGAACAGTTTCAGCGCCCGACCCTCTTCCAGCACCTGCAGCAGATGGCTGTTTTGATCGCGCTCTGAACAACTGGGGGCCACGATAATGCCGTCGACCCGCTTCTCCAGCATCACCCGCACCGCATCCTGTTCAGCCGGCAGCTTTTCGTCGCTGTTGCTGAGCAGCAGATGGTAACCGGCGGTACGCGCCACATCCGCCATGCCGCGCAGGGCGAGGCCGAAGTGGGGATTTTCAATATCCCCGACAATCACACCGATGGTGTTAGAGCGCCCGGTATTCATGCTGCGCGCCAGTTCATTCGGACGGTAGCCCAGTGCGGCAGCGGCGCTGTTTACCCGCGCCTGCACCTCACCACTGACCGCGCCATAGCCCCCAAGCGCTCGCGCCGCCTGGGCCTTGGAAACCTTTGCCGCGCGCGCCACATCCGCCACGGTGGGTGCTTTAGAACGTAATTTCTTGCTGGTCATAATTATTTTGAATCACAGGTTGATGACAGGAAGATTGACGCCGAAAAAAGGCTGTGCTTAAACTCATTGTAACCCCTTGAGACCGGTCTCACAACGCCCACGTCCACAAGGTGTCACTTCCGTTGAGACCGGTCTCAAAAATAATCACCGGCTCAACAGTCTCTGATGTTTAAACCTGCAAAACGGATGAGCTATGAAATCGCAAACCCAATCGGGCAAACGGCCCGGCATGCTGTTCGGCACCGTGTTCAACAAGACGTTCAGCACCCTGCTCGCACTCTGTGCACTTTCGTTCTCTACGCTGGCTGCCAGCGATGACAATCCCTACGGCCTGATCGAACCGGGCCAGCTACGCGTCGTCAGCGTCGGCGATTCCAGACCCTATACCTTCACCGATGCCAGCGGTCAGTTCACCGGCTTTGACGTCGAATTCTTTAAAAATGTCGCCCATCGCATGGGAATCGATAAGGTCGATTTTGTCGGTCAGGACTTCTCCGCCATCATGCCGGCGGTCGCCAACGGTCAGTATGATGCGGCGGTCGCGGCGATCGGCATCACCCCGGCACGTGAAAAAACCGTCGATTTCTCTACTGGCTATCTGGCGGGTTTTCTCACCGTGCTGACCCGCAGCGACAGCGGCGTGAAGAATGTCGCCAGTCTGGCAAAACGGCGGCTTGGCGTCGTTCAGGGCACGCTGCAGGAGAACTACGCGGTGGAACACTTCACCCAGACCGACATCGTGCGCTTCCCTGATAACAACAGCGCGGTCTCGGCGCTCAATAATGGCACGCTCGACGCCATCTTCCTCGACTATGAGGCCGCCAAAAGCTACGCCGAACGCTTCAAGCTGGTCTCTGCTGCCGATATCCCCTCTTTTGATGCCCCGGCCGGTATCGCCATCGCCAAAGGCAAACCCGCCTTTAAGGCCGCACTGGACAGCGCCATTAAAGCGGCGATGCAGGACGGCACCTGGCAGCGGCTCTATCAGAAGTGGTTTCCCGGCTCGCCAATGCCCAAACAGTATCTGCCTGGCGGTCAGTAAAGCGGCGGACGTTCGCGTCCTGAGTTAACCGGGGAATGCCCCGCACTGCATGGAGACGGCGATGGACTTGCTCACGATTATTTCCCGCACCTTCTTTGATTTTTCCTCAATGAGGGAAGTGCTGCCGCAGATGCTGACCACCGGGCTGGTGAACACGGTGATTATCTCGCTGGCGGCCACCCTGACTGGCACGCTGTTTGGCCTGCTGCTGGCGCTGATGGGCATTTCGCCCTCGCGCTGGCTGCGCCTGCCCGCCCGGCTGTATACCGATCTGTTTCGCGGTCTGCCGTCGATTCTGACCATCCTGCTGATTGGTCAGGGCCTGGCGCGATTCAGCTATCAGCTGTTCGGTCCGACGCCCTACCCGCTGGGGATCTTCGCCCTCAGCCTGATTGCCAGCGCCTACATGGGCGAGATTTTCCGCGCCGGCATTCAGAGCGTTGAACGCGGCCAGATGGAAGCCTGTCGCGCGCTGGGGATGAGCTATGGCCGGGCGATGCGGCTGGTGGTGATCCCGCAGGGGATCCGCCGGGTGCTGCCCGCCATCGTCAATCAGTTCATCGCCATCATTAAAGACTCGTCGCTGGTCTACCTGCTGGGGCTGATGACCCACCAGCGTGAGCTGTTTCGCGTCGGCCAGGATGCGGCGGTGCTGACCGGCAATCTGTCGCCGCTGATGCTGGCCGGGCTGTTCTATCTGATCATCACCGTGCCGCTGACCCACATGGTCAACTACGTGGATGTGCGTTACCGCACCGGCCGCCGTCGCCTGACCACGCCGCAAAGTGGTTTAAAAGAGGTGGAGGAAGTCAGACGGCCCAACGGCGCGCTGGCCACTCACCCGCTGACCGGAGGCAACCATGAATAACCGCACAACCAGCGCCAGCTGGCACGGAGCCAGCCTGGAGCTGCGCGATCTGACCCTCGCCTATGGCCCGATTGAGGTGCTGCGTAACGTCTCGCTGCGGGTCGCGCCCGGCAGCACCACCTGCATTATCGGGCCATCCGGCTCGGGTAAATCGACCCTGCTGCGCGGCATTAACCGGCTGCATGAACCGAAATCGGGCGATGTGCTGCTGGCCGACCGCTCGGTGCTACGCGACAAACCGGACGCACTGCGACTGCGGATTGGCATGGTGTTTCAGCATTTCAATCTGTTTCCCGATCACAGCGCGCTGGAGAACGTGGCGCTGGCCCCGTGGCGCGTTAAAGGCTTGCCCAAAGCGCAGGCGATGGCGATTGCCCGTCAGCGGCTGGAAGAGGTTGGTCTGGGACCGCGCGCCGATCACCGGCCACGCGATCTCTCCGGCGGCCAGCAGCAGCGGGTGGCGATTGCCCGCGCGCTGGCGATGGATCCGGAGGTGATGCTGTTTGATGAGGCGACCTCGGCGCTCGATCCCGAACTGGTGAAAGGCGTGCTGACGCTGATGGCCGATCTCTGTCGTCGCGGCATGACGATGGTGGTGGTGACGCATGAAATGGGCTTTGCCCGCAAAGTGGCGGATCAGGTGGTGTTTATGGACGAAGGCGAGATTGTTGAAGCCGGGCCGCCAGCCGCTATTTTCGATGCGCCGCAGTCGCCGCGCCTGCAACGTTTTCTCTCTGAAGTGCTGTAACTGAGTAAGGAACCTGATAATGGCGGTAAAAACTGAAATGAAAGTGGTGGTGCTGGGCGGTGGCGTGCTGGGCGTATCAACGGCGCTGGAGCTGGCGAAACGCGGGGCAGCGGTAACCTTAGTGACCGAAGCCGCGCTCTGCTCCGGTGCCTCCGGACGCTCACTGTCGTGGCTCAACTCAGCGGGCGAGCGGTCGAAACCTTATCATGCGCTACGCATGGCCGGCATCGATCGCTATCGAACCCTGTTTGCCCGCCATCCGACACTCGACTGGCTGCGGTTTGACGGCGGGATCTGCTGGTCGGATAACGACGTTGCCACAACGGAGGCGCGTCACGCCTATGAAAAAGCCCACGGCTACGATTCTCAGCTGATCACGGCTGAAAACGTGGCGCAGGCGGATTCAGCGGTCGATCCCGATGCGCTGGCGGCCCAGGCAATATTTAATCCTGGTGAAGGCTGGGTCAGCCTGCCGCATCTGGTGGATTATCTGGTCAATCAGTTCCGCGCGCTGGGCGGCGAAGTGGTAGAGCACGCCGGAAAAGCCAGCGTGATCACCGATCGGGGCCGGGCCTGCGGCATTCGTAGTGATAAAGGCGAGCTGCACGCCGATGCGGTGCTGGTTGCCTGCGGCCCCTGGACGCCGGATGTGGTGGCACCGCTCGGTGTGACTATCCCTAACGGTTCGCCGGTTTCGATGCTGGTGATCACCGAACCGGCCACCCAGCCGTTGAAAGCGGTGCTGAACACCCCGCGCGCCGCGGTTCGCCCCAATCCCGGCAACCGTTTTGCGCTCGATCACGACTGGTATGAAGCTGATATCGAGCCGCTGGCCGACGGGGAATACCGGATTGATCAGCAGGTGGTGGCGCAGCTGGCGCAGGAAGCCAGCCGGTTACTGCGTGGCGATCGGCCGCTCAAAGCTGAGAGCTGGAAGATTGGCCTGAAGCCGATTCCGGGCGATGGCGATCCGGTGCTGGGTGAACTGCAAACGGTGCCGGGCTGTTACGTGGCGTTCAGCCACTCCGGAGCCACGCTGGCGCTGATTGTCGGGGAATTACTGGCGGACGAGATGGTCAGCGGCGAAAAACATCCAATGCTGGCAAGCTTTGGTGCTGAGCGTTTCAGCTAAAAAAAGCCGGTCGTGCTGACCGTAATGCCAGTCAGTTAAGCAGCAGGTGATAACGCAGTCTGGTGCCGCTCAGGGGCTGGCGGTCCTCGCGCCGCTGCGCGGTTCCTTCACTTCATTCGCCTGCCTGACGGACCGCCGGGGATGGCACATCCTGTGCAGCCCCGCCTTTCGCCCGCGTCCTGCGGGCTCTCCTGGCAGACTCATTCTGTTCAGCGCTGCGGATTGCCTGCCCCTGCCCGGCACCGGCCTGTTCTGAAACTTCAGTGTGTATTGTTAAAAAAGGGCACGAGAGTGGAGGCCTGAGCGTCTCTGCTGCTGAAAGGGCTATCCACAGCGCTGAGGCGTGACGGTGAGCCAGAAGTCCACGCCGGGAAGCGTGGGCAGTTCGGGGCCGGCCAGGGAGGGCCGATCCCCGAACGGTTCGTCGGCACGACGTCAAAGCCGAAGGTACCGCGCGAGCGGCGCGAGGACGGCCCGGCAGCAGCAGAGGTGCGCTGGCCCGCACTGCGGCTCGCTCGCCCGGGAAAAAAGCTGCCACGTTTGACCGTGACAGCCTTTTACAAATCTAATCTTAACTGACCAGCATTAGGTCGTGCTGACCGGCTATTTTTTTCCGCTTATTTTAACCGCGGAAGAAGATGTCACCCGATTTACCCATGACGATTTTGCCGGTGTCATTGGTGATCAGGATGTAATTGGCGTTGATATAGGCCCAGTGGGTATTCTCCTGCGGCGCAGGCAGATTACGTTTTTGCCACTCAACGATGGTGTAGGTTTTATCAGTGTACTTCTCTGGCACCGTGTCGCCGACTTTGTACTGTTTGTAGTCGATGATAATGGTATTGAGATCGTAGTTCGGCTGACCGCCCGTCGACGGCGACGGCGTGGTCGGCGTAATGCCATCGTTCGATTGTGAGCTGGACGGCGCCTCAGTCTGCGCGGCACCGGCATCCCGCTGAGTGTTAGCCGCGCCAGGCTGCGACTGGGCGTCAGGCTGCGACTGGGCGTCAGGCTGCGACTGGGCGTCAGGATTGGCAGGCTGAATCTGTGGCGGCGGCGGAACGGTATCCGTTGCTTCACCGGCGGCTTGCACAGCAGGGATCAGGCTCAGCGAGCCAACCAGTAATCCCATTGAGAAAAGTACACGTTGAGTCCTGCGCATAATGATTTCCACGTTAAATTGATTTTAGTGACGGTAGACAGGCTAAAGACAATCTTTATAGCGATACAGTTCCCCTCGCGTCAAAGCTAAGTGTAAGTAAAGACGACGCTATTGGTTTCACCACGCACCGGTTACTGTCCGACCACTCTATCCTGAGTTGCCGGATCGACCAACACCGCAATGCCTGAATAGTTGCTCCAGTTAAAGGCGTTTTGCAGCACCACCATCGCATTGCCACGGGCTTTATCGTAGCCGATAAAGCTGGCATAGCCGCCAATGTAGCCGACCTGATAGGTTATTTGCTCTCCCGCGACCGGATCGGTAACCCAGGCGACATTCTGTGTCTGGCTTCCCTGTTGATACCACGCCTGGTTCACCGCAGCAAAGGCCTGATCCAGCGATCGATCGCCGACCGGGGCCGGGGTCTGCGACAGAGTGCCGCAGCCGGTGAGGCTCAGGATGATGACAGGCCACAGCCGGGCTATGATTCTGAGTCCGCCTGAGGCGCGGCGGTGGAGATCCCGCCAGGTGCGTAGCGTCCTCAACCGGCCGGTGAAAAAACCTGTTCTCATTTTTTATTATAACAATCAGGTAATTAAGTTCATTGATGATGTAACAGACCCGCTGTCGCGCAAAAAGGTATCACCAGGCGACAGTCAGCTATAGCGCGCTGAACCGACTAAAAGGGGTGCCACCGGCGGAATGAGGGCCACAGCGCTGGTCACGGAAACCGCCTGCTCCGCCTGAGGTTAGCTGTGTTGCGGCGCGCAAGGGTGTACACTGCTGCGGCTTTATGGCTTGAACGCCGTGCTCACATTTTTGAAATGCCCGGGAGGCAACCGCATGAAAGAAGGCCCACTGTCCGAGAAAGAGCTGCAATGGCTGGAAGATATGCTGGAAAAATATGGCAGCGAAGCATCGATTCTGGATGTCTCCGAGCTGGACGGTCTGCTGACCGCCGTGCTGTCCGGACCGACCACCGTCGAACCGAGCAAATGGCTGGTGGCGCTGTGGGGCGGCGAGAAGCAGATCCCAAAATGGAGCAACGAACGTGAAATGACGCGTTTTATGGAGCTCTGTTTTCAGCACATGAATGATGTGGCTGACCGGCTGTCTGAATTCCCTGAGCAGTTCGAACCGCTGTTTGGCATCCGTGAGATGGAAGGTCTGGAATTTACCGTGGTTGAAGAGTGGTGCTTCGGCTACATGCGCGGCGTGTCGCTGACCGACTGGTCTGCCCTGCCGCAGGATCTGCAACCGGCGCTGGACGCCATCGCCTTACACGGCGTGGAAGAGAACCTCGAAAAACTGGATGCGATGACGCCGGACGAGATGGAAGCCAGCATTGAGGCAATCCGCCCTGCTGCGCTGGCGCTGCACGATCACTGGATCTCCCAGCCTGAAGCGGTGCCGGAGCCGCAGAAGCCGATCTCGGTTGAAAAGCTGCCAGGACGTAACGATCCCTGCCCGTGCGGCAGCGGTAAAAAATATAAGCAGTGCTGTCTGCATTAATAGTTCCAGGGCTGCGATAAGCGGCCCTTAACTGCTTAAAGCTGATGACGGCTGATTCGCTGCATTACGTTTTTATTACTATATTCTTACTCATCGGGCTTCACTTATCCTGCTGAATAACTGATATCCTCCGTCAAAAGATAATGAATTTTATCACTACCCCGTTTTCATCGTGCATTCTATAGAATATTATCTACCAGGGTTAAATTAACAGGGAAGTAATATGCCATTTTTGCGAGAACTAAAGCGAGTCACCCAGCAATACAGATTAGATCTGATTATCTTCTTTACTTTAGTCACTATCATAGGATCTTCCGGTCTTGAAAAAAACCTTAAGGAACTAGTGGGTTCAGCAGGCTTGATAATTATCATTTCATCGGTGATTTTTCTGCCTCACAGAGCATTAGCAATATTTCATACCTTTATTTTTAAATATGAGAATCGCACTCTGAAGAAAGTCGCCGGTACACTGTCGTTACTCTCGTGGTTAGTATTTGGGTTAACTTATATAGTGCTGCCGCTGGGCTTCGTTTTTACCGGCAGGTTTCTGTTTCTTACCTTCATTTTATTAACGCTTGCGGGCGGCATTCTGACTTTTTATGATTTAGAGAAAAATGGAAATCTTTCATTTCGAAAAATCAGGCTGACGCTCTGGTTTTTCTTACCGCTTTGTTTTATCTTAACTAATGCACTGGCATCGAGCTACTTTACCCAATTCAGCGCACTGAGTATTTCCTCTGTACCTTATACAGAATTCATCTGGAAGTTTGTTTTTTCAATTATGGCACTGGCATTGCTGCTCCAGCCGGTAAGCTACCTGATATTCATTACTCAGGCTGATAAAACCGAAGGTTATCAGACCGCAACGTTAATCGCTTTCTTCCTGGCTGTCTCACTGGTGCTTTTCGCGATTCCACATTGGGGAGCAAATATTCTCTCATCAGTTTTAGATCACGCAACCCGATTTGAATGGCGTGATGAGGCGAAGTGTGGAAAATTAATAATAAAAAGGGAGGATGAGCGGTACTTTGGCTTCAATAGCGACAAATACACGCTCTATTTCTCCAACCCTGGCTACTGGGGATTTTACGAATTAAATTGTACTAAAGATGAATATAATAACGACACGTTTCGTCTGACAGCCGTAGATATCGAAACCCGAAAACCCTGGTTTAAAAAAGATAGCATGCGTTAAGGACGTTTAGCTCGCTAAAAACGTGGCTGCCGGCCTATCGCGTTAAGCTCTCTAAGCAGGATAATGGGTGACTTTTCAGCGGGTGATTCCGCCAGACTGTTCAGCAACCTATTCTGATTGGCGACAGCTTCGCCAAACCCGGTCTGGGCATGATCGCCGACGGCACGCTGATTTTCGGTCTGACCGGCTGGGCTGGCACCTTTGCCGCGCTGGACGCCGCCGCTATCGCCTGTATCAGCCTGATGGCGATGGTGGCGGTAATGGAAGAGCGCAAAATCCGCCGCGAGAAACGGCTGCAGCGGCTGAAGATGGCGTGATGTCAGGTAATTGAAAAGTGGCCGCTGACATTGAATCGCAACGGCCAGCGTGGCGGAGAAAAGAGTCCTCTGCTGCGCTGGCCGCTTCTTTCATTAACAGGTTAGTTAACCGGGCTGAAGCCGGGCAGATACCCGCATTTAACCGGCCCACTGTTCATTGCTTCACTATGTGAAGCAAAAAAACGATTCAATCTTTGCTCCATCTCACGCAATCCTCGCCCGTTCCAGCATGCTCCGCCTAAAGCTCATACGCTCATTCCCACAGCCACCCGATGTGGTCATCGTTATTACCTTCAGGAGAGCGTATGGATCATTCAGCCCGCCAGTACGGTATTGAGGTCGCGCCGACGACAGTTAAACGTTCGCCCAGACGCACCGCCAAAATTATGATGTCTGCCGGGATAGGTCACTTTATCGAGTGGTTTGACTTTGGCTTGTACGGCACCCTGGCGGCCATTATCGCCAGCAACTTTTTTGTCAGCGCCGATCCGGCGACCGCGCTGTTAAAGTCTTTCGCCGTGTTCGGTTCCGGCTTTCTTATGCGTCCATTGGGCGGGCTGTTCTTTGGCTCAATGGGCGATCGTCTGGGCCGGCGCAAAGTGCTGGTCACGGTGATTGTGATTACCTCACTCTCAACCTTTGTGATGGGGATTTTGCCGACCTGGCACCAGGCAGGCATTATCGCTCCTATCCTGCTGGTGATAACCCGACTGGTGCAGGGCTTTGCTGCGGGCGGTGAAAGTTCCGGCGTCATCACTTACCTGGCCGAAAGCGCCGAACCGAACCGGCGGGCTACGCTCACCTGCTGGAGCGAAAACTTCAGCTTTATGGCCTTCGTGTGTGGCTCGGGGCTGGTACTGCTGCTGACCCATACGTTAGGCGACGCCGCAATGAACGACTGGGGATGGCGTATTCCCTTTCTGCTTGCCGCCCCGCTCGGCCTGGGTGGGCTGTACATGCGTCGCAATATGGAAGACTCGGCTGCGTTTCATAAACTGCAGGCCAGCGGAAAGATCGAGAAATCGCCGCTGCGCAAAACGCTCAGCTCATCCGGTCGCGCCCTGCTTTTCTGCGTTGGCTTTGTGGTGGTTAAAGCGGTCAGCAGCTGGGTGCTGCAATCCTTTATGCCGGGCTACCTCTCCACCCACCTGCATTACAGCCGCACCGACTCTTATCTCATCACCACGCTGGGATTGCTCAGTGTCGCTGTCTGTATGCCGCTTACCGGCTATCTTTCCGATCGCTGGGGACGCCGTCCGTTGATGCTGATGGGATGTGGCGGCTTCATCCTGCTGACCTATCCCGCCATGCTGCTGATGACGCAAGGCTCGGTGATGACGTCGATAGCGGCCATGAGCCTGCTGGGCGTATTTGTCGCCATGTTTAACGGCGGCTGCGGCGCAGCGATGGTGGAGCTGTTCCCCACTGCGATTCGCTACGGCGGCATTGCCGTCGCCTACAACCTGACGGTGGCGGTGTTTGGCGGCGTAACGCCTCTGGCCTCAGCCAGCCTGATTGCCTGGACCGGCGATCCGCTCTCTCCCGCCTGGTACGTGATGATCACTGCCCTCGTCTCTTTTATTGCGGTGTGGTTCGCCAAAGAGACCGCCGGCAAAATCCTTGATTAATCTGAACCGGAGTTAATATGCAAATCAGTCAGGTTGAGTGCTTTCCGCTGAAAATTGCCGCTGACCAGATCTATCTGGGCGGCAACGCCACTGGCGATGAAGCGGATTATTATTATCGCCCTGAATACCGCTGCGTCTATTCCCGCAAAATGGAAACCTGCCTGGTAAAGATTACCACCCGCGACGGCCACGTCGGCTGGGGCGAGGCGCTGGCACCGGTGGTGCCGCAGGTGATTGCTGAACTGATCAATCAGCTGTTCAGGCCGTTAATTATTGGTCGTTCGCCGTTCGATAGCGCCGTGCTGAATTCACGGATGTACGATGCGATGCGCGATCGCGGCCATATCACTGGCTACCATATTGATGCGCTGGCCGCCGTGGATATCGCACTGTGGGATCTTAAAGGCCAGATCCTCAATTTGCCGGTGTATCAACTGCTCGGGGGAGCCTACCGCGAGACCATTCCTTGCTATGTCTCCGGCTTGCCGGAACCGGATCTGGAATCCCGCGCGGTGCTGGCCAGACGCTGGCAGGAAAAGGGGTTCAGCGCCTTTAAGCTGGCATTGGGTTATGGCGTCAGCGAAGACATCCACAATGTAAAAGTTATCCGTGACGCGCTCGGCCCGGAAGCACAGCTGTTCGTTGATGCCCACTGGAATTACAGCGTTACCGAAGCGAGTGAGCTCGCACAGCGCCTGCATGCGCTTGGTGTTGGCTTCCTTGAAGCGCCGCTGCTGCCAGAAGATGTTGCCGGTCATCGTGAACTGCGCGCCAAAAGCCCGATAGCCATTGCGCTGGGTGAAACGGAACGCACCCGCTACCAGTTTAAGCCGCTGATTGAGCAACGCGCCGCAGACATCCTGCAACCTGATGTTGGCCGTACCGGTATCAGTGAACTGATGCATATCGCCGCGCTGGCGGAAACCTGGAACCTGCGTGTAGCACCTCATCTGAGCGTGGGTCAGGGGCCGTGTATCGCCGCCTCAATCCATGCCGCTGCCGCTATTCCTAATCTGTTCATGCTTGAGTTCCAGCCTCCGGTTTTCAATGTGGCTAATCAGTTACTTAAACAGCCGCTGGTCTGTGAACAAGGCGCATATCAGTTACCACAGGGCGCCGGACTGGGGATTGAAATCGATGAAGATGGTCTGCGCAAACATCTGACGGAGGCAACATGCTAAAAGGTAACGTACCTATTCTGGCCACCGCGTTTACTGAACAAGGCGAGCTGGATCTTGCCTCGGTTGAACGGCTGGTCCGCTTTCTGTTGCAGCAGGGTGTTGATGGCCTGGCGCTGTTTGGTAACGCCTCTGAAGGCTATGCCCTGACCCAGGATGAGAAGCAGGCGCTTTTTTACTGCGTCAAAAAACAGGTCGGCGATTTGCCGCTGGTGGCGGCGGCGGGCGGTGCCTCTTCAGCCGTCGCGATTGATGAGATCAACCGGGTACAGCGTTGGGGTGCCGATATCGCCATGGTTAATCCACCCGCCGTGGTTAAACCCGGTCCGGAAGAACTCTACCGCTTCTGGCGGGATATCAGTCAGGCGTGCAGCATTGATATCATGATTCAGGATGCGCCCCTGATGACCGGCGTGACCATGCCGGTGACAACGCTGGTCGGTGTTTGCAATGATTTCCCGACCATCAAGTACATCAAAGTTGAGCAGCCGCCGACGACGCTAAAAATCAGCGCACTGAAACAGGCATTAGGCGATCGGGTCGGCCTGTTTGGCGGACTGAATGCCGGCTTTCTGTTTGAAGAGCTCTGCCGGGGAATAACCGGCACGATGCCGGCCTGCGAATTCCCGGACGTGATTAATACCATTCTTCACTGCTGGCATCAGGATCGAAAAGCCGCCCAGAACCATTTTTACCGTTACCTGCCCTTTCTTCGCTACGGTGTCCAGCCCGGTATCGGCGTAGCTATTCATAAAACCGTGCTGCACCGGGCAGGGATTTTTAGCAGTGATTACGTCCGCGAACCGGCAAAAAGTCTGGATGAGATTACCCGTCAGGAGCTGAAAGAACTGACCGATGCGCTGCCGCTGGCGGTACTGGAGAGGCAGGCATGAACTATATCGCGGTCGACTGGGGCACCAGTAATTTTCGGGCGCTGAGCGTACGAGATGGCCGGGTTATCAAAACGGTCGAGGCGGACTGCGGCGTCGGTAAATGCCAGCGCGATGCGTTGCCGTTAATATTGCAGCAGCAGCTGTTACGGCTCAGCGAGGCTTACGATGAACAGCTGCCGGTTATATTGTGCGGCATGATTGGCAGCAATATCGGCCTCGCTGACGCGGGCTATCTCAGTTTACCGCTTAGCTTCAACGCGCTTTTCGGTAAAGGCCAGCCGCTGCCGGGGATCATCCCGAACCCGCTGAGTCTGCGCCCGGGTATCTGTGACCGACGGGTGAATGAAATCTGCCGCGGGGAAGAGATGCAGCTGGCCGGCGGGTTGATGCTTTCGGCTGCGCAGAACTTTGCCGCTGTCGGCACCCACAGCAAGTGGCTCCGAGTCGATCGTCATCAGCAGCAGGTGACCCGATTACAGACGCTGATGACCGGTGAGCTGTATGCGCTATTGCTTAACCACTCGGTGCTGGGCAAGGGATTGCCCGAGCAATGCTGGTCAGGTCAAGCATTTCTAAGCGGTATTGAAACGGCGCAGAGTATTCAGCATCAGCAAACCGATCTGGTTAGCGAGCTTTTCCGCTGTCGCGGGCGTTATATCCTTAAGGCCCTCGCGGCAGAGGCGGCTGCGGCATGGCTATCCGGGTTACTGATTGGCCATGAACTTTTATCCGGGGCGACTGACCCGGAGACGATCTGTTTTATCGGCAGTGAAAGCCTGTTAGCGCATTACCGGCTGGCCTGTGAGGCGCTAAATCAGCCGGCAGAATTTCTGCCGGCGGAAACCGCCTTAATAGCCGGACTGAATGAGGTATTCCGTCATGGCTATTAGCTCACAGGTTATCGCTATATTGCGCGGCATTCGTCCTGAAGAGGTTAATCAACATATCCGCTGCCTGCTGGATAATGACATCAGCCAGGTAGAAATCACCACTAACTCGCCTGACTGGCAATCCAGTATTCAGGGAGCGGTTAAGCACTTCGGTCCTCACCTGAATATTGGTGCAGGAACGGTGGTTACCAGCCGCCAGGTCGATGAAAGCCTTGCCGCCGGAGCCCGGTTTATTCTCACACCCAATCTTAATCCGCAGCTGATAGCCGAAGCGAAAAAGCAGGGATTAACGATTTATGCCGGAGTGTTTAGCGCCAGTGAAATTTTCCTTGCTGCCGGACTGGGCGTGGAGGTGATGAAAATATTTCCGGCCTGCTCATTGCCGGTTAATTATCCGCAACTGATCAAAGGCCCGCTTTCTCAGCCGGTACGGTTTTCAGCGGTCGGCGGGATAACGGTCGATAATGCGCCTGACTATCTGGTTCACTATGACAGCGTCGGGATAGGTTCGTCGTTGTACAGGCCCGGGCAGTCGGTTGCCGAAACGGCGAAGCGCTGTAAATTATTGATTTAACATAGTCAGTGGTTCGCCACTGATTTTTTTTGCGGCTGATATCAGGTACAAACTTAACATCTCAACGTCCATCTTTTCACTGTTGATATTGGATAAGGCGATGGCCGCTGGCATGCCGGGGATATTACATGCCAGTCGGTAATCATGCTGACCATAGGCTTTGGCGAACACCTGATGGCGGCGTGCCTGTTCGATATCGTTTTTCAGTAGCCGATAATCATGAATACCGATTTGGCTGATAATTTCCTCATTACTCATCGCTGATAATAATTTGATGCCAATCACCGAGTCATGCACCGGATAGGATTGATAATTCCCGATAGCACGGGCAATACTTTCTCCCCCGCGTGTATGGATGATATAGACCACATTGGTGCCGCTCAGGACGCCGATAACAATAGAAATAGCCGGGTTGCCGCTCTCTTCCAGAATGCCGATTACCGCATTATAAAACGCTGAATTATGGATAGCGTAGGCCGAGAGGCGATGGATACCGATGCCGAGGCTGTATTTGCGCCGCGCATCGCGATGCACCATATCCAGCGCCAGCAGCGTTTTCATCAGGCGCGTTATTTTGGCCGAGTCGAGCGCCAGTTCACGTCCCATTTCACGAATGCCCTGCGGCCGGGCCGCTGAAGCGAGCAGCTCCAGGCAGCGGAAAGCGTCATAGACGGTACTGTTCATGATGAACTCCGGGTGCGGGCGTGGGTCATGCCGTTATTCTCCAGCCTTTGCTGATGCAAGCAACCCGCAATGGTCAGATCTGGAACCTGTTTCAAAGGCTGAGAGGAATGGGCTTTTCAAAGCCGGTTCTGTGAGGAGCGGGTCAGCACCTGAATGATTGGTAAATCTGCTGCGGTTGAGAGATCAGCGTTTCCGCTGCTAATGAGTACAGGAAGTTCAGGACACCGAAATGAGTTAAACCGCCTACAACCCGCTGGAGCTGATACAATCGGCATACAGAGTGTCAGAGAACACGACCAGATATGCTTTTGTAACAGGCATTGGCCCTGCCAGATACACTATTATTGCTCCAGGCAGGCGGCTGAAAATGAAGTTGAGCGTGCTTCAAAACATGATCAACAGCAGAGCTTACAACCACATTCTGAATACGATGGAAGCAATATAAAAAGTAACGTCTTTGCTTAATTAAATCTTTTACCAATAGTAAAGTCGGGATTACGACGTTTTTCCCGGCATGAAATATTGATAGCATGTTGAAATACTTCTCAGCAGCTCCCCCGTTAACTTACAATATAAAAGGCACGCGTTATTTATTTTGAAAAGAGAGCTAAATTAGCTGGACGTAAATGTGATAAGAAACACAGCCCTATCTTTATCGCCTTTCGTTAAGTGATATTGTTCTCAAAATATAATATTAAGCATTGATAATATTTTTATCTGTCAGTAGTGTCGAAAACGATCGTTACCGAACCTATCGGGCGAAACCTGATTTATCGTTTCTTGTTATACGAAGAACGATAAATCAGGTTTTTTTTTTGCACTTTTCCAGCAATTTATCAGGTGATTACCGTTGATGTCAGACACTCACAATCGCGTTGTTACAGCTAATAAGACGGTATTGCGATAATAAAATTATGAATCACAAGGAGAGAACAGTGAAACCTCTGTTACTGGCTACCATGATTTCAGGCGTGCTCTTCCACCCCGCCGCCTCTGCGAATGAGCATGATTTCAGTGCGCAAATTAATAGCGTTCGACCAAACATCATTTTGATTCTCACCGAGGATATGAACCCGCGTCTTGGCGTTTACGGCGACAAAGTAGCGCGAACGCCGCATCTTGATGCGCTGGCGAAAGAGTCGGTACGCTTTACTCACGCATTTACCATGGCTGGCGTTTCTGCGCCTTCGCGGGCGGGGCTGATCACCGGTGCGTTCCCTAACACAATCGGCCTGCAGCATATGCGTACCGCAACCCGACCTGGAGGAGGCTATGTTGGCGTTCCGCCTTCGTGGATAAAGGGTTACCCGGAGTTACTGCGTCGTGCTGGATATTTTACCTATAACGATACCAAAACGGATTATCAATTTACCAAAGGGCACGCTGATACCGGCCCCTTTTCGCTCTGGAGCCAGCATGGTCAATACAGCAACATAAAGGACCTGTTAGTGCCGGCGGCGTGGCGTAATTATGATTTGCAGGGCAAGCCGTTTTTTATGAATTTCAACCCACAAATCACCCATGAATCGGCCTTATTTACCAAAGATAACGTGCCGAAAGGTTTTGAGTATATAACCAAAGTCTGGGACGAGGTTCGTTCACACTATCAGTACGCCGCCACCGATCCGGCCAGGGTGAATATAGAGCCATGGTATCAGGACACGCCGGAAACCCGCAAAGAGCTGGCAACCCTGTATGACAATATCCACGTGATGGACATGCAGGTGGGTAATCTGATTGATACGCTGAAGCAGGATAAGCTGTGGAATAACACCATCGTTATTTTTGCCGCAGATAATGGCGACGGTTTACCCAGGAAAAAGCGTGAAGGTTACGATTCCGGAACGCATGTACCGCTGATGATCCACATTCCTGAAAAATACCGCCCGGCTGGCTGGCCGGCTGCGGGTAGCGTCGACCAACGATTAATTTCATTTGAAGACCTGGCCCCGACCATTCTTGGCTACGCCAGCGCTGACGTGCCGGACTATATGAAGGGCATTGATTTATCCAAAAGCCATGCTCCGGCCCGTCAGTTTGTTTACGGTGTTCGTGGACGTATGGATAACGTCAACATGCGTTCGCTGTTTATTCGCGATAAGCATTATCAGTATGTTCGCAACATGGATAATACCCCCGGCGCGGTCAGCATTCCCTTCCGCGATGTACAAATGACCATGCGCGCGCTGGTGAAAGCCGAACAAGCGCATCAGCTGACGAAAGCGCAGCAAAGCTGGTTTGCACCCCGCCCGGCAGAAGAGTTTTACGATCTGCAACGCGATCCGTGGCAGCTTAGTAATCTCGCGCAGGACCCCGACTATCAGCAGCAGCTCACCGCGTTTCGCCAGGCGATGGATAACTGGCGCGATGGCAGTAACGACATGAATCTGGTGAAAGAAGATCTGATGGTCAGTGACCTTCTCAACGCTCAGGGTGAACAGCAAATTACTTTACCGCCGGTTGCCACGCAGGATGCGGTTAATAACAAAATTTACCTCACCAACCGGACAGAAAATGCCTCTATTGGCTATAGCTGGGACGGCAAAACATGGCTGCTGTACACCAAAGCACTAACGCCACCTGCTGGTAAACCCAGCCTGCAGTTTAAGGCGGTGCGTTATGGCTGGCAGGAGAGTCCGTTACAGGCTCTGTCGACGGTTCAATGAGATAAGTAACCTACCGGACAGTGGGAAAAGGCCCTGACACAACCCTGGGCCGGTTGACACCGTGATGCACGGCTAAACCAGTGCAGTAAAGCTGTCGGGTGGGATCACTAATAACGCGTTAACACCCGCCTGAGGAAGCACCATGAACCGCCCTTTTACCACTTTTCAGCTGATTGCTAAACCGTCCGGATCGGTATGCAACATTGACTGTAGCTACTGCTTCTATCTGGAAAAGGAACAGCTATACCCGGAGAGAAAAAGTCACTGGAAGATGGATGACGACACACTCGAACGCTATATCCGTCAGCATCTGGCTGCACAGCAGGCGGAGGTGGTGGATTTCATCTGGCAGGGAGGTGAACCCACGCTGATGGGGATAGATTATTTTGAAAGAGCGATGGCGCTACAGACGCGCTACCGTGGCAACAAGCGGATTAATAACTTTCTGCAAACCAATGGAACGCGGCTGGACGAGGAATGGGCGCGTTTTCTGAAACAGCATAATTTTCTGGTCGGCGTTTCGCTGGATGGCGATCGACGCAGTAATGATGCGCACCGACTCACCCGTGCCGGAAGCAGTACGTATGATCAGGTCATTAAAGGGATGGCGTTGTTAAAACGCTATGAGGTCGAATTTAACACTCTGACGGTGGTCAACGCTGAAAATGTCAAACGTCCGCTTGATGTTTACAATGCCCTGAAGCGTGCCGGCAGCCGGTATATGCAATTCATCCCTCTGGTTGAGAGGCAAGCCAGTGTTGCCGGGCCGGATGGCCTGACGCTAATCGCTCCTGATTTCAGCGGCCAGTGCCGGGTTACTGAATGGTCGGTGCCGCCCAATGCGTATGGCGGTTTTCTCAATAAAATATTCGACCACTGGCTGCGGCATGACCTCGGTGAGGTATTTGTGATGAATTTCGAGCAGACGCTGACGCAATTAACCGGTGGCATCGGCTCCTGTGTTAGCGCTGAAAAATGTGGTGGCAACGTAGTGCTGGAAGCGAATGGCGATCTGTTCTCTTGCGATCACTTTGTCTATCCGCAGCACAAACTGGGCAATATTCATCAAACAGATATTGCCGATTTGGTCAATTCACCGCAGAACGTCACCTTCGGCAGCGACAAGCTGAATAACATAAGCGTTGAATGTCTGACCTGCTCAGTGCGCTCCATGTGCCATGGCGGCTGTCCGAAACATCGATTTGAGATCTCCCTGAATGGACTGCCAAACAAGAATTACTTCTGCGGCGATTATAAAAAATATTTTACGCATACCTTACCTGCAATGAATACCCTCATTGAATTAATGCAGGCAGGGAAAACCCCAGGCCGGATAAGAAGGTATTTCAGGACACAGCAGAGGTGATAGGGATCATTTTTTTCTGGTTTGATTTGATTTGATTTGATTTGATTAGCTGAGTAATTCGGAGATATATCAGAATTACATCTGACGTTGTTCCAGACTGGAATGTATCGCTTTAATTCCAGCCTTTAAGGTTTCCCCACAGCATACTATTGACGCATCATATCTATCATTAATTCACTCCTTAAAAACTCATTTATTAGCGTTAAGTTTCTTCTAAATAACTCTTACTATGATCTGATAACCTATGAGAGTTACCATTGTTCAAATCACTAATAGTTCAATCCCCACAAAACCCCCGATATCGCGTTGATTAAATAGCCCTTCTAACCCTACCCAAAAATGCTGTTGTCCTTCTGTCGATGGATCTGACGGCCTTACCACAAGAAAAGTCATTACGAAAAAGGACACTGCAATAAGGATTCTAAATCCCGTTGGAACACGTTTTGCTTCCATTTAAAACCACCTCAATTGTTCCAGACGAGATTAGCCCATTACTTAATTTCACTTGCGATGTAGAGAGCAATGCTTGTCGAATAGCTATGAAATCAGTTCTGTGTTGCAAAGTTATGCAGCCTAAAGACACACCAAGAGGTCCGCGAGGATGAAGTCTGAAATTTCCTCGTTCTACATTACGCGTCCTGATATTTAACCGCTCCCGATGCGATGTCGGGAGCAGTTTTTCATTCAGACGACTTTCTGTTTACCGGCAATAACCTGAATGAACTCATGCACCTGCTTTTGTTTCCGCGCCGACAACTTGCATACCTGGCGCAGAGACTGCATCAATTCGCTCTCCTGCCGGGCGGTGAGCACAATACAACCTTCCATTACCTTTACATCTACTGCTGTGCCCGTGGCAAAACCGGCTGCTTCCAGCCATTGTCCTTTCATGATGATGGCGGGTATCCGGCTGTAATCCGGATAGCGGCTTGCATAGCTAACAGTTAATTGCCTGTTATTTGCAAGAGAGACTTCTGGTTCAGACGGTTGTGCAATAGAATGGGCGTCAGTCATGATTACTATTCTCCATAAATAGTAGTTGTGATTAGCGGCGCGGGTGTGTTGGCGCACATCCGCACCGCGCTAAATACCTGTATATATCATCAGTAAATAGAAGAAAAGTCCAGCTAAAAACAGCTTGGAATAAGGCAGTTATGAAAGCATTTTAATATAAAGCGCTAGGTTTACCTGGCAGTAAATAATAAGGAGCGCACCAGAAAAACATCTCAAAAATTTAGTCATGGATATCAAGAAATCACCAACAGCTATTCGTCTTGACTCAATAAATTTAGAGTCATCAGGCAGAGCTTTACTTTCTTCCTCATTGTATTCTCCTCACGTGTCTGCACTAATCCTTACAATCCCATATTGTTGCTCATAAGGTGGTGTTTCAATACATTTAAGACTTTCCCCGGACTCAATTTTTCACTGTATGACTTAAAGCCGATTTCTCCCGTATCTCGAGGTTAAAATTTTTCTTTCTGCTCCAGCAGCCAGTACAACTAACTCAAACCAACACCTTCAACCCATGCTTCTGCACTAAGGTAAGCAGTTTCAGCAATAATCCACTCGGACGTTTTACGCCGCTTTCCCATTTCTGCACCGTTGACACACTGGTGTTAAGGTAACTGGAAAAAACGGGCTGGCTGAATCGCCACGGGTTTAACAGACACTTCAGAGTCATTTAAAATGACCTGAAGAGAGGTGTCCAGGAGCGGTAAACGTTATCCCGAAGAGTTTAAAATTGAAGCAGTCAAACAGGTTGTTATCGCGATCATTCTGTTTGCAGCGCTGCAACACGTCCCGATACTTTTTACCCATGGAGGTATTAAAGATGTATTACTTCGCGAGTGTGTCAGGCGCAAGCAACGCTCACTTGCCAATAAATTGATAAGCCTGCTTCAGCAGTTCCATAATGTGGTGTATCGCCATAAGCTTGTTTGGCTTTTCTGGAATGACCGTATGCTCGGAGCCTTCCTGGACGACTGGCTGGAGAACCTCAAGGAAATGAATGATGAGGAATTCTGCTTTTGGCTGGTGCAGCGCCGGGAAGAAAACGCAGAGTTAACCCATTCAATGGGTGAATATGTGAACTTTACGAACTACTGAAGTGATCCTGCCCCGCACTAAGAGTTCATTTTCGATGCTCTTAAGATTTCCAAGCTCACTTTGTCTGCCAAATTAGTGTGATATTCTTTCCATAAATCCTGTTGTATCCACGACATAAGGCGATGATTGATGGAGCAGTCTCTCAATTTTGAAATGTTGCGTAGCCAGTGGCCGGAACTGGCGGAACTCGCGTGTATGGCGGAACGCTATGTTCACTCTGACCCGGAAAGTTGTCTGGTTAAGCTGCGCAACTACACTGAATTGATGGTGCGCTGGTTGTATCGTCAGGAGCGGTTGCCAGAAGGCATCAAGGCGAATCTGTACGATTTAATGAACGCCGATGTGTTTACCAGCATGATGCCGGAAGCCATCATCATGAAAATGGATGCGCTGCGTATCCACGGCAACCGCGCCGCGCACGGTGGACGTATCAAAGCCAAAGATACCTACTGGCTGCTTAAGGAAGCGTATTTATTAGGGGTCTGGCTGTATGTTCGCTACGCCCACGGTAATGTTGAAAACTGCCCCAAATTTTCTCTTCCTCCGTTAACACAATCTTCAGGCCGTGCAGATGAAAAACGTCTGGAAGATGCAATCAGGGCTCAAGATGAAAGCCGCGAGCGCGAACTGGCGCTACAACGCGCACTACAGCAAGAGCAGGAAAAGGCCGAACACCTTACTCAACGTCTGAACGAAGCCAGAGCTCGCAACCAGCATGTTGCAGATATCCTCTCTATTGATGAAGCGGAAACCCGCCGTCGCCTGATTGACTCTCGCCTGCTTGCCGCCGACTGGAATGTAGGTGAAGAGCTTAATAATACCGATCAGGTTACGCAGGAACATCCCGTTAAAGAACAACCTACTGCAACCGGTGACGGTTATGCGGATTATGTCTTGTGGGATGAAGCGCATAAACCGCTGGCGGTGGTGGAAGCAAAAAAAACCAGCGTCAATGCCGAGCAAGGACGAATTCAGGCCCGACTGTATGCCGACTGGTTGGAAAAAGAATATGGTCAGCGTCCGGTCATCTTCTACACCAACGGCTACGATATCTGGCTGTGGGACGACCATAAAACTCATGGTTATCCCCCGCGTCAAGTATTTGGTTTCTACAGCAAGGAAAGCCTGCAATATCTTATTCAACAGCGTGAAACCCGTCTGCCACTGAACAGTGTGCCGCATGTAAAAGACAACGAAGGCAAGGCCGTTGCTGGACGTTTGTATCAGCTTGAAACCATTGCCCGCGTCAGCGAACGGTTTACTAACAAGTACCGACAATCGTTAATTGTTCAGGCTACAGGTACAGGCAAAACCCGCGTGGCAATTGCACTAAGCAAACTGATGATTGATGCTCGCTGGGTAAAACGCGTCCTGTTTCTTTGCGACCGTAAAGAGCTGCGTAAACAGGCGGCGAATGCCTTCAATCAGTTCACCAATGAGCCGCTGTATGTGGTCGGGAAATCGAAGAAAGCAGACAGGCAGAATGCCAGGATCTACATCGCCACCTATCCCGGCATGATGAAAATCATGGACCATTTTGATGTTGGTTATTTCGATTTGATTATCGCCGATGAATCCCACCGCTCTATCTACAACGTCTACGGCGACCTGTTTAAGTATTTTGATGCCCTCCAGATTGGCCTGACGGCCACGCCGATCGACATGGTGAGTAAAACCACTTTCGGCCTGTTTGGTTGTGAAGGACGTATCCCTACCGCCAACTACAGCCTGGAAGATGCCATCGCCGATAACAATCTGGTTCCCTATGAGGTTGTTACGCACACCACGGAATTCCTGCGCGAAGGCATCAAACGGGAGAAATTAAGCGACGCACAAATCCGCGAACTTGAAGAACAGGGTATCGATCCTAATACGCTGGAATTTGATGGCAAGGCGCTGGATGAGGCAATTTATAACAAAGACACCAACCGCTATATCTTGCGTAACTTGATGGAAAACGGCCTGAAAGATCAGGACGGCCAACTACCTGGTAAAACCATTATTTTCGCCCGTAACCATAAACACGCGCTGTTGCTGAATGAGTTGTTCGACGACATGTACCCGCAGTTTGCCGGACGCTTCTGCCAGGTCATCGACAACTACGATCCCCGCGCCGAGCAACTGATTGACGATTTTAAAGGGCTGGATGAAAGCACCAACAAAGAGCTGACCATCGCTATCTCTGTAGATATGCTCGACACTGGTATTGATGTCCCGGAGATTGTGAATCTGGTCTTTGCCAAACCAGTCAAATCGAAAGTGAAGTTCTGGCAAATGATTGGCCGTGGCACGCGCCTCTGTTCGGGACTCTACGGCTACGATGAAAACGGCAAACCGCTGGATAAACAGAAATTCCGCATCTTCGATCACTGGGGAAACTTTGAGTATCACGAGCTGCATACCGAAGAGGCCGAAGTCACAGCTACTAAATCGCTGGCGCAAAAACGCTTCGAAGCGTGGGTTATGCTGGGGGCCGCTGCGCAGCGTAAGTTCGACAAACAGGCGGTGGATTTAGTCGCTCACCAGCTCCGCGAGCAAATCAACGCGCTGGATGAAAAGTCGATTGCTGTGCAGGAAAAGTGGCAGCAAAAAGCGCAGTACAGCGATGAAAAAGTGCTGCGCCAGCTTTCCCCGAAAACACAGCAGGATCTGCTATCTGTCCTGGCCCCTCTGATGCAGTGGCTGGACGTGCGCGGACAAAGCGATGCCATGCGCTTTGATATGGATATTCTGGCGGCGCAAACTGCCCGTTATACCAACCCGGAAGAGCTGGATGTGCTCTGGCCGGTCATCATCGAGAAAGTGGAACGTCTGCCGCCGCATCTGACTCAGGTGCAGCAACAGGGACAACGGATTAATCAACTTCGTGATTTAGGCTGGTGGAAGCAAGCCAGCCTGGAAGAGCTGGAGGATATCCGCATTCATCTGCGCGGTATAATGCACCTGATGGAGAAAGATGCGACGCCAAAATTTGGTTCGATACAGGTGGATATTACCGAAGATGCGAACCTAATCCAGACGGAAACCCGCAAAACCAACATCCGCTCAATTGATTTCAAACTGTATCGTCAGCAGGTTCAGGGAGCGCTGGAGCCGCTGTTCCAGCAAAATCCGGTGCTGAAGAAAATCCGCAACGGCGAGCCGGCGACGCAAAGCGAGCTGGATGAACTGGCTAAGCTGGTGCTGATCCAGAACCCTAACGTTGATATCCGGGCGCTGAAAGAGTTCTACCCGCAGGCGACCGTCAGCCTGGATAAACTTTTGCGTACCATCATCGGAATGGACAGCGACGCGGTGGAAGTACGCTTTGCTCAGTTCGCAGCAGACAACAGCCTGACCAGCCAGCAACTGCGTTTCCTGTCACTGCTGAAAAACCACATCCGCGATTACGGCACCATTGAAATGCGGCAACTCTTTGAACAGCCGTATACGCATATCCACAACGAAGGCGTTACTGGCGTATTCCCGGATATAGAGCAGATCGCCCGGCTGCAAAAGATAGTCGAAGAGTTAGGTGTTGTGACCGACGCAGCGACGGTATAATACACACATGACAAGCCCCGGCAGCGGGGCTTTTGTATTTATAACAGGTTATAGACATTAACAATGATCACCGGTGACTTAAAAAGTAAAATCGACGGACTGTGGGAAGATTTCTGGGTGGGTGGTATCACAAACCCGCTGACCGTTATCGAACAGATCACCTACCTGATGTACTCCAGGATGCTGGATACCCAGGAACAGCGGGACGAGAAGCGTAAACAAATCGCGGGTATTGATTTTAAACCGCGCTTTGCTCCTGAGCAGCAGGAGTTCCGTTTCAGCCACTACAGCAACCTTGGCTCGGACGAAATGATGGAAGTGGTGCGCGATGGCGTCTTCCAGCATTTCCGTCAGCTCGGCCAGGCCGATGATTCGAAGGTAACGCTGCTGGGCAACTTTATGAAAGATGCTCGTCTTGAGATCGTCAAACCCTCGTTATTGACTAAAGCCGTGGAGGTGATCAAAAACCTGCCACTGGATCGTGGTGACACCAAAGGCGATCTCTACGAATACCTGTTAAGCAAGCTAACCACCGCCGGGATCAACGGTCAGTTCCGCACGCCGCGCCACATTATCCGCACAATGGTTGAAATGATGGAGCCAAACCCGGCACGTGGTGAAACGATCTGTGATCCGGCCTGTGGTACCGGTGGTTTTCTGGCAACTAGTTATGAGTACCTGCTGGAGAAATACAGTTCACTAGAGTCCATTCATACCGAAATTGGCACCAACGAACGTGGCGAACTGGAAGAGCAGAAAATCTTTACAGGCGATATGCTCACGCCGTGGCGTGACCATGTGGATAATAACATGTTCCACGGTTACGACTTTGATACCACCATGCTGCGTATTGCCGCCATGAACCTGATTATGCACGGAGTTGAAGAGCCGGATATTCATTATCAGGACACCATGAGCCAGAGTTTTAGTACCAACTTCCCGCAGGCCAGTAAAAACGCATTCAACCTGATTCTGGCGAACCCGCCGTTTACTGGTTCTCTGGATGAGGAAGATATCGACTCTACGCTGTCAGCGATGGTGAAAACCAAGAAAACCGAGCTGCTGTTCCTGGCGCGTATTCTGCAAATGTTAAAAGTGGGCGGGCGCAGTGCCACTATCGTGCCGCAGGGCGTATTGTTTGGTTCCAGCAAAGCGCACCAGTCGCTGCGTAAAACGCTGGTGGAAGATAACCAACTGGAAGCGGTGATCAACCTGCCTTCCGGCGTATTTAAACCTTACGCGGGTGTAGCGACGGCGATCCTGATCTTTACCAAAGGCGGCCAAACGGATGAGGTCTGGTTCTACGATCTACAAAACGACGGCTACAGCTTGGATGACAAGCGTAACCCAATAAAATACAACGATTTGCCGCATTTATTAGCAAGCTGGAAGCATTACCGTATTTTGCGAGGGCTACCGGTTGATAATTTTATGGGCGAGAGATCAGCCTCGTTGCTAAAGCAGCAATATCCGGAAGGGGTGGATGCTGGTGTTGATTTTAAAGATCGCACTCAGGCGGCGTTTGTAGTACCAAAAGAGGATATTGCGGCGCAGAAATACGATCTCTCTATTAATCGTTATAAAGAGGTGGTATATCAGGCGGAGGAATATGAAGATCCGAAAGTGATACTGAAACGGTTAAAAGATCTGGAAAATGAGATTCTGGCGGATCTGAATGAGCTGGAGGGGATGCTGTGATTGACAGTAATTTAGTAGGATTTGTCGAGAAAGATTTTTGTAGTGTTGTAAAAGACCTTACTTCAGGAAATCCTAAGGTAGCAAGTAAAGATTACCTTATGGAAGGAAGGTATCCAATTATTGATCAAGGAAGCAACTTTTGCAGTGGTTATACAGACTCTAAAGAGCTTTTATGTAATATCGAGCTACCATGTATCATTTTTGGCGATCATACCAGAGTATTAAAGTATGTTGATACCCCATTTGCTCTTGGAGCTGATGGGGTAAAAGTTCTTAAGCCAATAAAGGGGTTAAGTGAAAAATATCTTTTTTATTTTTTAAAAAATTTAGATATTCCGTCAGCGGGATATAGTAGGCACTTTAAATTCCTGAAAGAAAAAAATATTAAGTATCCGTTACAGTTAAGTGAGCAAAAACGCATCGTAGCTATTCTTGATAAAGCCGATGGTATACGCCAAAAACGCGAGCAAGCTATCAAATTGGCTGATGATTTTTTGCGTGCTACGTTTTTGGAGATGTTTGGCGATCCTGTTGAAAACCCTAAAGAATGGCAGAGGATGAAATTTTCCGAAGTCGGAACAATGGACCGAGGAAAGTCAAAACATAGACCAAGGAATGCCCCCGAATTATTAGGCGGTATTCACCCATTGATTCAAACTGGAGATGTTGCAAACTCTGGTGGCTATATCACTGAGTATTTTAGCACATATTCAGATATTGGATTAGCACAAAGTAAAATGTGGAAAAAGGGCACTCTATGTATAACAATAGCGGCCAATATCGCCAAAACTGGAATATTAACGTTTGATGCTTGTTTTCCAGACAGTGTTGTTGGCTTTCAGCCTAACCAACACGTCGAAGTAGAATTTATTCAGCATTGGTTAGGTTTCTTGCAAAAACAATTAGAGGAAACAGCACCAGAAGTGGCACAAAAAAATATTAATTTAGCAATATTAAGAGATTTAGATGTAATAGTTCCCGATAAAGCATTACAGATGAAATTTAAAGGTGTTGTTAAAAAAGTGAGAGAATTAAAAGAAAAGCATCATAATTTTCCAGACATACAGTCGGCATTGTCAAGCTTTCATTTATCTTAATTTTATTTGGAGGTAAGCCTTCAAATAAATAATTATTCACACAAGTGAAAGAGTTAAACAATGGAAAACATTAAGTTAAAAATCCTTGTGCTCTGTATTATAGCTATAATACCATTAGCCCCTTATCTTCTTGTATTTCAAAATGGATTTTCACATCTTTCAGATGATTGGGGTAACTTTGGATCTTACATAAGTGGTATTACAGCTCCATTACTTTCGGTTATTAGTATTATTCTTGTATTGCACACTATAGAACTAATGATCCTACCCACGTAATGTAGACACGGTCCTAAGCGAGATTCAGAGTTTCAAATTGTTCCGGGCTGAGTCCGCCACAGGCACTGTGGCGACGCCACCGATTGTAATCACACTCGATATAATTAAACACCGTCGTCCGCATCATTTCCCGGCTGATAAAGCGTTCACCGTGGATACATTCGACTTTCAGTGAGTGGAAGAAGCTTTCTGCACAGACATTATCGTAACAACAACCCTTTGCACTTATGCTACCGCGCAGGTTATGCCGCTTCAGTAGCGCCTGATAATCCGCTGAGCAGTACTGCCCACCACGATCGGTGTGAACGATGACATTTTCCGGGCGCTTACGTCGCCACGACGCCATCTGTAGCGCATCGCAGGCCAGCTGTGCCGTCATCCGCGATGACATTGACCAGCCGATAACAGCACGTGACCACAGATCGATGACGACAGCCAGATATAGCCAGCCTTCATCAGTACGTAAGTAGGTGATGTCACCCGACCATTTCTGGTTTGGACCGCTGGCGTAAAAATCCTGCTTCAGCAGGTTCTCCGACACCGGCAGGTCATGCTCGCGGTAACTGACCGGGCTGAACTTCCGTGAAGCTTTCGCCCGAAGCCCCTGACGACGCAGGCTGGCTGCCACGGTTTTCACGCTGAAGCGGTAACCCTGAGCATGCAGTTCATCGGTCAGGCGCGGTGCGTCTTAGCGCTGTTTTGCCCGGTGAAAAGCCTCGTGCACGGCGCTGTCACAACTCAGACGGAACTGCTGGCGTGAGTTTAGCCTCGCACGCCGCTGAGCCCACGCATACCAGCCGCTGCGGGCCACCCGGAGGACGCGACACATGGCTTTGATGCTGAACTCAGCCTGATGTTTTTCAATAAAGACATACTTCATTTCAGGCGCTTCGCGAAGTATGTCGTGGCCTTTTGGGGAATGGCAGCTCCTCGTCTCAAACGCCAGCTGGCGTTTGAGACGAGCATTTTCAGCAGCGAGTTCATTTTCACGCTCAGAGGATGAGAGCTGTTGCTGCTGTTTACTGCGCCAGTTATAAAGTTGCGATTCATACAGGCTGAGTTCACGGGCAGCGGCAGCAACACCGATGCATTCAGCCAGTTTCAGGGCTTCACTGCGAAATTCAGGGGAATGCTGTTTACGGGGCTTTTTGCTGGTTGATACTGTTTTTGTCATGTGAGTCACCTCTGGTTGAGAGTTTCCTCACTTAGTCTCGTGTCCACTATTCGAGGGTAGGATCAGAAGACGGGAGGCCACTTCAAGACGGCCAGATGTCTCGACGGCTTTAATGGGAATTAACAGATAGCGGGTACCCAATTCAGCAATATTGCGAGCACCAATTGCCGGGAAGATATTGTCCTCTAAACTCTTTTTTACGCGATTAGCATGATTTTCCGACCATTTTTGGTTGGTCACGAGCCACTCTCTGGCAACCTTCTCGAAAGTAATAATCTCTTTCGCCTGCTCTTCTTTCACAGCACGTTTATGCTCACGAGGATCGATACCAGCAGCTACCAACCTTCTGGCCTCTTCCCTTTTCTTCCTGGCATCCGCCAGTGAAATTTCAGGATAGACACCGAACGCCATCAAATGCTGTTTACCGCCAAAACGGAAACGAAATCGCCAATACTTGGAACCGTTAGGTTTTACAAGTAAAAACATGCCGTCACCGTCAACAAGTAAATACTCTTTCTCCTCCGGTTTTGCAGAACGAACTTTAGTATCCGTTAGGGCCATAATGGTCCTCCTTCCATTGGTATTTCGTGAGTATACAAGCAATATCGAATCGGCAAATATACTCATTAGTATACTCACAAGCTGGTTGATGTGGATTGAGTTAGGTTGACTTCAGTTGAGGAGAAAATCGTGGAAAGCCTTGTGTGGCGCGGATTTCAGGCACAAAAAAAGCCACCCTTGGGTGACTTGATTGCATAATTGGTGCGAAGGCCGGACTCGCCAAACAAATTCAACTTACTGATAAATAGGGGTTATGTAAAGATTGAAAAATACAAAGACCCCTAAACTGACCCTTATGGCTGAGGCTTTGTTGCAGGATCCCATAGGTTAAAGCCCGCAACAAAGCTCCCATAAAAAGAAATCTATTCTAAAGCCTTAATCAAGAAATCACGCTCAAATTCAGTTAGTACTTTAGGTATACGATTGTTTTTTATACTTGAATATATCTCTTCAAAACTTAAATCCGCATCATAATGGCTACTAATCTTATCTAGAATTTGTATAGGAACTCCCATCTCTTCAAATATGGAGAGATTTGGGTGAAGATGCATATTTTCAAATATTGATATAAGATAACTATACCCTGCAGGACTTAAGTTATTAGTTTCTATGCATCTGTATTCAACAATATCCCATAATAATGATAAGAATTTAGGTATTGTATATTTATATAGTACCCTCACTATCTTCAACTCATTGCTAACACCATCAGACACTTCATCATAATTTTCATTTACCCACAATAGCTGCCTTTTCAAGTACTCAGTAAAGCTTCCTGACATAATATAGCTTGAAAGTCGCCCTTTGAGCGCTTCCTCATCATCTCTGATAGAACAGCTCCTAAGAGAGGCACTCTCAACAGATATTAAAGCTCTGCATATTAATAACATACCTTTAGAACTTGGTATTCTATTAAAAATAAGCTCTCTGAAATAATCTTCTCTCAATGTCATTATAGCATTATAAAGCGTCAATATCTTTTCATAACTATAAGTTACATGTTTTCTTAAAATATCTAAAGGAACGATATTACCATTAATAAAATCTGTTAACCTTTTTGTAGACTCTTCGCTAAGGTGCTCAGCCTGCATACCAAGTAAAAGATTAAGTGAAGACCCTGAGTTCTGAATTCCAATAGGAACTTCGACTGTTTGGGAACTTATATTTTCAGCAGGGACGCTTTCAAGACAAAAAACATTCCCTACGAAATGAGAGCGCATCCTTCCTGCACGACCTTTGATATTATTATGCGTAAATTTATCGATGGACATGCTTCCGTTTCTATTATCATATATAATAACATTTTCGGCAGTGGTATTGACACCCTCTATAATAGTTGAGGTGCATATAATTATATTTAGAAAACCATTATTAAACAAGTCTATCGTTTTTTGCTGAATTGCCCTAGGTAAATTACCATGGTGTATACCAATACTATTGCTAATAGCTATTGAATAATCCCATTCTGGTAAGTACTCATCCTTTATCCATTTTGAATAAGGATTCTCAGCTGTATTACCAATGCCTGCTGAGATTAACTCATTAACGATTCTTTTAGCACTAACTGAAGATCGACAATATATAATTGTCTGCCCTTTATATTTTCTCAAAATTTCAATAAGAGTTTTATTTTTATTATCCTTATCATTCGCACTTATATTATACTCATGAACATTTACAGCAACTGTGCTAAAGTTCGTTGATATGAAATAATATTCAGGAGTTATTGTCCCTATGCCTCTAACTTCATCAATAGATGGGCCTATCATATAAAACTGTTTCGAAATTTTCAGAAGCCTGCTTAATGCAACGTTTAAAGCTATAACGCGCTCATCTTCAGTATCTTTCTTAAAAGAAAGTTTATAGAACTCGTCTATTACAAAAAGATCTAAATCCTTGACATCCTCTCTTTCATTGAATCTTTCCTGAGTTAAGATGTATATTATCTTTTCTTTAGTTGCAACCTGAATACTATGATGAATTACCTCATAATCAGATGAAAATTTTTTTTGAATTCTTTTTCTGGTTTCATCAATTAAGGCTATTGTGGGAACAATTATTAAAATTTTGTTGAATTTTCCTGAATAAATTAAAGCATCTACAATAGCACTTTTCCCCATGCTTGTAGGTGCACTCAAAATTATATTCTTCCCTTTTATTAAGAGATCATATATTTTGTATTGCATGGAATGAAAAACATACTCATCCTGATTAATCGGTTTAAAAAATTCAATAGCAATTTTATCTCCGTAGTCTAATGACTCAAACTCACTTTTTAAGTAAGGTAATAACCCACTTTTTCTAACCAATTGCTTTAATATATTATCAAAGTTCTCAAATTCACTTCTTCTATCGAGCGCTCTGACAACCATGTCCCGCCCTTCGTTCACTGTTGAGGTATCATTTAGAAGATTGTTAGCCTCCTTTAGATATAAGAAAGCCTTATTATTTCTTTCTGGACCGGTTACAATATCATTCATGGCTATCAACCTTATAAATGCCAGACTTTATATTACTTATCATAGTGTCAACACATGGAGCCGGGAAAACAAATAGATTAGCATTGATATTGTTTAAAAACTTCTCTTTTTGCATTACTGCTGACATGTTTAAAATATGATTTTTTACCTCCTCCATCATATTTTCTATGTAGCTTTGGTCCCTACTGGCATCATAAACTAAGGGTTGAGCAGCCGTCTTGTACCCAAAAAATAAAACAATATTTATCCTCCCCATCAAGCTATCAAAAGTTTCGCTAGAATTTAAAATCTCATTGATGTCGTGTTTTAGAAGATAAGGATCTTTTTTTGCATTCAATATTACTTTCTTATGTATGGCAAAGTCATCAATGAAATTCAATAATAAAGACAAAGAACCTTCAAATGCCGCCATTATGTTATCATCTCTTATAATACAATTGAAGCCAATCCATAACTCATCTGGTTCATGATTCTTTATGACAATATGTACATTGTCATAAATATTACGAGCCGAGTAAATCTCAGCTGAAATTATTGGCTGACTATGTTTTTTTGTTCTTATAATTGAATGCAGCATGGTTCGTGCAGTAAGCGAGTCTAATTCTTTATCTTCAAAATCAATTTTACTTGAAAACCTCTGGAAAGTTTCATAAAAGGAAAATCCATTTATGGTATCTAACTCATCTGGAGATAATAAAACCTCCGGTAACCAGTTATATATACTATTAGCAATATGCTTGAAGTTATAATTCCCCCTATTATAAGTTTGATAAAACAACTTACCCTGCAATAGTTTCATTTTATCACAATAATATGTCTCCTCCATTTCTTGCAATATAGAAAAAGTATTGTCGAATTTAGTTGGATATATTTTCTTATACGATCTACCATCAGCCGGTACAAATTTTAATTCATCTTCAAACCATGTTATAAAATCCTCTCGGGAATATGATTTATCATCTATAGTTTTTAATTTTCTAGATACTGCACTCTTTTTATTTAATGTATACACCATTGAGCACATGATCTGAAACTCTTCGCGTGGGTTCAAATAAACGTTTCTATCAATTGCAGACCTCCTTATATTTGAAAGCAAAAGAAGCTCTAATTCTTTCTCTGAACCTATAATTTCCCACCAAAAATTATCCACCCAATATTCAGCAGCATTACCATTAGCACTAGTATATTTCTTTAATTTTTTTTGTATAGATAAAATAATGTCATCTCGTCCACTTTTATCTTCTCTTTTATGCCTTTCTATACTTAAAAAACATAATTTAGCATTCACTCCTCTTGGTGTTAGGATCCTAAAGCGAGATAATAAGTTTGCGGTTTTATCGCATTCTAGTGATTTATGTAATATTGAATCTTGTTTATTTTTTTCTGATTCTTTTGATAACTCATCTAAAGTCCAAGACTTTTCACTCTTTGTCGTTTTAACTTGTACAAATTCTGTATACTCTTCATATACTAAATCGATATCATCTGTCACCTCACAGCGTATTTTTTTTAATTTTTTATCAAATAGCATCTGAGATAAGTATAAGGCCGCAGCTAAATCTTGGTATAAAAAACCTTTTTTAGCGCCAACTCCTCCACCATCGCTTTCATCCATTTTTTCTTGAGTCATGTCACCTTACCTGTACATATAAACAGTTAAAAAAAATTAAACTATTACATTTATACAATAAGAATTGACTGAAAAGATAGATTTTAAGCATTTATCAACATGATTTTTTTGCCCTCAGGCTAACGATTTATGGTGATTGCCTTTTCCTTTGATAAGGCACGCATTTTGCCAAAAGATATTTAGCGCGCAATGCTATCCCCGCCACGCCTGCCCGCTTTATGCATCGCTTTTCATGCAGGTGAATACTAAGGGCCGGGCCGCGCTCTGTATGGCCTGAACGGGGGAAAGTGGTACATGATTTCGTATGCAGATCCATGCACGCTATGTATGCACTGCTCTTAAGAAGGCGGCTGGCCAGAAAAAGGGCATAAGAAAGACAAAGCATAGACACAAAAAAGCCGCTGGTTGGGCAGCGGCTGTGCGGCACTAATGAACCTGGCGGAATGCTGAGCCGTAACGGCCCAGCGTCTGACGTTCTTTTGCTGGTTCCGGTGGTGGCGCCGGTACCTTTTCCGGCTGTGGCGGTGCGGTGATCACCTTTGTAATGCTCTCATTCGTCTTGAAGGTGCAGGAACAGTCCAGATTAGTGCACTGGTGATACCGCTCTTTCACCTGCTCTGACATATAGCGGCTCGATTTGGTATGTGCCGCGCTTTTGCAGTATGGACAGTGCATCATTTCTGGCTGCCCTCCTGAAGCTTTGCACGCTGCATTCGGATTGATTCAGCCAGCTTCTGGCGGCGCATAGGATGGCGGTAAAGCTCCATATCAATACCAGTAAGTGGCGGGCGATACAGACCAATATTCTCCAGCAGCGGAGCCTCATTTAGTATGCTGTCTGGCAGAGCAGCCGCCGCCCGCGTCAGCGCTTCTCCGACCAGATAAGCCACGTCCTTAATACTATCCCGGTCGTCTCCGGCAAACGTAGGGGAAAGTTCTTCACAGTGGATACGCAGCTTAATGGCCCAAAGCAGCGACGGACTTACGTTACGCAGGGCTGACTGCCAGTGCGCATCCGCGAACCCGGTAAAAGCCTCTAGGTGCGATTCAACATACTCTTTACCACTGCCGCAGCATTTCAGCATCGCCTCCTGCTTATCCAGCGCCAGCTCTTTAAGCAGCCCGCCGAACTCATCGGCCAGTTCACGGCTGGCGATGCGCTGAGAATGTTCGGCGCGCAGCTCGTCGGTGAGATTGCCTCGCAGGTTGCGAAAGCTCGTGCGCCAGTTGCTCTCGGCTTCTTTCCCTGCCTCGATGGCTGCCTGCTGTTCTTTTTCACAGCGGGCGATATCGGCGCAGATGCAGTTATAGGCTTTCATCCTTTCGGTATGTTCAGCACGGGCATTCTCAAAGCGTTCCAGTGATGCAGGTTTCTGTTCCGGGGTGGTCATGATTGTCTCTCATCGTCTGTAAAGGATGAGGCCATTCTGTCGTATACCACAGGACAGTGCATTTCATTGCTTTCCGCCTGTCGATGAACAAACAAGGGCATAACCGGTGCAGGTTAGCCCCCTAACTGATGATATTTCTTATATAACTGTTCACTGGTATTCACTGAGATAAAAAAGATAATTAATACAGTCATTAAGGCAGTGAATACTTTTAAGTTAAGTCATCACTGAGTATTCACAGGTGTGCACACAGTCTCAGATAAAAGCTTTTTTCTGGCGAGCCTTTTTCAGATTTTAATTCTATTAATAAAAGCTTTTTAATCGCTGAAAGCTCTTAAAAGGCAAACGTTGGCAAACAAAGGCAAACAGGAGGTAAGAGAAGTGCTTTTTGCTCATTTTTCAGCAGTCAGGGGGTTGTTTACTTCACCAGAAATATAACCAGAATAGGGGGTTACCTGAAGACACCACCGGAACCGGACAGCACCGGCCGGACTCATAATGAGGTAACACCATGCACGCAGTTTCATCCGTACCAGCCCCTGCCATTCCCGTAATCCGCGATGCCGTTTACCCGCGCGACCGCTTTATGCGACTGCCGGAAGTCATCAGCACGTGCGGCCTCTCACGCTCGACCATTTACGACTTAATCAGCCGTGAGCAGTTCCCGTCGCAGATTTCCCTCGGCGGTAAAAACGTCGCCTGGCTGGCGTCAGAGATTGACGGCTGGATGCAGGCCCGCATCGCACAGCGCGCCGGAGGTACAGCATGATTACGCTGAATGTCGGCACGAAAACCTGTCCGCTCACTCGCGAAAAAGCCGCCTTTGTCGCAGAAAGCCTGACGGCAGCCCAGTAACCGCAACGCCCTTTACCAGCGGAATACGCGGTCACATTTCCGTTATGGGTAAAAAAGCGAAGCCTGCCAGACAGCGGGGGGAGAAAGAGAACGGGCAATTCCGATCAAATCCGCCGCAATCCGATCACGTCCTGACCGGTTGCTGAGGAAATCGCCCCGATGTGTGAAAAAAGGCTTTTCTCTGGCGAGCGGCCGTTATACAGTTTTTGTGCTGCCGCAAAATCGGCAGCCGGGCGTAGGAACCCGTGTTACTCAATGGCGACACCAGACGCGCCATGCGTCTTTTTTTGTGTCTATGCCTCAGTGCACCCATTATCCGGGCAACGGTTCTTTCGCCGTTGCGCCGTCTGCGTAATGGTGGCCCGGGCGGGGCAGCCTTCGGGCTGGCCGGTATCCATTGAGGCCGGTATTCCTACCCCCGTCCGGGCTACCACCCATGAGCGTAGGAACTCCGGTGGTAGCAGTAACCGCTACTCGATGGAGATTGTCCTCATGACAACGGTCCTTACTGCCGCTCACTCTCAATTCACCTTTATTTTTGCCGCCGTGCGCCGCACTGATGCCGCTGGCCGTCCCTGCATGCTGCGTACTGTAGCAGGCGATGAGCGCAGCGCCCGCGCCAGCCTCGTCCGCGATTACGTGCTGTCCTTTGCCGGTCGCCTGCCGGTTAAGGTGGTGGCGGCATGAACACCCTTTCTCAACACCTGAATAACCATGACACCTACCCCATCCCCCACGCTGACTATCTGCGTCTGCTGCACGCGCACACGGTCGGCGTGACCGTGCTCGATATGTTCGACTCGGTGAACTGCCTGAGCGCGCGCGGCTGCGTCCCGGACGGCGCGGCGCTTGCCTCGGTCGTCGCCCTGCTCACCGACCAGCTCGGTAAAGTTGTTGAAACCTGTGAATCCCGCATGTTAGCCACGGAGGCCCGCCATGATGACCGTTAATCACTCCTGCCTGCCTGTTGAGGTACGCACCGCCGTTTACCGCCGCGCGCTGGCGCAGGGCTACCTGAATGCCTGCAAAAACCTCGGCATCACCGTGTCAGCGACGCTCGATGAGCTTCAGATGACCATCGCCCTTGAGCTGGAAGGCTTCTATGTGCGCCGTCACGGCCCTGATGCAGGCATGGAAATGGCCTGCACCATGCTGGGCGATATGGTTGAACCGGACCTGCTGACCGCACCGCCGCGCCTGACGCAGCTCGGCGTCACCATGATGGATGAACTTTTCCGCAGCCAGCTTGCGGCCGCAAGCCGCATCACGCTGCACTAAGGGAGAACATGCAGATGAAACATATCGTCTCTGACACCGTAAAGGCGGCCACCGGATTCTGGCCGCAGCTTCTGCCTGCCCTCGGTATCAGCGTGCTCGACGGAGGGCGGCACGGAGCCTGCCCGGCGTGCGGCGGCAAAGACCGCTTTCGTTTTGACAATCAGAACGGGCGCGGAACGTGGCTCTGTAACCAGTGCGGGGCCGGTGACGGCCTTAACCTGGTGGAAAAGGCGCTCAGTCTCAGCGCTAAAGAGGCCGCCATGAAGGTGGCCGGAATGCTCGGCACGCTGCCGGAGTCAGCCCCGGTTATGCATGATGAAGCCGCAAACAAAAACCGCGCGCAGGCAGACGCAGCCGCACGGGCGCAGGCGCTTATCACCGCCGCCGTCAGCCGCACGGACAACGCCTACCTTTCATCAAAAGGGCTGCACGGTATACAGGCGCTCACACTTGCTGATGCGCTGCGCTGTGGTGGCATCAGCTTTGCCACCGGGGATGTGCTCATCCCGCTGACCGGCGAAAACGGTACGGCCGTAAACGTGCAGCTCATCAGCGCCGCAGGCGACAAGCGCACCCTGCCCGGCGGACAGGTGAAAGGCACATACTGGCTGGCAGGCGAGCCGGATGGCAAAACGCTGTGGCTCACTGAAGGATACGCAACCGGCCTGACCGTGTACCGGCTGACCGGCCAGGCGGTATACGTGGCGCTGAGCGCCAATAACCTGCCCTCACTGGCAAAGCGGCTGCGTGAGTCACACCCTGATGCGATGATGCTGATTGCCGCCGACCGTGACGACAACGGAACCGGCCAGTTAAAGGCAGAGGAAGCGGCGAAAGCCTGCGGCGGGAGAGCCGCACTGCCGCCGGTTACAGGTGACTGGAACGACGTGTGGCAGGCACAGGGCGATTTCGCCACGCTGGCGCAGCTCACCGACTTCACGCAGCCGCAGCCGCTCAGCCCGTTTGAATCCGTCAGCGAGGCCGACCTGAAGGCCATGAGCGCCAGCCAGAAGGCGGAACTGCTGGTCGCCCATTACGGGGAGGCGCTGGCCGTGCCGCCGGTCGGGGAGGAAATCTGCCGCTATGAGAACGGCGCATGGCATGTCATGGAGGCGAAGACGCTTCGCCGGGAAATCGCCGCGCTGTTTCAGAAGGTGCGAGCACCATTCTCGGCCGCCGGTATCGGCAGCGTGCTGGACACGCTCAAGCTGATGGTGCCGCAGATGGGCGAACCGTCCCGCCGCCTGATCGGCTTCAGTAACGGCGTGTTTGATACCGCTACCGGCACGTTCAGTCCGCACCGCCGCGAGCACTGGCTGCGCACCGTTAACAGCGTGGACTATACCGCCCCGCGTCCGGGTGAAAACCTCGCAGACCACGCCCCGACTTTCTGGCGCTGGTTAACGCGGGCCGCCGGGCATAATCACGACAAGCAGGAGCGCATTCTCGCGGCGTTATTTATGGTGCTGGCAAACCGCTATGACTGGCAAATGTTTCTCGAAGTCACCGGCCCCGGCGGCAGTGGTAAAAGCGTCATGGCCTCGATAGCCACTCTGCTGGCCGGAAAAGACAACACCACGTCCGCCACTATCGACACGCTGGAATCATCGCGCGAACGCGCCAGCGTGGTGGGTTTCTCGCTGATTATTCTTCCTGACCAGGAAAAGTGGAGCGGCGACGGCGCGGGCATAAAGGCGATTACCGGCGGCGATGCGGTGGCAATCGATCCGAAATACCGTGACGCCTATTCAACTCACATCCCGGCGGTGATTCTGGCAGTAAACAACAACCCAATGCGCTTCAGCGATCGCAGCGGCGGCGTGTCGCGCCGCCGGGTAATTCTGACGTTCCCGGAAGTGATACCGGCAAAAGAGCGTGACCCGCAGTTGCTGGACAAAATCAGCACCGAGCTGGCCGTCATCGTACGCCACCTGATGCAGCGTTTTAGTCAGCCAGAGGAAGCCCGCACGCTGCTACAGGCGCAGCAGACTTCCGGTGAGGCGCTGGATATCAAACGACAGGCCGATCCGCTGGTTGATTTCTGTGGATACCTGATGCCGCTGAGCACGCCAAACGGGCTGTTTATTGGTAACGCCAATATTCGCCCGCTGAACCCGAAGCGCTATCTCTATCATGCCTACCTGTCATTCATGGAGTCGCGCGGTCATCAGCACCCGCTCAGCCTGACGGCTTTCGGCCAGGCGGTGCCGCAGACGCTGAAAGAGTATGAGCGTGTACTGCTAAAGCGCCGGACGAATAACGGCATACAAACTAATCTCACGCTGCATGAGGACAGTGAGGCCGACTGGCTTCCTGCATGCAGTAAATAACCTCCCGCAGCAAACGAACCGGCTCAGGCCGGTTTTTTTACGACCCAACCCGGAATGATCGCTCCACATGAACACCCGTGTACACGCAGCCTACAACCGATCACCACCTAACAAGCCGATTTTAAAAAGCTATAATGCAAGGTGAACAGTGTGAACACTTGTCATTAAAACTTTTTATTTTGTAAAGCGCTTTGCGAACTCATATGGGGTTACATGTGATCCACTGTTGCTATCTAGATAATCTGCCCACCATTGCACCATAAGACGACGCTCTTCAAGGTGCTCAGCTTTATGGATATACGCAGCTCGCACACCATTTCTTTCCTGATGGCTCATTTGCCTTTCAACCGCGTCGCGTGACCAAAGCCCCGACTCAACTAAAGCGCTACACGACATGGCCCGGAAACCATGGCCGCATATTTCCGTTTTAGTGTCGTAACCCATTACTCGCAAAGCATTATTAATAGTGTTTTCGCTCATGGGCTTTGTCGGACGGTGATCACCTGGAAAGATAAGGTCTCTATTGCCGCTCAATTCTTTGATTTCTTCCAATAGCGCCAGAGCTTGCCGCGAAAGCGGAACAAGATGGACGGTACGCATCTTAGAGCCTCGATGAGAGTGTTTAACCCCTTCAATAGCTTCACGCTCGGCAGGAATAGTCCAAAGTGCTTTTTTAAAATCAACTTCTCCCCACCGCGCAAACCGAAGTTCACTGGAGCGGATAAATACATACAGGCTGAGTTTCAGGGCCAACCTGGTAAGTAAGCGCCCCCTGCTGGCTTCAACACGCTGAAGAAATTCAGGCAGGCGTTCCAGTGATAAAGCTGGGCGATGAGTCGCTTTTCTGGTTGCGATTGCTCCAGCAAGGTCTTGAGCTGGATTTCTTTCAATCAGACCGCTTTGAACGGCATAACGCATTATGCCTGTAACACGCTGCTGTAGACGCGAGGCTACATCCAACCGACCGCTTTGCTCTACTTCACGCAAGGGGTGCAGTAGATCACGTGTCGTTAAGTCGGCGATGTTCCGCATTCCGATGGCTGGAAGTATGTTGCGCTCCATATCACGCCATACTCTTGCTGCATGGCCATCCGACCAGCGTTTGTTACTCGCATGCCAGTCACGAGCTACCTTCTCAAAAGTGTTAAGCGCAGCCTGCTCTTGTTGTTTAATTTCTTCTTTTTTGGCATTAGGGCTGATGCCATCAGCAAGTAGAAGGCGAATTTCATCGCGTTTTTCGCGCGCTTTAGCCAGCGTGATCAGAGGATATGCGCCGAGTGCAGCTCTGCTCTCTTTGCCTTCATAGCGATATTTAAGATACCAGCGTTTGGATCCGCTTGGTTTGATAAGAAGGTATAGCCCATGGCCATCCGTGAGCTTGTATTCTTTTTCGCGAGGCTTTGCGGTACGGGCCGCAACGTCAGTTATAGGCATGATTTGGGGGTCAAAAGTTTATCGAAGCGAAGTGACCCCTATCTTGACCCCCAACTATGTTGGATGTCAACGGATGTGCCCGGACGGATTTGGACCAAAAAAAAAGCCTTTCGGCTTTAATTTCAGGGAATTATGGACTATCCCGGACGTTCTCGTATATCTCAATGGTGCCGAAGGCCGGACTCGAACCGGCACATCTTTCGATGGTTGATTTTGAATCAACTGCGTCTACCGATTTCGCCACTTCGGCACTGAAGAGGATGCGGAAAACGTTGTGGATTATACCGTTACCCCCTGGTTCCGCAACCCTTATCCGCAGGCTAAGATGCAACTGCTGAAAAAAACGTCTCCTGGGTTCTCAGCGACACATCTTTGCCAGATATCGTTCACTTATCCTTGCCGGCTGTAAACCAGAGGCTTCAGCTCCTATGTTGCACCGGCCTTGGCGATTATATCCAACACATGCGCAATGAAGCTGATGTCCTCAAAGGTAATATCAAGCAAATGTTCTACCCTGAGTGACTTAAGTATCTAACCCGAAAAAGGCTTCACGTCCGTTACCAGCGTGGGCAGATCCCTGCTGCCGCCCGCATTGATATAACGACACGCCGGTCATGGCGTCCCGGCTTTTGCGAAAAACCTGACCGTCTCATAACCAGCTTTCCTGGCTCATACGGTCCCCGATACCCTGGCCTTTCTGCACACGGCTAATCACGCACTGTTCATAATTCGATCTGGCAAGCGCTGGCCCCATCTCATACGGCTTTCATAAGCGAAAGCGCAGAAGCTAACCCTTTCCCGCCAGCTGCCCGAGCAGCTGCGCCAGCCTTTCCTGAAGATCCTCTTCCGGTTCCCTGCTTTTCGCCTCTGCCAGTATTGCAACGGCGTCCACCGGCAGCAAAGCCTGCGGCCAGGCTTCCAGCGCATTCAGCGCCTTATGGCGGCTAAACGTCATCGGGCTTTGTAAGCCAGTCCTGATCAGCGTCCAGCCCTGTCCGGGAAAACGGTTTAAATCCTGCAGGATAAAACTGAGCGCCGAATGCTGCTGATATAGCGGTCCCATCCCCTGGGATTTCTGCGGCCCGCAGCTGATGGCGGCCAGATACAGCTCACTTTCCACCAGCGCGATAACCTGGGCGATATAATCCGGGTTATCGGTCTGCATCAGCTGATACCAGAGGACGCTTTCCGACTTTTCACGGTACCGCTGATAAATGGCCAGCCACGGATCGCCGCCCTGCGCTCTGCAAAGCTGAAGCGCAGTATGAAAAATCATACCGTCATCATCATCCAGCCCAGCTTTAATCAGCGCAGGCCACTCGGGTAAGGCACGGATCCGCTCGCACAGCGCTGCCAGCCGTTGCCGCGCCGCCTCGTCAGCAAACTCCTCTTCACCAGCCAGCCTGCCGATTTCGCCTGCAATCTGATAATGCAGCAGGTCGGCCGCGGTGCCGGGCTGGATATGCGCGAGGTAGCGCTCGCAGGCCTGCGCGGCATAGCTGTATTTATCGATACCGGGACCGGGCTCACCGCTGATCATGCCGCGCAGGATTTCAGCGGCTCCCTTAAGCAGCTCCGCATCAACCTCGCCCTCCAGCGCTTCGTGCAACCGTCCATGCTCGGCGCAGTGCCAGGCGGTATATTCCACCATCACGTCATTGTTATAGCCTTCCCTTAACAGCCACTGACGAACGGCAGTATCCAGCGCGTCCGGTAGCCGCTCGATCAGCTGGATACGCCCCCAGCCTGCCGTGCGTTTTGCCAGCGCCAGCCACGCCAGTGCGAACTCATCCGGCGGCAGGATTGCCCGCATCGCCACCACTGCATAAAGGGTGAATTCATCGTGGCTGCCTAACGTCTGCAGAAGATCAACACTTTGCTGATACGGGAAAAAAGCCAGCAGCGCCATAGCTAATTTCACCACCTGACGATCAGGTGCCTGCGTCGCGAGGAACACCACCAGCACCCGTAGGCGGCGGGCATCAATGGCCTGAGAAGCCCCCATCATCTTCAACAGATCGTCGATAAAATTCAGCGGCGTATCCTGCTTTGCCAGCTGATAAAGCGCCTGCATGTTTTTACTGCTGCTGCGCCGCAGCACGCGGATTATCGCCTGCATCACCTGAGTCGCTTGTTCCTCATTGTCGCCGCGCGCGACATGATGACCGAAGGCCCCGTCCAGCGCACCGGGCGCCCAGCGTAGCGTTTCCTCATCTTCCTGCGGTGAAAACTCATCCGGCAACGTCTGCGCCGCTTCAGGCAGTACGCCTGTTTCTTCTGACCACTGTGCCAGCCAGTCATAAATAGCGCGCTGCTCTGTGGGCCACACTACCGGAAAACGCTGTTTGTCAGGCTGACGGAAGATGTTGGCGATCCACTCTTTCATTTTTTATTCCCTTATTTGTCAGTTACGCCATGCTCAGCACGGTTTTCATCAGCAACGCATCCAGATCACTGCTATCGCGTCGCTCGCTATCCGGCAGATCTTCGCTGACGCGGTTCTCATCGAGTTGCTGGTGGATAAATGCATGGATGCGATCCAGACGCTCACCGTATTCCGCTTCGCCTGCGCGCTGCTTGCGCGCCAGCAGCTGTTCGATTTCGGCCAGCAGCAGGGGATCCGTTACCGTCCCTGCCAGCAGATCTTCAAAACGCATCGGCGGTACGCCTTTTCCGGCCTCGATCCACTGCACCGCCAGCAGCGGACGCAGCACGTAGAAGTACTTTTTCAGCCGCACACTATCGCCCTGCAGATAACCGCGAAAGTTCTTTTTCGCCATTGAGAGATAGTGCCAGCGCGCCCGCAGCGGCGAAAACCAGTCCGGTATTCTTTCCCGTAAGTCGGCGACGATGGCCGCTTCCTGCTGATAGATGACCGGCGAATCCAGCCATTCGATCAGCGTCGGGTTAGCTCGCTTTAACAAACCCAGCGCTTTTCGCCACTCCCAGCCGCAAACGTCCAGCGTATCGTCGATCGGCAGCTCGATAACGTCGCGCGGCGGCTCGATACGCAGATACCACTCCGGTTTATGCACATAGAGAAAGCGCACGTCGTAATCGCTGTCCGGCGAGGCAAAACCCCAGCCGCGGCTGCCCGACTCGCAGGCATACAGCACTTTTACTCCGTGCTTTTCTTCTAGCTGGCGCAGCACGCCACGGACGCGCTCGCGCATTGCGCTATCCACGCCATGCAATCCTGTTCTCATTTTTTTATCCTTTTACGCAAACTACCTGTGACAATGTGTGCACCACTTCCACCAGCGAAGACTGAGCGGCCATTACGGCATCAATGTCTTTGTAAGCCATCGGGATTTCGTCGATGACCGCTGTATCTTTTCGGCACTCCACGTGCGCCGTAGCACGTCGCTGATCTTCCACGGTGAAGCGGGCTTTTGCCGCCGTGCGGCTCATGGTGCGCCCCGCGCCGTGGCTACAGGAGCAGAAACTCTCTTCGTTACCCAGGCCGCGCACGATAAAGCTCTTCGCACCCATCGAACCGGGGATAATCCCCATCTGCCCTTTTTGCGCCGAGACCGCGCCTTTGCGCGTCACCAGCACCGACTCGCCAAAGTGTGTTTCCCGCTCCACGTAGTTGTGGTGGCAATTCACCGCTTCCAGATGCGTAGTAAATGGTTTGCTGATAACGCGCGACATCGCCGCCAGCACGCGTTCCATCATGGCTTCGCGATTATGGCGAGCGTAATCCTGCGCCCAGCTCACCGCTTCCACATAGTCGTTAAAGTGCCTGCTGCCCTCTTCAAAATAAGCGAGGTTACGATCCGGCAGATTAGCGATATGCCGCTGCATATCCTGTTGCGCCAGCGCGATAAACATATTGCCGATGGCGTTGCCTACGCCGCGCGATCCGCTGTGCAGCATCACCCAGACCTGCTGGCGTTCGTCCAGGCAGACTTCAATAAAGTGATTGCCGGTCCCCAACGTTCCCAGATGCTGATAGTTGTTGGTTTTAAACAGCGATGGATGCTTTTGCGTCAGCGTCTTAAAGCGCGGTGCCAGTTCGGCCCAGTGGCGATCCACCTCCTGCGGCGGCGTTTGCCAGGCACCCTTATCGCGACCGGAACGGGTATTGGTACGGCCGTGCGGCACCGCCTGTTCGATGGCGCTGCGCACGCCCGACAGATTGTCCGGCAGATCGCTGGCCATCAGCGAGGTGCGCACCGCAATCATGCCGCAGCCGATATCCACGCCGACCGCCGCCGGGATAATCGCGCCTTTGGTCGGGATCACGCTGCCGATGGTGGAGCCTTTGCCCAGATGCACGTCCGGCATCACCGCCAGATGGCGAAAGATAAACGGCATTTTCGCCGTGTTCAGCAGCTGCTCGCGTGCTTCTGGCTCAACCGGCACCCCGTTGGTCCACATTTTTATCGGCACGCTCTTTTCCTGCTGGAGGGTCTGATAGCTATTTTTCATGTTCGTTTTCCTCGTTGCTGTGGCTTTGATATTGCGAATGCCGTGCCAGAAGCCCGCCAGTCTGGATAATAAATCTTATCGTGCTGATTATTAACAATATTTATTGTCGTGCTGTGCATGCGGATTGCCATTACATGAGCAGGAACTTATCTTATTGGATAAGTTATTTATCTTATGGGATAAGCATGAAAGCTAACGTTGTGATTGGCGTACTGGGCACGGTGTTGGATAAACGCGGCAAGCGGACAAATCGCTGGAGCAAATGGCGACCAACCGTCGCGCTTTGCCAGCAGGAAGGTCTGTGGATCGATCGGCTGGAGCTGCTCCATCAGCCACGTGATATCAGTATGGCGCAGCATGTAGCGGAAGATATCGCTCAGGCGTCGCCTGCCACCGAAGTGGTGCTTCACAGCGTTAAGCTGGAGGATCCCTGGGACTTTGAAGAGGTCTACGGTAGCTTGCTCGATTTTGTCAGTCGCTACCCTTTTAATACCGACACCGAAGAGTATCTGGTACATATCACTACCGGCACGCACGTGGCGCAAATCTGCTGGTTTTTGCTGACCGAAGCCCGCTATCTGCCCGCACGTATTTTGCAGACTTCCCCGGCCAGCAAGGGGTCGGAAACGCCAACCGCGCTCGGCCACTACTCTATTATCGATCTTGATCTGAACCGTTACGCCACGCTGACCAGCCGTTTTCAGCGCGAACAGCAGAAATCCACCTCGTTTTTAAAATCCGGCATCGAGACCCGCAACCCGACCTTTAATAGCCTGATCGAGCAGATTGAACGCGTGGCGCTGCGCTCGGCCGCCCCGCTGCTGCTGACCGGCCCAACCGGCGCGGGTAAATCTTTCCTGGCGGAGCGCATCTACCAGCTGCGTCATGCCCGCCACCGGCTGGCCGGTAAATTTGTGGCGGTCAACTGCGCCACACTGCGCGGCGACAATGCAATGTCCACGCTGTTCGGCCACGTTAAGGGCGCTTTTACCGGTGCACAGCAGGCGCGCAGCGGGTTGCTGCGGGAAGCCGACGGCGGCATGCTGTTTCTGGATGAGATCGCCGAACTGGGGCTGGATGAGCAGGCGATGCTGCTTCGCGCTATTGAGGAGAAACGCTTCTTCCCTTATGGCTCAGATAAAGAGGTCAGCAGCGATTTTCAGCTGATTGCCGGCACGCACCGGGATATGCAGCAGTGGGTGGCCGAAGGCCGCTTTCGCGAAGATCTGTTTGCCCGCATCAACATGTGGACGTTCCAGTTGCCGGGACTGGCCGAACGCCGCGAGGATATCGAACCCAACCTCGACTTTGAGCTGGCGCGTTACGCCCGGGAGCAGCAGACGCAGGTACGCTTTGATAAAGAAGCGAGAAAGCATTTTTTGCGTTTCGCCTGCTCGACAGAAGCCAGCTGGCGAGGCAATTTCCGCGAGCTGAGCGCTTCCGTCACGCGGATGGCAACGCTGGCGGAACAGGGAAGGATTTCGCTGGAACTGGCGGAAGAAGAGATCGCCCGGCTGCGTGCCAACTGGCGCACTGCGGCTCCGCAGGCTGTCCAGTCCGATCCTCCTTCAGCGCAATACGATCTGTTTGATCAGTGTCAGCTACAGACGGTGCTAAGCGTCTGCCGCACGGCGGATTCTCTTTCCGAAGCGGGACGACGCCTGTTTGCCGTCTCCCGCCAGGGGAAAAAGCAGCCCAACGACGCCGATCGCCTGCGTAAGTATCTGGCACGGTTTGGGCTGAACTGGGAGGAGGTTAAAGGGTAAAACGGCTATTGGCCTTCATGGTTATAGTACTGCACCGGATAACGCTGACCGTTGATGTCCAGATCGCGCCAGGGCTTGATCGCCGTTTTTGGCATAGCTTCACGGAGAGTCTTATCCATATTTTCCGGCAGCGTTACGTTACCAATCTGTTGCCAGTCAATTCCCTGTCGGGCATAGATCGCGATCTCTGGCTGATTACGGCTATAGAGCAGGACTTCAGGCGAGCCGTCGTTATTGAGATCCTGCATCCAGGCCAGGCAGGAATCGCTATCCACCAGGCAGATGCTGATGGATGGCGCGACATTCCTCGCCAGCGACTGCCACCAGCTTTGTGGCGGCGCTTCGCTGCCGGCTCGCAGCGGGATGCTGCGCTGAAGGTCGCTAATGGTTGGGTTAGCATTACTGGCGTCGCGCTCTGCCAGCAGTTGCATCAGCAAGGCTTTTTGCCGGACAGGCTCGCGCAGCCACTGCGGATGACCGCTTACCTTCTGCAAGGCTTGTTTCCCCCGCCGTCCTGCATCACTGAATAAATAGAGATCCATGATATCCACTGTTGCTTTACCCTGCTCAAAGCGCGCCAGCTGATTTTTCACCACAATGCGCCACGGATCGGCTATCGGCGTATGCAGTAAAAACCAGCAGCTGGCCGTCAGAGTCAGCATCTGCGGGATAAAAGCGTTGATACTGCCCGCACCCTGTGACCAGCCACGGCGCTGGGACCATAACAGCAGCAGCGAGCCCGTCACCGCAAGCAGTGCAATCATAGCGGCGTAGATCCGCTCCACTGTCCAGCCATATTCCGCGACGCGCAGCCACAGCGCCCAGACCGCCAGCCCGGCCAACAGCGGAGTCAGAGCCTGCGCAACCAGCACCATCCGCGCAATAGTACGCTGCCCGCGCGACAGGTCAGACGCGCTTTCGCCAGCGATGGCGCTGAACGCCAGCATCAGCAGCGTCATGGTCAACAACAGCGTGGTCGCTGAAAACGCTTTGGGGATGATAGCCAGCCCGGTAAAGGGTAAGCAGGCCAGAAACAGCAATAAGGCGACCGCGTGCAAAGGCAGCAGTACGTTTACAGCCCGCGTCATCAGCTGCCGGTACAAACCAGCGGCACCCGGCAGGCGTCGGCACAACACAATGCCCGCAGCGATTACCGCGCCGGTCGCTATCGGCGGGAAAAAACGGTTATCAAAGAAAATCTGCTCAAACAGCGTGATGCCAATGATGCTGAAGAGATTGCTCCACAGCATCAATACCAGCCAGAACAATCCGGTCATCACACTGGTGACCGCCAGGGTAAAGGTGTTACGCCACAGCGCTTCGGTGACAGCTCTGCTCCACGCTGTTCCGCCTTGCTGCTGCGATTTATTGCACAAGGCGACCAGCATTGGCATAACCAGACTGAGCATAAATATCACTGCGCAGATATTTTTAAAGTGAAATTCGCCCAGCGGCAGCGTGGGGAAATTCCAGCGATACCATCCCGTCATTAAGGCAGTAACCGGCAATGTCAGCAAGGCGCAGAGCCAGGGCTTAAGGTCGCGCAGGCGATAAAGCGTGAAGGCCAGTATGCTGGCCATCGTCAGCGAGAGCGGCGGCAGGTACAATGAATAACGATGGTGCAGGTTAAAACCATCCGGCAAAGCCCAAAGCAACCCGGCGATCATGCCGATAACGATAATGGCCCATTTTGTACGCTGCGGAAAAACGTCCTTTTGTAGCATAGCTATTCCTTGCTGTTGAGTTAGGGTGAAATAATTCAGAAAGTCGTATCACGATACGACATTATTGATTAAAAATACCGCTAACTGGCCGCGGTTATTTGGCCGATTGTCTTTTTCCCGCCCTGATGCTGGCTTTTTCCTCACGCGTACGTGCCTTGAGAATTTTTCGCAGGCGGAAGCCAGTTTCATCAGGCGCAGCTCGGTGCTGAGAAGCATGGAGCCTGACAGCCAGGATACTGATTAATACCTGGGATCTATCCTGTCCGAATAACAGGACCAGAGCCAATACAACATGTAGGGCAACAATACTGCTGATTTTAGTGCTGTCTTCTGCCATTAGCGTAATGGCTGCCGGCAAATCACTAAAGCTGTTAAATCCGGATGATAGATCTTTTTACGATCTGTATATTTCTCTGAAAGACAAAGTAATCTTTAGGGGCACAGTTATTAGTGACTATTTTTTAGCGAATAACCGCTTTATTCCCTCATCGGTTCATACTCTTTAAAGCCGCTGCTTTGCATAGATTACTCATCCGACTGACAGCGGGATAATAGTGGCTACGAGCAATTGAAACCAGTTGAATTTGATAACATCTGGCATGACTTATTGCTTATAAGCTCGTCGCATAAATGAAATCGCTAATAATCAGACAGAGAAACGGCAACCCTTTTTCCTGTAGTTTCTTCCTCTGTTTTTCTCTTAGGCTATTAATGTCTGGATCGCCGTTCTGCGCATCCCTGCCCTAATCCAGCGTGAAGACTATTTCGCGATCGTGGCCGCTGCTGACGATAAACATTTTGCCGTTGAGAAGGATCGGCCACCTGTCGAGCTTTACGGTTTACATTCAGCTGCATTTGTTATGTGATCCTGTTACGTGATTTTTCGAGCTGTCTCACAAAACAGGATGCTGCATGCGCTTTTACCAGGCCGATCCCCGCCTTGAAAACTACTGGCGCGGCGTTATTCTTTTTGGCAAAAACGTCGCCTCGTATAAATTTGCCCTTGCCCATGCGCTGTACGACCTGAAGCAGCCGGACAACGATTTGATTACGCTGGAAGCGCTGGCCGTGCCTTATGTACGGCATTTATGCGCCCATTTGCGCCATGCACCAAAGCAGATCACCAGCAAAAGCAGCGAGTTTCTCGAGGCCTGCAGACAATTCAACGCAGGCGAAATCAGCAAAGAACAGTTGAATGCCATTACCGTTAAGCGCGGTTTTGCTAACGTAATCGATGCTTTTCATAATGTGAATTACGCCGGGATCGACAAACGATTTTTCCTGGATGAACGCCGAGGTCATAAAGGCATTCGGCTTACCGATAACTTTTATCAGCTGACTGAAACCCAACAGTTTGCCAGCCTGGTAGAGGAAACGGATGCAAGATGGCGGCTGGTTGAAGAAGCCTGGGCGATGAACGTTTCACGCAACCTGATTGCCGTTGATTATGATGATAATGATAAGATGCTTTTTAGCCGCCAAAGCGGTCGCCGCGTCACTATTACCAGCTGCCGCAGCAGCCTGAACGGCTACCAGAAAGGGCTGTGCTTTTATTGTTTCCGGCCAGTTAGCGTCACTGGCGGCGAGGAGAACCTGGCTGATGTCGATCACTTTCTGCCGCTGATGCTCAGCGAGCAAATCGGCAACCTTAACGGCGTCTGGAATCTGGTGCTGGCCTGCCAGACCTGTAATCGTGGCGCTCAGGGCAAGTTTGCGCGTATCCCTTCGATATCGCTGCTTCAGCGCCTGCACGATCGGAACGAATACTTTATTAATAGCCATCTGCCATTGCGAGAAACGTTAATCCGCCAGACCGGCAGTACTCCGCAGCAGCGGCACAGTTTCCTGCAAAATACCTGGAGTACGGCAAAATTTACCCTGCTCCACGAGTGGCAGCCAGCGGCACAGGGAGACAGCCTATTTTGATAAACGAAGATTATTATCGCCAGAACGCACAGCGGTTTTTTACCGATACGGTAAATGTGGATATGTCTGCTCTTTACCCACCTTTTATCGACTGTCTGCCGCCGGGCGCGTGCATTCTTGATGCAGGCTGCGGTTCAGGTCGTGATGTCAACGCCTTTAGAGAAATGGGTTTTAACGTCGAAGCCTTTGATGCCTCGGCGGAGCTGGTTGCGCTGGCCCGTCAATTAGCTGGCAACCCTGTAGAGCAGATGCGCTTTCAGGATGTTGATGCTGTCGAAAAATATCACGGTATCTGGTGCTGCGCATCGCTGCTGCATGTTTCCGAAGCGGAACTACCTGACGTTATGACAAAAATGGCCATAGCGCTGAAGCCTGGCGGCGTATGGTATCTCTCTTTTAAATATGGCTGCGGCGAACGGGAAAAGGACGGGCGCAGATTTACTGATATCAATCAGGCGGGGTTACAGAAACTGGTAGATAGGGTTAATGATGTCAGCGATAAAATTTTGGCTAACAATAAGTCGCCGATAAAAAATGAGGCTGGCTTAGAGGACGCAACGGGAAAAAAAATCGTTCTTGAAACTGAAAAAATCTGGCAGACCGGCGATTTACGTGTTGGACGCGGCAATGAACTCTGGCTAAATGCCATTCTCAGGAAAAAATGTATTGAGTAAGGTGCTCTCTGGCCTATAAAAGCCCTGATTAAAAACCTGAATATTAAAACCGCCTACTGACACTAAGTAAATCCACTGAATTCCCTGAGTCATAGTCGGCACGTGCCTGTAGGCTGACTTACTCGCCAGCATAATGCTCACCCTGAATAATGGACATTGATGGCGCGCGTTGCTGCCGGTAAAACGGCTGAAACTTCACCAGCCAGCCTGAACGCGTTTACCGTCTGGCTGCTTTATGCTGAGACTCAGTATCCCGGTCTTTAAACACCGTACTCATTAATACCCAAAATAAAAAAGCCAACCTCGCGGTTGGCCCCTTTTGCATGCTCAGCATTGGGCATCAGCGATACCCGTTAGCACTCATTGTTGACAGGATGAGCACCTCAATGCGAATGGTCGTAATCACGCTGTTTCAGCTTGTTCTCAACCTTGTCTTTCGCTTCGCTGGCTTTCTCACTCACCTTCTCAGTCAGGCCAGCTTTGTGGTCGCGCTCAGTGGCTACGCCGGGTGACTGCGTGCCCACACCTGCGGCGGTAGCGGGTTTAGCCCCTGCTGCACCGGTTGGTGATAGTTCGTTATCCAGTCCGGCTCGCGCATGGTCGATGTCCACTTCCTGACGACGCACTGTGTCATTAATGGTCTCGGTACGTTCGCTACCGTCAGTACGCACCACCACTTCTTCTTTCACGTGGGTCGTTTTGTTGATCACCGGCTGCTCATGGGTTTCAGCCACTTCGACGGTTTTCTCGGACCAGTCCACTTCGCCTGCCAGTGCCGGTTCATTCACCGAACGACGGAAGATGTCAGCATGCTGCTCGTGCAGCGAGATATCTTCAGAGACCTGATCCGTCACGGTATAGCGGCGTACCCGGGTTGAACCTTCACTCACCAGACGCTTACCGACTTCAATCTGTTCTTCCGCCAGACGCAGAATATCTTCTTCGCTCTCATCACCGGTCAGTGAGGTGCGTCGTGGCTCAGCCTGTCGATCGCTAACCAAACGATCATTGGTCTCTCCGGCAAACTGCTTACCGGCGGTCGGATTAATACCTGCTGCCGGTGCGCCGTTCTCAACGGTGCTTTGCATCCGCGATGGTACATCCACCGAGTCATGCGAGTGCAGAATAGTCATGGCACGCGCCAGTTTCTCTTCTTCAGTACGCAGCGTCAGTACCACGCCGCCTTTGTCCATCGCTCTGGTGTAAACATCCGCCTGCTCTTTATCGACGGTGTGACCAAACAGGCGCTGCCAGATGCTCGGGTGCTTAATTGACTGGCCTTCCTGCTGCAAACGTTCTCCACTGATAAGACTGATGTCCCGATCAGAAAAGCCTGCTTTCACGAGATTTCTTTTCGCGGCCTCTGCCTGAATTGCAGAATCGAACAGTGTTACGATTTTTTCTTGTGCCATGATAGATTCCTCTCTTGTTAGCTGTTTATTACCGATCGTCGTCTCTCTCTACTTTCACCTGCTGCTCACGTCGGGTAACCACTTCCTGAAAAGGAACGCTCTCCTGCACTTTTCGGATGTGAATCTCCTCTTTAAGCACCAGTTTTCTGACTACTTCAATCTCTTCTTCAACTATCGGGACAATCAGTACGCCGTTCTCTTCCCTGATTTCGGGCATCGTCTCGACGCGTTGTGCTTTCGCTACATGCTCAACCTCAACCTTCTCCCGGTTAAGCAGCGTACTGATCACCTCGTCATGCTCGGTTGTGGAACGGGTTACGCGGACATGTCCATCGACAACGGTTTGCTTTGTCAGCGCTATCTGCTCTTCCGCGAGCTTCAGCGTTACCTCAGCATCATTATTGTGTTCTGGCTGCCCCGCCATATATTCACTCCCGTTAACTCAAGACTTTTAAATAATCGCCACAACTGCCTGACACAGTGATTAAGCATGAACACTCTCACGGATTTCGCAAGGCGGAATAAAACAGACATTGCAAAAAAAGTGATGATAATGGCGTGCTTATCGGGTTATTTAACCGCATTCCTTGCCAGTCTCTGACATCAGATAAAAGCTAAAAAAAACTATAAAAACAGGATGTTGCCTGCAATCAGCCTTCACCAAAAACAATAACCCAGCAAAAGCATTCAGCGTAAATATAAATATTTAAGCCCAGCGGTAAAATTTACGTTAACCAGGAATAATCCGGCGAAAGATAACAGCAATATAAATAGATATTAAAAAATATTACAGAGCGTGAAATCATATTATCCAGGCCAGCAAAACTGGCAGATAAATAACCCATTCCTGTGCGAAACTTCTATTTACCCAGCAATTACAGAATATTCCCAAAGGCCTTATTAATGGATAAATTCAGGAACTTTCTCCTCGCCAGCGGCTCTTAGCAAGGCTGAAGAAGCCATACAATTACAGACAGAGGTTGAGATGAAACAAGCACAACGCAGTGCGTGGGGATGGGGATTAGCGGCACTTCTGGTGGCGGGCAGTGCATCAGCCGCCAGCTGGCAGGATCAACTGAGCAGTGCAGCATCGCAGCTCAGCCAGCAGAACAACGGTAACACCTCTGGCACCACCACCGGCACCACCCAGCAGAATGGCGGTCTGTCACTCTCTTCCCTGACCGGGTTGCTGAACGGTGGCGACAAAGCGGTCAGCGCTAACAGCATGACCAACGCGGCGGGCGTGATGCAGTATTGCGTCGAGCACAACGTGGTGAAAAACAATGTGCAGTCGGTTAAAGATCAGGTGCTGAGCAAACTCGGCCTGAACACCACCACCGCGCAGGAACAGAAGACTGACTACACCCAGGGTGTGGCGGGTCTGCTGAATACCGGCAACGGCCAGCAGCTCAACCTGCAGAGCCTGAGCAGCTCGCCGATGGGCGAGAAGCTGAAAACCAAAGCCTGTGACGTGGTCTTAAAACAGGGCAAAAACTTTATCTCCTGATAAAGCCGCAGCGCCGCTGTCTCCCCGCTTAAATCGACAAAGTGGGGAGCATTGGCCGGTCCACTCCTCTCTGCGCTTCACGCTGTGAACCCCGACACTCCCTTATCCGCACGTTGAGCGCTATAGTGTTGTTTTGATTTCTACAGGACAGCACGCATGAAAGGCATCAACATCGCACTTTACTTCGACCCCGATCGGATTCAGGCCTGCGTTCACGACCAGGACGACAGCTATTTCACCAAAAAATTCGAGTATGACGATGGCGTGATTGAAGAGATCTACCAGTGGCTGGATCAGTACGAGCCAAACCGCACTCATATCTGTCTGATTGAAAATGAAACCGCAGAACTGCTGGCCGATGAGCTGGTCGACAGCGGCTTCCGCGTCCACCAGATCACCATGCACCAGCTGCTGAGCTGGTTTGCCGCCGAGCCACCGGCCACGCCAGACGGCACCCCGATGCGCGCCATGCTGCGCTTCCTCGAAGATGAACATCCGCGTGAATATGAGTCACGCACGCCGCAAACCGAAGCGCTGATGGAGATGTTTGACGAGCTGGATGCGCTGGAGATGATCGACGATGCGGATGATGAAGATTCGCTGCCGTCTGATCTGCTGCGCGCGATGAAGAAACACAAAATCACCGCCAGCGCCGCCGCCCAGCGCCTGCTGCCGGACGTCAACGAACGTATCCGCGAACATCTGATGCAGTACCCGGAACTGATGACGCCGGAAATTTTGCAGGATTTCTTCCCGGAATTAATCGAAGCGCTGGAGCGCCCGAAACACTAATCACTCACGGATGGCTTTAACATGCTGGAGTTAATCAAAGCGGTCAGTCTGGGGCTGGTGGTGCTGTTGCCGCTCGCCAATCCGCTCACCACCGTGGCGCTGTTTCTTGGCCTGGCGGGTGAGATGAACTTTGAGGAGCGCAACCGCCAGTCCAGACAGGCCTCAATCTACGTCTTCGCCATCATGATGGTGGCGTGGTATGCCGGCAACGCGGTGCTGGATACCTTCGGCATCTCGATCCCTGGCCTGCGGATTGCCGGCGGGTTAATCGTGGCGTTTATTGGTTTTCGGATGCTGTTCCCGGTGAAACCGGCCGGTCAGTCGGTGGAAGCAAAGCAGAAGCAGGATGAGCTGGATCACGCCAAAGAGCCGGTAAACATCGCTTTTGTGCCGCTGGCCATGCCGAGCACTGCCGGACCGGGCACCATTGCGATGATCATCTCTTCCGCCTCGACGGTGAGAAGCGGCATCGATTTTCCGGTCTGGGTGGTGAATACCGCGCCGGTGCTGACCTTTCTGCTGGTGAGCCTGATTTTATGGGTTTCGCTGCGCAGTTCCGGGGCGATCATGAGAATCGTCGGCAAAAGCGGCATTGAGGCGATTTCGCGGTTGATGGGATTTTTGCTGGTCTGCATGGGCGTGCAGTTCGTGATTAATGGCGTGCTGGAAGTGGTACGCACTTTCCACTGAACAACAATAAAGGGTGCCCGTTGCGGGGCACCCTTTTCATTTTAACTTCAGCGTTTTTACTTCAGCGTTTTCCGCACTTCAGCGACCTGATCTTTGCTCACTGCTGGCGCATTGTTGCTCCAGCCCTGACGGATAAAGGTTGCCAGCTGCGCCACCTCATCATCACTCAGACGCTGACCAAAGCCTGGCATCGCCAGTTTCGACGGCGCTTTCGTGGTCGAAGGCTGCTGCGCACCGGCCAGGATGGTGTGGATCAATCCGGTTGGATCTTTAGCATTCACAATCGTCGCCTGATCCAGCTCCGGGAAGATCCCTGCTGCGCCCTTGCCGGTAACAAAGTGGCAGGCGCCACAGTTGTCCAGATAGAGACGCTCGCCTTCGCTCAGGTTCTTCGCCGCGGTCAGCTTCGCTTCTGTTGCCTGCTGGGCCTTAACGTCGTAGGCCTGCAGCGGCGGGTTGCCGCCGAGGAATTTCAGGTAGGCGGCAATCGCTTTCAGATCGGCGTCGGTCATGTGCGAACTGCTGTGCTCAACCACCGAAGTCATCTCACCGCCGACCGCGGCTTTATCGTTGCGGCCGGTCTGCAGGTAATCCACCACTTCCTGCTCGCTCCAGCGCGGCAGACCGCGCAGTGACGGCACATCCCAGTTATTCAGGCTACCGCCCGCCAGGAATTTATCGTCACCGCTATCCAGCGCTTTCTCGTTCATGCCCAGACCGCGCGGCGTATGGCAGCTGCCGCAGTGGCCCAGACTTTCGACGATGTAAGCACCACGATTGATCTCGGCAGAGGCACCGCCAATCGGCTGGAACGGTTTGTCCGAGGTGAACGCCCAGTTCCAGAAGCGCATGCCCCAGCGCTGGCTGAACGGGAAGCTCAGTTTGGTTTCCGGCGGCTGTTCCGCGCTCGGCTGGACGCCTTTCATAAAGTAGACATACAGCGCGTGCATATCGGCATCGCTGATTTTGGCGTAATCCGGGTATGGCATTGCCGGATAGAGCCGCGATCCGTCCGGTAATACCCCTTTACGCACTGCATCAGAGAACTGCTGTTCGCTGTAGTTGCCAATGCCGTGGGTTTTATCCGGCGTGATGTTGGTGGAGAAGATGGTGCCGAGATTCGACTCAATCGCCAGCCCGCCCGAATAGTCCGGTTTGCCAGGTAACGAGTGACACGCCATGCAATCGCCCAGCCGGGAGAGATATTCACCCTGCTTGATCAGTTGCGCCTCATCTTCAGCGTGCGCTGGCAGGGCAAAACCGCTGGCCAACAGCACTGCGTTGGCGAATAAAAAGGATGTCAGTTTCAGCTTATTCATGCGCTTATGCCTGTACCAGTGGGCCGGGATTTTTCAGATACTGATCTTTGATCGCCTGTGCCGCCATCAGCGTAATGGCGCCGATGGTATCGGTCGGGTTCGCCTGGAAGTTCTGCGGGAAGGCGTTGCCGCCCGGCACAAACACGTTATGCACGTCCCAGCTCTGCAGGTACTTGTTCAGTGCCGAGGTTTTCGGGTTATCGCCCATCACCGCGCCGCCCACGTTGTGGGTAGAGACATATTTGGTCAGGTCGAAATCCGCGCCCATCGGCAGGAAGCTCATGCTCATGCTGTCCGGGTTCAGCTCTTTGGCGATGTTGCCGACAATGCCTTTCAGATGCTGCTGCAGCTTCAACTCATTCTCTTTCCAGTTGAAGGTCATGCGCAGCAGCGGCAGGCCACGGTGATCGTTGTAGTTCGGATCGAGATCCAGATAGATATCGCGGTAAGACTGACAGGTGGTGGTGATGCTGATCTTCATCGAATGACCGTACCACTCTTCCAGCCCCTCTTTGTAACCCAGGCCCCAGGTTGGCGTGCCTTTTGGCAGCGCGGTGCTGATCGGGGTGCCGGTCGCCTGTGAGCTGTGGATCTTCGCGCCACCAAGGAAGCCGAGCGAAGGACCATCAAAGTTGCCTGGCGAGATATCGTTAAACATCTGGCCGGTCGCGCCTGCGGTGGCGTACGGGTTGAAGTTTTTATCTTTGAAGAACAGGGTCGCGCCGCCGTTCGACAGGAAGGCGTAGTTACGCCCTACCACACCTTCTTCGGTGATTGGGTTGTACGGTTTGCCAATGCCGGACAGCAGCATCAGGCGCACGTTGTAGAGCTGGAAGCTGCTCAGCACCACAATTTTGGCCGGCTGGAAGCACTCGTTGCCCTGTGCATCGATGTAGATCACCCCTTTGGCGGTTTTCTTATCATCGTTCAGCACTACCTTGATCACTTCCGCGTTCACTTCGTAAGAGAAATTCGGCATACGCTTCAGCGAATCCATCACCGCGGTTTGTGGCGAGGCTTTGGAGTAGTTGAGGCACGGATATTTACTGCAGTAGCCGCAGTAGTTGCACGGCGCGATCTGGTTGCCGTACGGGTTTTTCCACGCGCGTGACACGCAGGCTGACGGGTTCGGGAACGGATGGTAACCGAGCTTTTTCGCCGCTTCTTTAAACATCACGTTGTTCAGCGTGTCATCCAGCGCCGGCAGCGGGTAAGGCTCCGAACGCGGACCTTCAAACGGATCGCCGCCTTCGAGGATCTGGCCGCGCAGGTTGCCGGTATTGCCCGACTGGCCGCAAATCAGTTCGAACTTGTAGTAGTAAGGCTCGATCTCTTCCCAGCTGAACGGGAAGTCCATCACCCGCATATCATCCTGCAGAATGCCCGGCTTGTAAGCCTCATCGACATAGGTCTTCAGTTTGATATCGGTCGGAGTCGGACGGATCAGCACTGCCGTCCAGTGCAGGCCGGAACCGCCAACGCCGGTGCCGGGTGCAAACGCGCCCCATTTACGGGTTGGCAGCGCCGTCTGGCTGCTGTTGTAGCGGACGGTAACCGCCACTTCTGCCGGGGTAGCGAACACTTTGTTGCGCACCGCGTAGGCGTATTCATCCGCCGGTTTTGGATAGGCGAACTCGTCGTAATCACGATCGCCGCCGCGCTCCAGTGCGCGCACTTCAAGTCCAGCCAGTGCCAGTTCGATGCTCATCAGCGAGCCGGCCCAGCCGAGGCCGCAGACGACGACGTCGACTTCTTTTTTAGTAACCTGTGCCATGATAATCCTGTTTCAAAACCCTGATTCGGAATGCGTCTTACGCGCGCTCGCCTTTAACACTGACCGGACCCAGCGGATACGGAACGTTGTGCTGTTTCACCCATTCGGTGAAGCTGGCACGCGCGCCCGGGAAGCCGATGGCGATCCAGGCTTTCATGCCTTTATTGCCGCCGTACATCGGGTCCGCGAGGTAGCCGTGCTTGGTATCGGAAAGCAGCTGGCTGAAGAACTGAGACGCCTTCAGGTTGGGTTCGCCCAGTGCCGCAAAGTCGATGCCGTTTTTATTAACCTGGGTCAGCACCGCATCTTTCTCTTCCAGCGTCAGCGCATGGAAGGCTTTCTGGTGAGTGCTCTGCGACCACTGATTAATCAGCCGGATACTGGTCTGATACATCTGTTGCGGACGGAACGGGATCTGATAGCCCATGGTGGCGGGAGCCTCGGTGTTGAACGGGCCCTGCAGGTAGATTTCGCTGCCAAACTCTTCGCTGTGCAGCTGCTGATCGATAAAGATCGGCACGTTGGTTTCCAGCGCGCCAGGCGCTTTACCTTTGCCGCCCGCCGGAATCAAACGATCGGTGGCCGCAAGGATAAACTGCCACTCATCGGCAGAGAAAAAGATCGGTTTATAGTCAGCTAATTCCGGGGCGGCCATCTCTGCGGCCTGCGCAGCAGTAATGCCTTTAAAGACCAGCTCACTTAATGGCAGCGCCAGTAATGAGCCCAGCAAAAATTTACGCCTGGTGGTGGGTTTTTGTAACAGCATATCCGCACGACTCTCATCTGCTAAATACCCGACTGATACGCCATGCAACAGAAAGGCTGGCAGCGTGAGCGGCTGGCAGATTACCAGTCACTTCAGAGAATCAACGCGCACAGCACAGACGCCTGCAGAACCTACGAGGAGGGTATAATAATTTTTATGTGAATAACGGAACATATCGGTTAATAACCTGGCAATCTTAGGGATATAAATGTGTCTGAATGTAAAAATTGAATTTAAGATGTGTTTTAGTGAATATTTATCATGGTGTTGCGTTGAGGTTACAGGCAGGTAAAAGTTTTAGATCGAGGAAATTTATACTAAAACCACACAATCGTCGGGTAATCGATGGTTTTTACCGTGTAACGACCGGCTATTATTTTCGGTCAGTCATCATCACGCAAAATAACCGATAAAAAAATATCATACTTCCATACAAGAGAATTATTCTCATTGGCAACATTATATTTACTTTCATTGCCAGACAATCAGCGCATGCGCAAATTGTGATCGGCAGCGCGTAACCCGGATGATTTAAATAATGGACAAAATTCCGCCACAATAATCACGGCGGGTCATGATCTTTATTTGGTCATATGCCCGAGCTGGCGTGGCAATAATTGTGCAAAGCTCAGAACAAACCGGCATTTTGCGTTTTTACTGCGCCAGATAGAGTAGGTGAATCAACGACTCAGGATAACTCTTTATGCGCAAAACGCTCCTGTCACTGCTGACCGCAGTGGCGCTGGTTCACCCGGTGCACGCCGCCACGCCCGCCGATACGCTGGTGATTGCGGTGCCGCTCGATGGCGTTATCAGCTTTGACCCGGCCGAAAGTTTCGAAACCATCAGCACCAGCAGCCTGCGTAACATTTATCAAACACTGCTGGAACCGAATCATCAGGATCCGCAGCAGTTATCTCCGCTGGCGGCCAGTCGCTGGCAGCCGGGCAAAACCCCGCACAGCCTGGTATTCGATCTCAATCCGCAGGCCCGTTTCGCCAGCGGCAATCCGCTGACTGCCCAGGATGTGGTGTTTTCGTTAACCCGCGCGGTGAAGCTGAATAAAGCGCCCTCGTTTATTCTGGGCGAGTTTGGCTGGACGCCGGACAATATCGACCAGCAGTTTACGGTGATTAACGACCACCAGCTTGAGCTGCGCTGGCCAGCACAAATCGGCAGCGATCTGGCGCTGCGGCTGCTCACCGCGCCGGTGGCGTCACTGGTCGACAGCAAACTGGCGCAACAGCATGCCGCCAACAACGACTACGGCAACGGCTGGCTGAAAACGCATTCCGCCGGCAGTGCCGCCTATGCCATTAAACAGTTTGTGCCGCTGCAGGCGCTGGTGCTGGAAGCCAATCAGTACAGTACGCAACAGCCGCATCTGAAGCGGGTGCTGCTGAAAGGCGTCGCCGAACCGGGCACCCGCCGCCTGCTGATCCAGCAGGGGGATGTGGATGTCGCCTACCAGCTCGGGCCGGATCAGATCGCTGCGGTGAAAGGCGTGAAGGATGTCCGGGTCGATGCCTTCCCCTCCAGCCTGATTTACTACCTCGGCTTTAATACCCAAAGCCCGCAGCAGCCAGCGCTGGCCAATCCGGCGTTATGGCAGGCAGCACGCTGGCTGGTCGATTATGACAGTCTGGCGAATCAGCTGTTAAAGGGGCAATACCGCATTCATCAGAGCTTCCTGCCGGAGGGCTTTGATGGCGCGATTACCCGCACGCCGTTCCATTACGATCTGAACAAAGCCCGGTCGATTCTGCAACAGGCCGGCATCAAGCCTGGCACCCACATTGCCCTGACGGTGGTCAATCAACCGCCGTATATCGACGTGGCGCAGGCGTTGCAGGCCAGCTTCGCGAAGGCGGAGGTGAATCTGGATATCCAGCCGGTGGCGGAATCCGAGCTGTGGAGCAAAATGCGCAGCCGTGACTTCCAGGCGATCTTCTCTTACTGGGGCGCGGACTACGTCGATCCTAATACCAACGCCAGCACCTTTGCCTATAACGTGCCGGGCGGCGGCAAAACGCTGGCGTGGCGCGTCGGCTGGACCATTCCTGAACTGAGCGCGGCCACCCGCGCCGCAGCCGGTGAGAGCGATGCGGCAAAACGCCGTAGCCGCTACCAGCAGTTACAGACTCAGGTGCAGCAGCAGTCGCCGTTTGTGGTGATGTTGCAGGGCGCCACTCAGGTGGCGGTGCGCAGCAACATCCGCAACCTGCAGCAGGGCATCGGCGTCAGCCTGCTCAATTTCGAAGAAGTGCAGAAGTAACCGGCTCCGTTGCTCTGCGGAGCAACGGGCTGCTTTTCGGTGAAATCTTCTCCGCTTTTCCCCGCCCCGCTTGCTATTCTTCAGGCATAACCCGTTGCCTGAGAGTGGAAAATCATGACTTCGCCCCTGTTGATTGCCCGGACGCCCGACGTTCAGCTCAATCTGTTACCGCAAATGGCCAATCGCCACGGACTGATAACCGGCGCGACCGGTACCGGTAAAACCGTCACCCTGCAAAAGCTGGCAGAATCGTTCTCGTCGATTGGCGTGCCGGTATTTATGGCCGATGTGAAAGGCGATTTGACCGGTGTCGCGATGGCAGGCGAGTCGGGTGAAAAGTTACAGCAGCGACTGGCGAAAATTGGCGTTACCGACTGGCAGCCTCAGGCCAATCCGGTGGTGCTGTGGGATATCTTCGGTGAAAAAGGCCACCCGGTGCGGGCGACCGTCTCCGATCTCGGCCCGCTGCTGCTGGCGCGGCTGCTGAACCTCAATGAAGTACAGAGCGGCGTATTGCAGATTATTTTCCGCATCGCCGACGATCAGGGCTTACTGCTGCTGGATTTCAAAGATCTACGCGCCATGACGCAGTACATCGGTGACAACGCTAAAAGCTTCCAGACGCAATACGGCAACATTAACAGCGCCTCGGTCGGGGCGATTCAGCGCGGACTGCTGACGCTGGAGCAACAGGGCGCGGAGCACTTCTTCGGTGAACCGATGCTGGATATCGCCGACTGGATGCGGGTCGACGCTCAGGGTAAAGGCTTCATCAATATTCTGTCGGCAGAGAAGCTCTACCAGATGCCGAAGCTCTACGCCACCAGTCTGCTGTGGCTGCTGTCTGAGCTGTATGAACATCTGCCGGAAGCCGGTGACCTCGATCAGCCGAAGCTGGTGTTCTTCTTCGATGAAGCACATCTGCTGTTTAACGACGCGCCGCCGGTGCTGCTGGAAAAAATCGAACAGGTGATGCGGCTGATTCGCTCCAAAGGCGTCGGCGTCTGGTTTGTCACCCAGAACCCGGCGGATATTCCGGATCGGGTACTGGGACAGCTCGGTAACCGGGTGCAGCACGCCCTGCGCGCCTTCACGCCGAAAGATCAGAAAGCGGTTAAAACGGCGGCCGACACCCTGCGCGCCAACCCGGCATTCAGCAGCGTGGAAGCGATTCAGGCGCTGGGCACCGGCGAAGCGCTGATCTCTTTTCTCGATGCCAAAGGCAGCCCGTCGGTGGTAGAGCGGGCGATGGTGATTGCGCCCGGCTCGCGCATGGGACCGGTGACCGCCGATGAACGCAACGGGCTGATCAACCACTCACCGCTGTACGGCAAATATGACAGCGACGTCGATCGTGAATCAGCGTTTGAACGGCTGCAACAGGGCTTTCAGGCCAGCAGCGAACAGCGCAACGCACCGCCTGCCAAAGGCAGCAGCGTGGCGGTCGACGAGGGAATTCTTGGTGGACTGAAAGAGATTCTGTTTGGCCGCACCGGACCACGCGGCGGTAAGCACGATGGCGTGGTGCAGACCATGGCGAAAAGCGCGACCCGACAGATTACCCAACAGATCATCCGCGGCGTGCTCGGCAGCCTGCTGGGTGGCCGTCGCCGCTGATAACGCGCTCTGCTAAGATCAGGATATGGATAAACAACACGAACTGAAACGGACTAAACGTCTGGCGCTGCTGCTGCTGTTACTGGCCGCCGCGACCTTCATCATCACCCTGTTTCTGCCGCCCGGCTTTTGGGTCAGCGGCGTGAAAGCGATAGCGGAAGCGGCAATGGTCGGTGCGCTGGCCGACTGGTTCGCGGTAGTGGCGCTGTTTCGCCGGGTGCCGGTGCCCTTTATCTCGCGTCATACCGCGATTATCCCGCGTAACAAAGATCGTATCGGTGAGAATCTCGGCCGCTTCGTGCAGGAGAAGTTTCTCGATACCGATTCGCTGCTCAGCCTGATACGCCGTCACGATCCGTCGCACCTGCTGGCGCAGTGGCTGAATGCGCCCGGCAATGCTGACCGAATCGGCCGACATCTGCTGCAGGTGATGCGCGGCTTCCTCGATCTGACCGATGACACGCGTATTCAGAACTTCATGCGCCGCGCAGTGCATCGCGCCATCGATAAGGTCGATCTGACGCAGACCAGCGCGCTGATCCTGGAGAGCCTGACCAAAAACAATCGGCATCAGGCGCTGCTGGACGCGGCGATCGAACAGTTGCTGGCGCTGCTGCATAAGCCCTCAACCCGCGAGTTCATTGCGCAGCAACTGGTGCGCTGGCTGAAGCGTGAACATCCGATCAAAGCCAAAATGCTGCCGACCGAGTGGCTGGGCGAGCACAGTGCTGAACTGGTGGCGAACGCGGTCGACTCGCTGCTGGATGATGTGGCGCTGGATCAGGGCCACGAGCTGCGTCTCGGCTTTAACCGGGCGGTGGATCGGCTGATCGTCAAACTGCAAACCGACCCGGAGATGGCGGAGCGCGCCGAGGTGATCAAGAGCTGGCTGAAAGAGGATGCCACGCTCAATCGCTACATCGGCGAGCTGTGGAACGATATGCGTAACTGGCTGAAAGCGGACCTCAGCAGCGACGATTCGCGGGTGCAGGAGAAAGTGCGCGGCGCGGCGCTGTGGTTGGGCGAAACCCTGGCCGCCGATCCGGCGCTGCGCGACTCAATGAATCAGCACCTCGAACAGGCAGCGCGCAGCGTGGCACCGGAATTTGCTGGCTTCCTGACGCGCCACATCAGCGACACCGTGAAGAGCTGGGATGCTCGCGATATGTCGCAGCAGATCGAGCTGAATATCGGCAAAGACCTGCAGTTTATTCGCATCAACGGCACGCTGGTGGGCGGCACCATTGGCCTGATTCTCTATCTGCTGTCACAGCTGCCAGCAGCCCTGCCCGCGTTGTCAGGCTGGATAAATAGCGTGGCCTGAAGCCGCTTCCCGCCGCTGAGGCCGCTACTCCCGGAAAGATGCCAAACGTAAAGCGATGGCAGACATTCGCCTGCAGCTTAAAAAACAAAAAAGGCCGCAAACGCGGCCTTTTTCAGTTGCGGTGCTCGCTTAGCGCCGCTTGATCAGCATAAACAAGCTGATGGCGAAGAAGGCGAAGCTCGGCAGAATTGCCCCCATGATTGGCGGCAGACCGTAAACCAGGCTCAGCGGGCCAAAGATCTGGTCGAGCACGTAGAACAGAAAGCCAAAGCTGATGCCGGTAACCACCCGCACGCCCATCGACACACTGCGCAGCGGACCAAAGATAAACGACAGCGCCATCAGCATCATCACCGCCACCGACAGCGGTTGGAAGATTTTGCTCCACATGTTCAGCAGATAACGCCCGGACTCCTGGCCGCTCTGCTTCAGATACTTGCTGTAGTTATACAGGCCGCGAATCGAAAGCGCATCCGGGTCGAGCGCCACCACGCCCAGCTTGTCCGGCGTCAGGTTGGTTTTCCACTCGCCGCCGAGGCTCTGCGAACCGGTGATCTGCTTCGGATCGGTCAGGTTCGACTCATCCACCTGCGACAGCGCCCAGTGCTTTTTCGCCGCATCCCAGGTCGCGGTCGCGGCATAGCGCACGCTCTGCAGCCGACGCTGATCGTTAAAGCTGTAGATGCTGACGCCATCAATCTCATTGTCGCCTTTGATGCGCTCAATGTAGATGAAGTTGTTGCCATCTTTCGCCCACAGACCGTTTTGCGTCGACACCAGCGCCCCGCCATACAGCTGCTGCGCCCGGTAATTACGCGCCATCTGCTCGCCCGAGGGCGCAACAAATTCGCCAATCGCCATGGTCAGCAGCACCAGCGGAATCGCGGTTTTCATCACCGACAAGGCCACCTGCATGCGGGTGAAACCGGCGGCCTGCATCACCACCAGCTCACTGCGCTGTGCCAGCGTCCCCAGCCCCAGCAGCGCGCCCAGCAGCGCCGCCATCGGGAAGAAGATCTCAATATCTTTCGGCACGCTAAGCAGGGTGTAATAACCGGCCGAGAGCGCGCTATAGCTGCCCTGACCGGTTTTACGCAGCTGATCGACGAACTTGATGATGCCGGAAAGCGACACCAGCATGAACAGCGTCAGCATGATGGTATTGAAAATGGTTTTGCCGATATAGCGGTCAAGTACGCGAAACATCAGACCGATCCTCCGCGTGTAAAGCGGGCACGAACCCGACGCATCGGCACCGTATCCCACAGGTTAAGCAGCACCGCCAGCAGCAGATAGCTGATATTCACTACCCACATCCAGACGGCCGGATCGAGCCGCCCTTTCGCTCCGCTCGACTTCAGCGAGCTTTGCAGCAGGAAGAAGATCAGATAGAGCAGCATCGCCGGCAGCATCGACAACACCCGGCCCTGACGTGGATTGACCACGCTGAGCGGCACCACCATCAGCGCCATCACCAGCACCGAAAACACCAGCGTCATACGCCAGTGCAGCTCGGCGCGGAAGGTCGGCGAGTCGTTACCGAACAGGCCGGTAAAGCTCGACTGCTCCGCATCGTTCGGGTCCAGCGTGGCCTCTTTATAGCCCACCAGCGCCTGATAATTGGTAAAGTCAGTGATGCGGAAGTCACGCAGCAGCGCGGTGCCCTCAAAACGGGTACCTTTATCCAGCGTCACCACCTGCGAACCGTCTTTATGCTGTTCCATATGACCGCTGTCAGCCAGCACCACCGAAGGCCGCGCGTTGCCTTTTGGCCGTAACTGCGCCAGGAACACGTTGCCGAACTGGTTGCCTTTGACATCCTCAAGGAACAGCACGGCGCTGCCATCGCTGGAAGTCTGGAACTGCCCGGCCGCCAGCGCCGCCGTGCCAGGGTTGGCTTTGGCGTTCTGGGTCACTTCATCCTGATAACGGGATGACCAGGGACCGAGCCAGATAACGTTCACCGCCGCCACCAGCGAGGTAAACAGCATCAGCACCATCGCCGCCTTGACCAGCACCGCTTTACTCAGGCCGCAGGCGTGCATGACGGTAATTTCACTTTCCGTATAGAGTCGTCCCAGCGTCATCAGGATCGCCAGAAACAGACTTAAGGGCAGTATAAGTTGTGCCATTTCAGGCACGCCGAGTCCTAACAGTGTCAGAACGAGGTTTGTCGGCACTTCGCCATCCACCGCGGCTCCTAAAATCCTGACTAACTTCTGGCAAAAGAAGATCAATAGCAGGATGAAGAGGATAGCCAGCTGGCTTTTGAGCGTTTCCCGAACCAGATATCTAATGATGATCACGCTTAGTACGCCTGTGAAAACTTGTCTTTTTGCAGGAAAATCGCTAGTTTCAACGCTTATTTGCCATTTTTCTTCATCAATGGCCGTCATCGTAGCTAAAATTGTATGACAAACGCGCTTGGGTGGTGGAAAAACAACATCTTGTCACCCTGATTCATTATGACCTCCAGCGGCAGAATGTCATGCTGCCGTGATGAATAAATGGGTCATGAGCGCGCTACATTCTAGCGGCAGCAGCGGCCGTTGTCTTTAAGATTCAGGAGAGTGCATGGAGTTCAGTGTAAAAAGCGGAAGCCCGGAAAAACAGCGCAGTGCCTGCATTGTCGTTGGCGTTTTCGAACCGCGTCGTCTGTCACCGATTGCCGAACAGCTGGATAAAATCAGCGACGGCTATATCAGCGCCCTGCTGCGCCGCGGCGAGCTGGAAGGAAAAGTGGGCCAGACACTGCTGCTGCATCATGTGCCAAACATCCTGTCTGAGCGTATTCTGCTGATTGGCTGCGGCAAAGAGCGCGAGCTGGACGAGCGTCAGTACAAGCAGGTGATTCAGAAAACCATCAACACGCTGAACGATACCGGCTCAATGGAAGCGGTCTGCTTCCTGACTGAACTGCACGTCAAAGGCCGTAACACCTACTGGAAAGTGCGTCAGGCGGTCGAAACCTCAAAAGAGGCGCTGTATAACTTCGATCAGCTGAAAAGCAACAAGGCCGAGCCGCGCCGTCCGCTGCGTAAGCTGGTGTTTAACGTGCCGACCCGCCGTGAACTGACCAGCGGTGAACGCGCGATTCAGCATGGCCTGGCGGTGGCTGCCGGCATGAAAGCGGCGAAAGATCTGGGCAATATGCCGCCAAACATCTGTAACGCCGCCTATCTGGCCTCACAGGCGCGTCAGCTGGCGGATGCCTTTAGCAAAAATGTCACCACCCGCGTCATCGGCGAACAGCAGATGAAAGAGCTGGGTATGAACGCCTATCTGGCGGTGGGTGCCGGTTCGCAAAACGAATCGCTGATGTCGGTGATTGAGTACAAAGGCAATCCGGATGCTGACGCGCGGCCGATTGTGCTGGTCGGTAAAGGCCTGACCTTCGACTCCGGCGGCATCTCGATTAAGCCGTCCGACAGCATGGACGAAATGAAATATGACATGTGCGGCGCGGCCTCGGTGTATGGCGTGATGCGCATGGTCGCCGAGCTTAACCTGCCGCTCAACGTGGTCGGCGTGCTGGCCGGCTGTGAAAACATGCCGGATGGCCGGGCGATGCGTCCGGGCGACGTGCTGACCACCATGTCTGGCCAGACGGTGGAAGTGCTGAATACCGATGCTGAAGGCCGGCTGGTGCTGTGCGATGCGCTGACCTACGTTGAACGCTTCGATCCGGAAGTGGTGATTGACGTCGCGACCCTGACCGGTGCCTGCGTGATTGCGCTGGGCCACCACGTCAGCGGTCTGCTGTCGAACCACAATCCGCTGGCGCATGAGCTGATCAGCGCCTCTGAGCAGTCGGGCGACCGCGCCTGGCGCCTGCCGATGGCGGACGAGTATCAGGAGCAGCTGGAGTCCAACTTTGCCGACATGGCCAACATTGGCGGCCGGCCGGGCGGAGCGATTACCGCCGCCTGCTTCCTGGCGCGCTTTGCCCGCAAATATAACTGGGCGCACCTCGACATCGCCGGTACGGCCTGGCGTTCAGGCAAAGCCAAAGGCGCCACCGGGCGTCCGGTGCCGATGCTGTCGCAGTTTCTGTTGAATCGGGCAGGATTGAACGGCGACGACTGATCGCCGCAATGCTGACTACAAGGGCGGATGAGATTCCGCCCTTGATCTTCTGACGAGCAAACTGATGAAAAACGCAACCTTCTACGTGCTGGAAACCGATGCACCGAGCGACGGCCTGAGCGCCATCGAAGCGCTGGTGTGCAATCTGGCGGAAACACGCTGGCGGGCCGGAAAGCGGGTGTTGATCGCCTGTGAAGATGAGCAGCAGGCGATTCGTCTCGACGAAGCGCTGTGGCAACGTCCGGCGAACGCCTTCGTGCCGCATAACCTCGCCGGTGAAGGCCCGCGCTACGGCGCGCCGGTTGAACTGGCCTGGCCGCAGCGTCGCGGCAGTTCGCCACGCGACCTGTTAATTAGCCTGCTGCCACAGTTCGCAGATTTTGCTACTGCTTTCCATGAAGTGATAGACTTCGTTCCTTACGAAGAATCTCTCAAACAGCTGGCGCGCGACCGCTATAAAGCGTACCGCAGCGTTGGTTTCCAATTGAATACGGCAACGCCGCCACAGCCGCAAACGACATAGCAGAAATGGAAAAGACATATAACCCGCAAGATATCGAGCAGCCGCTTTACGAGCATTGGGAAAAGCAGGGCTACTTCAAACCGAATGGCGATACCAGCCAGGAAAGCTTTTGCATCATGATCCCGCCGCCGAACGTCACCGGTAGCTTGCACATGGGTCACGCCTTCCAGCAAACCATCATGGATACCATGATTCGCTACCAGCGCATGCAGGGCAAAAATACCCTGTGGCAGGCCGGTACCGACCACGCGGGCATCGCCACGCAGATGGTGGTTGAGCGCAAGATTGCGGCTGAAGAGGGCAAAACGCGCCAGGACTACGGCCGTGATGCGTTCATTGACAAAATCTGGCAGTGGAAGGCGGAATCCGGCGGCACCATCACCCGTCAGATGCGCCGTCTCGGCAACTCCGTTGACTGGGAGCGCGAGCGTTTCACCATGGACGAAGGTCTGTCCAACGCGGTGAAAGAGGTGTTCGTCCGCCTGTACAAAGAGAACCTGATTTACCGTGGCAAACGCCTGGTGAACTGGGATCCGAAGCTGCGCACCGCCATCTCTGACCTGGAAGTGGAAAACCGCGAGAGCAAAGGCTCAATGTGGCACATCCGCTATCCGCTGGCCGACGGCGCGAAAACGGCTGACGGTAAAGATTATCTGGTGGTCGCCACCACTCGTCCGGAAACCCTGCTGGGCGATACCGGCGTGGCGGTCAATCCGGAAGATCCGCGCTACAAAGATCTGATTGGCAAATTTGTCATGCTGCCGCTGGTTGGCCGTCTGATCCCGATTGTTGGCGATGAACATGCTGACATGGAAAAAGGCACCGGCTGCGTCAAGATCACCCCGGCACATGACTTTAACGACTACGAAGTTGGTCGTCGTCACAAGCTGCCGATGATCAACATCCTGACCTTTGACGGCGATATCCGCGAGCGCGCCCAGGTGTATGACACCAACGGCGAAGTCAGCGATGCCTGCTCAGATGAGATCCCGGCCGCGTTCCAGAAGATGGAGCGTTTTGCGGCACGTAAAGCGATCGTCGCTGCTGTCGATCAGCTTGGCCTGCTCGAAGAGATCAAACCGCACGACCTGACCGTACCTTATGGCGATCGGGGTGGCGTGGTGATTGAACCGATGCTGACTGACCAGTGGTACGTGCGCACTGCCCCGCTGGCGAAAGTGGCGGTCGAAGCGGTTGAAAACGGTGACATTCAGTTTGTACCGAAGCAGTACGAAAACATGTATTTCTCCTGGATGCGTGATATCCAGGACTGGTGTATCTCTCGTCAGCTGTGGTGGGGTCACCGTATCCCGGCCTGGTACGACAACGACGGTCACGTCTATGTTGGCCGCACCGAAGAAGAAGTTCGCGCTGAAAACAACCTGGCCGCCGATGTGGCGCTGCGTCAGGATGATGACGTGCTGGACACCTGGTTCTCCTCTGGCCTGTGGACGTTCTCTACCCTCGGCTGGCCGGAAAACACCGAAGCGCTGCGCACCTTCCACCCGACCAGCGTGCTGGTGAGCGGCTTCGACATCATCTTCTTCTGGATTGCCCGCATGATCATGCTGACCATGCACTTCATCAAAGATGAAAATGGCAAACCGCAGGTGCCGTTTAAAACCGTTTACATGACCGGTCTGATTCGTGATGAAGAAGGCCAGAAGATGTCAAAATCCAAGGGCAACGTGATTGACCCGCTGGATATGGTTGACGGCATTTCGCTGGAAGCGCTGCTGGAAAAACGCACCGGTAACATGATGCAGCCGCAGCTGGCCGAGAAGATCCGCAAACGCACCGAGAAGCAGTTCCCGAACGGCATTGAGCCGTCAGGCACCGATGCGCTGCGTTTCACCCTTGCCGCCCTCGCCTCAACCGGTCGCGACATCAACTGGGACATGAAGCGCCTGGAAGGTTATCGCAACTTCTGTAACAAGCTGTGGAACGCCAGCCGCTTTGTGCTGATGAACACCGAAGATCAGGATTGCGGCCAGAACGGCGGCGAAATGGCGCTGTCGCTGGCGGATCGCTGGATCCTCACCGAGTTCAACAGCACGGTGAAAGCTTACCGTGACGCGCTCGATAGCTACCGTTTCGATATCGCCGCTAACCTGCTGTATGACTTCACCTGGAACCAGTTCTGTGACTGGTACCTGGAGCTGACCAAGCCGGTGATGAACAGCGGTAACGAAGCGGAACTGCGCGGCACCCGCCATACGCTGGTGAACGTGCTGGAAGGCTTGCTGCGTCTGGCCCACCCGATTATTCCGTTTATCACTGAAACCATCTGGCAGCGCGTGAAGGGACTGAAAAACATCAGCGACGACACCATCATGCTGCAACCTTTCCCGCAGTTTGAAGCGGCGAAAGAGGATGCCGAAGCGAAAGCGGATATTGAGTGGATGAAACAAGCGATTGTGGCGGTGCGTAATATTCGTGCCGAAATGAACATCGCGCTGAGCAAACCGCTGGATGTGCTGCTGCGTGACTGCTCACCGGCGGCACTGCGTCGGGTAGAAGCGAACCGCAACTTCCTGTCGCGCCTGGCGCGTCTGGAAAGCCTGACCATTCTGCCAGCGGGCGAGAAAGGCCCGGTCTCGGTGACCAAAATCGTTGAAGGCGCTGAGCTGCTGATCCCGATGGCCGACCTGGTGGATAAAACGGCCGAACTGGAGCGACTGGCGAAAGAGCTGGTTAAACTGGATGTCGAAATCGACAAGATTCAGGTCAAGCTGGCCAACGAAGGCTTTGTCTCCCGCGCCCCGGAAGCGGTGGTGGTAAAAGAGCGTGAACGCGTCGCCGAACTGCAACAATCAAAAGCAAAACTGATTGAACAGCAGGCGGTAATTGCGGCATTGTAAGCGTCGTAGCTGACAGCTTATTCATAAAGCCGGGCTTGCCCGGCTTTTTTATTGACCTCGTACAAATCCGGAAGAGATGATGACGACACCCACCACCACGCGCCTTGATCTGCAGGTGCGGCCGATTACTGCCGCCGACAATCCGCATATCGCCCAGGTTATCCGCGACGTTTCAGCGGAGTTCGGCCTGACTGCTGACAAGGGATACACCGTATCCGACCCGCAGCTCGACCATTTGTTTGAGTTGTACAGTGCTGAACAGAGCGCCTACTGGGTGGTGGAGTATCAGGGCAAGGTGGTCGGCGGTGGCGGCGTGGCGCCGCTCGCCTGTAGTGCCCCCGATATCTGCGAACTGCAGAAGATGTATTTCCTGCCCGCCGTGCGTGGACAGGGACTGGCGCGTGACCTGGCGCTGCGGGCGCTGGAGCATGCGCGTCAACAGGGTTTCCGCCGCTGCTACCTCGAAACCACCGCCAGCCTGACCAGAGCGATCAAGCTGTATGAATCGCTGGGCTTTAGCCACATCGACGGCGCTATGGGCTGCACCGGCCACGTGGACTGTGAAGTGCGCATGCTGCGAATGTTATGAGCCGCGCTCGACGTAACTCATGTCGTTGATGGATTCAATCACGAACTCGCCGCTGTCGGTATAGCGCAGCCGGGTCACGCTCGCATTGTGCAGCTGCTCGTTCAACGAGGTATCGCCAAGCGCCATCAGTAACGAAGTAATCGCCAGGCCGTGCGACACCACCAGAACGTTACCGCCCCCCTGCTTCTGGGCCTGCTGCGCTATCTCGGTCAGGCTATCCACCATGCGCTTCGACACCTGCTGATAGCTTTCGGCCATCCCTGATGACTTAACGCCTTTAAGCGCTGGCGTACCGGACGCTTCCGCCTGGCGGATAGCGTCTATTATACGATCGGCGCGAATTGTGCCTTCGCCAGATGCTTTCATCAGCGCCGCCTCAGAGGCAAAGCCGAGCAGATGGGCGGCATCGGTCAGCATATTCTCATCCAGATCGCCCTCATACAGCCCAAAGCCCACTTCCCGTAATTCTTTGCGCTCGTTCAGCGGCAGCGGCCTTTCCCATGCCTGCATGACAAGCTGCGCGGTTTGTCTCGCCCTGCCAGAATCGCTGGACCAGACGGCGATAAACGGCAGCGTCTTCAGGCCACGTCCCAGCTGTTCAGCCACCTCCACGCCCGCTGGCGTCAGCGGTGTATCTGACCACCCCTGCGCACGATGAACCGTGTTAAACATGGTTTTGCCATGCCGCGTAAGATAGATTGTCACATCGGCAGCGAAGGATTCGCTTGCGCCAGCGCCAACCGCCACAAGCATCAGCAATGCTTTCAATATATTGTTCATCATATTTTCCTTATTTTAACAGGTCTAATTTATACTCAACCGCGATCGCCGCAGACAGGTTGGGAGAGCGCCGGTATTTTCCCTGCGTATTTAAAACCGGTGTTTCTTTGCTGTTTTTGTATGACCAGCCATAACCGAACAGCGAAGAAATCGACAAGTTTTTCAGGGCGGGATGGGGTTCGATGAAGCGGTTGATGAGCACAATTTCCCCGGAGCGTATACGCGTATCCCGGTAATTAAACTGTCCATAGTTAATCTGAAAGCCGCTAAATACGCCTTTTAAAATTTCATATTCCGTTTGCGACACCAGTGCCAGTTCTTTATCACGGGTATAATCTTTGCCGACAGCGGTCAGCGCGTTAAAACGCCCGCGGGTATTTTTTGTTAAAGGACGCGCATAATATCCCACCGCATTCTTTTTAGGTGCCGAGGTCCAGCCAGCGGCGAATTTTTGTGTCCATCCATTGTTGATCCAGTCTGCTTCGCCGACATAATGCCAGGCGTGGTCATCGAACGATCTTTTGCTGGCGGCCATGCTTTTATAATTTGCCAGCGCCTGACTGCCATAAATTTGTGAGGAGAGACGCCAGTGTGGCGAGAGGGTGTAACTCGCTTCGATAACATGACGCCGCTGGTAGGCTTCCGCTTCGCCAAAAGCGTAGGCGAGCCGTCCGCGATCGGTTTTATAGCTCAGGGCGCCGGTATAGATTGCCGCAATGGTCCGCTGGTCCTGGGTTTGCAGCGCCAGGCTGTCCGGTGAATCATGGCGAAGAGCTTTGGTGACGTAAGCCAAATCCAGCCGCAGATTTTGCCCGTTCAGCGCGCCGCTATAGCCTGAATAGCTGTTACGCGACAAACGATTAGTGTTGGTCAGCACGCCAAAATCGTTGAACGTTTGCCAGCCCGCTTTCGCCTCGAATCCCGCCTGCTCGTCGCCCAGCTTTACTTTCAGATAGCGTTGGCCAAACTTGCTAAAGCCGTGTGCGTCAGCTTTTTGCCGGTTGCCGCCGCTGTCGTACAGCACACCGCGCGAGGCAAAGTTGTCGCTGGCACCCAGCCTGATCGCACGCGTGTAGGTGGCATCAAAGCCCAGCCAGTCCCACAGATAGCCGGAACGAAAATCCAGACTTGCCGCCTGTCCCCAGGCGTTATGAACCGCGATCGGTTGCGCTTCGTTTTCCTTAAGATACTTCCAGTAATTGCGCAGCCTGAGATCGAGTTGCGAATCGTGCAGGAAAGCATTATCAGAGAGCGATAGCGCGCTGAAATTGTCCGCCAGCGCAGGCTGAAATAACAGTGGAATAAATAACAGAATACAGGTCCTTACCCTCATTTTATGACTCCTTCCATTTAAAGCTGGTTAGCAAAATCGGCAGTCCGGAATAAGGTATCTGACCTGTTTACCGGCTGTGCCCGGTGCAAAAAAAAACCTGATTCACAACCCCTCTTTGGCAAAGAGAAATCATGAATCAGGTTTTGCTTAAAATAATAACAACCCTAATTCGGCAAGGGCAATATACGTATTCAGGGGGGAAAGATCAGAAGAGAAAAAACATTCTGTGAGGGATGACTCAAATAATATTCAGCGGACGTAACGGAACCGTATTAACTTAATAATTAACGTTTGAAGTTCTATTATTAATGAAATCAACCCGGTTAAATTAAAAAATAAACGGCCGTCGTAACAGCGCCGTTTACTCTTATCAGAACGCCGGTACCCCGCTATGAAAACGTAACTCGCTGTCCGGTTCGCTGATTAACCGAGCTTCGGTTGCTCCAATAGCCTGTACCCGTGGGGTAATATCCCGCGCGGATATGCGGGCCGCCAGGGCTAAATAGTCCTGATAGTGGCGCGCTTCCGACCGTAGCAGTGAGATATAAAAGCTCTCCAGCTCCGCATCCAGCCACGGTGCCAGACTGGCAAAACGCTCGCAGGATCGCGCTTCAATATAGGCACCGCAGATCAGCTTATCGACCAGCGTTTCCGGCTCATGAGTGGTAACCTCACGCAGCAGCGATTTCGCGTAGCGGCTGGAGGTGATCTTCTGATAGACCAGCCCGCGCGACTGCATAATTTCCCACACCTGATAAAAGTGATGCAGCTCTTCTTTAATCAGCAGCACCATCTTTTCCACCAGCTCATCCGCCCACGGCAGTTCATTGCGAACAATAATGCGTTTGGTGAGGTTTTTATGGGCGTTGATAAAGTCGCTGTCGCCATCTTCGCGGAAGATAAAATCTTCATACGGTTTCAGCCAGCCGAGAACCGCCTCCCCGCTGGGTTTGTCAGCCACATATTTGCGGATCAACCAGACTGCGGTCTGCGCGGCTTTTAGCTCACACACCAGGTGATCGGTTAATAACAGGGTCAGATTTTCGGGTTTACGCGCCTCATCAATCCAGGCTTGTGGCGTACGGCAGTGCAGAAACTGATAAATCGGTTCAAGTAACGGTGCGTAGTTCATGGTGTTAAAACGAGGCTGGAAAAGAAGAGAGGCGGAGAATTCCCCGCCCTGCGCGACTTAGTGGCGAATGCCGTTATCATCTTCATCGTCGATAGCGTCTTCGTCATCTTCATCTTCGGCGTCCGGATCTTCGAAGTAGGTGCCCCAGCCGTCGTAGTCGACATTGTATTTACCGATCAGGTTCACCAGCTGCTCAACCTGCACATCAATCAGCTCTGGCTTCAGCGCCGATTCACTGATGATGTCAACGCACATTACGGTGGTGCCATCTTCCAGTTCCAGCTCTTCCGGCTCGGTCACTTCATAACCCAGCTTAAAGGCGTCAACCGCCGCCTTTTCCAGTGAATCGAAGTTGTTGCACGAGAGATGGTGCTCGATGGTATAAAGCGCATCGGGATCGCTGCCATCCTCCAGCAGCTCTTCAATGATCAGGCGCGTCTCTTCACGCTGCTCTTCCAATAATGCTTCATATGCCATGACGATGTCCTCTCTGAGTTCGGCAATAAACAATTATTTTCCCACACTGCCTGTCGCGCCACTACACAAAACGAAAAGTTTATTCTCACCGGGCTTGAAAATGCATATTCATACGGTTAGATTGAATTTTAATTCACTTTATATGGTTACCGGAGTGTTGTATGAGTCAGCTATATCAGCGCCATTTCCTCAGGCTACTGGATTTTACCCCGGCCGAAATAGATTATCTGCTTAGCCTTGCGGCTGAATTAAAACGCGCTAAAAAGAGTGGCAGTGAAGTCCCCTCCCTGAAAGGCAAAAACATCGCGCTCATCTTCGAAAAAGACTCGACCCGTACCCGATGCTCTTTCGAAGTTGCCGCTTACGATCAGGGTGCTAACGTTACCTATCTCGGCCCAAGCGGCAGCCAGATTGGCCATAAAGAGTCGATGCGCGATACCGCGCGGGTGCTGGGCCGGATGTACGATGGCATTCAGTATCGCGGTTACGGCCAGGCGCTGGTGGAAACCCTGGCTGAGCACGCTGGCGTGCCGGTGTGGAACGGCCTGACCACGGAATTTCATCCCACCCAGCTGCTAGCCGATCTGCTGACAATGCAGGAGCATCTGCCGGGTAAAAAGCTCAGCCAGATGACGCTGGTCTACGTCGGCGATGCGCGCAATAACATGGGCAACACCATGCTGGAAGCGGCGGCGCTGGTCGGGCTGGATTTGCGGCTAGTGGCACCGCAAAGCTGCTGGCCAGAAACCGCGCTGGTAGAACAGTGTCGCAAAGTCGCGCAGCAGACCGGCGGTAAAATTACCCTCACCGATAACATTGCCGACGGCGTCAACGGCGCTGACTTCATCTACACCGACGTCTGGGTTTCGATGGGCGAAGCCAAAGCGGTGTGGCAAGAGCGCATCGCCCTGCTGCGTGATTATCAGGTCAACCGGGCGATGCTCGATCTGACCCACAATCCTGAGGTGAAGTTCCTGCACTGTCTGCCCGCTTTCCATGACGATCAGACCACGCTGGGCCGGCAGATGGCGGAACAGTACGATCTGCATAATGGGATGGAAGTAAGCAACGAAGTTTTTGAATCGCCGCACAGCATCGTGTTCGATCAGGCGGAAAACCGTATGCACACCATCAAAGCGGTGATGGTGGCGACGCTCGGTCAGCGCTGACAGCTGCGCCAGATTGCCGGCCTGCATCCGCGCCGGTCAGAGGGGCCGGGCAGGCCGTGCTGGTGGTGCCGCAAACGATTTCCTCGCGCACGATTTTTCCTTGCTGCCCGGCCGCGAATCGGTATAATTCGCCACAATTTGCCGGAGGAAATATGCTACAGCGCAGCGGACAATTTGACGCTCAATCACGCCTGACCGCAGGCGGCGCCGCTGTTTCTTTCGGTCATCGACCCGATCATAAAAAAGCCCCTTAAGCAGGGGCTTTTTTTTGTCCGCAATCCGGCCGCGCAGAGGAGAAAGCTATGGCTAACCCGCTATATCGCAAGCACATTATTTCGATCAACGACCTCAGCCGTGACGAGCTGGAACTGGTGCTGCATACCGCTGCACAGCTCAAAGCGCATCCGCAGCCGGAACTGCTGAAGCACAACGTGATCGCCAGTTGCTTCTTTGAAGCCTCGACCCGCACCCGCTTGTCGTTTGAAACGGCGATTCATCGGCTCGGCGCATCGGCGGTAGGTTTTGCCGACGGCAGCAACACCTCGCTGGGGAAAAAGGGCGAAACTCTGGCCGACACCATTTCGGTGATCAGCACCTATGTCGATGCGATTGTGATGCGTCATCCGCAGGAGGGTGCCGCGCGCCTGGCGACCGAGTTCTCCGGCGGCGTGCCGATTCTCAACGCCGGTGACGGTGCCAACCAGCATCCGACCCAGACGCTGCTCGATCTCTTCACCATTCAGGAGACCCAGAGTCGCCTGAACCAGCTGAATGTGGCGATGGTCGGCGACCTGAAATATGGCCGCACCGTCCATTCCCTGACCCAGGCGCTGGCGAAGTTTGACGGCAACCGCTTCTTCTTTATCGCCCCTGATGCGCTGGCAATGCCGGCTTACATCACCGATATGCTGGATGAGAAAAACATTGTCTGGTCACGGCACGACAGCTTTGAAGAGGTGATGCCGCAGCTCGACATTCTCTACATGACGCGGGTGCAGAAAGAGCGTCTCGATCCGTCGGAATATGCCAACGTCAAAGCGCAGTTTATTCTGCGGGCTGCCGACCTGGCGACGGCACGCGACAACATGAAAGTGCTGCATCCGCTGCCGCGCATCGACGAAATTACTACCGATGTCGATAAAACCCCTTACGCCTGGTATTTCCAGCAGGCCGGGAACGGCATCTACGCCCGTCAGGCTCTGCTGGCGTTGGTATTAAACAGCGAACTCGCCCTGTAAGGAGATCCTCAGATGACACACGACAACAAATTGCAGGTCGAAGCGATCAAGCGCGGCACGGTCATCGACCATATCCCGGCGCAGGTCGGCTTTAAGTTGCTCTCCCTGTTTCGCCTGACCGAAACCGATCAGCGCATCACCATCGGCCTGAATCTGCCGTCAGGTGAGATGGGGCGAAAAGATCTGATCAAGATTGAGAACACCTTTCTGACCGACGATCAGGTCAATCAGCTGGCGGTCTATGCGCCGCATGCCACGGTCAATCGCATCGACGACTATGAAGTGGTGGCGAAGATCGCCCCGACGCTGCCGGAGCACGTTGAGCGGGTGCTGACCTGCCCGAACAGCAACTGCATCAGCCGCAGCGAGCCGGTCTTCTCCAGTTTTGCGGTCAAGCAGCGCGCCGATGATGTCCACCTGAAGTGCAAATATTGTGAAAAAGAGTTCGCGCGCCATGTGGTGCTGGGTCACTGGTAATCGTTCCGGCCAACCCTATAATGGTCAGCACCGGCGGGCTCACCGCCCTACTGTCTTATTCAAGGAGCAATAATGTCTCGTGAAATCAGTACCGAAAAAGCCCCTGCCGCTATCGGCCCTTATGTTCAGGGTGTCGATCTCGGCAGCATGATCATCACCTCCGGCCAGATTCCGGTCGATCCCGCCACTGGCCTGGTGGCCGATGATGTGACCGCCCAGGCGCGTCAGTCACTGGACAACGTAAAAGCGATTGTTGAAGCGGCTGGCCTGCAGGTCGGAGATATCGTGAAAACCACGGTTTTCGTCAAGGATCTGAATGATTTCGCTACGGTGAATGCGGCCTATGAAGCGTTCTTCACCGAGCATCAGGCGGCGTTCCCGGCCCGGTCCTGTGTCGAAGTAGCGCGTCTGCCGAAAGATGTGAAGATTGAAATTGAAGCCATTGCCGTTCGTCGCTAACTGACAACGGCGACGTAGCCGCCTCTCTACCTGCTCACGGCGAGAGGCGGCCAGCGGATTAGCGCTTAGCCGGTCGCCATAGCCACAACAGCGCGATGGCCAGCGCAAACAGCACGCCAAAACCGATACCGGTTGCCACCGCCGGCGCACCGGCTTTAATCGCCAGCGTATAGAGCCCCAGCATCAGCAGCATCGCGCTGTTCTCCCCGAGATTCTGCACCGCAATCGCATTTCCCGAGCCGACGCTCTCTTTACCGCGTGCCTGCAATAGCGCATTCAGCGGCACCACAAAGAAGCCCCCCAGCGCGCCAATCACCATCAGCAGCAGATAGGCATTCAGCAGGGTATGCTGCAGCGAGAAGACCACTACCATGACGCCAATCAGCACCCCGGCAGGCATACAGCGGCGCACCGTCTCCAGCGTCACCAGTTTTGCGGCCGCGGCCGCACCCAGCACGATACCGATCGCCACCATCGCATTCAGGGTGGTCGGCGTGGTGTTGTCGTTGATGCCCAATGCCACCGGCACCCACAGCACCAGCAGGAAACGCAGCGTGACGCCCGCGCCCCAGAACAGGCTGGTGCCGAGCAGGGAAAAACGCGTTTCGGCGTCACGCCATAGCACCGCTGCCGCACGGAAAAAGCTGCGCAGCATGGCGGCGATCTGCCAGCTTTGCCCCGGACGCGCCGCCTGCAGTTTCGGGATAAACAGGTTGGCCACCACCGCGACGCCGTAGGTGACGGCGCAGAGTCCCAGCGCGGCCAGCAGGTGCCAGTCAGCCAGCATACCGCCCGCCACCGAGCCGAGCAGAATGGCGGCGATGGTTGAACCTTCCATCAGCCCGTTGGCTTTCACCAGCTTTCCGCCGTGGGTGATTTCACCGAGGATGCCATATTTCGCCGGTGAGTAGGCCGCAGCGCCGACTCCCACCAGGGTATAGCCGAGGAACGGGTTGAAGCCGAAGCAGATCGCCAGCGCGCCCAGCAGTTTCAGGCTGTTGGCGATCATCATCACCCGCCCTTTCGCCATGCTATCGGCCACCTGCCCGACAAACGGCGCCAGCAGAATGTAGGCCGCGACAAACAGCATCTGCAACACCGGCTGGCTCCAGTCGGGATAGAACTGGCTTTTCAGCACCGCCAGCGTGGCAAACAGCAGCGCGTTATCGCCAAAGGCCGAAAAGAACTGGGCGACGATCACCGCGATCATGCCGCGCGACATCAGCGGCGCATCCCGTTCGATGTTCATGCCTGCTCCTCTTCAGCCAGTTTTTTCAGCGTCACGTAATCCGGTTTGCCGCTGCCGAGCTGTGGCAACTGCTTCATCACCCGGATATCACGCGGCAATGCCAGCTCCGGCGCACCCAGCTCACGGGCGGCTTTTTGCAGGCCATCACGCGCCAGTTCGCTGTCGGTGGTAAACAGCACCAGCGCCTCGCCACGCTGACCATCCGGCCGCAGCGAGGCGGCATGTTGTTTGTCCGGCGACGCTTTCAGGGCGATCTGCTCGACGATCTCCAGCGACACCATCTCGCCAGCGATCTTGGCGAAGCGTTTGGCGCGTCCCTGAATCTGGCAGAAGCCCGCCTCATCAAAGCTGACGATATCGCCGGTGTCATACCAGCCCGCTTCCTGATTGCCTTCGCCATCGTCGGCGACCGGCACTTCCAGCACGCCGGGATTTTCAACCCGCAGGTAGCCTTTCATCACGTTCGGGCCGCGCAGCTGCAGCCGTCCGCCCTGCTCAATGCCCGGCACCGACATCAGTCGCGAATCCATCCCCGGCAGAATCCGTCCCACGGTGTGCGCTTTCGCCGCCATCGGCACGTTAATCGCCACCACTGGCGCGCATTCGGTTACCCCATAGCCTTCGAGGATGCGAATGCCATATTTTTCCATGTAGAGCTGGCGGGTGTTTTCCTGCAGCTTCTCGGCTCCGGCCACCACATAGCGCAGGCGGGCAAAGTCGTAAGGGGCAGCAAAGCGGGCATAGTTGCCAAGGAAGGTCGAAGTACCAAACAGTACGGTGCAGTTTCGGTCATAGACCAGCTCCGGCACGATGCGGTAGTGCAGCGGGCTGGGATAGAGAAACACCTGCGCGCCGGTCATCAGCGGCGTAAACAGGCCGACGGTCAGGCCAAAGGCGTGGAACAGCGGCAGCGCCGACATAAAGCGGTCACGCGGGGTAAAGTCGGCCACGGTGCGAATCTGTTCGACGTTCGCCAGCAGGCTTTTATGCGAATGCACCACCCCTTTAGGGTTGCCTTCTGAGCCAGAGGTGAACAGCACCATCGCCGCGTCTTCCGGCTGCTGGGGCAGCTGAGCGCGATGAGGCATCAGCAGATGGCCGACAATCCACAGTTTGTCCTGTAGCGTCACCGTATCTTTCAGATCTTCCAGATAGATCCACTGCACCTCGTCGAGTCCCTGCGGCAGATGCCACAAATTACCTTTGTCGAGGAACTGACGCGAGGTGAAGACGGTTTTAATCTGCGCCGCAGTCAGGGCAGCCCGCATGCCGTTGACGCCCGCGGTGTAGTTGAGCATCGCCGGTACCCGGCCACGCAGCGAGGCACCGAAAATCGCCGCCGCGGTGACGGTGGTGTTTGGCAGCAGCAACCCGACCACTTCGCGCGGCTGGCTGTAGCGTTCAAGAATACGGCCGACGCCGAGCGATTTCTTCAGCAAGCCGTTATAGCTGTCGGGCTTGATATTGACATCTTCGATGCAGCGCCTGAAGGCACCGTAGCGTGAACGGGCCGCGAGAAAGGCTTCAAACAGAGTTTCACGCGGGCGTACCGCCATGCGGGCTTCCATCATCACATGATGCAGATGTTCGCCCGCCAGTATCCGCCGATCGCGGGCGCGTTTCGCTTCCGGCATCGGGATACGGGTCGCCGGCAGAATGCTGAGGGTGATGCGCGGAAACAGGCGGCGTTTGAATACACCCGCCAGTCGGCCAAACGGCGTAAACTCCGCCCCTTCAATCCGCATCGGTACCACGTTAGCGCCAGATCGCGCCGCGACAAATCCGGCCCCGCTGTAGATTTTCATCAGCGATCCGGTCACGGTGATCCGTCCTTCCGGGAAGATCACCACCGGGCGGCCGCTGTCGATCAGCCGCACCAGCTGTTTCAGCGCCATCGGCTTAGTGGGATCGAGCGGCACATAGTCGATAAAGGGTTTAACCAGCCGCATAAACCAGCTTTCGCTGATGGTTGAATAGACCGCGTAAACCGGCTTAATCGGCAAAAATAACGCCAGCAATATGCCGTCGAGAAACGACATATGGTTCGGCGTGATCAATACCTTCTGCTTATGCAGTTCGGCGACGTCGCCGCGCAGTTCGACCCGCCATAACAGGCGGAATACCAGACGCAATAATGTGAATACCATGCCTGCTCCTTAGCATCGTGAAAAATAGCCCCTCACGATGCAGGATTTGACGCAGTTCGACAACAGAATTATCCGCCGCGATCAGGGTGTCTGCCAGCCACCGCCCAGCGCGGCAATCAGCGCCACGCTGCTGACCCACTGGCTGCTTTGCAGCGTCAGTAAACTCTGTTGCTCGGTCAGGCTGCTGTTTTCGGTGGTGGCCACGTCGAGATAGTCGATCATCCCGGCCTCATACTGATTGCGCGTCACCCGCGCTGATGTCTGAGCCGCCACGGCTGCGCGCTGCTGGGCCGCAATCTCGCCCTGCAGGGTGTTGAGTTCCACCAGCTGATCTTCCACCTCCTGTAACGCTGCTAATACCGTCTGACGATAGCTGGCGACGCTGGCATCCCAGCTGGCACGTGCCTGATCAACCTGCGCCGGGGTGGCACCAAAGTCGAGCAGCGTGCCGCTTAGCGCCGGCCCCAGCGACCAGACGCGGTTGGGCAATGAGAACAGCGAATGCAGCGCCGATGAACTGACGCCGCCGCTGGCGCTGAGGGTGAGATCCGGATAGTAACCAGCCACCGCCACGCCAACCGCGGCGTTAGCGGCCGCCATGTTACGTTCGGCATAGGCGATATCAGGACGGCGTTGCAACAGCTGGCTCGGCAGCCCGGCCGGCACCGTGGGCAGCGTGGCGTGCAACGGCGCGGCAGGCAGGCTGAAGTCCGCCGGCGCTTTGCCCACCAGCAGCGCGATGGCGTGTTCCATCTGGGCACGCTGCCACTGATAATCCTGCGCCGAGGCGCTGGCGCTCTCCAGCTGCATCTGCGCCTGTGCCTGGGTAGCGAGCGACGCCGTGCCAGCCTGATACTGGTTAGTGATCACCTTTAGGTAGCGCTGGTAGGCCGCCACGCTCTGCTGATAGAGCGCAATTTTCTGGTCGATAAAACGCAGCTGGAAATAGTCCTGCGCCAGTTCAGACTGGGCGCTAAGGGTGATATTGGCCAGTTCCGCCGCGCTGGCCGCCGCGCTGGCGCGATTCTCTTCCAGCGTGCGACGCAGTTTGCCCCACAGATCCAGCTCCCAGCTGGCACTCAGTTCGGCCTGATGGCTGCTGCTGGTGGTGCGGGCGCTGCTGCTGGTGGCGTGGCTGCCGCTGCGCGTCACGCTGCTGTCATAACCCAGTGACGGAAACAGCGCGGCGCGTGACTCGCTCGCCAGCGCCTGCGCCTGACGGTACTGCGCCGCATAATTGGCGACGTTCTGGTTCGAGATACTCACCTGGCTAAGCAGGCCGCTCAGGGTGGCGTCGTGATAAACCGCCCACCATTCGCCTTTGCCCTGCTGATCGCGCGGCGTCGCCTGCTGCCAGCCTTTGGCCTCTTTATAGTGAATCGGTATCGCCATCGCGGGGCGCTGGTAGTCGGGACCAACAGTACAGCCGCTCAGCAGCAGCATCAGAACAAGCGGGATAACGGGTTTCATCAATCAGGATTCCGCATGGCGCAGACGACGCCATTGACGTTGAGTGGCACGGCTCAGACGATCGAGCCACAGATAAATAACCGGGGTGGTGAACAGCGTCAGCAGCTGGCTGAGCGCCAGACCACCCGCGATGGCGATCCCGAGCGGACTGCGCAGATCGGCATCGCCGCCGCTGCCAAGTGACAGCGGTAAGGCACCAAAAAAGGCCGCCAGCGTGGTCATCATGATCGGCCGGAAGCGCATCAGACAGGCCTGGGTAATCGCCTGCTGCGGCGTCATGCCCTGCTCTCTTTCGGCGCTGATGGCGAAGTCGATCATCATGATGGCGTTCTTTTTGACGATGCCGATCAGCAGAATGATGCCAATCAGCGCGATCACCGTCAGCTGGGTGTTAGTCAGCAGCAGCAGTAACAGCGCGCCGACGCCCGCTGACGGCAGGGTCGACAGAATGGTCAGCGGATGGATATAGCTCTCATACAGCACGCCGAGCACGATATAGACCGCCGCCAGCGCCGCCAGAATCAGCCACGGCATGGTGGCCGTGAGCTGAGAAAAGGCGGCGGCCGTCCCGGCAAAACCGGCCTGGATGGTGGCGGGCAGGCCCAGCTTCGCCATCGCCTGCTTGATCAACCCCTGCGCCTGCTCGAGCGAGACGCCATCATTGAGGTTAAAAGCCACGGTGCTGGTGGCGGACTGGCCCTGATGCGTCACGGCCAGCGGGGCGTTGCCGCCGCTGAAGCGGGTAAAGGCCGACAGCGGAATACGATCGCCGCTGTCGTTAATCACATACAGCTGTTGCAGCATCGCCGGATTGGCGGTGTCGCTATCCTGCAACGACATCACCACGTGATACTGATTCAGGGTGTGATAGAGCGTGGCGATCTGCCGCTGGCTGAAGGCATTATTCAGCAGCGTATCCAGCATCTGCACGTTGACCCCAAGCCGGGTGGCGCGATCACGATCGATGGTCAGTTCCACTTCCTGGCCGCCGGTCTGCGAATCCGAATCAACGCTGTTGAGCTGGGGGATCGCCGCCAGCGCCGCCTGCACTTTCGGCGTCCAGCTGCGCAGCAGATCGAGATCGTCAGCCTGTAAGCTGTACTGATAAGTGGCGTTGGCGCTGCGTCCGCCAATGTGCAGGTCCTGCGCCGCCATCAGGAACATCTGTGCGCCAGCCAGCTGGCTGGTTTTACGGCTCAGCCGGTTCGCCACTTCGGTGGCGGTGGCATCACGCTGATCGAAATCTTTCAGCCGGACAAAGAAGTTGGCGCTGTTGCGCGCGCCGAACATCCCGCTGCCCATCGACGACATGACGCTCTCTACCGCCGGATCGGCCTCGATGATTTTGGTAAACATCTGCATCTTCGGCTTCATCGCCTGGAATGAAATGTTCTGGTCGGCGCGCAGTGCGCCCATCAACAGCCCGGTATCCTGATTCGGAAAGAAGCCCTTCTGTACCACCGAATAGAGAAACAGGTTGAGCAGCACGGTCAGCAGCAGGCTGAGCAGCGTCAGTTTCTGATGACGCATCACCCACGCCAGCCCGCGCGCGTAGGCGGCCAGCAGGCGATTCAGCAGGTTCTCAATCGCCTGGTAGAGCGGGTGCGGCCGCTGGCTGAGCGGCGGTTTCGGCTTCAGCAGCCGGGCACAGAGCATCGGGGTCAGGCTGAGTGAGACAAATAGCGAGATCAGCAGCGACACGGTGAGGGTAACGGCGAATTCGCGGAACAGTCGTCCGACGATGCTGCCCATCAGCAGGATCGGAATAAACACCGCGATCAGTGAGATGGTCATCGACAGTACGGTGAAACTCACCTCCTGCGCCCCGCGCAACGCCGCCCGCAGCGGACTCAACCCGCGCTCAATGTGGCGGGTAATGTTCTCCAGCACCACGATCGCATCGTCAACCACGAAACCGGTGGCGATAATCAGCGCCATCAGCGACAGGTTATCGAGGCTGTAGCCAAGCAGATACATCACCGCGCAGGTGCCGATCAGCGATACCGGCAAGGCCAGCGCCGGAATGATCACCGCCTGCAGATTGCGCAGAAAAACAAACACCACCGCGATCACCAGCAATACCGCAATCAGCAGCGTCTCTTCGGTGTCATACAGCGAGGCGCGCACGCCGGGCGAGCGGTCGACGACGATGCGCAGTTGCGTATCCGCCGGCAGATCTTTTTCCAGCTGCGGCAACTGCGCTTTTATGGCGTCGATGGTGTCGAGCATGTTGGCGCCTGCCTGACGCTTGATGCCGATCATCACCGAGGGCGTGGCATTGAGAAAACCGGCCTGATAGCGATCTTCCACCGAGTCGTAAACCGTGGCGACATCGTGCAGCCGCACCGCTTTGCCCTGCTGATAGCTGACGATCAGATCGCGATAGCTGGCCGCCTTATCCAGTTGACCATTGCTGTCGACCAGCCATGACTGCCCGCTGCCCTGCAGCACGCCTTTGGGCAGATTGGTGGTGCTGTTCGCCACCGCGCTGCGCACCGTATCCAGCGAAATACCATAGTGGGTCAGCTTCAGCGGTTGCAGATCAATCCGCACCGCCGGCAGGGCACTGCCCATCAGCGAGACTTCGCCCACGCCGTTAACCTGGCCCATCGCCTGTTCGATTTTGCTCTCGGCCAGATCGTAGAGTTCACCGGGCGTGCGGGTGGCAGAGGTCAGCGCCAGCATCACAATCGGCGCATCGGACGGATTGGCTTTGCGGTAGGTCGGCAATGACGCCATCGCACTCGGCAGCAGGCTGCGCGCCGCGTTGATCGCCGCCTGCACGTCACGCGCCGCGCCGTTGATATCGCGATCCAGTTCAAACTGCAGAATGATGCTGCTGGAACCCTGCGAGCTGCTGGAGGTCATCTCGGTGATACCGGCAATCTGTCCGAGTGAACGCTCCAGCGGCGTGGCGACGGTCGCCGCCATGGTTTCCGGACTGGCACCGGCCAGGCTGGCGCTGACCATGATGGTCGGGAAATCGACCTGCGGCAGCGGCGCGACCGGCAGCAGACGATAGCCGAGTACGCCGGCCAGCAGAATCGCCAGCGTCAGCAGCAGCGTCGCCACCGGGCGGAAGATAAACAGCCGGGTCAGATTCATTGTCCGCTCCGCGCCGGTTGCTGACGACGTTTCACCCAGCGCTTGCCGCGCTGTGCCAGCGCATCAAACCACAGGTAGATCACCGGCGTGGAGAACAGCGTCAGCACCTGACTGACGATCAGTCCGCCGACAATCACCAGCCCCAGCGGCTGACGCAGTTCTGCGCCGGACCCGGACGCCAGCATCAGCGGCAGTGCGCCGAGCAGCGCCGCCATGGTGGTCATCAGAATCGGCCGGAAGCGCAGCAGGCAGGCCTGGTGGATCGCCTCGCGAGGGCTGAGATGCTGCTGATGTTCCGCCTCCAGCGCAAAGTCGATCATCATAATCGCGTTCTTTTTGACGATGCCGATCAGCAGGATCACACCAATCAGCGCAATCAGGCTGAATTCGGTGCCGGCCAGCAGCAGCGTCAACAGCGCCCCGACCGCCGCCGACGGCAGCGTCGAGAGGATGGTGACCGGATGGATAAAGCTTTCATACAGAATGCCGAGCACCACATACATGGTGATCAGCGCCGCCAGAATCAGCCACAGCGTGTTGCTGGTGGCACTCTGGAACGCCGAGGTTTCGCCCTGATAGCGCAGCGTAATGCTCTGCGGCAGCGCAAGCTGCTGCCGCACTGCCGCGATCGCCTGTTGCCCCTGCTCCAGCGAATAGCCGGGATTGAGGTTGAAGGAGATCATCACCGCCGGGAACTGGTTCAGCCGCATGTGCATCAGCGCGCCGGTTCGCTGGTGAATCGTGGCAATTGAGGTCAGTTTTACCATCCCGCTGCTGGCCGTGGTGCTGGTGGTCGAAGCGGTGCTGCTGCCGGAGGTTGTCGTGCTGCTGTCCGAACTGTCCGAACTGTCCGAACTGTCCGTGCTGTCGGACGGTTGCAGATAGATATCATCAAACGATGCCGGACCCTGCTGCCAGGCGGGCGCGACTTCCAGCACCACCCGATATTGATTCGACTGGGTGAAGATGGTCGACACCAGCCGCTGACCGAAGGCGTTGTAAAGCGCAGTGTCCACGTCCGCCGCCGTGATGCCGTAGCGCGCCGCTTTGTCGCGGTTCAGCTCCACAAAGGCGACGCGTCCCTGATCCTGCAGGTTGCTCACTACACCGTTAAACTCTGGCCGCTGCTGCAGGGCCGCCACCAGCGCAGGTGACCATTTCACCAGGTTCTCGCTGTCGGCGTCGTCAAGTGTGAACTGATACTGGCTCGGTGAGACCTGATCGTTAACCGTCAGATCCTGCGCCGGTTGCAGATAGAGCTGAATCCCGGTCACGCCGGCGGTGGCCTGCTGCAGTTGTTTAATCACCTCATCCGCCTTGACGTCACGCGCGGCAAACGGCTTGAGGTTGATCTGCAGGCGGCCACTGTTAAGGCTGCTGTTGGTGCCATCAATGCCGATGATCGAGGAGACGCTTTCCACCGCCGGGTTTTTCATGATCAGCGCCGACAGCGCCTGCTGCCGGGTGGCCATCGCGCTGAAAGAGACATCCTGCGACGCGACGGTCACTCCCTGAATCAGACCGGTATCCTGAGTCGGGAAGAAGCCCTTCGGCACCACCAGATAGAGCAGTGCGGTCAGGGCTACCGTCGCCAGCGCCACCAGCAGCGTCAGTTTCTGGTGGTTCAGCACCACCGTCAGCAGCCGGTCATAGCCGCCAATCAGGCGATCAAACAGCACGCCGCCTTTGCGGGCAAAAGTGGACTGCCGCTCTGGTGGAATGTGGCGCAGCAGATAAGCACACAGCATCGGCGTCAGGGTCAGCGATACCACCATCGACACCAGAATCGCCACTGCCAGGGTGATGGCAAACTCGCGGAACAGCCGCCCGACCACGTCACCCATAAACAGCAGCGGGATCAGCACCGCAATCAGCGAAAAGGTCAGCGAGATGATGGTAAAACCAATCTGCTGTGATCCTTTCAGCGCCGCTTCCAGCGGGGATTCGCCCTGCTCCAGCCGCCGGGAGATGTTCTCGACCACCACAATCGCATCGTCGATGACAAAACCGGTGGCGATGGTCAGCGCCATCAGCGACAGATTGTTGAGGCTGAAGCCCGCCAGATACATCACGCCGAAGGTCCCAATCAGCGACAGCGGCACCGCCACGCTGGGGATCAGCGTCGCCGCCACGTTGCGCAGGAACAGGAACGTCACCATCACCACCAGCGCAATCGACAGCATCAGTTCAAACTGCACGTCGCTGATCGAGGCGCGAATGGTCTGGGTACGATCGGACAGGATAGTCATCTTCACCCCATCCGGCAGCGCCGCCTGCAGCACCGGCAGCTGCGCCTTGATGTTGTCCACCATCTGAATCACGTTCGCGCCGGGCTGACGCTGCACGTTGATCACAATCGCTGGCCGATTATTGGCCCACGCCGACTGAAAACTGTTCTCCGGCCCCTGCTCAATGAGGGCAATATCCTTCAGCCGCAGCGCCGCGCCATTCTCATAGCTGAGGATCAGGTTGCCGTACTCAGCGGCGGTGCGCAGCTGATCGTTGGCATCAATGGTTACCGAGTGATATTTGCCGTCAAAGCCGCCTTTGGAGCCGTTGACGTTGCTGTTGCCAATCAGCGTGTTGACCGCTTCCAGCGTCAGATGGTGGGCAGCGAGCGCTTTCGGGTTGATCCGGACCCGAATCGCCGGCTGTTGTCCGCCCGCCAGCGTCACCATCCCGACGCCAGAAATCTGCGACAGCCTGAGCGCCACCCGGGTATTTACCAGATCCTGCACCTGCGTCAGCGGCAGCGTGTCGGAACTGGCCGCCAGCGTAATCACCGCGCTGTCCGCCGGGTTAACCTTTTTATAGGTTGGCGGATTGGGCAGATCGTCAGGCAGCAGGCTATCGGCGGCATTAATCGCAGCCTGCACCTCCTGCTCGGCGACATCCAGTGACAGATCGAGGCTGAATTTCAGCGTAATCACCGACGAGCCGCTGGCGCTGGCGGAGGTCATCTGACTCAGTCCGGCCATCTGGCCCAGCTGGCGCTCAAGCGGCGCGGTCACCGACGACGCCATCACATCCGGACTGGCACCGGGATAGAGCGTGGTGACCTGAATGGTCGGATAGTCGACCTGCGGCAACGCCGAGGTGGAGAGAAACTTATAGGCAAAAATGCCGGCAATCAGCACGCCGACCATCAGCAGGATGGTGGCGACCGGACGCAGTATAAAAAGCCGTGACGGATTCATTTGGCCTCAGCGCTTGCCGGTGCAGGCGTCTCATCCGCCAGTGAAACCTTGCTGCCGTTAGTCAGCCGATCGATTCCTTCGGTGACCAGCCGATCGCCCGGCGCAACGCCGCTGAGGATCGCCTGATGATCGTCGTCAACCGCCGGACCGGTGGTGACCGCTTTACGCGTGACGCTGTTGTCCTGATTGATGACGAAGACAAAGCTGCCGTCGCTGCTTAACTGCAGTGCCTGAGCCGGGATCACCGTTACGCCTTTCAGCACCCGGGTCTGCAGCCGCAGATTGACGAACTGGTTGGCAAACAGCGACTCATCCTGGTTGGCGAACAGCGCTTTCAGTTCTACGGTACCGGTGGCGGTATCGATCTGGTTACTGATGTATTTCACCTCGCCGTTGGCGAGCAGATGCTGGTTATCCTGGTCAAACAGCGTAGCGGGCAGGCTCTGGCCCTGATGCAGGGCGCTCACCAGCGTCGGGATTTCGCTCTGCGGTACGCTAAAGGTGACCGCCGCCGGCTGCATCTGGGTGATGGTTACCAGGCCGGTGCTGCTGGAGGTCTGTACCATGTTGCCCGGGTCGACCTGACGCAGCCCGACCCGGCCAGCGATCGGCGCGGTGATGCGGGCATATTCGATACTCAGTCTGGCGCTGGCGATCTGCGCCTGATCGGCGGCGACTGCACCGCGATACTGCCCTACCGTGGCGATCTGGCTATCCAGATCCTGGCGCGACAGCGAGTCCTGCGCCGCCAGCTTGCGGTAGCGTGCCAGCGTCAGTTCGGCGCTTTTCAGCAGCGCCTGGTTCTGATTAAGTTCGCCCTGATACTGATTCAGCGTCGCCTGGTAGCTGCGCGGATCGATCTGCGCCAGCAGCTGACCAGCGCTGACCTTCTGCCCTTCGGTGAAGAACACCTGTTGCAGCTGACCATCGACCCGGCTGGTGACCGTCACGCTGGCGTTGGGGATCACCGTGCCGAGCGCATTCAGCCAGACCGGCACATCGGCACGGGTCGCGACGCCGCTGTGTACCAGGGTCGCGCCGCCGCCCATTCTGCCGGGCGCAGCGCGTCCGCCAGTCGGCATCGCCCCGCCCGGTGCTTTGCCGATGGGCAACAGACGCCAGGCCATGCCAGCGATGGTCGCCGCCACAATCAATAAAAGCAGCCATTTCAGCCAGCCGGAACGTGCGGAGCGTGAGTGGTGAGTCATCATCGAACTCTTCAGATAAACAGAAAATAACATCCCGGCGGGTGCGGAATATGAAGTGAGCCACCTGCAGTGGTTGATGGCGCTGCCGCGAATTCGCCAGCATGAAAAACACCAGCCGGGGCTTCACGGCGGGCATTATCGGCGAAATGTTACGCGCCGTTCTATCGGCAAACGGTAAGGGTTTCGTTAAGAACGATGATGATGTTGACGGCATGCTCAGGCGGGAGAAATTCAGGCGGCGCGTGCTGCCTGTCGCAGGCAAAAAAAAACCCACGCATCTGCGTGGGTTGGTGCAATAACAGGGTAATCACTGCCGAAGCGGTGTTGTTTTCACACCCATCAATACCTCTGGGACCTCTATCCTCGCACTGTTTCGTGCCGCCGCAACAGAGGGAAAACGCAACCGAATCCGGGGAAATGCAACGAGGTGTGAATATCTGCCTCGCCGCACTTACACTCTGATTTTTCTCAGATTTATCTTAGTTGTTCGCCGCGGTCGCGCTGTAAATAGCGTCCGGCGCGATATTCATGTGCTTCAGTACCGGCCCCATGATGTTGCCGAATACCGGCGCAGCCACCGAGCCACCAAAGTGATCTCCGGCGGTCGGATGGTTAATCATCACCACCAGCGCCACTTCCGGATGACTGGCGGGCGCGATACCGGCGGTATAGTTGACGTAACCGCCATCATATTTGCCGCTGTTGCCCATCTTCTCAGCGGTACCGGTTTTGGTCGCCAGACGATAGCCCGGCACTGCGGCTTTCACCCCGGTTCCGCCCGGCAACACGTCACTCTCCAGCATATGTACCACCTCTTTCACCGTTTCCGGATTCGCCACCTGCTTGCCCAGCACCGGCGGGGTGACCCGGGTAATCGACAGCGGGCGGTAGACGCCGTAAGAGCCGAGAGTGGCGTATTCACGCGCAATCTGCAGCGGCGTGACGCGCAGGCCGTAACCAAACGAGAAGGTGGCTCGTTCGATGTCCGCCCAGCGGGTGCGGTGCAGCGGGAAGTAACCGACGCTCTCGCCGGTTAAGCCCAGGCCGGTCGGTTTACCGAGACCAAACGCATGATAGGTATTCACCAGCGCTTCCGCCGGCATCGCCAGCGCAATATGGGACACGCCGATGTCGCTCGACTTCTGCAGGATGCCGGTCATGGTCAGGCGCGGCCAGTGGCCAACGTCGCGGATCAGGTGGCCGTTGACCCGGTAGGGCGTGGTATCAATCACCGAGTCCGGCCGCACCAGATGACGCTCCAGCCCTTCCATCACCACCAGCGGCTTTACCGTCGAGCCGGGTTCGTAACTGTCGTTAATCGCCGCGTTACGCATCTGGGCCGGCGTGGCGCCATCGTAGTTATTCGGGTTGAACGACGGATAGGAGGCCATCGCCAGAATCTCGCCGGTGTCGATCTTCACCAGCACCGCTGCGCCCGAGTCCGCCTTATTCAGCAGCACGCCGTCGCGCAGTTTACTGTAGAGAGTGTATTGATCGTATTTGTCGATGCTGAGCTGCACCGTCGGCGGCTGCGTCGGCGGCTGATAGTTGATCATCGCGATGATATTGCCGGCGGCGTCCTGGCGATAAACTTCTTTACCCGGCTCGCCCTGCAACACCTTATCAAAGCCCTTCTCCAGCCCGTTCAGGCCGACATTATCCGCCCCGACGATGCCAATCAGCGGCGCAGACGCTTCACTCATCGGATAGAAACGGCTGTCGTCGTAGACCTCACTGATGCCTTTCAGCTTCAGCTCTTTAATATCTTTGGCGATACCCAGTTCGATTTTACGTCCCAGATAGAGGAAACGGCGTTTTGGATTGGCGGTGATCTGCGCCGCCAGTACCTCCGGTCGGGTATTCAGGGCGGCAGCCAGATAGGCCCACTTGGCACTGGTGAAGTCGGGATTGCTCTCCAGCACGCGTAACGGATCGGCGATCACATCGCGTGACGGTACGCTGAGCGCCAGCGCTTCGCCGTTGCGATCCAGCAGTGTGCCACGGCTGGTTGGCAGCGTGACGGTGCGCAGCGAGCGCTGATCGGCTTCGTGCTCCAGCATCGGCTGATTGAGGAACTGCAGGTCCGCGACGCGCGCCAGCAACACCACCATGCAGGCCAGCACACCAAGGCAGATAAGACGGAAGCGAAAAGGGTTAAACGGGGCTTTAATCTGGTCTTTTCCCAGTAGTTTTTTAATCCGGGGCATGGCAATCCGCTGCGCTAAAGAGATAAAAGAGGGCGTAATTGAGCAGTTATAAAGAAAGCGCTGACCGGTTAACAGGAAAACTGTGTATCAGTTCGTTATCAGCCGCTAAATGCCGGGCAAAAAAAACCTGCGCATCTGCGCAGGTTGGTGTAATCAAGAAAATCTATTGATGTTCACCCATCAATACCTCTGGGACCCTGACTGTAGCAAGCGGCATCGATCGGCTGCCATCGCTCAAACGCAACAGTTACCGGCAAAGTGTAACCAGCCATGAGATCCTTACGCTATTTTGCAATCCGGATGTTTTTTGATTTCGACCAGACAACTCATGGCGTTAGGTCCCTGGGTCAGCGACGAGGTGCCGATGTCGAGCGTCAGAACGTTGGGATTGCCGGCGCGATCGTAGGGCTGCCACGCCTGACCGAAGCCGGGATCAAACCAGGCACCGGTGGCGATGATCACCACGCCCTGGGTCAGCCCCTCGGTCAGCCGGACGCCGGCCAGCATTACGCCGCGCGCGTTGCTTACCTCGATTTCGTCACCGTCGACGATGTCACGCGCCGCCGCATCCAGCGGATGCATATACAGCGTTTCGTGACCGGCGGTTTTATTGCCCTGCACGGTGTCGGTGCCATCCAGCTGGCTGTGCAGCCGGTCAGCAGGCTGAATCGAGATCATATGCAGCGGATAGTCGCGGCCGATCGGCGCACCCAGCCACTCCTGCGGCTCGCGCCACTCCGGATGGCCGGCAAAATCGTCAAGCTGGTAGTCGGCAATCGTCTGGCTGAACAGCTCGATTTTGCCGCTGGCGGTGTTGATCGGGTTGGCCTGCGGATCGGCGCGGAAAGCATCCATAAACACGTAAGGTTTGCCGCCCTCGGGGATCTCCACAAAGCCGCGCTGCCAGAACGCCTCAAACTCAGGGAAGCTGATGCCTTTGCGCTGGTGCGCCACCGCACACTGCTGGTAGAGATGTTCAATCCACTGCATCTCGTTGCGCCCTTCAGTAAAGGTGTCGCGGTAGCCGAGACGCTCCGCCAGATCGGCAAAGATATCGAAGTCGTTGCGCGCCTGATGTTGCGGTTTGATCGCCTGATGCATCGCCAGCACAAAGCGGTCGCGTGACGATCCGCCAATGTCGTTGCGTTCCAGCGTCGTGGTGGCGGGCAGCACGATATCGGCCATCTGCGCCGCCGGAGTCCAGACAATGTCCTGCACCACCACGGTGTCAGGTCGCTGCCAGCCCGCCACCAGCCGGTTGAGCTGCTGATGGTGATGGAACGGATTCCCACCCGCCCAGTGCACCATATGGATGTCAGGATAGTGCAGCGTCTCGCCCTGGAAGGTGTAAGGCTGGCCGGGATTGAGCAGCATATCGCTGATACGCGCCACCGGAATCGACAGGCCAGACGGGTTGGGTCCGGTACTCATCATCGGTGCCGGGCCGTCCTGGCGCGGATTGCCGACGCTGTTCATCGACCCGTGACCAAAGGAGAAGCCCGCGCCCGGCAGGCCTGGCTGACCGAGCATCGATGACAGGGCGATCATCATCCAGTACGGCTGCTCACCGCGGTGGGCGCGCTGAACCGAATAAGAGCAGGTGATAAAGCTGCGTTTGCCGATCAGCTGCTGCGCCAGTTGTACGATGCGATCGGCCGGGATACCGGTGATGCGGCTGGCCCAGCCGGCGGTTTTCGCCACGCCGTCCGTTTCGCCCAGCAGGTAGGCGCGCAGTTGCGGCCAGCCGGTGCAGTGGCTGGCGAGAAACGCCTCGTCCACCGCGCCGCGCTGGGTAATCTCATAACCCAGCGCCAGCATCAGCGCCACGTCGGTATTCGGGCGAATCGGGACCCACTCGGCGTTGAGGAAGGCCGGGCAGTCATCGCGCATCGGGCTGATATTAATCACCGGCGTGCCTTTGGCCGCCAGCTGCTGCAGCGCCGGTTTCAGGCTGTGCTGCCCGGCTCCGCCCGACGCGACCTGGGCGTTCTTCAGCGCCAGTCCGCCAAAGGCGACAAAAATCTCTGCATGTTCCACCACTTCCGGCCAGTCGGTGACGCGACCGGTCAGCGGCATATAGGTGCCAATAACATACGGCAGGAAAAATTGCGCCGCGCCCCAGCTGTAGTTGCCCTGCTGGTCGACGCCGCCACCGCCCTGAAAGTAGAAGCGGCGGATCAGGGTGCGGGCATGGTTAACCCGTCCGGCTGATGACCAGCCGTATGAGCCATTGAAAATGCCCGATGCGCCGTAGCGCTCGCGGATACGGCGGTTTTCATCTGCTACCAGATCCAGCGCGGTGTCCCAGTCGACCGCCACAAAATCTTCCCGGCCCCGCAGCGTGCGATCGCTGTTTTCACGTGACTTCAGCCACGAGCGACGCACCATCGGCTGGCGGATACGCTTATCGGAGTAGACCAGTTCAGGAATGGTGTGGATCATCGGGGACGGATCGGCATCGGCGAAAAAAGGCTCGCAGCCAATCAGGCGATCGTTTTCAGTGACGGCGGTGAAGGCGCCCCAGTGCGCCAGGTGTGGCACTTTGGTTTTCATCGTTGTTTTTCACGGCAGAGATTTGGGGATAATCAGCATAGCATGGGGTACCGCTTCAGCAGAAGGCGTGCCGGATGGCCCGATTTCGCCCTCTTTTGCGACGACGCTGGCATTCTGCTGGCTTGATGTGGCGGCCCTTTTCCGTAACACTGATGCGATGTGTAAACGTTTTCCCCGGAAGCAGGTAAACGCATGGCTACCATAAAGGATGTTGCCCGACTGGCTGGCGTTTCTGTCGCCACAGTCTCCCGTGTAATCAATAATTCTCCCAAGGCCAGCGACAGCTCGCGCCAGGCCGTCGGCCAGGCGATGGAGCAACTTCAGTATCACCCAAACGCCAATGCGCGCGCGCTGGCGCAGCAGTCTACCGAAACCCTCGGGCTGATTGTCGGTGATGTGTCGGACCCGTTTTTTGGCGCGATGGTCAAAGCGGTCGATGAAGTCGCAGGAAAAACCGGCAACTTTTTGCTGATTGGTAACGGTTACCACAATGAGCAAAAAGAGCGGCAGGCGATTGAACAACTGATGCGCCACCGTTGCGCAGCGCTGGTGGTGCACGCCAAGAAAATTCCGGATGCAGAACTGGAACAGTTAATGAAACAGGTGCCGGGTATGGTGCTGCTTAACCGGCTGATCAAAGGCTTCGAGCAGCGCTGTATTGCGCTCGACGATCGCTACGGCGCCTGGCTGGCGACCCGCCATCTGATCCAGCTGGGTCACCAGAATATCGCCTTTATCTGCTCGACCCACACCATTTCCGATGCCGAAGATCGCCTGCAGGGTTACTACGATGCGCTGAAAGAGCATGGCCTGCCGTGCAGCGATCGGCTGGTGACCTGGGGTGAACCGGATGAGGTGGGCGGCGAAACGGCGATGACCGAACTGCTGGGACGCGGCAAAAATTTCACCGCGGTTGCCTGCTACAACGACTCGATGGCCGCCGGCGCACTGGCGGTGCTGAGCGATAACGGCGTCCGGGTGCCAGAAGAGATGTCACTGATTGGTTTCGACGATGTGCTGGTATCACGCTACGTGCGCCCGCGTCTCACCACCGTACGCTATCCCATCGTCACCATGGCGCAGCAGGCCGCCGAACTGGCCCTGGCGCTGGCCAATGACCAGCCACTGCCGGAAGTGACCCACATGTTCAGCCCGACGCTGGTGCGCCGTCATTCGGTCAGCGGTCCGGCATCATAATAGTGCGCGGCCGCTTCAGGCCGCGCCCGACTACTTAAAGGCGCGCAGCAGCGTTTCCAGCGGCCTGACCAGCGCAATCACCGTCTCATCCTGCACTTCCGCCGCCGCGTCCAGCGTGGCGTGCATCTGTGCCACTTCACTGGCCCCAAAGGCCTGGTTACGGGCCCAGGCGTTCACCAGCGAAATCCCCATCCGGCTCAACGCGTCCACCTGTTGCGCACTGGCTGCCAGCGGCTTCAGCAGGTAGTTAGCATTCAGCAGCGGCATCACCTGCGCGGTATTCGCCTGCCAGCGCTGGAGCTGATGTTGAATCGCCGCCGCCGCCGTCGGATCGGTGCGGTTGGCGATCAGCGCGGCGACCTGATGCTCCAGCTGGCGCGCCGCCTCACTCTCGGCGGGCAGCACATCCGCCAGCCGGTTTAACGGCTCATGGTAATCATAATGGCCGGCCTGAAACTTCAGGTGCTGTCGGGTGTAGTACTGCGCCGGTTCCAGCACCTCGGCCAGCACCTGCAGCGGCGCGATATCGCTGCGGTTGGCCAGCCGCATCATCTGACGTTCCGCCTGGGCGTGTTGCTGAGTGCCGACAGAGACGCTGCTCCAGCGATCCATCGCCGCCAGCCGCTGATACATCTCATCGCTATCGGTAACGTCCTGAGCGGACCACAAACGCTCGGCGACCACAAAGGCGCGCGGCCACAGTTTGGTATCAATAATCTGGCTGTTGATATTCTCGGCCCACAGCGCCGCCTCCCCGCCCAGCAGATTTTGCTGCATCTGCTGCGGTGTCGGCAGCGTGGGCGCAATCCCGGCCGGTGCCTGCGCCAGCTTTTTGCCGCTGACCGGATAACGCACGTTCCCCACCCGCACATAGCCGCTGAGCGCCTGCGTCTGCGGCTGCAGCGTCACCACCGGCTGCAACGGCCCCATCCAGCTGTCGACCTGAAAACGCACCTGCTGCGTCGATAGCCAGTCGATCTGGCTGACCATTCGCCGCGCTTTGCCGGCAAAGTCGATAAAGCCACGCCAGCCCTGCTGCCCCTCAATCAGGGTAAAACTGCCCTGCACCGGACTGCCTTTCAGACGCGGCAGGGTAAATGCCCAGCTTTGCGCCTGTTCACCCGGCTGCAGCTTATCCTGGCCGTTAAGTCCCTGCGGATAGATTTCGTTGCGGTAGTGATAGCTGGCGGGCTGCGGCTGATCGAGATAGAAGCCGGTAGAAAGGATGCCGCGCATGTTCTCTTTGGCGACCTCGCTCAGCGCATCCTGGCCCTGCCACGACTGGATCAGAATGCTGCGCGGCAGATCGGGATGGGCGATCTCATCCCAGCCGATCATCTGACGCTGGTGCTTCTCAAGGATCTTCTCAACCCGCTGATTGAACCAGGCCTGCACTGCGTGAGCATCTTTCAGCCCGCGATCGCGCATAAATTGCTGGATCTGCGGAGACTGGTTCCACTGAGTCGGATCGACCTCATCGCCGCCAATGTGCAGCCACGGATCGGGAAAGATCGCAGCCATTTCGCCAACCAGCGTGTCGATCACCTGATAGACCTGCTCATTGCTGGGATCCAGCAGCGGTTTAAACACTCCCCAGCCGCGCTCCATCTGATAGGGACCCGGCGCGCTGATCAGCTCCGGCATCGCCACCCCCAGCGCCGAGGCGTGGCCCGGCAGATCCAGCTCCGGCACCACCCGCACACCGCGATCGGCGGCATACTGCACCAGTTCACGCATCTGTTGCTGAGTGTAATAGCGGCCATCACTGGCTTTCTGCTGAAGCTGAGGATAGTGGCTGGAAGCAAAACGCCAGCCCTGATCGTCGGTCAGATGCCAGTGAAAGACGTTCATCCGGGCGGCGGCGATGCCATCAATTTGCCGCCGGAGGGTTTCAATTGGCATAAAGTGACGAGCGCTGTCGATCAGTATTCCGCGCCAGGGGAATCGCGGCTGGTCATCAATGGTCACATAAGGCAGCGTGGTGCCCCGATCGCCGTTCTGAATCAGCTGCAGCAGAGTTTCCATGCCGCGCATCGCGCCGAACCGGCTGGGGGCACGGAGCAGCACCCCGCTGCCATCAATTTGCAGGTGATAACGTTCATCACTGTCGGGCAGCTGCAGCGGATCGACTGTTTTATCAATCACGATACGGATGGTCGGCTGCGCCACCGGCTGACGGGCGGGCAACAGCGGCCAGCCGGTCTGATTAGCGATGCGTTCCAGCCAGCGCGCCTCGGCCCCCGCCAGATGATCGCCGCTAATCTGCAGTGTCAGCTGCGGCGTCAGGCTCAGCGTGCCGCCGCTGGCTGGCTGCTCAACCCGTTGCGGCCAGGGCATTAAGGGGAGCTTTTCAGCCAGCGCCGGAGAGACCAGCGCCACACTCATAACGCAACTTATCGCACTGCAACCAGCAATCAGAGAACGGCGTAACCACATTGGCGGGCATCCTTGTAGAGTCAATGACTTATCACGGGCAAACCCTGATTAAAGTTGTTTCGCGCGCTTAAGCAAGTTAATACATTAAGAAATTTGAACTGACGACGGAATAGTTAACATCCGGCGCTTTTTTCTGCCCGCTTCGCCGTTCCTTGTTTCAGGTCAAAATTCGGTGGAATAATTCGCAACAATCACTACATGTAGGTATTAGAATCCTGCAAACACCCATATGTAGTCTCTGGAGGGAGAATGGCGACGGTAGTGATTAAGCGTGATGGATGCCGGACAGGCTTTGATGCACAACGTATTCAGCAAGCCGTGGCCGCTGCCGCGCGTGCGGCAAATGTGGACGATGCGGCCTGGTGCGCGCAGGTGGCGCAGCGCGTCAGTACGCTGCTGGCAGAGCGTCAGGAAGTCGACATCCGCGAGATCCAGTGTGCGGTCGAAGAGACACTGATGGCCGGTCCCTATCCGCAGCTGGCCCGGACCTATATCGAATATCGCCACGATCGTGACGTCGCGCGCGATCGCCAGAGCCAGTTACATCACGCCATTCGCGGGCTGGTCGATCAGACCAACGCCGCCCTGCTGAACGAAAATGCCAATAAAGACAGCAAAGTGATCCCGACCCAGCGCGATCTGCTGGCCGGGATCGTGGCGAAGCACTATGCCCAACAGCAGATCCTGCCGCGTGATGTGGTGCTGGCCCACGAGCGCGGCGAGATCCACTATCACGATCTCGACTATTCGCCCTTCTTCCCGATGTTTAACTGCATGCTGATCGATCTGAAAGGGATGCTGACCAACGGCTTTAAAATGGGCAATGCCGAGATTGAGCCGCCTAAATCGATCGCCACCGCGACCGCCGTTACCGCCCAGATCATCGCCCAGGTCGCCAGCCATATCTACGGCGGTACCACCATCAACCGGATTGATGAGGTGCTCGCCCCGTTTGTTGAGCTGAGCTATCGCCGCCATCACGCCATCGCTGTGGAGTGGCAGATCGCTGAAGCGGAGCAATACGCGCAGCAGCGCACCGAAAAAGAGTGTTACGACGCCTTCCAGTCGCTGGAGTACGAGGTCAATACCCTGCATACCGCCAACGGTCAGACGCCGTTTGTCACCTTTGGCTTCGGGCTGGGCACGGACTGGGCGGCCCGGCTGATCCAGCAGTCGATTCTGCGTAACCGGCTGGCCGGTCTGGGCAAGAACCGCAAAACTGCGGTGTTCCCAAAACTGGTGTTCAGCATTCGTGAAGGGGTCAACCGGCGCGCAGGCGACATTAATTACGACATCAAGCAGCTGGCACTGGAGTGCGCCAGTAAGCGCATGTATCCCGATATTCTCAATTACGATCAGGTGGTGAAGGTCACCGGTTCCTTTAAGACGCCGATGGGCTGCCGCAGCTTCCTCGGGGTGTATGAAGAGAACGGCGAGCAGATCCATGAAGGCCGCAATAATATCGGGGTGATCAGCCTTAATCTGCCACGTATTGCGCTGGAGGCGGCGGGTGATGAAGCGCGCTTCTGGTCACTGCTGGATCAACGTCTGCTGCTGGCGAAGCGGGCATTAATGACCCGCGTGGCGCGCCTGGAGAAAACCAAAGCGCGGGTGGCGCCAATCCTCTATATGGAAGGGGCCTGTGGCGTTCGCCTGAACGCCGATGATGAGATCGGACCGATTTTCCGCAACGGCCGCGCCTCACTGTCGCTGGGTTATATCGGCCTGCATGAAACCCTGAACGCACTAAGCGGTGGCAAGCAGCATCCGTATGATGATGCGGCCCTGCGCGCTAAAGGGGTGGAGATTATCGCCCATCTGCGCGCCGCGACCGATCGCTGGAAAGACGAGACCGGTTACGGCTTCAGCCTCTACAGCACCCCAAGTGAAAATCTGTGCGATCGCTTCTGCCGGCTTGATGCAGCGGAATTTGGCGTGGTGCCCGGCGTCACCGACAAAGGCTACTACACCAACAGCTTCCATCTCGACGTTGAGAAGAAGGTGAATCCGTACGACAAAATTGACTTTGAAGCGCCCTATCCACCGCTGGCGAATGGCGGTTTCATCTGTTACGGCGAATACCCCAACATTCAGCACAACCTGAAGGCGCTGGAAGATGTCTGGGATTACAGCTACGACCGCGTGCCCTATTACGGCACCAACACCCCGATTGACGAGTGCTACGACTGCGGGTTCAACGGCGAGTTTACCTGCACCAGCCGCGGCTTTACCTGTCCGCAGTGCGGCAACCACGATCCGGCCCGCGTCTCGGTTACGCGGCGGGTCTGTGGCTATCTCGGCAGCCCGGATGCGCGACCGTTCAACGCCGGTAAACAGCAGGAAGTGCAGCGTCGGGTGAAACATCTCGAGGGCCCGCTGGGATGATGCGTATCCATCGCTATTACGATGTGGATATCGTGAACGGGCCGGGCACGCGCTGTACCCTGTTTGTCGCCGGCTGCGAACATCAGTGTCGCGGCTGCTACAACCAGAGTACCTGGCGGCTCGATTCGGGCGTTCCCTTTACCCTGGCGATGGAAGAGCAACTGCTGGCAGATTTGCAGGATACCCGCATCCCGCGTCAGGGACTGTCACTGAGCGGCGGCGATCCGCTGCATCCGCATAACGTGCCGCACATTCGCCGGCTGGTGAAACGGGTGCGGCAGACGTGCCCCGATAAAGATATCTGGCTGTGGACCGGTTACCAGATGCAGGAGCTGAATGGTGCCCAGCGCGAGGTGCTGGACTATCTCGACGTGCTGATTGATGGCCGCTTTGTCGAGGCGGAAAAAGATCTGCGGCTGCTGTGGCGCGGCAGCCGCAATCAGCGTATCTGGCAGCTACGCTGAGTGACGCGGAATATCTCCCGACTCAATGATGGTTACGCTGTCGCCACCCGGCGTAAAGGCCTGCTGATGCAGGCAGCGCGCCACGTCACGTGCGGTGACCGATCGCCAGTTGCCCGGCAGCAGGCCAAACAGCGGTGCCATCAGACTCTCTCCAGGGCGCGTCTGCGCCCGATCGCCCAGCAGTAACGAGGGCCGCACCAGCGTCAGGCGCGGCCAGCCCTGATGCCGTAGCGCATTTTCCATCTCACCTTTGACCCGATTATAAAAAAACGGCGAGTGACGGCTGGCACCGTGTGCACTGATCGCCAGCATCTGCTTCGCCCCTAAACGCAGTCCGCTCAGGCCGCTGTCGACCACCAGCGTGTAATCGACGTGGATAAAGGCCTGCTTGCTGCCTGCCTGCTTGCGGGTAGTGCCCAGACAGCAGAACACCGTATCCAGCGAGGTTTGCAATGGCCCAAGCACGTCGGTGAGATCCGCTTCAACCGGATTAACCACCTTGCGCATTGCGGGTAAGGCCCGCCGGGTCGGCGCAATAATTTCATCGACCCGCGGGTCCTCAATCAGCAAGCGCAGCAGATGCGATCCGACTAATCCGGTGGCCCCAGTCAGTAATACGCGATTCATTTCAGATTCGTCCTTATTTCACTGCTCACAGGTTAAAAGATAGCTGATCTACGCGGCCTGGCTTGCGTTCTGACATGGAGCGTCCAGGCTTAACAGGTTAATCAGGAAAGCGCATCCCGCGCTTCACCGTTTAAGGAGGAAAAGATGAGTAAGAAAGTTGCGGTTTTGATTACTGATGAATTTGAAGACTCAGAATTTACCTCACCGGCCGAAAGTTACAAAGGCGCTGGCTATGAGGTGATCACCATCGAGAAGCAAGCGGGTAACGTAGTCAAAGGGAAACAAGGCGAAGCGGAAGTGACTATCGATCGCAGTATTGATGACGTCAGCCCGGCCGAGTTTGATGCGTTGCTGCTGCCCGGCGGTCATTCACCGGATGCCCTGCGCGGCGACGATCGCTTTGTCGCATTTACCAAAGAATTTGTCGCCAGCGGCAAACCTATCTTTGCGATTTGCCATGGTCCACAGCTGCTGATCAGCGCCAATGGCGTGCGTGGCCGCAAGATGACCAGCGTGAAGGCGATTGCCATTGATCTGGTGAACGCGGGTGCTGACTTCCACGATAAAGAAGTGGTGGTTGACGACGATAAGCTGGTGACCAGCCGGACGCCTGACGATCTGCCGGCGTTTAATCGCGAATCCCTGCGGATCCTCGAAGCGATTTAACCCGCTGCGCCCCTTTCCTGCCGGAGAGGGGCCGCTAATCCTGCCTTACCTCTTGCCGTACCCAGGCAATTTTCTTGCCGAAGCCCAGCGCATTGTCGGTCATCTTCACTTCATCCAGTTGAATCTCCCACAGCGGCGCAGAGACTTTACGCGCAACCGGGAACCGCTTCTGGTAGGCGTTGCGTGCCACGCGCTCTGCCTCGTCGTTCAGCCGCACGATGTGGCCGCGATACTGCACCCCTTTGATCAGCAGCACGCTTCTGGGCTGGCCGTTGACCGTGCCCGCCACCTGCGGATTTTTCATCACCAGCAGTCCGTGACGGGTATCCGGCTCCGTCATGATCCAGAACGCCATGCGTGCTTCGTCGAAGACGTAATAACAGTTGGCGCACCACAGCTCATCATCGGCGGTACAGCAAAGGGAAAGGACGTGCTGTTTTCTGAGGTAGCGAACAAGATGGGCATGGTCGGACAAGGTGATCTCCTGACGGCGCACCGGATAGCGACAGGCGGCGAAGCGCGCTACACTGCCCGGCACTGTTTTTATGGAATCCATTACGATGAGTCAGCGCTGGCAACTCTATATCGTCCGTACGGCGAAAGGGAGCCTCTACACCGGCATCACCACCGACGTTCCGCGCCGGGTGGATCAGCATCAGCGTGGACGCGGTGCCCGGGCGCTGCGCGGCAAAGGCCCGCTGGATCTGGTTTTTCACTGTGAAGCGGGCGATCGCGCCAGCGCCTCCAGACTGGAGTATCAGGTGAAGCAACTGACCCGCCAGCAGAAATTGCTGTTGGTGGCGAGCCAGCCGGTCAGTCTGGAAAGCTGGCTGGAGACGCCGGTTAAGGCTGACGGTTAAAGGGTTCAGCGTATTCAATGCGGCCTTCGGCACCGTCGAAGGCGTTATCCGCCAGACGGTAGACCTGGAAAGCGGCTTCGCTGCCGGGCCAGCGGCAGTGCAGGCCGTAACGGGCGGCAGGCTCAAAGCCAAAGCGGTTAAACAGCGCCGGATCGCCCAGCACCACTACCGCGCTATAGCCGAACTCATTCAGCGTATCCAGCCCTTCATAAATCAGCTGTTTCGCAATGCCCTGACCGCGCAGGCTTTCGTCCACCGCCAGCGGGGCCAGTCCGACCCAGTTGCGATCGTCGCCCTGTACGCTAACCGGACTGAATGCAGCATAGCCCAGCACCTGTCCTTCCTCGTCGGTCGCCACCACGCCCAGCGTCAGCAGGCCATCTTCACGTAACGCCTGGGTCAGTTCAGCTTCGGCTGAGGTGCTGAAACAGCGCCTCAGCAAACTGTCGATGCCTGCGGCATCAACGCCAATCTCGGTACGTATTAACATGCAGCACCCGCGCGCGCCTGTGTGGCCTTCGCGTCCTGTTTCATTCCGGCTTCAACAAAATTCGCCATCTGCTGAATTGCCGTGCGTAATGCGGTGGGCATGGCGTCGAGTTCAATAGCATCCATTACGTTCTTCACCTCCAGTCCCAGCTCGGTGTCGCCTTCAATCGCCAGACGGCGCTGAAAGAACAGCATGTCGGGATCTGCTTTACGTGCTGCCACCAGCAACAAGTCATTGGCATTGCCCCGAAACCAGACATCCGCTTCGGCGTGCTGCAATACCGCCAGTCGGCCATCCTGCATCGTGGTTATCCATTGCAGACTGACATCCGCAATGTCGATCCCGAGCAGGCGTCCTTCGAGAAAGTCTAACTCACCTTCGGCCAAAGCATGGCGAAATTGCCAGTTTAGGAGTTGTTGCAAAAGCAACTTTTTAACCGGGAATGGGGTAAGCGATGCGGGTAAGCCTAAGATTTCTGGCGCCTTTTTCACAATATGGGCATGTAACCGCTCTAACACTTTCTTCACTCCCTTCAGAAAATTTTACGTATATTGCCACATCCTTTTCTGCGCGCCTCCTCTGAGATCAATAAAAACCACTGACGGCCGATTAAAAAAACATCATCGGCGATGATCAATTGGAATTTCACTGCCCCAAATCAACATTTGCCTGCCAGCAGATGCCTAGACTCGTTGCCCATCTGCATGTCGAGAGGATTACCGATGGAACTGCTCTGCCCGGCAGGAAATTTACCCGCAGTACGCACCGCCGTAGAGAACGGTGCCGATGCCGTGTATGTGGGACTGAAAGATGACACCAATGCGCGCCACTTTGCGGGCCTGAACTTCACCGATAAAAAGCTGGCTGAGGCCGCGCGCTATCTGCATCAGCATCAGCGTAAACTGCATGTGGCGATCAATACCTTTGCTCATCCGGATGGCATGGGACGCTGGCAGCGGGCGATTGACGTGGCGGCACAAAACGGCGCAGATGCGCTGATTCTGGCGGATATTGCCACACTGGAATATGCCGCGTCCCGCTACCCGCAGGTTGAACGCCATCTGTCGGTACAGGCCTCCGCCACCAATCTTGAGGCGGTCCGTTTTTACCATCGACATTTCAATTTACACCGCGTGGTGCTGCCGCGGGTGCTGTCGATTCATCAGGTCAAACAGCTCGCCCGCTCGACCCCGGTGCCGCTGGAAGTGTTCGCTTTCGGCAGCCTGTGCATTATGGCCGAAGGACGCTGCTACCTCTCTTCGTGGCTGACCGGTGAATCCCCTAACAGCGCCGGTGCCTGTTCGCCCGCGAAATTCGTGCGCTGGCAGCAGACACCGCAGGGCATGGAGTCACGTCTGAATGAGGTGCTGATCGATCGCTATGCACCTGACGAAAGCGCGGGCTACCCCACCTTATGCAAAGGTCGCTATCAGGTTAACGATCAGCGCTATCACGTGCTGGAAGAGCCCACCAGCCTCAATACGCTGGAGCTGCTGCCGGAGCTGCTGCGTGCCGGCATCGCCTCGGTGAAAATTGAAGGCCGCCAGCGCAGCCCGGCCTACGTGGCTGACGTGGCGCGCGTCTGGCGTCAGGCAATCGATCGCTGTAAAGCACAGCCGGAACATTTCGGCGTGACGCCAGAGTGGATGAAGACGCTGGGCGATCTGTCAGAAGGAACGCAGACCACGCTGGGTGCCTATCACCGCGAATGGCAATAAGGAGTCATGATGCAATATGCCCTCGGACCGGTGCTCTGGTACTGGCCAACTGAAACACTGGAAAACTTTTATCAGCAGGCGGCCCGCAGCAGCGCGGATATCATCTATCTCGGTGAAGCGGTGTGCAGCAAACGACGCGCCACCAGTTATGCCGACTGGATGACGCTGGCGCGCGAACTGGCCGCCAGTGGCAAACAGGTTGTGCTTAGCACCCTGGCGCTGCTGCAATCGCCGTCGGAACTGAAAGAGCTGAAGCGCTACGTTGAAAATGGCGAGTTTCTGATCGAAGCCAATGATATCGGCACGGTGAACATGGCCGCCGAGCGCCAGCTGCCGTTTGTTGCCGGGCCGACGCTGAATGTTTATAACGCCGAGACGCTGCAGCTGCTGGTGAAAGAAGGCATGACACGCTGGTGCATGCCGGTTGAGATGTCGCGCGACTGGCTGCTGCAGTTGCTGCAACAGTGCGAAGAACGGGGTATCCGGCAGCAGTTTCAGGTCGAAGTGCTGGGCTACGGCCATCTGCCGCTGGCGTTATCGGCGCGCTGCTTTACCGCGCGTTCAGAGAAGCGCGCCAAAGACGCCTGTGAAACCTGCTGCATCAAGTATCCGGAAGGGCGTCGTGTGCTGTCGCAGGAAGGTCAGCAGGTGTTCGTGCTCAACGGCATTCAGACCATGAGCGGCTACTGCTATAACCTCGGCAACGATTTGCCGGGCATGCATCGCTGGGTCGACTGCGTACGGTTCTCGCCGCAGGATAGCGGAACCCTGGCGGAGATCGATCGCTTCCGCGCCAATGAAAACGGTCAGGCACCGCTGATGGTGGCGAAAGGCAACGATTGTAATGGCTACTGGCGCAAACTGGCGGGCATGACGCTGGCATCCTGAGTAAAAGCACATACCGGCTATATTCCTGCTGAGGTTAGCAGTTTTAATATCAGGAATGATGCGTAATACTAAATGGTGCAGAATCTGACGTCTGCGCCATCTAACGGGAGTAGCCATGTCTGAGAAAAAACCTCTTCGTCTGTCCGTGCTGGATCTGGCGCCGATCCCCCAGGGCGCGACCGCACGTGAGGCGTTCCACACTTCGCTGGCGCTGGCGCGTCAGGCTGAAAAGCTGGGCTACCAGCGCTACTGGCTGGCTGAACATCACAATATGACGGGCATTGCCAGTGCCGCGACCTCGGTGCTGATTGGTTATCTGGCAGCGAATACCGACACGCTGCAGCTCGGCTCCGGCGGCATTATGCTGCCTAACCATGCGCCACTGGTGATTGCCGAGCAGTTTGGCACCCTGGCCTCGCTGTATCCCGGCCGTATCGATTTAGGCCTGGGCCGCGCGCCCGGTTCCGATCAGCGTACGATGATGGCGCTGCGTCGCCATCTCTCCAGCATGCACGCCGATACCTTCCCGGATGATGTGGCCGAACTGATCGGCTGGTTCGATGCCGAACCGGGCGAACAGCCGGCGGTACAACCGGTGCCCGGTCTGGGGCTGAAAATCCCGGTCTGGCTGCTTGGTTCCAGCCTTTACAGCGCCCAGCTGTCAGCCAAATTGGGTCTGCCGTTCGCCTTTGCTTCGCATTTCGCGCCCGACCAGCTGTTCCAGGCGCTGCACGTCTACCGTGAAAACTTCCAGCCGTCGGCGCGTCTCGAAAAACCGTACGCCATGGTCTGTATCAACGTGGTGGCTGCCGACAGCGAACGTGATGCGCGCTTCCTGTTTACCTCGCAGCAACAGCAGTTTATTAACCTGCGCCGCGGTAAGCCGGGCCCGTTACCCGCACCGGTTGAGAACATGGATAATCTCTGGTCACCGTCAGAACAGTATGGCGTGCAGCAGGCCTTGAGCATGTCGCTGGTCGGCGATAGCGACAAAGTGCGTCACGGTCTGGCTTCGCTGATGCGCGAAACTCAGGCTGACGAGATCATGGTCAACGGCCAGATTTTCGATACTGAGGCGCGTCTGCGTTCATTCGCTATTGCGATGGAAGCGGCCCGCAGTCTGTAATTCTGCCGGCGGTGGAGGCAAGCCATCGGCACCCACCGCCAGTTGCCGACTGTCACGCGCCGGCGATCGACCATAAAAGCGGCTGTACTCCCGGCTGAACTGCGAAGCGCTCTGATACCCTACCCGATAGCCCGCCGTCCCTGCATCCAGCTTTTCCACCCGCATCAGCCGTCTCGCCTCATTCAGCCTCAGCTGCTTCTGGTATTGCATCGGCGTCATCGCCGTCACCGCTTTGAAGTGATGATGCAGCGATGAGACGCTCATCCCGACGTTGCTGGCGAGCTGATCAATTTTCAGCGGTCGGTGGAAGTTTTCCCGTAGCCAGCGCGCCGCCTGTGCCACCCGGTTGCCGGGCCGCTCTGCCAGCGCCATATTCAGAATGCGCGGTCCTTCCGGCCCGGTCAGCAGTCGATAGAAGATCTCCTGTTCAATCAACGGCGCCAGCGCGGCGATATCCTGCGGATGATCGAGCAAGCGCACCAGCCGTATCACCGCATCGACCAGCAGCGGTGACATCTTATGCACCGTAATGCCCCGCTCGCTGCGTGCCTGCGACAGCGGCAGCACCGGCGGAAACTGCTCGAGGTAACGCATCAGCCGGGTTTCATTGATGGTGATGCCGATACCCAGATTGGGCTTTTCCGGCGTGGCTACGGTGACGCAGCCGCGGACCGGCATATCCAGCGTTACCAGCAGCAGATCGCCCGGCCCGTAATGCAGGATCTCATCGCCGATATGCAGCGCTTTACCGCCCTGCGCCACCAGCGCAAAGCTGGCCCATTGGGCAATGTGCACCGGCTCACTGGGGGCTGAACTACGGCCAAAAAACAGGCAGTCTATGGCGCTGCTGTGCCGGCCATCACTCGGCGCGTGACGATCGATCAGCTGCGCCAGCGTTTGCCACTCAGGGGCTTCTGTCATCACTCCTCCCGTCCCGGTCCACTCCGGATTCAGATGCGACAGATCTTAACGTAAGTTAATCCCGGCGCCTGCCTTGCGCGCTCATCTTTGCAGGATCGTGCAAAAAGCTTGCAGGATTGCGCTACCCACATCCGGCACCAGCGCGCATAGTCTACCGACGCAATCATTACGACAGAGAACAATATTATGAAAGCTCTGGAAAACAAAATAGCGCTGGTGACGGGCGCGTCAAAAGGCATTGGCGCGGCGATCGCCATCGCTTTTGCCACCGCTGGCGCGCGCGTGGTGGTCAACTATCGCCAGGACGAGCCGGGTGCGGCCGATGTGGTGAGCGATATCCTGTCGCTGGGCAGCGAGGCGGTGGCGGTACAGGCGGATATCTCACAACCGCGCGAGGTTGAGCGGCTGTTTGCCACCACCGTGGCGGAGTTCGGGGCACCGGATATCGTGGTCAACAATGCCGGCAGTTTCCATCACGGTGACTTTGCAGACCTGACGCTGGAGGCGATGCGCCAGCAGATCGACGTTAATCTGCTCGGCACCATGCTGGTGTGTCAGCAGGCGATTCACCACTTTCCGCCGCACGGTGGCAGCATCATTAACCTTAGCGCCCTCAACAGCAAAAACAGTACTCCTGGCTCGGTGCTGTGGGCCGCCACCAAAGGGGCTATAGATACCCTGACTCAGGGTCTGGCGCGGGAGCTGGGGGCGAAAAACATTCGGGTCAACGCATTAGCGCCGGGCATGATCCTGACCGAGGGTTTGCTGGCAGCCAAGAAAATCAGCCCGCAGCTCAAGGCGCAACTGCTGGCGGCGACCCCGCTGGGACGGTTTGGCCTGCCGGAAGATGTCGCCCAGGTGGCGCTGTTTCTCGCCTCTGAGGAGTCAGCCTACGTCAGCGGCGAGCGTGTGATGATCAGCGGCGGCGCCTGACAGGCATAAAAAAAGGGAAGCCCGAGGGCTTCCCTTTTTATCACGACTTAACGTCTGTTATGCGTCACGACGACGTGGTGCTGCGGCAGCGCCATCTTCACGACGTGGACCACGACCGCCTTCACGGTTGAAGCTGCGTCCGCCTTCACGACCACCTTCACGGCGTTCAGAAGAGAAGCGACGACCACCTTCACGGTTTGCGCCCGCGCCTGCACCAGCAGGACCACGACGCTCACCACCGGCTGGACGACGATCGCCACGGCCTTCGTTCGGCTGTGCATCACCCAGCAGCTGCATATTCATCGGCTTGTTCAGAATACGCGTACGGGTGAAGTGCTGCAGCACATCGCCTGGCATGCCTTTCGGCAGCTCGATGGTTGAGTGAGTGCCGAACAGCTTGATGTTACCGATGTAACGGCTGCTGATGTCGCCTTCGTTAGCAATCGCACCAACGATGTGACGAACTTCAACACCATCATCGCGACCCACTTCAATGCGATACAGCTGCATTTCGCCAACGTCACGACGTTCACGACGTGGACGGTCGCCATCACGGCTTTCACGTGGACCTCGTGAGTCACGCGCTTCGCGGCTGTCACGACGGCCATCACGCTCGTCACGATCGCGGTATTCGCGACGTGCCGGACGCGGTGCTTCTGGTGGCAGAATCAGAGGACGTTCGCCCTGTGCCATCTTCAGCAGTGCCGCTGCCAGCGTTTCCAGATCCATCTCTTCTTCTGGCTGCATTTTAGCCAGCAGCGCACGGTACTGATCCAGGTCGCTGCTTTCCAGCTGCTGCTGGACTTTAGCCGCAAATTTAGCCAGACGACGCTGACCCAGCAGTTCTGCGTTTGGCAGCTCTACTTCAGGAATAGTCAGCTTCATTGTGCGTTCGATGTTGCGCAGCAGACGACGCTCGCGGTTCTCAACGAACAGCAGGGCGCGACCCGCACGGCCCGCACGACCGGTACGGCCGATACGGTGAACGTAAGATTCTGCGTCCATCGGAATGTCGTAGTTAACTACCAGGCTGATACGCTCAACGTCAAGGCCACGGGCCGCAACGTCGGTCGCGATCAGGATGTCAAGACGACCATCTTTCAGGCGCTCCAGCGTCTGCTCACGCAGTGCCTGGTTCATGTCACCGTTCAGCGCGGCGCTGTTATAGCCACTACGCTCCAGTGCTTCCGCCACTTCCATGGTTGCGTTTTTGGTACGCACGAAGATGATGGCAGCATCAAAGTCTTCCGCTTCAAGGAAGCGAACCAGCGCGTCTGTTTTACGACCGTAAGCGGTCCAGTAGCTCTGGCTGATATCAGGACGCGTCGTCAGGCTTGACTGAATGCGCACTTCCTGTGGGTCTTTCATGAAACGCTTAGTGATGCGGCGAATCGCTTCCGGCATGGTTGCCGAGAACAGCGCGGTCTGATGATCGGCTGGGATCTGCGCCATGATGGTTTCAACGTCTTCGATGAAGCCCATGCGCAGCATTTCATCCGCTTCGTCCAGCACCAGGCCGCGCAGGTTAGACAGATCTAACGTGCCGCGTTTCAGGTGGTCAAGCAGACGACCAGGCGTACCTACCACAACCTGAGGTCCCTGACGCAGGGCGCGCAGCTGCACGTCATAACGCTGGCCGCCGTACAGGGCAACCACGTTCAGGCCACGCATATGTTTAGAGAATTCGGTAACTGCTTCAGCAACCTGTACCGCCAGTTCGCGGGTCGGTGCCAGCACCAGGATTTGTGGCGCTTTAACAGTAGGATCAATGTTGTGTAACAGCGGCAGAGAGAACGCCGCGGTTTTACCACTCCCGGTCTGCGCCATGCCTAACACGTCACGGCCCGCCAGCAGGTGAGGAATACACTCAGCCTGGATTGGGGATGGCTTAACGTAGCCCATGCCATTCAGTGATTCAAGGATGTCGGCGTTCAGGCCAAGGTCAGCAAAAGTGGTTTGAATATCAGTCATGTAGTACACGTGCCTCTTAGATTGCGGCGGCCAGTCTACATAACTCGTCGTGAAAACTTTCAGTCATTTTCATCAAAAAGTGTGAACCGGCTCAAATTAGAAGTTTTGACGAACAGAAAAGCCCTCATCCCTGAAGATGATGACTTGACAGGTTTTACAGGCAATTAAAGTTCGTCAGCTATTGCTGGTCAGATTCTGATAAATCGTCTTGTGCCTGGCCGAGTTGCGCCAGTTCCAACAATGCGTATCGGTGTTCAACAAAGTTATTGACGTTGTTGGCCACCGCCAGTTTGAACAACGCTTTCGCGTCGTCCTTCTCCCCCAGACTTAGGTAGTACTTACCTAAATAGAAGTTGGTTTCACTGAGATGTTCAGCGAGCGAGGTGTTATCCGTTGCGTCCGCCTGGAGACTTTCCATCAACGATTTTTCGCTGATGTCACCCAGGTAGAACTCGACAATATTCCATCCCCATTGGTCTCTGACCGCTTTGTCGTGACGCTGTTGAAGCGCGACTTTTGCCTTGTCGACATCCATCTCACGTTCAACGAGATAGAGCCACAGACTGCGGAAAGGATCGTTAGGATCGTCTTGATAAAACGCCAGCAGATCATCTTGCGCTAACTTGTATCGACCGCCGTAATAGAGGGCGATACCACGGTTTAAATGCGCATAGTTGTAAGTTGGATCAAGCTCAAGTACAGAATCAAACGCTTCATAGGCGGCATCAAAGTTGCCCGCCTGCGTTAAATATATGCCTAAGTAGTTAAACACTTCTGGCATATCTGGTCTTATAGACAGCGCTTGCGAAAAATCGTTCCGCGCTAATGCCCGCAGACCTAAACTATCATACAACACTCCGCGCTCATATAACAGCTGTGCGCGTTCATCATCGGTGAGGGCGCGACTGGCAAGAATTTGTTCCATGCGCGCCAGAATCACTTCCTGCTGCAGTGTGGGCTGTAAAGGTACTGCAAGAACTTCGTTCTTACGCCAATTGGAGTTGCTGCATCCTGCCAGCGTCAAAGCTGTCGCAACAAAACACCAGCGCAGAAAAGGCTTCATTTCCCACTCCCGAATACAAACATTGGGATAACCATCCTGTCATCCGCCTGCTGTGCACAAGGATTCCCGCCCTCGCGATGACACAAACGCCCCTCCCTGCCAGGCAAGGAGGGGCAAATCAGCAACGACTTATTCAGCGTCAGGTGTGCTCACCGCTGCAGCTTCTTCAGTCTGCGGCTTAGATTCTGTCGCTTCTTTGATGCTCAGACGGACGCGGCCCTGGCGATCAACTTCCATCACCTTAACCGGAACTTCCTGACCCATCTGCAGATAGTCGGTTACTTTCTCAACGCGCTTATCGGCGATTTGAGAAATGTGTACCAGACCTTCTTTACCACCGCCGATAGCGACGAAGGCGCCGAAGTCAACGATGCGGGTCACTTTACCACTGTAAATGCGGCCCACTTCGATTTCTGCGGTGATCTCTTCAATACGACGAATCGCTTCTTTCGCTTTCAGACCATCGGTCGCAGCAATTTTCACCGTGCCATCGTCTTCGATTTCAATCGTGGTGCCCGTCTCTTCGGTCAGTGCACGAATCACTGAGCCGCCTTTACCGATCACATCTTTGATCTTATCGGAGCTGATTTTGATGGTGTAAATGCGTGGTGCGAATTCAGAAATCTCAGTACGCGGAGTGCTGATAGCCTGTTCCATGACGCCCAGAATGTGCAGACGCGCACCCTTGGCCTGGTTCAGCGCTTCCTGCATGATTTCACGCGTGATGCCTTCGATTTTGATGTCCATCTGCAGCGCGGTGATACCTTCACGGCTACCGGCTACTTTGAAGTCCATGTCGCCCAGGTGATCTTCGTCGCCCAGGATGTCAGACAGAACCACAAACTTCTCGTTTTCTTTCACCAGACCCATCGCGATACCGGCAACAGCAGCCTTGATCGGTACGCCTGCATCCATCAGCGCCAGTGAGGCACCACAGACAGAAGCCATTGATGAAGAACCGTTGGATTCGGTGATTTCCGACACCACACGAACGGTGTACGGGAATTCTTCCGCTTTTGGCATCACGGCTAACACGCCGCGCTTCGCCAGACGACCGTGACCAATTTCACGACGCTTAGGCGAACCAACCATACCGGTTTCACCGACAGAGTACGGAGGGAAGTTATAGTGGAACAGGAAGCTGTCGGTACGTTCGCCCATCAGCTCATCCAGATTCTGCGCATCGCGGGTGGTGCCCAGCGTGGCGGTTACCAGCGCCTGCGTTTCACCACGGGTGAACAGCGAAGAGCCGTGAGTACGTGGCAGTACGCCAGTACGCACATCCAGCCCACGAATCATGTCTTTCTCACGACCGTCGATGCGCGGTTCACCGTTCAGGATGCGGGTACGAACCACATTCTTTTCAAGGCTGTGCACGATATCGCCAATTTCAGCGCTATCCAGCGTTTCATCTTCAGCCAGCAAGGCTGCGATGGTTTCGTCTTTGATCACGCCAACCTGGGTGTAACGCTCCTGCTTATCAGTGATGCGGTAAGCATCGCTGATGCGCGCTTCAGCCAGCGCAGCCACGCGAGAAATCAGCGCGGTATTTGCGGCTTCTGGCTGCCAGTCCCAGCGAGGTTTGCCCGCTTCAGCGACCAGCGCGTTGATGTTTTCGATAACAACCTGCTGCTGATCGTGGCCAAATACCACCGCACCCAACATCTGCTCTTCTGACAGGATCTCAGCTTCAGATTCCACCATCAGAACGGCATTCTGCGTACCGGCAACCACCAGATCCAGACGAGACTGTTTCAGCTCATCGGCCGTTGGGTTCAGCACGTATTGATCGTTAATGTAGCCGACGCGCGCGGAGCCGATTGGGCCGTTGAATGGCAGGCCTGAAAGCGCCAGCGCAGCAGAAGCACCAATCATCGCTACGATGTCCGGGTGAACCTGTGGGTTTACGGAAACCACGGTAGCAATAACCTGAACTTCGTTAACAAAGCCTTCCGGGAACAGCGGGCGAATCGGGCGGTCAATCAGACGCGCAATCAGGGTTTCGCCTTCGCTTGGGCGGCCTTCACGACGGAAGAAGCTGCCTGGGATACGACCAGCAGCGTAGGTACGCTCCTGATAGTTAACGGTCAGCGGGAAAAAGTCCTGACCTGGTTTCGCTTTTTTCTGGCCGACAACGGTAACGAACACTGCGGTATCGTCCATGCTCACCATCACAGCGGCAGTCGCCTGGCGAGCCATCATGCCGGTTTCCAGCGTGACGGTATGTTGACCATATTGGAATTTGCGTACGATCGGATTCAGCAAAATCAAAGTCCTTAACTTCGGGGCACGGCTATCTGTAGCCTGCCATTGATTACCGATCTTTAGTTGCATCCCTCGCGACTAATGACAACCCTTAACCGCCCCTGCGGTAAAGCCTCTCATTAGCCGCGCGAAACTCTGCAAACAAAGATCACACTAAGCAACAATACATGAGTTTGGTCCGGATTGCTGCCGATTGCTCGAAAAAAGGGGCCATAAAGGCCCCCTTTTCGCGAAACTCGCACAAATCCGATCGCAGGTCACGTACGGTGCAAAAACGCTGCATGACGCGCCGACGACCCGATTTTTCAGACTTAGCGACGCAGACCGAGGCTTTCGATCAGGCTGCTGTAGCGTGCAACGTCTTTACGCTTCAGGTAGTCCAGCAGCTTACGACGCTGAGATACCATGCGCAGCAGACCGCGGCGGCTGTGGTGGTCTTTTTTGTGCTCAGAGAAGTGACCCTGCAGATGAGTAATCTGCGCAGTCAACAGGGCAACCTGAACTTCGGTTGAACCGCTGTCGTTAGCACCACGGCCATATTTAGCAACGATCTCTGCTTTAGCTTCTACGCTTAGAGACATAATAAACTCCAGTAAAAAATGAATGTATGGGTGCCGATCTCTAATTCAGCATCCCGCTTTAAAGCCGCGCTATTCTACTCTTCGCCCGATAGCAACGCAATTGCACTATCAGCGAAAAAACGTCACGCCGCTTAATCCTGATACTCAACCACTAAACGCCGGGGCGCCACGCGGCCATCGTCGGCGATTTCCGCCATGCCGATAAATTTACGCGCTTCGCCTTCGGTGACCCGGACCAGTCCCTGCGCCGGCACGTTGCTGGCCTGCACCGGCTGTCCCTGTTTGAAGTACGCCGCGACGGCAGACAACAAATTCACTTCAGGGAAGTCTGCAGCGGGACTGTCCATCGGCAGCAGCAGCGGATCCAGCTGGGTTTCCAGCGGAATACCGGCTTCGGTCGCCTCAGTCAGTAAACTGTTGAGCTGTTCCAGCGTGACCATCCGCTCATACGGGTAGCGTGCAACCTGCACCCGACGCAGCATGATAACGTGCGCTCCGCAGCCGAGCTTCTCGCCCAGATCATCGATGATAGTGCGGATATAGGTCCCTTTGGAGCAGTGAATTTCCAGCTCCAGTTCATCCCCTTCCCAGCGAATAAATTGCAATTCGTAGACGGTGATCGGACGCGGCTCGCGCGCAATCTCAATGCCCTGACGCGCATATTCATACAGCGGACGGCCCTGATGCTTTAACGCAGAAAACATTGACGGCACCTGCAGCGTTTCGCCGCGGAAACTGTCCAGTGCCGTATCCAGGTCTGCCTGACTGAAACTCACCGGGCGCGTCTGCACCACGTTGCCATCGGCATCAGAGGTATCAGTGCGCTCGCCAAGGCGAGCAATCACCCGATAACGCTTATCGGAGTCCAGCAGATACTGTGAAAACTTGGTTGCTTCACCCAGGCAAATCGGCAGCATGCCGGTCGCCAGCGGATCAAGCGCGCCGGTATGTCCTGCACGGTTGGCGTTAAAAATACGCTTCACTTTCTGCAGCACATCATTCGACGAAACGCCTTGTGGCTTATCCAGCAACAACACGCCATGGACGTCGCGACCGCGACGACGCGGACGACTCATTACGCCTCCTCGTCTTCACCGGTGGCGTCAGGGCCACGGCGCTCAGCATCGTTTTTCACGACGCTGCTGACGAGGTTAGACATGCGCATCCCTTCGATCAACGAATTGTCGTAGAAGAAGGTCAGCTCCGGCACGATACGCAGGCGCATCGCTTTGCCGAGCAGAATGCGGATGTAACCTGAAGCTTCTTTCAGCGCTTTCAGGCCATTTTTTACCGCTTCTTCATCTTTATCATTCAGGAAGGTCACGAACACTTTGGCGTAGGCCAGGTCACGTGACACTTCAACACCGGAGACGGTGACCATCATGCCGAGACGCGGATCTTTGATCTCACGCTGCAGGATCATCGCAATCTCTTTTTGCAGCTCTTGTGAAACGCGCTGCGGGCGACCAAATTCTTTCGCCATCATTATTTCTCCCAAATAATTCGGGAGGCCAATGGCCTCCCAAATTGCATCACATCAGCAGTGACTTACGCGATGGTGCGTTTAACTTCAATCACTTCAAAGACTTCAATCATATCGCCGACACGGACGTCATTGTAGTTCTTCACGCCGATACCGCACTCCATGCCGTTACGCACTTCGTTGACGTCATCTTTAAAGCGACGCAGAGATTCCAGCTCGCCTTCGTAAATCACCACGTTGTCACGCAGGACGCGGATTGGATTGTGACGCTTGATGTTGCCTTCGGTCACCATACAACCTGCCACTGCACCGAATTTCGGTGATTTGAACACGTCGCGGACTTCAGCCAGACCAATGATCTGCTGTTTGTATTCCGGAGCCAGCATACCGCTCATCGCCGCTTTCACTTCGTCAATCAGGTTATAGATGACGGAGTAGTAACGCAGATCCAGGCTTTCTGCATCGATGACGCGACGCGCAGACGCATCGGCACGGACGTTAAAGCCGAGCAGGATGGCGTTAGATGCTGCAGCCAGCGTCGCATCGGTTTCGGTGATCCCGCCCACGCCTGAACCGACAATCTTCACCTTCACTTCGTCGGTGGAGAGTTTCAGCAGGGAGTCGGAGATCGCTTCCACAGAACCCTGAACGTCGGCTTTCAGCACAATGTTCAGTTCAGACACTTCGCCTTCGGTCATGTTAGCAAACATGTTCTCCAGCTTAGATTTCTGCTGGCGAGCCAGTTTAACTTCGCGGAATTTGCCCTGACGATAAAGTGCCACTTCACGCGCTTTCTTCTCGTCACGGACCACGGTCGCTTCATCACCGGCAGCCGGCACGCCAGACAGACCCAGAATCTCAACCGGGATAGACGGACCCGCTTCCATCACTTCGCGACCCAGTTCGTCACGCATTGCACGAACGCGGCCATACTCGAAGCCACACAGCACGATGTCGCCTTTGTTCAGCGTACCTTCACGTACCAGCACGGTCGCAACCGGACCACGACCTTTGTCGAGGAACGATTCGATTACCACGCCGCTCGCCATACCTTCACGGATAGCGGTCAGTTCCAGCACTTCCGCCTGCAGCAGGATAGCGTTAAGCAGATCGTCAATGCCGGTACCCGCTTTCGCAGACACGTTGACGAACATGTTTTCGCCGCCCCACTCTTCCGGAATGATACCGTACTGAGTCAGTTCGTTTTTAACGCGATCCGGATCGGCTTCAGGCTTGTCACACTTGTTCACCGCAACCACAACCGGCACTTTGGCCGCTTTGGCGTGCTGAATAGCTTCGACAGTCTGTGGCATCACGCCATCATCTGCTGCCACTACCAGGATAACGATGTCAGTCGCCTGCGCACCACGTGCACGCATCGCGGTAAACGCGGCGTGGCCTGGGGTGTCGAGGAAGGTGACCATACCGTTATCGGTTTCAACGTGGTATGCACCGATGTGCTGAGTAATGCCGCCCGCTTCGCCAGAGGCGATTTTGGTCGAGCGGATGTAGTCCAGCAGTGAGGTTTTACCGTGGTCGACGTGGCCCATGATGGTCACAACCGGTGCGCGAGATTCCTGCGCTGCATCGGTATCACGATCGTCCATTACCGCTTCTTCCAGCTCGTTTTCACGACGCAGGGTCACTTTGTGGCCCATTTCTTCGGCAACGAGTTGTGCAGTTTCCTGATCGATAACCTGGTTGATAGTCGCCATAGCGCCCATCTTCATCATCGCTTTGATGACCAGAGAACCTTTCACCGCCATTTTGTTAGCCAGTTCGGCTACGGTGATGGTTTCGCCAATCACCACATCGCGGTTAACCGCCTGGGCTGGCTTGTTAAAGCCCTGCTGCAAGGCGCTTGGTTTGCGATGCTTACCGCCTTTACCACCACGAATCTGCGCACGCGCTTCTTCACGGTCAGTTTTGGCTTCAGAATGTTTGTTGCCTTTTTTCGCCGGACGCGCAGCTTTAGCGGTAGTACGCGCACGCGCACGACCCGCTTCAACCTGACGGTCATTTTCGTCTTCAGCCTGGCGGGCATGGGTCGAAGTGGTGACGTGATAGTCGCCTTTATCCTCTTCTTCCGGTTTTTCCCATTCAGCTGACTTCTCTTCGGCCAGACGGCGGGCTTCTTCTGCTACGAGGCGGGCAGCCTCTTCAAGCTTACGGCGGGCTTCTTCTTCAGCTTTACGCTTCAGTTCGGCAGCTTCAGCTTCGCGACGGGCTTTATCGGACTGCGCAGCCTTGGTCACTTCGTCGGTAGGTTGATTTGTCACTTTCTCATTTTCCGCTGCTGCACGTTTGGCCTTGTCAGCGGCTTCGCGCTTGGCTTTCTCTTCGGCTTCACGTTGCGCTTTCTGTTCAGCTTCGCGACGGGCTTTTTCTTCAGCCTCGCGTTGCGCCTGCTCTTCCGCTTCACGCTGCGCCTCGGCTTCTGCTTCGGCCTGAGCTTGCTCAGACTCTGCATCACCTTTCACGTATGTGCGCTTTTTGCGGACTTCGATTTGCACCGACTTACTTTTACCCCCGGTGCCTGGAATATTCAAGGTGCTGCGCGTTTTACGCTGCAGCGTCAGCTTAGCTGAACCGACCTGACCGTGCTCACGATTCAGGTGAGACAATAAGGTTTCTTTCTCGTGCTGGGTCACTGCGTCATTTTCAGACTTAGGGATCCCCGCATCAGCAAATTGCTGTACCAGGCGATCGACCGGAGTCTGAATTTCTGCGGCCAGCGATTTTACGGTTACATCTGTCATGCTGTTCCTTCCTGTTATTACGCGTCATCGCCGAACCAGCAGATATTACGGGCGGCCATAATCAGCGCGCCGGCTTGCTCATCAGACATGCCTTCAATATCCGTCAGATCGTCAACACCTTGCTCAGCGAGATCTTCCAGCGTGCAAACGCCTTTCGACGCCAGGCGGAAAGCCAGAGCACGATCCAGACCTTCAAGATTCAGAAGATCTTCAGCGGGCTGCTGGTTACCAAGGCTCTCTTCTTTCGCCAGTGCCAGGGTGGTTAACGCATTTTTTGCTCGTTCACGCAGGGCTTCAATGGTCTCTTCGTCGAGGCCGTCAATTTCCAACAGCTCGTTGATTGGCACGTATGCCAGTTCTTCCAGCGAAGAGAAGCCCTCTTCCACCAGTACGGTGGCGAACTCTTCGTCGATGTCGAGATGTTTGGTGAACATATCGATTGCTGCGTGTGCTTCAGCCTGATGTTTGGCCTGCAGATCATCGACGGTCATTACGTTCAGCTCCCAGCCACTCAGCTGTGAAGCGAGACGCACGTTTTGGCCGTTACGGCCGATCGCCTGAGCCAGATTGCCAGCTTCTACAGCGATATCCATGGTGTGGTTATCTTCATCAACCACGATTGACGCCACATCAGCCGGAGCCATGGCGTTGATAACAAACTGCGCCGGGTTGTCGTCCCACAGCACGATATCGATACGCTCGCCGCCCAGTTCACTGGAAACCGCCTGAACACGCGCGCCACGCATGCCCACACAGGCACCCACCGGATCGATACGTTTGTCGTTGGTCTTGACTGCAATTTTAGCGCGCGAGCCCGGATCACGAGCAGCGGCTTTAATTTCAATCACTTCTTCGCCAATTTCTGGCACTTCAATGCGGAACAGTTCAATCAGCATTTCCGGTTTGGAACGCGTCACGAACAGTTGCGCGCCACGGGCTTCCGGGCGAACCGAATAGAGCACGCCGCGAATACGGTCGCCTGGGCGGAAATTCTCACGCGGCAGCATATCTTCGCGCAGGATAACCGCTTCGGCATTGCTGCCTAAATCGAGGGAAATATTGTCGCGGTTAACTTTCTTCACCACGCCAGTAATAATTTCGCCTTCCTGCTCACGGAACTGATCAACCACCATTGCGCGCTCAGCTTCGCGCACTTTTTGCACGATAACCTGCTTAGCGGTCTGGGTGGTGATACGGTCAAAGGTGACCGATTCAATCTGATCTTCGACATATTCGCCCAGATTGAATGCTTCATCTTCGAAGCGGGCCGCATCCAGCGTGATCTCGCGCGTCGGCTGCGTCACCTCTTCTACGATTTCCCAACGGCGGAAAGTATCGAAATCGCCACTTCGGCGATCAATGCTGACGCGTACGTCAATTTCTTGCTCGTACTTTTTCTTGGTCGCAGTCGCCAGCGCGCTCTCCAGCGCTTCGAAGATTTTCTCACGCGGCAGGGCTTTTTCGTTAGAAACGGCTTCTACAACAGCTAAGATCTCTTTGTTCATCCTGGTTAGCCTCAATCCGGACTTTTAAAAGTGGGGGACCAGGTTCGCTTTCTGAATATTACTCAGTGCGAACACTTCATCGTTACCCTCAACGTTCACCGTGATCATCTCGCCATCAACTGACTTGATGATTCCCTGCCATTTACGGCGGTTCTGAACGGCCATACGCAACACCAGACTCACTTCATCGCCCATAAAACGGACATAGTGTTCTGCGGTGAACAGAGGACGATCGAGTCCCGGTGAGGAGACTTCTAGGTTGTAAGGTACGGTAATGGGATCTTCGACATCCATTACGGCACTTACCTGGTGGCTGACATCGGCGCAATCATCGACATTGATGCCATCTTCACTATCAATATAGATGCGCAGGGTTGATGTGCGACCACGAACGAATTCAATTCCAACCAGTTCGTAGCCCAGCGCTTCTACCGGAGCCGATACCAACTCTGTCAATTTTTGCTCTAATGTGGACAAGCCCACCCCCAAGACATAAAAAAAGGGCCTATAGCCCAGTATTACGATTCGCTAATAACAAAAAACCCCGAATATTCGGGGCTTTTAATCACTGGACCCTGTACGCCGCATCGCGGCTCGGACTCCATCCAAAGAATTTTCTTTCAAAAATGAGCCGTGAATGCGTCCGTCGATGCACACAGTATATTTGAAAAAGAACTCAAAGGGAAAGTGGTTGCGGGGGCCGGATTTGAACCGACGACCTTCGGGTTATGAGCCCGACGAGCTACCAGGCTGCTCCACCCCGCGTCCGAAAACGTGGCGAATAATACGCCAAACCTGCATAAAATGCAAGTAATACTAAGATTTGGTACCGAGGACGGGACTTGAACCCGTAAGCCCAATCGGGCACTACCACCTCAAGGTAGCGTGTCTACCAATTCCACCACCACGGCACTACACTGACCACAACGATTCGTTGTGTTGACGAACTTACTTAGGAATATCGCTGCCCGGCGTGGCCGGTTGAGCTGGCTGTTCAGTCTGTTGAGAAGACTGCGCCGGCGCAGAAAGATTTTCCCACTCGCTTCCTTTCGAGGCTTTATTACTGTTCAGGTTACCGAGAACCAGGCTGATGATGAAGAACAGTGCCGCTAAGATGCCGGTTGTACGCGTCATAAAATTACCTGAACCCGTAGAACCAAACAGCGTACCGGATGCGCCTGCACCGAATGAGGCTCCCATATCAGCGCCTTTGCCTTGCTGCAGCATGATCATACCCACGAGGGCGATAGCTACAATAAGGAAAACAACTAAAAGAGCTTCGTACATATTCAACCTGTTCCTTGCACGATAATCGTACAGTTAAAGCTTCAACCAGTATTGATGGGGAGTCTCGTCATCACCCATCAGAAGCGGGTGTGAATACTAACCAAAGGCGGATACCTCTGCAAGCGCAATTTTCATCACCCCAACCGATTGCAGAAAAAAACGCCATCCCGGTGATTTTACAGGCGGTTCGGCAACCTGCCAACCGCCTGTCAGCTGATTAAAACGCCTTCACCTGATCGGCGATACGGTTTGCCAGTTCGGTTACCTGCGCCTCATTCTCGCCTTCCACCATCACCCGAATCAACGGCTCGGTTCCTGACTTGCGCAGTAGCACCCGGCCACGACCGGCCAGCGCTTTTTCCACCTCTGCCGTCACGGTTTTTACCGCGTCGCTCTGTAATGGATCGCTTGCGCCGGTGAAGCGGACGTTGACCAGCACCTGGGGCAGCATTTTCATGCCGCTGCACAGATCGTGCAGGCTCATATGGTTGCGTACCATTGCAGTAAGTACTTGCAAACTTGCCACGATGCCGTCGCCGGTGGTGGTTTTATCCAGCAGGATCACATGGCCCGAGTTTTCTGCCCCCAGCCGCCAGCCCTTCTCCTGCATCTTCTCCAGCACGTAGCGGTCACCCACTTTTGCCCGGGCAAACGGAATACCGAGCTGCTTAAGCGCCAGCTCCAGTCCCATATTGCTCATCAGCGTACCGACCACGCCGCCGCGCAGCTGGCCCTGACGCAGTCCTTCGCGCGCAATGATGTAGAGGATCTGGTCGCCATCCACCTTTTCGCCCAGATGGTCAATCATCATGATGCGATCGCCGTCACCATCGTAAGCCAGACCGATATCCGCTTTCTCTGCCAGCACCCGCTGTTGCAGCAGCTTCAAATCGGTAGCGCCGCACTCTTTGTTGATGTTCATCCCATCCGGCTGGGTGGCAATGGCAATCACCGTAGCGCCCAGCTCACGCAATACATTCGGTGCTATGTGGTAGGTGGCCCCGTTGGCGCAGTCGACCACGATTTTCAGGCCGTTAAGGTTGAGTTCGCTTGGGAAGGTGCCCTTGCAGAATTCGATGTAACGTCCGGCGGCATCAACAATACGGCTGGCGCGGCCCAGTAAGGCGGATTCGACACAGGTAATCGGTTTTTCCATCTCCAGTTCGATCGCTTCTTCAACGTCGTCCGGTAACTTGGTGCCTTCGGAGGAGAAGAATTTGATACCGTTATCGTCGAACGGGTTATGCGACGCCGAAATCACAATCCCCGCTTCAGCGCGGAACGTGCGGGTCAGGTAGGCGATGGCCGGGGTCGGCATCGGTCCGGTAAAGGCGGCGGTCAGGCCCGCGGCCGCCAGACCGGCTTCTAAGGCCGACTCCAGCATATAGCCGGAGATGCGGGTATCCTTGCCGATAATGATCTTTTTCGAACCGTGACGCGCCAGCACTTTCCCTGCGGCCCAGCCCAGCTTAAGGACGAAATCAGGGGTGATTGGCGCTTCACCGACTTTGCCACGAATGCCATCTGTACCGAAATATTTACGATTACTCATGATTATCCTTTTGCTCTTCGGGTCGCTTCGACCACGCGCATCGCTTCGGCCGTCTCTTTAACATCATGGGCGCGAATAATCTGTGCGCCCTGCATCGCGGCGATCACCGCACAGCTCAGGCTGCCGGTTAAACGCTGTGACGGACCGACATTCAACAACTGACCTATCATCGATTTGCGCGACATGCCCACCAGCAGCGGCAGGCCGAAATGGTGAAAATCGCTGAGATGAGCCAGCAGTTCATAGTTGTGGCTAAGATTTTTACCGAAACCGAAGCCCGGGTCGAGTATCAGCCGCTCTTTTTTGATTCCCGCCGCTTCGCAACGCGCGATCTGCTGCGCGAAGTAAGTGTCCACTTCGTGCAGGATGTTTTCATAGTGCGGCGCCTGCTGCATGGTGCGTGGTTCACCCTGCATATGCATTAAACAGACCGGCAGGCCGGTCGCTGCCGCGGCTTCCAGCGCACCCGGCTCTGAGAGCGAACGCACGTCGTTAATGATGTGAGCGCCTACTCGCGCTGATTCGCGGATCACCTCAGCTTTAGAGGTATCGACCGAGATCCAGACCTCAAAACGTTGGGCAATCGCTTCGACCACCGGGATGACCCGCTCCAGCTCCTGCTCGACGCTGACCTCATCGGCCCCCGGACGGGTCGACTCACCGCCGACATCGATAATGGTCGCGCCGGCATTGACCATCTCATTGGTGTGGGTGAGCGCATCGACCAGCGCGTTATGTTTACCGCCATCGGAAAAGGAGTCGGGCGTGACATTCAAAATACCCATCACATGGGGAAATGATAAATCGAGATGGGAATCACCGGCGAACAACTTCATGGCGAATCACTCCTTGCTGATCAATATCTGGATGTAAAAAACCCCGGACCAGCCGGGGTTTTGTCTGACGAGGTAACGTCTTATTTATCGAACTGTTCTGACATGGTGTTGCCTGGGTTTGGCGTACGCGGTTCATCGACCGGACGCGGCGCCTTTGGCGTGCCGTTGCTGTCAGAGTTGCTGCTGCCTGGGTCTTCCCAGCCCGCTGGCGGACGCACTTCGCGGCGCGCCATCAGGTCGTCGATCTGCGGTGCATCAATGGTTTCATACTTCATCAGCGCGTCTTTCATCGCGTGAAGGATGTCCATGTTCTCACCCAGAATGCGGCGAGCACGCTGGTAGTTGCTGTCGATCAGGTGCTTAACTTCCTGGTCGATAATGCGGGCTGTTTCATCGGACATATGTTTCGCTTTCGCGACTGAACGTCCGAGGAACACTTCCCCCTCTTCTTCGGCATACAGCAGTGGACCCAGTTTTTCTGAGAAGCCCCACTGCGTCACCATGTTACGTGCCAGGTTGGTCGCGACTTTAATGTCATTCGACGCACCGGTAGAAACATGTTCAGCACCGTAGATGATCTCTTCTGCCAGACGACCGCCGTACAGCGTCGAAATCTGGCTTTCCAGTTTCTGACGGCTGGCGCTGATCGCGTCGCCTTCAGGCAGGAAGAAGGTCACACCCAGCGCACGGCCGCGTGGAATGATGGTCACTTTGTGCACCGGATCGTGCTCAGGGACCAGTCGACCAATAATCGCGTGACCGGCTTCATGATACGCGGTTGACTCTTTCTGCGCTTCCGTCATCACCATGGAGCGACGTTCTGCCCCCATCATGATTTTGTCTTTCGCTTTCTCAAACTCAACCATCGACACCACACGCTTGTTCGAACGGGCAGCAAACAGCGCCGCTTCGTTGACAAGGTTAGCCAGGTCGGCACCGGAGAAGCCAGGCGTACCGCGCGCAATGATTGCCGCGTCAATATCAGTCGCCAGTGGCACACGGCGCATATGCACTTTCAGAATCTGCTCACGGCCACGTACGTCTGGCAAGCCCACTACCACCTGACGGTCGAAGCGGCCTGGACGCAGCAGCGCCGGGTCAAGCACGTCAGGACGGTTAGTTGCGGCGATAACGATAATACCTTCGTTACCTTCGAAACCATCCATCTCAACCAGCATCTGGTTCAGGGTCTGTTCACGTTCATCATGACCACCGCCTAAACCGGCGCCACGCTGACGGCCCACCGCATCGATTTCATCAATGAAGATGATGCACGGTGCCGCTTTTTTGGCCTGTTCGAACATGTCACGCACACGAGATGCACCGACGCCGACAAACATTTCAACGAAGTCAGAACCGGAGATGGTAAAGAAAGGCACTTTCGCTTCACCGGCAATCGCTTTCGCCAGTAACGTTTTACCGGTACCCGGAGGACCGACCATCAGTACGCCTTTCGGAATCTTACCGCCCAGCTTCTGGAAACGGCTCGGCTCCCGCAGATATTCCACCAGTTCGGCAACTTCCTCTTTCGCTTCGTCACAGCCTGCAACGTCGGCGAAGGTGGTTTTAATCTGGTCTTCGGTCAGCATGCGGGCTTTACTCTTGCCGAAGGACATCGCGCCCTTGCCGCCGCCGCCCTGCATCTGGCGCATAAAGAAGATCCACACCCCGATCAGCAGCAGCATCGGGAACCACGAAATGAAGATCGACGCCAGCAGGCTTGGCTCTTCCGGTGGTTCGCCAACCACTTTGACGTTTTTGGTCAAGAGGTTATCGAGCAACTTGGGATCATTGACAGGAATGTAGGTGGTGTATTTATTGCTGTCTTTTTTAATAACGTTAATTTCACGCCCGTTAATACGTGCCTCGCGGACCTGATCCTGGTTCACTTCCGACAGGAAGGTTGAATAATCAACCCTACGGCCATTCGACTCGCTGGGCCCAAAGCTCTGGAATACTGACATCAGCACGACCGCGATGACTAACCAGAGAATCAGGTTTTTCGCCATGTCACTCAAGGGATTAACCTCATATTACAACGGTGTTAACAGATAGCGTAGGGTACTATAGATCCTTCATACATGGAATCGCAGCAAAACTGCGGACTACTCCAGCAATCTGGTTATAGTTTGCGCCCAGTCGCCACAATGTACACTTCACGTGAACGTGACCGTGAAGCGTCCGGCTTACGAATTTTCACTTTCGTAAACAGGGAGCGAATTTCCCGCAGGTATTCATCGAAGCCATCTCCCTGAAACACTTTCACTACAAAGCTGCCGCCGGGTGCCAGGATATCCCGACACATTTCCAGCGCCAGCTCGACTAAATACATCGACCGGGGAATATCTACGGCAGGTGTACCACTCATATTCGGTGCCATATCTGACATGACAACCTGAACTTTCTGATCGCCAACGCGCTCAAGCAGCGCATTGATCACCGATTCTTCACGAAAATCACCCTGAAGGAAATCGACACCGACAATCGGATCCATAGGCAGGATATCACAGGCAATAACGCGCCCTTTGTTCCCAATTTGCTGTACCACATATTGTGACCAGCCACCGGGTGCAGCACCCAGATCTACCACGGTCATGCCGGGTTTGAAAAGCTTGTCACCCTGTTGTATTTCATCAAGTTTAAACCAGGCGCGCGAACGCAACCCTTTTTTCTGCGCCTGAAGCACATATTTATCGCTAAAGTGTTCCTGAAGCCAGCGGCTGGAGCTGGCCGAACGCTTTTTACCCGTCATAATATTTCCAACTAAATCGTCATCGTAGCGATAAACCTGCACGCAATGGGTTGCGTCGATTTGGTGATATACCCGAGATGGCGGTAGAATGAACCGTTTTCAATCCCTGAGTAAGTAAAAAACTACGATGAATCTAAGTACCAAACAAAAACAGCACCTCAAGGGCCTCGCCCATCCGCTCAAGCCGGTGGTTATGCTGGGTGGCAATGGCCTGACTGAAGGCGTGCTGGCCGAAATCGAGCAGGCTCTGTCGCATCACGAACTGATTAAGGTGAAAATCGCCTCAGAAGATCGTGAAACTAAGCAGCTGATCGTTGAGGCGATCGTGCGTGAAACCGGTGCCAGCAACGTACAGGTGATCGGCAAAACGCTGGTGCTGTATCGCCCGTCTAAAGAGAGCAAGATTTCTCTGCCACGTTAAGTGGGCAAAGAAAGTGCCATGCTCTTACCTCAGATAAAAGGCCGCAATGCGGCCTTTTTCCTTTCTTTACATTGTGCTTTAACGCATTTCAAAGCGTAGCAACATCTTAAAGGTATTCCACCTTCAGGATTTCGTATTCGACATCGCCGCCAGGGGTTTTGATAATCGCCACGTCATCTGCCTCTTTACCTACCAGGCCACGCGCCATCGGTGAATTTACCGAAATCAGATTTTGCTTAAAGTCAGCTTCGTCATCACCCACGATACGATAGGTCGACTCTTCGTCGGTATCGATATTCAGAACCGTTACCGTCGCGCCAAAAATGACCCGGCCGGTTTTCGGCATCTGGGTGACGTCAATCACCTGTGCATTGGAGAGTTTGGCTTCAATCTCCTGAATGCGGCCTTCACAAAAGCCCTGCTCTTCACGTGCGGCATGATATTCCGCGTTCTCTTTCAGGTCGCCATGCTCGCGCGCGTCAGCGATAGAGGCAATAATGCGCGGACGCTTCACGGTTTTCAGCTCGTTCAGCTCTTCGCGCAGTCTTTCTGCGCCTCTTAACGTCATCGGAATCTGATTCATTTAAGCTCCTCGTCATCTATCCTGTTTAACGGTGTCATCCTGACCGGTGACTGCAGAAAAAAGCGTTCTGCGACGCATTAGCCGGTTTTGCAAACAAAAGAATCCTGACCCGGACAGTATTCCAGGCCAGAAAAGGGTTTTGCAATTTGATACGTATTTTACCCCAGAGTTCCCTGCGGGTCATCGTTTACTTTCCACCGTCCAGCGACGTAGTATTGACGGCTTCACCTGCCAGTTACCGCGAGATTATGCGATTTTCACGACTTGTTACCGGATTAACCTGTGCATTTATGCTGCAGGCACAAGCAGCGCCAGTTGATGAATACATGCAGTATCTGCCAGACGGCGCCAATCTGGCGCTGATGGTGCAGAAAGTGGGTGCATCAACCCCGATTATTGATTACCACGGAAAACAGATGGCGTTGCCCGCCAGTACCATGAAGGTAGTGACGGCGCTGGCGGCGTTACTGGAACTGGGCGGAGACTACCGTTTTCAGACCACCTTTGAGACCAAAGGCGCGCTGGTTGATGGCACGCTGAACGGAGATTTAGTGGCGCGTTTTGCTGGCGATCCCACTTTAAGCCGGCAGGATCTGCGCAATATGGTGGCCGGGTTAAAGAAGCAGGGCATCACCCATATTAAAGGCAATCTGGTGATTGATACCTCGGTGTTTGCCAGTCATGACATGGCACCAGGCTGGCCGTGGAACGACCTGACCCAATGCTTCAGCGCCCCGCCGGGTGCGGCGATCGTCGATAAAAACTGTTTTTCTGTCTCGCTCTACAGCGCTAACACGCCGGGCGAGAATGCGTTTGTGCGTATCGCCTCCTATTACCCGGCGCATATGTACAGCCAGGTGCGCACCATTGGCCGCAACAGTGGCGAAGGACAATATTGCGAACTCGACGTAGTGCCGGGTGAGCTGAACCGCTACACCCTGACCGGCTGCATGCGTCAACGTGCCGAACCACTGCCGCTGGCGTTTGCGGTTCAGGATGACGCTGCCTGGGCTGGCGAGATCCTGAAAGCGGAACTGCGTGCGGCAGATATCGATTACAGCGGGCATCTGGTGCGTCAGTCTCTGGTCACCGAGCCGGGCACGGTACTGGCCTCAACCCAGTCGGCACCGCTGCACACGCTGCTGCATACCATGCTGAAGAAGTCTGACAACATGATTGCCGACACGGTGTTTCGCACCATTGGTCATCACTACTTCAACGTGCCTGGGACCTTCCGCGCCGGCCAGGACGCGGTTCGCCGGATCCTGAAAGCCAAAGCCAATATCGACATGGGCAACAGCATTCAGGTCGATGGTTCCGGCCTGTCGCGTCATGACCTGATTTCGCCGCAAACCATGATGCAGGTGCTGCAGTACATTGCGAAAAATGACAGCACGCTGGATTATATCTCGATGCTGCCACTGGCCGGTTATGACGGCACGCTGCAGTACCGCGGCGGACTGCATGAAGCGGGACTGGATGGCAAAGTTTCAGCGAAAACCGGCTCACTGCAGGGGGTTTATAACCTGGCGGGCTTTATCACCACCTCGAGTGGCACCCGGGTCGCCTTTGTACAGTTCCTTTCCGGCTATGCGGTTCCACCGGAAGATCAGCGTACCCGCCGTATTCCGCTGGTGCGTTTTGAGAGCCGGCTCTACCGGGATATTAATCAGAACAACTGAGTAACACGGCATAAAAAAACGCAGCAGGCGATCAACCTGCTGCGTTTGTTAATAAAGTCTGGCCCCGTCAGCGATAAGACCGAGCCTGCACTGGAAACAGGGGCAGCTCGGAAAAACGCTTAAGCCCATCCCTGACCGTCCGGCCTGTGAGATTACCTGCCTCATCCCTGAAATACGCCCGACGTCGGCCCACGCCTGGCGTTTTTGGGCATGGCACGGGACGCGTCCCTACCCTGCCCCTGTTCCCTGCGCGTCGAGCTTATCCCTTCGGCCGGATTCATCCGGGTCTGGTGATGGCTAAACCCATCAGAAGCGGGTGTTCACACTCATATAGTAAGTGCGGCCCGACTCGTTAAAGGTGTTGGCACCGGCACCGTACAGATACGCGCCGGTGTTGGCGTTACCGGTAGTCTGCGCATTGCCTTCGCGGAAGTGGCGCTTATCGAACAGATTGTCGATCCCCACCGTGACGCTGGCATATTTGTTGACGTCATAGGTGCCGCTCATGCCGACCACTGAGTAAGGACTTACCTCATCGGTGGCGCTGCCGGTAACCGGATTGCCTTTATAGTCATACTTTTTCGGCACCTGTTTGCCGTACCAGGTTAGCGTGGTTTGCAGTGACAGATCCTGCGTTGCCTGCCAGCTCAGCGTCGAGTTAAGCGTGTATTCCGGGATCACCGACAGACGATCGCCGGTCTCTTTGTTCTTACTCTGCAGCATGTAGGTGAAGTTATTGTTCCAGCTCACGCTATCTGAGAACGGCACGTTAACCGTCCCTTCCAGCCCTTCCACCACCGCTTTCGGCACGTTTTCCCACTTATAGATGTCGGTCGTTCCGTTCGAGGCGGTGCCAGTTGGCAGCGTGCCGGCCTCGATCTTATTGCGGTAATCGTTGCGGAACCAGGTCAGACCGGCCTGATAGCCTTCATGCTTCCACTCCAGCCCCACCTCTTTATTGATGCTGTTTTCCGCTTTCAAATCGTCATTGCCCATCAGATAACAGGCACCGGCGCTAGAGGCGCAGCCCTGGCCGTTACTGTACAGCAGATAATTAGGGTTGGTCTGATACAGGCTCGGCGCTTTGTAGGCGCGGGCGATGCCCATTTTCAGCGTGAAGTCATCGCCTAATCCCTGTGACAGATTGAGCGACGGGCTCCAGTTGTTACCCGCGATGGAGTGATGATCGAAACGCAGGCCGGGCGTCAGCATGGTGCTGTCGGTCAGTTCAATATTGTCTTCTGCAAACAGTGAGAAGATTTCAGCCTGAGAATAGGGGCTGCGACCGGTGGTGGCGATGCCTGGGATGGAACCATTGCTGGTCGCCTGGGTGGTCGATGACGGGTCTTTCATCCGCTGCTGGTTCCACTCGGTGCCGAAGGTGGCCGTCTGATTGACCAGCCATTCAAACGGAATGCTGACCTCACTGTGCAGCAGCACATCGTCCAGCTGAATGGTATTGAAGTCGCTGTTGGAGAAGATCCCCTCGGTACCACCTGCCAGCCCTTCATTCAGGCGCGAGTTGCGGGTGTTCTCATATTGCGCATAGGTATTGGTACTGATGCCGTTATCCCAGGCACCGGTCCACTTCAGCGAGAAGTTCTGCCGATAAAGGCGATTGGTCTCATCACCGTATTTACTTTTTACCAGCGCGTTGGTGTTGGTGTTCTGTGTATCACCGGCATACAGGTTGCCCTGCCGACTGTAACCGGCACCCAACTCCAGTGCCTGCATCGGCGCAAAAGCCCAGCGCAGTAAGGCATGGACATCTTTATTGACCGAGCCTTCACGGCCAGCCGGATAGGAGCCAGCATAGGAGCCGGTTCGCTGGGCAGCATGCCCTTCATTAATGTCGTACGCGTCGGCCTGGGTTTTTGCCAGTCCGCCATACAGCCGGAAGCTGAAGTCGTCGCCTAACGGCCCTTCGAGGCTAAAATTAGTGCGTCGGGTGGCGCCTTCATCTTTATGCTGCGGTACGTTGTAATAGGCGCTCCACGAGCCGTGCCACTGATTATCCAGCGCTTTTTTGGTGATGATATTCACCACCCCACCAGCCGCGCCGTTACCGTAACGGGCCGCCGCCGGACCGCGAATCACTTCGATATGATCAATCATCTCAGGCGGAACCCAGTTGCTGTCGCCGCGCGTGTCACGCTCGCCGCGCCAGCCCAGACGCACCGAGTTGCGGCTGGTTACCGGCAAGCCATCCACCAGGATCAGGGTGTTTTCCGGCCCCATGCCGCGGATATCGATCTGACGGTTATTCCCACGCTGGCCGCTGGTGGAGTTACCGGTCAGGTTAACGCCGGGCATGGTACGAATGATTTCAGAGACGTCGCGAGCAGGCGGATGTTTTTTGATTTCGTCGGCGGTGATGGTCGACACACCGGGTGCCTGAAGCGTTTGCTCGGCGGCGGTCACCATCATGGTGCTGTCGCTGGCGGTATCGGATGCGTTGCTGGTGATGCCCGGGTCAGTAGCAGCTGCTGCTGCGCCGGTAGAAATGAGAGAGGTGGTGACGCCAAGTTCAATCATAATGGCTAACGAAAGCCGGGATAACTTTTTCATTTTTTTATTCCTGGATTGCCAGCGAAAGGCCACTGCCGGCGCGCCGGTGAAAAGGTAAGTACCTTGCCTGCAACGCATTCCAGTTCTCTCCGGACCATCTTCAACAGACCCTCGTCCCGGTCTGAAGCCCGATACGGCAGAGAGGATGCGCGCGCTCCCTGTAGAGCGGAAACACCCTATTGCAAATGAAAATAATTATCAATAGTATTATTCATAACATGCATCACCCTAATCAAGTGTAGTGATCGACTGATGGCGCGTATGACGTGGTTAAATGAAGTGACCGGCAGTGACGCCTGGTGGCAACAGCAGCAGCAACAGGGCATTCCCTTGATTGAACCCGGCGAAGAGGGCACCTGTCAGGTCACCTTCTTCTGGCGTGATCCCCACGGTGATGAGTCCCACTCGGCGATCCGCCGCGTCTGGATCAACATCACCGGCGTGACCGATCACCATCAGTCCGCCGCCCCCTCCTCCTTAACACGCGTTCCCGACACCGATGTCTGGTGGTGGCAAACCACCCTGCCCGCTGACTGGCGCGGCAGCTATTGCCTGATACCCGATCGCCTGGCCGAGAAATTCGACGGCCAGACTGATATGCAGACGCTGCGTCAATGGTGGAGCGGCAAATTCCCGTCAGCGCAGGCGGACCCGCTCAACCCGTTGCGCAGCTGGGCTGGCGGACGCGGCCTACGGGTTTCACCGCTGCACCTGCCGCAGGCGCCCGATCAATCGGTGTGGCACGATGTTGATCGCGGCCAGCCGGCGGCTATTCCGTTGCAACCGCTGCAGTGGCGCAGCGAACGACTGGGTAATCAGCGCACGGTGTGGCTTTACTGCAGCGGCGAGGCCCCTGCCGCCGACCGCCCGCTGGCGTTATTGCTGGATGGGCAGTTCTGGGCGCAGACCATGCCGATTGCCGGTCCGCTGCGGCAACTCACCGCGGCAGGAGAACTGCCGCCGGCGGTTTATGCGATGATCGACATTATCGATCGCGAGCACCGCAGCCGCGAGCTGACCTGTAATGCCGAATTCTGGCTGGCGGTGCAGCACGAACTCCTGCCGCTGATTCAGAAAACCGTCGCCTGTCGGGTGCAGGGCGACAGCACGCTGGTGGCGGGACAAAGTTTTGGCGGACTTTCCGCAGCTTACGCCGCCTTAAGCTGGCCAGAGACCTTTGGTGCCGCCATCAGCCTTTCCGGCTCTTTTTGGTGGCCGGCGCGCGGTAACCCCAACGGCTGGCTACCGCAACAACTACAACAAGGTTTGCTGCAGGCACCGCCGCGCCGCTTTTATCTTGAAGCAGGCCGACGTGAGCGGCTGATTCTGGCAGCAAATCAACAATTTGAGCGTGATTTAATCGCGGCCGGACATCAGGTCTGCTATCAGCAGTTTGAAGGCGGTCACGACGCGCTCTGCTGGCGCGGCGGCCTGCTGGCCGGATTAAAAGCAATGTGGCAATACCCGTAATTCGCCTATCGCCCCTCTTTCACACCCGAGGCCGATCGCGGTCAGCGGCGACGTGCAGGATCAGGGCGATATCTCGCCTGGATAGCACGGGCAGGAGACCTACATGCAACATCTCAATCCGTTCGACGATCCGCAGCAGGATTGTCATGTACTGATCAATAACCAGCAACAGTACAGCTTATGGCCCGCCTTCCGGGCGATTCCGTCTGGCTGGCAGCCGGTATTTGGTCCCCAGCCACAGGCAATCTGCCTCAGCTGGCTGAATGAAAACTGGCACGATATCCGCCCGGTCACCGCCAGCCGGAGTGACGATGTCTGAGATCACCATGAACCCGAATCTGACTGAACAGAAAACGTTACCGCTGGTTGCCGCTCAGCCCGGCATCTGGATCGCAGACCAGTTATCCCCACACGCCAATGCTTACGCGGTGGCGCATTTTGTCGAACTGCGCGGCGCGCTCAACAGTGCGCTGCTGGCCAAAGCTATCGTTGCCGGCATGCAGGAAGCGGATACGCTGAATATGGCGTTTGGCGAGCAGGACGGTGAACCACAGCAGTGGCCTGCGCCGCAGCACTTTGCTGAGCCGCAGGTGATTGACCTGCGCAATTCGGCCGATCCGGTCGCCGCGGCTCGTGCGCTGATGCAGCAGGATATGTCTGGTGACCTGCGGGTGATCAGCGGCGCGCCGCTGTACCACCACAGCCTGCTGCGGCTGGGTGATGAGCACTGGTACTGGTATCAGCGTTATCACCATCTGGTGGTCGATGGCTTCAGCTTTACCGCCCTGACCCGCCGTATCACCAATCTCTACAGCGCCTGGCAGCGTGATGAAACGCCTGAGCCGACCCCGTTTACGCCATTCAGTGAGGTGGTGGAAGAGTATCAACGCTACCAGCAATCTGCTGGCTGGCAGCGTGATGCGCAGTTCTGGCGCGAAAAAGGCGCACAGCTTCCCGCGCCCGCGTCGCTCTCCGACCAGCCGCTGGCGGGCCAGAGTGCCAGTACCGATCTGCTACGTCATAGTGTTGCGCTGGACAGCAATAACTTTCAGGCCCTGCTGGCGCATACCCAGCAGCAGCAGCTCAGCGCGGCCGACACCGCCATTGCGCTGGTCTCGCTGTGGCTGTCGCGTCTCAGCGGGCAAAACGACTTTGCCGCCGGTTTCATCTTTATGCGCCGCATCGGTTCAGCCGCGCTGTGTGCCACCGGCCCGGTAATCAATGTGCTGCCGATGGCGATACACAACGATCCGGCCCAGCCGCTGAGCGCACTGGCAGCGCGCCTGGCGGGTGAAATAAAAAAAATGCGTCGTCATCAGCGCTACGATGCCGAGCAGGTGCAGCGCGATCTGGGCCGCCTCGGCGACAGCGATCCGCTCTACGGACCGGTGATCAACCTCAAGATGTTTGATTACCAGCTCGACTTTGCCGGCATTGAAGGCGTGACGCATCAGCTCGCCTCCGGCCCGGTACGCGATCTGGAGATTGCGATCTACCTGAGCGAACAGGGCGACCTGACGCTGGAGCTGCTGGCGAACGCCCAGCGCTACAGCGAAGCAATCCTCAGACAACACGCCAGCCGCGTTGATCTGCTGCTGTCGCAGCTGGCCGCCGATCCCGATCGCCCGTGTGGCGAGCTGGATATGCTGACGCCGGCTGAACATCAGCAGTTAGCCACCCTTAATCAGACGGCGATGCCGCTGCCGGCAGAAACGCTGAGCAGCCTGCTGTTAAGCCAGGCGCTGCGTACCCCGCTGGCCCCGGCGCTGGCGGATGAGGCCCATCAGCTTACTTATCAACAGATGCAGCAGCAGGTGGCGGCGCTGGCGCAGCAGCTGATTGCACAGGGAGTGATGCCGGGCGATATTGTTGCCGTCGCTCTGCCGCGATCGATCTTCCTGTCGCTGGCGCTGCAGGCCATGGTCAGCGCGGGTGCCACTTACCTGCCGCTCGATACCGGCTATCCCGACGATCGTCTGCAGATGATGCTGGAAGACGCCGCGCCGAAAACGCTGGTCACCTGTCATCAGCTGGCCGGACGACTGGCCGCCCTTACGCCGATCACGCCGCTGTTTTATGACGCGCTGTTAACCCCGAACAGGTCAGAGATCGGCCAGCAGCCACGCCCGCAGGATGGCGCTTACATTATCTATACCTCCGGCTCAACCGGTCGGCCAAAAGGAGTGCTGGTCAGCCATCAGGCGATCGTTAACCGCCTGCTGTGGATGCAGGATCACTATCCACTCGGCAGCAGTGATGTGGTATTGCAGAAAACCCCGAGCAGCTTCGATGTCTCTGTCTGGGAGTTCTTCTGGCCGCTGATGGTCGGCGCACAGCTGGTGATGGCCCCACCGGATGCCCATCGCGATCCGGAGGCGCTGCAACAGCTGTTTGCCCGCTATCGCGTTACCACCACTCACTTTGTGCCGTCGATGCTAGCGGCCTTTGTCGCCACGCTACAGGATGCGGACGCCGTGGCGCGTTGCGCTACCCTGCGCCAGGTGTTCTGCAGCGGCGAAGCGTTACCGGCTGAGCTATCACGCCAGTGGCAAACGCTGACTCAGGTCGCGCTGCACAATCTCTACGGTCCGACCGAAGCAGCGGTCGACGTCAGCTATTACCCGGCATCGGGTGAGGAACTGGCGGCGGTCGAAGGTGCCAGCGTACCGATTGGCTTCCCGGTCTGGAACACCGGTTTACGGATTCTGGATGCCCGTCTGCAACCAGTGCCGCCTGGCGTGGCTGGCGATCTCTATCTGACCGGCGTGCAGCTGGCGCATGGCTATCTTGATCGCCCTGACCTGACCGCCAGTCGTTTTGTCGCTGACCCCTATGGCGACGGCAGCCGGATGTACCGTACCGGCGATGTCGCGCGCTGGCTGGCCAATGGCGCAGTCGAATATCTCGGCCGCAGCGACGACCAGCTTAAAATCCGCGGACAGCGGATTGAACTGAATGAGATCGATCATGCCCTGGCTGCCCTGCCCGGCGTGGAGCAGGCGGTGACGCACGCCCTGGTGCTGGGCGGCGCAGACCACCAGCAAGGGGATGCGCGCCAGCTGGTCGGCTATGTGGTGGCGGATCAGCCGATTGATGCCGCAGCGATGCGTCAGGCGCTGGCGACGCAACTGCCTGCGCACATGGTACCGGTCGCTATTGTCCAGCTGGCGGCGTTGCCGCTCAGCAGCAACGGCAAGCTGGATCGTAAAGCGTTGCCGCTGCCGCAGACACAGACAGCGGAAGCGGGTCGGGACCCGCATCCGGGACTGGAAACCACCCTGGCGCAGGCGTTCGCCATGCTGCTGGAGCGGGAGTCGGTCAGCGCGCAGGATGACTTCTTCGCCCTCGGCGGCCACTCGTTACTGGCGATGCGGCTGGCGGCACAGCTGCGTCGTCGCCTCAATCAGCCGGTGTCGGTCGGCCAGATTATGATCGCCTCCACGGTGGAAAAACTGGCAGCCTTGCTGAGCAGTGAATCGGCTGAGGCCAGCCGTGCCGGCTTTGAAGCGGTGCTGCCGCTGCGGCGCGGCAGCGGGCCGACGCTGTTCTGCTTCCATCCGGCTTCAGGTTTTGCCTGGCAGTTCAGCGTGCTGCAACGCTATCTCGATGCACGCTGGTCGCTGATTGGCATTCAGTCGCCAGACCTCGCCAGCCCGCTCAATCAGGCAACGCATCTCGATGCGGTGTGTGAGGCGCACCTGGCGACGATACGCCAGCAGCAGCCGCACGGTCCTTACTATTTCCTCGGCTATTCGCTGGGCGGGACACTGGCGCAGGGTATCGCGGCGCGGCTGGAAGCCGCAGGCGAAACCGTTGCCTTCCTCGGCCTGCTGGATACCTGGCCACCAGAGACGCAGAACTGGGATGAGAAGCGCGGGGAAAACGTGCTGGATCCGGCGGTACTGGCAGAGGTTAACCGGGAGCGCGAGCAGTTTATTGCAGCACAGCGCCAGCAGGCGGGAGAAGGGATGGAGGCGCTGTTTACCACCATCGAAGCCAACTACGCCAGCTCGGTGCGACTGCTGGCCACGGCCCGCAGCGCGCGCTTCAACGGCCGGGCGACCCTGTTCCTGGCGGAACAGACGCAACAGCCCGGTCAGGATGCCGGTCGCGCCTGGTCACCTTACGTTGCTGAACTGGACATATGGCCGCTGGATTGCGCCCACGTCGAGATTATTTCGCCGCGAATATTTGAACAGATTGGGCCGCGCCTGCAGCAATTGCTGGCGACGTTTTAATCCCCGACCGACTCGCGCCTTCCCCCCGGGGAAGGCCGAATCAGCTGGCTGCGCGCCCCAGCGGCACAATCATCGGGGTGTGCGCCACCGGATCGTCAACAATCATGCAGCGCAGACCGTAAATGGTTTCAATCAGCGCCGGCGTCACGATGTCGGCCGGTTTACCTTCGGCAATAATCTTACCGTCCCGCATAGCGATCAAATGGCTGGCGTAGCGGCACGCCTGATTGAGGTCGTGCAGCACCACCACCAGCGTCCGGCCATGCTGTTGATTCAGATCCTGCATTAACTCCAGCAGCTCGATCTGATGGGCAATATCCAGCCAGGTGGTGGGTTCATCGAGTAACAGCAGTGGCGTTTGCTGCGCCAGCACCATCGCAATCCAGACCCGCTGCCGCTGACCGCCGGACAAGGTATCGACCTGCTGCTGTGCCAGATCGGCCACGCCGGTCGCCAGCATCGCCTGCTGCACCGCCACTTCATCTTCCTGACGCCAGCGGCCAAACAGCGGCTGGTGAGGATAACGCCCGCGCGCCACCAGCTCACTGACGCTGATGCCGGCCGGAGCACTGGAGCTTTGCGGCAGCAGCCCGAGCCGACGCGCCACCTCTTTGGTGGCATAGTGGGCAATCGCATTACCATCCAGCAATACCTCGCCCTGTAAAGGCGATGCCAACCGGCTTAGGGTGCGCAGCAGCGTCGATTTACCACAGGCGTTGGGGCCGATAATCACCGTCAGCTCACCGTCAGGGATTGTCACCGAGAGATTCTCCGCCACGATTTTTTTGTCATAGCCGAGCGTCAGTGCGTTGCCCTGCAAACGTGTCGTTACTGTCATTGGCGTCGCGCCTCCCGCACCAGTAGAGCAATCAGATAAAGTCCGCCCAGGCTCACGGTAATCACACCAACCGGCAGTTGATAGGGCAGGAAAAAGTGCTGCGCGGCGTAGTCAGCGGCGGTTAACAGCAGTGCGCCACATAATGCCGCCAGCGATAATGCGCCTTTGATTCCGCCGCACAGCCGTCGGGCGATTTGGGGTGCCAGCAGCGCAATAAACGAGATCGGCCCGACCAGCGCGGTCGAGGCCGCCGTCAGGATCACCCCGGTCAGCATCAGCAGAATGCGGCTGCGCTCAACCGCTACGCCAAGCGCGCAGGCGGTGTCATCGCCCATCTCCAGTAGTCGCATGCGCCGCGCCAGCAGTGCGGTTGCCAGCAGCGCCAGCAGCAGCACGGTGATAACCGGCGTGGTTTTCGCCCAGCTGATGCCGTTCAGTGAGCCGGCGCTCCACAGGCCAGCGCTCAGTGCCGCCTCGAGTGAGGCGCTGATGATCAGCCAGCTGTTAAGCGCCATCAGCAGCGCACGCACGCTGATGCCGACAATGATCAGCCGAAACGTCTCGACGCCGTTGCGCCAGCTAAACAGCCAGACCACGCCCGCCGTCAGCAATCCGCCGATCAGCGCCGCCAGCGTCATGCCTTCCATGTTCTGCTGGAACAGCACCAGCGCCACCAGCACTCCGCTGTAGGCACCGGTATTGAAACCGAGAATATCCGGACTGCCGAGCGGATTGCGCAGCAGCGATTGAAAAATTGCGCCGCTTACGCCGAGCGCGGCACCAATCAGCAGCGCCATCATCACCCGCGGCAGACGCCACTCCAGCACGATCAGCTGGATATTGCGCGCCGCCTCGCCGTTGAACACCTGCCATAGCTGGGCAGCGGTGATCGGCAAAGTGCCGCGCGTCACGCCGAGAAAAGCCAGTGCCAGACACGCCAGCAGCAGCCAGAAGGCATTAATCGTTACGCGTCTCATACCGCACCTCTGCCGATCTTGCGGCGCACCAGCACAATCAGCATCGGCGCGCCGAGAATCGCGGTCACAATCGACACGCGTAGCTCACCCGGCACCAGCACCCGGCCGAGAATATCAGCCGCCAGCAGCAGACAGGGCGTGATGAGAATGGTGCCAGGCAGCATCCAGCGATGATCGTTGCCGAACAGCCAGCGTGCCAGATGCGGCGTCATTAATCCGACAAAGGCAATCGGCCCCACTGCGGCAGTGGCGGCGCCGCTCAGCAGGGCGATCGCCAGCAGCCCAATAAGCTGGGTGCGGGCAACGCGGGTACCGAGCGCGGTTGCCATATCACCGCCCATGCTGAGACTGTTGAGCGAGCGTGCCAGCAGCAGCGCCAGCAGGCTGCCAATCGCCACCGCAGGAAAGGTGGTGCGCAGCATGGCGAAATTACGGATATCCAGCGAACCGCTGTGCCAGAAACGCAGATGATCGTAGATGTCAGGGTTAAGCAGCGATAAGCCAGAGGTTAAGCCCTCTAACACCGCGCCCAGCGCCACCCCGGCCAGCGTCAGACGTACCGGATTAACCCGTCCACCACCGATAGCGCCGGTCAGCGCCACCAGCAACGACGCCAGCAGCGCCCCGCTAAAGGCAAAGCCCAGCCAGTCGGCCGGCGAATCGGCACCGAACAGCGCAATGCCCAGCACCACCGCGAAGCCAGCCCCGGCATTAATACCCAGAATACCGGGATCGGCCAGCGGATTGCGCGTCAGGCTTTGCATCAGCGCGCCCGCCACGCCGAGGCCAACACCCGCCAGCAGCCCGGCCAGGGTGCGCGGCAGTCGGGCGTCACGCACAATAATGCAGTTCGCGCTGGAGCAGTCGGTCAGCAGCGCCTGGCTGACATCATGAAAGGCAATGGATTTGGCACCCAGCATCAGGCTAAGCGCGAGGAGCAGCAACAGCAGCATCCCTGAACCTGCTATTACATGGAATTGACGCATAACGTTTAAACCTTCACGAATTCAATGGCATCGCAGCGGATACCTTTATGATAATGATACTTGTTATCGTTCTTACGCGTTTTTTGTATGTTACCATGACTCGTAAACTCAATGACGAGGAAAATGGGTGCAAAAAGGCGACGTTATGAACAAACCCTCCCACTTTATCGATCTCAGCCTGCTGAAAACCCATCCCGCCTTCCGCGCCGTGTTTATCGCCCGATTTATCTCTATCGTCGCGCTTGGCATGCTGGCTGTCGCGGTACCGGTACAGATTCAACAGCTGACGCAATCCCCGCTGCTGGTCGGACTGGCGGTCACGCTGGCCGGTGCCGGCATGTTTATCGGCCTGCTGACCGGTGGCGTGCTGGCCGATCGCTACGAACGCCGACGCCTGATTTTATTTGCCCGTTCCACCTGCGGCCTCGGTTTTGTCGCGCTGTGTGTCAATGCCCTGCTGCCCGCGCCCTCGGTGATCGCGGTATTTGTGCTGGGCCTGTGGGATGGCTTTTTTGGTGCGATTGGCGTCACCGCACTGCTGGCTGCCACGCCGGCGCTGGTGGGGCGCGAAAATATCATGAAAGCGGGCGCTATCACCATGCTGACGGTCCGCTTTGGCGCTATCCTGTCGCCGGCGATTGCCGGCCTGGTGATCGCCCATGCTGGCGTGGCCTGGAACTACGGTCTGGCGGCGATCGGCACCTTGCTGACGGTGCTCACCCTGCTGCGACTGCCGACGCTTGCGCCGCCACCGCAACCGCGTGAACATCCGCTGACCGCGTTATCCGCCGGGATTGGTTTTCTGTTCGCCAGCCCGATCGTCGGCATGGCCGCGCTGGTTGGCGCGCTGGTCACCTTAGCCAGTGCGGTGCGGGTGCTCTACCCGGCGCTGGCTCCGCACTGGCAGGTCGGACTGGAGCAGCTGGGGCTGATGTATGCCGCCGTTCCACTTGGGGCGGCGGTCGGTGCCTTAACCAGTGGCCGGCTGGCGCAGTCGTCGCAGCCGGGCCGATTGATCCTGGCCAGCGCCATTGCCGCCTTTGTGGCGCTGGGCCTGTTCAGCCTGATGCCGTGGTTCAGCCTGAGTCTGGTCTGCCTCGCCGCGTTTGGTTATTTCAGTGCTATTAACAGCCTGGTGCAGTATGCCCTGATCCAGACGCTAACGCCGGATGCGCTGCTTGGGCGGATCAACAGCCTGTGGACGGCGCAGAATGTTACCGGTGATGCGCTTGGCGCGGCGGTGATCGGGGCGATGGGGTCACTGCTGCTGCCGCAGCAGGCGGCAGGCCTGCTGGGTCTGGCCGCCACCGTGCTGGGTGTTGTGATGTGGCTGCTGATGGCGCGTTTGCGCCGTTATCAACCGCCTGCACCCGGGCAGGCGGAAACATCATCATGATTTAACGAACAGCGCCTCCAGTCGGTTCAGCAGATTGCTGGCGCTGTAGTAATCCAGACGGAAGGTATCCAGCCCCAGCGCGTAGACCGCTTTGCTACGCACCGCCGGAGTCTGGGCCAGGAAAGGATTCTTCATCACCTGCTCTGCGGTTTTCGGTTCGGCGGCAAACAGCAGATACGAGTGTCCATTCAGCCCGGCAGCCAGATTTTCCCCTGACAGCTGAATGATGTCTTTACGCTGCCCCATGCTGTGACCGTGCTGCATGTCGGCAGGTGGTGTGGCCAGGGTGAATCCCAGCTGTTGCAGCAATTTCCCCTGCGCGGACGCCTCAGTCCACAGATTAACTGCGCGACCGTCACCGTTCCAGACCATGGCGGAAACCGGCTGTGGCGGCAGCGTCAACGCTGAGCGGAGCGCTTTTTCACGCGCATCGAACGCGCTTATCCGGGCAGCGGCTTGTGCTTCATGGCCGGTTGCCTCACCCAGCAGCGTCACCAGCTGCTGCCAGCTTTTATCGTCGTAGTTGATCACCAGCACCGGCGCGATGGCGGTCAGCTGATCGACCAGTTTAATCGCTGAGTCATTGCCGGTGGCACTGACCACAATCAGGTCCGGCGCTTCCGCCGCAATCGCTTCGGCATTTGGCTCGCCAATATAGAGACGTTTTACGCCGCGCTGTTTTGCCACCTCGCCCCACTGACGGAAGAACCCTTGCCCATCGGCCAGCCGGCTGTTGGGTGCCGTTGCGCCGCTGGCGATCACCGGCGCATCAATCGCCAGAAGCGAGCCGGTCAGGGTGACGCTGGTCGAGACAATGCGGGTCGGCGCCTGTGATAGCGTCACACTGCCTTTCGCGCCCGCCACCGTGCGCGGCCAGCCGTTCTGTGCCGCCACTGCAAAGCTGATACAGAAGAAAAACAGCGCTATCGCCGCCTTTACACCACGTTTAGTCATAAATTTCAGTCCACTTTTATACTGGCTATTTGCCCTGCTGTTTGTGCTGATTTAGCAGGAAAACGCAGCCGAAACACCGCGTATTTATTGACACTTCCGGCTAATCAACGTAGGTTACTGGGCCACAATACAAATGATAATCATTATTAATTATCTTATCATTTATAGGTGAAAATTATGGTGGAATCGTTGACGTTTGAACATCCCTTGTTGCAGGATTTCTCCGCGTTGTGCCGCGGCTTCCTGTTTACTTCTCCCTGGAAAAGCCTGACCACGCAAGGCTGCTTCACCACGCTGACCACCCCGGTAACCGCAGGTGAGACACTGACAGGGGATTTTCAGCAACAATTGCAGCACCATTTTGCCTCAGCCAGAAAACAGGGCATTACTCACCCTATTCTGGTGGGTGCGATCCCGTTTGACGTCAATCAGCCATCGGCACTGTTTATCCCCGAATCGTATCAGACCTTTAACCGCGACGATCTGCATGCGGTTACCTTACCACCCGAAGCCACTTTGCCGCAGGTGCGTCGCCGCACGGCGGTGCCGGATCATGCTAATTTCACCAATATGGTAGCGCAGGCAGTAGCCGCAACGCAGCGTGGCGATCTGGATAAAGTGGTGCTGTCGCGGCTGATGGATATCACGGCTGAACAGCCGGTGGATACCGCGGCGCTGATGCAGCGCATCGTGGCGCAGAACCCTAACAGCTATCACTTTCATCTGCCGCTGCCGGAAGGTGGTGCACTGGTCGGGGCCAGCCCGGAATTAATGATCCGCAAACAGGGACGGGATTTCAGCTCCTGTCCGCTGGCCGGTTCGGCCCGCCGTGATGCCGATCCGCAGCGTGACCAGGCCGCAGGTGAGAGCCTGATGCGCTCGGATAAAGATCGCCATGAACATAAGCTGGTAACCGATGCGATGCGCAACACGCTGCAACCGCGCAGCCGGATGCTGTCGGTGCCGGAGGTGCCGTCGCTGATCACCACCGCAACCTTATGGCATCTCGCCACCCTGATTAAGGGTGAAGTGCTCGACCCGCGCGAAAATGCGCTGTCGCTGGCCTGCCTGTTGCATCCGACGCCGGCACTGAGCGGCTTCCCGCATCAGCGCGCCCAGCAGCTGATACAGCAACTCGAACCGTTTGAGCGCCAGCTATTTGGCGGCATCGTCGGCTGGTGCGATGACCAGGGCAATGGCGAATGGGTGGTGACGATTCGCTGCGGCACGGTCAATGGCCCACGCGTGCGGCTGTTTGCTGGCGCGGGCATCGTTGCTGACTCACAACCAGAATCAGAATGGCGTGAAACCGGCGTCAAACTTGACACCATGCTTCGCGCTTTTGGACTGCAATAAAGGACCCTGTATGACCATTTCCTACAGCCGCTGGCCTGACGATCTGGCCGCGCGTTACCGCGAAAAAGGCTACTGGCTCGATCTGCCGATGACCGATATCCTCGAACGCCACCAACAGAGCGACAGCGTGGCGGTGATTGATGGCGATCGGCAGTTCAGCTACCGTCAGCTGGCCCGCTTAAGTGACAATCTGGCAGCAGCGTTGCAGCGTCGTGGCCTCAAATCGGGAGATACCGCGCTGGTGCAGCTCGGCAACGTGGCCGAATTTTACCTGACGCTGTTTGCGCTGTTTAAAATTGGCGTCGCGCCGGTTAACGCGCTGTTCAGCCATCAGCGTACTGAGCTGACGGCGTACGCCAGCCAGATTTCGCCGCGCCTGCTGATTGCCGATCGCAGCCATACGCTGTTTGCTGATGACAGTTTTATCAGCCAGCTGTGCCACGATCATACCCAGCTGCAGCAGGTGGTCCTGCGTGGTGATGCTCAGGCTGAAAACAGCCTTGAAAGCCTGCTGGCCGAACCGGCAGGTGATTTCGTTGCGACGCCGACCGCCGGTGATGAAGTGGCTTTTTTCCAGCTCTCCGGCGGCAGCACCGGCACGCCGAAACTGATCCCGCGCACCCATAACGACTACTATTACAGCATCCGCGAAAGTGACGTTATCTGTGGGGTGACCGCCGACACCCGTTATCTGATCGCCCTGCCCGCTGCGCATAATTTTCCGATGAGCTCACCGGGCGCGCTGGGGGTCTTCTACGCTGGCGGACAGGTTATTCTGGCAGCCGATCCCAGCGCTACGCTCTGCTTCCCGCTGATTGAAAAGCATCAGGTAACCGATACCGGTCTGGTGCCGCCAGCCGTTAGTCTGTGGCTGCAGGCGATTCAGGAATGGGGCAGCAATGCCGCACTGGCTTCGCTGCAACGCATTCAGGTCGGTGGCGCGAAGCTGGGCGAGACCCTGGCGGCACGTATTCAGTCTGAGATAGGCTGCAAACTGCAGCAGGTGTTTGGCATGGCAGAAGGCCTGGTGAACTACACCCGGCTCGATGATGATGAAACCACCATTCTGACCACCCAGGGCCGCCCGATCTCGCCGGATGATGAAGTGTGGGTGGCCGATGAACAGGGTAATCCGCTGCCGACCGGCGCCATTGGCCGTCTGATGACGCGCGGGCCTTATACTTTCCGCGGCTACTACAACAGCCCGGAACACAATGCCGCCAGCTTCGATTCACAGGGCTTTTACTGCTCTGGCGATCTGATTGAGATCACCCCGCAAGGCAACATCATTGTTCAGGGGCGTGAGAAAGATCAGATCAACCGCGGCGGCGAAAAGATCGCGGCGGAAGAGATCGAGAACCTGCTGCAACGCCATCCTGATGTGATCCACGCAGCACTGGTGTCGATGAACGATGAATTGATGGGTGAGAAGAGCTGTGCCTTCATCGTGGCGCGTCAGCCGGTGAAACCGGTAGCGCTGCGTCGTCACCTGCGTGAACTTGGGGTCGCGGAATTCAAACTGCCCGACCGTATTACCTGCGTAGATGCCCTGCCGCTGACCCACGTCGGCAAGGTGGATAAAAAACGTCTGCGCCAACAACTTGCCGATCAACAAGCGCAAGCCTGACCTGTCCGGAGATTTTTCTATGGCCATTCCAAAACTGACCTCTTATCCGCTGCCAGCCGCCACTGAATTGCCGACCAACAAGGTAAAATGGGCACTGGAGTCGGGCCGTGCGGCGCTGCTGATCCACGATATGCAGCGTTATTTCCTCAACTTCTGGGGCGAGAATAGCCCGCTGGTGGAGCAGGTCGTCGACAACATTGCCCGCCTGCGCCACTACTGTAAAGCGCAGGGGATTCCGGTGTTCTATACCGCGCAGCCGAATGCGCAGAGCGATGAAGATCGTGCGTTGCTCAACGACATGTGGGGTCCGGGCCTGAATAAGCACCCCGATCAGCAGAAGATCGTGGACGCGCTGGCACCGGATGCCGACGATCATGTGCTGACCAAATGGCGCTACAGCGCCTTCCATCGCTCGCCGCTTGAGTCGATCCTGCAGGAGATGGGCCGCGATCAGCTGATCATTACCGGCGTCTATGCCCATATCGGCTGCCTGACCACCGCCACCGACGCATTTATGCGCAACATTCAACCGTTTATGGTGGCCGATGCGCTGGCGGATTTCAGCCGCGATGAGCATATGATGGCGCTGACCTACACCGCTGGCCGCAGTGGTAAAGTGGTGATGACCGCCGACCTGATGCCGCTGCCGCTGAGCAAAGACGATCTGCGTGCGCTGATCCTGCCGCTGCTGGAAGATGACGACGTGCCGGAAGATGATGAAAACCTGATCGATTACGGTCTGGATTCGGTGCGGGTGATGGCGCTGGCGGCGCGCTGGCGTCAGGTGCACAGCGACATCGACTTTGTCAGCCTGGCCAAAAATCCGAGCATAGATGGCTGGTGGGCCTTGCTGTCCCGGGAGCCTGCGCAATGAGCCATTCGTTTGACTTCAGCGAAAAAATTGTCTGGATAACCGGTGCCGGCCAGGGGATTGGCTATCATACCGCGCTGGCGTTTCATCAGGCGGGTGCGCAGGTCGAAGCTTTCGATCAGCGTTTTCACGGCCACGACTATCCGTTTCCCTGCCATACGCTGGACGTGTCCGATCCTGATCAGGTGAGGTCGCTCTGCCAGCGTCTGCTGGCGACGCAGCCGCGTATTGATGTGTTGGTGAACGCGGCCGGTATTCTGCGAATTGGCGCTACCGATGAGCTGTCGTTCACCGACTGGCAGGCCTGCCTTAACGTTAATGCCGGTGGCGCGTTCAACCTGTTTCAGCAAACCCTGCCGGTGTTCCGGCAGCAGCGGGCGGGCGCGATTGTCACCATCGCCTCCAACTCAGCGCACGCACCGCGGATTGGCATGTCCGCCTATGGTGCCTCAAAAGCCGCCCTGCGCAGCCTCTGCCTGACGGTGGGTCTGGAGATGGCGCCGTATGGCGTTCGCTGCAATATCGTCTCACCCGGCTCAACCGATACCGATATGCAGCGCAGCCTGTGGCATACGCCGACCGGTGAGCAGGAGATGATCGCGGGCTTCCCGGACCAATTCAAACTCGGTATTCCGTTAGGAAAGATCGCACAGCCGCAGGAAATTGCCGCTAACGTGCTGTTCCTCGCCTCCGATCTTGCCAGCCACGTCACCTTACAGGATATTGTGGTGGATGGCGGTGCAACCCTGGGAGCCTGATAATGTCAGCGATCTGGAAACGATCTATCGATCTTGCTGCCCTGAATGCGCTGGGTGAGAACTCGCTGGTGGCGCATCTGGGGATCATTTTTACCGTAATCGGTGATGATTATCTGGAAGCGACCATGCCGGTCGATGCCCGAACGCATCAGCCTTTTGGCCTGCTGCACGGTGGCGCGTCCGTGGTACTGGCGGAGTCAATGGGATCGGTTGCGGGCTATCTGGCCGTTGAGGAAGGCAGCAGCGTGGTGGGCGTGGAAGTGAATGCCAGCCATCATCGTGCGGTATCAAGCGGTGTGGTACGCGGAATTTGTCGTCCGCTGCATCTGGGTAAGCTCAGCCAGAGCTGGCAGATTGAGATTCGTAACGGTCGCGATCAGCTGTGTTGCAGCGCCCGGCTGGGCGTGGCGGTAATGAGCTAACAACGGTGTGATGCTCCCCTTTCAGGATGAAAAGGGAGCATCGCGCATCAGCGGTGAGCCGGTGATGCGCGCAGAGCGTTAGCGCTGATAGATAATTTCGACGCCTTCGTCGTCTTCATCATCCCAGTCTTCATCCCACTCTTCATCTTCCACTTCAACCGCGTTTTCAATGGCTTCTTTGTGGTAATCATCCCACATGAACTCCACTTTCTCCGGCTGTTTCTCTTCGAGCTCGGCTTCTTTCGGGTTGGCGTTGATGAAGCTCATCACGTCCCAGCAGAGTTCGTTGACACCGGTACGGCTGGCAGCCGAGATCAGGTAATACTTCCCTTCCCAGCCCAGCGCGTCAGCAATCGCTTTAGCGCGTGACTGCGCTTCTTCTTCGCTCAGCAGGTCAATTTTATTGAACACCAGCCAGCGCGGCTTGTTGAACAGCTTATCGCTGTATTTTTCCAGCTCGCCGAGAATGATGCGCGCGTTTTCAATCGGATCGCTTTCATCGATAGGATCGATGTCGATCAGGTGCAACAGCACGCGGCAACGCTCGAGGTGCTTCAGGAAGCGAATACCCAGACCCGCGCCTTCGGCTGCGCCTTCGATCAGGCCAGGGATATCGGCCACCACAAAGCTCTGCTCGCTGTCCATACGGACCACGCCAAGGCTCGGGACCAGAGTGGTAAACGGATAGTCCGCCACTTTCGGTTTGGCTGCCGAGACGGCACGGATAAAGGTCGATTTACCGGCGTTTGGTAAGCCCAGCATCCCGACGTCGGCCAGCAGCATCAGCTCCAGCTGCAGGTCGCGTTTTTCACCGGGCGTACCCATGGTTTTCTGACGCGGACTGCGGTTAACCGACGATTTGAAGCGGGTATTGCCCAGGCCATGCCAGCCGCCTTTGCCGACCATCAGTTTCTGGCCGTGGCGCGTCATGTCGCCTAAGGTCTCACCGGTGCCCTGGTCGATCACCCGGGTGCCGACCGGCACTTTCACCACAATATCTTTGCCGCGTTTGCCGGTGCAGTCACGGCTCTGGCCGTTCTGCCCACGCTCGGCGCGGAAAGACTTTTCGAAACGATAATCGATCAGGGTGTTAAGGTTTTCGTCAGCGATCAGGTAAACGTCACCGCCGTCACCACCATCACCCCCGTCCGGGCCGCCTTTCGGGATATATTTTTCGCGGCGGAAGCTGACGCAACCATTACCGCCATCGCCGGCGACGACCAAAATTGTCGCTTCATCAACAAACTTCATTTTCTATCTCCGTCACACAATCGTCTGCAGCACTCTGCAAACGGGTCCGCCAGGGTCTTCTGCGCTGACCAGCGGCGGATAAATCAGGATTGGCTTTCGCCAGTGCGTACATAAAGTGTACAGCAATCTTTTGTGATGCGTTACCTTCACGGCAACCGAGCGCAGAATGTAAAAAGCCCCGCAGCAGTTGCGGGGCCTTTAATTCGTGCGTTCAGACGTTAAACGTCTGCGTCACGACAACCTTACTCAGCAACGATGCTGATGTATTTACGGTTGTTCGGACCTTTGATTTCGAATTTTACTTTGCCGTCTGCGGTAGCAAACAGGGTGTGGTCACGACCACAACCTACGTTGTTACCGGCGTGGAATTTGGTGCCACGCTGACGAACGATGATGCTACCCGCCAGAACGGATTCACCACCAAAACGTTTTACACCCAGACGTTTTGCGTTGGAGTCACGACCATTTCGAGTCGAACCACCAGCCTTTTTATGTGCCATTTGTCAGATCTCCTCTTAGGCAGTGATGCCAGTGATTTTCACATCAGTGAACCACTGACGGTGGCCTTGCTGCTTACGGTAGTGTTTACGACGACGAAACTTAACGATCTTAATTTTCTCGCCACGACCATGAGCAACAACTTCCGCCTTGATCATACCGCCTGAAACCAGTGGCGCGCCGATTTTCACGTCTTCGCCATTGGCAATCATCAGAACCTGGTCAAACTCAATGGTTTCACCGGTTGCGATGTCCAGCTTTTCCAGGCGAACGGTCTGACCTTCGCTTACTCGGTGTTGTTTACCACCACTTTGGAAAACCGCGTACATATAAAACTCCGCTTCTGCGCTTGCCTTTTAGTTCATCAGGCGGCGCGCTAAATATTCACAATAGGGCGCGAATTCTACGCAAAACTCCAGGAGAAGACAAGAGCACTTTGCACTCTCTTGCAGAAAAAAAACACAGGCCGAACGCAAACGTTCCTCAACCAGAAAATTCAAGTACAATCAGTAACAGATTACCTGAACGCTGGCTGGGTAAAAGCACTTACCATGGCAGAGAAACGAGTCATAGCTGAAAAGACGAATGAACTTAGAACAGATTAATGAATTAACCGCACAGGATATGGCTGCCGTTAACCAGACCATCCTCGACCAGCTGAATTCAGATGTCTCGCTCATCAACCAGTTGGGCTATTACATCATCAGTGGTGGGGGCAAGCGTATCCGCCCCATGATCGCCGTGCTATCCGCACGCGCCATGGGTTACAAGGGCGATCTGCACGTTACCAATGCGGCGCTGATCGAATTTATCCATACCGCCACGCTGTTGCATGACGATGTGGTGGATGAATCCGATATGCGTCGTGGCAAAGCCACCGCCAATGCGGCGTTCGGCAATGCGGCGAGCGTGCTGGTCGGTGATTTTATCTACACCCGTGCCTTCCAGATGATGACCAGCATGGGCTCATTGCGCATTCTGGCGCTGATGTCGGAAGCGGTAAACGTGATTGCTGAAGGCGAAGTGCTGCAGCTGATGAACGTGAACGATCCTGACATCACGGAAGAGAGCTACATGCGCGTGATTTACAGCAAGACTGCGCGCCTGTTCGAAGCGGCATCGCAGGCGTCCGCGATTCTGGCGGAAGCCACACCGGAAGAGGAAAAAGCGCTGCAGGATTATGGACGTTATCTGGGTACCGCTTTCCAGTTAATTGACGATTTACTGGATTACAGTGCCGACGGTGAAACGCTGGGTAAAAATACCGGCGACGATCTGAGCGAAGGGAAACCGACGCTGCCGTTACTGCATGCGATGCAGCACGGATCGCCGGATCAGGCGAAGATGATCAGAGAAGCAATTGAACAAGGCAATGGCCGGCATCTGCTGGAGCCAGTGCTGGAAGCAATGAATCAGTGCGGCTCGCTGGAATGGACGCGCAAGCGTGCGGAACAGGAAGCGGATAAGGCCATTGAAGCATTGAAAATCCTGCCGGAAACGCCGTGGCGCAGCGCGCTGGAGTCGCTGGCGCACATGTCCGTTCAACGCGATTTCTAATCCCTGACGGAGCCAGCCCTGGCTCCGTTTTTGTTTAACTGCTCCCACTTTTTTCACGCTTCTTTCTCTGGTTGCACCTCTTTTGCGCGGGTTCACGCAGATCTGGCTTAAGATCCAAATTTTACTGGAAACATATGGAATCTATTTGCTATAAATCCCACTAACTTTCCAGATAACATTGCAAAAAGGAAAGCCGGCCCTCGTCTGGGTGACGCAATAACACGGAAAAGGAGAACAGGTTTATGCAGAAAAGGATTGAAGACTGGCATCCCGCCGACATTATCGCCGCCTTACACAAGCGCGGCACGACGCTGGCCGCGCTGTCACGCTCGGCAGGCCTGAGTTCATCTACCCTGGCCAATGCGCTGTCGCGACCGTGGCCCAAGGGTGAGTGGCTGATTGCCGAGGCGATTGCTATCCATCCCGCCGAGATCTGGCCCAGCCGCTACTACGATGCCGATACGCATTGCCTGCTGGATCGTAAGAAACGGATCCGATCGCTGCCCAATCAACCCACCGATCACAGCGATCTTTAGTTCTTACCCGGCGAAAAAAAACCAGCTCCGGATGCCGGAGCTGGCTCATGGTCTTGCCGCGAAGCGGGATTATTCGTCGCCGCTTACGCGCTCAATATTCGCACCCATCGCTTTCAGTTTATCTTCGATGTGTTCATAGCCACGATCGATATGATAGATACGATCGACCAGCGTGGTGCCTTCCGCGATGCAACCCGCCAGTACCAGGCTGGCAGACGCACGTAAATCGGTGGCCATTACCTGCGCGCCAGACAGCGTTTCAACGCCGTGACAAATCGCGGTATTGCTCTCAATTTCCGCGTGCGCACCCATACGAATTAATTCCGGGATGTGCATGAAGCGGTTTTCAAAGATAGTTTCGGTGATCAGGCCAGTGCCTTCTGCAACCAGGTTAAGCAGCGTGAACTGCGCCTGCATATCGGTTGGGAACCCCGGATGCGGTGCGGTGCGGACGTTAACCGCTTTTGGCCGCTTGCCATGCATATCCAGGCTGATCCAGTCTTCACCGGTTTCGATATCCGCACCCGCGTCACGCAGTTTCGCCAGGACGGCATCCAGCGTATCGGGCTGCGTTTTATGACAGACCACTTTGCCACCTGAAATGGCGGCCGCTACCAGGAAGGTGCCGGTTTCAATACGGTCTGGCAGTACGCGATAAACCCCGCCACCCAGACGTTCAACGCCTTCGATGGTGATTTTATCGGTGCCTGCGCCGCTGATTTTTGCGCCGAGGGTGTTCAGGAAGTTGGCGGTATCGACAATTTCTGGCTCACGGGCGGCATTCTCAATCACCGTCGTGCCGGTCGCCAGCGTCGCGGCGCTCATGATGGTGACGGTCGCACCGACGCTGATTTTATCCATCACGATCAGCGCGCCTTTCAGACGGCCGTTGACGGACGCTTTAACGTAGCCTTCTTCCAGTTTGATCTCGGCACCCAGCTGCTCAAGGCCGGTAATATGCAGGTCGACCGGACGCGCGCCAATTGCGCAGCCACCCGGCAGGGAAACCTGTCCCTGACCAAAACGCGCCACCAGCGGACCCAGCGCCCAGATCGAGGCACGCATAGTTTTCACCAGGTCGTAAGGGGCACAGAATACGTCTACCGCGCTGGCATCGACATGCACAGAACCGTTGCGCTCCACCTTCGCACCCAGCTGGCTCAGCAGCTTCATGGTGGTATCGATGTCGCGCAGCTTCGGCACGTTCTGGATCTCGACCGGCTCTTCAGCCAGCAGGGCAGCAAACAGAATAGGCAGCGCGGCGTTCTTCGCCCCGGAAATGGTTACTTCACCACTTAAGCGGGTGGGGCCTTGCACACGAAATTTGTCCATTAACACGGCTCTCAATTAACTAGCTAAAGGTTGGACTCGCGCACCGCGAGTTCACCAGGCTGACGGATCAGAAACCGTTGAGTTTACGGTCACGCGCCCATTCAGCGGGAGTATAGGTTTTGATGGAGACAGCATGAATGCGGTTGTCCGCGATGAACTCCATCAGCGGCGCGTAAACAGCCTGCTGCTTCTTAACACGGCTCAGCTCACCAAACAGTTCGCCTACGGCGATAACCTGAAAGTGGCTGCCATCATTGCTCATCACATGCACTTCATCTAAAGGCAATGCTGCCATCAGCACGGCCTGAATTTCACTGTTTTCCATTGCGCTTAACTTCACCTGATAATAATAAGGGAGACATCTTAGAGGAAAGCGGCTGACTCTTAAATACGCAAAAGCCCCTGTGTAAAACAGGGGCTTAGCGTAACGACCGGAAATCAGGCGCTTTTATCCGCAGAAACAATAATCTGTTGCAGATTGTAAAGGGTAATCAGCGACTGCAGTTTGTCGCTGATGCCGGCAAACCGGGGCGTAATGCCCTGGGCTCGGGCGATTTCGCGCAGATGCACCAGCAGGGCCAGCCCGGAGGAGTCGACCCGCTCCAGCGCGGCGACATCAATAATATCAACATCTTTAATCAGCGTGTCGCGCTGCTGCCACAGGCTGAGCAGCGTATCGCGGTCCAGTTCGCCTTTCAGTAATAGCGTGCTGGCTTCACGCTGCCAGCTTAACGATTCGCGCATTATTGCTGTTTATCCAGCGTAATCGGCTGCGCTGCGGATGATTTCAGCTGCGCGGTCAGGCCATCAATGCCTTTGGTCCGTAACAGATCGCTCCACTCATTTTGCTTGGTGGTGATCATGCTGACGCCTTCGGCGATCATGTCATACGCCTGCCAGTTGCCGGTCTGACTGTTCTTGCGCCACTGGAAGTCGAGGCGAACCGGAGGACGGCCATTCGGGTCGATAATCGAAACGCGGATCGCGACAATTTTAGCGTCACCTAACGGCTGTTCAGGCTGAATCTGATAGGTCTGACCGTGATACAGCGCTAAGGCCTGGCCATAAGCCTGCGCCAGATAATCACCAAAGGCGCTGAAATAGGCTTCGCGCTGTGCCGGTGTAGAGTCGCGGTAGTAGCGGCCCAGCACCAGTGCGCCGGCATATTTAATCTGCACATATGGCAGCAGTTCCTGACGCACGATGTCACGCAGGTAGTTCGGGTCCTGCTTGATTTTCGGCTGCTCATTCTTAAGACGGGTGAAGGTCTTCTGCGCCGCTTCGTTCATCAGTTTGTAGGGATTGCTCTGGTCGGCCGCCGCATTGGCCGTCAGCGGCACCGCCACCACCAGCATGGCAATCATCAGTAAACGTTTAAACATAGTATACCCTCTTGTTTTAAGGTTGAGCCGGTTCCGCAGGCGCGGCATTTTCACTGCCCTGCGCATCCTTACTGTCATTATTCTGTTTGTTGTCGCCGCTCTTGTAGAGGAACTGACCAATCAGGTCTTCCAGTACCATCGCCGACTTGGTGTCACGTAGCGTGTCGCCATCTTTCAGCATCGACGAACCCAGTTCAGGATCGTCGAAGCCTAAATTGAGCGCCAGAAATTGTTCCCCCAGCAGTCCCTGCGTGCGGATCGCCAGCGAACTGGTGTCTGAAATTTTGTTGGCGTACTGATCGCTGATGTCCATGGTGACACGCGGCAGCAGCGTTTTCGGTTCCAGCTCAATATCGGTTACCCGGCCAATCACCACGCCGCCAATTTTTACCGGTGAGCTGGCTTTCAGGCCGCCGATGTTGTCAAAGGTCGCGTAGAGCTTCCACGTCGGCTCGGTGCCCATCGACTTTAAATCGGCAACGCGCAGCGCAAGAAACAGCGCGGCCAGTAACGCCATAATCATGAAAATGCCAACCCAGATTTCGCTTTTTTTGCTTTGCATTGCATCAATTCCCAAACATCAGTGCTGTCAGCACAAAATCCAATCCGAGCACCGCCAGTGACGCGTGCACCACGGTGCGCGTCGTCGCGCGACTGATCCCTTCAGAGGTTGGAATCGCATCATAGCCGTTAAACAGCGCTATCCACGTTACGGTGATAGCAAACACCGCGCTTTTAATCAGGCAGTTAACGACATCGGTACGAAAATCAACCGCATTCTGCATCGCCGACCAGAAGAAACCAGGATCGATTCCTTTCCAGCTCACGCCGACCAGCGCCCCACCGGCGATCCCTACCGCGGTGAAAATCAGCGTCAGCAGCGGCATGCTGATAAAACCGGCCCAGAAACGCGGCGACACCACCCGCCGTAACGGGTCAACCGCCATCATCTCCATACTGGAGAGCTGTTCGGTGGCTTTCATCAGGCCGATTTCGGCGGTCAGTGCGGACCCTGCCCGTCCGGCGAACAGCAGCGCGGTCACCACCGGCCCCAGTTCACGCAGCAACGACAGCGCCACCAGCATGCCAAGACTGGTTTCCGCGCCGTAAGTGGTTAAGACCAGGTAACCCTGAAGGCCGAGCACCATGCCGATAAACAGACCGGAAACCACGATGATCAGCAGCGACAGCACGCCGACGCTATACAGTTGTTTAATCAGTAGCGGCGTATGTCTGCGGAACGCTGGTTTGCCCACCAGCGCATGAAACAGCATTAACCCTGCGCGGCCAAAACTGGCGCACGTTTCAATTCCCTGACGTCCAAATGTCGCCAGCGCCTTCAACACCATCAGTTTAGTTACTCCCTGAGCCGGTTAAATCAGCGAGATAGTCGCCGGCAGGAAAACGGAATGGAACCGGACCATCCGCTTCTCCATCAATAAACTGGCGGACACGCGGATCGTTATTTTCTCGCAGTTCCGGCGTGGTGCCGTGTGCGATAATTTTCTGTCCGGCCACGATATAGGCGTAGTCCGCAATACTTAACACTTCCGGGACGTCGTGTGACACCACAATACAGGTCAGTCCCAGCGCGTGGTTAAGTTCATCAATCAGCTTAACCAGCACGCCCATGGTAATCGGGTCCTGTCCGACAAAAGGTTCGTCGAACATAATCAGTTCAGGCTCTAAGGCAATGGCACGCGCCAGCGCAACGCGTCGCGCCATACCGCCCGACAGCTCAGCTGGTTTCAGCTGAGCTGCGCCACGCAGACCGACCGCTTCCAGCTTCATTAACACCGTGCTGTGCAGTAACGGGGCCGGCAGGCGAGTGTGTTCACGCAGCGGCCAGGCGACATTTTCATACACCGTTAAATCGGTAAACAGCGCGCCTGACTGGAACAGCATGCTCATTTTTTTACGCGCCTCATACAACTTAGCGCGTGATAATGACGGGATGTTTTCGCCACGGAAAAAGATTTCGCCACGGGTCGGCTGAAGCTGACCCCCAATCAAGCGTAGCAGAGTGGTTTTACCGATCCCCGAAGGTCCCATTATCGCTGTCACTTTGCCTTTCGGTACGGTCAGCGAAATGTCATCGAAGATTTGGCGATCTCCGCGCGAAAAACTCACGCCACGAACCTCAACCAGATTCGTCTGCTGCTGGATCATTATTACCTCTTATAAGGATCGGGCGTAAACATGGGTTACGATGGTAGCCTGTTCGGTCCTGATTCACGATAGCTTTACAGAAACTTATCGCTAACATTTGGCGAAAACGGCCATTAAATTTACTTTTGCCTTTCAGACGGTCAAAATCAGCGCCTGTTATATCGCACAGAACCTGAAACCCGCCGGACAAGGCGTACCGGGCTGGGGTTTTTACGCAAGGATTTTTCATGTTCGTAGCTTCTGCACTGCTGATTATCGGTTTGCTTTTACTGGCTTATGGTGCCGATCGTCTGGTGTTTAGCGCCTCGATACTCTGTCGATCGTTTGGTATTCCGCCCTTGATCATTGGCATGACCGTCGTCAGCATCGGCACCTCGCTGCCAGAGATGATTCTCTCCTTCTCCGCCGCGCAGCATGGCCAGATGGATCTTGCTGTCGGTACCGCGCTGGGCTCGAATATTACCAACATTTTACTGATCCTGGGTGCCGCTGCGTTAATGCACCCACTCAGCGTACACTCTAATCTGATCCGTCGTGAACTCCCTTTAATGCTGCTGGTGACGCTGCTCAGCGGTTTTATGCTGTTTGATAACCAGCTTAGCCGACTGGATGGTATTGGGTTGATCGTCATCGCCGCGATCTATCTGATGGTGGTGATCCGCATTGCACGTAAAGCGGAACGCGATAACAACGACACCCTGACCCGTGAACAGCTGGCGGAATTACCGCGCGAAGAGAGCGGCAATACGGTGGCGTTTCTCTGGCTGGCGGTCGCCCTGATTATCCTGCCAATGTCGACCCGGATGGTGATCGATAATGCCACGGTGTTTGCCGACTATTTTGGCGTCAGTGAACTGGTGATGGGCCTGACGCTGATTGCGGTCGGGACCAGCCTGCCGGAGCTGGCGACGGTGATCGCTGGCGCGCTGAAAGGCGAAGATGATATCGCGATCGGTAACCTGATCGGTGCCAACATTTATAATATTGCTATCGTACTCGGCCTGCCGGCGCTGATGCATCCTGGCAGCATCGATTACCACGCGTTCGCCCGTGATTACTGGGTGATGCTGGGCGTCAGCGTACTGTTCGCCCTGCTCTGCCTGTTACGTCGCCGACGCGTTGGCCGTACGGCAGGCGCACTTTTACTCTGTGGTTTCTTCGTCTGGGTGACGCTGCTGTGGGTACAGCCAGCGTTTATGGACGGCTAACAAGGACAGACTGATCATGTCATATCAGCAACCGGCAGTTTTTGATTTCCAGCGCGCAGGCAAAGCGGTATTGCGCATCGAGCGCGAAGGTCTGGAGCAGCTCGATCAGTACATTAACGACGATTTCGCCCGCGCCTGCGCCCGGATTTATGCCTGCCAGGGTAAAGTGGTGGTGATGGGGATGGGCAAATCAGGCCACATCGGCAAAAAAATGGCGGCCACCTTTGCCAGCACCGGCACCCCCGCCTTTTTTGTTCATCCGGCGGAAGCCAGCCATGGCGATCTGGGCATGGTCAGCAACAATGATGTGGTAATTGCCATCTCCAACAGCGGCGAGTCGAATGAAATTCTCGCGCTGATTCCGGTGTTAAAGCGGCAGAATATCACCCTGATTTGCATGACCGGCCGGCCAGAAAGCGCAATGGCCCGGGCTGCCGATGTGCATCTGTGCGTCAGCGTCCCACAGGAAGCGTGCCCGCTCGGTCTGGCCCCGACCAGCAGCACCACCGCCACGCTGGTCATGGGCGATGCGCTGGCCGTTTCGCTGCTGGAGGCGCGCGGCTTCACCGCTGAAGACTTCGCGCTCTCCCATCCCGGTGGTGCGCTGGGGCGTAAACTGTTGCTGCACGTGGCCGATATCATGCACAGCGGCGATGAACTGCCGCACGTCACGCGTGATGCATCGCTGCGTGATGCGCTGCTGGAAATTACCCGCAAAAACCTCGGCTTGACGGTAATAGTCGACGATCTGATGAAGATTGAAGGCATCTTTACCGATGGTGACCTGCGCCGCATCTTCGATATGGGTATCGATTTCCAGCGCGCCACTATTGGTGAAGTGATGACGCCAGGCGGCATCCGCGTACGGCCAAACATGCTGGCGGTTGAAGCGCTCAACCTGATGCAAACCAAAAATATTACGTCGATCCTGGTCGCCGATGACGACCATCTGCTCGGTGTGGTACATATGCATGACATGCTGCGCGCTGGCGTAGTCTGAACAGGAAAAGACAATGCAACTGGCAACTCCCCCGATTGAAACCTGCTATGGCCCGGTCAGCGCCGGGGTAATGGACCGCGCCCGCCAGATTCGCCTGCTGATTTGCGACGTCGATGGCGTCATGTCCGACGGGGTGATCTACATGGGCAACAGTGGCGAAGAGCTGAAGGCGTTCAATGTGCGCGACGGCTACGGTATCCGCTGCCTGCTGACCTCAGATGTAGAAGTGGCTATTATTACCGGCCGTAATGCCCGCCTGATGGAAGATCGCTGTAAAACGCTCGGCATTCGTCATCTTTATCAGGGACAATCGGATAAGCTTTTGGCCTATGGCGAACTTCTGGATAAACTGTCTCTTTCCGATCACCAGGTCGCCTATATTGGCGACGACCTGATCGACTGGCCGGTGATGGCAAAAGTGGGGTTAAGCGTGGCGGTTGCGGATGCCCATCCGGTGCTGTTGCCGCGGGCGCACTACGTGACGCGCATTGCCGGCGGGCGCGGCGCGGTACGTGAAGTTTGCGACCTGATCTTAATGTCGCAGGATAAATTTGAGGATGCCAAAGGGCAATCAGTATGAGTAAAAGCAGGCGTTGGATGACGCTGATTCTGACCTTGATTGCACTGGTTTTAATCGGCTGGAATCTTACCAACCAGGATGAGGATACGCCGGTTGCCACCAATAATCAGGCACCGACCTATACCAGTGCGGATTCCCACACCGTGGTTTACAACCCGCAGGGTGCGCTGTCGTATAAACTGGTTTCCGATAAAGTGACCTACTTTTCGGATCAGGAACTGAGCTGGTTCGACAATCCGGTGATGACCACCTACGACGAAAATAAAGTGCCAACCTGGACACTCCGTGCGGACAAGGCAAAGCTCACCAAAGATCGTATGCTTTATCTGTATGGTCATGTTGAACTGAATACGCTGACGCAGGATTCCCAGCTTGACCGGGTCAAAACCGACAATGCGCAGGTTAACCTTGTCACTCAGGACGTTACCTCTGACGACCAGGTGACGCTGTATGGCCGCAGTTTTAACTCCACCGGCATGAAAATGCGCGGCAATTTACGGACAAAAAACGCCGAGTTAATCGAAAAGGTCAAAACTTCTTATGAAATTCAAAATGAACAAAAATAGCCTTAAGCTTTTACTCGCCAGCGTGCTGCTGGCGAGCAGCGTACCTGCGCTGGCCCTGACCGGTGACTCGGATAAGCCCGTCAATATTGACTCGCAGAACCAGGCGCTGGATCTGCAGGGCAATGTCGCGACCTTTACCGGCAACGTTATCGTCACTCAGGGTTCGATCAAAATCACCGCCGATAAAGTGGTGGTAACCCGTCCGGGCGGCGACAGCAAGAAAACCATCGTCGATGCGTACGGCAATCCTGCCACCTTTTACCAGATGCAGGACAGCGGCAAGCCGGTGCAGGGCCATGCGGCAAAACTGCACTATGAACTGGCTAACGACTTTGTTGAGCTGACCGGCAACGCCTTCATTGAGCAGCAGGACAGCAACATCAAGGGCGATCGCATTACCTATCTGGTGAAAGAGCAGAAAATGCAGGCGTACAGCCAGGGCCAGAATAAGCGCGTCACCACCGTGCTGGTGCCGTCGCAACTGCAGGATAAAGGTTCGTCCAACAGCGGAAAGAAGAGTAACTGATAGCTATGGCCACATTAATCGCAGAAAACCTGGCGAAGGCATATAAAGGCCGTCGCGTGGTAGAAGATGTCAGTCTGCAGGTAAAGTCCGGCGAGATTGTCGGCCTGCTGGGCCCCAACGGTGCCGGTAAAACCACCACCTTTTACATGGTGGTTGGCATTGTGCCGCGCGACGCTGGCCGCATTATTATTGATGATGAAGATATCAGTATCCTGCCGCTGCACGCCCGTGCGCGTCGCGGTATCGGCTATCTGCCGCAGGAGGCCTCAATTTTCCGTCGCCTCAGCGTCTACGATAACCTGATGGCAGTTCTGCAAATCCGTGACGACCTCACCGAAGAGCAGCGTCAGGATCGCGCCAACGAGCTGATGGAAGAGTTTCACATTGAGCACCTGCGCGACAGCATGGGTCAGGCGCTCTCCGGCGGTGAACGTCGCCGGGTCGAAATCGCCCGCGCGCTGGCGGCTAACCCCAAATTTATCCTGCTGGATGAACCGTTTGCGGGCGTTGACCCCATCTCGGTCATCGACATCAAGAAAATCATCGAACATTTGCGTGACAGCGGCCTTGGCGTGCTGATCACCGACCATAACGTGCGCGAAACCTTAGCGGTGTGCGAACGGGCGTATATTGTCAGTCAGGGCCACCTGATCGCGCACGGTACGCCGAATGAAATTCTGGCAGATGAGCAGGTTAAGCGGGTTTATTTGGGTGAAGAGTTCAGACTCTGATAAGGTGTCGTAAATACTGATGTTTACCTGGGAACTACCATCCTGTCTATGAAGCAAGGTTTGCAACTCAGGCTCAGCCAACAGCTGGCGATGACACCGCAGTTGCAGCAGGCGATTCGTCTGCTGCAACTCTCTACGCTTGAACTCCAGCAAGAGTTACAGCTGGCACTGGAAAGTAATCCGCTGCTTGAACAAACCGATCTGCATGATGAAATCGACTCTCGTGAGGCTCCCGAAGGCGAAGCGCTGGATACCCGTGAAGCGCTTGAGCAGAAAGAGATGCCTGACGAGCTGCCGCTGGACGCCACCTGGGATGAAATCTACACCGCTGGCACACCATCCGGTACCGGGACCGATTATCAGGATGATGAGTTACCGGTTTATCAGGGCGAAACAACCCAGTCGCTGCAGGATTACCTGATGTGGCAGGTTGAGCTGACGCCGTTTAGCGATACTGACCGCGCCATTGCCACCTCGATTGTTGATGCGATCGACGAAACCGGATACCTCACCGTTTCGCTTGACGAGATCCTCGACAGCATTGGCAACGATGAGCTTGAGGCCGATGAAGTGGAAGCGGTGCTGAAACGTATTCAGCGCTTTGATCCGATTGGCGTCGGTGCACGCGATCTGCGTGACTGTCTGCTGGTGCAGCTGTCGCAATATGCGCCCGAAACGCCGATGCTAACGGAAGCCCGGCTGATCGTCAGCGAACATCTGGACCTGCTGGCCAACCACGATTTTCGCAGCCTGATGCGGGTGACGCGCCTCAAAGAAGAGGTGCTGAAAGAGGCGATGACCTTAATTCAGTCGCTGGACCCGCGCCCGGGTCAGTCAATTAATACCGGCGAACCGGAATATGTGATTCCCGACGTACTGGTGCGTAAAGTCGGCAGCCGCTGGACGGTTGAGCTAAACGCTGACAGCGTTCCGCGCCTCAAGATCAATCAGCAGTATGCCGCCATGAGCGGGGCGACGCGTAACGACAGCGACAGCCAGTTCATTCGCAGCAATCTGCAGGAAGCGCGCTGGTTGATTAAAAGTCTGGAAAGCCGCAACGATACGCTGCTGAAAGTGACACGCTGTATTGTCGAGCAGCAGCAGGCTTTCTTTGAACAGGGCGAGGAGTTTATGCGGCCGATGGTGCTGGCCGATATCGCCCAGGCGGTTGAGATGCACGAATCGACCATTTCCCGCGTGACCACGCAAAAGTATCTGCACAGTCCGCGTGGTATTTTTGAACTGAAGTACTTTTTCTCCAGTCACGTGAATACCGAAGGTGGCGGCGAAGCCTCATCGACGGCCATCCGCGCGCTGGTGAAAAAATTAATCTCGGCGGAAAATCCAGCCAAACCCTTGAGCGACAGTAAACTTACCTCCATGTTATCTGATCAAGGGATCATGGTGGCACGTCGTACCGTCGCCAAATACCGCGAGTCTTTATCCATCCCGCCATCGAACCAGCGCAAACAGCTGGTTTGACAGAAATGAGAAGGAAGACCTATGCAGCTGAACCTTACCGGGCAAAATGTTGAAATCACCGCACCACTGCGCGATTTCGTCAGCGGTAAATTTGCCAAACTGGAACACTATTTCGAACATATCAATCAGGTTTATATTGTGCTGAAGGTGGAGAAGGTTACTCAGGTGGCTGACGCAACGCTGCACATAAACGGTGGCGAGCTGCACGCCACGTCCGAAGCGGAAGATATGTATGCGGCGATTGACGGGTTGATCGACAAGCTCACCCGTCAGCTGACCAAACACAAAGATAAACTGAAAAAACACTAACCTTCACGCTAGCTACGCGCGCCTGCCGCGCAGAGCCGACAGGATGGGGCGGATAATCCGCCCCGTTTTGTCATCTAAGCAAGCGCCATTTACCGCCAGCATCATGATACGCTGCGGGTAAATGGCCAGGTTAACTCGCAAGTGAAACGATAATGAACAACGATCTAACACTGGAATTGAGCACAGTGCTTTCGTCCGACTGCACCCGCAGCGGCGTACACTGCCAGAGCAAAAAACGCGCGCTGGAAATTATCAGCGAACTGGCCGCTAAGCAGCTCAACCTGCCGCACCAGACGCTTTTTGAAGCGATTCTCACCCGTGAACGCATGGGCAGTACCGGCATTGGCAATGGCATTGCCATTCCGCACGGTAAACTGGAAGAGGATACGCTACGTGCGGTCGGGGTGTTTATCAGCCTTGAACAGCCGATTGCGTTTGATGCCGTTGATAATCAGCCGGTCGATCTGTTGTTTGCTCTGCTGGTACCGGCTGACCAGTGCAAAACTCACCTGCACACCCTTTCACTGGTGGCGAAGCGTCTGGCGGATAAAACCGTCTGTCGTCGTCTGCGCGCCGCGCAAAGTGATGAAGAGCTCTATGCCATTATCACAGAAGGCCAGTCAGAGCAGTAAAGCGTCTTTACCGGCCACGTGCCGGTTTTAAAACGGGAGAGAAGGTCATGGTGCTGATGATCGTAAGCGGTCGGTCAGGCTCGGGAAAGTCAGTGGCGCTACGCGCACTGGAAGATATGGGTTTTTACTGCGTTGATAACCTGCCGGTGGTGCTGTTACCGGAGCTGGCGAACTCGCTGGCGGAACGTAACATCTCGGCAGCGGTGAGCATTGACGTACGCAACATGCCTGAATCCCCTGAGATTTTTGAAACCGCGCTGAATAACCTGCCCGACTCATTTTCGCCCCAGCTGCTGTTTCTTGATGCCGATCGAAATACCCTGATTCGCCGCTACAGCGATACCCGCCGTCTGCATCCGCTCTCCAGTAAAAACTTGTCGCTGGAAAGTGCCATTGATGAAGAGAGTGATTTGCTGGAGCCGCTGCGTTCGCGCGCCGATCTGATCATTGATACCTCAGAAATGTCGGTTCACGAGCTGGCTGAGATGCTGCGTACCCGGCTGCTGGGCAAGCGTGAACGTGAGCTGACAATGGTGTTTGAGTCGTTTGGCTTCAAGCACGGCATCCCGATTGATGCCGATTATGTGTTTGATGTGCGCTTCCTGCCGAATCCGCACTGGGATCCTAAGCTGCGTCCAATGACCGGCCTCGATCGCCCGGTAGCTGCCTTTCTCGATCGCCATACTGAAGTGCACAACTTCATCTACCAGACCCGCAGTTATCTGGAACTGTGGTTGCCGATGCTGGAAACCAACAACCGCAGTTATCTCACTGTCGCTATCGGCTGTACCGGCGGGAAACATCGTTCGGTTTACATTGCAGAGCAGCTGGCGGACTACTTCCGTTCACGCGGCAAGAATGTACAGTCACGCCACCGTACGTTGGAAAAGCGTAAATCATGACCGTTAAGCAAACTGTCGAAATCAAAAATAAACTGGGTATGCATGCCCGACCGGCAATGAAGCTGTTTGAACTGGTACAGAGCTTTGACGCCGAAGTGCTGCTGCGCAATGAAGCCGGCACCGAAGCCGAAGCCAGCAGCGTGATTGCGCTGTTGATGCTCGATTCAGCCCAGGGCGGCCACATTGAAATAGAAGCCAGCGGACCGGAAGAGATCCCGGCGCTGGCCGCGGTCATTGAGCTGTTTGAAGCGGGTTTTGACGAGGATTAATCCTTAGTCCAGCCGGTTACGCTGTAAAAATCCTTCCCCGCCCAGCTGGCGCATCTGACGCAGGATCCACTGCTGCCGCTGCCGTACATAGCCCGACGGCGCTGCGGCACGGAAGCGGATCGGATTAGGCAGCACCGCCGCCAGCAATGCTGCTTCAGCAGCCGTTAACCGGCTGGCTGGCTTGTGGAAATAGCGCTGTGACGCCGCCTCCACGCCAAACACCCCCGGCCCGAATTCGGCGATATTCAGATAGACGGTCAGAATACGTCGTTTGGTCCAGACCGTCTCAATGCCAACCGTCAGGCCCGCTTCCAGCCCTTTACGCACCCAGCTACGCCCATCCCACAAAAACAGGTTCTTTGCCGTCTGCTGCGACAGCGTGGATGCGCCACGCATCCGGCTATCGCTGTTATCCAGTACTGACTCGATCGCCGCGACGTCAAATCCCCAATGGGTCGGAAACTTTTGATCTTCTGAGGCAATCACCGCCAGTCCCATCCACGGCGAAATCTCATCGTGTCCGACCCAATCCGAATGGGCAACATAGCTGAAGTCACCGCGTAGCCAGGCACCCAGCTGACGCTCAACCATAACCGCGGAGAACGGCACCGGCAAAAATGAAAACAGTAAAATCCCTGCCAGCCAGATGCCCAGCCACGCCAGAATGATACGCACAGCAATCCGTTTAATACGTTGCCCGGTGCTTCCTTTATGCTTACTCATGCAATCTTCCCATACTTGTTTCAGGCGTTAATCAATTACCCGCGTAATCAATACGCAAAAAAATCCTGGATCGCCTTTATCGGTGAAAACGACGATGCAGTTTCCAGACAACAGGCATCCATTTTGCATTAAAAAGCGGCAACAGATCGAAATAGTTCAAGCACTTCCGTCAGAAAGGAATCGGTTCCATTCGCCGCCTCCGCTAATCTCCTTTCCAGATAAACATTTAATAATTTGCGCTAAGCATTAATTTTAATGATTTACGATACTTAACTATCTTGTTTTTCTGTCTTCGCTTTTTTTCACTAATTGGCTGAATCTGCGTTGATAACAGGTAAATTTTTTACCAGAATCTTGCTGCCATTCACCGCGCATTGCTTAAGATTTAGCCACCCATCGGGGTCTGACCTGATGGACCACAGCGTAAATCAGCGAAATCTTTTTTCCCTTTCCAAAACGTTTTGGATAAATCACGCCATTTCAGGCGGGTGATGAGCAATATCAGCGCGTTAGCAGCAACAGTGGCCCTGATTCACCTTCCGCTTCGCTTTAACACCTGACCGGGTCAGCAACCCGGCTCGCGCCGGGTTAAAAGCGCACAAAAAGTGGGATAACTGATTAAAATATCCGCAATACGACGCGGAAAATGATTCCTTACTTGACTGTGTTGCCAAATTAATGTTTTCTGTATTTAAACGCTGCTCAACATCACACATTTTAATGAATCTTTTAACAGGTCCAGATGAATTTGCTAAGGTGATGGCAGAGTTAACCAATACCACGCGGCTGCATTTATTACTCAAAGCATAGCAGCCGCTACTTTTTCCCTGGTGTTGGCGCAGTATTCGCGCACCCCGGCCTCGGCTGGGGTCATTTTTTTCTGGCCGACGACGCTTCCTGCTCCGCCACCCAGTCGCGCAATACCTGCACATCGTGTCGCCACTCATGCTTCAGCTCATCAATCCATTCAACCACGTTATCCCACCAGGCTGGCAGTTCCGGGCTCTGAATCTGTTTCGCCAGCAGCTGCAGATGCTGTAATCCTACCGATCCCGCCGCGCCTTTGATTTTGTGCCCCTCTTCGGCGATGCCTTTTTGATCGCGCGCCATCAGATTAGATTCGAGCACTTCAAGATAGCCTGGCATCATCTTTTCAAACATCGTCAGGCTTTGGGTAATCAGGCTCGGCCCGACCAGATCGAGATACTGCTCCAGCATCGGGATATCCAGCAGCGTCTGGCTTTTATCTGTGGCTTCACGCGCTGTCTCCTCCTCCGGCTCCGCCTGATAATCCCAGAACTTTTTGATGATGGCGGTCAGCGCCGGTACCGCCAGTGGCTTGCTGAGCACATCATCCATTCCGGCATCGAAATACTCTTTTTTGTCCTTCAGCACATTGGCGGTCAATGCTACCAGCGGCGGCAGATGGATGCCCTGGTGCTGCTGGCGGATCGCCCGCGACACATCCAGACCGGTCATGTCCGGTAACTGAATATCCAGCAGCACCAGATCGAACTCCAGCGGGTCAAACATCGCCAGCGCGTCGCTGCCGGTCATCGCCACCTCCACGCTGCAGCCCAGCTTCTCCAGTACCGAGCGCGCCACAATGACGTTCAGTTCGATATCTTCGACCAGCAATACGTGCAGCGCCGGCAGTGGCAGGCTGTCATCCACGCCTTCGTCTTCCACTTCTTCCGCTATGCGGGGCGCTTTAATCTCAACGGTGAAGCAGGAGCCCTGCCCCGGCGCGCTTTGCACCCGGATATCGCCGCCCATCGCCTGGGCCAGCCGACGGGATACCGCCAGCCCAATGCCGGTGCCGGTTGCCGGTTTGCCACCGTGCTGGTCCTTCACCTGATAATACATGGCGAAGATTTTGTCCTGCTCCTCCTGGCGGATGCCCATACCGGAATCCTGCACCTCAAAGCGCAGCGTTTCATCCGGCTGATACGCCACCCGTACCACGATCTCGCCCTGCTGGGTGAACTTGACGGCGTTACCAATCAGGTTCCACAGAATCTGCCGCAGGCGGGTGCCGTCGGTGGAGATCATGTGCGGCAACGGAAGCTGTGGCGCGAGAATAAACTTCAGCCCTTTTGGCTGCGCCAGCAGGCCGGAGAGGTTTTCTAAATCAGCGAGGAAGCTGGTGAAGTCGAGCGGCTGATTATCCAGCTGCACTTTACGCCGCTCAATTTTGTCTACTTCAATCACATCATTGAAGATGTTACCCAGTGTGATGGCTGAAACATGGATGGTTTTCAGGTACTTCAGCTGTTCCTGATTCAGATCGGTATCGAGCAGAATACGGCTCAGCCCGACAATGCCGTTAAGCGGCGTACGCAGCTCGTGGCTGATAGTAGAGATAAAGGTGGTCTTCTCCCGGCTGGCGTTCTCTAATGCGTCCTGGTAGCGCTTACGCTCGGTTATATCGCGGCCAAATCCCATCAGTCCACTGCGTTTGCCGACCCGGTCGTAATAAGGCACTTTGCGGATCTCAAAACAGGCTTTACGCCCGTCCGGATATTGCAGCCACTGTTCATAGGTCAGGGAGACGTTGTGGCGGAACACTTTCTCATCGGTTTCCAGCACTTTGGTGGCGGCTTCATCATCGTAGATATCGCGTGGCGTCAGGCCGATCAGCTGCTTTTCACTTTTGCCGGTCAGCAGTTCCATCGCGCGGTTACAGCCGGAGAACTGTTTGTCGATATTGCGATAGAACACCAGATCCGGCGACGCATCGAGAAACGAACGCAGGAAGGAGGATTGCTGCTCCAGCTCAATCTGCGCCTGTTCGCGCCGGGTGACTTCCTCACGTAGTTTGTCCATCACCTGCTCACGCGCCTGCTCCGCCTTTTTACGGTCGGTGATCTCCTGATTCAGCTGGGTGATGGTCTCTTTCATCTGCTGATTCAGTTCCAGGTCGCGAGTGCGCATCTCTTCCAGTTTATCCACCAGCCTCGCCAGCCGCTGTCGCGACTCCTCCAGCTGATCGACCACCACCGACAGGAAATAAACCGCCCACGGGGTGATCAGCAGCCCGAAGAACACCGATCGCACCATGTCGATGCTCTCAACGTGCCCGCGCAATACCATGGTGACCGCCATCTGGACAATCATCGCCAGCACCACCAGCGCCGAGGCCAGCAGCAGCGAGAACCGCACCAGGCCAAGCTTCACCATCAAATCCACGTAATATTGTGCCAACAGCCGAATTTGTTTCATAAAAACTCCCTGGAAGAGAAACAGGCTCATCATAGCGTAATTAACCGGCCAGCGTCGCAGCCACGCAGCGGAAGATAAGCGATGTAATGCACCGTTATGGCGCATCGAGCCGGCCGTTCGACGACGTTTATGACAACCGGCTTAAAACCCTTGACTGCGTGTGCCAAATGAATAATCTGTAAGGCCGCCGCTCAAAACGGTGCCTCCTCTGCCCGGTGTTTTTTCAATATCCTGTCGACGTTCTGTTGCCCAGGTTTGCCTCTTTTTATGAATACTCATTCATCTTTAATGCTGTTTTAATCATATCCAGCCTGATTAATTTTTCTTATAACCCCTGGCTGTTTCATTCAAATAATCGGACATAAGAAAAACAGATACATGCTGTGCAACACCGGTACGGAACAGCATTAAATGCTGTTAAAGCCCCACTCACCAGCATGGTGCAGAGATATGACGGCTGCACTACAGTGAGTCAGTTCACATTTATCGCGCGATCGCTACCGGCTAAAGCACCACAATTTAAACCTATTTATCTTTTTAATTCATAACCTTAGTATCAAAAACAGCACAATAACCTCGGCTGAGCCCCTCATTTGACCTGATTACGCTTTCCCGATAAGTTGGAAATCCGCTGAAAGCTTTCCTGACGGGCCAGTGTCTCGGCATATCTATGCAACAAGAAGACTCCCGCGTGGTTTAAGTCATCTCCTTTAAGAGACCGGAAATCGAAGAGCAGCTCAACTAAGGACGTTTCACCGATGTCTGGAGAGAAATGCTCAGGGCTATGACGCGCGCTCGACAGAGCATGGCGATGAAAATGAAGTGCGCCTCAGTTGCGCTCAGACCCTGAAACAGTGCAGGTAATGTCAAAAGCAGTTTAAGGAGACCCTCAATGTCCACTAACAAACCTCATTCCTATGGCTTGTATGATCCAACAGCCGGCAGTGATAGCTGTGGTGTAGGTTTCATAACGCGTAAGGACGGCGAGCAGACCCATGAGATTCTGCAGATGGCGCACAGCGCCCTGTGCACCGTACCGCATCGCGGCGGGATGTCGGCGGAAGGCGTGGGCGACGGCGCCGGGGTCAACGTTGATCTCTCCCTGCACTTCTTCCGTAAAATTACCGGCCAGCCGCTGGAAGCGGGACGCTTCGGCGTCGGCAACTTCTTCGTGCCGAAAGATGCCGACCTGCGCGCTAACGCAGAACGTCTGGTCGATGAAACGCTGAGCAGCTTTAATCTGCCGGTGATCATGAAGCGTGACATGCCGCTCGACAGCAGCGTGACGCGCCCGGCGGCAGCGCAGTTCCAGTTACCGATTCTGCAGTGGATTTTCACTGCGCCGCAGGACGTGGCCGATCAAAACGACTTCGAACAACGCATTTACCGCGCCCTGTTAACCATCGAAGCCCGGGCGTTTACCGAGAGTGAATTCGGCGGTCTCTATCCGCTGTCGCTCTCTTCACGCACCCAGGTATTTAAAGCCCGTCTGAATTCCAATGAAGTGATCCCTTACTTCAAGGATCTGACCGATCCCGATCACCAGGTGCGTGGGCTGTTTTTCCATACCCGCTTCTCTACCAATACCGATCCGCACACCACCATGGCGCAGCCGTTCCGCCTGATGGCGCACAACGGTGAACTGAATACCGACCGTAAAAACCGCATCGCCGAATCAGCGCTGGCGCTGGCACGCGGCAAGAAAATTGTGCGGCCGAAAGGCCAGTCGGACAGTTCGCGTCTCGATCAGAGCATCCACAGTCGCCTGATGGAAGATAACCTCGATCTGATCACCGCAGTGGTTTCGATGATGCCGCCTGCCTGGGAAAACGACAGTGCGTTATCGCCGGAGGTGCGCGCGATGCTGGAATACTTCTCGCTGTATGAAGAGAAGAACGACGGTCCGGCCGCGTTAATTTTTGGTAATGGCGAAGTGATTGGGGCGCGTCTCGACCGTCTCGGCCTGCGTCCGCTGCGTTCAGTAGAAACTGCAGAGTATATCGGTGCGATGTCTGAAGCGGGCCAGATCGCCTTCCCGCCGGAAAGCGTGCTGCGTCGCGGCCGTATTGAAGCCGGTGGCATGCTCTACTTCGATCATCGCGAAAAACGCAGCTATACCACGCTGCAGGCGCTGGAAAAACTGGCCGCCGCAAAAGATTATCCGGCTCTGCTGCGCCAGGCGCGCGTCGGACTGGAAGACCTGCCCGCCATTCCGGCTGAGCAGCAAGGTTCACCGCTGCGCTATCGCGGCGACCTGAAAACCTATCAGCGCTTTGTGGCCTACTACTACAACCAGGAAAGCTTCAAGTTCATGATGGACCCGATGCTGAACACCGGCGCAGAGAAAATCTCCGCCATGGGTTACGGCAACGCAATTAACGGTCTGTCCGATCATGAAGGCGGCATGGCGCACTATTTCTCTCAGCGCTTCGCCCAGGTCACTAACCCGCCGCTGGACTCTATCCGTGAAGTGGATGGCATGACGCTGCGGGTCGCGCTGGGTGCTAAACCGCATCTCGGTCGCAGCAAAGGCCGTCAGATTGTGGTGCCTTCGCCGATCCTGAGCCATCTCGATATGCTGCGTTTACGTGAGCAGGATGTCGCGCCGTACGCCCGCTTTGAGATGCTGTATGAGCCAGTAACTGGCAAAGATCTGTTGAGCACCACCGCCAACGCCAACGCGCTGGAGAAGGCGATTGACGATCTGGCGCAGCAGGTGGTCGATTTCGCTCGCAGCCAGGGCGGCATCGCGGTCCTGACCGATCGTCATATCTCTTCTAAACAGGCGGCAATTCCGATGCTGCTGGTGGTCTCTGCCATCAACCAGCGTCTGGTGCAGGAAGGTCTGCGTCTGGATGTGTCACTGGTGGTGGAGAGCGGCCAGAGCATTTCGTCGCACCACATTGCCGCCACGCTGGGCTTTGGTGCCTCGGCTATCTATCCGCTCGGCGTACAGATGCGCGCTGAAGAGAAGTTCGGTGAAGGTGAAGAAGGCAATAAAGCCTTTAAACGCTATGCCAAAGCGGCTGAAAAAGCGTTGATGAAAACCATGGGCAAAGTGGGCCTGTGTACCGTTGAAAGCTACAGCAGCGGCGAGTTCTTTGAGCCTAACTTCCTCAACACTGACGATCCGGTGCTGAAAAAGTACTTCCCGAATATCAAAACCCCAGTGGGCGGCGCGGGTTTCGCTACTATCGCGCAAATGGCGGTCGACTGGCATCAGAGCGCCCTGAAAATTCAGGGTGAATCTGAAGTGCCGTTGCTCGGTCTGTTCAAAGAACGTGCCGAAGGCGCCGGTCACTCGTACGGCACCATTGCGGTGCGCACCTTTATTGATATGACTGAAGAGCCGATCCGCTTCGCCGATAAAGCGCGTGAAGAGGATAACTTTATCCGCCTGATGACGCTGGCGAAGCTCGACAACGCCTTTGGCATCAAGCCGGAAACCTTTAAAGACAGCAGCTTCGAGCGTATCCCGGATGAGGTGATCAACAATTTCACCATCACCGCCGATTACCGTCAGTTCTCAAGCCTGATGTATGAAGAGCGTAAACGTCGCCCGGCGGCGCTGCGCGATATTCTGACTTTCCCGGCTGACCTGACCCACATCGACAGTGAAGCGGAGTTCCGCCGCAAGCTGGGCCGCTACTCGCTGACCAACAACGGCTTTGCGATCCGCGGCCTGGTCTGTGAAGCGGTGGATGGCAGCCTGAATCACTTTATGCTGCGCCTGACCGATGCGATTGCCGGCCTGAAGCCAGAGCATGAGCGTCTGCAGAACCTGTCACGCGCATTGAAGTTGCGGTTTAACGACGATATCGAAAGCAGTGAAGTGGTCGATGGCGGCCTGAAAGTGACCGCTTACGGCAAAGCAGCCGATTATCTGTCGCGTATTTTCACTACCCTGCCCTCACTGCCGCTCAGCGAGGTTCAGCCCGCCTGTGAAATCACCCGCACCTTTGCTTCCGGTGCGATGAGTCACGGCGCGCTGGTGGCACCAGCCCATGAGGCGGTGGCACACGGCACCAATATGGTCGGCGGCATGAGCAACTGCGGTGAAGGCGGCGAACACTACTCGCGTCACGGCACCATCCGTGCGTCACGCATCAAACAGCTGGCCTCGGGTCGCTTCGGCGTCTGGGCGGCCTACCTCGCCGATCCGATGCTGGAAGAGCTGGAAATTAAAATTGGTCAGGGCGCCAAGCCTGGCGAAGGCGGCCAGTTACCGGCGGCTAAAGTCACGGTGGAAATCGCCGCGGCTCGTGGCGGTACGCCTGGTGTTGAGCTGGTCTCACCGCCGCCGCATCACGATACTTACTCGATTGAAGATCTGGCGCAGCTAATCCATGACTGTAAAGCCGCGCGGGTACGGGTGATCGTCAAACTGGTTTCGTCGGAAGGCATTGGCACCATCGCGGTTGGCGTTGCTAAAGCGGGTGCGGACGTCATCAACGTAGCCGGCAACACCGGCGGCACCGGTGCGGCCTCTGTTACCAGCCTGAAATATACCGGCCGCGTAGCCGAAATCGGCATCGCGGAAGTACATCAGGCGCTGTGCGCTAACGGCCTGCGTGACAAAGTGCTGCTGCGCTGTTCAGGCGCTCAGCAAACCGGCAGCGACGTGGTGAAATCAGCGCTGCTGGGCGGCGACAGTTTTGAATTCGGTACGACCGCCCTGATGATGCTGAAATGCGTGATGGCGAAAAACTGTAACGTCAAATGCCCGGCGGGCTTAACCACCAATGCCGAAGCCTTTGATGGCGATCCACGCCAGCTGGCGCAGTACTTCCTCAATGTCGCGCATGAAGTGCGTGAGATTCTGGCACGGATGGGATTACGCTCGCTGCGTGAAGCACGCGGTCGCGCTGACCTGCTGCACCTGATGGATCACCCGCTGGAAGTCGGCAAGCTTGATTTACGCGCCATGCTGACCGTGGTGCCGGAGCTGAAAATCGAACATCCGGTTTACCTGGAAAAAGATTTCGAGCTGGATGATGGCTGGGTAGAGCAACTGAAGCTGGCGCTGGTTGAACAGCGTAAGCCTGACGTCACGCTGGGCGATAACGTGGTACTCAACAACCGCAACAAGAGCGTCGGCGGCCAGCTGGCGATCGATATTGAGCGGATGCTGAACCATCAGCTGAGCGCAGAGCAACTGCAGGCGATGCCGGCGGTGCTGGCCGACGATCGTGGCCGTCACTACCTGGCACCGGAGAGCGTGAAAATTTCCACCTCCGGTTCCGCTGGTCAGTCGTTTGGCGCATTCTGCAACGATGGCATGCAGATGCGGCACTACGGCACCTGCAACGACGGCGTTGGCAAAGGACAGTGTGGTGGTGAACTGGTGGTGATGTCGCCAGGCGGCGGCGCACAGGATGGCGATGGCAACGTGCTAATCGGCAACTTCGCACTGTTCGGTGCCACCGGTGGACGCCTGTTTGTGCAGGGTCAGGCCGGTGACCGTTTCGCGGTGCGTAACTCCGGCGCTACGGCGGTGGTTGAAGGGGTCGGCGATTTCTGCTGCGAGTACATGACCAACGGCGCCATTCTTAACCTCGGCACCTTCGGTAAAGGGTTCGGTAATGGCATGAGCGGCGGCTTCGCCTATCAGTACGATCCCTATGGATCACTGGCCAGCCATGCTGCCGGCGATTCAGTGCTGTTCGGTTCAATCGCCGATCAGGATGAGATGGCGCAGGTCCACAAGCAGGCCGTGCTGACCATGCTGAACTGGCATCTGGAGGCAACGCAGTCTCCGCGTGCAGCGTGGCTGCTGGAGAACTGGGAAACCGAGTGTCACCACTTTGTCTACGTCATGCCGCGCTCGCTGCTGCTTTACCAGGACGGCGGAGAAATCCTCAAAGCCAAAACCCGCAAAGACTTGCTGGAAGAGCTGTCGACCGCGCTGGCTGGCCATCAGGTAGCGAAGTTTAAAGCCGCCTGGCGTCAGGGTAAAACCATCGCCAACGGCGCAGTACCGGCTTATGGCGCGACCGACACGCTGGAGATGTTTGTTCTGCTCAACAATTACACCGTGCTGAGCTTCGCGCAGCAACTGGCGTTGGGCAAACTGCCAAAAGGCACGCCGGTTGAAGATCCGGCGGTAGAAAAAGCGGTTCGCAACCTGCTGATGACCGAAGACTTTTCGCTGGTCAGCAAACTGCAACGTCATGCCCGCTCAGCGATTGAAAGCTACAGCGATGATGAACTGGCCAGCCTGATCGGCACCAAACGGATGTCCGATTACAAAGCTGCGCTGACGCAACGTAACATCCGCTCGATGGACAGCCTGGCGACATATGGCTGGATCATGTATCAGGACGCCTGTAACCGCGAAGTGCTGGGACATCTGCCTGATTTTGAAGAGCTGTTTGCGCGTGCAGCATTGCCTGAAATTGCCGCGGCGGTGGGAAAACTGTCCTGACAGGGCGACTGACCTGATTGAACCTGAATATTATTCATTGATATTACCCGGATTAAGCGTGGTAACACGCAGAGGAAGCACCACTCTTCCCGCCGCCGCGTCAGGCGGCGTGGAAAGTGGAGCGGCTCTCTGCGATAGCGGCGTCGCTTATGAAGGGTGAGAACGGGATTGAGTAAAAGTACCCATGAAAATTCCTTATATTCCAGAAGATGCACCCTTTAATGGCGATCAGAAATACTGGCTGGCAGGCTTCCTCGCCGGTCTTCACTCCCGTTTACTGGTGTTAGAAGACAAGCAGCAGCCTGCGGCAGGTACCGGTGCCGCCGCCACCACCCAACTGCATATTCTCTACGGTTCGCAAACCGGCAACGCGGAAGCGCTGGCGCAAACCGCCGCCAAATCAGCACGAGCTAAAGGCCTGGTGCCGGTAGTTCAGGCGCTGGGCGATGTGGATCTCGACGTGTTCGCCACCATGCGTCACGTACTGATCGTTACGTCGACCTATGGCGAAGGCGAAATGCCGGACAATGCCCAGTTGTTCTGGGATGCCATCTCCGCCAGCACCGCCCCGCGTCTGGAGCAGATGCACTTTGCGGTGCTGGCGATTGGTGATACCGGCTACGATGGCTTCTGCCAGGCGGGTAAATTCATTGATATGCGGCTGGAGCAGCTGGGCGCGAAACGCGTGGTCGATCGTATTGATTGCGACATCGACTACGAAGAGCCGTCCAGCGAATGGCTGAACAGTTCGATGCCGCAGTTTGCCGCCAGCGCAGGCAGCAGCGGCACGGTGCTGGAGAGCGCACCAGAAGCGCCGGTGATCCCGGGCAGCAACAAGTCAAATCCTTACGCTGCGGCGCTGATCACCAACAAGCGTCTGTCAGGCGAGCAGTCGGCGAAGGATATTCGTCACTTCGAGTTTGATCTGACCGACAGCGGCCTGAAATATGAAGCGGGCGATGCGCTGGGCGTTATCCCGGTCAACGAACCGTCGCTGGTCAGCCTGCTGCTGACGCAGCTGAATGCCGATTACCAGACGCCGGTGCCCGGTTTTGACCGCAGCCTCGGCGATCTGCTGACCTATCAGTTTGAAATCTCAGAACCGTCGCGCAAGCTGATCGAGTGGGTTGGGCAGAACACCACCAACCAGGAACTGCGTCACGTGTTGCAGCACGACGATAAAGATGCGCTCGGCGTGTGGCTGTGGGGCAAAGATACGCTCGACCTGCTGCAGCTTGAGCTGACCCGCTCGCTACCGGTGCCGGAATTTGTCGCGCTGCTGCGTCCGTTGCAGCATCGTGCCTACTCCATCTCGTCAAGCTCGAAGGCGCATCCTAACCAGGTACACCTGACCGTCGCCTCCGTTCGCTATCACAGTGGCGGCCGTAACCGTGGCGGCGTCTGTTCAACCTATCTGGCCGAACGCGTACGCCGCGGTGAAAAGCCGGCTATCTTCATCTCGCCAAACAAAGCGTTTCGCGTGCCGGCTAATAACAGCGCCCCGCTGATCATGGTGGGACCGGGCACCGGTATCGCCCCGTTCCGCGCCTTTTTGCAGGAACGTCAGGCAACCGGCGCCCAGGGCAAAAACTGGCTGTTCTTTGGCGATCAGCATCAGGAACATGATTTCATCTATCGCGACGAGCTGACCGGCTGGCACGACAGCGGCTTGCTGACCCGGCTGGATCTGGCGTTCTCACGCGATCAGGAGAAGAAGATCTACGTACAGACCCGCATGCTGGAGCAGGGCGCAGAGCTTTACGCCTGGCTGCAGGAAGGGGCTTATTTCTACGTCTGTGGTGATGCGTCACGCATGGCGAAAGATGTCGACAGCGCGCTGTATGAAGTGGTGCGTCAGTTCGGCGGGCTGTCCAGTGAACGTGCGGCGGATTACATCGATCAGCTGAAGAAAGAGAAGCGTTACCTGCGCGACGTCTATTAATTCGCGCGCGTCTACGTAATAAAAAATCCGGCTTGCGCAGGCAGCCGGATTTTTTATTGCCCTTAACAACCGGCAAAAAAATACCCGTCCTGAGGACGGGTATCGGATGTTATTTTACCACGCGCAATGAAGGGCGTCCGCCACGCGGTGGTGGATCGTCATCAGGCGGTGTCTCGTCATCGCTGGCATCGTCAGGACGATCGCCATCAATCACGGACATCATGGTCTCTTCCTGACCGTCTGACGTCTCCTGAGAGGCCAGTTCGTAAGCCGGTTCAGGTTCGAACATCGTTCCAGCGCCGTTTTCACGCGCATAGATTGCCAGAATCGCCGCCATCGGCACGTTAACCTGACGCGGAACGCCGCCGAAACGGGCGTTGAACGACACCTGATCGTTAGCCAGATCGAGATTGCCCACGGCGCGCGGCGCAATGTTCAACACGATCTGACCATCGCGCGCATACTCGAGCGGCACCTGCACACCGGGCAGGTTAATGTCGACCACCAGGTGCGGCGTTAACTGGTTGTCGAGCAACCAGTCATAGAAGGCGCGCAGCAGATAGGGGCGACGTGCGGTAAGTTGCGACATTTCCATAAATCAGCCCCGGGCTTGCAGGCGCATTTCACGTTCAGCTTCAGTTAATGAAGCGAGGAAAGAGTCACGCTCGAAGACACGATTCATGTAGCCTTTCAGCTCTTTTGAACCGGAGCCGATCAAATCGATGCCCATTGACGGCAGACGCCATAACAGCGGAGCCAGATAGCAATCGACCAGGCTGAACTCTTCGCTCATGAAGAACGGTGTGCGACCAAACAGCGGCGCAATCGCCAGCAGCTCTTCACGCAGTTGTTTGCGTGCGGCTTCGGCTTCCTGACCGCTGCTGTTCTCAACGGTTCTCATCAGGCTGTACCAGTCCTGCTCGATGCGGTGCATCATCAAACGGCTTTCACCACGGGCAACCGGATAAACCGGCATCAGCGGTGGATGCGGGAAACGCTCATCTAAATATTCCATGATGATGCGTGATTCATACAGCGTCAGCTCACGATCTACCAGCGTCGGCACCGTGCGATACGGGTTGAGGTCAATCAGATCCTGCGGCAGGTTATCCATTTCGACCTGCTCGATCTCTACGCTGACACCCTTCTCCGCCAGGACAATACGTACCTGATGGCTGAAAATGTCAGTAGGACCAGAAAACAGCGTCATTACCGAACGTTTGTTGGCAGCGACAGCCATGAAAACCTCCAAGTTTGTTCACAAAAAGTTACTGCGAATAGCCAACCATCCGGCGACTCACTTGCTCATAGAACTCGCACGCAACCCACGTTAGCTGCGTCGTATACTGATATCCCGACGGCGGGGAGACGCATAACGCACCGGCCTGCGGGCGCAAAGTGACACAGAGTTTACCAGATTTTAGGCAGCTTGTGGGCGTGGAATGAATCTTTGCGGGGAAATTGGGAGCGCCGTTAACGTTTTCCCGCCAGCACCGGCGGTGCGGCACAAAGCAAAAAACCCGCCGAAGCGGGTTTTTTGTGCCAATTGTCTCTGCCGAAGCAGCAACAATTAACGCTTGGAGAACTGAGGACGACGACGTGCTTTACGCAGGCCGACTTTCTTACGTTCAACCTGACGCGCATCACGGGTAACGAAGCCAGCTTTACGCAGCTCCGCACGCAGAGATTCGTCATATTCCATCAGAGCGCGGGTGATACCGTGACGGATCGCACCAGCCTGACCAGAAATACCACCACCTTTAACAGTGACGTACAGATCGAATTTACCAACCAGGTCCAGCAGCTCAAGCGGCTGACGAACTACCATGCGGGCAGTTTCGCGACCGAAGTACTGTTCCAGAGAACGTTGGTTGATAACGATGTTACCGCTACCCGGCTTAATAAATACGCGAGCGGTAGAGCTTTTGCGGCGACCAGTGCCGTAGTTTTGAGTTTCAGCCATTGCCTTTAATCCCGATTAAATGTCAAGAACTTGCGGTTGCTGTGCCGCATGGGTGTGCTCGTTGCCTGCGTAAACTTTCAGTTTACGGTACATAGCACGACCCAGCGGGCCCTTCGGCAGCATGCCTTTAACCGCGATCTCAATCACACGCTCAGGACGGCGAGCAATCATCTCTTCAAAGGTCGCCTGTTTGATACCACCGATGTGACCAGTGTGGTGATAGTAAATCTTGTCAGTACGCTTGTTGCCGGTTACAGCAACTTTTTCTGCGTTCAGAACGATGATGTAATCACCCGTATCAACGTGCGGAGTGTATTCCGCTTTATGCTTACCACGCAGACGGCGCGCCAGTTCAGTCGCCAGGCGACCCAAAGTTTTGCCCGTTGCGTCAACTACAAACCAGTCACGTTGGACGGTTTCTGGTTTAGCTGTAAAAGTTTTCATCGAAAAGCTTACCCAAATTAAGTTACACGTTGGTGAAATCCCAAACGCTTAAGTAAACGATTGAGGCTCACACGACCATTTTGACCAGCAAGCCACCCCTTCGGATAGAGTTACTGGAACACAGAGGATTTGGGAAAAAAATCCTTTGCTGTAACGTGGGGTCGCAAGATTATAGAGAAGTCAGTTACAAAAATCGAACCCTATTTCACTATTTATCTGCTTTATTCTCACGGCAGGTGCGGCAGGCGCAGATACTCCTCGCTCTGCATCTCCTGCAGGCGCGACAAGCAGCGCTGGTATTCAAATTTCAGCCGCGTGCCCTGATAAATCTCGGTCAGCGAGGTTTCCGCTGCTACCACCAGTTTCACATGACGTTCGTAGAATTCATCGACCAGCGCCAGAAAACGACGCGCCTGATCTTCGGTCTTGTAAATCATCACCGGCACATCGTGCAGCAGGACGCTGTGGAAGCGACGCGAGAGCGCAATATAGTCATGCTGGCTGCGTCCTTCGCCGCACAGCGTGGTGAAGTTGATCGCCAGCACCCCGTCGCTGACGCCGAGCGTCGGCATCTGGCGATGATTAATCTCCAGTACCGGTGCCTGTTCCGGTTTACCGCCTGCCAGCGCCTGAAACATCCGCCCCATTTCAGCGTGGGTCTTGTCATTCAGCGGGTAGTTCCACAGATGAGCCGAGGTCAGCGTCCGCAACCGGTAATCGATGCCGGCATCAACGTTCATCACATCACAGTGGGTTTTGATCTGCTCAATCGCCGGCAGGAAGCGCGCACGCTGTAACCCGTTGCGATAGAGATCGTCTGGCGGAATGTTGGAGGTGGCAACCAGCGCGATACCGCGTTCAAACAGCGCTTCCATCAGGGTGCCAAGCAGCATCGCATCGGTGATGTCAGACACGAAAAACTCGTCGAAACAGAGGATATCGGTTTCGGCTTTAAAGCGGTCGGCGATGATCAGTAGCGGATCGCTCTGTCCCTGCAGTTGCGTTAGCTCTTCGTGTACCCGCAGCATAAAGCGATGAAAGTGCAGCCGCAGTTTGCGATTGCCAGGAATAGACTGAAAAAACAGATCCATTACCCAGGTTTTCCCGCGACCCACACCGCCCCACATATATAAACCGCGTAGCGGTGGCAGGGGGTCGTTTTTCTCTTTGCCGATCAGTTTCGACAGGCGACCCAGCAGGCCAGATGTCGCAGGCGCAGCAGTTTGCTGACGTGCGGCCAGTGCGTGCTGCAGCGCGTCTAAACGGGTAATGGCTTCACGTTGTACGTCATCGGGCTTGAATTCGCCCTGCGACAGCGCCTGCTCATAGCGGGCAAGCGGAGATGAGGTTTGCATTGTTCTCTCAGAGTCCCTGAATTTTGTCTGATTCATACAGCAGTTGTCGAAAAAAAGGCCGTTCTACACTAAGCCATGCCGCTCCAGAGTTCCACATCCATAAGATTAACGGGTATAGTGGCTACTAGTTGGAATGGTGCAATGCCCTACGGAACAACGGAAATAACACGGGAGTCATTATGACCTGGGAATACGGGCTAATTGGTTTAGTGGTAGGCATTATTGTCGGCGCAGTAGCCATGCGTTTTGGCAACAGGAAATTGCGTGAGCAGCGCAGCATGCAGTACGAACTGGAAAAATCGAAAGCGGAACTGGCGGATTACCGTCAGGAACTGACTAACCACTTCGCGCAAAGCGCGGAACTGCTGGACAACATGGCGCGCGACTATCGTCAGCTCTACCAGCATATGGCGAAAGGGTCGAATGATCTGCTGCCTGACCTGCCAGGCGAGAAAAATCCATTTGCTTATCAGCTGACTGAGGCTGAAGCCGATAACGACCAGGTCCCGGTACAGATGCCGCGCGACTACTCTGAAGGGGCATCTGGTTTACTGCGCGGCGAGCGCCCTGCCCGCGACTAATCTTTTTGGGGCGCAGCCGGTCTGCGCCCACGGTTTTTGCGAACCCTGACCTCAAACGACTGTCACACTGAGTAATTCCCCCCACTTTTTGCAGCGAGAGCGTTGTAGCAATGAAAAAACAAGCACGACTGTTTAGCGCATTAGCCTTGAGTATTGGGATGAGCCTTGCCGCCGCGCCAGACGCGATGGCGACGCTGCCAGCACAAATTGCCGGCCAGCCGCTGCCAAGCCTGGCACCCATGCTGGAGAAAGTGCTGCCCGCCGTGGTCAGCGTTCACGTTGAAGGTACCGAATCGGCCGATCAGGCGCAGGATATTCCTGAGCCACTGAAACGCTTCTTTGGCCAGATGCCCGGCGGCAATAATCAGCCACAGCCGTTTGAAGGACTGGGGTCGGGCGTCATCATCGATGCGGCCAAAGGATACGTGCTGACCAATAACCACGTGGTCAACGGCGCGGATAAGATCAACGTGCAGTTGGGCGACGGCAGTGAATATGAAGCCAAACTGATCGGTCATGATGAGCAGACTGACATTGCGCTGATTCAGATCCAGGGCGCAAAAAACCTGACGCAGGTTAAAGTGGCCGACTCCGATCAGCTGAAAGTGGGTGATTTTGCGGTAGCAATCGGCAACCCGTTTGGGCTGGGTCAGACTGCAACCTCCGGTATCATCTCGGCATTGGGCCGTAGCGGCCTGAATCTGGAAGGGCTGGAAAACTTCATTCAGACCGATGCTGCGATTAACCGTGGCAACTCAGGCGGCGCGCTGGTTAATCTCAACGGCGAACTGATTGGGATCAATACCGCGATTCTGGCCTCTAGCGGCGGTAATATCGGCATCGGCTTCGCCATTCCCAGCGACATGGCGATCAACCTCGCACAGCAGCTGATCAAATATGGTGAAGTGAAGCGCGGCCAGCTCGGCATTAAAGGAACCGAAATGACCGCCGACATGGCCAAGGCGTTTAACGTCGATGCGCAGCGCGGTGCGTTTGTCTCTGAAGTGTTGCCGCAGTCAGCAGCCCAGAAAGCGGGCGTGAAATCCGGCGATATCATTACTTCAGTGAATGACAAACCGATCACCAGCTTTGCCGAACTACGGGTGAAAATCGGCACCACCGCGCCAGGCGAGCAGGTTAAACTCGGTTTGCTGCGTGAAGGTAAGCCAGTCACGGTCACCGTTACGCTGGAGCAAAGCGCACAAACCACCGCCAGTGCCCAGTTGATGTCGCCTGCGCTGCAGGGTGCCACCCTGAGTGATGGCCAGACCAAAACCGGTGACAAAGGGGTTAAGGTCGATACCATTGAGAAAGGCACGCCGGCTGAACAGGTTGGTCTGCAAAAAGATGATGTGATTGTTGGCGTTAACCGCAATCGCGTTCAGTCGATCGCTGAAATGCGTAAAGTGCTGGAAGGGAAACCGCCGGTACTGGCGCTGAATGTGGTCCGCGGTGATGAAAGTATCTATCTGTTGTTGAGATAAACCTCGCATTATGGCGGACACAAGCACGTGTGTGTCCGCCGCTCTCATGCTATTCTGCCCAGCGATCTCCCCTGGCGTGATTTAACACCATGTTTCTTAAACTTTTGCGTGCCGTGGTGCTGGGCCTGATTGTGGCGGGTATTTTGCTCGCAGCACTGCCTGCACTGCGTATGGGCAGCGACGCCCTCTATAACCACGATGACAGTAACGACGAAACACCCTTTAGCTTTAATCAGGGGGTGCGCCGCGCCGTGCCTGCGGTCGTCAACGTCTATAACCGTAGCGCGCACGGTAATAACAATCGTGGCATCACCACCCTGGGTTCCGGGGTGATCATGAACGCAAAAGGCTACATCCTGACCAATAAGCACGTCATCAACAATGCTGACCAGATTATTGTGGCGCTGCAGGATGGCCGTTTCTTCGAAGCAACGCTGGTCGGTTCAGACGCAATGACCGATTTGGCGGTGCTGAAAATCACCGCCTCCAGCCTGCCGGTTATCCCGATCAATTCTAAACGTCTGGCTCATATCGGCGATGTGGTGATGGCGATCGGCAATCCCTACAATCTCGGCCAGACGGTTACCCAGGGCATTATCAGCGCCACCGGACGGGTTGGCTTAAGTTCGTCGGGCCGGCAGAACTTCCTGCAAACCGATGCCTCGATCAACCAGGGTAACTCTGGCGGCGCGCTGATCAACTCGCTGGGCGAATTGATGGGCATCAACACCCTGACCTTCGACAAAAGCAATGACGGCGAAACGCCGGAAGGCATTGGATTCGCTATTCCAACCGCGCTGGCCTCAAAAATTATGGATAAGCTGATTCGTGATGGCCGGGTAATTCGCGGCTACATCGGCATTACCGGCCGCGAACTGCCGCCGCTGCACGGTCAGGGCAGCAATCTGGATCGGGTTCAGGGCATTATCGTTAGCGTGGTGACCCCGGACGGTCCGGCCGATAAAGCCGGTATTCAGGCCAATGATGTGTTGCTGAGCGTCAACGGCAAGCCTGCGGTTTCCGCCCAGGAGACGATGGACCAGGTGGCTGAGATTCGCCCGGGGTCAGTGATTGATGTGCAGGTACTGCGAAATGATCAGAAGCTGACGCTGCCGGTAACGATTCAGGAATTCCCGGACAGTAGCCAGTAGCACAGCACATAACAGTCAGCGCCCGGTCAGGGGTGGTCCAGCCAATCGCAAAGAAGGCCGGCATCCCTGCCGGTCGGCCTCGCCATCCTGGCTCGGACGCTTTGCTCTTCGACCGGGCCACCCCTTCCCTGTCAAGTCAGCTGCCGTTGTTCCTGAATGGTTAACAGCGATCGACCGGGAAGGCGATCACTTCACTCAGTGACTCCGCTTTCAGCGCCAGCATAATCAACCGATCAACGCCCAGCGCCACCCCGGAACAGGCTGGCATACCGTGCGCCAGTGCATCCAGCAGGTTGGTATCAATCGGATGCTGTGGCAGGCCGCGCGCCGCGCGCCGACGGTTATCCTGCTCGAAGCGCTGACGCTGTTCGCGGCTGTCAGTCAGCTCACGGAAACCGTTCGCCAGTTCGATGCCCTTGTAGTAGACCTCGAAACGTTCTGCCACGCGGTGATCCTCGGTGCTGATCTCCGCCAGCGCCGCCTGGCTGGCCGGGAAGTGGTAAACGAAGCAAGGCTTATCCTGACCAATCTTCGGTTCCACGCCCAGCATAAACAGCAGCATCAGCAGGGTATCGCGATCCTCTTCCGCCCGCGCCAGTTCGCCTTCACCCAGCTTTTCCGCCGCTTCACGCAGCTGGGCCTTGTCTGCCGACAGCGGATCAATCTCCAGATGACGGATAAACGCCTGCTGATAAGAGAGCGATTCCGCGCTGTCGCACTCCAGCACCTGCTGCATCAGATCGTCGACTTCGTTCATCAGACGATACATGTCGTAGTGCGGCCGGTACCACTCCAGCATGGTGAATTCCGGGTTATGGTGACGGCCCGCTTCTTCATTACGGAAGCTGCGTGCCATCTGGTAAATCGGCCCGCTGCCCGCGGCCAGCAGGCGTTTCATGTGGTATTCCGGGCTGGTCATCAGCCAGAGATCGCGCCCTTGCGCGGCACCGGGTCCGACAAACCGTGTCTGGAACGGTACCAGATGAATGTCGGTAATGGTTGCCTGACTCATCGCTGGCGTATCGACTTCCAGTACGCCACGATCGGCAAAGAAACGACGCACTTCGGCTAAAATCGCCGCGCGTTTTAACAAATTGGCGATGGATGCGCTTGGTTGCCAGCTTGCCGTTTCGCTCATGGTGATGACTCCTGATACAAATAAGGGATGGAAGTCTACCTGCAATGCCTGCGGCAAACAATCTCGCGCCCGCGCTGCCAAAAACAGCGTTTCGGCTTCTATACTTAAGCAGTTAAATCACAAAGGAATCCCACTATGTCTCCATGGAAAACCGTTGTTGCCAGCCTGAGCGCCTTTCTCTCTGTCGCCTGTAGCACCACGCCGCCAAAGAACGTCACGGTGATCGAAAACTTTGACAGCCAGCGCTATCTCGGCCAGTGGTACGAAATTGCCCGTCTGAATCACCCTTTCGAACGCGGTCTTGAACAGGTGACGGCGAACTACAGCCCGCGTGAAGATGGCGGCCTGAAAGTGATCAATCGCGGTTACAACGTGAAGAAACAGCGCTGGCAGGAGAGCGTCGGCAAGGCCTACTTTACCGGCGACCCGCAACGAGCGGCGTTGAAAGTCTCCTTTTTCGGCCCCTTCTACGGCGGCTATAACGTGATTGCTCTTGATTCGGACTACCGCTATGCGCTGGTCTGTGGACCGAATCGTCACTATCTGTGGATTCTGTCGCGCACGCCGCAGCTGGAGCCAGGCGTAAAAGAAAAGCTGGTCAATCAGGCGCGTCGGGATGGCTTCCCGGTTGACGAGTTAATCTGGGTAAAACAGAAATAGTGCGGAAGCGAACAGCCGGTACGAAAAAGGTTTCGTACCGGTTGGAATAACGGGTTACTTCGTGCTGTTTTGAATCGCCTGACCACCCGCTTCTACGTCTTCGCCCACGCCACGTGTGGTATTACAAGCCGTCAGCAGTGAAGAGAGCACCAGTACAGAGAAGAAAGTGACAATACTTTTCTTTAACATAACAATGTCCTTTTTGATGGATGTAAAAGTACAGCGTTTTAAGCATAGCCGGATTTCCGCCGACTGCCGCTGACGATTCCACAAAATAGACGAAGGTTAACAGTCAGTTTGCCGCACGTGAAATGGCACCACCTAAGTGGGAGACATCTTCGCCAAAACCGTGGAAAGTGTTGCAGGCGCTCAGCGCAGAGGAGACCAGCAACGCGAATGCGATTAATTTTGCCAGTTTTTTCATTTTTTCACTCACACAAGAAAAAGGCGCATCTGAGATGCGCCTGCGGCACTTATTTTACGCGTGACACGTATTCGCCAGAGCGGGTGTCAACTTTGACCACTTCGCCCTCTTGCACGAACAATGGCACTTTCACCACTGCGCCGGTAGACAGCTTGGCTGGCTTACCGCCGGTACCCGCGGTGTCACCTTTCAGACCAGGATCGGTTTCAACGATTTCGGCTTCGATAAAGTTCGGCGGCTGAACGGCGATTGGACGGCCATTCCACAGCGTAACGATACATTCAGCGTTATCCTGCAGCCATTTTGCGGCATCGCTGACGGTTTTCTCTTCAACCTGGAACTGCTCGAAGCTTTCCGGGTGCATGAAGTGATAGAACTCACCGTCGTTGTACAGGTAGTTCAGGTTGGTATCCATCACGTCTGCGCCTTCGGCGGAGTCGGTGGATTTAAAAGTTTTCTCAACGCGAGAACCCGTCAGCAGGCGACGCATTTTAACGCGCGCGAATGCCTGACCTTTACCCGGTTTAACGAACTCACTGGATTCGATGGCATACGGCTCGCCTTCGAACATGATTTTAAGACCGGGACGGAAATCGTTGCTAGAATAAGTCGCCATGAAGGCCCTCTACGAAAATTGATACTGGTACTAAGCCAAAAAAATGGCACACATTGTAACCCTAAAAACACCTTCCAGAGAAGATTGGTTGCAGCAACTTGCTGATGTTGTCACTGAACCTGATGAATTACTGCGGATTTTAGCCCTGGATCAGCACACTGAGCTGGCCGACGGGGCGGAGGCGCGGCGTCTTTTCGCCTTGCGCGTTCCCCGTGCATTCATCAACCGGATGAAGAAAGGTGATGCGCACGACCCGCTGCTGCTTCAGGTACTGACTCAACGCCAGGAATTCATCGATGCGCCAGGTTATAGCACCGATCCGCTGGATGAACAAAGCAACGTTGTCCCTGGTTTGCTGCATAAATACCAAAACCGCGCCTTATTGCTGGTGAAAGGCGGCTGTGCGGTCAACTGTCGCTACTGCTTCCGCCGTCATTTTCCTTACCAGGATAATCAGGGAAATAAGCGTAACTGGCAGGCGGCACTGGACTATATCGCCGAGCATCCGGAGCTGGATGAGATCATCTTCTCCGGCGGCGATCCGCTGATGGCAAAAGATCATGAACTCGCCTGGCTGATTGCGGCGCTGGAGAAAATCCCGCACCTGAAAAGGCTGCGTATCCATAGCCGTTTACCGGTGGTGATCCCGGCGCGGATTACCGACGCACTCTGCCAGATGCTCAGTGAAACACGGCTGCAGGTGCTGATGGTGACGCACATCAACCACGCGCAGGAGATTGACGATGCGCTGCGTGAGGCGATGAGAGAGCTGAAGCGTGCAGGCGTGACGCTGCTCAATCAGAGCGTGCTGCTACGCGGCGTCAACGACAATGCCCGGACGCTGGCAACGCTGAGCAATGCGCTGTTCGATGCGGGCATTCTGCCCTACTACCTGCACGTGCTGGACAAGGTGCAGGGTGCCGCCCATTTCTTTGTCTCAGATGATGAAGCCCGTCAGCTGGTAAGGGCCTTACTGTCACAGGTTTCCGGCTATCTGGTGCCGAAGCTAGCGCGGGAAATTGGCGGCGAGCCGAGTAAAACGCCGCTGGATCTACAGCTGCGTCAGGAATAAAAACGGCCGGCGCAAGGCCGGCCGTCTGAAGAAGGCATGATGCCGGATTCACCTTACGGGCACTTGTAAACCTGGCCAGACATTTTACTGTCGAGTGGTGCGAACGCGGACAGCAGGTTCTGCGTCGGGCTGGTTGCGCCGTAAATCACGTTACCGCCCATTTCCGCTGCACGGTTGCGCAGGTCATTTGCTGCACCGCGCAGCGCGCTGGTTTCACCGCCTGCCCCGCTCAGCCAGTTACTCTGTGAGCCGGTGAGATTCCCCAGAAGCTGACACTCACTGCCGGGCTGCTGATCGGTAAAAGTCACGCGCTGGCCTGCCGAGGAGAGTTGAGTAGAGCTGCTACAGCCCGCCAGCAATAACGCGCCAGCCGTCAGTCCGAGCAAGAGGTTAATCCGCATTGTAATCCCCATTTATTATCATCAGAGTCGGGTGGCAGCGTAGCAGAAAAAAGTTTTTTCTTTCTGCACATTCATTGCCCTTATCCCGTTATATCGTCTCAATATTTCATGCCGCTTGCAGGCTGACAAGCATGCCGATCCTGATGGGCTGGTTTAAGCCAGTGGATCCGGCGGCGCAGCAGCAGACAGCGTGACATATCAAGAGGAAAGACGAACGATTGCGCCACTACTTATACTATTTTCCGCCCCAAAAGAAAAACCCCCGACCGTTTCCGATCGGGGGTTCCTGATGACTTAAGCAGTCAACGGCAAATTACATCATGCCGCCCATACCGCCCATGCCACCCATACCGCCAGCGCCGCCGCCTAAATCAGGTGCGTCGCCTTTTGGCAGGTCAGTGACCATACATTCGGTGGTGATCATCAGACCGGCCACAGAAGCCGCGTACTGCAGAGCAGAACGGGTTACTTTGGTTGGGTCCAGGATACCGAAGTCGATCATGTTGCCGTACTCTTCAGTCTGCGCGTTGTAACCGTAGTTACCGTCGCCCGCTTTCACGTTGTTAGCGACTACAGATGGCTCTTCACCGGCGTTAGACACGATCTGACGCAGTGGAGATTCCATTGCGCGCAGTGCAACTTTGATACCGACGTTCTGATCTTCATTCTGACCACGCAGATCGGCCAGCTGAGCTGCAACGCGAACCAGCGCCACACCACCACCAGCAACCACACCTTCTTCTACCGCAGCACGGGTTGCGTGCAGGGCATCTTCAACGCGGGCTTTCTTCTCTTTCATTTCAACTTCAGTTGCTGCGCCCACTTTCAGAACGGCAACGCCGCCTGCCAGTTTAGCGACACGCTCCTGCAGTTTTTCTTTGTCGTAGTCAGAGGTTGCTTCTTCGATCTGCTGACGAATCTGGGTAACACGGCCCTGAATCGTCGCTTCTTCACCCACACCGTCGATGATGGTGGTAGTGTCTTTGTTGATCACAACGCGTTTTGCCTGACCCAGATCTTCCAGAGCCGCTTTTTCCAGCTCCATGCCGATCTCTTCAGAAATCACAGTACCACCGGTCAGGATAGCGATATCCTGCAGCATGGCTTTACGACGGTCGCCGAAGCCTGGTGCTTTAACCGCAGCCACTTTCACGATGCCGCGCATGGTGTTAACCACCAGGGTAGCCAGCGCTTCGCCTTCAACATCTTCCGCGATGATCAGCAGTGGTTTGCCGGCTTTCGCCACGGCTTCCAGCACTGGCAGCATTTCACGGATGTTAGAGATTTTCTTGTCAGCCAGCAGGATGAACGGAGATTCCAGTTCAATCGCACCGGTTTCTGGTTTGTTGATGAAGTAAGGTGACAGGTAACCGCGATCGAACTGCATACCTTCAACCACATCCAGCTCGTCCTGCAGGCCGGTGCCTTCTTCAACGGTGATCACGCCTTCTTTACCGACTTTCTCCATCGCCTGAGCAATCAGCTGGCCCACGGTTTCATCGGAGTTAGCAGAGATGGTACCAACCTGCGCAATCGCTTTAGAGTCGGAGCACGGTACAGACAGCGCTTTCAGTTTCTCAACCGCAGCGATAACCGCCTGGTCGATACCGCGCTTCAGGTCCATCGGGTTCATACCCGCGGCAACGGCTTTCAGGCCTTCGGTGATGATAGACTGCGCCAGTACGGTAGCGGTGGTGGTGCCGTCGCCCGCAGCGTCGTTCGCTTTAGAGGCAACTTCTTTCACCATTTGCGCGCCCATGTTCTCGAACTTGTCTTCCAGTTCGATTTCACGTGCTACAGAAACACCATCTTTAGTGATGGTCGGTGCACCAAAAGATTTATCCAGAACCACGTTACGGCCTTTCGGGCCCAGGGTAACTTTTACTGCATCTGCCAGTACGTTCACGCCACGCAGCATTTTTACGCGTGCGTCATTACCGAATTTTACGTCTTTAGCTGCCATTTTAAATATCCCTTAAATTCGTTTCGTTCAGTGAATTACGCGAAAAAATTACGCTTCAACAACCGCCAGGATGTCGCTCTCAGAGATGATCAGCACCTCTTCGTTATCGATTTTCTCGGTTTTCGCGCCGTAACCTTCGCTGAAGATCACGATGTCGCCAACCTTCACGTCCAGCGGCTTAACGTCACCACTCTCAAGGATGCGGCCGTTGCCGACAGCCAGCACTTCACCACGGGTGGATTTGCCGGCTGCAGAACCGGTCAGCACGATGCCGCCAGCTGATTTAGCTTCAACTTCTTTACGCTTGACGATAACGCGATCGTGCAATGGACGAATTTTCATTTGATAGCTCTCCTTTGAGAAGTCCAATCATTCAGTTTTGGGGTTGAACACCGGGCTGCATGGCTTCCGGCCTCGTGACCTGAGAGATAGGGCCGCTACCATCTCCTTTCAAGGGGGCGGACAACAAATTTTTTACGCAGATGTGATGAGTGATGGCTTTTTGAGCAATCGGCAAAAAGATCGCCAGCCGAAACAAAAAACGCAACCCGAAGGTTGCGTTTTAACGTGGCGATAACGCCATTAGCGATCTTTCGGATCGTCATGGTGCTCAAGGCGATCGCTATTTTTGCGCTCGAATTCGCCATCCATGGTATAGCCGCTGTCGGGTCCGGCTCCCGGACCGCGCCAGACGCGCAAATGCGGCATCAGCTTCAGCGTCAGATGCTTCTGCACCGGTGGCAACAGCAGCAGCAGGCCCAGCAGGTCGGTAAAGAAGCCGGGCAGCAGCAGTAAAAAACCGGCGATGATCAGCGACACGCTCTTGATCATCTCTTTCGCCGGGCTCTCGTTACGCGCCAGCTTCTCCTGCATCAGCATGAAGTTTTTCATGCCCTGATTTTTGACCAGCGACACCCCGATGCAGGAGGTGAAGACCACCAGCAGCATGGTAAGCAGCACGCCCATGACGTGGGCGACCTGAATAAACAGTGAAATTTCAATCCAGGCCAGGACAAAAAAGACTAATAACGGTATCCAGCGCACCGTACTCTCCTGTAAGTGTGGGCCGATCGGCAGCGCGCCGCTCAGCAGAAAGCGTTCATCTTAATGATGATAAGAAAAGAGATGGGCACCCGTGTCACCATTTTCAACCGATCCTGTCAAATTTATCCCGCAGGGTTAATTTTGTAACCTGTTTCACATATCGTTAACCTGACGGCAGCGTTAAGTGATCTGCATGCGTGCATTTCTGATGCATCAGAATATGATCGTGCTCACCAGTATGAAGACGGATAAAATGTCGGTACGGGTGCACCACGACAAAATAAACACATCATCTGTGATGGTTAGCGGCGACAACAAGAAGGTTATCATGGCGAACAACATTCGTATCGAAGAAGACCTGTTAGGTATGCGCGAAGTGCCGGCGGATGCCTATTATGGCGTTCATACTCTGCGTGCGATTGAAAATTTTTACATCAGCAACAGTAAAATCAGCGACATACCCGAATTTGTCCGCGGGATGGTCATGGTAAAAAAAGCGGCGGCAATGGCCAACAAAGAGCTGCAAACGATCCCCCGCAACATTGCCGATACCATCATTCAGGCCTGCGATGAAGTGCTCAATAATGGCCGTTGCATGGATCAGTTCCCGGTGGATGTCTATCAGGGCGGTGCCGGCACCTCGGTCAACATGAACACCAATGAGGTACTGGCAAACATCGGTCTGGAACTGATGGGCCACCAGAAAGGCGAATATCAGTACCTCAACCCTAACGATCACGTCAACAAATGTCAGTCGACCAACGACGCCTACCCGACCGGTTTCCGCATCGCGGTGTACAGTTCGCTGCTGAAGCTGCTGGATGGCATCAGCCAGCTGGCCGACGGTTTTGAGCGTAAGGCTGACGAGTTCCAGACCATCCTCAAAATGGGCCGCACCCAGTTACAGGATGCGGTGCCGATGACGCTGGGTCAGGAATTTCACGCCTTCAGCGTGCTGCTGAATGAAGAGACCAAAAGCATTCTGCGCACCGGCGAGCTGCTGCTGGAAGTGAACCTCGGCGCGACCGCCATCGGTACCCGCCTGAATACGCCGGACGGTTATCAGCACCTTGCCGTGCAGCGTCTGGCGGAAGTCAGCAACCTGCCGGTGGTGCCGGCGGAAGATCTGATCGAAGCGACCTCAGACTGCGGTGCCTACGTGATGGTGCACTCGTCACTGAAACGCCTGGCGGTGAAGCTCTCTAAGATCTGTAACGACCTGCGCCTGCTCTCTTCCGGTCCGCGCGCTGGCCTGAATGAAATCAACCTGCCGGAGTTACAGGCCGGTTCGTCGATCATGCCAGCCAAAGTCAATCCGGTGGTGCCGGAAGTGGTTAATCAGGTCTGCTTCAAAGTGATCGGCAACGACATTACCGTCACCATGGCTTCCGAAGCCGGTCAGCTGCAGCTGAACGTGATGGAGCCGGTGATTGGCCAGGCGCTGTTTGAATCGATCAGCATCCTGACCAACGCCTGCTACAACCTGCTGGAGAAATGCGTCAACGGCATTACCGCCAACCGCGCGGTGTGCGAAGCCTACGTCTTTAACTCAATCGGCATCGTCACCTACCTTAACCCGTATATCGGCCACCATAACGGCGATATCGTCGGCAAAATCTGCGCCGAAACCGGTAAAAGCGTACGTGAAGTGGTGCTGGAACGCGGCTTGCTGACCGAAAGCGAGCTGGACGATATTTTCTCGGTCCAGAACCTGATGTATCCGGTTTATAAAGCAAAACGTTATACCGACGAAAACGAGCAGTAAGGTTTAACCGACGCTGGTTGACTAAAGGCACACCGCGATCAACACGGTGTGCCTTTTTCTTTGGTAAACAGCACAACTGATTTTCTCAGGTTAAATACTCAGGAGTGATGCATGTTTGTGGTTGAGCTGCTGGTCGTCTTACTGGCGATCTGGTTGGGTGCGCGCCTTGGCGGCATTGGCATTGGGTTCGCTGGCGGCATGGGCGTGCTGATCCTGACGCTGGGCTTTGGCCTGCCGCCGGGCATGATTCCGTTCGACGTGATCGAAATTATCATGGCGGTCATTGCGGCTATCGCGGCCATGCAGGTGGCTGGCGGGATGGATTATCTGGTCAGCCTCGCCGAACGGCTGCTGCGCCGCCATCCGCGTCACGTCACGCTGCTGGCACCGCTGGTGACCTATCTGATGACGCTGCTGGCCGGTACCGGTCATACGGCCTTCTCGACGCTGCCGGTGATCGCTGAAGTGGCGAAAGAGCAAGGCGTCCGCCCTTCGCGCCCGCTGTCAATCGCCGTGGTCGCTTCACAGATCGCCATTACCGCCTCGCCCATTTCAGCCGCGGTGGTGTTCTTCGCCACTCTGCTTGAGCCGCGTGGCATCAGCTACATTACGCTGCTGGCTATCGCCATCCCCTCGACCATGGTCGGCCTGTTTCTGGCCGCGCTGGTGACCAACTTCCTCGGCAAAGAGCTGAAGGATGATCAGATCTACCAGGCGCGGCTGGCAAAAGGTGACGTCACGCTGCGCGGTGCCAGCGTCTACCAGCCCACGCCGGGCGCGAAAAAATCGGTGCTGCTGTTTCTGCTCGGCATCATCGCCGTGGTGGTCTACGCCACTCTCACCAGCGCCAGCGTTGGGCTGATCGCCAACCCGCTGCTGCCGCGTAATGAAGCGATTGTGGTGTTTATGCTGACTATCGCCACCCTGATCAGCCTGACCTGTAAGCTGGATACCAGCGAGATCCTCAGCGCCAGCACCTTCAAGTCCGGCATGAGTGCCTGTATCTGCGTGATGGGTGTCGCCTGGCTGGGCGATACCTTTGTTAAAGCCCACCTGGCAGAGATCCAGATGGTGGCCGGCGATATGCTGAAAACCTACCCGTGGATGCTGGCGCTGGTGCTGTTCTTCGCCTCAATGCTGCTCTACTCGCAGGCGGCGACCACTAAGGCGCTGATGCCTGCCGCCTTACTGCTGGGCGTGTCGCCACTTACCGCCATCGCCTCGTTTGCCGCGGTTTCGGCGCTGTTCGTCCTGCCGACCTACCCGACTTTACTGGCGGCCGTGGAGATGGATGACACCGGATCGACCCGGATTGGCAAGTTTGTTTTCAACCATGCCTTTATTATTCCCGGCGTGATCGCCATTACGCTGTCGGTGATGGCGGGCTTTGTCTTTGGCGGGATGCTGTTATAGCCCGATAACCGCGTCGCTGACTGAGCGTGCTATCATCGGGCTCTTTTAAACAGGAGCATTACGATGAATGCCATCGTTGTCCTTTGCACCGCGCCCGATCAGGCGACGGCGCAACGTCTGGCCGCCCTGGCGCTTGAGGCCAGACTGGCGGCCTGCGTTACGCTGCTTGCCGGGTGCCACCTCGTATTACGTCTGGCAGGGCCAGCTCGAACAGAGCAGCGAAGTACAGATGCTGCTGAAATGCGATAGCGATCACCAGCAGGCACTGTTCGATCTGCTCAGGCAGGCGCACCCCTACGATGTGCCTGAACTGCTGGCGCTTCCGGTTCAACATGGAGACAGTGAATACTTGTCATGGCTGCACGCATCTCTCGCTTAATTACGCTGCTGCTGGTGCTGTTTATCAGCCTGCAGGCGCACGCATCGCTTTTTTCCAACCCCGCCAGCAGCCGCTTTGTCCCGGTCGATCAGGCGTTTGGTTTTGATTTCGACCAGCAGGGGGCGCAGCTCAACCTGCACTGGAAAGTAAAATCGGGTTACTACCTCTATCGTCAGCAGATCCACCTCACGCCGGCCAACGCCACGCTGGCACCGCTGACGCTGCCCGCCGGTCAGCCACATGAAGATGAATTCTACGGCAAGAGCGAGATCTATCGGCAGGATCTGACGGTGCCGGTGACGCTACAGCAGGCCGCCCGTGGTGCCACGCTCAGCGTCACCTATCAGGGCTGTGCTGCCGCCGGATTCTGTTATCCCCCTGAAACCCGCACCGTGCCGCTGAGTCCGGTAACGGCCAGCACTGCTGCGCCGCCGGTGAATACCGCGCCTGCACCCGCCACTCCGCTGCCGTTTTCGCCGCTGTGGGCGTTGCTGATCGGTATTGGCGTCGCCTTCACGCCCTGCGTGCTGCCGATGTACCCGCTGATTTCCGGCATTATTCTCGGCGGCCAGCGCCACTATTCGATCGGCCGGCTGTTCGCGCTGGCGATGGTCTATGTGCAGGGCATGGCGCTGACCTATACCCTGCTGGGTCTGGTGGTGGCCGCTGCCGGTCTGCGTTTCCAGGCGGCTCTGCAACATCCGTGGGTGCTGTCGGCGCTGTCGGTGCTATTTATCGTGCTGGCGCTGTCGATGTTTGGTCTGTTTACGCTGCAACTGCCAGCCAGCCTGCAAACCCGTTTAACCTTGTGGAGCAATCGCCAGCAGGGTGGCTCGCTGCCAGGGGTATTTTTGATGGGCGCGCTGGCCGGTTTAATCTGCTCCCCCTGCACCACCGCGCCGCTCAGCGCTATTCTGCTGTATATCGCCCAGAGCGGTAATTTGTGGGCCGGTGCCGGCACCCTCTGGCTCTATGCGGTCGGGATGGGCTTACCGCTGATCGCCGTGACCCTGTTTGGCAATAAGCTGCTGCCGAAGAGCGGACCGTGGATGCAGACGGTAAAAGAGGGCTTTGGTTTTGTTATCCTGGCGCTGCCGGTTTTTCTGATGGAGCGGGTGCTGGGCGACCTGTGGGGGCTGCGGCTGTGGAGCCTGCTGGGCGTGGCCTTCTTTGGCTGGGCGTTCAGCGTCAGCCTGCGCGCCAGCAGCGGCAAGTGGCGCGTGGTGCAGATTATCGTGCTGGCCGCCGCACTGATCAGCGCCCGTCCGCTACAGGACTGGGCATTTGGCAGCGCAGCGCAGCAGCAGCAGGCTGTCGCCCACCTGCCGTTCCAGACCGTTCAGACTCCGCAGCAGTTGCAGACGGCGTTACAACAGGCCAACGGCCGCATCACCATGGTCGATCTGTATGCCGACTGGTGTGTTGCCTGTAAAGAGTTTGAAAAATACACCTTTAGCGACAGCGCGGTACGCGATAGCCTGAGTCGGGTGCAGCTGTTACAGGCCAACGTGACCGCCAATAGCGCCAGCGATAATGCGCTGTTGCAGCATCTTCAGGTGCTGGGATTACCGACCATTTTATTCTTTGATGCGCAAGGCCACGAGATCGCTGACTCGCGCATTACCGGGTTTCTCAATGCCGCCGATTTCCGGGCGCATTTGCAGAAACTCACCCCGTAAACAACACTGGAGTCAGGCTTGTGCCCGGTGAACAGCCGGGCCTGCATACCAGAGGAGAGTCACTTGCAGCGTGAACAAATACTCGAGCATGCACTGAATGTGCTTGAACAGAACGGCCTCGCCGCCACCCTCTCATTGGAAACCCTGGCGGGCCAGACCGACCTTTCTCTCGATCAGCTCCGGCTGTTCTGGCCCGATCGTGACGCCCTGCTCTACGATGCGCTGCGCTATCACGCTCAGCAGATTGATACCTGGCGGCGTCAGATCATGCTGGATGAGACGCTGTCGCCGGAGCAGAAGCTAATGGCGCGTTATGAAGTGTTAAGTGAACATGTCAGCAAAGGCCGCTTCCCCGGCTGTCTGTTTATCGCCGCCTGCAGTTTCTATCCGCAGCCGGATCAGCCAATTCATCAACTGGCGGAACAGCAGAAGCGCGCATCATGGCAGTTTACGCATGAAATTCTGCTAGACCAGGCGCTGGATAACCCGAGCATGGTGGCCGATCAGATGGAGCTGATTCTGGAAGGCTGCCTGAGCAAGCTGCTGGTGAAGCGCAACGTGCAGGATGTCGCCACGGCTCAGCGGCTGGCGGAAGATGTTTACAGCATTGCGTTGTGCCGTAAAAACGGCGCGCTGGCCTGAGGCTTTACCCGCTTTGACTGAAAATCAGGCAATCAGTCACGTTTCCCGTGGTTTTTTGGTGAAAGCCGTTGACGCCCGGCGGCCTTTACGGTTTAATGCGCCCCGTTGCCCGAATAGCTCAGTCGGTAGAGCAGGGGATTGAAAATCCCCGTGTCCCTGGTTCGATTCCGGGTTCGGGCACCATCTTTAAAGAACCCGCCTCTGGCGGGTTTTTGCTTTTCAGAGCAACGAACCCGGCTTCGAAGGTTCGATGTACTCGCCACTTCCCTGTGGCTCGCCCTGCGGGTCTGCACGCCAGCGTGCGATGAAAAAATGCTCCCGGCATTTTTTTCCGGGTTCGGGCACCATATTTAAAGAACCCGCCTCTGGCGGGTTTTTGCATTTCAGCGCGGCGAACCCGGCTCCGAAGGTTTACTCCACGCCTTGCCTCAGCACTCAACCCATACCGCACCGGCATCCGCTGATTTCACGCACTGCGCCACCCAGCGCACGCCCATCAATCCGGCATGCACATCGGGATACCAGAAATCCTGCAGGAAGGCGCTGTCGCCACGATCGCTGGCGTCCATTGCCAGCGCGAAGCGACGGTAAAGGTTCGACCAGGCTTCGAACAGCCCTTCGGAATGACCGCCGCCGATACGGTCCTCCTCCAGTGCGCGCGGGCTGAGATACCCCATGCCACGCTCCAGAATCCGCACCGGTTCGCCCTGCACTTCATAACGCAGCTGATTTGGCTGCTCATCCCACCACTCCAGGCTGGCTTTAGCGCCCACCACCCGAATCTTCTGGCCGTGCATTGAGCCGGCATTCACCGCCGAGGCCCACAGCGTGCCAACCGCGCCGTTGTCATATTCCATCATCACAAAGGCGTTATCTTCCAGCGGCGCGCGGGTGGCGACAAAACTCTGACGAGAACAGAGCAGCCGCGTCACTTTCAGCTGTGGCAGCATCGTTTCTGCAATAAACAGCGGATGCGTAGCGAGATCGCCCAGTACATAGCTCGGGCCGACAAAGCGCGGATCGACCCGCCAGCGGGTGCTTTCACTCTGTAACTCCACCGCCTCGTTGTGGAAGCCGTGAGCAAACTGCATATTGACGATGCGGATCTCACCCAGCGCACCGGCGGCGATCATCTCGCGCGCCTGATGGACCAGCTGATGCCCGGCATAGCCGTAGGTCACGCCGACCACCTTCTGCTTTTGCCGGCTCAGCTGTTCCAGCTCATCCGCCTCTTCGACGGTAAAGCAGAGCGGCTTCTCGCACACCACGTGCAGTCCGGCGTTCAGCGCCGCGCGACAGATAGCGAAATGGGTGTTATTGGGCGTGGCGATCGAGACCGCTTCAATCCCGTCCTCCCGTTCGGCTTCTGCGGCAAACAGGCTGGCATAATCGGGATAACAGCGTTCTGACGCCACGCCAAGCGCATTGCCAAATTCACGCCCGCGTGCGGCATCAATATCAAACGCGCCCGCCAGCAACGAAAAGTTGCCGTCACGCAGCGCCGCTGAACGGTGGATATACCCAATCTGGCTGGTCCCGCCGCCGCCAACCATGCCCCAGCGCAACGAGCGATTCAGTGCTTTTTTACCGTTAATCATGATGCTCTCCTCAGAATCCGATTGAGCGCAGGTAGTGCAGGCTGGCGGTAACATCAGCCAGGCTGGTGTCGGCCTGGCGCGGGTCACGCTCCTGTTCGATGGTGATCCAGCCCTGATAGTCACGCTCTGCCAGCAGAGCGCGCACCGCCGGATAGTCGATCGCGCCCAGCCCCAGTGGGCACAGCACGCCTTCAGCGCAGGCGCTAAAGAAGTCGAGTCCGCGCGTAATGGCGTCGCGCCACCGTTGATGATGAACGTCTTTGAAATGCAGGTAGTCGATGCGCGCCCAGTAACGTTGCAGCGCGTCAATCGGGTCCATCCCGGCATAGTAGAGATGGCCGGTGTCGAGACATAAACCGGCCACCTGATGCGGAATATCGTTCACCAGCCGCGCCAGTTCATCGGCGAACTCAATACAGCCGCCCGCATGCGGATGGATCACCGCCCGCACGCCATACTCCTGCCAGGCGATCTGACTCAGAATGGTGATGTGCTGCATCATGCGTTGCCACGCCTCATCGTCGAGCCGCGGCGATTTTTCCGGCTGGCCGGCATATTTCGCCCGCTGCGGATTGCCAAAATCGATGATCACCAGATAAGGCGGCGGCGCGTTAACGCCTGCGGTTTTTGTTGCAGTCGGGACCTGCGCCAGGTTGCGGCACAGGTTGTGGGTTAGCGTCACCAGCGCCGGAAAATGCGCTTCACTGACTAAATCATCAAAAATGGTGCCCGCCACCAGCGACAGGCCATGGTAATTAAGCTGCCGCGTCAGCTCATCGGGATCGGTTGGCAGATAGCCCCAGGGACCCAGCTCGATACTGCGGTAGCCCGCCTGCGCGGCCTCCGTCAGCACTTTCTGGCAGGGCGGCAGCCATGGATTATTCGGATCGTCTACGCCCCAGCTGCAGGGCGCGTTTGCAATGTGTAGGGTCATGATACCTGCCTGTGCGATGAGAACTGCTGGCAGTATCAAATAAAAATTTCATCACAGACAACAATGAAAGTTTCATTTTTTGATAGCGATCGCGTTTAATACCTTCATTTTATGATAGGTTTTTATCATACGCAGATTAAGACTGCCGTTTTACAGGTTTTCGCGCGTCACCAGTTCGAACGGTACGGTCACCTGGGCGAAGTAATCGCGCTGTTCGCTCCCGCCGTTCAGGCAGGTGGCAAGCACCGCATCGGCCATCACATCAATCCGGTGCCGCAGCATCAGCGAGATGGTGCCGTCAATCAGCGCCAGCTCATCGCCCGGCAGCGGACCGTGGCACAGCAAATCAATCTGTCGGCGGCCGCTGTCTCGCAGGGCCTGCACCACCCCCTCAATACCGCCGCAGGGCGCATAAATCATCACCAAATCATCATGCTGCTCGAGTAACTGCCGGGTGGCCTGATAGCCACCTTCATTTGATTCATGGGTTTTTAACGGTTCAAGCACCCGCTGGCTGACGCCCGCTTCACGCAGATAGGAACGGAAGCTGATCTCGCTGCTCTCCTGACAGGTAAAGCGGTGGTCGCCAAGCAATACGCCGACGCAGCCCGGCTGACGCAGCAGATGTTGCGCCATCCAGGCGGCGGTTCGCCCTGCCTTCTGATTATCAATGCCAATAAAACCGGCGTGCTCGCAGGGCGAAAAATCTGACAACAGAGCGTAGACCCGCACGCCCAGCCGCGACACATCCTGGATAGCGTGACGGATTAAGGGATGATCCAGCGCCACCAGGCCAATCACATCGTTCCGCTGCGCGAGCTGGCGCAGAGAGCGGGCGACCACCTCCACTTCGTGAATGTCGTGCCAGCAAAATTCGGTTTCGCTGCCCGCTGGCTGATGCCCGCGCGCCCGCTGTTGCAGCGCCTCACCCAGCTGCTGATAAAATGAATAACGGGCCGGCAGCAGGATAAAACCAAAGCGCAGCTGAGCCGTAGCGGGTTGTGTCGCGGGCAGACTGTACGCCGCAGGCAGCCGATAACCGAGCTGTCGGGCCGCCGCCAGCACCTTCTGCTCGGTTACGCCGCGCACGGGTGCCCGGCGGTTAAGCACCCGATCGACCGTCGCCACTCCTACGCCTGCCGCGTCTGCAATTGCCGTCATGGTTACTTTTGACATCATTCTTCTCCCGCTATCGATCCTCAATTGCCGAAACGGGCGGTTCCCCTTCAGCGTTTCCCCTGCCGTGGTGCGACAGCAGTTAATCCTGTCACCACCCGGCGTATTTTCTCTCATTTTTTTGATAGAAAATACTTCATTACTTTGATCACCTTCGCAAAATGAAATTTTCATTTCTTTTTTGATTCTTTTTAAAACGTGCATTTGCTAAAACGGGTAAAAATCTGGCGTTAACTTCCCTGATGGAATCGCATCATCAAATGATTAGAGCGGTGGCAGCAGGCTTTCTATAGTGGGGTTCTGACTGGACCCTGCACGTAAAAGAAGGAATGGGTATGTTTCCCTCAACGCTTCCCACCCCACGCTTACCCGATGCCCGAACCCTGCCGTCGCTGCGCTGGGGCATTATCGGTCCCGGCTGGATTGCCGACCATTTTGCGCAGGCGCTGCGCCACCATACCGACCAGCAACTGACGGTTGTGGCGGGCCGTAATCCGGCTAAAGCCCAGGCGTTTGCCGAAAAGTGGTCAATTGCTTATGCCACCAGCAGCATGGATGCGCTGCTGGCGCGTGAGGATGTCGACGCGGTCTATATCGCCACGCCGCATAATCACCATTTTCCGGATGGCCTGCGCGCTATCGCGGCGGGAAAGCACCTGCTGATTGAGAAACCGCTGGCGCTGAATGCGCAGCAGGCAACCCAGCTGAAGCAGGCCGCTGCGGCCCGCAATCTGCTGTGTATCGAAGCAATGTGGTGCAACTTCGCAGCGAAATATGACGTCATCCGGCAGTTACTGGCGGATGGCGTGCTCGGCGAGGTTCACACCCTGATTGCCGACCACGGCGAATTTTTTACCGCGGATCACCGCATCTTTAACCACGATCTGGCGGGTGGGCCGATGCTCGATCTCGGCAGTTATCTGGTGGCGCTCAGCGTGTTTATCGGCGGTGGCGCGCCCGACAGCATCATTGCCAGAGGCCAGCCGGTGCCCGGTGGCAGCGTAAACGGTCAGACCTCAATGCTGCTGACACATCGCCACGGCATGCATTCGCTGCTGAATACCACGTTGTTCAGCAACACGCCCGGCGGCGCGGTGATTGCCGGCAGTGAAGCCAGCCTGGTGCTGGAGGGGCAGTTCTATGCGCCAGGCAATTTCCGCCTCACCTCCAGCGAGGGTCGCCACAGCCTGTACTGGGAAGAACCCGCCAACCGCTATCTGCAGCTGTGTCATGAAATCAACCACTTCGCCTGGTGTATCGGGCAGAACCTGACTGACTCGCCGATCCATCCGCTCGACCAGGCGATTACTACCCTGGCCACGATAGACAATATCAGGCAGCAGATCGGCGTCACTTTTAATGAAGAACAGTAACGTTAATGTTTCCGGAGCAGACAGATGAAAATCGCTTTTGATGTGGATGTGATTAAAGACCTCGGCATCACCCGTATGGTCCATCAGGTGGCTGACTGGGGGTATAAATATATCGAACAGTCGCCGCATCCGCAGATCAACCCGTTTTATAAGCATCCCAAAGCCAGCCGCGAAATCATGACTGAATATAAAAACGCGCTGCGTGCCACCGGGCTGGAGATCTCCTCGTTTATCGTGGTCTATCGCTGGTCCGGTCCGGACGAACTGCGTCGCCAGGCCGCGGTGAAGAACTGGAAACGGATGATTGAAATTGCGGTTGAGATGGGCGTGCAGGTGATCAACACCGAACTCTCCGGCACGCCTAACGAGCCGGAGATCTGTGAAGAGATGTTTTATCGTTCGATGGAGGAGCTACTGCCGATTATCGAACGTGAGGGGATCCGGGTCGAGATTCAGGCGCACCCGTGGGATTTCTGCGAAGAGAACAATGAAACGGTGGATATCGTGAAGTCGTTTCGCAGCGATAACGTCAAGTATATCTACAGTGCGCCGCACACCTTCTTCTATGACAAAGGCAAAGGCGATGTAAAACCGATGCTGGAGTATGCCGGAGACGATCTGTCGCACATGCTGATCGCTGACACCATGAACCACACCAAACATTGCCGCTACATCGTTAACCCGCCCGGCGTTGATGCCACGATTCACCAGCACGTCGGCGTCGGCGAAGGCGAAGTCGATTTCGATACCCTGTTCCAGACGCTGCGCGACACTAACTTTGCCACACGCAGTTACAAAGTGGGTGGCGAGCCGATTATCGCCGCCTCGCTGTTTGGTTATCCGGAGAAGATGAAGGTTCAGGCAGTCCAGACCCGCGAATTGATCGAACGCGAGTTACTCAGCAAATAACCTTGCGCAGCCGCAGCCGGCCGCGCTTTGCCGCCTCTCTGCCCGCCTCGCCGCCTGCGCGGCGGGCACGGTTTACCCTTTCGTCTATCGCAATTCCCGCAGCCTACCCCCCGCATCGCCGGTCATTCACCTGGCCGCGATCACCGCCAGCAGAGTTAAACCGGCTTTTATCCACCTGCTACACTCCAGACAAACATCACACCACAAGGCGAACCTTCACTATGTCGGAAAATGCATATCAGCCCGCAAAAGTCTGGAGCTGGGATCCCGAAGCAAAAGGCAACGGCGCAAAAACCAATCGCCCGTTCGCTGGCCCTACCCATGAAAAAGCGCTGCCGGTCGGCAAGCATCCTTTGCAGCTCTATTCGCTCGGCACGCCGAACGGCCAGAAAGTAACCATCCTGCTGGAAGAGCTGCTGGCGCTTAACGTGATTGATGCCGAATATGATGCCTGGCTGATCCGCATCGGCGAAGGCGATCAGTTCTCCAGCGGTTTTGTTGAGGTTAACCCTAACTCCAAAATCCCGGCGTTGAGTGATCACTCCGCCACGCCGCCGATTCGGGTGTTTGAATCGGGCAATATCCTGCTCTATCTGGCGGAAAAATTTGGCTACTTCCTGCCAAAAGATCTGGCGCAACGCACCGAAACGCTCAACTGGCTGTTCTGGCTGCAAGGCTCAGCGCCTTATCTCGGCGGCGGTTTTGGCCATTTCTATCACTATGCGCCAGAGAAAATCGAATACGCCATCAACCGCTTTACCCTTGAGGCCAAACGTCAGCTCGACGTGCTGGATCGTCAGCTGGCTGACAATCGCTATCTCGCCGGTGAGGATTACACCATCGCTGACATCGCGACCTGGCCGTGGTACGGCAATCTGGTGCTGAATGACCAGTATGGCGGCGCCGAATTCCTTGATGTGCAGTCCTATAAAAATGTGGTGCGCTGGGCGAAAGAGATTGCTCAGCGTCCTGCCGTGATCCGTGGCCGCAAGGTGAACCGTGTAATGGGCGACCCGGCCGATCAGCTGCATGAGCGTCATGATGCATCTGACTTTGATACCCAGACCCAGGATAAAAAAGCTTAAGGAGACACTCTGTGAGTGCATACGTTGTATTTATTCGTGATAACACCCTGAACCAGGACGAAATGGCGATCTACGCCGAGAAAGCGGGCCAGGCACGCGGCGATCATCCGATCAACCCGCTGGCTTTTTATGGCGAACTGGAAACGCTGGAAGGTCAGGAAGCGGAAGGCGTGGTGATTCTGGAATTCCCGAGCCGTGAAGCAGCACACGCGTGGTATGACAGCCCGGAATATCAGGCGGCCAAAGTGCATCGCCTGAAAGGGGCAAACTATCGCGCGATCCTGGTTCAGGGTATCGACAAATAAAAAAAGGGACGCTGCGGCGTCCCTGAACTTTCAGGCGGCAGCCCTGCCGCCTGCGTCGGTTATTCCAGTCCGATCCGCACCACGCTGTCCGCTCCCTGGCTGCTGTGATCCGCATTAAAGCCCTGCTTCACCGTCACATACAGGGTCTGACCATCGGGTGATACCAGCAGGCTGTTGGGATGACTGTCAAACGACCAGCTGTTTTTCACCGCATAGCTGGTGCCATCCAGCTGCAGCACTTTCTTCGACTCACGCTGACTGATGTAGATCTCATTGCGCTTGCCGTTAAATTTAATCCCCAGTGAATCCCCGAGATCCAGACGCTTAATCACCTTGCCGCTGCGCTCATCAAACACCAGCGTATTTTTAGCTTTTGAATTATCGGTGACAAACAGCCGGCCGGTCGCCGGATCTTCGGCCATATTAAGGAACAGATACTCTTTGCCATCGCCCGCGGTCAGGCGCTGTTCAATTTTGTTATTGCGCGGATTGATCACCAGGATTTCGCCGCTGCCGTTGGCCGCATAAATCCGATCGCTGACCGGAGAATAGATGATGCCGGTGACCCATTTGCCGGCATTTTTAATCCGGGTTTTCAGCGTCAGGGTTTTCGCATCGACCACCCAGATCAGGCCGGGATCGCCGACGCCGCCGACATACAGCAGCCCGTCGTGCAGGAAAATTTCACGCGCGCCGAACGGTAGCCCTTTTTCATTTTTCTCACTGAACATCAGGCGTTTCAGCACTTTGCCACTTTCCGGATCGATGGCCGAGATGCCGCCATCCAGCGAATTGGTGGTGTAGAGCACGCTGCCATCAGGCGCACTGATCAGACCGAAGTTCTTCAGGTCATAATGTCCTTCGCCGGTGGTCTTCAGCGTGGTGGCATCCAGCCGATAGATCATCCCGCCGCTGACGTCTTTAAAGCCCTGCGCACTGGCTACATACAGCGCATTTTTTGCCGGCAGGTAAGCCATTTCATACAGGCCTTCACCCAGTTCGCGCTGGGTCAGATGGCCCTGGCCGGTGGTTTCTACCGTAACCGGCGTGCTGGCGTCTGCTTTTCGGGCCGGCAACTGACACGCGGTCAGGCTGAAGGTGGTGACAATCGCCAGGGCGAGTGCCGCTTTGCGCGGGCTGAATAAGGTTTTCATTCTTAACTCCAGTAAGGGGCGAACGGCTTCCATCAGGCCGCAGCACGGCGGGAAGACACAGAATAAAAAGAATGAGAATCATACTCATTAGTAAAAAAGATGTAAACGCAGCGGTAAACAGGTGCTGGCTCAGCGCCGCGTGTCGCAGGCTATCTCCGGCCGTCGACGACTAGGCTGTCAGAGATCACGGCCCGACCTGCAAATGCTGTTGCAGAAAGGTGACGAAGGCGCTGATGCGTACGGGCAACTGCCGTTGCGCCTGCCAGACGGCAAAAATATCGCCATCCGGTGCCTGCCAGTCCGGCAGCACCGGCAGCAGATCGCCTGCGGCAATGCTGTGCTGCGCATCCCACCATGAACGCAGCAGAATGCCGTGTCCATCCATCGCCAGCCGCATCGCCACTTCACCATCATTGGTAATCAGACTGCCCCGCACCTTCTGACTGACGCTCTGCTCACCGCGCGTCAGCCGCCACAGGGTGAAATCGCTGTCGTGCTGACGCAGCAGAATGCAGTTGTGCTGCGCCAGATCGCGCAACGTCTCCGGCAGACCATGCCGGGCGGCGTAGGCCGGAGAGCAGCAGAGGATGCGCGGATTGGTGCGTAACTTGCGCGCCACCAGCCGGGAGTCAGGCGGTTCGCCGACCCGGATATCGATATCCATGTGCGCATCCAGAAAATTAAGCGGCTGACTGGTGAGCTGCAGTGACAGGGAGAGCTGCGGATGCAGCGCGGCAAATGCCGACACGCAGGGAGCGATATGACGGCGGCCAAAACCAAACGAAGCGTTAATGTTAAGCGTGCCGCGCAGCTGCGCCGTTTCGCCGCTCACCGCCTCTTCCAGCGCCGCCAGCTGGTCCAGCAACGGACGCGCGCCCGCCAGATAGCGCCGCCCTTCCGGCGTCAGCTCCAGCCGGCGGGTGGTACGGCGCAGTAACTGCACGCCGAGCCGCTGCTCCAGCTGGCTCAGTCGTTTGCTGACGGCCGCCAGCGACAGCCCGAGTTCACGGGCGGCGGCGGTCAGGCTGTCCAGTGCGGCAAGCCGTACGAAGAAAGCGAGGTCGTCGGTTGAGGTGCGTGATTCTCTACTTTGATTCAACACTGGATTGCGTTTCAGGCTCATTATTTCCCCGGAATCGACAGTTATACTGCCTGCACAATTCGAACATCAACCGGAAAGGTGCCCTGTGACTAATAAAATCCATCGTATTGCGGTAATTCCTGGCGACGGTATCGGCAAAGAAGTGATGCCGGAAGGCGTGCGCGTAATGAATGCGGCGGCGGAAAAATTCAATATTCCACTGCGCTGGGAGTGGTTTGACTACGCCAGCGCCGACTACTGGCAGCAGCATGGCAAGATGCTGCCTGACGACTGGTTTCCGCAGCTGAAAGCGTTTGATGCTATCTACTTTGGTGCGGTTGGCTGGCCGGACGTGGTACCCGACCACGTTTCCCTGTGGGGCTCGCTGTTGCAGTTCCGCCGCGAGTTCGATCAATATGTCAATCTGCGTCCGGTGCGCCTGATGCCCGGTGTTAAAGCGCCGCTGGCCAACCGTCAGCCGGGCGATATCGACTTCTACGTAGTGCGCGAAAATACCGAAGGCGAATACTCCAGCGTGGGCGGAACCATGTTCCCGGGCACCGAGCGTGAGGTGGTGATCCAGGAAACGGTAATGACCCGCACCGGCGTCGATCGCATCCTGAAATTTGCTTACCAGCTGGCGCAGAGCCGCCCGAAAAAACACCTGACCTCCGCCACCAAATCGAACGGTATTGCGATCACCATGCCTTACTGGGATAGCCGGGTTGAGGCGATGGCTGGCCAGTTCCCCGAGGTGAAGGTCGACAAGTATCATATCGATATCCTCACCGCCAATTTCGTGCTGCATCCGGACTGGTTTGATGTGGTAGTCGCCAGTAACCTGTTTGGCGATATCCTGTCGGATCTCGGTCCGGCCTGTACCGGCACCATCGGCATCGCCCCCTCCGCTAATATCAACCCGGAAGGCCACTTCCCAAGCCTGTTTGAACCGGTGCACGGCTCTGCGCCAGACATTGCTGGTAAAGGCATCGCCAACCCGATTGGACAGATCTGGTGCGGCGCGATGATGCTGGAGCATCTGGGCTATAAAGAGGCAGGTGATGCGGTGTTAGCGGCGATTGAGCGTACGCTGGCCGCAGGTGAGCACCTGACGCGCGACCTCGGCGGCAGCGCCAGCACCGAACAGCTCGGCAGTGCCATCGCCGCCGCGCTGTGAGTTATTCCGGCAGCGCTACCACGCTGTCGGGGTGCCAGCCTGGCGGTAACGGCTCCGGCCGCACGATGGCCAGGTTGTGCAGCTGCAGATTCTCAACGCCGCGCGCAAACAGTCCCGGCAATCCGCCGGGATAGCGCTCAACTCCATATGCCTCACCGGTTTTTGGATCGAGCTTATAGGCGTTATCCAGCCCCATGCCGGTCGGTGAGTCAGGGTTACACGGCGGCCGGATGTCATACTGCCCCTGCGCCACCGACGCCACACTTTGCCGCAACTGCACCTGACTGATTAACACGTCGCGGATCGCGCCCGGCTGCGCCGCATGCAGGTTAATCGCCCCTTCCGCTACGCCCGTCACGTTAGTGAACTGCACCTGCTCTACGCGGCCCGGCGCAATCGCCGGATCGCGACTGCGCACCGAGATAAACAGCGGATCGGCTTTGCCCCAGTGGCACGGCGGCGCATGGTGGCAGGCAAAGGTCAGATTGCTGAACAGCAGCCGCCGCATCGCCCCGCCGTCGCGTGACAGAATGCCGATGGCGCGGTTGGAATCGAAAATGGTGCAGCCGGTGACCGTCACATCTTCCACATCATCCCAGCTTTCGGTGCCGATTTTAAAGGCGCAGCTGTAACTGCGTAGCAGACAGTTGGTGATCATAATCTGGCGGGCCGGACGTCGCAGCGCCGCAGGCTTGTGGGTGGTTTTAATGCAGATAGCATCATCGGCGGCGCTGAGGTAGCTGTTGCTGACAAACACGGCTTCGCAGCTGTCGATGTCCAGCGCATCGGTGTTCGGCATGGTCATGGCGTTATCAATGGTGAGATGGTCGATATGCACATGACGGCAGCTCACCAGATGTACGGTCCACATCGGGGCCTGCACGATGGTAAAATCTTGCAGCCTCACCTGCTCGCAATCTTCAAAAACGATGATGCGCGGTCGGTCGGCGCGCGGCAGACGATAGCCCTGCTCATCACGTTCGGTGGCAAACCAGGCTTCGCCCTCGCCATCAATGCGGCCGGTGCCGCTCAGGGTGATATTGCGCTGACCAAGGGCGTAGAGCAGCACGTTGTGTGACTTCTCGGCGCTGCTCAGCGCCTGGACCGGCTGGTAATCGGCCAGCCGCTGGCTGGCGATCAACACCGCCCCCGCCTCCAGGTGCAGTTCAAAATCAGAGGGCAGATTCAGGCAGCCGCTGCGGTAGCGCCCGGCAGGCAGCGTCAGGCGGCCTCCGCCGGCGGCGGCAATCTGATCCATCGCGCGTTGCAATAGCGCGGTATCCAGCGTTTCGCCGTCGGCGGCAGGATGAAAATCGGCAAGGGAAAGGTGCATCATGCGTCTCCCGCAAGAGTGAGGAGGAACAATTGCAGCACGTTCCGGTGCCGCAAACCTTTGTCTGGTCGCCACTGCCCCGTTCCGTGCCGGCGATCACAGATTACTTCACGGCGCCTTCGGTCACGCCGCTGATAAACTTGCGCTGGAAAATCAGGAACACCGCCACCAGCGGCAGGATGACAATCATCGCGCCCGCCATCAGCACCGGAATGTCGATAGTGTTTTTATTCTGAAAGAACATCATGCCGATCGGTAAGGTACGCAGCTCATCTTTATTGACCAGAATCAGCGGGATTAAAAACTCATTCCAGGTCCAGATAAACAGCAGCAGCCCGAGCGTCGAGAGCGTCGGCCAGATGGCCGGCACCAGGATGCCCCACAAAATTTTGACCCGCGAGGCACCATCCATCACCGCCGCTTCCACCAGCTCTTTGGGCACCTGCTGAAAGGCACTGGCGATCATCAGGGTTGTAAACGGCAGCGACAGGGCAATCTGCGGCAAAATCAGCGCCAGATAGGTATTGGTCAGCCCCATCCAGCGCAGCTCGTGGTAGAGCGGGATGATAAACGCCTCGCTCGGCAACACCATGCCGAGCGCCAGCATCGCCGCGATCGCTTTTTTACCGGGGATCTTCAGCCAGGCGAAGCCAAATCCGGCCAGAATCCCCAGCAGCACGCTGCACAGCACCACCGGGATGACCACCAGCACCGAGTTGAGGAAGTAGACGTTAAAATGTCCCTGCTGCCAGGCGGTGAGGTAGTTTTTAAAATTCAGCGAGGCGGGCAGCGTGAATACCCCCTGGAACAGCTCCATCTGGGTTTTGAACGAGGTCATCAGCGCCATCAGAAACGGCAGAATGGTCATCAGCGCCACCATCCAGATCAGCGTGCGTGAAATCACCGGCGTACTACGCATCAGTATCGCTCCTTTAAGGCCAGGTGAATCAGGTAGTTAATCCCTAACACAATCAGCATGCTGAACACCGCCACTGACGACGCATAGCCAAAGTAGTGCAGGTCAAAACCCTGCTTATACATAAAGATATTGGTCACCATGGTGGAGGTGCCCGGCCCGCCCTGGGTCATCACATAGACCAGGTCAAAGGCTTTCAGGCTGGCAATCACCGTCAGCAGCAGCGCAATCCGCACCTCAGGCCGCAGGGCCGGCAGGGTAATCCGCATAAACTTCTGACGACGCGACGATCCATCCAGGTCGGCCGCTTCCAGCAGCGAGGGATCCATTCGCTGCAGGCCCGCCATAAACAGCACCAGACAGAAACCGAAGAAGTACCAGGTGGCGACCAGGCCGACAGCCGGCAGCGCCCAGGTAAAATCGCCCAGCCATGACATCGCCAGCTGCGGTAAGCCAATGGCGCGCAACAGCTGATCGATCGGGCCAAACGCCGGGTTATATAACCAGCGCCACACCACGCCCAGCACCGCCATCGGCATGATATAAGGCAGAAAGAAGAGGATGCGCAGCACGCTGCGTTCGCTGTTGTTGCGCGTGTCATACAAAAAACTGCACAGCAGCAGACCGATGCTAATCGGCAACAGGGTGTAGAACAGCATCAGGATGGCGTTATTGCCCAGCGCTATCCAGAACACCGGATCGCTGAACATCCGCAGATAGTTGCTGACGCCGCTGAATACCGGCAGCGAGGTGCCGTCCCATTCGGTAAAGCTGATACCGAGCGAGGCCAGCAGCGGCAACAGCAGAAATACCGCATAGACCAGCACCGCCGGCAGAACATAAAGGAAATTACGCCAACCGCTTAAATTCAACATAACCGTACTCGTGGCTCAGAACGACGCTCAGGCCCGGCGATGCGCCGGGCCACCGGCTTAATGTTTCAGGGTTTTCAGGTAACGCTGATAGTTGTTGTCGAAATTGGTGACCATCTGATCGGCAGTCTGACGGCCGGCCAGCAGCAACTGGACGTTCTGATTCAGTTCGGCATTCATGGTCGGCGTTGCCCAGTCTACGTAGTGGCCTAAACCGTCATAGTCATTAAGCGTCAGCCACACCTGATACGCTTCGGCCAGCAGCGGATTGTCCGCCGGCATTTTCGCCGCTTTGTTGGTGCTGGCCGGCAGGAAGCCGACCTTCAGCCAGCGGTCAGCCATCGCATCTGACACCATATAATTGATGAATTTCGCCGCCGCATCCTGCTGCTCTTTGCTCTTCGCGGTGCTGGTCACCGAGAAGGCCAGATCGGTGCCACCGACCATCAGCGGTTGTTTCACCCCCTCGCCGGCCGGCATCGCGGCAAAGTGGATATCTTTGTTATCTTTAAACTGGCCGAGATACCAGGTGCCGCTCACCAGGAACGCCGCCTGATTGTTCTGAAACAGCGTTGCGGCATCATCGTGACCGATGCCCTGGAAGCCAGGGAAGAAGTAACCTTTATCGGTCCAGCTCTTCATCATACTGGCGGCCTTGACCAGTTTGTCATCTTTGAAACTGCCGCCAACGTCGTAGATCAGATTATCCAGCGTCTTGCGGTCATGGCTTTCAATCTGCGCCTGCCACAGCGTGCTGAGCAATTGCTGGCCCATGTTGCCATCCAGCAGGCCGAGCATCATCGGCGCGGTGCCCTGCTGCTTTAGCTTCGCCATCGCGCTTTCCAGCTCGGCCAGCGTTTTGGGAACCGCAATGCCGGCTTTATCCAGCAGAGCCTTGTTGTAGTAAAGCCCGACCATCTCTCCGAGGCTGGCAACGCCGTACAGTTTGCCGCTGCCGAACTCGCCGCTGTCTGACCAGCGGTTACGCTTGAGGATCGAGTCGGGGAAGCGCGTGGTCCAGCCATCGGCGCTGGCGTAGCTATCCAGCGGTAGCAACAGCTTATCTTTTACCAGCGATCCCATATCACCGCCGCCCTGGTTTACCTGGGCAATCTGCGGACCGTCGCCGGCGGTCAGCGCCAGCTTGAGCGGAATACGTGTATCTTCAAACGAGTGAACCGAACGGTTAATCACGATGCCCGGATTCTGCTGCGTGAACGCTTTGATACCTTCATCCACCGCCGCGGTCTGCTGCGGATAGTTATAGATATCCCACTCATTCAGGCTAACGGCAGCCTGCGCGGCGTGGGCAACGCTGCCTGCCAGCAAGCCCGCCGCCAAAAGCCGACCCAGACTGCGAACCCGGAACGAACCAACTGAGGAAACAGACATTATGCTCACCTTCTTCAGACCAGCATCGGCATCCCTTCATCTCACCGCCTGCCATCCCGCAGACTGAAGCCGCATAAAAATGCACTCACTCATACTTACTTTAATAAAAAAATAAAGTCAAACAGGCCGCCGGTGAAATTGCAACGCTGTGAGCACGCGCAAATAAACAGCGACCTGCGGGTAAAAACAGCAGACTTCGCTGGACAGTCGGCTGGCCACCGCGGCGGAACAGCCTGAACCGGCGCTTCCTCAGCACGATCTGCCAGACCGATTGTCGCAAAATAACCCCCTGATAAAACATATGAAAATCCTATTACGCTCACAGTTTGTCGTTTTTTCTGGCGGTAAGGAGCGAGGCAAGCGGCGTGCGCCGCGCGTGTTGGCGATCACAGTTGTGAAACGAGAAACCGGTAAAGATTGCTGAACCGCCGGGGTTAGTGCAATAAGGTAATTATTCTATCTTGAAAACTAAGTCCACTTTCATTAACGTAACTTTTCATCGGCGGACCGCGTCAGTGACGGTCCCCTCCATCCACTCACGAGAATTCACCATGGCGAATCAAGGTGTCATTCGTCCGGCGACCCCGGCGGACTATCCGGCGCTCTACCGCATCTGCCTGGAAACGGCGGATGCCGGCGGGGATGCCCGGGCGCTCTACTCTGATCCTGACTATCCCGGCCAGCGGTTTGCCGTGCCCTATGCGCGTTTCGCCCCGGATTTTGCTTTTGTGCTGGAGATAGACGGTGAAGTGCTGGGCTATGTGGTGGCCGCGCCGGATACCCGTGCCTTTGAAGCGCAGTTAGCTGCGCAATGGTGGCCACAGTTACAGCAGAAATATCAGCAACGCAGCGCCGACGCGCCGCTCGACGACAAGATACTCGACGCCATTCGCCACCCTGACGCTGCGGCTGAGGCGCTGGTGAGCCGCTGGCCGGCTCATCTGCATATCAATCTGCTGCCGGCGGCGCAAAAAGGTGGCTGGGGCCGCAAAATGATTGAGCACCAACTGGCGGCGCTGCGGGCAGCGGGCGTCAGCGGCGTTCACCTTGGCGTCAGCCTGCAAAACGAGCAGGTCTGCGCCTTTTATCAGCGCATGGGTTTCACCCCGATCCTGCGCAGCAACGCCATTTACATGGGCCAGTTACTCTGAGTGAGGTAGTCCGATGACCAGCCTGCGCTTGCAGAATGTGAAGAAGTCTTACGAGCACGTTAACGTGATTCATGGCATCGATCTGACGATTAACAGCGGGGAATTCGTGGTCTTTGTCGGGCCATCCGGCTGCGGCAAATCGACGCTGCTGCGGATGATCGCCGGGCTGGAGGAGATCAGCAGCGGAGAGTTGCTGATTGAGGAGCAGGACATGACCCGGCAGCCCGCCACCGAGCGCGGCATTGCCATGGTGTTTCAGTCCTATGCGCTCTATCCCAACATGACGGTGCGCGGTAACCTCGCCTATCCGCTGGAGGTGATGAAGAAGTCGAAGGCGGAGATCGCCCAGGCGATCGAGCAAACGGCCGCCCGTCTGCATCTGACCGAACTGCTTGACCGGCTGCCGCGCGCGCTGTCGGGCGGGCAGCGTCAGCGCGTGGCGATTGGCCGGGCGATTATCCGTCATCCGCGCATCTTCCTGTTCGATGAACCGCTCTCTAACCTTGATGCCGAACTGCGCCTGCAGATGCGGATTGAGATCGCCCGGCTGCACGCCTCGCTGGGTAACACCATGATCTATGTGACCCACGATCAGCTGGAAGCGATGACGCTGGCGGACCGGATTGTGGTGCTGCGCCAGGGCCGGATTGAGCAGGTTGGCGCGCCGCTGACGCTGTATCACGATCCAGACAACCTGTTCGTTGCCGGTTTTATCGGCTCGCCGAAGATGAATTTCCTGCAGGCGGAGATCGCCGCGGTCGGTGAAGGTGAAGTGCAGCTGCGGCTGCCGGAGCTGAAGATTGATGGCCTGGTGCTGAAAATTGCCGCCCCGTGCCACGAGGGACAAACCGTGACGCTCGGCATCCGTCCGGAACACTTCCAGCCCGCCAGCCAGACGCCGGAAGCGCTGCGTTTTCAGGGTGAGCTGTCGTTTGGCGAAATGCTCGGCCACACCAACTATCTCTATCTCGATATTGGCCGGGAGCAGATGCTGGTGGTGGAAGAGCGTGAGGCGCATCAGCGTGAACTGGGGACGCAGGTCGAACTGGGGATTTCCGCCGCGCACTGCCTGCTGTTCGATCAGCAGGGATTACGCCTGCGTTAGGGCGTGCAGGGTAAGGTTAGCGGGCGCTTCGGCGCCCGTTTTGCTGGCAGGAGCACTCAGGTGACTGGCTCTTCATCCGCCTGGGCGGCCAGCAGATCCAGCAGACGGTTAACCGCAAAGCCCGCCGCACCGAGTGCCCACATCCGGTTGGATTCGGTCAGAAACTGCAGCGGCGTCATGTGCGGCGTCAGTTTCAGCCGGTAAGCCTGAAAGCTCTGGGTGATGTGATCGAGCAAAATGCGTGACGCCATATGCGGCTCCATCGCCAGATAGACCACGTCCGGATCGTAGGCCACCGACAGGTTGGCCAGCGAGATACCCAGTTCACGGCCCGCCTCTTCCAGCGCCGCCAGCACCTCAGGCGTCGGACGCTGATCCAGCGCCTGTAAGGTCAGCGTGATCGGTTCGTCTGCCGCCACCCGTTGCAAAATAGCGCGCGAAGAAGCGACATCTTCCAGCAGGCGCAGCGAGCCATCACCGACCAGCCCGTTGCCAATCTCACCCGCTTTACCGTGGCGACCGCGATAGAGCTGACGATTGAGGATAATCCCGGCGCCGATCCCTTTACCGTAGGTGGCAATCACCGCCGACTGCGCGGTGCCAAGCTGGCCAAACACCAGCGCCGCCATCGCCATCGCGTTGGCATCATTTTCGATAAACACCGGCAGCGAAAAGCGTTCCTCCAGCTGGCGGGCAATCGGAACGTTATCCCAGTCGAGCACCTTTGAGCGGATGCAGTAGCCATTTTCGGCATCCACCAGCCCCGATAAGGCCAGCCCGATGGCTCCGACCCGCTTCTCTTCCACGCCGCGCAGGAATTTCGCCAGCGCATCGCCAAGCTGACGTGGCGTCAGGGTGCCCGGCGGCATCTGCTGTTCACCGAGCAGGTTGCCACTGAGATCGGTCATGACGATCAGGTTGCGTTCTGCATTGAGCTGGATGCCGATCACGCTGGCGCGATCGGGATTGAGTCCGAGCAGGGTTTTTGGCCGCCCCATCGACACGCGACGCAGTCCCAGCTCCTGCACAATCTCTTGTGCCAGCAGCCGATTGGTCGCTTGCGAAACCGTCGACATGCTCAGTCCGCTGCGTACTTTCAAATCGGACTGGCTAATCGGCGCGTTTTCAACAATCAACCGCAGAATGCGCGCGGTCACGTTGGGAGCGGTCATAAATTCCTCGGGTTGACGCACTGACGCTGGGCAACAGGCTTCAGGTCAGTGACGGGATAAAGGGATCGAGCGGGGCTCCGGCACACCGCCAGCCTGCGTCCGGGCGAGCGTCAGTGCCCCGCTCAGCGCGTCACCCAGCGGCGTGACCAGCCGGGTCTGAATATCGGCTGCCAGCCAGCGGTAAATCGGCACGGCCAGTCCGCCCATCAGCGCCACGCGTCCACTGCTCAGCGCGGTCAGACGACGCACCATCATGCCAATATCAGCCGCGGTCTGTTGCAGCAGCGTCTGCGCATGGCCGTCACCGGCGTCGGCCGCAGCAAACACCTGCGGCACCACGCGCGCCCAGTCAGCAGGCGCGGCGGTGCGGGTCCACAACAGCATGGTTTCCGGGCTGTGATCAAACTGCGCCATGAGCTGATGGGTCAGCGGGCTGTGTTCGACCATCGCTTCATGGGCCAGCAGCGCCAGACGCAGCGCCCGGCGGCCCAGCTCAGCGCCCGATCCCTGATCGGAAAGCGCAAAGCCCCAGCCGCCCAGCAGGGTAAAGCGTTCGCCATCCCAGGCCGCGCCCTGACTGCCGGTGCCGATGATAAATACCGCACCAGGCTGGCCCGCGTGCGCACCTGCGCAGGCGATTTCCACATCGCTGACCACCTGCAACGCGGCACAGTCCGGTTGCCAGTCAGACAGGCGCGCCTGCACCGACGCGACGTTGGCACCGGCTAATCCGGCCACCAGCGAGGTCTGCGCCAGCGCCTGCGGCGCTAAGCCGGCCTGTAAAAATACCTGATCGATCAGCTGTGTGACGCAGCTCAGCGCCGCCTCATACTGCGACCAGACGTTGGCGGGTCCGCCAGTGGCTTCCGCCAGCACCGTACCGTGAAGGTCGGTTAACCGCGCACGACACTGGGTGCCGCCGCCATCAATGCCAAGGAGATAGTGTGAGTGCACGCGCTTCCTCCCGCCTCCACTGATTCAGAGTTGTCGCCATAATCAGCGAACGATAGGGTAAAAAAACTTAAATCGCAATAACAAATAAATATGGCAGTTAAAGATATCCTGTTTTGCTTTGTTTTACATAAAGATAACAAAAAACGCCTTCGCAAAACATGCAGGCTGATATTGACATTAGTTTTTCCATCGTAATAAGTTGGTGGTCAGATTATCAACAGCCACGCCTGGCTTTGGGCGGGTTCTGCGTTATCCGATTTCAGGATCAGGGGTTTAACATGAAAGTAGGCATTATCGGTCTCGGCTTTCGTCTGTCCCACGTTATCAAAGAGTTCAACAACGCCGACGACGCCTTCTCCGTGGTAGGTTATTACGATCCGGCCCCCGCCGGACTGCCCAATCTGCACAGTTTTGCTATCGATCCCGGCCAGTCGTTCGATTCGATTGAAGCCCTGCTGCAGCACGGCGGGATGGATGTGGTACTGGTCGGTTCACCCAACTTTTTGCACCTTGAGCATGTCGGCCAGGCGCTGGCTGCGGGCTACACCGTGTTTACTGAAAAACCGGTGGTGATCAACGAACAGCAGACCATGGAGATGGCGAAGCTGGTGCGTCAGTATGGCGAGGCGCGCATTCTGGTCGGTCTGGTACTGCGCTATTCACCGCTCTATCACGATCTGCTGGCGGCGCGTGACGCCGGCCGGCTGGGCGAGATCACCTCAATTGAAGCCACAGAACATATCAAGCCTTATCACGGCGCCTTCTTCCAGCGCGACTGGCGACGGCTGGAAAAATATGCCGGCCCTTATATTCTGGAAAAGTGCTGCCACGACATCGACCTCTATCAGGGCTTAATGCAGCAGCGCCCGGTGCGGGTCGCCAGCTTTGGCGGCCGCAAATCCTTCACGCCAGCCCATGCGCCACAGGGCGCGGTGACCGCCGACTCAGAGGTCTATCACATTAAGCCCAGCGGCTGGTCCAGTACCGACGCGGTATTCGACAGCGATGCCGACATTGTCGATTACCAGACCGCGCTGATTGAGTATGCCGGTGGTGCCACCCTCGCCTTCCACGCCAACCTTAACGTGCCGGATGAGTTCCGTCGCTTCTGCGTGATCGGCACTGACGGCATGGCTGAGGGCGATTTCGTCCGTAACTACTTCCGCGTTCACAATGCGCGCAGCGGCGAGAAAGAGGTCGATACCGCCTACAGCGGCAATGCATACGATGGCCACTACGGCGCTGATGCGTTAATGGCGGAAGAGATCGTGAAACACATTAAACAGGGAACGCCGCTGAAGGTCTCAGTGGTGGACGCGCTGGAAGCGGGCCTCACCGCCATAAAAATCGATGAGGCCCGCAAAACCCGCAGCGTAGTGGATATGCGTGAAAGCTGGCTAACATTTGACGCCAACCTGGGAAAAACCGGAGCCTGATGGCCCCACCTGCGGGTCAGCTTCCCCCTCTGACCCCGTGATTTGAATGGCAGTATGACTGGTCGCTTCCTGAACTGGCCTTCGGGCCAGTTACCACTTCGCTTACGGAGATCATTTTACCTCCAGATTTTCCTGCCTTATTTAAAGACTCTCAAGGGGCGCAGATAGGTTCTGGACACAAACAAACTCAAAGCGAGGGGAACATACGCCTGCAACAAAGCATCGCGGCCCAGGGATGGCGTTTCTTGCGTCTTTGCGAACGGCGTATGTTCCCTGAGCCTGCGCCGTGGTCCACCACCGCACAAACCCCCCTCACCTAATCCCAACGCCAGTGATTAGACCGGATCGACCTCATTCTCCAGCTTCTGACGCCGGCGTAAATGCGGGAACAATTTCATCCACAGCGCCACCACCACCAGCGTACCGATACCACCAATCGCCACCGCCGGTACTGCACCCAGCCAAGCCGCCAGCATTCCCGACTCAAATTCGCCCAGCTGATTAGAAGTGTTGATGAAAATGGCGTTAACCGCATTGACCCGCCCGCGCATCGCATCCGGCGTATCGAGCTGCACCAGCGCTCCGCGGATCACCATGCTGACCATATCAAACCCGCCCAGCGCGGCCAGCGCCAGCAACGACAGCCACAGCTGGCTGGAGAGCGCGAACACCAGCGTAGCGACACCAAACCCGGCCACCGACCCGAACATAATCATCCCGACATGCTTATCCAGCTTGTGACGACTCAGCCAGATACCCACCAGCAGCGCACCCACCGACGGCGCACCGCGCAGCATGCCTAATCCCCACGGGCCGGTATGCAGAATGTCTTTAGCAAAGATCGGCAGCAGCGCGGTGGCCCCGCCCAGCAGCACCGCAAACAGGTCAAGCGAGATCACCCCCAGCACATCTTTGCGCTCACGGATGAAGTGAATACCGGCAAACAGGTTCTTCATGTTCATCGGCAGCCGCGGCTGGCTGGGATGCTGATAGCGCAGCAGGCTGACCAGCGTCAGCGAGATAAAGTAGAACAGCCCGGAGACGCCATACACCACTTCCGGGCCTGCCACGTAGAGCAGGCCGCCAAGGGTCGGTCCGACAATCACCGCCGCCTGTCCGCCGACTGAATTCATCGCCATAGCGCGCGCCAGAATGCCGGGCGGCACCAGTGACGGCAGCATTGAGGACATGGCGGGCCACTCCAGCGCTTTGGCGACGGCAATCATAAACACCAGCCCCCACAAGGCGGTTTTATCGACTGAATGAAACAGCGTCAGCACCACCAGCGCCAGCAGGGCGGCAAACTCCACCAGCTGGCCGAACAGCACGATACGACGCCGATCGTACTGATCGGCCAGGTGTCCGGCAGGTAATGCCAGCAGCACCGAGGGCATAAACTGCATCAATCCGATCATGCCTAACGCCAGCGCACTGTTGGTCAGGGCGTAAATCTGCCAGCTGATCGCCACTGAAAACATCTGAAATCCAAATGACGAGCAGGTGCGGGCCAGCCAGAACGCGACAAACGTCCGGTGTCGCCACAGCGACTCTTCTGCAGCAGGTGCCATAAATCCCATGTTCTGTTCCATTTAAAGTGATGATTCCCGCGTCGTTGCGCGGTGTTGAGGGTGCCGACAACCTGGCCTGATTGCGCGATGGGCTTCAGGGTGCGGTGACTGACCGTGCCGGCCTTCACTGCCGGTGCGGCCAACGGGTTGAGCCTGGCGACAATCCGTTGATACGGGCATGATTATTATCCGCCTATTGGTCCTGACTGATGAATATATTCCAGGAAATCATCAGATGCCAAAGGAATAATTTTCTCTTTCATAGCGGCTTTATTTACTTTTCCAGCGTATAAAGAGGTGATTTAGAATATGCAGTTGATCTATATTTATTCACGCATTCAGAAAAGTGCGAATTTTTATATCCCTGATTATCAACAACACCTTTTATATTGCATTTCATAGAGATAATGAAAAATAGCTTATATAACCCCTATGTTACGGAACCTATCCATCATGTTGAGCGACACGTCGCTGGCATTTGCTATAGCGTTCCTTATCTTCAACCCAACCAGGACAGCAGCAATATACTTAATAGCCACAACATTATTTCATTACACAATCACATTGCCACTGAAGCAGCATTAATGGTTATTCCGGTCGGGGATATTCGATTACAGGGAATGATTGCGGTGCCGGATGCCTATTTGCATTTACAGGATGCGCGGGTGCGGGTCGGAATTAATTATCGTAGTTTAGTGACGCACGGCGCGGCATTGCTTGAATTGGCAAAGAAATTTAGTTTCTGGCTGTATGACTTTGCTCCACCCGGTGCCGACTGGCGATTAATGGAATCGTTCCCATTTTCCGGTATTGTTTTAAGCGAATCGTTCTTTAACAACAATTATCAAAAATTCACCTTTCCTTATTTTATGGCTGCGTTTCGGGAAAAAGGCGCGGAAGTGATCGTGCGCAGTGAGTCGCCTTGTTTAACTGCGGAGCAATTTGCTGAGATAAATATCAGCGGCTGGCAACAACAACGCTCGGATGGCGAACTTATTAGCTGCTGATGCACAAATCCTGCCTTCCGGCGTTAAGGGCACATGGCGGTGCGCTTAACGTCTCATAAACCCTCATAAAATGTCGTATTACTTCATATGTGAAGCGCTTTGAGCTAAAAAAATCAAAACTTGATCTATTTTTGCTATAACATTTAACACAAAGGGATCGTCTGACTTAGTGGAAGAGTGATTTAAGAACACCCTTCATCATTTGTACTTGATAACTGAGAACAACCTATCTGGTTGTTTTCGTGTGTTTTATGGCAACGAAACGAGGTCGATATTATGGGGAAAAACTCCTCATCTTTTGGCGTAATTCGTTTCCTGACGGTGCTGTTCGCAGTGCTGACGGGCGCGTTTATGCTGATTGGCGGTATTTGGTTAGCCGCCATTGGTGGTTCCTGGTATTACATCGTCGGCGGTGCAGCGATGCTGATCACCGCTTTCCTGCTGTGGCGTCGTAACAGCGCCGCGCTGGTGGTTTACGCCCTGCTGCTGCTGGCTACGCTGGCATGGGGTGTCTGGGAAGTCGGTACTGACTTCTGGGCACTGGCACCGCGTACCGATGTACTGGTGATCTTCGGCGTCTGGCTGGTGCTGCCGTTTGTCTGGCGCAGCCTGCACAACGTTGGCAAAGGCCCACTGGGTGCAATGGCCGTGGCGCTGGTTGCCAGTGCTATCGTGCTGGCTTATGCGGTGTTTAACGATCCGCAGGTCATCAACGGTACGCTGCCAGAAACCGCTGACAACGCGCCGCAGGCACAGCCGCTGAGCAACATTCCGGACGGTGACTGGCCGGCTTATGCTCGCGATCAGCAAGGGACCCGTTTCTCTCCGCTTAAACAGATTAATCACCAGAACGTCAAAGAGCTGCAGGTCGCCTGGCAGTTCCAGACCGGCGACTTAAAAACCGCTAACGATCCGGGTGAAATCACCGATGAAGTGACGCCGATTAAGATCCGCGACACGCTCTACCTCTGTTCGCCACACCAGATCCTGTTTGCACTGGACGCGGCCACCGGCAAGCAGAAGTGGAAATTTGATCCGGGCATGAAGGTCAACCCGACGTTCCAGCACGTGACCTGTCGCGGTGTCTCTTATCATGAAGTTCCGGCCGCTGCCGATGCAGCCAACAGCCAGCCTGCGCTGTGCTCACGCCGCATCTACCTGCCGGTCAACGATGGTCGTCTGTTTGCGCTTGATGCGGAAACTGGCGAACGTTGCCCGTCCTTCGGCGTTAACGGCGAGCTGGATCTGCAACACAAACAGCCTGTAACTACCCCAGGTCAGTATGAGCCGACGTCACCGCCGGTGATTACCAACACCACCATCGTGATGGCGGGCGCAGTCACCGATAACTACTCAACCCGCGAGCCGTCAGGCGTGATCCGTGGCTTTGATGTGAATACCGGTAAACTGCTGTGGGTGTTCGATCCGGGCGCGAAAGATCCGAACGCAATTCCGGCCGATGAGCACACCTTCACCATGAATTCCCCGAACTCATGGGCACCGGCGGTCTACGATCCGAAACTGGATACGGTCTATCTGCCGATGGGCGTCTCTACACCGGATATCTGGGGCGGTAACCGCACGCCAGAACAGGAACGTTATGCCAGCAGCGTGCTGGCGCTGAACGCCACCACCGGCAAGCTGGTATGGGCTTATCAGACCGTTCACCACGACCTGTGGGATATGGACCTGCCGTCGCAGCCGACGCTGGCTGATATCACCGATAAAGATGGCAACACCGTACCGGTGATTTATGCGCCAGCGAAAACCGGTAACATCTTTGTGCTGGATCGTCGCACCGGTAAACCGGTCGTTCCGGCCCCGGAAACGCCGGTGCCTCAGGGTGCGGCGAAAGGCGACCACGTCTCTGCCACTCAGCCCTACTCTGAGCTGACCTTCCGTCCGAAACAGAATCTGACGGACAAGGACATGTGGGGCGCGACGATGTATGACCAGCTGGTGTGCCGCGTGATCTTCAAGCGCCTGCGCTATGAAGGTCCGTTCACCCCGCCGTCTGAGCAAGGAACGCTGGTGTTCCCGGGTAACCTCGGAATGTTCGAATGGGGCGGGATTGCCGTCGATCCACATCGTCAGATCGCGATTGCTAACCCGATGGCGCTGCCGTTTGTCTCGAAGCTGGTACCGCGTGGTCCAGGCAACCCGATCGAACCGCCGAAAGGCGCTGAGGGTGGTTCCGGTACTGAAACCGGCGTTCAGCCGCAGTACGGCGTACCGTACGGCGTTGAACTGAATCCGTTCCTGTCACCGTTTGGTCTGCCGTGTAAACAGCCAGCGTGGGGTTACATCTCTGCGGTGGATCTGAAGACCAACGACGTGGTGTGGAAACAGCGTATTGGTACGGTACGTGACAGTGCGCCAGTGCCACTGCCGTTCAAAATGGGTATGCCGATGCTGGGTGGTCCTGTCACCACCGCCGGTAAAGTGTTCTTTATCGGCGCGACCGCTGACAACTACCTGCGTGCTTTCAGCACCGATACTGGTGAGCTGTTATGGCAGGCCCGTCTGCCAGCCGGTGGCCAGGCCACGCCAATGACCTATGAAGTGAATGGCAAGCAGTACGTTGTCATCGCAGCCGGCGGTCACGGTTCGTTTGGCACCAAACTGGGCGATTATGTGATTGCCTACGCCCTGCCAGACCAGAAATAACCCCCCTCCTCAGGGGCTGACTTCAGGCGGACTTCGGTCCGCCTTTTTTGATCGCGCTACTTTTTCATCGCGCGCCAGTTGAGCCATCCGCACAGCAGCATTACCGCGCTGGTGGCCAGAAAAACCGGCCGCATGCCAAACGTTCCCCCGACCAGGCCGCCAAACAGCGGGCCCGTTACCTGGCCGATATACTGGGCCGACGTCGAATAGCCCAGCATCCGACCGACCTGTGATCCCGGCACGCTATGCCGGATAATGGCGGTGATGCACGGCAGCAGCCCGCCCAGCGCCATTCCCATCAGAAAACGCAGCAGCACCAGTTGCCAGGCGGCGGTAATAAACGCCTGCGGAATCAGCAGCAGCGCACTCAGCAATAAACCCGCCGTCAGCACCCGCCAGTGACCAATGCGGTCCGCCAGCCGTCCGAGGCGCGGCGCGGCAATCACCGTTCCCAGCGCGGCCGCCGACATCGCCAGCCCGGCGATCAGCGTAATCTGGTGATTACCCTGCACAAACTCGCCGACGTAGAGGGTGATAATCGGTTCAATCGACATACTGGCGAAGATCAGCAGCATGCCTGAGAGCCACATCAGCCGCACCAGTCGCTGGTTCACCGGCGGTGTCGCGGGTGCTGAGGCTGGATTTTTACCAGGCGAGGCGGCAGCACGCGGCTGCTCTTTCAGCAGAAAGGTGGTCGCCAGGAAGGCGAGAAAAATAACCGCGCCGGTTAACCAGAAGGTCTGGCGAATACCGATCAGCGGCGGCAGCACGCCGCCCAGCAGCGGCCCGACCACGTTGCCAGCCATAATTCCGGAGGACAACACGCCCAGCGCCCAGCCGGTCTGCCCTTTGGGGGTTTGCGCCGCCACCAGGATGGTCGAGCCGGAGGCGTAACCGCCCAGCAGGCCCGCCAGCAGACGCAGCGCCACCAGCTGCCAGGGTGCAGTCGCCATACCGATCAGCGACATGGCGATGGCCATTCCGAGACTGGCGCGGATCAGCATCAGCTTACGGCCATAGCGGTCGGCCAGCCGGCCCCACAGCGGCGCGGTCAGCGCTGCGCTGAAGAAGGTAGCGCCGTAGGCCAGCCCCGACCAGCGTGCAATGGCGGCCGGCTGCTGCACGCCAAGTTGCTGAACATAGAGCGGTAAAAACGGCAGCAGCAGCGTCATGGCCACAATGGTGCTGAAAGAGCCCAGCACACAGACCCATAAGTTGCGCTTCCAGTGCTGAAATTCTGCGTTTTCTGCTGTCTGTTGCATAAAGATATCCCGTCATTAATCAGGGATACAGGCTAACCAGGCGCGTCAGATAACAACAGTGGCGGCGCGATAGTTACTTAGTGGCGCTGATTGTTGCAGTGGTGCAACAATGCAACAATCAGCCGCTGACCAGCGCCGCGATCAGCGTATCGCATAATAAACTGACCGGCGAAGCGGGTTGCAGCGTCTCACGCAGCAGCAGATAGCTCTGAAGCCGATCCATCTGCCACTCCGGTAGCAACTGCTGAATATCACCGCGGCTCACCGCCTCCTGCGCCATATAGGAAGGCAGATAGGCGATGCCGCTGCCCGCCAGCGCCGCATTCAGCAGCGCCATGCTGTTGTTGGCGCGAAAACGGCTGCGGACATCCAGCGCCAGCCGCTGCTTGTCGCGTCGGAACGGCAGCGCGGCGGTGTGTGCCGGCCCGTGAAACAGCAGCAGATCGTGACGCGGCAGCATCTCAGGATGGTCGATAGCGGGCCGCTGCGCCAGATAACCCGGTGCCGCATACAGGCCCCACTCAATATCGCTGAGCACCCGGAAATTGCCCTGCTGCGGTGGCCGGGATCGAATGACGATCGCCACATCAACCTGATCGTCCAGCGTATCGCGATTACGATCGGTCAGATCCAGATCGACGTTGATGTGCAGGTGACGGCGCAGAAAGCGATTAAGCACCGGCACCACGCACTGACAGCCGTAGGTCACCGGGGCCTGTAGCCGCACGTTGCCGGCCGGTTGCTGATGCAGCTGCTGGACAAACGCATCTGCCCGCTGCACTTCCGCCAGCATGCGTACGCAGTAGGGATAGTAAGCCTGGCCGAGTTCGGTCAGTGACAGCCGCCGGGTGGTGCGCTGCAACAGCCGGATGCCCAGCCGCAGCTCCAGACGGGCAATTTCCCGGCTGACATGGGATTTGGACCAGCCAAGTGCCCGCGCCGCCTCACTGAAACTCTGCAGTTCCACCACCCGCGCAAACACCAGCATGGCGGTTAAATTGGCACTGTTTTCCATGCGTTACCGCTCCGATAGCCTGAGGATTCTGGCATCAAACTAGCATGTTCGGGGCAGCTTACGGCGACGGATCGGCAAAAAAGAAGGGGGAAATCAGACAGCGGCGCGGCGCGCATCGACCTTCCCGCACTTTTCACCTGGCGGGAAGGTCATCGCCGGCCTCAACTGGCCATCGCCAGTGGAAACAGTAACCGATCCGGCTCTACCCGCCGCTGGCGGCGTAACTGGCCTGGCGTCACCATAAAATAGTTTTTGAAGGTGCGGGTGTAGGCTTGCTGGGTATCGAAGCCATAGTTCATCGCGACCTGCAATATCGCTTCATTGCTGCTCAGCAACGTCAGCGCAGATTCAGTTAAGCGCCGCTGGCGAATATATTCAGCCAGTGAAAATCCGGTATGCTGGCGAAACAGCCGTTGCAGATGCCAGCGGGAATAGCCAGAGCGACGCGCCACCTCATCCAGATGCAGATCGTGTCCTAGATTGTTCTCTATCCATTCCAGCAAACTGCGAATAAACTCGCGCTGATTCATGGGTTCCTCCTGGTTTACGCTGATGTGCAGTGAACCCACTTTACCCGGTTAAATTTATCCCTTAATTAGCAGAAAATTAGCGCAGAATTAGCAACCGCCAGATTTGGGCCTGCGGCTGGCATTTACCCGTCAGGAAACGGTAGCAACGCATCTGAATAATAAGCGTTAAGTGACACCGGCCTTCCGGTAAAATAATTTGTGTTAAATCACGCCAGCGTCCATTTAAATATTTTGTGTTAGGCCATAGCGGCCACAATTTAAATGATTTGCGTTTAGTCACGCCTGGGTCCGTCAGGCAAATTTGTGTTAAATAACGCCAGAGTAATTTACGTTGCAGCAAGCCGACCAATGCAGCCAACGCTGCTACAGCGCGAAGTATGACGGCGGTTTCCGCCAAAATAATTCGTGCTACAGCAAGGCGGCAAACGCAAGAGTCCCTGGGAGCTGACATCAGTCAGTGACCAGGGCGAAAAAGTGCAGCCAACGCGGCTGTAGTACGAAGAATGAAGGCGGTTTCCGCCAAAATAATTCGTGCTACAGCAAGGCGGCAAACGCAGGAGTCCCAGGGAGCTGACATCAGTCAGTGACCAGGGCGAAAAAGTGCAGCCAACGCGGCTGTAGTGCGAAGTATGAAGGCGGATAATTCTGTGCTAACTATCCGGGCATAAACTGCTCCCATCTTTCCTGAGGAGATCAGCCATGCGCGTGTTATTGGTTGAAGATGATGAAATGATTGGCGCGAACCTGCAGCAGGCTTTAGAGGGCGCGGGCTGGTCGGTAGATTGGGTACGCGATGGCGTTTTTGCCCATAATGCCTGGAGCGAAGGCGGCTACAGCTGCGTGTTGCTGGATCTCGGCTTGCCGCGTGATGACGGATTGCAGGTGCTGCGCCGGGCGCGCGGGCGCGGCGATTCCACGCCGGTACTGATTCTGACGGCACGCGATACCGTGGCGCAGCGGGTGCAGGGGCTCGACAGCGGCGCTGACGATTACCTGCTTAAACCGTTCGATTTACAGGAAGTGCTGGCCCGGATGCGGGCGATTACCCGACGTCGCCACGGTGCGGCCGACTCGGTGCTCGGCAGTGGCGACGTGCAGCTGGATATGATGACCCGTGAAGTGCTGTATAAGGGCCAGCGCGAGCAGCTGACCGCGCGTGAATATGCCCTGCTTTATGCTCTGCTGGAGCGTCCGGGTGCCATTCTTTCTCGCGAGCAGCTGGAGAATCGCATTTACGGCTGGGGCGACGAAGTGAGCAGCAACGCGGTCGATGTGCTGATTCACGGGATGCGGCGCAAACTGGATAACGACGCGATTCGTAACGTCCGCGGACTGGGCTGGCGGGTGCCGGCAATATGAAATCGTTCCCCTTTATGCGCTCATTGCGCAATAAATTACTCAGTACGCTGCTGATTATTCATCTGCTGATGATCGGCGGCGTCACCTGGTATTTCTTCAGCTGCTACGGCGATATGATGGGCACCATGAAGGACGATCAGCTGTCGAAAATCGCTGATGCCTGGTCCACCAACAAACAGATGCCGGCGCTGACACCATTGATCACGCCTGATAAAGCCAAGAGCGCCTTTGTGGTACAGCTGTGGGATAACCAGGGCCGGCTGCGCGCCAGCTCATGGCCGGAACTGCACGCGCCGCTGCAAACCCAGCGCGGTTACCGTGATGTAGACGTAGGGCACTGTGATGACTGTGAATGGCGCATCTACACCCGACCGGGCCAGCCTGGCAGTGAGATCAAGACCATTCAGGTGATGCACAATCTCAGCTACATGAAAGCGCTGATGGTAAAACGGGCGCTGGCGGCGATCATTCCGTTGATCCTGATGATGCCGCTGTCGCTGCTGGTGATCTGGCTGGTGGTCCGCAAGATCACCCGCGATCTGCAGGTCGCCTCGCGGCAGATTGCGGCGCAGGAGACGCACCATCCGCACAATGTCTCACCCGAAGGGCTGCCGGATGAGATCCTGCCGCTGGTCGCCGCGTATAACTCGTTGCTGAACAAGCTGCGTGAGGCCTGGTCGTCGCAGCGGCAGTTCCTCGAAGATGCCGCCCATGAACTGCGTACGCCGGTCACCGCTGTCACGTTGCAGCTGGAGAACCTGCGGCAGCATATTCAGCCTGGCGAGGCCAGCCGGCAGTTCAGTCAGCTCGAAGCGGGCGTGACGCGCACCCGGCATCTGGTAACCCAGTTACTGAACGTGTCACGTCAGGAAGATCAAAGTGTGGTCGCCAGCATTGAGCAAATTGAACTGGAAGATCTGCTGAAAGAGAGCATTGAACAGTTAATGGTGGTGGCGGATAAACGCGGCATTGATATCGGCTTTAATGGTTCGACCCAGTATCGTCTGCAGGCCAGTCGGTCTGAACTGCGCAGCCTGTTTGATAACCTGATTGGTAACGCCATGTTGCACACCCCGGAAGGCAGCCTGGTGGATGTTCTGCTGCATCGGGTGGCGGGCCGGACGGTGGTCGATATCGTCGATAACGGACCGGGAATGCCGGAAGCCTTTATTGAACGCGCCTTTGACCGATTCACCCGTTCGCCTGACGTTAAGGCGCAGGGCAGCGGCCTCGGCTTATCGATTGTGCGCAGCGTCGCGCAGAAGCATCAGATTCAGGTCGCCCTCTCCAATTGCCTGACGCCACAGGGTGCCATTTGTGGTTTGCAGGTCCGCGTCACTTTTCCCTGATCCCGCCCATTTGATCACGAACCAGACAACGTAAACGGTTGCCTGGTTCCGTTCGCTTACTGCCATTATTGTGAAGCGCATCACATTTTCACTGAATTGTAATGCAACACTTTTTGACAAACGTGAGCAAAATCTATTTTCTATCGCTGTGTTGCAGGCACGCTACGCGAGCTGAAAACTGGCTGTTTTGTCCTGAATAACTCACTCCCCACCCAGGGATCGACTTCTCTCTGACTGCGCCTGCTGTGCAGCGGTCAAAAGCATGTGGTTAATGATAATGAAATTCAAAACGTTGATAGCAGGTGCCGTGCTGGCATGTTCCTGGACAGGTGTTGCGCAAGCCGCTGATAGCGATCCGCAATACCTGTCCGACTGGTGGCATCAGAGCGTAAACGTGGTGGGCAGCTACCACACCCGCTTTGGGCCACAGTTCAACAACGACGTTTATCTGGAATATGAAGCGTTTGCCAAAAAAGACTGGTTCGATTTTTATGGTTATCTCGATCTGACCAACTTCTTCGGCGTCGGTAACAGCAACGCCAACGGTATCTTTGACCACGGTTCTCCGATGTTTATGGAGATTGAACCACGCTTCTCAATCGACAAACTGACCGGTACCAGCCTGGCGTTTGGACCGTTCAAAGAGTGGTATTTCGCCAATAACTACATTTACGACATGGGCCGTAACAGCGATAACCGCCAGAACACCTGGTACATGGGTCTGGGCACCGATATCGATACCCACAGCGATGTGGGCCTGTCACTCAACGTTTATGCCAAATATCAGTGGGAAAACTACGGCGCTGCGAATGAAAACAGCTGGGATGGCTATCGCTTCAAGGTGAAATATTTCGTGCCGATCACCACGCTGTGGGGCGGTAACCTTGGCTATGTAGGCTTTACCAACTTTGACTGGGGCTCCGATCTTAACGAGAAAGGCGGATCGTCGCGCACCAGCAACTCTATCGCCTCCAGTCACATCCTGTCGCTGGGTTACGATCACTGGCACTTTTCGGCCGTGGCGCGTTATTTCCACAATGGCGGTCAGTGGGCGGATGGGCAGGAGCTGAATTTCGGCAACGGTCCGTTTGAAGTGAAATCGACCGGCTGGGGTTACTATCTGGTAGCGGGTTACAACTTCTGATAAGCACGTGGCTGGCTGCAAAGCTGGCCACAGTGACTGTGACCTGAAAACGGCGCCGCTGTTGACGGCGCCGATCGGCTAAACCACGCAATTATTCCTGCGGTTTCACCACGTTAATGCGCCATGGAATGCCGAATTTATCGATAAACATCGCAAATCCATTCGACCAGAACGTCTCCTGCCACGGGGTCGTCACTTTACCGCCCACTGACAGTTTCTCAAACCAGGTTTTACCCTGCTCCGCGTCAGTGGTGGCGAGGCTGACCGCGTAACCAGCATGATCGGACGCAGGCGGCTTCTGGGTGTTACCGTCGCTCAGCATCAACTCTCCCTGACCGATGCGCAGATGTGCGTGCATGATTTTTTCCGGCGGCTGTGGCGGCGCGGATTGATCGCCGACCTGCTCGCCCTGCTCTGGCATGTCGCCAAAGGTCATTTTCTCCAGCAGTTTCCCGCCTGTGGCCTGCAGGTAAAACCCGATTGCCTCTTCACAGCGACCATAGAGAAACAGATATGGACAGACTTGCATCGTCACCTCCGATTGTGGGTTGAACTCACGTTTACGCGAATACACCAAGTGTAGACGATGAAAGAACGCTGCCGCTCAGCGCTGGCAATAACGGCGAAATAACTGCGCCATATAACTGCTCATCGGGGTCAGCGCAGTATCCTTACGCTGAATCAGATAAAACATCGCTTTGGGCAACGGCTCATCCAGCGTCAGCGCCACCAGCGACCGGCCGAGAATCGGATCGTCGATCACATCCACCGATAAAATACTGATGAAATCGCTTTGCGCCACCAGGCTGGTACAGGCCATAAAGGTTTCGCAGGTCACCACGATTTTCGGTGCCATGCCGCGTTCGTCGAACAGATCGTGCAGCAGGCGATAATAGCTGCCCTTGGGCGTCGGCATGGTCCAGTCAGCCTGCTGTAATTCGGCCAGCGAACGGGCTTTTTCCAGCGGATGGCCCTTACGCACCACCACTTTGTACTCACGCTCCATCATGCGTTCATACATCAACTCCTGATCGAGATGGCTTTGATCGTAAGTATTGATGGTGAAATCGAGCGCGCCCTGCCGCAGCTCATGTACCATCGACACCAGCTGCCCTTCGACGATGCGCACCTTCACCAGCGGGTATTCACGATGAAACTGGTTAATCACCTGCGGCATGATGGTGCGTGCCACGCTGCCGCCGACGCCAATGTTCACCTGACCGCCGCCCAGCCCCAGCCGCTGCTGGATATCCTCCTGCGCCACCCGCAGCTCGGCCAGAACCAGACTGGCATGACGAAAAAAGTTATCACCGATGTCGGTTAAGACCACGCCCTGCTGACGACGGATAAACAGCCGTGCGCCAAGTTCACGCTCCAGTTCCTGAATCGCTTTGGTTAATGCTGGCTGCGAAAGCCCGGAAAGACGGCTCGCCGCACGGATACTGCCCTAGCGCGCCACGTCGACAAAGGCGCGCAGCTGATGAAGCTTGAGGTTGGCAGACATAGATTTTGTGATAACCGTTGTTTATCAGTCACAAGATATTCGCATCTTATGCCGGTTATTACCATTGTGTAGATTCGAAGCAGTGCGTAAAAAACCAACAGTAAGGATCCTGCCGATGAATACCCTTTCCGACCATATCAGTGCCCGGCTGGCGCAGTTAAAAAGCTGGCGACGGGAGTTCCACCACTATGCCGAATCTGGCTGGGTCGAGTTCCGCACCGCCACCCGGGTGGCTGACGAACTGCACCAGCTGGGTTATCAACTGCAACTGGGCCGTGAGGTGATAGATGCCGACGCGCGCATGGGCTTACCCAGCGAAGACGTGCTGAAGCAGCAGGAAGCCCGGGCGCTAGAACAGGGGGCTTTACCGCAGTGGATCAGCCACTTCTCCGGCGGATTTTGCGGCATCGTGGCGACGCTGGATACCGGCCGTCCCGGTCCGGTTATCGGCTTTCGGGTCGACATGGACGCGCTTGATCTCAACGAGAGCCAGGCCGCAGATCACCTGCCACAGCGTGAAGGCTTCGCCTCCTGCAATCCCGGCATGATGCACGCCTGCGGTCATGATGGTCACACCACCATCGGCCTCGGTCTGGCGTCGGTATTAATGGCGATGAAAGATCAGCTGAGCGGCACGATTAAACTCATTTTCCAGCCGGCCGAAGAGGGCGTGCGCGGTGCCAAAGCGATGGTGGCGGCAGGCGTGGTGGATGATGTGGATCTGTTTACTGCCATTCATCTCGGCACCGGCGTGCCGGCGGGCGAACTGGTGTGCGGCAGCGACAGTTTCCTCGCCACCACCAAACTCGACGTCAATTTTACCGGCGTCGGCGCGCATGCCGGTGGCCGACCGGAAGAGGGTCGCAATGCCCTGCTGGCGGCGGCCCAGGCCACGCTGGCGCTGCACGGTCTTACCCAGCACAGCGGCGGGGTGGCCCGGGTTAACGTTGGCGTATTGCAGGCCGGTACCGGTCGTAACGTGGTACCCGACTGTGCGCTGCTGAAAGTCGAAACCCGCGGCATTACCAATCAGGTTAATGATGACATTTACCAGCAGGCGCTGCGGGTCATTGCCGGCGCGGCGGCTATGTATGGCGTTGAACATCAGGTGCAGCTGATGGGGGCTGCGCGCAGTTCTACCCCGACCCAGCCGTGGGTGGACTTCATCCACCAGCAGGCGGATGCGCTCGGGATTTTCGATTCGGTGGTCGATCGCAAAGCCCAGGCGGCCGGTTCGGAAGATGCCACCTACATGATGGAGCGGGTTAAGCAGCGCGGCGGTCAGGCCTCATACGCCATTTTCGGCTGCGATCTGGCCGCGGGACACCACAACGCGAAGTTCGACTTTGATGAACAGGTGATGCCGGTGGCGATCGCCCTGCTGGCAACCCTGGCGCTGAATCAGGCGCAGTTTGGCGGTGGCCGATGATGGAAGCCTTCATTGCTGATTATATCGACCGCCATCAGGCACGCTTCAGCGCCCTCAGCGATGCCATCTGGGACACGCCGGAAACCCGCTTTGCCGAAACCCGCTCGTCCGCCCTGCTGGCCGATGCGCTGGCAGATGAAGGCTTCAGCGTGGCGCGCGGCGTCGGCGGCCTTGATACCGCCTTTATCGCCAGCTTCGGCAGCGGTAAACCGGTGATCGCCATCCTCGGGGAGTTCGATGCGTTGGCGGGTCTGAGCCAGCAGGCCGGATGCGCCCGACCGCAACCGCTGGAGGCCAACGGCAACGGCCACGGCTGCGGCCATAACCTGCTCGGCACCGCAGGCGTGGCGGCGGCCAGCGCGGTAAAAGCCTGGATGCAGCAGCATGCAACCGGCGGAACGGTGCGTTTTTACGGCTGTCCCGGCGAAGAGGGCGGCTCCGGTAAAACTTTTATGGTGCGTGAAGGGCTGTTTGATGATGTGGATGCCGCCGTGACCTGGCATCCCGAAGGCTTCAGCGGGATGTTTAACCTGCGCACCCTCGCCAATATCCAGGCGGCGTTCAGCTTCAAAGGGGTGGCGGCGCACGCGGCCAATTCTCCTCATCTGGGCCGAAGCGCCCTGGATGCCGTCACGCTGATGAATACCGGGGCCAACTTTCTGCGTGAGCACATCGTGCAGGAAGCGCGGCTGCACTATGCGGTCACCAACAGCGGCGGCGTCTCGCCGAATGTGGTGCAGGCCGACGCGGAAGTGCTCTACCTGATCCGCGCACCGGAACTGCAGCAGGCGCAGGATATTTATCAGCGGGTGATCAATATTGCCCGCGGCGCGGCGCTGATGACCGACACCACGCTGACGGTGCGTTTTGATAAAGCCTGCTCCGATTATGTGCCTAATCGCGCGCTGGAAGCGGTGATGGAGCGTTATTTGCATCAGTTTGGTCTGCCCGCCTACAGCGACGAGGAGCGGGCGTTCGCAGCAGAGATACGCGCCACCCTGACCGCCGACGATCTGCGCAATGCGCGGCTCAACGCAGCCCGAACCGGCGGCGAAGCCGGCCACGCCTGGGTTGAGCAACTGGGTGACAAGCTGTTTATGGATCAGGTGGCGCCCTATGCGGTCACGCGTGAACTGCTGTATGGCTCGACTGATGTCGGGGATGTCAGCTGGGTGACGCCGACCGCACAGTGTTTTGCACCCTGCTTCACCTTCGGTACGCCGCTGCATACCTGGCAGCTGGTGGCGCAGGGCCGCACCAGTATCGGGCACAAAGGGATGTTTCTGGCGGGCAAAGTGATGGCGGCCACGGTGCTAACGCTGTTAACGGATCAGCAGGCGCTGGCCCGCTGTCAGGCCGAGTTCAACCGGGTCCGCGCCACACAACCTTATCACTGCCCGATCCCTGCCGGGATCACACCAACAAAACTGGCCGAATGAGCCAACGGCCGCGTCACCGGCGCGGACCGCTATAAAAAATATTATTGCAAACACCTTCTCTGATTCCGCCGTGCCGCAGGTGAATGTATTGCCGGACGCCTTACTCAACGTCCGGTATCGCGCGCGCTGCCGTGGATGACGGGACACAAGATGAGACCAGAAACTATGGAAGCAACATCAGAGAACCGCAGCCCTGGGCGACTTTTTAGCTGGGTTGAGCGGGTGGGAAATAAAGTCCCCAATCCGTTTTTACTGTTTGTCTATTTGATTGTGGTGCTGATGGTGGCCACCGCCATTATCAGCGCGCTGGATCTGGCGGTAAAAAACCCCAGCAACGGCGAACTGGTGCGGGTAAATAACCTGCTGAGCGTCGCCGGTATTCAGTGGATCCTGCCGAATATCATCAAGAACTTCAGCAGCTTTACTCCGCTGGGATCGATTCTGGCGCTGGTGATTGGGGCCGGTCTGGCGGAAAAAGTCGGCCTGTTGCAGTCGCTGATGGTGAAGATGGCGTCGCGCGTCAGCCGTCGCTACGCCAGTTACATGGTGCTGTTTATCGCCTTCTTCAGCCATATATCCTCGGATGCCGCGCTGGTGGTGATGCCGCCGCTCGGCGCGCTGATCTTTCTGGCGGTGGGACGTCATCCGGTGGCGGGACTGCTGGCGGCAATTGCCGGTGTGGCGTCAGGCTTTACCGCCAATCTGCTAATCGTCACCACCGACGTGCTGCTCTCCGGCATCAGTACCGAAGCGGCCAAAGCGGTCAGCGATACGGTACACGTCAGCGTCATCGATAACTGGTTTTTTATGGCCACCTCGGTGATTGTCCTGACCTTTGTCGGGGCGCTGCTGACCGATAAATTTGTCGAGCCGCGCCTGCCACAGTGGCAGGGTAACGGTGAAAGGCTGGCCCCGCTCACGCCGCTGGAGAACCGTGGCCTGCGGGCCGCCGGGATTGCTGCGCTGCTGTTTATCGCCCTGATGGCACTGCTGGTGGTGCCGGAGAATGCCCCGCTGCGTAACCCCACCAGCGGGGCGATCATTCCCTCGCCGTTTATTCAGGGCATTGTGCCGATCATCATCCTGTTCTTCTTTGTGGTGGCGATTGCCTATGGCGTGGTCACCCGCCAGATCCGCCGCCCGGACGATATTCCGCAGTTGCTGGTCGATCCGATGAAAGGGATGGCGGGCTTTATCGTGATGGTGTTTCCGCTGTCGCAGTTCGTGGCGTTCTTTAACTGGAGCAACATGGGCAAGTTTATGGCGATTGGCCTGACAGATGTGCTGGAAAGCGCGGGAATCAGCGGAGCGCCAGCCTTTCTCGGGCTGATGTTCCTGTCGGCGTTTCTCTGTATGTTTATCGCCAGCGGCTCGGCTATCTGGTCGATTCTGGCCCCGGTGTTTGTACCGATGTTTATGCTGCTCGGCTTTCATCCCGCCTTTGCGCAGATGATTTTCCGTATTGCCGATTCAGCGGTGCTGCCGCTGGCGCCGATGTCACCGTTTCTGCCGCTGTTTCTCGCTTTTTTGCAGCGATACCAGAAAGATGCGCAGCTCGGCACCTATTACGTGCTGATCTTCCCCTATCCACTGGTGTTTTTTATCAGCTGGATAGCGCTGCTGGTGGTGTGGTACTGGCTGGGACTGCCGATCGGTCCGGGCATCTATCCGCAACTGCCTTAAGGCACATCGCCACGGACGGCGAAAAGTGCAACATACGTTGCTAAAAACTCACCATCATCCCTCTCGGCAACCGCAGGCGAATTGATTATTCTGCTATTTCTTCGCGTGCTAAGGGTTAACTATTTTAATAAGCATCAGCCCTGCGACACCTGCAAACACTGCCCGAGGTTTAACCTGACATGACAACCACCTGCACCACCGGGATCACGCCGATTGCCACCGCATCGGCTGACCGTTCCAGCTTAGCCGGCCGCATTGATGCGCTGCCCTCCTCCGCCGGATTATGGCGGTTTATCACGCTGCTGGCGCTCGGCGGCTTTTTCGAACTCTACGATCTGTTTGAAACCGGCTATATCAGCTCCGGCCTGCTGGCGGCCGGACTGTTTCACACCGGCGGCGCTGGCGTGTTCGGGTTTTCCGATCAGGCGGCGTTTGCCTCCGCCACCTTTCTCGGTCTGTTTATCGGTGCCAGCCTGCTGGCTCCTTACGCCGACCGTTTTGGCCGCCGTCTGACCTTTATGTGCGCGCTGCTGTGGTACGGGCTGTTTTCACTGCTGATGGCGTTTCAGCAGAGCGCGGAGATGATCATCCTGTTTCGCCTGCTGGTCGGTATCGGTCTCGGGGTCGAACTGGTGACTATCGATACCTATCTGTCGGAGTGGGTGCCCAGCCATCTGCGCAGCCGGGCGTTCGCCTTTTCCTTTTTTGTGCAGTTTCTGTCGGTGCCCGCCGTGGCCCTGATGTCATGGTGGCTGGTGCCACAAACGCTGCTGAACCTCGAAGGCTGGCGCTGGGTGGTGATCGCCGGTGCCGTCTGTTCACTGGTGATCTGGTTTATCCGCAAGAACCTGCCCGAATCGGCGCGCTGGCTGGCACAGCAGGGCCGTCATCAGCAGGCACACCAGGTGTTATCCACCATGGAACAACGCTGCGGCCTGACGCCCGGCGCGCCCTTTCCGCCCGATGACGCCGCGGCACAGTTGCCAAAACGGGGGCGTTTTCGTGAAATCTGGTCACCCGCATATCGCCAGCGCACCCTGATGCTGGTGGTGATGAACTTCTTCCAGGCGATCGGCTTTTTTGGTTTCGGTAACTGGCTGCCTGCGCTGCTGTCGGGCAGCGGCACCACGGTGACCCACAGTTTGCTGTATGCCTTTTTTATCACCCTGGCCTATCCGCTGGGATCGCTGATCTGCAGCCGCTATGCGGATAAGCTGGAGAATAAATGGCAGATCGTGCTGTCGTCGCTGATGACCGTGGTGTTCGGTACGCTGTTCGCCTTCCAGACCAATCCGCTGTTGTTGATCGCCTGCGGGTTCCTGATCACCTGGTCCAACGCCTGGCTGACCTTCAGCTTCCACGCCTATCAGACCGAGATTTTCCCGACCCATATTCGGGCGCGGGCGGTCGGCTTCTGCTACTCCTTCAGCCGCCTCTCTACGGTGTTCAGCAGTATTCTGATTGGAGTGATCCTGCAGTATGCCGGCACGCCAGGTGTGATTACCTTTATCGTGCTGAGCATGGTGATGGTGATGCTGTCGGTAGGGATTTACGGGCCGAAAACGCGCGGTATCGATCTGGAGAATATCTAAAAGAAAAGGCCGTCATCCTGATGATGACGGCCTTTTTTTACTGCCGATTATTTGCCTTCCAGTACCCGGATATCGGCGCTGCCCAGACGATCTTTCTCATCTTTACGCAGCGCAGCGACCTGCTTCGCGCTGACCGGTTCAGACGCCTTGTTGCCCCAGCTGTTACGCACGAAGTTGACCACGTCGGCAACCTGCTGATCGTTCAGACGCCAGCCAAACGCCGGCATGGTGATGGTCGACGGCGCGCCCTGTACGCCAGGCAACTGTCCGCCCACCAGCACGATATGGATCAGCGAGGTCGGATCATCGGCCTGCACCACCGGATTGCCACGCAGCGCCGGGAAGAAGCGCTGATAGCCGCTACCGTCGGTTTTATGGCAGGCGGCACAGCTGTCGACATAGGTGGCTGCACCGGTCGCGCTGTCATCACCTTTCCACAACGCTTTGGCGGTGGCGTCATCGACGCTGAAGACCGTCTGGTGCGGATCTTTCGCGCCCAGCGACTTCAGATAACGCGCAATGGCAGTGATATCCGCGTCGCTCAGATGCTGCAGGCTGTGTTCAACCACCTCGGTCATGCCACCAAATGCGGCGGTCTGATCGTTGCGGCCATAGCGCAGGAACTGCCGCAGATCGTCTTCACTCCAGCGACCCAGTCCATCACGGTTGTCGCCACGCAGATTGCTGGCGGTCCAGCCATCAATCGGCGCGCTGCTGCCAGCCAGATAGTCACTGCCTTCCTCGTTGGTCAGCGCCTTCTCCTGCATGGTGACGCTACGCGGCGTGTGGCAGGCGCCACAGTGCCCGAGACCTTCCACCAGGTAGCGGCCGCGCGCCAGCACCGGATCTTCCTGTGCAGCAGGCTGGAACGCCTTCACCTCAGGAGCAAACACCGTACGCCAGATCGCCAGCGGCCAGCGCATCGACAGCGGCCACGGAATGTCGCTCTCTTTATTCGGCTGCTTCACCGCCGCCACGCCGTGCATGAAGTAAGCATACAGCGCCTTCATGTCCTCATCGCTGACCACCGCGTAAGAGGGAAACGGCATCGCCGGGTAGAGCGTATCGCCATTTTTCGCCACGCCATGACGCACCGCCTTCTGGAAGTCGTCGTAGCTGTAGTCGCCAATGCCGGTTGCCGGATCGGGCGTAATGTTGGTGGAATAGAGGGTGCCAATCGGCGTAGCCATCGGCAGGCCGCCCGCAAACGCCGCGCCGTCTTTTGCGGTGTGACAGGCAACACAGTCACCGGCACGCGCCAGATACTCACCTCGTTTCACCAGCTCGTCGCGGTTGTCGTCCGCCAGCGCGGCGAAGGTCAGGGTGCCCAAAATCAGGGCCAGAATGCCATTTTTCATCGCCATGTTCCTTATGCCTGCACCAGTGGACCTGGGTTCTTCAGGTACTGCTCACGAATCGCTTTAGCTGACCAGTAGGTCAGCGCCGCCACCATGCCGGTCGGGTTGTAGCCCAGTCCCTGCGGGAAGGCGGAAGCGCCTGGCACAAACACATTCGGCACATCCCAGCTCTGCAGATAGCGGTTTACCGCGCTGGTTTTCGGATCGTCGCCCATGATCGCCCCACCACTGATGTGGGTGGTCTGATAAACGGTCGAATCGAAATGGGTGCCCGGCTTTTTCGCGCCGCCAATGATCATTTTCGGGTTCATTGCTTCGGCGATTTTATGCATCTTGCCGACCATGAACTGCGCCATTTTGATGTCGTTCTCCTGCCAGTCAAAGGTCATACGCAGCAGAGGCTGACCGTAGGCATCTTTGTAGTTCGGATCGAGATCAAGGTAGTTAGCGCGATAGGACTGGTGCGCACCGTGGGCATCCATCGACAGGTGATGGGTATAGGTGTCGGCCACCGCGGCTTTCCACTGGCTGCCCCAGTTCGGCGTACCCGCCGGCACCGGCAGGCCGGAGATCGGTTTGGTACCCGCCTGGTTAACCCAGAATGGCGATCCCCCGACAAAGCCGTGCGGACCGTGGTCGAAGTTATCGGCATTGAAATCATCAACCCCGACGCCCGCGCCACCCGCACCGATAAATGGGTTAGTGGTGGTGTTTTTGTCGAACAGTGCCTTCAGCGTCGAAAGGTTCTGATAGGCGAAGTTACGGCCGACGGTGCCTTCGTTGGTGATCGGGTTGTAAGGCTGCCCAATGCCCGACAGCAGCATCAGGTGCACGTTGTGGAACTGGAAGGCGGAGAGGATCACCAGGTCAGCGGGCTGAATCTGCTCGCGGCCCTGACCATCAACATAGGTCACGCCGGTGGCGCGTTTTTTGTCGTCGCTAAGGTTAACCCGCAGCACATAAGAGTTATTGCGCAGCTCAAACTTTGGCTCCTGACGCAGCGCAGGCAGGATATTGACGTTAGGCGACGCCTTGGAATACATGTAGCAGGCATAACCACTGCAGTAACCGCAGAAGTTGCACGGGCCCATCTGTGCGCCGTAGGGATTCGTGTATGGGCCGGAGGTGTTAGCGGACGGCAGATCGTAAGGGTGATAGCCGACCGATTCTGCTGCCTGGGCGAACAGCTGCGCCGAATAAGTGCGCTTCTGGGCGGGCAGTGGGAAGTTATCTGAGCGATCGGGCGCAAACGGGTTACCGCCCTTGTCTTTCCCCACCACCTGGCCTTTGATGCTCCAGGCGCTGCCTGAGGTACCAAACACCTTTTCCGCCTTGTCGAAGAACGGCTCCAGTTCGTCATAGCTGACGCCAAAGTCCTGAATCGTCATGCCCTGCGGAATGAAGTTCTTGCCGTAACGCTCTTCGTAATGGCTGCGCATCCGCAGTTCAATCGGATCGACGCGGAAATGGACGCCGGACCAGTGCAGGCCGGCACCGCCGGTGCCGGTACCCGGCAGAAACGCTGCCAGCTGGCGATAAGGCACCGCGGTCTGCGAAGCATCATGACGAATGGTGACGGTGCTTTTAGAGAGATCCTGGAACAGTTTTTTGCGGACGTTGTAGGTCAGCTCATCAATTGACTGTGGGTAAGAGCCGTCAGGATAGGTATCGCGATGCGGTCCGCGTTCCAGTGCCAGCACGTTGAGACCCGCTTCGGTCAGCTCTTTCGCCATGATCGCGCCTGCCCAGCCGAAACCGACGATCACCGCATCCACTTTTTTCATTTCGTTTGCCATGCTTACGCTCTCTCCCCGCGAATCGACACTGACGGGAACGGATAACGTTCGCCGCGCTCTACCCAGTCCATGAAATCGGCGCGTGCGCCAGGGAAGTTGATCAGCTTCCAGCCCACCATTCCCTGATTACCGCCGTGGATAGGATCGCTGAAGAAGCCTTCGCGGGTGTTTTGCAGCAGAAACGCAAAGAAAGTTTTGGCCGGCAGCTGGCTGAATTCAGCGCTGCCGCTCTCCATCGCCTGCAGTAAGGCATCCTGCTGCTCGCCGCTCAGCTGCGCGAACACCTTGCCATGTTGCTGTTTGCTGTAGCCATCGGCGTCAGCAATGCCCAGGCGGTAGATCTGCTGCGGCACCAGCGGCAGCTGATAGCCCAGCTCTTTTGGCAGGTCGGGATTAAACGGTCCCTGCATATACCAGTTAGAGCCGGTGGCGTATGGGGTATTCATCTGGCGATCAATGAACTCTGGTACGCCGGCTTCCAGCGCACCCGGGCCGCGCTCATCGCGCGGGATCAGACGTGCAACCGCGGCAGAGATAAAGGCGAACTCTTCGGCGGTGAACCAGGCTGGCTGGTAGTCACGCGCCTGCTGGGGCGCGGCCGGGGTCTCAGCCGCCTGTGCCGCCAGCGGCAGCGACAGTGCGCCCATCGCCGTACTGCCTACCGCCATTGCTGGCGCCAGGGTAATAGTCTTCAGCAAAAAATCCCTGCGTGAATGACCCTTTTTTTGTTCTGACATGACATTGCCTCATTCCCGCCAGGGGCGGTATGAAAGGGTAAATGGGTGCGTTGTTATGATTTTTATTTGCGGATTAAGGGTTACAGCTTCATTGTTACCGGTAACAATGCGCGCTAGTGTAACACCACTGTCGATAAAGATTTAGTTCCTGGAAACAAAACCGCACAATTTCATTAACATCCATTTCTTTTCTGTCATCAGCAGAAACAACAGACTACAGACATCAGGCAGGCAAAACGTTATAACAAGCAACACACAACAGCGGAGTGCCTATGTTTAAGTCTTTTTTCCCGCGGCCAGCGCTGTTTTTCAGCTCAGCGGCCCTCTGGAGCTTATTAGCGATTTTTGCCTGGTTTGGTTTTGCCGCGCATCTGCCCGGCATGTGGCCTACCTTTGACGCAGCGATGAAACAGCCGTTACCCACCAGCGCCGCGCGGTTTATTGCCGCCAGCCAGCTGTGGTTTTATCTCTATTACTGGGTCATGGTGGCCCTTTTTGCCCTCGCCTGGCGGCTGATTGACAATCATCCGTGGCAGCGCTGGTCTGTCTGGGGTTCGGCGCTGATTATTTTTGTCACCTGGTTTGGGGTGCAGGTCGGCGTAGCGGTTAACGCCTGGTACGGGCCGTTTTATGACTTAATTCAGAAGGCGCTGACGAAAGCTGGATCGGTGCAGATCGTTGAGTTTTATCACGAAGTGCGCGCCTTTCTCGGCATCGCGTTGATCGCGGTAGTGATTGGCGTGCTCAATTCGTTCTTTATCAGCCACTGGGTATTCCGCTGGCGTACCGCCATGAACAATTACTACATGCACAACTGGCAGCGACTGCGTCATGTCGAAGGCGCCGCGCAGCGTGTGCAGGAAGACACCATGCGGTTCGCCTCTACGCTGGAAGACTGGGGCGTCAGTTTTATTCAGGCGATCATGACCTTAGTGGCCTTTTTGCCGGTGCTGGTGGCGCTGTCGCACCATGTCAAAGATGTGCCGTTCCTCGGTAATATTCCGTATGCGCTGGTGATTGCCGCCATACTGTGGTCGGTATTCGGCACCGGTTTACTGGCGGTAGTCGGCATTAAGCTACCCGGACTGGAGTTTCGTAATCAGCGGGTGGAAGCGGCTTACCGTAAAGAGCTGGTGTATGGCGAGGATAATGCAGACCGCGCCCGGCCACAGACGGTGCAGGAACTGTTCGGTCGGGTGCGGTTCAACTACTTCCGCCTCTACTTTCACTATCTCTACTTCAACATCACCCGCATTCTCTATCTGCAGGTGGATAATGTATTTGGCCTGTTCCTGCTGTTTCCGTCGATTGTAGCGGGCACTATTACGCTGGGCCTGCTGAACCAGATTACTAACGTGTTTGACCAGGTACGTGGTTCATTCCAGTACCTGATCGCCTCATGGTCAACGCTGGTTGAACTGATGTCGATCTACAAGCGTCTGCGCAGCTTTGAGCAGATTCTGGATGATATCCCTCACGATGAGATGATGCGCGAAGCGTCAGAAGAGGTCTGATCGATTGAGGATAGCGTCGCTGCCGCTAGCGTGATCGGTTCCCGCCTCGGGCGGGAATGACCTCAACTCATGGCCCGCGTCTGCGGGCTTTTTTATCGCAAAAAGCCACCTGTCAGGATGGCTTCAGATAACACAACACCGGGGCTAAACGCCCCTGCGCCGCTAAGCGGCAATCACTTTTTACAAGGCAATACGCATGACGCTGTCGGGATCTTTTGGCGGCGCTTTACGCGAACCTGGCTGCTTGACGCTGACATACAGGGTGTTACCGTCGGCGGACAAGGCGAGGCTGTTCGGCAGACCCGGGGTTTTCACGCTCCGCTTCAGGCGGTAGTTGCTGGCGTCAATGATGCTGACTTCGCCCGCTTTACGGTGAGTGACATAAAGCTCATTGCGATCCTGGTTGAACAGCACCGCCAGCGATTCCGGCACGTCAATCCGTTGGATCACCTGCTGAGTGCTCAAATCAACCACCAGCACCTGAGCCTGCTTTGAATCGCTGAGGAAGGCACGCTGACCGCGCGTATCCAGCGCAATGTTCAGGAAAAAGTGTTCTTTATCGCCGTCGATCTTCTGCTTCTTCTCAATCGCGTTGGTGCGGGCGTTAAGGGTAACCAGTTCACCGTCGCCGTTGGTGACGTAAACTTTCTGCGCCGCGGAATCTACCGCCAGACCGGTCGCCATTTTGCCGGTATTCGGCACGGTACTGATCAGTTGCAGCGTACTGCCATCCACCACCCAGACCACGCTCTGCCGACCCAGTCCGGTAACATAGACACGATTGGTTTTCACATCGACGGCTACCTGACGCGGCTGCAACGGACGCACCGTTTCACTGCGCTTGCGGCCATCGAGTAGCAGGCTGTTGATCACTTTTCCGCTACTGGCATCAATGGCGGTCAGTGACCCTTCAACGGTATTGCCAATGTAAAGCACGTTAGTCTGCGGATTGATCGCTGCGCCAAACGCTTTCAGGTCACTATTAATCGACTGCTGCACCGCCAGCGTAGTGGGATCGAGACGGAAAACCGTGCCGCCGTTACCGCTGCTGTTCTGCGCCGTGGCGACAAAAACCGCGTTATCTTTCGGGCTGAAGGCCAGTTCGTACACGCCTTTGCCGATCGGCTGATTAAGTTCATCTGCCTGCACCGCCGATAAGCCTGACGCAGAAAACAGTGCTGTTGCCAGCATCAGAGGACGCAGCGCCCAGCGCGTATTGATTATCGCTTTCATAACTTCTCCATAGTAAATCCACCGCAGACACGGTGAAAAGAAAGCCCGACATTGCAACCAGAAAGCATCTGAACCGCGATCAGATGAGAATGTTTTTGAGAATAATAATTATTTCGGTGGGAAAGTGACAGGATTATTATTGGTCAGCAACCAACGCCGCCAGGACGCCCGGGGGCGTCCTGTCAGCACAAGCGGAGAATGCGCAGTTTATTTCAGCAGCTCAGCGGTCATGTGAACGCCGTTGTTGGTGTAAGCTTCAGTGATTTTATATGAAGCACCGTGTTCCTGCGCCTGAGCAGCGATTTTCGCTTCAGCGCCATCAAGCGTAGAGTCGATAGCGGTCACAGACTGGGCGAAGCTGGCGAATGGCAAAACTGAAAGGGCGATAACTGCTGCAAAAGTTTTGATAGATTTCATGGTCAATTCCTCGATTACGTTTTATCAGGTAAGGCGTGTTGCCTTGTTGATAGATATATTAGGCCGAATATTGATCAGTAAAAAGCGGAGACTTTTGCTTATCTCTTTCAATAAAACTGATGATGAAAAGCACATTTCGCATAGTTATTGCTCAAAAGGTTAATAATCCACAGCCAATAAAAAAGGCAGCACAAATAGCTGCCTTTGATCGATTATCCGTGATGCCGCACCCGGCTGAAGATGGTCAGCGCCGCCAGCAGCATCAGCACCCCGCTGGCGAGGAATACGCCACCCGCTCCGCGCAGGTCAAACATCCAGCCACCCGCTGCGGCACCGACGGTGATCGCCAGCTGGATAGTCGCCACCAGTAAACCCCCGCCTGATTCGGCATCATCCGGCACCGCGCGCGAAATCCAGGTTGACCAGCCGGTTGGCATCGAACCAAACGCCATGCCCCATACCGCCACACCCACGCCCACCAGCCAGCTGACGTCGCCGAAGCTCACCAGCAGCAGCGCGGTGAGGCTCATCAGCAGCGCCATGCCGCTGAGGGTCAGCGAGACGCTGCGGGTCACCAGGTAGCCAGCCAGCGAGGTGCCGAAAAAGTTCGCCACGCCAAAGGCCAGCAGCGCCAGCGACAGCTGATTGAGATTCAGCTGAGCGACGCCTTCGAGGAACGGGCGCAGATAGGTAAAGAAGGCGAAGTGGCCGGTAAACATCATGATGACGGCCAGCATGCCCCAGCGCATCACGCCGATCCGCAGCAGATCGAGCACCCCGCCGCTGCGCGCCTTATTCTCTGCCGGCATCGCGGGCAGGGTGAAAAATTGCCACAACAGCGCCACCGCTCCCAGACCGGCAGTCAGCATAAAGATGTTGCGCCAGCCGACCAGCCCACCGAGATAACTGCCGAGCGGCGTGGCGATAATGGTCGCCAGCGAGATACCGCTAAAGACGATGGAGAGCGCGCGCGGCACCTGATCGGCCGGCACCAGCCGCATGGTAATCGCGGTCGACAGCGTCCAGAAGCCGCCAATCGCCATGCCCAGCAGCACGCGCGCCAGCAGGATGGTTGTCAGGTTCCCGGCCAGCGCCACCATCAGCGCTGAAGCGATCAGCAGCAGTGAAAACACCAGCATCACAATGCGGCGATCAAGCCGTCGGGTGACGCTGGCGGTGATCAGGCTGGTAAATAGCGCGACCAGCGCGGTAATGGTAACGGTCTGACCCGCCTGACCTTCGGAGACGCCAAGGCTCTGGGCCATCGGCGTCAGTAAACTGACCGGTAAAAATTCGGCGGTGATCAGGCTGAATACGCCAAACGCCATTGCAAATACCGCGCCCCACGCGGGACGGGCGGGCGAGGAAACCTCATCAGCCACTTCGGTTGTCAGACTCATGCTGCTTCTCCGGATGCAAAAAAAAGTAAGTGTGATGATAGTGGGCAGCCGCCAGACGATCTATGATGCTTACACCGTCATTTTTGATAATTCGTCTGGAATCGTATGAGCCATTATGAAGACCTGACCAGTGAACTGCTGATGGGAATGCGGCTGTATGGGGTTAACTATCAGCGCATTGCCGTCAGTGCTCCGTTCGGATTGCGCTTTGACAACGCGCCGGGACGGGCGCAGTTTCACTTTGTCGGACGCGGCGCGTTGCAGGTGCGCAGCGCCTCCGGCGAGGTATTCCAGCTTAACAGTGGCGATGCGCTGTTAGTGCCGCACGGCAAACCGCACAGCCTGATCTCCAGCGAAGAGGTGGAGTGTCAGTGTGTCGCCAATATGGCGAGCAAACCGATCTGCGACAGCGTCTGCGCCATCACCGCCCCGGCCGATGCCAGTGACGACGAACACAGCGTGCTGTTGTTCAGCGCCTGTATGGCGTTTGAACTCGGCGGCATGCAGCCGCTGATTAATACCATGCCGGATGTGATGCTGGTGAGCACCCTGCTGTCGCAGTACCCGGAGATCCGGCCGATTCTGGAGGCGATGGAACGCGAGTCGCGTACCCGCCAGGCGGGCTTCGCTGGCATCCTTTCGCGTCTGGCGGATGTGGTGGCGGCGCTGATTGTGCGTGGCTGGGTGGAGAATGGCTGCGGTAAAAGCAGCGGACTGGTACAGGCGATGCGCGATCCGCGGCTCAGTCAGGCAATTGCCGCCATGCACCGCGAACCGGGCGAGAACTGGACGGTGGCGCGGCTGGCCCGCGTGGCGGGCTGCTCACGTTCGGTATTTGCCGAGCGCTTTCTTAACGCCACCGGCATGACGCCGCTGCGTTACCTGACCGAGCTGCGGATGCGGCTGGCGGTGCAGCGCATTGTCAATAACGGTGAAGCGGTGGAAGCCGTTGCCTTTCATCTCGGCTACGGCTCGATTGCGGCTTTCAGTCGCGCCTTCAAGCGCATTGTCGGTCAGTCACCTGGCGCGCTGCGTGCCGGACGCGACGCCAGCCAGGCGCTGGCCTCTTAGCGAAATACGCTGATCGCTTCCACCAGGCGGTTGGCCTGATGCGTCATGCGGCCGGATGCTTCGGCGCTTTCGGCTACCCGGGCAGCGTTCTGGTGGGTGATGTCATCCAGATCTTCCACCGCGCTACTGACTTCGCTCAGCGCGGTGGCCTGTTCGGCGGTGGCCGCGCTGATCTGCGCAATCAGTGTGGTGACGTTCTGCACCTGCGAGACGATATCCTGCATCGTCCGGCCGGCTGCGCTGGCGTGCTGATTGCCGGAGCTGACCCGGCTGGCGCTGGTCTCTACCAGCGTTTTAATCTCGCTGGCGGCTTTAGCACTGCGCTGCGCCAGGCTGCGGACTTCGCCTGCCACCACCGCAAACCCTTTACCCTGCTCGCCCGCCCGCGCCGCTTCAACCGCGGCGTTGAGCGCCAGGATATTGGTCTGGAAAGCAATGCCGTCGATCACGCTGGTAATGTTGGCGATGCGCTTTGAACTGTCAGCAATTTCGCCCATCATCTGCATCATCTCTTTCATTACGTCGCCGCCTTTTATCGCTGCGTTACTGGTATCGGACGACAGGGTGTTCACTTCATGGGCGGTTTCGGTGTTGCTTTTCACCGTCGCGGTCATCTCATTCATGGTGGCGGCGGTTTGCTGCACGTTGGCGGCGGCCTGTTCGGTACGGCGGCTCAGTTCGTTGTTACTGCGGGCGATGGCATCGCTGGCGCTGAGCACGTTTATCGCCTGCCCACTGACATCATCCACCAGCCAGCGGAACATTAATCCGAGCTGGCCAATGGCGCGCAGCGTGACGCCGACTTCATCAACCCGATCCATCTGATCGACCTTATGGCTGGCACCGGTCGCCACGCTCAGCGCCTGTTTGCACATCCGTTCGATAGGCCGTGAGATCTGCTGCTCCAGCCACAGGCTGGCCAGCGTCAGCAGCGCCACCATCCCCGCCGTGAAGCCACCCAGCGCCGCCGGCGTGACGCCCAGCGCCCAGACGCCGGCCACCGATAGCGGCAGTAAGGCCAGCAGGGTGCTGCGAATGCGCCAGCGAAGCGGCAGCGTTTTCAGGATAGAGGCAGGCCGCCGCCAGCCGCTGCGCACCACCAGGCCTTTATAAAAGCGTCGTCCTTTCGCACGCCCTGCCTGGAAATCCTGATACAGCGCCTCCGCCTGACGCACTTCTTCCGCGCCCGGTTTGGTGCGCACCGACATATACCCCTGCACCTTCCCGTCGCGCACCACCGGAATGGCATTGGCGCGCACCCAGTAGTGATCGCCATTTTTACGGCGGTTTTTCACCAATGCCGTCCAGGGTTCGCCCTGTTTCAGCGTGGCCCACATATCGGCAAACGCCTCTGCCGGCATATCCGGGTGACGCACCATATTGTGTGGCTGGCCGTTGATCTCTTCGGTAGAAAAGCCGCTCGCCTCAATAAACGCATCGTTAGCATAGGTGATGTAACTATTGAGATCGGTGGTCGACATCAGGGTTGCATGATCATCGAACAGATATTCACGCTGGGAAACGGGCTGGTTGTTACGCATCTCAAAAGTCCTTGAAGACCCACTCTCCTGCACGCTGGGGGTGATGCTGTCAGCGCGGAAGCGTTGGGCGAATAAATAACGATTACCTTTTTTTATGTTTTCGGCATGCTTTCCTACTCTCTTTAGCGATTCTGTTAAATTAGTGGTAATAAAAAAGCCGCTTTGCAGCGGCTTTCACATTTTCGCGTCATGTCATTCGTTAGCGTCACTGGAGGGTAGCGACCCGGCGGTATTCCCGGCTCAGCTGAGATCCACATTACGGGTACCGAACCACCAGGTCAGGAGGAATCCTCCGACCCATGCCACCATTAGCCCCACCAGATAGATTGCCATGCCGGCAAAAATGCCCTGGCTGGAGGTCATCAGCGGCAGCGTGACCAGACCCGACGGGCCAAACACGGTGTTCATGCCGATCGGTAAGCCCAGCCACGCCACCAGGCCGATAAAGAAACCGCCCAGCGCCCCGCCGCCACAGGCGGTGATAAACGGCTTGAGTCGCGGCAGCGTGACGCCGTAAATCAGCGGTTCGCCCACCCCGAGCAGCCCCGGCACAATCGCCCCTTTGATTTGCGCCCGCAGCAGCGCCCCTTTTTCTGCCTTACACCACAGCGCCAGCGAAGCGCCGACCTGGCCTGCCCCGGCCATCGCCAGTATCGGGAACAGTGAGTTGAATCCCTGGGTTTCCATCAGCGCGAAGTAGACCGGAATAAAGCCCTGATGAATGCCAAACATCACCGCGATCAGGAACAGCCCGGCCAGTAGCGCGCAGCCAAAGGGGTTGTTATTCAGGTGGATGAACAGCCAGGACATCCCTTTAAACAGTTCGCCACCCAGCGGCATGATCAGCAGGTAAGTAATCGCACCGGTAATCAACAGGGTAAACATCGAGGTGAGGATCATATCCAGATTATCCGGGATGATTTTGCGGATCTGCTTTTCAATCCACGCCCCGATAATGGCCGCCAGCAGCACGCCGATAATATTGCCGCGCGGGTCGATAGTCAGGCCGAAAAAGCTTTCCATCCCGCTGTAGTAGCCGACCGTGGCGGTCGGGACGTAGCCGAGAACAAACAGTGAGGCGATGATCGCGCCATTCACCCCGCTGCCGCCAAAGGCTTTCTGGGCGTTATAGCCGATCAGGATGCTGAGGAAGGTGAACAGTCCTTTGCCGAATACTTTCATGTACGCCACGCTGTGCAGCAGCCAGGGCGCGTGCTCGCCCGGCGCATTCAGGTGCAGACTCTGTTCAAGCAGAGTGGCAAATCCCAGCAGTAAGCCCGCGCCGATAAAGCCGGGAATGAGCGGAGTAAAGATAGTGGCGAAGCGCGACAGAAACTGATGCAGGCCGCTGGTCTGTTTAGCCTTCATCTGCTGCTTGTGCTGTGCGGCCAGTTCGCTGAGCGCAGGTGCTTCACCCTGTGCCAGTAAGTTCTGCATCCCTTCTGCTGCGGTCTGCGCTTTGCCGGGGCCGAGCACAATCTGCAACTGGGCGTCACTGTCGATCACCCCCAGCACACCCGGCAGGCTTTTCAGCCGGGTGAGATCGATCCGTTCAGGTTGATTGAGCGTCAGCCGCAGTCGCGTCATGCAGTTGCCGCAGTTGGCGATATTTTGCGCCCCGCCGACCGCCTGCAAAATGTCGCGTAATAGTGCATCGGTAATTTTCGCCATCAGCGTGCTCCCGCTGCCTGAAGGGCATGGCGGATAAAGCCCTGATGCTGTGCGAGCAGCGCCTGCGCTTCATCAGCGCTCAGCCCGGCCAGTACCATCAGAATGGCCGTTTTGCAGTGCCCGCCACAGGCGCTCAGTGCAGTGCTGGCGGTCGCCTCATCACAGTCGGTTGCCTGCCTGACGATGTTCACCTGGCGCTGTACCAGCTTCTGATTAGTTGCTTCAACATCTACCATCAGGTTGCCGTAGACTTTACCGCTGCGGATCATTGCCCCGGTGGTCAGCATGTTAAGCACCAGCTTCTGGGCGGTGCCCGCCTTCATGCGTGACGAGCCGGTGACGACTTCGGGTCCCACGACCGGCGTCAGGGCAATCGCCGCGGCCTGCGACATCGGGCTGTCGGGATTACAGGTCAGAGCGACGGTGGTGGCACCGAGCTGACCGGCATACTCCAGCGCGCCAAGGACGTAAGGCGTGCGGCCACTGGCCGCGATGCCGACCAGCACATCCTCGCGGCTGAAGTTGATATCCCGCAGATCCTGTGCGCCCTGCGCCCGGTTATCTTCAGCATTTTCTACCGCCTGTAGAATCGCCCGATGGCCGCCGGCGATCAGTCCAACCACCTGTTCCCGCGGCGTACCAAAGGTCGGCGGACACTCGCTGGCATCCAGAATACCCAGTCGCCCGGACGTTCCTGCACCGCAATAGATCAGGCGTCCACCGGCCTGAAACGCAGCGCTGATGGCGTCAACCGCGTCGGCTATCTGCGGCACAATCGCTTCAACCGCCAGCGCCACCTTCTTATCTTCGTCATTAATGACGCGCAACATCGCTTCGGTCGACAGCTCGTCAATGTTCTGACTGGCAGGATTACGGCCTTCGGTGATCATCTGGCTGAGGTCAATTTTCATAACAGGCTCCGCATAGGAATAATTTATTCAATATATGACTCATCATAACGAATGATTAATTCATGGGTGAGATCTTTTTTGCATGGATGCGAATAGGGATCAAATAAAGCGGGGATTCTGGCTGGCGGGTGTTCGCTTCAGGTTGGGTGATGGGATTTAGTGATGCATCTGACCCTGAAGGTGTGAGCCAGAAGCGTGCGTGCTTCACGCCGGGTGCAGGGGCAGAGAAGATTCACCCGATCGTAAAGACGCATTCGTCATCCCTGACGCTCGGCCCACGCCTTCCCTGGCGTGGGACGCTTTACTCTTCGGGTGAACCTGCTCTTCCCGCGGACTTTTGGATCGCTTTTGAAAAGAGAAGAGACAAGGTCAGGTATCAGGTATCAGGTATCAGGTATCAGGTGTCAGGTGTCAGGTGTCAGGTGTCAGGTGTCAGGTGTCAGGTGTCAGGTGTCAGGTGTCAGGTGTCAGGTGTCAGGTAAGGTGTGCGGTTGAACCGGTCACAGTCATTTGCCGGAAACAAAAAAGGCCCAACTTTCGTTGAGCCTTTTTTATTAAGCAGTGCGATTAACTGGCGGTCTGAGTGCGCAGTTGCAGTTCATACTCTTTCGCCTGTTCGGCGTCGAACTGGTTTTCCCAGCGGGCAATGACCAGTACCGCCAGGGCGTTTCCAATCACGTTCAGGGCAGTACGCGCCATGTCCATAATACGGTCGACACCGGCAATAAACGCCAGCCCTTCCAGCGGAATACCGACGCTGCCCAGCGTCGCCAGCAGCACCACGAAGGAGACGCCTGGTACGCCAGCAATGCCTTTCGAGGTGACCATCAGCGTCAGCACCAGAATAATCTCGTCGCTCAGCGACAGATCGATGCCATACAGCTGAGCGATAAAGATGGCGGCGATACTCTGATACAGGGTTGAGCCATCAAGATTAAACGAATAACCGGTCGGCACCACGAAGCTGGTGATCGCTTTCGGCGCGCCGTAGGCTTCCATCTTCTGCATGATGCGCGGCAGTACCGTCTCTGAGCTGGAGGTGGAGTACGAGAGAATCAGCTCATCTTTCAGAATGCGCATCAGCGTGGTGATACGCAGCTTACAGAAGCGCGCAACCCCGCCCAGCACCACAAAAGCGAAGAACAGAATCGCCGCATAGACCAGCAGCACCAGCTTAGCCAGCGGCCACAGCGAGGCGAAGCCGAAGTTAGCGATGGTGACGGCAATCAGGGCGAACACGCCGACCGGCGCATAACGCATGATCATGTGCGTCACTTTGAACATGGTTTCAGAGATGCCACGGAACAGGTTCACCAGCGGATCGCGCTGTTCTGACGGCAGCGATGACAGGCCTAAGCCAAACAGCACCGAGAAGAAGATAATCGGCAGCATGTCACCTTTCACCATCGAGGCGAAAATGTTCTGCGGGATCAGCGACAGAATGGTGGCGACCAGGCTGTGCGGACCGCCCTGCACTTCTGCGGTGGTGGCTTCGTATTTAGAGATGTCCACCGTTGCCAGCGTTGACATATCGATGCCGGTGCCGGGTTGAAATACGTTGGCCAGGGTAATCCCGACCACAATGGCAAGGGTGGTGATCACTTCAAAGTAGAGAATCGTTTTGACGCCGATGCGCCCCAACTTTTTGGCATCGCCGACGCCGGCAATGCCGACGATCAGTGATGAGATCACGATCGGTACCACAATCATCTTTATCAGGTGAATAAAGATGTCGCCCGCCGGGCTGAGAATATTGGTGACTAACCATTCACGATCGTCTGGCTGATTATGCAGCACGGCACCCACAACGATGCCAAGCACCAGGGCTATCAGAATCTGCCAGGCAAGGCTGATTTTAAAACCTTTCATAACGCGTAATTTCCTCAGTCAAAACCCGTTTCTCTCTACTGCGAAGGTGCAGAAGACAATACACACAGGGAAGTGAGCAAAAAGCCCGGTAAATTAGAGGGTGTTTGGAGACAGCGCCTCGCACGAAAATCTGATGATTCCCATACCCATTTTCAGACGCGGTCTGAGTTGATACCTGCAGAACAGGGGCGAGATAAGTACCATTTTCACTGTGGTAAATGCAACCCTTGGCGTCTTCGTTTAAAACTTCACCATCTGAGTAGCATAAAATGCTGCGCCAGCCGCAAATCCCTAACCTGCTGTTATGAAAAGTATTAGTTCGATGAATTAACGCATAGCTATGCAGGATCGCGCAAAAACTCGCCCGGCGCGTTTGCTCGCTTTTTAAACACAGCCAAACACAAAAAGTTACACCTTTATTCCCTATATCAAGCAGGGACTTATCGCTGATTCCTGCTTGATGACCCCCTTATTGTGTGCGCTGTTGAGGGCGTGATCTACGGCGCAAAAAAGAAACAAAGCCTCATGGTGGGCTTTAATTAACCATTGATTGACATATCATTAACAACTTCAAGGAGATCCGCCATGAGCCAAATACATAAACATCCTGTTCCAGAGAATATTGCAGCAAACGCGCTGATTACCGCTGAACAGTATCAGTCGATGTATCAGCAATCTGTCGCCGATCCAGATACGTTCTGGGGCGAACAGGGCAAAATCCTCGACTGGATCAAGCCCTACAGCAAAGTGAAAAACTGCTCATTTGCGCCAGGCAACATTGACATTCGCTGGTACGAAGATGGCACGCTCAATCTGGCGGCAAACTGCCTTGACCGGCATTTGCAGACCCGTGGCGACCACCCGGCGATTATCTGGGAAGGCGACGACGCCAGTGAGAGCAAAACCCTGACCTTCCGCCAGCTGCATGCTGAAGTCTGTCGTTTCGCCAACGTGCTGGAATTGCTCAAGGTAAAGAAAGGCGATGTGGTGGCGATCTATATGCCAATGGTGCCGGAAGCCGCCGTGGCGATGCTGGCCTGTGCGCGTATCGGTGCTGTCCATTCGGTAATTTTCGGCGGCTTTTCGCCGGAAGCCGTGGCCGGCAGGATCGTTGATTCCAGTGCCTCGCTGGTGATTACCGCCGATGAGGGAGTGCGTGCCGGTCGCAGCATTCCGCTGAAGAAGAACGTCGATGATGCGTTAAAAAACCCTAACGTCACCAGCGTGAAAAACGTGGTGGTGTTCCAGCGCACCGGCAATGATATCGGCTGGGTCGAAGGTCGTGACCGCTGGTGGCATGAGCTGATGCTGAATGCCAGCACCAACCATTCTCCAGCCGAAGTCGGAGCGGAAGATCCGCTGTTTATTCTTTATACCTCCGGCTCGACCGGTAAGCCGAAAGGGGTGCTGCACACCACCGGCGGCTATCTGGTTTACGCGGCAACCACCTTTAAATTTGTCTTCGATTACCATCAGGACGACGTCTACTGGTGTACCGCCGACGTCGGCTGGATCACCGGCCACAGCTACCTGCTTTACGGTCCGCTGGCCTGTGGCGCGACGACCCTGATGTTTGAAGGGGTGCCGAACTGGCCAACCCCGAGCCGCATGGCGGAAGTGGTGGATAAACATAAGGTGACGCTGCTTTATACCGCGCCTACCGCGATCCGCGCTCTGATGGCCGAAGGTGATAAAGCGATCGAGGGTACCGACCGCAGCAGCCTGCGCATCATGGGTTCAGTCGGCGAACCGATTAACCCGGAAGCCTGGGAGTGGTACTACAAGAAAATCGGCAACAGCCGCTGCCCAATCGTCGATACCTGGTGGCAGACTGAAACCGGCGGCTTCATGATCACCCCGCTGCCGGGCGCGACCGAACTCAAGGCGGGTTCGGCCACTAAACCGTTCTTCGGGGTACAACCGGCGCTGGTGGATAATGAAGGCCAGCCGCAGCAAGGCGCCTGTGAAGGCAATCTGGTGATCACCGAATCCTGGCCGGGTCAGGCCCGTACGCTGTATGGCGACCATGAGCGCTTTGAACAAACCTACTTCTCCACCTTTAAAAATGTCTACTTCAGCGGCGACGGCGCGCGTCGTGATGAGGATGGCTATTACTGGATCACCGGTCGTGTGGATGACGTGCTCAACGTTTCCGGCCACCGTCTTGGCACCGCCGAGATTGAGTCGGCGCTGGTGTCGCACCCGAAAATTGCTGAAGCCGCCGTGGTGGGTATACCGCACAGCATTAAAGGCCAGGCGATTTACGCTTACATCACCCTGAACCACGGCGAGGAGCCGTCGCCCGAACTCTATACCGAAGTGCGTAACTGGGTACGCAAAGAGATCGGCCCGATTGCCACCCCGGATGTACTGCACTGGACCGACTCGCTGCCGAAGACCCGCTCCGGCAAGATCATGCGCCGTATTCTGCGCAAAATCGCCACCGGTGATACCAGCAATCTCGGCGATACCTCTACTCTCGCCGATCCTGGCGTAGTGGAAAAACTGCTTGAGGAGAAACAGTCGATCAAAATGCCTTAAGCGCACCTTATCCGGCGGGAAGATCATTTCCCGCCCTGCCCGCCCTACGCAGTGTGTTTCTGTAGTCACAAATAAAATTACCAGCCGAACCCGCGCTCTGGCGTGAGGTTTATGCCTGCAAGACCTCTGGAGAAAATGTGATGAATGACGCCCTTTCGAAACAGGATGCAATCTATCAACAGATTGAACGTAATCCCCGCTTTCATGAATTAGTCCGTAAGCGCCAGGCGTTCGCCACGCTGCTGTCACTGATCATGCTGGTGCTGTATGTCGGTTTTATCCTGCTGATCGCCTTTGCTCCTGGCTGGCTCGGTACGCCACTGTACCCAGGAACCAACGTGACCCGCGGTATTCCGATCGGTGTCGGACTGATTGTCATGTCGTTTGTGCTGACCGGCATTTACGTCTGGCGCGCCAACGGCGAGTTTGACCGGCTGACCAAAGCGATCCTGAGCGAGGTGAAATCATGATGCGTCTCTGCTTATGGATGCTGGCGGCGCTGCTGCCGTTTTCGGCGCTGGCCGCCGATGCGATTACCGGCGCGGTGCAGCGTCAGGCGGTTAACTATCAGGCGATCGTCATGTTTGTGATTTTCGTCGGGGCCACGCTGGGCATTACCTACTGGGCGTCGAAGCGTACCCGTTCGCGCAGCGACTATTACACCGCGGGCGGTAATATTACCGGCTTTCAGAATGGGCTGGCGATGGCAGGCGACTTTATGTCTGCCGCCTCGTTCCTTGGCATCTCGGCGCTGGTATATACCTCCGGTTATGACGGTCTGATCTACTCGCTCGGCTTTTTAGTCGGCTGGCCGATGATTCTGTTTCTGATTGCTGAACGATTGCGTAATCTGGGGCGCTACACCTTCGCCGACGTCGCCTCGTATCGCCTGAAGCAGAAACCGATCCGTACCCTCTCCGCCTGCGGCTCGCTGGTGGTGGTGGCGCTCTATCTGATTGCCCAGATGGTCGGTGCCGGTAAACTGATTCAGCTGCTGTTTGGCCTCAACTACCACGTGGCGGTAATACTGGTCGGCATTCTGATGGTGATGTATGTGCTGTTTGGCGGCATGCTGGCCACCACCTGGGTGCAGATTATCAAGGCGGTGCTGCTGCTGTTTGGTGCCACCTTTATGGCGGTGATGGTCATGAAGACCACCGGCTTTAGCTTCAATACGCTGTTTACCGAAGCGATGGCGGTCCATCCGAAAGGGATTGCGATTATGCAACCGGGCGGGCTGGTGAAGGATCCGATCTCGGCGCTGTCACTCGGTCTGGGACTGATGTTTGGTACCGCCGGCCTGCCGCATATTCTGATGCGTTTCTTCACCGTGGCCGATGCCAAAGAGGCGCGTAAAAGCGTGTTCTGGGCCACCGGCTTTATGGGCTACTTCTACTTCCTGACCTTTATTATCGGCTTCGGTGCGATTTTGCTGGTCGGCGCGAATCCAGCCTTTAAAGATGCCAGCGGCGCGCTGATTGGCGGTACCAATATGGCAGCGGTGCATCTGGCTAACGCGGTGGGCGGCAGTACCTTCCTCGGCTTTATCTCGGCGGTGGCCTTCGCCACTATTCTGGCGGTGGTGGCGGGCTTAACGCTGGCCGGTGCCTCGGCGGTCTCACACGACCTTTACGCCAGCGTCTACCGTAAAGGCCAGGCGAGCGAACGTGATGAGCTGCGGGTCTCTAAAATCACCGTGCTGGTACTGGGCGTGGTGGCGATTGCGCTGGGCATTCTGTTTGAGAAGCAGAACATCGCGTTCATGGTCGGACTGGCCTTCTCGATAGCCGCCAGCTGTAACTTCCCGATTATTCTGCTGTCGATGTACTGGTCAAAGCTGACCACGCGCGGGGCGATGGTCGGTGGCTGGCTGGGGCTGCTTACCGCCGTGCTGCTGATGATCCTCGGACCGACGGTCTGGGTACAGGTGCTGGGTCATGCTAAGCCGATCTATCCGTATGAGTATCCGGCGCTGTTCTCCATGGCGATTGCGTTTATCGGCACCTGGCTGTTCTCAGTGACCGATCATTCGCAGCAGGGCGCGGAGGAGCGTTCACGCTTCCGGATGCAGTTTATCCGTTCGCAGACCGGCTCCGGCATCGATCAGGGCAGAGCGCACTAGTTTTCAGTTAAGCGCGAGATAAAAAAAGGGCGGCACCCCACAGGGTGCCGCCCTTTTTCTGCATCAGCAGAATCAGAAACGCAGCGATGCGCCGACGTACGGACCGTCGACCAGCACGTTATCTTTACGGCCATCTTTGTTGTTCAGCTCGATGTACTGATAACCGACGCGCAGGTTAAGCAGTGAAATCGGGGTGAAGCTCAGGCCACCGCCTGCTTCCTGATAGCTGTCGAGCTGATCGGTGAAAGATTCTGGCGCGTAGTAATACTCGCCATACAGACCCCACATGCTGTTGAAGTTGTATTGCGCTGCGCCACCCAGCGCCACCGCAAATCCATCTTTTCCATCTTCAGGATGGGTGAAGATCGCTTTTGCGGTCGGCGCCAGACGCAGAGGTCCGAAATCAACGTTGTAGCCCAGACCGGCACCGTAGGTGCTGCCGTCATGGTCGCTGCGCAGCCAGTTGCCTTTCAGAAACAGGCCTGGGGTTGTGGTGCCGAGACCGACATTCAGGTTGGTGTTGTGCTCGCTGACGTCAACACTGCCTTCGATTGCCTGAGCGGCACCGCTCAGTAAAACGAGGCCAAGTGCGCTCCCGGTAACAAGTTGCTTAAACATGATTCCACTCCGTGAAGGACAATTAATTCGGCCGCAAGGTTAACAGTCTGAAACGCGGAGACAACATTATTTAGCAAGCTTTACGTAAAAATACGTGTCACCGGTCCGGTGTCGCGCCACGGCTGGCAGCACGACGCGCCGGTTACGCCGGTATTGCCCACATCAGGTGGCCAATCAGCGGGGCCAGTACCACGGTAACAACGCCGGACAGCATCATCACCAGGCTGGCCACCACACCCTCCTGTGGGCCCATCTGATAGGCGCGTGCCGTACCGGCACCGTGCGAGGCGGCACCTAATCCTGCCCCTTTTGCCACGCCCTGCTTAATGGCGATCCGCAGAAACAGCACATCGCCGACCGCCATGCCAAACACGCCGGTGATCACCACGAACAGCGCCACCAGATCTGGCTGGCCACCAATCGGCCCGGCCGCCGCCAGCGCAAACGGCGTGGTAATGGAGCGCACCGCCAGGCTGCGCTGAATCGACTCCGGCAGCGTTAACAGACGCGCCAGCCATACTGAGCTGCACACCGCGACCACCGTGGCGGTGAGCACCCCAGCGCTGAGCGACAGCCAGTGGCGTTTAATGATGGCTACGTTCTCATACACCGGTACCGCAAACGCCAGCGTCGCCGGACCCAGCAGCCACAGTAACCAGTGATTTTCAGCAATATAGTCTTGCCAGCTGATGTGGGTCAGCAGCAGCAGCGCCACCAGCACCACCGGCGTCATCACCAGCGGCATCAGCAGCAGCGTGCGCCAGCGGCGATAAAGCCGTTTATTCAGCGCGTAGACCAGCAGCGTCACCGCCACGCACAACAGGCTGATGATCAGATCACGCATCGCTGGCCTGCTTACGTGCAGCGCGCGCGATTTCATAGCGGTAGAGCCGATCAACCACCAGCGCCGTCGAGGCCAGCACCAGCAGTGTGCTGACGCCAATCACCACGCAGATGCGCCAGCCGTCCACCCGCAGCAGGTCGCCGTAATTCACCACCGCCACCACCGCCGGAATAAAGAACAGCAGCATCTCGGCCAGTAACCAGCGGGAGCCCGCTTTAACCCAGCTCAGCGGCACGATCCGGGTGACGATGAGCACCAGCATCAGCACCATGCCGACAATATTGGCGGGCAGCGGCAGGTGCAGCCAGTTGACCAGTTGCTCGCAGGCGACAAAGACGCCGATGTACAACCCCAGCTGAAGCGGCAGGCTGAGCCAGTGCAGCCGGCTGGGTCTGCGTGAACTGATTGCGAATGCCATCGCCTTTTCTCCCCGTTTAAATTCAGGAGGACAGTATAAATCGCCGACAGAAGGTGAAAAAAATGAATTAATATTATTGGAATCATGCCGAAAAGGAATAGTTATGGACGTTCGTGCCCTGCGTTACTTTACCGAAGTGGTACGCCAGCAGAGTTTCACCCGCGCGGCGCAAAAACTGTTCGTCACCCAGCCGACCATCAGCAAGATGCTACGCCAGCTGGAAGAAGAGCTGGGCTGTACCCTGATCCTGCGCGATGGCCGTCGCCTGCACCTGACCGACAGCGGCCAGGCGGTCTATCAGCGTGGCGTGGCGATTCTGCAGGAGTTCCATCAGCTTGAGGCGGAGATCGGCGACATTAACCAGCTGAAGACCGGTGAACTGCGGCTCGGTATTCCGCCAATGGTCGGCATGCAGATTGCCGGTTCGATCTCCGCCTTTCGCCGTCGTTATCCCGGCGTGAAGCTGAAAATCTCTGAGTTCGGCGGCCTGACCGTGCAGCAGGCGGTGCTGGCCGGCAGCCTTGATATCGCCCTGACGGCGCTGCCGGTCGATGCAGAACTGCCGTTGAATACTCTGCCGCTGATGCATCACCCGCTGTGCGTGCTGCTGCCGCGTCGGCCAGAGTGGCTGAGTCGCCGCCAGATTGGGCTGGCCGAACTGGCGCAGCATCCGTTGCTGATTTTTAATGAGGAGTTTTCGCTGAACCGACAGCTGATGCAGGCGTTTCAGCGTCAGAATCTGACGCCAACGGTAGCGGTTCGCAGCGGTCAGTGGGATTTTCTGGCGGCGATGGTGCAGGCGGAGATGGGGCTGGCGATCCTGCCGGAACCCATCTGTCAGCGACTGGATAAACAGTCACTGCTGTGGCTACCGCTGGAATCGGAGCTGAAGTGGAGTCTTGGGTTGATTTGGCGTGAAGGTAACTATCTGTCGCGCAGCGCCCAGGCGTGGATCGCCTGCTGCCGCGAACACTGGCCAGACCAGGTACCGCGCCTGTCGGTCTGAACCGGCGGCCCGCTGCACAGGCGGTGCAGCGGGCCGGCAGAGGCTTACTCTTCTTTTTCGATCAGTAATGCTTCAAGCAGGTCGAGATCGTGCAGCAGTTTCTGCATCGTCTCATTGGAGATCTGCTGGGTCGCGCGCAGATGGTAGACCTCGGCCCGTTCGGCACGCAGGCCGGTCAGGCGGAAGCGGCGCTCCAGGTTCTCCGCGAACAGCGCGTGCTCAAGGTCGTTTTTCCCTTCAGCGCGGCGGCGTAAGTTGCCGATCACCCGCAGACTCACCTCTTTCAGCAGTTCCGGATCGATGTTCTGGTCCGACTCTTTTTCCAGTCGCGCTTCCATCTTATGCAGGCTCTCAATCGCCACGCTGGCCATTACCGCGCGGGCATTTTGCAGCTCACGACGATGCGCACCTTTATCAATGGTATCAATACCGCGCAGCAGAATCGGCAGGATCACCACTCCGACCAGCAGTGAGAACAGGATCACCCCGGTGGCGATAAACACCAGCTCATAACGCGCCGGGAACGGATCACCGTTGCTGAGGAACAGCGGAATCGACAGCACACCGGCGAGGGTAATCGCCCCGCGGACGCCGGCAAAGGACGCGATAAGCAGTTCACGCAGCGAGTAGTTGGAGAACTCCAGCGGCTTCTTCTTCAGCAGGCGTTTGCTGAAGCGCTGCATGATAAACAGCCAGCCAAAACGCACCAGCATCAGCGCCAGATAGACCAGCCCGATATCAGCGAACAGCATCCACAGCTCGACGTTGGGATCGGCATTGGCCTGATCCACCGAGGTTTGCAGAATGTCCGGCAGCTGCAGGCCCAGCATCAGGAACACCATGCCGTTGAACACGAACTCCAGCATCTGCCAGACGCTATTGGCGCGCAGGCGCATCGCCAGCGGTGCCTGACGGATAATGCCGGAACGGGTGATGGTCATCCCCGCCGCGACGGCCGCCAGGATACCTGACACGCCGAGATGTTCCGCAATCAGGTAAGAGGCGAACGGCAGCAGCAGCAGCAACACGGTCTGGGTGGCCGGGTCGTCACCGCTCCAGCGGCTGAGAAGGCGCAGCGATTTACCGTACAGCCAGCAGACCGCTACACCGGCGATCAGACCACCAATCGCCACTTTCAGGAATTCGACGCTGGCACCGCCCCAGGTAAATACCATGGTGCCCATCGCGACGGCGACCGCAAATTTCAGCGATACCAGACCTGACGCGTCGTTCATCAGGGCTTCGCCCTGCACAATCGACATGATTTTCTTTGGGATACGCCCTTCGCCGACAATGCCGGAGAGCGCCACGGCATCGGTCGGAGACAACACCGCCGCCAGCGCAAAAGCCGGGATCAGCGGAATGCCCGGCACCATCCAGTAGATCAGATAGCCAATGCCGACCACGGTAATCAATACCAGCACCAGCGCTAAGCCAATAATCTCGCGGCCATGATGCAGGAACTCGCTGATGGGCGTTTTCCAGCCGTCAGCAAACAGCAGCGGCGGGATAAACAGCACCAGAAAAAGTTCCGGGTCAAAATCTACATGCAGACCAAAAGTGGGCCAGGCCAGCAGTGCGCCAGCGGCGATCTGCACCAGCGGCAACGGGATCTGAAAGGGCAAAATACGGGCAGCGACGCCAGAGAGCGACACCACCAGCGTCATGATGAGAATAGTAAAAAAGATTTCCATGCTTTCCTTAGGCGCGTCGTTATCTTTCAATCATTGTTGAGCGCTAAAGTGTAAAACAAACCGAAGCCTGAAGGGTCAGCTACGCGTGCGGCTGGCGGGAAAAAAGTGAAAAATTCCGGACGCACCGCTGCGCGCCCGGTTGATCAGTCAGATCGCCCAGCCGCCGGCGTAAAACGCCACCAGCACTACGGCGATCAGCACCGTCCCGAGGTTCAGCTTGCGCCATTCACCCGCAAAAACGCGGCCGACCACCAGCGAGGCAAAGCCGATCATGATGCCGGTGACGATGTTGCAGGTCAGCACGATAATCACCGCGGTCAACAGGCCGGACATCGCATCGACGAAGTCATTAAAGTCGATTTTCGCCACGTTACTCAGCATCAGCAGACCGACATACATCAGCGCGGGTGCGGTAGCGTAAGCCGGTACCAGCCAGGCCAGCGGTGACATAAACAGGATCACCATAAACAGCAGGCCGACCACAATGGCGGTCAGGCCGGTTTTGCCGCCCGCCGCAGTACCGGCCGCTGACTCGATATACACCGCCGCAGGTGACGCGCCGACCAGGCCCGCAAACAGGCTGCTGACCGAATCGGTCGTCAGGGCGCGACCGCCATTGATAATCTGGCCCTGCTTATCCAGCAGATTGGCCTGCCCCGCCACCGCGCGAATGGTGCCGGTGGCGTCAAATACTGCGGTCATTACCAGTGCCAGCACGCTCGGCAGCACCACCGGCTGCAACGCGCCCATGATGTCGAGGCTGAACACCAGCGATTGACCGCTGGCGTCACGCAGGCTCGGCAGAGCAAACAATCCTTTGTAGCTCACCGCCGGATCGAAGATCAGCCCGAGCAGCGAAATGGCGATAATCGTCATCAGAATGCCGCCCGGTACCCGCCGTTTTTCCAGGCCAAAAATCGCCGCCAGTCCCAGCAGCGTCATGATCACCGGGAAAGTAGCAAACTGACCCAGCGCAACCGGCAAACCCGGTGCCGGGTTTTTTACCACCAGACCGACGCCATCCGCCGCGATCAGCAGCAGGAACAATCCAATTCCGACGCCGGTGCCATGCGCCACGCCCATTGGCAGGTTGCGCAGGATCCACGCCCGAATGCCGGTCACCGAGATCAGGGTAAACAGCAACCCCATCAGGAATACCGCGCCGAGCGCGACCGGTACGCTGATGTGCTGGCCCAGCACCAGGCTAAAGGCGGTAAAGGCGGTCAGCGAAATGGCGCAGCCAATCGCCATCGGCAGATTGGCCCACAGCCCCATCAGGATGGAGCCGAAACTGGCCACCAGGCAGGTGGCGACAAATACCGCGGTTGGCGGGAAACCGGCTTTACCGAGCATGCCTGGTACCACAATCACCGAATAGACCATCGCCAGAAAAGTAGTCAGTCCGGCCAGAATTTCCTGACGCACGCTGCTGCCGCGCGCCGAGATCGCGAACCAGGCGTCCAGTTTTCCACTGGCCGGGCGTGATTCAATTGACATAGTTGAGCCTCAAAGATTTTTTGTAGTGTGGATCGCTCTGCGACCGTCGCTGTCCCTGAAATAAGCGGGTAATCCGGCTGCGCTGATGGAGTAATTCCGCCAGGCAAACGTTTACCTTGCCGCAGATAGTTGGCAGTCAAAGGACCGCCAGATAAAAAGGCAAACGATTATCCGGCGTTTACCGGCACATTTTCAACTGGCGGAAGGACATTAATCAGCATAAAGATCAGGTGGTGACGGCCGTTTTCAGCCAGGCAGCGGCTGGCCGCATCGGCTGAGGCGTTGAAGTTACAGGCATTTTTAAACGCTGAACGGCTGGCAGCACCGCACGAAAAAAAAACGGAGTGCCAGCAGAGGGAGGATTAACCTGGCAGAGAGAGTTCACCGCCCTGATCGATAGCCCGCTGCCAGGCGGCGCGCTGCTGGACGGTTTGCAGCCACTTCTGACTGGCTGGCATCTGCTCCATCCCGACACGTTGCGCCAGGGCCAGCAGCGGAAAGCTCATCTGAATGTCGGCGATACTGAAGCGCTGACCGGCGAACCACGGATTAGCCGCCAGATGCTGCTCAATCATTTTCATATGCGGTTGCAGCTGTTTATCGAGCCAGGCCTTCTGCACCCCTTTGCCAAACGCCGCGCCAACCGGGCGCAGCAGCCAGGGCACCGGCGCTTTCCCCATCTGTCCGAAGATCAGCTTCATCACCAGCAGCGGCATCAGCGAACCCTCGGCGTAGTGCAGCCAGTAGCGCGACTGCAACAACGACTCTTCGTCACTGAGTTTCAGCCGGAACTCGTGGTCATATTTCTGTTCCAGATATTCGAGAATCGCCCCGGATTCCGCCACCACCCGGTTTTCATCGGTAATCACCGGTGATTTGCCCAGCGGATGCACTTTTTTCAGCGCGTCGGGCGCCAGCATGGTCGGCTCGCGTTGATAACGTTTGATCTGATACGGCACTTCCAGCTCTTCCAGCAGCCATAGCACCCGATGTGAACGTGACTGCTCAAGATGGTGAACGGTGATCATCATGATTCCCTGTGTGTTGACCTTCCACCAGTATAGACGTCACTCCGGGTCCGGATGGTTGCCGTCCTGTTCCGGATCGAGCAGCACCGCTCCCGACCCTTGTTGACCGAGCCGATCGCCCGGATTGCGCAGCGGACAATCGCGCATCGACAGACAGCCGCAGCCGATACAGCCATCAAGGTCGTTGCGCAGCCGGGTCAGGGTTTCGATGCGCTTATCCAGCTCTTCGCGCCAGTGCTGAGTCAGGGCGTCCCACTCCGGGGCCGACATCCGCTTATTGGCCGGAATATGCTCAAGGCTGTCGCTGACGGTCGCCAGCGGAATACCGATGCGTTGCGCAATTTTGATGATAGCCACGCGTCGCAGCACATCACGACTGTAACGCCGCTGATTACCGCCGTTACGGGTGCTGGATATCAGCCCTTTGGTTTCATAGAAGTGCAGCGCTGACACCGCGACACCGCTGCGGCGCGCCACTTCGCCCGGCGTTAATACCGGTTTGGGGTAGTTGCGATCTTTTTTCATCTGGCTCTTTACCTCAAGTTAACTTGAGGAATTATACTCGCATCCCATCAAAACGACTAAACTCCCATTACCGCTTATTAAGCACCAGAAGGATGAGGCCATGATGCAAGAAGAGATCATTCATTCCCTGACGCACTGGATTGACCAGAATCTGGACAAAAGTTTGTCCATTGATGAAGTGGCAGCAAAATCGGGTTATTCGAAATGGCACCTGCAGCGGATGTTCCGTACCGTCACCAAACAGACGCTTGGCGGCTATATCCGTGAACGCCGCCTGACGCTGGCAGCCGAAGCGCTGTCTCAGACCCAGCGCCCGGTGTTTGATATCGCGATGCAGTACGGCTATGACTCGCAGCAGACCTTCTCGCGGGTGTTTCGCCGCCAGTTCTCGCAAACCCCTACCGCCTACCGTCACACCATGCGCCGTCAGGCGATTCAGCGCCCTCGCCTGCTGAGCTTCGGCTGCAATGACAGCATGGCCAGCTTTACCCAGCGCACCACCGGCGAGTGCTGCCCGGTCCGTTAACTGTCAGGACGCCCGTCTTCGGGCGTGCCTGATCGCCTCTTTGATTTGCCCTTCCCGCTGTTCATATCTGCAACAATTTCCTGCCATACCAGTGTCAAATTTTGTTCAAAATTTCAAATCGGGTGATATAATGTGACCCAAGTCACACTATGAACCTGGGTTGACGGCGCTAAAGCACTTCCTGACACGCTTTTCCGCCGCCGGTGATGTCCGCAAACTGTCAGGAATACTTACTGATATTGAGGTCCGGCCGATGGCTACGTTAACCACCAGTCTTCTTGTTATGCGTTGGGAATTGTTGAGCGCCGTAATGATGTTTTTCGCCAGCACCCTGAAAACCAAACTGCGTCAGGATAGTCACCATGTGATGGCGTTCATGTGTGGCGGGATTGGTTTAGGCATGACCTGCTGGTTCGTCACCGGTCTGATGGGGATTACCCTGAGCATGGAAAACGTGCATAACTTCATGGAAATCTCTAAGCACGCCTTCATCGACGTGATGAGTCAGGCGCCTGCTGAATGGCCGATGCCCTGATCGAATGACACCCTGACACTATTGCGTTGATCGCCTGATTTTTGCCAATAAAAAACCCCGCTTAGCGGGGTTTTTTACATTGCTGTGTGTGCTTAAACTTTCTTCAACATGGCAGGGATATTAACATCCTGCACTGTGACGCCCGGTCTCTGCGTTCCGCGGCGGTCCTGAATCCACATATCTCCCATCATCTGGTTTAAACCGCGATCCAATCCGGTCACCAGGCCTGCACCCGGCGTGAAAGTGAGTTCACCGAAATAGATCTGTTCGTCATGGATATACCAATCGACCCGCACGTAATCGAAATCACTGGCCAGCTTTTTGCTCAGATCGAGCGCATGTTGCAGTGACGGCAGAATCGGCGAGACATCCAGGCCGGTATCGCGAATCTTGTGAAACGCCTCGTTGAGGTTATTCACGTAGAAGTTCATCGACAGCAGCGGCTGGCAGCGGTTGTAGATCACCTGCAGCACATATTCGAACTTGCCATCACGCTTGTTGAACATGTGGAACTTGTAATCAATCGGCGCGCTTTTGCCATCACCGATGTATTTCTCCACCAGGATGCGCGGCTTGATGTAGCGATAGTGGATCTCACGTGCTTCGTTAGCGAAGTCGGTCTTCAGCCAGCGGTAGCAGTCGTGAATAATCTGCTGTTTGCGCAGCGCGTCTGGCTCTTCCAGCAGAATCTCCACCATGTTGGAGGCGTGGTTCGGCTTAATCACCGTCCCTTTCCAGCACGGTAAGCTGTTCAGCGTGGTCGGGTCAGTGGTTTCGTGTACCAGCGGAATCAGGTATTCATTACCGATTTTTTCGGCAATAAATTCACGCACCGAATATTTGTCCGACAGGCGGCCATAGTTCTGGTAATCGCCATAGACAAATTTACGGTACAACACCTTTTCGTTGAACACTTTTGGCTGACGCAGATTGGGCAGCTTTCTGAACTTGTGGAAGTAGTAGATGCGGTCCTGGTACGCCCAGGGCATCTTCTTAATAAAGTACTGCACACTTCTTCTGAGTTCTTCTTTCAACTTGAGCATATCGGACCTCATTTGTAGGTTTTGTAGTTGAGTGAGGAAACTTGAATCTTTTGAATGACGCCGTTTTTAAAGAAGTAATTCATGACGGTCAGGGACAAAAGCTCTGAAAGGAAAACGCTCCACGCGGCTCCCATGATGCCGTGGCCCTGAATCAACCACCATGAGAGCGGCAAACTGATGACCATCAGACAAATGATTTTCTTCAGCAGATAGTTAAACCCTCCCTCCTTAACCATGTAGCGATAAGCTACTGTCCCCATTGCCGAAAAGCTGGTCGCTATCGACAGCAACGTTATGAGACTTCCTGACTGTGTAAATTCCGGACCATACAACGCGATAATGATCTGCTCGCCGAATAACGAAATGACCAGCAGCATCAGCAATGAAACACCCATAACGTAGCCATTGAGCCGCGCGGCCAGCTTGATCGCCACCTCGCCACGTTCTCTGAAGATTTCAGTGAAGCAGGAGGTAATCAGCGCCACCGGGATGAAAATCCACGAGGCGGAAATGGTATTGGCCGCGGCAAACAGCCCGAGATCGCGCGCCGGGGCGGTGCCTGCCAGGAACATCTGCGCCGCTTTAACCTGCACAGAAATAAAGATGCTGGAGATCGCCAGCGGCAGGCCGGCATACATCAGGTAGCGCAGATAGGCGGTGCGCTTTTCACGCGGCGGCATCTGATCCTGATGTTCCTGATAAAAGTTGTGCCGCTTGATCAGGTAAGGCACCAGCGTCACCGCCACAATCGACAGCGTCAGCCACAGCGGATTGAGACGCAGCCAGGCGACGGTGAAGCTGATAGCGAAACTCAGCAGCATGCCGACCGCATTGGCAATGGTGTTCAGACGCGAGGCAAGACGCGCATTGTTGTAAACGCTGAACGTATCCTGAGTGACAAAAACTGAGGCAACAAATGAGGCCAGTGCAAATGCCAGGAAGTTTTCCTGCATGTTGTACCAGACCCAGATTAAGACTGGCACCGAGGTGAGCAGTAATAGCACCATGCGCAGGGTTCGCGCGATGGTCATCAGGCGTAAGCCTTTCGACGCATTTTTACTGACACGCTTAAACAGAATGGTTTCGGTGCCAAAGATTGCCACGGTTTGCACCATTGCAAATAGTGAGGTTGAAAACGCCATTTGGCCAAACACCGTTGGGCCAAAGGATTTCGCCACGTAAGAAGTCACAAAGATGACGCCAAACACGGAGATGATCTTCTCAGACATCATCCAGGCGGCATTCGACATTACGCTCAATTTCATCGACTCTTCCTTAGTATTACTCAACTACAACCGCTTCGGTACAACATCCCTGTAACGAATTAATAAGCGCTCAGTGGGCCTGGCGAAAATGTAAGACTTCAAACCAAACTGGTCCGAAAATTGAGAATCAAATCATGATCCGGAGAATAACTTCAGGATAATTCTTATTATATTTGGCGCGAATCGGTTCGTCTGGAAACGATTTCAGGCTGAAAATAGTGCAATCTTCATGAGACATAACCGCTGAATTAATCAAGTCGGTTATGCTAAATATCCAACGTACGTAGAATTTTTTCGTATTTGGGATGCGATGAATTTATAACAAAAAACCGCCTCCAGGAAGGCGCGCCCCCCTGATCGGAATAAAATAAGATTTATCCCATGATGATATTTATTCTAAATATCTTAATTTAACCTTCGCAATTCAATACGCACACTTTAATACTGCATTAATAGAAACTTACAGTGCCAGGAATTATTAAAGTCATTCTCATCCATTAATCGATAAGAAAGGTAAGAGCATTTATGAGAAAGTCACGATACAGCGAAGATCAAATCACAAATGCCATTAAAGCTTCTGAATCGGGCGTAAAAGTCAGAGAGATTTGCGAAGAGCTGGGTATCTCTGAAGCAACTTTCTACAGCTGGAAGAAGAAGTTTTCTGGGCTGTCTTCTGAAGAAGGCAGAAAAATCAAAGAGCTGGAGGAAAAACTACAGAATCTCACCCGTGAACTGCAAACCCTGAACTCGGATAAGGAGATGCTGCAAAGCGTCCTGAAGAACTTCTTTACCACGAATGAGAAACGTCAGGCCGTCGACTTCCTGCAGAGCACTTTCGACATCGGCACCCGTCGTAGCTGCCGTTTATTAGATATCAGCCGCAGTGTTTACCATTATCCGTCAGGCACAGAGAACCGTTAAACCCAATGCTACCGCGCTTTTTAGACTTAACGCTGAGATTTGTTCTTACCAGAAGAGATGAAGATCATTTAACAGGACAATTGCGGCACCCTTTTCCGCTCCATTTATAACTAATGAATGGCTTCACGGCTAAGCTTCTTTTTTTGCGGTAAAATTGATTCACAACAGCAAAAGTCTCGCATTCTACGCACCTTTCCCCTCTCCCAATCCCGTTTCGACGGGATTGGGATCTCTCATTTGTTCGGTAAGCTCGGCTAATCTTCGGAACTAATTACAGTCAGGTTCATTAAGCCGACTTAAACATCACGCAAAGAATACCCTCTCCCCCTTTAAGTTAATGATGGATCTAATCGCCATTTTTGCGGTTACGCTTTAATTGCGCCGTAGTGTTATCTGACAAAACTTTCTCCAGGATTAATCCAGGATAAATAGTTTATTGATGCTTATCACTAACGTGATGTGCCTACTCATTTTGCACCCTGAGTGCGCATCAATGATGCCAGACATTAACCTTTAAATAAAAACGCAGCGGCGGAATTCTCTTACTCTTTTATCAATGAATGAAGTTAATAGTGGTTTTTAGTCGCCGTTCTTCAGGTCCATAGGGCAATAACAGCAGGGGGTTAATCACATAATCGCCATTATCTGGCCGAAATTCGCCTCATTAATGGATGAATTTCAACCACCGCCCCGGCGTTATACAACAAAAAGGATCTGATTCTGACCCGCCCTGGCTGTTTTTTAGCCTGGGCTTGTCGTCAGCAGCGGAAAGATGACGCGGTCTGTCCGGACTGGTGGGAGCTATGAAATCGATTACGTAGTGAAAATGGGTGCAAAATCGTTCGAATCGGAATGCGACTTAATCTTAAAAAGCCGCACGGACCGCTGATCGCGCGACAGAACAAAGATTATCCGTTGGCAGCGTTACTCGTTGATCGCCACCACCAGCGGTTGCGGTTTTATCCGCATCGCCCACAGCACGCCCGCCATCAGAAAAATTATGCCGGCCACGGTCAGCAGCGGCGGCCAGCTTTGATGCCAGAGAAAAGTCCACAAAAGGCCAAAGAGGATTTCAAAAACGATCAATGGCCCCATCAATACGGTGGGTAAACGCTGGCTGGCGGCATTCCAGCACAGCGTCCCCAGCCAGGAGCAGAGCAGACCAATTGCCAGCATTAGCGGAATGAAGACCTGAGGATGCGGCCCAAACGGCAGCGTGAAGTCAGGCTGCTGCCAGGCGAGCTGAGCGCTGACCAGCGCATACAGCACCAGCGCCATCGGCAACGTGACCAGCCCCTGCGCTGTAGCCCAGGTAGAAGGCCGATGTTCAGGATGCGTGCGCAACCAGCGCGCGTTACGCAATGGATACCAGGTCCAGCACACCACGGCCAGCATCGCCAGCACAATCCCGGTGAGATACCGGCCAGGGTCCAGCGTGCTGCCATGGGCCTGCAACTCGGCAGCATTCACGCACACCAGCCCGGCCGCCATCAGTATCAAGGCAGGAAACAGCCGCCGCCACGGCAGGCGCCCTTCAAGGTGACCGTAACAGAGGTTCGCGGTGACGGCGATCACCACCGGCAGCGTACCGATAATCATGGTCGAGACCGGCGCACCAGTGCGCTGAATGGCATTGGCGAGAAAGGCGTAATAAAGAAGGTTGCCCACCAGCGAAAGCTTTACCGCTTCCCGCCAGTCAGCCACAACCAGCCGCTGCAATCGACGGCGGTCATGCCACGCCAGCGGCAGCGCAATCAGGCCAAAGGCGACATAGCGGCCAGCCGATTGCAACGCTCCGGGATAGTCCGGCACCAGCAACGGGCCAACAAAGATCAGTCCCCACATCAGACCTGCGGTTACAGCAAACAGTACGCCAGCGAGCATAATTTTTCCCTTAATCGTTTGTCTGGCGCAGTGTGGCGAAATGAGGCAGGAAAGGCTTGTAGCAGATTGCGATTCTCAGGCCTGGCGCACCTGTTTCTGATAGCGGACCGGAGTAATGCCGTACCGGTTGGCGAAGGCGCGGGTCAGGTGTGCCTGATCGGTCAGCCCCACCGCGGCCGCCACGCTGGCTGCACTCTCCCCCTGCGCCAGCCGCTGTTTGGCATCATACAGCCGAAAGGCCATCAGCATCTGATGCGGCGTCACATGATAATGCTGACGAAAGGCACGTAAAAAGTGCCAGGGCGATAACGCTGCCAGCGCCGCCAGCTCCTCAAGACGCACCGGTTGCGCCAGGTTTTCCCGCAGATAATCACGTACCTTATCGAAGCGATGCGCTGGCTGAAGCCGGGCGGACGACGCCATCCGCGCCAGCGGCCGAATCTGCAACAACAGTTCCGACAGCAATCCCTGACGTGCCAGCACCGAGTCCGCCTGCCACAGTGCCGCCAGGGTGCGCGACAGCGGCTGGGCCAGGCGGGAATCAGTCAGCAGCGCCTCATTAAACCACCAGCCGCGATCGCCGGTCAGCTCATCCATTAACTGTGGCTGGATATAGATCATCTGATAACGCCAGCCTTCGGCGCAGGCGGATTCCCCGGTATGCAGTTCATCCGGATTCATCATCACCAGCGAATCTTTGGGGGCGGTGTATTGGGTGCCGCGATAGCGAAAGCGCTGCGCGCCAGCTTCTATAGTGCCGATACCAAAGGCTTCATGCGTATGCGGTTCAAAGGCGTAGCGAGAGATGTGAGCCTGATACAGTTCCACACCGGGTAACTCAGACTGCTGCTGAAACTGCGCGCGATCTGTCTCGCAGGGAAAAATAGCCGGAACGCCCTCCACTTCACTCTCCTCATTTAACCGACAGATGGTTCAGCATGCCTGTGATGGGCGATAAAATGCAAAATATTGCTATCCATCTAGCGCGCCCCGGGCAACACTGCTTTTTTCCATCGCGACAGGATCAAGCATGGCACAGCGGGTGGTGTTGGTTATAGATATGCAAAATGGCGTGTTCGCTACGCCGCGTTTTGACAGGGAGGGACGAGTGGCACAGATAAATCGTCTGACTGAACGGGCCGATGTCACGGTGTTTATCCAGCACACCGAAGAGAGTCTGCCTGAAGGCAGTCATGCTTTTGCGCTGTTACCCGAGATCCACCAGCCTGCCGGCGCGCATTTTATCATTAAAACGGCCTGTGACAGCTTCTGGCAGACCGGCCTGGCTGCGTTGCTTCAGACGCTGGCGGTGAAGGAATTTGTGGTTTGCGGCTGTGCCACAGACTACTGCCTGGACACCACCATTAAAGTCGGTGCCAGTGCCGGCTATCGCATCACCGTGGCGGCGGATGCGCATACCACCGCCGATCGCCGCTGGGTGAGCGCGGAACAGCTGATAGGCCAGCATAATGAAGTGTGGTCGTCGCTGCTGATACCCGGCAACGTGCCGCGCGTGCTGAGTTGTGACGCAATCCTGACCGAATGGGCGTCCCGCGGCTGATCTGTATGTGCAGCCGCTATGACAGGCAATAAAAAGGCCCGGTATAAACCGGGCCTGTTCGCTATCAACGTCACGCTGTTACGCGGATCAGAACGGGATATCGTCGTCAAAATCCATTGGCGGTTCGTTGTTGTTGCTGGCAGGTGCGCTCTGTGGCTGCTGCTGCGGACGAGACTGCGCGCCGCCGCTGAACTGATTATTGCTGCCCTGCGGCTGCTGTGGCTGGCCCCAACCGTTGTTGTTACCGCCGCCCTGCGCGCCGCCTGCCGGTGCACCGGCGTTACCGCCCTGCTGACGGCCGCCCAGCATCTGCATGGTGCCGCCGACGTTAACCACCACTTCGGTGGTGTAACGTTCCTGGCCGCCCTGGTCCTGCCATTTGCGGGTGCGCAGCTGGCCTTCAATATAGACCTGCGAACCTTTACGCAGATACTCGCCCGCCACTTCGGCCAGCTTGCCAAACAGCACCACACGGTGCCATTCAGTGATCTCTTTGTTTTCACCGGTCTGCTTGTCGCGCCAGCTTTCCGACGTAGCCAGCGTAATGTTGGCAACAGCGCCACCATTTGGCATGTAACGTACTTCCGGATCCTGACCCAGATTCCCGACAAGAATCACTTTGTTAACGCCACGACTGGCCATGTTGCTGTCTCCCGATGAGTTAATGCTGAAAGTCTAAACGATCAATTCTAACACGTCCTGCTGACTGTTTCCCACTTTAGAGCGGGGTTCCAATTTTAATCATCCGCCGCCAAAAGGCAAAGAGTACTGGATATTTATTCAGTCTATTTTTTGTGCCATAATGATGCGTTTATTCTGGCCGTGTCGGCAAGGCGCGGTGAGTGCTGCTAATCCGGGAAAGGTGAATGGATAAGATCGAAGTTCGTGGTGCCCGCACCCATAATTTGAAAAACATCAACCTGACCATCCCACGCGACAAACTCATTGTGGTTACCGGCCTGTCGGGCTCAGGTAAATCCTCACTGGCGTTTGATACGCTGTATGCGGAAGGTCAGCGCCGCTATGTGGAGTCGCTCTCTGCGTATGCGCGCCAGTTTCTTTCGCTGATGGAAAAACCGGACGTCGATCATATCGAAGGTTTGTCGCCCGCCATATCCATTGAGCAGAAATCAACCTCACATAACCCGCGATCTACGGTCGGTACCATCACCGAGATCCACGACTATCTGCGCCTGCTGTTTGCCCGCGTCGGTGAGCCGCGCTGTCCGGATCACGATGTGCCGCTGGCGGCGCAGACCGTCAGCCAGATGGTTGATCAGGTACTCTCTCAGCCGGAAGGCCGCCGCTTAATGCTGCTGGCTCCGGTGGTGAAAGATCGTAAAGGCGAGCACACCAAAACGCTGGAGAACCTGGCGACGCAGGGCTACATCCGTGCGCGTATCGACGGTGAAGTGTGCGATCTCTCCGATCCGCCCAAGCTTGAACTGCAGAAGAAGCACACCATTGAAGTAGTGATTGATCGTTTTAAGGTGCGTGCCGATCTGGCAACCCGGCTGGCCGAATCGTTTGAAACCACGCTGGATCTCTCTGGCGGCACGGCGATCGTGGCGGATATGGATGACAGCGCGGCTGAAGAGCTGCTGTTCTCTGCCAACTTTGCCTGCCCGATTTGTGGCTACAGCATGAGCGAGCTGGAACCGCGCCTGTTCTCGTTTAACAACCCGGCGGGCGCCTGTCCGACCTGTGATGGGCTGGGCGTGCAGCAATATTTCGACCCGGATCGGGTCGTTCAGAACCCGGAACTCTCGCTGGCGGGCGGTGCAATCCGCGGCTGGGATCGCCGTAACTTCTACTATTTCCAGATGCTGCGCTCACTGGCGGAACATCTCGATTTTGATATCGAAGCGTCGTTCGGCAGCCTGCCGGATAACGTGCAGAAAGTGATCCTGTACGGTTCCGGTAAAGAGACCATTGAGTTTAAGTACATTAACGATCGGGGTGACACTTCAGTGCGTCGCCATCCGTTTGAAGGCGTGCTGAACAACATGGAACGCCGTTACAAAGAGACCGAATCATCAGCGGTGCGTGAAGAGCTGGCGAAATTTATCAGCAACCGGGCCTGTGCCACCTGCGATGGGACGCGTCTGCGTCGTGAAGCGCGCCACGTCTTCGTGGAAAACACCACGCTGCCGACCATCTCGGAGATGAGTATCGGCCATGCGATGTCGTTCTTTGAAAATCTGAAGCTCAGCGGCCAGCGCGCCCAAATCGCGGAAAAAGTGCTGAAAGAGATCAGCGATCGCCTGAGCTTCCTGGTGAACGTCGGCCTGAACTACCTGTCGATGTCCCGTTCGGCTGAAACACTTTCCGGCGGTGAAGCGCAGCGTATCCGTCTGGCCAGCCAGATCGGTGCAGGCCTGGTGGGCGTGATGTACGTGCTGGATGAGCCTTCTATTGGTCTGCACCAGCGCGATAACGAGCGCCTGCTCGGCACCCTGATTCACCTGCGCGATCTCGGTAACACGGTGATTGTGGTTGAGCACGATGAAGATGCGATTCGGGCGGCTGACCACGTGATCGATATCGGTCCCGGCGCGGGCGTACATGGCGGCCAGGTGGTGGCCGAAGGCACCGTGGATGAGATCATGGCGCAGGAAGCGTCACTGACCGGCCAGTTCCTCAGCGGCAAACGCGAAATTGCCGTGCCGCCGCAGCGGGTTAAAGGCGATCCGGCCAAAGTGCTGAAGGTGACGGGCGCACGCGGCAACAACCTCAAGGATGTGACGCTGACGCTGCCGGTCGGTCTGTTTACCTGCATCACCGGCGTATCGGGTTCAGGTAAATCGACGCTAATCAACGATACCCTGTTCCCGATTGCCCAGCGTGCGCTCAACGGCGCCACCATCGCGGAACCGGCGGCCTATCGCGAGGTCACCGGCCTCGAGCATTTCGATAAGGTCATCGACATCGACCAGAGTCCGATTGGCCGGACACCGCGCTCTAACCCGGCCACCTACACCGGCATCTTCACGCCGGTGCGTGAACTGTTTGCCGGCGTGCCGGAAGCGCGCTCGCGTGGATACAACCCGGGCCGCTTCAGTTTCAACGTGCGTGGCGGACGCTGCGAAGCCTGTCAGGGCGATGGCGTACTGAAAGTCGAAATGCACTTTTTGCCGGACATTTATGTGCCGTGCGATCAGTGCAAAGGCAAACGCTATAACCGCGAAACGCTGGAAGTGAAGTACAAGGGCAAGAGCATCCACGAAGTGCTGGAAATGACCATTGAGGAAGCGCGTGAGTTCTTCGATGTGGTACCGGCACTGGCGCGTAAGTTGCAGACGCTGATCGATGTGGGTCTCTCTTATATCCGTCTCGGCCAGTCCGCGACCACCCTTTCCGGCGGTGAAGCGCAGCGCGTTAAGCTGGCGCGTGAGCTGTCGAAACGCGGCACCGGTCAGACGCTCTATATCCTTGATGAGCCAACGACCGGCCTGCACTTTGCCGATATCCAGCAGCTGCTGGAAGTGCTGCATCAGCTGCGCGACCAGGGCAATACCATCGTGGTGATTGAGCACAATCTCGACGTGATTAAGACGGCCGACTGGATTGTCGATCTCGGTCCGGAAGGCGGCAGCGGCGGCGGTGAAATTCTGGTGGCCGGCACGCCAGAAACCGTGGCGGAGTGTGAAAAATCACACACCGCACGCTTCCTTAAGCCGTTGCTGAACAAGTAATCTGTCAGGCCCGCCTCGTGCGGGCCTTTTTTTTACCGGCTGCTCATTCAGCCAGAGAAATGCAGAATCAGGCAAGATTCAGACATCTATAGGCATATACGCTTTTCGCTACGCTGACTATCCTTAAGCGGTTCCTCTTTGGCACGCCCTGCGCGTCGCCCTGTTTTCGCTGCAGCACACTGCTGCCGCACTTCACCGAACAACACGCACGACACATCGAAACTGGAGACACCATGAATATTACGCATGCGTATGCTGCTCAGGATGCTAAATCCAAACTGGCACCGTTCGATTATCAGCCGCGTGAGCTTCGTGCTCATGACGTACAGCTTGAGGTCCTGTTCTGTGGCGTCTGCCACTCAGACCTGCATCAGGCACGTAATGAGTGGAAGAACACCATTTTCCCGGTGGTGCCAGGCCATGAAATCGTGGGTCGCGTCACCGCTGTGGGTCCACAAACTCAGAAGTACAAAGTGGGCGACCTGGTCGGCGTCGGCTGTATGGTCGACTCCTGCCGCAGCTGTCCAAGCTGTCAGGAAGGGTTAGAGCAGTATTGTGAAAATGGCTTCGTCGGCACCTATAACGGTGAAGATCGCGAAACCGGCGCCATTACCTATGGCGGTTACTCAACGGCGATGGTGGTGGATGAGAGCTTTGTGCTGCGCATCCCTGAAAACCTGGAACTGGCTGGCGTTGCGCCGCTGCTGTGTGCCGGTATCACCACTTACTCACCGCTGCGTCACTGGAATGTCGGTCCCGGCAAAAAAGTAGGCATCGTGGGATTGGGCGGTCTCGGCCATATGGGCGTCAAAATTGCTCATGCGATGGGCGCGCATGTGGTGCTGTTCACCACCTCGCCGTCTAAAATTGAAGACGGTAAACGCCTGGGCGCAGATGAAGTGGTGATTTCGAAAGATCCGGAGCAGATGGCACAGCACGCCAACAGCTTCGACTTCATTCTGAATACCGTGGCGGCACAACACGATCTCAACCCGTTCATTACCCTGCTGAAGCGCGATGGCAACATGACGCTGGTCGGCGCACCGGAGCACGATCACCCTGCTCCGCAGGTATTTAACCTGATTTTCAAGCGTCGCAGCATCGCCGGTTCACTGATTGGCGGCATTGCCGAAACGCAGGAGATGCTCGATTTCTGTGGTGAGCACGGCATCACCTCAGATATCGAACTGATTGCGATGGATCAGATCAACGAAGCCTACGAACGTATGCTGAAAAGTGATGTGAAATATCGTTTCGTAATTGATATCAACACCTTGCGCAATCAGTCCGCCGCATAATCGCTGCACATTGTCACCCTCTTCCAGCCGGAAGAGGGTTTTTTATTGCCGCTTATTTGACCGTCGCAATCTGATCAAATGAGGCATCAACCAGATAGTAGATCTGCGAATCTTTCAGGGAGCCATCAAGATACAGCGTGCTCCAGTGAGATTTGTTCAGATGCTCGCTGGGAAAAATGTCTTTATGCTCTTCACGCAGTAATTCCGCCAGCGCCGGGGTCGATTTCAGTGAAACCGCCGGACGCCCTTTCACCTCATGCACCATGGCAAACAGTACGCCGTTGCTTTTAATCTGCGTGGCTTTCCAGTCACTGTGGACGCTCTGTTCCGCGCCCGGCTTGCTCATGCAATAGGTCAGTAAGTCTGAATTCGTCATTACGATTCCCCTTGTAAAGTGGCGACAATTCGCCGCGCACCGCCATCAATGCGGTGTTCGCCCAGCCAGATCCCCTGCCAGGTGCCCAGCACCAGACGTCCGCGCTGAACCGGCAGTAGCAATGATACCCCTAAGGTCGATGATTTAATGTGCGCCGGCATATCGTCACGTCCTTCGTAGTCGTGCTGATACGGCGCATCTTCCGGAACGTGCCGCATGAAATGCTGCTCCATGTCGCTGCGCACCGTCGGGTCGCAATTCTCGTTTAAGGTTAACGAGGCCGAGGTGTGCTGTAACAGCAGATGCAACAGGCCGGTGTTGATGTTACGCAGTGCGGAAAGCGCATCGACGATCTCATCGGTGACCAGATGAAATCCGCGTGGTTTCGCGCTAAGCGTCAGAATTTGTTGATGCCACATAGCTTTTTCCTGAAACGGTCTCCCGTTTAAGTGTGCAGCATGTCGGCGAAAGGTAAACCCTGCGGGCAAATAAAAAACCGCCGAACAGGGTCGGCGGTCTTTACACAGCGTAACGGCGATTACATCACAGCAGCAAATGCTTCCGCGACCTGATGCACATTTTTGCTGTTCAGGCCGGCGACACACATCCGGCCGCTGCCGACCAGATAGATGCCGAACTCGTTGCGCAGGCGATCAACCTGCTGCGCGCTCAGGCCGGTATAGCTGAACATACCGCGCTGCTTCAGCAGGTAGTCAAAGTTTTTGCCTGGCAGTGCGGTGCTCAGCACCTCTACCAGCGACTGACGCATCGCCAGAATGCGTACGCGCATCGCTTCAACTTCCGCCAGCCAGTTCGCTTTCAGAGCATCATCATTTAACACTCGCGCCACGACCTGAGCACCAAAATTCGGTGGGCTGGAGTAGTTGCGGCGCACGGTCGCTTTTAACTGGCCCAACACCCGGCCGGCTTCTTCTGCGCTGTCGCAGACAATAGACAGGCCGCCGACGCGCTCACCGTACAGCGAAAAAATTTTCGAGAAGGAGTTGCTGACCAGCGCTGGCAGGCCCGCGGCAGCTACGGCGCGCAGTGCATACGCATCCTGCTGCATACCCGCACCGAAGCCCTGATAGGCAATGTCGAGGAACGGGATCAGCTGCTGCGCTTTCAGCACCTCAACGGTCTGATCCCACTGCGCATCGGTCAGATCGGCACCGGTCGGGTTATGGCAGCACGGATGCAGCAGAACGATGCTCTGCTTCGGCAGGGTTTTCAGCGCGCTGATAAACGCATCGAACCGCACGCCGTGGGTCTCCGCGTCATACCACGGATAGGTATTCACCTCGAAACCGGCACCGTTGAAAATCGCCACGTGGTTTTCCCAGGTCGGATCGCTGACCCAGACCGCTGACTGTGGGAAATAACGTTTAAGGAAATCCGCACCCACTTTCAACGCGCCAGAGCCGCCCAGCGTCTGAATAGAGGCGATCCGGCCCGCCTGCAGCATCGGATGGTCGGCACCAAACAGCAGGGGCGCAATCGCGCTGCGGTAGCTGTTCAGCCCTTCCATTGGCAGATAGAGCGACGCCTGCTGTGGCTCAGCGTGCAGCTGCTGTTCAGCAGTCGCAACCGCTTTCAGCTGCGGGATGATGCTCTGCTCGTCATAGTAAAGCCCGATACTGAGGTTAACTTTGTGTTCGCGTGGGTCTTGTTTAAACGCTTCCATCAACGACAGAATCGGGTCGCCAGCATAGGCATCAACGTTTTGAAACACGGTGTAGGTCTCCATGAGTGGTCTTCGGGTAACAGAGTGTCATTAAACCAGGTAGCGTCCTGGACGGTGGTTCATCGCGATAATCAGATTAAGAATAACCGCGCCGCCAATCGAGGCGAGCAGAATCGGCACGCTCACCACAAACAGGGAGGCCAGTACCACGCAGGTATCCACCGCCATTTGCAGCTTGCCGGCGCGAATGCCAAAGCGATCCTGTAGCCACAGCGCCAGGATATTGATGCCGCCCAGGCTGGCTTTATGACGAAACAACACTATAAACCCGATTCCCATGATGACGTTACCGAACAATGTCGCATAGAACGGATCGAGGGCGGAAAAATGGACAAACAGCGGATGCAGATGGGTAAACAACGACACCAGCCCAACGGCACAAAAGGTTTTCAGGGTAAATTCCCAGCCCATGCGTTTTACCGCCAGCCAGTAGAACGGAATATTGATCAGAAAGAAGGCGCTGCCGAAGGATAACGGCGACAGGTAGCTGATCAGAAAAGCGATGCCTGCAGTACTGCCGGTCAGCGCGCCTGCCTGTTTCAGCATAATGACGCCGAACGAGACCATCAGGGTACCAAGCACAATCGCCAGCGCATCTTCAATGCGGGAATGGGGAATGCGGGAGGGTTCTGCAACGTTATCCATGTGGGTTATCTCAGTGCAAATGATGCGGTTCAGATGCAAAAAACGCACCATACCGGCAGCCTTTGACGGCCACCGGTAAGGTGCCAGCGATTATCCCATTGATATCTAAGGCGCTTTATTGCAGGTTTTTGTGAGAAAAGTTTCGGTAAAACCGTTAATTCATGCACAAAAATCTGTTCTGGTGCGCGTTCTTTGCATTATTTGCCGCGAGTTTGCACCAAAACGGCAAAATACGCACCTTTTTAGCGCGTCTTGTGCTCAGGAGTCATCATCAGCCCGTTCTCTTTCATTCGTCCCAGCACTACCGAGGTTTTTACATGAGAAACGCTCTGGTGGCCAGCGACCAGCTGACTGATTAAGGCGCTGAGCGAATTGAGATCGGCTACTGCCACTTTCAACAGATAGTCGGCATCGCCGGTGGTTTTGTAGGCGTCGACGATCGCCTCTTCCTGCTCCACCATCCGATGAAAACTGTCGACATATTCAGCAGTATGGTTAATTAAGCGCACCTCAATCAGCCCGACCATACCCAGTCCAATCGCATCCGGCGACAGCCGGGCGTGATAACCAAGAATAAGATTGGCCTGTTCCAGGTTAATCCGGCGGCGTGAGCATTGTGAAGCCGACAGGCCGACCAGATCGCTTAATTCCTGATTGGTCAGGCGGCCATTAGATTGTAATAAAGTCAGGATTTTAAGGTCGTAATCGTCTACGTGAGTCATTCCGTTTCCACAGCGTTATTGGCGTCGCTTTGTTACAGATAACCCGATAATCGGCGGGGTTGTCCAACACTATTTTCTGATGATGGGGGCTGTCATGCACAGATCGTGCATGACAGCACAAAGAAGAGATTATTCGTCGTCGTATTGCGGGCCAGCGTAGTTATCAAAACGCGACCACTGGCCGTTAAAGGTCAGCCGCACCGTGCCGATCGGGCCGTTACGCTGTTTACCGAGGATGATCTCGGCGATCCCTTTAAGATCGCTATTTTCGTGGTAAACCTCATCGCGATAGATAAACATGATCAAATCCGCATCCTGCTCGATCGAGCCCGATTCACGCAGATCCGAGTTCACCGGCCGCTTATCGGCACGCTGCTCCAGCGAGCGGTTAAGCTGCGACAGCGCCACCACCGGCACATTCAGCTCTTTGGCTAACGCTTTCAGTGAGCGCGAGATCTCGGCTATCTCCAGCGTACGGTTATCCGAAAGGGAAGGCACGCGCATCAGCTGCAGGTAGTCGATCATAATCATGCTTAAGCCACCGTTTTCACGGTAGATACGGCGGGCGCGCGAGCGCACTTCGGTCGGCGTCAGGCCAGAAGAGTCATCAATGTACATGTTCTTCTTCTCCAGCAGGATGCCCATGGTACCGGAGATACGCGCCCAATCCTCATCATCCAGCTGGCCGGTACGAATACGGGTCTGATCGACCCGCGACAGCGACGCCAGCATACGCATCATGATCTGTTCGCTGGGCATTTCGAGGCTGAAAATCAGCACCGGTTTGTCCTGCAGCATCGCGGCGTTTTCGCACAGGTTCATCGCGAAGGTGGTTTTACCCATTGAAGGACGCGCGGCGACGATAATCAGGTCAGAGCGCTGCAGGCCCGCGGTCTTCTTATTGAGATCCTGATAGCCGGTATCCACGCCGGTGACGCCATCGTGCGGCGTCTGATAAAGCGATTCGATACGTGAGACGGTCGCCTCAAGGATCTGCTCAATATTTTTCGGGCCGGCATCCTTACTGGCGCGGGCTTCGGCAATTTTGAAAACGTTGGATTCGGCGAAATCCAGCAGCTCTTCGCTGTTGCGGCCCTGCGGATCGTAGCCGGCATCGGCAATCTGGTTGGCGACCGAAATCATCTCACGCACTACTGCACGTTCACGCACGATGTCTGCATAAGCGCCGATGTTAGCCGCGCTGGGGGTATTTTTCGCCAGTTCGGCCAGGTAAGCAAAGCCGCCTGCCATCTCCAGCTCGCCGCGGGTTTCCAGCGATTCAGAGAGGGTGATCAGGTCGATTGGCTTGCTGTTTTCCAGCAACCGCTGCATCTCGGAAAAAATCAGCCGATGCGAGCGGTTGAAAAAATCATTGGCGACCACGCGCTCGGAGACGTTGTCCCAGCGCTCGTTATCCAGCATTAACCCACCGAGCACCGATTGCTCCGCTTCCAGCGAATGCGGGGGCATTTTCACGCCTTCCAGCTGGCGATCCTGCGTTTCGTTCGATTTGTTGGTGGGTTTATTTCCTGCCATAGTGAATGCATTACCGATGTTCTGTGGGGACGCGCAAGTATACCTCAGTTGGGGTGCGCGCCTCACCCTCATGATGAAACAATCACAGGAGTCAGAATGGCAAAGCGTATTCAGTTCAACGCGCACGGCGGTCCGGACGTTCTACAGTGGGCTGATTTTGAACTTGCCGATCCTGCCGGTAATGAGGTGCAGGTAGAAAATCGCGCCATCGGCATTAACTACATCGATACCTATCTGCGCAGCGGCCTCTATCCGGTGGCAGCCTTCCCGTCCGGTCTCGGTACTGAGGCGGCGGGTGTCGTTACCCGGGTCGGCCGTGACGTGACGCTGTTTAAGCCCGGCGATCGGGTGGTCTATTGTCAGGCAGCCCTCGGTGCCTATAGTGAAGCGCACAACGTGGCAGAAGATCGGCTGATGCACCTGCCCGATGCGATCGGTTTTGAGCTGGCCGCCGCCAGTTTCCTGAAAGGGCTGACCACTCAGTATCTGCTGCGCCAGACCTATAAAGTCAAAGCGGATGAGACCTTCCTGTTTCATGCCGCCGCTGGCGGTGTCGGCCTGATTGCCTGCCAGTGGGCAAAAGCGTTGGGCGCGCACCTGATTGGTACCGTCGGTTCAACTGAAAAGGCGACGCTGGCGAAGAATGCCGGCGCCTGGGCAACGATTAACTATCGCGAAGAGGATATCGCCGCACGCGTCAGCGAACTCACCCAGGGGAAAAAAGTCGGCGTGGTGTATGACTCGGTCGGTAAAGATACCTGGGAAGCGTCGCTGGACTCGCTGCGTCGTCACGGATTGATGGTGAGTTTCGGCAACGCTTCCGGCCCGGTGACCGGGGTCGATCTGGGCATCCTGAATAAGAAAGGCTCGCTGTTTGTTACCCGCCCGTCGCTGTTCGGTTACATCACTAACCGTCAGGAGCTGGAAACCGCCAGTGCCGAACTCTTTTCGCTGCTGGCCAGTGGCGCGATTAAAGTGGAGGTGCCGGAACAGCAGAAGTTTGAATTGAAGGAGGCGGGTAAAGCGCATCAGATGCTGGAAAGCCGTGCCACCCAAGGGTCGAGCCTGCTGATTCCCTGATAGCCGGTACCCCGTTCAGCATACAAAAAGGGCTTCCCGCAGGAAGCCCTTCTCTTTTTTTATTTTCGTTCGCGCTGGTGTAGGGACAGCGGCGATGAATTCGTTTCGACTCAACGACAACTATCCTGCCAGAAAACATAAGTAAAAAATATGTTTAAATGCAGGTATTGTCTAAGCACAACGTCAAATTGTGATCATCTCCGCAATTAACGCCAGCCTTTTCGGTCTAAGTTATTGATCTTACGCTTTAGCTTACGCCATTCTCGCGTATTACGATCGCCGAAAAAGGCGCGATGCAGCCAGACAGCGACCACTGCCAGCACCAGCCACGGCAACACTTTGATAACAAGTGCAAACAGTCCACCGACGAACATTACCAGCGTGGCGACCACCAGCGCAGCCAGTACGCCGAGCAATGAAACACCGGTTAGCAACAGCATCAGGAAAAAACCCAATACAAATAAAATTTCCACGTTAGCGCTCCTTATTGAGACTCATTGTGACGATCTTTACAAGAAGCGTGCCAATCTGTAAGCGATTGTTTTTGCTGATAACAGGCCAGTCTGATTAACCGGTGAACAGTCAAAATAACCAAAACCTGGCGTAAAAAAAACCAGCCATTGCCGGCTGGTCTCTTTGGGTACAGGTCGATCAGGCTTCCTGCGGAATTTTATCCGCCACCAGTGCCAGTGCGGCTTCCAGTACGCGCACATCCGCGCCAGGTTTGTGGGCATTTTCACTCAGGTGGCGTCGCCACTGGCGTGCTCCCGGGATCCCCTGGAACAGACCGAGCATATGACGTGTCACATGGCCCAGATAAGTGCCCTTCGCCAGTTCGGCTTCAATATAGGGGTACATGGCGCGGACCACCGCCACCGGATCGGCCGCCGGATGCTGACGCCCAAACAGTTGCTGATCTACCTGCGCCAGAATGCCAGGATTTTGATAGGCTTCACGCCCCATCATGACGCCATCAAGATGCTGCAGGTGGGTTTGCGCCTCTTCCAGCGTTTTCACACCGCCGTTAATCGCCAGCGTCAGGTGTGGGAAGTCCCGCTTCAGCTGATAAACCCGTGGGTAATCAAGCGGTGGAATTTCGCGGTTCTCTTTCGGGCTGAGGCCAGACAGCCAGGCTTTACGCGCATGGATGATAAACGTCTCGCATCCGCCGCGCTCGGCCACTGTCCCGACAAAATCGGTCAGAAACTGATAGCTGTCCTGTTCATCAATCCCGATGCGCGTTTTTACCGTCACCGGAATCGACACCACATCACGCATCGCTTTGATGCCGTCAGCGACCAGATCGGCTTCTGCCATCAGGCAGGCCCCGAAGCGGCCATTCTGCACCCGGTCAGAGGGACAGCCGACGTTCAGATTCACTTCGTCGTAACCGCGCTGCTCTGCGAGACGGGCGCAGTGCGCCAGAGCCGCAGGATCGCTGCCACCCAGCTGTAAGGCGACCGGATGTTCATCCTCGCTATAGGCCAGGTAATCGCCCTTACCATGAATAATCGCGCCGGTGGTCACCATTTCGGTGTAGAGCAGCGTATCGCCGGTCAGCTGACGATGAAAATAGCGGCAGTGGCGATCGGTCCAGTCGAGCATCGGGGCAATCGAGAAACGTTGCGAAGAAAAAGTATCGGTCATGAAGCGCAGGCAATCCGGTAAATGAGGGTGATTGAATTCTGTGCAAGGATAACACAAGGACGGGCGATAGTGCATCGCCCGCCCCGAACTGCGGCATGAAAGAAGATCAGAAATTGAAGCCCAGCTGCATCATCGCGCCCCAGGTATTATTCGCTCCAACCGAGCCAGCCAGATCCAGATGCACCGCTTTGTTAAACGGTGACAGGCCGAAACCGGCGGTTGCGACATTTTCATCGTTCGAACGCATATCCGCACGATAACCGGCACGCAGCTGTAACCAGTCGAGCACCCGATATTCCGCACCCACCGCCGCATACTGGCTGTTTTCCTGCGTTTTGAAGCGTTTGGTTTCGGTCAGGTCGACATCGCCGGTCACGGTGAACGGGCCTTTATCCCAGGCCAGACCGGTGGTGACCAGTGGACGGATCTGATAAGTATCGCGGAAGCCGTTGACCTCTTTGGTCTGCAGATCGCGGGATACCAGGTTTTGTCCGGTGATGCCCAGCGTCCAGTTTTCAGCAAACGTGGTCGCCAGACCGGCATCAACGTTAAAGCCGGTATCCGTACTGCGATACTGGCTATTGTTGATGTCACTTTTGTCATAGTTGTAAATGCTGGCGGTGTAGTTATACAGCCAGGTTTTTTGCACTTTCGGCGTGACGCCCACCGACACCGGCTGACCGGCAATGGTGAACTCATGTGCCAGTGCGACGCCATAGTCGGTGACCAGCGCCGCTAAACCGTTGGCGCTGGAGCGCAGGTTATTCTGGTCGCCCGGACGAGGAAGCACCGTGCCGTTAGCAACACCACGCAGATAGTCGATATCGCTCTGGACCACGTTGGCCCGCACGTGTGCTGTTCCATAGGCTTTGGTGATAAAGGCGAAAGGCAGCGTCTCGTTGGGAATAGTGACCGCCAGCGCCACCCCGGCGTTGCCGTCCGCTTTGTTGCCGCGCAAATCACTGAGCTGATTGGCGACATCGCCTGAGGCAGCGCGCACTTCAGGATAGCCCCGCAGATAATCGGCGAAGGTCAGGTTACCGATCACCTCGCGGTAGCGATCAACGGTATCGGTGATGTCATCCACTTTGTCGATCAGGTGATCTTTATCGGTGACCTGAATACCGGCGGAAGGGAAAATAATACTGACGCTATCGTCGGGTTTGGCTCGTGTCATTAAAGCCGGGTTGGCCAGCACGGCTGAGCCATAAAGAGAAGATGCAACGCCGGTTCCGCCCATGGCGTCATTGCGTGCATCGTACCAGGTCCCCGCCGCCATGGCGGAAGAAGAAAGGAAAAGCGCATTCACTACAGCGGTGTACTTCAGCGCTGAGCGTTGAGCGGATTTTTTCACCATTTGCCTGCCATCACCTGAGAAAGTGCCGTTGAAACATTCAACGACTGAATAGTTTGTTAGCCCTATTGTGAACCCTGGCTAACGCGTTATTGCTGTGAATTCAAAGGAAACAGTCGCTTAATTCAAAGGATTGGACGTTTTCCAATCAGTAAAACATTATTTTTGTTCAAAATACCCGATAATAAATAAAATAATACCAGACATTTCTTAAGTCTTTCTGAACATTACTTCTTAACTCAGTGAGATGCAAAGCAAAAGCGCGACAAAGGCCACCTTAGCCGGTCGACGAGTGGATCTGATTTGGGGCTGATAGCGGCCTCGCCTGCGCCTGAACTCGCGTTTTTGATCGACGTCCGAGCAGAATTTGCTGTTTTATCAGGCAACAACCAACCTCTGCGCCGCAAAAATTTGTGTGATAAAATAACATCACTTATCCAGCGGAGAGTTTCCATGTCAAACATGACGTCACAGCAAATAATGACCCAGGCGGAAAAACTGTGCCTGCAGCGCGGTGTGCGTCTGACATCGCAGCGGGCTGAAGTGTTGCGATTAATGGCTGAGCAGCCAGGATCGATCAGCGCTTATGATCTGCTGGATCAACTTCGGGTTAGCGAACCTCAGGCCAAGCCACCTACGGTCTATCGGGCGCTGGACTTCCTGCTGGAACAGGGCTTTATCCATCGGGTAGAGTCCAATAACAGCTATGTGATGTGTCACCATTTCGAGGCACCGGCACACACCTCAGTAATGCTGGTGTGCGATCGCTGTGCGGCAGTAACCGAAAAGCAGGCGCAGGGAGTAGAGAAGATTATTGCGACGCTGGCTGGAGAGGCGCAATTTGCTCTGCGTCACAGCGTGATTGAAGCACATGGATTATGTGAGAATTGTGTCGAAGTCGAAGCCTGCACCCATCATGAAAGTTGTCAGCACGATCATCAAAGTGAAGGTAAAAAGCGGGGAAAACGCGGGTAATGTGCACATCCTTGTGCGGGTGCCGGTATGAGCGTACCGGCGGGTAGGAGCTTTATCCGTAAATCTGTGTGATTACCAGCGGTAATCTTTGTTCTGACTTTCCCAGTCTGTTACTTCGCGCTCTGCATCTTCTTTGGCATAGCCGTAACGTTCCTGAATTTTTCCGACCAGCTGATCGCGTTTGCCTTCGATAACCTGCATATCATCGTCGGTCAGCTTGCCCCATTTCTCTTTCACTGTGCCTTTGAATTGCTTCCAGTTGCCGCTCGCTTGATCTTTATTCATGGCAGACCTCTATGTCATCCTTTGGTTACATCATTTATCTTGAAAGAAAACAAAATGACGATATAAAGCGCTGGTTCACTGCGCTGCTTACGGTTAATTGTAGTAGAAGATTTTAGGTTTGCCGAAACAATACAGAATAATCTGTAGCCTGAGCGCGTCAGAGGCTGGCTATCAGGCGTTAAACCAGCTGTTCTGCTGCCAGTGTTTACGCCAGATCAGCCACAGCGACAGACCACGCAGCGCCAGGAAAACGGTGACCGCCAGCCACAAGCCATGGTTGCCCAGCAGCGGGACGCTAAGCAGCGTCAGGAAGTAACCGAGTGCCGCCACCACCATGCTGTTACGCATCTCCCGGCCGCGGGTTGCACCGATGAACATGCCATCCAGCAGATAACACCAGACCCCCACCAGCGGCAGGATCACCTGCCATATCAGATAGCGATCGGCCGCCTGTTGCAGCTGTTCGATCGAGGTCAGCAGCGCCACGATGTGCGAACCGAAACACGCATAAATCAATGAGAACAGCAAGGCCACCACCAGCGCCTGTCGGCAGGCAGAGTGCCAGACGCGCAGCAGCCGGCTGCCATCCTTCGCACCATGCGCCTCACCGGCGAAGGCTTCAACCGCGTAGGCAAAACCATCCAGCGCATAGGCGGTAAAGGTGATAAACATCAGCAATACCGCGTTCACCGCCACCACCTGCGGACCGATGCGTGCGCCCAGCACCGTCAGCGAGGCAAAACAGAGCTGCAGCATTAACGAACGCAGCATAATGTCGCGATTAAGACGCAGCAGCCGCTTCATGTCACCGCGCCAGCTCTGCTTCAGCATTGCCGGGGTGATGCCACGCAGTTTCAATACCCGCCAGACCATCACCGCACCGACGGCCAGCGTTATATACTCTGCCAGTGCGGTCGCGGTTGCCGCGCCTGCCACACCCCAGTGCAGGCCCATCACCAGCCACAGATCGAGTACAATATTGACCAGATTGCCGATCACCAGCAGGATGACCGGCGCACGCGCGTACTGCACGCCCAGCAGCCAGCCAAGGATCACCAGATTTGCCAGAGTGGCGGGCGCACTTAACCAGCGGATCTGAATAAACAGTGCCGCCTGTTGCAAAACTTTGGGATCGCCGCCAATCAGATCGGCCGCCAGCGTAGTAATCGGCGAGCGCAGGCAGATGAACAGCACGCCAGCCAGCAGCGCAATAATTAAAGGCTGGGTCAGCGCACGTGTCAGTGCCAATTTATCGCCGGCACCAAAAGCCTGCGCCGTCAGGCCGGTGGTACTCATTCGAAGGAACAGCAGCAGCATGAAGAGGAAACTGGTGATTGTCGTACCGACCGCAACCCCGCCGAGGTAGACCGGGCTGTCGAGGTGACCAATGACAGCAGTATCGACCACCCCCAGTAAGGGAACGGTGATGTTAGAAAGGATCATCGGCAGCGCCAGCCGCCAGAGGTTTTTGTCGGTAGCCGTTAAAAAACGCATTCGCAGTTCCGTGCTCGGTGCCGCTGCAGAGAGGGGAGCAGCAGCGACAAAATTAGGGCAGACAGAATAGCATCAGATACTACGAATGCGTGGTTATGTCAGACTCAGAGCCATTCGCCGTTGCGAACCACGCCGACCGCCAGACCTTCGACCGTCAGCGACTGAGCGCGCGTATCGACGATAATTGGCTCAAAATCACTGTTTTCAGGCAGCAGATGCACAATAGCACCCTGCTTCTTCCAGCGTTTAACCGTTACTTCATCATCAATGCGGGCCACCACAACCTGGCCATTACGCACGTCCTGGGTTTTATGTACTGCGAGCAGGTCGCCATCCATAATCCCGATATCTTTCATCGACATTCCACTGACGCGCAGCAGAAAATCAGCAGAAGGTTTGAACAGGCCCGGATCAACTTTGTAATGGGTTTCGATGTGCTCCTGCGCCATGATCGGCTCACCGGCAGCAACCCGGCCAATCAACGGCAGACCTTCAGACGCATCTTCTTCCATCAACAGGCGAATACCGCGTGAGGCGCCAGAAACAATCTCAATCACCCCTTTACGTGCCAGTGCCTTAAGATGCTCTTCTGCCGCGTTCGGCGAGCGGAAACCCAGCTGCGCGGCAATTTCTGCACGCGTAGGCGGCATGCCCGTTTGAGTAATATGGTCGCGAATCAGGTCATAGACCTGCTGCTGCCTGCTGGTTAATGCTTTCATCCCGCCCCCTGGTTGTTTATACAGTCGCTGTGAGTATATACAGGTATTGGTGAAATGGAAACCGATTCTCAGGCAAAACGCGCCATCTGACGCGTTGTGGAAGGCTTATCGCAAATGCGACCAAAGCAGCGCGATCCAGACAAACAGTGCCAGTAAGATGCTGATCAGCACCGCCGCGGAGCCCATATCCTTGGCCCGTCCGGCCAAAGGGTGGCGCTCCTGACCGATACGATCCACTACCGCCTCAATGGCGCTGTTGAGGATTTCGACAATGACCACCAGCACCACAGCGCCGATCATCAGAATGCGGGAGACGATATCGACATCCAGCCAGCAGGCGACAATAATGGCGGCCAGCGCGGCCAGCGCCTCCTGGCGGAAAGCGGCTTCGTGTTGCCAGGCGGCGCGCAGGCCCTGCCATGAATAACCTGCGGCTTTCACTATTCTTACAAAACCGGTGGCATTATTTGCCATAGTAAGTGGAACCCTTTCATCGGATTGACGTCAATGTCTGGGCTGCGTGCAATTGGCACCACCACAGATCTTCGCTGCGCTTTCTGGTATGCTTGCGGCGCTTTGCTAACAAGAGGCTTCATGTTGTCTATGTCAGGTTGGCGTAAACTTTATTACAAATTACTGAATTTACCACTGTCGTTTTTGGTAAAGAGTAAGGCCATTCCGGCCGATCCCGTTTCTGAACATGGTCTGGACCCGACCCGGCCCATTATGTACGTTTTGCCTTACGATTCGAAGGCGGACTTACTGACTTTACGCGCGCAGTGCCTGCGGCATCATCTGCCCGACCCGCTTTCTCCGCTGGAGATTGATGGTTCGCTGCTGCCGCGCCACGTTTTTATCCACGATGGCCCGCGTGTGTTCCCCTATTTTGTCCCCAGCGTTGAATCGGTGAAAATCTTTCACGATTACCTGGACCTGCATCGCAATAATCCCAAGCTGGATATCCAGATGCTGCCGGTGACGGTGATGTTTGGCCGGGCGCCAGGCCGTGAGGTTCAGGGCGAAGATACGCCGCACCTGCGGGTGCTGAACGGTGTGCAGAAATTCTTTGCGGTAATCTGGCATGGACGCGACAGTTTTGTCCGTTTCTCGCCGACTGTTTCGCTGCGCCGTATGGCAACCGAACACGGCACCGACCAATCAATTGCCCAGAAACTGGCCCGGGTGGCGCGCATTCATTTCGCCCGTCAGCGGCTGGCAGCAGTTGGCCCACGCTTACCGGCACGTCAGGATCTGTTTAATCGTCTGCTGCAATCCAAAGCGATTGAAAAAGCGGTAGAAGACGAAGCGCGCAGCAAAAAAATCTCCCATGAAAAAGCGCAGCAAAATGCGGTTGAGATGATGGAAGAGATCGCGGCGAACTTCTCCTATGAGGCGATTCGCGTCACCGACCGCGTCATGGGCTGGCTCTGGAGCCGGCTCTATCAGGGCATCAACGTTAACGGCGGCGAAAAAGTTCGTCAGCTGGCGCAGGATGGCCATGAAATCGTCTATGTGCCTTGCCATCGCAGCCACATGGATTACCTGCTGCTCTCTTACGTGCTTTATCATCAGGGACTGGTGCCGCCGCACATTGCCGCCGGTATCAACCTCAACTTCTGGCCAGCCGGCCCGATTTTCCGTCGTCTGGGCGCATTCTTTATTCGTCGTACCTTCAAAGGCAACAAACTGTATGCCACGGTGTTCCGTGAGTATCTCGGTGAGCTGTTCACCCGCGGTTACTCGGTTGAATACTTTGTTGAAGGAGGACGGTCACGTACCGGTCGCCTGCTCGATCCGAAAACCGGCACCTTAGCCATGACCCTGCAGGCAATGCTGCGCGGCGGTAATCGCCCAATCACCCTGGTGCCGATTTACATCGGCTATGAGCACGTGATGGAAGTGGGTACCTACGCCAAAGAGCTACGCGGTGCGGCGAAAGAGAAAGAGGGTTTCATGCAGATGCTGCATGGCTTACGTAAGCTGCGCAACCTCGGCCAGGGCTACGTTAACTTTGGCGAACCGCTGCCGCTGGTTAACTATCTCAACAAGCGGGTGCCGGAATGGCGTGAGTCGATCGATCCTATCGAACCGCAGCGCCCGAGCTGGTTAACCCCTACCGTGAACGACATTGCGGCGAGCTTAATGGTACGTATCAATGAAGCGGGTGCGGCCAATGCCATGAACCTGTGCGTCACCGCGCTACTCGCCTCACGTCAGCGCTCACTAACCCGCGAACAGCTGATTGAGCAGCTTGAGTGCTATACCCAGCTGCTGCGTAACGTGCCTTATTCAGCCAACGCTACGGTGCCCGATCTCTCCGCAGAGGCGCTGCTGGATCATGCGATGGGCATGAATAAGTTTGAGAGCGAGAAAGACAGCATCGGCGACATCATCATCCTGCCGCGTGAGCAGGCGGTGCTGATGACCTACTACCGCAACAATATCCACCACATGCTGGTGATGCCGTCGCTGATTGCCGCCATTGTGCAGCAGCATCAGACCATGAGCGAAGCCGGGCTGTTGCGCCAGGTGAGTCTGATCTACCCGATGCTGAAGAGTGAACTGTTCCTGCGCTGGCAGACCGATGAGCTGCCGCAACTGCTGACCGAACTCTGTCAGGAGCTGGCGCGTCAGGGACTGATTACGCTTGAGGCTGGCCAGCTGCGCTTTACCGCGGCGCGCTACCGTACGCTGCAACTGCTGGCGGCCGGCGTGCGTGAAACGCTCCAGCGCTATGCCATCACCTTCTCTATTCTCAGCGCCAAACCGGCCATTAACCGCGGGACGCTGGAGAAAGAGAGCCGCACACTGGCGCAACGTCTGTCAGTGCTGCACGGTATCAACGCGCCGGAGTTCTTCGATAAAGCGGTCTTCACCTCACTGGTTCTGACGCTGCGCGATGAAGGTTATATCAGCGACAGCGGTGATGCAGATGTCGCGCAGACCCTGGCAACATGGCACATTCTGGCCGATCTGGTCACCAGCGATGTACGCATGACCATCGAAAGCGCCGTGGCCCACGACTAAATGCCCTGCGCAGTAAAAAGGCGACCCCGTGAGGTCGCCTTTTTTGTGCCTGAACGATGCTGCGCTGCAACTGCACCCTTTCCTGCCTGACTATCTGTGCCGGAACCTTCTCCTGCCTGACGAATTGCCTGAACTGTACGCTGAGTCCCGTCACGCTGAATCGCATCGGTTCTTAGCCCGCCTGCAACCCGCCCGGCCTGTCGATCACCACGATTACCACAGTTGGCTAAACGGCGGGGTATTCATCAACACACCGAGGAACAGCACCAGCCCGACATAGTTGTTGTTGAGGAAGGCTTTAAAGCAGGCCGGGCGTTCACGCCGGGCGATCAGCGTTTGCTGGTAAATAAACAGGCCAGCCGCCAGCAGTAGCGTCCCGTAAAACGCCACGTTGAGCTGCAGCAACATGCCAACCCACGCCATCAGCAGCAGCGTTGCCAGTTGCAGCAGGCCGATTATCAGCTTGTCGAAACGGCCAAACAGAATCGCGGTCGACTTAACGCCAATCTTCAGGTCATCGTCGCGATCCACCATCGCGTACTGGGTGTCATAGGCCACCGTCCAGCAAATGTTGGCGAAGAATACCAGCCAGCAGACCAAAGGTAAGGACTCACTAACTGCCGCCCAGGCCATCGGAATCGCCCAGCCAAACGCGGCCCCCAGCACCACCTGCGGCAGATGGGTATAGCGTTTCATAAACGGATAAACCCAGGCGAGCGCCAGACCGACCACCGAAAGCAGTATCGTCATCAGATTCATGGTCAGCACCAGCGCAAACGCCACCAGCGCCAGCCCGGCGAACAGCAGTTTGGCTTCTCTGGCACTGACCGCGCCGCTGGCTAAAGGCCGATGCCTGGTCCGCTCAACATGCCCATCCACCTTACGGTCAGCAAAGTCGTTAATGACGCAGCCGGCGGCGCGCATCACGAAAACGCCGGCAACAAACACCAGCAGCACCGGAAGCGGCGGGATCGCCATATCAGCCAGCCATAAGGCCCACAGGGTGGGCCACATCAGCAACAGGGTGCCGATCGGCTTATCAATGCGCATCAGGCGGCTATAGGCCTGCCATTTATTGATGTGTAAGCTCTTTTCCACCACAGATTTCCTCAGGCCAGATCGCGATAAAGCGGTGAAGCCGGTAAAAACAGTTCCGTCAGCAGCAGCGGTTTGCCGGACAGCCGCAGACGCGAGCGGCGTCCCCACAGCGCATCAACCTTGCCCGGCTCGATAAAATCACGGGTTAGGGTTGAAGAGGAGAACAGATAACGCCCCAGCGGACGCGTACCCAGCTGTTGCAACATCGCCTCCGGGCCATTCAGGGTGCTTTCCGGTACCAGCGTGCGGCCAGCCAGCCAGGGTTCACCGTCGCCGAACAGCAGCACTTCCCGCAGCCAGAAGCGTTTGTCGTCCGGTAAAAAGGCTTTTTCTTCTCCCAACTCGCTGGCATCAATAAAGCCTTCACGTACCGGCTCTACCGTCACCTGCTGGCAATGCTGCTCAAAACGGCGCGTCATGGAGTCTTCTTCCATCAGCCAGTCGAGCAGCGACGGCGCAAGCGGAGCCTGCGTCGGTGAAAGCCAGTTAAGCGCACGTAATAAGCTGAGCGCGTCTTGCGACATAGCACCACTCCCAAAAATTTTCAGGGCGTCAGTTTAGCGCAGAGTCGCGGCATGAACACCTGCTGTCGTTACAGACGGCAGAGGGTTTATTCACGTTTGAGGCGGTTGCTGTTCGCCAGCCACAGCGTCACCACCAGAATCAGGATCGCGGCAGAGTAGCAGAGGGTGTCGAAAGGATTTTTATGATCGACAATAATCAGGCGAATGATCGCGGTGATGCCGATATAGACAAAATAGCGTAGCGGGAAGTGATAGCCAGACTGGAAATATTTCACAATCAAAGCGATAAACTCAAAATAGAGGAAATAAATCACAATTCCCTCTATCAGCAGATAGGACGATGCCTGTTCACCGGTGCTGAACAGCACGTTAGCCAGGTGAATGGTTTCTTTGCCGAGAAAAACGATAAGGATAATCGCCAGGCTAAGCAGACCCAGATTCAGCACCCATTGCAATACGGTCGCAAGGTGGCGGGCCAGGGGATTCTTGTCACTCATGTAGCGCCTCAGAAGAGAGTTAGTAGCGGACGCTATCATGCGTGAGTGTGACCTGAATCACAATATGGCCCTCAGGCTTCGACATCAACACACAGCGCATCGTAGCGCCAGTATTCACAGTCGCAGTCAATTACCCGTTTTTGCCGATCGCGATTAATCCGGGTAATCAGCAAGCCCGGACTGCCAGGCGCGACGTTCAGCGCCGGCGCGGCGATCTCCGGCAAAGGGCCGGGCAGAATGGTAAAGCGCGCCCCGCCATAGCGAATACCGTAGCGCTGGTCATAGAGATCGGTCAGTGAACGGGTAAGATCTTCATCCAGCAGGCCGGGGAAAAAACGCGGATTAAGGTAATGTTCAACGTACAGCACCGCCCGTCCGTCAATGCGCCGCAGGCGGCGAATGCGGTAAACCGTTGATCCCGGTGCCAGCAGCAGCGCTGTCGCTATCGCGCCCTGCACCGCGACCTGTTCAGCCGCGATCACTTCGGTGGTCGCCTGACGCCCCTGCTCCGTCGCCATGGCATGAAAATGGCTGTGATGCAGCGGGTTATAGATCAGTCGTGGCGGTGCGATAAACCAGCCACGGCGCAGTTCACGGTAAATCATTCCCTGCGCCTCCAGCTTGCCTAACGCTTCACGCAGGGTAATGCGGGTGGTGCCAAATGCCTCGCTCAGGGCCCGTTCCGCAGGCAGTCGCCCGCCGCTGAACTCACCGGCCTGTATGCGGCTCAGCAAGACGCTGGCGATTACGTCCGCCGTTTTGAGTGCTATCGACTCCACAACAGTAGCCTCATTTTGGTGCGATTTCGCACTGTAACCGTTCAGATAAGCGTCCCAGACCCTGCCTGCCGCGTTGAGTCGCTGCGGGCTTGCCATCCGCTATCCGCCACGCGCCCTCGCTTTGTCATAAATCGTTCATATACAGGGGCTACATTGGCTCGGTTCTTGCTGGACTAGACCAGCCAGGCCCATCAACTTACACCCGGAGCAACTGAGATGAAAGCGTTTATCGCCTCTGTAGTAGCCAGTGCTGTAGTGCTCGCCCTGCCCGTTGCGCAGGCTGCCGATAACGACCTTGCCGCGCTGGAAATAGCCGCGCGCAGTGAAGGTCAGGTTAACAGCGTCGGCATGCCGGACAGCTGGGCCAACTGGAAAGATACCTGGAACGACATCAGCAGCAAATACGGCCTGAAACACAGCGACACTGACATGTCGTCTGCCCAGGAGCTGGCGAAGTTTGACGCGGAAAAAGAGAACGCCAGCGCCGATATCGGTGATGTGGGCGCGGCATTCGGCCCGGTGGCGGTGGCGAAAGGCGTTGCTCAGCCTTATAAACCGAGCCACTGGGATCAAATCCCCGACTGGGCCAAAGACAAAGAGGGGAACTGGGCGCTGGCCTATACCGGCACCATCGCCTTTCTGATCGACAAGCAGCAGGTTAAAGATATTCCGCACAGCTGGGCCGATCTCAAAAAAGGTAAGTATGTGGTTACTATCGGCGACGTCGGTGTGGCTGCTCAGGCTGCTAATGGCGTACTGGCTGCAAACTACGCTTTAGGCGGCGATGAGAAGAACCTGAAACCGGCGCTGGCCTTCTTTGCCGACCTGGCTAAACAAGGCCGGCTGGGCGTCACCGATCCGGTGATTGCCAACATTGAAAAAGGCGAAGTACAAATGGCGGTGGTGTGGGACTTTAACGGCCTGAACTATCGCGACCAGATCGATAAAAATCGTTACGAAGTGGTGATCCCGTCTGACGGCTCCGTGACCTCTGGCTATACCACCATTATTAACAAATACGCGAAGCATCCGAATGCCGCCAAACTGGCGCGCGAATATATCTTCTCAGACCAGGGTCAGATCAATCTGGCGAAAGGTTACGCCCGCCCGATCCGTGCCGAGCATCTGACCCTGCCTGCCGATGTTCAGGCTCGCCTGCTGCCGCAGTCTGAATACAAAAATGCCCGTCCAATCCACGATCAGGCCGCCTGGGATAAGTCCTCGAAAATGCTGCCGCGCCTGTGGCAGGAAAATGTCGTCATCAATATGCAGCAGTAAATCGCGGCAAGGAGAACGGAATGAAGACTATCCTGGTGGTGCTGGACGGGTTGAGCAATCAGGTCGCGCAACATGCAATGGGTTATCTGCACGCCGAATGTGCGCAGGGCAACGGTCACTATTACCGTCTGACCTGTGAACTGCCCTCGCTGTCGCGCCCGCTTTATGAGTGCATTCTGACCGGCGTAACGCCGGTCAGAAGCGGTATTATTCATAACGGCGTCAACCGTTTAAGCCGCGAGCGCAGCGTATTTCACTATGCGCGCGCTGCCGGGCTGACCACGGCCGCCGCCGCCTACCACTGGGTCAGTGAACTGTATAACCGCACGCCGTTCGTGGCGGCACGCGATCGTCATACTGATACGCCGGAGCTGCCGATTCAGTACGGACATTTCTACTCTGATGATAGCTATCCCGATTCGCACCTGTTTGAAGATGCCGAAAGCCTGCGGCTGCGCCATGATCCGCACTTCCTGCTGATTCATCCGATGAACATTGACGATGCCGGCCATAAATCCGGCCTCTCGTCACTGCAATACCGCAATCGGGCGCGGATAGCGGACGGCCTGCTGTCGCTCTGGATGCCGTGCTGGCTGGCCGAAGGCTATCAGGTGATAGTGACCGCCGATCACGGCATGAACGACGATCGCTCACACGGTGGCATCCTGCCGGAAGAGACTCAGGTGCCACTGTTCGTTTTCGGTGCGGCTTTCTCGCTGCAACCCGACCTTCTGCCGCAGCAAACCGACCTGTGCGGCACCCTGTGCGAGCTGCTCGGGGTGCCGCACGATAAGCCACTCTGTCGCGGGCTGCTGGCGGAGCGACGCGCATGAAGGGAAAAGTGCTAGCGCTGTTTCTGCTGCTGCCGTTTGCCCTGTTCTGGATGGCCTTTCAGCTCGCCCCACTGCTGTGGATCACTATCAATAGCTTCTGGAGTGAGATGAACACGCGCTGGGGCTGGGACAACTATGTCGACATTCTGAGTTCGCCGTTTTATCAGCAGGCGTTTCGTTTTTCGCTGGATATCTCTTTCTGGTCAAGCGTATATGGCTTACTGATTGCGCTGCTGACCGGCTATTCGCTGCATCAGCTTGGCGGCGGTCGCCTGCAGCGCTTCCTGATTTCATTCACCAACATGACCAGCAACTTTGCCGGTGTGCCACTGGCGTTCGCCTTTGTGATCCTGCTGGGGCTGAACGGTTTTCTGACCCTGCTGCTGCGTCATTATGGGGTCATTGACGCGTTCAGGCTGTTTTCGCGCAATGGTATGGTGCTGGTCTACACCTGGTTTCAGATCCCGCTGGGCGTGCTGCTGCTCTATCCCGCCTTTGATGGGTTGAAACGCGAGTGGCAGGAGTCCGCCGCCCTGCTGGGTGCCAGCCGCTGGCGCTACTGGTGGCACATCGGCCTGCCGATTCTGTTTCCGGCGCTGCTGGGGACTTTCGTCATTCTGCTGGCCAATGCGCTCGGGGCCTATGCCACCATTTATGCCCTGACCACCGGCAATTTTAACGTGGTGCCGGTGCGGATTGCCGCACTGGTGTCAGGGGATATCTCGCTCGATCCCAACACCGGCAGCGCCCTGGCGATGCTACTGGTGGCGATTATGGCGCTGATCACCCTGATACAGCAGTATCTGGTGCGCCGTAGCTACCTCAACGCTAAACAGCCATGAAAGGAGCTGTCATGTCGCGCGCCGAACATCTCTATCATCGGGTGATGGTCTGGTTACTGTTTATTCTGCTGGCGTTGCCGCTGGTGGCGACGCTGCTGTACGCGCTGTCGTCCGACTGGAGTAATACCATTCTGCCGCAAGGCTACAGCCTGAAATGGTTTATCCAGCTCTGGAGCGATGGCCGTTTTCTGACCGCGCTGGGCCATTCTTTACTGATTTGCTTCGGCGCCCTGCTTTTTTCGCTAGTACTGGTGCTGCCTGCGATGTTTGTAATCGCTTACTACTATCCGCGACTCGATGCGGTGATGAACATCCTGATCCTGATGCCTTTCGCCGTGCCGCCGGTGGTGTCATCGGTCGGATTGCTGCAGCTCTACTCCTCTTCACCGCTGATGCTGACCGGTACGCCGTGGATCCTGATTGGCTGCTACTTCACTATTGCGCTGCCGTTTATTTACCGCGCGCTGGCCAACAATATGCAGGCGATCAACCTGAAAGAGCTGATCGATGCTGCCCAGTTACTCGGTGCCAGTACCTGGCAGGCGGCGCTGTGGGTGGTGCTGCCTAACCTGCGTAAAGGGATGCTGATTGCCGTCCTGCTCTCTTTCTCTTTTCTGATCGGTGAGTTTGTATTCGCTAACCTGCTGGTCGGCAACCGCTATGAAACGCTGCAGGTTTACCTCTACAACATGCGTAACGGCAGTGGTCACTTCACCAGCGCGCTGGTGATCTCCTACTTTTTTGTGGTGCTGCTGGTCACCTGGCTGGCCAATGCCCTGAATCCAGAACGAGGCTGAGTATGAGCTACCTTGAGGTCAGACAACTGAATAAGCGCTATGGACCGACGACGATATTCGAGCAGATCAATTTCAGCGCCGCCGAAGGAGAGTTTGTGACGCTGCTCGGGCCGAGCGGCTGCGGCAAATCGACGCTGCTGCGCTGTCTGGCCGGTTTAACCGAGGTCGACAGCGGTGAGATCGTGATAGAGGGCAAGGATATCGTGCCGCTGGCCCCGCAGAAGCGCGCCATCGGCATGGTATTTCAGAGCTACGCGCTGTTTCCCAATATGACAGTGGAGAAAAATGTCGCCTTTGGCCTGAAGATGCAGAAGCTGCCGGAGGCGCAAATTCGTCAGCGGGTGCAGGAGGTTCTGGAGCTGGTTGAACTTACCGACTATGCGCGCCGCTACCCGCATCAGTTGTCGGGAGGACAATGTCAGCGGGTGGCGCTGGCCCGATCGCTGGTCACCCGCCCGCGTCTGTTGCTGCTGGATGAGCCGCTGTCAGCGCTGGATGCACGCATCCGTCGTCATCTGCGCGATCAGATCCGTCGCATCCAGCGCGAGCTGAATCTCACTACTCTGTTCGTTACCCACGATCAGGAGGAGGCGCTGACGCTGTCAGATCGCATCGTGCTGATGAACCGCGGCAAAATTGTGCAGAATGGCGACGCCGAAGCGCTCTATACCCAGCCGGTCGACCTGTTTGCCGCCGGTTTTATTGGCAACTACAACCTGCTGAGCGCCGAACAGGCAACGCAGTTAACCGGCCAGTCTTTCCACAGCCAGGTGGCCATCCGCCCCGAGTCGATGCGGTTCACCGCGCCAGACCTCGGCATTCCGGCCGAAATTCTCAGCCACACCTTGCTGGGCAACGTGATTCGCTACCGCATCCGGGCGCAGGGAGTGGAACTTTCTGTCGATGTCCTGAACCGATCCGCTGCGGAATTACACCCCGCCGGACAGCAGATTGGTCTACAGTTAGAGATGTCGACTTTGCGCCAGGTGGCTTAAAACACAGGAAAAATTCACGCAAAGCCCGGCAATCCCCTTCACAGATTGCTCTCTCCGTCAGGCTGGCAGTCTGTGCTGCTTAAAGCCTGATGGTCGAGGAGCATCGCGACGTGTTAACCCTGCTTAATTTACTCTCTGCTGTCGCCCTGCTGGTGTGGGGAACCCATATTGTACGAACCGGCATAATGCGGGTGTATGGTGCCGATCTGCGCCGGGTACTGAGCCGCAGCGTGGAGAAAAAGCCGATGGCGTTTCTGGCCGGCATTGGCGTGACGACGCTGGTGCAGAGCAGTAATGCTACTACGCTGCTGGTGACCTCTTTCGTGGCGCAGAACCTCGTCAGCCTGACGCCGGCGCTGGTGGTGATTCTGGGTGCTGACGTCGGGACCGCCATCATGGCGCGAATCCTGACCTTTGACCTCTCCTGGCTGTCGCCGCTGTTCATCTTCTTTGGCGTGGTGTTTTTTCTCAGCCGTAAGCAGACCCGGGCCGGTCAGCTCGGCCGGGCCAGCATCGGGCTTGGCCTGATTCTGCTGGCGCTGCAGCTGATTGTCGAAGCCGCCCGCCCGATTACCCAGGCCGCCGGGGTACAGGTTCTGTTCTCCAGCCTGACCGGCGATATTATGCTGGATGCGCTGATTGGTGCCGTCTTCGCCATCATCAGTTACTCCAGCCTGGCGGCGGTGCTGATTACCGCGACGCTGACCGCCACCGGCGTCATCTCATTTAAGGTGGCGCTCTGCCTGGTGATTGGTGCCAACCTCGGTAGCGGTTTACTGGCGATGATCAATGCCAGCACGGCTAATGCAGCGGGCAAGCGCGTCGCCCTCGGCAGCCTGCTGTTTAAGCTGATTGGCTGCGTGGTGATCCTGCCGTTTGTTAATCTGGTGGCAGACTGGCTGGATAATCTGCCGGTTAACGATGAAGAGCTGGTGATCTTTTTCCATGTGTTTTACAACCTGATCCGCTGCGTGGCGATGGTGCCGTTTGCCGACCTGATGGCGCGTCTGTGCCGTCGGCTGATATCTGATGACGTGGAAAACGATCTGCACCTGAAGCCTAAACATCTGGACCGCAGCGCGCTGGACACCCCGGCGCTGGCGCTGGTCAATGCCGCCCGTGAAGCACTACGAATGGGCGATGTGCTGGAACAGATGCTGGAAGCGTTCAACAAAGTAGTGCATGGCGAACCGCGTGAGGAACGTACGGTGCGGCGGCTCGATGATGATGTTGACGTGCTTTACACCGCCATCAAGCTCTATCTGGCGCGGATGCCAAAAGAAGATCTGCCAGCGGAAGATTCGCGCCGCTGGGGCGAAATTATTGAGATGTCGCTTAACCTGGAGCAGGCCGGTGACATCATTGAGCGAATGAGCGGCGACGTGGCGGATAAGTCGCTGGCCGCGGGCCGCGCGTTCTCCGCCGAAGGATTGAAGGAGCTGGAGGCGCTGCAGGAACTGTTGATTGCTAATCTGCGCATGAGCCTGTCGGTGTTTCTGTCGCACGACGTCACCAGCGCCAAACGCCTGCGCCGCGCCAAGCATCGCTTTCGCCTGATGATTCGTCGCTATTCTCACGCGCACGTCGATCGACTGCATCAGCAGAACGTACAGAGCATAGAGACCAGTTCACTGCATCTGGGTTTGCTGGGCGATATGAAGCGTCTGAACTCGCTGTTTTGCAGCGTCGCCTATACCGTGCTGGAGCAGCCGGATGATGAGCGCGATTACGAGTAACGGCGGGCCGATAGCGCCGGGCGAGGCATTGCCCGGCGCAAGCAGATTGCGGTGTGGTGGTTACTCGCCGTGCCGCGTTGACGTCTTATTGATCGGTTTACCGGACCAGTAACCGGCCAGCAACGAACCGGAAAGGTTGTGCCAGACCGAGAACAGCGCGCCAGGCAATGCCGCCAGCGGTGAGAAGTAGAGCTTGCCCAGCGTTGCCGCCAGACCGGAGTTCTGCATCCCGACTTCCAGCGCCAGCGTTCGGCAGGTTGACTCATCGAAGCCAAACAGCTTACCGCCCCAGTAACCGCCCAGCAGGCCAATCGCGTTATGCAGGATCACCGCCGCGATCACCATTAATCCTACCGATCCGATAAAGCCCTGGCTGCCTGCTACCACCGCGCTGATGATCAACAGAATGCAGACCATGGAAAACGCCGGCAGCCAGGGTTCAACCCGACGTACCACGCTGTTCATGCTGTGATGAATGATCAGACCGAGACCGATCGGGATCACCACGATCTTCACGATGCTCAGCAGCATGCCAACCACATCCACCTGAATATGGGTATCAACATAGAAACGCGTTAACAGCGGCGTGGCAAACACCCCTACCAGCGCCGAAACTGACGAAATGGTTACCGACAGGGCGACGTCGCCCTTCGCCAGATAGATCATCACGTTACTGGCCGTGCCACTGGCGACGCTGCCGACCAGGATCATCCCGGCGGCTAAATCGGGTGGCATCTGAAACAGTCTGGCTAATCCCCACGCCGCTAACGGCATCACCAGATAGTGCAGAAAGGTACCGGCAATCACCGGCGCAGGCCGGGTCAGTACCCGTTTAAAATCGCCGATATTTAAGGTTACGCCCATACCAAACATGATCAGCATCAGCAGGTAACTCACCCACGGTCCGATGCCGAGGAAAGTAGCGGGAGAATAATAGGCGGCGACAGATAACAGCACGGCCCACAGCGGGAACAGGCGAGTGACGGTGGCGAGCATGGCCAGACTTCCTTATAAGAATGTGATGATTTATGCAGGTTTGCCATAGAGATACGCCCGGCAGGAACGACTGCGCAAGCGAAGGCGGGATCATAACATTTCGTTATCACGGCGTAAGGCGCAGATAGGGCCAGAGGGGAAAATGCGGATCGACTGCTGCCGATCCGCCGATCATTGACGAAATTACGCTGCTTTTGCCGCTAAACCGCGGTAGATCACACCACCAATTACCGCACCGAGGATCGGCATCAGCCAGAACATCCACAGCTGGGACAGCGCCCAGTCGCCCTGGAACAGTGCAACGGCGGTGCTGCGCGCCGGATTGACCGAGGTGTTGGTGACCGGAATGCTGATCAAATGGATCAGGGTCAGTGCCAGACCGATAGCGATCGGCGCGGCACCTTTGGCGGCGCGTTCGCGGGTAACGCCCATAATGACGATCAGGAAGATCGCTGTCAGCACGCCTTCAGTAATCATGCCTGACAGCAGGTTAAAGCCGCCCGGTGAGTGCTCACCGTAACCGTTCGCCGCAAATCCGCTGGCGGCGGCGTTAAAGTCGCCTTTGCCGCTGGCGATCAGATACAGTACTGCACCTGCCGCAATACCGCCTGCCAGCTGCGCGATGATGTAAGGGATTACCTGTGAGGCAGGAAAACGTCCACCCGCCAGCAGGCCCAGCGTCACCGCCGGATTAAAATGACCGCCGGAGATATGCCCGACCGCATAGGCCATAATCAGCACACTCAGCCCGAATGCCAGTGCCACGCCCATGAAGCCAATGCCCAGGCCGGGGAACGCCGCCGACAGCACCGCACTACCGCAACCGCCCAGTACCAGCACGAAGGTGCCCAGTGCCTCTGCCACTATCCTTTTCATATTATTTCCTAAAATGGGTGTATTGATTTAGCGGCAGGATTATAAAACTGCGCAGCGACAGCGCAACGAAAGTGACTGAAATTGCTGAATAAAATGGGTTTCATTTGGCAATGAGGGAATCTAACGTCTTGTAGAATAAGACTTAAATCTGAGCGGTGGGCATAACGGGAGGGGGATGATTTTCAGGCCGCGCGCCCGCGGCCCGATCGACGCGCTGGCGTCTATTCAAACAGGTTGTGATGCAGCGTACGGACCACGCTTTCCGCGTCTGTGCCGGGGACCAGGAAGCAGAGATTATAGCTGCTGGCACCGTAGCAAATCATCCGCAGGTTAAACGGTTCAAGCACGCCAAACACCTCTTTGCCGACGCCACAGGCTTTTGACAACTGGTTGCCAATAATCGCCACCAACGCCAGATCTTCTTCTACTTCAACCCGGCACAGCGACGATAGCTCGGTCAGCAGCGCCTGCGTCAGCAGGCTGTCGCCGGTGGAGGTGGAGCCAGTGGTGTCGAGCGTCAGCGCCACGCTTACTTCAGAGGTGGTAATCAGGTCCACGGAAATATTGTGGCGGGCCAGAATATTAAACAGTTCGGCCAGGAAGCCAGGCGTGTGCAGCATGTTAAGGCTGTGCAGCGTTAGCAGCGTCTGCTTGCGGCGCAATGCCAGCGCGCGGAACAACGGGGGATTACGGGTCTCATTACAGACGCGCGTTCCGCCCGCCGCCGGATCTTTACTCGAGCCGACAAACACCGGAATATCGCAGCGTACCGCCGGCAGCAGCGTGGCCGGGTGCAGCACTTTGGCACCAAAGGTCGCCATTTCAGCGGCTTCTTCAAAGGTAATTTCGTCGATGCGCTTAGCGGTCGGTACCACGCGCGGATCGGTGGTATAGATGCCCGGCACGTCAGTCCAGATATCGACCCGCGCCGCTTTCAGCGCTTCACCCAGCAGCGCCGCCGTGTAGTCACTGCCGCCACGGCCTAAGGTGGTGGTGCGGCCTTTGCTTTCGCTGCCGATAAAACCCTGGGTAATCACCAGCGCCTGCTCAACGCGCGGCTGCAGCTGGGCAATTGCCTGCTCCGCCAGCAGCTTCACGTCCGGCTCGGCCCGGCCAAAACGATCGTCGGTGCGCATCACTTTACGCACGTCAAACCACTCGGCATTAACCTGGCGTTCACGCAGAATTTCGACAAAAAGCAGCGATGACATCAGTTCGCCATGGCTGACCAGCTCATCGGTTAGCGCATGCGACGTCGCCAGCGAAGCGGCTTCAGACAGCATGGCAATGTTGTCGATCATCCGATCGATTTCGTCACGGATAACCTCCGGACGCTGTAAGCGATCGATGATGGCATATTGGATACGGCGGATATCATCCAGCAGGATGGCGCGCTCGGTAAGCGGCTGGCCTTCAGCCAGTGCCACCAGCAGATTGGTAATGCCCGCCGAGGCGGATAGCACCACCAGACGCGTACTGGCATCATTCAGCACCACGTCGGCGCTGCGGTTCATCGCATCAAAATCGGCTACGCTGGTGCCGCCGAATTTTGCCACAATCAGAGTTTGAGACATGTATGACCTCGTGTCAGGTTATCTTGTTCTCGCCGGCGATAATGCGGTCGGGAAACATTTTTTCAGCCAGGCACAAGGAAAGAGCAGAAACGGGCAGACCAGATCGGGTAGACGAGTCACCCAGAAGCGCCCCACCTTGCGAAACGTCCGACTGTGGACGTTTCTGGTGACAACCCAGAGGATTCAGCCCCTGTAGCCGACAGGCAACACACCGCGTGTTGACCCACCTCGGCGTCGCTCCCCATCATGTGTCTTCACCGGATACGGTTCCTCCAACACACTGCCTGGGCGACGCGCCTCTTCTGGCTTGCGCACGGGTGCGCAAGTAGCCGCATACATTTATCGGTTTCTGGCGCTGCTGTCAATCTCAGAGGCTGGCAGATTTTGCTTTGCGGCGCACCGTAAAACAAATTTACCCGCTTCACAGCGACTAGAGTGCTAAATGGCTTCAGCCAGTGCAGCAATCCCTGATGCGGCACAAGGATTTTTCGCCGCGTTCACGCCACACTTGCGCCGCGCGATCTGTTCGCCGCCTGCAGGCTATCCGCACCAGCCAATGCTGGCGCTCCGGCGCAGGCTGGCCGGTGACGGCGCCCGGCTTAGCCGGCACCGGGTGACAAAATTTTTCCTTTCAGTAGCAACTGTGGTCATACTGAAACGCTAACCGGGTACGATGTGCCCCCGATGGAATGACGGTTCTTAATATCAACAAGAGTGTTGCCATGAAAAATATCAATCCGACACAAACCGCAGCCTGGAAAGCGCTGCAACAGCATTTTGAGCAGATGAAATCGGTAGAAATTGCCGACCTGTTTGCCCAGGATGCCGATCGTTTTGCCAAATTCTCTGCCACCTTTGATGATCAGATGCTGGTGGATTTCTCCAAAAACCGCATCACCCAGGAAACCCTCGACAAGTTACAGGCGCTGGCGAAAGAGACCGATTTAAGCGGCGCGATTAAGTCTATGTTCTCTGGTGAGAAAATTAACCGCACCGAAGACCGTGCGGTGCTGCACGTCGCGCTGCGTAACCGCAGCAACACGCCGATTCTGGTCGATGGCAAAGATGTGATGCCAGAGGTCAATGCGGTACTGGACAAGATGAAGGGCTTTTCAGAGCGCATCATCAGCGGCGAATGGAAAGGCTATACCGGTAAAGCGATCACCGACGTGGTGAACATCGGTATCGGCGGGTCTGACCTCGGTCCTTTCATGGTGACGGAAGCGCTGCGTCCTTACAAAAACCACCTGAACATGCACTTTGTCTCCAACGTTGACGGCACCCATATCGCCGAAACGCTGAAAGATCTCAGCCCGGAAACCACCCTGTTCCTGGTGGCGTCAAAAACCTTCACCACCCAGGAAACCATGACCAATGCGCACAGCGCACGCGACTGGTTCCTGAAAACGGCCGGTGACCAGCAGCACGTCGCGAAGCACTTTGCGGCGCTCTCGACCAACGCTAAAGCGGTCGGCGAATTTGGTATCGACACCAACAACATGTTCGAATTCTGGGACTGGGTTGGCGGTCGCTACTCACTGTGGTCCGCGATTGGCCTGTCGATCATTCTCTCTATCGGTTTCGATAACTTCGAGCAGCTGCTGAGCGGCGCGCATGCGATGGACCAGCACTTCGCCTCTACCCCTGCCGAACAGAACCTGCCGGTGCTGCTGGCGCTGATTGGCATCTGGTATAACAATTTCTTCGGCGCGGAAACCGAAGCGATTCTGCCATATGACCAGTACATGCACCGCTTTGCCGCCTATTTCCAGCAGGGAAATATGGAATCGAACGGCAAGTATGTCGATCGTGACGGCAATCCGGTGGATTACCAGACCGGCCCGATCATCTGGGGCGAACCGGGCACCAACGGCCAGCACGCGTTTTATCAGCTGATCCATCAGGGAACCAAGCTGGTGCCGTGTGACTTTATCGCACCGGCAATCACCCACAATGCGCTGGCGGATCACCATCCAAAACTGCTGTCTAACTTCTTTGCACAGACCGAAGCGCTGGCGTTTGGCAAGTCACGCGAAGTGGTTGAGAAAGAGTTTACCGATGCCGGTAAATCGGCCGAATCAGTCGCCCACATTGTTCCGTTCAAGGTGTTTGAAGGTAACCGTCCGACCAACTCCATCCTGCTGCGTGAAATTACGCCGTACAGCCTCGGCGCGCTGATTGCCCTGTATGAGCACAAGATCTTCACCCAGGGCGCGATTCTGAATATCTTTACCTTCGATCAGTGGGGCGTGGAATTAGGTAAGCAACTGGCAAACCGTATTCTGCCAGAACTGGAAAATGACGAACAAATTACCAGTCATGACAGTTCCACCAATGCCTTAATTAACCGCTATAAATCCTGGCGTTAATTGGCGATAAAATATCCGGGCGGCAGTATTGCCGCCCTTTTTTCGCCCATTTTTAGCCTGAATACGGCAATTTATACACTTCTACCCTGCCGCTCCGGTTGGATAATTCTTAAAATTACCTAAGATAATTCTGAACATACCATTATTAACACCCACCCAATCCAGTTTAAAGTGGACCTGAAAATCATGCCGCGTATCAGTTACTCTTTGATTCATAATGGGATTAAAATAAGGCAATCCTGAGTAAATTCTGATTATTCTTATTCCGTACCAAATATAAATAAAAAAGAACAATCCGCTTTGCATCTGATTTAAGACCAGTGAAATATGCGGCATAAACCGGAAATATTCCGATATAAAAAGGTGTTAAATCCAAACTGAGTTAATATCCCGCCGTTTTACCCCGTCCGATCACCTGCTTTTTCCGCTGCTGAACTCTGGTATTTTGTTGCCCTATACTGAACGCGCCCGCAATGGGACTGTCCGTCGCTTTTGCTGCGTAGTGAACTGCGCGGTGAATGTGGCGGATCAGACATCCTTCATTCACTCAATGCAGGAAATGTTGTTATGAAAAAAACCATGGTTGCCGGTGCAGCCCTGATTTTCGTTGCTGTCTCTTCCAGTGCTTTTGCAGCCCCGGAAGACGCAGGTGCCGCAGCAGGCGCGCAGGCGGGAGCAATCTCCGCTGGCACGTCGACCGCTGTAGGTATCGGCGCACTTGGCGCGTTAGTCGGACTCGGCATTGCTGCTTCTGGCGGTGGTGACGGCGCAAATACCGGTACTACAACCACGACCACGACGAGCACCACTCGTTGATGGATACCCAGCAGGTGTTCGGGTGTCAGACAGCGGCGAACGGGCAACGGCGGAATCGCTGACCACGGTGAGTGATCTGCCGGGCAACGCAGTCTGCTGTACCGCCACGCGAACCCTGCGGGTATAGGATCTTTAAACATAACCACACGCCTGTGTGGTTATTTTTACTTTGGCATGACTTATCAGGGACACACAGTGCGCCAACTTCCTCTGCTGCTCGCTTGCCTGCTGCTGCAGGCCTGCACACAAACGCAAAAAGGCCTTGAACAGACCCTCATGCTGGCTGTTAACGGTCCGGATGACGTCACCGTCACCGACCAGCAGGTCAATGCATTACCCTACGCCAGCCTCTATGCCCGCCTCAATGAAGGCCCGCGCATCTTCGTGGTGCTTGGCTACAACGAAGCCGGCCAGCAGAAATGGGTGACGCAGGACCAGGCGATGCTGGTGACACAGCATGGCCGGCTGGTTAAAACGCTGGGACTCCCCGACAACCTGCTTAGCGTGAGTAATCTGCAGCAGGATCCGCTGGCAGACAGCCTGCACCTCAGCAACGGGGCCAGCTGGACCCGCATCGTGCAGTGGACCGAGCAGGGCAATATCCGCGGAGGGACGGTTCGGTCCACCTTCCAGCGCGGCATCGATGAAGTGCTGACCGTGGCAGGTAATCGTATCGCCTGTCGCGTCTGGCATGAGCAGGTGAGCCTCGACAGCAGCAACCGCGAGTGGGAAAACACGTTCTGGATCGATAACAGCAGCGGCGATGTGGTGCAGGCCCATCAGATGCTGGCGGCTGACGCCTTCCCCGTAGACATCACCATTCTGAAGCCGGCGAAATCATGAAAAAAATCACTTTCCTGCTGGCCGGATTGAGCCTGCTCAGCACCCCAGGCGCGCAGGCTGCTGCGCAGGTGACGGTACATGCGCCACACAATGGCGCACAGGCAGAACTGAGCCAGGTGCCCGATCTGGCGCAACTGGTCAGCCAGCCCGCCCTCCAGCAATCAATCGACTGGCGCAGCAGCGTGATTGCCGAACGCGGTGCCAGCGCCGTGGCACAGCAGCAGTATCAGCAGACGCTGGGCCAGTTACGCGCCTGGCGCGCCGACAGCAGTGGCGACCGTGCCGCCGCAATTGATGAGGTGCTCCGCCAGCTGAGCGCGATTAAGGTTACCGGCCGGCAGTTCACCTCGCTCGACCCGGACTGGGTGCGTCTGCATCCGGCCGATAATCGCCGCCTTGAAGGCAGCTACGATCTCTATCTGCAAACCCGGTCTGATTCGGTGTTACTGCTCGGCGCCCTGAGCGGCGCGGGCAAGGTCAGCTGGCAACCGGGCCGGTCGGTGCGCGAGTATCTGGCCGATCACCCACGCCTTTCCGGCGCGGAACGAAATTTTGCAACGGTTATCGCCCCCTCAGGTGCCACGCAACAGGTGCCGATTGCGTACTGGAACCACCGTCATGCTGAGGTGGAGCCGGGCAGCATTATCTGGCTGGGCTTCTCATCATGGAGCCTGCCAGGCGCCTATGACGACCTGAATAATCGCATCCTTTCCGTTCTGACTCACCGGATACCAGACTGATGAAAAAACGTTATCTCTTCAGCCTGTTGGCTGTTTCTGTGGCGACAGCCTGTCAGGTCGAGGCTGAAACCTGGCCCGCGCCGGTGGGTCCTTCCCAATCCGATTTCGGTGGTGTTGGCCTGATGCAGGTGCCGACAGCGCGCATGGCCAGAGAAGGCGAGTTCAGCCTTAACGCGCGCGACAACGATCAGTACCGCTATTACTCCGCGTCGCTGCAGCTGTTCCCGTGGCTGGAAACCACCGTGCGCTATACCGATGTGCGTACCCGCCGGTACAGCGCCGTGTCAGACTTCAGTGGCAATCAGAGTTACAAAGATAAAGCCTTCGATCTGAAACTGCGTCTGTGGCAGGAAGGTTTCTGGCTGCCGGAAGTGGCGCTGGGCACCCGCGATCTTGGCGGTACCGGGCTGTTCGACAGCGAATATCTGGTCGCCAGCAAAGCCTGGGGCCCGTTTGACTTCACGCTCGGCCTCGGCTGGGGCTATCTCGGCAACAGCGGCACGGTTAAAAACCCGTTCTGTTCCTACAGCGACAGCTACTGTCAGCGTCCGCGGGTTGGCGAAGCGGGCTCGATCAATGGCTCACAGATGTTCCATGGCCCAACGGCCCTGTTTGGCGGCGTCGAGTATCAGACGCCGTGGCAGCCGCTGCGGCTTAAGATGGAATATGAAGGCAACGATTATCAGGATGATTTCGCCGGCCGGCTGACGCAGAGCAGCAAGGTTAACGTCGGAGCCATCTACCGCGTAACCGACTGGGCAGACATCAATGCCAGCTACGAGCGCGGCAATACCTTTATGTTTGGTGTCACCATCCGCACCAACTTTAACGATCTGCGTCAGGCGCACATCGACAGCGAGAAACCAGCGTATAACCCGCAGCCTCAGCCGAAGCTGCTGGAGCCGACGGTGGTCGGTAATCAGCTGACTGACCTGAAGTACAATGCCGGACTCGACGGTCCACGCATTCAGACTAAAGGCCACACGCTGTATGTGTCGGGCGAGCAGACCAAATATCGCGACACCCAGGAAGGGGTCGATCGCGCTAACCGCATCGTCATGAATCATCTGCCGGCGGACATTGATACCATCAGCGTTACCGAGTCCCGCTTCAATATGCCGCAGGTCACCACCGTGACGCCGGTCGCCAGCCTGCACAATACCCTGGCGGGCTATCCGCTGGGTCACGAGCAGCCGCTGCAGCAGACGCGTGAAAATCCGGTTGATCCGGGTCAGACTGAGCAGGGAATGTTTATTCGTAAAGATCGCCTGAACTACAGTCTGTCACCGGTGCTTAATCAGTCGGTGGGCGGCCCGGAAAGCTTCTACATGTATCAGGTTGGCGTGATGGGTAACGTCGATTACTGGCTGACCGATCACCTGCTGGTGGGCGGTAGCCTGTTCGGCAACCTCGCTAATAACTATGACAAGTTCAACTACAACGGCGCGCCGGCGGACTCCAGCCTGCCCCGCGTGCGGACCCATATCCGCGACTACGTTGAGAACAACGTCTACGTTAACGATCTGCAGGCTAACTATATGGGCCACCTCGGCAATGGCTTCTACGGTCAGCTGTATGGCGGTTATCTCGAAACCATGTATGGCGGCGTGGGCGGCGAGCTGCTCTATCGTCCGGTCGATGCTAACTGGGCGGTGGGCGTTGATGCCAACTATGTCCGGCAGCGTGACTGGGACAACATGATGCAGTTTACCCGTTACAAAGCTTCCACCGGCAATCTGACCGCCTACTGGCGTCCGTGGTTTATGCAGGACGTGCTGGTCAAAACCAGCGTCGGTCAGTATCTGGCGAAAGATAAGGGCGTGACGGTAGACGTGTCGAAGCGCTTTGACAGCGGCGTGATGGTGGGTGTTTATGCCACCAAAACCAACGTGTCGTCTGAAGAGTATGGCGAAGGTGACTTCACCAAAGGGTTCTACATCTCGATTCCGATGGATCTGTTCACCGTTACCCCAACCCGCGGTCGTGCGCAGGTCAACTGGGTGCCGCTGACGCGTGACGGCGGTCAGATGCTGGGCCGTAAGTACCAGCTGTATGATCTGACGTCGGATCGCGACGCTCGCTTTAACTAAACAGAGGCGGCCTCCGGGCCGCTTCATGTGGCTGCCAGACGTAAAGCGATGGGAGCATACGCCTGAAGTAAAGCATAGCGGGCCAGGGATGGCCGCGCTGAGCCTGCCAGGGAGGGCGTTGTGGTGTCTTTGCGAAAGACATATGCTCCCTGAGCCTGCTTAGGGAACCCGGTCAGATCGTAAAGAGGCTAATGCCAATCCCTGGCCGCTCGGCCCGCGCCATCCATGGCTCGGGACGCTTTCCTCATCTGCCCGGGTTCCCTGCGCGTTGAGTTTATTCCTTGCGACCCGATTCACCCGAATTTGGGTTTGTCAGTAGTCTTAAGCGGCCATCAGGCCGCTTTTTTGTTTAGTCCGCGTCGTAGCCGAGATTTGGTGCCAGCCAGCGCTCACTGTCATGGTAAAAATGAAGTTATTGCTCAGACCGAAAAGTAAAACGCCCTGAAATGGCATGCTGACTGGATCAAGCTTAAATTCAAAACATTCACACCCGCTTTTATTTTTGGTGGTGGCAACTATCGAACATTCCCTGCTTCGCTATCATCAGACATATTTCATTACCCAGCGGACTGTTCTAATCTGCTAACTAGGTTCGTAAACATGCGCTTTTATCCTTATTGTCTGGTGTTATGATCTCTTATACTCATCGGATACGCTGACAAGCTGGGAAATTAACAGGTACATTTAAATACTAGCGAATTATTCGCGTTAGCGAGAAATTTGTGACTACTCCTGTATATTTTGCATTTCTGGCTAACAGGTGGAAATATCTATGAAGCTCTCATTGATTTTTCCCACCGGGATGTTAATTATATGTTACCGAAAGTTCATGTCGTCAACTCATCTCAGGGAAGTTTTTTAACTTTCGGGAATGATGCTATTTCTCAACATCTTTTCACTCATGGCAATTGGGAAAGCTGGTTGGTTCCAATCACTAATGAATTCATTCAGGGTTTCATTGCTCCTGTCGTTTTTGATCTGGGTGCAAACCTCGGAGCTTATACTGTCCCTATAGCACTACAGGTTGAAAAACAAAAAGGCCAGGTTTACGCGTTTGAGCCACAAAAAACCATTTATTATCAATTGTGTGGTAATATTTTCCTTAACCGACTGGATAATGTTACCGCGCTTAATTACGCCGTTGGTCATCATTCCTGCTTTATAGACATTGCAGTACCTGATTACCATAAAACGCATAATATTGGCGCGTTTTCTATGGATGAACAGTTCCGTACTGAGTTAGGCACTCAAGCATCCATGAGTAATGAAAAAGATAGCATACAACTGGTGAAGTTAGACGATATTATCCCCGATAACAAAGTCCGCTTCCTTAAAATTGATGTGGAAGGGTTAGAAATTGATGTGCTGAGAGGCGCATTAAACTTTCTGGAACAGAATAATTTCCCACCTTTTTCTTTTGAAGCCTGGAGTCTCCCATGGTTTAGCGAAAAAAGACGTGAGTTGCTAACATTTATTTTGCAATTGGGTTACCAGATTGAACACATCCAGATGGATGATTATGTGGCTCACCATCCTGCAAATGAGGCTAAAGTCGAGTTTGTGCGCGACCAAAAAAAATGTTTACAGAAAATACATCGAATCGGATAAGAACCCTTCAGCTTTATTATCAGATTGTTATCTTACCTATGGGGTTGTTGTTCTGGCCCTCTGGCAGCCATATTGCATCGAGTGTGTTCTCAGCTAATTGTTCTGAAACTCTTCTTTAAAAATGAGAATAATTCGAAGAACTGTTTTCTGCCTGGCTGATGGATGAACCGCCATTTAATAACCCTCCGTATTATTGAAACAGAAAAAATGCATATATTTCTCTTCCAGAAGTAACGTTTTAGGTTGTTGTTTCTACCTTATGGGACATAGTCGATGACTGAATTTTTACGTATCAAGGGAATGCACCAATTCTATCGGGATGTTTTTACCCGAGATATTTATCTACCCGAAGCGGATATTATGCCAGAACATGTTGTGGCAAAGATCCTCAGTGGCAAATTTACTATTTCTGACGAGCAACCTGAAACCATCATTCATGCATTTGATACCGGACTCGACGTGAAAAAAGATGGCGCACTAAAAAAAATGCTTTGCGCTATCGCTATTGCAAATGGAGCACTTGATGAGCACAATGAAGGATACCAACGTCAACTCCCTGCCGGGTTGAGCGCCCAGGTCATTAACTACCTCAGTTCCGCTCTTGAAGCCAATAATAATATTAACTATCTGATTGCCGCAATTCAGATATTATTCCGTATTAATGAAATCAGTTCTGCAATATCTTTGATTGAGCAAAATTTTTCAGCAATCGATAAATTCGAACCGGTACTGAAAATACTTCTGCTCATTAGTTTGATGGAGCGAGACTATATCCTGGCACTGGATATGATTAAGCTGCTGGTTTCGAAAGGCGCACATCTTGTGGGAGATATGACCACGAGACTGATGATAACCTGTGGTCTTTACCAGGCTGGCGGTATGCCTGAAAAGTTTATAGATTTCCGGCCGCTCAACGATAGCGGCTATTACCTTGATTACTCAAGCTACACGTGGTTACTTAAAAAAGAATCAACAAACAAAACCACAGTGCTTATAGCTTGCGATAAGCATTATTATTTTGAGCATGCCTTGCCGTCGATATATTCGATTTACGCAACAAACCGCGATGAACTGGATGTGCATCTGCATCTCTATAACAGCGATAATGAAGTTAATGATAGTGTAATGTCACTTCGTCAACAGTTGCCTGAGTTACATATCTCTGCAAGTCTGGAAAATATCCCTGCTAATGGCGCGATGAACGTTTTTTACGCCTGTCGTCGGTTCGTTTTCCTCAGCTATGCGCTAAAAAACTTTAATACGCCAATCCTTGTTCTGGATGCAGATGTGTTGATACGCAAGCGCTGGAGCCTGCCGGAATCACCAGCCTCTACACTGCTGTTAATGAAAGGCAATTCCTCGCCATTCTGGGAGGAGGTCCTGGGTGGTCTTTTGTATGCAGAACCCAATGATGTAGCCCAGAAGTATTTTGACGTGGTAGCACATTTTATCGATGTGAACCTTAAAGCCGGCAATTACGTCTGGTTCCTGGATCAGGTAGCGCTGTCTGCGAGTTTAGATAGGCTGACGGAGAGGGAGCAGATGATGGTTTCCCGTCCGGCAAACGCCTCTCTAATCGATCTTAATCACAACAGTGATGTTTTCTGCTGGGCGGTTACGACGGTTAAAAACGCAGAAGGGCCCTATAAGCAATATAAATTATCGCTTATTGAAAAATATCAGCATTAACCATTTTCTCAAGTGCCTGCAGGCGATCGATCTCTCACCAGGCTGGTGAAAAAGATGCTATCCGATAGCGTTTGAAACGAACGTTATATACCCGATAAGGGCGCATTACGCCAAGGCCAGATAATCTGGCAAAGGAAGTGCGGTCTGTCTGACATGCTGAGGATTACACTCACGATCCCGCTAACGCTGGCCGCGATCGGCTGAACGCCTCAGACAGCGGGCAAACCCAAGTCAAGGTGAATCTGGCCGCAATAACTAAGCTGCCCAGACAACAGCGGCAAAGCAGGAAAGCGCCCCGCGCCATGAACAAAATCACGGGCGCGTTTTGAACAACGCAAAGCGTTGGTCCGGCTACGGTCGCACCTCAGGGATGAGGTGCGTAATCGTGCGGGGCGAGCGGCCAGCGACTGGCGTTAGCGTCTTTCCGACCTGACCGCGTATCCTGCGCAGGCTCGATTTCACAGCTGACGGCGCCAGACGGTGTAACAACCTCAGGCGGCCATCAGGCCGCTTTTTTGTTTAGTCCGCGTCGTAGCCGAGATTGGGTGCCAGCCAGCGCTCGACCTCGGTCACTGACATCCCTTTACGCGCCGCATAATCCTCCACCTGATCGCGCTGAATCTGCGCCACAGCGAAGTAGCGACTGTCAGGATGGCTGAAGTACCAGCCTGATACTGCCGCGCCTGGCCACATCGCAAAGGATTCAGTCAGCTGCATGCCGGTCTGCCTTTCCACCTCCAGCAGGGTCCAGATTGCCGCTTTCTCAGTGTGCTCGGGACAGGCCGGGTAGCCTGGCGCCGGCCGTATGCCCTGATAGTTTTCGCGAATCAGCTCTTCATTACTGAGGTTTTCGTTGGGCGCGAAGCCCCAGATCACTTTACGCACGCGTTCATGCAGATATTCCGCAAAGGCTTCAGCCAGACGGTCAGCCAGCGCTTTCACCATGATCTTGTTGTAGTCGTCATGCTGACGATCGTACGCCTCCGCCAGCGCATCCTCTTCCAGTCCGCCGGTCACCGCGAAGGCACCGAGATAGTCCGCTTTGCCGCTGGATTTAGGTGCGACAAAGTCCGCCAGACAGTAGTTGGCGAAGTCGGTTTTTTCGGTCTGCTGGCGTAAGTGATGACTCACTACCAGTAGCTCACTGCGGCGCTCATCGCGATAGATCTCGATGTCATCGCCGACCCGGTTAGCCGGGAAAATACCGACCACGCCGCGCGGTTTCAGCAGCGCCTGCTGGCTTAGCTGGTCCAGCATCGCATTCGCATCGGCGAACAGACGCTGCGCCTCTTCGCCGACCACCTCATCTTCCAGGATGCGCGGATACTTACCCGCCAGCGACCAGGTCATGAAGAACGGCGTCCAGTCAATGTAGTTGCGCAGCGTTTCAATACTGGCCTCGACCTGACTGACCCCGAGACGATGCGGCACCGGCGGCGTATAGCTCTGCCAGTCAATCGAGGTGGCGTTGTCGCGGGCCGCCTGCAACGATACCGGCGGGGTGCGCGGTTTTTTACGCGCGTGCTGGATACGCACGGTTTCGTACTCTTTGCGGGTCCGCGCCACAAAATCCTCTTTCAGCGTGGCGGAAAGCAGTGACGAGACCACGCCAACGGTACGTGAGGCGTTCTGCACGTAGACCGTCGGACCGCTGTAGTTCTGCTCAATTTTGACCGCCGTATGCGCTTTAGAGGTGGTCGCGCCGCCGATCAGCAGCGGTAAAGTGAAGCCCTGACGCTCCATCTCTTTCGCCATATTGACCATCTCATCCAGCGACGGTGTAATCAGGCCCGACAGGCCAATGATGTCGGCATTCACTTCGCGGGCCGTTTTCAGGATCTTCTCGCCTGGCACCATTACGCCGAGGTCAATAATTTCGTAGTTGTTGCACTGCAGCACTACGCCAACGATGTTTTTACCAATGTCGTGAACGTCGCCTTTGACCGTGGCCAGCACGATTTTGCCGTTGCTGCGCCCCGCCTCTTTGCTGGCTTCGATAAAGGGTTCCAGATAAGCCACCGCCTGCTTCATCACCCGTGCCGATTTCACCACCTGCGGCAGGAACATTTTGCCTTCGCCAAACAGATCGCCAACCACGTTCATGCCGGACATCAGCGGGCCTTCAATCACCTCTATCGGACGCGGCACCTGCTGGCGCGCCTCTTCGGTATCCTGTTCAATGAATTCGGTTATGCCTTTGACCAGTGAATATTCCAGCCGCTTCACCACGTCCCAGCTGCGCCACTCCGCCAGCTGTTTTTCCTGAGCACCGTCGCTTTTGCCGCCACGGTATTTTTCCGCCAGATCCAGCAACCGCTCGGTCCCGTCATCACGGCGATTGAGGATCACATCTTCTACCGCGTCGCGCAGTTCCGCCGGCAGATCGTCATAAATCGCCAGCTGGCCGGCGTTGACAATGCCCATATCCATGCCGTTGCGGATGGCGTAGTAGAGGAATACCGCGTGTATCGCTTCGCGCACCGGATCGTTGCCGCGGAATGAAAACGACACGTTGGAGACGCCACCGGAGATCATCGCATGTGGCAGCTCGCGCTTGATATCTTCACAGGCACCGATGAAATCCATCGCGTAGTTGTTGTGTTCATCAATGCCGGTCGCCACCGCAAAAATGTTGGGGTCGAAGATGATATCTTCCGGCGGGAAACCGACCTGCTCCGTCAGGATGCGATAGGCGCGGCGACAAATCTCAATCTTACGGGCGCGGGTATCCGCCTGGCCCACCTCATCAAATGCCATCACTACCATCGCCGCACCGTAGCGGCGGACCTGGCGCGCATGATGAATAAAGGCCGCTTCCCCCTCTTTCATCGAGATGGAGTTAACGATGCCTTTACCCTGAATGCACTGTAACCCTTTTTCGATCACCTCCCACTTTGAGGAGTCGATCATGATTGGGACGCGGGCAATATCCGGCTCACCGGCGATCAGATTGAGGAAGCGCACCATCGCCGCTTCGGCGTCGAGCATTCCTTCATCCATATTGATGTCGATGATCTGAGCACCGCTTTCAACCTGCTGCAACGCCACTTCCAGCGCTTCGTTATATTTCTCTTCTTTAATCAGCCGCTTGAATTTTGCTGAACCGGTGACGTTGGTCCGTTCGCCGACGTTAACAAACAGCGATTCTGCGGTAATGTTGAGCGGCTCAAGACCGGCCAGACGACAGGCAACCGGGATCGTCGGCAGCTTACGCGGCGCCACGCCCTCAACGGCCGCCACCATGGCGGCGATATGCTGCGGTGTGGTCCCGCAACAGCCACCGATAATATTCAGAAAACCCGAAGTCGCCCATTCGCCAATCTGCTGCGCCATCAGCTCCGCATCCAGATCGTATTCGCCAAAGGCATTGGGTAAACCAGCATTCGGGTGCGCAGTGACGTAACCCTCGGCGATGCGCGACAGCTCCGCCACATACTGGCGCAGCTCGTCCGGGCCGAGGGCGCAGTTCAGGCCAAAGGAGAGCGGCTCAGCGTGACGCAGGGAGTTGTAAAAGGCCTCGGTGGTCTGGCCGGAGAGCGTCCGACCGGAGGCATCGGTGATGGTGCCTGAAATCATCAGCGGCAGCGTCACGCCGAGCGCTTCCATCTCGGTCTGGACCGCATAGATCGCCGCTTTGGCATTCAGGGTATCGAACACCGTTTCGATCATGATGATGTCACAGCCGCCTTCCACCAGCGCCCGGGTCGATTCGCGGTAGGCGTCCACCAGCTGATTAAAAGTGACGTTACGGAAGGCGGGATCGTTTACATCGGGCGAGATCGAGCAGGTACGGTTTGTCGGCCCCAGCACGCCCGCGACGTAACGTGGGCGATCCGGCGTTTTTGCCGTCCATTCATTGGCGCAGGCACGTGCCAGCCGGGCCGCCTCGTAGTTGATCTCGGCCGATAACGCTTCCATCTGATAATCCGCCATCGCAATGGTGGTGGCGTTAAAGGTATTGGTTTCGAGAATATCGGCACCGGCGGCCAGATAGGCGTTGTGGATCTCGCGGATCACCGCTGGTTTACTCAATACCAGCAGATCGTTGTTGCCCTGAAGATCGCAGGGCCAGTCGGCAAAACGGCTGCCGCGAAAATCCTGCTCATCCAGCTTATAGCTCTGGATCATGGTGCCCATACCGCCGTCCAACACCATAATGCGTTGGGCGAGCTGCTGGTGTAGCGCTTCGATTTTATTGATCACTGTTGGCTCATCCACGTCAATCTGCTGGCTGAAATAGCTTTGAATCATTCTGTCATAAGCGGGTTAACCGACAAAGCAACCTTAGCTGAGACATTTTCAGGTCGACCGCCAACAGGTCTGACCAGAAAACCAGCGTTTGCAAAGCGCGTGATTAAAACGAAAATGATTTCCACATTCCTAAGGAGATTTGATCATGGCGACGCCTGTTCCCGTTAAGCGCGGCAAAAAACCTCGCGGCACTGCCGCCACTGCCGCACCCGCGGGCGGCCAGGTGCAATCCCTGACTCGCGGCCTGACACTGCTGGAGCTGATTGCCGATTCCCACGGCAGCGTGGCGCTGACCGAACTGGCACAGCAGGCAGGTTTGCCTAACTCCACCACTCATCGTCTGCTCAGCACCATGCAGCAGCAGGGCTTTGTCCGCCAGGTGGGCGATCTGGGGCTGTGGACCATCGGAGCACATGCCTTTGTGGTGGGCAGCAGCTTCCTGCAGAGTCGCAATCTGCTGTCGCTGGTGCATCCGGTGCTGCGCAGCCTGATGGACGCCTCGGGCGAAACGGTCAATCTGGCGGTGCTGGATCTCAGCGATCATCAGGCGGTGATCATCGATCAGGTGCAGTGTACCCAGCTGATGCGCATGTCCGCGCCGATTGGCGGCAAGCTGCCGATGCACGCCTCGGGTGCCGGCAAAGCGTTTCTGGCCCATCTCAGCGATGAACAGGTCACGACGCTGCTGCATCAGAAAGGGTTGCATTACTACACGCCGAAGACCCTGATGTCGCCGCAGAGCCTGAAAGAGAATCTGGCGCAGGTACGTAAAGCGGGCTTCTCATTTGATGATGAAGAGCATGCGCTCGGACTGCGCTGTGTCGCGGCGCCAATTTATGACGAACACGGCGAGGCGTTTGCAGCTCTCTCTATCTCCGGTCCGATCGCCCGGATGACCGACGATCGTATTACCGAACTGGGTGCGCTGGTGATCCGTGAAGCACGTCAGGTCACGCTGGCGTACAGTGGTCGCTGACCGCCTCCGTCGCGTAGCGCACGCAGAAGCGCTGCGCCTGCCGCCAGGCGATCACCTCTTCTACGTGCCCCCCGGCAATGCGTTGTTGCTGGGCTCGCCACCAGCGGGCCTCAAAGATCTCCGGATGCAGTTCCAGCAGCAAAGCACCGATGGCAGTGTCGCTGCATAGGGCGTAGCGGAAGGTTTCCGGAAATACATCGTCCGGCCCGACGCTGTACCAGGGTTCGGCGCTGAGTTCATCCTCTTCGTAGCGCGCGGCCGGCACCTCACGAAAGTGCAGCTCCTGCATCGGCCGGATCTCATCGTAGTCGTAAAACACCACCCGGCCATGGCGGGTTATGCCGAAGTTTTTAAACAGCATGTCGCCCGGGAAGATATTCGCTGCCGCCAGCTGCCGGATGGCATTGCCATACTCCTCAATCGCCTGACGCCGTTGTCCGGCACTGGCCTGCGCCAGATAGAGGTTAAGCGGCTGCATGCGGCGTTCGAGCCACAGGTGCCGAATGATCAGCCGGTCGCCTTCAATCTTCAGCTTCTCCGCCGCGCAGGCGTTAAGCTCGGCCAGCAGTTCAGGCGAGATACGCGCCAGCGGCAGCGCGAACTGCTCAAACTCCTGAGTATCCACCATTCGTCCGACGCGATCGTGCTCTTTAACCTGCTGATAGCAGGCGCGCACCTGGGCCTCCGTTACCTCTTTTTGCGGCGCGAAGCGATCTTTAATCACTTTAAACACCCGATCAAAGCCAGGCAGCGTGAAGACCAGCATCACCATGCCGCGAATGCCAGGTGCGATCTCAAATTCAGCTTCACTCTGTTCCAGCGCCTGCAGGTATTCGCGGTAACTTTCGGTCTTGCCATGCTTCTGGCAGCCAATCGCCATATAACGTTCGGCCAGCGTTTTGCCTGGCAGAATCGGCTGCAGCCACGCCACCAGCGCTGCGGGCATCGGCGCATAAACCATGAAATACGCGCGGGCGAAACCAAACACAATACTGGCGTCATCCACATCGGTCAGACAGGTATCGATCCACAGTTCGCCCGTCGCGCTGCGCTGAATCGGCAACAGACAGGGATGGATGGCATCCGGCAGGTGCAGACGCGCCACCAGCCATGCAGTTTTATTGCGATAAAACAGTTCGCAACTGACCTCAAGCCAGCCCTGCTCCAGCTGCGGAAACTGCGTCTGCAGGTGGCGCACAATCCACCCGATATCACGTTCGCGAAGCTGCCATGGCAAGGTTAACGGTAAATCGCGCAGCACCTGTCCGATCAACGCCTGCCAGCCCTGCTGTGGCTGATAGCCGCGCGCCAGCGGCCGCGACGGGCTTATCTGCGCTGACGGTGACTGCGAACTGAAGATAAACAGCCGTTCCGGCTGCAGATCGGCATGACCGTGCAGCCGACAGTAAACCGAATTGAAGAAACTCTCGGCAATTTCATAGCGCGGATAGCCAGGCAATAAGCTTTCATACTGGCCCTTTACCCGTAGCCAGAACGCCTCATCCCAGCAGGCTGCGCCGTTCAGCACCCGCAGTTGATCGGCGACCAGACCGACATGATGATCGTAGAGATGGATTCTTGCTTTCATGGCCTGCTGCACCGCCTGCCATTCAGCCTGTTCAAAGCGCTGCTGGGCCCCGGCCGTGATGTCGAGAAAGCGGCCATATTGTGCGTCGAAGCCCTGCAGGATGGTGTGCGCAATCAGCGATTCGCGTGGCGGCATAATCAGCTCCGATAAAAGCCCGCCGGCAACCAGCCGGGCGGGAGGCTGTCAGGGATTTACTCAGAACTGGTGCTCTTCGGTCGAACCGGTCAGCGCTGTTACCGACGATTTACCGCCTTGGATGGTGGTGGTGACCCGATCAAAATAGCCGGTGCCCACTTCCTGCTGATGCGATGAGAAGCTGTAACCGCGATCTCGCGCGGCAAATTCAGGCTGCTGCACTTTCTCAACGTAGTGGCGCATGCCCTCGCCCTGCGCATAGGCGTGGGCCAGGTCAAACATGTTGAACCACATGCTGTGAATCCCGGCCAGCGTGATGAACTGGAAGCGATAGCCCATCTCGCTGAGCGCTTGCTGAAACTGTGCGATGGTGCGATCGTCGAGATTCTTTTTCCAGTTGAACGATGGCGAACAGTTGTAGGCCAGCAATTTACCGGGATAGTGGGCGTGGATGGCATCGGCAAAACGTTGCGCCATGGCCAGATCGGGCGTCGAGGTTTCACACCACAGAATGTCAGCGTAAGGGGCATAGGCCAGACCGCGGCTGATCGCCTGCTCGATACCGGCATTGGTGCGGAAGAACCCCTCTGCGGTGCGGTCGCCACTGATGAAAGGACGATCGTATTCATCGCAGTCGGAGGTAATTAAATCGGCCGCATCGGCATCGGTGCGCGCCAGCAGCAGCGTGGGTACGCCCATGACATCGGCCGCCAGTCGGGCAGCCACCAGTTTTTGTATCGCTTCCTGCGTCGGTACCAGTACTTTACCGCCCATATGACCGCATTTTTTCACCGCCGCCAGCTGATCTTCAAAATGGACAGCCGCCGCTCCCGCCTGAATCATCGCCTTCATCAGCTCAAACGCATTCAGCACGCCGCCGAAGCCCGCCTCGGCATCGGCAACGATCGGCAGAAAGAAGTCGGTATAGCGACTGTCACCCGCTTCAATCCCGCTGGACCACTGAATCTGGTCGGCGCGCTGAAAGGTCTGATTAATGCGCGTCACCACTTCAGGTACCGAGTTAACCGGATAGAGCGACTGATCGGGGTACATCTGTCCCGCCACGTTGGCGTCGGCAGCCACCTGCCAGCCAGAGAGATAGATCGCCTCGATACCGGCCTTTGCCTGCTGTAATGCCTGCCCGCCGCTTAACGCGCCCAGACTATTGATGTAACCCTTCTTCGCGTCTCCGTTGAGCAGCGCCCACAGTTTTTCCGCACCGCGCTGGGCCAGAGTGCAGGCGGGCTGTACCGAGCCGCGCAAATTTACCACCTCTGCCGCACTGTAAGGACGGGTGATGCCTTCCCAGCGCGGGTGCTGCCAGTGCTGCTCGAGTTGCTGAATTTGTTGAGTTCGTGTCATGGCAATGTCTCCAGGAGTCAGGGGATCAGGCGGTAGCCCGGCAGAGTAAGGAATGAGACCAGCTCGCGTTCGGTGGTGATTTGCGCCATCAGCTGTGCCGCTTCGCCATAGCGACCGGCACTGAACCGGGCTTCGCCCAGGCTCTGCTGCAACAGATGGAGTTCTTCGTTCAGCCAGCGCAGGAACAGTTCAGCGGTGACCTGCTGACCACTGCTCAGGGTTTGCTGATGACGTATCCATTGCCAGATTGAGGTGCGGGCAATCTCGGCCGTGGCGGCATCTTCCATCAGGCCATCAATCGGCACGCAGCCGTTGCCGCTGATCCAGGCTTCAAGGTATTGCAGTGCTACGCGAATATTGGCGCGCATACCCGCTTCAGTGCGTTCACCGCTGCAGGGCGCCAGCAGCGTGGTCGCGTCGATCGGCGCATCCTCTTCCCGTGTGACTGATAGCTGGTTAGGCCGGTTGCCCAGCACCGCATCAAATACTGCCATCGCGGTGTCCGCCAGCCCGGGATGGGCGATCCAGGTGCCATCATGACCGTTGTTCGCTTCGCGCTGTTTATCTTCTGTAACGCGTTGCAGTACCCAGGCATTACGCGCCGGATCTTTACTCGGGATCAGCGCTGACATGCCACCCATCGCAAACGCGCCGCGCCGATGACAGGTTTTGATCAGCAGGCGTGAATAGGCGTCCAGAAAAGGCTGAGACATAGTGACGGACTGGCGATCCGGCAGTACCCGATCCGCATGCTGTTTCAGCGTTTTGATATAGCTGAAGATGTAGTCCCAGCGCCCACAGTTAAGGCCAACGATGTGATCGCGCAGATTCCACAAGATCTCATCCATCTGGAAGACCGCCGGCAGGGTTTCAATCAGCACCGTGGCTTTGATGGTGCCGCGCGGCAGATCGAATCGATCCTCGCTGAAGCTGAAGATCTCACGCCACCAGGCGACCTCCTGCCAGCTTTCGGTTTTGGGCAGATAGAAATAGGGGCCGCTGCCCTTCGCCAGCAACGGGTGAACGTTGTGAAAGAAATAGAGCGCGAAATCAAATAGCCCGGCGGGAATCGGATTGCCCTGCCAGCTGACGTGTTTTTCCGACAGGTGCAGGCCACGCACCCGACACATCAGCACGGCGGGATCGGCACGCAGCTGGTAAATTTTGCCGGCGTCGCTGGTATAGCTCAAAGTGCCCTGTACCGCTTCACGCAGGGTCAGCTGCCCCTCAATCAGCTTATTCCACTCCGGTGACAGCGAGTCCTCAAAATCCGCCATAAACACTTTTACGTTCGCATTCAGGGCGTTAATAACCATTTTGCGATCCGGCGGACCGGTGATCTCGACCCGTCGATCCTGCAAATCTTTTGGAATCGAACGGATCGCCCAATTACTTGCTCGAATGGAAGCTGTTTCCATATCTAAGTCGGGCAGATAACCCTGATCGTACTGTTGCTGTCGCAGCTGGCGGGCCGTCAGTAACGCGTCGCGCTGTGAGGCAAAGCGCGTAACCAGCGCATCTAAAAACAGAATCGCCTCGGCAGTCAGCAGCTGCTGTTCGGCGTGGTTAAAGGGCTGGCTGAAGGTCAGAGTATGGCTGATCACAGAATCTGTCATGCTGGCGCTCTCCTGTATTCAGAGGATCGAATAACGCGGATCCCCGGATCGACTGTTTTATGAACTACAGGATCAGAGCATATGCATTTAATTTTCTAAATCAAAAACTATTTCCATTTTATTATAATTATCTATTTATCTTTTTGTTTTTAATGAATTTAAAGTTTTGTTATTAAAGGGAACAGCTTTCATCGAAAATTTGAGGCGAAAAAAAACCGTGTCGCCATCGGCTGACACGGTTCATTTAAGGTAGATTCTGGCACTATTCGAGGGTCGGATTCATGTGGCGTAAATCAAACGGTGTGATCTGATAGACGTAATAGTTTAGCCAGTTGGAGAACAGCAGATTGCCATGACTACGCCAGGCGGCACGCGGCGGCAGTGCCGGATTATCCTGTGGGAAGTAGTTATACGGCACCTCAGGATTCAGGCCGGCTTCATAATCACGGTGATATTCACCCGATAAGGTCAACGCATCGTATTCAGGGTGACCGGTAACGAACACCAGTCGTTTGTCTTTACTCGCCATCAGGTAGGCACCGGTTTGTTCCGATTCAGCAAATAATTCCAGATCGGTATAATCGGTAATTAATTGCGTCGGGAAATCAGCGTAACGTGAATGCGGCGCCAGGAAATTATCATCAAATCCGCGGGTCAGTAAGGCATGCGGATGCAATATCTGATGCTCAAAGACACCAGATAGCTTGTTATGTCGGGTCTGCTTAGGAATGCCATACAAAATATTAAGCGCCGCCTGCACTGCCCAACAGACAAACAGCGTTGAGGTAACATGCTCTTTGGCCCAGTGCAGCACGCGCTGGATCTGTGGCCAGTACGCCACATCATTAAAATCGACCAGTCCCAGCGGGGCACCTGTCACGATTAAGCCATCAAAGTTGTCGTGCTGGATATCTTCAAAATTGCAGTAGAAGTTATTGAGGTGCTCAGTCGGCGTGTTACGTGACTCCCGGCTGTCGATGCGTAACAGCTGGATATCGATCTGTAACGGCGAGTTTGAGAGCAGGCGCAGGAACTGATTTTCCGTTTCGATCTTTTTCGGCATCAGATTCAGTACCAACACTTTAAGCGGACGGATCTCCTGAACACTGGCGCGTGACGAGGTCATCACAAAGACATTCTCGTTACGCAAAAAATTCACTGCCGGTAATTCGTCGGGAACCCTGATTGGCATAGCCTGCTCACCTCTTACAACCATATAAACGTTTAGACATCTGGATGCCCAACATTAGCCTGGTGGCCATGTAATGTCGAGGTTTCATGCAGAAAATGAAAATGTTTCAGTTTAAAAGGGCAAATAGCAGACGGGTGTTGCAGGGGGAATTTCAGGATCTCAGCGAAAATTTCAGCGATCTGCGGACGTAAAAAAGCCCCGCACTTCCGTGCGGGGCTTCTTCACTTGTTTGATGCCTGGCAGTTCCCTACTCTCGCATGGGGAGACCCCACACTACCATCGGCGCTACGGCGTTTCACTTCTGAGTTCGGCATGGGGTCAGGTGGGACCACCGCGCTACAGCCGCCAGGCAAATCTTGGTGCACGGAACGAATCTTTTGCGTCATGACCGTGCGCCATGCCGCAGAATCCTTCGTTCCCGCTAATTTTTATCCGTCACAAGCTGAAAATCTGTCCCTCAAAAACGCCTCTGGCGTTGTAAGGTTAAGCCTCACGGGTCATTAGTACCGGTTAGCTCAACGCATCGCTGCGCTTACACACCCGGCCTATCAACGTCGTCGTCTTCAACGTCCCTTCAGGACCCTTAAAGGGTCAGGGAGAACTCATCTCGGGGCAAGTTTCGTGCTTAGATGCTTTCAGCACTTATCTTTTCCGCACTTAGCTACCGGGCAATGCCATTGGCATGACAACCCGAACACCAGTGGTGCGTTCACTCCGGTCCTCTCGTACTAGGAGCAACCCCCCTCAATTCTCCAGCGCCCACGGCAGATAGGGACCGAACTGTCTCACGACGTTCTAAACCCAGCTCGCGTACCACTTTAAACGGCGAACAGCCGTACCCTTGGGACCTACTTCAGCCCCAGGATGTGATGAGCCGACATCGAGGTGCCAAACACCGCCGTCGATATGAACTCTTGGGCGGTATCAGCCTGTTATCCCCGGAGTACCTTTTATCCGTTGAGCGATGGCCCTTCCATTCAGAACCACCGGATCACTATGACCTGCTTTCGCACCTGCTCGAGCCGTCACTCTCGCAGTCAAGCCAGCTTATGCCATTGCACTAACCTCACGATGTCCGACCGTGATTAGCTGACCTTCGTGCTCCTCCGTTACGCTTTAGGAGGAGACCGCCCCAGTCAAACTACCCACCAGACACTGTCCGCACCCCGGATCACGGGGCCACGTTAGAACATCAAACATTAAAGGGTGGTATTTCAAGGTTGGCTCCACGCAGACTGGCGTCTGCGCTTCAAAGCCTCCCACCTATCCTACACATCAAGGCTCAATGTTCAGTGTCAAGCTGTAGTAAAGGTTCACGGGGTCTTTCCGTCTTGCCGCGGGTACACTGCATCTTCACAGCGAGTTCAATTTCACTGAGTCTCGGGTGGAGACAGCCTGGCCATCATTACGCCATTCGTGCAGGTCGGAACTTACCCGACAAGGAATTTCGCTACCTTAGGACCGTTATAGTTACGGCCGCCGTTTACCGGGGCTTCGATCAAGAGCTTCTCCTTACGGATAACCCCATCAATTAACCTTCCGGCACCGGGCAGGCGTCACACCGTATACGTCCACTTTCGTGTTTGCACAGTGCTGTGTTTTTAATAAACAGTTGCAGCCAGCTGGTATCTTCGACTGGCTTCGGCTCGGGGAGCAAGTCCCTCCACCTACGCGCCAGCGTGCCTTCTCCCGAAGTTACGGCACCATTTTGCCTAGTTCCTTCACCCGAGTTCTCTCAAGCGCCTTGGTATTCTCTACCTGACCACCTGTGTCGGTTTGGGGTACGATTTTGTGTTACCTGATGCTTAGAGGCTTTTCCTGGAAGCAGGGCATTTATCACTTCAGCACCGTAGTGCCTCGTCGTCACGCCTCAGTGTAAAGTGAACCGGATTTGCCTGGAACACACACCTACACGCTTAAACCGGGACAACCGTCGCCCGGCTGATATAGCCTTCTCCGTCCCCCCTTCGCAGTAACACCAAGTACAGGAATATTAACCTGTTTCCCATCGACTACGCCTTTCGGCCTCGCCTTAGGGGTCGACTCACCCTGCTCCGATTAACGTTGAACAGGAACCCTTGGTCTTCCGGCGAGCGGGCTTTTCACCCGCTTTATCGTTACTTATGTCAGCATTCGCACTTCTGATACCTCCAGCAGCCCTCACAGGCCACCTTCGACGGCTTACAGAACGCTCCCCTACCCAACAACACATAGTGTCGCTGCCGCAGCTTCGGTGCATGGTTTAGCCCCGTTACATCTTCCGCGCAGGCCGACTCGACCAGTGAGCTATTACGCTTTCTTTAAATGATGGCTGCTTCTAAGCCAACATCCTGGCTGTCTGTGCCTTCCCACATCGTTTCCCACTTAACCATGACTTTGGGACCTTAGCTGGCGGTCTGGGTTGTTTCCCTCTTCACGACGGACGTTAGCACCCGCCGTGTGTCTCCCGTGATAACATTCTTCGGTATTCGCAGTTTGCATCGGGTTGGTAAGCCGGGATGGCCCCCTAGCCGAAACAGTGCTCTACCCCCGAAGATGAGTTCACGAGGCGCTACCTAAATAGCTTTCGGGGAGAACCAGCTATCTCCCGGTTTGATTGGCCTTTCACCCCCAGCCACAGGTCATCCGCTAATTTTTCAACATTAGTCGGTTCGGTCCTCCAGTTAGTGTTACCCAACCTTCAACCTGCCCATGGCTAGATCACCGGGTTTCGGGTCTATACCCTGCAACTTAACGCCCAGTTAAGACTCGGTTTCCCTGCGGCTCCCCTATACGGTTAACCTTGCTACAGAATATAAGTCGCTGACCCATTATACAAAAGGTACGCAGTCACCCCCATAAAGAAGGCTCCCACTGCTTGTACGTACACGGTTTCAGGTTCTGTTTCACTCCCCTCGCCGGGGTTCTTTTCGCCTTTCCCTCACGGTACTGGTTCACTATCGGTCAGTCAGGAGTATTTAGCCTTGGAGGATGGTCCCCCCATATTCAGACAGGATACCACGTGTCCCGCCTTACTCATCGAGCTCACAGCCTGTGTGTTTTTGTGTACGGGAGTATCACCCTGTACCCTGCGACTTTCCAGACGCTTCCACTAACACACAAGCTGATTCAGGCTCTGGGCTGCTCCCCGTTCGCTCGCCGCTACTGGGGGAATCTCGGTTGATTTCTTTTCCTCGGGGTACTTAGATGTTTCAGTTCCCCCGGTTCGCCTTGCAGCACTATGTATTCATGCTGCAATGATGCACTGAGTGCACCGGGTTTCCCCATTCGGACATCGACGGCTGTAGCGGTTCATATCACCTTACCGTCGCTTTACGCAGATTAGCACGTCCTTCATCGCCTCTGACTGCCAGGGCATCCACCGTGTACGCTTAGTCGCTTAACCTCACAACCCACAGGCGTTTTTCAACGCTGCGTGCTGCAAGCATTTGAGAGACTCGAACATGTCGTGGCTTTCATTCTTATTACGGAGAATGAAAACGACATGTCGTTTCAATTTTCAGCTTGTTCCGGATTGTTAAAGAGCAAATATCTCAAACGCGGCTCGGCTGCTCACGCAACTGAATCGGTTTTGAGATACTTCGTGGAGACACCTTTCACCTGTCACCAAGCAAGTGGCGTCCCCTAGGGGATTCGAACCCCTGTTGCCGCCGTGAAAGGGCGGAGTCCTAACCGCTAGACGAAGGGGACACAAAGGTGTCACGACTTCGCAGCCGTCTTGCTCATTACTTTTTATCAGACAATCTGTGTGGACACTGCGCGGGAAGGTATCTTCAGGTAAGGAGGTGATCCAACCGCAGGTTCCCCTACGGTTACCTTGTTACGACTTCACCCCAGTCATGAATCACAAAGTGGTAAGCGCCCTCCCGAAGGTTAAGCTACCTACTTCTTTTGCAACCCACTCCCATGGTGTGACGGGCGGTGTGTACAAGGCCCGGGAACGTATTCACCGTGGCATTCTGATCCACGATTACTAGCGATTCCGACTTCACGGAGTCGAGTTGCAGACTCCGATCCGGACTACGACGCACTTTGTGAGGTCCGCTTGCTCTCGCGAGGTCGCTTCTCTTTGTATGCGCCATTGTAGCACGTGTGTAGCCCTACTCGTAAGGGCCATGATGACTTGACGTCATCCCCACCTTCCTCCGGTTTATCACCGGCAGTCTCCTTTGAGTTCCCGACCGAATCGCTGGCAACAAAGGATAAGGGTTGCGCTCGTTGCGGGACTTAACCCAACATTTCACAACACGAGCTGACGACAGCCATGCAGCACCTGTCTCAGCGTTCCCGAAGGCACCAATCCATCTCTGGAAAGTTCGCTGGATGTCAAGAGTAGGTAAGGTTCTTCGCGTTGCATCGAATTAAACCACATGCTCCACCGCTTGTGCGGGCCCCCGTCAATTCATTTGAGTTTTAACCTTGCGGCCGTACTCCCCAGGCGGTCGACTTAACGCGTTAGCTCCGGAAGCCACTCCTCAAGGGAACAACCTCCAAGTCGACATCGTTTACGGCGTGGACTACCAGGGTATCTAATCCTGTTTGCTCCCCACGCTTTCGCACCTGAGCGTCAGTCTTCGTCCAGGGGGCCGCCTTCGCCACCGGTATTCCTCCAGATCTCTACGCATTTCACCGCTACACCTGGAATTCTACCCCCCTCTACGAGACTCAAGCCTGCCAGTTTCAAATGCAGTTCCCAGGTTAAGCCCGGGGATTTCACATCTGACTTAACAGACCGCCTGCGTGCGCTTTACGCCCAGTAATTCCGATTAACGCTTGCACCCTCCGTATTACCGCGGCTGCTGGCACGGAGTTAGCCGGTGCTTCTTCTGCGGGTAACGTCAATCGACGCGGTTATTAACCACATCGCCTTCCTCCCCGCTGAAAGTACTTTACAACCCGAAGGCCTTCTTCATACACGCGGCATGGCTGCATCAGGCTTGCGCCCATTGTGCAATATTCCCCACTGCTGCCTCCCGTAGGAGTCTGGACCGTGTCTCAGTTCCAGTGTGGCTGGTCATCCTCTCAGACCAGCTAGGGATCGTCGCCTAGGTGGGCCATTACCCCGCCTACTAGCTAATCCCATCTGGGTTCATCCGATAGTGAGAGGCCCGAAGGTCCCCCTCTTTGGTCTTGCGACGTTATGCGGTATTAGCCACCGTTTCCAGTGGTTATCCCCCTCTATCGGGCAGATCCCCAGACATTACTCACCCGTCCGCCACTCGTCACCCAAGGAGCAAGCTCCTCTGTGCTACCGTCCGACTTGCATGTGTTAGGCCTGCCGCCAGCGTTCAATCTGAGCCATGATCAAACTCTTCAATTTAAGTTTGATTTGCTTAAACAAGTTAAGCGGTGCTCATCTGTAAAACGTCATAATGAATTTCATTATGTGTTCACTCGTGAGACTTGATATTTTTTACGTCCGGAGACGCTGATATCAATCCTGCGAGTGCCCACACAGATTGTCTGATAAATTGTTAAAGAGCAGTGCGAGCAGCGGGTTAACCGTCTGTCGCGAGGTGGCGTATATTACGCTTTCCTCCTTCAGAGTCAACTTCTTTTTCAGAAGCTTTTCTCCGGCGGCGCAGTCTCCTGTGCCTTTCAACCCGGCGGCGTTAAGCCGTTGTTCCGTGTCGATGGAGGCGCATTATAGGGAGTTGTTCGGCAGGCGCAACCTGTAAATTGCATAAAAACAACCGTTCGCTGCATTCCACAGCAAAAGCCCCTGTTATACGCAGTTACGCACAAACTTATCCACATTCATCGGGCACAGCGAATTTAGGCGAGCATCACGCAAACGTTTTCGCTACAATGCCCGGCGACGTAACGGATGCCCCTTTTCGGGGCGTTACCTGAAGTTTTCGATCTTTTCTTCTTATATAAGCAAAGGAAGGATCGTTAAGCTTGATGTAACGCTCTTATATACGCGAAACAAAGCCAAGGGATAAAACCACCATGCAACAACGTCGTCCTGTACGCCGCGCTCTGCTCAGTGTGTCTGACAAAGCCGGTATCCTCGAATTTGCTCAGGCGCTCGCTGACCGCGGTGTCGAGCTGCTCTCCACAGGTGGCACGGCTCGCCTGCTGGCGGATGCGGGCCTGCCTGTCACTGAAGTCTCTGACTACACCGGCTTCCCGGAAATGATGGATGGACGCGTCAAAACCCTGCACCCGAAAGTGCACGGCGGCATTCTGGGCCGTCGCGGCCAGGATGATGCCATCATGGCGCAGCACGACATCAGCCCAATCGATATGGTGGTGGTAAACCTGTATCCCTTTGCCCAGACGGTGGCACGTGAGGGATGTTCGCTGGAAGATGCCGTTGAGAACATTGATATCGGCGGCCCGACTATGGTGCGCTCCGCTGCGAAGAACCATAAAGATGTGGCGATCGTAGTGAAGAGCAGCGACTATCCGGCTATCGTGGCTGAGATGGACGCGAATCAGAACGCCCTGACCCTTGAAACCCGCTTCGACCTCGCCATTAAAGCCTTCGAGCACACCGCCGCTTACGACAGCATGATCGCTAACTATTTTGGATCGCGGGTGCCGGCCTATCATGGCGAACGCGGCCAGCCAGCCGGTCGCTTCCCGCGCACCCTTAACCTGAACTTCATTAAGAAGCAGGATATGCGCTATGGCGAAAACAGCCATCAGGATGCGGCCTTCTATATAGAAGAGAATGTGGCGGAAGCGTCCGTCGCTACCGCACAGCAGGTTCAGGGCAAAGCCCTTTCTTATAACAATATTGCCGATACCGATGCGGCGCTGGAATGCGTAAAAGAGTTCAGCGAGCCGGCCTGTGTCATCGTTAAACATGCTAACCCGTGCGGCGTCGCGGTCGGTGATTCTCTGCTGACGGCCTATGAGCGTGCCTGGCAGACCGATCCGACTTCCGCATTCGGCGGCATCATCGCCTTTAACCGCGAGCTGGATGAAGCAACCGCGCAGGCCATTATCAGCCGTCAGTTTGTTGAAGTGATCATTGCGCCTGCAGTTTCCGAAGCGGCGCTGAAAATTACCGCGACCAAACAGAATGTACGGGTGCTGATCTGCGGCCAGTGGCAAAACCGGGTGGCCGCGCTGGACTTCAAACGGGTTAATGGCGGCTTACTGGTGCAGGATCGCGATCTCGGTATGGTCGATGCCAGCCAGCTGCGCGTGGTCAGCAAACGCCAGCCAACCGAGCAGGAACTGCGTGATGCACTGTTCTGCTGGAAAGTGGCGAAGTTCGTTAAGTCTAACGCCATTGTTTATGCGCGCGACAATATGACTATCGGTATCGGCGCTGGCCAGATGAGCCGCGTCTATTCCGCTAAGATTGCCGGCATCAAAGCGGGCGATGAAGGGCTGGAAGTAAAAGGCTCGGCGATGGCGTCTGACGCCTTCTTCCCGTTCCGCGACGGTATTGATGCGGCAGCGGCGGTAGGTATCAGCTGCGTGATTCAGCCTGGCGGCTCAATCCGTGATGACGAAGTGATCGCCGCAGCTGATGAACACGGCATTGCGATGATCTTTACTGATATGCGCCACTTCCGCCATTAATCGTTTGGAGAGTTACAGATGAAAATTTTAGTGATTGGCAATGGCGGACGTGAGCACGCATTAGCCTGGAAAGCCGCACAGTCTCCGCTGGCGGAAACTGTGTTTGTGGCACCGGGCAACGCCGGCACCGCATTAGAGCCAGCGCTGCAGAATGTGGCGATCGCCGCCACTGATATCCCTGCCCTGCTGGCCTTTGCACAACGCGAAGCCATCGATCTGACCATCGTCGGCCCTGAGGCGCCACTGGTGGCGGGCGTGGTCGATGCATTTCGCGCTGCCGGCCTGAACATTTTTGGCCCGACGCAGGCTGCCGCTCAGCTGGAAGGCTCTAAAGCCTTCACCAAAGATTTCCTTGCCCGCCATCAGATCCCGAGTGCGGAATACCAGAACTTCACCGAGGTTGAACCTGCGCTGGCCTATCTGCGTGAGAAAGGCGCACCGATCGTCATTAAGGCTGACGGTCTGGCGGCGGGCAAAGGCGTGATTGTGGCGATGACGTTGCAGGAAGCGGAAGCGGCGGTTCAGGATATGCTGGCCGGCAATGCGTTTGGCGATGCCGGCCACCGCATTGTGATCGAAGAGTTTCTCGACGGTGAAGAAGCCAGTTTCATCGTAATGGTCGATGGCGAGCATGTCCTGCCAATGGCCACCAGCCAGGATCACAAACGCGTCGGTGACGGCGACACCGGCCCGAACACCGGCGGTATGGGCGCCTATTCTCCGGCACCGGTGGTTACCGATGAGATCCACCAGCGGGTGATGGATCAGGTTATCTGGCCTACGGTGCGTGGCATGGCCGCTGAAGGTAACGTCTATACCGGCTTTCTCTATGCCGGCTTGATGATCGATCAATCCGGTCAGCCGAAAGTGATCGAATTTAACTGCCGCTTTGGCGATCCGGAAACCCAGCCGATCATGCTGCGTATGCAGTCGGATCTGGTCGATCTTTGCCTGGCAGCCTGTGCCGGCACGCTGGATCAGAAGACCTCTGAGTGGGATCCACGGCCGTCACTGGGCGTAGTGCTGGCGGCGGGCGGCTACCCCGGCGATTACCACCAGGGCGATCAGATTCACGGTCTGCCACTGGAAGAGGTTGAGGATGGCAAGGTATTCCACGCCGGAACCCGTCTGGAAGACGATCTGGTGCTTACTCACGGTGGCCGGGTACTGTGCGTTACCGCGCTGGGCGACGATGTGGCGGCGGCCCAACAGCGGGCTTATCAGCTGGCACAGCCGATTTCCTGGCAAGGCAGTTTCTGCCGTCGCGATATTGGCTACCGCGCTATTAACCGCAAATAAGTCAAAAGGGGCACAGTGTGCCCCTTACTCCTGCGCTTACATATCCTCTTCTTTCGGCTGCTGCGCGCAATCATCCTGCTGACTTACCCGCAACAGCTGCACCCCTTCCGGCGCTTCCAGCCATGAAACCATCAATGGCGTGGCCGATCCACGCTGCTGCTGTGCCAGCGTCCGTAAGGCATCGCTATCGAAGGCGGGCCTGACCTGCTGGCCTTCACAGCTTTCGATCAGATTGCCGCCCTGCCAGTGACCCTGCCGCAGGAATATCCGGCCGCTGAGTAGCGCGTCACTGACGTTGCGCATCCGCTGGGCATCGAACTTATACAACTCCACCGCATCCGCACTGACCGCCTCGCGCCGGCCAGCCAGCTGGCGCTGCATAAAGTTAAGGCCGCCTTGCTGGTCAAACCGTAAAGTGACGTCATCGGGATGCTCGCCTTTGACCTGACGATGAACGCTGATTAACGCCTCTTCCAGCCAGATGTAATCGGTAACTTCCCCTTCACCGCTGGCGAACGGGGTAAAAATGGTGCGGATATGGACCGACTGATGATCGTTATTCTTGCGCCAGATGCGCACGACGCCACGGTCAGCAAGATAACCACTGGCAGAGAAAGGAGGAATATCAGGTGTGGAGCTGCAACCGAAAAGCAATAAGGAGAGAGACAGGGCGGAAAAACGCTGAAGCAGCGTGGTCATGATGGCAGGCCCCTTAAACAAAAGGGGCGAATCGCCCCCTGTTTTAAAGCTTAACCGCAGTGCGACGTCTTACTTAACGGCGTCTTTCAGCGCTTTACCAGACACGAATGCCGGTACGTTTGCTGCAGCGATTTTGATCTCTTTGCCAGTCTGCGGGTTACGACCGGTACGCTCAGCGCGGTGGTTCACTTTAAAAGTACCAAAACCAACCAGTTGTACAGCATCACCATCTTTCAGAGACTCAGTGATCGCAGCCAGAGTAGATTCCAGCGCTGCCTTTGCCTGGGTTTTAGACAGGTCAGCTTTTTCTGCGATCACATCAATCAGTTGAGTCTTGTTCATAAGTTATCCTTAAAGTGTATTTATCGCTTGCTAAGCAACGAGTGCGAGGGAAAAGCCATATTCTGGCACTCTTCAGCCTGCACGCACCGATAGCCACAATTTTCAGCCCCCCAAATGTAGACCAGAGAGGGGGCCAATGTGAAGCCTCCAGGCGCGCTAATTCGGGCCTGAAGTCACGTTTTATCGCCTTACTGCTGGAAATTTATACCGATGTTACTAATTCCCGCTTCACGCAGGTCCGATCGCAGGCCTTTGATTAATTCAAGGTCACGCTCTTCGCACTCGGCGAGCAGGCGGAAAATCTCCCACTGAAGGTCCCATTCATCAATGATGGCCGGGTTTTCACGGAGCTCTTCGTCGGTCATTTCGCGTCCAGCCTGGGTCATTTCCAGCATGGCAACGGTAGTAATTGAGGTCTCGCTGACTTCAATCGCGTGCTCAAGTGTGTCGCCGCTCAGCTGCGCATGAACCACTTCGCTTAATGCCACGCAGGCATCAATCGCCGGATACACACCGTAAACCTCAAACGCATCACCATCAGGAATGGCAGCTTCAAGTTTTTCCAGCTGGCTGTCGAAGTTGATCTTCGCATCTTTGACCGTCAGGTTTTCCCAGATCAGATCAAGAATGCGGCGATAGAGTGCCGGATCGGCAAATTCGGTCTGCTCGCAGAATGCCCGATAATTCGGGTACATACGCTCGCACAGGCAGGCCATAAAAGTAAGATGCTGCCAGCTTTCCAGCTTCGCCAGACGCAGATGAACGGGATTTTGTAACATAAAGGTGGCTCTTATTCGTTTCGCTGGCGGCAGTGTAACTGCAAAAGCGCAGCACAAACAGTGTTAAAGCGCGTTTTGCCAGCGCTGGAAAGTCGGACGATTCGAGGCAACCGCATCCGCCCAGCGGGTTGGCTCCGGCAAACGGTAGCCGCGCGTGCAGTTTTCAACCCAGTGCAGCGCAGTATCAAGGCTGACACGATGCCCGGTGGCCACGAACAGCGGATTGCAACGCTGCTTGCTGCGCCACACCCAGCCGATCTGTTCGCCTTTATCCATCAGCGGCTGACGACTGCCCGGCTGCGGATCCAGTTCGGCGAAACGACCGCACAGACGGCGTTTCGCTACACCAATGGTCGGAACATCCACCAGCAGGCCAAAATGCGACGCAACGCCGAGCCGCCGGGGATGGGAGATACCGTGACCGTCGACAAACAGCAGGTCCGGTTTTTGCTCCAGCATCTGCCATGCCGCCATCAGCGCCGGGTACTCACGGAAGGAGAGAAAGCCGGGAATATAAGGCATGGTGGTCTCGATACGCGCAATGCGATGCTCCACCAGCGTTAGCGAGGGCCACTCAAGTATCACCAGCGCCGCCCGGGTGACGGCGCCTTCCTGTTCAAATCCGACGTCCGCCCCGCCAATAAAGCGTGGCGGCAATACGTCAAAGTCATCTTCACGCACCACATCAGCGGCGCGTTGCAACTGCTCAGCGCGAAGTGCGGCAATATCCATGGTTACTCCTGATGGAAAGGACGCGATAAACGGTGCACCGCCTCAACAAACACACCCGCATTTTCCGGCGGCACATCCTGATGAATACCGTGACCAAGGTTGAAAACATGACCGGTGCCGTTGCCAAAGCGCTGCAGAATCCCGGCCACTTCCTGTTCAATACGGGCGGGTGGCGCATAGAGCATAGAAGGATCCATGTTGCCCTGTAGTGCAACTTTGTCACCGACACGGCGGCGTGCATCGTCGATATCCGTGGTCCAGTCGAGGCCCAGCGCATCACAGCCGGTTTCAGCCATCGCTTCCAGCCACTGCCCGCCCCCTTTGGTAAACAGGGTAATCGGCACCCGACGACCGTCGTTCTCACGCAGCACGCTGTCGACGATTTTGTGCATGTAGTGCAGCGAGAACTCGCGGTAATCACGGCCGGTCAGGACGCCGCCCCAGGTATCAAATACCATTACTGACTGCGCGCCGGCGCGAATCTGGGCATTGAGATAAAGAATGACGCTGTCCGCCAGTTTATCCAGCATGGCATGCAGCGTGGCGGGATCGGCGTACATCATCTTTTTGATTTTGGTAAACGCTTTGCTGCTGCCGCCTTCCACCATGTAGGTGGCCAGCGTCCACGGACTGCCGGTAAATCCGATCAGCGGCAGGTCGCCGTTCAGGCTCTTACGGATGGTACGTACCGCGTTCATCACATAACCCAGTTCCATTTCCGGATCGGGCACCGGCAAACGCTCTACATCTGCCCGGCAGGTTATCGGATGCGAAAAACGCGGGCCTTCGCCGGTTTCGAAATAGAGGCCCAGACCCATCGCATCGGGGATGGTCAGGATGTCACTGAAGAGGATTGCAGCATCCAGCGGATAGCGGCGCAGCGGCTGCAGCGTCACCTCACAGGCCAGCTCAGCATTTTTACACAGCGACATAAAGTCACCCGCTTCGGCGCGCGTCGCTTTGTATTCTGGTAAATAACGTCCGGCCTGGCGCATCATCCACACTGGCGTTACATCGACTGGCTGACGTAACAGGGCACGCAAATAACGATCGTTCTTCAGTTCACTCATTTCATTACTCTCTCAATTTCAGGCGTGTAGTGTAGCACTTTCACGCTTCGGCGCGGCACAGGGCGACGGTATCTTCAATCAGGCGGCGCGCCACGGTGCCCGGTGGCGGCAGTAAAGGCAAGGCATCAAAACGGAACCAGGCCGCATCCAACAGCTCTTTGCCGTCATGTTGCAGATCGCCACTATCATATTCCGCCATAAACGCCGTCATCAGCGACTGCGGGAATGGCCACGGCTGGGAGGTGACGTAACGGACATTTTTGACGCGGATATTGCTCTCCTCCATCACTTCACGTGCCACCGCCTGTTCCAGCGTCTCGCCGACTTCGACAAATCCAGCCAGTACGGTATAAACGTTATTACGATGACGGGCGTGATTCGCCAGCAGGATCTCATCGCCACGCCGGATCGCCACGATAATGCAGGGCGCAATCTGCGGATAATATCGCTCGCGGCAATGACTGCACAGACAGGCAAACTCATGTTTGCTGTGGTGCATTTCGTGACCACAGTAGCCGCACCAGCGATGGGAACGGTAGAACTCCGCCAGCTGTACGCCGCGGCCCGCCAGCTGAAACAGTCCGACATCCAGATCGATCAGCTGCCGCACCGAGAACATGCTCTCTGCACGTGGCTCGCAAATCAGCCAGACTTTTTCCCCCTGCCACTCGCCAATTACCCGGGCTTTGGTGCCCGTCAGACCAAAATTTTCGGCGCTTCCGTGGGGTAAATCACCTTGCGGCAACCAAAGTTTCTGCTCGTGGCTGACAATCCACCATCCAGCGTCTACGCTTGAGATTTCGCATTGCATTTATTTCGTCATCCTTAGCGTCAACTCGCACGCTGAAGTCCTGATGTTAAGTGTGTAGATAAACAACTATAACTCACATGGAGTTAGATATGCTTAACCAGTTAGACGTCCTGGCCGAACGCGTAGGTGGCAGTAACGAACTGGTCGATTCGTGGCTGGAAGCCCGTCGCCAGCTGTTAGTAACCTATTATCATCTGGTCGGACTTAAACCCAATAAAGAAGCCCTGACCCGCCTCGATGAGCAGGCGCTGGATAACTTTTGTCATGGCCTGGTCGATTATCTTTCCGCCGGTCACTTTAGTATTTACGAACGCATCATCAGTGAGATGAGCGGTGACAGCCCGATGATCGCGGCAGCCCAAATCTATCCCCCGCTGGAAGCCAATACTGAACGCCTGATGCAGTTGTATGATGGCCATCTGCAGCAGGCGATCGATGACGATAACTGCATGACGTTCCAGCAGGCGCTGTCTGAAGTCGGTGAAGTGCTGGAGGCGCGCTTTACGCTGGAAGACAAGCTGATCCAGCTGGCGTGGGATAACCACCTGGCACCACCACCGGTGGCCAATGACAGCCAGATTGCTCGTCCGGCATAAGGTTAAACGCAGGTAAAGGGGTTGTGATTCAGTTGCAGCCCTTTTATGCTGAAGGGGTTCTGATGGCCGAGGCCAGAAGAACCCATTTTTTTCTGTTTGAACGTTAAGGTTTTTCGTCTTCAGCGGGCGCTCTGCCAGCCGCAGCGTAAAACCGCATTCTTGTCGGAGTGCCCAGTTGGGCTGAGACCGTTAATTCGGGATCCGCGGAACCTGATCAGGTTAGAACCTGCGAAGGGAACAAGAGTAAATATTATCGGTACGCCAGTCTTTTGCACTGCCCGTGCTGTTACTCCTTCCGAACTCCGGACAAGCATCATTCCCACTTACTGGAAGATTGCTATGTCTGACTCAAAAATGACCCGTCGTGAACAGCGTGCCCTGGCGCAGGAATTTATCGATTCACTGCAAGGCGGCAGCGCATTTCCCCGTTCTGAACGCATCTGGATTACCGGCAGCCGGCAGGATATTCGCGTGCCAATGCGCGAAATCAGGCTCAGTCCGACCCCGGTCGGCGGCAGTAAAGAACAGCCGCTGTATGAGCAGAATGAGGCGGTGCCGGTCTATGACACCGCCGGTGCCTATGGCGATCCCGCCGCGCAGATTGATCTGCATCGTGGACTGACAAAGTTGCGGGCGGGCTGGATCGAAGAACGCAACGACAGCCAGCCGCTGCCACAGCGCAGTTCAGACTATACCCAGCAGCGTCTGGCGGATGATAGCCTCGATCACCTGCGCTTTGACGCGCTGCCCACGCCGCGTCGCGCCCTCGCCGGCCGTTGCGTCACGCAGCTGCATTACGCCCGTCAGGGCATCGTTACGCCGGAGATGGAGTTTATCGCCCTGCGGGAGAATATGGGCCGTGAGCGAATTCACAGTGAGGTGTTACTGCAACAGCATCCGGGCCACAGTTTTGGCGCGCATTTGCCAGATAACATCACCCCGGAGTTTGTGCGTCAGGAAGTGGCGGCAGGCCGGGCGATTATTCCCGCCAACATTAACCATCCTGAATCGGAACCGATGATTATCGGGCGTAACTTCCTGGTCAAGGTGAATGCCAACATCGGCAATTCAGCGGTCAGCTCGTCGATTGAGGAGGAGGTAGAAAAACTGGTCTGGTCGACCCGCTGGGGCGCCGATACGGTGATGGATCTCTCTACTGGCCGTAATATTCATGAAACGCGCGAATGGATTTTGCGTAACAGCCCGGTGCCAATCGGCACAGTGCCGATTTATCAGGCACTGGAGAAAGTGAACGGCGTGGCCGAAGCGCTCAACTGGGCAGTATTCCGCGATACGCTGCTGGAACAGGCTGAGCAGGGCGTTGACTACTTCACCATTCATGCTGGCGTGTTGCTGCGCTACGTGCCGATGACGGCAAAACGGCTGACCGGCATTGTCTCGCGCGGCGGCTCGATCATGGCGAAATGGTGTCTGTCGCATCATCAGGAGAGCTTCCTCTATCAGCATTTCCGCGAAATCTGTGAAATCTGCGCGGCCTACGATGTCTCACTGTCGCTGGGCGATGGTTTACGCCCTGGCTCGATTCAGGATGCTAACGATGAAGCGCAGTTTGCCGAACTGCGAACGCTGGGCGAGCTGACGCAGATCGCCTGGGAATATGATGTGCAGGTGATGATTGAAGGCCCCGGCCACGTCCCGATGCATATGATCCGCCGTAATATGACAGAGCAACTCGATGTTTGTCACGAGGCCCCCTTCTATACGCTCGGTCCTCTCACCACCGACATTGCGCCCGGCTATGACCACATTACGTCTGGTATCGGCGCAGCAATGATTGGCTGGTTCGGCTGCGCAATGCTGTGTTACGTCACCCCCAAAGAACATCTTGGTCTGCCCGATAAAGAGGATGTAAAACAGGGTCTGATCACCTACAAAATTGCTGCGCACGCCGCCGATCTCGCTAAAGGCCATCCGGGTGCGCAGATCCGGGATAATGCCATGTCAAAAGCGCGCTTTGAATTCCGTTGGGAAGATCAGTTCAATCTGGCGCTCGATCCGCATACCGCGCGCGCAATGCATGACGAAACCCTGCCTCAGGAATCCGGCAAGGTGGCCCACTTCTGTTCAATGTGCGGCCCTAAATTCTGCTCAATGAAAATCTCTCAGGAGGTGCGGGATTTTGCCGCAAGCCAGCAAGCCAGCGCGCAGCCGATTGAGGTTGGCATGGCACAGATGTCTGAACAATTTCGCAGCCGGGGTGGTGAGCTTTATCATCCGGCAGATGCCATGAAGGAGGAGTAACTATGTCTGCATTTCCTGCTACCGTGCCGCGTCTCGGCCTTTATCCGGTAGTCGATAGCGTTGAATGGATCGAACGTCTGTTAGACGCCGGCGTCCGCACCCTGCAACTGCGCATCAAAGATCAGTCGGACGAGGCGGCAGAAGCGGCCGTCGCCCAGGCCATTGCGCTGGGTAAACGTTACGATGCGCGCCTGTTCATCAATGACTACTGGCGGCTGGCGATAAAGCATCAGGCCTACGGTGTCCATCTGGGTCAGGAGGATCTGGAGGTGGCGGACCTGGCACAAATCCGCCTGGCGGGGTTACGACTCGGTATTTCCACCCATGATGATACCGAACTGGATCGTGCGCTGGCCATTCAGCCCTCTTACATCGCGCTCGGGCATATTTTTCCGACCCGCACCAAACAGATGCCGTCTGCGCCGCAGGGGCTGGCAGAACTGCAGCGACATCTGACCCGCCTGACGCATATTCCGACCGTGGCGATTGGCGGTATCTCCGTTGCGCGAGCACCCGCGGTGCTGGCGACCGGCGTGGGCGGCATTGCGGTGGTAAGCGCCATCACCGAGGCAGAGGACTGGCGTGAAGCGACGCGTACCCTGCTTGCGCTGGCTGAACCGGCGCGGCCAGCGTGCGTGTGATTGGGTAACAGCGCGCAAAAATGATTAAACCGCTGCAACGGCAGCGATAAATCAGGAATACCGCGCGCGATTATCCAGTCAGCCACTGGCGCGGTGTCAGATAGCCGTTTAGGGTGGCCTTCGTCAGGTACGGTTACCTGACCAGGGCCAGTTCCCTCCTCTTTCTGGCCCTGCTTCTCTCCTACTTAGCCACCAGCAAATCGGGCGCTAAGGCGGCAGGAAGATCATCATGCTGGCAGGCCTGCATCGCCCGTTCGACGGCTGCCCCTACCCGCGCCACCGCCTGTTCGGTTTGTTCAGTGATCGGCAAGCCGTAGTTTAAGCGCAGGCAGTTACGGTATTTACCCGCGGCGGAAAACAGTGAGCCGACGGCGATCTGAATTTTGGATTCACGCAGTTCACGATTGAGCCGAACGGCATCAAAAGGTTCCGGCAACTCAATCCACATCAGGAAACCGCCCTGCGGACGGGAGACGCAAATCCCGCAGGGGAAGTAATGGCGCACCCAGCAGCTGAAGGTTTCATAGTTGCGATGATAGATCTGCCGCATCCGCCGCAGATGGGGTTGATAATGGCCCTGACGAATAAACTCCGACACGGCATGTTGCGGTTGCGTAGCGGTAGAGCCGGTCACGATGTACTTCATATGCAGGACGCGGTCCCGGTAGCGGCCTGGTGCCACCCAGCCAACCCGTAAGCCTGGCGCCAGCGTTTTGGAAAACGAACTGCAGAGCAGGACCCGGCCATCCAGATCCAGTGCTTTGATGGTCGGCGGACGTGGATATTCCCAGGCAAGTTCACCATAGACGTCGTCTTCAATCACCGCGGCGTCAAAGCGTTGCGCCAGCGCCAGCAAGGCGCGTTTACGCGATTCCGGCATAATGAAACCCAGCGGGTTATTGCAGTTCGGAACCACCACCACCGCTTTGATTGGCCACTGATCAAATGCCAGTTCCAGCGCTTCCAGACTGATGCCGGTCACCGCATCGGTAGGGATCTCAATGGCGCGAATGCCAAAGCCGCGCAGCGTCTGCATGATGCCGTGAAAGGAAGGTGACTCAACCGCGATGATATCGCCGGGCTCGCAGACCGCGCGTACTGCGACGGATAACGCTTCATGACAGCCGGTGGTGATCACAATGTCATCAGCGGTGAGCTGACAACCGCTATCGATCGCCAGACGCGCAACCTGTTGCCGCAGCGCGAGCACGCCATACAGGTTGTCATAATTAAGCAGCGCCGTTTCCTGCTTCTGGGCCTGGCGGCTAAATGCTTTCCACAGCGGCTTTAACGTCGGCTGGGTCAGATCGGGCATGCCGCTGCCAAGTTGCAGCACGTCATCTTCCAGACGGCTGTTGATCAACTCCAGCACCGCGTCCCACTGGGTGACTTCAACCGGCCGCTGCGCAGGTCGCGTCAGTGCCGGTATCGGCGGAGTCGCTTTCCGTGACGCCACAAAATAGCCTGAACGCGACTGCGGCGTGATCATCTGCTTCTCTTCCAGCAGGTGATAAGCCTGTTGTACCGTACTGATGCTCACGCCATGTTCGGCGCTCAGGCTGCGTACTGAAGGAAGACGCTCTCCGCTACGGTATAAGCCCTGTTCAATGCGCTGCGCCAGTAGCGTAGCCAGATGTTCATATCGGGTCATCGTATCCCCTCGTTGCATTTTTCAAAGCCTGAACCAGTACAGTTAGTCGTTATTATTACCATTCAGATCGCAGTGACGGCAATCTGTATGTTAAATAAAAGTGATTTTTGCGTCTGTATCATACAGCGCTGGTTTACCAGAATAGTCCTCAGGCAAACCGATGAGGACAGCATGATGGGATACGATGAAAATCGCGCAGGCAAACCGTTTACCGGCACACCTTACACACTGGTGCGTTATCTGTGGCGAAGCTTCAGACGCTGGCAGTGCCGGCGTGAAACCCGCCTTATTCTGTCGAAACTCAGCGACAGCCAGCTAAAAGATATCGGCCTTAGCCGCAATGAATGGAACAAGCTGAACTGAAGACAAAAAAAAACCCTGCCGAAGCAGGGTTTTTTATTACGCCAATGACGATTACTCGTCGTTGTTACCGCCGAGACCGGCGTTCAACAACTCGGCCAGGCTGGCTGAGGCTTCATCCGCAGTCACCTGCGGTGCTACCGGCACTTCGCCTGCCGCTTTGCGGCGCATACGATCCTGATGGTAAGCGTAACCGGTACCGGCCGGGATCAAACGACCCACGATGACGTTCTCTTTCAGACCGCGCAGTTCGTCGCGCTTGCCTGCTACTGCAGCTTCGGTCAGGACACGAGTGGTCTCCTGGAACGATGCAGCAGAGATGAACGATTCGGTTGCCAGTGACGCTTTGGTGATACCCAGCAGGTCACGCATGAAGGTGGCGCCAACTTTTCCGTTCGCTTCCAGATCGCGGTTAGCAATCTTGATGCGAGAGAATTCAGCCTGTTCACCTTCGAGGAAGTCTGCACTTCCTGCGCTCATGATGGTTGCTTTACGCAGCATCTGACGAACGATGACTTCGATGTGCTTATCGTTAATCTTAACGCCTTGCAGACGGTAAACTTCCTGCACTTCGTTAGTGATGTAACGGGTCACCGCATGCACGCCACGCAAGCGCAGAATGTCATGTGGAGACTCTGGGCCATCGGAAACCACGTCACCACGCTCAACACGTTCACCTTCGAACACGTTCAGCTGACGCCATTTCGGAATCATCTCTTCGTACGGCTCGCTACCATCCAGCGGAGTAATCACCAGACGACGCTTACCTTTGGTCTCTTTACCGAACGAGATAATACCGCTGATCTCGGCCAGAATAGCTGGCTCTTTCGGACGACGCGCTTCGAACAGGTCAGCAACGCGTGGCAGACCACCGGTAATATCTTTGGTACCGCCAGATTCCTGCGGTACACGCGACAGCGTGTCACCGGCGCTGATCTTAACGCCATCTTCCAGCTGAACAATCGCTTTACCTGGCAGGAAGTACTGAGCCGGCATATCGGTGCCCGGGATCAGAACATCATTGCCGTTGGCATCAACAATTTTCAGTGCTGGACGCAGATCTTTACCGCCCGCAGTACGCTCGGCGCTGTCCAGAACCACCAGCGAGGAGAGACCGGTTAAGTCATCTGTCTGACGGGTAATGGTCTGGCCATCAATCATGTCGGTGAAACGAATGAAACCGCCCACTTCGGTGATAACAGGCATGGTGTGCGGATCCCAGTTTGCGACGGTTTCGCCCGCTGCAACCTGCTCACCATCACCTTTCGCCATGGTGGCACCGTAAGGAACTTTATAGCTCTCTTTGGTACGACCAAATTCGTCGATCATTTTCAGTTCAACGTTACGCGAGGTGATCACCAGCTTGCCAGCCGAGTTAGTTACCGACTTGGCATTGGTCAGCTTGATGGTACCTTTGTTCTTCACCTGAATGCTGGATTCAGCAGCCGCACGTGATGCCGCACCACCGATGTGGAACGTACGCATCGTCAGCTGTGTACCTGGCTCACCGATGGACTGTGCCGCGATAACACCGATCGCTTCACCTTTGTTGATGATGTGACCACGTGCCAGGTCGCGACCATAGCAGTGTGCACACACACCAAAGTCGGTTTCACAACCTACTACCGAACGGACTTTCAGGCTGTCTACTGAGTTCAGTTCCAGCACGTCACACCAGTGCTCATCGAGCAGGGTGTTACGTGGAACCAGAATGTCAGCGGTGCCTGGTTTCAGCACGTCTTCTGCCGTCACACGACCCAGTACACGTTCACGCAGTGGTTCTTTAACGTCGCCACCTTCGATGACCGGCGTCATCATGATGCCTTCGTGCGTACCACAGTCGTCTTCGGTAACCACCAGATCCTGTGCAACGTCAACCAGACGACGCGTCAGATAACCGGAGTTCGCCGTTTTCAGTGCGGTATCCGCCAGACCTTTACGCGCACCGTGGGTTGAGATGAAGTACTGAAGTACGTTCAACCCTTCACGGAAGTTCGCCGTGATTGGTGTTTCGATGATGGAGCCATCTGGCTTCGCCATCAGACCACGCATACCGGCCAGCTGACGAATCTGTGCAGCAGAACCACGCGCACCGGAGTCGGCCATCATAAAGATGCTGTTAAAGGAAACCTGTTTCTCTTCTTCGCCATGACGGTTGATCACGGTTTCGGTTGAGAGGTTTTCCATCATCGCCTTGGCAACACGTTCGTTCGCTGCTGCCCAGATATCGATGACTTTGTTATAACGTTCGCCGGCGGTAACCAGACCAGACTGGAACTGTTCCTGAATCTCAGCCACTTCTGCTTCAGCTTCAGAGATGATTTCCACTTTCTTGGCCGGGATAACCATGTCGTCGATACCGACTGATGCACCTGAACGGGCTGCGTAAGCAAAACCGGTGTACATGGTCTGGTCAGCAAAGATAACGGTCGGCTTCAGGCCCAAAATGCGGTAACAGGTGTTCAGCATTTTGGAGATAGCTTTTTTACCCAGCGCCTGGTTAACGATGGAGTACGGCAGACCTTGCGGTACGATCATCCACAGAATCGCACGACCAATGGTGGTGTCGATAATGCTGGTTTTCGGAACGAATTCGTCCTGCTCGTTTTTGCTGTATTCAGTGATACGAACTTTAACGCGGGCATGCAGCTCAGCCAGGCCAGCGCGGTAAACACGCTCAGCTTCTTTCGGGCCAGTCAGCACCATGCCTTCGCCTTTGGCGTTCACTTTGTCGCGGGTCATATAGTACAGACCCAGAACAACGTCCTGTGAAGGAACGATGATTGGCTCGCCGTTCGCTGGAGACAGAATGTTGTTGGTCGACATCATCAACGCACGCGCTTCCAGCTGGGCTTCCAGCGTCAGCGGTACGTGAACAGCCATCTGGTCACCATCGAAGTCGGCGTTATAAGCCGCACAAACCAGCGGGTGCAGCTGGATCGCTTTACCTTCGATCAGAACCGGTTCAAACGCCTGAATACCCAGACGGTGCAGCGTAGGCGCACGGTTCAGCAGAACCGGGTGCTCACGGATTACTTCGTCGAGGATATCCCAGACAACCGCTTCTTCGCGCTCAACCATTTTCTTCGCGGCTTTGATGGTGGTGGCGAGGCCACGCAGTTCCAGCTTGCCGTAAATGAACGGTTTGAACAGTTCGAGTGCCATTTTCTTCGGCAGACCGCACTGATGCAGGCGCAGGTATGGACCTACGGTGATAACCGAACGACCTGAATAGTCGACACGTTTACCCAGCAGGTTCTGACGGAAACGACCCTGCTTACCTTTGATCATGTCAGCCAGCGATTTCAGCGGACGCTTGTTGGAACCGGTGATCGCACGACCGCGACGACCGTTGTCCAGCAGGGCATCTACCGCTTCCTGCAGCATACGTTTTTCGTTACGTACGATGATATCTGGCGCAGCCAGATCCAGCAGGCGCTTCAGACGGTTGTTACGGTTGATCACACGACGATAAAGATCGTTCAGATCCGACGTAGCAAAACGGCCACCGTCCAGCGGTACCAGCGGACGCAGATCCGGCGGCAGTACAGGCAGCACGGTCAGGATCATCCACTCTGGCTTGTTGCCAGACTGAACGAACGCTTCCAGCAGCTTGATACGCTTGGTCAGTTTTTTACGCTTGGTTTCAGAGTTGGTTTCGTTCAGCTCTTCACGCAGCTGCTCGCACTCCTGCTCCAGATCCATGTTTTTCAACAGGGCCTGGATCGCTTCGGCGCCCATTTTGGCGTCGAACTCATCACCGAACTCTTCCAGCGCGTCAAGGTACTGCTCTTCAGTCAGAATCTGGCGCTTCTCGAGGTTGGTCATGCCACCTTCGATTACCACGTAAGATTCAAAGTAGAGCACGCGCTCGATGTCACGCAGTGGCATATCCAGCAGTAAGCCGATACGCGAAGGCAGTGACTTCAGGAACCAGATGTGCGCAGTTGGCGACGCCAGTTCGATGTGGCCCATGCGCTCACGGCGCACTTTAGTCTGGGTCACTTCAACGCCGCACTTCTCACAAATCACACCACGGTGTTTCAGGCGCTTATACTTTCCGCACAGGCACTCGTAGTCTTTTACCGGCCCGAAGATACGGGCACAGAACAGACCATCGCGCTCTGGCTTGAAAGTACGGTAGTTAATGGTTTCCGGCTTTTTCACTTCACCGAAAGACCAGGAACGGATCATGTCTGGCGAAGCCAGCGCAATTTTGATCGCATCAAACTCTTCGGTTTTAGTTTGCGCTTTCAGAAACTTAAGTAAGTCTTTCACGGATTAGCTCCCGTCGGAGTGAGACTCAGGGGCGTCCAACCGAAATTGAACGCCCCATAACCAGTACAATTGCGAGCGCTTAAACCCTGCGCTTTCAGGCGACGGGGTTACCCGCCAGCCTGAAGTGGGGGTTACTCGTCTTCCAGCTCGATGTTGATACCCAGCGAGCGAATCTCTTTCAACAGTACGTTGAAGGATTCTGGCATGCCCGGTTCCATCTGATGGTTGCCGTCAACGATGTTTTTATACATCTTGGTACGGCCGTTGACGTCATCAGACTTAACGGTAAGCATTTCCTGCAGGGTATACGCGGCGCCGTATGCTTCCAGCGCCCACACTTCCATCTCACCGAAGCGCTGACCACCGAACTGCGCCTTACCACCCAGCGGCTGCTGAGTAACCAGGCTGTAGGAACCGGTTGAACGCGCATGCATCTTGTCATCAACCAGGTGGTTGAGTTTCAGCATGTACATGTAGCCAACGGTTACCTGACGTTCGAACTGCTCACCGGTACGGCCGTCAAACAGGGTAATCTGACCAGAAGAAGGCAGGCCGCCGAGCTGTAACAGCTCTTTGATTTCGCTCTCTTTCGCGCCGTCAAACACCGGAGTGGCGATTGGCATACCTTTTTTCAGGTTCTCAGCCAGACGCAGAACTTCGTCGTCGGTGAACGTATTCAGATCAACTTTCTGACGTACGTCGGTACCCAGGTCGTAAGCGCGCTGGATGAATTCGCGCAGTTTCGCGACTTCTTCCTGCTTCTTCAGCATGGCGTTGATTTTCTCGCCGATGCCTTTCGCTGCCATACCCAGGTGGGTTTCGAGGATCTGACCGATGTTCATACGTGACGGTACGCCCAGCGGGTTCAGTACGATGTCAACCGGCGTGCCGTGTTCATCGTAAGGCATATCTTCGATCGGGTTGATCTTGGAGATAACACCTTTGTTACCGTGACGACCCGCCATTTTGTCACCCGGTTGAATCTGACGCTTAACCGCCAGATAAACCTTAACGATTTTCAGCACGCCTGGTGCCAGATCATCGCCCTGGGTGATCTTACGACGCTTACCTTCGAGCTTCTTCTCAAACTCGTGTTTCAGTTCGTCGTACTGCTCTGCCAGCTGCTCCAGCTGGTTTTGCTTGGCTTCGTCAGTCAGACCCAGTTCCAGCCAGCGCTCACGCGGCAGCTTGTCCAGTTTGTCTGCTTCAACGCCACCCGAAATCAGCACGCTCTGGATACGGCTGAACAGACCCGCTTCCAGAATCTGCAGTTCTTCAGACAGGTCTTTCTTGGCCTGCTTCAGCTGCATCTCTTCGATTTCAAGTGCACGTTTGTCTTTTTCCACGCCATCGCGGGTAAAGACCTGAACGTCGATCACGGTGCCTGACACGCCATTCGGTACGCGCAGTGACGAATCTTTCACGTCAGAGGCTTTTTCACCGAAGATAGCGCGCAGCAGTTTTTCCTCCGGCGTCAGCTGGGTTTCACCTTTCGGCGTAACCTTGCCCACCAGAATGTCGCCACCGGTCACTTCAGCACCGATATAGACGATGCCGGATTCATCCAGTTTAGACAGCGCTGCTTCACCCACGTTCGGGATATCCGCAGTGATCTCTTCTGGCCCCAGCTTGGTGTCACGCGACACACAGGCGAGTTCCTGGATGTGAATAGTGGTGAAGCGATCTTCCTGAACCACACGCTCGGAGACCAGGATGGAGTCTTCGAAGTTGTAGCCGTTCCACGGCATGAACGCTACGCGCATGTTCTGGCCCAGCGCCAGTTCACCGAGGTCGGTGGACGGGCCATCTGCCAGCACGTCGCCGCGCTCAACCGGCTCACCCAGAGAAACACATGGCATCTGGTTGATGCAGGTGTTCTGGTTAGAACGGGTATATTTGGTCAGGTTGTAAATGTCGATACCGGCTTCGCCAGCGTGCATTTCGTCTTCGTTAACTTTGATAACGATACGGGATGCATCAACGTACTGCACGGTACCACCACGTTTCGCTACGGCGGTTACACCGGAGTCAACCGCAACCGCGCGCTCCATACCGGTACCAACCAGCGGCTTATCAGCACGCAGAGTCGGTACGGCCTGACGTTGCATGTTCGCACCCATCAGGGCGCGGTTGGCGTCATCGTGTTCCAGGAACGGGATCAGTGATGCACCGACAGAAACCACCTGTTGGGTGGAAACGTCCATGTAGTCAACCTGATCGCGACTGAACAGGCTCGACTCGCCTTTGCTACGGCAGGTGACCAGATCATCAACAAACGCACCGTTATCATCCAGAGAGGCGTTAGCCTGAGCGATAACGTAGTTACCCTCTTCGATAGCGGAGAGGTAGTGAATCTCATCAGACACTAAACCGTCGATAACGCGACGATAAGGTGTTTCAAGGAAACCGTACTCGTTGGTCTGCGCATAGACAGACAAGGAGTTGATCAGGCCGATGTTCGGACCTTCAGGGGTTTCGATTGGGCAGACACGACCGTAGTGCGTTGGGTGTACGTCACGCACTTCGAAGCCGGCACGCTCACGGGTCAGACCACCTGGGCCGAGAGCAGAGATACGACGTTTGTGCGTAATCTCTGACAGCGGGTTGTTCTGATCCATAAACTGAGACAGCTGGCTTGAACCAAAGAACTCTTTCACCGCCGCCGAAATTGGCTTGGCGTTGATCATGTCCTGTGGCATCAGGGTATCGAGGTCGCCCAGTGACAGACGCTCTTTAACCGCACGCTCAACACGTACCAGACCGACACGGAACTGGTTCTCAGCCATCTCACCCACTGAACGAATACGACGGTTACCGAGGTGGTCGATATCGTCCACTTCGCCTTTACCGTTACGGATGTCGATCAGCTTCTTCATCACTTCAATGATGTCTTCTTTGCTCAGGATGCCTGAACCTTCGATTTCATCACGCAGCAATGAACGGTTGAACTTCATGCGGCCAACCGCAGAGAGATCGTAACGATCTTCAGAGAAGAACAGGTTCTCAAACAGGTTCTCTGCAGCTTCACGCGTTGGCGGCTCACCAGGACGCATCATGCGGTAGATCTCAACCAGGGCGCTCAGGCGATCGCTGGTTGGGTCGACACGCAGGGTCTCGGAGATATAAGGACCGTGGTCCAGATCGTTGGTGAACAGCGTTTCGATGCGCTTGTGACCCGCCTGGCTCAGCTTAGCCAGCAGATCCAGCGACAGCTCCATGTTGGCAGCAATGATCAGCTCACCGGTGCTCTCATCAATATAATCTTTAGAGACCACTTTGCCCGCAATATATTCAACCGGGACTTCGATGTGCTGAATGCCATCTTTTTCCAGCTGACGGATATGGCGCGCAGTAATACGGCGTGCTTTTTCGACGTAAACGGTGCCGTTAGCTTCGATATCGAAGGTCGCGGTTTCACCGCGCAGGCGCTCAGGCACCAGTTCCATCTGCAGCTTGTTGTCACGGATTTCAAACACCACTTTCTCGAAGAAGATATCAAGGATTTCAGCGGTGGTGTAATGCAGTGCGCGCAGGATGATACTGGCCGGCAGCTTACGACGACGGTCAATACGGACGAACAGGTTATCTTTCGGGTCAAACTCAAAGTCGAGCCATGAACCACGGTAAGGGATGATACGTGCGTTATACAGCACTTTACCCGAAGAGTGGGTTTTACCCTTATCGCTGTCAAAGAACACGCCAGGACTACGGTGCAGCTGAGAAACGATAACGCGCTCTGTACCATTGATAACAAAAGTACCGTTGTCGGTCATGAGCGGAATTTCGCCCATGTAGACTTCTTGCTCTTTAATGTCTTTTACGGTGCCTTCTGGCGCTTCGCGCTCATAGATCACCAGACGCAGTTTCACGCGCAGCGGTGCCGAATAGGTCACGCCACGGATCTGACACTCTTTCACGTCAAAGACAGGTTCACCTAAGCGATAGCTCACATACTGCAACTCAGAGTTGCCGCTGTAGCTCGCGATAGGGAAGACGGAACGGAATGCAGCTTCCAGTCCGTACTGACCTTCTGGATCTTGCTCGATAAACTTCTGGAACGAGTCAAGCTGGATGGAAAGGAGATAAGGTATGTCCAGAACTTGTGGACGTTTACCAAAATCCTTACGAATACGTTTTTTCTCGGTATAGGAGTAAACCATAGGGTTCCTCAGCTAGCTGACAAGTCGACCCACGCTGTCCGTCCTGACAGGACAGTTCATGCAACACGATTTTGTTTGATTCACTGGCTGCGCGGCAGCAGTGCAATACCTCTTTCTATCACGCTTAAATCATTTCATCGCTGTTGCGAGGGCAGGGAACCCGCACAGGAAAGCGGTATATTAAGTCGTCGATAGAGAAAGATATTGAAGAGCAACAATGGACAAACAGTGTGAAACCCCATTGAGGCCCTGGAGCGCAAAAAGGCTGGTGACCAAAAAGTCACCAGCCATCAGCCTGAAACTACTCAGACTGCAACCCGAAGGTTGTCTTACTTAACTTCAACTTCAGCGCCAGCTTCTTTCAGAGCAGCTTCAAGTGCAGCTGCGTCATCTTTGCTGATGCCTTCTTTGATTACGCCAGTTGCTTCAACCAGATCTTTGGCTTCTTTCAGGCCCAGACCAGTTGCAGTACGTACGGCTTTGATTACTGCTACTTTGTTCGCGCCAACAGCTTTCAGGATAACGTCGAATTCAGTTTTTTCTTCAACAGCTTCAGCTGGGCCAGCAGCAACAGCTACAGCGGCAGCAGCAGAAACGCCGAATTTTTCTTCCATAGCAGAAACCAGCTCAACTACTTCCATTACGGACATAGCTGCAACAGCTTCCAGAATTTGGTCTTTAGTGATAGACATGACAATTGTTCCTAAGAATCAGAAAAAGTTTATACGTTAGCAAGTACGAAGAAAAAGAATCTGGCCTTAAGCCGCTTCTTTTGCATCGCGTACAGCAGCCAGAGTGCGGACCAGTTTGCCAGCAGCGGCTTCTTTCATGGTCGACATCAGACGTGCCAGTGCTTCTTCGTAGGTCGGCAGAGTTGCCAGACGGTCAATATTAGCCGCCGTGATCAGCTCACCTTCAAAGGCTGCAGCTTTGACCTCAAATTTTGCATTCGCTTTCGCGAAATCTTTGAACAGACGAGCAGCAGCGCCCGGGTGTTCCATAGAATATGCAATCAGGGTCGGACCAACAAACGTGTCTTTCAGGCACTCGAACTGAGTACCTTCAACGACGCGGCGCAGCAGGGTGTTACGAACAACACGCATGTAAACGCCAGCTTCACGACCTGCTTTACGCAGTTCGGTCATTTTATCAACGGTAACGCCACGGGAATCCGCAACAACCGCTGAAAGCGCGCCTTTGGCTACTTCGCTGACTTCAGCAACAATCGCTTGTTTGTCTTGAAGATTTAATGCCATTAGCTTTTGCTCCTGGATTTGACCGGGGAAGGATTTCCCCGGAACTCACTTCACTTACTCACCCGAAGGGAAATAAGCGCTCGAACACGGTGAGCAGAATCCAGCTAAGAAAAAATTCTTTTGGTTCTGTCACCGTCTACGCAGGGAATTAAGCGGAATATCCGAAGATAAGCTGCTCCTGCGGTCTTGGACGGAGGCCAGGATAAGGCCTGGCTCCAACCTAAATTCTGTTTGATGCAGCAGGGTTCAAAGCGGGAAGGCGATAAACGCAGCGACCGGTTCTGACTCTCTGGTATCGGTTCTGTTATTAACAGAACAACGGGCGTAAGATTCTAGGTGAATTTTTCGCCCGTTTCAAGCAGCAATTAGTTTGCTGTTGCGTTCAGACCAGCCTGGTCAACGGCAACGCCGGCGCCCATGGTGGTTGAAAGGCTAACTTTCTTGATGTACACGCCTTTCGCCTGAGATGGTTTGGCTTTTTTCAGCGCAACCAGCAGAGACTCCAGGTTTTCTTTCAGTTTGTCAGCGTCGAAGTCCACTTTACCGATGGTAGTGTGGATGATGCCGTTTTTGTCGTTACGATAACGAACCTGACCCGCTTTAGCATTCTTAACTGCTTCAGCAACGTTAGGGGTTACAGTACCGACTTTCGGGTTTGGCATCAGGCCACGTGGACCCAGAACCTGGCCCAGTTGGCCAACAACGCGCATTGCATCCGGAGAAGCAATAACAACGTCAAAGTTCATTTCGCCTTTCTTGATCTGATCGGCCAGGTCTTCCATACCTACCAGCTCAGCGCCTGCTGCTTTAGCAGCTTCAGCGTTGGCGCCCTGGGCGAAGACAGCAACACGTACTGAACGACCAGTACCGTGTGGCAGAACGGTCGCGCCGCGCACGTTCTGATCAGATTTACGAGCATCGATGCCGAGGTTTACAGCAACGTCAACGCTTTCTACGAACTTAGCGGTAGCCAGTTCTTTCAGCAGAGCGATCGCTTCAGCAATGTCGTACTGCTTGGTCGCGTCAACTTTGTCGCGAATTACGGTCATGCGCTTGGTCAGCTTAGCCATTTCTTAGTCCTCTACTACCAGGCCCATGGAACGAGCAGTACCTTCGATGGAGCGAGTCATCGCTTCAACGTCAGAACCAGTCATGTCCGCAGCTTTAGTTTCTGCGATTTCACGTACCTGAGCACGAGTCACTTTACCGACTTTATCTTTGTTCGGCTTACCAGAACCAGACTTGATGCCCGCTGCTTTTTTCAGCAGTACGGCAGCCGGAGGCGTTTTGGTAATGAAGGTAAAAGAACGGTCGCTGTATACAGTGATAACAACAGGAGTCGGCAGACCTTTTTCCAGAGATTCGGTCTTCGCGTTGAACGCTTTACAGAATTCCATGATGTTAACACCCTGCTGACCCAGTGCTGGACCAACCGGTGGACTTGGGTTCGCCATACCAGCTGCAACCTGCAGCTTGACGTAGGCTTGGACTTTCTTAGCCATGATATTTCCTCAATTGGGTTATAGCGCCTGAAAAGGCTCCCCGTGATAACGATTCACACGCTGTTGCCAGCGCATAAAAACAAAAGGCGCGAAATTGTAGTTAAATTTCGCGCCTGCTGCAACAGCTAAATTGTGAGCGGAAAGAGGTTAACCTTTCTCCACCTGACCGAAGTCGAGTTCAACCGGTGTTGCACGTCCAAAGATGGAAACGGAGACAGTCAGACGACTCTTCTCGTAATCCACATCTTCAACCACGCCATTAAAGTCAGCAAACGGACCGTCATTAACGCGAACCATTTCACCTGGCTCGAACAGCGTTTTCGGCCGTGGCTTATCGCCAACCTGCTGCAGACGGTTCATGATCGCGTCGACTTCTTTGTCGCTGATAGGCGCTGGACGGTCAGAGGTGCCGCCGATGAAACCCATCACGCGCGGAACGCTGCGGACCAGGTGCCAGCTTGCGTCATTCATGACCATCTGGACCAGGACATAACCCGGGAAAAACTTGCGCTCGCTCTTACGACGCTGGCCGCCACGAATCTCAACGACTTCTTCAGTCGGAACCATGACGTCGCCAAACAGCTCTTCCATGTTGTGCAATTTGATGTGCTCGCGCAGCGACTGTGCTACGCGGCCTTCAAAACCGGAAAACGCCTGTACGACGTACCAGCGTTTCTTTGGAGCTTCAGACATCTCAGAACCTCAGGCCAGTGATAAACGATACCAGACGGACCAGAATACCATCCAGCCCCCACAAAATCAGTGACATCACGGCGGTAACCGCGGCAACGATTAACGTGGTGTGCAGCGTTTCCTGGCGGGTTGGCCAGATAACCTTACGCATTTCGGTTCTTGCTTCACGAGCAAAAGCCACGGTCGCTTTGCCTTTGGTCGTTAAAAGCGCAATGCCGCCAGCCGCTGCAATCAGCACAACTACAGCTAACGCACGCAGAGGCAGTGTCACATCACGATAGAGGTAGTTACCTACGATCGCGGCGAGCAGCAGTAACACGACTACTACCCACTTTACCGCTTCCAGGCCGCGCCCGCTCCCTTGAGCTTCGGTATTCGCACTCATAAACCAACCTGCCACAATAATTCAGAAACTATTCTGCCCCGCAGTGCGAGGCATCCAAACCGAATGAGCTTTTGGGGCGTAACTCGGTATCCTACGCCGCATAACAGAGCCTGTCTCAGCAATGATTATGATCGAAAATCACTGATGAGCCAGGTTCTATGAAGCAGCGTGCAAAAAGGGCATCAAATGATGCCCTTTTCGTGTGCATTGCGTCAAACGTTATCGATAATTAAGCGATAACTTTAGCAACAACACCCGCTCCAACGGTACGGCCGCCTTCGCGGATTGCGAAGCGCAGACCTTCGTCCATTGCGATTGGGTGGATCAGGGTAACAACCATTTTGATGTTGTCGCCTGGCATTACCATCTCAACGCCTTCTGGCAGCTCAACTGAGCCCGTTACGTCAGTAGTACGGAAGTAGAACTGAGGACGGTAGCCTTTGAAGAACGGAGTATGACGGCCGCCTTCGTCTTTAGACAGAACGTAAACTTCTGACTCGAACTGGGTGTGTGGCTTGATGGTGCCTGGCTTAGCCAGAACCTGACCACGCTGGATGTCTTCACGCTTGATACCGCGCAGCAGAACACCACAGTTTTCGCCTGCCTGACCCTGGTCCAGCAGCTTACGGAACATCTCAACACCGGTACAGGTTGATTTCGCAGTATCTTTGATACCCACGATTTCAACTTCGTCGCCGACTTTAACGATGCCGCGCTCAACACGACCGGTAACAACAGTACCACGGCCAGAGATTGAGAATACGTCTTCGATTGGCAGCAGGAACGGCATGTCGATCGCACGGACTGGATCCGGGATGTAGTTATCCAGGTGTTCAGCCAGTTCAACAATCTTCGCTTCCCACTCTGGCTCGCCTTCCAGCGCTTTCAGCGCAGAACCACGAACGATTGGAGTGTCGTCGCCTGGGAAATCGTACTGTGACAGCAGGTCACGGACTTCCATCTCAACCAGCTCCAGCAGCTCTTCATCATCAACCATGTCACACTTGTTCAGGAACACGATGATGTAAGGAACGCCAACCTGACGACCCAGCAGGATGTGCTCACGGGTCTGTGGCATTGGGCCATCAGTCGCAGCAACAACCAGGATCGCGCCGTCCATCTGCGCAGCACCGGTGATCATGTTTTTCACATAGTCGGCGTGGCCTGGGCAATCAACGTGAGCGTAGTGACGAGAAGCCGTCTCATACTCAACGTGTGCGGTGTTGATGGTGATACCACGCGCTTTTTCTTCAGGGGTGCTGTCGATCTGATCGAATGCACGCGCCTGGCCGCCGTTAGTTTTTGCCAGAACGGTGGTGATAGCTGCAGTCAGGGTGGTTTTACCGTGGTCAACGTGACCGATGGTGCCCACGTTTACGTGCAGTTTATTACGTTGAAATTGCTCTTTAGCCATCGCTTGTCCCTCTAAGACACGGATATATCAAAGATATCATCACATTAACCAGGCAATGCCTGACTGCAAGGAAGTTACAGAGAGAAAATCAGGAGGGAGATAAAGGAAGTGGTGCTGATACCCAGAGTCGAACTGGGGACCTCACCCTTACCAAGGGTGCGCTCTACCAACTGAGCCATATCAGCACATCTGGAGCGGGCAGCGGGAATCGAACCCGCATCATCAGCTTGGAAGGCTGAGGTAATAGCCATTATACGATGCCCGCATCCTGGAACTCGGCTACCTGTTCTTTCTGTAGCTTGTGAGTAACAGAGGATGTTCCCCTATTATTCACAGCCTGTCAGCGAAGCTGACCGACTTTGACTGCGCTAATGCCCAGCCTGAATTCAGGGTGAGAAGAAGTGACTCACCTGACAGATAAACAGGTTGTTTATCTGGTCTCAACCGCGAGGTTGAGATGGTGGTGGGAGAAGGATTCGAACCTTCGAAGTCTGTGACGGCAGATTTACAGTCTGCTCCCTTTGGCCGCTCGGGAATCCCACCTACTTGATGGTGCCGGCTACCGGAATCGAACTGGTGACCTACTGATTACAAGTCAGTTGCTCTACCAACTGAGCTAAGCCGGCATCAAGTGACGCGCATTCTAGGAAGGTCGGCTTCAGGATGCAACAAAAAAATCGCTTAATTTTCTCTATCGCTTACTATTTGTGCAAATACTCGCAATTTAGCGTTTTTATGCAGATTTATTGTGCAATTCGCTGGCGCTTTACCGTATATCAACCAGTCTGCGAACGCCTCAGCCGGGCTAACAGACTCACCTTTCTTGCCGATTAGCCCGCTGCAGCGATAAATTTATTTTGCTGCAGCCGGCTTAAGTGCTGCTTTTTTATTCCCCCCTGGCCCCATTGACTCATTCGACAGATAATTCGGGCGCACCCAGCTCTCTTCTCGTCAGTCACTCCCTGCCAATCTGATTGCGTCCTATATGCGCTCACCGGCAACACATTGCCCTTTTCTGTCGCGTTAAAGCCCGCCACCGTCTCTCTATACCCCGTCTGGCCAGACGGGCACATCAATGTGGCCACTGATGGGTTTACCGGCATCGTCGGGCGAATCAGCCTTGTCGCGCTATACTCAGCGTGAGAAGCGATAGCACAGTGCAAGGTCATGACGTAATGCGGGTCAGCCTTTAACGGGATTACACTATTATGTGGGCTAGCCGACGCGAGTTTGTGGGCCTGCCGACGAAAGCGAGCGCACATTTATCTTTTTACTTCTGTTAAAAGCCTTACTGGTGATACCCTCCAGCCCATTGTTCTCAATGATAAACTCGTGTTCCGCGATTCATATTTACCATGTTGTCTTACCCGCTTCGGGTGACAATCTCCTGAAAGTAACGAATTTGCGGTCAGATGCATGCTTATGGATAAAACGACACCCTTGACGACGCCTTATTTGCAGTTCACTCGTGAACAGTGGGCTGCATTACGCGATTCCGTCCCCATGACGCTGTCAGAAGAGGAGATCGCCCAGCTGGAGGGGATCAATGAAGACCTCTCGCTGGAAGAAGTCGCAGAGATTTATCTGCCGCTTTCGCGTCTGCTTAATTTTTACATCAGCTCGAACGTACGTCGTCAGGCGGTGCTGGAGCAGTTCCTCGGCACTAACGGGCAAAAGATCCCCTACATTATCAGCATCGCCGGCAGCGTTGCGGTGGGAAAAAGCACCACTGCGCGCGTATTACAGGCGCTGCTGAGCCGCTGGCCCGAGCATCGTAAAGTTGAACTGATCACTACGGATGGTTTTCTTCATCCCAATGCCGTGCTGAAAGAACGGGGCCTGATGAAGAAAAAAGGCTTCCCGCAGTCTTATGATATGCACCGGCTGGTGAAGTTTGTTTCCGATCTCAAGTCGGGTGCCAGTCAGGTGACCGCACCGGTTTATTCGCACCTGATTTACGATGTCATCCCGGACGGCGACAAGGTCATTCAGCAACCTGATATCCTGATTCTGGAAGGGCTTAACGTATTACAGAGTGGGATGGATTATCCGCACGATCCTCACCATGTATTCGTTTCCGACTTTGTCGATTTCTCTATTTATGTCGATGCGGCAGAAGATCTGTTGCAGCGTTGGTATATCAACCGCTTCCTGAAATTCCGCCAGGGCGCGTTTACCAATCCTGACTCTTATTTCCATCATTACGCTCAGCTCTCTGAAGCGGAAGCGATTGAAATAGCAGGCAACCTGTGGAAAGAGATTAACTGGCTGAATTTACAGGAAAACATTCTGCCAACTCGCGAAAGAGCCAGCCTGATTATGACCAAGAGTGGTAATCATGCGGTCGATAAGGTCCGGCTGCGTAAATAAACGGCATCAATTAAAAAGGCCTGCATGAATACAGGCCTTTTTATATTCAGACTGGCCGAAGTGATATTTCTCCGCCAACCCACGACTTTATTTCGCCATCCTGCTCTAATAATAGCCCGCCCTGGCTATCCACTCCCCGGGCAATGCCATGCACCTCACGTTCGCCAATAAGCAGCTTAACCGGTCGATTAATAAAATTATCAAGTGCAGCCCAGCGTGTAACAAACGGCGCTAAACCTTCCTGCTCAAACACCGGCAGTGCGTCACGCAGGCTGTTAATCAGGCTGGCGGCCAGTTCATTACGGTTAACCGTTACGCCTGCTTCCTGCAGGTTGATCCAGCCCTGATTGATCTGTAACGCATCCGCTGAACGCATCGCCAGGTTAATTCCGGCTCCCATCACAATATGTGCAGCATCACCGGTTTTACCGGTAAGTTCAACCAGGATACCCGCCAGTTTGCGATCGTTCAGGTAAATATCGTTGGGCCATTTTACCCGCACATCGTTAGCGCCTAGCGCGTGAAGTGTTTCAGCCATGATGATACCGATTACCAGGCTAAGTCCCATAGCCGCTGCAGGACCCTGATCCAGACGCCAGTACATCGACATATAGAGATTGGCGCCAAACGGTGAGAACCATTGACGACCACGACGTCCCCGGCCGGCCTGCTGGTACTCAGCAATACAGGCAGCGCCAGATTGCAATTCATGCATCCGCTCCAGTAAGTACTGATTAGTCGAATCAATGACCGGAATGACTGAAACATTGCCCTGCTTAACCCGTGACAGAATCGCCTGTTCATCCAGCAACTGAATGGGCGCGGACAGGCTGTAGCCTTTTCCGGTCACGGTATAAACGTCGAGGCCCCAGCTTTTTAGCGTCTGAATGTGCTTATTGATGGCTGCCCGGCTCATACCCAATGTTTCGCCTAACTGCTCGCCAGAATGAAACTCGCCATCAGATAAAATATCGACCAGCTTCAGGGGGACATTATGGTCCTTCATGCGATCACCTCGACAGCATTGCATTCACCCTGAGCCTGAATAAACCGGACTTCAGGCTCAAGCCAGACATCAAATTTTTCACCCACCCGTGCGCGTACGGTTCGGGCCAGCGCCACAATGTCGTCAGGGGTCGCATCATCAGCATTGATCAACACCAGGGCCTGCTGCTGATGCACAGCTGCACCGCCCATACGAAAACCCTTTAGCGCGCATTGGTCAATAAGCCACCCTGCCGCCAGTTTGGTTTCGCCGCTTGCCAGTGGATAATTTGGCATTGACGGAAAGCGAGCCAGCAGCAGGCTGGCCTGCGCCTGGCTGATGACCGGGTTTTTGAAAAAGCTGCCCACATTACCGGTGATTTTGGGGTCGGGTAATTTGCTCTGACGCATCTCACAAACCGCATGATAAACATCCCAGGCATTTGCAGTGACGGGATTAAGCGTTTTTAGATCGCCGTAGGTCAGGATCGGTCGCCACTTTTTGGGCAGAATCATCCCCACCGCTACAATCACATAGCCAGACTGGTAACGATGTTTAAATATACTGTCGCGATAGCCGAATTCGCAGGCTTCACGATCGAGTCTTTCCGTCTGACCGGTGTGCAAATTGAGTACATCGACATAATCACATACGTCTTTTAATTCAACGCCATAGGCACCGATATTCTGGATCGGCGCTGAACCGACCATACCGGGAATTAATGCCAGGTTTTCCAGGCCGGTAATGCCCTTTTCCAGCGTACTTTTCACCAGTTGATGCCAGTTCTCACCCGCTCCAACGTGCAGTTTCCAGTAATCGTACTCATCCCGGATCCCGATGCCTTTAATACGATTAAGTACCACCGTGCCGGCGAAATCTTCCAGGAACAGTACGTTGCTGCCCTCACCTAACACCATAAACGGCGTTTGTTGATGCTGGCTTGCTTGCCAGGCAGCCAGGATAGCAGCTGGCGTTTCCGCCACAATGCGTTGTTGGGTATGAATGGCAAGCCCAAGCGTATTGTCGGCTTTTAATGAGGGGTGTTGGCTGGACATTTGACGGCCTTAACTGATTAATCTGGCCGTAGTTTACCGTATCAGACGGGTGTTGCAGGGGGAATTTCAGGATCTCAGCGAAAATTTCAGCGATCTGCGGACGTAAAAAAGCCCCGCACTTCCGTGCGGGGCTTCTTCACTTGTTTGATGCCTGGCAGTTCCCTACTCTCGCATGGGGAGACCCCACACTACCATCGGCGCTACGGCGTTTCACTTCTGAGTTCGGCATGGGGTCAGGTGGGACCACCGCGCTACAGCCGCCAGGCAAATCTTGGTGCACGGAACGAATCTTTTACGTCATGGCCGTGCTGCCATGCCGCAGAATCCTTCGTTCCCGCTAATTTTTATCCGTCACAAGCTGAAAATCTGTCTCTCAAAACGCCTCTGGCGTTGTAAGGTTAAGCCTCACGGGTCATTAGTACCGGTTAGCTCAACGCATCGCTGCGCTTACACATCCGGCCTATCAACGTCGTCGTCTTCAACGTCCCTTCAGGACCCTTAAAGGGTCAGGGAGAACTCATCTCGGGGCAAGTTTCGTGCTTAGATGCTTTCAGCACTTATCTTTTCCGCACTTAGCTACCGGGCAATGCCATTGGCATGACAACCCGAACACCAGTGGTGCGTTCACTCCGGTCCTCTCGTACTAGGAGCAACCCCCCTCAATTCTCCAGCGCCCACGGCAGATAGGGACCGAACTGTCTCACGACGTTCTAAACCCAGCTCGCGTACCACTTTAAACGGCGAACAGCCGTACCCTTGGGACCTACTTCAGCCCCAGGATGTGATGAGCCGACATCGAGGTGCCAAACACCGCCGTCGATATGAACTCTTGGGCGGTATCAGCCTGTTATCCCCGGAGTACCTTTTATCCGTTGAGCGATGGCCCTTCCATTCAGAACCACCGGATCACTATGACCTGCTTTCGCACCTGCTCGAGCCGTCACTCTCGCAGTCAAGCCAGCTTATGCCATTGCACTAACCTCACGATGTCCGACCGTGATTAGCTGACCTTCGTGCTCCTCCGTTACGCTTTAGGAGGAGACCGCCCCAGTCAAACTACCCACCAGACACTGTCCGCACCCCGGATCACGGGGCCACGTTAGAACATCAAACATTAAAGGGTGGTATTTCAAGGTTGGCTCCACGCAGACTGGCGTCCGCGCTTCAAAGCCTCCCACCTATCCTACACATCAAGGCTCAATGTTCAGTGTCAAGCTGTAGTAAAGGTTCACGGGGTCTTTCCGTCTTGCCGCGGGTACACTGCATCTTCACAGCGAGTTCAATTTCACTGAGTCTCGGGTGGAGACAGCCTGGCCATCATTACGCCATTCGTGCAGGTCGGAACTTACCCGACAAGGAATTTCGCTACCTTAGGACCGTTATAGTTACGGCCGCCGTTTACCGGGGCTTCGATCAAGAGCTTCTCCTTGCGGATAACCCCATCAATTAACCTTCCGGCACCGGGCAGGCGTCACACCGTATACGTCCACTTTCGTGTTTGCACAGTGCTGTGTTTTTAATAAACAGTTGCAGCCAGCTGGTATCTTCGACTGGCTTCGGCTCGGGGAGCAAGTCCCTCCACCTACGCGCCAGCGTGCCTTCTCCCGAAGTTACGGCACCATTTTGCCTAGTTCCTTCACCCGAGTTCTCTCAAGCGCCTTGGTATTCTCTACCTGACCACCTGTGTCGGTTTGGGGTACGATTTTGTGTTACCTGATGCTTAGAGGCTTTTCCTGGAAGCAGGGCATTTATCACTTCAGCACCGTAGTGCCTCGTCGTCACGCCTCAGTGTAAAGTGAACCGGATTTGCCTGGAACACACACCTACACGCTTAAACCGGGACAACCGTCGCCCGGCTGATATAGCCTTCTCCGTCCCCCCTTCGCAGTAACACCAAGTACAGGAATATTAACCTGTTTCCCATCGACTACGCCTTTCGGCCTCGCCTTAGGGGTCGACTCACCCTGCTCCGATTAACGTTGAACAGGAACCCTTGGTCTTCCGGCGAGCGGGCTTTTCACCCGCTTTATCGTTACTTATGTCAGCATTCGCACTTCTGATACCTCCAGCAGCCCTCACAGGCCACCTTCGACGGCTTACAGAACGCTCCCCTACCCAACAACACATAGTGTCGCTGCCGCAGCTTCGGTGCATGGTTTAGCCCCGTTACATCTTCCGCGCAGGCCGACTCGACCAGTGAGCTATTACGCTTTCTTTAAATGATGGCTGCTTCTAAGCCAACATCCTGGCTGTCTGTGCCTTCCCACATCGTTTCCCACTTAACCATGACTTTGGGACCTTAGCTGGCGGTCTGGGTTGTTTCCCTCTTCACGACGGACGTTAGCACCCGCCGTGTGTCTCCCGTGATAACATTCTTCGGTATTCGCAGTTTGCATCGGGTTGGTAAGCCGGGATGGCCCCCTAGCCGAAACAGTGCTCTACCCCCGAAGATGAGTTCACGAGGCGCTACCTAAATAGCTTTCGGGGAGAACCAGCTATCTCCCGGTTTGATTGGCCTTTCACCCCCAGCCACAGGTCATCCGCTAATTTTTCAACATTAGTCGGTTCGGTCCTCCAGTTAGTGTTACCCAACCTTCAACCTGCCCATGGCTAGATCACCGGGTTTCGGGTCTATACCCTGCAACTTAACGCCCAGTTAAGACTCGGTTTCCCTGCGGCTCCCCTATACGGTTAACCTTGCTACAGAATATAAGTCGCTGACCCATTATACAAAAGGTACGCAGTCACCCCCATAAAGAAGGCTCCCACTGCTTGTACGTACACGGTTTCAGGTTCTGTTTCACTCCCCTCGCCGGGGTTCTTTTCGCCTTTCCCTCACGGTACTGGTTCACTATCGGTCAGTCAGGAGTATTTAGCCTTGGAGGATGGTCCCCCCATATTCAGACAGGATACCACGTGTCCCGCCTTACTCATCGAGCTCACAGCCTGTGTGTTTTTGTGTACGGGAGTATCACCCTGTACCCTGCGACTTTCCAGACGCTTCCACTAACACACAAGCTGATTCAGGCTCTGGGCTGCTCCCCGTTCGCTCGCCGCTACTGGGGGAATCTCGGTTGATTTCTTTTCCTCGGGGTACTTAGATGTTTCAGTTCCCCCGGTTCGCCTTGCAGCACTATGTATTCATGCTGCAATGATGCACTGAGTGCACCGGGTTTCCCCATTCGGACATCGACGGCTGTAGCGGTTCATATCACCTTACCGTCGCTTTACGCAGATTAGCACGTCCTTCATCGCCTCTGACTGCCAGGGCATCCACCGTGTACGCTTAGTCGCTTAACCTCACAACCCACAGGCGTTTTTCAACGCTGCGTGCTGCAAGCATTTGAGAGACTCGAACGCATCGCCTTGTTATTCCTTATTACGGAAGAATAACGCGCTGCGTCGTTTCAATTTTCAGCTTGTTCCGGATTGTTAAAGAGCAATATCTTAAACATGACTCGTAAGTCATCTTTAAGATATGTGGGCAACACCTTTCACCTGTCACCAAGCAAGTGGCGTCCCCTAGGGGATTCGAACCCCTGTTACCGCCGTGAAAGGGCGGTGTCCTGGGCCTCTAGACGAAGGGGACATTTAAGCCTGCTTCGCAAGACGCTTTGCTCATTACTTTTCTATCAGACAATCTGTGTGAGCACTGCGCGGGAAGGTATCTTCAGGTAAGGAGGTGATCCAACCGCAGGTTCCCCTACGGTTACCTTGTTACGACTTCACCCCAGTCATGAATCACAAAGTGGTAAGCGCCCTCCCGAAGGTTAAGCTACCTACTTCTTTTGCAACCCACTCCCATGGTGTGACGGGCGGTGTGTACAAGGCCCGGGAACGTATTCACCGTGGCATTCTGATCCACGATTACTAGCGATTCCGACTTCACGGAGTCGAGTTGCAGACTCCGATCCGGACTACGACGCACTTTGTGAGGTCCGCTTGCTCTCGCGAGGTCGCTTCTCTTTGTATGCGCCATTGTAGCACGTGTGTAGCCCTACTCGTAAGGGCCATGATGACTTGACGTCATCCCCACCTTCCTCCGGTTTATCACCGGCAGTCTCCTTTGAGTTCCCGACCGAATCGCTGGCAACAAAGGATAAGGGTTGCGCTCGTTGCGGGACTTAACCCAACATTTCACAACACGAGCTGACGACAGCCATGCAGCACCTGTCTCAGCGTTCCCGAAGGCACCAATCCATCTCTGGAAAGTTCGCTGGATGTCAAGAGTAGGTAAGGTTCTTCGCGTTGCATCGAATTAAACCACATGCTCCACCGCTTGTGCGGGCCCCCGTCAATTCATTTGAGTTTTAACCTTGCGGCCGTACTCCCCAGGCGGTCGACTTAACGCGTTAGCTCCGGAAGCCACTCCTCAAGGGAACAACCTCCAAGTCGACATCGTTTACGGCGTGGACTACCAGGGTATCTAATCCTGTTTGCTCCCCACGCTTTCGCACCTGAGCGTCAGTCTTCGTCCAGGGGGCCGCCTTCGCCACCGGTATTCCTCCAGATCTCTACGCATTTCACCGCTACACCTGGAATTCTACCCCCCTCTACGAGACTCAAGCCTGCCAGTTTCAAATGCAGTTCCCAGGTTAAGCCCGGGGATTTCACATCTGACTTAACAGACCGCCTGCGTGCGCTTTACGCCCAGTAATTCCGATTAACGCTTGCACCCTCCGTATTACCGCGGCTGCTGGCACGGAGTTAGCCGGTGCTTCTTCTGCGGGTAACGTCAATCGACGCGGTTATTAACCACATCGCCTTCCTCCCCGCTGAAAGTACTTTACAACCCGAAGGCCTTCTTCATACACGCGGCATGGCTGCATCAGGCTTGCGCCCATTGTGCAATATTCCCCACTGCTGCCTCCCGTAGGAGTCTGGACCGTGTCTCAGTTCCAGTGTGGCTGGTCATCCTCTCAGACCAGCTAGGGATCGTCGCCTAGGTGGGCCATTACCCCGCCTACTAGCTAATCCCATCTGGGTTCATCCGATAGTGAGAGGCCCGAAGGTCCCCCTCTTTGGTCTTGCGACGTTATGCGGTATTAGCCACCGTTTCCAGTGGTTATCCCCCTCTATCGGGCAGATCCCCAGACATTACTCACCCGTCCGCCACTCGTCACCCAAGGAGCAAGCTCCTCTGTGCTACCGTCCGACTTGCATGTGTTAGGCCTGCCGCCAGCGTTCAATCTGAGCCATGATCAAACTCTTCAATTTAAGTTTGATTTGCTTAAACAAGTTAAGCGGTGCTCATCTGTAAAACGTCATAATGAATTTCATTATGTGTTCACTCGTGAGACTTGATATTTTTTACGTCCGGAGACGCTGATATCAATCCTGCGAGTGCCCACACAGATTGTCTGATAAATTGTTAAAGAGCAGTGCGAGCAGCGGGTTAACCGCCTGTCGCGAGGTGGCGTATATTACGCTTTCCTCCTTCAGAGTCAACTTCTTTTTCAGAAGCTTTCTCCGGCGGCGCAGTCTCCTGTGCCTTTCAACCCGGCGGCGTTAAGCCGTTGTTCCGTGTCGATGGAGGCGCATTATAGGGAGTTCGCGCGGGCTGACAAGCGTTTATTGCAAAAAGATTACCGTTCGAAGTAATTTTCATCAAATCGCGTTATTTCGCTACGATTTGCCTGGTAACTGTGCAAAATCATTGGCAAAACGGCTGACCTGATGCCAATCGGTGTACTCCACTTCTTTAGTAGAATCAGTCTCGCCACCGGTCATTCGCATAATCAGCTGAATCATGATGCGATCAAACCAGCGATAACGCGGGTAATAGAGCGCACCGGCAAACACCGCACAGCAATCTGGCCGCCACGGAGAATGTGATAAGAACTTCTGGGTATAGGCATTGGTTTCCGGGGAACGCTTCTCGGGTTTACGCGCCGTCAGGTTCACCGAGAAGAAACCACTGGCACGCTGCTGCAATTCGCGCAAATGCTGCTTAACAAATGCATCAACCACCGGCTGGAAATGACCGTAGCGAATCGAGGCCCCAATCAGCACCCGATCATACTGTGCCCAGTCAGGCGAAGTGGCATCCTGGATATTCAGCACATCACAGTTTTGCTGCTGACCGATCTGCTCAGCGATATAAGAGGCGATTTTTTGCGTTTGTCCGTCACGGGTCGAGTAGAGAATCAGCGCTTTCATTTCAGCATCCTTATTAATTACTCACGCCAGAACGTCGGCGTGAACAGCACCAGCAAGGTAAAGACCTCGAGACGCCCGAATAGCATGGTGGAGATCAATATCCACTTCGCCACATCATTCATTGAGGTGAAGTTATCCGCGACCACCCCGAGACCGGGGCCGAGGTTGTTCAGCGTGGCGGCGACGGCAGCAAAGGCCGAGAAGTCATCTACGCCGGTGGCGATGATTGCCAGCATACTGATCAGGAACACCAGCGCATAGGCTGAGAAGAATCCCCAGACTGCTTCGAGGATACGCTCCGGCAGCGCCCGGTTGCCCAGCTTGATGGTGTAAACCGCATTCGGGTGGACCAGACGTTTAAGCTCCCGGTTACCCTGCTTGCACAACAGCAGGATACGAATCACCTTCAGGCCACCACCGGTTGAACCGGCACAGCCACCAATAAAGGCGGAGCACAGCAGCAGAACCGGCAGGAACAGCGGCCAGCGCGCGATGCTGTCGGTGGTAAAACCGGCGGTAGTCGCCATAGAAACCACCTGGAAGAACGCCTGATTCAGCGTCTGCCAGCCACTGGCGTAGACATTGTGGAACCAGAGCACCAGTGTGCAGATCAACACCAGCGTCAGCTGAACGCCGATAAACATCCGTAACTCCGGGTCACGCCAGTAGACCCGCAGATTACGGCCACTCAGCATGGCAAAATGCAGACCGTAGTTACAGCCGGAGATCAACAGAAACACCGCTACGATGGTATTAATGGTACCGCTATTAAAATAGCCGATGCTGGCATCATGGGTGGAAAATCCGCCGATGGCGATGGTCGAGAAGCTATGGCCAATCGCATCAAAGGCCGGCATCCCCGCCAGCCACAAGGCCAGCGCACAGGCCACCGTCAGCAGCACGTAGATCAACCACAGGGTCTTGGCTGTTTCAGCAATGCGCGGCCGCATTTTGTTATCTTTCAGCGGCCCCGGCATCTCAGCGCGATAGAGCTGCATCCCCCCCACTCCCAGTATCGGTAATATCGCCACCGCTAAGACGATGATCCCCATACCGCCGAGCCATTGCAGCATTTGCCGATAGAACAGAATCGCCTTTGGCAGTGAATCCAGTCCGACCAGGGTAGTGGCACCGGTAGTCGTCAGGCCAGAGAACGATTCGAAGAACGCGTCGGTAACCGACAGGTGCGGCTGTTCGGCAAAGATAAACGGCATGGCCCCCACGCTGCCCAGCACCGTCCAGAACAGCACCACAATCAAAAACCCTTCGCGTGGCTTGAGCTCTGTCTTCTGTTTGCGGTTCGGCCACCACAGCAGCGAGCCGATCACCAGCGCCATCATAAACGTCTGGCTAAAGGCCCGACCGGCACCATCGCGATAAATTAATGCGACCAGGCCGGGCAAAATCATCGTCACTGAAAAGAGGATCACCAGCAGACCGACTATGCGGGTAATGGCGCGAAAGTGCATTCAGCCGTTCCTTTAAATAAAAGAGAAGAACATCAAGGTGTGAGCGGGATAAGCGCTAACGCGCCCCGACTAAAGTCTGACAGATTTTGCTGGAATCCGTCGATTTGTCCATAAGGCACGGCCAGCGTCAGGACTATGCGGTCCTGATACTGGCTGTCTGTGACCTTGCCTTCAAAGCGCTGCACCAGCCGTTCGATATCGCTGAGCTGCGCGTAGTCGCATTGCAAAGTGAATAGTTTCATCGGCACTTTACGCTGGCGCGCCAGTTGCTTAAGCCCCTGCTGCACCCCGCCGCCATACGCTTTCACTAAGCCGCCCGTGCCCAGCATGATGCCACCGTAATAGCGCACCACCACCGCGGTGATTTCACCGATACCGGCACCCATCAGCTGCGCCAGCATCGGTTTTCCGGCGGTGCCGGAAGGCTCACCATCGTCAGAGAAACCCAGCTGTTGTGAATCATCTGGCGCGCCAGCCACCCACGCCCAGCAGTGGTGACGCGCAGCAGGATGTTGATGCCTGACCTGCTGAACAAACGCCCGTGCCGCCTCCGCGCCGTCGGTGTGAGCCAGCAGCGTAATAAAGCGACTCTTTTTTATGGTCTCCTCGCTGACGCTTAACGCCACTGCGGGAATATCATAGGCGTCCATCAGGCCAGATGCAGATCGCGGGTCATGTTTTCAACGCGATGCGCATGGATCACCACGTTATCTTCAATACGGATTCCACCGTAAGGCCTGAGTGCCTCGATCGCCTGCCAGTTAAAATGCTGGCTGAACCGGCCTTCACGCAGCGGCGTCAGCAACGAGTCAATAATATAGAAGCCTGGCTCGATGGTTAATACCATGCCGGGTTGAAGCACACGCGTGCAGCGCAGATAAGGATACTGCGCCGGTGCCGCAAGATGGGTACCCTGCTCATCCTGCATAAACCCGGCGACGTCATGCACCTGCAGGCCGAGCGGATGCCCTAATCCATGCGGCATGAACGGACCGGTCAGGTCTTCCGCTACCAGTGCCTCTTCACTGATGCCCTGCACCAGCTCGAACTTCAGCAGCAGTCTGGCAATACGCTGATGCATCTGCAGATGATAATCGGTGTAACGCACGCCTGGCTTCAGAGTCGCGATCAGCGCCAGCTCTTCCGCATTCATCGCCTCGACCATCCGCGCATACAGCGAACTACTCTGCGCCGCGTAGCTGCGGGTTAAATCAGCGGCATAGCCAAGATATTCGGCGCCCGCGTCAATTAAAAAACTGTGGCGCTTTGCCGGCGGCTGATGATCCAGACGGGTGTAATGCAGCACCGCCGCGTGTTCATTCAGCGCAATGATATTGCCGTAAGGCACATCGGTGTCGCGATGACCGGTGGCTGTCAGGTAAGCCTGATTGATGTCAAACTCGCTTAGCCCGGCAGAAAAAGCCTCTTTGGCGGCGCGATGTCCAGCCACGGCCAGTTTCTGCGCCTGACGCATACAGGCCAGCTCATATTCGGTCTTGATGCTGCGATGGTAATGCAGGAAATCGATCACCGCTTTGGGATTGATATTGCCGGAGCTGATACCGAGCTGCGCTGCACGCGCATTTACCGGGCCAATATAGGCGACATTCTCACGCTGAGCTGGCAACAGCTGCGCAATCTCATCCGCATTTTTCAGGCCAATGACCTCAATATCAGCGGTCCAGAAGCTATCCGGCAGCGGTTCAACGTTGTGCCAGTAGTCCACCGGAGAGTAAAACCACAACTTTGGTTTATTGACCCCATCAACCCACAGCCAGCAGTTCGGCACCTGCGTTACCGGCACCCAGGCTTTAAACTGTGGATTCACCTTGAAGGGATAGGTGTGGTCATCCAGAAACACCGTCAACAACTCACCGGAATGGATCAGCATCGCATCCAGTTTATTGTGTGCCAGCACCTGCTGCGCCCGTTGCTGCAACGTGGCGATATGCGCGTGATACAAGGTCTTCAGGGAATCCATTGACGTCTCTCCAGTGTCGCGAAATGGCCGCAGTTTAGCATACCCCTTAAGCGGATGCCGTGTTGAGAGCGGCTGTGATCTTGTTAGCAAATAAGCAAAGAGCCGTTTGCAAAAAATTAACATCACTCCCACACTCTCGATCATCTGGTATGACCAGATCACTTTTCCGCGGTTTCAGGAGACGCACATGCTCTACCAAGGCGCTAACCTTTCTCTTCACTGGCTGGACGATGGCATCGCCGAGCTGGTTTTTGATGCCCCTGGCTCGGTCAATAAGCTTGATACGCAAACCGTCGCCAGCCTGGGCGAAGCCATTGCAGTGCTGGAGCAGCAGCCTGACCTGCGCGGTGTGCTGCTCAGCTCGGCTAAACCGGCCTTCATTGTCGGTGCTGACATCACCGAATTCCTCTCACTGTTTGATGCACCGACCGAAAAACTGAGTCAGTGGCTGAGCTACGCCAACAGCATTTTCAACCGGCTGGAAGATTTACCGGTGCCGACGCTGGCCGCCATCGATGGCTATGCGCTGGGTGGTGGATGTGAATGCGTACTGGCAACCGACCTGCGCGTTGCCACTGCCGATGCCCGCATTGGCCTGCCGGAAACGAAACTCGGGATCATGCCAGGCTTCGGCGGCAGCGTTCGTCTGCCGCGTCTGCTGGGAGCCGATAGCGCAATGGAGATCATTGCCGCCGGTAAAGACGTCGACGGAAACGCGGCGCTTAAACTTGGTCTGGTCGATGCGGTGGTCGAACGCGATAAACTGCGCGAGGCCGGCATCACCATGCTTAAAGCCGCGGCACTCGATGGTAGCTGGCGTGCGCGCCGGGCACCGAAACTGGCACCGCTGAAACTGAGCCCGATTGAAGCGGCGATGAGCTTCACCCTTGCCAAAAGTATGGTGATGCAGACCGCGGGCAAACATTATCCAGCGCCGCTAATGGCGGTGAAAACCATTGAAGCGGCTGCCGGTCTTGGCCGTGAAGATGCACTAAAACTGGAAAATGCCGCTTTTGTTCCGCTGGCGCAGTCTGACGAAGCGCGGGCGCTGGTTGGCATCTTCCTCAACGATCAATACGTTAAAGGGCTGGCTAAAAAACGCAGCAGCGAAAGCGGCGCGCCAACGCAGGCGGCCGTACTGGGTGCCGGTATTATGGGTGGCGGCATCAGCTACCAGTCAGCCTGGAAAGGTGTGCCGGTCAAAATGAAGGACATCAATCCCCAGGCCCTGACGCTCGGGATGAACGAAGCCAGCAAGCTGCTTAATAAGCTGCTGGAGCGCGGCAAAATTGACGGCAATAAGCTGGCCAGCGTGATTGCGACCATACAGCCAACGCTGGATTACGCCGGTTTTGAGCACGCTGACGTGGTGGTCGAAGCGGTGGTCGAGAATCCCCTGATTAAAGCTAAAGTGCTGGCCGAAACCGAACAACACCTGCGTAACGATGCCATCCTGGCCTCCAATACCTCCACCATTCCCATCAGTCAGCTGGCACAGGCGCTGCAACGTCCGGAAAATTTCTGTGGCATGCACTTCTTTAATCCGGTGCCGCGTATGCCGCTGGTCGAAGTGGTGCGTGGCGAGAAAACCAGTGAAGCGACTGTGAGCAAAGTGGTGGCCTGGGCCAGCAAAATGGGTAAAACCCCGATTGTGGTCAATGATTGCCCCGGCTTCTTCGTCAACCGGGTGCTGTTCCCGTACTTCGCCGCCTTCAGCCTGCTGCTGCGCGACGGTGCCGACTTCCGTCAGATTGATAAAGTTATGGAAAAACAGTTTGGCTGGCCAATGGGACCGTCGTGGTTGCTGGATGTGGTCGGCATTGACACCGCGCATCATGCGCAAAGCGTAATGGCGGAAGGTTTTCCACAACGCATGAAGCACGATTATCGCGATGCGATCGATCTGCTGTTTGAGGCCGGTCGTTTCGGTCAGAAAAATGGCAAAGGCTTCTGGCGCTGGGAAACCGACAAAAAGGGCAAACAGAAAAAAGTGGCGGACAGCGAGGTCGACACGCTGCTGCAACAGGTTTGCCAGCCTAAGCGGGTCTTCAGCGACGAAGAGATCCTCAATCGCATGATGCTGCCGATGCTAAATGAAGTGGTGCGCTGCCTGGAGGAGAAAATCATCGCCTCGCCGGCAGAAGCGGATATGGCGCTGGTGTACGGTCTCGGCTTCCCGCCTTTCCGCGGCGGCGCCTTCCGCTACCTCGACACGCTAGGCAACAGCAATGTGGTCGATCAGGCCCGGCGCTACAGTGCACTCGGTGGCCTGTATGAATTGCCTGAACTGCTGGTGCAAAAAGCGCATCAGCATCAAAGCTGGTATCCCGCCGCCAAACCAATTGACGAAGCCGCGCTGAAAAGCGCCTGAGGGCAAGAATATGGAAAATGTGGTGATTATCGATGCGGTCCGTACGCCGATGGGTCGTTCAAAAGGCGGTGCTTTTCGTCATGTACGTGCCGAGGATCTTTCCGCCCACCTGATGCGTGAACTGCTGAGCCGCAACCCGGCGGTCAATCCTGCCACGCTGGATGACATTGTCTGGGGCTGCGTGCAGCAGACGCTGGAACAGGGGTTTAACATCGCACGTAACGCCGCCCTGCTGGCGGAAATACCGCACTCGGTACCGGCTACCACCGTCAACCGCCTGTGCGGCTCATCGATGCAGGCACTGCACGATGCGGCCCGCGCCATTATGGTCGGCGATGCGCACAGCTGCCTGATTGGCGGGGTAGAACATATGGGACACGTGCCGATGAATCACGGCGTTGACTTTCATCCGGGCCTCGGCCGCACCGTCGCCAAAGCGGCGGGGATGATGGGCCTGACCGCTGAAATGCTGGCGCGTATGCACCACATCAGCCGCGAGCAGCAGGATGCGTTTGCCCTGCGCTCGCACCAGCGCGCCTGGCAGGCAACCCAGCGCGGTGATTTCAAAGCGGAGATCGTCGCCACCGCTGGTCACGACAGCGATGGCATTCTCAAACGTTACGATTATGATGAGGTCATCCGTGAAGAGACCAGCGCCGAGGGGCTGGCGGCTCTGCGGCCGGCGTTTGATCCGGTCAATGGCACGGTGACCGCAGGCACCTCGTCAGCCCTGTCCGACGGCGCGGCCGCGATGCTGGTGATGAGCGAATCCCGCGCCCGCGAACTGGGGCTGACCCCACGAGCCCGCATCAGAAGTATGGCGGTGGTCGGCTGCGATCCGTCGATCATGGGCTACGGCCCGGTGCCGGCCAGCAGGCTGGCGCTGAAACGTGCCGGTCTGAGCGTCAATGATATTGACGTGTTTGAACTCAATGAGGCGTTTGCAGCACAAACCCTGCCATGCATAAAGGATTTGGGTTTGCTGGATCGGCTGGATGAAAAGGTCAATCTGAATGGTGGTGCGATTGCGCTGGGCCACCCGCTGGGCTGTTCCGGGGCACGTATCAGTACCACATTGCTTAACATCATGGCGCGACGCGATGCGCAGTTTGGTCTGGCGACCATGTGCATCGGTTTAGGTCAGGGCATCGCCACCGTATTCGAGCGTCTGTAATACGTTGGGTCACTTCTTTGTCCGATTTACCCGCCCGTGATGGGCGGGTTTTTTCTTTTGGCTTGTCGTCGATCAGATGAAGGCGAAAGCATCACCATACATCTGCGATTCCAGCGCACCGCGTTCGGCGCAGAAGCGATCGCGTGCGATCTTGGCCATCTCGAAACGGCCAGCAATATAGATCTCATGCTCGCTCAGCGTGCTGAAATCCTGCATTACCGCGGTTAATACCGTACCCGAACGTCCCTGCCAGCCCGCTTCCGGCTGCTCGACCACCGGGATCACCTTCAGGTTGGGGTGTTTCACCGCCAGCGCATCCAGCTCATCAAGATCGTACAGATGCTTCAGCTCACGTCCGCCCCAGTAAATGGCGATATCACGATCCGGCTGCTGCGCTAACGCGGTCAGCAGAATGGAACGGGCATAGGAGAAGCCGGTACCGCCAGCGATCAGGATCAACGGTTTGCTGCTCTCTTCGCGCAGCCAGGCATCACCGTGCGGCATGTCGACGGTGATCTGGCGATCGTCACGAATGCGATCCATCACCGCCATGGCGTACAGGTTGAGATCGGACGCACCGATGTGCAGCTCAATGATATCCTTTTCCATTGGCGTTGAGGCCAGTGAAAACGGGCGCTTATCACGCTCATCCATCACCACCATCAGATACTGTCCCGCGCGAAAACTGAAATCCGCTTCCGGAATCAGGCGAACGCGATACACCGTGTCGGTAATCGCTTCAACTGAAGTTACTTTACAGCTTAACGTTGTCATGCGTTCCCTCTGTCGGGTCGTCTTTATGGTTGTGCTCGCCATCAACGCTGTGGCGGCTGATCAAAAATACCTAACTCATCCCAGATAGCATCAATGCGCGCGGTAATCGCAGGATCTTTCACGATTGGCGTGCCCCATTCGCGCTGCGTTTCGCCCGGCCATTTATTGGTCGCATCCATCCCCATCTTCGACCCCAGCCCGGAAACCGGTGAGGCGAAATCGAGGTAGTCGATCGGCGTATTTTCCACTAATACTGTGTCACGCGCCGGATCCATGCGGGTAGTAATCGCCCAGATCACATCATTCCAGTCACGCGCATTAACATCATCGTCACACACAATAACAAATTTGGTGTACATGAACTGCCGCAGAAATGACCAGACGCCAAACATTACCCGTTTGGCATGCCCGGCGTACTGCTTTTTGATGGTTACCACCGCCAGCCGGTAGGAACATCCTTCCGGCGGCAGATAGAAATCGACAATTTCCGGGAACTGCTTGATCAGAATCGGCACCAGCACTTCATTCAACGCCACCCCCAGTACGGCAGGCTCATCCGGCGGACGGCCGGTATAGGTCGAGTGATAGATTGCCTGATGTCGCTGGGTAATGTGCGTCACGGTAAAGACCGGGAAGCTATCTACTTCATTGTAGTAGCCCGTGTGGTCGCCGTAAGGCCCTTCGGGTGCCATGTCACCCGCCTCGATGTAACCCTCCAGCACGATCTCCGCGCTGGCGGGCACTTCCAGATCGTTCGACAGGCATTTCACCACTTCGGTTTTATTGCCGCGCAGCAGACCAGCAAACGCATATTCTGACAGCGTATCCGGCACCGGCGTTACCGCACCGAGAATAGTCGCGGGATCAGCACCGAGCGCCACCGAGACCGGAAAACGTTCGCCCGGATGCGCTTTGCTCCACTCCTGAAAATCGAGCGCGCCGCCACGGTGCGACAGCCAGCGCATAATCAGCCGGTTTTTGCCGATCACCTGTTGACGGTAAATGCCGAGATTCTGCCGCTCTTTATGCGGGCCGCGGGTGACGGTCAGACCCCAGGTAATCAGCGGCGCGGCATCGCCCGGCCAGCATTTCATCACCGGAATGCGCGACAGATCGACCTCATCACCGCTGAACACCACTTCCTGGCAGGGCGCATTGCGCAGGCGTTTAGTCGGCATGTTGAGCACCTGCTTAAACTGCGGCATCTTATCGAACAGATCGCGAAAGCCTTTTGGTGGCTCCGGCTCTTTCAGAAACGCCAGCAGTTTGCCCACTTCCCGCAGGGCACTCACCTCTTCCTGGCCCATCCCCATGGCGACGCGCTTTGGCGTGCCGAACAGGTTACACAGCACCGGCATATCATACCCTTTCGGGTTTTCAAACAGCAGCGCGGGGCCGCCAGCACGCAGCGTGCGGTCGGCGATTTCGGTCATTTCCAGGACGGGATCAATCGATTGCTTAATTCTTTTTAACTCACCGCGCTGTTCGAGCAGCGCGAGAAAGTCTCTTAAATCGTGATATTTCATGCGGCTTTAGCTTTCCGGCCAGAGTGAATCGGCCATTATAGGGCTGATTATGCGGTTGTGTTGAGGTTTATGCGGCAACCTTAATCACAGCGAAAAGGCACCAGCGGCTGGAGCGCGCCGGTATCGTGATAAGCCTGAATCGGCTCGCCGTGGCGGAACACCTTAAAATCTTCGTTGCGCACACTGTGATAGCGTAGCCGATCGTCATGCAGATGCAGAAAGCTGCCTTCACGCAGCGCAATTACCGACTCGGACGGGTTGACGGCACAGAATTCAGCCAGCCGCTCGTCGCGTGTTTCGCCCATATGACCGCTGACGCTGGCATCGATATAGTGAGGATTGATCTGCACCGGGAACAGCCCCAGCGCAGGCAGCACCACGCTGCTACGCACCGGCATATCATTGGTGGTGCGAATCGACGGCGTCGCCACATTACAGCCGGCGCTCCAGCCGACATACGGCACCTGCCGTTCACGCACCGCGCGCTGTATCGCCACGATTAAGCCCTGCTCATGCAGCATCTGATTCAGCAACCAGCTATTGCCGCCGCTGACTAAAATCAACTCAGCCTGGGCGATTGCCTCAGCCGGTGAGGTAAAAGCGTCAACGGTGCGCACCGGAATGCCCAACGACGCACTGAGATCGGCAGCGCGCTGCGCATGATCGCCCCGGATAATGGCGTAAGGAATCAGCACCGCCGAACGGATAGCACGTCGGGCAATCATGGCGTGTAACTGCGGCTGAGCGTAACCCAGAAGCGGCGCATCATCCGCCAGCTTGCCGTTGCTTAACAAAAAGAGTTCCATCAGATGATCCTTTTCGCCGGTATGATGGCCATCGAGTCTGATACAGAGCAGGGTAAAACGTCAATTTCCAATCGCCTTTTCTGTCGCTATCCGGCATCTTAAGAAAAGTCTCACTTTATTTTCTGCGCGCTGCGCTTTTCCCCTGCCCGATGCGCTATAACTCTGGCAGCAGGTTTGCTATTCTTAGCGTCCATTCGATGGGAGCGGTTATGGAATCCTGGTATTTACTCTATTGCAAACGTGGTCAGCTATTGCGCGCGAAGGAGCATCTGGAGCGGCAAGAAGTGAATTGCCTCAGCCCAATGATCGCTCTGGAAAAGATCGTGCGCGGTAAACGCACCACGGTGAGTGAGCCGCTGTTTCCTAACTATCTGTTCATCGAATTCGATCCGGAAGCGATTCATACTACCACCATCAGCAGTACGCGCGGCGTCAGCCACTTTGTGCGTTTTGGTACTACGCCCGCCACGGTGCCGCCAGCGGTGATTGAAGCGCTGGAAACCGATGTCCCGCAAATACTGCTCGATCCTGAAACGCCACAAATCGGCGATGAAGTTGTCATCACCGAAGGGACGTTTGAAGGGCTGCGCGCTATCTTTGCCGAGCCGGATGGCGAAACCCGTTCGATTCTGTTGCTCAACCTGCTGAATAAACAGGTGATGCGCAGCGTAGATAACAAACAGTTCCGTAAGATCTAAACCAGTCGGAACAGCGTCCGCGCATTGTGATCAACGCAGGCCGCCAGCGCCTCGCTGCTTTCGCCACGCCATGTCGCCACCTGTTGCACAATATGCGGTAAGAAGCACGGCTCGTTACGACGTGAAGTCGGACGCGGTCGCATATCGCGCGGCAATAAATAGGGCGAGTCGGTTTCAAGCAGTAACTTATCGGCCGGGATCAGCGGCAGCATTTCACGCAGTGCAAGCCCACGACGTTCATCACACACCCAACCGGTAATTCCTATCGATAATCCCAGCGCCAGGCACGCTTCCAGTTCATCGCGCGTGCCGGTAAAGCAGTGAATCACTGCACCCGGCAGTTTTGGCAGCCACGGCGCCACGATCGCCGCAAAGCGCGCATGGGCTTCGCGGCAGTGCAGAAACACCGGCATATTCAGTTCGGCTGCCAGCGCCAGCTGCGCCTCAAACGCATACTCCTGCTGCTCATGGGCTGACAGGTTGCGGTTAAAATCGAGCCCGCACTCGCCGATAGCCACCACTTCCGGCTTCTCCGCCAGCCGACGCAGCGTGCTGGCGATCTCCGTTGACCATTCGCTGGCGTGGTGCGGATGTACGCCCGCAGTAGACCAGCAGAAGCCCGGCTGATCTTCAGCCAGTTTCTGAGCCTGCTGGCTCTCCAGCGCATTGGTGCCGGTAATCAGCATGCCGGTGACGCCCGCTTCACGCGCGCGTTTTACCACCTTTGGCCGGTCGGAGGCGAATTGCGTGCTGGTCAGGTTTACACCGATATCAAACATAATTTTTCCCACAGTTTACTAAACAAAAACCGCCCCGGAGGGCGGTTCGGATTGATCTCTGCCCGCCAGAGCGGGAGCTGAAGATCGCCTCAGGATTCGGTGTTATGTTCCTCATCCTGTGCCCGGCGGCCTTTCCCCACATAGTATCGGGAAAAGAATACGCCGACTTCAAACAGGCAGTACATCGGAATAGCGAGCAAAGTTTGGGAAAAAACGTCCGGCGGCGTCAGTAACATGCCGACCACGAAGGCCCCGACCAGAATATAGGGACGTTTCTTTTTCAGATCGTCCGGGCTGGTGATACCAGTCCAGCACAACAGTACAATCGCTACCGGCACTTCAAACGCCACGCCAAACGCCATAAACAGCGTCATGACAAAATCGAGGTATTTGGTAATGTCGGTCGCCATGGTGACGCCAATCGGCGCGGTTTTGGTAAAGAAACCAAACGCCAGCGGGAAGACGACAAAGTAGGCAAATGCCACACCGATGTAGAACAGAAAGGTGCTGGAAAACAGCAGTGGCATTACCAGTTTACGTTCATGCCGATAGAGCGCAGGCGCAATGAACGCCCAGACCTGATAGAGAATCACCGGCACCGCCAAAAATACCGACACAATAATCGTCAGTTTAATCGGGGTGAAAAACGGCGAAGCCACATCGGTGGCGATCATGCTAGAGCCGATCGGCATCTGACTGATGAGCGGTGCCGCCACCAGTTGATAGATATCGTTGGCAAAATAAACCAGCGCCAGGAATATCACTAAAACGGCGATGATGCAGTTCAGCAGTCGCTTACGCAGCTCAATCAGATGACTGATGAGCGGTTGGGTATCTTCAACGGCCATTATCGTTCATCACTTGCAGAAGAGGGGGAAGCGGAAGGGCGCGTAGTGGCGGCGTCAGGTTTGCTGGCTGACGCCGTGTCAGCACGGGCCGGTGCCTGAGCTGGTGCGCTAACTACAGTCGCGGCCGGCTGCCCGGCTGATGCCGTTTCCACCGACGGTGCCTGAGCTGGCGCGCTAACTACAGCCGCGGCAGGCTGCCCGGCTGATGCCGTTTTCACCGACGGTGCCTGAGCTGGCACGCTGGCCTGATGATCAGCCGCCGCAGGCGTGCCTGACGGCGACGCAGTGCCGGCCGCTGCCGGATGTCCTTCCGGCTGGTCCGCCAGAGGCGGCGCCGGTCGGTGCTGTGGCGAGTGAATGGTGTTGGCTTCGTCTTCCTCTTTTTCAATGTCGATGCTCTGGCTGACCGAGCGTTTCATTGAATCCGCAGTCTTACGCAGCTCTTCCATTGACTCTTTCAGCTCCGGCGACAGTGTCCCGCGGCCCGCTTCTTCCACCTTTTTCAGGCTGTCCTGCAGTTCCTGCAGTTTCAACTCCTGCGCCAGTTCGTTTTGCACATTGGCTGCCAGCGAACGAATCGCCCTGATCCAGCCGACCACGGTTTTCACCGCAACCGGTAAACGTTGTGGGCCGAGTACAATCAGCCCGATAACGAACACCAATACCAGTTCACTAAAACCAATGTCGAACACGGTTTACACCTGCTTGTCGTTCTTAACTTCTTCTTTAGTAGCCGAAGTTTGCTGTTTGTCCGCCAGCGTTTTGGCGCTGAAGTCAGCGTCCTGCTCTTTCGGTTGTTCCTTTTTTTCGTCCTCATCGCCCATGGCTTTTTTGAAGCCACGAATCGAGGAACCCAAATCCGAACCCAGATTGCGTAATTTATTGGTACCGAACAGAAGTACAACAATCACGGCAATAATTACCAATTGCCAAATACTGATACCGCCCATGAGATAGCCTCTAATATTCTGTGAAAAACGATGGGGTAATGCACCACAGAGCGCCCTTATCAACCCGGGCCTGAGCCAGCGACATTACCGTGTTTTTGGCTGAAGTGACAATCAGTTTGTCTTACGCCAGCCGATTAACCATGAGACGATGCCCGCTGCCATTAATACCGCCGGAAACAGGTCCCAGTCCGGTCGGGAAAGCAGCACTGCCGTGCCACTGAGCAGCAGGGTTGCGCCTACGCCAAACAGGTAGCGTGCCTGGTGGTGCCGGGTACGCTGCGCATTAAGATCGCCCGCTAATTTGTCAACGCTGTGCCGCAAAAGTTTATGCTGGCGCAGGCTGTCATAAAACAGCTCCGGCAACTCCGGTAACTTTTCGGCCCAGAACGGCGCTTTCTCTTTAACCGCGCGAATGATGGCGGGCAGACCGACCTGATCTTTAATCCACTCTTCAAGGAACGGCTTGGCGGTCTTCCACAGGTCGAGCTGTGGATAGAGCTGACGGCCGATACCTTCCACATACAGCAGAGTCTTTTGCAGCAGCACCAGCTGCGGCTGGACTTCCATATTAAACCGACGCGCGGTATTGAACAGATTCAGCAGCACGTGACCGAAGGAAATCTCAGCCAGCGGCTTTTCAAAAATCGGCTCACAGACGGTGCGAATCGCAAATTCAAAATCTTCGACGTTGGTATCGGGTGGCACCCAGCCAGAGTCAACGTGCAGCTCCGCCACCTTGCGATAGTCGCGGTTAAAGAAGGCAATAAAGTTTTCAGCCAGATAGCGCTTATCTTCTTTGTTGAGCGACCCGACAATCCCGCAGTCGATGCCGATATATTGCGGATCTTCCGGATGCTCATAGCTGACAAAAATATTGCCGGGATGCATGTCAGCATGGAAGAAACTGTCGCGGAACACCTGGGTGAAGAACACCTGCACGCCACGCTCTGCCAGCAGCTTCATGTTAACCCCGTGCCGCTCCAGCGTGGCGACGTCCGAAATCGGAATGCCGTAAATACGTTCCATCACCATCATGGTTTCGCTGCAGTAGTCGGAATAGACTTCCGGCACATACAGCATCCGGCTGTCTTCAAAATTGCGGCGTAGCTGAATAGCGTTCGCGGCTTCGCGTAACAGATTCAGCTCATCAAGCAGGGTCTTTTCGTAGTCGCGCACCACTTCAACCGGCCGCAGACGACGACCATCAGGCAGTAAACGCGGCACCCAGCGCGCCAGGCGATAGATCAGCTTCATGTCAGCTTTGATCACCGGCAAAATATCCGGGCGAATGACTTTGATCACCACTTTCTTGCCGGTCGACTTCAGCGTTGCGGTGTGAACCTGAGCAATCGACGCGGATGCCAGCGGCTTGATATCAAAATCATCAAACCAGGTTTCAATCGGTGCACCCATTGACGCTTCAATCTGCGCTTTGGCTTTAACGCCATCAAACGGTGCAACCCGGTCCTGCAGAATGGCCAGCTGATCGGCGATCAGCGGCGGGAACAGGTCCCGGCGGGTCGACAGCATCTGACCGAACTTAATCCATACCGGGCCCAGCTGCTCCATCGCCATCCGCATGCGAGCGCCGGTCGGTTCATTCTGATGCAGATTGGGTAACCAGAAAATACAGCGACGCCATAGGCGAAGCGGAAGAGTAAGGCGCGTGTTGGGAATCAGTTCATCAAGGCCGTAGGTCAAAAACACCTTCATGATCAAATATAAGCGGCGGATCTCTCCAAAACTCATTTTGCCTCCAGCTGCGCCAGACGCGCATTAAGCGCCTCAAGCGAACGTTCCATCGCGTCGACCTCCTCGGAAAACCAGGCTAATTCGAGCGAGCCTGGCGCGACACGCCACTCTTCGGTCAGTGCCTGACCGAGGTAATCCTGCCGACGCCCGACTTCGCCTTTTAGCTGGCGAAAGACCCGTTGTGCGCCCTGACTGATGCCCTGTGCCGCAATATCGCCGACCCACGGTGCCAGGTATTCCGCCGGATCCAGCTCGGCCAGATCCATCAGCGCGGAAAACTGCTGCACTACCTGCAAATCACCTTCTACCTGCAACTCACCACTGCGAATCAGCGGCGTCAGTTGCTGGCGATCGCGCAGCTTCGGCAAAGTTTTCAGTGAAGTAATCACCGTGCAGTCGCTGGTATCCTGCCAGTCAGCCACCACATCCAGCTGCTGCTCACTGAATACCAGTACCAGCGGATGAGAAAACTCGCTCAGACGCAGCATCAGGACCTTACCGGTCAGACGTTGCCGTGCCGCCTTCAGGCCGCGATCGCGATACAACATGCGGTTCAGCGCTGTTTCCAGGCCCGCGGTAATCAAGGGCGTTAGGTTCATCACCATCTCACTCAGAACTTAAATCCACGGTGTAAGGCCACAATGCCGCCGGTCATATTGGAGTAAGTGGTATTTTCAAAACCGACGTCGTTCATCATCGCTTTCAACGTTTCCTGATCGGGATGCATGCGGATCGATTCGGCCAGATAGCGATAGCTCTCGGCGTCCTGCGCTACCAGCTGCCCGATACGCGGCAGAATGTGGAACGAGTAAGCGTCATAAGCTTTGCTCAGCGGATCAATCACCGGTTTGGAGAATTCCAGTACCAGTAACCGCCCGCCCGGCTTCAGCACACGGAACATGGAGGCCAGCGCCTTCTCTTTTTCCGTTACGTTGCGTAAGCCGAAGGAGATGGTGATGCAGTCGAAGTAGTTATCCGGGAACGGCAGGGCTTCTGCGTTGGCCTGCACGTAGCTCACGTTGCCGACTACGCCGAGATTGCGCAGCTTTTCACGGCCCATCTTCAGCATCGAACTGTTGATATCGGCCAGTACTACCTGACCGGTTTCGCCCACCAGGCGAGAAAATTTAGCCGTCAGATCGCCGGTTCCGCCGGCCAGATCCAACACGCGTTGACCGCGACGTACGCCGCTGCTGTCAATGGTAAAACGCTTCCAGACTCGATGGACGCCAAAGGACATCAAATCGTTCATCAGGTCATATTTTGCCGCTACGGAGTGAAACACATCCGCGACTTTGTCGGCTTTTTCGCTTTTGGCGACCGTCTGAAAGCCAAAATGGGTGGTTTCCTGCTGTGATTCATCTGCCATCGGTTTTACCTGCTCCACAAACAATACTTCCCGAAGTGTATCAGAGTCACGGAAGCCAGGCACGCTGCGCCCATACTATTCGTGGAGGCGTCTCACACGCATGGCTCTGTCATCCGCATCCTCGTCATCGTCCGGCTCTTCATCCGCCGGATTTTCCGGCATCGCTCGCTCCACCAGCTGAGGATTAATCGACCGTTTCACTTCAACCCCCAGCGCACGGAAACCTTCCGTCTGCGCAATCAGGTTGCCGCGTCCTTCGGCCAGTTTTTTCATCGCCTCGCGGTAGCTGATTTGCGCCTTATCCAGGCTGTGACCAATCCCGCTCATGTCATCGACGAACAGCCGCATTTTGTCATACAGCCGGGTGGCGCGGTCAGCGATACGCTGCGCATTGCGGCTTTGGTGCTCGTAACGCCACAGGTTATTGATGGTACGCAGCGCCACCAGCAGCGTGGTGGGACTGACCAGCATGATATTCTGCTGCAGCGCCTCGCCAATCAGCTCTGGCTGGCGATCGATCGCCAGCAAAAACGCCGGTTCGACCGGAATAAACATCAACACATAATCAAGCGAGCGTAAACCGGGCAATTGTTGATAATCTTTACGCCCCAGCAGACGAATGTGGCTGCGCATCGCGCTGACATGTTCCTGAATCGCCTGTTCACGCTCAACCTCATCTTCCGCATTGAAGTAACGCTCATAGGCGACCAGCGTCATTTTGGCGTCCACCACCACATCTTTGCCCTGCGGCAGACGCACAATCACATCCGGCTGCATCCTGCCCTGCTGCTCCGACTGAATGCTGACCTGGGTTTCATATTCATAGCCTTCACGCAGCCCGGACGCTTCCAGCACCCGGCTGAGCACCACTTCGCCCCAGTTACCCTGAATTTTATTGTCGCCTTTCAGCGCTTTGGTAAGGTTGAGCGCTTCCTGCGCCATTTGCGCATTAAGCTGCTGTAACTGACGGATTTCGTGGGTCAGGGTGTGCCGCTCACGCGCTTCCGCGCCAAAGCTCTCATGCACCTGACGACGGAAACCATCCAGCTGTTCACGCAGCGGGCCGATCAGGCTGTCGAGGCTCTGGCGATTCTGTTCATCGACGCGGCGGCCGCTATTTTCGAAAATACGGTTGGCGAGGTTTTCAAACTGGGCGCTGAGGCGTTGCTCGCTGTTGGTCAGCAGACGCTGCTTCTCTTCAGCGGCGAAGCGGGTCTCTTCAAGACGGATGGTTACCTCACGCAGCTCCGCTTCCTGGGCGCTGTTGACCTCCAGCTGGTTGCGCAGCTCCCGGTTAAGCTGTTCGCTCTCGTTGCGCCAGTAATCGAGCTGTTGCAGACGTTCATTGGCACCACTCAGCGCACCATGAAGCTGACGCAGTTCCTGCTCACGCTGCTGCGCCTGCTGCTGAAGCTGTTCAATCTGCTGCTGCTGGCGCTGTTGCGCCTCTTCCAGCAGACGGCGCTCGGTTAAAAAACTGGCGGCCTGATGACCGACACGTAACTGTGCCAGCATCCAGCCAATCCCTGCACCGGCGAGCGCCAGGCAGATGCTGATAATGATGTGCTGATCCATGATTTCCCCGCGACTCAAGCTGCTGAGGGAAAAGGTAGAGTCGCACTGTATGAATGTCCAGATATATTTACCTGCACTCAATCACTTACCGCACGGTCACCGTCAGCTTTCCGGCCTGCCAGTCTTCAATCAGGAAGAACGGCATCGGCAGCAGCCATTGGCCATTTTTCACCTGGGCCGGATATTGCCAGCTTTTGCCGTCCGCGCTGATGTCCACCGCCTGCCGGGTGCCGTCGGCGGCGGCGGACTGTCCGGTCAGGCTGGCAAAGCCCACGTTGCTGCCAACGTGAAATCGGGGCATCTGCCAGCGTACCGGCGGATGCGCTGGCCACGGCTGAGCCTGATGGAAATGAAACAACTCATCATGATTGAGAATGCTTTCACGCACCGTTGGCCACAGCGCCGTCTTGAGGAAGTACTGATCGGTAAAGCGTTCGCTGCCACGGTACTGCGCAATAAACTCGCGCATCGTTTGTTCAACCTGCTGGAAAACGCCATGGCAGCCGCCCCACATGCCGGCCAGCAGTAACTCGGTGTGAGAAAAATAGTCGCGCATGTGGTGGAACCAGTACGGCGATGCCAGCCAGGCGTTGACCGCCGCCGCTTCACGCTCGGAGAGCAGCGAGTCGGCATCACGCACAATAAAGCGTTTAACGCTGGGATCGTCCATCACCAGAAAGCGCCACAGCGTCGGGAACAGCGTTTTTTCCTGCGACATATCAACCCGCTCAACGTGGGGCTGATCGAGCCGTTGCCAGACATGCTGCGGCACGCTGTCATCCAGATAGATGCGGCAGATCCAGCCGGGAAAGAGCTGCGGTGCCACCTCAACGTTTTTAATCAGGGTTTCACAGTAGCGCGGCTGGTCGCCATACAGACTGAACGCGATCACGTTCTGCCGCGGCTGGCTGAGATCGATTGGCTCAGGCTGCGCAGCAGGAAAGGCGACCCGCGGCCCCTGACGAAAGCGGGCGTCTGACTGCATCAGCGATTCCAGGCCGTAACGCGCCACCTCATCCTGCTTATCCAGCCAGCCACACACTTCGGTCAGGCCATCCAGCCAGGTTTCTGACGCGGTGGCGCGCACGGCCGGCGGCGACTGGTAAATTTTCTGGTAGGTTTTGTACGCTTTGTGATGCTGGCCAAGACGCATCAGGCAGAGCGCGTAGTCGCTCAGTACCTGCATCTGGTGAGGCTGATAACGCAACACCTCTTCGCAATGGCGGGCAGCCTGCGCATAATCGCCCTGCTGCATGGCGGCGCGGAACTGAGCAGCACTGCTCTCCAGACGGGCATTGAGCGCGGCGGGATTCAGGCTCACGGCGGGACGACGAATGGGAATAGTTTTGCGCATCGGGCACTCTCAGAGTCCGTTGAAAGGCTGCGCCGGGGTTATCCGGCAGCAGGCAGGCCTCATAGCGGCCCGTTAACCTGCTGCCTGGCTGTGAGGGTTATAACAAGCGGCGTGCCGCTTCAACCACAATTTTTACCGCATCGCTCTCGGTCTGTTTCATCGTCACCGCATCCGGGATCTCTTTCTGGGTGCGGTTAACGATCACACCAGCCACCATGCCGGCGCGCAGGCCCTGGCTGGCGCACATGGTTAACAGTGTAGCGGATTCCATCTCATAGTTGAGTACGCCCATCTCCTGCCACTCTTTCATCGATCCCTGGAAGCGATTCACCACCCGACCAGAGAAGGTGTCGTAGCGTTCCTGTCCCGGATAGAAGGTGTCAGAAGAGGCGGTAATGCCGATATGGGTCTTCGCGCCACAGGCTTCTGCCGCCGCCACCAACGCCGTGGTACAGGCAAAGTCGGCCACTGCCGGAAACTCCATCGGTGCGAAATGCAGGCTGGCACCGTCTAGACGCACGGAACCGGTAGTTACCAGCACATCGCCAACGTTGATGTGTGGCTGGATAGCGCCGGTGGTGCCAACGCGCAGGAAAGTGCGCACGCCAAGCTGTGCCAGTTCCTCAACCGCAATCGAGGTAGAAGGACCGCCGATGCCGGTTGAACAGACCACCACCGGTTTACCGTCAAGCTTTGCCAGCCAGCTGGTGAATTCACGGTGTGAGGCCAGATGCGTGGCATCCTCCATCAGTCCGGCAATTTTCTTCACGCGCTCCGGATCGCCGGGCACAATCGCCAGGGTGGCGCCCTGCAGATCGGCTTTAGTCAGGCCAAGATGGAAAACGTCAGACTGTGTCATTTCAGACTCCTGTTAAGGGAAGGTAGCGCGTCACTCTACGTCAGCACGCCCGATAAATATGTGACAACATTCACTTAAGAAAATGAAAGTTACATTTTTCACTAAAAACAATGTGATGATCATCACGTTGTCACATCGGATTTGCCGTCATTGCGGTCGGCGGGGCTGTGTCGGGGTCATCGCAGTGTTAAAGAGGTGGGTGATATTGTCCGCTGCTGACTCTGTTACCCGACGTCTGGCTCGCACCGTTTCTGGCCAGGCTATAGTTACGTGATTGCGCAATTGCTCGCACGGAGAGAATAATGAAAACCAGTGATAATATGACACAAAAAGCCGCGGCAGGGACCTTTGCGCCTGCCGTTCAGCCGACCGCTTCCACCACCATTATTACCGACAGCCCGGCGATTCAGTCGGGTGAGACCTCAGTGCCAAGCCAGGGCGAAAATATGCCCGCGTTTTTTGCCCGACCAAAATCCGCAGAGGGTCCGCTGCCGGTGGTGCTGGTGGTACAGGAAATTTTCGGGGTGCATGAGCACATCCGTGATATCTGCCGCCGGCTGGCGCTGGAAGGCTATCTGGCCATCGCCCCGGAACTCTACTTCCGTGAAGGCGATCCCAACGATTACCAGGATATTCCGACGCTATTCAGCGAGCTGGTGAGTAAGGTGCCCGACAGCCAGGTGCTGTCCGACCTTGATCATGCCGCCAACTGGGCAGCGCGTAACGGCGGTGATATCCGGCGGATGGGCATTACCGGTTTCTGCTGGGGCGGCCGCATTAGCTGGCTCTATGCGGCGCACAATCCACAGCTGCGTGCCGCAGTCGCCTGGTATGGACGACTGACCGGCGATCGGACCATGAAGCAGCAGAAACACCCGATAGATGTCGCCGTCGATCTGAGCGCCCCGGTATTAGGCTTATACGGCGGTCAGGATGAGGGCATTCCGCTGGAGAGCGTTGAGCAGATGCGTCAGGCGCTGCACGCTGCCAATGCCACCGCCGAAATCATCGTCTATCCCGACGCCGGGCATGCGTTTAATGCTGACTATCGTCCGAGCTATCATGCTGAATCAGCCAGCGATGGCTGGGCGCGGATGCTGGCCTGGTTCAGGCAGTATGGCGTAGCCTCACAGTAAGTGAAAAAAGGGGCGCCTGCGCGCCCCGATTATTTCCCCTTCCCCGCCTGTCGCCCGTTTACACCGTTTTAGCCCGCAGGTTTTTTGCCGCAGTGACCATATTTGCCAGCGCCAGCCGCGTTTCGGTCCAGCCACGCGTTTTCAGCCCGCAGTCCGGATTCACCCACAGCCGGTGCGGCGCAATACGCTTCGCCGCTTTCAGTAACAGCGCTTCAATCCACTCGACCTCCGGTACGTTAGGCGAGTGAATGTCGTAGACGCCCGGGCCAATTTCATTCGGATAGTCAAAGTGTTCAAACGACGCCAGCAGCTCCATGTCAGAGCGCGAGGTTTCAATGGTAATCACATCGGCATCCAGCGCAGCAATGGAATCCATGATGTCGTTAAACTCGCAGTAACACATATGGGTGTGGATCTGGGTGTCATCCTGCGCCACAGCGGCATTCAGGCGGAATGCCTCGACTGCCCAGTTCAGATAGGCAGCCCAGTCGGACTGATGCAGCGGCAGCCCTTCGCGCAACGCCGGTTCATCAATCTGAATAATGCCAATGCCGGCTTTTTCCAGATCGGCCACTTCATCACGCAGCGCCAGTGCAATCTGTTTTGCGATGGTTTCACGTGACACATCTTCACGCGGGAATGACCAGCAGAGAATGGTCACCGGACCGGTCAGCATCCCTTTCACCGGTTTGTCCGTCAGCGACTGAGCATACTTCGCCCACTCAACGGTGATCGCTTCCGGCCGGCTGACGTCGCCGATAATCACCGGCGGTTTTACGCAGCGTGAGCCATAGCTCTGTACCCAGCCGTTCTGAGTGAAAACAAAACCATCCAGATGCTCGCCAAAGTATTCAACCATATCGTTACGTTCCGCTTCGCCGTGCACCAGCACATCCAGCCCCAGCCGCTCCTGCTCTGTAATCGCCTGTTTGATATGTTCAGCGATGCCGGTGCGGTAGTGATTGCTGTCGAGACGACCCTGTTTGAAATCGAGGCGCAGGCCACGAATCTCCGGGGTTTGTGGGAAAGAGCCAATGGTGGTGGTCGGCCAGGCGGGCAGATTAAAGCGCTGACGCTGTGCTTTAGCCCGCTCGCTGTAGCGGCTGCGACGTTCGCTGTCCTGTGGCGTGATGGCCTGCAGGCGCTGAGCGACCGCGGCGTTATGAACGCGACTGGAGTGAGCGCGGGCGCGAACCGGCGCGCTCCAGACCTCCAGTGACGCGGCATCGTTGTGGTTGAGCGCCTGGGTCAGCAGCGAAAGTTCGGTACATTTCTGCAGCGCGAAGGCGAACCAGCTTTTCACTTCCTCATCCAGCCGGCTCTCAACGCTCAGATCGATAGGGCTGTGCAGCAGCGAGCAGGAGGAGCCGATCCACAGCTGCGCACGCTGCGCGATCAGCGGCTGCAGGCGCTCAAACCAGCGGCTCAGATCGGCGCGCCAGACGTTACGCCCGTTGATTACCCCCAGTGACAGCAGCCAGCTGGCCGGCAATTGCTGATTCAGTTGCTGAATATCATCCCGGCCATGCACCAGATCGACATGCAGCCCCTGCACCGGCAGCTGGCGAATTACCTCTATGTTCTGACTGATACTGTCGAAATAGCTGGTGAGCAGCAGTTTGCTCTGTCCCTGCAGTGCATCGTAGGCGGGCTTAAACGCCTCACGCCACGCCTGCGGCAGCTCCAGCGCCAGCGCGGGTTCATCAATCTGCACCCATTCGATATCGCGTTTTGCCAGCTCGGCCAGCACCTGCTGGTAAACCGGCAGGATCGCTTTCAGCAGCGACAGACGGTCAAATGATTCCCCTTTGACCTTACCCAGCCACAGATAAGTCACCGGCCCCAGCAGCACCGGCTTGATGTTGTGGCCCAGCGCCAGCGCCTCGTCGACTTCATCCAGCAACTGGGTCCAGGCCAGCCGGAAAGTCTGGCCCAGCGTAAACTCAGGCACTATGTAGTGATAGTTGGTGTTAAACCACTTGGTCATTTCCGCCGCCGCCGCGGGTTCGCCGGTTGGCGCGCGGCCTCGGCCCAGACGGAACAGCGTATCCAGATCAACCGAACCCTCTTTGTTCTGATGACGTGCCGGCACGTTGCCCAGCATCAGGCTGGTGGTCAGCACGTGATCGTACCAGGCAAAGTCACCCACCGGCAGCAGATCGACTCCCGCTTCTTTCTGTTGTTGCCAGTGACGCGCACGCAGCTCACGGCCCACCGCCAGTAATTCCTGCTGGCTGCAGTGACCAGCCCAGTAGCTTTCCTGAGCTTTTTTCAGTTCGCGGCGCAGGCCAATACGCGGAAAACCAAGGGTATGGTTGAGAATTGTCATTCGCTGTTCTCCAGATAATCTTTCACTTTGGCTGACAGCCAAAGATGTTTAGCCGTCCAGATGTTTACACCGCTATAATCTGCGGGTACTGTATGTTCCTCAAGCGCAATATGTTCATTTTCGATATGAAGGACTCTCATGATCGAACTCAAGCACCTGCGGACGCTTCAGGCTCTGCGTAATACGGGTTCGCTGGCGGCGGCGGCATCCCAGCTTCATCAGACGCAATCGGCGTTGTCCCACCAGTTCAGCGATCTGGAACAGCGGCTGGGATTCCGCCTGTTCGTGCGTAAAAGTCAGCCGCTGCGCTTCACGCCACAGGGCGACATCCTGCTGCAGCTGGCCGAACAGGTGCTGCCGCAGATCCAGCAAGCATTGCAGGCCTGTCATGAGCCGCAGCAGACCACTCTGCGGGTGGCGATTGAGTGCCATAGCTGCATCCAGTGGCTGACGCCGGCGCTTGATAATTTCCGTCAGAGCTGGCCGCAGGTGGTGATGGATTTCAAATCAGGCGTCACCTTTGATCCTCAGCCTGCGCTGCAGCAGAGCGAGCTGGATGTGGTGCTGACCTCCGACATCCTGGCGCGCTCCGGGCTGTTCTATTCGCCGATGTTTGATTTTGAAGTGCGACTGGTGCTGGCACCGGACCATCCGCTGGCGCAGGTTGAACATATTGCCCCTGAGGATCTGGCCGACGAGGTGCTGATGATCTATCCGGTGCAGCGTCAGCGCCTTGATATCTGGCGTCACTTTCTGCAACCGGCCGGCGTCAGCCCGGCGCTGAAAAACGTGGATAACACCCTGCTGATGATTCAGATGGTCTCTGCTCGTATGGGCATTGCCGCGCTGCCACACTGGGTGGTAGAGAGTTTTGAGAAGCAGGGACTGGTGGTGACCAAAACGCTGGGTGACGGGCTGTGGAGCCGTCTTTATGCCGCGGTGCGCGATGGCGAGCAGCGTCAGCCGGTGCTGGAAGCCTTTATCCGCTTTGCCCGTCAGCATGCCTGTGAACATCTGCCTTTTGTCCGCGATGCGCTACAGCCCGGTGCGATATTGCAGCGTTAAGTCGGCGGCTACAAACCTGCACGGCGGTGGGCAAAATCCCCTATAATGCGCAGCCTGTCGACTGACCATGAGAAGATCTCACCATGACTAACAACGATATTCTGCGCAGCGTGCGCTACATGCTCGATCTGAGCGATGCCAAAATGGTGGAAATTTTTGCGCTGGCGCAGTGTGAAGTCCCACAGACGGATATTCAGGCGTGGCTGAAAAAAGATGAAGATGCGGCGTTCCGTCCCTGCCCCGATGTGCTGATGGGTTATTTCCTGAATGGCCTGATCTTCTACCGTCGCGGTAAAAGCGAAGAGATGCCCGCCCCGTCGATTGAGCGCAAGATGAATAACAACATCTTTATGAAGAAGTTGCGCATCGCCTTTGATCTGAAAACCACCGATATTCCTGAGGTACTGAAGCGCGTGAACTTTACCGTTTCGCAGGCGGAAATCGGTGCGATTTTCCGCAAACCTGATCATAAGAATTATCGCGAATGCGGTGATCAGATTCTGCGCAACTTCCTGAAAGGGCTGGCGATGATCCAGCGTCCGAAGAGTGGAAAGCCAGCTTAACTTCTGTTGCCGATCGCTTCGGGTACCTGCGTGGTCAGCAGTGGCGCACCTGATCGCAAAGAAAGCCTGCATCCATGCAGCACGGCCTCGCCATCCCTGGCCCGGACGATCCACAGGGATGTGAGATTCCTTCGCGATCGGACGCGCCAGCCGGGAGGCCGCACCCATGCAACAGCCCTGTTTATGACCGGTCACCGCGCCCCACCACCCAGCGCTTATGCACCCACAGCGAGGCGAGGATCACCAGCGCGCCCGCAATAAAGCTCGGCCAGTGCGGTTTCTCCTGCCAGATGGCCAGGTTAACCAGCAGGCCAGCAGGCACGTGCATGTTGTTCATGATGCCAAGCGTGCCGGCATCGACCTGGGTCGCACCATAGTTCCACATAAAGTAGCCCAGGCCCGAAGCGGCCACGCCCAGCCACACCAGAATGCCCCACTGCAGCGAGGTGGTGGGTAATTTCTGCGGATTTCCCCAGGCAAACCAGGCGATTACCGCGATCGCCACCGCGCCCAGATAGAACCAGGAGAAGGCGGTGTGCTGCGGCATCGGACGGGTCTCCTGCAGGCGCTTATAGCCCACCATACCGGCAGCAAAGCAGATGTTTGCCAGCTGCACCAGCAACAGGCCAGTCCAGAAGTTATCGCTGACTTTGTCATAGCGAATGATGGCCGCACCCGCCACCGCCAGCAGGGCGCTGAAGATATAGCCGACCCGCAGCGGACGGCGACTGATCAGATCATAAATCAGAGTGACATAAAGCGGCGTCATCACGGTAAACAGCAGGAACTCTGACACGCTGAGGTAGAGGTAGGCTTCAAAACTCAGCAGGTACATCACCCCTAATTGCAACATCCCTACCAGCATATAGAGCAGCAGCGTTGAGGGGCGATAGCCGCGCCAGCGCAGGAACGGCAAAAAGACCAGCGCGGCCAGCGCCAGTCGCATCAGCACGGAGAACCAGCTGTCCACCTGACCGGCAAGATATTCGCCAATCAGGCTAAACGAAAAAGCCCACAGAATAGTGGTAATGATCAATAAGAACACGGTAACGACCCCGAAATTAACAGAGCGACAGTGTAAACAATGTGCTGCCGGGCGGCTGCACTATCTGGTTTACATCTGGTCACTTACCAGCCAAACAAATTCATCCGGCGATAGCTTCATTATTGCCCGTTAGCATCACCTTCTCTTTTTACGCCCGCCTGCCGTGCAAAATGCGCGAAATAAACCATATGATGATCACTATCGCTCTTAACTGTAATAAAAGTGTAACAAATGTGTCACACATCACAGTAACGTCGCGTCACTACTTTTATTCTTTGCGCGAAATGGAACATCACGCCGCCATTTTCTTCTTGTCTTTTTTTGACCCAACCACTGGGAATGTAAAAACCATAAAGTGCCCTGGAGGGCCTCACTGATGCTGAGTATTTTTAAACCTGCACCCCGTCAGCCGCAGGTGGCCGCGGATCGCGTTGATCCGCTCTACCGTCGCCTGCGCTGGCAAATTTTCATCGGGATCTTTTTCGGCTACGCCGCCTACTATCTGGTCAGAAAAAACTTTGCGCTCGCCATGCCGTATCTGGTGGAGCAAGGCTTTTCACGTGGCGACCTCGGCTTCGCCCTGTCAGGCATTTCCATCGCCTACGGCTTCTCAAAATTCATCATGGGCTCAGTTTCCGATCGCTCGAATCCGCGCGTCTTTTTACCGGCCGGGCTGATCCTGGCCGCTGCGGTGATGCTATTTATGGGATTTGTGCCGTGGGCCACCTCCAGCATCATGGTGATGTTCGTGCTGCTGTTTATCTGTGGCTGGTTCCAGGGAATGGGCTGGCCACCGTGCGGACGGACCATGGTGCACTGGTGGTCACAGAAGGAGCGCGGCAGCATTGTCTCGGTGTGGAACTGCGCCCATAACGTCGGCGGCGGCCTGCCGCCACTGCTGTTTCTGCTCGGTATGGCGTGGTTCAACGACTGGAAAGCGGCGCTCTACATGCCGGCCTTTGGTGCCATCCTGGTGGCGTTCATCGCCTTTGCCCTGATGCGCGACACACCGCAGTCCTGTGGTCTGCCGCCGATTGAAGAATACAAAAACGACTATCCGCCGGATTACGATGCCAGCCATGAAGAAGAGCTGACGGCTAAGCAGATCTTCATGAAATATGTACTGCCCAATAAACTGCTGTGGTACATCGCCCTGGCAAACGTGTTTGTCTACCTGCTGCGCTACGGCATTCTGGACTGGTCACCGACCTACCTGAAAGAGGTGAAGCACTTCACACTGGATAAGTCCTCCTGGGCCTACTTCCTGTATGAGTATGCCGGCATTCCGGGAACGCTGTTGTGTGGCTGGATGTCGGACAAAGTGTTCCGGGGTAACCGTGGCGCGACCGGCGTGTTCTTTATGACGCTGGTCACCATCGCCACTGTGATTTACTGGCTGAACCCGGCGGGCAATCCCGGCGTTGATATGGCCTGTATGATCGTGATTGGCTTCCTGATTTACGGCCCGGTGATGCTGATTGGTCTGCACGCGCTGGAACTGGCACCGAAGAAGGCCGCCGGCACCGCTGCGGGCTTTACCGGTCTGTTTGGTTATCTGGGCGGTTCCGTCGCGGCCAGCGCCATTGTCGGCTATACCGTCGACTACTTTGGCTGGGACGGCGGCTTCCTGGTGATGATTGCTGGCTGTGTACTGGCGGTGATCCTGCTGTTACTCACCATGGTCAGCGAGCACAAACACAAACAAAAACTGCTCTGACGGCAATGAAAAAGGGCCGGTTAACCGGCCCTTTTTTCGCACTGCATTATCAGGAAAGGTAGAGATTACGCAGCGTCTGCGGCACCGCATCGTCGGCATTTGAACCGATCACTTCCAGCGCTGGCAACCGGTCTTTCAGCCGCTGGTGGGCGTTGTCCATGATGAACCCTTTACCCGCCATGCTCAGCATCTCAACATCATTCATGCCGTCGCCAAAGGCGATGCAATTATGCAGCGTATGGCCCAGTTGCTTCGCCACGGCTTCCAGCGCATGTCCCTTCGATACGCCGCCCGCCATCACTTCAAGGCAGGTAGGCAGTGAAAAACTGACGTTGACCCGATCGCCCCAGCGCGCTTCAATCGCCTGCTCCATCGGGATCAGATGCTCAGGATCTTCGCAGGTAAAAAAGACCTTACTGATATTATCCGTCGGCAACAAACCCGGTTCATATACCTGATAGTTGAATACCGATTCACGGAAATAGTCCTGCTCAGCGGGACGTGAACGGCTGACAAACCACTCATCATCACGGTAGACGTGGGTCAGAATATCGCTGTGATGATACTGCAGACCAAACAGGTCGTTAGCGATGTCTTCATCCAGATTATGGCTGAACACCAGCTCCCCCTGGGCGTTATGTACCCGCGCGCCGTTTGAGGTGATCATATACGCCGGGATAGCCAGGCTATCACGCATCTGTCCGACATCAATATGATGGCGACCGGTGGCGAAAACGAAGTGAATATCTTTTGCCACCAGCTGTTGCAGCGTTTCACGCGCAAAAGGCGTCAGGCGATGTTCGGGAGAAAGCAGCGTGCCATCCAGATCGGATGCAACGATGTGGTACATGAAAACCTCGGGTATCTGATTCTGCTGGCCGTGGCCAGTCGGATAATGAACGTCAGCGATGCGATGAAAAAAAGTCGATCACTGCATTAAGCGCTTCGGCGCGCATGTCGTCTTTTTCGAACAGGATCTCATGACGCGCACCGTTGATCACCCGCGGTTTGTTGCCTTCGCACGGATGACCCGCCGCCGCCATGGCGGCACAAAAAAGATCCTGCGAACGATTATCCACCACCTGATCGTCGCTGGCCTGCAGCAGCAGCAGCGGCGTGGTGATTTTATCGGCCTGACTGATAATGTTGCGCCCGGCATGAATGCCTTCGCGCACCCAATGATAAGTCGGGCCACCGACGCGAATCGCCGGATCGTCCGCATAAAAACGCAGGCTGCGCCGATAACGCTCGGCGCTGTGCGTCAGCCGGTTAATGCCAAACGGATGCGCCCGCCAGCGTCCGGTACCCAGCGCGTAACCGTCGCGCAGCGACGGACGTTTCTCAGCCCAGTCGAGGATGCGGTGCGCCAGAAATGAAGGCAACGGTAGCGCGATACCAAACATCGGTGCCACCAGCGCAACAGCATGAAACGCCAGCGGCTGTCGCGCCAGAAACAGCGTTAAAATAGCCCCGCCCATTGAGTGGGCCAGCGCATAGCGCTGCTGATAGTGGCCGCTGACAATTTCTTTCAGGTAGAGCGTTTCCAGATCGTCGACGTAATGCGCGAATTCTGCCACGTGGCCGCGGTGTGAATCTTCCAGCAGACGATCGGAGCGGCCCTGACCACGATGATCGAGGATCACCACGTCAAAACCGCAGTGGAACAGATCGTACGCCAGCTCAGGATATTTTATATAGCTCTCAATGCGGCCGGGCACAATCAGCACCACCCGCTTATGCTGCGGTGAGGTGAAGCGCACGTAACGCAGAGTGAGATTACCGACGCCGGTAAACTCACGCTCTTCCCGCCGGTGCCAGAAATCGAGCAGTGGCCCGGTCGCAAAGGCAGCAAAGGCTTTTTCTCGTCGCAGCCAACTGGCTTTGTGTTGATTCATTCGCCCCCCTGATGACCGGAAAAAAGAGTCTTTAACGCTGTATGTCGGCCATAGCGCCGCGCTTATTTCTGGCGTATTGTGTCACATTTCCGCCGCTAAAGAGAGCGCAACCCATGACCATTGAATGGTGGCTGACCTACCTGCTTACCACCACAATTCTTAGCCTGTCGCCCGGTTCCGGCGCCATCAATACTATGAGTACCGGCATCAGCCATGGTTATCGCGGCGCGGTTGCCTCGATCTCCGGTTTGCAGGTCGGGCTGGCCGTGCACATTGTGCTGGTCGGGATCGGTCTGGGTGCGCTGTTCTCCCAGTCGCTGCTGGCGTTTGAAATTCTCAAATGGGCCGGCGCTGCCTATCTGGTATGGCTTGGCATTCAGCAGTGGCGATCGGCTGGCGGCATCGATCTTGATGCGGTTGCCAAAGCGATGCCGCGTCGTCGTCTGTTCAAACGCGCCGTGCTGGTTAACCTGACCAACCCGAAAAGCATCGTTTTTCTTGCCGCGCTGTTTCCGCAGTTCATCCAGCCGCATCAGCCGCTATTGATGCAGTACCTGGTGCTGGGCGTGACCACCGTGGTGGTCGATATTATCGTAATGATTGGCTACGCCACGTTAGCGACGCGCATTGCGGGCTGGATTAAAGGGCCGAAGCAGATGAAGCTGATGAACCGAATTTTTGGCGGGCTGTTTATGGCGGTGGGGGCGCTGCTGGCCAGCGCGCGGCGCATTGCCTGAGTGACCGGCCAGCCTGCGGGGAAGACGCCATCGCCCTGCCTGCTGGCGATGGCGGCGCGGCCTGGTGATGAACCGGCCGCGCGTGTTCCGCCCTAGCGGGAGATGATCAGATGAATACCAAAGCCGGCAAACAGTACGCCCGCCATACCATCGACCCACTTCGCCAGGCGCTGATACTTGCTGCGCATCCACGGCATCGCGAAGATAGCGGCAACCAGCGCAAACCAGGCAAACGTCTCGCCAATAATCAGTAAGAACAGTCCCCAGCGCTCGGCTGCACCGACGTCATCGCCGACAAACAGAGAAAATACGCTGCCGAAGTAGATGATCGCTTTAGGGTTCGACAGGTTGGTCAGCAGCCCCTTGAGAAAACTCATGCCACGCTTCGGCAGTTCAACCACCGGCTCGTCCTGCTGCGGCTGTTTATGACGCTGACGCGCTGAACACATCAGTTGCCAGCCCATCCACAGCAGATAAAGGCCGCCGCCCACCATAATGATCTGATGCAGCCAGGCCATTTTCTCCAGAATCAGATGCAGACCCATCAGCGCGACCCCGGCCCAGACCACGATCCCGAGCGTAATACCCAGCACGCCCATCATCGCCTCTTTGCGTGAACGGCTGGCGGCGGTTTGCGACACGAAAAAGAAATCGGGGCCGGGGCTCATCAGGGCAACCAGATGGACCAGTGCCACGGTGGCGAATAACATCAGCATTATCAGTATCCTTTACTCTTCATCATCAAGATGCTCTTTGATCATCACCAGGAAAGGTTTGCCAAAGCGCTCCAGTTTGCGGTGACCGACGCCATTGACGCTGAGCATCTCTGACGCGCTGACCGGCATCTGTTCTGCCATTTCTATCAGCGTGGCGTCATTGAACACCACGTAAGGCGGAATATTCTCTTCATCCGCAATCGCTTTACGCAGCTTGCGCAACTTGGCAAACAGTTTGCGATCGTAGTTGCCGCCATAAAACTTCGCCGAACTGTTGCTCTTCGGCTTCGCGGTAATCAGGCGCGGCACCGCCAGCATCAGCGGCACTTCGCCACGCAGCACCGGCCGTGCCGCTTCGGTCAGCTGCAGCGCTGAATGCATCGCGATGTTTTGCGTCACCAGTCCGAGGTGGATCAGCTGACGTAACACGCTGACCCAGTGCTCATGGCTCTGGTCTTTGCCCAGCCCATAAATCGGCAGTTTGTCGTGACCGTGCTCGCGGATCCGCTGGTTATTGGCGCCGCGCAGCACTTCGACAATATAGCCCATGCCGAAACGCTGGCCGACGCGATAGATACCCGACAGCGCTTTCTGCGCCTCGACCAGGCCGTCATAACGCTTGGGCGGATCGAGACAGATATCGCAGTTGCCGCACGGCTGCTGTCGGCCTTCACCAAAATAGTTAAGCAGCACCAGGCGGCGACAGGTCTGCGCTTCCGCAAAGGCGCCCATCGCATTGAGCTTATGACGCTCAATGTCCTGCAGCGGGCCTGGCGCTTTCTCTTCGAGACATTTGCGCAGCCACGCCATATCCGCCGGATCGTAGAGCATCATCGCCTCGGCAGGCAGGCCATCACGCCCCGCTCGCCCGGTTTCCTGATAGTAGGATTCGATGTTGCGCGGGATATCAAAGTGCACCACGAAGCGGACGTTGGGTTTATTAATGCCCATGCCGAACGCCACCGTGGCGACCACGATTTGCAGATCGTCACGCTGGAACGCTTCCTGCACCCGGGCGCGCTGCTCGCTGTCAATGCCGGCATGGTAGGCCCCGACGCTCAGTCCCCGACTTTGCAGCCGCGCGGCGGTATCTTCGACCTTCGCCCGGCTGTTGCAGTAGATGATGCCGCACTTACCACGCTGATCCTGCACGTAACGCAGCAGCTGCTCGGTAGGTTTAAATTTTTCGACCAGCGTATAGCGAATATTGGGACGGTCGAAGCTGCTGATCTGGATCAGCGGATCCTGCATGTGCAGCAGGTTGACGATATCGTTGCGGGTGGTTTCATCGGCGGTGGCGGTCAGCGCCATCACCGGCAAATCCGGAAAACGCTGACGCATCTGTCCCAGCGCGCCATATTCCGGTCGGAAATCGTGACCCCATTGAGAAATACAGTGCGCTTCGTCGACCGCCAGCATAGCCGGCTGCCAGTACGCCAGATTCTCCAGGAAGTTATCCATCATCAGGCGTTCTGGCGCGATATAGAGCAGCTTAACCCGGCCGGTACGGCAATCTGCCATTACCGTCTGCTGTTGCTCACGCGTCATGGTCGAATTGAGATACGCCGCCGCAACACCGTTGGCCAGCAGTTGATCGACCTGATCTTTCATCAGCGAGATCAGCGGCGAAACCACCAGCGTCAGCCCCTCGCGCACCAGCGCCGGGATCTGATAGCACAGTGATTTACCGCCGCCGGTCGGCATCACCACCAGACAATCACGCCCGCTCAGCGCCTGGTTGATGATTGTCTGTTGACCGGGACGAAACTGCTGGTAGCCGAAGGTATCCTGCAATACCTGCTGCGCCAGCGCTTCCTGATTTAGGACTGCCGAGGTTGCCACTCTATTCCTGTCTTACGTAATTGATTAGAACAAGTCGTTAAGCGTTACGCCTACACCCAGACGGGTCTGACGATGGTCGTAATCGATCAGCGATTCGCCATAGCCGCTAAACACCTGGGTATAGAAGCGAACATGCTCCGAGATCGGATAGCTCCAGGCCATGGTCGCGCCGCCATAACCGCTGTTCCAGTTATAGTTGCCTTCAACGCTAAAGATGCTGTCGCCGAGCTTATAGCCAACTTTGGCGCGGTAGTAACCCATATATTTGGTGATATCGGGATTATCATCGCTGCTTTCACCTTCCGGAATCCGGTACCAGGGTTTGATTTCCGCCAGGAAATTCCCGTTCTCCGCCATCAGGCGGGTATAAACGCGGTTCCAGCTACGTGAGGTCGGGTCGCTTCGGCCATTGGATTCATGGTTCAGGCCTACTTCCACGTCACGCAGCGTCCAGCCAGCAAAAGAATAATCGGTTGCCCAGCCAAGGAAAATCTGAGGCTCATAGTTGGTTTCGCGGAACGGTGATGACTCACCGCGATTCGACAACTGCCACCAGGAACGCTGCGTATATGAGGCAGCCAGCACCGAGTTATCGCCCAGGATACCGCGCCACAGCGGGAATGCCAGACTGAGCTGGAATTTTACCTCATCCTTACGGGCGTTTTCTGCCCAGTTGTAGGAGGAGATCGCCTCTTTATTGAGATCGCTGGTGTAAGTGTAGAGAAGATAGTTGTTCTCATAAGGATAGAGGACGAACGGATTATCATGCTTCTCCAGCAGGTTAGCGATGATGCTGCCACGAACCTGCGGCGCGTCATGCACTTCTTTAACCTGAGCTTCGTCCGCCTGCGCCAGTGCAGGAAGTAATAACATAGCCGCCAGCAAGGCGCGATGCTTACGCATAAAATTCTCCGGTGAGCGCTGCGTAGTAAAAATTACTGAAAGGGTGTCGTAAAAAGCAGGCCATTCTACACGCAAATGGCAGTGAAGATGAGAGCTGATTTCTTAAACTGGAAACCCCCTCGCGAGCGGCATAGAATACACAACTCATTAACATTACGCGCCCCTCTGGCCCGAATTTTTCAGGACACTTCATCATGTCATCACTTGTGCTGACGCAGCAGGACGCTCGCCGTCTGGTTGGCGAAATTTTCGTTTATCACATGCCGTTTAATCAGGCGTTAGGTCTGGAGCTGACGCGGCTGGATGCCGACTATGCCGAAATCAGTTTCGCCAATAAAACCATGCTGGTCGGCAACACTGCCCAGCAGATTCTGCATGGCGGGGTGATCGCGTCGGTGCTGGACGTCGCGGCGGGCATGGTGTGCGTCAGCAATGCCCTGACGCGCCAGGAGAGCATCAGCGAAGAGGAGCTGCGCCAGCGCCTTTCCCGCATGGGCACCATCGACATGCGCGTTGACTATTTGCGTCCGGGACGCGGCGAACGCTTCACCGCCACCAGCAGCCTGCTGCGCGCCGGTAACAAAGTCGCGGTGGCCCGCGTCGAATTGCATAACCAGCAGGGTGATTATATCGCTACCGCCACCGCCACTTATCTGATCGGCTAATTTCGCCTGACAACAGGACAGACATGGATACGCAACAAACTCGCCAGGGCGTTGGCTTTGCACTGGGCGCTTACTTTATCTGGGGCATCGCCCCGGCTTATTTCAAGCTGGTAAAAAATGTTCCGGCAACCGAAATCATGACGCACCGGGTAATCTGGTCAGCCCTGTTTATGCTGATCCTGATCTCCCTGACCCGCAGCTGGCCAGGCGTTCACAGCGTCCTGCGCCAGCCGAAAAAAGTGCTGCTGCTGGCGCTTACCGCGCTCACTATCGGCGGCAACTGGCTGCTGTTTATCTGGGCGGTGAATAACCAGCATATGCTGGAGGCCAGTCTCGGCTACTTTATTAACCCACTGATTAACGTGGTGTTCGGCATGCTGTTTTTGCGCGAGCGTTTTCGCCGTCTACAGTGGCTGGCGGTGCTGCTGGCTACCGTCGGCGTGCTGGTGCAGCTCTGGCAGTTCGGTTCGCTGCCGATTATCGCGCTGGGCCTGGCGCTGAGCTTTGCCTTTTATGGGCTGTTACGCAAAAAGATTCAGGTGGATGCGCAGAGCGGGATGCTGATTGAAACCCTGTGGCTGTTTCCACTGGCAGCCATCTACCTGTTTGGTTTTGCCGACAGCGCCACCAGCCATTTATCGGCCAACCCGCTGAGCCTGAACCTGAAGCTGGTGGCGGCAGGTATTGTCACCACCATTCCGCTGATGCTGTTCGCTGCCGCCTGTAGCCGCCTGCGTCTCTCTACCGTCGGCTTCTTTCAGTATCTTGGCCCGACGCTGATGTTCGTGCTGGCGGTGGTGTTCTACGGCGAAACCATCACGCCAGACAAAATGGTGACTTTTGGCTTTATCTGGCTGGCACTGCTGGTGTTTGTCTGTGATGCGGTGGCATTTTCATTCCGTGGCCGGCCGCGCATAGCGTGAGATAAAGCGCGCCATTGCCGGACCGGTCAGCAGGATGGTAAACAGCCGCAGCGTCTGTAATGCCATCACAAAGGCCATATTGACCTGGGTTCCGGCAGCAATAATCGCCACCGTGTCCAGTCCGCCTGGGCTGGTGGCGAGATAAGCCGTCATCAGATCGATGTGCAGTACGCGCGTCAGCATCCACGCCAGTCCGCCACACAGCAGCATCAAGCCAAAAATCGACGCCAGCATCTGCGGCAGCGTGCGCAGAGCCAGCAAAAATACCGGCCGGGTGAAGCGCAGGCCGACGCTCCAGCCAATCAGCGCGTATGCCAGCGCCAGCAGCCATTCCGGCACCTGCAAAATCGCCATCCCGCTGGTGTTCAGCGCCGCACCCGCCAGGGCAGGCAGCAATAAGGCACCGGAAGGAATGCGCAACCGGGTCCCGAGCCATGCTCCAGTCAGCATCACCGCCAGCGTTACCGCAAAACCGCGATTCAGCGGCGGGAACCACAGCAGCGAAACGCTATGGGCCGCATCGCCCAGTCCGATCCGGGCCACCAGCGCCGCCGCAGTGGCGACAAACAGCACCCGCAGATATTGCATGAATGCCACCAGCCGCACGTCGGCACCGAAATCGCCAGCCATCGCGACCATTGCCGATGCGCCGCCCGGTGACGATCCCCATGCGCCGGTCGGGCCGGGCAGATGACTGAAGCGGACCAGCAGAAAGCCTGACAGGCCGCTGGCCGCCAGCGTCAGCAGCAGCACCGCCAGCACCACCGGCCAGTCCTGAATCAGCGGAGTCAGAATAGAGGGCGAAAGGCTCTGCGCAATCATGCAGCCCAGTACCGCCTGCGCCAGCAGAAACAGCCGTTTATCAATGCGCATTGTCGCGCCTGACAGCCCCATCACCACACCGACAATCATCGGTCCCAGCAACAGCGCGGCGGGCAGATGAAAAAATTGCAGCACGCCGCCCAACAGCACCGAGCTGAATAACAGCAGTGTCCACTGCGCGCGCAACGAGAGTGCATCCATAAGAAGTTAATTATTTGTAAAAAGAGGGGGTAAGATTACGCAGAAATGCAGACGGGGACCAGCAAAACGGGCCGTCTCAGACGACCCGCTGCCTGCTTTATAACCAGTTCTTACGTTTAAAGTAGAGATAAGGCGCCAGTCCGGCCAGAATCATCAGGCCAATCGCGGCGGGATAACCAAAGCTCCACTTCAGCTCTGGCATAAACTCAAAGTTCATTCCGTAGCTTGAGGCGACCAGCGTCGGCGGCAGGAACACCACCGAAACCACCGAGAAGATCTTGATAATGCGGTTCTGCTCGATGTTGATGAAGCCCATCGCCGCCTGCATCAGGAAGTTCACCTTCTGGAACAGCGATTCGTTATGCGGCAGCAGCGACTCGATATCGCGCAGGATTTCACGCGCCTGCTCCAGCTGATTGCCCGGCAAACGCGCTTTACGCACCAGGAAGTTGAGCGCGCGCTGGGTATCCATCAGGCACAAACGCACCTTCCAGCCGATATCTTCCAGTTCGGCTAAACGCGACAGCGCCAGATCGTACTCTTCGCCCTGCTGACCTTCCATGATCACCCGGCTCAGTTTTTCCAGCGCGCTATAGATATTCTCAATCTCATCCGCCAGCTGTTCGATTTTAGTTTCAAACAGGTCGAGCAGCAGCTCAAACGCATTGCCGTCGATCAGCGTCTGATTACGGGCTCGCATGCGATAGAGCCGGAAGGCCGGCAGTTCGCGTTCACGCAGCGTATAGAGACGGCCTTCACGGATGGTGAACGCCACGGTGGAGTTACCGGCGTGATCTTCAGCATCTTCATAGAAGAAGAAGGAGTGAATATGCAGGCCATCTTCATCTTCGAAGAAGCGCGCCGAGGCCTCGATATCTTCCAGCTCTGGCCGGGTGGCCAGGCTCTGGCCGAGTTCAGATTGCACCCGGTCACGCTCGCCCTCTTCCGGTTCGATCAGATCGACCCAGACGGAGGTGGTCAGTTTGTCGTTTTCGTCTTCCAGCTCCAGACGCGTCAGGCGGCTGTGATCCAGTTTAAATGCGCTCAGCATAGCAATACTCCCCATTGCAGACTAAATGGGACAAGGCATTCCGCCGTTCACTAAACGGAACGGGCAACCTGAACACGGAAACACAGTTTCAAAGGTAAATCAGTGCTGACTCGTGCGACGGGATTAGAAAAGGGAGGTCGCTGATAACCGCTAAGGCTACCCGCGTAGAGAGGTAGCCTTAGATGTTATTCCTGTTATCCAGGTTATTGAGCCAGCATCGACTGGGCGTGTCCAAGGCATTGTCCTCTCATGATAATAGTGGGCGCATGTTACGCTGAGACGAAAATGTCGTCAACCGCAGCTACAGGGTTTCCAGTTTGGCGTAAGCCGCCACTAACCACTTGATTCCCTGCCCCTGGAAAGCCACCTGCAGGCGGCTGTGCTCGCCGCTACCTTCCAGATTAATGATGGTGCCTTCACCAAATTTGGCGTGATGAACCCGCTGGCCGAGCGCGAAACCGCTGTCATTTTTGCTCACCGGCGCGCCCATCCGCTGGTGATTCACCGGACGGCTGACGCTGGCGCGTAAGCGCACTTCTTCAATGCACTCTTCCGGCAGCTCGCCGATAAAACGCGAAGGGCGATGATACACTTCCTTACCATACAGTCGGCGGGTTTCGGCATAGGTCAGCGTCAGCTTGATCATCGCGCGGGTCACGCCAACGTAAGCCAGTCGACGCTCCTCTTCCAGCCGGCCGCCTTCATCCAGCGACATCTGGCTTGGGAACATGCCCTCTTCCATGCCGACGATAAATACCTGGCTGAACTCCAGCCCTTTCGCCGAGTGCAGCGTCATCAGCTGCACCGCATCCTGCCATTTATCAGCCTGGCCTTCGCCCGCCTCCAGCGCCGCGTGCGATAAAAAGGCCTGCAACGGCATTAAGTCTTCATCTTCATCCTGATAGCTGAACTGGCGCGTGGCAGTCACCAGCTCCTCAAGGTTTTCGATTCGCGCCTGACCCTTTTCGCCTTTCTCCTGCTCGTACATCAGCCACAAACCGGAGTCTTTGATCACCCGGTCGGTCTGGACGTGCAGCGGCAGCTCTGCGGTTTCCGTCGCCAGCGAATCGACCAGTTCACAGAAACGTTGCAGCGCCGACGCGGCCCGGCCGGCCAGCGCGCGGGTTTGCAGCAGTTCGCGCGTTGCCTGCCACAGGGTCATCTGCCGTTCACGCGCGGTCTGGCGCACCACGTCGAGCGTACGATCGCCCACGCCACGCGTTGGGGTGTTGACCACGCGCTCAAACGCCGCGTCATCATTGCGGTTGGCCATCAGACGCAGATAAGAGAGCGCATCTTTGATCTCCTGACGTTCGAAGAAGCGCATACCGCCATAAATACGGTACGGCATACTGCTTTGCAGCAGCGCCTCTTCCAGCACACGCGACTGGGCGTTGCTACGATAGAGAATGGCGCAATCATTCAGGGCGTTGCCGTTTTCCATCCACGTCTTGATGCGGTTTACCACAAAGCGTGCTTCGTCCAGCTCATTGAAGGCGCAGTAGATCGAGATGGGCTCGCCGTCGCTGCCGTCGGTCCACAGCTCTTTACCCAGACGGCCGTTATTGTTAGCGATCAGGGCGTTGGCGGACTTCAGAATGTTGTTGGTTGAGCGATAGTTTTGCTCCAGACGGATGGTTTCCGCGCCGGGGAAATCCTGCAGGAAGCGCTGGATGTTCTCGACCTGCGCCCCGCGCCAGCCATAGATTGACTGATCGTCATCGCCGACGATGATCACCCGGCTGCTGTCGCCCGCCAGCATGCGGATCCACGCATACTGAATGTTGTTGGTATCCTGGAATTCGTCCACCAGCACGTTGGTGAAGCGTTCGCGGTAGTGATTCAGAATGTGCGGCTTATTGAGCCACAGCTCATGGGCGCGCAGCAGCAGTTCAGCAAAGTCGACTAAACCGGCCCGGTCACAGGCTTCCTGGTAGGCCTGATAGATGCGCAGCCAGGTCTGCTCGACCGGATTGCCATAACTTTCAATGTGCTTTGGCCGCAGACCTTCATCTTTTTTGCCGTTGATGTACCACATACCCTGACGCGCCGGCCACTGCTTCTCATCAAGATTCATCGATTTGATCAGGCGTTTAAGCAGGCGCAGCTGGTCTTCACTGTCGAGGATCTGAAAGTCCTGCGGCAGATTGGCATCCAGATGGTGGGCTCGCAGCAAGCGGTGCGCCAGGCCGTGGAAGGTACCGATCCACATGCCGCCCTGGCTGGTGCCGATCAGCTGCTCGATACGGTGACGCATCTCGGCCGCCGCTTTGTTGGTAAAGGTCACCGCCATAATTGAATAAGGTGAACAGTTTTCGACCGACAGCAGCCAGGCGATGCGATGGACCAGCACCCGCGTTTTTCCACTGCCCGCGCCTGCCAGCACCAGCAGGTTACTGCGCGGTGCCGCAACGGCCTCGCGCTGTTTGTCATTCAAACCGTCGAGCAGTTCAGAAACGTCCATAAGCCCCGTTTACCAAAGAAAAAAGGTCGTCGCCCGATCTATTACGCCTGACGCCAGGCGACGGCTGTGAGTGTCCGGCCTGCGGCGGGAAAACACCCGGCTGCCGCCACGGCCGCAGCGCGAAAGTAAGGGAGACGACTGGATAAATTTACAGCCATTATAGCAGTGAGGTGAGTGATGCCAACTGCGAAATTTCGACATGCGGCAACAGACGCGCATCGGCGATATGCATCAGGTTACCCTGACGCAGGTTAATCCAGCAGGCCTGCATACCGCAACGCAACGAGCCTGCCACATCGGTGGTGAGATCGTCGCCGACGTGCAGAATGTGCTGAGGAGCAATGTTAAGCCGCTGTGCCGCCCGCTGATACATATCCTGCCACGGCTTCGCACGCCCATCCGGCCCCGCCCGCAGCGTGAACCGAAAGTATTCTGCAATGCCCATTTTTTCCGGGCAGGCATTGCCGTTGGTAACCGCCACCAGCGGAACTTTCTCCGCCAGCATTTTCAGCGTCTGATGGGTCTCATCCGGCATCTCAACCTGGCTACGCCATTGATGAAACACCGCCATGACCTGCTCCGCGCCGGCCGTCGCCTCAGCAGCAGACAAGCCGATGTTCAGCATCGCCAGCTCAACAGAACGCCGACGCCACTCCGACACATCATGGTAGATTTCCGGTTCGCGCAGCAGCAACTCATCGCGCAGTGCCTGGTAAGCCTGCGGCGTAAAATCACGCAGCGCCGGATGAAAGGCCTGTAACGCCGCATGCGACTCAGCGGTGGTCCGGCGGATCACCGGATGGTTATCATACAGCGTGTCATCAAGGTCAAAGGTGATGGCTTTGATGGCAGCCAGCGGACGATAAAACTTCATTCGTTCTTTCCTCGTTTGGCCCGGGGATGCGCAGCATCATAGACCGAAGCCAGATGCTGAAAGTCGAGATGGGTATAAATCTGGGTGGTCGAGAGGTTGGCATGGCCCAGCAGCTCCTGCACCGCGCGCAAATCACCGCTCGATTCCAGCAGATGGGTCGCAAACGAGTGCCGCAGTTTATGCGGATGAATATGGCTGGTCACGCCCTGCTTAATGCCCCATTCGGCGAAACGCTTTTGCACGTTACGCGCCGAAATCCGGTTGCCGCGCGTAGAGAGAAACAGCGCGTCATCCTGGCCGCCAAAGCTGGCGCGCAGCGGCAGCCAGTGCTGGATCCAGCTGACCGCGGTGCGGCCAATCGGCACACGCCGCTCTTTGCTGCCCTTACCCACCACCCACGCTTCGCCGGAATCGAGATCGACATGCCGACAATCCAGATTCACCAGTTCAGAAAGACGCAGACCACCGCCGTACATCACTTCCAGCATGGTGCGGTCACGCACCGCCAGCGGATCGCTGGGATCGATCTCCAGTAGCTGGTTTACATCATCCACATCAATATTTTTCGGCAGATGGCGCGCCTTACGCGGCGTCATCACCCCTTTCGCCGGGTTCGCGCTGAGCAAACCCTGGCTGACCTGCCAGTCGAGAAAGCTGCGCAGCGCGGAGAGGCGTAATGCAAGACTGCTGGCGGCCAGACCGGCGCGACGACTGCGTGCCGCCATGCTGCGCACCTGCGCCGGTTCAAGCTGCGTCCAGGCACCGAGCTTCATCTCATCGGCAATCGCAACCAGCGCCGCCAGCTGGCGGGCATAGCTGCTCTGGGTCAGCGGGCTAAGCTGGCGCTCCACCTTCAGGTAGCGCAGAAATCCGTCGACGGCCTCCTGCAGCGCGCTGCTCATGCGCGTTCAATCCAGCGGGTCAGCAAATCAGGCATCATCTGCGACAGGTGCTGCAGCAGCAAAGTACCCATGCCGGATTGATAATGCTGGCTGTCGCGGCTGCTGAAGATCAGCACGCCGAGATCGCCGGCTTCGCCCATCAGCGACATCGCAACCGAACCGATCGCTTTCGCCTGCGGCAGCAGCAGCAATAATTCCGGGCCATTGATATTGCCCAGATAGTGATGCTGATTGCCGAAGCGCTGGATGCGCAGCGGCTCAAAGGCCTGACGCGACAGGCTAAGCTGGAAGAAATCCGAAGGCGCACCGAGCTGCCATTTATCGCTGAACAGCCGCACGTTGGCTCCGGCCAGGCCGAGTTCACGCGCCCAGCGGTGCAGGCGGTTCAGCATCTCCTGCAGCGAATCGGCCGCCGCCAGATGGCTTTGCAGCGCCAGCAAGCGGTCAAACAGCTCGTGATTGGCGGTAGCCTGTTCCATCAGCAGGGTAATCTCTTCTTCCAGCTGCTGGATATGGTTACGCTGCCGCGCCATGTGCCACTCAACCAGTGACACGCTGCCACGCACCGGATGCGGCACCGCCATCTGTTCAATCTGGCGGGCATTGCGGATGAAGAAATCGGGATTTTGCCGCAGATAATCACTGACGGCCTGATCGTCCAGCAGGACCGTACTGTCCGCCTGCTCTTCGATATTTTTCATAGATGAATAAACCCATCGTAGACATGTGTGGCGGGACCGGTCATATAGAGTGGCTGACCCGCCCCCTTCCAGGCGATATGCAGCGTTCCGCCGGGCAGATCAACGCGCACTTTCGGCGCCAGAATACCCTGCTGAATGCCACACGCAACGGCAGCACAGGCTCCGCTGCCGCACGCCTGCGTTTCCCCTGCGCCGCGTTCATACACGCGCAGACGAATGTGTTCCGGATTGATGATTTCCATAAAACCGACGTTAACGCGATCCGGGAAGCGCTCATGGCTTTCCAGAATCGGCCCCAGCAGTTCAACCTGCGCGGTTTTCACGCTGTCGACCTGAATAACGCAGTGGGGATTGCCCATCGAAACCGCCCCGAGCATTACCGTCTGCTCGGCCACGCGTAGCAGATAGAGATTCTCGGCTTTATTGGCGCGAAACGGCACCTGCTGCGGCTCAAAGTTGGGTTCGCCCATGTTGACGCGCACCTGATCGTCCGGCGTGACGCTTAGCACCATCCGGCCATTTTGGGTGCTGACGCGAATGTCGCTTTTGTTGGTCAGGCCTTTCAGCTGAACGAAGCGGGCAAAGCAGCGCGCGCCGTTGCCGCACTGCGCGACTTCACTGCCATCGGCATTGAAAATGCGATAGTGGAAATCGAGATCGGGATCGTATGGCGGCTCAACGATCAGCAATTGATCAAAACCGATCCCCAAATGACGATCGGCCAGCCGGCGGATCAACTCCGGCGAGAAAAAGACGTTTTGCGTCACCGCATCGACCACCATAAAGTCGTTGCCGAGACCGTGCATTTTGGAGAACTGCATTTTTAGCTCCGCCGGATAAGCCATGATATTAGTTCGCTTGCGCGCTCGAATCGCCGGTCACCAGACCGTTCACATCCGCTTTAGAGGCGTCTGCTTTCTGGCGTTCAGTCGGGGCTTGTTGCTTTTTCGGCTGGTCCTTCGGCGGGAAATAAAGCGGCCCTTTCAGACCACAACCGGCAAGGCTGGTCACGGCCAGCGCCATCGCCAACAGGCTTATCACTTTCTTCATTCTTTATGCTCTTCATGTCCTTTACCTGGATGCTTATCATCGCAGTTGAAGTTGGAAAAGCAACAGGAAATCCCCGCAAATAGCGTGAGCAGAGTGTCAGGCCGGGCAGATGACGGCCGCCTGAACAGGCAGGCGGCCGATCGGGTTCAATGCACCTGATAGCGCGGTTGATAGTCGCCGTTGTCGTTGTCAGGTGGCGAGGCGCACAGCTGCGTCAGCGTCTGGCTGCGGAACGGAATCACCTGGAAACGTTCACCGGTATTCACGATCTGATAGAACTGCGGCAGGTTGAAGTTGATAAAACTGGAACCGTAGGTAAAGCGATCGTGCGACGACGAGTAGAAACGACTAACGTCACGCACCAGCTCCTCTTTGCTGCCTTCGCAGTGATGATAAACCTCGACCCGGTTGGTCTCATCAAGAATATAGATGTTGAAACCGCGCTCATCGGTGGTGTTTTCAAAGAAAAACTGGATGATGCCTTCGCTGGCATAGCCGTTAACCACCGGCGGCAGCGGCGTCTGGTTGGTTTCCACCTTGATCGACAGGCCGTGCAGCTTGTTATTGGAAATCGCGCCGTAAAATTCGACGGCGTTTTCCAGCTTCTGTACCGAAACGCTCATGCGTTCAAAGAACAGACCCCAGGTCTGGCCGGCCATGCGCAGCGCTTTGAAGCGGCCCGGCTCCTGTCGCGTACTGGAGAGCCGCAGCTCAATGCATTCCGACACCAGTTGCTGCACGCGGGTCCGGATCAGCCCGCGCAGATGCTGGCTGTAGCAGAACACTTCAACCGTATCGGGCGGCGCGGCATCCTGATGCATCTTGCCAAGAATGGTTTTCAGCCCTTCGATCATCGCCTGTTCGCCGCTGAAGTGCAGCGTACGCACTTCATTCCACGAGTTACGGTAGAGCAGGTCGATACTGCCGATCAGGCACTGTTGCTGCTGGCCGAAGCTGAACACGTCGAGCTTACGGAAGTCGAAGTGCACCACCTGATTACGGAACGCCGAGGTCGGATCGTGCTCGAGGTTGACGATAATCGCGAGGTGACGAATTTCACACGGGCTGTAGAGCGCTTTTGGCGTCGGGGCCGGCAGGCGAAGCGGGAAATGACTGGAGACGTCATTGACCAGCTCCTGCAGACGCGCCAGATCGCAGATCTCATTGCCTTTAATGTGCAGCCGGGTTTTGCGGGTCAGCAGACCGTTGAACCACGCCCACGCCACCAGCTTATTCAGATAGCGGTTATATTCCAGCGGCTGATGGCTGATGATCGAGTCCATGTCCGGTGCCTGATTATACAGGTACCAGCCCGCGCGGTTGGCCCGGCCTGGCGGCACATGAATAAAGGTCAGGTTCGGCTCAGAAAGATCGGGCGAAATCTGTGGGTTGACCAGGGTAACCTTGCCCGGCAGTGCTTCAAACGCGGCGTACAGTTTACGGGTCAACACGCCGATGTCCTGCGGACTCGCGCTGACGCTTAAATTGTTGCGGCGGGCAAACCGGATCAGGTTGCGATAACTCTGCATCATCGCATCCAGCAGTTCGTTGTGCGCTTCACGCACCCGCTCGATTTTCCACTCTGCGCGGTTATCCAGGATGGCAATTTTCTCGTCATCCCAGCCCCACTCTTTCACCAGCTGCGACAGAATTTCACGCCGCCAGCCGGTGCGATGCTGATGCTCTTCGGTGCTGAGTTTCTCGCACACTTTGAGGTAGAAACAGCGGCGCACCAGATCGAGACGTGGCTGATCGTCCACGCTGGTCAGATAATGCGTGACGCGTTCCAGCATCATGCAGTAGGGATCAAGCCCGAAGCAGATGATTTCGCCGTCGTGCAGGCGCTGTTTGATGTCCATCGCCAGCAGTTGCGTATTCGGATATTCCCAGCTGTAAGCTTCCAGCAGCAGGGTTTTCAGCACCGCTTTATACGGCGAGTCGATACTTTTATACAGCTGCCACAGGCTGGCACCGAAGTACTCCTCCGCCGACAGCGTGCCAAGGCCGCCCAGATCGAGCCATTCATTCGGCGTCAACACACCTTTGGCGTAGAGCGACATCACGTAGTCGTCATAATGGTGCTCTTCTTCGCCGGGCACCATGTTCCACAGAATGCGTTTACCCGCCATGCGCACCGCAGTACGGTAAAACTCATCAAGCAGCAGAATGTGTTGGGTCGAGCCGCAATCTTCTCCGCCCAGATTACCGCTTTCGTTATGGCGGAAACGGTTCTCATCGATCAGGAAGAAGCTCACTTCCACGCCCATGGAGACGCACCATTTCTGCAGCATGGTACATTTACGCTGCAGATTAAGGCGCTCTTCATTGTCCAGCCAGGATTGATGACAGACCCAGATGTCGAGATCCGACACGCTGTTCTGACCGACCGACGAAGTGCTGCCCATCGAATAAATCGCGGTGATCGGCATTTCGCCTTTTGGCGCATCGGCAAGGCGCAGGTCGCTGTCGCCGGTCAAATCGGCCAGTAGCTGACGCTGATTTTCATCAGGCGTGAAGAAGCTGATGCCATGTGGAACGCTACCTTCAAGGTAACCCGGCATCTGCGGATGTTGATAATGTAATAAGGTTGGCAGCAGACTGTAGACGCGCTGAAAAGCGGGTCCCATGGCAGCCAGTGCACGATCGACGCGCAGCTGGTTGATTGCATCCAGTCTCTGTTTCAGTGTCTCAATGTAGAGGTACAAGACGTTTCGCCTGATTGTCCCAGTGTTTAAGCACCCTGTTTCCACCATCTGCCGCTTATAAAGTGAAAAAGTGGGCAGATTATTGCTGGAAACGTGATCAATCTAACACTCGGCAGATTGACCGTAAAGAAAGTTGCGCTACTTAACAGTTTAGCACGTTCTTACTGGCTTCCCGCCTTTTCAGCACCGGTATCAAATGAGACTTGATAAATCGGGCCTAATCCGCGAGCAGGCCGTTTTCAATCCGTTGAAACTGACAGCATTCCCCCATAGATGATAGGATATTCAGTGAACGATCAAAATGGTTAACAGCATGTTAGACAAAATTTTCAGAATTGCTACAAGACAAAGCCCGCTGGCATTATGGCAGGCACATTATGTACAGCAACGCCTGATGAGCGCTCATCCGGGCCTGCAGGTTGAACTGGTGCCGATGGTCACTAAAGGTGACATTATCCTTGATACGCCGCTGGCAAAAGTGGGCGGCAAAGGGCTGTTTGTCAAAGAACTCGAACAGGCAATGCTGGATGGCCGGGCCGATATGGCGGTGCACTCAATGAAAGATGTGCCGGTCGATTTCCCTGCCGGTCTGGGTCTGGTCACCATTTGTGAGCGCGATGATCCGCGCGATGCGTTCGTTTCTCATCACTATGACTCTATTGATGCCCTGCCGCACGGTGCGGTCGTCGGCACTTCCAGCCTGCGCCGTCAGTGTCAGATTAGCGCTCGTCGTCCGGACCTGGTGATCCGTTCGTTGCGCGGTAATGTCGGTACCCGACTCGGCAAACTCGATGCCGGCGATTATGACGCCATTATTCTGGCCGTCGCCGGGCTGAAACGCCTCGGACTCGAAGACCGAATCCGTCAGGCCCTGCCGGCGGATGTCTCCCTGCCTGCGGTCGGCCAGGGCGCGGTCGGCATTGAATGCCGTCTGAACGACAGCCACTTAATCAGCCTGTTGCAGGCGTTAAACCACGATGACACCGCCGTCTGCGTCAAAGCAGAGCGCGCCATGAATACCCGCTTAGAAGGCGGTTGTCAGGTGCCGATCGGCAGCTTTGCGGTGCTGGAAGGCGATGAGCTCTGGCTGCGTGGCATGGTCGGTGCGCCGGATGGCAGCGTGATGGTCAGCGGCGAGCGCCGTGGGCCGCGCGATCAGGCAGAACAGATGGGCATTTCACTTGCCGATGAGCTGCTGAACGGCGGCGCGCGTGAAATCCTGCGTGAAGTTTACCAGGGGCAACCGCCGGCATGACCATTCTGGTGACGCGTCCGGAACCCGCCGCGGCAGAGCTGGTATCACGCCTGCATGCGCTGGGTAAGCAGGCCTGGAGCCTGCCGCTGATTGAATTCGCGCCGGGCGTCGATCTGCCTCATCTGCCGCAAAAGTTAGCCGAACTGCAACCTGGCGATTTGGTTTTTATCCTGTCGCAGCAGGTTATCCACTACGCTCAACACGCTGTCACAGCGTGGCCCGCCGGGCTGGACTATTATGCAATTGGTCGATCTACTGCGCTGGCGTTCCATACCGTCAGTGGTCAGCAGGTGACCTGGCCACATGCGCATGAAACCAGTGAAGAGTTAATCCAGTTAAACACGCTGCAGCAGGTCGCCCATAAGCGTGCGCTGATTTTGCGCGGTAACCCTGGCCGGGAGCTGCTGGCGGAGACCTTAACGCAACGCGGCGCAGAGGTGTCGTTTGCCGCCTGCTACCAGCGCTGTCAGAAACACTATAACGGTGCGACAGAAGGCCGGCGATGGCGCGATCGCGGCGTCTCGGTGCTGGTGGTGACCAGTGGAGAAATGTTACAACAGCTTTTTTCGCTGTTCCCCGCGATCGATCGCGAGGAATGGCTGCTCAACTGCCGACTGATCGTCGTCAGTGAACGTTTGGCTACCCTGGCCGCAGGATTGGGTTGGCAGGATATTCAGGTAGCCGATGGTGCCGATAACGATGCGCTGTTGCGCGCGTTACGCTGAACTTTAACAATGGGATGTGCCACATATGACGGAACAAAAAGACTCCTCCGCCATGGTTGAAGAAACCACCCCAGCGGTCGACCGCTCTGCTGCCAGCAACGCCACACCACCCCGTAAAGCAAAAAACGGTGGCATGGTGCTGGGTGCGGTTGCGATCGTCATTGCGCTGGCGATTGGTGCAGGTTTATACCTTAATGGGAAACATCAGGCTGATTTACAGGCACAAACCAACCAGCGCCTGAGCGAACAGCTTAGCGCGCTTCAGCAGCAGGCCAGTAACGACAAACAGCAGCTAACGCAGCAGCTGAGCAGCACCGAAACCGCACTGCAGAAGGCGGAAGCCCAACAGGGCGCCTCCGCCAAAGAGCTGGAAACGCTGCGTGAGAAAGTGGCGGTGATTTCAGGCAACGACGTGCGCAGCTGGTTGCTGGCGCAGGCGGATTATCTGGTGAAACTGGCGGGTCGCAAACTGTGGAGCGATCAGGATGTCACCACCGCCGCCGCGTTGCTGAAAAGCGCCGATGCCAGCCTGGCTGACATGAACGACCCGAGCGTGATGAATGTCCGTCGCGCGTTAACCCAGGATATCAGCACCCTCTCGTCGGTCAGCCAGGTCGACTATGATGGCGTGATCCTGAAGCTGAATCAGCTATCGAACAATGTCGACAATCTGCGTCTGGCCGACAACGACAGCGATGATGCGCCGATGGACAGCGACGGCGGTGAGCTGTCAGGTTCAGTGCGCGAATGGCGGCAGAATCTGGTGAAAAGCTGGCACAACTTTATGGATGACTTCATTACCATCCGTCGCCGTGATAACACCGCACAACCGCTGCTGGCACCTAATCAGGATGTTTATCTGCGTGAGAACATTCGTTCCCGTCTGCTGATTGCCGCTCAGGCGGTTCCGCGTCATCAGGATGAGATCTACAAACAGTCGATCGACACCGTCTCCGCCTGGGTTCGCGCCTGGTACGATACCAACGATGCCGCCACCAAAGCTTTTCTCGCGCAGCTGGATGAGCTGAGCCAGCAGAGCATCAATATGGATCTGCCAGACAATCTCGAAAGCCAGCCGTTACTTGAGCAGCTGATGCAAACCCGCGTGCGGAACCTGTTAGCGCAACCCTCTGCCGCTGCTAATCAGCAGGGAGGCTAAGCATGCTTAAGGTATTTATCCTCTTTATCCTGCTGATTGCTGGCGTGGTGCTGGGACCGATGATCGCCGGCCATCAGGGCTACGTGCTGATTCAGACCGATAACTGGAATATCGAAACCAGCGTTACCGGCCTGGTGATTATTTTGATCATCAGCCTGCTGGTGATTCTGGCCGTGGAATGGCTGCTGCGCCGCGTGCTGCGTACCGGTGTCCGCACCCGCGGCTGGTTTACCGGCCGTAAACGTCGTCGCGCCCAGCGTCATACTCAGTCCGCGCTGATGAAGCTGGCGGAAGGTGACCATCGTCAGGTTGAAAAGCTGCTGTCTAAAGATGCCGATCATGCTGATGTGCCGGTTGCCAACTACCTGCTGGCGGCGGAAGCAGCACAACAGCGCGGTGATGAAGTGCGCGCCAATCAGCATCTGGAGCGGGCGGCTGAACTGTCAGACAGCAACACCATCCCGGTGGAAATTGCCCGCGCGCGTATTCAGCTGGCGCGTAACGAAGATCACGCCGCGCGTCACAGCATCGATCGTTTACTGGAAGTGGCACCGCGCCATCCTGAAGTGCTGCGCCTGGCCGAACAGGCTTATATCCGTACCGGCGGCTGGAGCGCGCTGCTGGATATTCTGCCGGCGATGCAGAAAGCACAGGTTGGCGATGAGGATCACCGCACTGCCCTGCAGCAACAGGCGTGGCTGGGCCTGATGAGTCAGGCGATGGCCGATCAGGGTAGCGACGGACTGAAGCGCTGGTGGGGCAATCTGAGCCGCAAAACCCGTCAGGAAACCACGCTGCAGGTCGCGATGGCTGACCACCTGATTGAGTGTGACGATCACGATACCGCGCAGTCAATCGTGCTGGAGGGGCTGAAACGCCACTATGACGATCGGCTGGTGCTGCTGATGCCGCGCATTAAGAGCGGCAACCCGGAGGCGCTGGAGAAAGCGCTACGTCAGCAGATTAAACAGCATGGTGCTACGCCGCTGCTGCACAGTACGCTGGGTCAGCTGTTGATGCGTCATGGTGAATGGCAACAGGCGGCCGAAGCGCTGCAGCAGGCGCTGGCACAGCGTCCTGATGCGTTTGACTATGCCTGGCTGGCGGATGTATACGATCGTCTGCGTCGCCCGGAAGAAGCGGCGAAGATGCGTCGTGAAGGCTTATTGCTGACGCTGAAGAACAATCCCGGCGCCTGATCGGCCGGAGAGAAAGATAAAAGCCGGGCTTGCCCGGCTTTTTTGTGCCCGACATTGACCGCCAGCCGGCAGTAAACCGCAGATAAAAAAACACCTGCCATTGGCAGGTGTAAGATCAGGTCGGTAAGACAACCGGCAGGTACCTGACTCAACGTGGTGTCTGTTAACCCTGTAAGACTTTCGCGATACAGGCAGGCAGACAACAGGTACCTAAAAATTGGCTCTGCATCATTCCCAGGTTTATGTAGCATCAGCAAACATAAGAGGTGGAATGAGCATCTACAGGTTTATTATTGCATAATTCATGCCAGCTTAGATTTTATTTTTTAAAAGCTTTTAAATCAGCTATTTAATAATGATGCAGGATAAAGTGGCGTGGGCAGCCTGCCGCGAGTGTCGGTATTCAGCGACACCGGCCCGCTTCGCTGTCTCTCTCTGGAGACAGCCGTGCGTAATCGCCTCGCATTGTTATAAAATCAACGGGTTATCTGTCGCAGAATAGCGACGCAACCGGTCATTCGCTAAACGACAGGCGAAAAAACCTGTCTTTTCAGACAGGTTGCTAAAAATGGTCGGCGAGAGAGGATTACCTGGCTCTGCGAGCCTGCCCTGCGGGCCGTTGCTGAAGCAACGTTTGTCTCGCTGCGCTCGGCTCAAACCTCCTTCGGAGGTCCTCATCCTCTTTTGCTACAGACGAAAAAAAACCTGTCTTTTCAGACAGGCTTCTAAAAATGGTCAGCGAGAGAGGATTACCTGGCTCTGCGAGCCTGCCCTGCGGGCCGTTGCTGAAGCAACGTTTGTCTCGCTGCGCTCGGCTCAAACCTCCTTCGGAGGTCCTCATCCTCTTTTGCTACAGACGAAAAAAAACCTGTCTTTTCAGACAGGCTTCTAAAAATGGTCAGCGAGAGAGGATTACCTGGCTCTGCGAGCCTGCCCTGCGGGCCGTTGCTGAAGCAACGTTGTCTCGCTGCGCTCGGCTCAAACCTCCTTCGGAGGTCCTCATCCTCTTTTGCTACAAACGAAAAAAAACCTGTCTTTTCAGACAGGTTTCTAAAATGGTCGGCGAGAGAGGATTACCTGGCTCTGCGAGCCTGCCCTGCGGGCCGTTGCTGAAGCAACGTTGTCTCGCTGCGCTCGGCTCAAACCTCCTTCGGAGGTCCTCATCCTCCTTTGCTACAAACGAAAAAAAACCTGTCTTTTCAGACAGGTTTCTAAAATGGTCGGCGAGAGAGGATTCGAACCTCCGACCCACTGGTCCCAAACCAGTTGCGCTACCAAGCTGCGCTACTCGCCGATTTTTTTAACTGTTTTGCCTGGTGCGAAGAGAGGGACTTGAACCCTCACGTCCGTTAAGACACTAACACCTGAAGCTAGCGCGTCTACCAATTCCGCCACCTTCGCGTATCCCAGCAAAATCTGGGGTGGCTAATGGGACTCGAACCCACGACAACTGGAATCACAATCCAGGGCTCTACCAACTGAGCTATAGCCACCACTGTACCGAATGTTACAAGTTTAAAACCTGCAGCATTTAAATCTTTACTGCCAACTAACGCGGTAAATCAAACCACCGAAGCTCATGCGCACAAACGATATGGCGCGCCCGACAGGATTCGAACCTGAGACCTCTGCCTCCGGAGGGCAGCGCTCTATCCAGCTGAGCTACGGGCGCGTAGCGCCGTTGCGGATGTGCATACTAGAGATAAGCGCCCATCGTGTCTAGTGCTTTTTGAATAAAAAAACGCGTTTGATTACGCTTTGTGCATTTCGTCGACAAATAGTGCATTTCTCCCGACTCGCCGGGTAAAAATGCGGCATTAATCAGCAATATCAGAGATCGCCGCGCCAGTGATAGCGCAAATATCTCAGCAGTTTTAATTGCCTGCGCCAGCGGCTCGGCTGCCTGATCAGCCGATAGAGCCATTCCAGTCCCAGCCGCTGCCAGATTTTAGGTGCCCGCTTCACATGGCCGGTGAAAACATCATAGGTGCCGCCAACGCCCATATAGAGCGCACCAGGCCAGTGGGCGCGGCACGCCAGCATTAACAGCTCCTGGCGGGGTGAACCCAGCGCAACCGTCACCAGCTTCGCACCGCTGGCGGCCACGCGGGCAAACAGCGCATCCTGCTCGGCTGGCGCAAAATAACCATCCTGCGCCCCGACAATGTTCACATTCCACTGCCGCCGCAGCTTGTCGCAGGTTTCATCCAGCACCGCCTGACGCCCACCAATCAGAAATACCGGGGTACCCTCACGTCCGGCGCGCTCCATTAGCGCTTCCCATAAGTCTGCGCCAGCAATGCGCTGTACCGAAGCCTGCGGGTATTTTTTACGGATTGAACGAACGATACTGATGCCGTCCGGATAAGCGAACTCGGCCTGGGTTAACAGGTTACGTAATCCCTCATCCCGTTCGGCAGTCAGAATCTTTTCTGCATTGATGGCGACTAAGATGCCGCTCCGCACGCCCTGCGGCGGCATTAAAAAATCCACCGCCGACGGCATGCTGTCGAAGCCATACAGTGCGACGCCGCGAATCCGGTACTGCGGCGAGTCAGGTAACTTTGTCATATCTTCCGTCAATCCCAGAGGTTAATCAGGAGGGGCTATGCAGCACCCGCTCGCTGCGATCGCGAATTAAACCGGCGCGATCCAATAACCAAAATAGTAATTTAGCCACTCCCAGACAGGCGGCAAAAATAATAGCGAAAAACACCACGCGTGAGCCAAACGCATCCAGCCCTTCACGCGCCAGCACGATCATGTTGAACACCGCGCCAAAACAGAAACTTTGCAGAATAGCTCCGCTGTAGCGATTGGTTTCCTGGCAGCCACGCGCATAGAGCGCATCGAAGACTTTGATAATCATCCCCACCGCCACCGCGCCGATCGGAATCGCCCAGACGCCGCCCATTACCACCAGTGAACCGATCAGCGTCGGCGAAATCGCCAGTCCCGAATGGTTATTCAGCACTTCCCAGGTGAAGTAGTTAGCGCTGTTCAGCACCGCCAGCGGACGATCCGGCCACAGCCAGCTGGGAATAAACACATAAAAATCACGCCAGAGCGGCGCCAGCCCCTGGAACTCAATTTTGGCATAGTTATCCAGCAGTAATGCCAGGTTCTCCCAAGGCGAGAAGGTATCACGCGTCAGGTAGAGAAAGGTATAAAAGGCTTCATCGCCCATCACGTCGAGGTTATAACGGCGCAGCGCCAGCCAGAACATGCCGGCAATCGCCATCACACCTGCGGTTGCCAGCATCCACAGGGTAATCCAGCCGCGGGTGATGCCTATAAACAGAAACAGGGCAAACGCGATAATGATATTGGCACGGGTTCCGCCGACCAGCGCGTAGGTCAGCAGACCAAAAGCGACGGTCACCAGCAGAAACAGCAGCCAGTTGCGTCGTGACGGACGCAAAAAATAGGGGATCAACATCGCCGGAATAAAGAAGTAGAAGAAGCGCTTGAGCGCCACGCCAGAGACTTCGCTGGAGAAGATCTGGTTATAGGCGGTCAGGCGGAACAGCAGAAAGCCGTTGTGGATGAAAAAAACCGTCACGGTGCCCAGCGCCACCAGCGCCAGGATCACGCAGGTCAGATGAGTTTCGACCCGATTCATCTGCAGCCAGGGTTTAGCCGGCGGGGCGTTAGCGGGCCGCAGTCGGACCTTATAGCTGACGTAATAGAGGGCATAAAATCCGGTGGCCGACAGCAGCGCCTGCAGCAGAGACGCCACCGGCACCACCTCAACATTAAAGCGGAACACCAGCACGCTGGTCAGCGGAAACCCGAAGTAAAAAGTCAGTAAGAACAGCAGTGTGAAGAACAGATGGAAGTTAAAACGCACGCGCTTAAACTCCCGCCAGGTCAGGGTGAGAATAAAACCCAGCGACAGCAGGTAGACCGCCAGCAGACCGCTAAACTGCATCAGGCTCATGACAACTCCCCTTCGCTGAGGCGTAATGCTGAGCGCCATCCGGCCAGATAGCCGGGCGCAAAAAAGGCTATCGCCTGTTTGTCGCAGCTCGCTAACTGACGACGCGCCTCGCTAATCACCGCAGGCGTGAGTGCATCTTCGCTGAACAGCACCGGCAACTGCTGCTCCGCCACATCACGCCAGAATGGGTTTTTACGACTCAGCACAAAGGGCACGTTGGCCTGGATTAACAGACACAAGGTCCCGATCCCCTGCTGACGTTCAAACATAAAATAGCCGACGTGGCAGCGCGCCAGCAGCGCTAAATAGTCATCAAACGCCATTTTCTCATCAATCAGCTTCACCTGTCCCTGCGGAAACAGCGCCTCAGCCGCCGCTCTCACCTGACTGATATAGGCCTGATTGTTCGGCGGATAACCCAGCGGTACCTCAATACGCAGCTGGTCGCCAAACTGCGCGTGAATCGCCTTGAGTCCGTCGATATGCCGGTTGCTCGGATCGCCTGAATTTCCCAGCAACAGAGTAAACGTCGGATCGGGCGCAGCATGGACCGCCACATCCGGCATGCGGGTCGGGAAATAGAGTAACGAACCGGGTACCCGGCGATGGCGTTGCTGGTAATGATGCAGATCGCCGCGCGTGGCAAAAACGTGCGCCACTCGCCCCTGCGCCATCCGGCGCAGAAAATAGAACAGGCGAAACTTCAGGCTGCGAGAATCTTCATACAGATCTGCGCCCCACACGTGCCAGAACAGCTGGGAACGATGCAGCTTGCCGCTGAGTAACGCCAGCCAGAGCCAGGGATTGAACTGGCCGTGGCAGAAGAAGCGTTGCTGACGCCGCCTGGCACGCTGCAATACCGCCTGCGCCAGCGCTTTTTTACTGGCAAAGCACTCAATCTGTAAGGCGCTGAACGGCGAAAAACTCTCAGGCTGTGGCGTTACCACCATAAAATGGCGTGGCGTAGCCGTGGGCTGTTCAACGCTCAGTACATCGTTGAAGAAGCGCAGCACCGTGAGGTTGTGGTGGGGAATATCCGATCCCAAAACGTGAATTAAAGTCATTTTTTCCGGCAATAAATCATAAAAGCGCCACAACACAGGGCAAAGTAAGCCATATAGGTAAACATGTAAGCCTGCGCCGCTCCCGTTGCGCCCTGTAACGGAATTAGCCAGCGCGAGAACAGCGTCAGCAATACAAACTGGCTGATCTCAGTCAGAACATAAAAGCGCAGCGAGGCTTTGGCGATCACCAGATATCCGAAAACATAGGCTCCCACTTTAAAAACATCGCCACACAGTTGCCAGACAAACAGATCGCGCATGCCACGGAACGCGTCGGAAAACAGCAGGCTGATGGCAACATCCCGCAGGATCCAGACCGCGAAACTGGCCACCGCCACCGCCGGCAGCACAAAGCGCAGCGCCCGGCCAATTTCCTGTGCAATATCGCGTTTGTTATCCAGTCGCGCCAGCGTCGGCAGCAGCCAGACGCTGAAAGTGGCGGTAATAAATTGCAGATAGGCATCGGAGATACTGGTCACGCCCTGCCACAGTCCGACCTGCGCCCAGCCTTGCTGCGCCGCCAGCAGGTTACGCATCATTACCCAGGCCACCGGTAGCGTCACGGTGGTAATCAACGCCATCAGGGTATATTTAGCCAGATTACGCGCCAGCTCGGGCTGCCATTGCGGACGCAGCCAGCTGAGCGGCAAAGGTACGCGGCGCTTCAGCAAGATCACAGCCGGCACCAGCAACAGGGCCGGCACCAGCGCCAGACCGATCAGTGCGCCCTGATAACCACCCAACCACCAGCACAGCAGATAACCCACGACGCCAATCAGGCTGCCGAGAATCAGCGCCAGCGCATTGCCGCGCGCATCACGATACCCTTTCAGCAGCGCCAGACTAAAGTTCGCCCACGCGATACCGAGCTGAAGAAACGCCACCACGCGGATCACGTTCTGATAGCGATCGTGACCAAAAAGCGCATTGCTGATCGGGCCTGCCGCCAGCAGGAACAGCAGCGCCAGCACGCCGGAAAAGCCCAGCACCAGGGTTGAGGCGGTGCCAACCAGCGCTCGTAACCGCTCGGGCTGCTGCTGATACTGCGCCACATAGCTGGTGACGCCGTTGAAAATTCCGGCCCCCGCCAGCACACCCAGCACGGTGATCAGCTGACGAAAGTTACCCGCCTGACCGACGCCCTCCGGCCCGAAGCTGACCGCCAGCAGTTTGACCACCAGCAGTCCGGCAACGATTTTTACCAGCGTGGACGACGCGGTCCACACTGAAGCTTTGGCCAGTGACATCAGGAAAAGAAGCTCAGCAGCGAGCTGATAACCGTGCTCTGGTTGTTATCCGACAGGTTATAGAACAGCGGCAGGCGCAGCAGGCGTTCGCTCTCAACGGTGGTGAAGCGGTCGTCGCCAACAAACTGCGAGAAACGCTGGCCAGCCGGCGAACTGTGTAGCGGAATATAGTGGAATACCGTCAGTATCTCGGCCTCTTTCATCCAGTTAATCAGCGCCTGACGATCGTCCTGATCGCGCAGTTTGATATAGAACATATGCGCGTTGTGCTCGCAGCTGGCGGGGATTACCGGCAGCGCGATTCGTCCCTGCTCTGCCAGCGGCTGTAACGCATCATGATAACGTTGCCAGATGCGCAACCGCTGCTGGTTGATACGTTCAGCCGCTTCCAGCTGCGCCCAGAGATAGGCTGCCTGCAAATCGGCCATCAGGTAGCTTGATCCCATATCGCGCCAGGTATATTTATCCACCTGACCGCGGAAAAACTGGCTGCGGTTAGTGCCTTTTTCGCGAATGATTTCGGCACGCTCGACCAGGCTGGCGTCATTAATTAAGGTCGCCCCGCCTTCACCACCGGCGGTGTAATTCTTGGTTTCATGGAAGCTGAAACAACCAATGTGACCTATGGTGCCCAGCGCACGGCCTTTGTAGCGTGACATCACGCCCTGCGCCGCATCTTCAATGACAAACAGCTTATGCTTCGCCGCCAGCGCCATTATGGTGTCCATTTCACAGGCGACGCCGGCGTAGTGCACCGGCACAATAGCGCGGGTTCTTTCGGTGATGGCGGCTTCGATCAGCGTCTCGTCGATATTCATGGTATCGGGACGCACATCGACAAACACGATGCGGGCGCCGCGCAGCACAAAAGCGTTGGCGGTAGAGACGAAGGTATAGCTCGGCATGATCACTTCATCGCCCGGCTGCAGATCGATCAACAGCGCGGCCATCTCCAGTGACGCGGTACAGGAGGGCGTCAGCAGCACTTTTTTACTGCCAAAGCGCTGCTCCATCCACTGCTGGCAGCGACGGGTAAAACCGCCGTCTCCGCACAGCTTGCCGCTGTTCATCGCCGACTGCATGTACTCAATTTCCGTGCCCACAACCGGGGGTGCATTAAATGGAATCATGACCTTTCCTGTAGAACCAGTAGGCGGTGCTGTCGATACGGGCACCGCTGCGTAAATAGAGGCGCATCGCCGTGAGATTACTGAGCTGAGTGGCGACCCGAAGCTGCGCCAGTCGCCGCACCCGCGCCCAGTCCGCTGCCGCCAGCATCAGCCGTTGGCCCAGTCCCTGGCCCTGCGCGTCAGGCAGCACCGCCAGCAAACCGATACGAGCGTCGCCGTCCACTTCACGCAACGAGACGAAGCCCTGTAGCTGGCCTGCCGCATCCGCAGCCACCAGGCATTGATGATCAAAGGTGCCACGCACCGCGTTTTCAATCCACTGGGCGTAGAAACGACCGCTGGCGTCGGGCGCATACCACGGCGCACGAAAGCGACTCTGACTGAACAGCTGTGAGGCCGCCTCGCGCAGGGCCGGAATTTGCGCCTCGCGTGCAATGCGAATGCCGACCTGTCGTTCGGTCTGGTTAATCAGCAGCGTCAGATCCGCTTCACCTTCCACCAGCTGGAACCGGTGCTGCTGCAGCGTATCAATCAGCGCGGTCTGGCTGGCGGGCACTTTGACCTGCAGCAGCGCGCAGGGATGTTGCAGCGCTGCATCCAGAGCGGTGTCACCGTTAAGATCCAGCCGCACGGTTTCAATACCGAAGAACTGGCTCTCCCAGCTAAGGGGATTAATATTGACGTGGACGGGCATGTAACAGATCCAGCAGGTATTGGCCGTAGCCGGTTTTAGTCAGCGCTTCGCCTGCCGCACGTAGCTGGTCATCACTCAGCCAGCTGTTACGCCAGGCGATCTCTTCCAGACAGGCGATCTTGAAGCCCTGACGTTTTTCAACCGTCTGCACAAACATGCTCGCTTCCACCAGGCTGTCATGGGTGCCGGTATCCAGCCACGCGAACCCGCGTCCCAGCAGTTCGACGGTCAGCTCACCGCGCTCAAGATACATCTGATTAATGGCGGTGATTTCCAGTTCACCGCGTGGCGAAGGCTTAACCTGTCTGGCGAAGTCGACTACCTGATTATCATAGAAATAGAGGCCGGTGACCGCCCAGCGAGACTTCGGCTGTTTTGGCTTCTCTTCAATAGAGATCGCTTTAAAATCATCATCAAACTCCACCACGCCGAAGCGTTCGGGATCCATCACCTGATAACCGAACACGGTCGCGCCGCGGTTCTGCTCTACCACTTTTCTTAGCTTCGGACTGAATCCCTGGCCGAAGTAAAGATTGTCGCCCAGTACCAGGCAGCAGTTATCGTCGCCAATAAACGATTCACCGATGATAAACGCCTGCGCCAGACCGTCCGGATGGGGCTGAACCGCGTAACTGAGCCGCAGACCAAATTCCGCTCCGTCGCCCAGCAGGCGCTCAAATTGCGCTCGATCTTCCGCCGTGGTAATCAGCAGAATATCGCGGATACCCGCCAGCATCAGTACTGACAGCGGGTAGTAGATCATTGGTTTGTCATAGACCGGCAGCAGTTGCTTAGAAACTGCACGGGTGATGGGATGTAACCGCGTTCCCGATCCTCCGGCTAAAATGATGCCTTTCATCGCTGCTCCTTTCGCTGATTATTGCGATAAGCCGAGGCGCTCACCACGGTAGCGTCCGTCGAGAATGGCCTGCCACCAGTCGGGATTCGCCAGATACCAGGCAACCGTTTTACGCATGCCGCTTTCAAAGGTTTCCTGCGGCAGCCAGCCCAGTTCACGCGCGATTTTGCTGGCATCAATGGCGTAGCGCTGGTCATGGCCGGGGCGGTCGGTTACGTAGGTGATCAGGTCGCGATAATGGGCCAGCCCCTGCGGTTTTTGATCTGCAGCCAGCTCTTCCAGCAGGCTGCATACGGTTTCCACCACCTCAATATTGCGTCGCTCATTATGGCCGCCAATATTGTAGGTCTCGCCAGGCTTGCCATGACTGACCACCTGATACAGCGCGCGGGCATGATCTTCGACATAGAGCCAGTCACGGATCTGTTGTCCGTTGCCGTATACCGGCAGTGCTTTGCCCGCCATGGCGTTGATGATGGTCAGCGGGATCAGTTTTTCCGGAAAGTGGCACGGACCGTAATTGTTTGAACAGTTGGTGACCAGCGTAGGCAAACCGTAGGTTCGCCGCCAGGCCCGGACTAAATGGTCGCTACTGGCTTTACTGGCAGAGTAAGGGCTGCTCGGCGCGTAAGGGGTAGTTTCGGTAAAGTATCCCTGACTATCATGCAGGTCGCCGAACACCTCATCGGTAGAGATGTGGTGAAAGATAAAGGCGGCTTTGCGCGCGGCATCCAGCGCCTGCCAGTAAAAACGCGCCGCTTCCAGCAGCTGGTAAGTCCCGACAATGTTGGTTTCGATAAAGGCGATCGGTCCGTCAATAGAGCGATCCACATGACTTTCCGCGGCAAGATGCATCACGCAGTCGGGTTGATGATGGGCGAAGATCTGATCGAGCGCCGGCCGGTCGCAAATATCAGCCTGCTCAAAGATAAATCGTGGCGAATCGGCGACGCTGCTCAGCGAAGCAAGATTGCCGGCATAGCTGAGTTTGTCGACCACCACCACCTGGTGGTCCGTTTCGGCAATCAGAAAACGAACCAGCGCCGAGCCGATAAAGCCGGCACCGCCAGTAATCAGAAAACGTTTCATCGCCAGACGCCTTTGGTATCGACCACCCACTGCTGGCGCACCCCGGCGGCATCCACTGCGCGGAAAGCACGATGATCCACCAGCATTACCAGGATATCGGCCTGTGCCAGCGCCTGCTCACTGGAGACCAGCGTGGCTTTATCCCTGAGGGACGCCGGAATCTGGTCGATGTGCGGTTCAACCACCCAGGTGCTGCCGCTGTGCCAGTCAGCAATCAGTCGGGCGACAACCATCGCCGGGCTTTCGCGCAGATCGTCAATGTCCGGCTTAAAGGCCAGACCGAAGCAGGCAATGGTCAACTCAGTGGCACGCTTACCGGTTTGCGTCAGGCTATCCGCCAGCGCCGTTTTAACCTGATCCAGTACCCATTGCGGCTTAGCGTCATTGACCTCACGCGCCGTGCGGATCAGGCGCGCCAGCTCAGGATTTTGCGCCACAATAAACCACGGATCGACGGCGATGCAGTGACCGCCGACGCCCGGTCCGGGCTGCAGAATGTTGACGCGCGGATGGCGATTCGCCAGCGCAATCAGTTCCCAGACGTTAATCCCCTGAGCGGCGCAAATCAGCGACAGCTCATTCGCAAAGGCGATATTAACGTCACGGAAGCTGTTTTCGGTCAGCTTACACATCTCAGCGGTGCGGGCGTTGGTTTCCACACATTCGCCTTTTAAAAACAACCGATAGAGTTCACTGGCGCGGGCCGAACAGGCTGGCGTCATGCCGCCAATCACCCGATCGTTATTAATCAGTTCCACCATCACCTTACCCGGCAGCACCCGCTCCGGACAGTAGGCGATATAAATATCGGGCGTTTCACCGTGCTGCGGGAAACGCAGATCGGGACGCGCAGCGGCCAGCCAGTCAGCCATCTGCTCGGTGGTGCCAACTGGCGAGGTTGATTCAAGAATCACTAAATCGCCCGGCTTCAGCACCGGCGCGATCGACTCCGCTGCAGCCTGCACGAAGCGCAGATCGGGCTGATGGTCTGCCTGAAAAGGCGTCGGCACGGCGATAAGAAACGCATCGGCGGCTTCCGGCTGGGTTGTCGCCCGCAGATCGCCGCGCGTGACGGCGGCGTGCACCACCTGGTCTAAATCAGGTTCTACGATATGAATCGCACCGCGATTGATGGTTTCAACCGCCCGGGCGTTGATATCCACCCCCACTACTTTTTTTCCCTTTGAGGCAAAAACGGCTGCCGTTGGCAGCCCAATGTATCCCAGTCCAATCACGGAAATGGTTTGAAAACTCATAAGTCGGCTCGGTTATCTTTTAAGGCTTGCAAAATACGGCCACAGGCTTTGCCATCGCCATACGGATTATGGGCATGGCTCATCGCCTGCCAGGCATTATCGTCCGTCAGCAAGGTGCTGACCTCGGCTACGATTCTGTCGATATCCGTCCCCACCAGTTTTACCGTACCCGCATCGATCGCTTCGGGCCGTTCAGTGGTATCGCGCATGACCAGTACTGGTTTGCCCAGCGAGGGCGCTTCCTCCTGAATGCCGCCCGAATCGGTGAGAATCAGCCAGGCGCGGTTCATCAGCCAGACAAAAGGCAGGTACTCCTGGGGCTCGATCAGAATGATATTTTCAATGCCGCTGAGTATGCGGTTAACCGGCTCGCTGACGTTGGGATTGAGGTGCACCGGGTAGACGATTTGCGCCTCCGGATGCTGCCGCGCAATCTGTGCCAGTGCGCTACAAATCCGCTCAAAACCGTCACCGAAGCTTTCACGCCGATGACCGGTCACCAGCACCAGCTTCTTGCTGGCGTCGAGAAACGGATAGCGCGCCGCCAGCTGGGCATTCAGATTGCAGTCATCCAGCACCCGATCGCGCACCCACAGCAGTGCATCAATCACCGTGTTGCCGGTCACCACGATGCGCGCATCCGGCAGGTTTTCCTGCAACAGGTTCTGGCGCGAACGCGAGGTTGGCGTGAAATGGAGACGGGCAAGATGGCCGGTGAGTTTGCGGTTCCCCTCTTCCGGCCACGGTGACGCCAGATCGCCGGTGCGCAGTCCGGCCTCAACATGGCCGACCGGGATTTGCTGATAAAACGCCGCCAGGCTGGCCGCTAAGGTGGTGGTGGTGTCGCCATGAACCAGCACGATGTCTGGTCTGAAGTCGAGCAACACGGTTTTCATGCCCTCTAAAATGCGGCAGGTGATCTCGGTCAGCCCCTGCTCAGGACGCATAATATTCAGGTCATAGTCCGGCTGCAGCTGAAACAGGCGCAGCACCTGATCGAGCATTTCACGATGCTGTGCCGTGACGCACAGACGCGAGTCAAACACCGGATCCTGCGCCAGGGCCTGAACCAGGGGCGCCATTTTAATGGCTTCGGGACGGGTACCAAATACTGTCAGAACTTTCACACTGTTTCTCTCAATGACGCTGGTCTGACATCAGACGCGGACGACGTGCCAGCGCCACACCAGCCCCAACCAATGCCCCTACGGCACCCCACATAATCATCATGAACAGGCGGCGTGGACTATCACGCGACACCGGCTCTTCGGGGGTACGCAGGTAACGGTAAGTCTGGAATTTACTGTTCAGCGTCGGGCCGGCGACCAGCGTGGTCAGCATGGCTCTGTTCTGATCATAGCTTATATCGAAGTTCGGGCCGGTGGCGCGCAGGGTCTCGAGCTGCCCTTGTAAAACCGGCTTGCCCAGCAGAAACAGGTCGCTGTCCGCCAGGTTTTCGCCCGCTTCGCGCGCCTGTTTTTCATTAATGCCTTGCTGGCTGGCAATCTTCAGTGCCTGTTCCAGACGATGCTGCTGACGCTGAAACACCGCATTGGCCACATCTTCCTGCCGCTTAACCTGCGCCTGAAGCTGAGCCGTCCGCGCCTGCCAGGCCCCTTTGAACTCTTCGTTCAGATGACGGGCTGCACGCTCACTGGCGTAGGCAATGTACTGGCGCAGCAGGTTATTCGCATCGCCGGCGGTTTCTGCTTTTAGCCGCACGTTATCCGGCAGGTTGTGCGCCGCATCGGCGGGCGTGAACAGAATATTGCTGATCATATCGTCAAGCAGCGCAGCATCGTTGTGCGCATTACCGGTTTTTCGGCTTTTATAATAATCGGTTTGCTGCCAGAACTCGCGGCGTGTATCCCACGAGGCTAGCTGCATGGTGAATTCCTGATAGACCTCATCCATCACCGTGGGCGACGGAGCGGTCAGCGTCAGGGCGTTGTTACGCACATCCAGATTGGCGAGGAACTGCTGCTGCGCATAGTAAGATCCAAGCATGTTCACCGTCGGACGATCGGTGACCGCCGTGGTGCTCCAGACTTGTTTCATCAGCAGCGTCGCCAGCCAGGCGACCAGCGCAAACAGCAGCGCCAGTCCGACAATCCAGCGCTTGCCACGCCATAAACGGCAACATAAGCCGCGAATATCCAGTTCGTTGTCCACAATTTCAGCAGGCATGGCAGCGTTATCCTTTGTCAGCGCTTAGCGGGGTAAGTTTTTTTTGGCGTCGCGGTAATGGCTCAGACGGCGTTTGATCCGCCGGACACGTCGCGCCACGCGCCACGCATGCTTCAGGCAGTAGCCGTAAACCATAAAGGCCACCAGGAACAGCAGCAGCATCACCCATTCGGGAATGAACGCCAGGTATTCGCCTAAAACGCCGATACCGGCGAGGATCGCGGCGGCAACGGTAATCAGGACAAAGGCCTGACGCGAGCTAAAACCGGCGCGCATGATCAGATGGTGAATATGCTGGCGGTCGGCAGAGAACGGGCTCATGCCTTTACGCAGACGGCGATACATAATCGCCACCATGTCCATTAATGGAATGGCAATCAGCCACAGTGCGGTCACCGGCGTAATCGGATGGCTCAGGCCCTGAGTGGTTTCCAGCAGGATCCAGATGATGGTGAAGCCAATCATCGTACTGCCCGCATCGCCCATAAAGACTTTGAAGCGACGGCCGAGGAAGCCGAGGTTAAGCAGGATGTAGGGCAGCGTGGCGGCGATCATCGCAAAACACCACATGGCGAGGCTGGTCTGGCCATCAAAGTAGAGGATGATGCCCATAGCCGCGAAGGTCACCGAGGAAAGTCCGCCCAGCAAGCCGTCAATCCCGTCGACCATATTAAAGGCGTTGATCGCCGCCCAGACGGCAAACAGCGTCAGCACGTAGCCAAACGGCCCAACGATCAGTTCAAACGGGCCGACGATAAACCCGAGGCTAAGCAGATAAAGTTTGGCACCGACCATCATCACAACCGCGACCATCGCCTGCACCACGGCACGGATTTTCACGCTGATATCGAAACGATCGTCCAGCGCGCCAACCAGCACCAGTACCCCGGCGCACCCCAGATAGAGCAGCGCATGCGGCAGATAATAATTGGTTATCGCGAAGGTGAAGCAGATACCTGCGAACACAGAAATGCCGCCAACCAACGGAATCGCGCCATGATGACGTTTACGTGAGTTAGGCTTATCAACTAAACCAATTTTTTTAGCTGCTTTTCGAGCAAAAAAGAGGAAAGCCAGGGAAAAGAGAAAAATTAAACCAAGCTCAGTACTCATAGTGAGTAAATTCACGTTAAACGCTCTCAGCTAACATCCCGGGCAACAATACGCGAAAAAGTGCGTTCATCGCTGCGTCGGATTCCGAATTCTGCATAAAGAGATGCACGAACGGTCATTAATTCGTCACCACTACCACAGTCATTATAAATGCTCCTGTCAGTGTTCAATCCTATAGCTCACAAATGAAAAACGCCACGTTGAGACGTGGCGTAAGGTCGATTTTCTGCGCATTTAAGCTAAAAAAGCCGAATCTGTGGTTCGGCTTTACAGTATCGGATTAGGAACGCTTCATCATATCGAAGAATTCATCGTTGGTTTTGGTCATCGCCAACTTGTTGATGAGGAACTCCATCGCGTCGATCTCGCCCATTGGGTGAATAATCTTACGCAGGATCCACATCTTCTGCAGCTCTTCCTGAGAGGTGAGCAGCTCTTCTTTACGGGTACCAGAACGATTGTAATCAATCGCCGGGAAGACGCGTTTTTCTGCGATTTTACGTGAGAGATGCAGTTCCATGTTACCGGTACCTTTAAACTCTTCGTAAATCACCTCATCCATCTTCGAACCGGTGTCTACCAGCGCAGTCGCGATGATGGTCAGGCTACCGCCCTCTTCCACGTTACGTGCCGCACCGAAGAAACGCTTCGGACGGTGCAGGGCGTTGGCATCGACACCACCGGTCAGGACTTTACCTGATGCCGGAACCACAGTGTTGTATGCACGTGCCAGACGGGTGATGGAGTCAAGCAGGATGATCACGTCTTTCTTGTGTTCAACCAGACGCTTGGCCTTTTCAATCACCATTTCAGCAACCTGAACGTGGCGCGAAGCGGGCTCATCAAAGGTAGAGGCGATAACTTCACCTTTGACCAGACGCTGCATCTCGGTGACTTCTTCCGGACGTTCGTCGATCAGCAGCACCATCAGGGTGCAATCCGGGTAGTTGTACGCCAGGCTCTGCGCGATGTTCTGCAGCAGCATGGTTTTACCGGCTTTCGGCGGTGCCACGATCAGGCCACGCTGACCACGACCAATCGGTGAAGCCAGGTCCAGTACACGTGCGGTTAAATCTTCCGTTGAGCCATTACCCCGCTCCATACGCAGACGTTTATTCGCGTGCAGCGGCGTGAGGTTTTCGAACAGAATCTTATTACGCGCGTTTTCCGGCTTGTCGTAGTTAACTTCATTAACTTTCAGCAGCGCAAAATAACGTTCACCCTCTTTTGGGGGACGAATTTTGCCAGAGATGGTGTCACCTGTGCGGAGGTTGAAGCGGCGGATTTGGCTGGGGGAAACGTAGATATCATCAGGACCGGCGAGGTAGGAGCTGTCTCCGGAACGGAGGAATCCAAATCCATCCTGCAGTATCTCCAGCACGCCATCACCGAAGATGTCTTCGCCGCTTTTCGCGTGCTGCTTCAGGATGGAGAAGATAATGTCCTGCTTGCGCATGCGAGCCTGATTTTCCAGCCCCATATTTTCGCCGAGAGTAATCAGCTCAGCAACCGGCGTATTCTTTAATTCGGTAAGATTCATAGTGATGGGTTCTTAAACTCGGGGTAATACTCGAAATGTTTGTCGTGAATGGTATGGCAATTAATCCATGCCGTTAATGGCTCTTTTCGACTCTTCTCGACGATCATCGTCTGGGATGGCGACCTGGAAGCGAGGAGACGGTCGATTGCGATGCCAGAGTTGGAGCTAACCGTCAGATTGCTAAACCGTTCTATCTCTATAAGGTACAGTGCGACAGGGTTTAACAAGGGAAAACTTTAGATGCTAACTACAAGGTAAGTTCGTAATGCAGTATTGGTAACTTAGCACGCCTGAAAGCGAACGTCCAGCAGCAGGAGATAAATTCACCACTGCCGAACGTTCAGCCCTGAATTACGCCAGGTTGGCGTTCAGGAACTCTTTCAGCTGGCCTTTAGACAGCGCGCCCACTTTGGTCGCGGCGACTTCACCATTTTTAAACAGCAGCAGCGTCGGGATACCACGAATGCCGTATTTCGGTGCCGTGCCTGGGTTATCATCAATATTCAGCTTAGCGATGGTCAGTTTGCCATCATACTCTTCTGCAACTTCATCAAGGATTGGGGCGATCATTTTGCAAGGACCACACCATTCAGCCCAGAAATCTACCAGTGTAACGCCGTCGGCTTTCAGCACGTCGGTGTCGAAACTGTCATCAGTCAGATGAACGATTTTATCGCTGCTCATGTTTTACTCCACAAGATTATGCCTGGCGAATTGGCGTAATATAAACCAATGTAGGTTGACTTTATTTCATCGGATACGCTTTCGTAAAGCGATAGTAAGCTGATATTCTACCACACTATGAGCAAAACACACTTAACTGAACAGAAGTTTTCCGACTTCGCCCTGCACCCAAAAGTGGTTGAAGCCCTTGATAGTAAAGGCTTTCAATACTGCACGCCGATTCAGGCGTTAGCCCTGCCCTTTACGCTTTCCGGGCGTGATGTTGCAGGCCAGGCGCAAACCGGTACCGGCAAAACGATGGCGTTTCTGACGTCAACGTTTCATCATCTTCTCTCTCATCCTGCGGCCGAAGGTCGTCAGGTTAACCAGCCGCGGGCGTTAATTCTCGCGCCAACGCGTGAACTTGCAGTGCAAATTCATGCCGATGCAGAACCGCTTACCGCCTCAACGGGCCTGAAGCTGGGTCTCGCTTACGGCGGTGATGGCTACGATAAACAGCTGAAAGTGCTGGAGCAAGGCGTCGACATTCTGGTCGGAACCACCGGTCGTCTGATCGATTACGCGAAGCAAAACCACGTTAACCTCGGTGCCATTCAGGTGATGGTGCTGGACGAAGCCGACCGCATGTTCGATCTCGGCTTTATTAAAGATATCCGCTGGCTGTTCCGCCGGATGCCTGCGGCGACTCAGCGCCTCAGCATGCTGTTCTCCGCTACCCTCTCTTATCGGGTTCGTGAACTGGCGTTTGAGCACATGAACAGTGCTGAATATGTTGAAGTGGAACCGGAACAGAAAACCGGCCACCGCATTCAGGAAGAGCTTTTCTATCCGTCTAACGAAGAGAAAATGCGCCTGCTGCAAACCCTGCTGGAAGAAGAGTGGCCGGATCGTGCCATTGTGTTCGCCAACACCAAGCACCGTTGCGAAGATATCTGGGGCCATCTGGCTGCGGATGGTCACCGTGTCGGCCTGCTGACCGGCGATGTCGCTCAGAAGAAGCGCCTGCGCATTCTTGACGACTTCACCAAAGGGGATGTGGATATTCTGGTTGCGACTGACGTTGCCGCCCGTGGTCTGCATATTCCTGCCGTCACCCACGTGTTTAACTACGATCTGCCGGACGATTGCGAAGATTACGTTCACCGTATCGGTCGTACGGGTCGCGCAGGTGCCAGCGGACATTCTATCAGCCTGGCCTGTGAAGAGTACGCACTGAACCTGCCGGCGATTGAAGAGTACATTGGTCACAGCATTCCGGTCAGCAAATACAACAGTGATGCATTACTGACCGATCTGCCGCCGCCTAAACGCCTGGCGCGTAGCCGCACCGGTAACGGTCCGCGTCGCGGAGGAAATAACGCCAATCGTCGCGGTGCGCCACGCAACAACAACCGTAAACGTTCGGGTTAAGCTCACCATGCTAAGCGCATCGTCACTTTATGCTGCGATTGATTTAGGTTCTAACAGCTTTCATATGTTGGTGGTGCGCGAGGTGTCTGGCAGTATTCAGACCATCGCGAAAATTAAGCGCAAGGTACGCCTTGCGGCCGGTCTGGATAAAAGCAACCATTTGTCAGCTGAGGCGATGACGCGCGGCTGGCAATGCCTCAAACTGTTCTCTGAACAACTGCAGGACATCCCTCTCGATCAGATCCGCGTGGTGGCGACCGCCACGCTGCGTCTGGCAGCGAATGCGCAGGAATTTCTCGACACGGCGCAGCAGATTCTCGGCTGTACCATCAACGTGATCAGCGGTGAAGAAGAGGCGCGCCTGATTTATCAGGGCGTGGCGCACACCACCGGCGGTTCCGATCAGCGTCTGGTGGTGGATATCGGCGGCGGCAGCACTGAGCTGGCGACCGGTGATGGCTCGCACGCCACGGTGTTGTTCAGCCTGTCGATGGGCTGCGTCACCTGGCTGGAACGCTTTTTCAGCGATCGGCATCTGGCAAAGGAAAACTTTGACCAGGCTGAACAGGCGGCACGTGAAATGATCCATCCGATTGCCGCGCAACTACGGCAACAGGGCTGGCAAGCCTGCGTCGGCGCCTCGGGCACAGTACAGGCGCTGCAGGAGATCATGGTGGCGCAGGGCATGGATGAGCGTATCACCCTGAATAAACTGCAGCAGCTAAAGCAACGCGCTATTCAGTGCGGCAAGCTGGAAGAGCTGGAAATTGAAGGGCTGACGCTGGAACGGGCGCTGGTGTTTCCCAGCGGCCTGTCGATTCTGATCGCCATCTTCCAGGAGCTCAGTATCGATAGCATGACGCTGGCGGGCGGCGCGCTGCGTGAAGGGCTGGTCTATGGCATGCTGCACCTGCCGATCGATCGCGATATCCGCACCCGCACGCTCCAGAACGTGCAGCGTCGTTTTAGCATTGATGTTGAGCAAGCCGATCGGGTCCGTCAGCTGGCAGAAAGCTTTTTCCGTCAGGTCTGTACGCTATGGAAGCTGGATCAGCGCTGTCGTGACCTGCTGCTCAGCGCCTGCGCTATTCATGAAATTGGCCTGAGCGTCGACTTCCGTCATGCGCCGCAGCACGCGGCTTACCTGGTTCGTCACCTCGATCTGCCTGGCTTTACCCCGGCGCAGAAGAAGTTGCTGGCCTGTCTGCTGCAAAACCAGAGCGGCAGTATCGACCTGGCGCTGCTGACGCAGCAAAACGCCTTACCGCCGCGGCTGGCGGAACGGATGTGTCGTCTGCTGCGTCTGGCGATCATCTTCTCCAGTCGCCGTCGCGATGATACCCTGCCTGCGGTCCGGCTGCAGGCCGACGATGATGCGCTGCATCTGACCTTGCCGGCTGGCTGGCTGGAGGCGCATCCGCTGCGCACCGAGCTACTGGAGCAGGAGAGCCATTATCAGTCCTATGTACACTGGTTATTGACCCTGTCGTGATCGGGCGTGAAGTCAGCATGAGGCGAACCGCCGTCGCCTCAGCGCTTTACCCGCCGACTTAGCCTTTCTTCGCCTTATCCAGCATCGCTCGCAGGCCCGCCACGCGGCTCTGCCCGGTTTTCATCCGCTCTTCAGCACTGACCACTTTGCGCTCCGTTTCCCACTGTAGATCGTCCTGCGGCAGCTCCAGCAGAAAACGACTCGGTTCCGGCCGCACTAACTCGCCATATTGCCGACGTTCGCGACATAAGGTAAAGGTCAGCTCCTTCTGCGCCCGGGTGATGCCGACGTAAGCGAGACGCCGCTCCTCTTCGATGTTGTTCTCATCAATACTGCTCTGATGCGGCAACAGTCCCTCTTCCATCCCCACCAGAAACACATAGGGAAACTCCAGACCTTTAGAGGCATGCAGCGTCATCAGCTGCACCTGATCAAGCTCTTCGTCGCTTTCCCCGCGTTCCATCATGTCGCGCAGGGTAAAGCGCGTCACCACCTGCGCCAGGGTCATCGGCTCATCCAGATCGCTGCCTTCCAGCATCTCCGTCATCCACTGAAACAGCGTATTGACGTTCTTCATCCGCATTTCTGCCGCTTTCGGACTGCCCGAGGTTTCAAACAGCCAGCTTTCATAATCGATGCCGCGAATCAGGTCGCGTACCGCATTGACCGGCTCGCGTTCGGTCAGCTGGATAATCTCATGCAGCCAGTGGGTGAAGCGTTGCAGATGTTCCAGCCCGCGCCCGCTCAGCGTCTGCCCCAGCCCGACATCAAAGCTGGCGTTAAACAGACTCTTATTGCGCAGGTTGGCCCATTCACCCAGTTTTTGCAGCGTCGCCGGGCCAATCTCGCGGCGCGGCGTATTCACGATGCGCAAAAAGGCGCTGTCATCGTCGGGATTGGTCAGCACGCGCAGATAAGCCAGCAGGTCCTTGATCTCCGGGCGAGAAAAGAACGAAGTGCCGCCAGAGATGCGATAAGGAATACGGTTCTGCATCAGAAACTTTTCAAACACCCGCGACTGATGGTTGCCGCGGTAGAGAATCGCGTAGTCTTTGTACTGCGTCTTGTTGATAAAGTGATGAGCGATCAGTTCACCGGTCACCCGCTCCGCTTCGTGCTCTTCACTGTTGGCGGTCACCACCTTCAACTCGCTGCCCTGGCCCAGTTCTGAGAATAAGCGCTTCTCAAACACGTGTGGATTATTGGCGATCAGGATATTCGCCGCTTTCAGGATGCGCTGGGAGGAGCGGTAATTCTGCTCCAGTTTCACCACTTCCAGCGCGGGGAAATCCTCTTTCAGCAGCACCAGGTTTTGGGGTCGCGCCCCGCGCCACGAGTAGATCGACTGATCGTCATCGCCCACCACGGTAAAGCGCGCCCGCGCGCCAACCAGCAGCTTAACCAGCTCATACTGACTGGTATTGGTGTCCTGATACTCATCCACCAGCAGATAGCGGATGCGCTGTTGCCAGCGTTCACGCACCTCCTGATTACGCTGCAGCAGCAGCGTCGGCAGCAGGATCAAATCGTCAAAATCCAGCACATTACAGGCTTTAAGATGCTGGTCGTAAAGCGCATAGCAGTGGGCGAAGATTTTATCGCGCTCCGATTGCGCCAGTGCGGCCGCCCGGGGCGGATCGACCAGATCGTTTTTCCAGTTTGAAACGGTAGAGATCAGCTGTTGCAGCAGGGTCTTATCCTCTTCCAGCCACTCTTTGGTCAGCTCTTTCAGCAGGCCAAGCTGATCCTGATCGTCAAACAGCGAAAAGTTGGACTTCATGCCCAGCGCCGCGGTTTCACGCTTGATGATTTCCAGCCCCAGCGTATGGAAGGTCGAGATCATCAGGCCGCGCGCCTCTTTGCGGCCCAGCGTCTGCGCCACGCGCTCTTTCATCTCTCGTGACGCTTTATTGGTGAAGGTGACCGCGGCGATATGGCGCGCCTGGTAGCCACACTCGCGAATCAGATGGGCGATTTTATTGGTGATTACGCGGGTTTTGCCCGATCCCGCGCCCGCCAGCACCAGACAGGGACCGGTAACAAATTCGACGGCGCGTTGTTGGCTGGGGTTTAAACGCATAGGAAAAATCGCTCAGTTGAATCAAAAGAAAGGGGTTTATACTGGGCGGCAATTATACACAACCGAGATAGCAACATGGCGAAAACCGCGGCGGCTTTACACATCCTGGTAAAAGAGGAAGCGCTGGCAAAAGAGATTCTGGCGAAACTGGCTAAGGGCGGCAACTTTCAGCAGCTGGCAAAGAAGCACTCAACCTGTCCTTCCGGCCGCAATGGCGGTGATTTGGGGGAATTTCGTCAGGGACAGATGGTGCCGGCCTTTGATAAAGCGGTCTTTACCTGCCCGCTGTTAACGCCTTACGGGCCGGTAAAGACCGGTTTTGGTTATCACATTATCAAAGTGCTCTACCGCAGCTGATTATTTCTGCTGCTTCATCTGCTGCAATACGGTGCTGCACTGGTTGTCGTCGTTATCACTCGGCGAGATCAGTGCCAGCAACGCCGCAGCCGGACCGACCACGGTGCCCAGCGCCACTGCCGCTGCACCACGGGCCAGCAGCGGACCGGCTTTCACGCCAGCATCCGGATTTTTAAAGGTGCCGCGTACATAGAGCGGTGAACGCAGGGTGATGATGCGCACCCCTTTACTCTCCGGATTGACCGAAAGATCCATCCGCTCGGTGGCAAAGTTGGCGTTGCCGGTGACGTTAATCACCGCATTTTCGGTATCAAACACAAACAGGTTTGGCGTCGCCAGACCGTTTTGCAGTTTGATATCGGTAGCGGCGCAGTTAATCCGTACCTGATCGTCGCCAAACAGCTTGCCTACCACGTAGTTACCGACGTTCAGTCCGGCAATCTCCATCAGGCTACGGCTGATCACGCCGTCGTTCATCAGCAGCTTCAGCTGGCCGTTACTGGTCGCCAGCAGATCGGCCACCGAGTTACCGGTACCGGTGAAGCTGGCATCACCGTTTAGCTGGCCGAGACTGTTTTGCATCGCCTGAACATCCGGGAATAGCTGACGCAGGCGCAGCTTACGCGCATGAATATCAGCCCGGCCGCGCATCGGCGAGCGATCGCCTTCCAGCCGGATCGTACTGTTGAGCGTGCCGCCCGCCATGCCAAACCGCAGAGGATCGAGCAACAGATCGCCATTTTTTAGCTGCAGATGGGTGTAAAGGTCGCTCAGCGGCAGTGAATTGCTGTGTTCAATGCGTTTCCCACTGAACTTAACGTCGGCATCCATCACGTCCCAGTTTTTAGTGTCGAACCGATCGTGTGGCAACACCCGATCGGCCGGCTGGTTCGATTTCTCACCGCGCCGCGATTTTGCCTGCGCGGTTTTGTCGCTGCCTTTACCGGAGTCGACCCCAATCAGCGGCCCCAGATCGGCCATCCGCAGTTGGTCAGAGGTCAGCTCACCGCTGAGTCGGGGGCGCGGTTTGCCCTGACTGTAGGTCAGCGAACCATGAATATCGCTGTCGCCAATGTGGCCGTTAAATTTCTGATAGTGATAGACCGCGCCCTTATCGTCGTTGAATTTCGCGATCAGATGGCCATCGGTTTCGTACGGCGGCGTATCAGGCAACAGCACGCCGGTCAGTCCATACAGATTCGCCAGCGTGTCACCGGAGAAGCGCAGTCGCACATCCAGTCCGCCGAGGTTCATCGGGTCTTTCACCCCGCCGGTCACCTGCACGCGCGTGGTGCCGTTGCGGATATCAGCCTGCACCGGGAACGGCGTCGTCTGGCTGCGCAGCGACAGCATTCCGCCAATCTTGCCTTCACCGTTCAGCTGCTCGTCGTTATAGGTTCCGCGCGCCTGCCAGCCGAAGACAAAGTCGCCTGCGCCCTGCTGCTTATCGTCACCGCCCGCGATCTGACCATACGGCACCGGTTTACCCAACGGATTAACCTGTACCGTCACATCGGCATGGTTAATCGCATCGCGATAGCGAATCTGGCCCTGATCGAACAGGATGTTATCGAGGCGGAATGACCAGGCCGAAGGTGCCGCCTGCTGATCGTTGCTGTCGCTGTTGGCGAGAGTAAAAGTCCAGTTATTTTTCTTATCCGCGGTCTGAACCAGCCGCGCATCGGGCCGCTGCAATTTAATCCACGGGATGAACAGCTCTTTATGCAGTAACGCCAGCGGAGCCAGCGTGGCATCGACCCGCTGCAGATGCACCATAGTCAGGTCAGGAATATCGGGCGGATTGCCTAGCATGATATCTTCCGCATGCACCTGCGGCCATGGCACCCAGCGCCGCCAGCCCTGCTCCTGCGGATTGCGCGCCCAGTCGACGCCGAGATCGCCGCGTATCGCAAACGGACGATTGAGTTCGGTGGTGACTTTCTTATTGATGGTGGGTTTCAGGCGGTTCCAGTCAAAGGTGGCAATCACCACAATGACGATCACGATTAACAACAACAGAATTCCTGCAACCCAACTGACTATTTTCCCGGTACGCGACATTGCGCTTTCTCCTTGCACTTTCACGGTCTCCGTTAAAGATAGTCGAGACCGTGGGCAACGGGGTCAGGGAAGCTGGATAGTGAGATGATTCAACTCAGAAAATGGGAGCGGACGCGAAAAGAAATAGCCCTGCGCGGCGATAGCGGGTGAACGTCTGACCTGCTGCCACTCATCCTCAGTTTCCACTCCTTCAACGATCACCCCGTTACAGTAGCGGTTGATCAGCGCCAGCAGCATTGAAAACAGGCTGCGTCCTTCATCGGAGTTGCGCAGCAGGATAAACAGCTCACGCGACAGCTTGATGTAGTCATATCTCAGTTCGGTCAGCGCCGAGAAATTGGCCATACCGGAGCCAAAATCATCCAGCCACAGCGGCCCGAGTTCCGGCATCCGGGCGATCATCTCTTCCTGCGGCAGGACATGGTGTTCTGTCAGCTCAAAGCGAACCCAGGGCAGGCGAATAATCAGGCTGCGGATCGCCGGATGATGCTGAATAGACAACAGTGACGGCCCATCAATGTTGACCGAGGCAACCACCGCATTCTGCTCAAAGAAAGGAGCCCACTGCGTTAACAGTTCGAGTTGTTCCTGTACCACATGCAGCCGCTGCGCAATCTCAAGCCCGGCAAAATAGGCTTCCGGCGACAGGATGTGTTCCGGTGCAGACGGATGAGTAATGGCCGTCAGCAACTCGATTGCCAGCAACCGCCCCGTCACCTGATAAATCGGCTGAAAGCGATAAAATCGTTGGCATTGGTGCCAGAAATGCGGTGTTTCCGGTTGGGAGATGAGGTCAGTTGAAGAAGGTAGCCATTGACTAATACTCTCCATCACCATGATATTTTCCTGGTTGGTAATGAGCGCTCAAAATTGGCGACTCAGCGGCGATTATCGACCATGCCTGTGATCGCTTGATGAAATGTCCGGCCACATTAAAGCGGGGAGTTTATCAACCTTTAATCAGGCACTATCGCCAAAACAAGCCAAAAATAGCCCTCTTTATCAGCGCGATCGCCACTATTCGTCACCTTAAGTTAAATTAAAACACCGTTTTAAAACCATTGACGTCTGCCATACCAGACGCGAGACTAAGGCGATATTTCACTACAGGTCTAAAACCATGACGCAGAAAAAAATTGCCATTATTGGTGAATGCATGATTGAGCTGTCCGAAAAGGGTGAGAACATCAAACGCGGCTTTGGCGGCGATACGCTGAATACCGCGGTCTACCTCGCCCGCCAGGTAGATGAAGACCAGCTTCGGGTCGATTACGTTACTGCACTCGGCGTCGACTCCTTCAGCGATCAGATGATCGCCGCCTGGCAGCAGGAGAAGGTTAATACCGACCTGATTCAGCGCCTCGACAACAAGATGCCCGGCCTGTATGTGATTGAAACCGATGCTGAAGGCGAGCGCACCTTCTGGTACTGGCGCAGCGATGCCGCAGCCCGTTACTGGCTCGACAGTCCTCAGTCAGAGGCGCTCTGTCAGCAGCTGGCGCACTACGACTATCTCTACCTGAGCGGCATCAGCCTGGCGATTTTAGCCCCGGCCAGCCGTGATAAGCTGATGCAGTTGCTGGACCGCTGTCGGGCTAATGGCGGTAAGGTCATTTTTGATAACAACTATCGTCCGCGCTTATGGGCGGATCAGGCCAGCGCGCAGACAGCTTACCGCGCCATGCTTAACCGCACCGATACCGCTTTTCTGACGCTGGATGATGAGCATTTACTGTGGGGCGAACAGCCGCTGGAGGCGGTGATTGCCCGCACCCGCCAGGCGGGTGCCAGCGAAATTGTGATTAAACGCGGCGCAGAATCGTGCCTGGTCGCCGTAGGTGATGAACCTTTGGCAGATATTCCGGCGGTGCGTCTGGCAAAGGAAAAAGTGATTGATACCACCGCCGCTGGCGACTCGTTCAGTGCCGGTTATCTGGCCCGCCGTCTGACCGGTGCTTCAGCCGAAGCCGCTGCGCAGCGCGGCCATCTCACCGCCAGCACCGTGATTCAGCATCGCGGTGCGATTATTCCCGCGGAGGCGATGCCCGATTAAACGGCTCCGGCGAGGCGCGTAGCCGTACCGCCAGTCGCCTGACCGACCCATCATGGTCTCTTAACAGCCCGCAGCGAAATATCCGGTAAATTCCGGCTAGCAAAGCGGGCTATACCGGACATTTCTCTTAAGCGGATAAATCGTCATTAATCACCGATCCTGCCGCCTTTCCGCCTCCAGAACCACTTATAAATTATTGTTTAAAATTAGTTGGTTACTGTCAAAAAAACGCCACCAGGCATAGTCCGAATCTGGCTATTTTTACCGTTTTCGGATGGACGTCCGGCTGAAAAAAGACCATCTTTTAATCAACAACAGCAGGACGCTGTGCTCTCCGGCCGCGAACAAAACAATTAAAACATCCCTCGCATCAGGACATGTTATGCACACAGAAATAATTAATATCTGGCCGCACGGTGATGCGCCAGGCGCCAGCGATTCGCGCGCACAGCCGCAAATTATCGATATGGCCAAACAGTATGAGCCTTACGATCGCGCCGCCACCGGCGTACGTTGCCCGGAAATGGCGATCTGGCATCCGGTGGAGTCGAACGGTATTACCCTGCTGGTCGCGCCGGGCGGTGGCTATCATCGCGTGATGATCGATCGTGAAGGGAGCGCGCTCGCCACCTTCTTTACCTCAATGGGCTACACCCTGGCGGTGATGACCTATCGGCTACCTTATGATGGGCATCATGAGGGACCGGATGCGCCGCTGGCCGATGCGCAGCGGGCGGTACGGGTGTTACGTGAACGTGCGCAGCGCGGCCTTAACGGCAAATACATCGTGATGATGGGCTTTTCAGCTGGCGGACACGTTGCTGCCAGCCTGGGTACCCGTTTCGCCGAAAAGCTCTATCCGGTACAGGATGGCGCAGAAAACTTCTCGCCGCGTCCCGACGCGATGGTGCTGGTCTATCCGGTGATCAGCATGCGTGACGGCATTGCTCATGAAGGTTCGCGCACCCGATTACTCGGCGCGTGGCCCGACCAAAAAACCATTGAGGCTTATTCACTGGAAACCCGGGTTCACCCGCTGGTGCCGCCGACCCTGTTGATTCACGCCGCCGACGACGAATCGGTGTCGGTGAACCACAGCATGGCGTTTTTCGGTGCATTACGGGAGCACAACGTGCCGGCAGAGGTGCATTTCTATCAGAAGGGCGGCCACGGATTTGGTATCCGCGGCGTGGCAGATTTGCCCCTTGCCAGCTGGCCGATGCTGGTGACCGAGTGGCTCAGGGCAAAAACCTGAGGGATTACGCGGCGGGCGGCTGAATGTCGCTGACGCTGTTATCCGGCTGGCTGGCATCGTTGCCGGCCGCCGGTGCCGCAGGCGGCGCCATCACCTTCTCCCAGCTGCTTTGCAGGCTTTTCACGTTGGTTTCGGCTTCCCCTTCCGGCTGAATCAGCACCATCATCAGTTCCTGGCTAAGCAGCTGACGCAGTTCCTGATTCAGCTGCTCGCGGGTCAGACCGGCGAGAAACGCCTGCCGCAGTTTCTGATACTGTTCCGGGGCGATATCCACCACCGAGTTCTGCTGTGAACGCAGACGCTGGCTCATCAGCACATCGGTATCGGTGCGGGCGTAGGTGGTGAACAGCTTGTTGAGCTCCAGCAGTTTTTGCGCCATCAGCGCATCAAACTCCTCCTGCGGTAAGCCTTTATCACGCACCGTTGCCAGTTCACGCGCCACCAGCGTCATGTTCTGCGCCAGCGATTCGTTGCGCGCGTCCAGGTTGATGGAACACTGCGCACGCTGATAAAGCACGCGGCAGTCAAAACCAACCTGCACGCCCTGCGCTTTGCTGTCACTCAGCACACGCTGGACATGCCAGAACAGAGCTTCACGCGCCAGATCGCCTTGCCAGTAACGCTGCAGGTTCTGGGAGTCACGGATCGGTTGCCAGGGCGTATCCCACACCAGCGACAGACGATCCTGGGTGATTTTGCCGTTGACCAGATTCACCGGCTCATGCGGCAGCGGCGATAAGGTCGGCAGCGGCGCAGGCGTTTCACGTTTACCGGTTAACGGCGAAAACGCTTTGTTGATCTGCTCAGAGAGGCTCCGGCTATCAACATTCCCCACCACATACAGCGTCATCGCATCAGGCGTATACCACTGGCGGTAAAAATCATTCAGCTGGGTTAAATTGACCGGCGCACGCGGTTGTGCTGCAGGATCGTGCGCCAGCAGGGCCGAGCCTTTCAGGCGATAACGCCACCAGACATCCTGGGTATCTTTTGGCCAGGTCGCGACCGGATCGGAGGCGCTCAGCGCGGTATTCACTACCTGTTCGGTAATCGCCATATTGCCGGCGGTGGCCGCCAGCCAGCTCAGCGCTTCTTTCAGCAGTTCAGGACGATTGTTCGGCAGGCTGAGATTGTATTGGGTGAAATCATAGGAGGCGATGACGGGGGGCAGCGGGTGTTGGGGATCCATGGCCTGTTGCCATAACGCGCGCTGCTGGTTGGTGTCGAGCGCGGTGTTATGCACCATCGCCAGACGTGGCAGCAAATGGCTGAAACCCGCCTGTTGCGCACTCTCAACCAGCGAGCCGGTATTCACCACCATGCGCAGCTCGATGCGGTCACTGGGACGTTGCGGTGTGGCCAGTAACTGCCAGTTAAATCCGTTATCCAGCTTGCCTTCCTGCCAGGCCGGATCCGGTTGCAGCGTTTCTGCGTGGAGACCATAGCTGGTCGCTGCCAGCACTAATCCACCAACCAAAAGCCGAATTCTGGTGCCCTGCATGTGAACCCCTACTCAAATAATTCAAATATCGTTATCGCTGGCACGTTTTGCCGCTGTTATTAGCGATTCGACTGACGCCGAATTGCGCTGTTATCCAATAACAGAGTGTTTGACCACAGGAAGCTTAGGATGTCGCGCAACGAAGTGAAAAACGTCAAAAAAAACAAGCAGGGTTTATTATCCAAATGCCCGCTGTCAGGGCAAGTGACAGCGGGCATTTGTCGGGATTTAAGTGAAAATCAATGGTTAAAGTGTAGAATCAGCTGCTTTTTTCGCCTTATTCCCACCGGCCAGCGTCTCTTTCAGCTGTTTTTGATCCAGCTGGTCGACCCACTTCGCCACTACCACCGTCGCCACGCCGTTACCCACCAGGTTGGTGAGTGCACGGGCTTCGGACATAAAGCGGTCGATACCCAGAATCAGCGCCAGACCGGCCACCGGCAGATGGCCGACCGCTGAAAGCGTCGCCGCCAGCACGATGAATCCGCTACCGGTGACCCCGGCGGCGCCTTTCGAGGAGAGCAACAGCACCACCAGCAGGGTAATCTGATGGAAGATGTCCATATGCGCGTTGGTGGCCTGGGCGATAAACACCGCCGCCATGGTCAGGTAGATCGACGTGCCATCAAGGTTGAAGGAGTAGCCGGTCGGTATCACCAGGCCGACCACCGATTTCTTACAGCCCAGTCGCTCCATCTTATCCAGCATCCGCGGCAGCGCCGACTCCGAAGAGGAGGTCCCCAGCACGATTAACAGCTCTTCTTTAATGTAAGCGATAAATTTGAAGATGCTGAACCCGGCAAACAGCCGCGCAATCAGCCCCAGTACCACCACCACGAACAGGATACAGGTGATATAGAAGCAGATAATCAGCTGGCCGAGCTGCACCAGCGAGCCAACGCCATACTTACCGATGGTGAACGCCATCGCGCCGAATGCGCCGATCGGAGCCAGACGCATGATCATATTGATAATCCCGAAAATCACGTTCGAGAAGCTCTCAATCACGTTGAAAATCAGCGTGCCGGTATTACCGAGGCGATGCAGCGCGAAACCAAACAGAATGGCAAACAGCAGTACCTGCAGAATGTTGCCGCTGGCAAAGGCGCCAATGACGCTGTTAGGGATCACATCCAGCAGAAACGCGACCACGCCCTGCTGCTCTGCCTGCTGGGCGTAAACCGCCACCGCTTTGGCATCCAGCGTGGCCGGATCGACGTTCATTCCCGCGCCCGGCTGCACCACATTGACCACCACCAGACCGATGATCAGCGCAATGGTACTGACAATTTCAAAATAGAGCAGCGCCACCGCACCGGTGCGGCCGACCGCCTTCATACTCTCCATACCGGCTATGCCGGTCACCACGGTACAGAAAATAACCGGGGCAATAATCATCTTGATCAACTTAACGAAGCCATCTCCCAACGGCTTCATCTGGGTCCCTAATTCCGGATAAAAATGGCCTATCAAAACGCCGATGCCAATCGCCATCAGCACCTGGAAGTAAAGGCTTTTAAAAAGTGAGGTTTTCATAAACAGGTGTCCACTAACGCCGTGAGGTGATGTTGTCGGATTCGTTATTGTGACTGACGGGCAACACAGGCGGCGCCTGACAGTAACCCGAAAATAACACTCTGTTTACGTGATTAATACAGGCTTACAAACCACGGGGAAATGATACAGACGTAATTCTGAACTGAAACGCTTCAGCAGCGGGTTTTGTAACTAAAATTCTCGCAAAATCAATGAATCAGGTAATTATTCCGGCCGTGAGCGGTTTTCGACCCACGCCTGATTGAAGCGCGCCAGCGGCAGGGCTTCAGCATATAGATAGCCCTGCCCGATATGAATGCCGCGCGCCAGCAGCCAGTCGCGCTGCTCGGCGGTTTCGACGCCTTCCGCAATCACATCCAGATGAATGATCTCAGCTATTGCCGCCACGATGCGCACCATGGTGTCATCATCCGGCAGCGCCGCGACAAAGCTGCGATCCATCTTCAGCTTATTGACCGGCAACGCTTTGAGCTGATGCAGCGAGTTAAGGTTGGAGTAGCCCATACCGAAGTCATCCAGCGCCACCGCCACCCCGGTCTGCTGCAGGGTCCGCAGCAGCGAGATCGCCTGGCCGGTATCGCCGATATGAGCGGTTTCCGTCACTTCCAGCACGAAGGTGCCCGGCGCAATCTGATGGCGCTTCAGCAGCGCCTGCAGATGGGCGACCATTGCGGTATCGCGCAGCTGAACCGCTGAAATATTCACGCTTAGCGGCAGCATAATGCCCTGCCGCTGCCAGCCGGCCAGAATGCGACACGCCTCTTCAAACACCCAGCGGCCAATCGCGGTAATCACGCCTATCTCTTCCGCACTGGCGATAAACTCCTCGGTCAGACCGAAACTGCCGTCCGGCTGACGCATCCGCAGCAGCGCTTCTGCACCGGCCAGTTCGCCGGTGCGCATATCAATCTGCGGTTGCAGGTAAAGCGCAAACTGATCGTCATGCAGCCCCTGCAAAATGTCGTGTTCCTGAGTCAGGCGTTTTTGCGCCCGCTCGGTTAAGGCGGCATCAAAGAACAGGATCTGATTCTTACCCTGATGGCGCGCTGACATCATGGCGGAAGTGGCGCGATCCAGCAGTTCATTGGCGCTCAGCGGCCGATCGTCGCGCAGCGCCAGGCCGATGCTGGCATTCGGTCGCAGCTGCAGCTGATACAGATTAACCGGCTGGTTAAGGCGAATCATCAGGTTACGCGCCAGCCGCAGCGCGCGGAACGGAGTACTGGCGCGCTTCATCAGCAGGACGAAGTCGCTGGGACCGGTTTGCGCCAGCAGGGTGTGGTCATCCAGCGTGCTGCGGATTTTATCGACCAGCGTCAGCATCAGGGTGTCGCGCTGCTCATCACTCAATACGCCATTGGCTTCCTGCAGGGTTTCAATGCGGATCACCATCAGGCCGAGTGGCTGATCAGGATTGCCCATGTACTGCTCGACCAGCGCCAGGAACAGCGCCCGGTTGGGCAGATCGGTGACGTCAAAATGGGTGGTCAGCCGGCTCATCTCATCATGCACTGACTCAAGAACCTGCTGATTACGATTGTAACTGCGGATCAGCATGCCAATTTCATCGTCACGGTGGCTCGGCGGCAGCGTCAGTTTATGGGTCAGAATCGACTGCGGCGGCAGCTCCTGCAGTTCACGTGAGATGTTACGCAGCGGATGGACCACCAGCCGGTTAATGCACCAGCTGATCGCCACCGACAGAATCAGCGCCAGCAGCAGATAGGTGGTGATCATGGTCGACAGCGTACTGAGGATAAACTGGTAGACGCGCGTCGAGTTGGCCTGCAGCACCAGATAGGCCAGCGGTTTCGGCAGCCCGGTGTTTTCAACCGAGTAGAGCGGCAGGGTAATCTGCACCGGTAGCTCAAACAGGCGTGCCACCAGCCGCGGCACCGGCTTCTCGTTTTCGAAGTCGGCATGCAGCGCCTGGAACGCGTTGGGCAGCACCACGTCGGCGCGCGATAAAATCCCGGCGGGTTTCAGCGAGTGGAGAATGCGTTCAGCCTGCGGAATGTCCGCTCTCAGCACCGCTTCTGACAGCGGCTGCCGGACGGTATGGGCGATATTCTCCATCTGCTGGGCGTAGTCAATCCTGCGCTGCTGCACAAAATGAAACAGTTGGATGACGATAAAGATACTGATGGTGATAACCGCAACCAGCGAAACCGTCGCCATCTGCTTTATCGTAAGTGACCGGCTTACCCGCAAAAATTCTCTCCCGACTATAAAAAAGCTCAGATATCAGACAGGAAAATGTCCGGCAAGTATATCCCAACGTTGGTTTTTTTTGTTGGCAATAGCGCCGCAGCGGGGAGATTCGGATTCTCTACCCGATAAAGGCGGTTTTTTCCGCACTTATCGGGCAGGCAATACCAGCAGGATTAACGCTTTTCCTGAAACGCCGTCCAGGTCAGCAGTTGCAGGCTGGCCGAAAAATAGTTCTGATCCGCTGCCAGCCGATCGCTCAGATAGCCGGTCTCATTCAGCGTCAGATCGCGCACCGCCAGCAGTCCGCCTTCAAGATGGTAAGGCGCGGGAGTATTGGCCAGAACATCAAACCAGGCCGGCGTCATCATCCGGCTATAGCCCTGCCAGACCTGCTGAAACGGCACCAGCGCCAGGCTGTGCGGATCGTACCACCAGATATTCAGCGGCACGCGAATCGCATCGTAGCTAAAGCGGCTGGAATAGCCGATAGCCGGGGCGACCGAGCCGTCGGCATTCAGCGCCACCCAATCCAGCGGCAGGCCACTGTTACCGAAATGCAGCTTAGCGAGCAAATCAAGACCGCTCTCAATCAGCTGATTCCACACCTGCAGATGACTGTGTTCACCAAACTCCCGCCACGCCTGAAACAGGAAGTAAGAGGGGTTGAGCACCACATAGCTGCTTTTATTGAAGCCCTGCGCGCCGGGCAACAGCACGGTATGGCCGCCAAACGTCACCACATCCAGCTTAATAATCGCCCGCTGAATACGATCAGATGCCTGCTGATAACTTTCTACCTGCCACTTCTGCGCGGCCCGTTGCAACGCCCAGGCCAGAAGAACATCGCCATCAGAGGCGTTATTTTTATCCGCAACCGGGTTGGCGGTGCCCGGCGTATAGCGCCAGTAAAACAGATCGGTTTGTGGATTCCCTAACTGGCTGCGCGTCCACTGCCACAGCCGATCAAAGGTGGCGCGATCGTCATTCGCCACCGCCAGCAGCATGCCGTAGCCCTGCCCTTCGGTATGGCTGACATTGTTATTCGCGGTGTCGATGACCCGCCCTTCTGACGTGACAAAGCGACTTTTAAAACTGTCCCAACCGCTGGCATCGGCTTGCGCACTGCCGAGTAACAGCCAGATACAGCAGATCCATCCCAGCCACTGTGGCTTAACGTTCATTTATCTATCCTATTGATAACGGTAATACAGCGCGTTGCCATCATTCAGTTCAGGCGTTACCGGCACCGCACTGCTGCCGCCCTGAGCCTGCAGCCAGCCTGAGAACAGCCCCGCCGCGACTGCGCCAAATGCCGCCTGCCAGTCAGCAGGCGTATGGATATTATCACCCGCCGGTAAGGCGTGATGACCGATCAACAGCGCCTTCTCTTCCGGCTGGAGCTGCACAAAACCCCAGTTAAAACGCGCCAGTTGCAGATTCATTTCCCGTTCCAGATCCTGCACCGTGCGTGCTTCAGGCAACGGATAGCGGGCTGCCAGCGATTCACCCATGTTGTAGAGGAACGCTTCAGCCTGTTGCTGGCCGCCGTTGGCGACCATGCCTTCAATCAGTACGCTGACCAGATCAAACCAGCCGGGTGGATGCGGATGCGACACGCCAGAATGCTCATTCATTATTTATCTCCAAACAGATAACGGACATAAAGCTGCGCACTGCTTTCGTTGTAATCACCAAAGGTGTCGTAGCCCAGCTGGCCGCCTATCGTCACCTCTTTATTAAGTTTGTAATCGGCACCGGCGTGCAGGTTATAACCCACCCCGTTTTTACTGCTGCCGGAGTAGTACGCACTTTTCACGCTGCCGTCGGCAGCCAGCCCTTCCAGCTGTGACTGCAGGCTGGCATCGTCCGGGAAGTAAGCGCTTTTATCCTGACTGTAGGACTGATAGCCGACCGAACCGCCCAGCCTCACTTTCAGATCGTCATACTGACGAGAGAAGTCGACCGGGAATGAGACGGAAGCGTAGTTTTGCGGACTGAAGTAGCCGCCCTGGCCATAACTGAAATAGCTCAGGTTTTTCGAGAAGTCCATCCATGACAGGCTCATCCCCACCTTCAGCTCACGGTCGTCGGCGTGATAAGGACGCACATAAGCACCGGCGGTCGCCTGCAGATTGTTGTTACTGGCGACATTCTCGCCAAGGTAGCTGTACGCCCCCGCGCCAGCGTAGAAGCCGGCATCGCCATTGTCATAACTCAGTAAGGCATTGCCGCCGTTTTTGGTGACGCGGCCCCACCGCTTGCCGCTGGTCTTGTCCTCTGCGCCGACATACGACAGCAGACTGTCGGTAATCGCGCGACGTTCGCCGGTCAGAATCAGCGTCAGGAAGTCGGTAAGCTTCGGCGACCACTGCACCCCACCCACCAGCGTACTGAGATCCTGGCCCAGCGGCGTACTGCCGAGATCGACCTTGTAGCTGTCGCCTTTCAGCGCCAGGTTCAGCTCGACGCCCGAGGCGGTTTGTGAATCGGTCGTGGCGTTCGGCACATCATTCAGGGTTGCGCCACCGGCGGCGACTACCCGGCCCTGGGTTAAGGCGTTGGTGCCAAAACGTCGCCATGCATCGCCCGCGGCGCTACCAGCCGTCAGCGACACCGGCGTCATGGTGAAGTCAAAGCGCGACTCACCAAACGGCACGGTGGAGAAGGTCAGTGGCGCTTTGGCTTCGGTCAGCTTGCTCAGTCCCGATTCGCCATCACGACCGCGCACCTGCACCATTCCCTGACTCCAGCTGGCCGTTTTCTCCTGCAGCGAATCCATCATGGTGTCAATCTGACGCAGGGTCTGCGACGCGTTAGATACCGTCGTATCGCCTTCTGCCTGCTCAGGGCTGGCCGACGTGGTGACGGGCGCGACCTGCCAGGGCAGCACGGTGCCGTAGCGGGAAGCGGAACGCCCGACCGGCGAGGTATTGCGGTCGATAAACGGATTATCTGCCAGCACCAGCCCGCCCACGGTCGGCATACTGCCCGGCTGCGCACCCTGCAGGCCAATCAGCTGTCCGCGTGCCGAGCGCAGATAGCGCATCGCCTCGCTATGCTCGCCATTCGCTTCGGCCACCCGCGCCAATAGCAACAGGCGATCCGGCGTCTGGGTAGCGCTGTTCAGGCCGCGCGTCAGCGTGTTGGCGCGCTGAACATTATTCTGCGCCAGCGCGACGTTGATCGCCCCGACGCGCGCATCCTGAGTCGGCGTATCCTGGGTCATCAGGTAGTCATATACCACGCCCGCGTCCCGGTTCATCTTGCCGTCCTGATAGAGTCGCGCCATGGCGAACATCAGATCGCGGTTCTGCGGATCCTGCTGTAACGCACCGATCAGCTTATCGTAGGCCGCCGCATACTGCCGCTGCTGCCGCAGGCGATCGACTTCATTAATCAGATAACCGTTACGCATCGCTGCCAGCTGCGTCGGGGTGCTGCGCGCCTGCAGTTCCGGGCTGCTGAGGAAGCGCTGCGCTTCTGCGCTCAGCCCGGCCTGGTTCAGCACCGTCACCTGCGCGGCGTAATCACCGGCATTACCCTGTACACCGCGCTGCATATTGGTGCGTACCACCGAAACCGCGGTGGTGAGATCGCCAGCCTGCGCCAGCTTCTGCGCCAGATTACCGGCATCAGCCGGGTTGCTGGGCGTATTCACCGCTAACGCTTTCAGGGTGTTGGCAGCGGCAGCATTGGCACCCTGAGACAGATACTGATCTGCGGTGCTCATTTGCAGGTTAAAATTGACCCGCTGCGCCAGTGCGCGCATCTCACGCGTTTGGGCAGCAGCCGGAATGCGCGACAGCAGCACGCTGGCCTGCTGCCAGCCGCCGCTTTCGCTGGCGTTGAGTGCGCCAGCATAAAGTTCACTGCTGCTGGCACCGCTGCGCATCACCGGCTGCATTACATTAGCGGCCTGTAAAGGTTCACCCTGCTGTCGGTAGAGACGGGCCAGATCAAGCCGCAGCCAGCCATCGGTTGGATAACGCTGGACTCCCTGCTGCAGCGTCGCGATGGCCGCGGCGTTGTTGCCGGCGGCCAGCTGACGCTTCGCCTGCTGACGTAGCGTATCGGCGCCGTTTGCCTGCGGCGTCACGCTCTGACGGACGCTGGCTGGCAGCGAGCCCAGCAGGGTATTGGCTTCGGCACTGCGATTCTGCTGACGCAGCACGTAGAACAGCCCCTCTTTGGCGCTGCGGTTACTGGCATCGCTCTGCAGCACAGAACGGTAGGTCTGCTCGGCCTGCTCAAGCTGGTTACTGCGCCGCTGCACGTCAGCACGGAACAGGCGAGCGGCAATGCCTTTTTCGCCTTCGGCCTGCGCCAGCGGTTCGCTTAATGCCAGCGCCTGTGCGCTGTTGCCGCTTTTCAGCGCCTGCTGCGCATTGGCCAGCTGCGCATAAAAACGGGCATCATCGGCCTGCTGCTGACGGGCTGAACCCTGATCGCCGCCCAGCTGCGCGGCGCGCTGCAGATAGTCCGCCGCTTCCTGATAACGGCCGGCACGCTGGGCGACATAGCCCATGCCCGCCAGCGCATCGGCATCCTGCGGATTGGCGCTCAGCACTTTTTCGAAGCTGCTCTGCGCACCGCCCACGTCACCACTGTTGAGCGCACTGAAACCGGCGCCTTTCTCAGCACCCCCGACGTTTTTACGGTAATAGTCGATCACCGCGCTATCCTGCGGATGACGCTGTTGCCAGGTCTGATACAGCGCGGCATCGGTAGGCTGCGGACCAAGCCACAGCAGCGCCTGCCGCAGCGAACGGTCGGCCTCCTGGTTCCCACTCGCCAGCGCAGACAGCACCTCAATCCCTTCGCGACGGGTCGACTCCTGATAGGTCAGCGCTTTACCCAGCGCCAGCTGCGCCCCGGTGTCCTGCGGATGCTGCGCGGCAAACTGCCGCAACGCCTCTACCGCCTGTGGCAGCAGGCTACGGTCACCGGCCATCGTCAGATAATATTCTGCGGCCACGCTGGCTGGCGGCTCATTGCCGCTGAAGGTATTACGCCAGGTCTGCAGGGCGGCAGCAATGTTGCCGCTGCGCGCCTGCTGACGCGCCAGCGACAGCTGCGCCTGCGGAATCGTCTGTAGCTGACGGGCATTATCCAGCTCGCTCAGGTGCGGATCGTTGGGTGACGCTTTGCTCAGACGCTCGCGATACTGCGCAGCGGCGGCATTGTCACCGCCCTGCTGGGCGTACAGCGCCAGTAAATAGAGCGCCTGCGGGTTGTTGGGTTCCACCATCAACACCTTCTGCAGCGAGGATATCGCCAGATCGTCATGTGCTTTCTGGTGCCAGTAAGCCGCCTGATCGAACAGCGCCTGCAACGCCGGATTAGTGCTTTCAGCCGCCAGCAGCGACGGTGACAACGCCAGCAAGCCGCCCAGCAGTAACGCATGATGAACACCGGCACTTATCAGATTTTTTTTCATTGTTGTTATCCTTACTTCTTGCCGGAATCACTATTCTGCTTCGGATTCAGTCGCCGCCACGCATGACGCTTCAGCATCACCCAGACCGCACTGCCCACCAGCGCAGAAAGCAGCAGCGCCGCCAGCGCCAGGAACACCGAATGCTGGTTGGCGTACCACACCACCATCATGTACCAGGGCATTTCCCCGACCGGGAACTGCGCGCCAACGCGGAAGCTGCGAATGCCATTCTCATCGGTGATGATGGCGGTATCGCCACGAATCGCGGCATTGATACGTGCCGAACTGAGATCGTTGTGGAGCCGCAGCAGTTGATCGTCACTGGTCGCCACCGTAACCACCACCAGCCGATCGCGATTCCACGGCGAGCGATAGCTCAGGAAGCCACGCCACGCTTCGTTAGAGGAGAAGTACCGATCGGCATCCAGCTGTTGACGACTCCAGTCACCGCTTAGCCAGCCGCGCAGTTTCTCCAGCGTACCGGACTCCTTCACACCAAAGGTGCTGCTGCTGGCGTCATAAGGTGAAGAGGCCAGTAACGCCCGGTTGAAATCACTGTTGCCGGTGGTACTTACCGCCAGCAGGTCGTTCTGCTGCAGCCGTGCCAGATAGGTGCCGCCCTGCGGCAGACCAAACAGCACCTGATTCTGCGTCAGGGCTACGCCGGTCGCGTTACCGGCACGCGCCGCCAGATCCAGCAGCGTCGACAGTTCGGCATTGCTGGGTTTTTCCGGCAGCAGCAGCGTGGTCTGGCCGAAATCCGCCAGCCGTGAGAACGGGAACGAGGCGCCGACAAAATAAGAGAGGTTCGGCAGCATGCTGAAGTGGCGGGTGTGGCTCAGATCGATCCACGAATCCTCTTCAATCCGGCTCTTGATGTTGTTGTTCAGCAGCACGCCACAGGGCGCATCCGCCCGCGGCTTGATGTTGAAGTAGAGCGCCAGCTGGTTATCGCCATAAATCAGGTAGGGTTCGAGATTGAGCTGATATTGTTCCTGCCGCGCATCGCCCCCTAAACGGTGCCAGACATTCTCCAGCAGCCCGACCTTATTCACGGTCAGGTTGCGCAGGAAGGTCCCGTTCAGCATCACGTTAAGAAACGACTTATCTTCATCGATCCAGCTTTCGGACGGGAAACGATAGTGCAGCTTGACCGGCACGGTATCGCCATCCCACAGAAACAGATCGGGCGCGGCACGGAAATTGACGCGCAGCGCATCGTGCCAGATGCCGCTGCTGGTCAGGGTCTGATCTTTTCGCAGCAGTTCACTGAGACGCACCGGGCGATCGGTATTGATCCAGCGCGGCGCGTCATAGGGTTTGCGATTGCCGAGCGTTTGCGGTTTTACCGGCAGCTGGCTGTCGTCAGTGGTCAGCGGCTGCGTGGTCAGACGGTTGGCCGCCTGACGCAGTTCGGCGTCGTTGTTACCGCTCACCAGCAGCAATTTATACACCGGGTTGTTCGGGTTATCGACCACCTGCAGCATCGGCCCTTTGCTGGCCGGAAAGGTCAGCGTACCGATGCGATCGCCGGGATGACCAAACAGAATGCCGTTGTGCTCCGGCAATTCATCCCGCATCACCGGGAAGCGAATACCGCGATAATCGCTCTGAATGCCGAGCCAGGACGCCACCAGCGCCGCCGCACTCACGGCATCCGGCGCGACATTGCTGGCGAATCCAATGGTAACGGTGGCGGCGGTCATGCGTTGCGGATCGAGGAACGGCCGCGGGAAGTTGCGCAGGCTGGTGCCGATATTCAGCTGCTGGCCCTCAAGGCTCAGGGTGGTTTTCGGCATGATGGTGACCTGATACTGCTCGGCGCTCTCGCGCTCGCACAGTAACTGGTCGGCATCATTAATTTTGAAGCTGAGGTTATTGCTGGAGACCACCATCGCCGCCGGAATATCCAGCTGATAGTCGCTGGTATCACTGTCGCTGGCACCGAGCGGCAGCGTGCCAAGCGGCTGGCCGTTCAGCATTAGCTGCAGTGAAGTATTGCGCGCCGCCAGCGCCGGTGAGACGCGCAGCGTCAGGTTGAGACGCGCATTGGTCACCACCTCATCCGAGGGCAGCGTAAAGGTAATACCTGACTGCAACTGGCCGCCGGTCAGGGTGATGCCGCGCGGCTGGCCCATCTGCGCCACAGAAATGCTACTGCTGATCGGCTGGTTAATGGCAGCACTGATCACCGGCTGCGGTTCCACTACTGGCGCTTCGGCCACCGGCGTTACGGCCTGACCCGGCGCGTAGGGCAGCGCACTGGCGGCCGCTTCCAGCGCCGGGTCGCCATTGCTCAGCCCTTGCGGCAACGGCACGGTAGAGAGCGCACCGCTGTCCTGCGTCACCGCAGCCCCAGCCGGTGCGGGCGCGGCAGAAGTCACCGCCGGCGCATTCTGTGTCGCTGCAGACTCAGACTGAACGCCAGATGACGCCTCGCCAGACGCAGGCTGGGCTGATGGCGTCGCTTGCGCAGTCGGCTGCACGGTCGGTGCCGCGCTGTTAACCGGCGCGGGGTTGCTGGTGTCATCAGCAGATGGCGTTTCGGCCCAGGCTGGCGTCAGCCACAGCGCCGCGGTCAGTGAACTGACCAGCAGCGTTTGGGTCAGGGTTTTCATACTGCGCCATCCTCTTTGGCCGCCGCGGCAACCGGGTCGACATTTTTACGTTTATCGTGGCGTCCTTTCCAGGTCAGCCAGAACAGCTCAAACACGGTACGGATAATGGTTCCCAGCGAGATCAGCGGGTTATCCTGCTTATACTCCGGCTGAATCCAGGCATCGGCGCGCGCCAGCACCACCCGTACCAGCTCACGGCGGCGCGCCAGAGGCATCGCCTCAAAGCGCAGACGGATGGTTTCCGCATCGCCAGAAATCTTACTGACCGGAATGGTGATCGCGCCGGATTTAAGCAGCAGGTCGATCTCTTCAATCTCATCGTATTCATGGCGGTTATCTGGCGCATCCAGCTGCGCGCCCCCCATGGAAAGATCGCTGGTCAGGGTGCGTGACGAAATACCGCTGGCGTAGTGAATAATCGCTGGGATCTGCACCTCAATACGGATGGTTTTACGCACCTGTTTGGTTTCGCGCGCCACGGCGATCGCCGCCATCAGAATGATCAGGCTAAAGATGGCCCATCCGACGTTGAGCGCAATAACGTAAGGATCGACGCCAAAATAGTCATGCATCACTGCCCGTACCACGCCCGCCACAATGCCGATGCCCAGCAGCAGCGCCACAATGACGTGCGGACGCACGATGTGGAAATCGAAGAAGCCCTGATCCAGCACCCCGCCTTTATCGGTCACGTTGAATTTGCCGTGCTTCGGCGACAGCAGCGTCAGGATGGTCGGGATCACCAGATGGAAACACATCACCGTTTCGTAAATTTCACCCCAGAAGGTGTAGCGGAAACGGCCATTCATCCGCGAGTTGACGTACAGCGACATCACCAGATGCGGCAGCACGTACGCAAAGATCAGCGACGCGGAGGAGTGAATAATATTCAGATTAAACAGCAGGTAAGCCAGCGGCGCGGTGAGAAAGGCTACGCGCGGCAGACCAAACTGGAAGTGCAGCATGGCGTTAAGGTAACAGAGGCGCTGCTGCCACTTCAGGCCGCGGCCAAACAGCGGATTATCCACCCGGAAAATCTGCGTCATACCGCGCGCCCAGCGGGTACGCTGAATAATGTGCAGGCCGAGACGCTCGGTCGCCAGACCGGCCGCCAGCGGAATGGACAGAAACGCCGATCCCCAGCCAAGGCGCTGCATTTTCAGCGCGGTATGCGCATCTTCGGTCACGGTTTCTACCGCAAAACCACCAATCTGCTCCAGCGCTGCGCGGCGGATCACCGCACAGGAGCCGCAGAAGAAAGTGGCATTCCAGTTGTCATTGCCCTGCTGAACCGGGCCGTAAAACAGTGAACCTTCATTCGGGATGCTGCGCGCGGCGCGCAGATTACGCTCAAACGGATCGGGCGAGTAGAAATAGTGTGGCGTTTGCAACAGCGCCAGTTTCGGATCTTTCAGGAACGGGCCTACCGTCGCCTGCAGGAAAGTACGCGTCGCGACGTGGTCGCAGTCAAAAATGCAAATCAGCTCACCTTTAGTGATTTTCATTGCATGGTTGAGGTTGCCGGCTTTAGCGTGATTGTTGTTGTCACGGGTGATGTAGCCTACGCCCACATCGGCGGCGAAGCGGGCGAACTCACTGCGCTTGCCGTCATCCAGCAGATAGACTTTCAGTTTGTCGCGTGGATAGTCGATACACTGCGCGGCCAGCACGGTGTCGCGCACTACATCAAGGCTCTCATTATAAGACGGCACGTAAATATCCACCGTCGGCCACAGATCGGTATCATCCGGTAACGGTTCGATGGTGCGCTTTAATGGCCAGGTGGTTTGCAGAAAGCCGAGAATTAAAATCAGCCAGACATAAAGCTCAGCCAGATATAAGCCAATGCCTAATATCGCTTCGACTTCGGAATTAAAATGCAGGGTTTCTGTGGTGCGCCACCAGATATAGCGGGTAGACATCAACGCCGACAGGATCACCATCATCACGGTTATTTTGCGGCTTTTGCTGAAACCCAATAAAAACATCAAACCGATGCTGATCAGGCCAAAAATATACTGCTTCTGGCTGTCCATTGGCGTAATGATGATCACCGCGGCAACGGGTGCAAGCACCAGCAGCAGCAGGTAAAACCCGATTTTACTCATGATTCACCCTGAGAAGAGCTGTTTTAATTCAATCACCTGTTCACGTCAGGTGATTAATATGGGTTAGTACGGATGGGAGCCTGAACTTCGCCGTTGCCGACGGTGATATTCAGAATGCTGCTGACACGTTTGGCAATCAGTTCAATATCAAAGGCCGCCGCAGACGCGGGACTAAAATCATACACAGACTGCTGGGAAGCATTCGCCTCACCCACGCTTTCGTCGCGGTGAACCACGCCGAGTAAATTATCGCCCAGTCGCTGTTGCATAAATGCCGTCACATCACGATTAATATTGCGACGGTTATCGCACTGGTTCAGGACGAAATAGTGACCCTGTTTATTATTGAGAGGTTTGCCGGTCATCCGGTTCTCCTCAATCTGCGGTAATAAAGAGACCGAGGCGGTATCCGCTAACATCACCACTAAATGCATATCGGCCAGCGCCGTCATTGCTTTAAGGGCCGGACCCGGACCGGGTGGAAAATCAGCCACGATCACCAGGCCAGGATAATTGAGCACCGTGTCGAGTCCGCGCTGAATAAAGTGCGGATCTTTCATCAGCTGTTCTTCAAAGCGCTCACGCTGCGGCTCGGTCACGTCGCCATAGGGCAGCACGAAGATATTGCCACCGGTGGTCAGAATCGACTGGCTCCAATCCGCCTGCTCTTCCGAACGGGCCACAAATCCTCGCCCGTCATGGAGCGGAACGCCAAAATGCAGACGCAGAGCATTCTGCACATCAAAATCAATTGCCAGAACTTTGCTACCGGAACGCGCCAGACTCCAGGCCAGGTTCGCCGCCAACGTGGTTTTCCCTACTCCCCCTTTCGGCGAGCACACACAAACTAACGGCATAGCGCAATCTTCTCCAGTAACGGTTTCAGTAAGGTCTCTTTTGGCAGATTAACCGGTTCGCCGCCGCGTGAGCGGAACAAGGCACCAAAACGTCCCGGTTCGGCGCGGTTCGCCGCCTCAGACGAGGCGAACGCCGTCGGTGGGTTTGCCGCCCCAGACGAGGTGAACGCCGTCGGTGGGTTCGCCACCGCCGCGGGCTGAACAGCAGCAGGGCGCAGCGTTGCCACCGGCTCTGTCGGTTTTAGCAAGGGCGGCGGGAACAGCGATGAAGAACCAGCTTCAGCGGTCACGTTTGTTGCGGCTGCACTGCCCGCCAGACTGTCCAGAATCGAGCCGCGGGCTGCCGTTGCCGGTTGCGCACTGAGGATCGACTGACGCGGCAGAGCGGCAGGAGCCGGGGCGCTGAATTCATCACCGCGCAGCGGCTGAGGCTGAGGCAAATCGATACGCTGACCGCCGCCAAGGGCATTCTGCTGGGCATCACTCGCCAGCTGACGAATCAATGACCATTTACTGTGTTCCGCCGCTTCCTGCGTCTGGCCAGACATATCTTTAAAGGCGATGTCGAGCGTTTGCGTCTTCTCTTTAAAACGCTGCAAATCGTCGTAATTCTTCATTGATCATGGCCTGCAACAAGGGGGGAATTTTCCTGGAATATAGCACATCCGCTTAAACTCAGTGAGAAAAACCTGATTACAAAAACAGCGAATTCAATAAAATAGTTTAATCAGAAAGATTCGATAAGAGCCGAAAAAGGGCGATGTTGACTGCTTTTGCCCTGAAATTAATAAGTGTGATTTAAGTTAAATTGATTAGCAATATTTTAACATTCAGCTACCGAAGGAGGCGAGTGTAACGGCTGGCACAGCCAGCAGAGACAAGATGAGAATAATCCCTGTCAATGACTAAGGTTGCCCGGCGACTTAACCCGCAGCTGTCAGCGTGAAATGGCCGTCAAACGTTGAGGATATTTACCGGTTTTTGCTGCAATGATCAGCGACCGGGTCATTGATTAATCAGGATAATGAAAAAGGACAGCGGAGGAAGGTAAGCGACACCCGGATGTGCGCTGAGCGGGACGCGTCAGTAAAAAAGGCCCCTGCAGGAGCCTTCTTATCTTTAACCGACTTTTTCTGCCGCGCCGACCGGCTGATTTTCATCCTGGTCGACGGCGAAGCAGGCGATCTGCTGGCCACCGTAGCTTTTCAGCTTCGGTTGCAGCTGAACGCAGGTGCCAAAGCGCCGGCGGCAGCGCGCGTTGAAGGCGCAGCCCGGTGGCGGACTGAGCGGACTCGGCAGTTCGCCGGTCAGCTTAATCCGCTCACGGCGGTCATCCGGATTCAGACGCGGCGTGGCCGACAGCAGAGCCTGGGTGTACGGATGGCGTGGATTAGCAAAAATCGCCTCTTTGCTGCCCTTTTCAACGCAGCGCCCGAGGTACATCACCATCACTTCATCCGCAATGTGCTCCACCACCGACAAATCGTGCGAGATAAAGACGTAGGAAAGTCCCATATCCTGCTGCAGATCCATCATCAGGTTCAGCACCTGGGCACGCACCGAGACGTCGAGCGCTGAAACCGGCTCATCGGCAATCAGCACGTCCGGATCAAGCATCAGCCCGCGGGCAATCGCAATACGCTGGCGCTGTCCCCCGGAGAACATGTGGGGATAGCGATCGTAGTGCTCGGTCTTCAGGCCCACTTTCGCCATCATCTCCAGCGTCTTCTCGCGGCGCTCGGCTTTGGTCAGCGTGGTATTGATGATCAGCGGCTCTTCCAGAATCTGACTCACTTTCTTGCGCGGATTCAGTGAACCATAGGGATTCTGAAAGACGATCTGAATTTTCTGACGACGCAGTTTCTGTGCCTGCGGATCGTGCTTCAGCAGATCCTGACCATGCCAGTAAAGCTGCCCTTCGGTCGGGGTTTCGATCATCGTCAGCAGGCGGCCAAGGGTGGACTTTCCACATCCTGACTCACCGACTACCGCCAGCGTTTTGCCGCGCTCCAGATTAAACGACACGCCATCCAGCGCTTTTACCAGACGTTCCTGACCAAACAACCCTTTCTTCACCGGGTAGTGCTTTTTCAGATCGATCGCCTGTAATAAATACTCATGCTTAGTTGTTTCATGACTCATAAGTCGGTCTCCCGGCATCGTCCAGCGGATAGTGACACTTGGACTGGCGGCCTGGAATGGTGCGCAGTTCCGGTTCTACCTTACGACAATGATCAGTGGCATAAGGACAGCGTGGGTTGAGCAGGCAGCCAACCGGGCGATCGTATTTGCCCGGTACCACGCCCGGCAGCGAGGCCAGACGGGCTTTATCGGCAGCAAACTCCGGCAGAGCACGCAGCAGCGCCTGGGTGTAAGGATGGCGCGGTGCCTTAAAGATATCAGTCGCTTTGCCGCTCTCCACCACCTGTCCGGCATACATCACAATAATGTGGTGCGCTGCTTCGGCCACTAACGCCAGATCGTGGGTGATCAGGATCAGCGCCATGTTCTCCTGCTGCTGTAACTCCAGCAGCAGTTCAATGATCTGCGCCTGAATAGTCACGTCGAGCGCGGTGGTGGGCTCATCGGCAATCAGCAGCTTCGGACGGCAGGCAATCGCCATGGCGATCATGACACGCTGGCTCATCCCGCCCGACAGCTGGTGCGGATAAACATCCAGTCGCGACGCCGGATCGGGGATGCCCACCTGATTCAGCAGGTCGATTGCCCGCTGACGCCGGGTACGCTTGTTGCCGCCCTGATGCACTTTGATCGCTTCCATGATCTGGAAGCCCACGGTGTAACAGGGGTTGAGGCTGGTCATCGGGTCCTGAAAAATCATCGCCACTTCCGCGCCCACCAGCTGGCGGCGCTCTTTTTCGGAGATGCGTTTCAGGTCGCGCTGGTTGAACTCCAGCTTTTCCGCCATCACTTTGCCCGGGAAATCGATCAGTCCCATAATCGCCAGCGAGCTGACCGATTTACCGGAGCCGGACTCGCCGACAATGCCGACCACCTGGCCCTGCTCCACCTGATAACTGATGCGGTCAACCGCCCGGAACGGTGCCTTTTCGTCGCCGAAATGCACCGACAGTTTGTCTACATTTAATAACGCCATCTCGGTGCCTCTTTACTGCTTGAGTTTCGGGTCGAGTGCATCACGCAAACCATCGCCCATCAGGTTAAATGCCAGCACGGTAAGCAGAATGACTAATCCAGGGAACGTCACCACCCACCAGGCACTTTGCGCATACTGCAACACGTCGGAGAGCATGGTGCCCCACTCCGGGGTTGGCGGTTGCGCACCCATACCGAGAAAGCCCAACGCCGCCATATCCAGAATGGCGTTGGAGAAACCTAACGACGCCTGCACGATCAACGGCGCAAGACAGTTAGGCAGAATATTAACGAACATCTGACGCAGCATACCGGCCCCGGCGACGCTGGAGGCGGTCACGTAGTCGCGGTTTACCTCCACCAGTACCGCGGCACGGGTCAGTCGAATGTAGTGCGGCAGCGCGACAAACGTCAGGGCGATAGAGGCGTTAACGATCGAGGGACCGAAAATGGCCACCAGCACCAGCGCCAGCAGCAGGCTCGGCAGCGCCAGCATGATATCGACCAGGCGCATAATGGTGGCATCCACCACGCCGCCGAGGTAACCGGCCAGCAGACCGAAGATCACCCCGAAAATCAGCGATAGCACTACCACCAGACAGCCGACCAGCAGCGACAGTCGCGCGCCGTACATCAGACGCGACAGCACATCACGGCCAACATCATCGGTGCCGAGAATGTAGCTCCAGCTTCCTCCTTCCTGCCAGACCGGCGGATGCAGCAGCGCATCGCGGAACTGTTCCGCCGGCGCATGGGGCGCCAGCAGATCGGCGAACACCGCCACCAGCAGCATAATAATGATGTACGCCAGGCCCACCACGGCGCCTTTATTGCGTTTAAAATAGTGCCAGAATTCCTGAAACGGGGTCATCGGCTTGGGTGCAGCGGTTACGCTGGCGGGATCAACAACAGACATGATGCCCCCTTATTTCTTATGACGTATGCGCGGGTTAACCACGCCATACAGCAGATCAACCAGCAGGTTGACCAGGATAATCAGTACCGCCGTCAGCAGCACCCCGCCCTGCACCACCGGATAATCACGGCGTTGCAGCGCTTCGATCAGCCAGCGACCCAGACCCGGCCACGAGAAGATGGTTTCGGTCAGGATCGCGCCGGCCAGTAAGGTTCCGACCTGCAGACCGATGACGGTCACCACCGGCAGCATGGCGTTACGCAACGCATGCACCACGATAACCCGCATCCGCGTCAGGCCTTTGGCGCGTGCCGTACGGATGTAATCTTCACCCAGCACTTCCAGCATCGCCGAGCGCGTCATACGCACAATCACCGCCAGCGGGATGGTGCCAAGCACGATAGCGGGCAAAATCATGTGCATCACCGCATCGTGGAAATCACCCGCCTCGCCCCAGAAAAAGGTGTCGATCAGCATGAAGCCGGTCAGTGGCATGGTGTCATCAAGGAATACGGTGTCGCCGACGCGGCCGGAAACCGGCGTCAGGTTGAACTGCACTGAGACCAGCATGATCAGCATGATGCCCCACCAGAAGATCGGCATCGAGTAGCCGGTCAGTGAGATGCCGACCGCGGTGTGATCGAAGATCGAGCCACGTTTAACCGCCGCCATCACCCCAACCGGGATACCGACCGCGACCGCAAACAGCATCGCGCAGACACCCAGTTCCAGCGTGGCTTTAAAGCGCGGCACAAATTCATCCCATACCGGGATGCGGCTCTTGAGTGAAATGCCGAGATCGCCATGTAATACGCCGTTAATGTAGTTCAGGTACTGTTTCCACAGCGGCTGATCCAGGCCTAACAGCGCCATTAACTGCGCGTGACGTTCAGGGGAAATACCGCGTTCGCCCGCCATGATCAGCACCGGATCGCCGGGGATCATGTGAACAAATGCGAAAGTGAGTAATGTAATACCGATAAACGTTGGGATGACAAGGCCCAAACGTCGGAGTATGAACTGCAGCATAATCCGGGTTCTCTCTTGTCCGCGCGACCGTCGCCGCGAGGGTAGTTATTGCTTACATCTGACGATCGGGTAGGCCCGACCGCGACGCAGCCAGGCTGCGCCTCTACCGTTTCCAGTAAAACAGGGAGATAAAGCCGGAGCGACGCGTAGCCGCTCCGGAAAAGGCAACAATTATTCCTGAATGTCTACCTGGGCAAAGTAGTGTCCGCCAAGCGGATCGACTTTGTAGCCGGAGACTTTCTTGCTGACCGGTTCGTAGACCGTTGAGTGCGCGATCATCAGCGCCGGTGCCTGGTCATGCATCACAACCTGTGCCTGCTTGTAGTACTCGATGCGCCTGGCCTGATCGGCGGTGGCGCGTGCTGGCTGAATCTGATCCTCAAAGGATTTATCGCACCAGCGCGAGTAGTTAGAGCCATCTTTGGCCGCTGAACAGCTGAACAGGGTGGCGAGGAAGTTATCCGGATCCCCATTATCACCGGTCCAGCCCATCATTACGGTCTGGTGTTCGCCGGCTTTGGCACGCTTCAGATATTCGCCCCACTCATAGGTCACAATCTTGGCTTTCACGCCAATCTTCGCCCAGTCGGACTGAATCATCTCCGCCATACGGCGCGCGTTCGGGTTGTAAGGACGCTGTACCGGCATCGCCCACAGGTCGATGGAGAAGCCGTCAGCCATGCCTGCTTCTTTCAGCAGCGCTTTGGCTTTTTCAGGATCATAGGTGTAGTCCTTAACGGCGTCGTTGTAACCCCACATCGTTGGCGGGATCAGGTTTTTAGCCGTCTGGCCTGCACCCTGATAAACGGCATCAATGATTGCCTGCTTGTTCACCGCCATGGTCAGGGCCTGACGTACTTTCAGGTTATCCAGCGGTTTTTTCTCAACGTTATATGAAAGATAGCCGACGTTCAGGCCAGCCTGCTCATACAGGTTGATGTTTTTATCCTGCTTCATGCGCGCAATGTCAGCCGGGTTTGGATACGGCATGACCTGACATTCGCCCTTTTGCAGTTTGGCGTAACGCACAGAAGCATCCGGCGTAATGGAGAAGACTAACCGATCGATTTTCGGTTTGGTGCCCCAGTAGTCCGGGTTGGCTTTATACAGAATGCGCGAATCTTTCTGGTACTGCAGCAGCTGGAACGGGCCGGTACCGACCGGATTCAGGTCGACTTTTTGCGGTGAGCCAGCTTTCAGCATGTTGTCCGCGTACTCTTTCGACAGAATAGAGGCGAAGTCCATGCCGAGATCCGCAAGGAACGGCGCTTCAGGACGGGTCAGCACAAAGCGCACGGTATGATCGTCCACTTTTTCAATTTTGCTGATCAGCTTCGGCATATCCATGCCTTCGAAATATTCGTAGCTGCCGCCGGAGACGCCATGGTAGGCGTTGTTTTTATCCAGCTGGCGTTCAAAGGTGAACACCACATCATCCGCGTTAAATTCGCGCGTCGGTTTGAAATCTTTGGTGGTCTGCCACTTCACGCCTTTGCGCAGGTGGAAGGTGTAGGTTTTGCCGTCTTCGCTGACATCCCACTTCTCGGCCAGTGCCGGGTGCAGTTCAGTGGTGCCGATGGTGAACTCAACCAGACGGTTATAAATCTGGCGTGAGCTGGCGTCGTAAGTGGTACCCGAGGTGAACAACTGCGGGTTAAAGCCTTCCGGAGAACCTTCTGAACAGTAAACCAGGGTTTTTGCCTGAACACCGGCGGCGACAGTCATAGCAATCAGGCTCAGACCGACCTTCAGCATCCCGGATTTAGCCAGGGAGTTGATCATGCTTTTGCTCCATTGTGATGTGATGTTGTGTGCATTGCCCGACCTCTGGTTTTTTTATGCGGTTCAGGCGTACCACCGAACGGGTGGCTAAAGCGCGTCAGGTTTTTTTATGTTTTTCCGGGTGCCGTGGAAGCGGTCGGAAAATTCCGTAACTGCACTTTATTGACGCATCAATTTGTCAACAGTTGCAATGAACGTCAATACAACGGTTAGTTATTTACACAGAGTGTGAGGGATAGCAAGCAACGGTAAAAAAAACCCTTTTCGGCTAAAAGCCATACAAAGCACAGTGTCACTGGCGTAACGTCCGGACTTTCTGCTGGATAGGCAGTTTGTCGCTAGTGATTCTCACCGCTAAAAAACTTAAAACTTTTACCGGCAAATGTTGAATAACTGAACGATTCACCGTGCGTTATGACGTTCAGCCAGCGGAATATGCTGGCATTGAGGCATAAGAAATTAGCAACTTGCCGCTTTCGGTCATAAGAAGAACGTGTCACGAATTATCCCTGCGTCGCAGATGTAGCAAGGCCTGCCGACCGGAAAAGCGGATTAATCCCGGCTGAAAAGCAGATAGCGTTACGGAAGCCTGTTATTGGAACTTTCTGGAAGATTGCAAAAAAGAACAGCCAGCGAAGGAAAGCGGGGAAAGCGTAAAGAAGAAGAGAGTGGCCCGATTCGTTACAGGCTCCTGCCTGCAGAGTAAACACGGTCAGACTTACCCTGATTAGGGTTCGTCAGCCGTCTATCGCCCTGCCGGACGTAAAGCGAAGGGAGCCTACGCCGGTAGCAAAGCATAGCGGGCCATGGAAGGCGTCTTTTGCGTCTTTGCGCAAGGCGTATGCTCCCTGAAGCCTGACTGGCGTTGAAACCGGGACTGCTCCGGGAACACGGCCAGATCGGAAAGACGCTAAAGCCAATCCCTGGCCGCTCGGCCCGCGCCGTCCATGGCGCGGGACGCTTTCCTCTTCTGCCCGTGTTCCCGGCGCCTTGAGCTTATTCGTTGCGGCCAGATTCACCCTGACTGGGCCAATCAGCAGGCTCAAACCTCCTTTGGAGGTTCTCATCCTCTTTAGCTACAGACGAAAAAAAACCTGTCTTTTCAGACAGGTTTCTTAAATATGGTCGGCGAGAGAGGATTCGAACCTCCGACCCACTGGTCCCAAACCAGTTGCGCTACCAAGCTGCGCTACTCGCCGATGGGGGCGCATGTTACTGCGACCCCCGATCAGCGTCAACCGCTTTTTGCGCTTTTGCCGCCGATCGCCTGGAAAGCGCGCGGTTACTGACAATCCCGCGCCCTTTCCACCAATTCGGCGTTGTTATTACAGCGGTTTCGCCGGGCTGGTCGCCGGAGCCTGACACCAGTTATTGGCCGGATTAATCCCGCCATCTGGCGAGGTGTAACCCAGACAACCAAGAATGGTATCAAACAACTCTACGTGGCGATGGGTTTTGCCGACGCGCTGCTGCGCCTGCAAACGCTCAAAGTTGCTGCGGTTCTGGCTGTCGGCAAGATACTTATCAGACGCCCACACCATCATCGGAACGCGGAACTGCTCCGGCGGAGCCATCTCACGTGGAGTACCGTGCAGGTGCATATTTTCGCTAATCGACTCACCGTGGTCAGCAGCATAGAAGACAATCGCCTTCTTATCACGCAACTGATCCAGCACGCTGTCGAGCATGCTATCGACATACAGCACCGAGTTGTCATAGGCATTAATCAACTGCGCTTTGCTGCAGGTCTCATCAACCCCCATACATTCCGGCTGGTACTTCGCAAAACTGCGCGGGTAACGCTGAGAATAGAGATAGTGCGACCCCTTAGTGTGCAGCACGACCAGATGCTTGCCTTTCGGGAAGCGATCCAGCGACGCCTTCATCTCAGGCACCAGCAGCATGTCATCGACCGCTTTACCCTGGTTACGCTTCTCTGAACCAATCTGCTCACGGAAAGCAAAGTTATTGGCGTTGATGTTGTCGTAAAACCACACCTCACTCTGCATCGCAAACAGCTCAGAGGTAAAGCCCAGCTCTTTCATCACCGCAAACACGTTTTGCTCTTTCAGCGTACGGCCGGGGTTATCCATGGTGCCGCCTTCGCGCACGAACATGCAGCGCAGCGACAGTTTGGTGGCGGTATCACAGGATTCACCGCGGAACGCGACCAGGTTTTTCTCTTTAGAGAGCTTCGGCGTGGTATCACGTTCGTAGCCGAGCATGCCCATGTGATCCCAGCGGGTGGTTTCACCAATCACAAACACCACATAGGTATCATCCAGCCCGGCAGGCGCGACGTAGGTAAATTTCTTCGCCGGGTCGAGCAGTTCCTCGCTATTCAGCGACTCATCTATGCGGGTCCAGGCAAACAGCCCCACCGCCGCCAGCCAGTTAGATGGCAGATAAGAGTGCGCCACCACACCGCCGTAGCTCGGCAGATCGATGTTGGTGATCTCTTCATTATTCTTCTGCAGCTTGTCGAAAAACCGAATTGGCAGCCAGACCAGCGCCACGCAGACCAGCATAATCAGGGTCGGCTTCAGGCGTTGCCCCGGCGTACGCAGCTGTTCATTCAGCGTCATACTCAGTTTGTTTCGCCAGATCATTAACAGCGGCAGCGCGCTAACCAGCACCATCCACAGCACGAAGTGATAGCCAATCACCTCTTTCGACAGGTCGGTATCGGTGGTCATCACCGATGCCACAATGCCGTAGCCAATCACGACGTTAAAAAATGCCATGTAATAGGCAGCGGCAACAGAAATCAGCACGATAAGCGTGGCGAGCACCCGATAAAACCACTTTCCACCCAGCGACAACAGCCGCATCAGGAAGAAAGTCAGCAGCACAATTGCCACCACTTCGGTCACGGCAGTTAGCCAGTTGGTCACCGTCGATTTCGTCAGGAAACCGTCAAAACGGCGATAAAAAATCGGTAAATTCAATAATATACCGAGATAGAGCGCGAGCAGTAGCGACAACTTTTGCTGCGTTAAGGTTTTAATATAATTCATGAAAAATGGAGTTTCCCCGGAATGATGCGCTTTACCAAATCTTTAATGTGACTACCGAAACGCGGCAGAGTTCGCTGAATAAGCGGACCGGACCCGATGAAGGAGAATTCTGAACGGATTTCAGGCTATAACGCGAGGTGGCCCAGTAAAACATGGCAACACCCGATAGACCAGAAAATAATCTTTGTCGAGCCGATTAGCACATTTTTTGTGCAAACGGTATTGCCGGTCGGATCCCGACTGAGGCAAACAAGGCAGAAGTGCGGGATAAGGCGTGGCGGGCGGACGGAAGAGAGAGCGGGCCAGCCTGGCTGGCCCGCGGTACGCTTAGCGAATGATATTCAGCGTCACGTCAATGTTATTGCGGGTTGCGTTTGAGTAAGGGCAAACGATATGTGCAGCATCAACCAGCTTCTGCGCTTCGGCTTCATCCATCTCTGGCAGGTGAATGTTCAGGGTCGCTTCGATACCAAAGCCATTCGGGATTGGGCCGATACCCACTTCACCTTCAATCCACGCCTCTTTCGGCATCGCGATTTTGTCACGGCCAGCGACAAATTTCATTGCGCCCAGGAAGCAGGCTGAATAGCCCGCAGCGAACAGCTGCTCAGGGTTAGTCACTTCACCACCTGCGCCGCCCATCTCTTTTGGTACGCCCAGCTTCACGTCCAGCACACCGTCAGAAGAGGTTGCACGGCCATCACGACCACCGGTTGCTTTGGCTTTTGCGCGGTAAACCACTTGTTCTAAAGACATGACATTTCTCCGTTACGCTATTTAATCGCTCACTACTTGTAACGCGGTAATGAGGCGGTGAGGTTCAACGGGCACGATACGCCCGTCAGTAAGATTTATCGTGATCGGTTGAGATTGTCGCGTAAGCCATCCAGCTGCACTTTCAGCGCCAGCAGCGCATCATCGTCGCAGGCGGTCGCGCATTTGACCGCTTCCGGAATAGATTCCGCCTTGCTGCGCAACGCCCGGCCAGCCTCGGTCAGCGTTACCGCCACCTGGCGCTCATCCTGGCGGGTGCGCTGACGCATAATCAGTCCGGCACTCTCCAGTCGCTTCAGCAGCGGCGTCAGCGTGGCTGAATCCAGGAAAAGCTGCTCGCCAATCTCTGAAACCGTAAGATCGTCCTTCTGCCACAGCACCAGCATCACCAGATATTGCGGATAGGTAATGTCGAGTTGGGTCAGCAGCTGACGATAGACCTTATTCATCGCCAGATTAGCGGAATAAAGTGCAAAGCAGAGTTGCTGATCGACCAACAGTGGCATCGTTTTCACTTTTTTGTCATCTTGATCACTGTTCATGGTGGTAAATATAGATAGCGCGCTAGATAATTGCAAGCAAACTTTTTGAACAGGGGAAAACGCATGCAGGATTCACTGGAAGAACGCGCGCGACGCTACGCTACGCAGGCCCATGCCGATGCCGGCCAGCGCCGCAAATATACCGATGAACCGTATATTGTTCACCCGGCGGCAGTGGCGGAGCTGGTCCGCAGCGTCAGCGATGACGACGCTCTGCTGGCGGCGGCATGGCTTCATGATACGGTTGAAGATACGCCGACCACGCTGGCAGATATCGACACGCTGTTTGGTGCCCGCGTTGCCAGCCTGGTCGAGATGCTGACCGACAGCGCACCGGCGTCCGCAAAGAACCGGGCAGCGCGCAAGCTGGCGCACTTCCGGCATACCGCCAGCGCCAGTCCGGAGGCGCAAACCATCAAGCTGGCTGACATCATCGACAACACCCGAGCGATCGTGCGCTTCGATCCCCACTTCGCCCGCATCTACCTGGTGGAAAAACAGGTGCAGATTGACCTGCTGAAGCAGGGTAATGCGCAGCTCTGGCAGCAGGCCTCAACCATTATCGAATCGGGCATTGCCCAGTTGGGGCAGCCGCCTTATAACGTGCCGGACAGCTGGTTTGAGAAACAGGCGGCCAGATACCGTGAGCCAGGCTAAAAAAAAACCCGCCACGGCGGGTTCCTTTGGATTTTTTCTTCATTATTCCAGCAGCTGCCGACCCAGATAGGGGTTGGCATGCAACAGCTTCATTAATTTCTGAGCTGTCGCGGAAGGACGGGTACGTCGGGCTTCCCAACTTTTTACTGAAGAAACGCTTACGCCCATCACTTTTGCAAATTCATCAACCTGCATGCCGGTCATTTCGCGCAGACGCTGTGGCTCTGGCACGGCAGGTTGGCGTTGAATAGAGATCTCAGCGGGACGGTTGTCACGTGTCAATACAATCTGCTCAAGGCTGCTGAGCAATTCAAACATTGGGTCTTTTAATTCCATAGAGAACTCCTTAAAAACTCACTATGAAGCACGTGAAAGTAGAGAGGTACGAGTCTGAAGTCAGACTCTGAAACCGGGCCTGGTCAGGCTGTATCCCGCAAGGGTTTGTTTTTATTATGAGAAAACCACTACGGGAAACAGCCTGCTGTGCACTGCTTGTAAACATGTCAGGTCAATGCAACAAATGCCGGGAAGCTAAGTATGGATAGAGACCTGACGATTTGCCGCGCAATTTATAATTATTTTTTTATCTTTTCTTAGCTGGAAAAGTTCCAGCGCCACTAAGTGTTTGAGGCTAATATCTTTTGTGCCTCAGCAAGCGGCAAAAAAATCAAATTATGTTTGGTAGTAATGTGGATGCCGTCATGCTTTCTGCCAGCATATTTTCGATTCTGTGAGGAAATACACTCCCTGCTGAACGAGTGCAAAATATACGCCAATGGCTCACTTCTTAAACATTTATATTCACTGTATTAATCAAATTAAGAATAGTCCTAGGCTGATATACCGCGCAGCCGCGGCGTGGCTCACATCCGTGAGCTAACAATTCTTTTACCCTGCCGTAACCTTTTTAGCGGCAGATGCAGCTTTCGCGCGCGGGTGCCTTATACAGGTGCGTACGAGCGTTCTGCGTGAGCCAGTTGCGCTGTCGTGGTGCACTAACGGACGGCAGCATTAAAGGGAGTGCTCTGCGGATGGGATCAATCAATCAAAAGGAACAGCGATGAGTGAAGTCGATTTCAATGTGAGTTATGCCTCCCATCGGGTGCCGATGATGGGGCGTAATGCCGTCGCCACCTCACAGCCGCTGGCGGCCCAGGCCGGCATTCGAATGCTGCAACAGGGCGGTAATGCGGTGGACGCCGCCATCGCCACCGCTATCGCGCTGACCGTGGTCGAGCCGACCGGCAACGGCATCGGCAGTGACGCCTTCGCCATTGTCTGGGATGGCCAGCAACTGCACGGCCTGAACGCCTCCGGGCGGGCGCCAGCCGCCTGGAGCCCGCAACGCTTTGCCGGACATCAGGTGATGCCGGAGATCGGCTGGGAGTCGGTCACGGTGCCCGGTGCCGTTTCGGCGTGGGTGGCGCTGGCCCAACGCTTCGGCACGCTGCCGCTCACCACCTTAGCCCAGCCGGCGATTGACTATGCGCGCCACGGTTTTCCGGTTTCGCCGCTGATTGGCCAGCTGTGGCAGCGCGGCTACGACAAGCTGCGGCATCAGCCTGGCTTCAGCGACTGTTTTGCCCCGCAGGGCCGTCCGCCACGCATCGGTGAACTGTTCCGTAACCCGGCGCAGGCCAGCACTTTGCAGCAGATTGCCGCGAGCCAGGGGGAAAGCTTTTATCGCGGTGAACTGGCGCAGAAAATGGTGGCCTTTGCCCGCGAGCACGGTGCCGCCCTGACGCTGGACGATCTCAGCAAGCATCGCGCTGACTGGGTGAAATTACTGTCACGTCCGTTTGCCGGCGGATCGGTGCAGGAGCTGCCGCCTAACGGTCAGGGCATCGCCACCTTAATCGCCCTCGGTATCCTCGAAGAGTGGGACATTGGCCGCTATGCGCCCGACTCACCGCAGTGGCTGCATCTGTCAATTGAGGCGATGAAACTGGCGCTGGTCGATCTGACGCGCTACGTCAGTGATGAAGATCACCTTGAGTTCCCGGCGGACCGGCTGCTGAGCGCGGACTATATCCGCCAGCGGGCCGGGTTAATCGATCCGGCACAGGCGGGTGATTACGCGTTTGGTGCTCCGCAGCAAAGTGGCACGGTTTATCTCTCCACCGCCGATGCCAGCGGCATGATGGTGTCATTTATTCAGTCTAACTACATGGGTTTTGGATCGGGCGTGGTAGTGCCGGATACCGGTATCAGCCTGCAGAACCGCGGCGCGGGCTTTTCACTCGATCCGCATCATCCCAACGTGGTGGCGGGCGGCAAGCGGCCGTTCCATACCATTATTCCCGCCTTCGCGCTGGACGGTCAGGGTCAGCCACTGATGTCGTTTGGTGTGATGGGCGGCCCGATGCAGGCGCAGGGGCACCTGCAACTGGCGCTGCGGATTATGCTGCATCGGCAGAATCCGCAGGCCGCGATCGATGCGCCGCGCTGGCGGGTGGAACAGGGCCGTGAAGTGGTATTTGAATCGACTCTTGACCGCAATACCCTTAGCACTCTGCGCCGCATGGGCCACCAGGTGCTGCTGGAAGATCCGCTGAGCAACTATAACTTTGGCGGTGCCCAGGCGATTGTCCGCGATCCGCAGGGCTTCTATATCGCCGCCACCGAAAGCCGTAAAGATGGGCAGGCCGTGGTGTTCTGAGGCCGTCTTAGCGCAGCTGCAACGCGTTATGCTGCCGCTGGTCTGCGGTTGCGGAGGCGGTTGCGGAGGCGGGCGGACAACGGCCGTGATGACCACCACAACCTCATCGAATGTGTCGCGCATCCTGCCCGGCAGCAGACAACCGCGATCGGCTGCATATCAGTGATGGTTTCACATTGTGCCGCGACGCGGGTTTGTTCTATTCTTTAGGCCATTCTTACCTGGACATCAGCCAGTTTCACTGACAGGAGTTGAACGTATGGCTTTAGGACTCACACGCCTCTGGGCGCGCGGCGCGTTTTTAGTCGCTAGCGCGCTGATCGTGCTGCAACTCACCGCGTGCGGTGATAAAGAAGGCGAGCAGCGCAAAGCATTTATCGATTTTCTGCAGAATACCGTGATGCGCAGTGGCGAGCACCTGCCGAGCCTGAGCGAAAACCAAAAACAGAGTTTTGGCAATTTTGCCGGTGATTACGCCATCCTGTATGGCTTCTCGCAGCAGGCGAATAAAGCGGTCGATCAGGGTATGCGTCCGGTGGTGGATGAGCTTTCTGCCATTCGCGTGCCGCAGGACTACCTTAATCGTCGCGATTCGCTGCGCCAGGCAAACAGTGCGCTGGTAATTGTCACTCAACAGATTGAAAGCGCCAAAATGCAGGCGGACAGCAGCAAAGCGGCCCTGAAGCAGTCTGATGATCTGAAAAAAGTCTACGATACCGCCTACAACAAAGTGGTCACCGTGCCGGCGAATCAGCTTATTCCGCTGTTGCCACAGCTGCAGGCGCTGAGCCAGGCGGCGGTGCAGACCGGTGATTTCCTGCAAACCCAGGGCACCCGCGTCAGCTTTAACGATGGCGGCGTACAGTTCCCGACCCAGGAGCAGGCTTCGCAATATAACGCGCTGATGAGCACCTTATCCGCCAATGCCCAGGCGCTGACCCAGGCACAACGTGCCGTTCAGGGTGGTTTGCAGTAACCTCGTTTAGCGGCAGGCGTCGATCGCCTGCCCTTCTCTCTCTCCGTTTGATCCTTACTCTCCCCCTGCTTTCTGCTGGCCGGTCCAAAGTGTGATCGGGCGCATTTTTGACCAAAAATAGTTTGTGATCTAAGTCACATAGTTATAACAAACTGCCGCTTTCCAATTGTGACAATCGTCACAGATAAGCCAGTTTTGCGGTTAAAGTTTCGCCAACTTAAGACTGTTCTTAGTTTGTTTTGTGATCTTAATCACTAAAAATACCCCCGCTACCACCAGCATTACGTGATCTGAATCACACTTATTTCGGCCGCTACGCAGCGTCATATTCGCGTGATAGAGTCCGGCTGCATACAGTAATACCATCGGCTGACTGCCGGGGTGGCTAAACAAAAACAAGCGCGCTCTCCTATTGCAGCGCGTCTCAATAAGGGGTGGGTTTATGTCCTCATCAGTGAAGGTCAAAGTACAGAGCTTTGGTCGCTTTCTGAGTAATATGGTGATGCCAAATATCGGGGCGTTTATCGCCTGGGGTATCATCACTGCACTGTTTATTCCAACGGGCTGGATTCCTAACGAAACGTTAGCCAAACTGGTTGGCCCGATGATCACCTATCTGCTGCCGCTGCTGATCGGCTTTACCGGTGGACGTCTGGTTGGCGGCGATCGCGGCGGCGTGGTCGGTGCTATCACCACCATGGGGGTGATTGTTGGTGCCGATATGCCGATGTTCCTCGGCTCAATGATTGCCGGTCCACTGGGCGGCTGGGCGATCAAATCGTTTGACCGGGTCGTCGACGGCAAAATCAAAAGCGGCTTCGAGATGCTGGTCAACAACTTCTCTGCCGGCATTATCGGTATGCTGCTGGCGCTGCTGGCGTTCCTGGCTATCGGTCCGCTGGTTGAAGGGTTGTCGCACATCCTCGCGGCGGGCGTAAACCTGATGGTGCAGAATAACCTGCTGCCATTAACCTCCATCTTCGTCGAACCGGCGAAAATCCTGTTCCTGAACAACGCCATTAACCACGGCATCTTCTCGCCACTCGGCATCCAGCAGGCGAGCGAAGCGGGCAAATCAATTTTCTTCCTGATTGAAGCCAACCCAGGTCCCGGCATGGGCGTGCTGATGGCGTACATGTTCTTTGGTCGTGGCAGTGCGAAACAGTCTGCGGGCGGCGCGGCGATTATCCACTTCCTCGGCGGCATCCATGAGATCTACTTCCCGTATGTACTGATGGCGCCGCGTCTGCTGCTGGCGGTGATCCTCGGCGGGATGACGGGCGTCTTTACCCTGACGCTGCTGAATGGCGGTCTGGTCTCCCCTGCTTCACCAGGTTCTATCCTCGCCGTGCTGGCGATGACGCCAAAAGGCGCTTACTTCGCCAATATCGCGGCGATCATCGCGGCATTCGCGGTTTCCTTCGTAGTCTCTGCCATCCTGCTGAAAACCAGCAAAGTGAAAGAAGATGACGATATCGAAGCCGCAACAAAACGCATGCAGGACATGAAAGCGCAGTCTAAAGGCCAGACTACCGCAGGCGCAGCGGTTGCCAGCGATGCAATGAGCGTTGAGCTGCACCACGTGCGTAAAATCATTGTGGCCTGTGATGCCGGCATGGGTTCCAGCGCCATGGGCGCAGGCGTACTGCGTAAGAAGGTGCAGGATGCCGGGTTAAGCAACGTGTCGGTAACCAACACCGCGATTAACGCCCTGCCGGGTGATGTCGACCTGGTGATTACCCACCGTGACCTGACCGAGCGTGCAATTCGTCAGGCGCCTCATGCGCAACATATCTCGCTGAATAACTTCCTCGACAGCGCGCTCTACAGCACCCTGACCGAGCGTCTGGTGGCGGCTAACCGCAGCGAAGTCCACCGTGAAACGGTGAAGACTGCACTGTCAGACAGCTACGACGAAGGCAACGCGCACCTGTTTAAACTGGGTGCGGACAACGTGTTCCTCGGCCTGAGCGCCAGCAACAAAGAGCAGGCGATTCGTTTTGCCGGCGAACAGCTGGTGAAGGGCGGTTACGTTGAGCCGGAGTATATTGACGCGATGCTGGCACGTGAAAAACTGACGCCAACCTACCTCGGTGAGTCGATTGCCGTACCGCACGGAACGGTTGAGGCGAAAGACCGGGTGCTGAAAACCGGCGTGGTATTCTGCCAGTATCCGGCAGGCGTGCAGTTCGGTGATGATGCGGAAGATGTGGCGCGGCTGGTTATCGGTATTGCTGCCCGCAATAACGAGCACATTCAGGTGATCACCAGCCTGACCAACGCGCTGGACGACGACAGCGTGATTGAAAAGCTGGCCAACACTACCAGCGTGCAGGACGTGCTGGATCTGCTGTCAGGCAAACCGGCTACCGCATAATTTAAACGGATTATCTTCCCTGGGGCGGTCAGGCCCGTCCCGATTCCTGGGGCGGGCGTGCCCGCCCCTTCGTCATTTGATATGGGTCAAAAATTATGAAAGCGTTACATTTCGGAGCAGGAAATATTGGTCGCGGCTTCATCGGTAAATTACTGGCGGATGCAGGTATCGAACTGGTTTTTGCTGATGTGAATCAGGTGGTGCTGGATGCACTCAACGCGCGTCATGAGTATCCCGTTCATGTGGTTGGCGAACAGGCTAAAGTGGAAACGGTAAAAGGCGTCAGCGCAGTGAACAGCACCAGCGATGAGATTATCACGCTGGTGTCAGAGGTTGATCTCGTTACCACGGCGGTTGGCCCGCAGATTCTGGAGCGCATCGCCGCCAGCGTCGCCAAAGGTCTGGCTAAGCGCAGCGACAACGGTAATCTCCGTCCGTTAAACATTATCGCCTGTGAAAATATGGTGCGCGGTACCAGCCAGCTGAAACAACATGTGCTGAAGGCACTGCCGCAGCAATATCACGCCTGGCTGGAGCAGCATGTCGGTTTTGTGGATTCCGCGGTCGATCGCATCGTGCCGCCTTCCGAAGCCGGCAGCACCGATCCGCTGGAAGTAACGGTAGAAACCTTCAGTGAATGGATTGTCGATAAAACCCAGTTCAAAGGCGATCTGCCCGCCATTCCGGGCATGGAGCTGACCGATAACCTGATGGCCTTCGTCGAGCGTAAACTTTTCACCCTGAATACCGGTCATGCCATCACCGCTTATCTTGGTCAGCTGGCGGGTCACCAGACTATCCGCGATGCGATCCTTGATGAAAAAGTGCGGGCGATTGTTAAAGGCGCGATGGAAGAGAGCGGCGCCGTGCTGATTAAGCGTTACGATTTTGACGCCGAAAAGCACGCGGCTTATATCCAGAAAATCCTCGGCCGGTTTGAAAATCCTTATCTGAAAGATGATGTTGAGCGGGTCGGCCGCCAGCCGTTACGTAAGCTGAGCGCGGGCGATCGCCTGATCAAGCCGACGCTGGGTACGCTGGAGTATGGCCTGCCGCACGCCTGTCTGGTACAGGGCATTGCGGCCGCGATGCACTATCACAGCGATCAGGACCCGCAGGCTCAGGAGCTGGCTGCGCTGCTGGCAGAGAAAGGCCCACAGGCCACGCTGGCTGAAATTTCCGGGCTGGACGCCAACAGCGAAGTGGTGGCTTCTGTGGTGAGCGCCTGGCACGCTATGGCATAATGCGCGCGTGTTAGTGACGCAAGCCGGGCGCAGTTTGCCTGCGCCCAACGGCGGTATTGAACCTATGCAGGCAATAATGGAACAGAAGCAAGCTTTTGAGAACCGGGTGCTTGAGCGCCTGAACGCCGGTCGCTCGGTGAGAAGCTTTCTGATCGCCGCCGTTGAGCTATTGGCTGAAGCGGTCAATTTGCTGGTGCTGCAGGTGTTCCGCAAAGACGATTACGCCGTCAAATACGCGGTAGAACCGCTGCTGCTGGGCAATGGTCCGCTGGGCGAACTGTCGGTGCGCCTCAAGCTGATTTACGGACTCGGCGTCATCAGCCGGCACGAATATGAAGATTGTGAACTGCTGCTGGCGCTGCGCGAGGAACTGAATCACGACACCGGTGATTACCGCTTTACCGACGATGAGATCCTCGGGCCGTTTGGCGAGTTACACTGCGTGACCGCCTGGCCGCCAGCGCCGGTGTTTCACACCGAGGATGCAGAGCTGCGTAGCATGCAACAGCAGCGCTATCTGCAAATGGTGCGTTCCACCATGGTGCTGTCGCTCACCGAGCTGATCTCCCGCATCAGCCTGAAGCAGGCTTTCAAAAAGTCCGCCAATTAAATCTATCAGGTGCCCGACCGGCACCTGATATCGCTGTAACCTCACCGGGAATATGCGCCCGATTTGGTGTATCCTTTGCCTGTTTTCCTCAACGAGTTGTTGTCATGAAAGAGCAAGAAAAGAACGAAATCAAACGTCTCAGCGATCAGCTGGACGCCCTTAACCGCAAAGAGCCACAGTTACTTGAATCGGGTGATGTCGAGAAACTGGGCGCATTGCTGAAAGAAAAAGAGACGCTGGTCACGGAGATTGAGCGCCTGCGTAATCAGCGCGTCGAGAAGCTGAGTGCCGAAGCGCAGAAGCTGCAAAAGATGGGCTTCAGCCGCGAAATCACTAAGAAAGAGCAGGCGAACCTGGGCGCGCTGAAAAAAAGCGTGCGCGGCCTGGTGGTGGTGCATCCAATGACCGCGCTGGGACGTGAAATGGGTCTGCAGGCGATGACCGGCTTCGCTAAAACCGCGTTCTGAGTGGGCGATCAGGCGGCAGCCTGATCGATCCTGTGCTCGCCGGCGGCAGCATCAACCTGCTCCGCCAGCGCATCCAGCAGTTGGTAACGGCGGCGATACTCTGCACGCTTTTTGCTGGCAATCTCTTCCAGGGTTTTACGTGGCAGACTTAACGGCAGCGTAAACATCCCATCCCGGCGCGCCTCTCCGTTCAGCGACAGCCAGAATTCGCTATAGCTGGCAAAGAACTTATCTCCTTTACTGTGACGATAGCGCAAGCTACGGAAAACATGGGTTTCATCGCCGACTGCCAGAATATTTTCTACTCCACACTGCCGTGCCACAATAAACACCACCTCCATTAACAGGCGTTTCGGAAATAGACCGTGTGCCGCTTTAGTCGCCTCACGTATAATCTCATTGCTGATATGTTTACGCGGCCCTTGTAATCCCCCAATTAATAAAGTGCGTTTTTTATGCTCGTTAATAATCGAGAACGAGAGCGAGGCAATAATTTCGCCGTTATAACGCAGCACCAGCGTCACTTCGCCCTCACGATCGAAATAACCCGAACTGCAGGAAAGTAAAAACGTCTCGTCATTTTTACCGTTCAGCGACGCCAGTAAATTATCACCGCTGCTTTGCAACAGCTGGCGTAACGCCGGATTCGGCAGATTATTCATCAGGGTATAGTGATCCAGAATCGCCTGTGCACGCGCCGCAATGCTGATGCCAGCCCGCAGATAAGGCCGGTGCAGCTTGGCGGGTAGCAGCCCCTGGGTGCTCATCAGCAGCCCGATTTGCGGTAAATGCGACAGCTGATGTAAATAACGCAGCGTTGTCAGCGGCGATATTAAGCTCCTTAACACAAATTTCAGCCGAAAACGCTTACTCAGCCAGAGCTTATTGGGGATATATTTACCACTGATTAACTGAAAAAATAGCGAAGCAGATGAATCAGTGCGGGTCGGGTGAGTAGTTATAATTGACATAGTTAGCGACACACAGTTAGCAGGAATGTCACTGAGGATAAAACAACCATTATCAACGGCAGGTTAATGTGCCATAAGCTTAAAAAGCATCCCGCTTTAAACCGGCAATTTGTTTATTTTTGGTTTAATTAAGCCTGGCGGGAATTAAGGCGAAAAAAAACCGGCGGAACGCGTCCACCGGTTTATTATCATCACGTTAACGCAAAGATGGCTTACTGAGCAGCAGCAAAGCGCGCTGCAGCTTCGTCCCAGTTAACCACGTTCCAGAACGCTTTGATGTAGTCAGGACGCTTGTTCTGATACTTCAGGTAGTAAGCGTGTTCCCACACATCCAGACCGAGGATTGGGTAGCCAGAAACGCCGGCGATCGCTTCGCCCATCAGCGGGTTATCCTGGTTAGCAGTAGAAACGACCGCCAGTTTGTCGCCTTTTTTAACCAGCCACGCCCAGCCAGAACCGAAACGGGTTGCTGCGGCTTTCTCAAACTCTTCCTGGAATTTTTCCACGCTGCCGAAATCTTTTTCGATGGCGGCTTTCAGGTCGCCCTGCAGGGTGGTGCCGGTTTTCAGGCCTTTCCAGAACAGGCTGTGGTTAGCGTGACCGCCAGCGTTGTTGCGCAGTGGGCCTTTTTTGTCTGCTGGCAGCTGATCCAGTTTGGTAATCAGCTCGTCGACCGGCAGATTGGCAAATTCAGTGCCTTCCAGCGCCGCGTTCGCGTTGTTGACATAGGTCTGGTGATGTTTAGTGTGATGGATTTCCATCGTCTGCTTGTCGAAATGCGGTTCCAGTGCGTCGTATGCGTAAGGCAGGGATGGCAGTGAATAACTCATGTTCTTCCTCTCCATTTAGTATTTGAGCAGCACGACGAATTCGGGACGTGCCGCGTAAGCAGTCGAATCATTATAGTTAAATTCATGTAGCGTAAAAGGGTAATCAATGCCCTATTAACCATAAGGATTTGAGCAATCCGGCAAAAGCAACCCGTTGTTTTTACAGACTGCCGCCCAGCATGACGCTTTTCAGGCGGCTTTGCACTTGCTTCTGCGCGAGGTGGCGGCAGCCTCAGCGTCTCTCTGGCTGGCGGGGATCAGCGACCCAGCTCGCGCAGCGCGCTGTCGAGCGCGCCAACCAGCCAGTCGATGTCGCCCTGCTGAAACGCCAACGGCGGACGCAGTTTCAGCACATTCCCATACGGGCCGGCGACCGATGTCAGCACCCGATGCTCACGCAGTTTCTCAATCAGGTCCAGCGCCAGCGCTTTGTCAGGCGTTTTGCTGTCACGATCGGTGACCAGCTCAAAGCCAATAAACAGCCCAGCTCCGCGCACATCGCCGACACAGTCGTAGCGATCCATCAGGCTGCGCAGTTCGGCCAGCAGCTTCGCCCCGACCACGCGGCTATGCTCCTGCAAACCCTCTTCAGTGATCACGTTCAGCACCGCCTGCGCTGCCGCCATCGCTACCGGGTTACCGCCAAAGGTATTGAAGTAAGGAATTGAGTCGCTGAAGGCTGCCAGCACCTCACTTTTGGCCAGCAGGCCCGAAACCGGAATGCCATTGCCCATCGGTTTTCCGGTGGTGATGATATCCGGCACCACATCGTGACGACCAAAACCCCAGAAGGCATCGCCGGTACGGCCAAAGCCCGGCTGCACTTCATCGGCGATGAAAATGCCGCCGTTAGCATGCACCACCTCCACGGCGCGCTTCAGGAAACCACGCGGATCGGGCAGTACGCCGTCGGATGAGAAAATCGAATCCGCCAGAAAACCGGCAAATTTAATGCCGTGCGCAGCCATATCATCAATCTGCTGCTGAATCTGATCGGCGAACCATTCGCCCAGATCGGGCGCATCAACCCGATATGCATCGGGCGGCATCACCAGCCGGGTGGTCGGGGCCAGCGGCTGCCCGCTACCGAGCGCCGGTGAAGCGCCGGAGGTCAGCTCACTGGTGCCGTGATACGCCTCTTTACTGACGATAATGCCGCTGCCGCCGCTAAAGGCGCGCGCCACGCGAATCGCCAGATCGTTTGCCTCGGAGCCGGTACACATGTACATAGCGCGATCGATTGCCGCGGGCGTGGTGGCCAGCAACGCTTCGCTGTAATCGAGGATATTTTCATGCAGATAACGGGTGTGGGTGTTCAGCATTTTCATCTGCTGCGTCACCGCCTCAATCACCGCCGGATGGCAATGACCGATACTCGCCACGTTGTTATAGACGTCAAGATACTTGTCGCCGGCTGCGTCCCACAGATATTGCCCTTCACCGCGCACCAGATGCACCGGCTTACGATAGAACAGGCGATAGGATTCGCCGAGCACTTTGCTGCGTTTTTCGGTCATTTTACGGGTGTCGCTATCCAGCGCATCCGCATGTTCGGCCCGAAAACTGTTGGTATCCATAATAGTGGAACGCGTGGCCATGGTAACTCCCGTTGCGAGGTGAAGTGGTTGAGACTGATAACCCATCATGCCTGCCTGCGCTAAAAATGCAACCAAATACACAAATACAACCAAATACACATGACGGCATCCGGGCGCTAAGGTAAGCTTAGTCACTGATTCAGCCGTCTTTCGCACTGCGCTTATAAGGAACCGACCATGCTGCAGGAAACGCGTCTTCAGCGCATTCGTGCTCTGCTGACCACCTTAAATCAGGTCAGCACCGATCGCATCATCAGGGAGCTGGGGGTGTCACGTGAAACCGCACGCCGCGACATTATTGAGCTGGAAGCGCTGGGGCAGGCACGCCGCGTCCACGGAGGCCTGGTAGCGATTGAGTCGCCGCCGGAGCCGCCGCTGACGGTACGCCGTGCCGCGCAGGCCAGAGAAAAACGCGCCATTGCCCGGGCAGCCGCCCAGTTATTGCAGCCGGGACAGACGCTGTTTATTGATGCAGGCAGCACCACCACCCTGTTAGCCGGGGAGCTGCGCGCGCTCTCCGGCCTGACCATCCTCACCAACAGTCTGCAGGCTGCGCTGGCACTCAGCGCCGGCGAGGAGCATGACGTGCTGGGTAACGAGATTATTTTACTGGGCGGAACACTGTCAGCCGGCGCGCAGCAGACGCGCGGCGAAATTACCGTCGGAGAGATCGTGCGTTATCGCGCTGATGTTGCGCTGTTGTCGCCGGTCGGCATTGACGCCAGTCGCGGTGCCACCAGTTTTCATCCGCACGAAGCGGCGATTGCCCGGGCGATGGTGCAGCAGTCCGCCACCACCGTTTTACTGGCTGATCACAGCAAACTGGGCGTGGTCAGCCGCACGGTGTACGCGCCACCGCAGGCGATTAGCACGCTGATTACCGATGGCGGCGGTGAGGTTTCCTCGGCGCTGGCCGCCTTACAGCAGGCGCTGCCGCAGGTGATGGTGGTTTAAATCAGGCGCTGCGGATGGCTGTAAACGGTCGCGCGTCCCGGCTTGCTGAAGCCGACCAGCGTCAGATTGCATCGCTCAGCGACCTCAACCGCCAGCCGCGTCGCCGCCGAAACCGCAAACAGGATTTCGACGCCGCACATCGCCGATTTCTGCACCATTTCATAGCTGGCGCGGCTGGATACCAGTACCGCGCCATCGCCCCAGTCTGACTGGCTGCGGTAGCCCAGCAGCTTATCCAGCGCCACATGACGGCCGACATCTTCACAGCCGCCCGCCAGCTGGCCATCCGGCTGGATCCACGCAGCGGCGTGGGTACAACCGGTTTTCTGCCCGACCGGCTGGTAATCTTTCAGCTGGCCCAGCGCCCGATCCAGCTGTGCCAGAGCAAAGGTCTGGGTAAACGGTAAGGGCGACAGCGGTTTGCCAATCTGATCCAACTGTTCCACGCCACAGACGCCGCAGCCGGTGCGACCGGCCATCGCCCGACGCTGCGCTTTCAGCGCCATAAAACGGCGGCTGGAGAGTTCAATCTGCACCTCAATGCCGTTACATCCCGGCACCACATCCATCCCGAAAATGTCTTCCGGCGCGTCGATAATCCCCTCCGACAGCGAGAAACCCAGCGCAAACGCCTCCAGATCTTTTGGCGTCGTCATCATCACCACGTGGGAAATACCGTTGTAGACCAGTGCCACCGGGACTTCTTCCGCCAGCCAGTCAGGCTGCGCCACCGCAAGGTCAGCGCGTTGCCACACCTGGGCCTCGCTGAGGCCGGGCTGAATTGTTAAATCTTCGTCGGAGGTGTGCGGAATAACGTTCAAAGGGTACGACCTGTTGTTAACAAAATATGAAAGAGAACTGACCGCGCTGCTGCACAAAAACAGCACCACTGCGGCTAATTTTGCCCTCTGGCAGAGAGCAGCGCAAATAAACCACGGGGCAATTGATGCGGTTCCGATTGCACAGATTGCGCCCGCTGGCGGTCGAATGAGAATGATTATTTCTCGCGCGTTAACCGCGGTCAGCCTCCGGCTGCGATCGTCGTTGTCTGCTACCCATAACGGGGGAGTAACAGGACTTTTTTGTCAGAGAAATTTTAACACTATGTAAAAAATGGATTACTAATGACTAACCTGTTGACCCGGGTCAATTTACATACAGGGAGGGCTGCTATTTTGCATTGATTCGCAATGGAGTTAATTAAGAAGAATAATCAATGCAAGTAAGCAGACGAAGTTTTTTCAAAATTTGTGCCGGCGGTCTGGCTGGCACCAGCGCAGCATTATTAGGCTTTGCCCCGGTAAATGCCCTGGCAGGCGTCAGAGAATATAAGCTGATTCGCGCCAGAGAAACGCGCAATAACTGCACCTACTGTTCGGTTGGCTGCGGCATGCTGATCTACAGCCTGGGTGACGGTGCGAAAAATGCCAGCGCCTCGATTTACCATATCGAAGGCGATCCCGATCATCCGGTCAGTCGCGGCTCACTCTGTCCAAAAGGGGCCGGCGTGCTCGACTTTATCCACAGTGAGCAGCGGCTGAAATACCCGGAATACCGCGCGCCAGGCAGCGATAAATGGCAGCGCATCAGCTGGCAGGAGGCGTTTGAGCGCATCGCCCGGCTGATGAAGCAGGATCGCGACGCCCATTTCCAGACCAGCAACGCCGACGGACTGACGGTTAACCGCTGGCCAACCACCGCGATGCTCTGTTCATCCGCCGCCAGCAACGAGACCGGCCTGCTCGACCAAAAATTTGCGCGCGCGCTCGGCATCGTGGCGCTGGAGAATCAGGCGCGGCTCTGTCACGGCCCCACCGTGGCCGCACTGGCACCGAGCTTTGGGCGCGGCGCGATGACCAATCACTGGAACGACATCAAAAACGCCAATGTGGTGATGATCATGGGCGGCAATCCGGCCGAGGCGCATCCGGTCGGGTTTAAATGGGTGATTGAAGCCAAAATTCACAACCAGGCCCAGGTGATTGTGGTCGACCCACGCTTTAACCGCTCTGCCGCGGTCGCCGATCTCTACGCCCCGCTACGCGCCGGCAGCGACGTGGTGTTCCTGATGGGGGTGATCAACTATCTGCTGCAGCATGACCACATTCAGCACCAGTATGTGCGCGCCTTCACCAACGCCGCGCTGATTGTTGATGAGGGCTACAGCTTCAGCGACGGTCTGTTCAGCGGCTACGATACCGCATCACGCCATTACGATCGTCAGAGCTGGCGCTATGCGCTCGACGAAAACGGCCATGCGCAACGCGATGAGAGCTTTAGCCATCCGCGCTGCGTGCTCAACCTGCTCAGGGCTCACGCCAGCCGCTATACGCCGGAAATGGTGGCGCGCCTGTGCGGTACGCCGCAGGAGAGCTTCCTCAGCATATGCCAGCAGCTGGCCGCCACCAGCGTGCCCAATCGCACTGCCACTATCCTGTATGCGCTCGGCTGGACCCATCACACCAACGGTTCGCAGATTATCCGCACCGCCGCCATGATCCAGCTGCTGCTCGGCAATATTGGTATGCCCGGTGGCGGCATCAATGCGCTGCGCGGCCACTCCAATGTGCAGGGCTTTACCGATCTTGGCCTGCTGGCACAAAGCCTGCCGGGCTATCTGCCGCTGCCGTCAGAGAAAATGCCCACCCTGGCGAGCTATCTGCAGCAGGCGACGCCTGCGGCCCCGCTGCCGGGCCAGGTTAATTACTGGCAGAACAGTGACAAATTTTTCGTCAGCCTGATGAAAAGTTTTTATGGCGATAACGCCACCGCGGAGAATCAATGGGGTTACCACTGGCTGCCGAAGTGGGACAAAAGCTACGACTGCATGGCGCAGGCGGAGATGATGGAGCAGGGCGAGCTGAACGGTTGCCTGATTCAGGGCTTTAACCTGCTGGCGGCCTTCCCGGATAAAAATAAAGCCTGTCGCGCCCTGTCGCGCCTGAAATATATGGTGGTGATCGACCCGCTCAGCACTGAAACCGCCAGCTTCTGGCAGCATCATGATGAGTTCAATGACGTCGATCCAGCTGATATTCAGACCGAGGTGTTCCGCCTGCCCTCCTCCTGTTTCGCTGAGGAAGCGGGTTCAGTCGCGAACTCCTCGCGCTGGCTGCAGTGGCACTGGGCCGCCGCCGAGCCGCCGGCTGAAGCGCTGCACGACGGCAAAATTCTCGGCAATCTGTTTTTGCGCCTGCGCGATCTTTATCGTCAGGAGGGCGGCACCGCCCCCGAGCCGCTGATGGCCATGCGCTGGGATTACCACGACCCCGCCAACCCGTCGCCGGAAGAGGTGGCGCAGGAGAGCAATGGCCGGGCGCTGGCTGACATTTATGATAACAGCGGCACGCTGCTGCTGAAGAAAGGCCAGCAGCTTAACGGCTTCTCGGAACTGCGTAATGACGGTACCACCGCCAGTGCCTGCTGGATCTACGCGGGCAGCTGGACCCCACAGGGCAACCAGATGGCGCGGCGCGATAACGCCGATCCTTCCGGCCTGGGGGCCATCTCCGGCTGGGCCTGGTCCTGGCCCGCTAACCGGCGCATTCTCTACAACCGCGCCTCTGCCGATGCCGACGGCAAAGCCTGGGATCCGCATCGCCGCCTGATTGAATGGGATGGCGCACGCTGGCACGGCATTGATGTACCAGATTATCCGCTGACCCTGTCGCCACAGCAGCAGGCCGGACCGTTTATCATGCAGCCCGATGGTCTCGGCCATCTGTTTGCGCTCGACAAACTGGCTGATGGCCCGTTCCCGGAACACTACGAACCGATGGAAAGCCCGCTGGCGGACAATCCACTGCATCCGCAGCAGCGGCACAGTCCGGTGGTGCGATTGTTCCGCAACGATGCGGCCCGACTGGGCGAAGCGGCTGACTTCCCGTGCGTGGCGACCACCTACTCGATTACCGAACTGTTCCGCCACTGGACCAAACACGCCCTGCTGAACGCCATTGCGCAGCCGGAGCAGTTTGTCGAGATCGGCACCGAACTGGCCGCAGAGAAAGGAATACGCGCTGGCGACAGCGTCAGGGTGACCTCACGTCGTGGCTATATCAAAGCCAAAGCGGTGGTAACGCGCCGCCTGCCACGTCTGATGATCGACGGCAAGCCGGTCGATACCGTGGGCATTCCCTGTCACTGGGGCTTCGAAGGCACCACGCGCAAAGGCTTTCTCGCCAATACGCTGACCCCTTCAGTTGGCGATGCCAACTCACAGACCCCGGAATACAAGGGATTTTTAGTGAACGTGGAAAAAGCGTAACGGTGGATGACGATGGCTTACCAATCACAAGATATTATTCGTCGCTCAGCGACCAATGGATTCACCCCGCCGCCGCAGGCGCGCGATCATCAGCGCCAGGTCGCTAAATTAATCGACGTCACCGTCTGCATTGGCTGTAAAGGCTGCCAGGTGGCCTGCTCAGAGTGGAACGACATCCGCGCTGAGGTTGGGCATAACGTGGGGATTTATGACAACCCCACCGATTTAAGTGCTAAAGCCTGGACGGTGATGCGTTTCTCCGAAGTGGAGGAGGACGGCAAGCTGGCGTGGCTGATTCGCAAAGATGGCTGTATGCACTGCGCCGATCCCGGCTGCCTGAAAGCCTGTCCGTCGGCGGGTGCCATTATTCAGTACGCCAACGGCATCGTCGATTTCCAGTCAGAGCAGTGTATCGGCTGCGGCTACTGTATCGCCGGCTGCCCGTTCAACGTGCCCCGGCTGAATAAAGAGGATAACCGCGTCTACAAATGCACCCTGTGTGTCGATCGCGTCAGCGTCGGCCAGGAGCCGGCGTGCGTTAAAACCTGCCCGACCGGTGCCATTCATTTTGGCAGCAAAAGCGACATGCTGACGCTGGCCGCTGAACGCGTGGCTGAACTTAAAACACGCGGTTACGCCCAGGCCGGGGTGTATAACCCGGCTGGCGTTGGCGGCACCCACGTGATGTATGTCCTGCATGACGCCAGTCAGCCACAGCGCTACCACGGTTTACCGGCCGATCCGCACATCAGCCCGACCGTCACCTTCTGGAAAGGCATCTGGAAACCGGTGGCCGCCGTCGGCTTTGCCGCCACCTTCGCCGCCTCGCTGTTCCACTATGTCGGCGTTGGCCCGAACCGGGTCGCCGAACACCACAACGATGACGACGACGATCAGTCGCAGGAGCGCAAATCATGAAAACTTCCGATCGCCTGGTGCGTTATCGCCCGGCAGAACGCATTAATCACTGGATTGTCGCCGTATGCTTTGTGCTGGCGTCGCTGAGCGGGTTAGGCTTTTTCTTCCCCTCTTTCAACTGGCTGATGCTGATATTCGGCACGCCACAGCTGGCGCGCATTCTGCATCCGTTTGTGGGTGTGGTGATGTTTGCCGCCTTTATGCTGATGTTTTTACGCTACTGGCGGCATAATCTGGTCAATCGCGACGACCTCTACTGGGCCAGAAATATTCACCGTATCGCGCTGAATGAAGAGGTCGGTGATACCGGAAAATATAACTTTGGTCAGAAGTGTGTGTTCTGGGCTGCTATCATCTGCTTAGTCGTGCTGCTGGGCAGTGGCATTGTGATCTGGCGTCCTTACTTCGCCGGTGCATTCACTATTCCGCTGATTAGACTGGCACTGGTGGTGCATTCGGTTTCCGCCACGGCGCTGATTTTGATGATCATGGTGCATGTTTATGCCGCGCTGTGGATCAAAGGCACCCTGACGGCGATGGTAGAGGGCTGGGTCAGTTCCGACTGGGCCAGACAGCATCATCCGCGCTGGTACCGTGAGCAGCGTAATCAGCCTCTTAAACAGGAAAAACGCCCCTGATGAGTATTCGCATTATCCCGCAAGATCAGCTGGAGAAGAGCGAAAAAACGACGGCGGAGATGATTCCGCCGTTACTTTTTCCACGGCTGAAAAACCTGTACAGCCGTCGGGCTGCGCGACTGCGCGACCTGGCGGCTAAAAATCCACTGGGCGACTATCTGCGTTTTGCCGCGGTGATCGCCGAAGCGCAGGAAATCGTGCTGTATGATCATCCGCTGCATATGGATCTGCAGGCGCGGCTGGTTCAGAGCGCCAGTGAGGGCAAGCCGCCGCTGAATATCCATACGCTGCCGCGCAATACCCACTGGCACCGATTGCTGCACTCGCTGATCGCCGAACTGAAGCCCGAAATGAGCGGCCAGGCGCTGGCGGTGCTGGAAAACCTGGAGAAAGCCTCTGCGACTGAGCTGGAAACGCTGGCCAGCGCGCTGTTTGCCGGCGAATATGCGCAGGTCAGCAGCGACAAGGCGCCGTTTATCTGGGCGGCGCTGGCGCTTTACTGGGCGCAGATGGCCGCGATGATCCCGGGCAAAGCGCGCGCCGAAATGGGCGACCAGCGTCAGTTTTGTCCGGTCTGCGCCAGTATGCCGGTCGCCAGTGTGGTGCATATGGGTAGCCATGATGGCGCACGTTATCTGCATTGCAACCTGTGCGAGAGCGAGTGGTACGTGGTGCGCAGTAAATGCACCCAGTGCGAACAGACCCGCGATCTGCATTACTGGTCGCTCGACAGTGAGCACGCGGCGGTGAAAGCGGAGAGCTGCGGCGACTGCGGCACCTATCTGAAGATGCTGTATCAGGAAAAAGACCCGGCTATCGAACCGGTCGCCGACGATCTGGCGTCGCTGGTGCTGGATGCCCGGATGGAGCAGGAAGGCTTTGCCCGCAGCAGCCTTAACCCGTTTATGTTTCCTGGCGAATCGTAGCTAACCTGGAGAAACCCGATGAAACTGATTGGCAGCTATACCAGCCCGTTTGTGCGTAAGATTTCGGTCATCATGCTGGAAAAAGGCATTATCTTTGAGTTCGTTAACGCATCGCCCTACAGCGATGACAGTCACGTTCCGCACTACAATCCGCTGGGAAAAGTCCCGGCGCTGGTGGCTGACGATCAGCAAATCTGGTTCGATTCCAGCATCATTGCTGAGTTTCTGGAGCTGCGCGGCGATGCGCCCGCCCTGCTGCCTGCCGATCCCCATCAGTCACTGCAGATTCGCCAGCTGGAGAAGCTGGCGGATGGCGTCAGCGACGCTGCGCTGGTGATCGTGCGTGAGCAGATGCGGCCAGGCGCTCAGCAGTCGGAAGAGGTGTTGCTGCGTAACCGGGAAAAAATCCAGCGCAGTCTTGATATGCTGGAAAGCATCGCCACCGAGGGGAAATGGCTCAATAACGGCCAGCTCAACCTGGCCGATATCGCCACTGGCTGCATGATCGGCTACCTCAATTTCCGGCGGGTGGTACCAAACTGGTGCGTGGAGCGGCCGGCACTGGTGAAACTGGCGGAAACGCTGTTTCAGCGTGAGAGTTTTGCCCGGACAACGCCGCCTGCGGCGTAACAGGCCGGCGCGGTGCGCCGCCACGGCCATAAAAAAAGGGACGATAGCTCGTCCCTTTTCCGCACAACAAATAGCATTATTGCAGCAGCGAGATATCCGCCACCTGCAGGAACAGCTCACGCAGTTTCGCCAGCAGCGTCAGGCGGTTAACCCGCACCGCCGGATCGTCAGCGTTAACCATTACTTTATCGAAGAAGTTATCCACGGCTTCACGCAGCTGCGCCAGTTCGATCAGCGCATCCTGGTAGCGTCCTTCCGCAAAGTACGGCTGCAGCTTGCTGCTCAGCGCGGTAACAAACGTCGCCAGCTGGATCTCTTCATTCTCTTTCAGCAGTGACGCCTGCACGCTGTCATTCAGCGTTTCGGTCGATTTTGCCAGAATGTTAGAGACGCGCTTGTTGGCGGCGGCCAGCGCAGCGGCTTCATTCAGCGTACGGAAGTGCGATACCGCTTTCATGCGGGCATCGAAGTCAGCCGGACGGGTCGGACGACGCGCCAGCACCGCCTGCAGCGTATCAATGCTGTGACCTTCTTCCTGATACCAGGCGCGGAAGCGACCCAGCATAAAGTCGATCACATCATCCACTACGCTGGCGTTGCTCAGCTTGCTGCCATACAGACGCACCGCTTCTTCGGTCAGGGTTTGCAGATCAAGCGGCAGATTTTTCTCGACGATGATGCGCAATACACCGAGTGCGGCACGACGCAGGGCAAACGGATCTTTGTCGCCTTTTGGATGCTGACCAATGCCAAAAATGCCGGCCAGCGTATCCATTTTGTCGGCGATCGCCAGCGCACAGGCAACCGGGCTGGAAGGCAAATCGTCACCGGCAAAGCGCGGCTGATACTGCTCATTCAGCGCAACGGCCACATCTTCGGCTTCGCCATCGTGACGGGCATAGTGCATCCCCATCACGCCCTGGGTGTCGGTGAACTCGAACACCATGTTGGTCATCAGGTCACACTTCGACAGCAGGCCCGCGCGGGTCGCATGATTAACATCAGCGCCAATCTGACCGGCAATCCAGCCGGCCAGCGCCTGGATGCGATCGGTTTTGTCACGCAGCGTGCCCAGCTCTTTCTGGAACAGCACCGTTTCCAGGCGCGGCAGATGATCTTCCAGACGCTTTTTACGGTCGGTATTGAAGAAGAATTCCGCATCGGCCAGACGCGGACGCACCACTTTCTCGTTACCCGAGATAATCTGGCGCGGATCGCTGGATTCGATATTGGTGACGAAAATGAAGTTCGGCAGCAGGTTGCCGTTATCGTCATATACCGGGAAATATTTCTGATCGCCTTTCATGGTGTAGACCAGCGCTTCAGCCGGCACCTTAAGGAATTTCTCTTCAAAGGTGGCGGTCAGTACCACCGGCCACTCCACCAGCGAGGTCACTTCTTCCAGCAGGCTGTCGCTGAGATCGGCATTACCGCCCAGACGACGGGCGGCGGCTTCAGCATCGGCCTTGATCATCGCTTTACGGGTCTGGTAGTCGGCGATCACCTTGCCGCGTTTTTCCAGCACGTCCGGGTACTGATCGGCGTTGTCGAGAGTAATGTCATGCTCGCCCATGAAGCGGTGGCCACGAATGGTGCGCGCAGAGTCCACGCCCAGAATGGTAGCGGGAATCAGCTCATCGCCCAGCAGCAGCGTCACGGTGTGAACCGGACGAACGAACTGTACGTCGCTGTCGCCCCAGCGCATCAGTTTTGGCACCGGCAGTTTGCTCAGCGCGGTGGCGATCATCGCCGGCAGCAAAGCCTGGGCCGCTTCGCCCTTAACCTGAGCGCGATAGACCAGCCACTCGCCTTTGTCGGTGCTCAGACGTTCAGCCTGATCAACGGTGATGCCGTTACCCCGTGCCCAGCCCTCTGCGGCTTTGGTGGCGTTACCGTCGGCGTCAAACGCTGCGCTGACCGCCGGGCCGCGCTTTTCCACTTCCCGATCGGGTTGTGAGGCGCTCAGGTTCGCCACTTTCAGCGCCAGACGGCGCGGTGCGGCAAACCAGCTGACGTCGCCGTGGTTCAGATTGGCGGCATCAAGTTCCGCAGTGACCTGCGCGGCAAAGGCTTCCGCCAGGCTGCGCAGGGCTTTTGGTGGCAGCTCTTCGGTGCCGATCTCCACCAGGAAGGTTTTCTCAGTCATGGCTGCCTCTTACTTTTTGTTATTGCACATCGGGAAGCCCAGTGCCTCGCGAGAGGCGTAGTAAGCTTCAGCCACGGCTTTCGTCAGGGTGCGGATACGCAGAATATAGCGCTGACGCTCGGTGACCGAGATCGCCTTACGCGCATCCAGCAGGTTGAAGCTGTGTGCGGCTTTCAGAATGCGTTCATAGGCGGGCAACGGCAGCGGTTTTTCCAGCGCCAGCAGGTGCTGCGCCTCTTTCTCGTACTGCTCGAAGCAGGTAAAGAGGAAATCCACGTCGGCGTATTCGAAGTTATAAGTGGATTGCTCCACTTCGTTCTGATGGAACACGTCGCCGTAGGTGGTTTTACCCAGCGGACCGTCGCTCCACACCAGATCGTAGACGCTGTCGACGCCCTGGATATACATCGCCAGACGTTCGAGACCGTAAGTGATTTCACCGGTCACCGGTTTACACTCCAGGCCGCCCACCTGCTGGAAGTAAGTGAACTGCGTCACTTCCATGCCGTTGAGCCACACTTCCCAGCCCAGTCCCCAGGCACCCAGCGTTGGGTTTTCCCAGTTATCTTCCACGAAGCGAATATCATGCACCGTCGGGTCCATACCCAGCTCTTTCAGCGACCCGAGATACAGCTCCTGAATGTTGTCCGGTGACGGTTTGATGATCACCTGAAACTGGTAATAGTGCTGTAAGCGGTTCGGGTTTTCACCGTAGCGACCATCGGTCGGACGGCGTGACGGCTGCACGTAAGCTGCGGCGATCGGCTCCGGGCCGAGTGCGCGCAGGCAGGTCATTGGGTGCGAAGTGCCAGCGCCTACTTCCATGTCCAGCGGTTGAACAATGGTGCAGCCCTGACGTGCCCAGTAATCCTGCAAGGTCAGGATCAGGCCCTGAAAGGTCTTGGTATCAAACTTTTGCATGTTGAATTTGCACGCGATTGGCTAGATGAAAAAAGAGTGCGACAGTATACCCTTTGACCGCGCGATGTGCAGCCGGAAATCCTGTACGGTTGCGGCGCGGTTTGGTTGTCGCGTCCTTTTGCCACCATACAGAGGGCTCCGAATCCTGCCGGCAAAGGTTGTTGCCACCGCCGCGCCTGGCTACCCTTCTCCGCACGGACGTTATGCGCAAGAGGACGCCATGCCGCAGAAGATTTACTGGATCGATAATTTACGCGCGGTTGCCTGCCTGATGGTGATCGTGATCCACACCACGACCTGGTATATCACCGGGCCGATGGCGGTCACCGGCACGTCGTGGGACGTCGCCAATCTGCTGAACTCCGCCTCGCGGGTTTGCGTACCGCTGTTTTTCATGATCTCCGGCTACCTGTTTTTTGGCGAACGCAGCGCCCAGCCGCGTCATATGATCCGGCTGGTGCTGTGTCTGCTGTTCTACAGCGCGGTGTCACTGGCGTATATCACCTGGCTGACGCCGATCAGTGAAGGCCGATCGATCCTGAAAATGCTGCAAAAACCGGTGTTTTATCACCTGTGGTTTTTCTTCGCGCTGATCGGTATCTATCTGATGTCGCCGCTGATTCAGGTGAAATCGGTCCAGGCGCGCTATGTGGCGCTGCTGGTGCTGGTGCTGGCGGTGCTGGCCAATCCGAACACCGTCAGTCAGTCGCTGGGGCCGTTTCACTTCCTGCCGGTCAATCTCTATGTCAGCGGCGACAGCATTTATTACCTGCTGTATGCGCTGTTAGGGCGGGCTATCGGCACCATGGAGACGGAAAAACGCGGGCTGACGCCCGTTGCCAGCGGGGTGTTTATCGCCTGTGTGATTGGCATTGCGCTCGGAACAAAACAGGCGTTACGGGACAACGGCGCGTTTAACGACACCTGGTATCTCTACTGCGGACCGCTGGTGTTTATCGCGGCGATCAGCTTACTGCTGGTGTTTAAAAATGCCCTTAACCAGCGCGCGCTGCCGGGTTTATCGCTGATTGCGCGCTATTCCCTGCCGATCTACGGTTTTCACGCGCTGTTTATCCACTATCTGCGAACCCATCACTACGATGATATGTCGCGTCCGTGGTTCGATCTGCCGTGGGTATTCGGGGTGACGCTGGGCGGCAGCCTGCTGCTGGCGATAGTGCTTAAACGCGTTGATAAACGTCACTTCGTCAGCTGATCGGCGTCACGCTGACAGGCACGACGCAGCTGGCGTGCCGAAGAGAACCCGGCCGCCAGCGCCGCTTTCTCGGCTGATTTACCCTGCTGCTGATGCTGGCGCGCAATGCTGACCCGCAGCTGTTCATGGTATTCGCGCACGCTGATGCCCAGATGCTGGCGGAACAGCCGCGCCAGATGGCGACTGCTGACGTGCGCCCGCGCCGCCAGCTCGGTCAGCGACCAGCTGTGTTCAGGATGGGCAATCATCGCATCCTGCGCCCGATGAACCGCCGGATGCAGATGGTTACGGTAACGCAGCCAGGGTGAAAGCTGCGGATCGTCACCGGCGCGGCGGAACCACACCACCATTTCACGCGCTACCGCCAGCGCGGTCGGCGTATCACACAGCTGATTAATCAGATGCAGTGCCAGATCGATGCCCGCCGTAATGCCGGCGCTGGTCCAGATATTGTCATGCCCGACAAACACCCGATTTTCCTGTACCCGAGCCTGCGGCGCAGCCGCTTTCAGCCGATCGATGACTTCGTGATGGGTGGTGCAGCGAACGCCATCCAGCAACCCCGCCTGCGCGGCCAGCAGCGCACCGGAACAGACGCAGACCAGCATCAGGGCCTGTGAACGCAGCGCTGCCTGCTGCTGCTTCAGCCACTGGCGCGCCTGTTGCGCTTCGGGCATGGCATAACAGATCTGCGAGTCATAAACACCAGGCACCACCAGCAGGCTGTCGGCCGGCAACGCTGCCGGTAACGGCTCAATCCCGCCGATGGTCATCCCGGTGGAGCAGATCACCTGCGGTTGCGGTCCGATGTAGCGCAGCACAAAGCGATCGCCCACCAGCTTAAGCGCCTCCGCCGGGCCCGTCAGATCGAGCGCCATCACCCCGGGCAGGGTTAAAAACCAGACGGTCTGTTTCATCGGCTGGCCTGGGTTACACCAGATCCCAGCCGCGGGCGCGCCACAGCGCGGGCAGGTCCGCCATGTTGTCGAACCGCGTGACCAGCGGATGATCCAGTTCCGGATTATGCGCATCGGCGCAGTAGTAGAACACCGGAATACCGGCGGCAATGCCGGCCCGCGCGCCCGCTTCAGAATCATCCACCAGAATGCAGCGCTCAATCGCAACCTGCATCTGCTCGGCAGCGTGGTACATCAGCTCCGGATCGGGCTTCCAGTGCAGAATGTCATAACCGCTGTAGAGGTGATCCGCAAACAGCGGCAGCATGCCGGTTAAGCCCAGCGAGTGCTGCATCTTCTTCACCGTTCCGTTCGATACTACGCACATCGGCACTTTTATCTGCTCAACCAGCGCTTTGGCACCGTCGATCGGCTGCAGGTGCTGATCAAATAACTGCGCCACCTCGGCACGATAGGCGGTTTCCACCTCTTCCATCGGCAACGATTGCTGATGCGCCTCACCGACGTCGCGAATGATGTCGTACAGTTTGACGCCTTTATACTGCTCAAACATCTGCTGCAACGACAGGTCGATGCCATAGCGGGCGAAAGTATTGACGTAGGCCTGGGTGCAGAGCAGTTCGCTGTCCACCAGCGTGCCATCACAATCGAAAAAGACGCATTCTACTGACATCAGACTCTATCCTTTGATTTTGTGGAAGTCCCTCACTCTACCGTACTGAGCGCAGATTGCGAGAGTGGCAATCGGTTGCGAAAAATCATTGTATTGGCCTGGTAAAATCGCCAGGATACGCGCCGATGATTTTTTCTTCTGGATGGATGGCATGAGCAAGCAAGGCCTTTTGCAGCGCATCTTCAAGCTGCAGGAACATGGCACCACGGTGCGCACCGAAGTGATCGCGGGTATGACCACCTTTCTCACCATGGTCTACATCGTCTTTGTGAACCCGCAGATCCTCGGCGTGGCCGGTATGGATACCCAGGCGGTGTTTGTCACCACCTGCCTGATTGCCGCCTTCGGCAGTATTCTGATGGGACTGTTTGCCAATCTGCCGGTCGCACTGGCCCCGGCAATGGGGCTGAATGCCTTTTTCGCCTTTGTGGTGGTCGGCGCAATGGGCTATTCGTGGCAGGTCGGTATGGGGGCGATCTTCTGGGGCGCTGTCGGTCTGCTGATCCTGACGCTGCTGCGGGTGCGTTACTGGATGATTGCCAATATCCCGCTTAGCCTGCGCGTCGGCATTACCGCCGGAATTGGCCTGTTTATCGCCATGATGGGGCTGAAAAATGCCGGCATCATCGTGCCAAATCCCGATACGCTGGTGGCGGTGGGCAACCTGACCTCGCACAGCGTACTGCTGGGCGCGCTCGGCTTCTTTATCATCGCTATTCTGGCGTCACGTAATATCCATGCCGCCGTATTGATTTCGATGGTGGTGACCACGGCGATTGGCTGGATGCTGGGCGACGTGAAGTTCGTTGGCCTGTTTTCCGCCCCGCCCGCCATCAGTTCAGTGGTCGGCCAGGTCGATATCAAAGGCGCCTTCAACATCGGCATGGCGGGTGTGATCTTCTCCTTTATGCTGGTCAATCTGTTCGACTCGTCGGGCACGCTGATCGGCGTCACCGATAAAGCCGGGCTGACCGATGAAACCGGCACCTTCCCACGCATGCAGCAGGCGCTGTACGTTGACAGCATCAGCTCGGTCAGTGGCGCGCTGGCAGGCACCTCCTCGGTCACCGCCTACATTGAAAGTAGCTCGGGCGTAGCGATTGGTGGCCGCACCGGATTAATGGCGGTGGTGACCGGCGTGCTGTTTTTGCTGGTGATGTTCCTGTCACCGCTGGCGGCAATGGTGCCAGGCTACGCCGCCGCCGGTGCGCTGATTTATGTCGGCGTACTGATGACCGCCAGCCTGTCGCGCGTGCGCTGGGATGATTTGACCGAATCGGTGCCGGCCTTTGTCACCGCCGCGATGATGCCGTTCAGCTTCTCAATCACTGAAGGCATTGCGCTGGGCTTTATCGCTTACTGCGTGATGAAGCTCGGCACCGGCCGCTGGCGGGAAATCAGCCCTTGCGTGGTGATTGTCGCGCTGATGTTCGTGCTGAAGATTGTGTTTATCGACGCACACTAAACGCTGCGATAACCGCATCAGGCCGCTCCCGTCAGGGTAGCGGCCTTTTTTATTTCAACACCCCGAGCTGACGAAGATGGGCAAAGCTGGCGTCCGTTGCGCCCTGCGGATGAAACTCAAGGCTGACCCAGCCGGGATAGTTGAGGTTATCCAGCAGGGTAAACAGCCGCTCGAAATCGACCTCACCGCTGCCGGGCTGGTGACGGCCAGGCACATCCGCAATCTGGATATGCGCAATACGGTCAATAAAGGCGGGCAGCACCTGATAGGGATCTTCACCGGCACGCAGTGAATGCCAGAGATCGTACTGCACCGCCAGGTTGTCGCTGCCAATCTGGTCAAACAGCCGCACCGCCTGCTCCACGCCGGAAATCACCGCGCCGGGCACGTCGCCGTGATTGATCGGCTCCAGCACCAGCTGAATGTCGTGCGCCTTGAGCGCGCTGGCGGCCAGGGCAAAGTTTTCGCGCAGGGTTGGCAGCGGATCTCCCTGACCGGCGGCCGGTCCCGACGGGCAGTTAATACGCGGCGGTTTCAGCTGCTGACCATAACTCACCGCCTGATCGATAGCCTGGCGAAACTCGTCACGCCGCGCCGGTTGCGCCGCAAATCCGCGGTCGCCCGCATCCCAGTCACCCAGCGGCATGTTAAACAGCACCAGCTGCTGCTGGTTGCGATCCAGCGCCTGCTGGATATCGGCGCTCTCCAGCCCATAGGGGAAGAAAAATTCAACCGCCTCAAATCCGGCCTCAGCGGCGCGGTCGAAGCGTTCATAAAACGGATATTCGGTATAGAGCATGGTCAGATTAGCGGCGAAACGAAGCATATTCTCTCCTGTTAAGATGTCGCCCGGCAGCCTCGCCGCCAGGCGAGTGCGGTTAGCTGACTTGAGTGCTGCCGGCCGGCAGCGGCGCGGTCGGCGGCGCAAAACGGATAAACAGCGTGCCAATTACGTAAAGCGCGGCGCACAGGGTAAAGAAGGTCAGTACGCCGCCGTATCCGCCGGTGAGTTGCAGGATCAGACCGGCGAGAATCGGCACCAGAATGCCGCCCACGCTGCCGGCCATATTCATAAAACCGCCGACCAGGCCGGCGCGTGCCGGATGGGCGATCAACGCCGGAATACTCCAGTAAATGCTGCCGCCGCCGGTCAGGAAGAAAGAGGCGACCGACAGCATCGCCACGGCGGTAATCGGATTCGCCACGTCCGGCAACGCAAAGAAGATCAGCAGCGTAACGCCGCCCGACAGCGCAATCAGGCTTTTCACCACCGTGCCGTGCTGATAGCCGCGCTTCACCAGCGCATCGACGGCGAATCCGGCCCCCAGTGATCCGGCAGCACCCAGCATAAAAATCACAAAGGTGGCATTACCGATGGAGCGCAAATCGAAGCCGCGTGCCTGCGCCAGATAGCTGGGTCCCCATGTCATCAGGCCAAAGTAGATCATCGCCCAGGTGGCCCGGCCAAACATCAGGCCGCACAGCGATCGCCAGTCAACGCCCGGACCGGCGGGCGGCGGCGCATCCGGCGCCACACCGTCGTCACGGCCCTGCCGTATCAGCGCCATTTCGGCGGCGTTAACCCGAGGGTCCTCTTCCGGGCGATCGCGCAGCTTGTACCACGCCAGTAGCGCCAGCGACATGCTGAACAGACCGGCGAGGATAAACGCCAGCCGCCACGAGTCGAGCATGTCGATCAGGTAGGCGATGATCAGTCCGCCAAACGCCACACCCAGCGGGCTGCCGCAATCCATGATGGCCGCGCCGCGTCCACGTTCCGATTTGGGCATCCAGCTGGCATTCATTTTGCCGCCAGAGGGCGAAATCGGCGTTTCCGCCACGCCCAGCGCGATGCGGGCAAAGATTAGCGACAGTCCACCGGTTGCCAGCGCCAGTCCAATCTGGCTGAGGCCCCACAGTATGCTGGAGAAGGTCAGCACCTTACGCGGGCCAAAGCGATCCAGCGCCCAGCCGCCTGGCACCTGTAACAGCGCATAGGACCAGAAAAAACTGCTGAGAATCAGCCCCTGCATGGCAGGCGACAGATGGAACTCATCCTTGATGAACGGAATACCGATTGAGAGCGTGATACGGTCCATCAGGTTGACCGCCAGCAGGAAAAACAGCACGGCGAAAATGCGCCAGCGAACCCGGGTAGGCTGGGACGCGGCATCGGAATCAGGGTGTAACGCTTGCATAACTTTCTCCCGCTTGTCAGTGGCGATGCCGGGTAAATCCCGGACACTGAACATATGTTCATTAACATATCTTATGTTTAGACATTAAAGCGGATCCTGTGAGAAAAGATTTGCGGCAGCTCACACTTCAGTAAATGCAGAGAAAATGGGCTATAGCAACGCAATAAATTGAATAATGGCTGCCAATGATTAATAACAGTGACTAATTAACGGTGCCTGGAAAGTTGGCTCGATGTCTGAAGTGTGAAGTTAAGCGCATTTTTAACAGCATCACTGCACTTCCCCCTATGAACATATGTTTTACTTAGTAACTTATGAATGAATCAGGAGGCAGGATGAAACAGACCATGCTGGTGCCTTCAGCTCATATTGCTGAGCTGTTCTTTCCGGATATGCAGGATGAAAGCAGAGTCGTCGACATTGCTGATCACCTCAGTCAGCAGCCATTTTATCGTTTCATTGAAACCGGCATGGTGCTGCAACCGGCGCAGGCCCGGCGACTGCGGGATATCAGCGAAACGAAACAGGTGAAGCTGACACAGTGGATGACCTTTGTGCTGAATCAGCAGGGGCTGAACCTCAGCAGTCCTGACCGGATTCAGCGTAAACGCAGCATGAAACGGGCCTGTGAACTAGTGCATCGCGCCGCCGAATGTGGCGCAACGCGGATTGCCTTTGTCAGCGGCAGCGATCCCGGCGCGGCACAGCGTGAAGCGGCAAAAAGCGCGCTCGGCGAGACGCTGGAACAGGTCGGCGAGGTGATGAGTCAATACCCGCAGATGATCATGCAGCTGGAGCCGCTGGACCGCTTCGCCCATAAATGCCAGCTCATCGGCCCCACCGACGAAACCCTGCGCTGGATGCAGCAGCTGCGTCGGACCTGCCCACGGCTCTATCTCGCCTGGGACAGCGCGCATGTGGCGCTCAATCAGGAAGATCCTGTCGAGGCTCTGCGTCTGTGGGGAGCGCTGGTGTCACAGCTGCATCTGGCTAACGCCATCCTTGATCCGCACGATCCGGGCTATGGCGATCACCATATGCGTTTTGGCGCGCCCGGTTTCCTGACGCCCGCTGTGGCGACGGCTATCGTGGCAGCAGCCCGGCAGCTGCCGAACGATCCGCGATTAGATGAACGCAGTATTGCGGTGGAGATGCGCACCACGCCCGATGACGATCGCTGGCAAATCGAGCAGGCGTGCCGGGAATTTCTGCAGCAGGCACTCGCCGGGACCGGAGAGATGGCATGACACTGCCGGTACGTCGCGTGCGTACCGGCTGAGGGCCCATCCGTTAGTGGTCTGCAGCCAGCCGGTAGCCCAGCATTTTTTCCAGCGCCAGCCGCGAACGAATTAACACCTCAAGGCTGATGGCCGGATCAACCGGCTGGTCAGCCCGCTGCGGCCAGCTATCGGGCTGGCGATGCATCCGCAGGGGGATCTCCAGGCTGGCCGGAATCTCATTTTCCGCCAGCGCCTGAAGCAGCGGCGCATAATTCAGTTCACCCTCTCCAATCGGCGGGAAATGATATTCCCCGTTCTGTCGCATCACGTCTTTAATGTGGCAATGCCGGGCGCCAGGCAGCATTGTCAGTGCCTCAGCGATAGGATCCTGCTGTGGACAGAGCGACACCATGTTGCCGGGATCAAGGTTAAATGCCACCGCCGGATGGCTGACCGCTTCCAGCAGCGCGAAGCCATCCTCAGCCACCGCAAAGGCGTCATAATCCGGATCGCCTCCATTTTCGATACACAGAATGCAGCCAGCATCTTCGGCAATCGGCGCCATCTGCCGCAGGTTTGCAATTAACGCCGCGCGATTATCGCGTCGGGCAGTGCAGGCATTGAGATAACGGGCACCAATCAGCCGGGCGAACCCCACCCGCTGCCGGAATTGTTCCACCGCATCCGGCGCGGCCAGGTTAATGGTGCAGCCAAGCGCGTGCATTTTCAGGCCGGTCCGCTGTTTAAGATCGTTGATGCGGGCAGCATTCTCCTGACCAAACAGGGCCGGGTCGAGCTGGCCAACATAACCCTGGTTATAGGCCAGCTCAATGTAAGCGAACCCCGCCGCACGCACGGTCTGGAAGGCGACTTCCGGCGGATGTCCATCGAACATGGCGCTATTCACACCCAGTTTCATTTTTTCCATCATCGTCTCCTTAAGACGTTAGCTATAACGCCAGCTTCAGCGCTTTTCATCCCGAATCTGACAAAAGTTCATTCCTTAAACTTATGTTCAAAGATATAGAGAAAAGCACGCCAGAGTGAAGTGATGACGGTCACAAAAAGAGGCATAACCCGGATCGACAGTCAGAGTTGCGGCCAGGCTCACAGCGTGCAAAAAGGGAGATGGCGCAACAGGATTCCGATCGGGCTTCCAGTCAGAGCCAACGCAGCGGACGTGATTGAACAAATGATTTAACAATGCGCTTATGAACGAAGAGTCAGGCGATCGCCAACGGCAGCTATCCGTCAGATTTCGGGGTGCACGCTGCGTTCATTGGGCAGGCTGGTCAGCCGCAGGGTGCGGGGACCGATATTCGGTTTACTCATTTCTACTTCACGTAAGGCGAACCACTGATGGGCGTTATCCATCTCCCACAGATGCAGCCGCTGGGTTGCGGGCGAGAGCGCGCAGGACCAGACCAGCATCGGTTCAGCGTCGCACACCACCTGGATATCGGGATAGAGCGAGGAGCGCAGACGGCCTGCGCCCGGCAGCAGCCGCAGCGAATCGAGCCCCGCTTCGCGCTCACCGGTCAGTTTGAGCAGGCTCTGGCGCAGCGTCCAGATTTGCGTCACCGCTTCCATAAAATCCTGCTGAGCATTGATCCAGGCGATCTCCCCGGAGGTTAATCCCTGCATCAACTGCTCCTGAGTCTGGCGACTGCGTGCCCGCACGATCTCCATGTCCAGTCCGGCGCGGCCGCCCTCTTCGGCCAGCAGTACGCCGACCGTATTGCCAGCATAAGCGATGCTGAAATCAGGCAAATCGTGGTCAGCAAAAGCGGGACGTCCGTGGCAATCGGTGGTCAGGCGCGGCAGCGTATTAATGCCATAAACCCGCAGCATCAGCTGGGCCAGCAGCGTGCGCGCGGCAAGAAAACGCCCACGACGCTTATCAGCAAACAGCTGTGCCGTATCAATAATATGCTGGGGAATGCGCATATCTTGTGCAGAGAAGTCGGGGTTACCGGTCCAGCGTACAAAATGACCAGCCATCTGTCGCTCCGTGAAAATGGTCAGATAATCATCAGCTGCATTGTAAGAATTTTCTTAACTTAATGCATCCGGCACAACACAGAATGAACCAAATTAGGAATAGGATGAGCGATCTGGCTAGATTCGCGGCGGTGAAAATTCAGCCGGTTCAGAATATGCGTCGCGACGGATATCGCGACGCGAGCGGCATCAGGCGAACCGGCACGCCTGTTCAAAACTGAGGCGCGGCAGACGCGGATGCAGTTTTGACGCCTCGCCATAGCCGAGGTTAATCAGCAGGTTAACCTGATACTGACCATCAGCAAAGAACGCCTCATTCACCTTCACCGGATCGAAGCCGGACATCGGGCCGGCATCCAGTCCCAGCGAGCGGGCCGCCAGGATCAGGTACCCGGCCTGCAGGCTACTGTTACGAAAAGCGGTCTCTTTCGCCGCTTCCGGGCTGCCGGTAAACCAGCTGCGGGCATCGGCATGCGGGAACAGCGCAGGCAGTTGCTCATAAAATTCGCGGTCCCAGGCGACGATCACCGTGACGGGCGCACTCATGGTTTTTTCGAGGTTGCCGGAAGAGAGCGCCGGTTTCAGCTTCTCTTTACCTTCCGCCGACGTTACGAAAACAAAGCGGGCGGGCGAGCAGTTAGCCGAGGTCGGGCTCAGCGCCGTTAAGCTATACAGCTGTTCCAGCAGGGCGTTGTCGACCGGCTTCGCCTGCCAGTAACTGTGGGTGCGGGCGTCGGTAAACAGCGTGTTCAGTGCGGCAGTGTCAAGCGGTGTACTCATGCAACTCTCCTGTTTCAGGCAAAAAATTTCGCCCAAGGGTGACCACGAATAGGGGTTCGCTGCCGGCGCGATGTAGCGACGGCGCAGATAATGGCGAATATCAGAGCGAATAAATCGCCGCCATCCGTCGTCGATCATCAGGTCGGTGCTTTGACCGTTATACTGCAATGCCGGCCCGCCGCAAAATAACATATCAGCAAGAATCACCGCAGGTGCGCAGTAAAGTGGAAGCATGAAAGCGGGAAGAGGAGCCGGTCTGACAAGGACGAACTATCGGACCGGCAAAAGCGAGGTTATTTACCGATACAGAAGCTGGAGAAGATGCGGCCCAGCAGATCATCCGAGGTGAACTCGCCGGTAATCTCGCTCAGCGCCTGCTGAGCCAGGCGAAGTTCTTCTGCCAGCAGCTCACCAGCCCAGGCACCCAGCAGCTGCGCTTTGCCCTGCAGCAGGTGCGTCGCTGCTAACTCCAGCGCCTGCAGATGACGACGGCGCGCCAGGAAGCCGCCTTCCATATTGCCGGCGAACCCCATGCTCTGCTTCAGATGATCGCGCAGTTCATCAACCCCGGTGCTGGTGCGTGCCGACAGCCGAATCACTGCGTGGCCATTTATCTCTGTCAGGCCGGGCTGTTCACCGGTGACGTCGGCTTTATTGCGCACCACGGTAATCGGTAACTCAGGCGGCAGGCGTGAAACAAAGTCGGGCCAGATGGCCGCGGCTTCGGTCGCGTCGGTGGTAGTGCCATCGACCATAAACAGCACCCGGTCAGCCTGCTCAATCTCCTGCCAGGCGCGCTCAATACCGATGCGCTCGACTTCATCGCTGGCCTCACGCAAACCGGCGGTATCGATGATATGCAGTGGCATACCATCAATATGAATATGTTCACGCAATACGTCGCGCGTGGTGCCGGCAATGTCGGTGACAATCGCCGCCTCACGGCCCGCCAGCGCATTCAGCAGGCTCGATTTGCCCGCGTTAGGCCGGCCCGCAATCACCACCTTCATCCCTTCACGCAGCAGGCTACCCTGGCGCGCCTCCGCCCGTACGCCATCGAGATCGGCGATCACCGCATTCAGCTGCGCTTCGATTTTGCCGTCAGAGAGGAAGTCGATCTCCTCATCCGGGAAGTCGATGGCTGCTTCAACATAGATGCGCAGGTGAGTCAGGGCTTCCACCAGGTGGTTGACGCGGGTGGAGAACACCCCCTGCAGCGAGTTGACCGCAGAACGGGCCGCCTGCTCAGAGCTGGCATCGATCAGATCGGCTATCGCCTCGGCCTGCGCCAGGTCGAGCTTATCGTTGAGAAACGCGCGCTCTGAAAACTCACCCGGCTGGGCGATGCGTACGCCGGGCAGCGCCACGATGCGTTTCAGCAGCAGATCAAGGATCACCGGACCGCCATGGCCCTGCAGCTCCAGCACATCTTCACCGGTAAACGAGTTAGGTCCCGGAAACCACAGCGCAATGCCCTGATCCAGCACGCTGCCGTCGGCATCGGTAAACGGCAGATAGTCGGCATAACGCGGCTTAGGCAGTTTGCCCAGCAGCTGCTGCGCCACCTCGGCTGCACGGGCCCCGGAGATGCGCAGAATACCTACGCCGCCGCGTCCGGGCGGCGTAGCCTGGGCAACAATGGTATCGCTGTGGCTCATAAATTCTCTCTCGCTACAAAAAACAAAGGCGGTCGCTTTGACCGCCTGAGGATAGACCGTTTAGGGCGGGATCGCTCCCGCTTTACATCGCTTAGGCTTTCTTCTTGTCGCGGCTATGCAGACCACGTTTTTCCAGGCCGCGATAAATCAGCTGCTGCTGGAGAATGGTCACCAGGTTGCTGACGATGTAGTACAGCACCAGACCTGACGGGAACCACAGGAAGAACACGGTGAAAATCACCGGCATGTAGGTCATGATCTTCTGCTGCATCGGATCGGTCACGGTGGTCGGTGACATCTTCTGAATGAAGAACATGGTGATGCCCATCAGAATCGGCAGGATGTAGTACGGGTCCTGCGCGGACAGGTCATGGATCCACAGCACAAACGGCGCGTGACGCAGTTCAACAGAACCTGACAGCATGTAATACAGCGCCAGGAAGATAGGCATCTGGATCACCAGCGGCAGACAGCCACCCAGCGGATTGACCTTCTCTGCTTTATACAGCGCCATCATTTCCTGGCTCTGCTTCTGCTTGTCATCACCCAGACGTTCACGCATCGCCTGAATCTTCGGCTGCAGCATGCGCATCTTCGCCATCGAGGTGTACTGCGCTTTAGTCAGCGGGTACATGATGCCACGCACGATGAAGGTGATCACGATAATGGAGAAGCCCCAGTTACCGATGAAGCTGTGGATAAATTTCAGCAGCTTGAACAGCGGCTGAGAGATAAACCACAACCAGCCGTAATCGACGGTCAGATCAAGGTGCGGCGCAATGGCTGCCATCTTGTCCTGAATTTCCGGACCGACCCACAGGGTTGCACCAAGGTTCTGCTGTGCGCCTGCGGCAATAGTTACCGGGGCAGATTTGTAGCCAATCGCCGCCACGCCATTACCCAGGTTGCTGGTGTAAAGGGTGTTGGTGCCATCGGTACGCGGAACCCATGCGGTGGCGAAGTACTGCTGCAGCATCGCCACCCAGCCGTTGCTGGTGGTGGTGCTCAGGTTTTCGTTATCCGCGATAGTGTCGAATTTGTACTTCTCATATTTCGAATCGCTGGTGGAGTACGCCGCGCCACGGAAGGTATGCAGTGCAAAGTTGTTGCTGCCGGTATCACGGTGCTTCGGCAGATCAATGGTCTGCTTCAGCTGGCCAAACAGCGACACTTCCAGCGGCTGCTGAGTGGTGTTGTTGACATGATAATCGACGTTAACCGCATATTCGCCACGCTTGAAGACGAAGGTTTTGGTGTAAACCACGCCGTTTTCAGCGGTATAGGTCATCGGCACACGCAGCTCGGACTGGCCTTCCGCCATTTCGAAGTGATCCTGCGTGGTGGTGAACAAAGGACGCGCGCCGTTGTTCGGGTTGTCCGGGCCATTACGACCGGTCAAACCACTCTGTGCCTGATAAAGGAACGATGGCGTCGTTTCAAGCAGCTGGAACGGCTGGTCGGAACCCAGTTTGTCCGGGAAAGTCAGCAGCTGTGCTTGTTCAACATCACCGCCGCGGGTGTTGATATTTAATGACAGGACATCAGTCTTAACGGTGATCGTCTGGCCCTGACCGCTGGCCGGTACACCCTGACTGGCGGCATCACCCGCTACGCTGTTAGTGTTTTGTGTGGTCTGCGTCTGCTGTGGCTGCGGAGCGTGGTCCGTCTGCCAGGCTTGCCAGATCATAAAAGACACGAACAGAAAAGCGATGAGAAAGAGATTGCGTTGCGAATCCATCGTTAATGTTCTCTGGTATCAAAGGTTTTTGGCGGCACAGGATCGTCACCACCCGGGTTCAAAGGGTGGCATTTTAATACGCGTTTTAACGTCAACCAACTGCCTTTTATCACCCCAAACCTGCGTAACGCCTCAATTCCGTATTGAGAGCAGGTCGGATGAAACCGACAGTGTGGGCCCAGTAATGGACTGATGCCGCGTTGATAGACGCGTATCAGGACGATCAGGAGCCGCGCGCCAGGCGACAGTGACGACGCCATAATTTCTCCAACGCTTCCGCCAGCATACGGTTATCCAGATCGGCAACCCCTTTCTTCGCCACCACCACGAAGTCCATCGGCGGCAGTTCATGTTGACGCAGACGAAAGCTTTCGCGGGTCAATCGCTTGATCCGGTTACGTTCGTGGGCGCGTTTCACATGTTTTTTAGCGACGGTGAGACCGATGCGGGGATGCCCCAGCGCGTTAAGGCGGCCGAGAATAGTAATTTGCGGCGTGCCAGCCCGTTGTGGCTGCTGGAAGACGAAAGTGAAATGAGTGGGAGTTAACAAGCGTAACTCCCTGGGAAATGCGAGCTTACCCATCAGGGCTAGCTTTATTACTTAGAAACGGTCAGACGAGAACGGCCTTTAGCACGACGACGTGCCAGAACCTGACGACCATTTTTTGTAGCCATACGAGCACGGAAACCGTGTGAACGGTTGCGCTTCAGTACGGACGGTTGAAAAGTGCGTTTCATGGCGGTTTCTACCTAAACTTGAAAATTTTCACTGGGTGACGCGTTTCGGGCCAATAAATCGACCGACGCCTCAATGTGTCTTTAATAAAGAGGCGGGATTGTAATAATTGTACAGTCCCGAGTCAATTTACTTCGCGTGTCGCAGTACCTGGAAACACGGATACAGCCCGCTGAGTCCGGGCATTGGGCTTAACGCGACAACGCCGGGTGACGAATTATACGGGCTCCCGGTTAAAGCGCAAGGATCGCGCCGGATCTTATTGCGATCAAATTGGCGGATCGTGGGGATAAAACGAGAAGTCACCCGAAAATCTGACGCATTCAGCCAGATTCCTGCTGGTTTTTCCCGCAACTGGCGTAAACTTCTCTGCGCGCCTTTCGCCTGTGGATAAAAAGGATCAAAACTGTGTAGAAAGGGAAGATCTCTGTCTCGCTTTGCGCTATGATCCGCCCTTCCGCTGACGATCCTCCGGTGATTGCAGGACGGAAAACCGCTGATAGCGGTCGCAGGCGCTTTCTTACGTCTGTGTCAAAAATGAACGTTTCTTAGAGTAACGCCTACTATTCTTATCGAATTTGTACGAGTGGAGTCCGCCGTGTCACTTACGCTTTGGCAACAGTGTCTTGCCCGTTTGCAGGATGAGCTTCCTGCCACCGAATTCAGCATGTGGATTCGTCCACTACAGGCTGAGTTAAACGACAATACGCTTGCCTTGTATGCTCCAAATCGCTTCGTACTCGACTGGGTTCGGGACAAATACCTCAATAGCATTAACGCATTACTGAATGAATTCTGCGGTCCGAACGTACCGTTATTGCGTTTTGAAGTGGGTACACGCCCGGTTCAGCAAGCAGCCGCCGTCAGCCAGCCGGTGATGGCCAGCGTCAGCGCGCCTGCTATCCCGGTACAGAGCCACATCCGTCCGGCCCCGACGCAGATCATGCGTCCAAGCTGGGATAACGTGCCGGCACCGGCTGACGTGACCTACCGTTCGAATGTGAATAACCGCCATAACTTCGATAACTTCGTCGAAGGTAAATCTAACCAGCTGGCGCGCGCGGCGGCACGCCAGGTGGCAGATAATCCGGGCGGCGCCTACAACCCGCTGTTTCTGTATGGTGGCACCGGCCTGGGGAAAACCCACCTGCTGCACGCGGTAGGCAACGGCATTATTGCGCGTAAACCCAATGCTAAAGTGGTTTACATGCACTCCGAGCGCTTCGTCCAGGACATGGTTAAGGCGTTGCAGAACAATGCGATCGAAGAATTTAAGCGCTACTACCGTTCGGTCGATGCGCTGTTGATCGATGATATTCAGTTCTTCGCCAATAAAGAGCGTTCGCAGGAAGAGTTCTTCCACACCTTTAACGCCTTATTAGAAGGCAATCAGCAGATCATCCTGACCTCGGATCGTTATCCAAAAGAGATCAACGGGGTGGAAGATCGTCTGAAGTCGCGTTTTGGCTGGGGATTAACGGTAGCGATCGAGCCGCCTGAACTGGAAACGCGCGTGGCGATCCTGATGAAAAAGGCCGACGAGAATGATATTCGTCTGCCGGGTGAAGTCGCCTTCTTTATTGCCAAGCGTTTACGCTCCAACGTCCGTGAGCTGGAAGGCGCGCTGAATCGCGTGATCGCCAACGCCAATTTTACCGGCCGGGCGATCACCATCGACTTCGTGCGCGAAGCGCTGCGCGATCTGCTGGCGCTGCAGGAAAAGCTGGTCACCATTGATAATATTCAGAAGACCGTGGCTGAGTACTACAAAATTAAGGTCGCGGATCTGCTGTCCAAACGCCGTTCGCGTTCGGTAGCCCGTCCGCGCCAGATGGCGATGGCGATGGCAAAAGAGCTGACTAACCATAGCTTGCCAGAAATCGGCGATGCCTTTGGCGGACGCGACCACACGACGGTGCTTCACGCCTGCCGCAAGATTGAGCAGCTGCGTGAAGAGAGCCACGATATCAAAGAAGATTTCTCTAATCTCATCAGAACATTATCTTCCTGACGCTATGAAATTTATTGTTGAACGTGAGCAGTTACTGAAGCCGCTGCAACAGGTGAGCGGCCCGCTAGGGGGTCGCCCGACGCTGCCGATTCTTGGAAACCTGCTGTTGCAGGTGACAGAAGGTACGCTGTTGCTGACCGGTACCGATTTAGAAATGGAAATGGTGGCGCGCGTTGCCCTGACCCAGGCTCATGAGCCTGGCGCAACCACCGTGCCGGCGCGGAAATTCCTCGATATCTGTCGCGGATTGCCGGAAGGCGCGGAGATCACGCTGTCACTGGAAGGCGATCGCATGTTAGTGCGTTCAGGCCGCAGCCGCTTCTCGCTGTCGACCCTGCCCGCCAGCGACTTCCCGAATCTCGATGACTGGCAGAGTGAGGTTGAATTCACCCTGCCGCAGGCGACGCTGAAACGGCTGATCGAAGCGACCCAGTTCTCAATGGCGCATCAGGATGTTCGCTACTACCTCAACGGGATGATGTTTGAAACCGAAGGGGAAGAGTTACGCACCGTGGCGACCGACGGTCACCGTCTGGCGGTCTGTTCAATGCCGATCGGTCAGGCGCTGCCGAGCCATTCGGTGATTGTGCCGCGTAAAGGGGTAATTGAGCTGCTGCGGCTGCTGGATGGCGGCGATAACCCGCTGCAGGTGCAAATCGGCGGCAGTAATATCCGCGCGCACGTCGGCGACTTTATCTTTACGTCGAAGCTGGTTGATGGTCGTTTCCCGGACTATCGTCGCGTATTGCCGAAGAACCCTGATAAAGCGCTGGAAGCCGGCTGCGATCTGTTAAAGCAGGCCTTTGCCCGCGCAGCGATCCTCTCGAATGAGAAGTTTCGCGGCGTTCGCCTCTATATCACCGAAAATCAGCTGAAAATCACCGCCAATAACCCTGAACAGGAAGAAGCGGAAGAGATGCTGGATGTCAGCTACAACGGCACCGAACTGGAGATCGGCTTTAACGTCAGTTACGTGCTGGATGTGCTGAACGCGCTGAAGTGTGAAAATGTCCGTCTGCTGCTGACCGACTCGGTGTCGAGCGTACAGATTGAAGATGTGGCGAGTCCGGCGGCAGCCTACGTCGTGATGCCCATGCGCTTGTAGAATATATCGGCCTGGCTTACTTGCCATTCTGGTTCCGGGCAGTGCTCGCCCCTGGTCACATACTTCAGTATGCTGCCAGGGCCTGCGCGCTTCTTGTAGAATATATCGGCCTGGTTTACTTGCTACGTTGTGCCCCGGCAGTGCTCGCCATCCTCACGTACTTCAGTACGCTCCGGTGGCTGTGCGCTGGCGGGGCGCAACGTAGCTGCGACGCCGACGGCCTGGTGACTGAGGTATCGGGCAAACCAGCTTTGCCGTTGACGCCCTGGACCGCCAGGCCCAAAATTTTATTGCCCTTCACGCTGGATTGATTCATGGCTTTAACCCGCCTCCTTATCAAAGATTTTCGCAATATTGAACAGGCTGACCTGGCGTTAGCGCCCGGCTTTAATTTCCTGGTCGGCGCTAATGGCAGCGGTAAAACCAGCGTATTAGAGGCAATTTACACCCTGGGCCACGGTCGGGCGTTTCGCAGCCTGCAGGCGGGCCGCGTGATCCGTCACGACGAAGCAGCATTTGTGCTGCATGGCCGGCTGGAAGGTAAAGAGCGGGAGATTTCTGTCGGGCTGACCAAAAACCGCGCCGGTGACAGTAAAGTACGCATTGACGGCAGCGACGGCCACAAAGTGGCTGAACTGGCGCAGCTGTTACCGATGCAGTTAATCACGCCGGAAGGGTTTACTTTGCTCAATGGCGGCCCCAAATACCGTAGAGCCTACGTCGACTGGGGCTGCTTTCATAATACGCCCGGTTTTTTCAACGCCTGGAGCAACCTGCGCCGCCTGTTAAAACAGCGCAACGCCGCCCTGCGCCAGGTCTCACGTTACAGTCAGATTCGTCCCTGGGACCAGGAACTGGTACCGCTGGCTGAACAGATAAGCCAGTGGCGCGCCGAATACAGCGCGGCGATTTCGGCGGAGATTACTGCCACCTGCCGCCAGTTCCTGCCCGAGTTTGAGCTGCGCTTTTCATTTCAGCGCGGCTGGGACAAAGAGAGCGATTACGGCGAACTGCTGGAACGCAACTTTGAGCGCGATCGCGCCCTGACCTACACCGCCAGCGGGCCGCATAAAGCCGATTTTCGTATTCGGGCTGAAGGGACGCCGGTGGAAGATTTACTCTCACGCGGGCAGCTAAAACTGCTGATGTGTGCATTGCGTCTGGCGCAGGGCGAGTTCCTGACAAGCCAGAGCGGACGCCGTTGTGTTTACCTGATTGATGACTTCGCTTCTGAGCTGGATGACAGCCGCCGACGCCTGCTGGCAGAGCGGTTAAAAGCCACCCAGGCGCAGGTGTTTGTCAGCGCTATTTCTGCCGAGCATGTAATCGACATGACCGACGAAAAGGGCAAGATGTTCCGCGTGGAACAGGGTAAAATAGCGGTTCAACCTGAAGATTAAAATGAGCGAGAAACGTTGATGTCGAATTCTTATGACTCCTCAAGTATCAAAGTCCTGAAGGGACTTGATGCGGTACGCAAACGCCCGGGCATGTATATCGGCGATACCGATGACGGTACCGGTCTGCATCACATGGTATTCGAGGTCGTGGATAACGCAATCGACGAAGCGCTCGCTGGTCACTGTAGTGACATCGTGGTCACCATTCATGCGGATAACTCCGTTTCGGTGCAGGATGATGGGCGCGGCATTCCAACCGGCATTCACGAAGAAGAGGGCGTTTCCGCTGCTGAAGTGATCATGACCGTGCTGCATGCCGGCGGTAAGTTCGACGATAACTCGTATAAAGTCTCCGGCGGTCTGCATGGCGTTGGTGTCTCGGTGGTTAACGCCCTGTCACAGAAGCTGGAGCTGACCATTCGTCGCGAAGGCAAAGTGCACCAGCAGGTCTACGTCCATGGCGTGCCACAGGCACCGCTGTCGGTGACCGGCGAGACCGATTTGACCGGTACTCGCGTGCGCTTCTGGCCAAGCCACGAAACCTTTACCAACGTGCGCGATTTTGAGTATGACATTCTGGCGAAACGCCTGCGTGAACTGTCGTTCCTCAACTCAGGCGTATCGATTCGTCTGGAAGATAAGCGTGACGGCAAGTCTGATCACTTCCACTACGAAGGCGGCATCCGGGCATTCGTTGAGTATCTCAACAAAAACAAAACCCCGATTCACCCAACCGTGTTCTATTTCTCTACCGAGAAAGATGGCATCGGTGTGGAAGTGGCGCTGCAGTGGAACGATGGCTTCCAGGAAAACATCTACTGCTTCACCAACAACATCCCACAGCGTGACGGCGGTACCCACCTTGCAGGTTTCCGTGCGGCGATGACCCGTACCCTGAATGCCTACATGGATAAAGAGGGTTACAGCAAGAAAGCCAAAGTCAGCGCCACCGGTGACGATGCGCGTGAAGGTCTGATCGCAGTGGTTTCGGTGAAAGTGCCGGATCCAAAATTCTCTTCACAGACCAAAGACAAACTGGTTTCGTCTGAAGTGAAGTCGGCGGTTGAGCAGCAGATGAACGAACTGCTGGCGGAATACCTGCTGGAAAATCCGGGCGACGCAAAAATCGTGGTCGGCAAAATCATCGACGCAGCGCGCGCCCGTGAAGCCGCACGTCGTGCCCGTGAAATGACCCGTCGTAAAGGCGCGCTGGACCTGGCGGGTCTGCCAGGCAAACTGGCGGATTGCCAGGAGCGCGACCCGGCGCTGTCTGAAATCTACCTGGTGGAGGGTGACTCCGCTGGCGGTTCGGCCAAACAGGGCCGTAACCGTAAGAATCAGGCGATTCTGCCGCTGAAAGGTAAGATCCTTAACGTTGAGAAAGCGCGCTTCGACAAAATGCTCGCTTCGCAGGAAGTGGCCACGCTGATCACCGCGCTCGGCTGCGGCATTGGTCGCGACGAGTACAACCCGGACAAGCTGCGCTATCACAGCATCATCATCATGACCGATGCCGACGTTGATGGTTCGCACATCCGTACGCTGCTGCTGACCTTCTTCTATCGTCAGATGCCGGAAATTATTGAGCGCGGCCACGTCTATATCGCGCAGCCGCCGCTGTATAAAGTGAAGAAAGGCAAGCAGGAGCAGTACATCAAGGATGACGACGCGATGGATCAATACCAGATCGCTATCGCACTTGATGGTGCCACCCTGCACACCAATGCCAGCGCCCCGGCCCTGGCCGGTGAGCCGCTGGAGACGCTGGTCTCTGACTTCAACAGCACCCAGAAGATGATCAAGCGTATGGAGCGCCGTTATCCGGTCGCCCTGCTGCGCGCGCTGATTTATCACGACACGCTGAGCGATCTGAGCAATGAAGCAGAAGTGACCCGCTGGCTGAACAGCCTGGTGAGCTATCTCACCGAGCGCGAAGCGCACGGTAGCACCTACCTGGCGCAGGTGCGTGAAAACCGCGAGCTGAACCTGTTCGAACCGGTGCTGCGCGTCCGTACCCACGGTGTCGATACTGATTATCCGCTGGAAGCCGATTTCATTCAGGGTCCTGAGTACCGCAAAATCTGTGGCCTCGGCGACAAGCTGCGTGGCCTGCTGGAAGAGGATGCTTACATTGAACGTGGCGAGCGTCGTCAACCGGTGGCCAGCTTCGAGCAGGCGATTGAGTGGCTGGTGAAAGAGTCGCGTCGCGGCCTCTCGGTACAGCGCTACAAAGGTCTGGGCGAGATGAACCCGGAACAGCTGTGGGAAACTACCATGGATCCGGATAGCCGTCGTATGCTGCGCGTTACCATTAAAGATGCGATTGGCGCTGACCAGCTATTTACTACCCTGATGGGCGATGCAGTTGAACCGCGCCGTGCCTTCATCGAAGAAAATGCGCTGAAAGCGGCCAATATCGATATCTAATCGGCTGCTGACGTCACAGGCCATCACGCAAGTGATGGCCTTTTTTTTGCCCTGGGCAACCTGAAATCGTCCATCGACTGCACCACGTTGCCTGCAGGCTGCGATCGCGATCACTTTTTAGCGGCTGGCCCTCCCTTACTCTTGCCTCTCTTCGCGCCTTTGCGGCGCACTATGCTGTTCAGACAGGGAGTTACACCATGATTATTTGCGATCGTCTCGACTGGGCCACAGAACGTCACGCCTTTCATCCGATAATCGACCAGGCGATAAGCTGGATTGCTGAGACAGATTTCAGCCAGCTTGAAAGCGGGAAATACCCGATCCTCGCGGACGACAAAATGTTCTGTCTGGTGCAGGAGATGATGACCGAACCGGCCAGCGTCCGTCGGGCCGAATCCCACGTCAGCTACATCGACATCCAGTACCTGCTGGCTGGCGTAGAGAATATTGGCGTGGCCCGCTCGCACCCGGAGCATGTGGTGACCGAAGATTTTATCCAGCAACGCGACGTGGTTTTTTATCAGCAGACGATAAACGAGTCGATGATCACCCTGACGCCCGGCATGTTTGCGCTGTTCTTCCCGCATGACGTTCATCGTCCCTGCTGTGCGCCCGCCGAACCGGCGCTGATTCGAAAAGCCGTGATTAAAATCCACCGCGATCTGTTTACCGGCTGAAGTCCGGGCATCAGCTATTTGTCATCGCTTGCCGCTAAACTGGTCAATGTGAGCTGAATCGCGCTAGCATTGAACAAAACCCAGACGCAACGAGGACCCTATGGCTATTAAATTGATCGCTATCGATATGGATGGCACCCTGCTTAATCCGCAACATGAAATCACGCCGGGCGTGAAATCCGCCCTGGATCGCGCCCGCCAGCAAGGGGTCTCGATTGTGCTGACCACCGGCCGGCCGTTTGTCGGTATCCAGCGCTACCTGATGGAGCTGGATATGCAGACGCCCGGTCAGTACGCGATCAGCAACAACGGTGCGCTGGTCCATCAGGCTGAAGATGGCGAATGCGTAGCGGAAGTGACGCTGACCTTTGACGACTACCTCTACATTGAGCAGCTGGCGCGTGAGCTGGGCGTGCATTTCCAGGCGTTCGACAAGTCCCATCTCTATACACCGAATAAAGACATCAGTGAATACACCATTCATGAAGCCAGCCTGACCGGGATTCCGGTACGCTACCGCGCCGTTGACGAGATGGATCGTGCCACCCGCTTTCCGAAACTGATGATGATCGACCGGCCTGCCCTGCTGGACGCGGCGATTGCCCGTCTGCCCGAACAGGCGCACCAGCGTTACACCATTCTGAAGAGTGCGCCTTACTATCTCGAAATTCTCGATCGTCGGGTCAATAAGGGCCAGGGCGTCAAAATGCTGGCTGAGAAGCTCGGCCTGAAGCAGGAAGAAGTGATGGCGATTGGCGATCAGGAAAACGATCTGGCGATGATTGAGTATGCTGGCACCGGGGTAGCAATGGGTAATGCCATTGATTCAGTTAAGAAAATCGCCCAGTTCGTGACCAAAACCAATATGGAAGATGGCGTGGCGCACGCGATTGAAGAGCTGGTGCTGTAACCGTCTGTTTTCCTGCTGGCAGGCTGCAGCGTAACAGATTGTCTGTTTTGTGATCGGCATTGTAGTGCCACTTTACCAGGTGGTACTACAATTTTTGCTCAGGCATTGGCCGGACACAGGAACACAGACAGTGGAAAAGCAGGACGTCAGCAAAACCGATCGGATTCTTTTGACGCTGGGCGAAGAGATTGTCTCTGGCCAGTTTGCGGCGGGCCAGCCGTTACCCGCCGAGGTGGACCTGTGCGAACGGTTCGCCACCTCGCGTAATATCATCCGCGAAGTTTATCGCTCGCTGACCGCGAAACGCCTGATTGAAATTAAGCGTTATCGCGGCGCCTTCATCACCCCACATCAGCACTGGAACTTCCTCGACAGCGACGTTCTGCAATGGTCGTTAAAGCATAATCACGATCCGAAGCTTATCGCCGCGATGAACGACGTGCGGGTGCTGGTCGAGCCACAGCTGGCGCGCTGGTCAGCCGAACGCGCCAGCGCCCAGGATCTAGCCGCTATCGAGCAGGCGCTCAACGAGATGATCGCCCGGCGTGACGATCGGGACGCCTTTAACGAAGCGGATATGCGCTACCACGAGGCGCTGCTGGCTTCGGTTCACAATCCGATTCTGCAACAGCTCAGTATCGCGCTGGTTCAGCTCCAGAAAGCAGTTTTTGCCCGCACCTACCGCGCCGATCGCGACAACATGCCGCAAACCCTGCGTGAACATCAGAACCTGTTTGATGCCATTCGCCATCAGGATAGTGACGCCGCAGAGGCGGCGGCTCGCGCCATGATTGCCAGCTCAACTCAACGCCTGAAGGAGGTCGAGTGAGCCTCCGTATCGCTCCCGACTGGGGCCCGGCCAACCTGCGCGCCTGCGACGACCGCGACCCCGTCGTGGTTGAGAGCCGACACTCAGAGGCGGGTGTCACCCGCTTAAACGGCCGCAGCCACCAGCAGGTGTTTGATGAGCTCTGGCAGTACCCGCTTCACCCGATAATAAGAAACACTCGCCAGCTCCCGCGCGATGCGGGATCCGGGTTCGCTATACCCTACGAGAGGATCTCCCGATGAGTGAACATCTGCATCTCAGTACCGTGAAAAAAATGAACCGGCGCATTATGCCGTTCATCATGCTGCTCTACCTGATTGCCTATATCGATCGCGCCAATATCTCCGTCGCCGCGCTACAGATGAATGCCGATCTGGCGATGACCGCCGAGATGTACGGCATCGCCGCCGGCATTTTTTACGTCACCTACATCATCTTCGAAGTGCCGAGTAACGTCCTGCTGACGCGGGTCGGCGCACGGCGCTGGATCGCCCGCATCATGGTGAGCTGGGGGATCATTGCCGCCGGCATGAGCCTGGTCCAGACGCCCACCCAGCTTTATGTGATGCGCTTTCTGCTCGGGGCAGCAGAGGCCGGGTTTACGCCCGGCATTATCTTCTACCTCTCCTGCTGGTATCCGCGTAGCGATCGCGCCCGTGCCATGTCGATGTTCTATATCGGCGCGGCGCTGGCATCGGTGATTGGCCTGCCGCTCTCCGGCAGCCTGCTGAACATGCACGGCATGTTAGGTGTCGAGGGCTGGCGCTGGCTGTTCCTGCTGGAAGGTATTCCCGCTTTCTTCCTCGGCATCGTCACCTGGTTTTATCTTGATGATTCACCGGCCAACGCGCGCTGGCTCTCCGGCGAGCAGCGTAGCTGGCTGCAGCAGACCATTGAACGTGACGAGAAGCAGTCCGCCATTCACCATCATAACTGGCGGGTGGCGCTGAAAAGCGGTCGCGTCTGGGCGCTCAGCCTGCTGTGGCTGCTGCAGGCGTTTGGCACCATCGGCGTGACGCTGTTTCTGCCGCTGATTGTCAAGGCCGTGGCGGAGGACCGCAGTAACCTGATGGTCAGCCTGCTGTCGGCGGTGCCGTTCCTGTTCGCCTGTCTGTTTATGTATTTTAATGGCCGTCATTCGGACAAAACCGGCGAGCGAGCCCGCCATCTGGGATTGCCGTTGATCGCTGCGGGCCTGCTGCTGCTGGGCGCGATGGCGGTTTCGCAACAGTGGCTGGCTTACGGTCTGCTGGTGCTGATGGTGGGCCTCAACTGGGCGATTACGCCGGTCTTCTGGGCCGTCACCACCGAAACCATCTCCGGCGTCGCCGGTGCCGCGTCGATTGCGCTGATCAACGCCGTGGCGAATATTGCCGGCCTCGGTTTTCCGCCGATCATGGGCCGCATCAAAGATGCCACCCACAGCTACAATGACGGTTTGCTGATTGTGGCGGGTGCGCTGGTGCTGGGCGGCTTACTCGGCCTGCTGCTGGGACGAAAAAAAGCCGTCGGGGATGACGGCCAGGTACGCAGTGAGGCGAAATCGAAGCTGCATCTTTAGCCGGTTTGGCGTAGCGTGTGGGGCAACATTTTTATCAGGTTGCCTCCATGCGCGAAAAACAGATCACCTTTGCTGCCCGCCAGCATCAGCTTACCAATATCAATGTCTGGACCGCCGACAGCCAGTGGCTGGCGTTTGACCTGCGTCCCTCAGGCGCGTCGTTTACCAGCCAGACCATTGAGCGCGTCAATGTGACCACCGGCGAGGTTGAGGTGCTGTATCAGGCACGCCACGGTGCCCATGTCGGGGTGGTTACCGTCAGCCCCGATCTGCCGCCGCGCTATGTCTGTATTCACGGCCCGGAGCATCCCGACGCAAGCTGGCAGTATGACTTTCACCATCGGCGTGGCGTCATTATTCAGAACGGCGAGGCGAGCAATCTCGATGCCTGCGATATCACTCCGCCCTTTACGCCCGGCGCGCTGCGGGGTGGTTCGCACGTGCATGTGTTCAGTGCCGACGGGTCACGCCTCAGCTTCACCTACAACGATCATGTAATGCATGAATGGGATAGCCGCCAGGACCTGCGTAACGTCGGCATCGCCGTGCCGCTGCGGGCGGTGACGCCGCAGAAGCAGCATCCACGCGAATATGACGGCAGTTATTTTTGCCTGCTGGTCAGCCGTACCCATGCGCAGCCCGCACCCGGCAGCGACCAGATTAATCGCGCTTATGAAGAGTGCTGGGTTGGCGATCGCGGCTACCAGAAGCCGGACGGCAGCTGGCAGCGCTGGGCCATCGCCTTTATTGGCGATACGCTGGATGCGCAGGGTGAAAAACGGCCTGAGGTGTTTATTGTTGACCTGCCCGAGGCGCTGGAGGATTACGCCCGCGCGGGCGAGGCACCGCTGGAGGGCAATGAGCGACAGTTACCTGCACCGCCTGCTGGCGTGCAGCAGCGTCGCCTGACGGTAAGTCGCGGACTGGCGCTGCAACCACGCCACTGGCTGCGCGCTGCGCCGGACGGCAGCCAGATCGCCTTTCTGATGGCGGACCCGCAGCAGGTGATTCAGCTGTGGAGCGTGTCGCCCAACGGCGGCGAGCCGCGCCAGATCACCCGGCTGAACCACAGCATCCAGTCGGCGTTTAGCTGGCACCCTAATGGTCAGGCGATCGCTTTTATCTGCGACAACAGCGTGATGCAGTGTGAGGTCGCCAGCGGATCGTGTCAGCGGCTGACTGACCGGACAGAGCAACCGCCATCCGGTGACGCGGTAGTCTGGTCGCCTGATGGCAGCCAGATTGCTTATATGCGTGAGGTAAACGGCTGGCGGCAGCTGTTTACGGTTGCGGCGACGACGGCTGCATAGTCGGCATCGGCTGGGCCTGCGCCAGATGTTCCTGGGTATGCGCCAGCTTCTCGCTTTGCAATACCCGCTCGCGCGGTGAGTCGATCGATCTGTCACTGTCGTTGCGATAATAGTCCCACGGTAGTAACAGCGTATCCAGCGCAGCGGAGAACGGCAGATCGATCAACGCCAGCGGTTTCAGTGCCCAGCTGGTGTCGTCATCGACCAGCAGATCGGCGCTGGCGCGGGTGCCAGGATAGTAGCCCTGACTGGCGCCGGTGTGCGACATGACGCTGGAGCAGCCGCTTGCCACAACGGCACAGCAGACTACACCCGCCAGCGGTAACGTTTTCATCAATTTCATTATTATCATCCCTTCAGCCCTGACAGAAGCCTGACTGAGTTGGCTTGCCAGACAACGCCATCACTCTGGGGTGAGGTCCGTACTGGTCCGGCAAAGGTAGTCCTGAGTGTATGTCATTTTCTCAATCTGGCGAAAAAAATTGCGTTTTCCCCCTTGAAAGCTGACGTCCGGCACCCATTTTTAGATTACGGACGCACTCACCGTTGCCGCAAGGGACAGTGAGGTGCCGTATAAAAACCTGTCCCGTAGTGGAAGGTTGCCAAAACTTGCTGAAACTCAGGAGTCTTAATATGCGTAATTTTGATCTCTCTCCACTTTATCGTTCTGCCATCGGCTTTGACCGCCTGTTTAACCTGCTCGAAGCGAATCAAAATCAGAGCAACGGCGGCTATCCTCCGTACAACGTCGAGCTGGTCGATGAAAACCACTATCGCATTACTATTGCCGTAGCCGGTTTTTCTCAGAGCGAACTGGAGATCACCGCCCACGATAACGTGCTGATCGTGCGGGGTGCCCACCCGGAAGAGCAGACCGAACGTAAATACCTGTATCAGGGTATCGCCGAACGTAATTTCGAGCGTAAATTCCAGCTGGCCGACCACATTGTGGTACGTGATGCCCGTCTGGAAAATGGTCTGTTAAGCATCGATCTTGAACGCCTGGTGCCGGAAGAAGCGAAACCACGCCGTATTGAGATTCTGAAATAATCATAAAAAACGCCGCGTCAGCGGCGTTTTTTTTGCCTTCAGGATTGCGTTCGCATCGCTAAACGCTGACCCACTACCCCGCCAAATACGTTCACCAGCAGCCCCAGAATAATGATGGTAGCGCCCAGCATCTGCTGTCCCGACAGGTGCTCATCCAGCACCAGCGCGGCGGTGATAATCCCGACCACCGGCACCAGCAGCGACAGCGGCGCAACGCGCCAGGTTTCGTAGCGGCTCAGCAGGTTACCCCAGATCGCATAGCCTATGATGGTGGCGATAAACGCCAGATAAATTAACGCCAGTATGGTCTGTAGCCCGATATGCAGCAGGCTGTTGAGGATGGCGGCCTGGCCGTCAAACAGCAGCGAGCAGGCAAAGAAAGGCGCGATCGGTACCAGCGCGCTCCAGACCACCAGCGACATGATCGGCACCTTGCGGTTGCGCATAATGATCTTGTTGGTGATGTTACCCAGTCCCCACGACAGCGCTGCCGCCAGCGTCAGCATCATTGTCGTCAGCGTGATACCGGCCGTGGTCTGGCCCTCCATGCCCGCCGTGGCCAGCATAAACATCCCCAGCGTGGCGATAATAATCCCGACAATGTGATTCCAGCGCAGCTTCTCCGCCAGCAGCAGCGCGCCCAGCAGCAGCGTGAAGAACGCCTGCGCCTGCAGCACCAGCGACGCCAGACCGGCGGGCATGCCCAGCTTGATCGCCAGAAACAGAAACGCGAACTGACCAAAACTGATGGTCATCCCGTAGACCACCAGCCAGCGCAGCGGGATCGGCGGACGGCGTACAAACAAGATGGCGGGAAACGCCACCAGGCTGAAGCGTAGCCCGGCCAGTAAAAAGGGCGGCATGCCCTGCAGCCCCAGCTTGATCACCACAAAATTGACGCCCCATGCCACCACCACGCACAGCGCTAACAGCATATCTTTTACCGACATCGGATACTCCTTGTGCCGCTTCAGGCAGTGATCGCCACCGGCGTGGCGATATCCGCACAGCAGTCGTCACCGACAATGCGAAAATAGTCCTCTACCGCCAGCGCAATCGACTTATCCAGCGCACCCGCGTTAAACCATAACGTCCCGACCTGTTGCAGCCGCGTATCGACCCGCAACGCCAGCCGGTCATCAAAACTAAACGGCGGCACCGCCCCCATTACGCAATCGGTCAGCGCCTGGGCCATCTCCGGTGCGGCAAAGGCGGACTTCTTACCGCCGATGGCGCGCGCCGCGCTTTTGAAGTTGATCCGGCAATCGCCCGGCACAATCGCCAGCAGATAACGCGCATCGGCACCCTCCGGCATGCTGACCTCAAGCACCATCGCTTTGGCCGCCTGATTGAGCGCGTTACCGCGTATCTCACTGATCAGATCGGTCTGGCCCACCGCCTGATGCTCTGCCACCCGATAGTTCGCCTGATGCTGATCCAGCAGCGCGATGATTTTTTCAAACGTCGTCATTCCCCTCTCCTTATCTGGCGCAACCTGGATTAACTCCAGGCGATAGCGTGCTTCATTTTTTTATCGGTCAGGCCGAAAAAGAAGCCCATGGTGATGCGGGTATCGCCTTCGACCCGGTCAATTTCGTGATAAAAGGCGGGGTTAAACAGGTAGATATCGCCGCTGCGCGGTGAAAACTCGCAGGTTTCGCTGCCCGCCACCACGCCGCTGCGATAACCCAGCTCACCGGCGGTTTTGAACTGTTCATCCTCCGGCGACCATTTTTTGTTGTAGATGCGCAGCGCGCCGCCGGCGTTGCACTCCTGCAGGCAGACCACGCAGCTGAGCTGATGCAGGATCTGGGTTACCGCCAGCCCGCTGTTGGCGGCATCGCGCACGATGTTGTCGTTATGCAGCGGATTCGCCACGCCGTCGGCATGAAAGCGCACAATCGAACCGGCATACTCACCCCGGCCCGGCTCCTGCGCGGTAGCGAGGCTCTCCAGCCGCAGCGCATGTTGTACCCAGTAGTAGATCTGTTCGCGCAACGTGCTAAGCGACGGCGGCAGCGACGGTTGAATGTCGCGCAGCTCGGTAAAATAGTTGTCCGGCGCCGCCGTATGCCGGGCCAGATAGGGACCGAGCGTGGTGAGCGCACCGTTGGGGTAGTGGGATACGCGGATCTTTTCCCGGCAGTGCTGGAGATCGGTCACCACCGCCTGGCGGACGTCCGGCGTGAGGAAGTTGCGCAGCACCAGCAACGGCACGCGCGCCGTTACGATGTCATCCAGCCAGGTCGACTCCACAAACATGTTGGGATTAATCACGCGGAACTGATTGAAAATAGCCATGTTTCTCACTCCCTAAACGGTATTTCATAGAGTTCATGATTGTTCATTCGCCGCCAGTTGCCGGCGCTGCCTGGTATTGCCACCGGTTCAGAGGCGATCAGGGTACAATCGTCCTGTTGCCGAAAATGCATCGTAAAGTAGTCGGGATAGGGCGTGTCGTGCGGATGCCACTGCCATGCCCAGGCCTTGTCGCGGGTGACAAAAATCGCATTACCTGCACTGCCGCCTGGCGCAACCTGAGCCATTTTTGCCTGCAGATAGTCACGGGTGAAATCAGCCGGGGTGATCTGATCGACCAGATAGTGCAGATACTCTTCCGAATCGAAGCGTGATTCGGCCAGGCCGAGCTGACGATAAATGGTCGGCAGAAAACCGTTGTGCATCATGTACCAGCGATGTCCTGCGCTGTTGCGCCACAGCGGATGCGAGAATTCCAGTCCGTGATTTTTACTCAGGGTGGCGTGGCGCACGTGAACCGCCAGAAAGCGGCTGCGTAGCCGATCGACATCAATGCCCGGCAGCGCGTCGGCAAACGCGCCGGTGCCATGCAGGGTGCGGATCTCACCGTTCTCCAGCCACAGACAGCCCCAGCCGTTAGGATGCTGTTTGATCGGTCCGTCGTGGTCGGCGCTCTCGCCACAGCTCATGACGCGCGCCGCCTCCAGAATGGCGGCGCTGTCGAACCGGCCGTGTGCCAGAATCATTCTGCACATACTGTGTTTCTCCCTGCCGCCGCGGGCTGCGCGGCGATCACCTGATGAAAGGCCGCCAGAATCGGTTCACGTGTCGCCGCGGTCAGGCAAAAGGTCGCCAGAACCCCGGCGTGTCGGGTCAGATCGGCGTATAACGACGATCGCGGTGAAACCTGCAGTGCAGGCAGCCGCAGCGTCGGCATCAGCTGACCCTGCTGATGCTGATCGATCCAGCGCTCGGCCGCCTGCAGCTGTGCCGGTTGCCGCAGCCGCAGCTGGCCCACCGCGCGCGGCGCGGTGAAGGCAAACGCCGGCAGCACCGCGCCCGCCTCGAGGCCAAAGGTCACGTCTGCCCAGTCGATGCCGGTGGCTTCCTGAACCAGCGTTGTCACGCCCATGCCTGACAGCCGAAATCCCATCTCCAGAAAATGCGGAATACCGTTCACCAGGATGAAATCGATATGGAAGGCACCCTGACGATAGCCAAAGGTTTCGCAACAAAACGCCATCAGGCTGGTGAACGAAGATGGCAGCGCGGCCGCTGCCAGCGCCACATGTCCCGATTCGTAAAAGCTGACGCAGCCCTCAGCGTCACGGTGCTGCTCAATCACCTTCTGGCAGCAGGTCAGCGCCTGCGGATGTCCCTGATGCACCACGCCCTGCAACGAGAATTCCTCACCCGATAATCCGCTCTCGACAATGAAACCGCTGAAGCCGCGTCCGCCGTAATTCATCGTCTGTACCAGCTTGTTCACCACCTGGCACAGCTGATCGGCCCGTTCAATCAGCCAGATCCCCAGCCCGCCACCGCCATCCACCGGTTTCACCACGCAGGGATAAAGCAGCGCCTCTTTCGCATCCAGAATGCTGAGCGGTGAGGCGAAGAAGCGGAACTCCGGCTGCGGGAAAGCAGGCCAGGCTTTTTTCAGCGCCATGCGCTGAGCATATTTATCCAGCGGGATAAACGCGGCTGGTGCATCGGGTCCGGCCAGCATTTCCCGAACCCGCCCGGCGCTGGCGTTATAGGCTTCAAAACCGGCCAGCACCACCTGCGGATGCGACAGCAAACCGGCGTGCAGATAAGCCTGGATCACCTCCCACGGGTTTTCCGGTCTATCCAGGCGAACGATCAGATCAAAGGGCAGCGTCAGGCTCAGCGACTGGTAATCAACAAAGTCGCCCATCTCAGCCAGCACGGTAAAATAGCCGTCGCGCTTCGCCACCGCGCAGTAGGGATTGTGCCCGTCACGGGTCGCGCCAATCTGCAGAAAAATCTTTCTCATCGCCTCGCCTTACCGGACTAACGTCCGGAAATGACTTCAGTCACGGTGTCGTTCAGCTCACCGTGGTTAACCTGAATCACCGCTTTATGGGGATCAAAACGCAGTACGCGCGACAGCGGATCGGCGCTCTTGCCGTCCAGCAACGAACTGACCGGGTTGCTCTGCCAGCAGTGACGCATCTGCGTCAGCGTCATGCCGGAAAGCTGGGTTAACTGCTGCGCCAGCGTGCTATCTTCGCTGCGCTGTTCAAGGAGATCGCGGATCGCTGCCTCATCCAGCGCAATCTGCTGGCGGGTCAGCCACTGGCTAAGCTGTTGCCCGTGGGCGAGGAACGGTGAGTAAATCATGCAGATCAGCTGCTCTTCACTGAGACCGAACGCCTCAATAGCGAAGGTCGCTGCCCGCTGACGCTGCTGCTGGATCGCCGCGTCATCCTGATACCGCGCCGCCATTTCGTCGATCAGCTGCGGCGGGAAATCCTTCTTCACCATTAAGCCGAGGGCAAAGCGCACATATTCGCGGATCCCTTCGGCGTAGTTGCGCTGCAGCAGCGTTTCCGCCCGCAGCCCGCGCAGATGGGCCATTAAGGTCGGATTGCCGCAGTCTGACTCGGAGAAGCTGAACATCAGCTCATCGAAACGGAAGCGCATAAATTCACTGAGCAGCGCCCAGTGCGCGCCCGCTTCATAGGCGGTGTCCTGATAGATATTGAAAAACAGCGGATCGCGCGCTAACTGATGGGTAATGCGGTGCGCTGGCGTCAGCTGATCGGCACCGTAGATATCGCTGAAATAGCGTTCGGCGACGCCATCCAGCGTCTGCAGGAAACCGCTAAAGCCGCGGCTTTTATCCGCCACCGGCGCGTCGAACAGCCGCGACAGATGGCGCGCCCAGGCAACATAGGCTGCCTGCTCCTGCGGCGAGTCGCCGGTGATGATCACATCCACGCCACCGTCGTAATCCGCCGCCAGACCAAATGAGTTGACCATGCTGAGGTTGCAGGCGTTGCAGAAGGTCGAGCGCGCATCGGCGCGAAACCGGTGGCCATTCATCAGCACATCGTTGCGATTCTGCTGCCGCACCGCCTCTGGCATTGGCAGATGCCGGGCGTAAGGACGAATCTGTAACCCATCCACCACCAGACATTCAGCCAGCGGATCGTCATGCATCGCCAGCGATTGATAAACCCGGTTGATGTTCTCCATCACGCTGTCGTTCATCGCCGCATGACGATTGGTGCTGACGCGCAGGCGAAAGGTGGCACCGCGCTGCTGCCAGATGATGCCCTGAATATAGCGGACATAGGCCACCACGTAGCTGCTGTCTTTCCCACCGCCATAGGCGAGCAGAACACGGTTATTTTCCAGCTGCTGGCGATCGGGTAACGCCGCCAGCAGACGGTCAGAACAGCGCTGTGCTGAGTCGATGATGGCCGGCGAAAGGTAGCCCTGAATCTCCTTCATCATGGTGGACAGATTATTCATTTTTCACTTTTTCCTTACGCGAATAGAATCACTCAACCGCCTGAACGCCTGATGTCGCAACCGGCGGCCTGCGCGGATGACGATGACGCCCGGCATACCTCTCAGACGCACAATCGCCATGGCGACAGGTCCGTTTAGCGTCATGAATAATTAAGAGATGCAGGCTAAAGTACTTTGAATGTACTCTGTTGAATATGCACAGATCAGCGCGATATGGGGTGGTACAGATGGCCGAAGTTGTCGGGGAACAGGAGAGTCAGAACAGTCGTTACCGCCAGATAGCCGAACAGATCAAGCAGGCGATTCATGCCGGTACGCTGGCACCCGACAGCCGCCTGCCGTCGGTGCGTACCCTGGCGACGCAGTACAACGTCAGCCTCACGACCGCCCTGAAAACATTACGTACGCTGGAGGATGAGCGTTACGCCGTCGCCCGGCCGAAGTCGGGCTTTTTTGTGGCGCCGCAACGGCACCGACCGCGACAGCTGCCTGCCGTCAGCGAACAGCCGCGTGCCATCGCCCCGCTCGACGAACAGACTGAGCTGCATCTGGCGATGCTCGGTTCAGACTGCCGGGTGCGTCTCGATCTGGCGAACGGCGACAGCGCGCTCTATCCGGTGAAGAAGCTCGGCTTGCTGATGCGCCAGATGGGCTACAGCAAGCCCGCCCTGCTGGGCAACACGGTGAAAGGCACCGGCTACGCGCCGTTAAAAGTCGAAATCGCCCGCCGGGCGGTCGATTACGGCTGCAATATCAGCACCGACGATATCCTGATCACCAACGGCTGTATCGAAGCTATCTCCCTGTCGCTGCGCGCCACCACCCAGCCTGGTGACGTGGTGGCGGTCGAGTCGCCCTGCTATTTCGTGCTGCTGCAAATGCTGCATAACCTCAATCTGCGGGTGATTGAAGTCGAGGCCGGGCCGGAAGGCTATGTCAATGTGGCGAAGCTGACCGGGCTGTTTCAGCGCAAGGCGGTGCGGGTGTTTCTGACTCTGTGCAACATTAATAATCCGCTGGGGAAAAGCATTCCTAACGAGCAGAAAGCCTATATTGCCCGGCAGGCGGATGAAAATGATGTGGTGATCATTGAGGACGATATTTTTGGCGATACCGCCTTTGGTGAGCGCCGCCCTTTCCCGATGCGCGCCTTCAGCCCGAATGCCATTCTGTGCAGTGGTTTCTCCAAAACGGTGGCTCCTGGCATCCGCATCGGCTGGGTCCACAGCGTCAACTACATGCGCAAAATCGCCTCGCTGAAATATACCTCGACCATGGGCACCTCGGTGTTGTCGCAGGCGGCGGTCGCTGAGCTGCTGCGCAGCGGAGGCTATGACGCGCATCTGCGCAAACTGCGGCGCGAGCTGGCGCGGCAAATCAGCGCCATGCGTCAGTCGGTGCTGCGGGAATTCCCGGCCGGAACCCGGGTTTCGGATCCCGAAGGCGGCTATGTGTTATGGGTAGAAATGCCCGCGCAGGCGCTGAACGTGCGCGCACTGTTTCTTAAAGCGCGGAATGCAGGTATTGGCATTGCGCCCGGCCATATTTTTGCCACCGATCAGCGCTATGACCACTGTTTCCGGCTTAATGCCGGTTTCGGCTGGAATGACGAGGTTGAACAGGCAATACGACAGCTGGCGCAGTGGTGCCAGCTGTCATTAACCGAGCCGCAGGATTAGGCGTCGCGCCAGGCGGTCTCAATCTCTTCGGCCAGAATCTGCACCGCCCGCTCGATATTCTCCGCATCCGGCACGTAGTTCATGCGCATGCATTGATGGGTGTGCGGCCATTCATGTTCCAGTCCCGGAAAGAAAAAGTGGCCCGGCACCATCAGTACGCCGCGCGCTTTCAACCGCTGGTAAAGCGTCTCAGTGCTGATCGGCAGGTCGCGGAACCACAGCCAGAGGAAAATCGCCCCTTCCGGTTTGTGGATCAGGCAGCGCTCTTCCGACAGATAACGACGCAGGATAGCGATGGTCTGCTGCACCTTCTGCTGATAAAACGGCTTAATCACCTGTTCTGACAGGCGCAACAGATCGCCACGGCGGATCATCTCACCGGCAATCGCCGGGCCGATGCTGCCGGGTGCCAGGCTGATGATGCCGTTCATGTTGCTCAGCGCCCCGATGGTTTTCTCATCGGCGATAATAATGCCGCAGCGCGCACCTGGCAGGCCAAGCTTCGACAGGCTCATACAGAGAATAATGTTGGGATTCCACAGCGGGCGGACCTCGCTGAAGATAATGCCGGGAAACGGCACGCCGTAGGCGTTGTCGATCAACAGCGGAACGTCGTGCTGCTGCGCCAGTGCATCCAGCTGCAGCAGCTCATCGTCGGTGATCACGTTGCCGGTCGGGTTGGTCGGACGCGACACGCAGATCAGCCCGATATCCTCTTTCATCGGCAGATGTTCGAAATCGACGTGATATTTGAACTGGCCGGCCGGCAGCAGTTCAATGTTCGGTTTGGCCGAGACAAACATGCCCTCTTCCAGCCCGGCATCGGCATAGCCGAGATACTCCGGTGCCAGCGGGAACAGCACGCGCTTTTTGCTGCCGTCGGCCCGGCGGCCGGCAAACAGGTTAAACAGATAGAAGAAGGCACTCTGGCTGCCATTAGTCAACGCAATGTTCTGTGCGCCGATCGGCCAGCCCAGCTGGTCGCGCAGCAGTTCTGCCAGCGCCTCCAGCAGTGTTGCTTTGCCACGCGGGCCATCGTAATTGCAGAGCGCCTCGCTGAGCTTGCCTTCCTCGTGCATCTGCTGCAGCAGTTGCTGAAAGTAGTCGTTCATGGCCGGGATTTGCGCCGGATTGCCGCCACCCAGCATGATGGTGCCGGGCGTACGCAAGCCTGCGCCCATATCTTCCATCAGCCGTGAGATGCCGGAATGTTGGGTAAATTTGTCGCCGAACTGAGAAAAGGACATAGCGGTTAAAAATTTGTGATAACGAATCGGGGGTCCACCATAACGCCCGCCACCGGCGGGCGCAATGGGAAGGCGCAGGGATTACTTCAGCGCCTGCGGGTTAACACAGTTTTTATCGACCTTGCCGCTGAGCGCAGCGATCAGATTATCCACGGCATCCAGCATCATGCCGTAGCGGGTTTCGTGAGTCGCGGAACCGATGTGCGGCAGCGTCACCACGTTGGGCAGCGACAGCAGCGGAGAATCGGCCGGCAGCGGCTCTTTCTCGAACACATCCAGTCCGGCGGCGTGCAGTTTTCCCGCCTGCAGAGCCGCGATCAGCGCGTTCTCATCCACCACCGGCCCGCGACCGGCGTTGATCAGCACCGCTTCCGGCTTCATCAGGGCAATTTGCTCTGCCCCGATCAGATGATGGGTCTGTTCAGTCAGCGGCAGGCTGATGCAGACAAAGTCGCTCTGCTTCAGCAGCGTCTCCAGTTCGCAGCGCTCTGCGCCAAATCGCGTCTGCGCTTCCTGATGCTCACGGCGCGCGTTATAGAGGATTTTCATGCCAAAGCCAAAGTGGGCGCGCTGGGCCAGCGCCATGCCGATGCGGCCCATACCGAGGATGCCCAGCGTTTTATGGTGCACATCGATGCCAAAACGCTCCGGACCGATGCTTTTCTGCCAGTTGCCCGCTTTTACCCAGGCGTCCAGCTCCGGCACCCGACGCGCGGTGCTCAGCACCAGCGCCATGATGGTATCGGCGACGGTTTCCGTCAGCACGGTCGGGGTGTGCATCAGCACCACCTGACGCTGATTCAGCGCCTCGACGTCAAAGTTGTCATACCCGACTGAGACGCTGGAGCAGGCGCGCAGTTTTGGCATTTTCGCCAGCAGTTCGCCATTCACTTTCCCGCCCGATCCCAGCAGGCCTTCGGCCTGGGCCAGCGCCGCAGCGTGTTGCTGCTGGCTGGCGGGTGACAGATCGCTGATTTCAGTGACTTCGGCATGCGCCGCCAGGCGCGCGCGCAAATCGTCGGGCAGTTTTTTATACAGAATCACAGCGGGTTTCATTCGGTGGCTCCCGGTCATTAAATAAGTGACGGGCGGCGCGCAGGCCGCCCGGAAAATGCGGGCTAACGTCTGGGTTTACGCATTCAGGCGTGTTTCGCCCCGTGCAGCGGTGGCGTCGTCTTGTTCTGCGCCGGTTTGACAATCAGCGTCAGCCACACCGACACCAGCAGCGCCGATCCCATAAAAATATAGGACGCTGACGGACTGCCGGTCGCACCATTAAGATAGCCGACAATCCACGATCCGATAAACGAGCCGAGCGCGCCCATACTGTTGATCAGCGCCATCGCCCCGCCGGAAACATTGCGCGGCAGCATCTCTGGAATAATGGCGAAGAACGGGCCGTAAGGGGCATACATCGCCGCACCGGCAATCACTAACAGGGTGTAGGAGAGCCAGAAGTTGCCCGATCCCACCAGATAAGAGCCGAGGAATGCCAGCGCGCCGATCAGCAGCAGTGGCCAGACAAACAGCTTACGATTTTGCGTTTTATCAGAGGCCCACGAGACCACTACCATCGCAATGGTCGCCGCCAGATACGGCACCGCTGACAGCCAGCCGGCTTCAACCATTCCCATCTGGGTACCGTTACGCAGAATCGAGGGCAGCCACAGCACGAAGCCGTAAACGCCAATGCTCCAGGCAAAATATTGCAGGCAAAGAATAATCACGTTGCGGTTACGGAACGCTTCACTGTAGTTACGCACCGCTTTGATATTGTCCTGCTCTTTTTGCAGTTCCGCCTGCAGTGCGGCTTTCTCTGCATCACTCATCCAGCGCGCCTGTGCCGGTTTGTCCTGCACCATAAACCACCAGGCGATGGCCCAGACAACCGCCGGGATCCCTTCGAAAATGAACATTTCACGCCAGCCGAAGGATTCGATCAGGTAGCCCGATACCACCGACATCCACAGCACCGTCACCGGGTTACCGAGGATCAGAAAGGTATTGGCGCGTGACCGTTCAGATTTGGTAAACCAGTTACTGATGTAGATCAGCATGGCTGGCATCACCGCCGCTTCGACCACCCCGAGAATAAAGCGAATCGCCGCCAGCATTGGAATATTGCTGACCACGCCGGTCAGCGAGGCACAGCCGCCCCACAGGATCAGGCACCAGAAAATCAGTTTTTTGACGCTGCGGCGTTCGGCGTAGATCGCCCCAGGAATCTGGAAGAAGAAGTAGCCGAGGAAGAACAGCGCACCCAGCAGAGAGGACATGCCTTTGGTAATGCCGAGATCGTCGTTTATCCCCGCCGCCGAAGCAAAGCTAAAATTAGCGCGGTCGAGATAGGCCAGGCTGTAGGTGATAAACACGATGGGCATGATGAACCACCAGCGTTTTGGCGCAATTGTCTGCGTTTTCATCGGGAACTCCTGTGTCAATATGTGAGGCGCGGGCTATGCGTCGCCGAGTTGCTGACGCGTCGGCAGACCTTCGCTGTCGCCAATCACCTGAATCGCCATCGAACCAATTTTGTTGCCGCGCTGAATCGCCTGCGGCAGGCTCAGACCTTCCAGCAGCGCACTGATCACGCCAACGGCAAAACCGTCGCCAGCGCCCACGGTGTCCACCACGTTATCGACTTTGATCGCGGCAACCTGACCTTTTTCGCCGCTGGCGGTTTTATACCAGGCGCCGTCACAGCCGGTTTTAATCACCACCGCTTTCACCCCTTTATCGAGGTAGAAGTCGGCAATCGCTTCCGGCTGACGATAACCGGTCAGAATCAGTCCCTCTTTCTCGCCAGGCAGCACCCAGTCGGCGTACTCCGCCAGCAGATTAAGCTGGGTACGCATCTCCTCTTCGCTGCGCCACAGCACTGGCCGCAGGTTAGGATCGAACGAGATGGTTTTGCCGCGCGCACGCATCTCTTTTGCCGCATGTTTCAGCAGCGCCAGCGAACTGTCGGAGAGCGCAGCCGCCACGCCGCTCAGGTGCAGATGGCGTGCCGATCCAAAATAGTCGGCGTCGAAATCGTCTACTGACAGATGGCTGGCGGCCGAGCCTTTACGGAAATACTCCACCAGCGGATCGGAGCCATCATCCACTTTGGATTTAAGCTGGAAACCGGTCGGATAACGGTTATCGACCGTCACCTGGCGATGATCAATGCCCTCTTTCTCCAGCTGCTGGCAGATAAAGCGCCCAAAGGCGTCATCCCCGACGCGGCTGACCCAGCCGGTTTTAAGGCCGAGACGCGCCAGGCCAGTCGCCACATTCAGTTCAGCCCCTGCCGCACGTTTAACGAAGGTTTCCGCGGCGGCCAGGTCGCCGGTTTCACGGGCGATAAACATCGCCATCGCTTCCCCGATAGTGACAACATCAAGCGTACCGTTGTGATGCGTAGTCATCTTCACTCCTCAAACGTTGCGCAGCAGCGACACATAGTGCCGCGTGACCGCTATCAGGTCTTCGCCTTCCAGCGGAAACTCAATCCCGCGTGGTGCCGTGGCGGGCAGCTGTTGCAGCAGAGTCCGCCAGCCGTTATCAGCCTCATCCAGCGCGATTGCCCGGTAGCTGTCATGATGCGGGATCGCCGCTTTCACATGGATATAACCGACCTGTGCCGCCAGCTGTTGCGCAGCCTGGGCGGCATCTTCGCCGGTCCAGCACCAGTTGCCCATATCAAAGGTCATGCTGATCGGCAATCCGGCCGCGCGGACCGCCGCGAAAAACTGCACGCTGACGGCGAGTTTGCCGTGTTCGGTCTGATCGTTTTCCACCGTCAGCGACAGTGGCTGGGCAGCCAGCAGTGACGACAATGACGCCGGAAGCGTGCCGGTGAAGTGACCCAACGCCAGCTTGAGACGCTGGGCGTTTAACTGGCGTGCTTCTTCAAAGTAGTGAGTTATGCGCGGATTTACGTCACCGTCGTCACAAAACAGCGTATCCGGTACCGAATAACTGGCGTGCAGCTGATGCTGCGCCACCGCAGCGGCCAGGGCAGGCAGATCGGCCAGCGTGGCCTGATCACACAGTTCGCGACGGATTTCAACGCCGTCAGCGCCCGCCTGCTGAATGATCGGCAGCAGTGCCGTCTGACCGCCAAGAGCGGCGATCTGCGAATGGCCGTAAGCGGCGGTGACCACGATAATGTCAGGCTTCATGTTGTGCTCCATCGAGGCGTTCGCCTTAAGTTCTGTAAAAACCCTAGATGGAACCGGTTCCAAAGCAAAGCAGCAAACGATGAATTTATGATCGTGCTCACGAAGCGAGCACGGAGTGGACGCGTAAAAGTCTGAAAATTAGCGCAGAGGCTGGCTGGAACCGCGAACGATCAGTTCGCCAGAGAAGACCTGTTCGGCGACCGGCAGATCGCTGCTTTCGATACGTGCAATCACCCTTTGCAGCGCGCTGTAACCGATCTGCCAGGTAGGCTGTTTCAGCGTGGTGATCCCGACGCCTGCCAGCGCGGCCCACTCCAGTTCGTCGAAGCCAAGCAGGCCGATATCGCTGCCCCACTGCAGATTGATCCGCTGCAGCGATCGCGCCACCTGCAACGTCAGCGCGCCGTTGGCCACCATCACCGCGCTGCGTTTGCCGGCGTGACGCTGATGAAAGGCGCGCAGCGCCTGATCGAGCGCGGCGGGTTGATGCAGCGGCAGCTCCGCATTCTCATGCTGCACCTGCGGATAGGCCGTCAACAGCTGGCGGAAAGCCTGCAAACGCTCACGTCGGGTGTTGACGCTGCCCAGCGGCTCACTCAGAAACAGCAAGGCTTCGTAACCGTTATCGACCAGATGACGTGTCGCCGTCTCCGCCGCTTCGGCATTATTCAGCCCCACCACGTCGCAGGGAAAATCGGGAATTTTGCGGTCAATCAGCACCATCGGCAGCAAAGATTGCTGCAGATGGCTCAGTACTTCTTCACGCATCCCCACCGCATTCACCACGATGCCCTCTACCTGATAGCTGCTCAGCAGCTGCAGATAGTGCTGCTCCAGGTCCACTTCGTTGTTGGTGTTACACATCAGCAGGGTGAAACCCTGCTCGCGGCAGGCGGCTTCAATGCCACTCATCACATCAACCGAATAGGGATTGGTGATGTCGGCGATGATCAGCCCAATCAGGCGGGTGCGGCCGCGCTTCAGGCCGCGCGCCATCTGGCTGGGGCGATAGCTGAGATCGGCAATAGCCTGCTCAATCCGGGCTTTAAGATCGGCTGAAAGAAGATGCAACTCACCATTGAGGTAGCGTGAAACGCTGGTTTTTCCGGTTCGTGCCGCGTGAGCAACATCGCTGATGGTGGCGCGAGGCGGCCTGATTTTCATGAAATATCCTGCAAAAGTAGAAACCAGGCAGAGACTAGCACAGCCGCGTCCAGTCGCAAAAAGCCCCCGACGCTACAGCGACGGCGGCAATTGCAGCCATGGCTGCCACAACGTCTGTAATTGCCGCGGCGGCGTGCCCTTCAGCAGCTGTAATACCATCTCTGCCAGCTGCTCGCCGACCTGATGCTGCGCCGCCTGACGTATGGTGATAATGGGATGATCGAGAATCGCATCGCGCGGCAGGCCATCCCAGCCGATCAGCGTAATAGCCTGCTTGCCTGCTGCCCGTCCGGCCTGTTGCAGCGCCACCATCGCCCCTTCTGCTAACGGGCCGCAGTCCGTAATAATCGCGTCGGGCGGATTTTCCGCTGCCAGCCAGGCACAGGTCTGCTGGTAGCCGGCGCGGCGCGAAGCGGGCATTGCGGCCTGTGCATAAGGCGCCAGGGTGCCCAGCGCATCCAGATAGCCCTGGCGACGATCGCGAATCCGGCTGCTGTTTTCGTTGCTGCCGAGCCAGGCAATCTTCTCTCTGCCCTGTGACAGACAATAGGCAACCGCCAGCTGCGAACCGGCCGCGTGGTCGACATCAAACCAGGCATAATCTTGTGGCAAATCGCTGCGGCCCAGCGCCAGAAAACGAAAATCGGTTTGCAGCAGATACGCCAGTCGCCGGTCCTGCGGGGTGATATGGGTGACGATGATGGCATCGACCGCGCGGCTGCGCAGCAGACGGGTTAGCAGTGGCTGGCTCTGCGGCTTATCCGCCAGCAGCAGCAGATCGATTTCGTGGTGGGCAAGCCGTTGATCCAGCGCCAACAGCATCTCACTGAGGTGACCGTCGCTCAGCGGCGGCGCGCTGACCGGATAGACCAGACCGACCGCATTGGCACGTCCGGTTTTCAGACGGCGGGCGGCAGCATTGGGCCGGTAGCCGCGACGCTGCGCTTCTTCCTCAATCCGTTTACGGGTTTCCTGCGCGACATCTTCGTAACCATTGAGCGCGCGGCTGACCGTGGTGACAGAAAGTCCTAATGCCGCTGCTATCGCTTTAAGTGACATAAGAGATGACTCACTGATCAAATTTTGATCAGACTAACATAAAGCCTGAAGTGGCTCTATCTGCAGATGCCTTACTGGAAGCTTTAAAACGAGCATTTACAGAAAATGACAGCGAGATGAATGCGCCCCCGGACGGGGGCGACAGCGATTAACCAAGCGGGCTGAGGGTAATTTCAACGCGACGGTTTTGCGCTTTTCCGGCTTCGGTACTGTTGCTGGCGACCGGATTATCCGGCCCTGCGCCCTGCGTCCGCAGACGATTGCTGGCGACACCCTGCACAATCAGCGCGCTGGCGACACTGTCGGCACGCTGCTGTGACAGACGCATATTCAGCGCGCGCGTTCCGGTGCTGTCGGTGTAACCGACCACGTTTACTGCGGTTTTTGGATACTCTTTTAGCACCATTGAAACGCCAGTCAGCGTATTCGCGCCCGCTGGCTTCAGATTGCTGCTGTTGGAGTCGAACGTCACGTTGTTCGGCATGTTGAGGACGATATTATCGCCTTCACGGGTCACGCTGACGCCGGTACCGCGCATCTTGTCTCGCAGCTTCGCTTCCTGCACATCCATGTAGTAACCGACACCGCCACCCAGCGCCGCACCACCGGCTGCGCCAATCAACGCCCCTTTACCGCGATCCTTCTTCGATGAGGAGAGCACACCCACGCCGGCACCCACTAAGGCACCCAGACCGGCACCCACGCCTGACTTACCCGCCTGCGATTCGCCGGTGTAAGGATTGGTGGTACAGCCAGACAGGGCCAGACTTCCACTTAATAACACGGTAATCGCAACTAATTTCTTCTGCATTTTTCTTCCCTTACGTTCGACACACAGGGGAAAACTGTCCCCATAAGCGGCACGATTATGCCGCGTAAAAGTGAGGAAAGGGGTGGGGAAAGTCTTAATTTTTCAGGAATCGCGCTTAAAGATTGTCAGGATGGCAAAAACAGCTGGTCTGATGATCGTTTATCAGCCCGCAGGCCTGCATAAAGGAATAACAGATTGTCGGGCCGATGAATTTAAAACCACGCTGCTTAAGCGCTTTAGAGAGCGCGATAGCGTGCTCTGAGGTGGTGGGTGCCAGCTTGTAGTCAGGATAATGATGGACAATTTGCGCATTATCGACAAATTGCCAGACGAAGCGCGCAAAATCCTCCCCTTTTGCTTCCATCGCCAGCAGCGCGCGCGCATTAGCGATAATAGCGGCGATTTTGCCTGAATGACGAATAATGCCGCTGTTGTGCATCAGCGCCTCAACCTCCGGCTGATCCATTAAGGCAATCGCCTGTGGATCAAAATGGTGAAACGCCGCACGGTAATTCTGTCGCTTTTTCAATACGGTGATCCAGGATAATCCCGCCTGCTGCCCTTCCAGGCAGAGCATCTCAAACAGCGCGCGCTTGTCGGTTTGCGCCACGCCCCATTCGGTATCGTGGTATGCCAGATAGAGGGGATCCTGGGTCACCCAGCCACATCGTTGCATTATCTGATTCCTTTTCGCGGAAATATTTTATCGGGCCGCTTGATCTTAGGAACAACCGGTTAATAGTTAAACAACTAACGGCTATACGACGATGGGTTATATAACGACGGGTAAAACAAGATCGCAAACCGGTGGTTAATCCAGCTTCCCCGGGAATAACTTCAGCCCCGACTGGAGATCGTATGTTGCAGAAAAGTGGGTGGAGAGGCCAGCGCTATCGAATCCGCGGCTGGTGTGGTGCAGCACTGTTACTGTTGGCGCAACCGACCTTTGCCTGGGGCGGCGACTTTGCTGCGCCCGCGATAATCAGCCCACAGCCCGACTACAACACCATTCTGGCAGAGAAAATTTCCCGCACCTCGCTCGACTTCAGTGACGAAAATCGCGCCCTGTTCGAGGCCGCGCTTAATTCTCCGGCTGCGCTGCCGGTGGAGCTGCACAGTGAAACCGGCATCGTCGGCAGCACGCCGCTGGGAAAACGCTATCGCGCCGGGGTCGATCTGCCGGTCGGCGAGTCATTCACTACCGGTCCCGTAGCGCAATATGCGGTCGATCCGCCGCAGATAAACTGTCTGCAGTGCGATTACAGCGATCAGCAGAGCCGTGAGCAGATTGCCAGCGTCGGCTGGCGTGTCGATATGCAGCAGGGATGGATTATGCCGTGGGCCCAGCTCAGCTATAGCCATCCCGTGGCGGAATCACCACAGAACGATCGGCGTGACCCGGTGAATTCACAGCAGGAGAGCGGCATCGACCTCAGCGTCGGTGCGCAGCTGCCGCTGAACAGTAATCTGGCAGCTTTCGCCGCGTTTTCACAAAACAGTGCGCTGAATGGTGATGAGCCGTTGCTGTATAGCCTCGGCATCAGCGCCAGCTTCTGAGCGGGGGCATAAAAAGAGAAAGGGCGCAGAGCGTTTAAAATATAATGAGTTTGCTAATCATTATACTGGTAACACTATGCGCAACGATTTGACAATTATTGGCCGTGAAATGACGGTCTTCATACTGGCAGCACTCTTTCTCGCTCTGATGATATTGCCCATCTATATTGATGTGGCCTGGATGAATGATGCGTTGCACGAGACTTCCTTTACTGAAACCACCCAGGAAATCATGCTGGCGGTGATTGCCGCCCTGTTCTTCATTGCCGCCCAGCGCCGTCCGGCGCAGCGCGGCGCGCTGACCTTAGTGGCGGGCTTCTATAGCTGCATGCTGATTCGCGAACTCGACTTTGTGTTTGATACCATCCAGCACGGCAGCTGGATCTGGTTTGCGCTGGCAGTGACTGCCGGATGTCTTGCGGTTGCGCTGCGGACGCCGAAAAAGACTCTGCACGCGCTGGCCAGGCTGCTGCAGCACCGTAGCTGGCCGGTGATGGCCTCCGGCTTTCTGGTGGTGCTGGTCTTTTCCCGTCTGTTTGGCATCCATGCGCTGTGGCAGCACCTGATGCTGGGCGATTATAACCGTGTGGTTAAAAACATGGCGGAAGAGGGAACCGAACTGCTGGGTTACGGACTGTGCTGGCTGGCCTCGGTGCGCTATTTATGGCAAACCCGCCCGGTTGCCGTTGCCGTCAGTGCGACCCAGCCCGCTTCCGTCCGTCACGCAACCTCCCCGGTGACCTCTCACTCATAATGGTCGCGCTTTTTGAGCGATCCGCAACGTTAAAAAAGGTACAATAAACACTTCTGCGTCGGCGGCACGGCCCCGGCGCAAGGTGTTCGTTAACCTCAGGTCTTTTCATGTCAGTCAAAATCTTAACTTCAACGCTCATTGGCCTGGATGCCTTCCGTCAGGACCCGCTGACCGCGCTGCAACAGGCGGAAAACGGTACGCTGGCGGTGTTAGAGGATTACGCGCCGGTGATGTACGCCATCACCCCGGCGCGTCTGGCGCAGTTACTGGCGCTGGAAGCCGCTGCCCGCCAGCCGAATGATGTGGCGCTCGATGACAGCCTGTATGACGATGCGCCTGCGGCAATCTCTGCGCCGGTCGGCAAGTTCGCCATGTACGCGGGCTGGCAGCCAGATGCGGATTTTACCCGCCAGGCCGCCATCTGGGGCGTGGCGCTCAGCGAACCGGTTACCGCCACCGAGCTGGCCGCTTTTGTCGCCTACTGGCAGGCAGAAGGCCGGCTGTTTCACCATGTTCAGTGGCAACAAAAGCTGGCGCGAAGCATCCAGATGAACCGTGCCGCCAACGGCGGGCAACCGAAGCGCGATATCACTCAAATCAGCAGTACTGACTACGATATTCCCGATGGTTTCCGAGGTGAATAATGAAAACGCCAAACGACCTTTTTAGTCGCCTGAAAAGAATGATGCCAGCAGGTACCCGACCAAAGTTCACTAATGGTGAAGAACTTCTGGCCTGGAACCAGGAACAAGGCCGTTTACGCTCTGAAGCCATCGTGCGTGAAAATCGCGCCATGAAAATGCAGCGCATTATGGGCCGATCCGGTATTCGCGAACTGCATATTAACTGTTCTTTCGACAACTACCGTGTCGAAAATGAAGGTCAGCGTAAGGCACTGGAACAAGCGCGACAGTATGCGGCCGAATTCGAGGATAGCATCGCCAGCTTTGTCTTTTCGGGCCGCCCCGGCACCGGTAAAAACCATCTGGCGGCGGCGATTGGCAACGACCTGATCCTGCGCGGTAAAAGCGTGCTGATTGTGACGGTCGCCGACCTGATGTCGAGCATGAAGGGTACCTTCAGCGGCAGCAGCGGCATTACCGAAGAGCGGCTGATTCAGGATCTCAGCAGCGTTGACCTGCTGGTGATTGATGAGATCGGCATGCAAAGCGAATCCCGCTATGAAAAAGTGATCATCAACCAGATTGTCGATCGCCGCTCCTCGTCGAAGCGCCCGACTGGCATGTTAACCAACCTTAATCCCAATGAAATGAACACCCTGCTTGGCGAACGCGTCATGGACCGGATGCGCCTCGGCAACAGTCTGTGGGTACGTTTCGACTGGGAAAGCTACCGCAGCCGGGTGCGCGGCGACGAATATTAATACCCTGCCCGCTACGGCGGGCAGCCTGCTGTCTTGCCCGCCGGGCTACCCACACGACTGAGTGCCGCCTCTGCCCTTAGCCTGCGTAACGCCGCCGGACCGATTCGTATTTAGTCATTCTGCTGTTGGTCCGCCTTCCGCGCTGCGCCGTGCCGCCGGATTGTCGGACAGGCGCGTGACCCGGTGGAGCCCGCCATGAACCTGCTCGATTACGCTGTAATAGCGCTCTACGCGCTGATGATTGTGCTGATCACGCTGTGGGCGATGCGCAGGGTCGGCAATACCCGTGACTTCTTTACGGCTGGAGGCCGGATGCCCTGGTGGCTCTCCGGCATTTCCCATCATATGTCTGGCTACAGCGCCGCGGTTTTTGTTGCCTACGGCGCGGTGGCCTACAACATGGGCATTACCATCTGGTTCTGGTGGGCGCTGCCCATTTCGCTGGCGGTGTTGATTGGCTCCTCGCTATTTGCCCCGCGCTGGGCCAGGCTGCGTCGTTATATGCAGATTGAATCCCCCACCGAGTATCTGCTGACCCGCTATAACCTGCCGACCCAGATGGTGCTGGCGTGCAGCGGTGTACTGCTGAAAACGGTGGATGTCGGAGCCAAATGGGCCGCCATTGCGGTGATTATCAACGTCTTCACCGGCCTCGATCCGCTGATCGGCATTTGTATTGCAGGCGGATTAAGTCTGTTTTACAGCGTGATCGGCGGCCTGTGGGCCGATGCCTGCAACGATTTTGGCCAGTTTATCGTGCAGTTTGTCGCTGCCATTGTGATGCTGGTGGCGGTAGCGCTGCAGCTCGGCGGCTTCGGCGCGCTGTTGACTATCTGGGATCGGCTACCGGCCAGCCACCTGCAGATAGTGCAGGGCCCTTACACCACCGGCTTTATCTTTGCCTACCTGCTGATCTACACCCTGAGCTACAACGGCGGCACCTGGAATCTGGCACAGCGGTTTATTGCCGCACCGGACGGACGCGAAGCGCGCAAAGCGGCACTGCTCTCTGCCGCCCTCTACCTGATCTGGCCGCTGGTGCTGTTCTGGCCGATGTGGGCTGCGCCGCTGCTGTTTCCCGATCTGGCCGACCCATCACGCGCCTGGTCACTGATGGCGATGCAGCTACTGCCCAACGGGCTGATCGGGCTGATGCTGGTGGCGATGTTCACCCATACGCTCTCCATGACCTCTTCTGACGCCAACGCTATTACGGCGGTGGTGACCCGCGATATTCTGCCTGCCCTCTGGCCGCGCGCCTTCCCACGGGGCCAGAGTTCGCTGCGGGTGGCGCGGTGCACCACCTTTCTGTTTATTATCACCACCCTGGTTATCGCCCTGAATGCCAGCCGGTTCGGCGGCGTACTGTCGCTACTGGTTATCTGGTTTGGCGGGCTGGTCGGGCCGATTTCGATTCCGATGCTGCTGGGTCTGCTGCCCGCTTTCCGTCGCTCTGGCAGCACCGCGGCGCTGGTCAGCTGGGCGGCAGGCGTCGGGACCTTCTTTTGCGTGCGGCTTGTCATTGACGATGCCAGCCTGGCGACCCAGGTGGCGGCACCGGTATTGTCCTCGCTGTTGCTGTTTACCCTGCTCGGCTGGCTGCGTCGCTCGCCGGTCAGCCCGCAGGTCGAGGTGCTGCTAAGCGCGCTTAATCAGGATCGAGCGACCCCGCCGGACGCTGGCTGGCGGCATAAAACCCTGAGTTGAGCCGGTCAGACAGCGGCCGGTCAGCCGGATCTCGCCTGGTTGTGTGAAATAGCACGCAAAAGTGTGGGATGACGAATACGTACAGGCTGATACACTGAATTCTTTCTCCTCTGTGGGGTGGATTCGCCATGAAAGCGAACGGAAAAGGACCCGCGTTACTGCGACTTAACAACCAAAAGCGGGTCATGACGCAGTTGCGAAAACTGCGCATCACCTCGCGCCAGGATCTGGCCCAGACCTTATCGCTCAGCAAAAATACCGTCTCATTGATCATTGATGATTTGCTGGAGCAGGAACTCATTGAGGAGCTGGGACCGGTCAGCGTGGCAGCGGCTGGACGCCCGAAAATCGAGATTACCCTGCGGCCGGAGAAGCTAAAGAGCGCAGGCGTGATGGTGGAACGCAATGTGATTCACTGGCGGGTCTGCGACTACTTTTCTCAGGTACTGGCCGAACAGACGCTGCGTACCGACACTGAAAACCCGACCCGCCTGCTGGCCGAACTGGCGATGCTGTGTCGTGAGCTGGCCGAACGCTACCCCGATTTGCTGGGGATCGGCCTCGGCTTTCCCGGCATCGTTGATCCCCGGCGCGGCTGGATGCATCTCTCATCGCACCTCGACTGGCAGGATGTCGATCTGCTGACCGTGCTGCGTAAGCATGTACGGCTGCCGATCCGCATCATGAATAACGTGAAGGCCGCAGCGCTGCTGGCAGTACAGCAGCGTGGGCTCTCCGTCGACAGCGGCCACTTTTATCTGCGTATCTCAGAAGGGATTGGTGGGGCGCTGGTGCAGCACGGCGAAGTTTTTACCGGTCACAGCTGGACCGCGGGTGAAGCGGGCCACCTGACCGTTCAGCCTGACGGCCCGCGCTGCAGCTGCGGCAGACGGGGTTGTCTTGAGGCGTTGATTAGCCAGCCGGCAGTAAAACAGCAGCTGGCGCAGCGCCAGCCCGGGCTGAGCTGGCAGAACCGCGACAGCGCGCCACGGGTAGTGGATGAGGTGATGGCGCAGGCCGGCAGCTATCTGGGCGCGGCCCTGAGTCAGATCATGCTGCTGCTCAATCCGGCGACCATCATGATCGATTGTCCGTGGAGCGTCAGCCCGGCCTTCTGTAAGGCGGTGCGCGATACCGCCCAGGCCTGCACCCTCGCCTTTACCGCCGCTCATACCCAGCTGCTTTTCCTTGAAAACCGCATCGATCCGGCCAACGGGCTGGCGCTGGCGGTGATTGAGCAGACCGAGCAGCGGGTCGGTTAACCTCCCAGACAAGGCAGCCTGCGCTGCCTTTTTTATGATCGGACGTCACTGACCGGCGCGCTAACCGCCTCGTTCGCTTCGCGTGGGTCGATATTAAACTGCTCCAGTACGCGCGCGTGGATTTTCTCCAGCGGCATCCCGGCCGTTTCCGGCAGGTAACGGAAGGTGAAAAAGTACATGCCGAGCGAAAACAGCGCGAACAGCAGCAGCGGGAAGCCGCCGTGGAACATTTCCAGCAGCACGGTGTTGCTGTTGAGGATCGGGAAAGTGGTGCTGATAATAAAGTTCGCCACCGACATGGCGCAGATTGAGATGCCGACGCAGATGGATCGGATTTCGGTAGGGAACAGCTCCCCCAGCACGGTCCAGACAATCTGTCCCCAGGTCATACCAAAGAACACCATATAGGCAAATAATCCCACCACCGCCAGCAGACCCGGCAGGCGGTAATAGAACGCGATAAAGGTGTAGGCGAGGAAAATGGCCGAGGTGATCGCTCCCAGCAGCAATAGCTTACGCCGTCCGACCTTATCGATCAGCGCCATCCCCAGCAGCACGCCGACAAACTGGCAGACTGACAGCCAGAATGTCTGCAGTAGCGCCGAATCGGTGCTGCCGGAGACATTTTTCAGCAGCGTCGGGCCGAAATACTGAATCACGTTGATGCCGCTGATCTGATTACCCACCGCCAGACCAACACCGATGATTAACAGCGGCAGCGTGGTTTTATTCAGGCGGAAACGGGCCTTATGGCGGCTGGCGGCTTCATCAGAAAACGAGTGCTTAATTTCGTTGAATACGCTCTCAGCGTGCGCCGGATCAGAGATTTTGCTCAGGGTATCCAGCGCCTCTTTGTCTTTGCCTTTCAGCACGTTCCAGCGGGGAGATTCCGGAATAAAGGCAATAAAAAAGATGAACAGCGCACAGGGCACCAGCGCGGTAGCCAGAATGTAACGCCAGCCGATATCCACCATCGCTTCGGGCAACATCGATTTGTTAATGAAGTAGTTAGTCAGCAGTACCACCGATTGACCGCCGACGCAGCAGACAGCGTAGAGGGCGCTGGTGCGGCCGCGAAACTTCGACGGCGACAGCTCCGCCAGATAAATCGGCGAGATCACCGACGCCAGGCCAATCGCCAGACCACCCAGGATACGGAACGCGACAAAGGTGAAAAAGTTATGGGCGATTGCGGTGCCAACCACCGAGGCAGTAAACAGCAGCGCAGTAATCGCGAGCGATTTTTTGCGGCCGAATTTATCGCTGAGCTTTGGCGCAATAAAACAGCCGACCAGGCTGCCCAGCAGAATGTTTGATACCGCCCAGCCGGTTTCTGCCGGGGTGAGCTGAAAATAGTCACTGAGCGGTTCGATTGCGCCGGAGATAATCGACGAGTCATAGCCCATCAGCAGACCGCCAAAGGCGGCGACGGTGCAACAGAGCATGACATATTTCATGTTGTAGCGTTTTTGCCGGGTTTCCATTTTTCAGGCTCCTGTTCTCTACAGCCTGAACCGAAACGGTTCAGAAAGAGGGGGGCATAGTTGTCAGAGGTTTACGAGCTTCAGCGATCAAGCACCAGTGAAATATATTTTCTAAATCGGATAATTTGGATTAATTCTTTCGGAAATGTGAGCGGGGTTCGAAAATTTTGTGGTGACGCTGAGGTAAAACCATCATTAAAAGGGTTATTAATCAGTAAAATAAACAGAAATACGCTGCCTGAGTCTGTTTTGGCTCAACGGCAGCGAACTGGCCAACTGAAAATTTTGACGCTGACAGCAGCATGAAAGCCCGGCGAAGGCGTAACTAAGACCGCGGGATGAGAGGGAAGAAGCTGCTTGGTAATCCGATGATTTATAAGGTCATCAGAGGTAGCTCGTGATATACGCCCGGTCGGCGGCCGGGCCTGAATCCGGTCCGATGGCTCGGCCCTGTCCGGATAATGAAATATAATTTCCAGCATGATATTTTTTTGAACGAAGAAATTGAGTGGCGAGCGGTCGGCCAGTACCACCGGGACCGGCCTGGCCACACTCCTACAACACGTTTTCACCATACAGCTGGCGATACTCTTTCGGCGTGGTGTCGTACCCTTTCCGGAAAACCGAATAGAAATACTGCAGGGACGGATAACCGCACATCTGCGAGATTTCATTGATATTGAGTGACGACGATGCCAGCAGTTCGCGGGCTTTCTCCAGCTTTTCGCGGTGGATCATCGCATGAATGGTGTCGCCGGTTTCATCACGAAACCGTTTTTCCAGATTCGATCGCGACAGGCCGATGGCATCCAGCACCTGCTCCACTTTAATGCCCTTACAGGCGTTAAAGCGGATGTAATGCATCGCCTGGATTACAGCCGGATCGCGCAGCGAACGGAAGTCGGTAGAGCGACGGGCGATCACTTTGACCGGCGGCACCAGGATGCGCTGAAGCGGTAGCGGCTGCTCATCCAGCAGGCGGTGCAGCAGTTTGGCCGCCTGATAACCCATTTGCCGCGAGCCCTGCGCCACTGACGAGAGCGCGACGCGCGACAGATAGCGCGTCAGCTCTTCGTTATCAATGCCGATCACCGCCAGCTTTTCCGGCACCGGAATTTTCAGGTGTTCACAAGCCTGCAGCAGATGGCGCGCCCGCGAGTCGGTGACGGCGATAATGCCGGTTTGCGGTGGCAGCGTCTGCAACCAGTCGGCGAGCCGGTTCTGAGCGTGTTGCCAGTTTTCCGGCGCGGTTTCCATGCCCTGATAGACCACCCCCTGATAGCGCTCCCGCATCACCAACTGACGAAACGCCTGTTCCCGCTCCTGCGCCCAGCGCTTGCCACCTGAAGCTGGCAAACCGTAGAAGGCAAAGCGATTGATGCCTTTCTCTTTGAGATGCATAAACGCCCGCTCCACCAGCGCGGCATTATCGGTGGCGATGTAATGCACCGGCGGATAATCCTCCTGCCGATGATAAGAGCCGCCAACACCGACGATCGGCACCGGCACATTCGACAGCAGGGTTTCGATTGAACGATCGTCGTAATCGGCGATTACGCCGTCGCCCAGCCACTCCCGAATGTTGTCGATGCGGCAGCGGAAGTCCTCCTCAATGAAAATGTCCCAGTCGGTTTGCGACGCCTGAAGATATTCCCCGACGCCCTCGACAACCTGACGGTCATACACCTTGTTCGCGTTAAACAACAAGGTAATGCGATAACGTTTATCATGCATGGTGGCGATTCCCTTAAAAGCTCAGCGCATTGCATAGCACGGCTGACAGGGGCATAAAAATGGTTTGCGCCACAATGTGATCCTCCACGCGATTACACCCGACGCCGCGTGGCGGTATCCATCCACACCGCCAGCAGCAGAATGGCGCCCTTAACGATGTACTGCCAAAAGGTTGGCACGTCCATCATGCTCATGCCGTTATCCAGCGAAGCCATGATAAATGCCCCCATCACCGCACCGGCTACCGAGCCGACCCCACCGGCCAGGCTGGTCCCGCCAATCACACAGGCGGCGATGGCGTCGAGTTCCGCAATGTTGCCAGCCGAAGGCGAACCGGCACCCAGCCGCGAACTGAGGATCAGACCCGCAATGGCCACCATCACGCCGTTAATCGCAAACACCGCCAGTTTGGTACGCGCCACGTTAATCCCTGACAGTCGCGCCGCATCGATATTGCCGCCGATTGCGTAAATGCGTCGGCCAAAAGCGGTCCGGGTCGCCATAAACATCCCGGCCAGCAACAGCAGGGCGAGCAGTAATACCGGGGTCGGTACACCGCGGTAATCGTTCAGCAACCAGATCGCGCCCAGCACCAGTATCGCAGTAATCGCCTGACGTGCCACGGTGCCGCTGGCCGGGCTTTGGGCCAGTCCAATCTGCTGACGGCGCAGGCGTAAACGCCATTGCCACAGCATAAACAGCGCCAGACCGGTGAAACCAAAGCCGAAACCGACGCCGCCCGGCAGGTAGCTCTGGCCGATCTGCGACATGCCCGGCGTGATTGGCGCAACCGTGGTGCCGTCGGTGATCCCCACCAGGATGCCACGAAAGGCCAGCATCCCCGCCAGCGTGACGATGAATGACGGCACTTTGCGATAGGCGACCCACCAGCCGTTCCAGGTCCCCAGCAGCAGTCCCATCACCAGGGTAACCACAATGGTCAGCGGCAGCGGCCAGCCCAGCCAGACGTCAAAAATCGCTGCGGCGCCGCCCAGTAATCCCATCATTGAGCCGACCGACAGATCGATCTCCGCCGAGATAATCACAAAGACCATCCCCACCGCCAGAATGCCGGTAATCGCGGTCTGTCGCAGCAGGTTGGAAACGTTACGCGGGCTGAGCCACGCGCCATCGGTGGTCCAGGTAAAGAACAGGGCAATCAGCACAATCGCTCCCAGCATCACCAGCACCTGGAGATTGGGCAGCGGGAATTTGCCGGGCGACGGCTTGCCCGGGGTTCCTGACAGGCCACTTTGGGTACTTTCACTCTTAAGCATAATGTTCACTCCGCAGGGCGGCTTCCATCACCTGCTCCTGAGTCAGGTTATCGTTGATCAAATCAGCTTTAATTTGCCCTTCATGCATCACCAGTATCCGATCGCTCAGGCCCAGTACTTCCGGCAGCTCGGACGAAATCACAATCACTGCGATCCCCTGCTGCACCAGCGCATTGATCAGCAGGTAGATCTCCTGACGTGCACCAACATCAATGCCGCGCGTCGGCTCATCCAGAATCAGAATTTGCGGGTTAAGCAGCAGGCACTTCGCCAGAATCGCTTTCTGCTGATTGCCGCCGCTCAGCCGGCCAATCGGTAATTCAGAGGAGGAAGTCTTCACCCGCAGACGGGTAATCGCCGCGTTGATCGCCTGCTGTTCCTGCGCTTCATCGAGGGTGGAAAGCCGGTGGCTGAACTGATCCAGCGCCGCGAGGGTGATATTTTTTCCCACCGCCATCAGCGGCACGATGCCATCTTTTTTACGGTCTTCCGGCACCATGGCGATGCCGTGTGCAATGGCGGCGCGGCAATCGGTGATCCTGACCGGCTTGCCGTTGATCCAGATATCGCCCTGCCAGCGTCCCGGCCAGACCCCGAACAGGCACTGCACGGTTTCGGTTCTGCCCGCCCCGACCAGCCCGGCGATGCCGAGAATTTCCCCGCGCTTCAGGCTGAAGGAGACGTTGTTGACGCGGCGAATATGCCGGTTAACCGGATGCCAGGCCGTGAGGTTCTCTACTTTCAGCACCGTATCGCCAATCTGATGCGGCGCATGGGGATAGAGCGCGGTCAGCTCGCGTCCGACCATCATGGTGATGATGTCATCTTCACTCAGGCCGGTTGCCGTGCGGGTGGCGATATGCTGACCGTCGCGAATGACGCAGATGGTATCGGAGATCGCTTTGACCTCGTTCAGCTTGTGGGAGATGTAGATGCAGGCGATGCCGTGTTCACGCAGGTTACGGATAATGCCGAGCAGCACCTCCGTCTCCTGTTCGGTGAGTGAGGAGGTCGGCTCATCCAGGATCAGTAACCGGACCTGCTTGTTAAGCGCGCGCGCGATCTCCACCAGCTGCTGCTGACCGAGGCCCAAATCGCCGACCCGCGCGGCGGGAGAGACGTTCAGCCCGACCCGGGCCAGCAGTTGCTGGCAGCGCAGCGTCATGGTTTCATCATCAACCATGCCGAAACGCCCCAGCTCGGCACCGAGGAAAATGTTCTCCATCACCGTCAGTTGCCGCACCAGTGCCAGCTCCTGATGGATGATCACAATCCCTTTGCGCTCGGTATCACGAATGGTCTGCGCCTCTATTTTGTCGCCGGCAAAGTAAATCTGGCCGTCAAAATCACCGTGCGGATAGAGCCCGCAGAGGATTTTCATCAGGGTCGATTTACCTGAGCCATTTTCGCCACACAGCGACATCACTTCGCCCGCATCCAGCTGCAGGCTGACATCATTCAGCGCTTTCACCGCGCCGAAACGCTTGGTGATATTGTTCATTTCCAGCAGCATCGACTGTTCTCCCTCACGCCAGGCGCGGTCAGAGTTCGCTCTGTTTGTGGAAACCGTCTTTCACCACGGTGCTTTCGATATTGTCTTTGTTGACCTGAATCGGGGTCAGCAGCCGCGATGGAACCTCTTTAAGTCCGTTGTTCAGCGTGCTGTTGCTGGCCGGCTTTTTGCCATCGCCCAGTTCGACTGCGATTTTTGCTGCTTCGGTGGCGAGTTCGGTGATCGGCTTGTATACCGTCATGGTCTGGGTGCCGGCTTTAATCCGTTTGATGGCCGCCAGGTCAGCATCCTGGCCGGAGATCGCCACTTTGCCGGCCAGTCCCTGGGCGCTCAGCGCCTGAATCGCCCCGCCGGCGGTAGCATCATTAGACGCCACAACCGCATCGATATGGTTACCGTTGGCGGTCAGCGCGTTTTCCATAATTTTCAGAGCGTTTTCCGGCAGCCAGGCATCGACCCACTGATCGCCGACAATTTTAATGCTGCCATTATCGATAAAGGGTTTTAATACTTTCATCTGGCCGGCGCGGAACAGGCGGGCATTATTATCTACCGGGGAACCGCCCATTAAAAAGTAGTTGCCCTTAGGCACCTGTTTCACAATGCTTTCGGCCTGCAACTCACCCACTTTTTCATTATCAAACGAGATATAAAAATCGATGTCAGCGTTATTTATCATCCGGTCGTAGGCCAGTACTTTAATCCCTTCACGTTTCGCTTCGGCGACCACGTTACTCAGCACCTGGCCGTTATAGGGAATAATCACCAGCACATCGACGCCGCGGTTGATCATATTTTCAATCTGCGACATCTGGGTCTCTTCATTGCCGTTTGCCGACTGGACAAACACCTGCGCACCCAGCGATTCCGCCTGCTTCACGAAAATATCGCGGTCTTTTTGCCAGCGTTCCAGACGTAAATCATCAATTGCCATGCCGATCTTCACTTCTTTGGCCACGCTGGTCTGGCTGAACAGAGCCAGCGCAGCGCAGACGGCTAACAGCGCATGTTTCATCTTCATTGCGTTTATCCTGTAGGTTGAGGCTATTGTCGTTGCAGGCCCATGAACCAGGCGGATGAATTGTTGCCCTGATTTTCCCGTTACATCAATTACTGATTTTTATCCGGCCATTACGTTTTTTGGTTTATTTCTTTTTTTATGAGCGCGATCGATATTTCATCTTTTTCGGACTGAGCAAGAGATCCGGCAATAACCGCGCTGAGATCAGCTTTATTTTGCGAGCCAGCGCACAAATAATAATTATCTGATACGCAGTGTGAAATATCGTAATTGAGCCGCGCCGACAGCCAATATCAAATATCGCTTCAATGCAGACCATTCGGGTCCCGATGCTAAGGAGCAAACCATGCACGCTTATTTCGATCAGATCGATCGCGTCCGTTACGAAGGAACCAAATCGACTCAGCCTCTCGCGTTTCGTCATTACAATCCTGACGAAGTGATCCTCGGCAAGACCATGGCGGAACATCTGCGCTTTGCGGCCTGCTACTGGCATACCTTCTGCTGGAACGGAGCGGATATGTTTGGCGTCGGCGCGTTTGATCGCCCATGGCAAAAAAATGGTGATGCGCTGCAGCTGGCGAAGCAAAAAGCGGACGTCGCCTTTGAGTTCTTTCACAAGCTGAACGTGCCTTATTACTGCTTTCATGATGTGGATGTTTCGCCGGAAGGCGATTCGCTGCGCAGCTATCAGGACAATTTTGCCATCATGACCGATAAGCTGCTGGAGAAGCAGCAGGAGACCGGGGTGAAGCTGCTGTGGGGCACGGCGAACTGCTTTACCCATCCACGCTACGGCGCGGGCGCGGCGACCAATCCCGATCCGGCGGTCTTCGCCTGGGCCGCGACTCAGGTGTGCAGCGCCATGCAGGCCACCAAAACCCTTGGCGGTGAAAACTATGTGCTGTGGGGCGGCCGCGAAGGGTATGAAACTCTGCTGAATACCGATCTGCGCCAGGAGCGCGAGCAGATTGGCCGCTTTATGCAGATGGTGGTTGAGCACAAACACAAAATCGGTTTCCAGGGCACACTGCTGATTGAGCCGAAGCCGCAGGAACCGACCAAGCATCAGTACGACTACGACGTCGCCACGGTGTATGGCTTCCTCAAACAGTTCGGTCTGGAGAAAGAGATCAAAGTGAACGTCGAGGCCAATCACGCCACGCTGGCCGGTCACTCTTTCCACCACGAAATAGCTACCGCCATTGCGCTGGGCATTTTCGGCTCGGTCGATGCCAACCGCGGCGACGCGCAGTGTGGCTGGGACACCGATCAGTTCCCGGTCAGCGTGGAGGAGAATGCGCTGGTGATGTATGAGATCCTCAAGGCGGGCGGCTTTACCACCGGCGGCTTAAACTTTGATGCCAAAGTGCGTCGCCAGAGCACCGACAAATACGATCTGTTCTACGGCCATATCGGCGCGATGGATACCATGGCGCTGGCGCTGAAAGTCGCGGCCCGGATGATCGACGACGGCGAGCTGGATAAGCGCGTGGCACAGCGTTACAGCGGCTGGAATGGTGAGTTCGGCCAGCAAATTTTGAAAGGCGAGTTTTCACTGGCCACGCTGGCGGCGCATGCTCAGCAACAGCAGTTGAATCCGCAACATCAGAGCGGACGCCAGGAGCAGCTGGAAAACCTGGTGAATCACTATCTGTTTGATTTCTAAAGGCTCAGGAGCAGAACATGTTTATCGGGATCGATTTAGGCACCTCTGGCGTCAAAGTGGTGCTGGTGGATGCCGCCGGCCAGGTGCAGGCGACAGAAACAGCGCCACTGCAGGTTTCACGTCCACAGCCGCTGTGGAGCGAACAGGATCCCGAAAGCTGGTGGCAGGCGCTGGACCACGCTATGCAGGCGCTGAGCGGGCAGCACGATCTGCGCGCCGTTGAGGCGATCGGGCTGAGCGGCCAGATGCATGGCGCGACCCTGCTGGACAGCGCCGGCCGCGTTCTGCGTCCGGCGATACTGTGGAATGATGGGCGTAGTGAGGCGCAGTGCCGTGAACTGGAACAGAAGGTGCCGGACGCCCGGGCAATCACCGGCAACCTGATGATGCCCGGTTTCACGGCGCCCAAGCTGCTGTGGGTGCAGCAACACCAACCGGTCATTTTCAGTCAGATCGCGAAGGTGCTGTTGCCAAAAGATTACCTGCGCTGGCGGATGAGCGGTGACTTCGCCACCGACCTGTCAGATGCGGCAGGCACGCTGTGGCTGGATGTGGCGCGGCGAGACTGGAGCGATGAGATGCTGCGCGCCTGCGATCTCAGTCGTGAGCAGATGCCACAACTGTATGAGGGCAATGCCATAACCGGCACGCTGGATGCTGCCCTGGCGGCGCGCTGGAAAATGAATCCGGTGCCGCTGGCGGCGGGCGGTGGCGATAATGCGGCGGGCGCGGTCGGCGTTGGCATGACTGAGCCGGGTCAGGGCATGCTCTCACTGGGCACCTCCGGCGTCTACTTTGTGGTCAGCGAGGGCTATCTGAGTAATCCTCAGCGCGCCGTTCACAGTTTCTGTCATGCCTTACCGCAGCGCTGGCATCTGATGTCGGTGATGCTCAGCGCCGCTTCCTGCCTCGACTGGGCGGCTGAACTGACCGGCTGTCACGATGTACCGGCACTGCTGGATGAGGCGGCGCGGGCGCGCGATGACGTGCCGCCGCTGTGGTTTTTACCCTATCTCTCCGGCGAACGCACGCCGCACAACAATCCCAACGCCAGAGGCGCTTTCTTTGGCTTTACCCACCAGCATGGTCGTCCGGAACTGGCGCGGGCGGTGCTGGAAGGCGTGGGATTTGCGCTGGCGCAGGGGATGGATGTGCTGCATGAATGCGGCGTGCAGCCAAAAAGTATTATGTTGATCGGGGGCGGCGCACGCAGTGCGATGTGGCGGCAGATGCTGGCGGACATCAGCGGTCAGACGCTCGATTACTGCCACGGTGGTGAGGTCGGACCGGCACTCGGCGCGGCCAGGCTGGCGCAGCTGGCACTGGATGGTCAGGCTGCGGCACCGACGCTTACCCTGGTGCAACGCCACCAGCCGGACAGCGCGCGCAGGGCGCATTACCAGCCGCTGCGGCAGACGTTTGCCGCGCTGTATCAGCAACTGCTGCCGTTAATGCACTAAACCGCGACAAACCCCGACGCGCTGACCGGTAACCGCCGTGTCGGTGCGTTTCGCTTATCCGTTTTACCGACCGGTAGCATCACAGCCGGGATGGGTGTTCACATCCCGGCAGATCCGCGCCCTGCTTTCAGCCAATCGCGCCCAGCGTGTCATCCTGACTGTGCTTTTTCGGCAGCAGGAACAGGGTGGCCACAATATCCAGCAGATAGATCAGCGCCAGCAGCGTAATCGCCGCCGCAAAGGAGAACTGGCTCGCCAGCAGGCCAATCACCACCGGGCCGAAGCCGCCGACGCCCCGCCCGAGGTTAAACAGGACGTTTTGCGCCGTGGCCCGCACCTGTGGCGGGAAGGTATCGGAGATCAGCGCGCCGTAGCCACCAATCATCCCATTAACGAACATCCCCATGATCGCCCCGGTAACCAGCATGATGCCGGGATCGCGTAACTGAGCATAAATCACCACCATCACTACCGCGCCAAACTGATAGAGCAGGAAAATCTTCCAGCGCGCAAAGCGATCGGCCAGCACACCAAACAGCCAGATACCGAAGGTCATACCGACCACCGTTACCGCCGTCCACAGACCCGATTTGGTCAGGCTGAAGCCGAAGCTGGAGGAGAGGTAGCTCGGCATCCAGATCATCAGGCCGTAGTAGCCAAAATTCTGTACCGAACAGAGGATGAAAATGCCGAGGCTGGCTTTTGCAGTCGCGCGATCGCGGACCAGCAGCTTGAGGCGCGCCGGGAAAGAGAGCGAGGGAACGTTTTTGACCTGTCGGCGATAGGCCTCCGGTTCGCCCATGCTGCGACGGATCACAAACGAGACCAGCGCGGGTAATAAACCGACCAGAAACATGCCGCGCCAGCCGATCACGCTCAGCAGCGGCGGCGTAATAAAGGTCGCCAGCAGCACACCGAGCTGCCAGCCGATACCGACCCACGCCGAGGCGCGGTTGCGCTTCTCTGCCGGCCAGGCTTCGGCAATCAGCGCCATACCGATGCCGAACTCTCCGCCCAGCCCGACGCCCGCCAGGGTACGCCAGGCCAGCAGATCCCAGTAGCCCTGCGCCACGGCGCACAGGCCGGTAAACACCGAGAACACCAGGATAGTGATGGTCAGCATACGAATACGACCAAAGCGATCGCTGAGATGGCCAAACACAATACCGCCGATGACCGCGCCGATCAGCGTCCAGGTGACCAGCGATCCCGCCTGCGATGGATTGAGCGCCAGCGAGACGCTGATCGCCGGCAGCATAAAGCCAAGGATCAGCAGATCAAATCCATCCATCGCATAACCGCTGACGGCGGCCAGCATCGCTTTACCGGGCGTGACGCCGGGTTTACCCTGGGGAGAAGGAGACATTATTCAGCACCTCAGAAGGAAAAGTGCCGCAAGTATAAAGAGTGTTGCCGGGGGGACCAATCGAAAACGCCGAACCGTACGCCAGCGCGGCGTACGGTTGCGGTCACTCAGGAGGGCTTATTGCTGCCATCATCGCCTGACAGCAGTTCGTCGAGCCGGTCACCGCCAACGTGGCGGAAATCCTGACCTTTGACGAAATAGAAGATGATTTCACAGATGTTCTGGCAGCGATCGCCGATGCGCTCAATCGCCCGGGCGCAGAACAACGCCGTCAGTACGCTGGGAATGGTACGCGGATCTTCCATCATGTAGGTCATCAGTTGACGCACAATGCCCTCGTACTCTTTATCCACCTTTTTATCTTCACGGTAGATAGCGATCGCTTCGTTGAGGTCCATGCGCGCAAAGGCGTCCAGCACATCATGCAGCATCTGTACGGTATGACGACCCAGCGACTCGAGACTCACCAGCAGCGGCAGATGTTGCTGGCCGAACTTCTCCAGCGCGGTGCGGCTGATCTTCTCCGCTACGTCACCAATCCGTTCCAGCTCAGAAATGGTTTTGATGATCGCCATCACCAGCCGCAAATCGATAGCGGTTGGCTGACGTTTGGCGATGATGCGCACGCAGGCCTCATCAATCTCCACTTCCATCATGTTGACCTTCTGGTCGCCGTCGATCACCCGCTGCGCCAGTTCACCATCGAGGTTATGCATCGCGGTGATGGCGTCGGTCAGCTGCTGCTCGACCATGCCACCCATGATCATCACCTGGGTGCGAATGTGCTCCAGCTCGGCATTGAACTGACCGGAGATATGTTTGTTCAGATTCAGATTATCCATGGCGATCTCCTGTCAAATCAGCCGTAGCGGCCGGTAATGTAGTCTTCAGTTTGCTTCTGTGCCGGCTTGGTGAACAGCGTGTCGGTATCGCTGAATTCAATCAGTTCGCCCAGATACATAAATGCGGTGTGGTCGGAGCAGCGTGCGGCCTGCTGCATGTTGTGCGTCACGATCACCACGGTGTAGTCCTGCTTCAGCTCGGTAATCAGCTCTTCAATACGCCCGGTTGAAATCGGGTCGAGCGCCGAACAGGGTTCATCCAGCAACAGCACTTCCGGGCGAATCGCGATACCGCGGGCGATGCACAGACGCTGCTGCTGACCACCGGAGAGACTGTAACCGCTCTGATGCAGCTTGTCTTTGGTTTCGTTCCACAGCGCGGCTTTAGTCAGCGCCCACTGGACCCGTTCGTCCATATCGGCACGTGACAGCTTCTCAAACAGGCGAACACCGAAGGCGATATTGTCATAAATCGACATCGGAAACGGCGTCGGCTTCTGAAACACCATGCCGACCCGGGCGCGCAGCAGCGCGATATCCTGTTGCGCCGCCAGAATGTTGTCGCCGTCCAGCAGGATATCGCCTTCAGCCCGCTGATCCGGGTAGAGCGAGTACATTTTATTGAAGGTCCGCAGCAGGGTCGATTTACCACAGCCGGATGGCCCGATAAATGCGGTGACCTGATTTTTGGCGATATCCAGATTGATATTCTTTAACGCGTGAAACTTACCGTAATAGAAGTTCAGATTACGGACCTGAATTTTATCGGCTGATGCAGTCGCGATACTCATTGCTCGTCTCTCTTATACGGCGCCGCGCAGGGCAGCGCCGGAAGTTAACCGTGTTTACCTTTGGCAAAAATCACCCGCGCTACGATATTCAGCAGCAGCACGCACAAGGTAATAATCAGTACGCCAGCCCAGGCCAGGCTCTGCCATTCGGCGAACGGGCTCATGGCGAACTTAAAGATGGTGACCGGCAGATTCGCCAGCGGCTGCATCATGTCGGTGCTCCAGAACTGGTTCGACAGCGCGGTAAACAGCAGCGGCGCGGTCTCACCAGCGATGCGGGCAATCGCCAGCAGTACCCCGGTGATAATGCCGGAGACCGACGCCTTCAGGGTGATGGCGGAGATCATCTTCCACTTCGGCGTGCCCAGCGCATAAGCCGCTTCACGCATGCTGTCCGGCACCAGCCGCAGCATGTTCTCGGTGGTACGAATTACGATCGGCACCTGCAGCAGCGCCAGCGCAATCACCCCGGCCCAGCCGGAGAAGTGCTGCATCTGCGACACCACAATGGTGTAGACAAACAGCCCGACCACAATCGACGGCGCTGACAGCAGAATGTCGTTAATAAAGCGGATCACTTCCGACAGAAACGACTTGCGGCCATATTCCGCCAGGTAGATGCCGGCCATGATGCCCAGCGGCGTGCCGAAGAAGGTCGACCAGAAAATCAGTAATCCGCTGCCCGCTAAGGCGTTCGCCAGGCCGCCGCCGGCAGTATTCGGTGGCGGCGTTGATTCGGTGAACAGCGACCACGACAGGCCATCAAGGCCGCGTGATACGGTGGTGAACAGGATCCACACCAGCCAGAACAGACCAAATGCCATGGTCAGCAGCGACAGCGTCAGCGCTATCTTGTTTTTGGTGCTGCGCCAGGACTGCATCTTACGACGGGACGCGTCCAGTTCGGCGCGCGCCTGAACTTCAATGGTGGTCATGATCGCGCTCCTTCACTTTTCGCCAGCCGCATAATCATCAGTTTTGAAATCGCCAGCACGATAAAGGTAATCACAAACAGGATCAGGCCCAGCTCCATTAACGCCGCCACATGCACGCCGGACTCCGCTTCAGCGAACTCATTGGCGAGGGCGGAGGTGATGCTGTTGCCCGGCATAAACAGCGACGGGCTGTCGAGCTGGTAGGTGTTACCGATGATAAAGGTCACCGCCATGGTTTCACCCAGTGCGCGGCCCAGCCCCAGCATCACGCCACCAATCACGCCGTTTTTAGTGAACGGCAGCACGATGCGCCAGATCACTTCCCAGGTGGTGCAGCCGATGCCGTAGGCCGACTCTTTCATCATCACCGGCGTCTGCTCAAACACATCGCGCATCACGGAGGCGATGTAGGGGATGATCATGATCGCCAGAATCACGCCAGCGGCCAGAATACCGATACCGAATGCCGGGCCGGAGAACAGCTCACCGACAATCGGAATGCCTGACATCACGTCGTTGACCGGCGTCTGGAAATATTCAGCAAACAGCGGCGCAAACACGAACAGGCCCCACATGCCGTAGACAATGCTGGGGATAGCGGCCAGCAGCTCAATGGCGGTACCCAGCGGGCGACGCAGCCAGCCTGGCGCGAGTTCGGTCAGGAACAGCGCGATACCAAAACTGACTGGCACGGCAATAATCAGCGCGATGATAGAGGTGACGAGGGTGCCGTAAATCGGTACCAGCGCACCAAATTGTTCGTTGGGGGCATCCCAGGTTTTGGTCCACAAAAAGGAGAAACCAAACTTCTGAATGCTTGGCCACGAGGAGATGATCAGGGAGACGATAATGCCGCCCATCAGCAACAGGACGATCAGTGCGGCAAGCTTGACCAGCGCACCAAATATTCTGTCACCTTGCTTGCCTGGGGCTTTGAATGCCGGCTTGGTTGCAGCCATAGAAGTCTCAGTCTTCAGGAGTTAACAGGGCGGCAGTACGCCGCCCGTTGGGTCTGACCGAACCGGAGTCCGGCCAGGGTCGGTCAATTACTGATAAAGCGCCTTACCAGAACTGTCTTTGATATTGGCTTTCCAGGCAGCGCGAATCTGCTCGGTCACGCTTTCAGGCAGGGCGGCATAATCCAGCGCGGTGGCGGTTTTGCTGCCGTTTTTGTACGCCCAGTCAAAGAACTTCAGCACTTCGCTGCCTTTGGCCGCATTAGCCTGATCTTTGTAAACCAGGATAAAGGTGGTGGAAGAGATAGGCCAGGCATCCGCACCTTTCTGGAAGGTCAGGTCCTGAGCGAAAGATTTGCTCCAGTCTGCGCCTTTCGCCGCGTTGCTGAAGCTGGTTTCGCTCGGTGCGACCGGCTTGCCATCAGCGTCCATCAGTTTGGTGTAGGTCAGGTTGTTCTGTTTGGCGTAGGCATATTCCACATAGCCGATTGAACCCGGCAGACGCTGGACAAACGCGGCCACGCCGTCGTTGCCTTTGCCACCCAGACCGACCGGCCAGTTTACGGTGTTGCCTTTACCAATTTTGCTGTTCCACGCCTCATTCACTTTCGCCAGGTAGCTGGTGAAAACGAATGAGGTACCTGAACCATCAGCGCGGCGCACCACGTTGATATTCGTCTCTGGCAGTTTTACGCCTGGATTGAGTTTAGCGATCGCCGGATCGTTCCACTTTTTGATGGTGCCGAGGTAGATGTCGCCGACGGTTTTACCGTCCAGCGTCAGTTCACCTGATTTGATGCCCGGCAGGTTAACCGCCAGCACCACGCCGCCGATCACCGTCGGGAACTGGAACAGGCCATTTTTCTGCAAATCTTCATCTTTCATTGGCGCATCGGACGCACCGAAATCGACGGTTTTGGCGATGATTTGTTTCACGCCGCCAGATGAACCGATGCCCTGGTAGTTAACTTTGCTACCGGTGGCTTGCTGATACTCTGCTGCCCACTTGGCATAAACCGGCGCCGGGAACGTCCCGCCTGCGCCCGTCAGATCGGTGGCCGCAAAAGCAGATACCGCGCTGACTGCAAAGGTGGCGGCGAGGATTCGGGCTACGGTGCTACGCATCAGTGTCATGTTCCCTCCAGGGGAGAAAATTCAGGCTCGGGGCCGTTTTAGTAAGAGTCAGTGATTGCTGCAGGAGGGAAAATAGGACAGTTTGATGACAGTGAAATGTACGAAATATGACAGTTATATGACAGCGGGCAAAAATGAAGCGGGCCCGCGACCGGGCCCACTTTGTTATTCTACGGTAACCGATTTCGCCAGGTTACGCGGCTGATCGACGTCAGTGCCTTTGATCAGCGCGACGTGATACGACAGTAGCTGCAACGGCACGGTATAGAAGATTGGCGCAATCACCTCTTCAACGTGGGGCAGCGGGATAATCTTCATCCCGTCACTGTCGCTGAAGCCCGCATCCTGATCGGCAAACACATACAGCAGACCGCCGCGTGCCCGCACCTCTTCGATGTTGGATTTGAGCTTCTCCAGCAGTTCGTTGTTGGGTGCCACCACGATCACCGGCATATCGGCATCAATCAGCGCCAGCGGGCCGTGCTTCAGCTCGCCCGCCGCATAGGCTTCGGCGTGAATGTAGGAGATCTCCTTCAGCTTCAGCGCCCCTTCCATGGCGATCGGATACTGATCGCCGCGGCCGAGGAACAGCGCATGATGCTTATCTGAGAAGCCCTCTGCCAGATTTTCAATCAGCTTATCCTGCGCCAGCATCTGTTCGATCCGGCTGGGCAGCGCCTGCAGCGCATGGACAATCTCATGCTCGGTTTCCGCCGCCATGCCTTTCAGCCGGCCCAGCTTCGCCACCAGCATCAGTAACACTGCCAGCTGCGTAGTAAAGGCTTTGGTCGAGGCAACACCGATTTCGGTGCCCGCTTTGGTCATCAGCGCCAGATCAGATTCCCGCACCAGCGACGAACCGGCCACGTTACACACCGCCAGGGAACCGAGATAGCCCAGCTCTTTGGAGAGACGCAGCGCTGCCAGGGTGTCGGCCGTTTCGCCCGATTGCGATAAGGTGATCAGCAGGCTGTTTTTCCGCACCGCCGACTTGCGGTAGCGAAACTCAGAGGCGATCTCGACATCACACGGAATATTGGCCAGCGACTCAAACCAGTAGCGTGACACCATGCCGGAGTTATACGAGGTGCCGCAGGCGATAATCTGGATATGCTCCACCTGCGCCAGCAGCGCTTCTGCACCTGCGCCCAGCTCGCTGAGATCGACCTGGCCGTGACTGAAACGGCCGCTCAGGGTGCTTTTCAGCGCCATCGGCTGCTCGTAGATCTCTTTCTGCATGTAATGGCGGTAGATGCCTTTGTCACCGGCATCATACTGCAGGGTCGATTCGATCTCTGCGCGCGTCACCGGTTTACCAGTACGATCAACGATGGTCACATCGCGACGGCTGATTTCCGCGATATCACCCTCTTCCAGATAGATGAACCGACGCGTCACTGGCAGCAGCGCCAGCTGATCGGAGGCAATAAAGTTCTCGCCCACGCCACGGCCAATCACCAGCGGGCTGCCGGAGCGTGCCGCCACCAGCAGCGACGGATCGCGGCTGTCCATGATCACCATGCCATAGGCGCCGCGCAGTTGCGGGATGACGCGTAGCACCACTTCACGCAGCGTTCCGCCCTGCTTCTGCTCCCAGTGAACCAGATGCGCCACCACTTCGGTGTCGGTTTCAGAGGCAAACACGTAACCACGCTCGATCATCGCAGCGCGCAGCGGCTCATGGTTTTCAATGATGCCGTTGTGCACGATAACGATGTGCTCAGAAACGTGCGGATGCGCATTGGCTTCCGACGGTTCGCCGTGCGTTGCCCAGCGCGTATGGGCGATACCGGTGCCGCCAATCAGCGGCTGCTGTTCGGCTGCGTCGGCCAGCTTCTGCACCTTCCCTAAACGTCGCAGGCGCGTAACGTGCCCCTGACGATCGACCACGGCCAGACCGGCCGAATCATATCCGCGATACTCAAGACGACGCAGGCCTTCCAGCAGAATTTCTGCGATATCGCGTTGTGCTACTGCACCAACAATTCCACACATAATGATGTTTTCCTGACTACATGGCTGTTCGCCACTTTCGTTGTCATGCGACCTGATATCCGGCTTTGCCGGTTCCCCGAGCCTTGTAGAGAGTGGGGATTATAGTTTTGGCACTGCATCGGCCCGCATGAAGCGGGCCGTTAAAATTATTTTTTCTTCTGTGGGCGCTGCCAGTCCGCTTTGTGATTCTGCTCTTTACGGTTGTAGACCAGTCCCGCTTCGGTGACATCTTTCATGATGGTGGTGCCCGCCGCAATGGTAGCACCTGCCGCCACGCTGACCGGCGCCACCAGCTGGGTGTCCGAGCCGACAAACACGTTATCACCGATCACGGTTTTTGATTTATTCGCGCCATCATAGTTGCAGGTAATGGTGCCGGCCCCGATGTTGACGTTAGCGCCGATCTCCGCGTCGCCCAGATAGGAGAGGTGACCCGCTTTCGAACCTTCGCCCAGACGGGCTTTTTTCATCTCAACGAAGTTGCCGACATGGGCGGCATGTGCCAGCTCACTGCCGGGACGCAGTCGGGCGAAAGGTCCGACGGTACAGGCGCTGGCCAGATTCGCATCCTCGATCACCGAATAAGGGCTGATTTCGCAATCGTCGCCAATCACGCTGTTTTTGATGATGCAGCCCGCGCCGATTTTTACCCGATCGCCCAGCGCCACCTGACCTTCAATGATGACGTTGGTGTCGATTTCCACATCCCGGCCGTAGGTCAGGGTACCGCGCAGGTCAAAGCGGGCCGGATCGCGCAGCATCACGCCCGCCAGCAGCAGGCGCTCAGCCTGTTCAGTCTGATAAGTGCGTTCCAGCGTTGCCAGCTGCAGACGATTATTCACGCCATCGGTCTCACTGATGCGCGTCGGATGAACCGCCTCAATCACCCGGCCTTCCTGATGCGCCAGCGCGATGATATCGGTGATGTAGTATTCACCCTGCGCGTTATTGTTGGTGAGCTGCGCCAGCCAGCGTTTTAGATCGCCGCCGTTGGCGATCAGGATACCGGTGTTGATTTCAGTGATGTGTAGCTGCTCTGGCGTGGCATCTTTCTGCTCGACGATGCCGACAATGGTGCCGTTCTCGCGCACGATGCGGCCATAGCCGGTCGGATTCTCCAGCACCACGGTGAGCAGGCCGATGCCGCCCTGCGGTTTGGCCTCACGCAGGCGCTGTAACGTCGCTTCAGCGATCAGCGGTACGTCGCCGTAGAGCATCAGAATGTCTTCATCGTCAGCGAAGCAGGGCGCGGCCTGCTGCATGGCGTGACCGGTGCCGAGCTGCTCGGCCTGCAGCACCCAGTTGAGGGCGCTGTCGGTGAGGGTGGCTTTAAGACGATCGCCGCCGTGACCATAAACCAGATGCACCTGCTGCGCGCCCAGTCCTTTGGCCGCGTCAATCACATGCTGCACCATCGGTTTACCTGCCAGCGTATGCAGAACTTTTGGCAGATCGGAATACATACGGGTGCCCTTGCCAGCGGCAAGGATCACCACACTCATCGCACTGTTAGACATATCTATCCTGAGTGAATTTTTACGGGTGAAAGTAAAACGGTTTGAGGGTGAGATTACTACATTTTTCTCAGGCCGAAATTAGGCGGGAGGGCGCAGATGACCCGACAGACAAAAAAAATGCCAGCCCGAAGGGCTGGCATTTCGTGACGCATAAAGCTGGATTACATCGCTTTTTTGGTCAGTTCGATCACGCGCAGTTTAGCAATGGCTTTCGCCAGCTCCGCAGAGGCCTGAGCATAGTCCACGTCACCGTGGCTGCTGTTCATGTGCTCTTCTGCTTTGCGTTTCGCTTCCAGGGCGCGGGCTTCGTCCAGATCGGTACCGCGGATAGCGGTATCGGCCAGAACGGTGGTGCTGCCCGGCTGCACTTCCAGCACGCCGCCAGAGAGGTAAATAAACTCCTCTTCGCCGTGCTGTTTCACGATACGGATCATTCCAGGCTTAATGGCAGTCAGCAGCGGCGCATGGCCAGGGAAAATCCCTAACTCACCTTCGCTACCTGACACCTGAATTTTCTGTACCAGACCAGAGAACAACTGATTCTCTGCGCTGACCACATCCAGGTGATAAGTCATAGCCATAATCTTCCTCCCGGGAAACCGTTATTACAGTTTCTTCGCTTTTTCCACGGCTTCTTCGATGGCACCAACCATGTAGAAGGCCTGCTCTGGCAGGTGGTCAAACTCACCTTCCATGATGCCTTTAAAGCCACGGATAGTGTCTTTCAGCGTAACGTACTTGCCCGGAGAACCGGTGAAGACTTCCGCAACGAAGAACGGCTGAGACAGGAAGCGCTGAATCTTACGCGCACGTGCCACCAGCAGTTTATCTTCTTCAGACAGCTCGTCCATACCGAGGATGGCGATGATGTCTTTCAGCTCCTGGTAACGCTGCAGCAGTGACTGAACGCCACGCGCTACGTCGTAGTGCTCCTGACCCACAACCAGTGGATCCAGCTGACGGCTGGTAGAATCCAGCGGGTCAACAGCCGGGTAGATACCCAGAGAGGCGATCTGACGGCTCAGCGTTACCGTTGAGTCTAAGTGCGCAAAGGTGGTTGCTGGTGACGGGTCAGTCAGGTCATCCGCAGGGACGTAAACGGCCTGTACGGAGGTGATTGAACCGGTCTTGGTGGAGGTAATACGCTCCTGCAACACACCCATCTCTTCGGCCAGCGTTGGCTGGTAACCTACCGCAGATGGCATACGACCCAGCAGTGCAGAAACTTCGGTACCGGCCAGGGTATAACGGTAGATGTTATCGATGAACAGCAGAACGTCACGGCCTTCATCACGGAATTTTTCCGCCATGGTCAGACCGGTCAGTGCCACGCGCAGACGGTTACCCGGCGGCTCGTTCATCTGGCCATACACCAGGGCAACTTTGTCGATAACGTTGGAGTCGGTCATTTCGTGGTAGAAGTCGTTACCCTCACGAGTACGCTCACCCACACCGGCAAACACTGAGTAACCTGAGTGTTCAGCCGCGATGTTACGGATCAGTTCCATCATGTTGACGGTTTTACCTACACCCGCACCACCGAACAGACCCACTTTACCGCCCTTGGCGAACGGACACATCAGGTCGATAACCTTGATGCCGGTTTCCAGCAGTTCCTGCGAGTTAGACTGATCTTCATAAGAAGGTGCCGCGCGGTGAATAGAGGCGATCTCTACTGCGCTGCCATCTTCTTCTTTCAGCTCGCCTTTCATGTCGATTGGCTCGCCGAGAACGTTCATGATACGGCCCAGGGTCGCTTTACCGACCGGAACCTGAATCGGTTTCTGCAGGTCGTTGACGCTCAGACCACGCTTCAGGCCGTCAGACGTACCCATTGCAATGGTACGGACCACGCCGCCGCCCAGCTGCTGCTGAACTTCCAGCACCAGACGCGCATCACCATTCATAACCTCGAGGGCACTGTACACTTGCGGTACCGCGTCCTGAGGGAATTCGACGTCAACAACGGCGCCGATAATCTGGACAATCTTTCCAGTTGCCATCTTGAATCCTCTACCTAATTCCAAACCTGGTTAAACCGCGGAGGCCCCCGAGACGATCTCGGTAAGTTCCTGGGTGATGCTGGCCTGACGAGCTTTGTTGTACACCAACTGCAGCTCTTTGATCAGATTTCCGCCGTTATCGGTTGCGGCTTTCATCGCTACCATACGTGCGGCCTGCTCACTGGCCAGATTTTCCACCACACCCTGATAAACCTGCGATTCGACGTAACGACGCAGCAGGGTATCCAGCAGCGCTTTCGGATCGGGTTCGTACAGGTAATCCCAGGTCTTCGCCTTCATCTCTTCTTCACCTTCCGCTGGCGGTAACGGCAGCAGTTGGGTAATGGTCGGAGTCTGAGACATGGTGTTATTGAACTTGTTACTGACGATCATCAGTTTGTCGATGCGGCCTTCATCATAAGCCTGCAACATCACTTTTACCGGGCCAATCAGGTCAGACAGGGTCGGTTTATCGCCCATGCCGCTGACTTGCGCCACGATGTTGCCACCAACAGAACTGAAGAATGATGCCCCTTTAGAACCGATAATCGACAGATCGCTCTGCACGCCTTTATCGGACCAGGACTTCATATCTGCCAGTACTTTCTTGAACAGGTTAATGTTCAAACCACCACAAAGCCCGCGGTCAGTTGAAACGACCAGGTAGCCGACGCGCTTAACGTCGCGCTCTTGCAGGTAAGGGTGCTTGTATTCCAGATTACCCAACGCAAGGTGACCAATCACTTTGCGCATGGTGTCTGCATACGGACGGCTGGCCGCCATGCGTTCCTGCGTTTTACGCATCTTGGAGGCGGCGACCATTTCCATCGCTTTGGTGATCTTCTGCGTGTTTTTCACGCTTCCGATCTTGCTTCGTATCTCTTTTGCGCCGGCCATTAGCTTCTCCTCAAAGCCTTGCGGCCTGCCTTTTCAGACAAGCCGCCAGACATTACCAGGACTGGGTTGCTTTAAACGTATCGATCAGGCCTTTCAGCTTGGCTTCGATATCGTTGTTGTAGTTACCCGACTGGTTGATTTCAGCCATCAGCTCGGCGTGATCGCGATCCGCGAAGGCCAGCAGTGCAGCTTCAAAGCTGCCAATTTTTGCCAGCTCAACGTCGTTCAGATAGCCACGCTCGGCCGCGAACAGAACCAGACCCTGCTGCGCGACTGACATCGGCGCATACTGTTTCTGCTTCAGCAGCTCGGTGACTTTCTGACCGTGGCTCAGCTGTTTACGGGTTGCATCGTCCAGATCAGAGGCGAACTGCGAGAACGCCGCCAGTTCACGATACTGTGCCAGCGCGGTACGGATACCACCGGACAGTTTCTTGATGATCTTGGTCTGTGCAGCACCACCAACACGCGATACCGAAATACCTGGGTTAACCGCCGGACGAATACCGGAGTTGAACAGGTTCGATTCCAGGAAGATCTGACCATCAGTAATCGAGATTACGTTGGTCGGAACGAACGCAGAAACGTCGCCCGCCTGGGTTTCGATGATCGGCAGTGCAGTCAGTGAACCGGTTTTACCTGTCACGGCACCGTTAGTGAAACGCTCAACATAATCAGCGCTTACGCGTGATGCACGTTCCAGCAGACGGGAGTGGAGATAGAACACGTCGCCAGGGAATGCTTCACGACCTGGTGGACGGCGCAGCAGCAGAGAAATCTGACGGTAAGCAATCGCCTGCTTAGAGAGATCATCATAAACGATCAGCGCATCTTCACCGCGGTCACGGAAGTACTCACCCATCGCACAGCCTGCGTACGGAGAGAGATACTGCAGGGCAGCGGATTCAGAAGCAGAGGCCACCACAACGATGGTGTTCTGCAGCGCGCCGTGCTCTTCCAGCTTGCGAACCACGTTAGAGATGGTTGAGGCTTTCTGACCAATCGCAACGTAGACGCACTTGATGCCTGAGTCGCGCTGGTTGATGATTGCATCGATCGCCATCGCGGTTTTACCGGTCTGACGGTCACCGATGATCAGCTCACGCTGGCCACGGCCGATTGGAATCATCGCATCGACCGACTTATAACCGGTCTGAACCGGCTGGTCGACTGACTGACGGTCGATAACGCCTGGTGCAATCACTTCAACCGGTGAGAAACCGTCGTTGTCAATTGCGCCTTTACCGTCGATTGGTGCACCCAGGGTGTTCACCACACGGCCCAGCAGACCACGGCCTACCGGTACTTCCAGAATACGGCCAGTACACTTCACCTTCATGCCTTCGGCGAGGTCAGCGTAAGGACCCATTACCACTGCACCTACTGAGTCACGCTCGAGGTTCAGGGCAATCGCGTAACGGTTGCCCGGCAGGGCAATCATCTCACCCTGCATCACATCGGCCAGGCCGTGTACGCGGATGATACCGTCACTTACAGAAACAATCGTACCTTCGTTGTGAGCTTCACTCACGACATTGAACTGAGCAATGCGCTGCTTGATCAGTTCGCTGATTTCGGTGGAATTCAGTTGCATATGCTCCAGTCCCCTTAAGACTGCAAGACGTCAGCCAGACGGTCAAGACGGCCGCGTACGCTGCCATCAATAACCAGATCACCCGAACGGATGATCACGCCTGCCATCACAGACTTATCAATTTTGCAATTCAGCTTAACTTTGCGTGACAGACGTTTTTCCATCGCGGCGCTGATTTTATTCAGCTGGTCGTCACTCAGCGTACTGGCGGAGATAACATCAACTTCTGCGGTGGCTTCATAAGCGTCACGCAGGTCGATGAATTGGGCCAGTACTGCCGGAAGCGCTGTCAAACGTCCGTTTTCCGCCATCACCTTAATCAGGTTCTGCGCGGGTTCATCCAGTTGATCACCACAGACTGCGTTAAACGACGCTGCCAACGCTTCGGGTGCTAACGCACCTGAAAGAAGATCAGCCATCTGTTCATTGCGAGCCACTTCTGCGGCAAACGCCAGCATCTGTTGCCAGCGTTCAATACTTTGATGCTCAACAGCAAAGTCAAAAGCTGCTTTGGCGTAGGGGCGAGCTACAGTAATCAGATCAGACATCAGCCCCTCCCTCCTTACAGTTCAGCGACCAGTTTATCAACGATGTCGCTGTTAGCAGCTTCATCCACGGAACGTTCGATGATCTTCTCGGCACCGGCCATAGCCAGCAACGCGACTTGCTTACGCAGTTCTTCACGAGCACGTTTGCGTTCGGCGTCAATCTCAGCCTGCGCTTGTGCCACGATGCGAGCACGTTCGTTATCAGCTTCGGTTTTGGCTTCGTCCAGAATCTGCGCGCGACGCTTGTTCGCTTGCTCGATAATGACCTGAGCGTCTTCTTTAGCTTTTTTCAGCTGGTCGGTCGCATTAGCCTGCGCGAGATCCAAATCTTTCTTCGCGCGTTCAGCAGAAGCAAGGCCTTCAGCAATTTCTTTCTGGCGCTTTTCGATGGCAGCCATAATCGGCGGCCATACGTACTTCATGCAGAACGCGACAAACAGGATGAACGCGATGGCCTGGCCGAGGATTGTTGCATTAATGTTCACAGCACAATGCCTCTAATTGAGTATTTAACTTTTCTGCCGTTATCAACGATAAGCGGCAGAATCCGTTCACCCTTGCACACTGTGCGCTGAGTGAACACAGGAGCTTTAGGCGACAGCAAACATCACGTAGAGACCCAGACCAACAGCGATCATCGGGATTGCATCCACCAGACCCATTACAACAAAGAACTGCGTGCGCAGCAGAGGAATCAGGTCAGGCTGACGAGCAGCGCCTTCCAGGAATTTTCCTCCGAGGATGCCGATACCGATCGCAGCACCGATTGCCGCCAGGCCCATCATCACAGCGGCAGCCATGTACAGCAGATCCATATTCAGGTTTTCCATGACAGTCTCCAGTTTGTTTCAGTTAAATGCTCCCTTCATCTTCCGGGCTGCAGCCTGATGGCTGTCACCCGGAATAGAGAGGGAAAGTAGTGTTGAGAAAAAAATCAGTGTTCTTCAGATGCCATCGACAGATAGACAATCGTGAGGACCATGAAAATGAAAGCCTGTAGCGAAATGATCAGGATGTGGAAAATGGCCCACGGCACATTCAGCACCCACTGCGACCACCACGGCAACAGACCGGCAATAAGGATAAAGATCAGCTCACCCGCATACATGTTGCCGAACAGTCGTAAACCGAGAGAAACCGGTTTAGACAGCAGGCTAACACCTTCCAGAATCAGGTTGATCGGGATGAAGATCGGGTGGTTAAAAGGCTGCAGCGTCAGCTCTTTAGTGAAGCCGCCAATGCCTTTCATTTTGATGCTGTAGAACAGAATCAAAATAAAGACGCCCAACGCCATTGAGAGCGTGATGTTCACGTCTGCAGACGGCACGACGCGCAGCGCCGGCAGGCCCAACCAATGCTCACCGATATACGGCAGCAGATCGATTGGCAGCAGATCCATGAAGTTCATCAGGAAGACCCAGACAAAAATTGTCAGCGCCAGCGGGGCGATAAGTTTGCTCTTACCGTGATACATGTCGCGCACGTTGTCATCAACGAAGCCGACAACCAGTTCGATAGCCGCTTGTAATTTCCCTGGCACACCGCTGGTAGCTGTTTTAGCTACTTTACGGAACAACACCAGGAAGATGAATCCCAGCACCAGAGAGAAAAACATGGAATCGATATTTAATACCCAGAACGTCGCGGGAGCGTCGTGCGGATTCACTAACTCGAAAGTACGCAGGTCCAGCTGAAGGTTATTCAGGTGGTGTCCTATGTATTCTTGCGGAGTAGAGATTTCTCCTGCAGCCATGATGCCTCTTACCCTTTGTTGTTAATTACCGCCGGTGCCAGCATTTGTACCACCAGCACCGATAACCAGGTTATTCCGACCGGCCAGAAAACCGCCCCGAATAGACCCAACGCCACAATGAGCAAAATGATGGTCGCGAACACTTTGGCTATTTCACCCAAAGCGAAGCTCCACGCGACTCGCCCCGAAGCCGGGGTTTGCCCCTGCAGGCGCCAGGCTAAAAACAAAAACAACACGTTCGGCAGCCAGGCTGCCGCTCCGCCAGCTACAGCAGAGACGCCCCAGGTGACATCTTTCAGGGCAAAGAGTGCGCCGATGATGACGATTGTCACCAGCTGAATCATCAGCACTGTCCGGGCGAATTTTACACTGTAAAGAGACACTGACATGACGCTGATACTCTCCTGCCCCATTCGGGGTATGTCGCGTGTCGTATAAGACTGCCTTTACGCATTTGAGTCAAGCAGCAAAAGCCGTGCAAATTATACGGGCCGCACCTGCGATTTCAATCGGTAAGTAGCGAAAAGGTGAACAATTATTTAAATTTCTTTCCGGAGGGCTATTTTTCCAAACATCCCCCGCTAAGGATTGGCCATTTTCCGGCTGAAAATTGGCTGGCGACTTGCTTTTAAAGCGTGCTTTAGATCACATAATAAGCATTCACGCCGCCAGGACTTTTCTCAGTATGCTAATTGCCAGCCTTACACATACCCAATTAAACCAACAAAATCATGATATTGAAAATAGATCGTCCGCCAGAAAAGCCTATTTACGCTAAAAACACGCTATTGACATCGAACTGTGCATGAGAAACGTGAAATTCATATTACGCACGCCAGGTAATTACCTTGATATATTTTCTGACGTGACTATTTTTATTCCGTTAGTCCGCTATACAAGTGATCTTTGTGCTAACTAAATGTGAATTAAACGTTAAATGTAACAGAGTTTTTCGGATAATTTCCGACGGCTTTTTTAACTTTTCGCCGTCAGAGGCTTAATGAAAATCCGTTATTATTAGCGCATCAAATGCACTTTTTTTGACCAGCCAGCGGGATAAGGCAAAATGCCGCAGCGGGTTAAATCCTTACGTATTTCAGGCTTATTGCTGACGAAGGATCACCAGGTGACGGTCGCCTTCCAGCTGCGGGACCTGCAGTTTAATCACCTCATCACAGCGATAGCCTGCCGGTAAGCTGGCGATTTCATCATCCGGACGAACACCTTTAAGGGCAAAAAAGCGCCCTTCTGCCCCGGGCAGATGATGACACCAGTTCACCATGTCAGTCAGCGAGGCGAATGCCCGGCTGATTACGCCGTCAAACGGCGGCTCTGCCGGGAACGCTTCAACCCGGCTCTGCACCGGCGTAATGTTAGTGAGTCCTAACTCATGCTGCACCTGACGCAGGAAGCGCACCCGCTTACCGAGGCTGTCGAGCAGCGTAAAGTGCGCATCAGGCATCACAATCGCCAGCGGTATGCCTGGCAGGCCCGGTCCGGTACCGACATCAATAAAGCGTGAACCGATCAGGTGTGGTGCCACCACAATGCTGTCGAGAATATGGCGAACCAGCATCTGTTGCGGATCGCGCACTGACGTCAGGTTGTAGGCTTTGTTCCACTTGTCCAGCAGGCCGACATAGGCAACCAGCTGCTGTTTTTGTTGATCGGAGAGGGAAATCTTGGCTGCCTGCAGCAGCGAGGTGAGTGTGTTGATCACAGCGTAAGTCCAGTCAGCGGGGGCGAGTCGCCTCGCCCCGTTTCAGGTCAGGCGCTTTTGCGCAGCAGACCCTGTTTTTTCAGATAAATAAGCAGAATAGAGATCGCCGCCGGCGTGATGCCGGAAATGCGCGTCGCCTGACCAATCGAGGTGGGTTTGTGGTCATTCAGCTTGGCGATCACCTCATTCGACAGGCCGTTGACCTGGCGATAATCCAGATCCACCGGCAACAGGGTGTTCTCGTTGCGCTGCTGACGATCGATCTCTTCCTGCTGACGCGCAATGTATCCTTCATATTTAACCTGAATCTCAACCTGCTCCGCCGCCTGCTCATCAGCCAGCGCCGGGCCAAAGGTATCCAGCGTCATCAGGGTGAGATAGGTCATTTCCGGACGACGCAGCAAATCTTCGCCGCTGGCTTCTTTGGTCAGCGGTGCGCTGAGGACGGTGTTCACCTCGGCAACGCGCTCCGATTTAGGGTGTACCCAGATATCGCGCAGACGCTGACGTTCCTGCTCAATTGCTTCCAGCTTCTGGTTGAAACGCGCCCAGCGGGCATCATCGACCAGGCCCAGGGCACGGCCGGTTTCGGTCAGACGCAGATCGGCATTATCCTCACGCAGCATCAAACGATACTCGGCGCGGGAGGTAAACATGCGGTACGGCTCTTTAGTACCGAGGGTGCAGAGGTCATCAACCAGCACACCGAGGTAAGCCTGATCGCGACGCGGGGCCCAGCCCTCTTTGTCGGCAGACTGCCGCGCGGCGTTGAGGCCGGCCAGCATCCCCTGCGCGGCGGCTTCTTCGTAACCGGTGGTGCCGTTGATCTGTCCGGCAAAGAACAGACCGTTAATGAATTTGCTCTCCAGCGTCGGTTTCAGATCGCGTGGATCAAAGAAGTCATACTCAATGGCATAGCCCGGACGCACGATCTTCGCATTTTCCATGCCCTGCATCGATCGTACGATCTGGATCTGTACGTCAAACGGCAGGCTGGTCGAGATGCCGTTCGGGTAAATTTCGTTGCTGGTCAGCCCTTCCGGTTCCAGGAAGATCTGATGGGCGTTACGATCGGCAAAGCGCATCACCTTGTCTTCGATTGACGGACAGTAACGCGGGCCGATCCCTTCGATGATCCCAGCGTACATCGGGCTGCGATCGAGGTTATTGCGGATCACTTCATGGGTTTTTTCGTTGGTATGGGTGATCCAGCACGGCACCTGCTGCGGATGCTGAGCGGCATTGCCCATGAACGAGAACACCGGCATCGGGTTATCGCCATGCTGCGGCGCCAGTACGCTGAAGTCGATACTGCGTGCGTCAATGCGCGGCGGTGTACCGGTTTTCAGGCGATTAACCCGCAGTGGCAGGGCACGCAGACGTTTTGCCAGCGGAATGGAAGGTGGATCGCCAGCGCGACCGCCGCTGTAGTTATCCAGTCCGATATGAATTTTACCGTCGAGGAAGGTCCCTACCGTCAGCACTACGGTCTTCGCCCGGAATTTCAGCCCCATCTGGGTAACGGCACCGACGACCCGATCGTTTTCCACAATCAGATCGTCGACCGCCTGCTGGAAGATCATCAGGTTGGGCTGATTCTCCAGCGCAGTGCGAACCGCCTGCCGATAGAGCACGCGATCGGCCTGAGCACGGGTTGCCCTGACGGCCGGGCCTTTGCTGGCGTTTAGTATCCTAAACTGGATGCCAGCCTGATCGATTGCATGGGCCATCAGACCCCCCATGGCATCCACTTCCTTCACCAGATGTCCTTTGCCAATGCCACCGATCGCCGGGTTACAGGACATTTGTCCAAGCGTATCAATGTTATGGGTGAGTAACAGGGTTTGCTGACCCATTCGGGCTGCCGCCATTGCGGCTTCGGTGCCCGCATGACCACCACCAATTACGATGACGTCAAAAGGATCCTGATAAAACATGAAGTGGTACCTCGGTTGATAAACGTGCCGGATCGTCGTCCTGGGGCGTGGATTCTACTCAAATTCCGTCTGGGGTGAAAGCCGCGGGATCGTCCGGTTTTAAAAGAAAGGATCTTAGATCTGTATATGATCTTTCTGTTAGATCTCTTATTAGGATCGCCGGTTTCTGTGGATATGTGCCAGAACAGCTGTCAAATCAGGTGATTACTTAGGATCACTAGTTGTTAATGATCGGTGATCCTGATCCGTATAAGCTGGGATCTAAATGGCGACTTATGCACAGCTCAAAAAGCATACTACGGTTATTATTTGGATAACTACCGG